>NZ_JACHCM010000023.1 GCF_014200755.1 Rhodanobacter sp. ANJX3 | reverse complement strand
CGACGTCCCCCCGCTTTGAGTAGCGGGCCGGTTTAGAGTCCGGTGTCACTTTAACTGTTTCGCATAGGCGGCAGGTGTCAGCCCGCCCAACGCCTTCTTCGGTCGTTCCTCGTTGTATTCCCGCCGCCAGCGTTCGATCTCGGCGCGTGCGTGCAACAGGCTGGGAAACCAGTGCTCGTTGAGGCATTCATCGCGCAGGCGGCCATTGAACGATTCGATGTAGGCGTTCTGGTTTGGCTTGCCTGGTTCGATCAGGCGCAGCTTCACGCCACGCGCGTAGCTCCAACTGACCATCGCTTTGCTGCAGAACTCCTTGCCGTTGTCGCTGCGAATCATCTGAGGCAGGCCGCGACTGAGCGCCAGGCGATCCATCACGCGCGTCACGCCCATGCCGGAGATCGCTCGCTCGACCTCGATAACGACTACCTCGTGGGTGGCGTCATCGACGACCGTCAAGCACTTAACAACGCGGCCATCAGCCGTGCGATCAAACACGAAGTCCATCGACCAGACCTCGTTGGCGGTCGTCGGTCGAGCTAACGGTTGCCGCTCGGTAACAGGCACCTTTTTCCGCTTGCGTCGACGCACCTGCAGCTTCGCTTCCTGATACAGCCGTTCCACGCGCTTGTAGTTCACGAGCAACCCGGCCTGTTGAAGCTTCAGATGGATCATGCCGACACCGTAGCGTTTGTGCCGTTGTGCCAAAGTCAGAATTCGTTGCCGGAGTTCAACGTTTCGATCCGGTCGCGTGGCATAGCGATACGCGCTGGCGCTCATGCCCGCGACCGCCAACGAGCGCCGCTCGCTCAACCCCTTGTCGACCATCTGCCGCACCAGCTCGCGCCGCGCCGGTGCGCTCACCACTTTTTTCGCAGGGCATCCTTGATCACTTCGTTCTCAAGCACCTGCTCGGCCAGCAGCTTCTTCAGTCGCCCGTTCTCCGTCTCCAACTCCTTCAGGCGCTTGGCGTCGGGCACGCTCATGCCACCGAACTTGCTGCGCCAGAGGTAGTACGAAGCCTCGCTGAAGCCGTGCTTGCGGCACATCTCCTTCACCGGCATGCCGGCTTCAACCTCGCGCAGGAACCCGATGATCTGTTCTTCGGTAAATCGCTTCTTCACGTCCAATCTCCGTCAGTAGGGGGATTGGACTCCAAACCTATGTGCTACTCAAAATCGGGGGGGCGTCGCC
>NZ_JACHCM010000022.1 GCF_014200755.1 Rhodanobacter sp. ANJX3 | reverse complement strand
ATGTAATGACCCACTGAAATCCTGCTCAGGTGTTACTTTCCCAAGGGAGCACCCCCATGAGCATCGTGATGGAAGAAGAAATCAAACGCTGGACCGCCCGTCGGAAGTCGGCGTTGGTCCTTGAAGTGATTCAAGGTAAGACGTCGATATCGGAAGCCAGTCGTCAGTTCGACCTCCCGCCTTCTGAGATCGAGGGCTGGGTCGAGGATGCGAAGCGCGGCATGGAGAATGCCCTGCGTGCTAAGCCGGAAGACGTCCGCGAGCAGTACGAGCGGCAGTTGAAGGACCTTCAGGAAGCCTATGGCGAGGCCATGCTGGAGCTGCGCGCCAGAAAAAAATTGAACTCCCTGCTGGGCAAGGACGAGACCTGATGGTCTCACTTCAGCAGGGGCTGCGTGCCGATGGCTTCGATGTCTCCATGGCCCAGCTGTGCCACTGGTTTGGCGTGGCGCGCCGGACGGTCTATTACCGCTCGACCAAGGCATCACCGAAGGTGCAGGAGGCGCTCTCGGTGCCGGTGAAAGCCCTTATCGAAGCGGAGCCGTCCTTTGGCTACCGTACTGTCGCCGGCCTGCTTGGCATGAACAAGAACACGGTCCAGCGCATCTTCCAGCTCAAGGGCTGGCAGGTGCGCAAACGACCCATTGGTCAGCGTCCACGTATCCAGGCATTGCCGTCGGTCGCCAGCAGGCCGGACGAGCGCTGGTCGACGGATCTGTGCCGGGTCTGGGGCGGCAAGGACGGCTGGCTCAGCTTGGCGTTGGTCATCGATTGCCATACCCGCGAGCTTCTTGGCTGGCATCTGTCGCGCAGTGGCAAGGCCAGCACGGCCGCCGGCGCCCTGGAGCAGGCGCTGATCAGCCGCTTCGGTACCCTGGGCAAGGTGAACACGTCCTTTCTTCTTCGATCGGACAACGGCTTAGTTTTTACCAGCCGGAAATACACCAGCCTGGTCCGCAGCTATGGCCTGCAGCAAGAGTCCATTACGCCGCATTGCCCGCAGCAGAACGGCATGGTCGAGCGGGTCATTCGCACGTTGAAAGAGCAGTGCGTGCATCGTCATCGGTTCGAAAGCCTGACCCACGCCATGCGCACGATCGGCGACTGGATCCACTTCTACAACCACCAGCGCCCGCACCAGGCGTTGAAGATGAAAACACCCGCTGAGGCGTATGCCTTAGCGGCCTGACCTGTGCAGGAAGTGCTGGGTCATTACA
>NZ_JACHCM010000021.1 GCF_014200755.1 Rhodanobacter sp. ANJX3 | reverse complement strand
AGCGCGATCGCCGCCGTGTGGGAGGAACTGCTCGGGGTCACTCGCGTCGGTCGCCGCGATCACTTCTTCGAGCTTGGTGGCCATTCGCTCTTGGCGATTACCGTGGTCGATCGTCTGCGTCGGCTTGGATACGCTCTGGATGTGCGCGATGTTTTCGCCGCACCCGTTCTCGGCGATCTCGCTGCCATCAAGGGACGCGATGGCACGGTCGTCGTGCCGCCGCAACGCATTCCGGCGGATTGCGAACGCATCGTGCCGGACATGCTTCCGCTGATAGATCTGAACCAGGACGACATCGACCAGATCGCGCGACATGTGCCGGGTGGCATGACGAACATCCAGGACATCTATGCACTATCGCCATTACAGGACGGCATTCTGTTCCACCACATGCTCGCCGACGCTGGTGATCCCTACCTTCTCACCACGACAATGTCGTTCCCGAATCGGGAACTGCTGCAACGCTTCTTGCTAGCCGTCCAGCATGTCATCGATCGGCACGACATCCTGCGCACTGCATTCCTGTGGCATGGGCTTTCTCATCCTGCGCAGGTTGTCCTTCGCAGCGCTCAACTCAACGTCAGAGAGATCGAGCTGGATTCGGCCGATGGTCCCGTGGCTGAGCAGTTGGCCGAGCGCTTCGATCCGCGCCGCGAGTGCCTCGATCTCGGCAAGGCGCCGTTGCTCGACTTCATCGTGGCGCACGATGCCGATGGCGACCGGTGGGTGGTTATCCAACGGCTTCATCATCTCATCGGTGACCATTCCACCCTCGACGTGCTGCGTGATGAAGTTCATGCGATTCTTCGTGGCCGAACCGGCGATCTGGCTATGCCCGTGCCATTCCGGGACTTGGTGGCCTATGCACGGCTTGGCGAGCCGGACGAATCGCACGAGACGTATTTCTCGCGCATCCTCGGTGATGTGCACGAGCCGACACTCGCCTTCGATCTGGCTGACGTGCAACAACAGGGTGGTGGCATCGAAGAGTTTCGACAGGCATTGCCGGCATCGCTCAACAACGCACTGCGGCATGCTGCACGACGTCTCGGCGTAAGCGTTGCGAGCCTGTGCCATCTCGCGTGGGCGCATATTCTGTCCAACACCAGTCATCGTGATGACGTGGTATTCGGCACAGTGTTGTTTGGTCGCTCGCTCGGTGGCGAAGGTATCGACCGTGCGGTCGGTTTATTCATCAACACGTTGCCGTTCCGCCTTGATGTCGGTAAGCGCGACCTGGCCAGCGCCGCACGTGACACCCACGACCGGCTTACCCAGCTGATCGAGCACGAGCACGCGTCACTCGCGCTTGCTCAGCGTTGCAGCGGAGTCGTGGCACCGATGCCGCTGTTCAATTCGGTGCTCAACTACCGGCACAACGAGGCGCCGATCGAGCTCAACGACGGTCATATATCGAACGCGACGCATCCGATGGCTGGCGTGAAGGTGCTCAGCGACGAGGTGAGAAACAATTACCCGTTGACCATGTCCGTCGAGGACTTCGGTGACAGCCTCGCTTTGACGGCACTCGTATCGTCGAGTCTGTCGGGTCAGCACATCTGCAGTTATATGCAGTGCGCACTCGAGAAGCTGGCCGAGGCCATCGAGGGCGGCGATCGCGTCGTCTCGCCTTACCGTCTGGATATCGTGCCAGCCACCGAGCGCGCACTTATCGCCGCATGGAACACGACCGCGCGCGCGTTCCCGACAGCCTGCCTGGGCGAGCTGTTCGAGCAACAGGTCCGGCGCACA
>NZ_JACHCM010000020.1 GCF_014200755.1 Rhodanobacter sp. ANJX3 | reverse complement strand
TTCGACGCGTCGACGATGCAGCGTCACGTCGATTACCTGATGACGGTGCTTCGCGCGATGACCGTCGACGGTGCGAGCTTGTCGTCGATCGACATGCTCAGTGCGGCGGAGCGAGCGCAGCAGGCGGCATGGAACGCGACCGAAGCAGCGTATCCGACCGACGTCAGCATCCATGCGCTGATCGAAGCCCAGGTGCAGCGCACGCCCGAGGCCATCGCTGTGCGGCACGAGGACGGCAACCTCACCTATACCGAACTCAACCGGCGTGCCAACCGCCTGGCGCATCGACTGGTAGCGCACGGCGTCGGCCCCGACCGCATCGTCGCCGTCTGCGCCGAGCGTGGCGTGCCGATGGTGATCAGTCTGCTGGCCATCCTCAAGGCCGGCGGCGCGTACCTGCCACTGGATCCGAGCCTGCCGACCGAACGCCTGCGACAGGTGCTGGACGATGCCTCGCCAGCCTGGATGCTGGTCGATGGGGTGGGCGAGACCGCCTTGGCCGAGCTGGGTAGCACTGCCCATCGTGTGCACCTGGATCAGGCGCCGTGGACCGATGGCCCGACGCACGATCCCCAGATCGCCGGCGCGTCGGCCGGACAATTGGCGTACGTGATCTACACCTCCGGCTCGACCGGTCGCCCGAAGGGTGTGATGAACGAACACGGCGCCTTGGTCAACCGACTGACCTGGATGCAGAGCGCCTACGGTCTGGACCACACCGACATCGTCATCCAGAAAACCCCCTTTAGCTTCGATGTGTCGGTATGGGAATTCTTCTGGCCGCTGCTCGCCGGTGCCTCGTTGGCCGTGCCACCGCCCGAGCTGCACAAAGACGCGCCGCGACTGGCTGCATGGATGCGTCAATGGCAAGTCACCACAGCGCACTTCGTGCCCTCGATGCTGGCCAGCTTCGTCCAGGTGGACGACGTCGCCGCGTGCACGAGCCTGCGTCGACTGATACTCAGTGGCGAAGCCTTGCCGGCCGCCCACGTGCTGGCCTGTCGCCAGCGCTTGCCGGCGGTCGCCTTGCACAACTTGTACGGACCGACCGAAGCGGCGATCGACGTAACCGCGTGGACCTGTCCGCCGGACTACACTGGCGGTACCGTGCCGATCGGTCGGCCGATCGCAAACACCGCGATCCATCTGCTCGATCGTTATGGCCGTCATGTACCGCGTGGCACGGTCGGTGAGCTGCACATCGGTGGCGTCGGTGTGGCGCGCGGTTACCTCAACCGCGATGGCTTGACGGCCGAACGCTTCGTCTCCGATCCGTTCCGCGCGGGTGGCCGGTTGTACAAGACCGGCGACCTGGCTCGCTATGCGCCGGACGGCCAGATCGAGTACCTGGGCCGTAACGACGACCAGGTGAAGATCCGCGGCTTTCGTATCGAGCTGGGTGACATCGAGGCCTGTCTGGCGACCTGCGCCTCGATCCGCGATGTCGCGGTGGTCGCGCGCGACACGCCAGGAAGCGACGTGCGGTTGATCGCTTATCTGGTCGTCGAGGCCGGGCAGGGCGAGGTGGCGCAGTGGCGTGCGCATGCCGCGGCACACCTGCCTGAATACATGGTGCCGGCGGCCTTCGTGCAACTGGCCGCTTTGCCGCTGACCGGCAACGGCAAGCTCGACCGCAAGGCGCTGCCGGCACCGGACGACGAAGCCTTTGCCCGTCGGGCGTACGAACCGCCGCAAGGCGACACCGAAAGCGCGATCGCCGCCGTGTGGGAGGAACTGCTCGGGGTCACTCGCGTCGGTCGCCGCGATCACTTCTTCGAGCTTGGTGGCCATTCGCTCTTGGC
>NZ_JACHCM010000019.1 GCF_014200755.1 Rhodanobacter sp. ANJX3 | reverse complement strand
AGCGCGATCGCCGCCGTGTGGGAGGAACTGCTCGGGGTCACTCGCGTCGGTCGCCGCGATCACTTCTTCGAGCTTGGTGGCCATTCGCTCTTGGCAGTGCGAATGCTCGCCAGGATCAGCACCGATTTCGGGCTCGACATCGAGCTATCGACTCTTTTCAACCATCCAGACCTCGACGCTTTCGCTCGCGAGGTTCTGCTCGCATCGCTTGCCCAGCAATTCGACGCAGCGGATCTCGAAGAACTCATCGCCTCCGAAGGACAGATACCGTGAGCACAAGTTCGCCATTCGACAATATGGACGCTGCAACGCTGGAGCGGCTAAGGGCGCTGGCGCTGGCGCGCGGCATGAAGACCCGCGCGATGACGGAAGATTCGATTGCCACGTTGGCGCACGGCGATCGAATCCCGCTCTCGTTTGCGCAGCAGAGTTTATGGCTCGCCTCGCAGCGTGAGGGAAGCTCGGCCATCTATCATATTCCAGGTGCGTTATCGCTCAAGGGTGTACTCGACGTGGCGGCGCTTCACGCTGCGTTGAATGGTGTTTTCGCACGGCACGATGCGTTACGCAGCGTCGTCGTGCACGATGCGGACGGAATGCATGTTCGGTTGCTCGCGCCGTTGCCGGGCATCGCGCTGGACGAAGTCGATATGCGCGGCAGGGACGATCGCGCGACGGCATGGCAGGAGTTCGCAGACGAGGAAACACAACGTCCGTTCGATCTCGAGCGGGGGCCACTTTTGCGGGCGGCGCTCGTTCGCATCGAGGATGACGAACACATCCTGATTCTGACCTTGCATCACCTCATTGCGGACGGTTGGTCGCTCGCCCTTCTCGCGGACGATATCGCGGCACATTACCGTGCCTTTGTTAGCGATGGGTCGATACCCGCGACTTTGCCATCGGTACAATATCCCGCGTTCGCGGCCTGGCAGAGGCAGCGACTGAGCGGTGCACGGATGGACGTCCAGACGGCTTATTGGCGTGATCGCCTGGCTGATCTGCCAGCCTCCCTCAACTTGCCTATCGACCGACCGCGGCCGCCGCATCAGGACCATAGCGGCGCCTTCCTGCCTATCGCATTCGACGCGGCTACGACAAAGGCGCTCAAGCAGTGGTGTGGGCGTCAGGACGTCACGCTATTCACCGCCATCATGGCAGCCTGGGCCGTCGTGCTAGCGCGCCTGTCGCACGAGACCGATCTCGTCATCGGCACGCCGGTTGCCAATCGTCGGCGAAGCGATGTCGAACAGACCATCGGTTGCTTCGTGAACACGCTCGCGCTACGTGTCGAACTCGGCGGCAACCCGTCACTGGCGGAACTCGTCGGGCGTGTTCGACGCGACGTTCTCGCTGCACAGGATCATCAGGATCTGCCGTTCGAGCAGGTGGTTGAGATCGTGAATCCGGTGCGATCCAGCGATCGCACTGCCATTTTCCAGGCGATGTTCACCTGGCAGAACACCGCGCGCAGTGCGCTCTCCTTGCCCGGCATCGACATCCGTCCGCTGCATCTCTCCCAAGCTTCGTCGCGCTATGACATCAAGCTCGACCTTGGCGAAGAAGGCGACGGCATCGTCGGAGGCTTCATCTACGCGACGGCGCTTTTTGACGCCGATAGCGTGAGCCGCCACATCCGGTATCTGCAGGCCGTCGTCGCTCAGATGCTGGCCGACGATACGCAGCGCATACTTGAGATTGCGCTTGCCGACCACGCCGAGCGCGCACTTATCGCCGCATGGAACACGACCGCGCGCGCGTTCCCGACAGCCTGCCTGGGCGAGCTGTTCGAGCAACAGGTCCGGCGCACA
>NZ_JACHCM010000018.1 GCF_014200755.1 Rhodanobacter sp. ANJX3 | reverse complement strand
ATCAAGCATCGTTGAAACCAGCAAAAACTAGCCTTGCCGCTTGCCATGATTGGGCAGGGCCACCAGGTCGTCCTCCCGAAAGGGTTTGGTCAGATGCGGAATATTCGGCGCGAACGCCGCCGCATCGGCATAACCCGAGACCACCAGCACCCTGATCTTCGGATGCGACGCAATCACCGTGCCAACGGTGAAATACGAGGAAAGCTGTTTCCTAGACGCGAAGTGGCACTGCGATGTCGGACCACTTCCGTTGTCAGACGGCTGCCGTGGATGCTCAGAACACGTGGCGGAACGCCCAAAACAGCCCTGCCGCCAGCGCAATCGATACCGGCAGGGTCAGCACCCATGCCATCAGCAGGCTGCGTATCGTGCTCCACTGCAAGCCCGAGCCGTTGGCCACCATCGCGCCGGCGACGCCCGACGACAGCACGTGCGTCGTGCTTACCGGCAGGCCGAAACGATCGGCCGCGCCAATGGTGATCGCCGCGACCAGCTCGGCCGAGGCGCCCTGCGCATAGGTCAGGTGCTGCTTGCCGATACGCTCGCCGACGGTGCGCACGATGCGCCGCCAGCCGACCATGGTGCCCAGGCCCAGCGCAATGGCCACGGCCACCTTGACCCAGGTCGGAATGAACTTGGTCGAGCGGTCCAGCAGGCTGTGGTAATTGTCCAGCACGGCCTGATCCGCTGGCGCAAAGCTCGGTTGCTTGGCCTTGGCCATCAGCCGCAGCCCCTCGGAGGTCAGGTACATATTGTTGCGCACGTTGTTGACCTGGGTCTGCGGCACGTCCGACAGCGACGGGCTCTGCCCGGCCTGGCTGCCGATGGTGTCGGTCAGCTGGCGCAAGGCCACCAGGGTTGCCGGCGTGGCCTGATGGCTATCGATGTAATGCTCGATCTCGTCGCGCGGCGAAGTCACCGGTGCGACGCCGGCGGTGTAGCGACCCAGCACTTCGCTGGCATGATGCGCCACCGAAATGAAGGTCTGCGTCTCGCTCGGTGTCACCGTGCGGTTCAGCGCGTAGGCGGCCGGCACCGTGCCGATCAGGATCAGCATGATCAAGCCCATGCCCTTCTGGCCGTCGTTGGAGCCGTGCGCGAACGACACGCCGGTGCAGGTAAGAATCAGAATGCTGCGAATCCAGAACGGCGGCGGCTGATCGCCCTTCGGCTCGGCATACAGCGCCGGCACGCGCACCAGCAGCTTCAGGGCATACAGCAGCAGCGCCGCGAAAAAGAAGCCGACCAGCGGCGACACCAGCAGCGACTTGCCCACGTTCCAGGCCTGGCTCCAGTCCACACTGCTGCTGGCAGCACCGCCGTGCATCAGCTGGTTCATCAGGCCCACGCCGATGATCGAGCCGATCAGCGTATGCGAGCTCGATGAGGGCAGACCGAGCGACCACGTCCCCAGATTCCAGATGATCGCCGCGATCAGCAGCGCGAACACCATCGCGAAGCCCACCCCGGAGCCTACGTTGAGCACCAGGTCGATCGGCAACAGCTGCAGCACCGCGAAGGCCACCGCGCCGCTGGAAACCATCACGCCGACGAAATTCCAGCCCCCCGACCAGACCACCGCAAAACTCGCCGGCAGCGAGCGCGTGTAGATCACCGTGGCTACTGCGTTGGCGGTATCGTGAAAGCCGTTGACGAACTCGAAGCCCAGCGCGATCAGCAGCGCCGTGGCGAGCAGGAAATAGCTCACGGCCGTGCCCGAGGGTGCGATCGTCAAATCGTGGTTGAGCTGCACGCCGACGTAGATCGTCGCCAGCAACAGACATAGGCCGAAAAGGCCGAAGCCGAACAGCCGCTGGTTTGCGGAGCCCTTCACACTGTCGATCAAGTCTTCGCTGGTCGAACTGTTCATGGTTAAGCACCGGCAGGACAAGGTCCATCGACTTAAGCAGCCGATTGTGACCTGCGTGTGTCATCGCGGGACTGGGAATGCGCTCATCCACGCCTGTGCCGTGAAATTGTCACGGCCGCATGGGTTGCGCCTTACACTGGCCGCTTGGCCAGCCAAGGATCGTCTGATTCATGAATGCCGACACGTTGTCTACCATGAGCAGCTCGCTCGCCGCGCTTGCCCGGAAGGAGTGCAAGGCGGTCGCCAAAGCCTTGGCCAACCGGAAAGATCGCCATCGCGGTGTTCACGAAGCGCGCAAAGCCCTGCGCAGGTTGCGCAGCCTGCTCGCGCTGGTCAGCGACGCCGTGGGAGCCGAGACCGCAAAGATCGATATCGCCCTGCGCCATCAGGCGAGGCGGCTGTCGGCGCTGCGCGACTCGCAGGTGGCGGTAGCGATAGCAGAGAAACTCGCTGCCGATGACGAAACCGGCGAATGGGCGATCGCCGCGCAAGTGCTGGCCGTGCAGCGCGATTTGCTGCTGGAAACGGAGCTGGACAAAGACCCAGGCTTCGCCCGGCGCATCGCCGCCATGGCGGATATAGTCATCGTGCTCGACAAGCTCCGCTGGAAGCGCGTCACGCAAAAATCTCTGCAGCAGTCGGTCAAGCAAAGCCATCGACGAGTCAACAAGTCCGAACGCGACGCTGCGGAACAGGGCACACCAGCCAGCCTGCACCGCTGGCGACGACGGGTGCGGCGTCTGCGCCTGCAACTCGAAGCCGTTCACACGCTCAATCGTCTGGCGGGCGTAGCGATCCAGGCCAGTGAAGTCCACAAAAACAAATCCACCAAGGCACTCGCGCAACTGGCCGATCAGCTCGGCTGGCGGCAAGATATCCAGGTACTGCGCGCAGCGCTGAAAACCTTTCCCGATGCCACGATGCTCGCCAACCTGCGTAAACGGCTGCGCCTGGAAACGAAGCTCGCGCGTTACTGATTTGCGGACGAGCGTCGGTCCATAGTTCAGATGCAGGTTCAGCAGGTGCTGGCTAAAAACAAATCAGATCAGGGCCACGCCGGCCATCAGCAACAGCGCGTTATTCGTCCGGCACCACCAGCCGCCGGCTAAGCGAAACGCACTGAAAGCATTCATCGATACGACGGCCGTGCCGGCACTGGACCAGATATGCGCATCGAGCAGCCCGCGAATATGCCGGTTGAAAAACCCTCGCAGCGCGTCATTGAGCTGCCCGGGCAACATGAGAGATAGGTGCCGCGATACGCGATGAAATCGAACGGTCGAAACGCTGCCTGCGCGCTCGATCGCGGGACACGGGTTGAACGTGACGACCGGAAGCGATCCGCTCATGCGCACGTCGCCAAGCGTCGTTGCGACCGCGTACGCACGACGCGACTGCGATCAAAAGAATAACCGTGTTTTGCGTGATGACGACAACCAACCGCCGCACCTTTGTCACGCCTGCGGCGACAGCGCAGGCAAACGTGGCGCTCTCTCGACAGCAGCCAAGTACCTGCCATGTTCCCCCGTCGCAATGCCGATCATACCAGTGCGATTCGATCGAGCCTTCAACGCGACCGATTGCTGCAAGGCAGCGAGACTGAACGGCAGCCAGCTATGTAAAGAAGTGTGTCAACGCCCTGCGGATACATCCCGTTCTCCAGTTCTGCTTGCCAGCGATCGACTTACGTAACGAACGCGATCGGCACGCTCGACAACGGCACGGGAGATGTCGATCGCGAGGTACGTATCCCAGGCCTGCCACCGTGGCATGACTTCGCGCAGGCAACGCCTGCCGCCGTCATATCCATCCATGCTTACCTACTCACTAAGGATGCAATTATGAAAACCCACGCAAAATTTCGCCTCGGCATGCTTGGCTTGGTTGCTTTTTCGGCGCTCGTCTCCGGTACGGTAATGGCGCAGGACACCAGCGTACCCGGCCATCCGCGCGTCAACGAAGTCAATCAGCGCCTGAGCAATCAGCAAAATCGCATTCAAAACGGTGAAGCCAACGGCACGATCAATGGCAAGCAGGCCGCCCGCGACGAAAAGCAGGACGCCAACATTGCCCAGCGCGAAAGCGCCGACGAGGCCAAACACAACGGCCACCTCACCAAGGGCGAGGATAGACGCCTGAACAAGTCGGAGAATCGCGACAGCCGCCGTATTCGGCGCCAGAAGCACTGATCGATGCATTGATCTGGCGTCTATGGCATTGAAAGCGCTTCTCGCCTGAGCCTTGCGATAGGCCAGGAACCATACGCACCGTCAGCGACTGGTCGGCGGTGCGTTTTTATTGATCCGGTAGATCGGGTATGAGCAACGCGTTGTGCCTTCGCGATCATTGGGATGGTGGCGCAAGGCGATGCGATACGCCGACGAGTGATGGCCTTCACGTGCTTGGCAGCGCCCAGTTAGCGTATGCAACTCATCCTCACGTGGACAATGCACCGTTTTTCCGAAAATACGCCCGAACGCACGCGCAGCGTTTCAGGACGGCCAGATCGATGATCTTCTACGAGATTCCCTACGAACAGGGGAACACAGACACCTGGTATCTGGATGGCCTCGCTGAAGGCCGCAAGAGCTTTGACTCACGCGTCAAAGCGCTATCCTTTGCCATGCAGTCTGCCAAAAAGGCTGCAAAAAATTTTGGCGACCAAGCATGCATCGCCATCCAGGGTGCCGACGGCACTTGGCGTACGTTCGATCCGGATATGCTGCCGCTGAAATAGAGCCTGTGCCACCCGATCGGGC
>NZ_JACHCM010000017.1 GCF_014200755.1 Rhodanobacter sp. ANJX3 | reverse complement strand
CCGCATGGACGGTGGTGCTCAGCCGTCTGTCGGGACAGGACGATCTGGTGGTGGGTACACCGACGGCCAATCGCGGTCGGCCGGAGACGGAAGGGTTGATCGGCTTCTTCGTCAACACGCTGGCGTTGCGGTTGCGCCCGGACGAGGCCGGCACGGTGGCCGGTCTGCTCGGTCATGTGCGGCAGGTGACGTTGGCGGCGCAGGATCATCAGGACCTGCCGTTCGAGCAGGTGGTCGAGATCGCCCAGCCGCCGCGTCGGCTCGATCACACGCCGCTGTTCCAGGTCATGTTCGCTTGGCAACCATCGTCTTGGACGATAACGGACATGACCGGTATCGAGGTCGAGGCGATGCCTACGGGGAATGGCACATGCCGTTTCGACCTTGAACTGATTTTGCAGGAAGACGGTTCCGAGGTTCGCGGCATCCTCAATCATGCGACGTCGCTTTACGACGTGTCGACTATGCAACGCCACGTCGATTACCTGATGACGGTGCTTCGCGCGATGACCGTCGACGGCGCGAGTTTGTCGTCGATCGACATGCTCAGTGAGGCGGAGCGAGCGCAACAGACCGCGTGGAACGCGACCGAAGCGCCGTACCCTAGCGACACCGGTATCCATGCGCTGATCGAAGCTCAGGTACGGCGCACACCCGAGGCCATCGCCGTGCGGCAAGGTGACGACACGCTTACGTATGCCGAACTGGATCGCAAGGCCAATCGGCTTGCGTGTCGTCTGCTCGAACATGGTCTGCAACACGGCGAGGTGGTCGCGGTATGTCTGGCGCGCACACTGGATCTTGTGGTGGCCTATCTCGGTATTCTGAAAGCCGGCGGTGCTTATTTGCCGCTCGATCCGTCCCATCCTGCCTCGCGGCTCTCGCAGACCTTGGACGATGCGATGGTTCGTGTCGTACTCGTCGATCCGGCAGGCCTTGCCGCTTTCGCCGAAACATCCTTGCACGGCCGTCTAGCTTTGAACGTGGGCCAGGACAACGGCGACGCATCGATAACATTCACGCCGAGGAACATCGACGCGCGCGACCTGGCCTATGTGATCTACACATCGGGATCGACGGGACGTCCGAAGGGTGTGATGATCGAACACCGATCGCTGGTAGCGCTCACCGCGTGGCACTGCCAAGCGTTCGATCTGCGGCCAGGCATGTTTGCCAGCGCCATGGCGGGTCTGGCATTCGACGCGAGCACCTGGGAAATCTGGCCGACGCTCGTCAGCGGTGGTTGTCTGTTGTTTCCGCCTGCTGCGTCGTTGGGTGACTTGCAGGCCATGTTGCGTTGGTGGATCGGTTCGCCAACACAAATCGGTTTCCTCACCACATCGCTGGCCACGACTGTGCTGGCGGAAGGTGATTATCCGCCGCAGTTGGAGACGCTTCTCATTGGCGGCGATCGTTACACCGATTCGTCGGCTTCATTGCCGCGGGGTCTGCGTCTGGTCAACAACTATGGGCCAACCGAAACGACCGTCGTCGCGACCTCCGGAGATATCGATACAGCGACCGGTCGTTCCACTATCGGAAGAGCCATCGCGAATACGCGTATCCACATTCTCGATAAGCATGGACATTCGGTGCCATGCGGCACGGTCGGTGAGATGTACATCGGCGGCGTGGGTGTGGCGCGTGGCTATCTCGGCAATGCCGAGCTGACGGATGAGCGCTTTATCCACGATCGGTTCTCCGCAAATCCTGGCGAACGGCTCTATCGCACGGGCGATCTTGCACGCTTCTTGCCGGATGGCAGCCTCGCTTTCCACGGTCGCAACGACGACCAAGTGAAAATCCGTGGCTATCGCGTGGAGCCTGGCGAGATCGAGGCATGTCTGAAGAGCCATCCGTGGGTTCAGGATGCCGTTGTCGTCACCCGATCAGATGCCGTGGGGACCTTGGTGCTGGTCGCTTTTGTCGTCGGCACATCTGGGCACGATGTCCTTGTAGACGAGCTCGCGCGGCATGCACGATCGCATCTGCCGTCGTACATGATCCCTGCCGCTATCTTGCTACTCGATGGCTTGCCGATGACGGCAAATGGGA
Source organism: Rhodanobacter sp. ANJX3 (assembly GCF_014200755.1). Classification (GTDB taxonomy): domain Bacteria; phylum Pseudomonadota; class Gammaproteobacteria; order Xanthomonadales; family Rhodanobacteraceae; genus Rhodanobacter. The sequence continues at coordinate 4,981 of NZ_JACHCM010000017.1, read as the reverse complement.
AAGTGGATCGGCGCGCGCTGCCATCGACGGAACTCACGCTGTCATCGATGCCCGAGGGCGACGTGCCGGAGCCAGGGCTGGAGCTGTTGGTCGCAACGGCCTGGGCCGGCCTGCTCGACGGCGTGAAAATCGCAAGGCAGACGGACTTCTTCGAAAGCGGAGGGCATTCGCTTCTTGCACTCCGGTTCGTCGGCATGCTCGGACGCGAACTCGGCGTACACATTCCAATGAGCGCGCTTTTCGCTCACCCGCGACTGATCGACTTCGCGGCTGCACTCGCGCCGCTGCTCGCTCCCGATCAGCGCCATGAACATGCATCCACGGTCATCGAACGTCGCACGGATTCGCTGCCGTTGGCGTCGTTCGCTCAGCAGGCAATGTGGCTCACCTCGCAGACGGAGCATGGCCACGCCGCCAGCCACATCGTAGCCGTGCTACGGTTCTCAGGCGACCTGAATACGCAGGCGCTGCGCGCAACTTTGAACACGATCTACGCGCGTCACGATGCGTTGCGCACAACCTTCGTGTTTCGGGCGGGTGCGCTGGTGGCGAAAGTTTTGCCTGCCGGGGAAGACTTTCCGTTGGCCGAGATCGACCTCGCCGCCAACGGCTACGACGAAGCGGGTCTGGCCGCTGTCCTCGCGCGTGAATCCGGGCGCCGCTTCGATCTGGCTAGTGGGCCACTGGTTCGCGCATGTTTGGTTCGCACGAGCGATCATGAGCACGTATTTCAACTCGCGCTGCACCACATCGTCTGCGATGGTGGATCCATGGATATTCTCGTGCGGGATATCGAGCAGCTCTACCTCGCGAACGTGACCGGACAGATTGCTTCGCTTGACCAGCCACTTCTTCGTTACGTCGACTTTGCGGCATGGGAAAGCGAGCAGTGGAGTACTGGGCACCTTGCGACGCAGGCACGTTACTGGACTTTCCTGCTGAGGGACGCGCCACCCACGATCGCGCTACCGACCGACCGTGCGCCGCTTGCCGTGCGCACACATCCGGCCAGACAGTCGGCGGTGTGCATTCCGCAGGCATGTGTAGAGCGCTTGAACAATGTCGCGAGGCGACATGGAACGACTCTGTTTGCGACGGTGCTCGCTGCGTGGTGGGCGGTTCTCGCTCGACTCTCGGGTCAGTCGGATATCGTCATCGGCACGCCGTCATCGCAACGACGTCGACCGGAAATCGCCAACGTCGTCGGCCTACTGATCAACACGCTGCCGTTGCGAATCGTCGCCGACGAGGACGCCACGCTGGCTGAGGTCGTCGAACAAGCCGCGCGAGCGACTCGTGATGCGCTTGACCATCAGGACGTGCCGTACGACAAGGTGGTGGAAATGCTCCGCAGCGAGGGCCGTGACGCGCAGGCATCGCTGTTCCAGGTAATGATCTCGTGGCAGGGTGCGATGCGCGTGCCACCGCTTCTGCCTGGCCTGGCTGTCGAGATCGTCGACACGCCGGAGACGTTTCTCCGCTACGACCTCGAACTCGATTTGCGCGAGGAGGGCGGCGCTGTTGTCGGCGCGCTTGGCTATGACGCCGAACTGTTCGACGAAGCGCGCATCGCGCGCCACCTGGGTTACTTCCAGCGCATGCTCGCTGCGCTCGCTGGGGACGATCAGGCCCGCTATGCGCAGGTGGATATCCTGGATGTAGCGGAACGCGAAAGTCTGCTCGGCGAGGCGATCGGCGGCGGCTTGTCGTCCAATCTGCCGAGCGGTATCCATCGGGTCGTCGAAGATCAGGCGCTTCGCGATGGGAGCGCCGTGGCGATTATGGATGGCGACGTCCACTTGACTTACCTCGAACTGGACGCACGGGCCAATCGTTTTGCCAGGTATCTCAGCGGCCTTGCTCCGATACATGGTCGACCGGTCGCGATCTGCATGGAACGCTGCGCGGACATGATCGTCGCCGTTCTTGCCGTGCTCAAGGCGGGTGGCTTCTACGTACCCATCGATTCGAATTATCCCGCACAGCGAATCGCGGACATCATCGACGATGCTCGTCCGGATATCGTGGTGACCGATGCGCGCCATAGAGCGCAGCTCTCGACCGTGGTTCCGATGGTGGCGATGGACGGAATGCCGCGTCCATGGGATGCATGTCCTGCTACACCACTCGACGAACGGACTACATCGCCGCACGATCTCGCCTATGTCATTTACACCTCGGGTTCGACCGGTATCCCGAAGGGCGTCATGGTGGAGCACGCCTCTGTCGTGCGTCAGATCGAAACAGTGCGGCGCACGTATGAGCTTGGCTCGGCCGATCGCTATCTCCAGTTCTCGTCGCTGGCATTCGATGTTTCGGTCGAAGAAATATTCGGTGCGCTCAGCAGCGGCGCCTGCCTCGTGCTGCGAACCGACGAGAGTATTTCGTCACCGCAGGCTTTCGATGCTTTCTGCAATACCCACGCGATCACCATCGCCAGCTTGCCGACCGCGTTCTGGTCGGGCATGGTCTCGCATTGGGCGTCGCCGGGCAGGGGGTTGCCATCGAATTTGTCTCGCATCGTTATCGGCGGCGAAGCGGTAAGCGCTCCCGCACTGAAGGCATGGTTCGCGATCGGCCATCATCTGCCTCGTGTGTTCAATGCCTACGGGCCGACGGAAACGACCATCAACGCGACGATTCGCCGAGTCGATGCGTCAGGCGCTTGGCACTCCATTGGTAAGGTGGTGGACCACGGACGACTCTATCTACTCGACCGTCATCGATCACTCGTGCCGATGGGAACGGTGGGCGAAATCCACGTTGGTGGCGACATCCTTGCACGCGGTTATCACGGCCGACCGGCGCTGACGGCCGAGCGATTCGTTGCCGATCCATTCCGAGCGACGGGCGATGCTCGCATGTATCGCACAGGCGACCTTGCGCGCCGACTTCCCGATGGTGAGATCGAATACCTCGGACGCAACGACAACCAAGTGCAGATTCGAGGGCACCGCGTCGAACTCGGAGAAATCGAAGCCGTTCTAGGTGATTGCGCGTGGGTCGATCAAGTGATGGTCGATGTCGTGGCACACAACGATCAGAGTGAACGCATCGCACCACGCATCGTCGCCTATGTCGAAGCGAGTTCGACCGGTCATGCTTTGAGCGAACCGCTGCCGGCGATCCTGAAAAGCTATCTGGCGACGCGCCTGCCGAGCTACATGTTGCCCAGCGTTTTCGTGGCTGTCGCGACGTGGCCTTTGACGGTGAATGGCAAGATCGACAAAGCGCGATTGCCATCGATCGAGGAAGCTGACGTCGGCTCGGCGCCGTTCGAAGAACCGCAAGGCGTTGTGGAGCAGGCGATCGCTGCAATCTGGCGCGATCTCCTCGGGCTGTCCGTAGTCGGACGCCATGCTGGATTCTTCGAGATCGGCGGTCATTCGTTGCTCGCCGTGCAGATGCTCGGCAGGGTGTGCGACCGTTTCGGCTGCTCGATTGCGATGTCGCGCCTGTTCGCTGCGCCGACGGTGGCGTTGCTGGCCGAGGAGGTCAATTTCGCGGCGATGAGCAATGAGGAAGCAAGCGTTGACGAGGCTTCCGAGCTGGGGCTGCGGCTTACTTCTGCGCAACAGCGCCTCTGGTTGCTCGAGGCTGGTGCGGACGTCGGTTCGAGTTATCACATGCCGGTGGCCTGCCGTTTGCACGGTGCGCTGGATATCCATGCGTTTCGCAAAAGCCTCGACCGCCTGTACGCGCGGCACGACGTACTGAGGACGGTGATTACCGAACAGGACGGTCTGCCTGTCGTGTCGCTGCTCGATGCATCGATGGGCTGTCCGCTGGCGATATCGCACGTGACGCGGGCTAACACCGAAGCGATCGCCGAGTTGTGCCTGGAAGAATATGGCCGTCCATTTGACCTCTCCTGCGAGCCACCGCTGCGCGCAGCGTTGATCGGTTTGCCCGATGGCGATCATCTGTTTTTGCTGACGCTCCACCATCTGGTAGCCGACGCCACGACCTTGCATATCGTCATGAGCGAGTTGTCCGCGCTGTATGCCGCTGCGCCGGAGGGTGGGTCTGATCCGCTGCCTCCTGTCGTCGCGACGTCGTTCGATCATGCGATGTGGGAAGCGCGTTGGTCGCGCTCCTCCGCGCGTCGTGTCGCTGTCGATTACTGGAAAGGCGTTCTCGTCGGTTCTCCGCCTGCGCTCGACTTGCCCTTGGATCGTCCGCGCATGGCACGCCGGGAACATGAGGCTGCGTTCGTGCCGATCGTTCTCGACAAGACGCTCACTTCGGGTCTCCGCGAGCTTGCTCGGCGCAGTGGTGCTACGGTCTTTATGGCCATGCTCGGTGCATGGTCCGTTGTGCTATCGCGACTCGCCTCGCAGAGCGACATTGTGATCGGCACGCCGGTGTCATCCCGCACGCGTGCGATGTGGGAGGATACGGTCGGTTGCTTCGTCAACACGCTGCCGTTACGCATCAATCTCCACGATGCGCCGACGCCGCAGACGCTTATCGAACGTGTGCGCGATACGACGCTGGCTGCGTTCGATCACGCGCAGTTACCGTTCGAAGCGATCCTGGCCGCTTCAGGAGCGGTGCGTCACGCTGAGATATCACCTTTGTTTCAGGTGATGTTCGTGTGGGAGCAGAATGCCGACGCTCTGCCAGAGTTGGCCGGTCTGACCGTCGAGCGGATCGACGTCGATTATGCTTCGAGCAAGTTCGATCTCGAGCTTGTCCTGTCCGATCGTGGAGACACCATCGAAGGCGGATTGAACTTCGCCACAGCGTTGTTCGATAGATCGACTATCACTCAGCATGTCGGCTATCTGCTTACCGTGCTTAGTGAGATGGTGCGCGATGCATCGCAGCCGCTCGGGACATTGCGCCTGTTGGCTGCCGATGAATACCACGAGCTGATCGAACACCTGAACGCGACCACAGCGGTGTATCCCGAAGGGCGGTGTCTGCACGAGCTGTTCGAGTTGCAAGTAGCGCGGGTACCGCAGGCGCACGCCCTGAT
>NZ_JACHCM010000016.1 GCF_014200755.1 Rhodanobacter sp. ANJX3 | reverse complement strand
GGCCTCGTAGCAGGCCACCAGCTCGCGCAGCAGAATGTCCATCGACCAGCCGTCCGACACGATGTGGTGCTGGGTCAACAGCAGTACGTGTTCGTCGTCACCGGTGCGGTATAGATGCGCCCGGATCAGCGGACCTACGGCCAGATCGAAGGCCTCGCCGATGGCGGTCTGCACGTGGGCGGACAACGTCGCCGGTTCCGTGCGCAGATCCACCACGGTCCACGGCAATGCGATGTCCGTGCCGAGGAGGCGCGCTTGCGGCTCGCCATCGTGATCGATGAAGACCGTGCGCAAGGCTTCGTGCCGCACCAGCAACGCGCCCAGCGCCGCGCGCAAAGCCATCGGCGACAGCGCACCGCGCAGACGCAGCACCAGCGGCAGGTGATAACTGCCCGCCGCCGCACCCATCCGCGACAGGAACCACAGGCGCTGCTGCGCGAACGACAGGCTTGGCGCCGTGTCGGGTGCGCGCGGTGCGATGGCGGTCGATGCCGCGTGTGTACCTGTCGCAGTCAACGCTGCGGCCAGCGCGGCCAGCACCGGCCGCTCAAAGACGGTCGCCAGCGGCAGGTCTATAGCGAAGCGCTGACGCAGGCGCGAGAGCAGCCGCATAGCTACTAACGAGTGACCGCCCAAGGCGAAGAAGTCGTCGCGACGACCGACTTTCGCCACGCCCAGTAGCTCGCTCCACCACTGCGCCAGGGCGATCTCGATGTCGCCTTGCGGCTCTTCATAGGTATGCCGTGCGTAGGCGGCTTCGTCCGGTTGCGGTAGCGCCTGGCGGTCGAGCTTGCCATTGGGTGTCAGCGGCCACGCGTCCAGCCAGATGTACGCCGCCGGCAGCATGTACTCGGGCAGGCCGGTGGCCAGGTGCTCGCGCAGCGTTCCTGCATCGACGGCGGTGCCGATGAGATAGGCCAGCAAGCGTGGCTGTGTGTCCTCGCCACCCGGTGCCACAGTCACTATCGCTTCGCGCACGGCGTCGTGCGCGATCAGCCGCGCTTCGATCTCACCCAGCTCGATGCGGAAGCCGCGGATCTTCACTTGGTGATCGTTGCGTCCCAGGTAGACTAGCCGTCCGTCGGGCAGGTAGCGCGCCAGGTCGCCGGTGCGGTACATCCGCGCATCGGCGGCGCTCGTAAACGGGTCGCGCACGAACCGGCTCGCCGTGAGTTCCGCTCGCCCCAGATAGCCGCGTGCCACGCCGCGACCGCCGATGTAGATCTCGCCGGGCGAGCCCAGCGGTACCGGCTGCGCGTGCGCGTCGAGCAGGTAGATCTGGGTGTTCGCCAGCGGTCGTCCGATCGTCTCCTCGCGCGGCTCATCCCGATGCATGGCCGTCCACGTCGAATACGTGGTCGTCTCTGACGGGCCGTACAGGTTGCAAATGCGCGACACGGCCGTGTGCGCGAACAGACGCTCCACCAGACTGCTGCGCAAGGGTTCGCCGGCGAGGTTGACGGTTGCCGTGGTGGTTGCCGGCAAGGCACCGTCCAGCAACGCGCCGATCGCTGAGGGCACGGTGTTGATCAGGGTCACATCGTGTGCCACGGACGGCAAGGCGAGCGCATCGTCCAGCAGGTAGACGGTGCCGCCGCTGCACAGCGGCACGAAGCATTCGAACACCGACAGGTCGAACTGCACCGAGGTACAGAACGCTACGCGAGCGCGCTCGTGGGCATCGAACGCGTCCATCGCCCAGTACACCAGGTTGGTCGCCTGCGCATGCTCGATCAGCACGCCCTTCGGTGTGCCGGTCGAGCCGGAGGTGTAGATCACGTAGGCGACGTCGCGGTCGCTCCCGTCGACCGGACGTACGGCGCGGGCGGCGGTGGCGCGGGTACCGGCGGTGGCGACGTCGAGTACACATCGCTGTGTCAGCGCGGCATCGCCCAGTGCCGCACGGCCGGTCGCGTCGCATACCAGCCAACGCGGTGCGGCGTCTTCGCATACCCACTGCAAGCGGCCGGTCGGATAGGCTGGGTCCAGCGGCACATACGCCCCGCCGGCCTTGAGAATCGCCAGCATGCCGACGATCAGCCAGGGCGTGCGGTCCACGCACAGACCGACCAGGCTCGCCCGGCCCACCCCTTCCGACACCAGTACCTGTGCCAGACGGTCCGCCTCGTGATCCAACTGCGCATAGGTCCACGGCTGGCCCCTGTGCATCAGGGCGTGCGCCTGCGGTACCCGCGCTACTTGCAACTCGAACAGCTCGTGCAGACACCGCCCTTCGGGATACACCGCTGTGGTCGCGTTCAGATGCTCAATGACGTATCGTGATTCGCGCACACCGAGTAGCGGTAACTGAGCGACCGGCACAGCGACGTGTGCCTGCTCCAAGCCTTCATGCAACAGACGCTCCACGCCTTCGGTGACGAAGTGGACCGAGGCACGATCCGCATGATCGCCGGCAATAATCCATCGATAACACATACTTGCCAGACAGATCTGGAGCGTGAGCTCACGCCCTGTAATCAGGTTTGCCAATGGCTGTTCGTCGGCCAACGCGATGCAGATACCAACCTGCCACGGTTGCGCGCGACGCAAAGCGGCATTCGCTCGGCACAAAGGATGCCGAACGGGAAGCTCGATAAAATACGAAGCATGACCTGTCACGCATGCTCGCTCGGCTGCCGCGAGCTGCGCGAGTTCGTCCAGCGTCGACGAATAATCGACCTCGATTTCCAGCGGGACGCATTTTGCCAACGAAGCGACGAGATCGCCGGTCGACGCGTGCGATTCAACTCGCCACCCCATCTGTATGGCTGTTTCACCGGTCGCACGCGAAATGTAAGCAGCGAGCGCCGCCACAAAAACATCGACGCCGTATCCATTCCGATTACGCGCGCACTCCGGTAAATCGCACCACGCTGTTACGTGTTGCGTCGAACCGGCTTCGTCCATCGCAAGGCCGGGAATGCGCTGCGAACGGTAGCGAGCCAATCGCGCTGCCCAAAACGGTTCGGCATCGTGGATTGAAGCCAGCGCGAAGCATGAGGTGTCGGGCGTTGCCGCGACACCTTCCGGCAAACGATCACCGGGATGAAGTCCGAACCGATGCGAAGCGGCCGAAGGATGTTCGGGCTGCAAGTCCTCACCGAGAAATCCACTCAACAGGATATCGCCGTCGCCTGTGGCGACCGTCCATCCTTCGTCCGTTACCGCGAGTAAATGCCCGGGTGGATGCCATGCACGCTCGTTCAACGACACTACCCGCGTGACGCTGATGGCGCTTTCGCCGAAGGCGATACGAGGCCATGGAAACGTGTTATCGGCATGCTCATCGAGGACGACAGCTTGGAACATCGCATGCACATCCGCACGCGTCGTCCACTGAAGAAAACCGCCATCGCCTTTGCGCCTGCGCAAGGCGTACGGTGTCGTTGCCAAGACAGCGTTGACTGACGGGCACCAAATGTCGGGCAGATCGGCCACCGTCGGATCGTCGTCGTGCAGAAGACGCTCGGCCACGGCGACCATGGCATCGGCATAAGCGGCGAGCTGGGATTGTGTATGGCCGCCCGTGTCGTCGCTCAGCAGTATCTGCGAAGACATGCCATCGCCGTAATCGACCACTGCGATGCTGAGGTCGTCGAACGGCCCGATCGTCGGCGTATGCCAGACAAACTGGCAGCCCGGAAACGCCGGGCCGCAATCGAAATCCATGACATTGATCGCGGGTCCGAACCATCCGCTGCCAAGGCCGTGTTCCCTACGAATGGCCTCGCCACGATACGACTGCCGCCGCACGATACGGCGCATGCCTTGCGCCAGTTGCTGCGCAAGTGCAACGATGCCGATCGCAGGCGCGACCTGCACGCGGAGCGGCACGATATTGGATGCCATGCCAACCACGGATCGAGCCTGTCTTGAGACCCCGGCCACTGGCAGGCTGAGCTGAAGATCGTCGCAATCGACAAGTGAGCGAAGGATCGATACGACGATCGCCATCCACACGCTCGACTCAGGCACACCGTGCCGAGAGGCGACCAACTTCAGCCGCTCCTTGCCATCCCATCGGCGCTCGTAGGCAGCTCGGTCCAGCGTGTCGGTGGAAGGCCAATAGCGGCGCTGAAGTGTCGATGCGTCGAACGAACCTGCGAGATAGTCTCGCCAGAACGATGCATCGGAGCTGCGCGGCGGCGCAAATGATAGGGAGTCGGTAACCACGGCATCCGCGCGAATCGGATCTTCATGGGACGTGTTACCCGCGTCACTCCGGTGTGCTGCGTATCGCGCGCCGATATCGCGTGCGACTAACGCGACGCTACGACCATCGATAAAGAGGTGGTGATAGCACTGATACCAGACGTATCGGTTTGGAGCCCATCGCAATAATACGAAGCGTGATAGGTCGGCCGCCTCGGGCGAACGTGCTGTCGACATGTCGTGCGATATCCAGGATATCGCCTCGTCCCTGCTGGCAACTTCGAGCGTGAGCAATGGGCAGCTCGGTACAGGCAAGCCGACGATACCGACATCTTCATCAATGACCTCGACGCGAGAACGCAGCGCCGGATTAGCCGCAATAACCTGAGCCACCATGTCATTCAACAAAGACGCATCGACGAAACCCTCGACGTCTGCGTAAGCTCCGATCGAGAAAGAACGATCGGGTGTCATCAATTGGGCGACCCATAGTTCCATCTGAGCGGATGAAAGCGGTAAACGTCCAATCGACACTGAGTGGCCGGCACATCGATCCGTCGGTGCAATTACGCTCATGGTTGTTGATCTCTAATTCGAATCCATCAAAGCCTGTCTGCCCGCATAGGGCTTTCCCTTTCGATCAGATGGCTTCCGCCGGTTCTCCTCGCTCTGCGGCGGCATTGAAGTCGGTGGCTACGATGCGTCCGCTATCCAATTTGACAACGCGGTCGGCTGCGTCGAAGTAGCGGTCGTCGTGGGAGATCACGATGAGCGTCTTCCCCATGCGCTTCATCGTAGGAAGAATTGATCGATAGAAGTGATTACGAAAATGGGCGTCTTGATCAGCGGCCCATTCATCGAAGAAGTAGATCGTGCGGTCTTGAGCCTGCGTTTGCAGCAAAGCAAGACGCTTGCGTTGACCAGTCGATAGAGAAAGCTCGGAAAGCCGCCCTTGCGAGGATGAGACTTTGTCGCCAAGCATCAGAGCGTGTAACCATGCTGCGACGGTATCGTCATCGACCGAGTGACCTTGATCGTTCACTACGTCCGCGAAAAGATGAAAATCGCCGAACACGCCAGCGAAAAGTCGACGGTAAGCGGCGATATTATTTCGCACCGGCACACCGTCGATGAGTATCTGCCCAGCGGTCGGAGTAAGCAGGCCGCATAGCAAGAGAAGGAGGGTCGACTTACCTCCACCGTTGCCGCCGACCAGGAATAAGGTCTCGCCACGACGGATGGTCAAATCCAGCGGGCCGAGTTCATAACCGTCGCTGGCACTGGAAGGATGCACATAACGCACGCCTTGCAGCACAAGTTGTTCCCAGCAATCGTTGAGCAACTCCGAAGCCGAAGCCACCGGTGTAGTGATAGATGTTTCGAGAATTAAGCCCAATCGGTTTAGATGCCGTACGCTTGCCATACCCGTGGCCACTTGTTGAGCCATCTGGGTAACGAAGGCGATGGGCCCCATCAAGAACAACGCCACAACGACGAAGTGGGTAAGAACGTTGTCGGTTAAGTGAAATACGGCGCGACCGGTATACGCAATGGCGAAGACCGAAGCATACGAGACAGTCACCGACCAAGCATTATTGAACCCCACGCGAATATGCGCAGCGACCATCGTCACTCGTGCTGCCGCAATGGCTGGCTTAAGCACCGAACCGGTGAAGTGCTCAGCGCGCGGCGAGCTCACCGACATTTCTTTCTTTCCATCGCTGATTGCGCGAAAGCAGTCGAAGACGGCCTCTTCGGATTCGCGATGCGCATCGAAGGCTTTTCCGATTGCAGAGGAAAAGATTACAGAAGCAAAAGCAACAAGTGAGATAAACGATGCGAGCACCGCGAAAAGCAACGGCGAAATAGCAACCATGTAGCCGCAATATAAGACAACCAAAAGCGCTTGATAAGCAAGCTGAGGCACGATCAGCGCTAACGGTGCAATGCGGCCGATGTCTTCGATCAAAGATCCCAATATCGGCGATTTGTATTCCCGCAACCGCTCATATTCGACGCGGATGAATCGGCTCGACAACTCGGATCGAAGATCGGCCACCATTTCGCCGCCTAGATGAGCAAGCAGCGACTGCGATGCGAAACCCACGCAAAGCAGCCCCACTAAGCAACCCACACCGCTCAGCAGATCCATAGGCGCAACTTGCTTGACACCTACTGCGACAATCCGATTGATCAGCATCAAGAGCAAAAAAGTGAGCGCCGCATTGATCAGTGACAATACCGCACTGATGATAAGACGTGATCGGTGTCTTACCAGAAAAGCTCCAATAAACATTGAACAATCGCTCCGTCATGTTCTTAGTCGTTCCGTGAGCACTTTATTGAAATTAATGGTCTCGAGCGATGTCCCGTCTTTGACGAACGAGGCGCCGCGAAGATGACCCAACGCTCCCATTCGGCTCAGCCTTAGAGGCGTTCAACAAAGACATCGTTATTGATTCTAAGCGAGACGCCGCTCACATCGAAGCGTCGTCCCTGCGAGGTTATCACCATATTTCTCAAATTATGTGACTTGAACGCGCAGTTCTTGAACTTTAACTTTTCTTCACACAATTACTTGAGGTCCGTGTCTGTTGCAACAATGCGAGTCGCTCGCTCAATACCGGAAAAATTACCCTCAACTACGATTTTCGATGAGCGACCACTTAGAATGTCGACGAACGTGACGCGATCATGGCTCTTTTCAACTAAAAACGTATCCCGACCAATCGCGAATACCTTGTCCCATTCGTCATCGTTTCGCTGGAGTTCGAGCTGATCACCAACACGGCGGACTCGCCAGTTTTCACTTTTGCCACCCCGGTAAGATCCAACGTACCGGTCCATAATCTCGTTGGCCACAGGAATGCGTTTCGGTTGCGCCGGCTCTATGCCAAGCGCTAGCGCGGCCAACTTCATGCTAATGTCGTTCGGCGACACTGTGCTATTCGTGGAGTTAGCGAGCACCGCTACAAACAAATTGTCGCTCGGAACACGAACCATGGAAGAGAGAAAGCCGAAGATATTTCCGTCATGGCCGACGACCTTCCGGTTTTGCCATTGCCAGATCGCCCAGCCGAACCCATAGCCTGTCGCCGTGCCGTCGTTTAGTCGTCCTGAAGTCCAAGCCTTGTTCATCAAGGTAAGAGGTATGACCTTTCCACTCTCAAGGCTGGTATTCCAAAGAGCTAGATCGTCGACCGAAGAACGTACGCCGGCGGCAGAGTAGAGTTGAGTGGTACTTACGTATTGCGCGTCAACCAGTCGCCCAAGACGCCGGGCATACCCACGCATCGATCCCTGAACTATCTCACCGCCTTCAGCGTAGACCGTATGCTTCATGCCTAGCGGAAGAAACAGCTTAGTGCGCATGAAATCACCATATCGAAGCCCAGAAACTCGCTCGATAACAGCACCCAGCAAAACGTAATTCGAATTACTGTAATGCCACGCATCACCCGGCATGAAGTCGAGAGGAAAAGCTTTAAAAAAATCAATTAAGCGGTCGAGATCCAGCTCTTTCTGCATGGTTTGTCGCCATGTGCTGAGCTCGACGAAGTTTTTCACGCCAGAGGTCTGATTTAGCAACTGCTCAATCGTAACTCGTGGACCAACCTTCGGATAATCTGGAAGGTAGGCTCGGAAGTCTTCGGAGAGAGAAATCTTGCCCTCGCTAACCAGCTTTAGGATCGCAACAGCGGTGAATTGCTTCGTGAGGGACCCTATGCAGTAAACCATAGAAGGATCCGACCGCACCTTCAGTTCGACATCGGCAAGTCCGTATGCGCGCCGAAACAATACCTTGCCGTCCTTGACGACAATTACCGATGCACCTGGCTCCGTGTCGGGAAAGTTGGCTCGTAGAAATGCGTCCATGTCGCGATGCATGGCGCGCGCCGAAGCAGTCGAAGAAACCGCGCAAATGAGCGCAAACATCCATGGTCGCCATGCGAATCTCATCCATTTTCCTGTAGGGACTTGGCAAGAACGGAGGTGTGCTTGGAATAGCCTCTCCCAAGACACCTTGGAAAAGCTTACCTGAGTAAGTATCCCCGGGCAAAGCTGGGGGCTGTAGTTGTATGAGCCGCTCGAAGCGGCTTGGACGGGGTCGCTGACGCGGCCCCTCTGGTATGGCCACCCGACGGTGGCAGGCCTACCTCAGTAATTGAAGCTGCTCCAACCGCCAATTCTCTGCCTATTGATTGCGGATGTACGCTCGGATCATCTATTTTTCTCAACCCACGGTCGAGACGAAATACCCTCGCGCCCAAAAGCTCTACCCCACGAAGTTACGCTTGCGCTGGCCTTACACTTGCGCCAGATGGATCGCGCTCTTTCCCTTGATGAAGCCCACCACCTACGACATCGTATACTTTGGTGGAATGCACAGCATCATATGTACGTGATCCAGCATCAAATGGCCTTCCTGCACGCGGCTTTCTTCTGCTCCGCCAACCGACGAAACACCTCTCCAAGATACTTTCGAAGCTGGACGTACAACGTTCGACGACGACATTATTTCGACATGAACACCCCGTGATACAGGTACTCCTATTGCGTGTGATTTAAGCTTTCGTACTCGTCCATCGGTGATTCTCCTCTCGTGTGCTTGGCGGCTCACGAATCGGAGTTTCTCCGATCGTCAAACTTCTACTGCCTACCCGGCAGAGCCGGCGGAACTCCCGATTGGTTTAGCACTTATCCTCAGCCATGAAAATTGCTCGACCTGCGTAGAACCGGCTCCGGATGTGGCTTGCACACCATCAATGCACGCGCCAAGCGCGGCACCATCTCACACAGACAGAACCGGCGGTTGAAGCGACGGGCGGCTTCAGCCAGATAGCGCCGCGCGTATTTGCCCTGGCGGATAGCGTGGTGGCTCCCGCTGATGGCGCGCTTGACGTTGCCCAGCAGCACGTTTACCCAACACGCGCCACGTACCTCGCAGGCGGCGCGTCCGCCGGCGGTCTCCAGTACGGTGCGGGCATGTCCGGCATCGACAAAGCGGCGAAAGCAACGCAAGCCGTCACTGAAGACCTCGGCGTCGGGCGCCGGATGACGTGCCCGCCAGTCCTTGATGCTGTCATCGTCGAAGCTACGTACCGGCTCGATGACGGCATGTACCGGATGCTCCAGACCGACATCGGTCTCTATGGCAATCAGGAACGCCTGTTTGTTCTCCGAGCCGCGACCCGGCTTGCCACCGTTGCGCTCGCCGCCCAGATAGGCGTCGTCGATCTGCACAAAGCCGGACAACTGGCGCGATGCCTCGCGCTCGGTCATCGACTGCATGATCTTTTAGTTGATGCGCCAGGCCGCCTTGTAGTTCACACCCAGATGCCGCATCAGCTCCGGCCGTCGCCATCTTGGTCTTGGTCGCGATCAGCAGGTGGAGGGCCAGCATCCAGGCGACGCCCCCCCGATTTTGAGTAGCACATAGGTTTGGAGTCCAATCCCCCTACTGACGGAGATTGGACGTGAAGAAGCGATTTACCGAAGAAC
>NZ_JACHCM010000015.1 GCF_014200755.1 Rhodanobacter sp. ANJX3 | reverse complement strand
GGCCTCGTAGCAGGCCACCAGCTCGCGCAGCAGAATGTCCATCGACCAGCCGTCCGACACGATGTGGTGCTGGGTCAACAGCAGTACGTGTTCGTTGTGACCCATCGCCACGAGGCGAGCACGGATCAACGGCCCTCGTGCCAGATCGAAGGGAAGCAACACTTCTTCATTCGCCAATTGTCGAAGGGCAGCATCGCCATCCGCGATACCCACGAGCGAGTGATGTTGCATGCTTACGCCGCGTGATGCGTCGATCAACTTCGCGTAAGGCGCACCTTCGTTGCTGACAAACACCGTGCGCAGCGATTCATGTCGTGCAAACAAGGTATCGAGGCTGTGCTTGAGCGCCACCGCATCGAGTGCGCCGCGCAAGCGCAACACTGTGCTCACATGATAGGTAGCGCTCACGTCCTCAATTTGCGCAAGGAACCACAGGCGTTGTTGCGCGAAAGAGAGCGGCAGTCGCCCATCACGCGAAACCGGGCGAATGGCAGGTAGCGCCGGTTCAATTGTTTGGTCCAGATGTTCCTGGATCGTTCGGGCAAGTTCGGCGAGCGTCGGGTTGGAGAACAACGCCGACACCGGCATCTGCACGGCATAGCGTTGAGCAACGCGCCCGAGGAGCCGCACTACATGCAGCGAATGACCGCCCAAATCAAAAAAGCGATCATGTCGCCCCGCCTGCGCGACACCGAGGAGCTCGCACCAGATGTCGGCGATGGACATCTCCAGCTCCCCGTGCGGCGTCTCGTGCTCCGGGCGTTCGCCATTGTCTCGATCCGGGTCCGGAAGCGCTCGTCGATCGATCTTTCCATTGGGAGTGAGTGGGAACGCGTCGAGTACCACGAAAGACGACGGCAGCATGAAATCCGGCAAGGTACTCGCCAGATGCGAACGAATGTCGTCGCGATCCACGTCGCGACACACCAGCGCCTGCAGCGATGCCAATGCTGGCAGACCGGCCAAGGCATCATCCGCGTCCATCCAGTCGATAAGGCAAGCGATCTCGTCGACGCCTGCCTGCCTGAGCTGTCGCGCCACCGACACGCACCCTTGCGGTGTGCCGATAAGCGATGCCGTGCGGGAATACCTTTCGAAGGCGAGCCGTACGATCCCTTCCTTGGCCTCGTCGTCGACGTCGTCCACTTCCAGATCAAGACTGGTTGCCCAGGAGGCAAGCAAGCCCAAATGCTCACGCATGTAACGCATGAACGGACCGCGTGCGCGTTCTAGTGTTTCGTCGAGATCATCGCCCACGTAAGCGTGAATCATCACGGTGACGCGTCCGGTCGACGGATCGAGTCCGGCCTCGGCGCGGGCATGCCGGTAAGCGATGATCTGTTCGGACAACTGCGCGATGTTCTGGCCGAGCAGATGGGTCAGAACGTTTGCACCCAGCCGTCCGGCATGGATGAAAGTATCGGGGTGCCCGGCCGCCGTTACCCAAAGCGGCAACTCGTCTTGCACGGGGCGCGGATAGACCCTGACTTCGCCCTGCTTTCCACTGCCATCGATGCGCTGGATCGTTTCGCCGCGCCACAGGCGACGTATCGTCTCGATGCCATCGGCCATCGCCTGCTTTCGCACGGCAAAACGCTCGGGGGCTAGTGTGAAATCGCGCGGATGCCAGCCAGACGCCGCGGCGATGCCGACACGTCCGCCAGACAGATTGTCGACGACAGCCCATTCCTCGGCGATGCGGATCGGATCGTGCAGAGGCACGACGACGCTACCGGCTCGCAGTCCTACATATTTGGTAATCGTGGACAGCGCCGCGTTCAACACCGAAGGGTTGGGATACAGCATGCCGACGTTATGGAAATGCCTCTCCGGCGTCCAGATCGCTTCGAACGCGTGCTCATCCGCGAAGCGCGCGGCGTCCAGGTAAAGCCGATAACGGTTCGAGCTACCTGAAGGTTCTGCGCCGAAGAAGAAAAGGCTAAAGCCTGGTGCGGACCCGTGGTGACCTACGCGTCCCTCGTACGCTGCTTCCGGTACGACATAGGCGACGAGGCGTTTGTCGCCGTGTGCGTCGGGTCGTGCCACCACGGTTGCTGCGCGCACGCGTGCATGGGTGACCAGGCGCGATTCGATCTCGCCCAGTTCGATCCGATAGCCGCGAATCTTGAGCTGGTCGTCATTACGTCCCAAGTATGCGAACGAGCCATCCTCCAAAACACGAACCATGTCGCCGGTTCGGTACATGCGCGGATGAGAGCCATCATCGAACGGATCCGCGACAAACCGATCTTCCGTCAGACCAGGACGATTGAGATAACCCCTCGCCACGCCGGCGCCGCCGATATGCAAATGACCGATCGCTCCGATCGGGACCAGATGCCCCATGCCGTCCAAGGCGTAGCAGCGTGTGTTGTCGAACGGATAGCCGAGTGTCGGCGTGGGCTGCTCGCCAGTCGTCGCGCGCTCGATGCGTATGCCTGTCGACCAGATGGTGGTTTCCGTGGGGCCATAGACATTCCACAGGTCACGGCCACGCGTCGTCAAACGTGCGGCGAGATCGGCCGTCATGGCTTCGCCGCCGCAGACCATGCTGAGGTCTTGCGTACCGTTCCAGCCGGAGTCCAGCAGCAATCGCCAAGTGCTCGGCGTGGCCTGCATGAAGGTCACCTTGTGATCCTCGATCACTCGCTGCAAGGCCATCGGATCGACGGCCTGTGCGCGTGTAGCCATGACGATGGCCGAGCCGTGCAAGAGCGGCAGAAACAGCTCGACCGCAGCAATGTCGAACGAAACACTGGTGATGGCCAGCACGCGATCGTTCTCATCCAATACCCGCACGCGTTCCATCGAGCGCAGCAGGTTCACGACGCCGGCATGCTCGACCATCACGCCCTTGGGTCGGCCAGTCGAACCCGAGGTAAAGATGACATAGGCCAGGTCATCGGCGTGCGTTGCCTCGCTGCGCGGAAGCGGCGTGCCGGGCCATGACAACCATTCTCCGAGAACGTTGCCGGTGCCGACATCGTCCAGCAGAATCGTCGAAGCAGCGCAGGCTGAATCAGCGACCAGAGCACGCGAACGTTGATCGGTGAGGATCACCCGGGGCAAAGCGTCGACCAGCATTTGATCGACGCGTTCGCGGGGATACGCTGGATCGATCGGCACATAAGCCGCGCCCGCCTTCAGAACGGCAAGCATGCCGATGACCAGAGCAACACTACGCTCGGCGCAAAGAGCGACGAGCGTGCCCGAACCGACGCCCTCTTCGACTAATCGATGGGCCACACGATTGGCCCACTCGTCGAGCTGTCGGTAGGTCAGGCCGCGGTCATCGTCCCGTACGGCCAACGCATCCGGCGAGCACCGTACCTGTGCCTCGATGAGGTGATGGATGCGCACGTGCGCATCCAGCGGCACGCGTGCATCAGAGTGTCGCCGTGACAGCAACGCGACCTCATCCGTGGGCAACACATCCAGCTCGTGAAGATGCCGGGACGGAGCGTTGGACAGTGCGGAGCAAATGCTGGCCAACGCGACTTCCACATAGGAAAGAATGCGCGCGGCAGACAGCGAAGCGACCGCATCGATCGTCAAGGCCAACGCGTCGCCAAAATCCTCGACGGACAAAGCGAGCGGATAGTTGGTCCGTTCACCGGCATGGATCCGAGCCAGCTGCTCTTCGACATGCGCCCACTGTGCATCGGTGTCTAAAACATGCGGAGTGGCATGATGGCGATAATTGAGGATCGAACTGAACAGGGGGTCCGGCGCACGCACCTGGCTGCAACGCTGCACGAGAGCGAGTGAGGCGTACTCATGCGCCAGCAGATCCGCCAACGAAGCCTGCACGGCACGCAAGCCGCTCTGCGCACCTTGATCAGCAAGCTGCACACGGATCGGCAAGGTATTGATGAACATGCCGGCATCGGCTTCATCCGCTTCTGCCGACGCTTGATGGCTCGACAGCACGGTACCGAACACGACGTCCGTTTGACCCGCGGCCCGCGCCACGACGAGACCCCACGCAAGATGGCAGACACTCGCCACGCTCACTCTGTGACTTTTTGCCTGTTCTCGTATCGACGCCACCAATTCCCTGGAAAGCAGCTTGCGCGCATGCAGGAAGGTGGCCTGCGCCGCATGCACGGTCGCGACACCGAAGGGAAGCGTCGGTTCGGTTACATCGCCGAGCATCGATTCGAAGAATGCGCGGTCGTCGTCGGTTGCGGCGGCAGCGCGCGTCCGTTCGATGAACTCACGGAAAGGCCGCGGCGAGGTCAGATTATTTTCGAGGCCGGACTGGAATGCCGCGACCTCGCGTGCCAGAACCTGCAGTGTTGCCTGATCGCCGACGAGGTGATGCATGCGCTGAAAGAGGTACCAGGTGCCTGCGGCAGCGTCTTCCGCGGCATAGAAGCGAACCAGCGGAGCTTCCGTGGGATCGAAAATATCCTGTTGGGCATGCGCTGATAACTGTTGCGATACCGGAACATCCAGCAACGGACCATCCACATAAAAACACGCCACATCGGCCGATCGGAGAACCACCTGCGCAGGCATGGACAGCCCTTCCCAGAGGAACGCTGTTCGCAGAATGTCGTGCCGTGCGACGACTTTCGACGCCGCCGCGACGAAGGCCTCCAACTCGACGCGCGATGCGAAGGTCGTCGTATGCGTGATGACGTAGGGATCGTTGGCGGGATCGCTGAGGTGGTGATACAGGATGCCATCCTGCAGCGGGGAAAGGGCATAGATGTCCTGTATGTTCGCCACCCCACCGGGTACTGAGGCGATGATGCGGTCCAGGCCATCCTGATCGATATCGATGAGCGGAACCATGTCCGGCGTGATCGCCGTCGCGTTCTCGGGTATGCCGACCGATGCAGCGACAACGACCTCTCTTGCCACGATCAGCGCAGCAAGTTCGTGCAATACCGGATGAGCGAAAATGGATCGCAGCTCGAGCGTGAGGCCGCTCTTCCGCAACCGCTCGACTACACGCACGGAGAGAATCGAGTTTCCGCCCAATTCGAAGAAGTGACTTTCCCTCGACACCGCATCGACACCGAGAACGTCGCACCATATCGCTGCCAGGCGCGTCTCCAGCGGACCCCGCGGAGCCGTGTCCGACGCATCCATCTTCGACGTGCTGACCGGGGGCGGTAATGCCGCACGATCGACCTTGCCGTTGGGCGTCAGTGGCAGTGATGCCAGCGCGACAAAGGCCGAAGGCAGCATGTACTCGGGTAGCCGCAAGCGCGCATGGGCAAGCAGCAGTGGCGAAATCGTTGCGGACGTCATGCTTTCGAAGCCGCTAGCCGGTACCACATACGCCACCAACATCGCCTCGTCCGCAGCGCCACGCCAACTACGAACGGCAACGTGACGCACCGCCGGATGGTCGAGCAGACAGGATTCGATATCGCCCAGTTCGATGCGGAAGCCACGCAACTTCAATTGATCGTCGTTGCGACCAAGATGTTCGATCGTTCCATCGGGACGATACTTCGCGAGGTCGCCGGTCTTGTACATGCGCGCGTCGGCATCGGCGCAGAACGGATCATCGAGAAAGCGTGCTGCCGTAAGATCCGCGCGCCCGAGATATCCGCGCGCGACGCCATCACCGCCGATGTAAATCTCGCCAGGCACACCGAACGGCACGAGGCGCAGCGACTCGTCGAGCAGATAAATACGGGTGTTTGCCACGGGACGGCCGATGGATGGTGCCCTGCCGTGATCCACCACCGCATTAGATTCGATGCGCGCGATGGTCGACCAGACCGTGGTTTCGGTGGGACCGTAAGCATTCCACAACATGCCATCGTGAGCACTGAGCCGCCCGGCCAAAGCGGCGATGAGCGGCTCGCCGATAGACACCATGCGAAGCCCGGGCGACGGTTTCCACCCGCTGTCGAGCAAGGACTGCCAGCGCGCCGGCGTGGTCTGCATCAGGTCAACCGGGTGACGTGCCAGCAGAGCCTGTATCGCGTACGGATCGGCGATTTCGGTAGAACTCGCCAACACCAGGGTGGCGCCTGTCACCAGCGGCAGAAACAGCTCAAGGGCAGCGATATCGAACGAAATGCTGGTCAATCCCAGCACCCGCCCTTCCGGACCGAAAGCGAGATCGTCCTTGGCACTCAGGATAAAGTTGACGATGGATCGATGTTCGACCATGACGCCCTTCGGTCGTCCGGTGGATCCCGACGTGAAGATGGCATAGGCGACAGCGTTTCCTCGAGCGTCACCACGGACGTCGCGCGTTATATCGCTGGTCGGCTGATCGACCCATGCCGGTCGGCCGCCTGGATCGGGAAGCGCGACGATCGCACTCTGCTCGGGAATCGACTCGCCCAACGCGCGCACGCCCATCCCGTCCGCGCAGATCAGGCTGAGTCCGGCATCTTCAACGACCTGCAAGAGACGCTCGCGCGGATACGACGGATCGAGCGGCACATAAGCCGCACCCGCCCGCATCGTGGCTAGCATGGCAACGAGCATCCAGGGTCCTCGCGCCGAGCACACGCCGACGTAATCGTCAGGTCGCACACCGGCCGCTACGAGCTGTTGCGTCGCAAGCCGCACTTCGCTGTCGAGCTGGGCGTAGGTCCATGCTTCTTGACCAAACACCAGCGCGGTATGCGTAGGTGTCTGTTCGCATTGCGCGTCGATCAAGTCAGTAAGGTAGATCGAGCAGCTGTCTGGAAAAATCTTTGCCGTCGCGTTGAGCCGAACCACTAGCTCGTCGATTTCGCCAGCGGGAAGCATCTCCAACGCGGTATCGCCTGCATCCATGTCCTGATGCAGTACATCGGCAAGAGCCTCCAGCGCACGACACAGGTAAGCGCAAACACGTTCGGCCGAGAACGGCGCAACGACCTGTCCGATCAGCGCCAGCGCCTGGCCGTAGTCCTCGACAGCGATGCTCACGGGATAATTCGTGAAGCGATCGCCCATGCTCCACTCCACGGCCGCGAGCGGATGATCGCCGTCCTCGGCGTCGCCTTGTGACGGAAGCAGGTTGCGGAAGTTGAGTAGCGAGGAGAACAGCGTGGTGCCCGCGGGGACTCCGCTGCACTGCTGCGCCACGGCGAGCGACGCGTGTTCGTGGCACATGAGTTCGGCCAGCAGACGATGGGTTTCCCTGACCTGGTTATGGATGCTTTCGTTCGCGACAGCGACGCGCAGCGGAAGCGTATTTATGAAGAGACCCGCAGCCCTGTCAGCGCCTGCCGTGCCCTGCAGCCGTCCAAACAAAACGGTGCCGAAGACAACGTCATCGCGGCCGCTCGTCCGCGCGATGACGTGAGCCCAGGCAAGATGGCACAAACTGGCAAGACTGACTCCTGCGCGCCGGGCGCCGTCACGCAGACGATTCGCTACCGCATCAGGCACTGACATCCTGGCCTCGCCGACATCGTCCGTCACATAGGCGCCATCGATTCCGAACGGCAGCGTCGGCTCGGTGACATCGCCGAGCATGCTGGTGAAGAATGTCTCGTGCTCGGCCTTGCTGGCACCGCCCCGCGTTTGCGCGACCAGCGCCCGGAAGGACGGGGCGGCAGGCAGCAGATGCGCATCGCCTTCAAGAATGGTCTTGAGTTCGTCGCGGAATATCCTCACCGACACGGCGTCTTCGACCAGATGATGCCGTAGCAAGACTGCAATCCAACGATCCTCGACCGCATCCTTTGCCACCGCAAGCTGGACGAGCGGCGCCTTAGTCAGATCCATGCGCAGGCTCTTCGGATCAAAGCGCGCGTGCAGCCGCTCCGTCGCAGTAGCGCCGGGCAGGCCAGCCATCTCGATCAAGGGCAAGGTCGCCTGTCGGACCACCACCTGATGGGGCTCCGACAATCCGTCCCAGACGAACGATGTGCGCAAGATGTCGTGCCGTTCGATCAATACGTTCAAGGCGGCGACGAAACGATCCAGAAGATCGCGCTCGTGGAAAACCAGATGACTAAGCATCACGTACGGATCGCGGCCCGCGGCGAGCATGTGATGGAATAGGATGCCGTCCTGCAAAGGTGTCACGCCGTAGATGTCTTTCACGTTGGCCACGCCGCCGGGAACGGACGCGACGATGCCATCGATGTCTTCTTGACTGAGGTTCGCCAGTGGCAGCATCGACGGCACGATGCGCACGACACCGTCGGGAACGCCTTCGGCCATCGACTCATGTGCATCGAGCGGCGCAAGCTCGCGCGCCATGTCAGCGAGCAGTGAGGCCGAGAAAATGTGATTGACCTCGAGCCGCTGACCGGCCTGGCGCAGCCGCTCGATCAACTGAACCGCAAGCAGCGAGTGACCGCCTAGGCGGAAGAAATCGTCGTTGCGACCCACACGATCGACGCCGAGTAATCCGGACCACAGATCCGCGAGCAATCGTTCGCCAGGTGTAACGGGTTCGTCCGAACGCGAGGATGATGCCGCCGCTGGTTTCGGCAGCGCCTTGACGTCCAGCTTGCCGTTGATCGTCAACGGTAAGGCATCGATCGGCACATAAGCCGACGGCAGCATGTACGACGGAAGGCGCGCTTCGAGATGCGCTGCAATATCGTCCATGAGCACGCTGTTGTCGCTCGCCTGCTCGCGACCGATGAGAATCACATAGGCAACGAGGCGCATGCTTCCGCTGTCGTCGCGACCAATCACCGCGGCCTGCGAAACGCTTGGATGCTCGCTCAATCGCGCCTCGATTTCACCCAACTCAATGCGATAGCCGCGGATCTTGACCTGCTGGTCGTTACGGCCAAGAAATTCAAGTTCGCCATCCTCGTCGCGCCGCGCCAGGTCGCCGGTGCGATACATGCGCGAGTTCACGCTGTTCGCAAACGGATCGGCCAGGAATCGCTGTTCGGTGAGGTCGGGACGTCCTTTGTATCCGCGAGCCACGCCCGCGCCGCCTACATACATTTCCCCCACCACGCCGACGGGAACCGGCTGCCTATGCGCATCCAGAAGATAGATCGCAAGGTCGTCGAGAGGTGCACCGATCGGGCTGGACGAGCACAACGCATCCGCCGGTCCCAGGCGACGATAGGTCACGTGGACGGTGGTCTCCGTGATGCCGTACATGTTGATCAGCTCGGGACGATTTTCCGGGTAAATCCCGTACCAGTCGTTCAACACGGAGGTGTCCATGGCCTCACCTCCGAGCACGATGTAGCGCAAGGAGGGTATCGGAGCGTGGCTGGTATGCGCGTGGATGAAGGCCTTGAAGGCACTAGGGGTCTGGTTGACCACAGTCACACCTTCGCGGGCCACCAGTTCAAGGAAATCGCCTGTCGAGCGTGCGACCTCATGCGGAACCACGACCAGACGACCACCATGCAGCAGCGCACCCCAAATCTCCCACACGGTGAAGTCAAACCCGTAGGAATGGAACAAGCTCCACACATCGTTTTCGTCGAACGCAAACTGTGCTGCCGTCGTGTCAAACAAGCGGTCGACGTTGCGGTGTTCGACCATGACACCCTTGGGCTCGCCGGTGGAGCCGGAGGTGTAGATGATGTAAGCAACGGCGTCGGAAGACACCTCGACGGTGAGATCGTCCGACGATTGCATCGACCACGCATCGGGCCGATCGATATCGACGACATCGATGGCTTGCGAGCCAGCGGCCAAGGCGGCGCATCCGAGCGCATCGGCGACGACCAGCGCTGGCTTGGCGCTTTCCAGAATGCGGTCGATACGATCGGATGCATATACCGGATCAACCGGCACATACGATGCACCCGCCTTGAGCACAGCGAGGATAGCTACGAGTAGGTCGGCTTCGCGCTTGACGCAGATCGCGACGTGATCGTCGCTGGTGATGCCGAGTTCGACGAGATGATGTGCCAGACGATTTGCTTGTCGATTGAGCGCGTCGTAGCTCAGCGCCGTCGTTGGACTGGTGACGGCGATCCTCTCGGGAAACCGGCGAACGATACGCTCGAAACGGCGATGGATCGTGTCGCGCATGGCGCCGCTGTCGCTCGCTGCGATAGGTCCAGCGAGGGCATAGTCTCGTTCCTCTGCGGGCAGCACTTCGATCCGGCTCGACTTGGCATTCGCGCCGTGATCCAGTACATCGACGAGCGAGGCCAGCGCCGTGCTCATGTACGCGACCAACCGCTCCGGGCTGTGCGGCGTCTCGACGAGCGCCGTCAGTGCAAGCCGGTCGCCGAAATCGTCCACGCACATCGTGAGTGGATAATTGGTGCGCTCCACCGTCTTGACGAAGCGCACGTCGCGCATCGCGTGGTTATCCTCGTCGATGCCGTCGAGCGCAACCGTTCGATTGTGACGATAGTTGAATACACCGCTAAAGAGCGGCGACGGCAATTGTACGCCGCTGCAACGTTGCGCCAAGGCCAGCGAGGCGCTCTCATGGTGCACCAGCGAAACAAGGCGATCATGCACGTCACGCACCGCCGTACTTACGGGCCGATCGTCGAGCGTGATGAGCAAGGGCAACGTATTGACGAACAGGCCGACGCCTTGTTCGGACGAGCGCCCCGACTGCATGCGGCCGAGTAGCACCGTACCAAAGACGACATCGTCCGTGCCTGCTGTTCGTCCCAATACATGCGCCCATGCAAAGTGGCACAAGCTGGCAGCGCTCACGCCAAGACGGCGCGCATGATCGCGAAGGCGTGCGGTGATTTCCGGATCGACCTCGGCCGTCGCCTCGACGACAGCACGGCCGTGCTGCATCACATTGGATAGACCGAAGGGCAAGGTCGGTGCGGTTATGTGACCGAGCATGTCGCGGAAGAACGCTTCGTGCTCAGCCTCGGCGGGACCTTGCACGATTTTCCACAACTGTTCGCGGAAGGGCTCCGCATCAGGCAATTCGTGACCGCGTCCCTCGAGCAGGGTATAGACTTCCGAACGCAGCACGTCGAGTGTCGAATGGTCGCCGATCAAGTGGTGATATCGCTGCTGGACGCGATACCCGCCGTCGACCCCGTTGTGCGTGACGATGTACTGGAGCAACGGCGCCAAGCCGACATCCAGACGCAACGGCAACTGACTCACCAGATCATCGACATCGACTGATGCGACGTTCGCGTGATCAGCTAGCGAAAGGTCCGTCACCTGCAAGTTTGCGCTACGCAGCACGACCTGGACCGGACGCGAAAGACCCTCCCACAAAAAAGCGCTACGCAGAATGTCGTGCCGTTGCACGACCGTGGCGACCGCGCCTAGGAACGCGTCAACGACAGACCGGTCCGGAAAATCCATGTCCGTCACGAGAACGTACGGATCGACACCCGACGCGAGACGATGATGGAAAAGAATGCCGTCCTGCATCGGCGTCAAGCCGTAGATATCCTGAATGTTGCTCGCGCCTCCAGGCACGACAGATACGATCGTCTCGATGTCCTGAACCGTCAGCGAGATCAGCGGCAGCATCGACGGCTCGATCGTCTGAGCTCCCACCGGGATACGGTTGGCAGGCGCCCCACGCGTCACGTCCTGCGTGATGGCCTTCGCCATATCGCTCAGCACCGGATGGTTGAAGGCATCCTTCGCTGTGAGCGAAAGGCCTTCCTTTTGCAGCCGTCCGATCAGGGTAACGACATTCAGTGAGTGACCACCGAGTTCGAAGAAGTGATCGCGGCGACCCACGCGCTGAATCTGCAGAATCGCTTGCCACACCGCCGCAAGGCGCTCTTCCACCATCGAGGCCGGAGCTTCATAGGCACGTCTCGCGAAGGCCGTGTCGTCTGGTATGGGTAGCGCGCGGTGATCGATCTTTCCACCGACGGTGAGCGGAATCGCATCGATCGCGACGAAGCATGCGGGGATCATGTACTCCGGCACCTTAGTCGCCAGATGCGTACGCAAGGCGTTCGGCAAATCGTCAACATCCACACCGGAGTGGCCGGCTTGTGCATGACGCACGACATACGCACAGAGGCAGCGCATCGTCCCGGCATCGTCGCGAACCGTCACCACGGCTTCGGCGACATCAGGATGGAGACGCAACTGGTTTTCGATTTCGCCCGGTTCGATGCGGAAGCCGCGCAGCTTGACTTGGTTGTCGATGCGACCGATGTACTCGAGTAAACCTTCAGGCCCGCGGCGGACGAGATCACCCGTCCGGTAACGAAGGCCGACCGCTTGACCCACGCGATCATCGACAAAGAAGCGCATGGCGGTCAGCTCGGGCAAATTGAGGTAGCCACGAGCCACGCCAACCCCGCTGACGACCAATTCGCCGATGGCACCGTCCGGCACGAGCCGGCCACGGCTATCCAGGATGTCGACGAGCTGGTTCGCGATCGGTGTGCCCAGCAATACCCGTTCAGCGTCGGGCTGGAACGCCCACATCGTCGTGCAGACCGTGTTTTCCGCCGGGCCGTAACCATTGTGGATCGTCGCAAGACGACTCATGCGTCGCATGAGGTCGAGCGAAGGTGCTTCACCGCCCAAGATGAGGGTTAGCGGATGTGCCAGCGGCGGCAGGTCGGTGACACCCTGGATGAACGACGGCACGAGAGCGCCGAAGCTGATGCGCTGAGCATCGATATAAGACCAGAGCTTGCGTATGTCATGACGTGCGTCGTCCGGAGCGATATGCAAGGACGCGCCGCTACCGAGCGCGAGCATGATTTCCAGAACGCTGGCATCAAAGCCTAGCGAGGCGAACTGAAGTACGCGGCTTCCCGGAGCGATGCCGAAGCGCGCGGCGTGATCGATCGTGAGGTTGACCAAGCCGCGGTGTTCGATCATCGCGCCTTTCGGACGACCCGTGGAACCTGACGTGTAGACCACGTAAGCCAGACGCCGCGGATCGCGCACCGCCGCTGTCGCTTCGCCACGATGCGTACTCAAGGTGGAATCGGCAGCAAGGCGATCCGCTCGAACGACACGACCGCTCGTCAAACCTTCAAGCGCGAGCTCTCCGGTCGCATCGCACAACACGAAAAAAGCCCCGGTGTCGTCCAGCATGTGCGCGAGGCGGTCCCTGCCTTGCGCAGGATCCAGCGTCACATAAGCAGCGCCGGCTTTGAAGGCACCGAGCATGCAAACTACCGGCACGATGCCGCGTTCGGCACAGATGACAACGAGCGACTCGACACCGATACCCTTCTCAACCAGAAGATCAGCGATCGTCTCCGCGCGTGCATCCAGCTCACCATAAGTAAGCTGCGTTGGTCCATGCACGATCGCCAATGCCTCCGGTGCATCGTCGACCCAACGATCGAAAAGTGTGCAGAAATCCGTGGCGGCAGGGATCGTATCGAGCGCATCGGCGACAACGGACTGTTCGCTACGATCGAAGATCTCCAAGGTGTGCGCCGGCACGCTGGCATCGGATTCCAGCGCATCACACAGATCAACCAGCGCACAGCGAATATACGAAACGATCCGCTGCGGATCGATCTCGCGCACTGTCTGGGCGGATATCTGCAAGCTGTCGCTGCCCTGGTCGATCGAGACGCCGAGTGGATAATTGCTACGTTCCGTGTTCGAGGTGACGGCAACGGTCGATAGCAAAGTCGGCAAGGCATCCGGTGCAATGGCGACCTCGGCCGAATGCCGCATATTGAGCACAGCACTGAACAGGGGTGACGTCATTGGCAAGCCGCTGCATGCCTTCGCCAGCGACAAGGGAGCATGTTCGTGATGCAGCAACGCACCGAGCCGGGCCTGCGCTTGCTTGACTACATCGAGTACGGCGTCGTCGCCGAGTCGCAAGCGAAAAGGAAGCGTATTGATGAACACACCGGCCGCACGATTGGCCGTGCTATCCCCGCTCAGACGGCCGAACAACACCGTTCCGAAAACCACATCGTCCCTGCCGGATGCGCGCGCCACCATCTGACCGAAGGCGGTGTGGCAGAGTGCCGCGACACTCACTCCACGTCGGCGTGCGGTGGCGAACACCCGCGCCACGAGATCGGTCGGCAGATGCTCTCCAAACTCGACCATGGCGCGGCCGTCCTGCTGTATATCGACCAACTGGAACGGCAGTGTCGGTTCCGTCACGTCAGCCAGCAGCTCCCGGAAGAACGCCTCGTGTTCCTCGCTGGCACCGGATCGGCGCATGCGCGCAATGGCAGCCTTGTAAGGAGTTGGCCTTGGGAGGTCCGCTTCGCGCCCATCCATGATCGTGTGCACGTCGCCATGAAGCATGTCGAGCGTGGAGTGATCGCCGACCAGGTGATGCATCCGTTGAAGCACTACCCAGGCATCGGATATTTTGTCGTGAAGCACCGTGTAAGAAAGCAGCGGCGCGGCGGTCACGTTCATGCGCATGGAATGAACTTCCAGCCACGCTTCGATGGCCGCCTTTGGATCGGCGTGATCGTTAGTCGCCGTTATCTCGTCGACGCGCAGGCGCGCCGAACGAAGCACGACTTGCGCGGCCGTAGAAAGGCCCGACCAGACAAATCCCGTGCGAAGAATATCGTGCCGATCGACCACGCGCTGCACAGCATCGAGGAAACGCTGCAGCACATCGCGGTTAGGAAAAGTCAGCCACGTCCGCAGTTCGTACGGATCGGATTGCTCGGCGAGCAGATGATGAAACAGCACGCCGTCCTGCAGTGGCGACAAGGCATAAATATCCTGGATGTTGGCAACGCCGCCAGGCACCGCTGCCACGATGCGATCGATATCGTCCTGCTCGAGATCGATAAGCGAGAGCATGTCCGGCGTGATGCGTTCGATGCCTCTAGGCAGCGCCTGAAGCGCCGGCTCGACGTTGCGCGCATGCCCGGCGCCGTCATTCATTTCGCCAGCACGAAGCATTCGAAGCAATTCGCCCTTGTGTTCGGCAAGCGCCGATTTAAGCGTCTGGTCGAGTCGACCTTTGTTACCCCGAACCACGAGAGTGCCGTTGTCTTCCTTTATGTCGATGCCCGACTGTTCCAAGGCCGACAGCAATTCCTTGATGTTCATAGACGAACTTCCTCTATCTCGTTACAGCACATGGCCAGGTCGGCAAGAACGGGGTGCTCGAAGAGCGTGCGGACGTCCAACTCGATATCGTTGTCGCGAAGGCGTTCGAGCATGGCGATCGCCAATAGCGAGTTGCCACCGAGTTCGAAAAAGTGATCGTGGCGTCCGATGTGCTCCAGGCCGAGCAGATCCATCCAGATCGCTGCGATGGCCTCTTCGACGGCACCCGAAGGTGCTTCGTGACTTCGATGGACAAAGGCGCTGTCATCCGGCTCCGGCAGCGCCTTTCGATCCACTTTGCCATTCGGTGTGAGTGGCATGGCGTCGAGGCTGACGAAAGCGGACGGAATCATGTACTCCGGCACCAGCGCCTGCAGGTACGAACGAAGCTCAACGGCAGTCACGCCGCCATCGCCCGATGGCACCACGTAGGCCAGCAGACGTCGGTCGCCGCCGAGCGGCGAACCGAACACAACGGCTGCATCGCGGATTCGCGCATGCTCGGTGAGGCGTGTCTCGATCTCACCCAGTTCGACGCGAAAACCTCGAATCTTGACCTGCTGATCGTTACGCCCTAGAAATTGCAGTTGGCCGTCGGGCATGAGCCGGGCGAGATCGCCAGTCCGGTACATGCGCGCACCCGCCACCGAGGAATGAGGATCGACCACGAAGCGCTCTTGATTGAGGTCATCGCGGCTGAAGTAACCGGCCGTCAAGCATTCGCCGCCGATATACAAATCGCCTCGCACGCCCCAAGGCACCGGTTCGAAACGATCGTCGAGCACGTAGTACTTGGCGTTCTGAATTGGCCGTCCATACGGAATGCTGAACCATTCCGGCCGGATGCTCTGGACGCGGTAATAGTTGGACCACACGGTGGCCTCGGTCGCGCCGCCCAAGGCGATCATCTGGCAATTCGGGAAGTGCCGCCGTAGCACGTCGTGGAACTCGAGCGGAATCCAGTCGCCGCTGAAGAACGCGAGCCTGAGCGAGGAGACGGGACCCGTTTCCATCGCACCGAAGAATGGGACCAGTTGTTGGAACACGGCCGGCGCCGAGTCCCAGAACGTCGCGCCCGAAGTCATCAGCGCGCGTGCGAGCAAACGCGGGTCCGACAGTTCATCCTGTGTCGCGATACGCAGGCATCCACCGGACGCGAGGATGCCGAAAATGTCGTACACCGAGAGATCGAACGAAAGCGAGCTGGTGAAGAACATCAAGTCGTTCGGACCTACGGTGAACTCGCTTGCGATCCACTCGATCAGGTTCACCACGGGGCGATGCATGCCCATGACGCCCTTTGGCCGCCCGGTCGAACCGGAGGTGTAAATGACATAGGCGATCTGGTCGGCCCGGATGGTCAGGCCCAGATCGGTGGTAGGCAGATCGCTGCGCGCGATCGCCTCGCTCACGTCGACAAGCATCGCGGAACCGCCCAGAGCCCTCGCGGCCGCGCCTCGCGCCTGCCCGTCGCAGACGACGAGGCGCGGCTGCGCGTCCTCGACGATGAAGCGAATCCGGTCTTCCGGATATGACGGATCTACCGGCACATACGCCGCACCTGACTTCAATATGCCCATGAGGGTGACCACGGAAGTCATATCGCGCGATACACACGCAGCTACCCGATCGCCAACGCCTACACCACTGGCAACCAGAAAGTGCGCCAACCGATTCGCCGCCTGGTTGAGTTCGACGTAACTCATCGTCCGGCCTTCGCACTGCAAGGCAATCACATCCGGCATCGCGCGACAACGCGCTTCGAAAAGCATGTGCAGTGCGATCTCCTGATCGTACGGCACAGCCGTGCTGTTCCATTCATGCAGAAGAAAGCGGCGTTCATCGTCGCCGAGCAATGCGATCGCCTGCACCTCCTTCGTAGTATTGGCCACCATGCCTTGCAGCATCGCGCCGATATAGCCGACGTGCCGTTCAATCGTCGGCCGGTCGAACAATGCCGTCGAGTAATTCATACCCCCGACGATGCATCCCTCATCTTCACCAAGGAAAAGTTCCAGATCGAACTTGGTGAAAGGTTGACCCGCATCGGCCATGCGCACTTCAAGTCCGTCGAGGACCGGCTCGCGCCGGGTCTGGCCCTGCCAGGTAAACATCACCTGGAACAGTGGCGTGTGGTTCGTGCGACGCGGCGGCTGCACGATATCGACGACCTGCTCGAACGGAAGATCTTTGTGATCCTGTGCTTCGAGTACGACCTGCCGGACCCGATCAAGCAATCCGGTCGCCGTCACTTGCGGCGACAGGCCGATCCGCAAGGCCAGACTGTTGACGAAAAGTCCCACGACGCCTTCGGTTTCCGGACGTTCGCGGTTCGCTGCGGGGCTGCCGATGACAATGTCGTCCTGGCCTGAGAGCCGGGACAATACGGCCGACCATGCCGCGGTCAACACCATGAAGAGAGTGGCCCGGCGTTCGTGGCTCCATGCTTTCAGCGCAGCCGTGGTGCGTTCGTCGATCACGATCGGAACGCTACCGCCGGCATGATCGAGCTTGACCGGTCGCGGGCGATCGCCCGGCAGTTCGAGCAAAGCCGGCGCGCCCTTTAGCTGAGTGATCCAGTACTCGCGTTGCTTCTGTTGGCGATCGCCATCGAGCCACCGCTTCTGCCACGCGGCATAGTCTGGATACTGCACGGACAACGGAGAAAGTTGGGGAACAATCCCGCTACGAAACGCACCATAAAGATGGCTGAGCTCCTGCACGAGAATATCGATGGACCATCCATCGGCGACGATGTGATGGAGCGTGATCAACAACACATGCTTTTGCGCGCCAAGCCGAACCAGTGCGAACCGAATCAGCGGACCGTGTTCGAGGTCGAACGGCGCCGCCGCCTCGATCGCCATGACATCGTCCAGGGTCGCCGCGGCACCTTCGGCCGACAGGTCAATATCCGCGATGGCCGGTGTCCGATCAGCATCGATCAGCGCGACTTCCGGTTGTCCACGGCGACTGACGAACATCGAACGCAATGCTTCGTGGCGGGAGAAGATCGTCGCGAGCGATTTCGTCAGTGCCGAACGATCGACCTCGCCGGTTAACTGCAAGGCAACAGGGATGTGATACGTCGGATTGGCTGCATCGAAACGCGCAAGAAACCACAGTCGTTGCTGGGCGAACGAAAGTGGAAGTGCTGTATCACGCGGAATCGTCGGCATCGGCAGCTCGTCGCTCTCTCCGGAAGAGTGCTCGATCATCTTCGAGAGGGCGGCAACCGTGGGATGCTCGAACAATTCGCCCATCGCGATCTGACAGCCGTATTGCTTGCGCAGCTTCAATAACATGCGTACGGCGCTAAGCGAATGCCCGCCGAGTTCGAAGAAATGATCGTTGCGCCCGATCCGCTCGACACCCAGCAACTCCGACCAGAGACTCGCGATGGCCGTT
>NZ_JACHCM010000014.1 GCF_014200755.1 Rhodanobacter sp. ANJX3 | reverse complement strand
GCCGGAATCGGCAACCTGTTTCTGGATAGACGACCTCGGCCTTCCAGGCCGAGGTCCGTCAAAATATCCAAGACTCGCTACCCCGTGAATCGAAAGGCTGCTCCGCTTAAGTGAACAGCATTACGCCTATTGGCGGGCTTTTTTTATCTGCCGTACTACCCAATAACGCCGCCGCTTGTGGCACTCGATACGCTTGAAAATCAGCGCAAGCCCGTCTCCGCGCGCGCGATCACCATCCGCTGGATCTCGCTGGTGCCCTCGTAGATCTCGGTAATCTTGGCATCGCGGAAGTAGCGCTCCAGCGGCATCTCTTTCGAATAACCCATGCCGCCGTGGATCTGCACGGCCTGATGGGTGATCCACATCGCCGCTTCCGAGGCGGTGAGCTTGGCGATCGCCGCCTCGGTACCGAAGCGGCCGCCGGTCTTGTCGGCCTCGCCCTTCTGCCACGCGGCGCGCAGGGTCAGCAGCATGGAAGTGTCGAGCTTGCACTTCATATCCGCGATCTTCGACTGGGTCATCTGGAACGTGCCGATCGGCGCACCGAAAGCCTTACGGTCTCGCGCCCACTGCAGGGTGGCCTCGTAGGCCGCGCGCGAGATACCGATCGCCTGCGAGGCAATACCGATACGGCCCGCGTCCAGCACGCCCATGGCGATCGAGAAACCCTTGCCCGCTTCGCCCAGCAGATTTTCCTGCGGGCAGACGTAGTCGTGGAATTCGATCTCGCAGGTAGCCGAGGCGCGAATGCCCAGCTTCGGCTCGCTCTTGCCGGCATGAAAGCCCGCCAGCTTGGTATCGATGATGAAAGCCGACACGCCGCGCGCGCCCACGCCCGGCGTGGTGATCGCAAACAGCAGAATATAGCGCGCCACCGGGCCGGAGGTGATCCAGCTCTTCTTGCCATTGATCACCCAGTCGCCCTGCGCGTTTTTGGTGGCGCGGGTGTGCATGGCCGAGGCATCGGAGCCCGACTGCGGCTCGGTCAGCGCATACGCGCCGATCGCCTCGCCGGTAGCGATGGCGCGCACGAAGGTCTGCTTCTGCTCCTCGGTACCGTGCTTGAGGATGGCATTGCAGAACAGCGAATTGTTGACCGACATGATGGTCGAGGTCGCCGCGTCGGCCGCGGCGATCTCGATCATCGCCAGCACGTAGGCGATCGTATCCATCGCCGCACCGCCATACGCTTCCGGTACCTCGATGCCCATCAGGCCCAGCTTGCCCATCTCGCGGATGTTCTCCAGCGGAAATTCGCCCTTGGCGTCGAATTCGGCGGCCACCGGCGCGATGCGCTTCTGCGCAAAATCGCGGGCAATCGACTGGATCGACAACTGATCTTCGGTAAAGCTGAAATCCATCGAAAAGCTCCGCAGTGAGAGTGGCAGCCGGCCATTGTAGCCGTGGCGGTCAAACGCGCTTGTGCGAGCGCAGCATCGGCGCTCGAGTCGCGTGGGACACCGCGCAGTTACGGAAAAATGGCCGGCGCGGACGCAGCCGGCAAGCGCAGCATCTTGTCGCATGCGCGCCGGACTGAACGCAGCACGCATCTCCTTCGTCTCGACGCTTGACGCCCCGCCAAACCACGCCTAGCCTTGTCATCTCTTTATCGCGATATAAGGATGCTCAATGGATCTGACCAGTGCTTCCAGCGTGCTGCGCCTGCTTGCGGATCCGACCCGGGTCCGCCTGCTGGCGCTGCTCGAACACGAGGAGCTGACGGTGGCCGAACTGGCGGCCGTGCTGCATCTCGCCCAGCCGCGCGTCTCCACCCATCTGGCCAAATTGAAGGAGGCCGGGCTGGTGCGCGACCGTCGCGCCGGCGTATCCGCCTATTACCGTGCCAACAGCGAGGGCGAGGAGGCGCAGCGCAAGCTGCTCGACTCGCTGCGCCAGAGCATCGACGACGCCCTGCTGCGCGAAGACACCGCACGCCTGCCGGGCGTGCTGGCGCAACGCGCGAGCACCGAAGGTTGGGCCGACACCGTCGCCGGCGACATGGAGCGACATTACTCGCCCGGCCGCACCTGGGAAACCCTGGCACGCTCGCTGCTGCAGCTGCTGGAAACCGGCGACGTGCTCGACATCGCCTCCGGCGACGGCATCACCGCCGAGCTGCTGGCGCCGCACGCCAGGTCGATCACCTGCGTGGACTCCAGCGAACGCGTGGTCGACGCCGCCGCCAAGCGGCTGCGCGCGTTCACCAACGTGCAGGTGATCCAGGGCGACATGCAGGCGCTGGAGCTGGGCGAGCAGCGCTTCGATCTGGTCTTGATGCTGCATGCACTCACCTACGCCGAAAATCCGGCCAAGGCCGTCGCCGAGGCATCGCGCGTGCTGCGCCCGGGTGGTCGCCTGCTGGCGGTGACGCTTGGCCAGCACGATCACCGGACCGCGGTCGAGCCGTTCGATCATCGCAATCTCGGCTTCTCCGGTGACCAGCTGCGCGAGCTGGCGAGCAGCGCGGGTTTGGACGTCATTAGCTGTCACCAGATCAGCCGCGAGCGCAAGGCGCCGCATTTCGAAGTGATCAGCCTGCTGGCGCGCAAGCCGCATTGAACCGATCGCCGCCAACACCATTTGAAACACCGCCTCGCGACACGCGAAGCAAAGCACCAAGGAATCATCGTCATGAGCGCCCTGCCCTGGTTACACCCCGACCGCGTTGCCCTGCTGGAACAGGCGCTGCATCAGCGCATCCTGATCCTCGACGGCGGCATGGGCACGATGCTGCAGGCGCACGAGCTGGATGAAAGCAGCTTCCGCGGCGACCGCTTCGAGCACGGCCACGACGGCCATGCGAAATCCGCTGACGGTCACGCGCACGAACACGCCGGCAACTGCGATCTGAAAGGCAACAATGACCTGCTGACGCTGACCAGGCCCGACATCATCCGCGGCGTGCACGCGGCCTATCTCGAAGCCGGCGCCGACCTGGTCGAAACCAACACGTTCAACTCCACCCGCGTCAGCCAGGCCGACTACGGCCTGCAGCATCTGGCTTACGAACTGAATCTCGAAGGCGCCCGACTGGCGCGCGCCGCCTGCGACGACATGACGGCAAAAACACCCGATAAACCGCGCTTCGTCATAGGCGTGCTCGGCCCGACCAGCCGCACCGCATCGCTGTCGCCCGACGTCAACGACCCCGGCTTTCGCAACGTCACGTTCGAGGAGCTCGGCGAAAACTACACCGAGTCCGCCAACGGCCTGATCGACGGCGGCGCCGACGTGATCATGGTCGAAACCATCTTCGACACGCTCAATGCCAAAGCCGCGCTGTTCGCGCTGAGCGAGCTGTTCCACCAGCGCGGTGCGCGCGTGCCGGTGATGATTTCCGGCACCATCACCGACCGCTCCGGCCGCACCCTATCCGGGCAGACGGCCGAAGCGTTCTACTACTCGGTCGCACACGCGCGGCCGCTGTCGGTGGGCTTCAACTGCGCGCTCGGCGCGGAAGACCTGCGCCCGCACATGCAGACGCTCGCCAGCATTGCGGAAAGCTACGTCAGCACGCATCCCAACGCGGGCTTGCCGAATGCCTTCGGCGAGTATGACGAATCGCCCGAGCACATGGCCGGCGTGATCGGCGGCTTCGCGCGCGACGGTCTGCTCAACCTGGTCGGCGGCTGTTGCGGCACCACGCCGGCGCACATCAAGGCGATTGCCGAAGCCGTACGCGACTGCGCGCCGCGCGTGATTCCGTCTGCCACGCAAGCGGAGGCCGCGTAAGTGAGGCGATATACCCGCCTGTCCGGCCTGGAACCGCTGGTCCTCACACCCGAACTGCTGTTCGTCAACGTGGGCGAGCGCACCAATGTCACCGGCTCGGCGCAGTTCAAAAAGCTGATCAAGGAGGAGCGCTATGACGAGGCGATCGACGTGGCGCGCCAGCAGGTCGAGAATGGCGCGCAGATCATCGACATCAACATGGACGAGGGCCTGATCGACTCCGAAGCGGCGATGACCCGCTTCGTCAACCTGATCTCCTCCGAGCCCGACATCGCGCGCGTGCCTTTCATGATCGACTCGTCCAAGTGGACGGTGATCGAGGCCGGCCTGCGCTGCCTGCAGGGCAAGGGCATCGTCAACTCGATCTCGATGAAGGAAGGCGAGGCGCAGTTTCTCGACCACGCGCGCAAGGTGCAGCAGTACGGCGCCGCCGCCGTGGTAATGGCGTTCGACGAACAGGGTCAGGCCGACACCTGCGCGCGCAAGGTGGAGATCTGTTCGCGCGCGTACGAGCTGCTGACGCGCGAGCTCGACTTTCCACCGGAAGACATCATCTTCGATCCGAACATCTTTGCCGTGGCCACTGGCATCGAGGAGCACAACAACTATGCGGTGGACTTCATTGAAGCCACGCGCGAGCTGAAAAAGCGCTTTCCCGATTGCCATATCTCCGGCGGCGTTTCCAACGTGTCGTTCTCGTTCCGCGGCAACGACACCGTCCGCGAGGCCATCCACTCGGTGTTCCTGTACCACGCCATCAAGGCCGGCATGGACATGGGCATCGTCAACGCCGGCTCGCTGGCGATCTACGACGATCTCGATCCCGAGCTGCGCGAGCGGGTCGAGGATGTGGTGCTCAACCGCCGCGACGATTCCACCGAGCGCCTGCTCGAGATCGCCGACAACTACCGCAAGAAAAAGGGCGAGGCCGCGGTCGAAACGATCGCCTGGCGCGAGATACCCGTACGCGAGCGGCTCAGCCACGCGCTGGTCCACGGCATCGACCAATACGTGGTCGAAGACACCGAAGAAGCACGCCAGCTGTCCTCGCGCCCGCTCGACGTGATCGAAGGCCCGCTGATGGACGGCATGAACGTGGTCGGCGACCTGTTCGGCGCCGGCAAGATGTTTCTGCCGCAGGTGGTCAAGTCCGCCCGCGTGATGAAAAAAGCCGTCGCCTACCTGCTGCCCTTCATCGAGGAAGAAAAGCTGCGCACCGGCGACATGGGCAAGAACAACGGCAAGATCATCATGGCTACGGTCAAGGGTGACGTGCACGACATCGGCAAGAACATCGTCGCCGTGGTGCTCCGCTGCAACAATTTCGAGGTGATCGATCTCGGCGTGATGGTACCGGCGCAGAAAATTTTGGAAGCGGCCATTGCCGAGAACGCCGACATCATTGGCCTGTCCGGCCTCATCACGCCCTCGCTGGAAGAAATGAGCCAGGTCGCGCGCGAAATGCAGCGGCAGAACTTCCATATCCCGCTGATGATCGGCGGCGCCACCACCTCGCGCGCGCACACCGCGCTGAAAATCGAGCCGCACTACAAATCGCCTACCGTGTGGGTGAAGGACGCCTCGCGCGCGGTCGGCGTGGCGCAGTCGCTGGTCAGCAAGGACCTGGTCGAAGAGTTCATCGCCAAGATTCGCCTCGAATACGCCGACGTGCGCGAGCGGCACAAGGACCGCGGCCCCGGCAAGCAGCTAGTGCCGCTGGCCAAGGCACGGGCGCAGCGCTTTACGTGCGACTGGCAGGCCTACGAACCGCCGGTACCGAAGACGCCGGGCATCACCGTGTTCGACAATTACGACCTGGCCGAGCTGCGCCAATACATCGACTGGCTGCCTTTCTTCAACGCCTGGGAGCTGGCCGGCAAATTTCCCGCCATCCTCGACGACGACGTCGTCGGCGCGCAGGCGCGCGAGCTCTACGCCGATGCCAACCGCATGCTCGACACGCTGATCGCCGAGCGCTGGCTCACCGCCAAGGGCGTGATCGGCTTCTGGCCGGCGGCGAACATCGGCGACGACATCGAGGTCTACGCGGTCGACGCCGCGCCGAAGGTCAAACCTCTGGCCACGCTGCGCCATCTGCGCCAGCAGGTGGAGAAGCCGGCCGATCGCCCAGACTTCTGCTTAGCCGATTTCATCGCGCCCAAGGACAGCGGCGTCAAGGATTGGGTCGGCGGCTTTGCCGTTACCACCGGCATCGGCATCGAGCCGCACGTGGCCCGCTTCGAGGCCGACCACGACGACTACTCGTCGATCATGCTCAAGGCCCTGGCCGATCGCCTGGCCGAGGCGTTCGCCGAGCGGCTGCACGAGCGCGTGCGCAAGGAGTTCTGGGGCTATCAACCGGACGAGACGCTGGCTAACGACGACCTGATCGCCGAAAAGTACCGCGGCATCCGCCCCGCTCCCGGCTACCCGGCCTGCCCCGAGCATTCGGAAAAAGCCACGCTATTTGAACTGCTCGACGCCACCGAACACACCACCATCGCGCTGACCGAAAGCTTTGCCATGCACCCGACGGCAGCGGTGTCCGGCTGGTACTTCTCGCACCCGCAAAGCCAATATTTTGTGGTCGGCAAGCTCAGCCGCGACCAGGTCGAGGACTATGCCAAGCGCAAGGGCTGGTCGCGCGATATGGCCGAACGCTGGCTGGCGCCCTACCTCGGCTACGAGGTCGAGTAAGCGATCAGGCGTGGGCGATCAAGTGGCGAAGTCCGGCCTGGGATCAGACTTCGCTCTCGACCACGTCGCGGCGCTTGACCTCGCGCATGTGCACAATCAGGTTGTACACCGAGACAAACGCCGGGAAAAAGTTCGACAGAATGCCGACCGAGTCGTTCTTGCCGATGATGAAATAGCTCAGCAGCAGCGCGCTGCCGATCACCGACAGCCACCAGAACGACAGCGGCATCACCACGCGCTTCAGTTTGCGCGTGTAGTACATCTGCACAAACCAGCGGCTGGTAAACATCAGCGAACCGATCAGGCCGACCAGTTTCCACGGCGTAATCTCAAAGCCGTGCAGCGCCGCGACAATATGGTTGAGCTCGTGCTGCAGGAATTCCATCGGGGGCGGCCTCGTAAGTCAAGCGCGGCAGTTTACCAACCCTCGACGCCAGCGGATGCCCCGCCGCAACCCCGCAGCCCGGCGGTTTAGGCTGGCGCCAGCAAGCCAACGATTGACCCGGCGCCCCGCTCCCCGTATATTTGCGAGCTCTCGGCGGGCGATTAGCTCAGCGGTAGAGCACTGCCTTCACACGGCAGGTGTCGCAAGTTCGATCCTTGCATCGCCCACCACTAGTTTCAGTAATACATGCACTTACGAAAAAGCCCGACTTCCGCCAAGTCGGGCTTTTTTTGCTTTTTACGACTCGAGTGTTCCATAGGCGTTCCGCGTCTATCCCTGTCCATCCCTGTCCATCACTGTCTACCTGTGGGCTGTTCCATCGGAGTTCCGCATGCACCTTCTGGTCGGCTGGATTCTCGACGGCAGCGTCTGATCTCTCATTCCTTTTTCGTCACTGCAAAGCGCTTGGCAACACCACTACGGGCAGCAACCCTCATATCCGCTCTGTTAGGGATTTCCGACCGACTGATCTTGGCGCCATACGCCACCATCGGGATCCCAATAGCCTTTGGCACCATCTGGTGTCCCCAGGCTAACAATGATGGGGCCAAAGAAACGTCGCAGTTCCACTTGCAGGTCTGCGAATGGCGGCGGCTCAAGGGTCGGTGGATTACGGCGAAGGAAGCCACTCCAGAGACCTCGATTCTCGGCAATTGCCGCGAAAACCTCGGTCAGGCCCACGGGCATCTCGGTTGGAAAGGCGGTCTCCCGGCGCCGGAGCGTGCCACTAACCGCCTCGACGAGGCTCGGCAAATCGAAGCGAAAAGTGCGTGTCGTGACCCAGATGTCGTGGAAGTCCTTGATCCGGCCGTTCGCTTCTCCGAAGCGGATCATCGCCTCGAATTTCTCGGCAACCACGGTTTCGGGTGGGTACATCAGGATGTTTGCCTGCGGTAGATCTGGCAACAGACCAGGGAAATTTCTCCGCTTTGGCAGGGGGTAAACGTAGTCGCCGAAGCCGATGTCGACCTGTACGCGAATGACGGCTCTGGCCAATTCGCCGTCCAAGCTCAGCTGGACGCCCTGGTATTTATCGTCTTCGCGGACCGCGTCGACCTTCAAGCTGGCTGGATCGAACCTGATGCCGTCATCAGGGACTTCGATCCGGCAAATGCGGATGAAGAGTTCGGCAATGGCATTCGGATCGGGGTTGCCCTGGCCCAATAGATCGAGATCCCCCGTGGGTCGGAACACATGCTCAGGCCACGTGACGAACAGCATGGCCCCCTTGAGCACATAGCGCTCGACCGCCTCTGTCTGACTCAGACGAAAGAGCAGGCGCTCGATCGCGTAGCGCGTCAGGACACGCTGATAGTCGTCTCCGTGCTGTTTTGCGTGAGCGAGGAGTCTGGCCCTGATGGATGCCGCCGGATTCTTGGTGATCTTGAACTTCATTGCATGGCCTTGATGAGTGGGTCCATCTGGCCCCTGACCCGATCGATGGCGGCGAACTTCATCAGCTCACTTGGAGAGGTCTTACGTTGCCGCAGCGCGTCGCGCAGCGCCTCAATGGCGACGTCCTCGCCGACATGGCGGCGGTGTTTGAAGCAATCGGCGACCGTCTTCGCGACGCCGTAGATCGGCACCTCGACTCCTTCGATTTGGATATGTTCAATGCCTGCCGTGAGAGCTTCGCCAGTCGCCCGGACGATTTCGAGCCGCAGTCCTGTCGGGTTGGGTGTGCGGGCCTTATGGGGGATGGTCATCCAGACAGCGTGGGGCAGCTGGGTAGTGAGCCCGTGCTGACGTAGGGCGCTGACTAGACTGATGACTCCGTGCGGGACGAGACGTGCGGCTTCTGCCAGATCGTGTGCAATGTTTTCCCCACTGCGTTCCGGATCCTGGTAGAGGCCGCGGCCGAGGCGGACGAGGTCACCAGCGTCGGTCAGTCTCTTCAGATAGACGAGAGGGATGCCGGCCGCTTTGAAGTCTCTCGCTCGCACGATGCCTCGTGCCTGGACGAGGCTGAAGGCGCGTTCGCGATAATTACTATGACGTTCGATCATTATGTTATCTATTGTTTACAAAAAATATAATTTGTCGACAAAAAAGATTTATTGAAGAATGTTAGCTGACGTCATATATTTCATATGACTATGAACTCGTCAACTCCTCCCCCTGATCTCACGCCCAAGCACGTACGGGCGGCGCGCGCCCTTTTGGCATGGTCGCAACAGGAACTGGCCAAGGCAGCCGGTGTGGCGACTTCGACCGTTGCTGACTTCGAACGGGGACAGCGAACCCCCGTCGCCAACAACGCTCAAGCCATTCGGGGCGCTCTGGAGGGCGCTGGCATTCGATTCCTGCCCACGGGTGCCATCATCGGGCCGCCCGTTCCGATCATCACAACTTCCGAACGTCCGGGAGCACCGGTTCGTTGGGTCAGCGCTGAGGATCTTTCCGCGTGGGCTAACCGCACCGACGGCGCTGTAAGTCTCCCGACGCTTCTCGCTCATCTGATCCGAGCGACCCATGGCGCGGCAGCACAACTTCGTTTTCCGTCAGACGAAGGGGTTCGCCATCCGGGTTGGGATGGGCTGACTTCATCCGAGGTTGGTAGCACATACGTGCCCAAGGGTGATGCCGGCTGGGAAATTGGGACTCAACGCAGCAACATCGTCCAGAAGGCGAGCGAGGACTATCGAAAGCGAACGGCAGAGTCAGCACCGCTCAATCCCGCTGATGCGGCATATGTGTTCGTCACGCCGCGTCACTGGCCGAAAAAAGACGAGTGGGCCAAGACACGTCAGGAGGAGGGTCCATGGCGGGAGGTTCGCGTCTACGACGCCAATGACCTGGTTCACTGGATCGAACAAACGCCGGCGGTCGGCCTCTGGCTAGCAACTCGCCTAGATAAACGACCACCGGGGACACGGGAGCTGGAAGAGGTCTGGAAGGAGTGGTCGCTCGCTACCCAGTGGCCTCTGACTGAAGACCTCGTTCTCAGCGATCGTGACCAAGATGCCGTCGACGTCCTACGTTGGCTTCGCGGTGAGCCATCCGTGCTCTCCCTTCGGACGACTACTGCTGAGGAGGTGGTGGCGTTCTTTCATGCCACCCTCAGTGAGCTGCCGGATGACATGGCGACTGCCTATCGCGCGCGCTGCCTCGTGGCGACTACTGCCGCCGCAGCCAGGGCTCTCGCCAATGCGCCTGCACCGCTGATCTTGCTGTTGACCGATCCCGAGCCTGGTCTTGCCCAGACTCTTGCGGAGAAAGGGCACTACGTTCTGCAGGCCTACGATGAACGATTGATTGGGCGTGGCGAAGTGCGCACGCTTGCCCGACCTT
This sequence comes from Rhodanobacter sp. ANJX3, assembly GCF_014200755.1. Lineage (GTDB taxonomy): Bacteria > Pseudomonadota > Gammaproteobacteria > Xanthomonadales > Rhodanobacteraceae > Rhodanobacter. Next base: position 15,782 of record NZ_JACHCM010000014.1, on the reverse strand, counting down.
CGCGCGAGGGGATTGCTAGCGCTCTGGTCAGCGCTGGTATCGCCGAGCCGAGGGCCAAGGCGCTTGCTCGCGATAGTGCCCGAAACCTCGCTGTCCTGCGACGCTTGATTCCGGGGGCTCCCGGACGCCTCCCACGATGGGCGGAAGAGTTGCCGCCGCATGCGCTGCTGGCGGCGCTGCTGGCCGGGGGCTGGGATGAGAACGCCGAAGCTGATCGGGCTCGACTTTCGGAGCTCGCGGATCAGCCCTACGAGGCGATCATTACTGCCTTGGCTCCCTATGTTGGGGAATTCGACAGCCCGCTGCAAAAGGTCGGTTCGACTTGGCGCATCACCTCTCCGTCCGATGCATGGGTTTTGCTCGCGCATACTCTGACAAGCACCGACATTGCCCGTTTCGAGGCGGCGGCACATGCCGTTCTGGGATCGGCAGATCCGCGCTTTGACATGGATCCTGATGAGCGTTGGATGGCGGATGTTCGCGGAGTGCACCGTGAATATTCAGGAATGCTGCGCCACGGTATCGGTCAGGTGCTCATCCTGCTTGCGCTTTGGGGTGATCGTGTCCGAATCGTTCCGGACGCAAGTCGGCGAGTTGACGCTATCGTCGGCAAGCTACTGCGGAACGCCGATCAGCGACGGTGGTGGTCGCTGTCTGGTGACTTTCGGCTGTTGGCTGAGGCATCGCCGGATGCCTTCCTGACGTCTATTGAGGACAGCCTTGACCAAGACGATCCGCCTATCGGCGCTCTCTTCGGCCACGATGATGGCGGTGTGTTCGGAGCTGAGCATCTGTCAGACTTGATGTGGGCACTTGAGTCTCTGGCATGGTCACCGGAATGGATGCCGCGGGTGACTCATATTCTGGCGCGCCTTGATGCGATCGACACCAAGCCGCGCCGCTATTCGAATGGGCCGGCCAATAGTCTGCGCGAGATCCATCTGCTTTGGATACCGCAGACCTATGCGAGTTTGGACCAGCGGCTTCGCGCTCTCGATCTCATCCGAAAGCGTGAAACAAACGCCGCGTGGAAACTGATGCTCGGCATCCTGCCGCAAGGGCACGACACCTCAACTCCATCACCCACGCCACTTTGGCGCGACTTTACTGTCGATCAGGTCGAGACCATAACTTGGGGTCTCATTGGGCGTGGTGCTGCTGCAATCAGCGAGCGCTTGCTGGCAGATGTTGGTCTGAGCCCAGCGCGCTGGTCGCACCTACTTGACCGCCTCGGTGATCTGGCTCCGGACATCGAACCAGCCATCATCGCGCTAGAGGCGGCAGAGCCACAAATCACCGATAAGGCCGACCGCGGGATTCTTTGGGGCAAGCTCCGTGGTGTGCTTCACCATCATCGACAGTTCCCAGACGCGCAATGGTCGCTATCGAGTGCCGTGCTGGATCGCCTGGAGTTCGTCTACCACCGCTTCGCGCCGACCGATCCGCTTGAGCAAATAGCGTGGCTATTTCAGCAACCCGTTCTACTGCCAAAACCTTCTTCGACAGGCTGGGAGGCTGAACAGCGAGATGTCGACGCCGCTCGACAGCAGGCAGTGCAAGCCCTTTACGCGAAGGACGGGCTGTCGGCGGTACTGTCGCTCGCCCGACTGGCAGAGGCCGCCGGTTATATCGGCAAGGCACTCTATGATAGCGGCCTGCCGATCGCTGACGTCGACGCGCTGATTGAGGCCGCTGTTCGAAGTGATGACGCCCACGAACGGGATGTTGCCCACGGTCTGATTATTTCCTTTTTCCGTGACCGGAAAGAGCCCTGGGCAGAGGCCTTGATCGCTAAAGCAAGAGCAGAGAACTGGGGCGACACCGCGCTGCTGACGATTCTTCGCGCGCTTCCGACAGTGCGCTGGACCTGGGATCAAGTGGCCCAGATCGACGGGGATCTGGAAACGGCCTATTGGCGTCTTGCGCCAGTGCTCTGGATGGACGAAGACAGCGAAGAAGTTGCTTATGCCATCCGCATGCTGATCCGTGTCGGACGCGCTCGGCATGCCCTGCCGCTTGCGGCACATGGCAACAAGGTTCAACTACCCTGCGAACTGTTGGTCGAGGTACTGCAGGAAGCGGCTCGACAGCCGTTCGACAACAACGGCGACGGCAACGAAGCGACCATGTTCCAGCACTATGTCGCCGAAATTCTCCAGCTTCTCGACGCGCGCGATGATGTCGACCGGGACGCGCTCATTGCGCTTGAGTGGAACTACCTGCAGGTACTGGAGCATTCCCGTCGGCCGGCGAAAGCACTGCTGAGGGCGCTTTCTGAAGATCCGTCACTATTCATCATGATGCTGAGTGCGGTCTACAAGGCCAACGAGGAGAGCGGCGTCGTTGAGCCCGAACCCGAGAACCCAGAGCAAGCGCGGGCGGTCGCCACGCAGGCGTATCGGTTGCTTGGGCTCTGGAATCGGATTCCCGGGACACGCGACGACGGTACGCTCGATGGCGAGGTTCTTGAATCGTGGATAAAGGAAGCGCGGACCTTGGCCAAGGCTGCCGGCCGAGAAGAGGTTGCAGATAGCCGTATTGGAAACATGCTGTCAGCCTCGCCAATAGGCGCGGATGGCAACTGGCCGGCGGAGCCGGTACGCGAGGTGATTGACCTCTTCCGCAGCAAATCAATGATCGAGGGGTTCCACATCGGTAAGAGCAATCGGCGCGGTGTCACGACCCGTTTGCCGCGCGATGGCGGCGAACTTGAGCGCCAAGATGCAGCAAAGTATCGAGCTTGGGCAAGAGCAATCTCCTATGCGCATCCTCACACGGCCAAGGCACTTGATGCCCTTGCTGATGGGTACGAATGGCAGGCGCGACTAGAGGATGAAAGAGTGGAGCGTCTCGACTGGCAGGCTTAGATCCCACCGGTCAACATCAGGAGTGTTCATTAATGACAGACAGAAAAGAAGCTGTTGAAGCTTGGTCGCGCGAAGACCTCGTGGACACAGCCAAACGTATTGCGTTGATCACGGGCTGTGTGATTACAGGCGTGTTCTTTTTGTACTACCTACGATTCTCACATTGGCCCGAGCTACCACGCACACTCCGAACGCTGATCTTTGGTTTGGAATCAGACAAGCAATTTTCTGATGCTCAGGAAGCATGGAGCCAGTTCGGTGAGTTCGTTGGTGGCACGCTCGGTCCTGTTCTTAGCGGTCTCGCGTTTATCGCCTTATTGTTCACCCTGCTTTTGCAGCGAGAGGCCATGCTGGCGGCAAAAAGGGACTCTGCTAACACCCTCAAGACTCTCTCGGAACAGACATGGCTGTCCTTAGAGGCCGCACGTTTGCAAGCATTGACGGCTGCCCTAACCGTAACTTCAGAAGAACTTCGTCAAGTGCAAGAGACACGCCTACCCAACTCTACGGAAAAAGCTGAGGATCTGACCAAACGAAAAGAGCAACTGGCAGGCGAGATCATCGAGATCAATAGCCGCTTGGCCCTTCAAGCGAAGGCCAAGGCTTCACCATAGCAGCCGCCGCCGTTGCCCACAGCACACTGATCAACAGTCCGGCACCAGGCCAAAATCGTAACCATTTATGGAGCAGTGCATTATGCGATTGAGATCACACAAAAATGATCTGAAACTGTATTGACGCAACGACGCGGTGGCGTAATGCTCACCTCATGGACTCCGATGCACATCATACGGACACTTATTCCACCGCACAGGTGGACGAGATGATGCACACGCTTTTTGGGGAGACTCCAGAGCTTCCAGTACTCGATGTGCGACCTCAGATCCGAGCGCTCAATGCGCAGCTACGGGCCCGTAGTGCAGTTGCATCGGCGAGACACAACGCCAAGCAGGCTGGGCAATCCAACACACACGCGCACTTGATTCGTTTAGGTATTCTCGTTGGCAGCGCGGCGAAGGGCTTAACTGCGCGCTGGCGGCGCACCCTGCGCTCAGAACTTGGACTGGCATCCGGTTTGCTGGGGCGCGAGTTGGTAAGTCCGCACGCAGAAGCTCTTTGCCGCGCCGCAGTTGCCATTCGCGCTCAGGCTCATGCAGCCGCGTCAATCGCGCAGAGAGCGCGGGAGAGCGCGCGCAATCATGCAGTGAATTACGTTCACCACTTTCCAACGCGCGCCGCAACGGCGCGCGCCGCAGCCCTCGCCTAACCGACGGCTGCACATCCTGAGCGCGCGCGAGCGCGCATATCCGAATCACCAGGAACAAAGCCGCCGGCCTGAGCCGAGCGGTTTTTCGCGCGCGTGCGCAGCGGCATGGCCGGCGGTCACGGAGACACACATCGTGACCATCAGCACCCCAGATCCATACGTGTTAGCGGCCGTCGAGCTCCTTGACGGTGCGATTAAGCCCTTGAACGACGGCCTGCGCCGAATTGGGTGGACAGGCAACCGACGGGCAATCCACGCGCGTCTTGTTGCCGGCACTCTGCCGATCGCACCGGTTCGGATTGGCCGGCACTGGTACATCACCGCCGGCGCAGTTGCAGAGCTCCTGCGAGGTAATGCCGCGCCGCCTCCTCCACTTGCACCACCTACGAGTACGAGGCGCGCCCCCGGCCGGCCGCGCGGCACGACGCGGAGGGCGCCAAAATGAAGCACACGGATCTACTCGTGCTCACGGCGTTAATCAAATCCGAACTGGGTGCCGACGATGCCAAAATTGAGCAATGGATCAAGATTGGCCGCCGGAACAATTTGGCCGGCGACCTAGATTCGTTGAGTTCGATGTGGCTGGCCATGCACGATCCCTCATGGTACGGGGGAAGCAGAGGCCCGCAACCCGCTGACAAAATCAAGCGCGCATTGGAGATCGAGGGCGATCGGCAATCGGCGCGATCTGTCGATTGGGATCCGAGCACTCCGGGCGCGATCGAGGCAGCTGAGTTGCTGGCCGCAGCGATGTCGACGAGCAGCAGCAGGGGCCGCCGTCGAGGGACTAGTCCTCAATCCGACCGCCGAGCCGCCGCGCGTGTTCGCCGGGCGATAGTCGGTGGGCAAGCAAGCTTTGCCGGTATTGGCTGGGGGGCTGGCTGACCATGAGCGTGCGCGCGCTGAACTGGGCATTCGAGCTTGACCTTCCCCCAACCCGGAAGGTGATTATGTTGGCGCTCGCCGACCACGCCAACCACGACGACCGATGCTGGCCCAGCATCAGTCGACTTGCTCGAATTTCGCGGGTTGATGTACGCACTGTCCAGCGCGCTCTGCGGGCGTTTGAAGCCGCGGGGCTGGTGCAAGCCAGAGCAGATAAAAGAAATTCAGATGGAGGCCAAACGTCCAACGTTTATACGCTGATGATCCCCCCTGACAAAATGTCACCCCCTCCCCCCCGGCACAATGTCACCGGGGCGGTGGCACCTGTGACACGGGCTGGGGTGACACCTGTGTCACCCCAGGAACCACCATATAGATCCAACAATGAAGCAGCAGCACGCGGGAACGCCAGTGACGTTGCTGCTGCAACCGACAAGCAGCGTAAGCCCAAAACCCGGCGACCAAGCGGAATCGTTTGTTACATCGAGCAGGATCATGATGATCGGCCCGAAGCTGGGCGGATCGAGGGTGATGCCAACGCGGGCGAGATTGCCACGGCGGTGGCAGCAGTTCGAACGCAGATTGTGCCGAGGACAGGCCGGCACAGAGAGCCGACACCCGGGCCTGTGTGGGACGAAATCTTGCGCGCCCGCCAAGAAAAGCAGCGAGCGGAATGCGCGGAACACGCCGAAGCCTTGAGGCGAAACGCCAAAACAAAACAAGCCGAGATCGAAGCCGATCCAACCGCGCGGGCAGCGCGGGAAGAAGCCGCCCGGAAAGCAATGACCGAAGTCGCTGCCGCTCTCGGTCTACGCCCAACGGTAAGTTAAAAGAAGCCGGCGAACGCCAAGCGTTGATGAACTTGATGGTCGGCGCGATCGGCAGCTATAAAAACCCGAGCTCGCATCGAAAAATGGATATTACGCGCGACGAAGCACGTGAAATAATTGTCGTCGCATCTCATCTTCTCAAGATCGTCGACTCAAGGGCAGCGCCATAGTGGCCTTCTATCTATACATCCTCGGCGTACTCGCCACTGGTGGCCTCCTGGCCTGGAACCTCTATCGCCGCAACAGAATGAGCACCGAGCCGAGCAACGACGACTCCGCAGCAGCGATCAAATTTATCGGCTTTGGCCGCACTCCTTACGAACTGATACCGGACGATCGTCCACCTGCCTCGGACTGCTATGTGAAGGACGGGGCAGGCAGTTCGGTCGCGACCTTCGAATCGATGTCTCTGAGCGGCGACACCCTGCATATCGACCACTTCGCACTGGACGGCTCCCTAAAAGGCAGCGGCTTGGGTGAGACCGTGCTACGCGGATTCGCTCGACTGGTGGCAGAGCAAGCTCCACAGATCAATCGCATCACGTTCGATTTATACCGCGTCAGCGAAGGGAGCGATATCGTCAAGCTTGCGCAGGCGCGCTATGCCCTGTTGAAGAGGATCGGTGCCCACTCAGTGTTTCAGCGTCAGCCTAATGAGTACCGCATCTGCGTCAGCGGCACATGGGACAAACCACATTGGAGCAACTAAGGCGTAGACACATCGATTCAAGACCGACGTGTGCGTCGTTTCATCGCTTCGGGTTCTTTGCGTGATCGTTCTCCCCGAAGGTGCATATCACAGAACTCGATGGTGATGGGCGACATAGTGCCAAGCGCAGCATTGAAAGGCTTGATGAGGTCGAGAACTCTTGCTCCACGATCAACGAAGATCTTCAAGTCGAAATAAGCCGTGATGTTATCCCTATAGAGGGCAACCGCTTCGCAATACTGACTAAGCAGCCCCATCAATTCAGCGATTCTTGTCTTGAAGAAAACAGAGTTGACCGCTTTTACGTCGACCTCTTTGGTGAGCACAGCATGTATGCTCGTAACCGCCCCCGCGCCCAACGTCGTAACCAGAGGTGCGTGAAGCACATCCTGCATATCCTTGTAGACTGCCTCTAGCCAACGGACGTGGCGATCTGCCATTTGACGCTCCCGATCACGCTCAAGCAGCGCATATTGCAAGCGCAACGTCCAAACCACTGCGATCAACGCGAGAAAGCTCAATAGCGGGCCAGCCACCCCACCGACATAGGTGCCGAAGTTGGCCCAATCTGAGACGTGGTGGGAAAAGGGTGAACCGAAACCACCCAGCCAGTGATAGGCCGCAAGTGTGCCAGCAAGCACCACCAGGCCCAGCAGCGCAAAGACTATGACTGCCACGTTCCTCGCCCCCTCGTTTATGCCTTCCCCCTGTGGATTAAGGGGTTCGAGCTGATACTAAGTCAACTGACGGCACGCAGCTCGTCCCAGCAAGTGGTGTATCGAGGCGACAAGTTCTGACGATGCATCGTCCATCTGCGCCCACCCTTGATACCCGCGTGCCCAATGCCCATCGAGCCCCTCCCCCCGCTGTTGGAGTTTTCGCGGTCAACACGCAGCGAAAAGACTCACTGGCAGTTGGACGGCCAGTTATCCACGGGGCACCACTTCTGTGCGGCAGCGGTAGCTGCCGGCGCCGGTGCCTGTGCGGCCGACTTGGTGAACTGCTCAAACATGGTCTGTTGCGCGTTCTGTTCGGCCACCACGTGCCGAACCTCAATGTGCCCGGCAATCAGAAGCGACACGAGAGCGGTCGCTGACAGCAGGACGCGCATGTTCTCGATGGCGAGGCCGGCCACCATGTTGGCCAGGTCGGCGATGGTGTCGATGAGATTCTTCATGGTGTGCTCCAAGTTCAGTGAAGTGCAGTAACCGCGCTTGCGGCGGCGTGCGTAGTCGCGCTGCTCGATGGACATGCTGGCCGGATGCGTCATGGTGGTCATGTCTTGTGCCTCTTGGTCGTGAGATGGCTGCTGCTTCGGCTTCTCCCGTCCTGCCTCGGAGGGAGCCTGCTTTTCGGCTTCTGGCTGGAGGCTCGCGCGCTTTTGAAATTGATCGATCACACCTATGCACTCCATTTGAAGTCCTGCCCCGTCGGTCGCCTTGTAGCGACGGGCGCAGAGGCAGGAAGCGGATGCAAGGGGGCTCTTGAGTGAAGACGTTCAGTGTCCGGTTCAGCCGTGTCGGCTGAATCCGGCGCTGGGCGTCGGAACGCCCTTGCATACGCGTACTGCCTCTGCGACCGCTTGAGCGAAAAGGCGACCGACGGGGTAGGACGCCTGGAGTCCTGGATCGAGGCGATTTCATGCGCGAGCTGGAAGCCGCTTTGCGCTCCTACCTCTCGAAATCCATTGTCGGACACCGCCTTTCTCGCACAATACAAAAACGGCCTCGGTCACAGAGGAACACCGATCTGCAGCCCGATGAAGCCGCTCGCGCGCGCACCAAAATTGGGGACAGCAAAAAAACTCGCGGCCATGCCCGATGGTGATTCGATTCGAAACAACGCTGTGCCCATCGCCGGCGACGTCGGGATCTCACTTCGGCGATAGCCGGACGCAACACCACCTGACAAACCCGCATCCACGTGCCAGCCCTGCGGGTTGCCGATGTGGATTGGCGTCCACTCTGCAAGGGCGTAGGCCGTCAGACGTCGATAACTGTTGTCGTAGGCTCCCACTGAAAGCGCCCAGTCTCCCGCGCTTCCCTCAGGGCGATAGGTGATACCCAGGCCGGGGTTGATCTGGTTGAGGTCGTGACGTGCCCACTGTTCGCCGTGGATGCTGACCGTGTTCACATCGAGCAGGATGTCTGCCGCGTGCGCAGGCACCGACGCGCCGAATCCGCCAATACCAGCGAGCAGGAATCCCACGGCAATCACCGCCTTTTGCCAGCTCTTCGCTTGGTTGATCACCTTTTGAAGGTTCTCTGGCGTGAGTAACTTTTTTTCCACCACGGGCGCGGGCTCGTCCGTCGATGGCTCCGCGAGTGTTGGTGATTTGGGAACCGGGGCTGGCTGCGGCGTGACCGTGGTATTCGATTGGGGCGCCAAGCCAATGAGACCTGGCAATTCATGATGATGTCGGCGGATAAGTAAACGAATCGCGGTTCCGCGATCGCGAGGGGACAGCGCACGCAGCGCGACGGCGGCCGGTTCATCATCGTGGAGTCGGGTTTCTATGCGCACTGGAATTCTCCGGGTCAGGTGAGGCAACCGAGTGCCGCCTCTATCTGTTAGGAGTTTTCGTGATCGGGATTTCCCGGCATTGCACGTCAAGGCCCGTTGTCCCCCGGCAAATGCCGGCAGACAACGACAAAGACCGGCGAAGTCCGACAATTGCCGGGCTTCGCCGGTGCACTCATCACCAGCTGTATCCAACACCTGCACCCATCGTCCGCTCGTAGCCAGAGATGGCACCGTGGATCGAAAATGACACGCCGCTGTTGAGCACATGGCGATAGCCGACGGCGACCGCACTGTGGCCTCCCGCGAATCCCGCACCGACAGCCATGCTGTTGTCGCCGATGAAGTTGCTGGCCATCCCAGTGGCGGCACTACCTTCGGCCGCCACACGCGCCACGGCCTCACCCAGCTGGCTGAACTTCCAGTCGGTGTAGGCGTTCGCTTCGTGCAGCGCCGCCGCGGTCTGTGCATCGGTGTAGCTCTGCGCCCACGACCGCACCTGTTGTACCTGCGTGTCGGTGTAGTCGTCGGCGGTCCTCACGGCGGCCTGCTGGGCGGCCTGCACCTGGCCGACGTTGGCGGCATCGGTGGCGGCCGACCCGGCGGCCAGATTGTGGATCTGCGTGCCGTCTGCACCCGCCAGTGTCACGCTGGTCTTGCTGCTGCTGTCGTAGTTCACGGCCAGCGGATCGCTGGTGCCGGCGGGGCCTTGCGGGCCGGCGGGGCCGGCGGGGCCGGCGGGACCAGCCGGCCCTTGCGGCCCGGCCGGGATGTTGTCCACGAGGGTGTTCACGGTGTTCAAGCCGTTGTCCAGCGCGAGCAGCGCGCCGCCCACGTTGTTGTAGGTGCCGACCGCGCCCAGCGCCGTCAGGACATACGATGGGGCGGTGAACACACCACCGTTGAAGGTGGCGCCGCCGCCGAATGTCGCCAGGCCCGGCGTCAGCTGCTCCACGTTCACCGCGTCGTTGCTGTTGATGCCGTCGGCCACGTTAACGATGCGGCGCGTGTTCCCCGGACTACCCACGCTCACAGTGTCGTCTTCGTCCGCCACGCTGTCCATGCCGATGGCGACACTGCCCGCGCCGGTGGCCTGTGCGCCGTAGCCCAGCGCGATGCTCTGCGGGCCGGTGGCCGCCGAATCCGAGCCCAGCGCGATTTCGCCGGTTCCGCCGGCACTGCCAGCAATTGTATCGTCGCCCATTGCGAGCGCATCGGTGGTGGTGGCCTGCGCATTGAAGCCACCGGCGACGCTCGATGAACCATTGGCCGTGGCCTGCACGCCAATGGCCGTGCTGAAGACGCCGCTAGCCGCCGTTAACTCGCCTACGGCCGTGCTGGCCATCCCACTGGCCGTAGCCTGCTGGCCGATGGCTGTGCTGGACATGCCGCTGGCCTGCGCGTACTCGCCCACGGCCACGCTGGCCGTCCCGCTGGCGGAGGCGCTTATACCGAACGCATTCGAATCGACGCCGGTGGCCTGCGCACCGTTCGAATTCGTGGTGGTGGCCGCGCAAGGCGTCGGGTTGCCCTGGGAGTCGGTACCGCCTGTACACACGGCAGCATACCCACCAGCATCGGTCACTTGCGTGCCGGTGGTCTGCGCGTGGACTGACGCTGGTGCAAGGCAGGCTGCGATCGCAGCTGCCACCGCAGCAGCCGTAAACATTGGAATGTGTCGCATGGGTGGGTCTCCTTTTGATGTCCCACCCGTTGCGAGTTTTCGCGTTCAATGAATCAAACCGCTGAGTGCTGCTACCTCACATACAATTACTTTTGGCTATCCGGATTTGGCTGTGGGCCACCACATAGCATGGTGGTCACGCGTTCCTGGTCAGCACTGCCGAGGGAGCGCTACCGGCTCGCCATTGGCGTCGATAACGCCGTAGGACAGCGATCCGAAACTACGCATGTCTGGTTCATTGCGCATGGTCTCGGCGGTCATCGGGATGACATCAAAGTCGTCGATGGTCAGCACGCGCTGCCCCGCCTCGTTCCTGGCCCCTTCGCGCAGCCGCCGCACGATGAAACCACCGTCACGCACAGGCGCCCGAGTGCCATTGCGAAGAACGATCCACAAGCAAAGACCGTCGACGAAGATCCTCTCGATGCCGTCACGGGCCATCTCGGCCGCTTCGGCGACCGTGGAGAAGAAACCGTAGTAAACCTCAACCTCGAAGTCCTCCGCCTGCCATGTGGTGACGGATTGATAGGTGCTCATTTCGCTTTTTCCTTTGAATGTGAAAGCAGATTTTGGTGTGGTGGCCCACAGCCAAGCACGGATAGCCTTACCTTTCTCCTGCGATGACGCGGCTGTGGTAGGCATCGATCATGGCCACGAGCGCTTCTCGGCGGCGCATGTTTGTGTTGTCCATGATTTCTTCCAGCTTCCCGAAGGTCTCACTAGACAGCAGAAGATCAAGGCGTCGCATCTTGGGCCCTGACGGATCACGCGTCAGATACCGCATGCGCATCGCCTGGCGAGTCTTCTTTAGAGTGCTGCGATGTACTGGGCTGTAGCTCATGTTTGGATCTCCCGATGGCTTACCAGCGACGGCGACGGCCGCGCGTAAGGCCTGCGATGACAAAGAAGATGACTATTCCAGCGCATGCGAAAACAAGCGTCGCAGGCAACCCAAGGTGCCTCACGATTTTGAAGATCGTCGCGTAGATGAGGCCGTGGATGATGGAAGAGAGCAAGGCGTGAAGCATCGTGGTTGGCTCATTGGTGATGATGCACGCCACGCACGATCCGGCGGACGTGTCATGCAGGGGATATCGAACTGTCGCGCGTCCCGGATCTCCGTCCACGACGAGTTCTCACCTATTGGATGTTTTCGCGATCACGTCAGAGCATCACCGGCAGCGCTGTGGCCACACCCGCCGCAATTGCTGCCATCGCGGCAACCAGCATCAGGCGTTCATGCCGGTCGGGCCAAACAAGTGCGACCTTCGCTGTAAAGAATCCGGCGGCGACGGCTATGCAACCGACAGACGCTGCGATGGCGTTCCCACTGAGCAAAGCTTCGAGCAGTGCAATGAATGGAATGAGGCTGGCCACCAACGCCACACCCGCACGTGCGTGTTCATTGCCCTGTCCATGACCAGCGGCCGCAAGGCCGACCAAGCTGGCACCCGCCGCAGCGGCCGTCACCGCAGCACCATGGTTCGTGATATGCGCCAATGCCAGCCACGTGAGCGCTGGCCACGCCACAAGCGGCATGGCGACCCGAAATAACCAGCGGATTGCCGCACCTTGTCGTCCAGCCAGCATGGGTGCGAACAGCTCCATAGTTGCCAGCAAAAGTGCGATGCCGATGGCCGGCCCGGTAGGCAACACAATGTCGAAATAGAGGAACCCGATCCAGCACAGAAGTGCCGCAACAAGCAACCGGATCAGGAAACCTTCGAGCGCGTTTTGCATATTCAGTCTCCAGGATCACAGGAAGTTGAGAGGGCCGTTTTCAGCGTTCATCTGCTCGGCCTCAGATTCCGCCTCGTCCCCCTCGTCATCGAACCCAGACGGAAAACCCGCAGCCGATCCTTCCAAGGCTGGCTGCACGAGCGCAGGCGCTGCCGTAGGCAAAGAACCATTGCGCCAGGTTGCAGACTCGATAAGCCGTGCGGCACCTGCACTGCGAGCTTCGGGGAACGACTGCACCAGCTTGCCGAGCGTGTCTTCGATGTGGATGACCAGTTCGACGCCCACCGGCGGCTCCTTTCGACGCACGCGTAACCCCATCAGCTCACCTGGGTGGATGACGGGATCGCGCACCACCTGCTTTGTCTTTCCCTGCACGGCACCACTTTCGGCGGTCGAATTGATCCGCATGATTTCTCGCTCACCCACACGCTTGCAGACTGCCTCGGCGGTCTTGTCGCTGCTGCGCATGTAGATCCGAGTGGACTGCATGGCAAGCATTGGCGCGGCCTTCTCACCGCCCACCTTCGCCGACAACTGGGATTCGTCCTGCAACGCCGTGACCATCCGTATGCCACGCGATCGGCCCAGCTCCGCAATCTGCTGAATCTTCGCAAGCGCCGTTGCACCAAGCTGCGGAAACTCGTCGAACACACTCCAATATCCGCCTGCGGAGTCGGCACTGATTTCCGGCAAGAGAGGACTCGATGCGATGGCTGCTACGCTGGCGAGCATCGCGCCAAAGATGCTTTCGCAAGCCGTCTGGTAGACCGTATGGCTGTTCAGCACAACGATTTGCACGTCGTCATGGGCTTCCCGTAATTGCCAACGCCGAAGACTAAAGCGCTCCCTGTCGCTGTCCGTAGCGTCCAGCGCGGCATAGTTAAGAAGCCACGTTGTGCCGGTAGCCATGACCGACAACACAGCCTTTTCGCCCTGCGTCAATTCATCCGCGTCGATGAACGCACTTGGCATGAGCGTTTTTATCTGGGCATTACCCTCTGCAGCGCGACGGATGAGCGTGAAGGGATCGCCGCTGAGCGAACTGGCAAGATCCTTCCAGCTCCATACAGAACCATGACGCAGTTCCGCGCGGATCAGGCCGGCGATCACCACACCCGCACTATCGTGGAAGACCTTGTTCTGACCTTCGCCTCGACCCGCGACGCTTGCACCGAACTCGTCTGCGAGTGCCGGGCTGTCAATGTCGGCACTCGCATCCCACACTGCCGCGCGTTCATCCCACGGGCCAAGAAGAACCGTGCACTTCGCGTTGTAATAACGCTCGATAAAGTCCCCTTTCGGGTCATGCAGGATGATTCGATCACCGCGAGTAATAGCCTGGTCGATGATGCTCGTCAGTAGCACCGTCTTGCCGCTACCTGGCAGACCAACGGCATAGACATGCCCGACCTCACGCGACCGGGCTAGATGGACGCCACCGATTTCGATACCGCGCACACCTCCTCTCTGCTGCCCAGCACTGAACTGCTTTACCTCTCCCTCCTGTAGCGCCCGTACCGCAGCGATTGGATCGGAGTAATAGCGCGCTCCACGACTGTGCGAGTCGCGCTCCTGCGTGCTGGCCAGCCAGCCGCCAAGAGCCGCGCCACCACAAGTGAGACAAAAAGCGATGGCGCTCTGCACGAAGCCCCATCCCCCAGCAGCGAACGTCGGAATCAGTGACGGCATGCCAACCGCAAAGGGCGTCGCAACAGCCAGCCCAAGCGACGCGCCAAGTACTGCACCGGCCGCGATTTCCTCTATGCGAACCTTGATCTGCATGTCAGGCCTCCTCACCCTTCGGTCGATGGGCAATAAGCACCAGCCGCAACGCGACCTGCATCCGCAGTAGCAGTGAAGGTCGTAGCCAGCGTGCGCATTTACGCCATCGGCGGCGCTTGTGCTGGATCAATGCCCACAGCACATAGGTTTCGCGTGCGTCCTCGTCCATCGACGCCGGGAATACGCCTGGTGCCTCGAAGCGGCTCAGCCACGCGTGCTCCTCGGCCGATGTGGGAATGCCGTGATCTGTGGTTTCGTAGTGGTGATATTCATCCGACACCCTCGTCGCTCCTATGACTGCGGAGCGAAACGCCCCACCTATCTATTAGGAGTTTTCGCGGGCTGCCTCCTGCGCATTACTCTCAGAAAAAAGCTGTCGCTGCTGGCGTTCGGACGAGCGCGGCTTTGATAAATCGTGTTGACAACTACCCGCCTGGCGGTAGCAGAATACGCGCACGACTCATCGCCGCAACGGCAATCAGTCATCCATAGGGGATAGTGATGATACGGACGTTTTCGTTTGGGCGCGTAGCGAGGCAGGCGGGCCTACTGCGCGCGCAACGCTTTTATAGCGGCTGCCGATCGGCGCCAATAAAAATATCACTGTTCTCCGCTCACATGTAGCCGTGTGAGTCTTTTCCATGGCTGAGGGCCTTGTCAGCTTTCCTACGCTGCTCGTGCGCGTTGCCTACGACTCCAAGACTCATGACCCGATAAATCGATCGAACGCTATCGCGTAACGACTCTAGACATTTACCACTCAAAACCCTGTGTGGGGGGGAACCCGTGTTTAAATCTCGATTTAAGATTAGTTTTATGACCGCCTGTCTATTTTTCGGCGTGTCGCAAATCGCGATGGCGCAACAATTGGATGGCCCGCACTCTTCCGAGCAAATTAATGGCCCTCCTCCTACTGCTACTCCCTTGCCAAAAGTATTCGTAACTGATCAGGCCTACAAACCGTTTGATATATCGTCCACGTGGGGACAAGGTTTTTCCCTAACGCCAGGCTCCGGTGGCGCAATCAGCTGGGCCAATGGCCACCTATTTTCCTTCAACAATCCCAACAACTCTTCCACCGACCCTAAGAAGGACCCGAATGGCGGTCCTTGTAGCGGAAATTATCAAGGAGCTCCGATTGATGTAAGCAAAGGCACCAAACTGGAGACGTACACCCTCTTTTCATTGCCTGGTGAGATGGGGTTGAAATACGAGCTTTATTATCATAATCGGGGGATCAATCCTTGGTCGGACGATTCCTACTATTCGCTGGACACGGCCTGTGGCTATGACCCCAATTACAACGGCGGTCCTTGCCCAGGCGTCAAGTTTTATCGTGCCGATGGATCGACCATCCTTTTCAATGGGACGGCAGGTAAGGGCCCGTTTACCGAGAGCGGTGCCGGTAATCTGGCGACGCTAACCTACAACAGCGCCTCGGCTACCTACACACTGCAGGACGAGGATGCTACCACCAAGGTTTTTAGCAGCAACGGCG
>NZ_JACHCM010000013.1 GCF_014200755.1 Rhodanobacter sp. ANJX3 | reverse complement strand
GGTCCAGCGTTTGATTTCTTCTTCCATCACGATGCTCATGGGGGTGCTCCCTTGGGAAAGTAACACCTGAGCAGGATTTCAGTGGGTCATTACATTTGTGTTTTTTCGCAAGGCCCTCGAATGGAAGTTTATTCCAGCGGCGCTTTTCCAGGCTGTTGTTTTCGGTATCGTCCACTGGCTTGGCGCAGGGGGTGGTAGTGGGGTCGCATTGCAGATCTTCTTAATCACGTTTGCCGGTGGCATCTTGTTCGCGGTATTGGACGCCCAAAGCGGCTATTCTGTCTGGAGTGGCTGGGTTTTTCACGCATCGCTTAACGCCGCATGGACTGTGTTCGCGGTTTCAGATTCAGCTGCAACCGGCTGGCTGGGCAACCTTTTACGCTTGGCGAGCGCTGTGCTTGCGATCCTTTTGCTTTACCTATTTATCCGGCCGCAGCTTAACGCCTCGTCAAAGGCGGAAGGCTTCGCTGCCGCTTAACTCCAGCGATATGTCGATCAACCATCGAGTGCGCAAACGGATACAGCGAGGGATCGCTCTTGCGGCTCTGTTCGGCCTCAGCGCCTGCGCCATGGTCGACGTGAAGCATGTCAACTCGCGCGATTACGTCACCGAGCGCCGCGCCGACGTGTTGGCTTCCGGACACCTCAGCGACAACACAGAGCAGGCACTGAACGTAGTGGCGTTGACCGCGGATGGCTGCGAAAAAGCCTTCGCCCCCTGCTCGGATACCCTGCTCCACTCGTCGGGCCTCGACGAGGAGCAGCGGCTGTCGGCGCTGTCCGAGCTGTGGCTGGCGAAAGCCTTGCGCAGCAAAGGCGCCGCGGCGTCGATGGACGACGCGACGCTCGATGCCTACCTGCAGTCGGCGCGCTACGCCTACGCCTATCTCTTCTATACCGCACGCAAGCCGGCCGACCGGGCGTTCGAGCTGCGCCAGGTGCAGGTGATCGACTTCTACAACTTCGCCGTGCAGCGCGCGGTCACGCGCTTCTTCGAAGAGCTGCCGCGGCTCGGGACTGACTGGACACAGACCTCGCTGGCCGGCTGGACAGTGCTGCATCCGCAAACCGACGTGCGGCTATCGGGCGATGCAAGGGTTCCTATCGAGCTGATTCCGGCGGCCGGCCTGCAGTTCAAGGGCTTGCGTGACACCTATACGCGTGACGGTTTTGGTTCGGAGTTTGTCGCCGTGGCGCCGCCGGATACCGACTCCGATGCCGTGCCGTGGCGCAACCCGGACTACGTCTCGATGACCGGCGCGCTGGTGTTCGACGGCGCCACGTTGAATGACGTGCTGGCCGCCCGGGAGGTGCGACTGCTGGCCAGAGATCCTTATCGCGACGACTCGATCCGGCTGGCCGACCGGGACGTGCCGCTGGCCGCCAACTTCACGGCCGCTTATGGCGTGTGGCTGGCGCGTTCGGGATTCGCCAGCCAGTCGATCCGCTCGCTGCTCGGCCGCGAAGGCGGCATCACCACGCCGCGCGTGCTGCTGATGCAGCCGTACGATCCCAACCGGCTCACCGTGGTCATGCTGCACGGGCTGGCGAGCAGCCCGGAGGCCTGGATCAACGTCTCCAACGAAGTGATGGGCGATGAAAACCTTCGCCGCAACTACCAGGTATGGGAGGTCTACTACCCGACCAACGCCCCACTCGCGGTGAACCTGGCAAACATTCGCAGGGCGCTCGACGCCACGCTGAAGCATTTCGACCCCACCGGCAACGCGCGCGCGTCGAACAACATGGTGCTGGTCGGCCACAGCATGGGCGGCGTGATCGCGCGGTTGCTGGTGTCCACCAGCAACGAGCAGCTGTGGAAGGTGGTGCCGGTGCGCGCCAACCTGTCCGATGCCAAGCGGCAGAAGCTGCGCCAGCGACTGGCGCCGTATCTGCAGTTCACGCCGATGCCGCAGGTGACGCGTGCGGTGTTCATGGCCTCGCCGCATCGCGGCACGCCGCTGGCGCAAGGGCGGCTGGCGCTGCTGTTTCGCGGCCTGATCCGGCTGCCGGCGAACCTGCTGGCGGAAGTGACGAATCTGTCCGATGTGCTGAAAGATGCCTCGACGCCGGGTAAGCCGCTGCGCCTGCCCAACAGCATCGACAATCTCAGTGACAAGGACCCCTTCATCATGGCGACGGAGAACTTGCCGATCTCGCCGCGCGTGCGCTATCACACCATTGTCGGCGTGTATAAATCGCACGGCCCGTTGGCCACCAGCAGCGACGGCGTCGTGCCCTATAGCAGCGTGCATCTGGCCGGCGCCGATTCGGAGCTAGCCGTTCCGTCGTGGCACAGCGTGCAGGAGACACCGGCAGCGATCCTCGAACTGCGCCGGATTCTTCGGCTACAGGAAACGACGGCGCGGTCGGGGATGCTCAGTAGCGGGCGCTGAACTCGCCCGGCTGCCCGCGCGCGATGCGCCCGCGTACCACCAGCCAGTAATATCCCGCCGCCAGCACAAACAGGCCGACGAAAAGGCCGAACAGCACGGCGTTGTAGAACACCATGGTCAGCAGGCAGATCAGCGCGGTCACCAGCGCAATCAGGGGAAACCAAGGATAGCATGGCGCACGAAACGGCCGTTCCAGCGCCGGCTCGGTGCGCCGCAAACGCAGCAGCGCCAGCATCGAGATCAGATACAGCACCACCGCACCGAAGACCGACAGCGTGACGATATTGGCGGTCAGCGGCTGACCGCCGATCTGCACCCAGCGATCGGAGTAGATCGCTGCCACGCCGATCACGCCACCGGCCAGGATCGCCCAGTGCGGCGTGCGTCGACGCGCGCCCAGCTGCGCCAGAATGGTGGGCAAAAAACCCGCACGCGCCAGCGCAAAGATCTGCCGCGAATAGCCCATGATGATGCCGTGGAACGACGCGATCAGTCCGAACAGTCCAATTGCCACCAACATGTGCAGCCAGCCGCTGTGGCTGCCGACCACCACGCGCATGGCCTGCGGCAGCGGATCGTTGATGTTCGCCAGCGCGCGCCAGTCGCCCACGCCGCCGGCGAGCAGCATCACGCCGAATGCCAGCAGCGCCAGCGTGGCGATCCCGGCGATATAAGCGATCGGCACCGTGCGCCGCGGATCGCGCACCTCCTCGGCGGCCATTGCGGCACCTTCGATCGCCAGATAAAACCAGATCGCAAACGGAATCGCCGCGACGATGCCGCCCAGCGCCTTGCCGTCGAGCGTCGCCTGCCCGGCCCAGCCGTTCGCGGTGAAGTGCTGCCAGGCAAAACCCGGCGCGACCACGCCCATGAATACCAGCAGCTCGACAATTGCCAGCAAAGTTACGATCAGTTCAAACGTGGCCGCAATGGTCACGCCGGCAATGTTCAGCGCCATGAAAACAACGTACGCGCCAACGGCGACCAGCTTCGGCTCCAGCGCGGGAAACTGCACGTTGAGATACGCGCCGATCGACAGCGCAATGGCCGGCGGCGCAAAGACGAACTCGACCACGGTAGCGAAGCCGGCCACCAGCCCGCCCCAGGGGCCGAACGCCCGATAGCTGTAGGCAAACGGACCGCCGGCGGACGGAATCATCGTGGTCAGTTCGGTATAGCTGAAGATGAAGGTCACATACATCACGGTGATGAATACTGCCGTGACCAGAAAACCCAGCGTGCCCGCGCTGGCCCAGCCGTAGCTCCAGCCGAAATATTCGCCGGAGATCACCAGCCCTACGGCAATGCCCCACAGGTGGAAACCGCTAAGTGTTTTCTTCAAGCCTGCCGCTGTGTTCATCCGAGATGCCTGCCTGTGATGAAAGATCAGGTTTGAGTGCGGTACCCGTCAGCTTGCGCTGACGCGCTTCCTGGGCCAGCCACGCCAGCAGCGTGGCGGCGCGTTCGTAGTCGAGTCCATCGGCATGGATATTCGAGATGCAGTTGCGTAGCGAATCGGCCTGCCCCGGCTGCGGTGACCATGTCAGATAGACGCCTAAACTGTCTGCCACGCTGAGACCCGGCCGTTCGCCGATCAGCACTGCCACCATGCGCGCACCGAGCCGCTGTGCAATCGCATCGCCAAGCCCCACGCGCGCCTGCGTCGCCAGCACGATCGGCGCAATGGCCCAGTCCTTCAGTCGCGCCGTGCAGGCGTCCAGCATCGCGACCGAGTGATGCATCGCCGCACGCGCGGACAGGCCGTCAGCAATGACAAAGACCAGATCATAGTCACCGCGCTCAGCATCGAGTTCGGTTTCACCGTTGCCCAGTTCGCGGCCCCAGTCAGGCCGCAGGAGATAAGTCTGGCGATCGGTGGCGCGACTGCCGACGTCGATGGATTCACGTGGCGCCAGCGCCTTGCGCAGCGCAGGGACGTCCAGCGCCGCGTGCACCGCATCGCGCGCCTGGCTTGCGGCGGCCTGGAATTTCAGCAGTTCTTTTGTCGGCAGCGCATCGCCGGTGCGGCCCAGCCCAATGCGCGCGCGGGTGAACTGGCGCAGACGCGCAAACGGATCGCGCGCCAGATCGTCGACCACGCGTCCGTCAACGGCAGATTCGTCGATGGCGCGCTCGTCGCTCATGCGGTTGGCGCTCCGAGCAGTCGCCGCAGCGGTGCACCGCCCGGCTGCGGCGGCGGCAAACGCCCCCGGCTATCAAGCATGCCCATCTGCGCCAGCCAGCGCTCGAACTCCGGCGCAGGCCTCAGGCCGCGCGCGTGGCGCAGGCCGAGCACGTCATGGAACGACAGGCTTTGATAGTTGAGCATCACATCGTCCGCACCCGGCACCGCGATCAGGAAATTGACGCCAGCGTTGGCCAAGAGATGCATCAGCACATCCATATCGTCCTGATCGGCTTCGGCGTGATTGGTGTAACAGACGTCCACGCCCATCGGCAGGCCGAGCAACTTGCCGCAGCAGTGATCCTCCAACCCGGCGCGAATGATCTGCTTGGCGTCGTAGAGATATTCCGGGCCGATAAAACCGACCACGGTATTGACCAGCAGCGGATCGAACGCGCGCGCCACCGCGTACGCGCGCACCTCCAGCGTCTGCTGATCGACACCGTGATGCTGGCCGGCCGATAGCGCGCTGCCCTGCCCGGTTTCGAAATACATCGCCTGCTGCCCGACGCTGCCGCGCTTGAGCGAGCGCACCGCATCGTGCGCCTCGCGCAGCAGCGAGAGGTTGACGCCAAAGCCGGTATTCGCACCTTCGGTGCCCGCCACCGACTGAAACACCAGATCCAGCGGCGCGCCGCGCTCGATCGCCTGCACCGACGTGGTGACGTGCGACAGCACGCACGACTGCATCGGAATATCGAAGCGCTGGCGCAGCTCGTCGAGCAGCTTGAGCAGGGTGATGCAGTCGGACAGGCTGTCACCGGCGGGGTTGATCCCGATCACCGCGTCGCCCATACCGAAAAACAGGCCGTCCAGCACCGCCGCGGCAATGCCGGCCGGATCGTCGGTCGGGTGATTGGGCTGCAGCCGGCTGGCGAGCGTGCCGGGCAGACCGATGGTGCTGCGAAACGCGGTGACCACGCGACACTTGGCGGCCACCGCGATCAGGTCGGCATTGCGCATCAGCTTGGAGACCGCCGCCACCATCTCGGGCGTGAGCCCGGGTGCCAGTGCGGTGAGCGCGGCGGCATCGGCTTCATACGAAAGCAGCCAGTCGCGAAACTCGCCGACGGTAAGGTGCGCGATGGTGGCGAACGCGGCAGCATCATGCGTATCGACGATCAACCGCGTCACCTCGTCGTCCTCGTACGGCACCATCACGCGATCGAGGAACGTTTTCAGCGGCAGGTCGGCCAGCGCGAAACGGGCGGCGACACGCTCCTCCTCGCTCCCCGCCGCGAGGCCGGCCAGTTCATCGCCCGAGCGACGCGGCGACGCGCACGCCATCAGCGCGCGCAGGTCGTCAAAGCGATAGTTCGTTGAACCCACGGCCGCGGTATAGGCCATCGACTTGCCCTCTCGCCGGTCGATTCGATACTAGCGGCCGCTTTGTGCACTGCGCAACGGTGGCGTCTGCAACGATGTGCAAAATCCGGCTCTTACCGTTCGGTTCTACCGCATCAACGCCTTGGCGGCCTCCATTTCCGGATCGCGGTAGCTGGCGATATCGGATGCGCGCGGCTTGACACGAACATCGGGATCGAGCCCGGCATCAGCCAGCCAATAAATCGCAAAGGACAGAATCGATAGCGTCGCCTGGATGGGCAGCACTACATGCGTGTGTCCACCATGGTTCCAGCTCAGCTTGAGCGCCATCGGCAGGCAAAACGCGAAGATGTAGTAAAAGCCCTGCAGAGCCATGGGAACGAAATGCCAAGCCCAACCGGTGGGCAGCCGGCCAGTAGCCAGGCGCCGCACATAAAAATAAAGCAGCGGCCCAAAACCCAGTCGCCAGAAAACGGCGCGAACGAAAGCCATGGATACGCGTCGTAGAGGCCGGCGTAGCCGATAGTAAAAGGCGTGATCAACAACACGACAGCGAGCAAAAGAGCAGCAAGAAACCCGTTGGCCACACGATTGCGCCCGGCCTTCAGTAGCAGCACTGCCACAATCACCCCGTGGACGCTACCCACCAACAGAATCGTGCTCCACAGACCGAAGCGGATCATGATCCAGTCGTTTCCCGAGACGGGATTTCCATAGCCTCTCCCACCACCTTTCTGCGTGCTTTGTTCAATGGCCGCCGCTGAGGAACAAGCAAAGCGATCACGCTATTCGATATGGCCCGTCTCTTCAGGCTCAAAGGCGAGAAGGTGCGGCACCTGCAAGTCGTTGGCTTGCAAAACCACGTCGCATCTTGGCCGAAGGTAACTGCGATGTGGCGCATATCCTGCACGGTTACTGAGCAGGCAAGCGATCCAGCCAGTCGCCCATCTGCTTCATCACCTGGGTACGGGCGGGCTCGGCTTCGTTCATCAGCTCGTGATACAGCGCCGCGAAATGGCGGGTGGTGAGCTGGCCGGTCGATGACGCGCCGGTAGCGAACGCAGTGCTGCCGGAGGGATCGACCAGCTTGTCCGCACCGGCAACCAGCAGCAGGGTCGGCACAGGCAGCTTGGCGGCATCGGCAATGCTGGCCTCACCGGCGCGGAAGATAAAGTCGGCCAGACGCGGCGTAATCTTGCCGAAGACCAGCGGGTCGTTGCGGTAGGCCGCAATGACCGACGCGTCGTGCGAGAGATGGTCGACCTTGAGACCGCTGCTCAGCGGCAGATTCGGCAACAGCGATGCCAGCACGTGCGCGAGCTTGCGCATGCCGGCGCCTTCCCAACTGCGCAGTGCTGGCGACGTCAGCATCATGGCGCCGGGTTGGATGCGGCCATCCAGCACCGTGCGCGCGGCGACCAGCCCTCCCATGCTGTGACCCAGCAGCAGCGGCGGACGCGCGTGCTTGGCGGCATAGCTTTTATAGACGGCCGTGAGATCGGTCAGCAGATCGTCTGCATGCGTCAGCGCGCCGCGCGGCCCGGGCGTTTCGCCGTGTCCGCGCTGGTCGTAACTGAGCACGTCGAAGCCCCGCTTGCGGAACCAGCCGGCCACGTGCGCATAGCGGCCGCTGTGCTCACCCAGGCCATGCACGATCAGCACAGCCCGCCTGGCGTCCGCCAGCGGCCAATGGCGAAGGCGCAGCGCGAGCCCATCGGCCATGCGCTGTTCGTCGATACGCCCCTGGTCCTGTTCGCTGGCGGAAGACGCGCCAGAGGTTGCCGCTACGTCCATGGTCGAGCCCGATCCCGAGTCAAAGATGGCGCATCATGCTACGAGGCGCCCTGCCGATGCCACCGCGAACAGCATCGACCACTGCCATTTCACCTGATACGGGCTACTTTCTCGCCGATACCGCCATCAGGAACCTCGCATGGGCTGCCTACCCGTACCGCTGTTTTTTCTCATTGGCTTTGGCGTCGGCTATCTGGTCGACGGCCAGCACGGCGCGCTATGGGGCGCCGGTATCGGGCTAGTCGTGGGCGTGATCGGCATGGGCATCATGATCAAGGCGATGCGCGGGAGCGACGGACGCTGAAGCTGGCTGCGGGCAGCTCGACGTTCGCCTCGCCCTCGAACGACGTCGCCGAATGCCCCAACTGAATCCGGTAGCTGCCAGCCGGACGCTGCCAGTTTTTCCGCTGGCCATCGAACGCGGCGAGAATCCACGGGTCGGCGGTGATTTCCACGTGCAGGGTCGCGCCCTTTTTCAAGGTGAGTCGACGCCAGCCGGCCAGGCGCCGCGTGTGATTTTCGCCTGGAAGCGTGACATAGACCTGTGGCACATCGGTGCCGTCGCGAGAACCGCGATTGCTGACATCGAACGCAACGACCAGCTTGCCGTCCGCCCACTTCGCCTTCAGCTTGTCGTAGCCGAAGTGCGTATAGGTCAGTCCGTAGCCGAACGGGAACAGCGGCTCGATATGCTTCTTCTGAAACCAGCGATAGCCGACGTCCGCCCCTTCGATACGGTAATCGACCGTGTCGGCCGGCTGACCCTGTGGCGGCACGCCGATCGAAGCCAGTCCCGCGCCCGGAATCTGCGGCCGCGGCAGCTGCGATTCGTCCTTCGGCCAGGTCATCGGCAAACGCCCCGACGGCAGCACTTCGCCAAACAGCAGCCGGGTGATCGCCTCGCCGCCGCGCGCGCCGGGATACCACGACTCCAGCACCGCAGCAGTTTGATCGAGCCATGGCATGTTTACCGGACCGTTGTTTTCCAGCACCACGACCGTGTGCGGATTGGCCTTGGCCACTGCAGCCACCAGCGCGTCCTGATGGTCAGGAAGCGTCATGTCGGGTCGATCGAACGACTCCGCGTCCCACTGCTCGACGAACACCACGGCCACATCGGCATGCGAGGCCAGCTGCGCGGCCGCCGCGACATCGCGCCCGTCGTTGAACTGCACTTTGCCCAGCACACGGCGCGCAATCGCCGCCAATGGCGCGGACGGCTGATAGACACGCGGCCCCGGCCAGCCGTCTGGCGGCAAGCCGGGTACGGCGTTGCCCGCGGGCGGGTATACCACCGACGAACCGCCGCCGCTGAGCACGCCCTTGTCGGCATGGCCACCGATCACCGCCATCGATTTGAGCGATGGCGACAGCGGCAGCAGATCGTGCTGATTGCGCAACAGCACGACGCCGGCCTCTTCCGCCTTTTGCGCAACTGCGCCATCGGCTGCAAAATCGATCGGCGCCGCTTTGGCGGGATGATCGATGATTCCCGCGGCAAATAGGCTGCGCAGAATCCGCCGCACCATATCGTCGACGCGGGACTGGGGTACCTCGCCGGAAGCGATCGCCGCACGCAGCGGCTGATCGAAAAACACCTTGGGGTCGAACACCTCGCCTGCCGATTCCTGATCGAGCCCCGCCAGCGCCGACTTGCCCGCGCTATGCACCGCACCCCAGTCGGACATCACATAGCCGGGATAACCCCAGTCGCCTTTCAGCACGGCATTGAGCAGCCAGTCGTTCTCGCAGGCATAGACGGCGTTGTAGCGGTTATAGGCGCACATCACCGAACCGGGATGACCGATGCCGATGGCGATCTCGAACGCCAGCAGGTCGGCATCGCGCGCGGCCGGCTCGTCGATCTGCGAACTCAGCGTATTGCGGCCGGTTTCCATCGCATTGAGCGCGTAGTGCTTGACCGTGGCGATGACTTTTTGATCCTGCACGCCGCGCACCGCGTTGCCCGCGATCGTGCCCGCCAGCAGCGGATCCTCGCCGGCGTATTCGAAATTGCGACCGTTGCGCGGATCGCGCTCCAGGTCGACGCCGCCGACCAGCATCACGTTGAAGCCCTTCTTGCGCGCTTCGCTGCCGATCATCGCGCCGCCGGCGTAGGCGATCTGCGGATCGAAGCTGGCAGCGGTCGCCAAACCACTCGGCAACGAAATGGCGCCACCGCTCTTATCCGCCTTGGCCACACCGAGCCCGGCGTCGGTTTCCTGCAAGGCCGGCAGGCCGAGCCGTGCAATCGCGGGAACATAACCGGCCGATGTCAGCGCGCCGGCGGGCATCGCCCGGCCCTCGCTGGGCTGGCCAAAATCCGCGCGAATCAGCCGGAATTTTTCATCCTGCGTCATCGCCTTCAGCACCAGCGTGGCGCGCTGATCGGGCGACAGCGAGCTGTTCATCCATGGCCGTGTCGATGATTCGGCCGAGGCAGTAGCGCAGGTCATCGTTGCAACGCTACCGGCCAGAATCCATCCCATTCCCGGGTGTTTAGCGCGAGCCAAATTCGTTTCCTTTCTCGTTCGAGTCACGGCCAAGCATGCCACGCTCAGACGCGTCCGTGAACAAACCACGGCAGGCATAAGCCGTCGACAACAGGCTCTCGCTCAAATGAGCCCATGACTTGCCTGCCAACCGCTGTCCCGCCACCGAGCAAAGACGCCCCGCCACAAGGTGCGCCATGATTTCACTGCGAAGTACAGGCTAGCTGTCAGAGTGTCGTGAGTATCCGCATAGGTACGAGGCGCCACGCCGGCCGCAGGCAAGCACGCACGCCCCACGTGGTATGCACCCCGCTCTTCGCCCACGCCAGGGGGCGAAAAGCGCGCCGACCCCAGCCTCTGCGACTCGACCTGGCGGATGATCTCGCGCACGGCCCGCGCGTCGCCGAAGATCGCATGCCCCAGCAGTGACAGCGTGTGGTCGGCCAGTTCGGTGTCATCGCTGGCGGTCACCACATCGCCATGGGCCGAAATCATGTCGATCAGCTGGTTGAGCGTATCGACCTGCTCCAGCGTCATGCCGAAGGTGTAGCGCTCATCCGTGTCGCCGTGCACCGCCTGTGCGGCTTCCGGTGTCGCGCCGGCCACATGTGCGACCTCGCTTTCGGACCGGTAGGCCGGAAAAGAGAGATCGTCCAGCACCAGAGCCACCTGCTCCGCGAGCAACTCCAGGCAGATCGCCACCTGCCCCACGTAGATCTCCGGGATCCATTCCTGCGCCACGTCCGGCGTGCGCGGTTGCGCGATATGCGAAAGGAACTCGGCGTACTCGCGCAGCTTCATCAGCCGGAGCTGGCTGTCTTCCGGCAGAAAATAACCCATCGTTTCCCTATCGTCCGCATCGAACGTCGACATGGTCGCCTCCTGGTTCCATAAAAATGCCCATTCACGGCGTGCTGCCGAACGGGAAGTCGGGAAGTTAGAAACCGCACACCGATGGCGGGCTTGTTTCCCTTGCAGGTGCTTTGTTCTCCGCCCTTGCGGCGCAGGCATCGTGTCGGTTGCACCGAGAAGGCAGAGAGGACATAGGCACAAAAATCCATCGGTTTATCGCAGAGCGGCACCACTGTTAGAGGAGTTTCTACACGCCTTGAAACCGAGCCTGCTATCGCGGGTCGGTGGTGTTAACCATCGCGCACGAGAGCCCGCGTTCGAAGGCTTCAAACCCCCAAAAGTGCACCGTGCCCCCTGATTTTGGATTTTGCGCTGGAATCGAACACTTGGGATAGCCATGAGCCGTACTCCGATAGACGGGCAGGCTCAGCATCACCCCAGCCAGTCGCATGAGCTGCGACTGGTCGAGTCATGACATCCATGCTGTCTTTCATCACTCGATGACAATTATTTCTTCCACCACCACGGTCCCGAGAGATGCGAAGTCGATGAAGGTCGATTCGTCAGGCTTCACCTTTTCGAGATAGTTCTTGGAACTGAAGAAGGCGTCATGATCTCAGCCGTTGTCAAACCAAATCTCGGTCAAACCGTCATAGCTCGGATAGCTCAGCGCGGACATTTGAATAGTTTGAACGGGACAGCAAAGAAAAAGGCGCCCGAAGGCGCCCAAGTCTTTGTTTGCAATGGAGGCCTAGGTCGGAATCGAACCGGCGTACGCGGCTTTGCAGGCCGCTGCATGACCACTCTGCCACCAGGCCATTGCGTCTTTGCTTTGCGATCATCGGCGCATGCCGATGATCGCAGGTTGCCTCTAAAAAACAAAACCCCGGTAGGCCGAGGTTTCGCTGAAACTGGAGCGGGAAACGAGACTCGAACTCGCGACCCCGACCTTGGCAAGGTCGTGCTCTACCAACTGAGCTATTCCCGCAACTGAGCGGAGAATCATAGCAGAATCATCCCGGCTGTGAATACCCACACGCCGATGATCCCGCCGATTTTTCGCTTTCAACCTCGGAGGTCATGAGGCCTCCTGCAACGACAAAGCCCCGAACCAGTCGGGGCTTTGCTTGAAAACTGGAGCGGGAAACGAGACTCGAACTCGCGACCCCGACCTTGGCAAGGTCGTGCTCTACCAACTGAGCTATTCCCGCATTGCAGCCGCGCATTCTAATACGTGAAGCCGGATCGTCAACCCCTGCAGCACGATATCGCGCTGCCGACAGTTTTCGAAGAGCCACCATGACCTCTCAGGCTTCAGGATCCGTCTTGCTGGAAACGATCGGGGCAGGCACATCGCCGCGCAGCATCGGCCACGCCGCGCGCAGGTAATACACGCCGGACCAGATGGTGAGGATACCGGCGATCACCAGCAGACCTTCGCCGATGTGATACAGCCGCAGCGCCGTGGCCTCCTTCTCGTGCTGCACGATCAATACCACCAGCGCCACCATCTGCATGATGGTCTTGAGCTTGCCGACCAGCGCCACTTTGACCGTCGCGCCCATACCGATTTCAGCCATCCATTCGCGCAGCGCCGAGATGCTGATCTCGCGACCCACGATCACGGCGGACGTCAACGCCAGCAAAATGCTCGACCAGCCGCTGGTCGGATCGGACTCCACCAGCAGGAACAACGTCACCGCCACCATCAGCTTGTCGGCGACCGGATCGAGAAACGCGCCGAAGGCCGAAGTGAGGTTCATCCGGCGCGCCAGAAAACCGTCCAGCCAGTCGGTGATCGCGGCCAGCACGAAGACGATCGCGGCCGTGATGTTGTGGCCCGGAAACGGCAGATAAAACACCGCGACCATCACCGGCAGCAGCGCCACGCGGAATAGGGTCAGCCAGGTTGGCAGGTTGATACGCATGAAAGGTCCAATAGTTGGCCGCAGTGTCGCATGGCAGGAAGTCAGCGGATGAACAAAAACGTCAGACTGCCGAATGAAAGTGAAAATACACGCGCAGGTCAGGCGTGCAGACTGGCGTAAATGCGCTCGGCCAAGCCGCGATCAATGCCCTTGACCGACATCAGCTCCTCGACGCCGGCCGCTTCGACACCGGACAGGCCGCCGAACGCCTTCAGCAAGGCCGATCGGCGCCGGGCGCCGATGCCGGGCACGTCTTCCAGCACACTGCGCTCGCGCGCTTTCTCGCGCCGCTTGCGATGGCCGCTGATGGCGAAGCGGTGCGCCTCGTCGCGCACGGCCGCGACCAGATGCAGCGCCGGCGACGACGAGCCCGGATGCAGCTCGCGACCGAGACTTCCCGCGGCCTTGCGTGCCAGCACCAGGGTTTCTTCGCCGGCGCGTCGACCCGGACCTTTGGCCACGCCGACCACCTCGATGCCGCTCACGCCCAGCTCGCTCAACACGTCCATCGCCTGGGCCACCTGTCCATTGCCGCCGTCGATCAGCAGCACGTCGGGCTTGGCGCCTTCACCATCGGCGACCTTGCGAAAACGCCGGGTCAGCGCCTGATGCATGGCGGCGTAATCGTCGCCGGGAGTGATGCCGGCGATATTGAAGCGACGGTAATGCGACTTCTCCGGGCCTTCGGGTCCAAACACCACGCACGACGCCACCGTCGCCTCACCCATCGTGTGGCTGATATCGAAGCACTCGATGCGTCGCGGCGAAAAATCCAGCTCGAGCACTTTCTTCAGATCCTCGAAGCGCGTGCCCAGGGTCTGCCGGCTGGCCAGGCGCGCGGTCAACGACGCCCGCGCATTGCGCTGAGCCATCTGCAGGAACTGGGCGCGGTCGCCGCGCACGCTCGACTTCAGTTCCACCGCGTGACCGGTCTGCTGCGCCAGCAGTTCGGCAAGAATGTCCTGATCGGCGATCGGCTCGCTAAGAATGAGCTCGCGCGGCACCGGCCGGTCGAGATAGTACTGAGCCACGAACTGCGCCAACACGTCCGGCGATTCGGCGTCTTCCAACGGCAGCCGCGGAAAAAAGTCGCGCGTGCCCAGGCTGATGCCATTGCGGAAAAACAGCACGCTGACGCAGGCGATACCCGATTCGATACTGCAGGCAATCACGTCCATATCCGCATTGGCGCCCTGCACGTGATACTGCGCCTGCAGCTGGCGCAGGGCGGCGACCTGATCGCGCAGGATGGCCGCGCGCTCGAACTGCAGCTCGCGGCTCGACCGCTCCATCGCCTCGCCGAGCTCGTCGAGCACAGCCTTGCTGCGGCCTTCGAGAAACATCTGCGCGTGGCGCACGTCGCTGGCGTAATCGTCCGAGCCGATCAGCTGCACGCACGGCGCCGTGCAGCGGCCGATCTGATGCTGCAGGCAGGGCCGCGAACGATTGCGGAAATAGCTGTCCTCGCACTGGCGCACCTTGAACAGCTTCTGCATCAGGCTGAGGCTTTCGCGCACCGCGTAGGTGCTCGGGTACGGACCGAAGAACTTGCCCTTGAGGTTCTTCGCGCCGCGATGAAACGCCAGCCGCGGGTAATCCTCGCCTGTCGAGAGGTAAATGTATGGATAGCTTTTGTCGTCGCGCAACAGGATGTTGTAGCGCGGCTTGAGCGACTTGATCAGCTGCGATTCCAGCAGCAGCGCCTCGCCCTCGGTACGCGTTACCGTAATCTCGACGCGCGCGATCTGCGACACCATCGCAGCGATACGCGGCTCCATCCGCGGTTTCAGAAAATAGCTGCCGACGCGCTTCTTGAGGTTGCTGGCCTTGCCGACGTAAAGCAGCTCGTCAGCGGCATCGAAATAACGGTAGACGCCCGACGACGAGGTCAGCGTCTGGACAAAAACCTTGCCGTCGAACGGCTGCGGTAGGTTGGCCTGCATGCCGGACTCTAGCGCGTCGCGGCGCGTGATGGTGCGACCAACGGCACACCGCGCCGAAGGCGTTCGATCAATCCATCGACGCCCTGCTCTGCCAGCTTCAACACATGGCGGAACGCATCGAGATCCTCGTAGTAGGGATCGGGAACGATCGGCGGCGCGTATTCATCGAGACCGGCCGCATCCAGAAAAAGGATCGCGCGATCCCTGTACTGAGGCGGGCTGCTTGCACGCAACACGGCGAGATTGTCGTCATCCATCGCCAGCAGCGCATCGAAACGGCGGAAGTCATCGACCGCCAGCTGCCGCACGCGATGATCGCGCAGGCGGTATCCGGCCTCCTCGGCCACGCGGATCGAGCGCTCATCCGCGCCCTGCCCGACGTGCCAGCCGCCGGTGCCGCATGAATCCACCTCGATCGACAGCCCCGCATCAGCGAACCGCCGGCGAGCAACGGCTTCCACCAGCGGCGAACGGCAGATATTGCCAAGACAGACAAAAAGTATCGATGAGGTCATGACGTGGAAGTATTCGGGACAGACGGTGTGATTTTAGATGGGGCCATGCGTGGCGCGGGCAAGGACCGCCAGCCGCGATGCCACAGCATGGCGCAATGCGGCACATCGCCGGCACCGGGCAGGCTAAAATGGGGATCGCCCCACGTCAAAGGAAACAGCGAGTGATCATTCATCCCAAGGTTCGAGGCTTTATCTGCATTACCGCGCACCCCGTGGGCTGCGAGAAGAATGTGCAGGAGCAGATCCAGATCACCGAAGCACTCGGCAAGCCGTCGACCGGCCCCAAACGCGTATTGGTGATCGGTGCCTCGACCGGCTATGGGCTGGCGAGCCGCATCACGGCCGCGTTCGGCTACGGCGCCGCCACGCTGGGCGTGTTTTTCGAAAAGCCCGGCACCGAAAAATGCGGCACGGCCGGCTGGTACAACGCCGGCGCCTTCGACAAGCTGGCCAAGCAGGCCGGCCTGTTCAGCAAGTCGATCAACGGCGACGCGTTTTCCAACGAAGCGCGGCAGCACGCCATCGACATCATCCGCAACGAGATGGGTGGCCAGATCGATCTGGTGGTCTATTCGCTCGCCTCGCCCGTGCGCAAGCTGCCCGGCAGCGGCGAGTTGAAGCGCTCGGCGCTGAAGACCATCGGCGAGGTCTATACCGCCACCACGGTCGACACCAACAAGAACGCGGTGGTCGAAGTGTCGGTGGAGCCGGCCACCGAACAGGAAGTGGAAGACACCGTCGCCGTCATGGGCGGCGAAGACTGGGCGCTGTGGATCGACGCGTTGAGCGAGGCCGGCGTGCTGGCCGACCAGGCAAAAACCGTGGCCTACAGCTACATCGGCACCGAAATCACCTGGCCGATCTACTGGCACGGCGCGCTGGGCCGGGCCAAGCAGCATCTGGATCGCACCGCTGCCGAGTTGCGCGAGCGCTACAAGGCGAAAGGTCTGGACGCCAACGTGGCCATGATGAAGTCTGTCGTCACTCAGGCCAGCGCGGCAATTCCGGTGCTGCCGCTGTATATCGCGCTGGTGTTCAAGGTGATGAAGGAAAAAGGCCTGCACGAAGGCACCATCGAACAGGCCAACCGCCTTTTCCGCGACAACCTGTATCGCGCCGACGGCAAGGCACCGGTGACCGACGACGAGCACCGCCTGCGACTGGACGACTGGGAGCTGCGCGACGACGTGCAGGCACGCTGCAAGGAACTGTGGCCGCAGGTCACCACCGAGAACCTGTTCGAGATCAGCGACTACGCCGGCTACAAGCACGAATTTCTGAAGCTGTTCGGCTTTGAGCGCGCGGACGTCGACTATGAAGCGGATGTGCCGACGGTACTGACGTTCGACTGCGACGAGCTCTGATTTGGCAAGTCAGCGCCAGCGCTGAAACCTGCCTGCGCTGCATCCCGGCCAATGCCGGGGTGCAGCGGCTTCGAGTCTGCTGAAGAATCAGGCCTGTTGCTGCAGCCACCGCTCCGCACGCTGCAGGTCGTCCAGCGTATCGATACCCGGAGGAAACGGTTCGGGTGTCATGCGCACTGCGATGGCGTAGCCGTGTTCGAGCACGCGCAGCTGTTCCAGCGACTCGGCCTGCTCCAGCGCCGTGCGCGACAGCGTGGTGTACTGCTTGAGGAACCCCGATCGATACGCATAGATGCCGATATGCCGCAGAAAAGGCAGATCCGGCGGCAGCACGTCGCGATCCACGGCAAACGCGTCGCGTGCCCACGGCAGCGGTGCACGGCTGAAGTACAGCGCCCGACCGCTCGCCGTGCGCACCAGCTTCACCACGTTCGGGTCGAACAGCTCATGCGCGTCACTGATGGGCGTAGCGAGCGTCGCCATCGGCGCGTCGTCCTTGGCCAGCGCCTGCGCTACCTCGCGAATGCCGGCCGCCGGCGCGAACGGTTCGTCGCCCTGCAGGTTCACCACAATGGCGTCGTCGGCCCAGCCGTAATAGGCGGCGCATTCGGCCAGCCGGTCGCTGCCCGAGGCGTGATCCGCACGCGTCATGCAGATATCGACGCCGTACCCGGCCAGCGCGTCGGCGATGCGGGAATCGTCCACCGCCACGACGACCTGAGTCGCCCCCGCCTGCAGCGCGCGCTGCGCCACCCGCACCACCATCGGCACGCCGGCAATGTCACGCAGCGGCTTGCCCGGCAGGCGGGTGGAGGCGTAACGGGCCGGTATGGCGACGATGAAATCAGGCGCGGCGTCAGTCACGGGAGTCTCCCGATAAGTTCGCGTCGCCACATGATCGTGTGAGGCGCATCGCTTCGCATAGCCTACCCAACCGCACGCAGCGCGAAGCCGCAGCCGTTCGCTAACTCGAGAAAACCGGGAAACGACGTGGCCACATGGCTGCAATCGTGGATACGCACCGGCGCCTCGGCGACCAGGCCGGCGACGGCAAAGCTCATCGCGATGCGATGGTCGAGATGCGTCTCCACTGAACCACTGCCAAGCGTGCCGCCGCGGATGATCGCGCCGTCCGGCGTCTCATCGATGGAAGCACCGAGCGCGCGCAGGCCGTTTGCCATCGACGCAATGCGATCGGACTCCTTCACCCGCAGCTCGGCAGCACCCCGGATCGTGGTCGTTCCCGACGCCACCGCCGCCGCAATGAACAGCACCGGAAATTCGTCGATCATGTCGGGCACCAGCGATTCAGGCAGTTCAATGCCGTGCAGTGGCGCGTACCGGACCACCAGATCACCCACCGGCTCGCCGCCGCTCTCGCGCGGCGACTCAATTGCGATATTCGCACCCATCAGGCGCAGCGCGTGCAGCAGGCCGGTACGGCGAGGGTTCAAACCTACTGCCTGCAGCCGCAGCTGCGAACCCGGCACGATGCTGGCGGCGACCAGGAAAAATGCCGCCGAGGAAAAGTCGGCCGGCACCTCGACATCCGTCGCGTGCAGCGCGTGGCCGCCTTCGAGACTGGCGTGACCCGGCGAAAAGTCGATCGGCCAACCGAACGCAGCCAGCATCCGCTCGGTGTAGTCGCGGGTCGGATGCGGCTCGATGATCTCGGTGACGCCTTCGCTGTAAAGACCAGCGAGCAGCAGCGCCGACTTCACCTGCGCACTGGCCACAGGCAGCTCGTAATGGATGCCGCGCATAAGCTGACCGCCATGCACGATCAGCGGCGGCAGACCGTCGCGCGTGTCGATCAGTGCGCCCATCTTCGTCAGCGGATCGGTGACGCGGCGCATCGGCCGCTTCGACAAAGAGGCATCGCCGACCAGCTCGCTGTCGAACGCCTGCCCGGCCAGCAATCCCGTCAGCAGGCGCATGCCGGTGCCGGCATTGCCGCAATCGAGCGGTTCCGACGAGCCGCGCAGGCCACGCAGGCCTGCGCCGTGCACAATGCGCTCGCCCGCCGACGGCGTTTCGATACGCACACCCAGCCGTGACAGCACGGCCGCGGTGGCTCGGGTATCTTCGCCCTCCAGAAAGCCGCGGATATGCGACGTCCCTTCGGCGATCGCAGACAGCATAAGGGCGCGGTGCGAGACCGACTTGTCGCCCGGCACGCGAAGATCGCCATGCAGCGCCTGACCCGGCTGACTGGTCCAGTCAAAAGCGTTCAATCGACGTTCTCCAAAAACAGATTTCGACAACGATCATCCACGCAGCGAGAGCGTGTCATATCAGGGCAACGCCACCGGATACGAACCCAGCACCCGAACGGTGGCCGCCGTCTCGCTGATTTCGCCGACCGCCGCCTGCAGCTTTCCGTCATCGATATGCCCGGACACATCGATGAAAAACGCGTACTGCCATTTGCCCGTATGCGCGGGCCGCGACTCGATGCGGTTGAGGCTGACGTCATGCTTGGCGAACGGGCTCAACACCGCGTAGAGCGCGCCCGGCTGGTCGTTCACGGTGACCAGCAGCGAGGTGCGGTCATTGCCCGACGGAGGAAACAGCGAGCGGCCGATAACCAAAAAGCGCGTGGTGTTGTCGGCGCGATCTTCGATACCGTTAGCCAGCGTCTTCAGCCCGTAAATCTTGCCGGCGGTTTCGCCGGCAATCGCTGCCGCGTCATCCGCGTGACGCGCCATGCGCGCCGCCTCGGCGTTGCTGCCGACCGCGATGCATTCCACGTTGGGCAGATTGATGCGCAGCCAGGTCTTGCACTGCTGCAGCGACTGCGCGTGGGCATAGACGCGCTTGACATCCTCGAGCTTGCCGGCCAGCGAATGCAGGCACTGGTGGACGCGCAGCTCCACTTCGCCGCAGATAGTGGCCTCGGAGGTGAGGAACATGTCCAGCGTGATCTGGATCATGCCCTGGCCGGAATTCTCCACGGGCACCACGCCGAAGTCGGCGTGGCCGGCCGCCACTTCCTGGAACACCTCCTCGATGCTGCCCAGCGGCAAGCCGTAGGCGGCATGGCCGAAGTGCTTGCGCACGGCCTGCTCGCTGAAGGTGCCTTCCGGACCGAGAAAGCCGATCTTCAGCGGATCTTCCTGCGCCAGACAAGAAGACATGATCTCGCGAAACAGCCGCACCATTTCGGTATCGGACAGCGGGCCGTCGTTGCGGTCCACCACCATGCGCAGCACGTGCGCCTCGCGCTCGGGTCGGTAATAGTCGATGGCTGAAAGCCCCTCGCCCTTCACCTTCGCCACTTCCTGGGCGCGCCTGGCGCGCTCGGAAATCAGCTGCTGGATCTGCCGGTCGATGCTGTCGATGCGCTCGCGCATTTCGGACAGCGGGGTCTTTGCATCGCTCATCGATTTAGCCGCCTGGAAGTAAAGAAGTCCAAATTACATCAGGCATCTTGCCTGAAACACCCATCTCTTGACCACTCAGCCATGCTGTCTGGCGAAATCACGCATAAAGGTCGTCAATGCCTGCACGGCTTCCAGCGACACGGCGTTGTACAGCGATGCGCGCATCCCGCCCACGGCTTTGTGGCCCTTGAGCGCAAGCAGGCCCGCCTCCTCGGACTGCTTCAAGAAGGAGGCATCCAGCGCGCTGTCCTGCAGGGTAAAAGGCACATTCATGCGCGAGCGCGCCGACACCGCCACCGGATTGCGATAAAAGCCGCCGGAGCCGTCGATGGTGCCGTAGAGCAGTTCGGCCTTGGCACGATTGCGCTCGGCCATCACGGGAAGACCACCCAGCGCGTTGAGCCACTGAAACGTCAGCCCCGCCAGATACCAGCCCCAGGTATTGGGCGTGTTGAGCATGGAATCGTTCGAGGCCTGCTCGGCGAAACGGAAGATTTTCGCCATCGGCCGGCCGGCGCGGGCCAGGAGATCGCGGCGGACGATCATCAGCACCAGCCCGGACGGGCCGATATTTTTCTGCGCGCCCGCGTAAATCAGGCCGAAGCGGGATACGTCCAACGGCTCGGACAGAATGCTCGACGACATGTCGGCGATCAGCGGTACCGAGTCAACCTCGGGCACGCTGTGGAACTCGACGCCGTGGATCGTCTCGTTCGGCGTGTAGTGAACGTAGGAAGCGCCTGGATCGAGCTGCCAGGTATCGCGCGCCGGGATGCTGCGATAGTCGTCCGCTTTGGCGCTGGCCGCGACATTCACATGGATATACGGCGCCGCCTCGCTGATCGCCTTGCGGCTCCAGTGACCGGTGTCGATATAATCCGCCGTGTCGCCGGCGGCCGCGAGGTTCATCGGAATCTGTGCGAAAAGCTGGGTCGCCCCGCCCTGCAGAAACAGCACGGCATAGTCGTCGGAAATGCCGACCAGCGTGCGCAGATCCGCCTCGGTCTGCGCAGCCATCTCGACAAAGCGCTTGCCGCGGTGGGACTGCTCCATCACCGAAGCACCGCTGCCGTTCCACTCCAGCATTTCGCGCTGGGCGCGCTCGAGCACTTCTTGCGGCATGGCTGCCGGACCGGCGCTGAAATTCCAGATTCTGCTCACGTACGCTGGCATCCATCAGGGGTTGAACCGGCATTATGACGCGGCGCGGAACGTGATGGCTAACCGATAAGACGCACGGTAATCCCACGCGACAAACGCTCAACGATGGATCAGCAGCACCAGTGCAATAGCCAGGGCAATCAGCGCGGCGGTGGTAATCAGCCACCAGACCTCGCCGGTTGGACCCGCGGCGGCCTCGGGCAATGTCGGTGGCAACGGCTCGGGCATTACGATTTCCGGCTCGGGCTCCATGCCCGGCGCATCGACCACGAAACGGTGCATGGCTACGCCGATCTGATCGCCGGGCTGCAGGACCACGGAGCGTGCGGTAACGCCGTTCACACGCAGCGGAAAGCGCTCGGAGGACTGCATAGGCTCCAGCATCAGCTGACCATCCTGCCAATGGATGCGCAGCGAAGCCGACTCACCCTGCGGCAACTCCAGCGGATAGCGCCCCTGCGCGCCCAGTTCGAGACTGGACTCCAGCGGCAAGACCCGGCCCGACAGAGGACCGGATACGGCACGCAATGCCACCGTGCATCTGGCCTGCTTGGGCAGTATTGGAGACTGTCGCTGCGAAGGATCCTGATCGTCGCGCAGCAGCATGCGGCAATCGCCGACGCTGATGACATCGCCAGCGCGCAGAAGCGCCTTCTCGCGCACCGGCCGCGCGTTCACGTGAATGCGACTGGCGCTGGGCAGCACCTGCAGCACCAGGCCGCGACGATCCTGCTGAATGCGCAGATGCTTGGGAGCGGCCTGCGTCGCCGCGAGCACCAGGTCATTGTCGGGCGCGCTGCCGATGGTGAGCTGCGCCTGCGTCCAATGAAAATCCTCTCGGGCCACATTGGGAAATTCGATGCGCATGGATCAACCAGTAAATAGACGTCAAAACTTTACCATGCAGTCCGTCACGTCCTGACTCCCAGGCGTCATTAAGATGCCGGTGTTTAAGATAGCTGTTCACTCAAGGAGCCCTTGCATGGCCAAAATCGATATTCGTCGGCCACACAATCTGCCGATGGCCGACGCTCGCACCGTGGTCGACAAGGTCGCGGTGAAGCTGCGCGAGAAATTCGCCACGGAAACCCAGTGGCAGGGCGACACGCTGAAGTTCTCCCGATCCGGCGTGAACGGCACAATCGCGGTGGCGGCCGATGCCGTGGTGGTTCACGCGGAACTGGGGCTGATGCTGTCGCCCATGAAAGGCATGATCGAGCAGGAAATCCGCAACAAGCTGGATGAATACTTCGCCTGACGCCGGTTGCTGACCGCCGCGCCCGAGATTTCATTGCTGATGATTGTTTAACCAAACGCTTATCCATGGCATAATCGGCGGCTTAGCAGCCATGACGGCTGTGCGTGACTACCGGAACACATGGCCAAAGACGACGTCATCGAAATGGAAGGCACGGTCCAGGAGACCCTGCCAAACACCATGTTTCGCGTACAGCTGGAGAACGGGCACGTGATCATCGCCCACATCTCCGGTCGTATGCGCAAGCATTACATCCGTATTCTCACGGGCGACAAGGTCAAGATCGAAATGACCCCGTACGACCTGAGCAAGGGACGCATTACGTACCGCATGAAGTAAGTGACAGCAGCATAAGCCTCGGTCTGCGACCTCAAGGCTCAAGAAAAAGCCGCGCCATGCGCGGCTTTTTGCATTGCTGGTGGAGAACCGAGTCAGGGATGCACTTCCATCCCAGACCCGCCCAGCTCAACCCGCCGACTCGGTCACTTGAGCCGGCTCGATGCTCTCGCAGTCCACCTGCAGCTCGCCATCGCGCACGCTGAGTCGGACCAGACCGCCTTCGGCCAGCTTGCCGAACAGCAGCTCGTCGGCCAGCGCACGCTTCACCTTCTCCTGGATCACGCGCGCCATCGGGCGGGCGCCCATTTGCGGATCGAAGCCGTGGTCCGCCAGCCAGCGGCGGGCATCGGCATCGACGTCCAGGCTGACGTGCTTCTCGCTGAGCTGGCTCTCTAGCTCGATCAGGAACTTGTCGACCACGCGCAGGATGTGCTCGAAGTCCAGCGCACCGAACTGGATGATGGCGTCCAGACGGTTGCGGAACTCCGGCGTGAAGGTACGGCGAATCACCTCCATCGCGTCCGAATCGTGCTTCTGCTCGACAAAACCCATGCTGCGACGCGAGGCCAATGCGGCGCCGGCATTAGTGGTCATCACCACCACGACGTTCTTGAAGTTGGCCTCGCGACCGTTGGTATCGGTCAGCACGCCTCGATCCATGACTTGCAGCAGGATATTGAACACATCCGGGTGCGCCTTCTCGATCTCGTCCAGCAGCAGCACGGCGTGCGGGTGCTTGACCACCGCTTCGGTCAGCAGGCCGCCCTGATCGAAGCCGACGTAGCCCGGAGGGGCACCGACCAGCCGCGACACCGAGTGGCCCTCCATGTACTCGGACATGTCGAAACGGATCATTTCGATGCCGAGCTGCATGGCCAGCTGCTTGGTCACTTCGGTCTTGCCGACGCCGGTCGGGCCGGCCAGCAGGAAACAGCCGATAGGCTTTGACGGGTCGGCCAGGCCCGAACGGGCCATCTTGATCGACGCGGCCAGGGCCTCGATCGCCGGGTCCTGACCGAACACGACCATCTTGAGATTGCGCTCGAGGTTACGCAGCACGTCACGATCGGATGCCGACACTTGCTTAGCCGGAATACGTGCCATCTTGGCCACGATGTATTCGACCTCGGTCACGTCGATCTTGCCGGTGCGCTGATCTTCCGGCAGCAGGCGCTGACGCGCGCCCGCCTCATCGATCACGTCGATGGCCTTGTCCGGCAGCAGTCGATCGGGAATGTGCTTCACCGACAGATCCACCGCGGCCTTCAGCGCCTCGTTGGTATAGGTGACGTGGTGATGCTCCTCGAAGCGCGAACGCAGGCCTTTGAGAATTTCCAAGCTGTCGGCCACCGTCGGCTCGACCACGTCGATCTTCTGGAAGCGACGCGCCAGCGCGCGATCTTTCTCGAACACGCCGCGGTATTCCTGGAACGTGGTGGAACCGATGCAGCGCAGCTCACCCGAGGCCAGCATCGGCTTGATCAGGTTGGACGCGTCCATCGTGCCGCCCGACGCCGAGCCGGCACCGATGATGGTGTGGATTTCGTCGATGAACAGAATCGCGCCCGGCTGCTTCTTCAGCTGGCCGATCACTGCTTTGAGACGCTTCTCGAAATCGCCGCGGTACTTGGTGCCGGCCACCAGGGCGCCGAGATCCAGCGACCAGATCGTGGCGCTTTCGAGTACCTCGGGCACTTCGCCGTCGACGATACGCTTGGCCAGACCTTCGGCCAATGCGGTTTTGCCCACGCCGGCCTCGCCCACGTAAAGCGGGTTGTTCTTGCGGCGGCGGCACAACACTTGGATGGTGCGCTCGATTTCGTCGGCACGGCCGAT
This sequence comes from Rhodanobacter sp. ANJX3, assembly GCF_014200755.1. GTDB lineage: Bacteria > Pseudomonadota > Gammaproteobacteria > Xanthomonadales > Rhodanobacteraceae > Rhodanobacter. Next base: position 33,322 of record NZ_JACHCM010000013.1, on the reverse strand, counting down.
CAGCGGATCGATCTTGCCTTCCAGCGCCAGTTCATTGAGATTGCTGGCGAACTCGTGCAGCGGATTGCCCTTCGGCTCGCCGCCCTCTTCGCCTTCGCGCTCGGTGTTCGGGCTGCCGGCCGCCGCGTCATCGCCAATCTTGGCGATGCCGTGCGAGATGTAATTGACCACGTCGAGCCGGGTGATTTCCTGCTGATGCATGAAATACACCGCATGCGAGTCCTTTTCACCGAAGATCGCCACCAGCACATTCGCGCCGGTGACTTCTTTTCGACCCGACGACTGCACGTGATACACGGCACGCTGCAGCACGCGCTGGAAACCCAGCGTCGGCTGCGTATCGCGCTCGTCGCCCTGCGGCAATACGGGCACGGTTTCGAGAATGATGCGCTCGAGCTCGGACGAGAGCCGCGGCAGGTCGACACCGCAGGCGCGCAGTGCGCCCAAGGCCGACTGGTTTTCGGTCAGCGACAACAACAGGTGCTCCACGGTCATGAACTCGTGGCGCTGTTCGCGAGCCTGCTTGTAGCAATGGCCGATGGTTACTTCCAGATCCTTGCTGAACATTCGGATCGTCTCCGCTTGCAAAGTTGAGCGGCCAGTTGCGCCGCGATGATCACGAAGTGGGGTCGCTCAGAGCTTTTCCATAGTGCAAAGCAACGGGTGTTGGTGTGAGCGTGAGTATTCGTTGACGTGAGTTACCTTGGTTTCGGCAACCTCCCTGGTGAAGACACCGCACACGCCTTTGCCCCGGGTGTGTACGTGCAACATCACCTGCACCGCCTGCTCCTGATCGAGATTGAAGAAGCTTCGCAATACCTCTACCACGAAATCCATCGGGGTAAAGTCATCATTCAACAAAAAGACTTGAAAAAGTGGCGGACGAGCGACTTCCGGCTTGGCGATTTCCACCGCCAGACCGCGACTGCCGCCTTGTTCGTGTTCGGATTCTTGGGCCATGGTTTCTTAGGTAGCTCAACTTTGATACGAAGTATACGCCGCCGCGGATGCGGCTTTTTCCCGCCGCGGCCGCTCGGACACACCCCTAGGTGATGGCACAATGGCGACTTTTCCAGTGTCGTCACGTGTCCATGATCGAGACCGCCGCCCCTGCCGATACCGATGCCGACGTTTGGCGTCCCCATGTCACCGTGGCCTGCGTGGTGGTCGACGGCGACCGCTATCTGATGGTCGAGGAGGAGGTCAAGGGCCGGCTCGCTTACAATCAGCCCGCCGGCCATCTGGACGATGGCGAAAGTCTGCTGGAAGCGGCCGTGCGCGAAACGCTGGAAGAAACCGGCTGGACCGTGGCACTGGAGCACCTTATCGGCATTCACCAGTGGCGCAGCACCGAACACGGCGACGCGGTGATCCGTTTCAGTTTTGCAGCGAAGGCGCTCAGTCACGATGCCGCCCGTCCGCTGGATACCGGCATCCAGCGCGCCCTGTGGCTGACCCGTAGCGAAATCGCCGCACTGGGCGATCGTCTGCGCAGCCCGCTGGTGCTGATGAGCATCGACGCCTTGCTCGCCGGCCAGCGGCTTGCGCTGAACACCCTGGGCTACGTCCCTGATCGAGGCCGCCTCGATCAGGGCGCTCATCCGGCAGCGGAAAGCACCGCATGAAGGTCATGCTCGGCATCTCCGGCGGGGTCGACTCGTCCGTGGCGGCGCTTTTGCTGCAGCAAGCCGGGCACGAGGTCGACGGTCTGTTCATGCAGAACTGGGAGGAAGACGACCGCAGCGGCCCGTGCACCACCGACGCCGACCGCAAGGATGCCGTCGCCGTCTGCGGCCGCCTCGGCATTCCGTTTCACGCGCGCAATTTCGCCGCGGCCTACTGGGACGGCGTATTCGAACATTTCCTCGCCGAATATCGCGCCGGCCGCACGCCGAACCCCGACGTGCTGTGCAATCGCGAGATCAAGTTCAAAACCTTTCTCGACGAGGCACGCTCGCTCGGCGCGGAAAAAATTGCGACCGGCCACTACGCGCGCGTCGACTGCAGGGACGGCGCCTATCGCCTCCTGCGTGCAGTGGATACGGCCAAGGATCAGACCTATTTTCTGCACGCCCTGGGCCAGCAGCAGCTGGCGGCCACGCTGTTTCCGGTCGGCGAGATCGAAAAGCCGCGCGTGCGCGAGATGGCGCGCGAGGCTGCCCTGCCGACGCACGCGAAAAAGGATTCCACCGGCATCTGCTTTATCGGCGAGCGCGATTTTCGCAGCTTTCTCGCGCAGTACATTCCCGCCCGCCCCGGCGAGATGCGTACGCCGGGCGGCGAGTTGATCGGCGAGCACCAGGGCGTGATGTATTACACGCTGGGCCAGCGCAACGGCCTGGGCATCGGCGGCCGCCACGGTGCCAGCGGCGAAGCCTGGTATGTGGTGGGCAAGGATGTGGCCGCCAACACGCTCTATATCGCCCAGGGTGGCGAGAACGACTGGCTTTATTCCAAGCGTCTGCAGACCGAGGCACCCACGTGGGTCGCCGGGGTAGCGCCGGCCGCGCACTTTCGCTGCACGGCCAAAACTCGCTACCGCCAGGTCGATCAGCCCTGCACCGTCGAGATTCGCGAAAACGGGCTTGAGGTACGCTTCGACGACCCACAGCGCGCCGTGACACCCGGCCAGTCCGTGGTTTTCTACGAAGGCGAGGCCTGCATCGGCGGCGCGATCATCGCCGCCACCGACGCGCCTTACGGTGGCCTGCTCCCGGCCTTCACACCCTCAGCGGCATCCCCCTCTGTTTCCGGAGAAACGCAAGCTCGTGTTTGACACTTTTGCCATGAATGAAGAGCGCGTGCTCGCACTCGCCGGCCTGTTCCAGGCCTGTGCACTGGCGCAGCAGCTCGCCAACGAAGGACGCTGCGACGAGGGGGTCATGGAAGCAAGCGTGGCCAGCATTTTCCGCATCGACGCGCCGTCGGTGGTTGGCGTCTACGGCTCGATTTCGAGCGTGCGGCTGGGCCTGCGCAACCTGATTGCGCAGCTCGACGAGAGCGATCGCGACATGTCGATCACCCGCATGGTGGTCACCGTGATGCGGCTGGAGCGCAGCCTGTCGCGCCGACCGGAGCTGCTGGAGAAACTGCAGCAGGGCATCGTCGCGGCGCAGCGTCAGGTCGAGCACTTCGGTCAGAGCTCACCGCAGGTGTTCGGCCGCCTGGCCGAACTGTATGCCTCGACGCTGTCGACGCTGAAGCCGCGCGTGATGGTCAGCGGCAATCCGCAGCAGCTGGCCCTGCCGGCCGTGGTGGAGAAGGTGCGCAGCAACCTGCTGGCGGCCGTGCGCTCGGCCGTGCTGTGGCGCCAGGTCGGCGGCCGGCAGTGGCAGCTGATTCTGTATCGGCGCCAGTGCAGCATGCTGGCGCGCGGCATGCTGACCGGAGCGACGCTGGACAATCGCTGAAGAGTGCTGTCCACTCGACGCATCACCCCCGCGCCGGGACATACCATGCAAAGCACGCTGGTCAGACGCTCGTTTTCCGTGATCGAACGGATCGGCCTGCTGGTGATCCTCATCGCCACGCTGTGTGCCGTCATCGGCGAAGTGCGGCAGATGATTGCGGCAGGGCATTCCGCCGTCAGCGATCTGCTGCTCTTGTTCATGTACATCGAGCTGATCTCGATGGTCGAGGTGTACTGGCACGCCGGCAAACTGCCCGTGCGTATGCCGCTGTATATCGCGATGGTCGCGCTGGCGCGGCACATGATGGTCGACCAGCAGCTGCCTGCGCTCGATCTGTTGGGTACGGCCGGCGCCGTGCTCATCCTGGCGCTGTCGGTGATCGTGGTCCGCTACGGACATTTGAAACTGCCCTACAACGACTCGATCGACGGCAGGCACCTCAGCTGATCGTGCCGCGCCGGGTAATCCAAAAGGTCTGCACAAGCATTCCCGTCCACCATGGTGCGCAACCCTGCCCGCTTCCGCTGAACTCTTGGTAGCCCGACGTGCACATCTTGCTTGTGGAAGACGATATCCAGCTCGGCGAAGCGATTCGGCACGCGCTCGAGCAGCAGTCCTATGCGGTGACCTGGCTGCGCGACGGCAACGAGGCGGCGCGCGCGCTGCGCGACCCCACCGCCGATCTGGTCCTGCTCGATCTCGGCCTGCCCGGTAAGGACGGCATGGACGTGCTGCTGGAAGCGCGTCGCCAGGGCATAAAAACGCCGATCCTGGTGCTGACCGCGCGCGACGCCATCGACACGCGCATCCGCGGGCTCGATCTGGGCGCCGACGATTTTCTGGTGAAGCCCTTCCACCTCGGTGAGCTGGCGGCACGTATCCGCTCGCTGACCCGCCGCGCGCAGGGCCTGGCCGACAACCTGATCGAAGCCGGCGGCATGCGGCTCGACCTGTCCACCGCCGAAGTCGAGTTTCGCGGTGAAAAGGTCAGCCTGACCCGCCGCGAGTTCGCCCTGCTGCAGGTCTTGATGGAGCGCGCCGGGCGCATCGTGCGCCGCGATGCGCTGGAAAACTCGGTCTACGGCCTGGATACGGTGGTCGAACGCAATGCGATCGAAGTGCAGGTGCACTGGCTGCGGCGCAAGCTCAGTCCGGAGGTGATCACCACCGTGCGCGGCATCGGCTATATGGTGCCGCGCGAGGCCAAGTAAACCTGTCCAGATGAACATGCGAACATAGGCCATGGTCTCGAGCGCACATCCATGAAGGTGGCCCGATGAGAACGGCCAGCCTGCGCACGCGTCTGACCTGGCTGATCATCGCCGTGCAAGTCGGTGTGCTCATTCCGCTGGGCGTGCTCAGCTACCAGCGCGAACTCAGCGAAATGGATCACCTGCTGGACGGCCGCTTGGCGCAGGCCGGACGCACCCTGGGCAACTTGATCGAACATGTTTCGACGCTGTCCGCGCACGGCGCGGGTAACGCCGTTCTGCCGGACGACACGTTGCGCGGCGTGATGGTGCGCGTACACGAGCGCAACTTCGAGCCGGAAGTGGGCTTTCAGGCCTACGCAGGCGATGGCCATCTACTGGCCGCCACCGCGAATCTCGCCAGCTTGCCGCCACCGCCGACCACCGAGCGCGGCTTTCGCGACCTGAGCCTGCAGGATCAAACCTGGCGCATCTTTACGCTGAAGAATCGGGCCGGCCTGGTGATACGCATCGGCGAACGTTCGGATAACCGGCGCGCCATTACCCGTGCGCTGGTGATGGAGCACACCCTGCCGCTGATCATCGGCTTGCCGCTGCTCGCATTGCTGGCCAGTTGGGCGGTTGGACGCGGGCTGCGACCGCTGGACCGACTTGCCGAACACTTGGCCCGCCGACTACCCGGCAGCCGACAGCCGGTCGCCGTGGACGACGCCCCGCGCGAGATCACGCCGCTGCTGTTGACCCTCAACCAGCAAATCGAGCGACTCGAAGACACCATCGAACGCGAACACCGTTTTGCCGGCGACGTGGCACACGAGCTGCGCACGCCGCTGGCTGCCACCATGATTCATCTGGAAAGCGCGCAGATCGCCGGCAGCGCCGCGGAAGTCGATGCGATGCTGCGAAGCGCGCAGCTCAGCCTGGCGCGACTGGCGCGTCGCATCGAACAGATTCTGGCACTCGCACGGCTTGAGTCCGGCGCCGCCTCAGAGCAGCGAACGACCATCGAACTGGTCGGGCTGACCACCGAAGTCATCGAAGAGCTGGCACCGCTGATTGCCGAAAAAGATATCGAACTCAGCCTTACCACCAATACGGGACGCATTCCGGTCAGTGGCCATGAAGTGGCGCTGACGGCCATGTTCCGCAACCTCATCGAGAATGCGCTGCGCTACTCGGAATCGAGTGGTCGGGTCGATGTGTCGATCCAGCGCGAGGCCAGCGCCGTGATCATCGCCATCTCCGATGACGGCCCAGGCATACCAGCGGACCGGCGCGAAGCGGTGTTCGAGCGCTTTCACCGCGAGGTGGGGAGCGAATCGCGCGGCTATGGCCTAGGCCTGAGTATCGTGCAGCGTGCGATCCAGCTGCATCAGGCACATATAGAGCTGTTGGCCTCGCCGTTCGGCCACGGGCTGCAGGTGCGAATCCGCATGACGAGCGCCGACGGCTGATCAGCACGTCAAGTCGCTCAAATGGACGGCCATTCAGGCGCCAGAAGGCCGCGAAGGCATCCAAAAAGGTTTAGCAAAGGCTGGGTTGCCATGCTCCCGGGCAATCGTTGATACGACCTCGGCGCTGTCCGTGGTGGTGCGCGAACCAACTGCCCACTGGAAACATCCATGCTCGGTCTCGTCCGCTTAGCCCTGTCGCGGCCCTATACCTTCGTTGTGCTGGCGCTGGTCATCCTCATCGCCGGCCCGCTGGCGGCATTACGCACACCGACGGATATCTTTCCCAATATCGGTATTCCCGTGATCAGCGTGGTGTGGACCTACAACGGCCTGCCGCCGGATCAAATGTCCGGTCGCGTCATTTATTACTACGAGCGATCGCTGACCACCTCGGTCAACAACATCGAACACATCGAATCGCAGTCGCTGCCCGGCGCCGGCGTGGTCAAGATCTTCTTTCAGCCCGGCACGGATATCCGCACGGCCACGGCGCAGGTGACCTCGATCTCGCAGACGGTGGTCAAGCAGATGCCGCCCGGCATCACGCCGCCGCTGATTCTCAACTACAACGCGTCCACCGTGCCGGTGCTGCAGATGGCGCTATCGAGCAAGACGCTGTCGGAATCGAAAATTCGTGACATTGCGCAGAACGAGGTTCGCCCCACGCTGGTCTCGGTCAACGGTGTGGCGATCCCCACCCCGTACGGCGGCAAGCAGCGCCAGATCACGATGGATCTGGACCCGCAGGCGCTCGACGCCAAGGGTCTATCGGCGCAGGACGTCGCCAACGCGCTGGCCTCGCAGAACCAGATCATTCCGGTCGGCACGACCAAGATCGGCACCTACGAATACCACGTGCAGCTCAACAACAGCCCCAAAGCCTTCGAAGATCTCAACAATCTCCCGATCAAGACGATCAACGGTGCGACCATCACCATCGGCCAGGTCGCCCACGTGCGCGACGGCTCGCCGCCGCAGAACAATCTGGTGCGCGTGGACGGCAAGCGCGCGGTGTTGATGCCGATCCTGAAAACCGGCAGCGCTTCGACGCTGGCCGTGGTCGCCGGCATCAAGAAGCTGATGCCGCTGATCGAAGAGACGATGCCGCCTTCGCTGAAAATTTCCCAGCTCAACGATCAGTCCGTCTTCGTGAAAGAGGCGATCGCCTCGGTGGCCCGCGAAGGCATCATTGCGGCCCTGCTGACCTCGGTGATGATTCTGATCTTTCTCGGCAGCTGGCGCTCCACCGTCATCATTGCGGTGTCGATTCCGCTGTCGATCCTTTCGGCGATCGCGCTGCTGTCCGCGACCGGACAGACGCTCAATGTGATGACGCTGGGCGGCTTGGCACTGGCCGTCGGCATCCTGGTCGACGATGCCACGGTGACCATCGAGAACATCAACTGGCTTCTCGAGCAGGGCAAGGACGTCAAGTCGGCCATCCTCGACGGCGCCGCGCAAATCGTCACGCCCGCCTTCGTGTCGCTGCTGTGCATCTGCATCGTGTTCGTGCCGATGTTCATGCTCGACGGCATCGCCGGCTTCCTGTTCCGACCGATGGCGCTGGCGGTGATCTTCGCGATGGCCTCGTCGTTCGTATTGTCGCGCACGCTGGTGCCGACCATGGCGATGTTTCTGCTGAAGCCGCACGTCACCGAAGCTGGCGGCGGCGATCATCCGGAAGACGGTTACATCAACCATCACGAAGGTGATCAGCACCATGCGCACCGGAACGTGGTAGTGCGCAAGGCGATCGCGTTCCAGCTCGCGTTCGAACACCGCTTCACCCAGATTCGCGATGGCTACTATGCGCTGCTGGGTGCAGCACTGGCTCGGCGTCGAGTCTTCATTCTGGGCTTCCTCGGTTTTGTGCTGATCTCGTTCGCCCTGGTGCCGTTCCTGGGCCGCGACTTTTTCCCGGATGTCGACGCTGGCGCCATCGCACTGCACGTGCGTGCACCGATGGGCACGCGTGTGGAAGAAACCGCTGCCGAGTTCGATCACATCGAACAGACGATCCGCCAGATCATTCCGGCCGATCAGCTCGAAACCGTCATCGACAACATCGGCCTGCCGCTCAGCAGCGTCAACCTGGTCTACAGCAATACCGGCACGATCGGGCCGGAGGATGGCGACATCCAGATTGCCCTGAAGGAAGGCCATGGGCCGACGGCCAAGTTCGTCAAGCAGCTGCGCGAAAAGCTGCCACAGCTTTTCCCCGGCACCCAGTTCGCGTTTCTGCCGGCCGACATGACCAGCCAGATCCTGAACTTCGGCGCCCCCGCACCGCTGGACGTGTCGATCACCGGACGCAACAGCGAGGAAAACGAAGCGTATGCGATGCAGATCATGAAGAAGCTGCGTGCCGTGCCCGGCATCGCCGACGTGCGCCTGCAGCAGAGCACCAGCTACCCGCAGTTGAACGTTCACGTCGATCGCACCCGCGCCGATGCGCTCGGCATCACCGAGCGCGACGTCACCAACAGCATGGTCGCCTCGCTCGCCGGCAGCAGCCAGGTGGCGCCGGCGTTCTGGCTCAACCCTAAGAACGGCGTGTCGTACGCGATCGTCGCCGCGACGCCGCAGTACAAGATGGATTCGATGGCCGACCTGGCGCGACTGCCGGTGACCTCCTCCAGCGACAAGGCCAGCCAGATGCTGGGCGGTATCGCCAGCTTCACGCGTGAGCCCAGCGCTGCGGTGGTGTCGCACTACAACATCCTGCCCTCGTTCGATATCTACGCCGCCGTGCAGGATCGCGACCTCGGCGCAGTCAGCACCGACGTCAACAAGGTGCTGGCGCAGTTCGCCAAGAGCCGACCCAAGGGCACCCTGGTGACGCTGCGCGGTCAGGTCGGCACGATGAACGAAGCTTTCAGCGGCCTGCTGTTCGGCCTGCTCGGTGCGGTGGTGATGATCTACCTGCTCATCGTGGTCAACTTCCAGTCGTGGCTCGATCCCTTCGTGATCATCACCGCCCTGCCTGCGGCACTGGCGGGCATCGTGTGGATGCTCTTCATAAGCCACACCACGCTGTCGGTTCCCGCACTGACCGGCGCCATCATGTGCATGGGCGTGGCTACCGCCAACTCGATTCTTGTCGTGAGCTTCTGTCGCGAGCGGCTGGCGATTCACGGCGACGCGGTGAAGGCCGCGATGGAAGCGGGTTTCACGCGCTTCCGCCCGGTCTGCATGACCGCGCTGGCGATGATCATGGGCATGCTGCCGATGGCGCTGAGCCACGAACAAAACTCGCCGCTGGGCCGCGCCGTGATCGGTGGCCTGCTGTTCGCCACCTTTGCCACGCTGCTCTTTGTGCCGGTGATTTTCAGCCTCGTCCATGCGGGCGAAGAACACGCCGCTTTCACTGACCCCGTTCTGTTGCCCGGAGAAAATCCCCATGTCGCCTAATCACGAAGCCCCAGCGCAGCGCCCGCTGCGCCTGGGCCGTCCGATCGCCATCGTTGTTGTCGTGGCTGTTCTGTCCACGGTGATCGGGTTGGCCGTGCGTGCGCATGACTATCATCAGGTGGTCAGCTGGACCGACGCGCAAGAGTTACCTACGGTGCAGTTGGCGCCAGTCTCCGGTAAGGCAGACAGCCATGCGATGACGTTACCCGGCCGCATCGACGCGTGGATCAGCGCTCCGATCCACGCGCGGGTCAGCGGCTATCTGAAAAGCTGGGACAAGGATATCGGCAGCACGGTCAACGCCGGCGATACGCTGGGCATCATCGACACGCCCGAGCTGGACCAGCAGTTCGACCAGGCCAAGGCCGTGCTGGTGCGTGCCAAGGCCTCACAGCATCTGGCACAGATCACCAGCCAGCGATGGCAGCATCTGCTGAGCTCCAACTCGGTGTCCAAACAGGAGGCCGACGAAAAAAGCGGTGAAGCCGAAGTGGCAGCCGCCAACGTGCTCTCGGCGCAGGCCGACGTGGACCGGCTCGCCGCGTTGGAATCGTTCAAGCACATCACCGCGCCCTTCAGCGGCACGGTGACCAGCCGCAATACCGATATCGGCGATCTGATCTCCTCCACCAGCGAGAGCAGCCCGGCCCTGTTCACCGTGGCCGATACCAGCAAGATGCGTCTCTATGTGCGCATTCCGCAGGGCTATGCCGCATCGATCAAGCCCGGCATGACGGTCGACCTCAGCGTACTTGAGCACCCGGGGCAGACCTACAAGGCGACGCTGATCGGCTCGTCGGGATCGGTCAATCAGGAGTCCGGCGCGCTGCTGGCACAGTTCGAGGCGCCCAACCCCAACGGCGAACTGCTGCCGGGCGACTATGCGGAAGTGAGCCTGCCTATAACCGTCAACACGCACGTGACTACGGTACCGTCGACCGTGCTGATTTTCCGCGCCGCCGGTCCACAGGTCGCCGTGTTGGGCGCGGACAACCGCGTGCAGCTGCGCAATGTTCACATCGGCATGGACCTGGGCGATTCGCTGGAGATAGATCACGGCCTGCAGCCTGGCGATCGCATCATCGACCATCCGCCGGACTCGCTGTCGCAGGGTGACAAGGTGCAATTGGCCAGCGCGGCGACACCGGCAAAAAGCACGCAAGCTCAGCCGAAGCAGGGTTGAAGTCATGCGCACTTATTCCTTGATGCACAAACACAAACAGCAGATGCCTCGACGCAGCGGCGTGAAACACGCTCTGGCTGCGGCTCTGCTCATCGCGCTGAGCGGCTGTTCGCTGGCGCCCACCTATCATCGGCCGACCGTCGACATGCCGGCTAATTACAAGGAAGCATCCGGATTGTGGACACCGGCCGCGCCGGCCGATACGCAGGCACGCGGCGACTGGTGGCATATCTTCAACGACGGCACGCTCGATGGACTGGAACGAAAGCTCGACGCCGACAACCCGTCGCTGGCCGTGGCGCTGGCCCACTACAACCGCGCGCATGCCTACGAGGGCGAGCTGCGTTCCGGACTGTTCCCGCACGTGGGCGTGGATGGCGGCCCTTCCGACAATCGCCAGTCGAACAATCGTCCACTGCGCGGCAGCAATCAGCCCAACGAGTACGACGCCGACACGGCGCAGTTTTCGGCGGGCTATGAATTCGATTTCTGGGGCCGCGTACGTAACGAAGTCGCCGCCGGCAACGCTGAAGCGCAGGCAGCCAACGCCGACCTGGCCACAGCCAAGTTGAGCCTGCAATCGCAGCTCGCCGATCTTTATATCCAGCTGCGCGGCTACGACATCCAGGCACATATTCTTAGCGATTCACTAGAGGCTTATCGCAAGGGTCTGGTGCTGACACAAAATCGCATGGAGGGCGGGATCGCCTCAGGTCTGTCGGTAGCCCGCGCCAAGACCCAGCTTTCGGATGCACAAGCGCAGGCCGCCGAAGTGACCGCACAGCGCGCGCTCACTGAACACGCCATTGCGACCCTGATCGGCGTGCCGGCGTCGAAGTTTTCGCTGCCGGCGTCGGACGTGCAGATCGGACTGCCCGCCATTCCTGCCGAGGTGCCGTCCGTTCTGCTGCAGCGTCGGCCGGATATCGCAGCCGCCGAGCGGCTCACCTTTGCCGCCAATGCCAATATCGGCGTAGCGCGCGCGGCGTTCTATCCCAGCTTCAGTCTTTCGGCGATGTTCGGCTGGCAAAACACCGGCAACGGCAGCCTGCTCACCGCGGGAAACCGCATGTGGGCGCTGGGCCCGATCGGCGCATTGAGCCTCTTTGACGGCGGCTTGCGGCGCGCGCGGGAGCGCGAGGCGAAGGCGAACTTCGATGAAGCCGCAGGTCAGTACCGCGTCACCGTACTCGCCGCGTTCCAGCAGGTCGAAGACAACCTGTCGCTGCTGAGCAATCTCAGCCGCGAGGCGCACGACGAAGACGACGCTGCCGCATCCGCGCAGGATGCAGCAGCGATTGCGACCAACCGTTACAGCGAAGGCATCGTCAACTATCTTGACGTGGTCACGGCGCAGACCAGCTATCTCCAGGCCAAGCGCAACGCCGAGCAGGTGCGCACGCGGCGGCTGCAGGCCAGCGTGAATCTGATTCGCGCGCTAGGCGGCGGCTGGAGCGATGCCGACATGAAAAAGCCGCCAGCCGGGCAACCGGTGGCGGCTGTTCCATGAATTCCATTTGAGGTACCGCACAAAAGCAAACGGCGGGCCATGCCCGCCGTTTTCCGTCCTTGGGTCGAACTCCTTTCCGATAACTCGATGCGGGTCAATCGTGGCAGGCACAGATGACACTTTCGAATCGGGGCGATGACAAATTGACTGTCATCGCCCGCTCTCCGAAAAATGCGATCAGAACTTGTAGCTCAGCATCACGCGGTTATACGTAAACGCCTCGTTGCCCGGGTTCAGATTGTTGATGCCACCCGACGAACGCTCCCAGCGATCGCGAATCTGGAAACCCTTCATGAAGCCGTCGAAGTTGTAGATGATGTCGAAGTAGGTATCGTGGAAATTGCCGTCGAGAACGGTGCTGTACTTGGCGTAGGCAGCGACCAGCTGCAGCTTCTTGTCGAACAGGTCGTAGGAGAACTTGACCTTCTCCGCATGGCCCGGACCGGTTTCCACCAGACCGCGAATCATCGACGTGGTGTACAGGGGGTCTGTCGCGTAGCTGGCGGTATAGGGCGAAATGATCGCGCCATCGCCGATGGTCGAACCGCTCTCCTGCTCCGCCTTGTTGTACATGAAGTCGATACGGCCGTTCGGGATCACCACGCCGAGGTCGGCACCCCAGACGCGGGCCTTCACGTTGGTACCGGCAATGCCGTTGATCTTGAGCTTGTTCTGCACCAGCACGTTATCCGAGCCACCACCGCTTTCGGTCAAGCCCTGCAGGCCGACGACCGGATTGAAGCCGGTACCGGTGTCGAACACGTAGCTGCCGTCGGCGTAGCCCATGCGAGCAAAGTCGAGGAAGTCGTAGTACCAGCCCTGTGCCTTCAGGCCACCGTTCACATAGGTGCTGCCCAGCGCCCACGTACCGCTGGTCTGCTTTGCGGTCAGCGGCAAGCCCTGGTTACCACCGTAGAGCGTGTCGCCCTGATACGCGCTGGCGTAATAGTTGTTGTCGTTGAAATAGTCATCCGACGTGCGGCTGCGGTAGCTGAGCTCACGGATACCGATGATGTTCCAGCCCTTCACCGGCGTGAACACTGCACTCAGCGCTTCATAAGAGCTGGGAATCAGGCGGCCGTCGCTATTGCCCATCCAAGGCGTATTCAAATACTGGTAACCGGCACGCGCCAGGACCCAGTCGTTCTTGTACTGCAGGTAGGCCTGGCTTAGCGCGGTCAGCGAATCGCTGGCGCCCATCAGGGTGGTATCGACCCGCTTCGGATTGTCGGCCAGCGAACCCAATGAATTGGCGCTGACAAGCGACGCACCGGCACTGAAACCATTCAACGAAGCGGTCTGTGCATTGAGCAGAATCGAGCCACCGAACGCACGGGCGCTGGGCTTCGCCGCGACGCTATAGTCGTAAGTGCGGTTGAAGTCATACAGGCGCAGCTCGCCGTCGACGTGACCCTGCTTGAACAGGTCACTGAAAGTGTTGATGTCGGCATCATCGGCGTGCGCGCTGATGCTGAGTGTGCCAAGCACGGCAGCGATGGCTGCAGCGACAATTTTGTTGCGCATGATTGTGGAGCTCCGCATCAAGTTAGAAAGAGTCGTGCGACGGAGCCGACACGTTCCAGTGCCTGTTAAATTGATTTAACGCCCCATCTCGAAGCGCAGCATGCCGCGCACGCGTTACGCTTACGTATACGAATGATGACACTTAGATGACAGTGGTCGCCACTGACGCTGGTTGTCTGCGGGAAATGGCAACCATGGAGAAACGGTTCTGCACCTCAAAAAACCGCCGCTGCTTCGCCACATAGTGATCGAGCGAGATGTCCGCTCTATGACATGTACCGCAGGGCCAAGCGCTTTTTGAGCGTCTTAATGAAAACGAAAACGCTTTCGCAGTCGCCGAACGACCGGGCATGGAAAACGCCAATGCTATGCTTCGATCATGTCTTATAGTCCGCTTACCTCCCCCGCACGCATGGCGGAACGCTTCCGCGGTTTTCTACCGGTGGTCGTCGATGTCGAAACCGGGGGATTCGATGCCGAGCACGATGCCCTGCTGGAAATCGCCGCGGTCACCATCAGCATGGATGCCGACGGTTTCCTGCGCCCGCACCAGACCATCTCGACCCATGTCGAGCCCTTCCCCGGCGCCAATATCGACCCACGATCGCTGGAAATTACCGGTATCGATCCCTACAACCCGCTGCGCGGCGCCTTGGCCGAACGGCTGGCTTTGGACCATATATTTCAAGCGGTGCGCCAGGCTGTGCGCGATGCGGAGTGCCAACGCGCGATCCTGGTGGGTCACAACGCGGCGTTCGATCTGGGCTTTTTGAATATGGCCGTGCGTCGCTGTGGCAACAAGCGCAATCCATTTCATCCCTTCAGCTGCTTCGATACCGTCAGCTTCGGCGGCCTGGCATTCGGCCAGACCGTGTTGAGCAAGGCCGTGCTGGCTGCCGGCCATACGTTCGACGGTCGCGAGGCACATTCCGCCGTCTACGATGCCGAGCGAACGGCCGACCTTTTCTGCACCGTGGTCAACCGCTGGCGCCAGCTTGAGCTTCTCGAACAGGAGCACGTCGGTCTGGGCGTCTTGTCCTGAGCCGTATTCACCGACTCACAGGGGCATGGGAGGCGCCCGATCGCAATTCATGACAACAATTTCTTGCGTTGTCATCTCCTTGAAACATTCATCTCATCTCATTGCAACACGAAAGGCCTGAAATGGCGGGGTCCAATCCTCCGCCCCTCCTAGGAGCTACCGTGTTGATCACTCGCAAATCCTCGTTCCGATTCGCCGCCGTCGCGGCCATCGCCGTGTCCTCGACGTTTGCCGTCGCCGCCCAGGCCACCGATATCACCGGCGCGGGCTCCAGCTTCGTGTATCCGGTCATGTCCAAGTGGTCCGCCGCGTTCGCCGAAAAAACCGGCAACCATCTCAATTATCAGTCGGTCGGCTCCGGCGCCGGCATCGCGCAGATCAAGGAAGGCACCATCGACTTCGGCGCGTCCGATGCGCCGATGAAGGCCGAAGACCTGCAGCAGCTCGGCCTGGGCCAGTTCCCGGTCGTGGTCGGCGGCATCGTACCGGTCGTGCACATCGAAGGCATTGCCGAAGACCAGGTCAAGCTCGACGGCACCACCCTGGCCGACATTTTCCTGGGCAAGATCACCAACTGGAACGACCCGAAGATCGCCGCGCTGAATGCCGGCCTCAAGCTGCCGGCCGGCAAGATCACTGTCGTGCATCGTTCGGACGGTTCGGGCACCTCGTTCAACTTCACCAACTATCTGTCCAAGGTCAACACGGATTGGGCGACCAAAGTGAAGTTCGGCACGGCCGTCGAATGGCCGACCGGCGTGGGCGGCAAGGGCAACGAAGGCGTATCGCAGTACGTGCGCCAGATTCCGGGCTCGATCGGTTACGTGGAATACGCGTATGCGGTGAAGAACAAGCTGGCCTGGGTCGACCTGAAGAACGCCAGCGGCAACTTCATCAAGCCGAACGCGTCTGCCTTCGCCGCCGCTGCTGCCACCGCCGACTGGAAGAGCGCCAAGGATTTCAACCTGGTCATGACCAATGCACCCGGTGCGCAGGCCTGGCCGATCACCGCCACCACCTGGGTGATCATGTACAAGACGCCGAAGAACGCCGCCAACAGCAAGGTCGCCTTCGACTTCTTCAAGTGGTCGCTGGAGCAGGGTCAGGCCGACGCCAGCGCGCTCGACTACGTGCCGCTGCCGGCACCGCTGGTGGCGCAGATCGAGGCTTACTGGGCGTCCGATTACAAGCATTGAAGCGACCTGACGGCGGTAGCAGTCATGCTTCCGCCGCACGCTGTGGATAGGCTAGACACCATGCCGCCCTTTTTCGAAAGGGCGGCTTTTCGCTGAAAGCGGTGGCCGCATCGGTAACACCACCGCCGCACCCTGCTACCTGTCAGTTTGAGGATCGCATCGCACATGTCAGCGCAACCCGGCACCATCGCGCCTCCCATGGTCGTGGAGCAACGCACGCGACGCGACGCGCGGCAGGAACTCTTTTTCCGATGGCTGCTCAAGGGCTGCGCCCTGCTGGTGCTCGCCTCGCTGCTCGGCGCTGCCGGCGCCACCCTGTGGGGCGGCCGCGAAGCCTTCGCCAAGTTCGGCTGGCACTTTCTGGTCAGCACGGCATGGGATCCAGGCAACGATGTCTACGGCGCACTGGTTCCGGTTTACGGCACCATCGTCACCTCGCTCATTGCGCTGCTGATCGCCGTACCGGTGAGCTTCGGCATCGCGCTCTACCTTTCCGAAGTGGCGCCTGCCTGGCTGCGCACGCCGGTATCTTCGGCGATCGAATTGCTGGCGGGCATACCCTCGATCATTTACGGTATGTGGGGGCTGTTCGTCTTCGCACCGTTCTTTTCCGCGCACATCAAGCCGTGGCTGACCAACAACCTGGGCAACAAGCCCGATGACGGCAAGCTGTCGTGGGTGGCCCAGCACGTGCCGTTCATCGGCAAACTGTTCGGCAGCGACTATCCCTTTGGCGCCAGCATCCTGGTGGCCGGAATCGTGCTGGCGATCATGATCGTCCCGTTTATCTCCTCGGTGATGCGCGAGGTGTTCCAGACCGTGCCGACGCGGCTGAAGGAGTCCGCGTACGCGCTCGGTTCGAGCACGTGGGAAGTGTCGTGGGACATCGTGCTGCCGTATACGCGATCGGCCGTGATCGGCGGCATCTTTCTGGGCCTCGGACGCGCGCTGGGCGAAACGATGGCAGTGGCCTTCATCATCGGCAACTCGATGACCTTTTCGGCGTCGCTGCTCGACCCTGGCACATCGATCGCCTCGACCATCGCCAACCAGTTCAGCGAAGCCAGCGGCCTGCAGAAGTCCTCGCTGATGGCGCTGGCGTTTCTGCTGTTCGTGGTCACCTTTATCGTGCTGCTGATCGCCCGGCTGATGCTCCGCCAGCTCAAGCGCAAGGAAGGCAACTGATGAGTGCGATCTATCTACGCCGCCGCGTCACCAACTGGATCGCCATCGCGCTGAGCACGCTGGCCACCCTGGTCGGCCTGGTGTTTCTCGCCTGGATTCTGTGGGAAACGCTGCGCCAGGGCATCAGCGCGTTGAACTTCAAGCTGTTCACCAGCATCACGGCCAACGGCGAAGACGGCGGACTGGCCAATGCCATGGTCGGCAGCCTGATCATCAACTTTCTCGGCATCGCCATCGCCACACCCATCGGTGTGATGGCTGGCACCTGGCTGGCCGAATATGCCAATCGCACCAAGCTGGGCGAGACGATCCGCTTCCTCAACGACATTCTGCTGTCCGCGCCATCGATCGTGATGGGCCTGTTCGTCTACACCATCATCGTGCTGCCCAGCACGGTGCTGACCCACGGTTCGACCACCTTCTCCGGTTTCGCCGGCGGCGTGGCGCTGGCTCTGATCGCCCTGCCCGTGATCGTGCGCACCACCGACGAAATGCTGCGGCTGGTCCCCTCGACGCTGCGCGAAGCGGCGCTGTCGCTCGGCGTGCCGCAGTGGAAGCTGACCATGCAAATTCTGGTCCGCGCGGCGCGCTCGGGCATCATCACCGGCGTGCTGCTGGCACTGGCGCGCATTTCCGGTGAAACCGCACCGCTGCTGTTCACCGCGTTCGGCAACAACTATATGACGCTGAACCCGATCGACAAGATGTCCAGCCTGCCGCAGATCATTTATCAGTACGCCAACGATCCGGGCGACACGATGCACGCGATGGCCTGGGCCGGCGCCTTCGTGGTCACCATGTTCGTGCTGCTGCTCAGCCTCGGCTCCCGCCTGATTTTCTCGCGCAACAAGGTTTCCCATGACTGATCCTGCCGTCGCCAACCACCTGGCGCAGACCATGGCCGCTCCCCTGGCCAGCACCAAAATGACGGTGCGCGACCTGCATTTCTACTACAACGGTTTCCATGCGCTGAAAGGCATCAACATGGAAGTACCGGAGAAAAAGGTCACCGCCATCATCGGGCCCTCCGGCTGCGGCAAGTCGACCCTGCTGCGTATCTTCAATCGAATCTACGCCATCTATCCGAAGCTGGAGGCGAAGGGCGAAATCGTGCTGGACGGCGAGAATATTCTCGACCCCGGTTATTCGATGAATCGCCTGCGCAGCAAGGTCGGCATGGTGTTTCAGAAACCCGTGCCGTTTCCGATGACCATCTTCGAGAACGTGGCCTACGGCATTCGTCATCACGAAAAGCTGTCCAAGCCGGATATGGACGGTCGGGTCGAACAGGCACTGCGCAGCGCGGCGCTGTGGGACGAGGTGAAGGACAAGCTGAAGCAGAATGCGCTCGGCCTTTCCGGCGGTCAGCAGCAGCGTTTGTGCATCGCCCGCGCCATCGCGCTGCGGCCCGAGGTGCTGCTGCTCGACGAACCGACCTCGGCGCTCGATCCGATCGCCACCAGTCGAATCGAGCAGCTGGTCGAAGAGCTGAAAAACGAATTTACCATCGTCATCGTCACGCACAATATGCAGCAGGCGGCGCGCTGCTCCGATCTCACCGCCTTCATGTACATGGGTGAGCTGATCGAGTTCGACCGCACCGAAAAAATCTTCACCAAGCCCGGCAAGAAACAGACCGAGGATTACATCACCGGTCGGTTCGGCTGAGCGTATAACCGATGCCTCTCCCTTGATGGAGAGGTCTGCGCGAACGGGCGAGCTGCGCGCACTCCCTACTTGATGCATGAGAGAACACCTATGAGCAGCACCGGCAAAGAACACATCATCAAGAGCTATGACGGCGAACTGACCCGGCTGACCGGCGAAATCGTGCGCATGGGCGAGTTGTCGGTGAGCCAGCTCGAAGCGGCCATCGACGTGATCGACCGCCGCGACGAACGCGCCGCCCAGCGCGTCGTCGGCAACGACGAGGCCATCGACCAACTCGAACAGGAAATCAGCCACGATGTAGTGCGCCTGCTCGCGCTGCGCGCGCCGATGGCCGGCGACCTGCGCAACGTGTTCGCCGCGCTGCGCATTGCGGCCGACATCGAGCGCATCGGCGACTACGCGGCCAATGTGGCCAAGCGTTCGATCCCGCTATCGATGGTGGCGCCGGTGGCGCCGACGGCCGGACTGAACTACCTCGCCGAGCTGGCCGCCACCGAAGTGCGCGACGTGCTGCTGGCCTATCGCGACCAGGACGCCGAGAAGGCCTACCAGGTCTGGAAGGACGACGCGGAACTCGACGACGCCTACACCGGCTATTTCCGCCAGCTGCTGACCTACATGATGGAAGACCCGCGCAATATCACCCCGTGCACGCATCTGCTGTTCATGGCGAAAAACATCGAGCGGATCGGCGACCACGCCACCAATATCGCCGAAAACGTGTGGTTCCAGGTCACCGGCGAGCCGCTGAACAAGCAGCGCACCAAGCGCGATTTCACGTCGAATCCTGAGCTCGGCAAGCTCGGCGAATAAGCCGAGCTGGACCATTGACGCAAAAAAAGAAGCGCATCACGCGCTTCTTTTTTCCGACTAACCGTCGTTCGCCCTAGCTGTACCTAGGTAAGAACCATCGCACGACGTCGCTCACCATATCGGCATGTTCTGGCCTTTTTCACGGGCGCGCTGGCGAAGCCGCGTTCCGTGCACGATACCGAACACGCCGATGATGACCCAGGCCAGTTCCATCAGGAACGCCGGCCAGTTGATCGGCCCCAGCCCGAAAACCAGCGATAGGATCACGCCGATCGCGCCCAGCACATTCAAGAGTTGGTAAGTCAGCCCGTTGCCACGGATCTTGTGTGCCTGCAAAAGTAGATAGGCCAGCAGCACAAAGAACACGCCGATATAACCCACCCAGTCGTGCCAAAAAAAAGTCATTTCACTGCACTCCGTTGACGCAAGGCTTCGAATAAAACCACACCGGTAGCGACGGAGACGTTAAGGCTCTCCATCGTGCCCGGCATCGGAATTTTCGCCACGAAATCGCACAGCTCACGCGTCAGCCGTCGCATGCCCTCGCCTTCGCTGCCGAGCACGATGGCCACCGGCCCCTTGAAATCGACCGTGTAGATCGACGTTTCCGTCTCGCCGTCCAAGCCGGTAATCCACACGCCAGCATCCTTCAACTCGCGCAGCGTGCGAGCCAGATTGGTCACCGCAATCAGCGGCACGCGATCGGCGCCACCGGCCGACGCACGGCGCACGACCGGCGTCAGGCCGACCGCGCGATCCTTCGGCACGATCACCGCGGTAACCTTGGCGGCGGCCGCACTGCGCAGGCAGGCGCCGAGGTTGTGCGGATCGGTGACGCCGTCGAGCACCAGCACCAGGGTGCCGCTGCCGTCGCGCTCCATCAGCGCCGCCAGATCGTTTTCATGCGCCATCGGCGGTGGCTCGTACAGCGCAGCCACGCCCTGATGGCGCGCCTCGCCGGCGAGCTTGTCCAACTGCTCGCGCGGACGATGGTTGACCGTGATCTTCAGCGCCTTCGCCCGCTCGGCCAGCTCGAGCACGCGCGCATTGCGCTGGCCCTGCTCCACCACCAGCTCGCGCACGCGCTCCGCGTCGTTACTCAATGCACCTTCGACCGGGTTGATCCCGACGATCCAGCTCTCACTCATGGTTTACCTTTCGGTTTCGGTTTACGCGGCCCGCGCTTGTTGCGGTTGCCGCCGGATGGCGCCGCGTTGGATGGTGTCGCCACGGGAGCCTGTGCGGCACGCCCCGAGCGATTCTGCCCCTGCCCTTTACCGCGGGAGCCGCTGCCGGAGCGGCTGGGCGATGCATCCGTCGATGCCGAACCGCGCCGCGGACGCTGGCCGGACTCGGCCGGCTTGTTCGACGCATAGGAACGCCGCGACGGCGGATTTTCGTCGTGGTCAACGTGTGCGGGCGCCTCCACCACGGCGACATCCTTACGACCGAAGGCACGACCGATGGCCTTAGCGGCACGACCGAACATACCCGGCGCCTTCGCTTCGGCCACCGGCTTTTTCGGCAGCGAATAACGCTCGCCCGCAGCGGCGTAGTTGTAAGCCTTGCCGGCCGCCTGCGGCGGAGCTGCCGCAGCACGCGTGGGCACCAGTCGGAAATCGATCTTGCGATCTTCCAGGCTGGCACGCAGCACCTGCACGCGCACATGATCGCCGAGACGAAACTGCGTGCCGGTGCGCTCGCCCTTCAGCAGTTTGCGGATCGCATCGAAGTGGTAGTAATCGTTGGCGAGCTGGCTGATATGTACCAGGCCGGAGACCTTGGATTCGTTCAGCTCCACGAACAGGCCGAACGAGGTGACGCCGGTGACCACGCCATCGAACTCGCTGCCGATATGCTTTTCCATCCATGCGCACTTGAAGCGCTCGTCGACGTCGCGCTCGGCTTCCTCGGCACGGCGTTCGCGCTGAGAACAGTGGATCGCCATCGCGGCCATTTCCGCCGGCGTATAGCTGTAATCGCTCGGCTTGCGGCCGGTCAGCGCAAAACGGATCGCGCGATGGACCAGCAGGTCGGGATAGCGGCGGATCGGCGAGGTGAAGTGCGCGTAGGCCGTCAACGCCAGACCGAAGTGGCCGCGGTTGTCCGGCTGATACGCTGCCATGCTCTGCGAGCGCAGCAGCACCGACTGGATCAGCTCGCGCTCGGGACGATCTCTGACCATACGCAGCACTTCGGAGAAATCGGCCGGCGTGACTCGATCGACCGACGGCATGCTCAGCTTGAACTCGCGCAGGAACTGCTGCAGGTCCTCGTACTTTTCCGCCGGCGGCGGCTCGTGCGCGCGAAACAGCGCGGGGATTTTCTTTTTCTCCAGATACAGCGCCGCCTGCACGTTGGCCGCGATCATGCACTCCTCGATCAGCTTGTGCGCGTCGTTGCGCTCGGTCGCGCCCATCGATTCGACGCTGCCGGTCTGGTCGAGGCGGAACTTCACTTCCGGCGTCTCGAAATCGATCGCACCGCGCCGCTTGCGCTGGGCCGCCATCGCCTTGTACAGCGCGTGCAGGTTCTCCAGCTGCGGCAGCACGTCGGCCACTTCCTGCAGCGCTTCTTCCTCGCGCAGCCCCACCGCCTGCCACACCTTGTCGTAGGTCAGCCGCGCGTGGGACAGCATTACCGCGTCGTAGAACTTCGACTTGACCACATTGCCTTCGGCATCGACCTGCATATCGCAGACCATGCACATCCGCTCGACTTTGGGCATCAGTGAGCAGATGCCGTTGGACAGGGTTTCCGGCAGCATCGGCACGACGAAACCGGGGAAGTAAGTGGACGTGCTGCGTTCGTAGGCCTCTCTGTCCAAGGCGCTGCCGAGGCGCACGTAGTGCGACACGTCGGCAATCGCCACGGTGAGTCGGAAGCCGCCACCGCGTCGCGGTTCGGCATATACCGCATCATCGAAGTCGCGTGCATCGGCGCCGTCGATCGTGACCAGCGGCAGCGAGCGGATATCGATGCGGCCTTCGCGCTCGGCCGCGCTGACCTGAGGTTCGACCTGCGCGGCTTCGCGCAGCACTTCGGCCGGCCATTCGTGCGGCAGGTCGTGGCTGGCGATCGCCATCTCCACCACCAGCGACGGCTGCAGGCGTTCGCCCAGCACCGCCTTGATCACGCCTTTGGGACCGCGCTGCGAGGTGGGCGGATCGGTAATTTCGACCACCACGATTTGCCCCGAGGTTGCGCCCTGTTCTTCGCCGGGTTTGATGACCACTTCCTGCAGAATGCGTCGGTCGTCCGGCGTTACCGAAGTGACACCGTTTTCAACGATGACGCGGCCGACCAGTCGCGATGAGCGCCGCTGCAGCACTTCGGCAATCGCGCCCTGGCGACGCCCGCGGCGATCGATGCCGACCACGCTGGCGAGCACGCGATCGCCGTGCATCACGGCGCGCATCTGTTGCGGCGAGAGATAGAGATCATCACCGCCCGCGTCAGGACGCAGAAAACCGTAGCCCTCGGCGTTGGCGATCACCAGGCCGGCGATCAGGTCGAGCTTTTGCGTCGGCGCGTAGCCGCCGCGACGTCCAAGCAGCAGCTGGCCGTCGCGGACCATCGCGCCAAGCCGCTTGCGCAGCGCCTCGAGATCGGTCTCGTCGTCGATCGCCAGCGCTTCGGCGATGCGCACCTCGGTCAGCAGCTCGCCGCGCTCTTCGAGCAGCGCAAGAATCGCCTCGCGGCTGGGAATGGGACGGTCGTACTTCTGCGCTTCGCGAGCCGCATGCGGATCACGCACGGCGCCGCCAGAAGCTTTGTTGCGAGGTGCCGAAGCACCGCCATTTCGCGGCGCTCGGCCGGCAGGTTTTGCGCGACCTTGGGTCGGGCCGGACTCTTGTCCGTTTCCGGACTGGCCCTTGCCAGACGGGGAGGATGTTTTTCTAGTCACTAAGTTACCTTGAGTTGTTCGCGGCGCGAAGGATGACACGACGCGATGAATAGGGTGAAAAGTGTTGACAAGCCACCGGCAGGTGCCTACATTACGCGGCTCACGCAGCTTGTACAGCCCAGTGAGACCCTGCCCGGGTGGCGGAATTGGTAGACGCACTAGCTTCAGGTGCTAGCGGGGGCAACTCCGTGGAGGTTCGAGTCCTCTCCCGGGCACCAATTGTAAACGAAGGCCGCCCCACAAAGGCGGCCTTCGTCTTTTGGGGAATCCGCGACGGCGTCGATCGGCGATACGATACGAACTCGCCACCTACGGAGTTCAACATGTCGCGTCCGCCGCTGCCGCCGTTCAACGAAGCCACCGCGATCCAGAAAGTGCGCATGGCCGAAGATGCATGGAACGGCCGCGACCCGGCCAAGGTCGCGCTGGCTTATACGTCGGACAGCCAATGGCGCAACCGTGCGGAATTCATCCACGGCCGCGCAGAGATCGAAGCCTTCCTCACGCGCAAGTGGGCGAAGGAACTCGACTACCGGCTGACCAAGGAACTATGGACCTTCGCCGGCAATCGCATCGCCGTGCGGTTTGCTTACGAGTATCACGACGACAGCGGCCAGTGGTTTCGCGCCTACGGCAACGAGAACTGGGAATTCGATGAGGACGGCCTGATGCGGCGGCGTCTGGCCAGCATCAACGAACACCCGATCAAGGAAACCGACCGCAAGTTTCATTGGCCGCTGGGTCGCCGGCCCGATGACGCGCCCGAACTGAGCGATCTGGGGCTTTGAACCGGCCGGCCACACTGTCGCAGCATCCGCTGCGCTAACGAATATCGCGTCGCTCTCCCTGTATAATTCGGGCGGTAAACGCATGGTGGGAGAAGCGGATGGCGCCAGACCGGCCATTCCGCTGCCGAAGACGCAACGCCCGTAATCGCTCAGGCTCCTGTACCACCACGCGCAAACACTCTGGAGAGACCGGTTCGATCCGGCGCCGAAGGTGCACGAAACGCCACATTGTTGACATCGACGTTGATCTCGACTGGCGCGTTTCCAAACTCTCAGGCAAAAGGACAGAGGGGCGCCCGACGTGCGGCACGGCACGTTGCCTTTGGATGCCTCCAGTCATGAGCCACAAACATTCCCCTTCCCTGCGCGAACTCGAGCATCACCACGCCTTCGTCGAGCGCCATATCGGCCCGAACGATGCCGAGATCGCGCAGATGCTGCACGTGATCGGCCATGAGTCGCTGGAAACGATGACCGACGCGATCGTGCCGGCCTCGATCAAATCGTCGGCGCCGCTGGCGTTGCCGCAGGCGATCACCGAGGTCGAAGCGCTGGCCAAGATCCGCGCCATCGCCGACAAGAACCAGGTGTTCCGCAGTTTTATAGGCCAGGGCTACTACGGTACGCACACGCCGAACGTGATCCTGCGCAATATCCTCGAGAATCCGGCCTGGTACACGGCCTACACGCCGTATCAGGCGGAGATATCGCAGGGCCGCATGGAAGCGCTGATCAACTTCCAGACGTTATGCGCCGACCTCACCGGCATGGAGATCGCCAACGCGTCCCTGCTGGACGAAGCCACCGCCGCCGCCGAGGCGATGACGCTGGCCAAGCGCTCGTGCAAGTCCAAGTCCAATGTCTTCTTCGTGTCGCGCGGCGTGCATCCGCAGACGCTGGAAGTGCTGCACACCCGCGCCGAAGCGATGGGCCTGCAGCTGCATATCGGCGATGACGCCGAAGCCGCCAGCGTCGACAGCTTCGGCGTGCTGCTGCAGTACCCCAACACCTTCGGCCAGATCCATGACTACAAGGCGCTGGCTGATGCCGCGCATGCGCGCGGCGCGCTCGTCGCGGTGGCGACCGACCTGCTGGCGCTGACCCTGATCGCGGCGCCAGGCGAATGGGGCGCCGACATCGTCGTCGGCAACTCGCAGCGCTTCGGCGTACCGTTCGGCAACGGCGGCCCACATGCGGCCTTCATGGCCTGCCGCGATGCGTACAAGCGCTCGATGCCGGGCCGCCTGATCGGCGTATCCATCGATGCGGAAGGCAAGCCGGCGTATCGGCTCACCCTGCAGACTCGCGAGCAGCACATCCGCCGCGAGAAGGCCACGTCGAATATCTGCACCGCGCAGGTGCTGCTCGCCGTCATGGCCAGCATGTACGCGGTGTATCACGGTCCCGAAGGCCTGACCCGCATCGCCCGTCGCGTGCACCGCCTCAGCGCGATCCTGGCCAATGCGCTGGGCAAGGCCGGCATCACCGTCGGGCCGGATTTCTTCGACACACTGCACGTGGTCGACATCGACGCCGAGGCCATCCACGCCAAGGCCGAATCGGCGCGGCTCAACCTTCGTCGCATCGACGGCCGGAGTCTCGGCATCAGCCTGGATGAAACCACCACGCGCGAGGACGTAATCGCACTGACCAAGCTGTTCGGCGCCGGTGTGGCCATCGACGACATCGACGCGCTGGATGCCAGCACCGACGACGCCCTGCCCGCCGGCCTGCGCCGCACCAGCGCCTTCCTCACGCATCCGGTGTTCAACACGCATCACAGTGAGCACGAACTGCTGCGCTACATGCGCGCGCTGGCCGACAAGGATCTGGCGATGGATCGCACGATGATCCCGCTGGGTAGCTGCACCATGAAGCTCAACGCCACCGCCGAGATGATCCCGGTGACCTGGCCGGAGTTCGGCAATATCCACCCGCTGGCGCCTTCGGCGCAGACGCAGGGCTACACCCAGCTGATCGATACGCTCGAGGCGATGCTGGTCGAATGCACGGGCTACGACGCGGTGAGCCTGCAGCCCAACTCCGGTGCGCAGGGCGAATACGCCGGCCTCTTGGCGATCCGCGCGTATCACCGCTCGCGCAACGAAGGCCATCGCGATATCTGCCTGATTCCCGAATCCGCCCACGGCACCAACCCGGCGTCCGCGCAGATGTGCGGCATGACGGTCGTGGTGACCCAGTGCGACGCCAATGGCAACGTCGACGTCGACGACATCCGCGCCAAGGCAGAGAAGTATTCCGATCGCCTCGCGGCACTGATGATCACCTACCCGTCCACGCACGGCGTGTTCGAGGAAGACATCGTGGCGATCTGCGACGTCATCCATCAGCACGGCGGCCAGGTTTACACCGATGGCGCGAACATGAATGCGCTGGTCGGAGTGGCAAAGCCCGGCAAGTGGGGCTCGGACGTGTCGCATCTGAATCTGCACAAGACCTTCTGCATTCCGCACGGCGGCGGCGGACCGGGTGTCGGCCCGTGCGCGGTCAAGTCCCATCTCGCCCCGTTTCTGCCGAAGAAGTTCGGCGAAGAAGGCGCGGTCGGCATGGTCAGCGCGGCCAGCAACGGCTCGGCCTCGATCCTGCCGATCTCGTGGATGTACATCACCCTGATGGGCAGCGAAGGCCTGCGCAAGGCGACCCAGGTCGCCCTGCTCAACGCCAACTATGTGGCCAAGCGGCTGGCGCCGCATTACAAGACGCTGTATACCGGACGCAACGGCCTGGTCGCGCACGAGTGCATTCTCGACCTGCGCCCGTTGAAGGACGCCACCGGCATCGGTGCCGAGGACGTCGCCAAGCGCCTGATCGATTTCGGCTTCCATGCGCCGACGCTGAGCTTCCCGGTCTCCGGCACGCTGATGGTCGAGCCGACCGAAAGCGAATCGCAGCACGAGCTCGACCGCTTCATCGACGCGATGATCCAGATCCGCGAGGAAATCCGCGCGGTCGAGGAAGGCAAGCTCGATCGCGAAGACAACCCGCTGAAAAACGCACCGCACACGGCGACCAAGGTCAGCGCCAGCGAATGGAAGCATGCTTATCCGCGCGAGCTGGCGGCTTTCCCGCTGCCCAGCCTGAAGTTGCAGAAGTACTGGTCCCCGGTGGCCCGCGTGGACAACGTGTACGGCGACAAGAACATCATGTGCGCCTGCATTCCGATCGACGCGTACAAGGAAGAAGCCGACGCCTGATCTGATCGACTGACTATTGCTCGATAAAAAGCCCCGCGTCGCGGGGCTTTTTTTGCCATCGTTTAGCGGCGATCGACCATTGCGCCATTCATCGATCTCTTCACAAACATTTGAAGCACGGGCAATTCACTTGCCGGAGCGCACCGTTGATAGACGTCCTCAGACCTCCACCATCGATCGCTTCGGAGAACCCATGGCCAACGCCAAAAAAAATTCCAGTGCTTCATCTAAAAAATCTGTCCCCAGCAGGCAGCCGGCAGTCAAGTCAAAAGATCGACGCGGCAACGGCGACGAGCTGCACCAGCTCGCCGGCGGCCAACACCCGCTGCTGACGACCAATCAAGGTCTGCCGCTGTCGGACAATCAGAATTCGTTGAAGGCTTCGCCACGCGGTCCGACGCTGTTGGAAGACTTCATTCTGCGCGAAAAAATTACCCATTTCGATCATGAGCGCATTCCCGAGCGCATCGTGCATGCGCGCGGCTCGGCCGCGCACGGCTACTTTGAGCTGACCAAGTCGCTGAAGAAATACACCACGGCAAAAATTCTCACGGAGGTCGGCGAGAAGACGCCGCTATTCACGCGCTTCTCCACTGTGGCCGGTGGTGCGGGCTCGATCGACACGCCGCGCGACGTGCGCGGCTTTGCGGTGAAGTTCTATACCAAGGAGGGCAACTGGGATCTGGTCGGCAACAATATCCCGGTGTTCTTTATCCAGGACGCGATCAAGTTTCCGGACCTGATCCACGCCGTGAAAATGGAGCCGGACCGCGGCTTTCCACAGGCCGCGTCGGCACACGACACGTTCTGGGATTTCATTTCGCTCACGCCCGAATCGATGCATATGATCATGTGGGCGATGTCCGACCGCACGATCCCGCGCTCGTTGCGGATGATGGAAGGCTTCGGCATCCACAGCTTTCGTCTGCTCGACGCCGAAGGCAAATCGACTTTTGTGAAATTTCACTGGCGGCCCAAGCTCGGCCTGCAGTCCACGGTGTGGGATGAAGCGGTCAAACTGGCCGGCGCGGATCCGGATTTCCACCGTCGCGATTTGTTCGAGTCGATCCAGGCCGGCGAGTATCCCGAATGGGAACTGGCGGTGCAGCTGTTCACCGAAAAAGAGGCCGATGCCTTCCCATTCGACCATCTCGACCCGACCAAGCTGATTCCGGAGGAGCTGGTGCCGCTCACGGTGATCGGCCGCATGGTGCTCGATCGTTACCCGGATAATTTCTTCGCCGAAACCGAGCAGGTGGCGTTCTGCCCGTCGCACGTGGTGCCCGGCATCGACTTCTCCAACGATCCGTTGCTTCAGGGTCGCCTGCACTCGTATCTCGATACCCAACTATCGCGCCTGGGTTCGCCGAACTTCCATCAACTGCCGATCAATGCGCCCAAGTGCCCGTTCGCCAATCAGCAGCGCGACGGGCATATGCAGATGCAGGTACCGAAGGGCCGCGTGAGCTACGAGCCGAGCTCGCTCGATCCCACCTCGCCGCGCGAAACGCTGGCCGGTTTTCGTAGCGCCGCGGTCGCCGACGCCGACGGCGCCAAGGGCCGCGTTCGCCCGGAAAGCTTCGCCGACCACTACAGCCAGGCGCGCCAGTTTTTCCGCAGCCAGACCAGGTACGAGCAGGCGCATATCGCTTCGGCACTAGTGTTCGAACTGTCCAAGGTGGAGACCCAGCATGTGCGCGAGGCTGTGGTCGGCCATCTGCGGCATATCGGCGAAGACCTTGCCCGCCGCGTTGCCGACGGACTGGGACTGGACGATCTCCCTGCCCTACCGGCAGCCGCGGTGGAAACGCAGGATACCAAGGTGTCGCCGGCGCTGCAGATCATCGGCAAGATGAAGGACACGCTCAAAGGCCGTACCGTCGGCATCCTCATTCACGACGGCTCCGATGCGGCCACGATCAAATCGGTGAAGAAAGCCGTCGAAGCTGCGGGAGGCGCGACGAAACTCGTTGCCACCCGCGTGGGCGGCATCAAGCTCAGCGACGGAAAAAGCACCGCAGCCGATGGCCAGCTCGACGGCACACCGTCGCTGATATTCGACGCGCTGGCATTGGTGCTGTCCCCGGCAGCGGGTAAACAGCTGGCCGGCGTGGCGGCCGCCGTGGATTTTTCCCGTGAAGCGTTCGGTCATCTCAAGGCCATCGCTGCCGACGAAGGCGCGCAGGCCGTGCTGGCAGCCGGTGGCGTCGGTAAGGATGCGGGCGTGGTCGATACCGACGACACCAAGGGCTTTATCAAGGCAGCGAAAACCCGCCAATGGGAACGCGAGGCCAAGCTGCGCACGCTTGCCTGAGCATGTGAAGCATGAAACTAGAAAGGCCGCCCGTTACGGGGCGGCCTTTCTTTCGAGATGTGACGGCTGCCGATGACCGAAGACATCAACAGCCGCAACTCACGACCGCTGTTCCTCGAAGGAATGCACGATCAGCTGATGCAACGCATCGGAACCGTACGGCTTCTGCAGAATGCGCGTCCGAGCGTCCAGATCGATACCGCTCACCATGTCGTTACCCGTCGCGAAAATAACCGGCAGATGCGGCTGCTTTTCGCGCAGGGCCTTGACCAAGTCGACACCGGACATATCGGGCAGGCCGACGTCGGTCAGCAGCAGATCGATCGGGTGCTCGTCGAACGCATTGATCGCCTGCGCCGCATCGCCCGATTCGATGACCGCATACCCTTTCGCCTCGAGAATATCCACGATACTTACGCGAATCATCCAGTCGTCCTCGCACACCAGAATGCGCCGCTTGCCGGTCGACCCGGAAACGTCCTCAGGGCTGGATACGGCCAACGGTGACTCGATCGCCATGGTCGCCTTTTCGTTGCGCAGCGCCTGGGCGGCCAGCACCTGACGCAGCTTTTTCGCCAGCGCCTCACGCGTATACGGTTTGGTCAGCAGGTCCACGCCTTCGTCGAGGCGCCCACCGTGCACGATCGAATTTTCCGTGTAGCCCGAGGTAAACAGCACCGCCAGATGCGGCAGCCGCTCGCGCGCCTTGCGCGCCACTTCCGGGCTTTTCAGCGAGCCGGGCATCACCACATCGGTAAATAGCAGGTCGATCGGAATGCCGCTTTCGATGACGGTCAGTGCACCCTGCGCATCGCGTGCCTTGAGCACCCGATAGCCGAGGTCGGACAGCAGCGCGACGACGGTGTCGCGCACCGCGTCGTCATCCTCGGCGACAAGAATGGTTTCCGTACCGCCCGTCACGACACCCGAATCGTGGTCGATGATCACGTCCTCGGTTTGCACCGAGCGCGGCAGATACAGCTTGATCGTGGTTCCCTGCCCCAGCTCGCTATACACCTTGATGTGGCCGCCAGACTGCTTCACGAAGCCGTAGACCATCGACAGCCCAAGCCCGGTACCGTGGCCTTCCGGCTTGGTCGTGAAGAACGGCTCGAACACCTGGCTGATGATGTCGTCGGGTATGCCGCAGCCGGTGTCGCTCACCGCCAGCATCACGTACTGACCCGGCATCGCATCGGGATTAGTCTGCACGTAATGATCGTCGAGCGAGGCGTTGCCTGCCTCGATGGTCAAACGACCGCGGCCGTTCATCGCGTCGCGCGCGTTGATCGCCAGATTGAGCAAGGCATTTTCCACGTTGGCCGGATCGATCAAGGTGTTCCATAAGCCGCCGGCGGCAATGGTTTCGATTTCGATCGCCTCGCCGAGCGCGCGACGCAACAGATCATCCAGATCGCGAATCAACCGCCCCAGGTTCACCACTTTGGGTGCCAGCGGCTGGCGACGGCCGAAGGCCAGCAGCTGCGAGGCCAGCTTCGATCCGCGCGAGACGCCGGCCATGGCGTTGACCACGCGGCGCTCGGCGCGTTCGTTGCCGGCCACGTCATTGCTGAGCAGCTGCAGGTTACCGCTGATGACCTGCAGCAGATTGTTGAAGTCGTGTGCGATGCCGCCGGTCAGCTTGCCGATAGCTTCCATTTTCTGTGCCTGGCGCAGCTGCTCCTGCGCCAGCGCCAGCGCGTGGGCATGCTCTTTCTCACTGCCTACGTCGCGGCCGACCGCGTGGATCAGACCATCGTTCGGAAACGCGTTCCACGATATCCAGCAGTAGCTCCCGTCACGCCGACGGTAGCGGTTCTCGAACTGAATGGCCACATGCCCTTCCGACATGCGGCCGACTTCGTTACGGGTCGATTCCACATCGTCGGGATGAAGCAGATCGAACAGGTTGCTGCCGATCAGTTCGTCTTCGTGCCATCCAAGAATGCGTGTCCACGCTGGGTTGGTGGCTACGATGCGGGCGTCGATCTGCACGATCAGGATCAGGTCGATCGACAGGCGCCAAATGCGGTCGCGCTCGATAGTACGCGCCGCCACCTGCTGTTCCAGCGATGCCGCGACTTCGCGCAGTTCCTGCTCGGCGCGACGCCGCTCGATGGCTACCCGCGTGCGATTGGCGACATCGCGCATGAAGATCAGCTCCGCGCTGGTCCATTCCCGCGCGCTTTCATGATTGGTATAGATGATGGCCACAAAGCCACCCTGCTCGGTAATCGGCATATTGACCGCCGACTGGGCACTGATGGCTTTGAGCTTGTCTGCGTTTTCAGCCGTGCGCGGATCCTTGTACGCGTCGGCGAAGACCACCGTGCTGCCGCGCTTGAGATCTTCGATATACGAGCCGTAGTCGCGAAAATGCAGCGTGCCGGCGATGGTTTGGATGCCCGGCGCATTCCAGTCACGTTCGATGGTAATCGTTTCGGCTATCGGATCGATGGTGCCGTAGCCGGCCCGGCTGACGTTGAGCGTGCGACCGAGAATTTCGGCCGAGGCGTAGGCCAAGTCGGACGTGTCGTCCAGATCGAACAGTCTGGTGCTCAACTCGCTGAGTGCTTGGTGGCGCAGCTCCGCCTGCTGGCGCTCGCTTTCGCTCGCGCTCAGTGCGATTTTGCTCTGCCGATGCTCGGAGATATCGCGGGAAATGCCAACGATCTGCGCCGGCATCCCTTCGGCCTGAAACGGCGCCAGGCTCACTTCCCAGCACATCAATTCGTGCTTTGCGTTATTGCAGCAGGCCTCAAAACGCGCCGTTCGCCCGGACGCCGCCTGCCTCACCGCGTGATCGATCCGCTCACGGTCCTGTTCCAGCCACAGGTCGAGGTAATGGAGCCCGGTGATGTCGCCGACAGAGTCCAGCCCCATAAGCTCGGCACCCCGCGCGTTCACATACAGAATCTCCCCCTCGGCGGAAAGTATTTTCACGCAGTCCGGGCTGGCCGCCAGCATGGCGGACATCACCTCGCGGGTGAGCTCAGGGTTTACATCGTGCATCGATCCGGTCTCGTCCACAGGGTGTGATCTGTCCCCTAGTCTAGCGGGGTATTCGTCAATCCCTTTTCACACACGATGGCCCGTCGATGTCGTGCGCATGGCGACGAAGCCGACTAAGAGCCTGTTCAAAGTCTCCACGTAGCTCGCGTTGCCTCGCCGTGGCCGCCAGATGGTGGTGCGTGGTGCAGCACTTGCCTGGCTGGCAAGTTAAACCGCGCGCTGCCGCCTGGCGGCCACGGCGCGGCAACCCGCAGGGCCGGGTCTGTTTGCCCGCCATCCGGCGTCATCACTCGGTCGTGGACGGACGTCCACTCCCTCGTTCTTCCTTGGCCTGCGTGCAAACAGCTCCCTGCGCGGGCCACGCGGAGACTTTGAACAGGCTCTAAGAGCCTGTTTACGATCTTCTGAGTAGGAGGGCCAGGAAGGCCAAATGGATGAACTGTAGGCTAGTGTTGAGCTGGCGCTCGCAGTTCTTC
>NZ_JACHCM010000012.1 GCF_014200755.1 Rhodanobacter sp. ANJX3 | reverse complement strand
CCACCAGCGCCCGCACCAGGCGTTGAAGATGAAAACACCCGCTGAGGCGTATGCCTTAGCGGCCTGACCTGTGCAGGAAGTGCTGGGTCATTACAACGAGTGCCTTAACGAACACTGGTTTCCGAGCCTGTTACATGCACGCACCGAGATCGAAACTTGGCGCCGGGAATACAACGAGGAGCGACCCAAGAAGGCGCTGGGCGGGCTGACACCCGCCGCCTACGCCGAGCAGTTAAAGTAACCCTGGACTCCAAACCGTCCCGCTACTCAAAGCGGGGGACGTCGGTCGACAAAGCCCTCAATACTTTATTTAGCTCTTACGCGCATTTTTTCGTAAAGCTCGAGGTCGAGCTGATTGGCATTTTCTATAACACGTCGTTCTGTACTAGATATCTCGTCGCGCACTCCCTGAAATCCATTTTCGTGAGGAACAATAATGGTCCCTGAATCACAACCAAACCATCCCTCAAAGAATCTTGAAGTACTGCTGACATCACTGGTAAAACCAACGTGACTGAAGTGATTTTCAATATTATTGATTGCTCGTCTAATTCGAAATTTTTCGCTAATTTGTCGAGTGGGAACTCCACGAGTCATCCGCCACCAACGATTTGACAGCTTATCGCTCAAGAGTGGAAGGCGTCCGTAACTCGCAGTAAGCGTTCGCACCATTTCGTTATTTGTTTCGGGTGTAATGCATGCCTCGACAAAATCAGAGAGACTCAAACATTCCTTCTTCAGCAAAGAATAAAACGGCGAACTTGTAAATCGACAGTGGTGCCTATATAGCGAAGCAACACGTTCAACAGGCTCTCGCATTACAGTCGCATATTGCGGCGAAGGATCACTAAATAAGGCATGAATTCCAAAAGAAAAGTGCCCAAAAAGGAGGCGGGAATCTCTATTCAAAATATTCGATTTACTCAGGCGACTTACATCATCACCTGAATAAATGAGATCAACAATTAATTTCCTCTGGTCGATATTGCACACCGCGGCGCGGAGTGATGTTCCGGCTGTTTTTGGAATATGTATAAAGTATTTCACTTCGATGCCACCTAATTCTTATATAGGCGGCCCAATCATCCATAAGAGCCAAATGATTAAAATTTACTGAAGATACTGCCTGATTAGCGCTGATCCTGAGCTGAAAAATTGGTAGCCTAACGTAAAAGCGGCTCAGGGGTAGGCATGCAGAGCACCATGGCGCGCAGCCGTCGCGGAACGAACTCAGGCAGGCGAAAAAGGCGGTTCAATCGGCAGGCCGCTTCCGCCAGATAGCGACATACGTACTTGTGATGTTTGAACGCGTGATATGTCCCTTCGATGGAGCATTTCAAGTTTGACAGCAGCACATTGACCCAGCAGGTGTCGTCGATCTCGGGAGCGGTCCGGCCGCCTTCGCTTTTGAGCACGGTATGGGCATGACCGGTGGTCTCAAAACGGCGAAAAGCACCTAGCCCATCGCTAAAGGCTTCGGCCTCTGGGGCCAGCCGCCGTTGGGCCCAGCCGGTGATCGCCGAGTTGTCGAAGGTGCACACCGGTTCGATGAGGGCTAAGGTCGGATGATCGAGATTGGCATCGGTTTTTATCGCGATCACGAAGGCCTGCTTGTTTTCCGAGCCACGGCCTGACCTGCCGCCGTCGTGCTCAGCGCCCAGGCAGGCATCGTCAATTTGTACGAAACCGTTGAGCTGGCACGGTTCCTCGCGATGCATCATCGCCTCCATCGCCTTGTGTTTCAAGCGCCATGCGGTGCGGTAGCTCATCCCCAGATGCCGTTTCATTTCCAGTGCGGCCATGCTGGTCGAGGCAGCGGATGGATCGGGAGGAACCCGGTCGTCAGCGGCAGCTTGGTAGACTCGAACACGGCGCATCTCAGCAGCGTCGTTTGATGCCAACACGCCCGAAACTGGTAGTACAACTGCCCCTCGCTCGGAATCGAGAAGACAACCGGCCGGCACACGCCGGACAGTGATACCCCTTCGGCCAGCGCGAGTGAACAGCGCCAGATGGAACTTCGCCTCGCTTGCATACTGCGCCATGAACTGTGCCATCGACAGGCCTTGTTAGAACTGCGCCCGATTCATCGCCATGCCCCCTATCCCCATCGAATGTGGGCATACCATCGCTCCGGGACGTCTCAAATCGCGCGACGACTGAATGAGGATCAGCGCTAATCAGGAAACTATAAGTGAACTTAAATTTATCGCATACGATACAAATTTATCAGATGAATATTTAGTTATTTATCGCCATAACAAAAATATTATAGATAATGATCTCTAAGCTTTAGTAGCCTTAATCGGTAAGTGAGCGCTAAATCTTCTAAGTTTTTTTGCAACTCGATAAGAAAATGATCCAAGCAATATTTTTTTGTATTGCTCCAACTCAACTCCACGCATAGCCCAGAGCATTGGATATTTGTTGGGACGACCAAGCAACGCGGCAACAAATCGAATGGGAGAGGTAAAACGCCACCCCCTGCTTTGTAAAAGGTTATGTATGTCTTCGCGCATCGCGTTTTCATAGCGCTCTGCCTCAATATCTGGATGCGGAAGTACTTGATGTGTTCCAAAATGCCTTGCGTTGTAGTCGGCAACCAGTTGTCGTATCCGTGTAGCTGATCCGGGCCCCAACAAGAGTGGCAACGAATCTAGCTTCCGCCAAATTGCGTGATGATTGGACAACCATTCTTCTTGCGAATGGACAGTGTATGAAGACTCCGCTTGATCCCAGCGCCTATAAATCGAGGTGATCTCCTTCGCTGATGCCACACCGCATACTGCCGCGGTGCGAAGCAAAAAATCCCAATCTTCTGTTGTCGTTAAAGTTTCATCGAAAACGATACACAAATCGGCATATGCAGATCGTGGAAAAGCCAGTGACACCGGCGGGCTTGCATTCTCAACCAAATGATTAAGATGATCAAAGGTCAAAGGAAAGCATGCATCCATAGAACCAACTGCACGCACACTCTGTGTACCATACGCCGTTTTTACAGGCCTCCAAAGCTGCGCAACATTACCCGCACGCAACACTGCACCAGGCGTTTTAGTCGCAAGCTTTTTGAACTCTTCGACCCAATGTCCTAGCACTATGTCGTCATCGTCCAGGATCGCGACGTATTCTCCTCTAGCCTCACGAAAGCCAACATTAAGAGGATGAGTGCGGTTACCCGAATCCACTTTGATGAGCCTTATACGCTCGCGCATTTCGAGGTGCGTATTTTCTATTATCCTCTCTACGGCTAAGCGATCTTCGCTGTTAAGCTTGTGTCCAATTATGCAGAGTTCAAAATCCTGATCAGTCTGAGCTGATAGACAAAGAAGTACGTCTCTAAGTGTGTCTATGCGACGACCTTGAGTACGAGTAACAACACTCAAAAAAGGAGATTTATCGCATTCTGGATGCGCGATATCCCCTTCCCCCGAGGAAGGTCCAGGCAACCACATTCTTACCAACTGATTCGTTTGTGCATGATCATCGACAGCATCACGGAGACTAGTAAGTAGGCCGTGCAATGCCGAAGCGCTAGCCACGGCTGGATGATGAGGCGGGAAATGTTGATCGCTTTTGGCAAGAAGAACGTCATACGCTGCAATCTGGTGCCAACCAGCCAGCCGCATTACTTTACGCAGCCCCGTGTCAGTAAATAGATGAACGTGAGTGTGGTCAAGTAGACCTGCGGTTGTGTAGTCCCATTTTCCCAGTGCGAGCTTAAAACCTACATCTCTGTGAGCAACGTTGGGCACCGAGGATACCAGTGGAGCTCCATGCGATTTAGCCAGTTCGCTAAGCATGGACAGTAATTGTGGTCCAGTAGTTATGTGTTCAAGTGTGTCTATAATTGTTATGGACGCTATTTTACTTCCGTATACGGCAGCCTCAATTACCGTCTTAGCTGAAGCTACATCTGATAGATCGATATGGTGGCCGGCGAAACCTCGCTTTGATAGTATTGACAGAGCCTCTCCGTCAATATCGAAGCCGATATATTCTCGGTGCAGATCATCACGCACATGCTCTGCAATGGCAGCAACGTTGCAGCCTATGTCAATATGCACACCTGAAGCACCAGCAGTGTGCTGTTTGAGCAGAGCGATAACGTGTCCATAGACGTTGTCGTGATGGTACGGGTTTTGGTAAAGAGACATATTAGAGACCGAAACGGTGTTTAGTGTAGAAATCGCCTTCGAAGTGAGCCACTTTGCCGGCTGCGTCGATTGCCTCGGGTAAACGACCGTCTTTCTTACGTTGAATATAGCTTTCAGCCGCCTTATTCAGATGACTTTCGGTCGATGTCGCAAATGTTTTCAAAAGCCGCTCAACGATATCAAGACGAGAGTATTTGTACGCCATTAGCAAGGCAGCTTCTGCCGAATAATAGCGCTCAGAGGATGTCGGAGCCCATTGACCTTGCGGCCCAAGCCGTTTGTCATGAAACACAGCAGCCGATGGTTGGTATATCACTTTATAGCCGTTTAAACGTGCGCGCCACGAAAAATCAACGTCGTCGCAATATAGAAAGAAGGACTCACTATCGAAACCGCTCAGCTTATGGAGCACATCCATTCGAATAAGCGCACAAGCCGTCGTTGCCCAACCGGTTTCCCCCGTTGATTTGTCATAGTCTTTCGGGTGTTCAATGGGCAGCTGACGGGCTTCAACAATTCCAGTCAGAGGGTCCTGGAATGGCCGTACAAGCTCTATTAGAGCATCTGGAGCAAGCATCACGTCCGGATTCATAATTAAAACGTGATCGGTTACTGTGCCTGCTTCCGTCATCTCGTCTGCATAGGCGAGCAGCGCATTGTGGCCTTTAGCAGAACCTAAATTACTGTCAAAAAAAAGATAGTCTACGCAAGCAAGGGCGGGACTTTGGGCACGAATTGACTCAATATCATCTTTCGAGAACGTTGGCGTAGGGGAGCTATCACCGTATACCAAAGTAACCGATGCGACAGCACCGGCGCCTATGGCTAAATCTGCAGCCCGATTTAAATGTCTAATAGTCGTTAGAATACGGTCAAGTTCGTTACCATAAAGAACCGAGTGAATCCGTACATGCCCGACTTTATTAATTGGAATCTTCTTTTTCATGCATCTGCCCTTTTGTTGCCATTATCGATCCAATGGCATAACAACCGGATGCCATCCTCAGCACTAGTCTCTGGCTTCCAATTGAGCTGTTCTGCGGCTAGATCAACCTTGCATGCCGCATGCCTTACGTCGCCATTGCGATATTGCGAAGTAACGTGCGGATCAGGTGCCCCATAAATCTGTGCCGCAATCCGAGCGATACTCCAAATATTAGTACTGACACCAGTGCCTATATCTGCCAACACGTCTGTTCGTACGGTGGTTGCCGCTGCCAAGATAGCTCTAGCGACGTCCTCTATGAAAACAAAGTCTCTAAGCATTTTTCCATCTTCGTATACCGGAATGCTGCGTCCCTCTTTAGCAAGTCGAGCAAACAAGGAAACGATTCCTGTATAGGGATTAGAGAGAGACTGGCCAGGTCCATAAACATTCTGAAGCCTGACAATGTTCGCGGATGAGCCGAACGAAAGAGCCCAAGCTTTTAAAATATGCTCTTGAGCAAGTTTCGTAGCACCATAAATGCTCGTTGGCTTTGTTTGCGTGGTATCCGCACAAAAAGGAAGCGCTTGTAAACCAGGAAAGTCCCAGGTTTGTGACTCTAACATCGAATCTGAGCGTTGGCCTGGATAGCTAACGTTGCCATTAGAGTCACACCAAGCCCCCTCACCATAGACCGCACGGCTGCTTGAAAGTACAAAGCGAGTAGGGACGATGCCTCTGGCGGCCAGAGCGTCGAGCATGCGGGTGGTACCCGTCACGTTGACATGAGCATGCCTAGTTGCTTCGGTCAACGACTGACCCGTTCCAGTCTCAGCAGCCAAATGAATGACAACGTCTGGCTGAAATCGAGCCAAAAGCGAGCCCCATAACGCCTGATCAGTTATGTCACCGACAACAAGCTCCACATTATCATCCAAAGCGGATGGTCTCTCAGAGGTTTTATGCACCTGAGGATGAAGATTATCCAGGGCAATAACTTTGTCGAACTGCTGCGCCAGCGCAGAGGAAATAGCACAGCCGATAAAGCCGGCGCCGCCGGTAACGAGGCAGTTTGTCATACGTTGGTTTCCTTAAGCGATAACTTTAGGTCATTTAGACGTGGGCGTGGTTTGAATGAAAGCATCGGTTTCTCAACAAAACGCCAAGAGAACCATGCACACAAGAGTGCAATGGGCAGACTGATTAACGCGTTTTGCAGGGCCGATAGCCCGTTTTGAGTTAATTGGTTAACTACCTGTTGAACTAGAAAACCGTACAGATATAGACCGTAGGAAAAATCGCCAAATCTACCAGCACTAGAAAGCAAGCGTTGCGAGCTAAGTGCCAATGACAGAGTGCAATATGGAAGTAAAATGAATAGCACGGCTTCAGAGCCAATAAGCGAAGATGGCTGAACTAAAGCTACCGTGAAAACAAAGAATAATGCCACCGTTGGGTTAAGCAACGCATCTATGTTTAGCGCTTTTACCACCGCACCAATTAGAAAGTATGGAGCAACATCTAGTGCACTTATCAGATCACTACCGTAAATTACGGGATGAAGCGACGGCTGTGCAATTCTCGTAAATTTAAGACTGAAAGCGCAAAAAATTAAGGTGACTAGGGCGAGCACTGAGCGGGTCTTGAGTGCATTGCCTAAGACCAAAAGCAAGGGAAGAACCATGTACATTGCAAATTCTATCGGAAGGCTCCATAAAGAACCGTTAACCGCTATTGGATAGCTGTTTTGAGCAAAAAGACCAGGCAAATCGTATACAGGCCTAAGAACAATATTTTTAAAGTAGCCAAATGTATGCAAATAAGAGAAATACTGAGAAACCGGAAGGACCGTCATCAAAGGACCAACGACGAATACCGTCAGTAAGCACAGCACTATCAGGCCTGGGAAAATTCGCAGCGCACGCTTACGAAGATAGCGAAAAAAATTTGGGTCGATCGACCAGCTAGTACAAATCAAATAGCCGCTAATCACGAAAAAAATTTTCACGGCCAAAGCCTGCACAGAGTTTCCAAGAACACCTTGGTCTACCGTATGGGTTAATGGATGCGCGTGACCAAAGATAACTACCGCTGCCGCTAGCAGTCTAACTGCGTCGAAGTTGTTTTCGCGGTGCATAAAAATCCTATAATGAAAATTGAGCTCAGACTAAAGTATGGATAAGCCTCTACAAAGCAATTTTCGTAATTAAGCTAATAAATTTTCCATATTAAGTAAATATTTTTAAGCACTGCCAAGAATATGCTTGAGGCGTCTGAAGCTCTTTTAAAGCACCGTACGTTTAACGTTAATATAACTACGAATTTGCTAACCGTTTATTCGTGCTGTAGCCAGCTAAAATCTAGTACGCTGTGCTTGGCTTGCATATAAGAAGAAGATACTAGATGCGTGTAGTTGTATTTCTTTAAATTCAGCATCGTCTCGTTTAGCGCGTCACTGCCAAATCGGCATCTCCTCTGCGTGGAAGAAATTTCGATTAATTATTTCGGCAATTTCAATAAATATTAATTCCATATATTCATGGATTTTTATTAAATTTTGAATTTAAATTTGCTACTATTGCTGACTTAAAAACTTAAAACATCCATTTTATTTAATCCATACCCAGAAATATGCAGCAATTGAATAACATTCATTAGCTATATTTTAGATGGCGCCACAAGCCTCACCGAACGCATCGGAATGCCAATCAAGCCTGTACTTACCTGAGAAGAATGACTGCTTAATATGATTGCGTCGTGTTTCCATTGGTGCACAACATGCGAGTTTTGAGTACCGTCGGATACTGCAACGGATATAGAATAGTCTCCGCCCGGAAGCACTGGCATACGAAATTCAAAACTTGCGCAGCGTTCCTCGCCTGGAGCTAAAGCGATTGGATTATTCAAGTACGATAAATACGTATTATCCCCAAATAGAGACAACCCTTGCTTATTACGAACTAAAAAACCAACTATAAGACTAGAAATTGGCTCGTTTGCCAAAACGTTTATAATCAGATCTACACGTTCACCACCTACACACCATGATAACGGTGAACCATGCTCATTCATTAGTTTTACGCTTTTGATCGCGGCCCCGCCTTTACCAAATCCTTCTGCAAAAATATCAAAAGGCCTTACTTCAATATCGTTACGTATGTTTGAGTGCAATACTAAGTCACGCCTAGCATCAATGAAGTCCTCATTGTGGTGAGCTATAGCATTACTAGCTTGATAAATTGGCGAGTCCAACTCATCTGCCCCCTGAGCACGTCGATACATATCGGCAAGATAGGCTTCCGTTACTTGCTTTGGATCCGCGTCTAAACGCACCGCACCATCCTGAAGCCAGATTGCACGATCACATAGGGACGTAACCGTTGTAGTGTCGTGACTTACGAACAAAAGAGTGCCGCCAGAAGCCTTGAATGTCTGC
Organism: Rhodanobacter sp. ANJX3; assembly: GCF_014200755.1. Classification (GTDB taxonomy): domain Bacteria; phylum Pseudomonadota; class Gammaproteobacteria; order Xanthomonadales; family Rhodanobacteraceae; genus Rhodanobacter. The sequence continues at coordinate 58,941 of NZ_JACHCM010000012.1, read as the reverse complement.
AAGAATCTCATGCATTTTTGGACGAAGTACGCATCGCCCACAGCTAGCGCCTCATCGATAACCAAGACTTCGGCATCAACGTGAGCGATCACTGCGAAAGCCAATCGCATGAACATTCCGCTGGAATAAGTTTTTACAGGTTGATCGACATAATCGCCGATATCAGCAAAGGCAACGATTTTCTCGTAACGTGAATCAAGTTCCTCGTCACTCAAACCCAATATTTGCCCGCTCATATACACGTTTTCGCGCCCTGTAAACTCTGGATTAAAGCCTGCACCGAGTTCCAGTAGAGCTGCAACGCGGCCATTGACGATGCAATGTCCTCCAGACGCATCTAGCGTTCCGCATAGAATCTGTAGGAGAGTGGATTTTCCTGCCCCATTGCGCCCTATTAATGCAACTGTCTCGCCTCGACGGACTTGAAAAGATATTCCTTTTAGCACGACATGTTCACGGAAGAACTTTCTATGTCCGCGAAATAACATCTGCCAAAGACGGTGCGCTGGACTCTCATAAATTGAGAAAGACTTAGACAACGACCTTACATCTATTGCAAGTTCAGACAACATCGGCAAATCCATTTTTTGTACGCCAGAACCACCAAAAACCAAAAGTTGTAATGCTAATGGCTATAAGCGTATACCAGCACAAACCACTCCAATCCGGCCACTGATTATTTAATGCGATAGCACGAAACTGAGTAACAGGAAAAGTCAGTGGGTTTAAATTAAGCCACGGACGGAACTGGGAGGGAACCATATCAACTGGGAACAAAATCGGTCCGAGGTACATCAACAATAGAGTTAGAATGCCAGTAAGTTGCGCCAAATCACGGAGAAAAACTCCTAGAGATGCCAAAAAGAGCACCCAACCGTACGTCAGTAAAATCAAAGGGAAAATAACTAACGGCATAGCAATCCAAGTCACAGGTAAACCTCCCCCATACCAGAGCTCGCCGATCATTAGAATCGCCATGGAGAGCACAAGATTGATAGTAGCGCTCCCCAACACAACAGCCGGCAGGAGCTCAAGAGGGAATACTACTTTCTTCACATAATTCGCGTTTTGAAGAATTAACGTTGGACCTCGATTGACGCACTCCGCCATGAATGTAAAAAGAATAAGACCTGAAAAAAGCACTAGAGTAAAGTTGCGCCCACCTATTCCCCAACGCGCCTTTAAAACTAGTCCGAAAACGAAGGAAAAAACTACCAGCAAAGAAAGCGGGTTGAGTAAAGTCCAGACAATACCGAGTACTGAACCCTTATACCGGTTGTGAATATCGCGTCCGACCAATCTTCCGTACAAAGAGCGATTGCGGAGAATTGAAATAAACGCTCCAGACACATACCACACAATTCCAGCACCACTAGGAGCGGAATCTTTTTTCATCGCAACGCCTCTTCAAGCTCATCAATGAGATCCACAACATCCTCCACGCCAATGGACAGCCGCACTAAGCCATCACTGATGCCTAGCCTTTTGCGGTTAGCGGAAGGCACCGAAGCATGCGTCATAATTGCCGGATGCTCAATCAGGCTTTCGACACCACCGAGCGATTCGGCCAGCGCGAATAGCTCGCAGCGCTCGAGCATACGCTTTGCCTTTTTCAGCCCACCCTTTATTTCGGCAGAAATGATGCCGCCGAAACCGTCCATCTGACGTTTGGCGAGCGCATGCTGCGGGTGACTCTTCAAACCCGGATAGATCACACGGTCAATCGCAGGATGTTTTTCCAGCCAGCCAGCGAGCTCCAAAGCACCTGCGCAATGCGCCTTCATACGCAGGTGCAGGGTCTTCAAACCGCGCATGGCCAGGAATGAATCAAATGGCCCTGCTACTGCACCTACCGAGTTCTGCAGAAAACCCATCTGCTCGGCCAGCTCTTTATCACCAGCCACCACGATGCCACCGACCATGTCAGAATGACCGTTGAGGTATTTGGTGGCCGAGTGCAGCACGAGATCGGCGCCGAACTCGAGCGGTCGCTGCAACATCGGCGAACAAAAGGTGTTGTCCACTACCAGAATCAAGCCGTGCTTTTTGGCAAACGCTGCGACCCGGACCAGATCCACCAGCTTCAGCATGGGATTGGTCGGCGTTTCCGCCCAGATCATCCGGGTATTCGGCTTAAGCGCCGCCTTCAATGCTGCGGTGTCGTTCAGATCGATGAAGCTGAAGTCCAGCCCGGCGGAGCGGCGCCGCACCTTTTCAAATAGGCGATAGGTGCCACCGTAAAGGTCGTCCATCGCGATGACATGGCTGCCGGAATCGAGTAGATCCAGCACGGTGGCGGCGGCAGCCAGCCCCGAAGCAAAGGCGAAGCCGGCCACACCGCCTTCCAGATCGGCCACGCAGCGCTCGTAGGCCATGCGGGTGGGATTTTGAGTACGAGAATACTCAAAGCCCTTGTGCTTGCCCGGGCTCTCCTGAACATACGTCGAAGTCGCGTAAATCGGCGTCATGATGGCGCCTGTGCTTGGATCGGGTTGCTGGCCGGCGTGGATGGCACGGGTGCCCAGACCGAGCTTATCGGCGGTTTTTCTTGGTGTCATAAGTTATCAGCCGTCTTGTGCCACCGCGGCAAACCTCCGCAGGCGACTACCATAAAAGGTTGCATATATTACCTGCTTTCAGGGCCGAGCCCGGGCAAGCAGGACACTGCCATACCGTCCAGGTTCACTGTGGAACCGGAAATTCTCGAGCAGCTGCAAGACCGTAAGCAGCCATGGGGCGCCGCTGCTATGCAAACCAACTGAATCGCGAACTTCGCCCGGCGTCGTATCAGGATTGGCGCGCTTCAGGGGGGAGCGCTGCGTTCCCAGCCGCCTTCATCGTTCGACGCCTGTATACGGACAGACAGGGACGCTCGACCCAGTGCCAGGATGCCGCGGCCAGTGCAACCGTTACCGGAACGGAAATGAAGAACGCCAGATAATTGTTCAATGAAGGACTGATGCTCGCAACGATCTGCTGAACCACGAACCCGTAAAGATAAATACCATACGAATAATCGTGCTTCGGCTTGAGTCTTTTCAGACAATTCGCGGATGCCAGCCACAACAGGCCGTAAGCAAAAGCCGGATAAAGCAGAATCGTGCTGATCATGGAAAACCGGAGAACCACATAGGCGACCGCCAGCAGAGCAGCAGGTATCCAACTCAATCGTACATTTTCCCTGTACGTGTACAACAGCATACCGAGCAGAAAAAACGGCACGGGATAAAAAGAATACGCCAATGGGAGCAGAAAAAAATTGCCCGTCGGCAGAAAGGCTGGCGGATGGTTGGCGAACATCGTGAAAATCGCCGCAGCCACGCCGACCCATAACAGGGTCCCTCGCTTTGAACCGATCACACCCGCCAGTCCCGCCAGCAAAACGATGACATAGCAGTCCAATTCAACGGGTAACGTCCAAACAGTTGCATTGGCAAAACCCTTGAGAACGTTGGATTCGAACAGTCCTGGCAACACTCCTCCCACATGCCCGATCAGGGAAGTGTTGTGCAGCAGCCAAGACAATGTTTGCGGGTTGGCGAAATAGGCGGAGACTGTCATGCTCGAGAAGAGGGGGCCGATGAACAAACCGATAAACAATGCGCAAACAATGGCTCCGGGCCAGATTCGCAAAGCGCGCAGCAAAACAAAACGCATCGGTGACGGCTGTTTAAAGAAGCTGGCGGAAACGAGCATGCCGCTAATCAGGAAGAACCCATAAACCGCCAGGCTTCCAAATGATTCCCGATGCGTGAATATCAACATCGATTCCATCTTGCTGCCGGCTTGCAGCCCGTACGAATGTCCTAGCATCACCGCCAGCGCGGCGACAAGGCGGATAAGGTCGAAATTGTTATTCCCACGCTCAAGCGTTTCGGAAAGCGTTTTCATGTCACTTTTCCCCGAATTCGGATCAGCAAAGACGAAAAACGCGCCGCTGCCCACGACAGTGTTTCAGGGATGAGGCAAGATAAGTCACAGCGGTTGACGGCATTGCTAGACACCGCACGCGGCTCGAGACTCTAAGGAGAGGTCAGGCAGACTATCCGGCACCACAATGTGCAGACCGTCGATCGTTCCATACCATAATGTCGATCCGGGAACACAAATCAACTGTTTCCACAGCGGCTCGTCTTCGACTATGTAAAACGTTTCCGGCTCGGCCAACCCGCGCTTCAGCAAAGCAATGCGCGCGGCCCGGGCTTTGGCTATCTGCTCCTGGTCTTGACGCGCAAGATAGGCGATGTTTATCGTCATGCCATTGATCGCCGCAAAGTCAGCCACACTGTGATAACTGGGCACGAACGTCACCCACTCGACAGGAATGGTGGCAGGTTGCAGGTAACCGACATGTTTGTAACGCACGGCAAGGTCAACCCAGAGCGGGGATGTCATCACCGAATGCCACGTGTGATTAGCCGCGAGCTTGTTGCGCATATCCATCACTGGTTTCGACAGATCGGCGAATTGGACTATCAAGCAAAACGCCAACAAATAGCGCACGTAACGCAAGGGCATACTTCGCAGCAAAATATATAGGACCGCAAATAGCAGGAGATACCACGTCGGCCACATCATGCGCGCGGAAGCACGGAATACGTCGTAGAAATGATCAAGCCAAGGTACCAGCGGATAAGAAAAAAGAAGCCGCTGAGAAAAATAAATCTTGTTGCCCAACGCATAAACAAATAGAGCGCCGCAAGCGACAGAAGCCGCTATCCAACTCGATGGTGGCTGTACTTCGCTGCCTTGCCGATGAATTTTGCCGGCGGCGTGCGCCACGCAGCTGGCGATAGCGACAAGCAATATGAGAATAAACCCAAGTCCGAAGTAGCCAAATCCATCATAGGCAAGCAAATCCATATCCGATGCGGGGAGGAACCTCGACCATTCACCCCACACCCGAATACCTGTCCACAGCGGAAAAAACAAGTCCAGATGCGAGCGGATGCCTGCGGTTATCGTGGAACTGTGAACCAGGTAACCGGCCGCCCACATCAGCGCTAACACCGCGAAAGCGGTGATAAGACAGTGCACGCATACCTTGGTGAGCGTGTATTCACCGCGCCATAGGCGCTGAATCAGATCGGCGAACCACAGCACCAAAAGCATCGCAAAGAGATAGGCGTGCACCAAAACGGTTACACATAGAAGAATGGACCAGGGAAGTGCGCGGAACCGAGTGTCAAAAAATAGATAGAAGGCAGCAAGCAACACCCACTGCGCGGAGAGTGCTGGATGCAAATAGACGCGCATCAGAAAGATGGTGGCGCTAAGAAAAAAAGCCGTACCCAAGAGTTTCACTACGGGGTCATTGGTGAGCCTACCCAACAACTTTCGGGCAAACCATCCCTGCAGGAAGAAACATGAAAGCGCCCACAAGCCGAAGTACTGAAAATCCTTGGGTAGCAGCGGCGATAAAAGCTTGAATGGAATGGCGACCAGCGGAATGCTGTCGGACAAGACAATTGTTCCAGGCGCATCACTGCCATTGGCTGTATTGTTGCCAATCGGCCACTGCCACCAGGTCGAATGGCGAAAGAATTGCCATCCTTGGTAATGAGTCGGCGTATCGAGGCCCGACATGACCCAACCTACGTGGCCTGGCGCGATCGTATAGGCGCCACCCCAAATCCAGAAGGCCATCAGCCCCATCAGCAGCGTCAGCCAGAGCGTCCAGTCATATCCCGTTTTCGGAAAATTCATCGCTCGCCCATCACGCCATTGCCCCTTGTTATAAAACACATGCGCCAGAAATGCCGCGGCATGCTATGGCAATCTGTAATCGGTCCTGGCTCAAGCCACTATACTGGCAGACGGCCCGCGCCGATGGCCACGAGAGAGACCTTTATCGATGCGGATTCTCACTTACTGCGATGTCGAGGTCGGCGATATTGGCCGGCGCCTTGGCACGCCGGAGTACAGCTATTACTTCGTGCTCGAGTCGTTTCATGAGGCTTTGACAAAATTTGCCGAGGTGCGGCGCATTCACTCGTCTGGGGAAGCTAACGCTGCGTGGGTTGAATCCAGAGCTCGTCGCGAAGACTGCATGCTCTTGTCGTTCGCTCCGCCAAACAAGACCCTGCAGGGTGTGCAGTGCCCGACGATTCCCGTATTCGCCTGGGAATATCCCAACCTGCCCGTTACCACCGATGAGGAGAGCTGGCGGGACGATCCTCGGCACGACTGGCCAATGGTATTACTGAATTGCCGCGCAGCAATCACACTCTCCACGCACACGAAGCGGGCGGTAAGGGACAGCCTGGGGGATGCGTACCCGATCGAAGCGGTGCCCACGCCCCTGTGGGAGAAATTCGGGCTCATGCGTCGCCGTGGCGTGCTGGCACCCGATCGTGAGGCTGTCGACGTGTGTCTCAACACGCAGCTGGTCGACAGTAGACTGCTCGGGCTATCCGCCGAAGGATTGATGACCGATCATCCTGATGACGGCACACCCGTGAACCCATTGGTGGATGCGATCCTGCCTGCGGTGCCGGCGGCTGCGCAAGACGGCTGGCTCGCGGCACTGAGTGGCCGACCGAAGAACTCTGAAGTGGTGGACGCAAGCTCACGGATAGGCAACTTTCCAGTTGGCGCCGGCTGGGATATTCCGCCACTGTACGATGTCAGTACCCGCCTCTCGGGGGTGGTGTATACGGCCGTGCTCACACCGTCGGATGGCCGCAAGAACTGGGAAGACATCATTACCGCCTTCGGCTGGGCCTTCCGCGATGTCGAGGACGCGACTTTGGTACTCAAGCTGGGCGGACCGGATCGAGTGAAGCATCATCATCAGATGCTGATGCTGATGTCCAAACTGTCGCCCATGAAATGCCGGATCGTTGCGCTGCATGGCTACCTCGACGAGGCTGACTACCACCAGCTGATCGGTGCCAGCACCTACTACGTCAACGCGTCGCTGTGCGAGGGATTGTGCATGCCGCTGCTGGAGTTTCTCTGCTGCGGCGTGCCGGCCATCGCACCGGACCACACCTCGATGGCTGACTACATCAGCCCCGACTTTACCTTCGTGGTCGACAGTACCCCGAACCTTCCCACGGTATGGCCCCACGGCGATCATCAGGTCTATAAAACCTCCCGCCATCAGATCAACTGGCACTCGCTGATGCTTGCTTATCGGCAAAGTTACCTCGTCGCCAAGAGTGACGTAGCGGCGTATACCACCATGTCTGAAAGCGCCATGGCCGCCATGCAGGCTTACTGCGCCACCGATGCAATCTCCAAGCAACTTCATCAGTTCCTTGCGGCGCGCCTGCATGACTTCAGCATCGAAGAGGACAGGATGGATTGGACGGCATTGGCGTCATGATCATCCTTGTGCACACGGCATTTCACGGCGGCAATGTCGCCTCCAACCTTGGGCAACCGGAGTACAGCTACTATTTCGTGCTGCGCGAATTTCGCCCGATGCTCGAACAGCTCGGCATCGTGATCGATATCCACAACCCCGAGCGTGATGTGGACGTCATCTACCGAAACTGCCTGAAGCGTGGCGTTCCGTGCGTGTTCCTGTCGTTCCTACCCCCGAACAAGACACCACTGGGCCTGGCTTGCCCGACCATTCCTGTCTTTGCCTGGGAATACCCCAACATCCCGGATGAAGATTTCAGCGGCAAGACGCGCAACGACTGGCGGCGTGTGCTCAAACAGGTTGGCGCCGCCATCACCCATTCGACGTTTACCGTTGAAGCGGTGAAACGCGCGGTGGATGGAGCGTTTCCCATCATCGCAGCACCTGCGCCATTGTGGGACCGACTTGCTGCGGGAAACCGCCCTGCCTCGCCCCCAGGCGCACGCTCCTCGCGCCTGCGCGTCGACGGCATGGTCATCGACAGCCGGCTCATCGATCTCAGCAATTATTCAAAGGCCAATGAACTGGCCTGCGCTCCAGAGCCTCTTCCGTTACCCCGCGAACGATGCGAAGGCGCCTCGGAGCTCGAACTCGATGGCATTGTCTATACTTCGGTATTCAACCCCGGAGACGGCCGAAAAAACTGGGTCGATATGATCAGCGCCTTCTGCGTCGCCTTCGCCCGCACCGCGGACGCGACCCTTCTTTTGAAGCTGAGTCACCACGACATCCGCGAAGTCGTGCCGAAAATGCTCGAATGCATGCACAAGGGCGACAACTTCGCCTGCAGAGTCGTGATTGTTCATGGCTATCTTCGCCAGGAAGACTATGAGTGCATGGTCGATGCCACTACGTATGCGGTAAACACCTCGCACGGCGAAGGTCAATGCCTGCCGTTGATGGAATACATGTCCAGCGGCAAGCCGGCCATCTCCCCCCGGCATACGGCCATGCTCGACTACATCGACGAATCCTGCGCCTTTGTGGTCGACAGTTTCCTGGAACCGGGAACGTGGCCGCACGATATGCGCCAGGCATTTCGAACCTTGCGCGAGCATGTTCGAGTCGATTCCCTGATCCATGCCTATCGCTCGAGCTACTACGTTGCCAAACAGGAACCGGATACCTATCGGGCGATGGCCGCGGCCGCCAGGGAATCGCTGCGGGCCTATTGTTCGCATGCCGTGGTGGGTCCCCGTCTCGCTGGATTTCTGCAGGCAGTCATTGCCAGCGATCTACAGCAGGCAGGGAGTCTGTCGCCACTGTGACCACTACGGTGACGCCTACCATCGAGAGTCATCAACGTCGCATCGACGATATCGAATGGCTCCGCGCTGTCGCGGTACTGGGCGTGGTCGTGCACCATGCGCAGGGCAACCTGTTCAACTGGAACCCAGCGTGGCTCGGCAATCTGCTCGGCCATCTCGACATGTGGTCTGGCGTCGACATTTTTTTTGCCATCTCGGGCTTCGTCATCGCACGAAGTCTGCTGCCTAAGCTGCAGGTGTGCCAGAGCGAGCTTGGAGCGGCGAGTCGACAAGTCGGCGCATTCTGGATAGCCCGTGCGTTTCGGTTGTTGCCCTCGGCGTGGCTTTGGCTGGCTCTGATCCTGATCGGCGCATGGCAGTTCAACCGGCTTGGCGCCTTTGGCAGCGTGCACACCAACGCCATGGCTGCACTGGCAGGCATCTTTCAGGTGGCCAACTTTCGTTTCGCCGATGCCTTCGCCAACTATCCTTACGGCGCCAGCTTCGCTTACTGGAGCCTGTCTCTCGAGGAACAGTTTTACCTGGCGCTGCCGCTGGTCGCACTGCTGCTGCGACGCCATGTAGCCTGGTTGTTGGTGCTTCTTATTATTGTGCAGGCGATCCTTCCACGCACCTTGTTGACGATGTCCCTTCGCACCGATGCCCTGGCTTGGGGAGTACTGCTGGCGCTGACCAGTCGACTTCCGATATTTGACCGCCTGGAACCACGCTGGCTGCATGGCCGACGCTGGCTGCAGCGTGCGATCACTCTTTTGCTTGTCGTGGCGATTGCCGCGGTTTCCGCGCGCGAATCGTTGACGATAGGGCACCGCGTCTCACTGATCGCGGTGCTGGCCGCCATCCTTGTCTGGCTGGCCGCCTACAACCACGATTTTCTCAGTGGGCTCGATGGCCCGATCAAACGCATCATGATCTGGACCGGCCAACGCTCTTATGCGATTTATCTTATTCATGTGCCCGCATTCTTTTTCATCCGCGAATGCTGGTTTCGCCTCATCGGAACGCCACCGCAAGGTGGTCTGATACCGACGGCGGTCTTCGCTATTGCGGCGGGCGCGCTCATCGCATTGCTGGCAGAGTTCAACTTCCGGATGGTTGAACGGCCGCTACGGCGAGTTGGAAGACGTGTGGCCAATCGCATCGCAAAACCTTCTGCGGACATGGCGTGACCCCATCCAACCTGTACGATGCGTAGTCCGCACCATCATGCACTGGACGGATTGCATCAACGGATCGCCCGGTAAAAAATGAAATGAACCTGTTACACGAGGTGTTCGAATGTCCCTGAAGCTGGGTCGTGCCCTTTGGCGTTATCGCGGATTTGTCTTGGGCAGCGTCAAGCGCGAATTCCAGGCGCGCTACCGCAACTCTCTGATGGGCGCAGCGTGGACGGTGTTGCAGCCGCTGGCGATGATCACCGTCTATACGGTGGTCTTTTCCCAGCTGATGCAGGCGCGACTACCGGGCGTCAATGACCCTTTCGCCTACAGCATCTATTTGTGCGCTGGGCTCCTGACCTGGGGTTTGTTTGCGGAAATCGTGCAACGGTGCCAGACCGTTTTTCTGGACAACGGCAACATGATCAAGAAGCTCAGCTTTCCGCGTATTTGCCTGCCAACCATCGTTGTCAGCAGTGCGCTGGTCAATTTTGCGATTACCTTTGCGGTGTTTCTCGCATTTCTGCTGATTACCGGCCATTTCCCCAGTTGGGTTGTGCTGAGCATGATCCCGTTATTGTTATTCCACACCATGTTCGCCGCCGGCCTGGGTATAGCGGTCGGGGTTCTCAACGTGTTTTTTCGGGATGTCGGACAGTTCGTCAACATCTTGTTGCAGTTCTGGTTCTGGTTTACGCCGATCGTTTACTCCACCGCCACGCTGCCGGCCGTGGTCAGGCCATGGATTCGGTTGAATCCGCTGACACCGTTTGCACAGGCGTATCAGGGTATTTTCGTCAATGGTACGTGGCCACAGTGGTCGACGTTGTGGCCGAGCATTGTTTTGGCAACCGTGCTGTGCGTACTTGCGCTGAGCCTGTTCCGCAACCGTTCGGCTGAAATGGTGGATGAACTGTAATGGGCGATATTGTCGTCAGCGGCCTGGGCAAGGCCTACAAGAGTTATCCCAGTCAATGGTCGAGGTTGGCCGAGTGGATCAATCCCTCGGGCAAACCGAAGCACAGGCTGCACTGGGTGCTGCGGGACATCAATTTCCACCTGCGTGCCGGCGAAGCCGTGGGTATTGTCGGAGCCAATGGTGCCGGTAAAAGCACCCTGCTGAAGTTATTGACGGGCACCACACGGCCGACGACCGGTAAAATTTCGGTCAACGGCAGCGTCGCGGCGCTGCTTGAACTGGGCATGGGCTTTCATCCGGACTTTACCGGCCGGCAGAACGCCATGATGGGCGGTCAGTTGCTCGGCCTTTCCGTCGAGGAAATCCTTCGATTGATGCCGTCCATCGAGGCTTTTGCGGAGATCGGCGAGTACATCGATCAGCCCGTGCGTACCTACTCCAGTGGCATGCAGATGCGCCTGGCTTTCAGCGTCGCTACCGCGCGCAGGCCAGATGTACTTATCGTTGACGAGGCGCTGTCGGTCGGCGACTCGTATTTCCAACACAAAAGCTTTGAACGCATTCGTGAGTTTCGCCGCGCCGGCACCACACTGATGATCGTCTCGCACGATCGCTATGCCATCCAGACGATCTGCGATCGAGCAATACTCCTGCAGGCAGGGCAGCTGATCAAGGAAGGTCTGCCGGTCGACGTACTGGACTTTTACAACGCCATGATGGCCGAACGCGATCAGTTGCTCGTACGTCAGGAGAAACTGGCGGATGGCCGCATGAAAACCATTTCCGGCAGTGGCGAGGCGACCGTTGCCGAAGTCAGGCTGTTGAATGAAAACGACGAAACCGCCGACAGCGTCGAAGTGGGCGATGCCCTGGAACTTCAGGTAAGGGTTGCGATCAAAGCACCCATACCGCGACTGGTGCTTGGCTTCATGATCACCGATCGTCTGGGCCAGTGCATGTACGGTATCAACACGCATCGCCTTGACCAACCGTTGACCGACCTTTTGCCGGGCGAGGAAGTACTCTATCGCTATCGCTTTCCGGCAAACCTTGGAAAGGGCAGTTACTCGATATCACTTTCGCTATCACGCGAAGACTCGCACCTGGACACGAACTACGAGTGGCGCGACAACGCCTGGATGTTCCACGTCGTCAATACGCGTCAGGAAAATTTCGTCGGCACCAGCTGGCTCGATGCAAAAGTAGATATCAGCCGTGCGGCGGAGCCTGATACATCCAGAGCAACGTTTCCCTGAGCGAATAAGGGGGGAGCGTTCCGATGCGGCCTTGTAGGCGCACACTGCTACCTTGCAGGCGCCGTACCTCGTTTGTGCGAACAAACGCTGGGTTGACGCTGACATCGATCGAATAGCCGGCAATTTCTTCCATCATTGCGATCACCTCGCGCAACGAATAAGTGCTTCCGGTGCAAATATTGAAAGTGTCGACTTCATTGTGGGTTTCAAGCAGACGTCGATAAGCCCACGCCACGGCACGTACGTCTGTGAACTCACGCCAGACATCCAGGTTGCCGAGCTCGATATGGCGTTCGCCGCGCCGGAAATGATCCACGATTTTCGGAATAAGAAACTGCGGGCTCTGCCCTACTCCGGTGTAATTGAACGGTCGGCTGAACAGTATCGGCAAACGCTCGGCCCAGGTCCTGGCCATATATTCCATGGCCAGCTTGCTGACGGCGTAGTCATTGAGCGGAGCCAACGGAGTGAGCTCGTCCAGCGGACCTTCACATCCTTGGGCATTGCCGTAGACATTCGCACTGCTGGCCAGCAACACGCACGACGGATGTTCCTGCAAACTGACCAGCGCAGACAGCAGATTGCGTGTCCCCATAATATTGGTGCGATAGATCGCCTCCGTATCGCCGTGGGCGACAAAAGCGATAGCCGCCAGATGGATGACGGCCTGCGGACGGATCTTTTGCACGATCTGCGCCAAGGCGTTTGCGTCAAGTAAGTCGACCAGATCGTCCGTATCCGCTCCCACTTTGGAGGACAGACCAAAGACCTCATACCCTGCCTGCCTGAGCTCGGCACCAACATAGCGCCCGGTGAACCCTTCGAGGCCCGTCACCAGTACTCGTGCGGAAGGTCGCTCAGAAGGAAAGACCATGCGCGTTCCTGCGTAAGTCGGCGTCCACCATCATCCGGCAAAGCAATTCCAGCGAGGTCTGTGACGCCCAACCCAACTCATCCTTGACCTTGCGTGCATCGCCGATCAACAGATCCACCTCGGCGGGCCGGTAGAAACGGGGATTGATCTGCACCAGCGTTCTGCCTGTTTTCGTATCGACTCCTATTTCCGCGAGGTTCTGACCTTGCCAGGCGATTTCGATATCGGCCGCCGCAAACGCCATGCTGGCGAAATCGCGGACCGTTTCCGTGCGCTGGGTGGCCAGCACAAACGTGTCAGGCACCGCCGCCTGCAGCATCCGCCACATGCCGTCGACATACTCTTTGGCGTAACCCCAGTCGCGCCGGGCATCCAGATTGCCCAACTCAAGGACACCAAGCTTGCCGAGCCGGATCTTGGCCACCGAATCGGTGATCTTCCGAGTCACGAACTCACGCCCACGCAGCGGCGATTCATGATTGAAAAGAATCCCACTGGCGCCGAAAAGCCCGTACGACTCGCGATAATTGACCGTGATCCAGTGCGCGTAAAGCTTGGCGACACCATAGGGGCTTCTGGGGTGGAAGGGCGTCTCCTCATTTTGAGGTATGGCGTGGACCTTGCCGAACATCTCGGATGTCGAGGCCTGATAGAAACGTATGGTTGAATCAACCACGCGTATCGCCTCAAGAAGGTTCAGAGCTCCCACACCGGTGATCTGCGCCGTGGTGACCGGCTGATCGAACGACACGCCGACAAAGCTCTGTGCCGCGAGGTTATACACCTCTCGAATCGCGTATTTGTCCAAGAGTCGAATGGCAGAGCCCATGTCATTGAGATCGAATTCCACCAGCTGCAGCTGCGGATGATCGGAAATCCCCAATTCTTCAACGCGCCAGAAATTAGTGGAACTGGTGCGACGGTACGCGCCCACCACACGATAGCCTTTATGCAGAAGAAACTCCGCCAGATAGGCGCCGTCTTGTCCGGTGATACCCGTGATTAAAGCCGACTTCATCTAGCACTCCTGCACCTTTTCGATCCCCGCATGTTACGGGGATGACAGGCAGGCGTCCAAGGAAGGGATAAACCACATATCGCGCAAATCAGGAGACGGGCCAGTATCTCAAGCAAGCTTCCAAGGTTCCTGCCATTGCTCATGATGGCGGTCGAGAAGCAGGTTAAGCAGCCGATCGGTCGTCTCTTTCCAGCTGAGCGTCGCGTCGGCGCGAGGCTGCTCGGCGGGACGATCCGAGGCGGCCGCGGATCGAAGCGCATCCACCAGAGTAAAAAGCTGTTCTGCATCGAAGTACTCGGCAAATGCGGAGGAAACCTCGCGGAAAACCGGAATATCCCGCGCAATCACGGGCAACCCTTTCTGCGCGGCCTCGACCAGCGGTAGCCCGAAACCCTCGCCTTCCGAAGCCGCCACAAGGGCGCGCGCGACATCGTATAGTTGCGCGAGATATTCATCGCTGGCATGCTCCAGCCAGATCAGCTGGCTTCCAGCATGACTGTGCAAGCGCATTCTGGCCGCTACCTCGTCGGCCATCCAGCCCTGTCGTCCAACGACGACCAGGCAAGCCGCAGAACCCTCTTCCCATAACTCTTCGAAGGCATCCAGCACCAGCGCGTGGCCTTTGCGGGGCTCGACAGTGCCAACCATCAGAAAGGTTGGAGCGGCACGAAGCCGAGCCAGAACCCGCGATGCATCTTCAGGCACGCCCAAACTTGGGCGCGTAGAGTCTGGGTCATTGCCGGGGTAGAAATAGCCCAGGCGTAAGTCGCGCCGACGATTCGGCGGATGTTCGTCGAACCATCGACGCAGATCCTCGGTCACCGACTTCGATATACCAATCAATCCCTCGGCATAACTGCCAATGCACCGAAGCCAGCCGGCATGCATCTCGGCAATACCTTCGGGAAACCGTGCCGGCATCCGCACCGGCAGCAGGTCATAAACCACAAAAAACATCCGAACGCCGCGTACTCGCCAAGCATCAAGCAACGCCGTCTGCGTCGGCAGGATATCCGCCACCCAGTCCAGCCCCAGCAGCAGGTCTCCGGCACGCGGTACTACCTCATCTTCCGGTAATTCGAGCGTGAGGCAATCGAGCAGCTTCAAGCCATAGCGATTGGCCAGAAGATAGCGTCCGCCCTCCATACGCACCGGCTGGATCCGGTAGTGCTTCTGGTCGATCTGAAGCAACGACAGCAGTACGCCACGCACGACACGCTCTATACCGGTATGCAGAACGCTGGACGCCGTTGCCGTGACATCGACGTATAGACTCGGCAACTCCACACGTGGCAGGTTCGCAACCAAGCTACGACGCATGCGGTGCCAGTCCACACTGCCAACGGCGAACGCCTCGGATGTTCGCATCGCCTCCGCCATCAGACGCTGCCGGGAAGCCGAAGGCGAATCGAGCGTGAACTGTTCGATGACATCGCGATAGTGCAAACCTACGGTGGAGGGATGATGCTCTCGCTCAATCCAGCGGGAAGCTTCCTCAGCCAATTCCGCCCGGCGCGATGCATCTTTGCGCAATGACTGCAAAGCGGCCACCAGCTCTGCGTCGCTGAAGCGATCGCCGATCTTCAAGACTACGGTGTCAGGCAACTCATCAGCAGAACCATTTGCATTGACGATGGCAGGAACTCCGTGGCCAAGCACGTCGAAGATGGCTGCAGACGTCTCCCCACGCGAATCGGTCCGCAACTGCACGGCAAGGTCGGCAACTGCCAGATAATCGGCATAGGTATCGGCACTGACAAAGCCTGTGATGCGGATACGCCCGCTACCGCCCACCCGGATGGCTGCCGTCAACGCATCGCCATAGTCACCCCCATGGTTTTCACCGACAAAAACCAAATGACAGCGAACATCTCTGGCCAGCGAAGACTGCAACCATGCCTCCAATAGGCGATGATTCAACTTCGTGGGCGCCAGCATGCCGAAACTGCATACGACGAAATCATCCTGCCCGATACCCAGCAACCGGCGCGCTGCTGGCTGTTGACATAACCTTTGCCCCTGAGGGAAGGGGACGATCCGGAATTTGTCGGCGGCGGCTGGGCCAAAGAAGCGCGCTGCCTGCTGTATGGCATAACGCGAGTGCACGATCACGCCCAGCGCCCCATCAATGACATCGCGATTGATCGGGTAGGTATTCAGTGTCGACGAGCGCCCGTGCATCAAGTCGTGCGAAAGTCCCGCATAACCGTGGCTTTCGTAAAGCATCCGCAAAAAGGCGGCCGCGTCTCCCGCCTGATTCGCCATCCAGTTCCGGGCGGCCCCCAGCCAGGAGTCATGCAATACGACGACTCCCGGATGCTGCTCCAACAGACCGAACATATGGGCATGAAACGGCGAATTGCCGAAGTGGTACAAAACTCTTGCGCAGGGATCTACCTGCTGGCTAAACCAGCGCACTGAGCGGACCGGAAAGTTGGCTTGTATCCATGGATCGACCACCTCTGCCGAGTCGATCACCACGTCAATCACATAGTGGCTAGCCAGCTCACGCAAAAGGCGAGCGCTGTAGTCGGCAATCCCCGAACGTGCAGGCGGCAGTGGCGAGACATAGATCAGCCTAGGCCGTGGTCTAGTACGAAACTCGGTTGTTTTTGAGCGATTCGAAAACCGCTCGATGGCCGCCAGTGCCTTGCGCGCGCTGGCCGGCCAGGTGAACTGAAGCGTCTGTACTTCGGAGTGAGTTCGCAGACTATCGATAAAACCGCTGTCCGAGAGCGCCTGTTGAAGCTTGCTCGCTATCGCGCTCTGGCTGCGCGGATCGAACAATGCATCCGATCGCCCCACCACTTCCGGCAAACTGGCGGCATCCGAACAGATGACTGCGGCTCCACAGGCCATGGCCTCAAGTACCGGAAGCCCCAGTCCTTCGTGCAACGAGGGCGATATGAAAAGCTCGCAGCTCGAATACAGACTGGTCAGGTCGTTGTCATCCAGCGCACCAGTGAAGACGAGATTTGTCCCTGACAGACCGTTCTGACGGCCTATCAGGGCCAGCCTTTTTTTGTCTTCGTCGCTGCAGCGTCCGGCCAGCACCAACTGATGACTTGACCTAGCGGATGCCTGCAGATCGGCAAACGCAGCTATCAACGTATCCACATTTTTGTGACTGTCGAAACCGCCGGCGTAGAGCAGAAAACCCGGATGCAAGTTCCACTGCTGCTTCCATCGATCCCAGGTCATTGCATCTGCTGGACGACGATAGAAAACGGGATCTGCGGCCCCATGTACGACGGCAATGCTATCTGCCTGAATATGCAGATGCTCGACGGCCTCATGACGGGAAGATTCCGAAATTGCCAATAGCAAATCGCAGCGTTTCAGCAAACCCACACGCCGCAAATACCATTCCCGATATAGGGAATTCTGAAGATATCGATGGGAGTGCAAAAAAGGGATCAGATCGTAAAGCGTGGCGACATGCTTGCAATCCGTATGGCCCGAGCCCAGTGCCGCTGTCGAATCATCGCCCCAGCCTTCAAACAGGCTGCTGTGCCAAATGCAGTCCGCCTGCATGCCATCCAGGGCGGCGGCATGTGCGGCCGCCGCGATCCTCTGACTCGACCCATTCCCGACGTGGAAACCGGCTATGCCAACTGGCAACTCATTGATCACCACTCGCCGACGCGGGACAAATTCCTCGAACTGCTCCATCAGGCTGAGCGACGTTTCATTTTCACGCCCATTGAGCAGCAACCAAAGCTCGTGATGCGTCGCCTCTTGAGCAAAGGCTTTCGCCATCGCCAACGTATAGCGTCCGATGCCACGATACCGGCTGTTTGACTGTGCGCCCTGGAGGTCAAGCACGATTTTCATCGGCACCCTTCGGATGTCCATGGAGCGATTGGCGAAGTCTTTCCTACGATCGACAGGGTGAACGAGCCAGTGATTTTAGCCATCGGGAGCAAGTCGATTACGGATACAGTCTGGACCGAGCACGCGCATGAAGAGCCGGTGCAATGCGCGAAAAGGCAGGACCCAGACGCGTGCGACGTATCACCCAACGCACAGCATCCAAGATGACAGGCTTTATGCGCCGCGTTCGCATCGAGAAGTTGCGCAGCGGCGCTGTGATGCGCCAGGAACGGCTAGCCTCCATGGAAGCGCATCTCCGATCGAGTTCGATCAGGGCCTGATGGCATCGCTCAGCCGATTTCTGAAGCGCATGCAAGCGCTTCAGATAATCGTGATTGACCAGCAGCAACGCATCGTGCTCGCTGCGAAGCCGATCGAGGCGATCATGCATCACCGAGCAATCGTTTTCCACTTTCACCAGACGGTTGAGCCGTTGATCGGCGAGCGCCTTCCAATCCAGCATACGCGGCACCCCTGACTCAGCCGTGTCGATCCTCTCGCCATGCTCGTCACTCATGATTCGTATTTCCGTAAGGGCAGTAGCGCCGCACCGTTTATCACCACCAGCGATAGAACAACATTACGCGCTTGAATGAGCAGACTTACGGTAGATCGACATTGAATACCGTTCATATGATCACATCGCGAGAGGCTCCAACGAATCGCAGTCGTTCCGACAAGACACGCATGCAAGCGGCGATAGAAAAATCGCGCGCTATATCGATCGAAGCTTGCGCACCAAGGCGTTTGGCCAGTGCGCGATCATAATGCAAGCTTCTGAAATGATGCGCCGCGTGGCCTGGATCGGGATCGGCCCACTGCTGTCCCTTTGCATGTGGATAGTCGCTCGCCCCAACCGGGATCATCCGATAATTCACCAGACAGCTGTTTGCCGGTGTCATGAACTCCATATTCCCCGAATAGGCCGTTGCCACCACCGGCTTGCCCATGCACATGGCTTCGGCGATGCCGAGACCAAAACCTTCGCTGCGATGCAATGAGACGTAAACATCGACACAGCGGTGCAACGCCTGAAGATGAGCCCGCTCAAGCATGTCATCGCGAATGATAATGCGTCGGTCCACCGATGCCGCTGCCAGCAGCTGAATCAGCTGCGGCGCATGGCGATGCCCGTTGCTGGATTTGATCAACAGGGTCACTTTCTCATCGCCCCGGGGGAAAGCAAGGCAAAAAGCCTCAATCACCGCCCGGGGATTTTTTCGCGCGATCGTTGAATTGAAATCAAAGGCGCAAAAGTAGATATAGCTGTCTTCATCAAGACCAAAGTGGCTTCGCTGCAGGCCACTATCCTCACCCGGCACGACGGGCAAAGGCACGCGCGTCACTGGCTTGTTGCAAATCCTGCGAATGGATTGTTCGACGAAGGCCGAAGACACCATCACTTCGTCAACGTCATCAAGCGCGTGCAGCCATCCCTCAGGAAAATTCTCCAGCTCCCAGAACCAAAATCCGATCACATGCTGTCGGGATGTGGCATCTCGACCGATGCTTATTTGGGTATCTTTCCAGTGATCGGGATTGACAAAAATAAGGTCATGCGTGAACCGGACCGCCCCGCCAAGGTGGGGAGCCAGCGTATTGTCGTTGCGCTCATGCGGAATATCGATATCGACATCGTGGATGGCAACCGGATATCCCGACACAAGCATGGCGTTTGCATAAAGCCTCGCGCATTCTCCTAGGCCGAGCCAGCGGGAAAAATAGCCATATAGGTTGATACCCGCACTACTGTCATACCGCCATTTGTTAAACGAATCAGAGAGCGTCGGGGCCTGCGCCAATGCTGAACGTTTCAACCACTCACCGGTACGCCGAAATTGGAGCGCATCCACGGCCGATCGCTCCAGCGCTTGGCGCATCGAGTGTTTGAAGGAAAAAGGCAGCAACCGGCGCACGGGAGCCATGAAAGCACTCGATGCCGCCCGAATCAGCAGCGCACGCAATGGGGAACGTATCGATTGGCGTTGTGTCAACGGCAAACTACCTCAGCAAAACTGAAACTTGAGCAATATACGCATCGCTCCAAGTGGAGCGGTCATGATAATTACGAAAACGGCTTGACCTGATACACGCCGAGGTTCGGAAATTTTGCGTTTTTAAATTATCCGGCGTGAACAAACCCCGCAAGACCAGAAGAAGCACGCAGCGCGGCACGCCCTCCTATGTCAAAATGGCCAAGTTGACCTTGGAGATATAGATGAAAACATTGCTGGTCACCGGTGGAGCCGGGTTCATCGGGGCAAATTTTGTCCTGCAGGCTGTCAGCGACGGGCTGACGGTCGTCAATCTTGACAAACTTACCTATGCGGGTAATCCCGACACCCTATCCTCGTTGCAGCATAATCGCCAGCACGTCTTTGTACAGGGCGATATCGGCGACCGTGAGCTTGTGGCCAGACTCCTTGCAGAGCATCGGCCGGATGCTGTGGTCAACTTTGCTGCCGAGTCGCACGTCGATCGGTCAATAGACGGCCCTGCCGAATTCGTGCAAACCAACGTCGTTGGCACCCTCGCGCTGTTGGAGAGTGCGCGCGACTATTGGCGCGGCCTTGATGAGACTAAACGCGACGCATTTCGTTTCCTGCACGTATCGACCGATGAGGTCTACGGCTCGCTGGGCGCCGAGGGCAGTTTCACCGAGCAGACCGCCTACGCTCCCAATTCGCCCTACTCCGCGTCGAAAGCCGCCTCCGATCATCTGGTACGTGCGTTTCATCACACCTATGGCCTGCCCACGCTGACGACCAACTGTTCGAACAATTACGGCCCTTACCAGTTCCCTGAAAAGCTCATCCCGCTGATCATTCAAAAGGCGCTGGCCGGGGAGGCGCTTCCGGTGTACGGCGATGGCCTGAATATCCGCGACTGGCTATATGTCGGCGATCACTGCAGCGCGATTCGTCGCGTACTGGACTCTGGACGTGTGGGAGAAACCTATAACGTCGGCGGCAACGCAGAGCGTGAAAACATCGTCGTGGTGAAAGTTATCTGTGGGCTGCTGGACGAACTCCAGCCGCTGACTGATGGGCGCACGCGCGAATCGCTGATCACCTACGTGAAAGATCGTCCTGGGCACGATCGCCGTTACGCGATCGACTCGAGCAAGCTACAAAACGAACTCGGCTGGAGGCCGTCGCAGACGTTTGAAACAGGAATTCGCGAGACTGTCGATTGGTATCTATCGCACCAAAACTGGACCCGGCGCGTACTCGATGGCAGCTACCGCATGGAGCGCCTTGGCTCGTGAAGACCAATACCGTCAGTCAGACCGAGAAAGGCATCATTCTAGCGGGCGGTTCCGGCACTCGGCTTTATCCCATTACGCGCGCCGTCAGTAAGCAACTGCTGCCGGTGTACGACAAGCCGATGATTTATTACCCGCTGGCGACCCTGATGCTGGCGGGCATTCGTCAGATATTGATGATCAATACGCCGCATGAGCAAGCGATGTTTCAACGCCTGCTAGGCGATGGCTCGCAATGGGGTATCGATATTCACTACGCCGTACAGCCGTCACCCGATGGGCTGGCACAAGCTTTCACTATAGGTCGCGATTTCGTCAACGGCAAATCCAGTTGCCTGGTGCTTGGCGACAATATTTTTTATGGCGTCGGCTTGAGTGAACAACTTCATCGCGCGGCTTCGCGCGACCGTGGCGCCACCGTTTTTGGTTATTGGGTGAAAGACCCCGAGCGTTACGGAGTGGCGGAATTCGACGCCACGGGCAAGGTCATCGGCCTGGAAGAAAAGCCGGGCCAGCCAAAATCGCACTATGCCGTCACTGGCCTCTATTTTTACGACGGTCGCGTATGCGATTACGCTGCCGATCTCAAGCCATCGCACCGTGGTGAGTTCGAAATCACCGATCTCAATCGCTGCTACTTGGACGACGGATCGCTGCATCTGGAGCAGTTGGGCCGCGGCTTCGCGTGGCTGGATACGGGCACCCATGACTCCCTGATGGAAGCAGGCAACTACATTCAGACCATCGAAAATCGACAGGGGCTCAAAGTGTGCTGTCCCGAAGAAATTGCCTACAACAACGGCTGGATCGACGCGGAGCAGTTGCTGAAACTGGCCGCCCCGCTGATCAAGACTGGCTATGGCCAGTATCTGCAGCAACTGACCCGTCAAGAGTACGCCCGATGAAAGTGATCGAAACCACGTTGCCCGGGGCGCTGATTCTGGAGCCACAGGTGTTTGGCGACAGCCGCGGTTTTTTCTATGAGAGCTATCATCAAGCCCGTTATCGAGACGCCGGCGTCCTAGGAGACTTCGTCCAGACCAATGTCTCGCGCTCAGCCAAGGGCGTATTGCGCGGTCTCCACTATCAGTGGCCGAAGCCACAGGGCAAACTGGTCAGCGTTCTCGAAGGTGAGGTATACGATGTCGCCGTCGATATCCGGCGTGGCTCGCCGAATTTCGGACAGTGGGTCGGCGTAATGCTCACGGCCGACAATCACCGCCACTTCTGGATACCGGAAGGTTTTGCACACGGCTTCTGCGTGCTGTCGGAATTTGCCACGTTTACCTACCAGTGTACCGCGCTATATGACCCGGCGGCGGATGCCGGCGTTCGCTGGAACGATGCAGATATCGGCATCGACTGGCCTGTAAGTGAGCCCCTGTTATCCGATAAGGATGGTAAGACGCCGCTGCTGAAAGATATTGCAGACGATCGACTGCCGGTGTTTCAACAGTGAGGATCCTGCTGCTTGGCGGCAACGGACAATTGGGCCGTAGCTTTATCGGCGAAAGCAACCTTGCCGCTCGCGGCGAATTGGTCGTCGCCAGCCGTGACGGCACGCTGGTAGATGGTGGCCGAGCCGAGATCGGCGATCTTTCTGCGCCAGAAGCACTCGCTGCCTTGCTTGATCGAGTGCAGCCCGAGATCATCGTGAACGCCGCTGCGTACACCGCGGTCGATCGCGCCGAGCAGGAAGAAGAATTGGCTGATCGCGTGAATGGTCAAGCGGTCGGCGAAATCGGGCAGTGGGCCGTCGCTCATTCGGCGAAGGTCATTCACTATTCCACCGATTACGTTTTCGACGGGCTGCAATCTCAACCGTACGCCGTGGATGCGCATACAGCGCCGCTCGGCGCTTATGGACGCAGCAAACAGCGCGGGGAACAGCTACTGCGCGACAGTGGCGCGGACCACATTATCCTGCGCACCGCGTGGGTCTATGCCGCGCACGGGCAAAACTTTTTGCGCACCATGCTTCGTTTGGGCAGCGAGCGCGATGAATTGCGCGTCGTTGCCGATCAGCACGGAGCGCCTACCGATACAACACTCATCGTCAAAGGCAGCCTCGCGGCACTTGACCGGTGGCTATCGGATGATGACGGACACATTAAAGGTGGCACCTATCATCTGGTTTCCAGCGGCGAAACCACGTGGCATGGCTTTGCTGAAGCGATCTTCGACACTGCCATGAGCTTGGGAATACTGGCTCGCCGGCCCAAGGTCACGTCAATTTCCAGTGCCGAGTTCCCCACCCCAGCCGCTCGGCCGGCTTGGTCACTTCTGGATAACCGCGGTTTTCAGGAGAGCTTCGACTTCAGCTTGCCCGATTGGCAGCAAGGCCTGCATGAGGTCATGTCGAAGCTTGCTGTTTCCAGCCACTGATTCGGGGCCCGGCAACCATGTTGATTCCACTGATCCTCAGCGGCGGTAGCGGCACTCGGTTATGGCCAGTGTCGCGCAAAAACCTGCCGAAGCAATTTCTCGCCCTGGCCGGCAAGGGCACCTTGTTCCAGCAAACGCTGCAACGGACGCGACAACTGCCTGACCTGGCTGCGCCCATCGTCGTGGCTAGCGATGACCATCGCTTTCTAGCCGCGGATCAGCTGCTCGAACTGGGTATCGATAATGCAACGATCGTGCTCGAGCCGCTGGCGCGCAACACCGCCCCGGCGATCGCCCTGGGCGCCCTGCAGGCATTGCGGCGCGGCGGCGATCCTTTGCTGCTGGTGCTGCCCGCGGACCACCTGATCGGCGACACGGACGCCTTCTTGAATGCGGTACGGCAAGCCACGCCTCTGGCCGAACAGGGCTGGTTGGTAACCTTCGGCATTCGCCCGGATCGACCCGAAACCGGCTTCGGCTATATACGGCGTGCGCAGGCGATCAACGTAGACGGCTACCAAGTGGGGCAATTCGTTGAGAAGCCCGATCTGGCGACAGCTGAGTCTTATCTAGCCGATGGACGCTACGACTGGAATTCCGGCATGTTCCTGTTCAAGGCATCGCGTTACCTGGAGGAACTGGCACAGCATGCGCCGACGATGCTGGCTGCGGTACGCGACGCCGACGCGAAGACGACAGCCGATCTGGATTTTGTGCGGATCGATCAGGAAGCTTTTTCTCTGGTGCCGGATCGCTCGATCGACTATGCCGTGATGGAAAAAACCCTGCGCGCAGCGGTTATTCCGGTGAGTTGCGGCTGGAGCGACATTGGCTCATGGTCAGCACTTTGGCTGACCGGGGAAAAGGACGCCGACGGCAACTTGAGCGAAGGCGACACGCTGAGCATCGATAGCCATAATTCCCTGCTGCGTTCGCATGATCGCCACCTGCTGGCCACGGTCGGCATCGATGATCTGATCGTGGTGACCACGCCAGACGCCACACTGGTCGCCCACCGCAGCGCGGCACAGGACGTAAGGCGTGTCGTGGAGCAGCTGAAGGCATCCAGCCGCACCGAGCACTCGCTGCACCGTGTCGTGCACCGGCCATGGGGAAGCTACGACTCACTAGAATCGCGTGACCGTTTTCAGGTCAAGCGCATCGTGGTCAAGCCGGGGGCCGCGCTGAGCCTGCAAAAGCATCATCATCGCGCCGAACACTGGATCGTGGTGTCGGGCACCGCAGAGGTGACATGCGATGAAAAAGTTTTCCTGCTCGCTGAGAATGAAAGCACCTATATTCCCCTTGGAAGCGTGCATCGTTTGCGCAACCCTGGCAAGGTAGTTCTGGAATTGATCGAGGTGCAATCGGGCAGCTATCTCGGGGAAGACGACATCGTGCGTTTTGACGATGTCTACGGTCGATCCTGAAAAGACCCAGAGTTACTTCAGCCAGTGTGATCAACCACCGTCCATCGGAGATCAGAGGGACATATCAACCTGGGGCTTGCGGGCAATGATCAGCTGGCTCTTGGGCATGAACTGGTCGAGTTTCCGCTTTAGCTCCAACCCCCGCCGTGTCTTGAGCACCATTTTCCAGGTCGTGTTCCAGTTATCCAGAATGGGATGGCTCTCGCCCAGCTCGACGCCACAAGCCCAGAAAAGTGCCCACCACATACCCCAATAGAATCCGTAATAGGTCTGTTCCTGGACGATCAGTCCGGCCTGGCGAACCATCTCGGCGAACTGCTCTCTTTCGATAATGCGGATGTGATTCGGCTTTTCGAAATAAGAATCGGGCGCAACATGTTTCTGCATCGCCTCATGCAACGGATCGGGTACCGTCAGCAAATAGATCGCTCCGGGCTTGCCGATCCTGACCAGTTCGGACAATACCCGACTCGGATCGTCGACATGCTCCAGTACCTCGGAGCAGATCACGCGAGTGGCTATGCCATCGGCCAGCGGCAGCGGATCCGAGTCGCTGACGTGGGTCGCGTGAGCTCTCGCTGACGAATTCACCAAGCGGGCAGCAATGTCGGCAATGACATTGGCATCGATATCCACCGCGACGACTTCCGCGCCGCGTTGGGCACAAAACAAAACTGCGCCACCGTCGCCACAGCCCACATCAACCACTACGTCGTCGGCGCTGATGTGAACACCGCGAAATACTTCATCGCTGTCGTTTAGATACCAGCCGCTGAGCCCGGCATCGACCAGACCTAGCCAGCTGACGTCGAATTCGGGGATCCCGGTTTCGGAGTTCGCGGAGCCGGCTTTCTGATCCGGCAAAGGGAAATCCTCAGCATTCGGACTATCGACATGCTCTTTCAACGATCCGCCCTCTCGGCAGCTACGAAAATGCGGCGCGTCTTACTCATGCGAAATTTCTCGGACGGGTATTGCCTGTCTCACTCGCCAGACCCCATCGGCACTTCAATCCACCTCACTCCACTGTCACCGATTTAGCCAGGTTTCGCGGCTGGTCGACATCGGTGCCGCGCAGTACGGCAACATGATAAGCCAGTAGTTGCAGCGGCACGGTAAATACGGCTGGAGCGATGAAACTGCCGCCGGCGTCGACGCGCAGCATGGCGCCGTAAGTGGCCATATCGTCCATGCCGGCGGCGCCATCGGCGAAGACGATCAGCCGGCCGCCACGAGCGCGGACTTCCTGCAGGTTGGATTTGAGCTTGTCGAGCAGCGGACCGTTGGGCGCGACGGCGACCACCGGCATGTTTTCGTCGACCAGTGCCAGCGGCCCGTGCTTGAGTTCGCCGGCGGGATAGGCCTCGGCGTGGATGTAGGAAATTTCCTTGAGCTTGAGCGAGCCTTCCAGAGCCACCGGATACTGCGCCCCCCGGCCGAGGAACAGCGCGTGCTCGTGATGAATGAATTCGCCGGCCAGCGCCATGATCGCGGGCTCAAGCTTCAGCGCGTTTTCGATCGCGCGCGGGAGGTGCTGTAGTTCAGTGCAAAGACTGGCATAGCGATCGGGATCCAAGCCGTTGCGGCGAGCCAGCTCCAGCGCCAGCAGCGCCAATGCGGCAAGCTGCGTGGTGAAGGCCTTGGTCGATGCGACGCCGATTTCAGGACCAGCACGCGTCATCAGCTTTAGGTCCGCTTCGCGCACCAAGGACGACTCGGGCACGTTGCAGATCGCCAGTGTGCCGAGGTAGCCACGCCGGCGTGACTCGCGCAGCGCGGCGAGCGTGTCGGCGGTTTCGCCGGACTGCGAGATAGCGACAAAGAGCGAGTCCGCCGGCACCACCGCATCGCGGTAGCGATACTCGCTCGCCACTTCGACGCTGACGGGTAACCGCGCGTATTCCTCGATCCAATATTTGGCCACCAGGCCGGCGTGATAGCTGGTGCCGCAGGCGATGATGTGCAGGGCGCGGGTGCGCTGCAGCAGCGCGTCGCTGTCGATGCCGAAGATATTCGGCAGCACGCCTTTCGGACCGATGCGAGCTTCGAGCGTGTCGGCCACCGCGCGCGGCTGCTCGAAGATTTCCTTCTGCATGTAGTGGCGATATTCGCCACGCTCCACCGCATCGGAAGACAGCTCGCTCTCATGCACCGCGCGTTGAACCGGGCTACCGTCGAGACCGTAGACGTGCACGCTGTCGCGGGTGATCTCGACCACATCGTCCTCGTCGAGATAAAGCATCTTGTTGGTTACCTGGATCAGCGCCTGGGCATCGGAGCCGAGAAAGTTCTCGCCGATGCCCAGGCCGACCAGCAGCGGCGCACCCCGGCGGGCGCCGACCACGTGGCCGGGTTCGTCGCGGCTGATCACAGCGATCGCGTAAGCGCCTTCGAGACTGCGCACTGTGGCGAGCACGGCTTCGCGCAGATTCAGGCCTTGCAGGATATGGCGCTCGATCAGAGCGGCCATCACTTCGGTGTCAGTTTCCGAGGTGAACACGTGACCGCCCGCTTGCAGCTCGCTGCGCAGGCTGACGTAATTCTCGATGATGCCGTTATGCACGAGGGCGACGCGTCCAGCGACATGCGGATGCGCGTTGGCTTCGTTCGGCACGCCGTGTGTGGCCCAGCGCGTGTGCGCAATGCCGGTGCCACCGGGGAACGGATCGGCGAGATACAGCGCTTCCATCTCGCGCACCTTGCCCTTGGCCCGCACGCGCCGAAGCGTGCCGTGGTCGAGCACGGCCACGCCGGACGAATCGTAGCCGCGATATTCCAGCGCCTTCAGTCCGACGATCAGCAGCGGCGCAACATCACGCTGGGCGGCGGCAGCAACGATTCCACACATGGGCGACCTTGATGGTTTGACGGAGCGCGCGGCTCCCTTGAAGTACTGAGTTTGGCGAGCGCGCATTGCTGCCAGCTTTCATCCCTGCGCCGGCCAGCAACGCCGCTAGTTCACCTTGCGCCGCAGATAATTCAACAGATCGATGCGGGTGATCAGGCCGAGAAACTGATCGCCATCGACCACGATCGCCACGTGACCGCGCTCGAACACCGGCAGCAGCGATTCGATCGGTTCGCTGACGGGCAGCATCTGCAGGTTGCTCATCATCGCGGTGGATACCGGATCGCGGAAGCGCGTCTCGTCGGCGTGCACGTGCATCAGCACGTCCGACTCGTCGACGATACCGACCAGCTTGTGACCGTCCATGACCGGCAGCTGCGACACGTCGTACAGCTTCATGCGGTTGTAGGCAGTGATCAACAACTCGTGCGGGCCGATCACCACGGTGTCTCGCTGCGCGAACGGACGCAGCAGCAGGTCGCGCAGATCGCCCTGCGGCTCACGCTCGAGGAAACCGTTGTCGAGCATCCAGTAGTCGTTGTACATCTTGGACAGATACTTGTTGCCGGTATCGCAGACCAAGGTCAGCACGCGCTTATGCCGGGTCTGCTCGCGGCAGTATTTCAGCGCCGCCGCCACCAGCGTGCCCGTGGACGAGCCGCCAAGGAGTCCTTCCTTCGCCAACAGCTCGCGTGCCGTCAGAAAGCTTTCCTTGTCGGTGATCGCGAAGGCCTTGGTCACCCGGGTGAAGTCGCTGATCGACGGCAGAAAATCCTCGCCGATGCCTTCGACCATCCAGCTGGCCGACTTGGTCGAGAGCGTGCCTTCATTGATGTACTGGGTCAGGATCGAGCCGACCGGGTCGGCCAAAATCAGCTCGGTGTGCGGCGAGTGCTCGGCGAAATAGCGCGACAGACCGGTGATGGTGCCCGACGAGCCGCAGCCGACAACGACCGCATCCACGTTGCCGTCCATCTGTTCGAGCATTTCCGGACCGGTGGTCTGAATATGCGCGGCCGGGTTGTCCGGATTGCCGAACTGGTTGATGAAATACGCCCCGGGCGTTTCCTGCGCGATGCGCTCGGCCATGTCCTGGTAATACTCGGGGTGACCCTTGGCGACGTCCGAGCGGGTCAGCACCACTTCGGCGCCCATCGCCTTGAGATTGAAGATTTTCTCCCGGCTCATCTTGTCCGGCACCACCAGAATCAACCGATAACCCTTCTGCTGCGCGACCAGAGCCAGCCCGAGTCCGGTATTGCCCGCCGTACCCTCGACCAGGGTGTCGCCGGGCTTGATCTTGCCGGCCTTCTCGGCGCCCTCGACCATCGACAGGCCGATACGATCCTTGATCGAGCCGCCCGGATTGGTGCTTTCGAGCTTGAGAAACAGCTCGCACAGCCCGGTATCCAGCCGCTGCGCACGCACCACCGGGGTACGTCCGATCAGTTCGAGAACACTCTGGTGGACCGTCATGAAAACTCCGCGAAAGGGCTGGGCCGACACGTGCTGCGGCGGCCCGAAAAGACGGCCATGATAACCGAGCCACGCGAATGCCCGCTCACAGCGTCCAAACGCAGCGGCCCGGCCTCTCCAGTCGCGCGGAGAACCGCGGCCAGGGTTTCGTCGAGTCAGGCGGTATGTGATGACTCGCGCACAGCGCGAATCAGTGGATGAGCGGTGCCCTGGCTGCCCACATGCGCTCCAGCCGCACTTTCGCCTGCAGCTTCTCTTTTTTCATGCTGCTGAGAGTGGCGTCGTCGATCGGGAGTACGCCGATATCGGCGTCGTGCACCTTGCTGTCCAGATGCTGATGGTGCTGGTAGAGCCGGCGAAACTCGGCGTCTGTTTTCATCAATGCTTCGACATCATCGCGATGCTGGTTTTCGAACATGATCCGACCTCCTTGGGAGTGGATGAGCGGATGCCCTGAAACCGGGCATCCGCCAATGCGTGGAATACCTGCCGCGGCTTGTTTGGTAGCGGGCTGGATTGAGCACCGATGCAAAACCAAAACCTTCAGCAAATCAAGCATTACCCATACTTGGGGAAGCCGCGATGGGAATTCGACCGTACTCCGCCCACCTGGAGCGCGCAAGTTGGCCGCTCCGAGGCGTGGATGACATATGGCCTGGGCCGAATCAGGCGCGCAAGCAAACGCTGTATACAGGTATACAGGCCGCCAGAGCTGGCGCTAGACGCAACAACGAGAAAACGCTCGATACAGGTATTGCGTGGCGGACAAA
This sequence comes from Rhodanobacter sp. ANJX3, assembly GCF_014200755.1. Lineage (GTDB taxonomy): Bacteria > Pseudomonadota > Gammaproteobacteria > Xanthomonadales > Rhodanobacteraceae > Rhodanobacter. The sequence continues at coordinate 29,030 of NZ_JACHCM010000012.1, read as the reverse complement.
GGCCGCCACGCGTCGTTTCACTGCTGATCGTCCGCCGGCGGCTTCTTGGCTTTTTTATGCGTCGCCGGTGCTGGCGTATCGGACGACGACGAGTCGCCCTGCATCTGAGAGCGCATCGCCTTGGCCGCCTGCGCGGCCAGCGCAGCCTCGCGCTTGGCGGCACCGGCAACCTTGCTCTGGGCAGCAGCGAGCTTCTTCGCCTGATCTGCCTCGGCACGGGCTTGTTCGGCGGCCTGCGAAGCGGCTTCACCCTGCTGCTGCAGGCGGGCGGACTCTTCCTGCGCCAGCTGGTACTGCATGCGCTGGCGCTCCAGCTCGCGCTGCGCGATGTCGGCCTCGTTGCGGCTGTTCTCAAGCAGGATCTGATCGTGCTCACGATCCAGCTGGGTCGATTTGACCTGAGCGTCCTGCAACTGTGCGGCCGCTCTGGCCAGATCCACGCGACGTTCGGCCAGATAGAGATCGTGCGCGCGATCGCGCGACTTGGCCTGGGCCAGCCGATTGATGGCATCGCGCGCGCGCGCCTGCTCTGCTTGCGCGTAGCTGCCGAGTACAGGATCGCTGGCCAGCTGGTCGAGGTTGCCGTTCAGGCGGTTGATGTCGATATCGTCGTTCTTGGCATGCGCACCGGCGGCGGCCAAGGCCATTGCCGCGGCGGCAAAGGTAACCGTGAAACGCCTCATGGATGGCCTCCCTGGTTGCCGGTATCGGGGTTGTTCGAATCCGCTGGCTGACCCGACGCAGGCGACTGGCCTGGTTGCGGCAGCGTTTGGTCGGGCAAGGTCTGCTGTTGCTGTTCTGGCATCGTCTGGAAGCCGCCACCCTGCGAAGGCTGGGAAAGCGTTGACGAAGACGGCGCCGGCATATCCGGCGGCGGCGGCGTCGGGATGCTGCTCGATGTCGCGCCGGCCGGATCGGCCTGTTGCTGCTGTTGTTGTTGCTGGAGCTGCTGTAGCTGGGCCTGTTCCTGCTGTTCGCGCTGCGCAGCCGCCGCTACCACCTGCTGGCCTTCGGCGCGAAGGCTGGCGTTTTCCTGCGTCTTGTTCTGGATCTGCGACCGTGCCGCGGCAAGGCGCGCCTTGGCGGTCGCCAACTCGGCGTCGGCGCGGGATTCTTCGGCCAGATTTTCCGCATCGGCATATTTGCGATTGGCGAATGCCGCCTGCGCCTGTTGGAACTTGTCCTGGGCAAAACCCAGGTCGACCGGCGCGTAATCCGCCGCGCCGGCATCGCGCGCGCTCTGCAGACGAGCCTGCGCCTCGTTCATCGAGTCATTCGGCGGCGGCGCGGAGGCGCAGCCACCCAAAGCAAAGACCACGGCCAACAGCGCCGTGGCTGCCGGAAGACGGCTCGTAGAACCAGCCGTTCGGAAAAAGATGTGCACCATCACATTCCTCATAGAGTGTCGCGACGTATTGTGGGCGGGCATAATCCATGATTGCAACGCGCAATTTCTCGACGCGTCGCCTTGATGCATCATTTACACGCACAATGGCTACATAGCGTGAGATTACGCAAGATCGAATCAGGCGATCATCGTAACCGGCGCATTCCTAACAGGGGCTAGACGTGGATATCGGTTACTTCCTCAAGCTGATGGTAGACAAAGGTGCGTCGGACATGTTCCTGACCACCGGCGCACCGGTGAATATCAAGGTCGAGGGCCGGCTTTACCCGCTGGGCAATACCGGGCTGCCCGCCGGCATGGTCAAAAAGATCGCCTATTCGCTGATGGACGAGGGCCAGGTGCCGCAGTTCGAGCGTACGCTGGAACTGAACATGGCGCTGGCTGTGAAGGAGGCGGGCCGCTTCCGTATCAACGTGTTCAAGCAGCGCGGCGAAGTGGGCATGGTGATTCGCGCGATCAAGAGCGAGATTCCCAGCGTCGATCAACTGCAGCTGCCGAATATCTTCCGCGACCTGATCATGGAGCCGCGTGGGCTGATTCTTGTCGTCGGCGCCACCGGTTCGGGCAAATCGACCACGCTGGCGGCCATGATCGACCATCGCAATATCCATTCGCCTGGCCATATTCTGACTATCGAAGACCCGATCGAATATCTGCATCGGCACAAGAAATCGATCGTTAACCAGCGCGAAGTGGGCCTGGACACGCACAGCTACAACGAGGCGCTGAAAAACGCGATGCGCGAGGCGCCCGACGTGATCATGATCGGCGAGATCCGCGATACCGAAACCATGGAAGCGGCGATCGCGTTTTCCGAAACGGGCCACCTGTGCCTGGCCACCCTGCATTCGAACAACGCCGACCAGACGCTGGAGCGCATCCTCAACTTCTTCCCCGAGGCCTCGCACAAGAACGTTTTGATGAACCTGGCGCTGAACCTGCGCGCTGTGATCAGCCAGCGCCTGGTGGTGGGCAAGGACGGCCGGCGCATTCCCGCGGCCGAGGTGCTGCTGAACACGCCGCTGATCCGCGACATGATCCGCCGCGGCCAGATCCACGAAATCAAAGAGGCGATGGATCGCAGCCTGCAGGAAGGCATGCAGACCTTCGATCAGTCTCTGTACCGGCTGTACAAGGATGGCCGGGTGTCGCTGGAGGAAGCGCTCAACAAGTCCGATTCGCGCGATGGCCTGTCGCTGAAGATTCGACTGGCCGAAGGCGGTACGGACAACCAGGAACTGGCCGGCAACGACCCATACGGCATGGGCTTTTGAGGAGCCTGCTTCCAGGTTCGGATTGTTGCGGCAGTCCGCATCTGCGACCGCAGCCGAACCTGCGTTAAGCGGGCGCCGCAGCCGGCGCATCCGGCTGCGCTTCGGGCGCCGCCCGCCGAAACGCTTCCAGCGCACTGCACTCGTCGTAGATGCGCTGCAGCGTCGGGTAGGGCTCCAGCGACAGCTTCCAGCGCAGCGCATTGTAGAACTGCGGCACTAGACAGGCGTCGGCCATGCCCGGCACGTCGCCGTGGCAGTAACGGCCGGTCGCCGCGTTGTTGGCCAGCATGGTTTCCAGCGCGGTGAAGCTCACCGCGATCCAGTGCCGCGACCAATCGGCACGCTGCAGCTCGTCGGCATTGAACGTCGACTGCAAATATTGCAAAACGCGCAAATTGCCGATCGGATGGGCGTCACTGCTCACCGTCATGGCCAGCGCCCGCACGCGCGCCCTGCCCCGCGCATCGGCCGGCAGCAGCGCCGGCTCGGGATGCGTTTCGTCGAGGTATTCCATGATCGCAAGCGACTGGGTGACGACCCGCTCGCCGTCGAGCAGCGAGGGAACCAGCTGGCTTGGATTGATCGCCTGGTAATCGGCCGAATGCTGCTCGCCGCCGTCACGAACCAGATGCACGGGACGCGAGGCGTAGCTCAGTCCTTTCAGATTCAGCGCAATACGTACGCGATAGGCCGCGCTGGAGCGCCAATAGTCGTAAAGCACAAAGCCCATCGTCGTCATTGCCGGCCGCCCTCCCAAAGGCGCAGTGTAGCCAAGCGCGGGCGTCGATAAAGCCCCGTTCCAGACGCGCATGCATCGAATCGGTTTGCATCGACTTCCGCGGCGGCCGACAATAGCCGGCTGAACAGCCGTTCAGCGCTCTCTTTCCAACCTCAGCTTTCAACCTTCACCGGAGTTACGCCGTGTCCGTTATTCGCATGAGCGACCTTGATTTGCGCAACCAGCGCGTGCTGATTCGCGAGGATCTGAACGTGCCGATCGACGACCACGGCCATATGACCTCCACCCAGCGCCTGGAAAGCTCGCTGCCGACGATCGTCGCGGCGCGCGACGCCGGCGCGCGCGTCATGGTGCTGTCGCACCTGGGTCGGCCGAAGGAAGGCCGCTTCGACGCCGAATCTTCGCTCGCACCGGTCGCCGAGTGGCTGAGCAAGCAACTCGGCAGCGAGGTACGGCTGGTCGCGGACTATCTCGATGGCGTCGAGGTGGCTGCCGGTGAAGTGGTGCTGCTGGAAAATTGCCGCATGAACGTCGGCGAAGGCAAGGACGACGAGGCGCTGGCCAAACGCTATGCCGCACTGTGCGACATTTTCGTCATGGATGCCTTCGGCACCGCGCATCGTGCGCAGGCCTCAACGCACGGTGTGATCAAGTTCGCGCCCATCGCAGCCGCCGGCCCGCTGCTGTGCGACGAGCTCGACGCGCTGGGCAAGGCGCTTGAACATCCGGCGCATCCGCTGCTGGCGATCGTCGCCGGCTCCAAGGTGTCGACCAAGCTGACCCTGCTGGAAAACCTGATCGGCAAGGTCGATCAGCTGATCGTCGGTGGTGGCATCGCCAATACCTTCATCGCCGCGCTAGGCCATTCGATCGGCAACTCGCTGTGCGAACCCGACCTGATCGACGCCGCCAAAAAGGTCATCGCCGACGCCAAGCGTCGCAAGGTCGACCTGCCGATGCCAGTCGACGTGGTCGTGGCGACGGAGTTCTCGGCCAATGCCACCGCCACCATCAGGCCGGTGCATCAGGTCAAGGACGACGAGATGATTCTGGACATCGGACCAGAAACCGCCGCGAGCTACGCCGAGCTGATTGCCAAGGCGGGCACGGTGGTGTGGAACGGCCCGGTTGGCGTGTTCGAGTACGACGCCTTCGGTAAGGGCACTGAAACGCTGGCGAAAGCGATCGCGGCGTCCAAGGCGTTCTCGATTGCCGGCGGCGGCGACACGCTGGCAGCGGTGGAAAAATACGGCATCGCCAAAGACGTTTCTTACATCTCCACCGGCGGCGGCGCGTTTTTGGAATTCCTCGAAGGCAAGGAATTGCCGGCGGTCACGGCGCTGAAGGCGCGGGCTCGGTAATAGCGTAGCGAGGAATGAAGGGCCAGTAGCTGGGACGTCTTTGAGCCGCCCCGCAGCCGCCTGGCTCAATACCACGCTAGTTCAGAGGCAACGTCAGCCGACGATGCGCCGCACCGCGGCGACAACGCGTTCGATGTCGCCATCGCTCAAGCCCGGCGACAGCGGCAGGCTGACTGTCTGCCGGCCCAGCCGCATCGCGTGCGGCCACTGTTCGGGGCGCCAGCCGAAACGCTGCTGGTAATACGGGTGTTCGGGCACCGAGAGGTAGTGCACGCCGGTGCCGATACGCGCATCGTTCATCGCGTCGAGAAATGCATCGCGCGTCACCCCGCAGCGTGCGGCGTCGATCATCACCGTGTACAGATGGAAACCGTGACGGGTGTCGGCGTCGGGCTCCGAGGGCAATTCCAGCGGGAGATCCGCCAGCGCCTGCTGATAAAACGCCCAGATCTCGCGTCGGCGCTGCCAGTGCGTATCGACCTTGGCCAGCTGATGCAGGCCGATGGCCGCCTGCAGATCCATCATGTTGTATTTGAAACCGCACTCGACGACTTGGTAATGCTTGTAGCCGGCGTCGCCGAAACGATGCCATGCGTCCTTGCTCATACCATGCAGGGCGAGAATCCGAGCCCGCGCAATACGCTCCTCGTCGCGCCCCAGAATCATGCCGCCCTCGCCGGTGGTCACATTCTTGGTGACGTAGAAACTGAAGCAGCCGAAGTCGCCGAAAGTGCCGGCTGGCCGGCTGCGATACTCGGTTTCAATCGCGTGCGCACAATCCTCGATCACCACCAGATCGTGCCTGGCGGCAATCGCCATGATCGCGTCCATGTCGCACGGCCGGCCGGCGAAATGCACCGGCACGATGGCCCGCGTGCGCGGCGTAATCGCCGCCTCGATCGCGGCCGGATCGATGTTCTGCGTGCGCGGATCGACGTCCGCCATCACCGGCGACAACCCCGCATGCAAAATCGCATTGACCGTGGCGCAAAAGGTCAACGGCGTGGTGATCACTTCGGCGCCCGGCTCCAGCGACGCGGCCACCATGCTCACGTGCAGAGCCGCGGTACATGAATTGACCGCGGCGACCTGGCTGGCCTGCACGCGCCGGTAGGCGGCGAAATCCTTTTCCAGCCGGGCGACGCGCGGACCGGTGCCGAGCCAGCCCGAGCGCATGCAGGCCTCGACTTCGGCGATTTCCTCCTCGCCGATCTTCGGGGCGCCGAAAATCAGGAAAGGCTCCTTGGTCGGCTCGCTCATCGAGCTCAGCCGACGACCCGCTTCACCGCGTCGATGACCTTGGGCGTGGTGATGCCGAAATAGTCGTAAAGCTGCGCGGCAGGTGCGGAGGCACCGAAGGTGGTCATGCCGATCACGTCGCCATCGAGGCCGACGTACTTGCGCCAGTAGTCGGCGATACCCGCTTCCACCGCCACGCGCGCACGGCACCAACCGGGGAGCACGCCCTCGCGATATTCCAGCGGCTGCGCATCGAAGACCTCGGCGCACGGCATCGAAACCACGCGCACGGGCACGCCCTGCTGCGCCAACGAGCGCATCGCTTCCATCGCCAGCTCCACCTCGGACCCCGTGGCGATGATGATGGCCTTGAACTGGGTATCGAGCGGATCGGACAGCACGTAGCCGCCGCGCGCGATGTCGGCGACCTGCCGCTCGCTGCGCTGCTGATGCTTGAGCGTCTGCCGGGAAAAGATCAGGCAGCTCGGCGCACCAGCGCGCTCAATCGCCAGCTTCCAGCACATCGCCGACTCCACCGCATCGCACGGCCGCCACAGATGGTTGTTGGGAATGTAGCGCAGGCTGGCCATGTGCTCGACCGGCTGATGGGTCGGGCCGTCTTCGCCCAAGCCGATCGAGTCGTGGGTGTAGACGTGGATGTTGTGCGCCGGAATCAGCGCACTCATGCGTACGGCGTTGCGCGCGTAGTCGGAAAACACCAGGAACGTGGCGTCGTACGGGATAAAGCCGCCATGCAGGGCCACGCCATTGGCGATCGCGGTCATGCCGAACTCGCGCACGCCGTAGTGCACGTAGTTGCCGTCCTTCTCGCTGATGTCGACGCTGCCCTTCCACTTGGTCAGGTTGGATCCGGCCAGGTCGGCCGAGCCGCCGAGCAGTTCCGGCAACAGCGGGCCGAACGCGTCCAGCGTCATCTGCGAGGCCTTGCGCGAGGCGACCTCCGGGCCGTCGCTCTGCACCTTTGCCACATAGGCGGCCGATTTTTCCGCCCAGTCGGCCGGCAGCGTACCGGCGAGGCGACGCTTCAGCTCGGCCGCCAGTTCAGGATGCGCCGCGGCGTAGGCGTCGAATAGCGTGTTCCAGTCCTGTTCGCGCTTGGCACCGGCCTCTTTCGCATTCCAGCCGGCATAAATGTCGGCGGGAATTTCAAAGGGTGCGTAATGCCAGTTGAGCTGCTCGCGGGCCGCGGCGATCTCGGTCTTGCCTAGCGCGGCGCCGTGGCTTTCTTCTTTGCCCTGCTTGTTCGGTGCGCCGAAGCCGATAATGGTTTTACAGCAGATCAGGGTCGGCTTGTCGTGCTGCGAGGTGGCTTGGGCAAGCGCCTGCTTGATCGCTTCGGCATCGTGGCCGTCGACGTGGCGGATCACGTTCCAGCCGTAGGACTCGAAGCGCGCCGGCGTGTCGTCGGTAAACCAGCCATGTACCTCGCCGTCGATCGAGATGCCGTTGTCGTCATACACGGCCACCAGCTTGCCGAGCTTCCAGGTACCGGCCAGCGAAGCGGCTTCGTGCGAAATGCCTTCCATCAGGCAACCGTCGCCGAGGAAGACGTAAGTATGATGGTCAACCACCGCATGCCCTGGGCGATTGAAGTGCGCCGCCAGCGCCTTCTCCGCCAAAGCGAAACCCACAGCGTTGGCCAAGCCCTGTCCGAGCGGACCGGTTGTAGTTTCCACGCCCGGCGTTTCGTTGAACTCCGGATGCCCGGCGGTATGCGAATGCAGCTGGCGGAATCGCTTGAGCTGGTCGATCGGCAGATCGAATCCTGTCAGGTGCAGCAGCGCGTACTGCAGCATCGAGCCGTGGCCGTTGGAAAGCACGAAGCGATCGCGATTGGCCCACTTCGGGTTGCCTGGATTGAACTGCAGAAAGTCGTTCCAGAGCACTTCGGCGATATCGGCCATGCCCATAGGCATGCCCGGATGGCCGGAATTGGCGGCCTCGACGGCATCCATGGCAAGGGCACGCACGGCGTTGGCCAGTTCGCGTCGGCTAGTCATCGGCAGATCTCCAGAAGATTCGGCAAACGTGAATTGTCGCCGATCGGCCGTGCGCTGTCGCCGACCCGCTGCGCGCGTATTTGCAAACCGCGCCGCTTGGTCAGCCACCGTCACGCCCGCTGCACGTGCATGTTGCTGCACGACAACAAAAAATTAGCGAATTAACTCATCCTTAATTTCTCCGAATCGGATATCGCTTGGCTTCAGACTTCCAAGTGTTAAATGCGTGTTGTGCGATCCCCGCGCACCACCGTTGAACGCATCCCCAGGCGCTCGACGGGTAGTTGCCTAAACCAAGCATAAGAATTCAAGAAAGGAGCTTCCCATGAAAAAGACACTACTCGCCCTTGCCCTCGTGACGACCGGCCTGGTGACTGCGCCCGCTTTCGCGCAAGACGCCGCGGCCCCTGCCACCGGCAACTATCAGTCCAGCCAGGCTGTCGGCAGCGGCAACTGGTTTGTCGACCTCAGCGCCGGACGCACCGATGGCTACAGCAAGAACAGCGACTTCGGCAGCGGCTTCAGCAACGGCTCCGGCAGCCTGTTCAGCAACAGGAACGGCCGCCGCACGGGTTACGGCTTGCTCGGCGGTTACCGCTGGAAGGTCGGCCCGGATCTCGGTCTGGGTCTGGAAGCCGGCTACACCGATCTGGGCAATTACAAGCTGAGCAATATCGGTGGCGGCAATGGCTCGGTCAATCAGAGCAACCGCGAGAATGCCCTGCGCGGCTGGGTGGCCGGCGTCAACGGCCGCATCAACCTGCTGCCGCAGTGGTACATCAGCGCTCACGGTGGTTACTTCCATGCCAATAACAACGGCGGCGCCTACAACGACACGCTGAGCCAGGACCTGTTCCACGGCGGCGATCGTGGCGGTTTCTACGCCGGCCTGGGCACCGGCTGGGATGTCAATGAGCACTTCGGCATTGGCGTGAAGTACGACTACTACCACGTGTCGGCCGGCAACATTCACGACACGCCGACGAACTCGGACTTTGCGGTCCGTCGCACCACCGGCATCGTGTCGCTGGATGCGGAATACCGTTTCTAAGCTGTGTTTTGAAACGCTTTAAAGAACGAACCACATGATATTGACGGGCGCCCACAGGCGCCCGTTTTTTTGGATGCCTAAGAGCCTGTTCATGATCTCCCGTACCTCGCATTGCCATCAGCCTGAACTGCTCGACCGCCTCAAGAAATTGGCTACAAAGCCTTAAAAAATATTGACATTAACGCCGGCTTAATTATGTACTTAACGGTATTGAAACTCTTCAGGTGCACTCCCATCTAATACGCCAGCACCGCCCAGAGCAGGTGCGACGTCTGCGCCAGCCGAACCCCCGGCAGCGCGGACGGACCCAAAAAAGTTAGGAGTACGCCCCCATGAAAAAGACACTGTTTGCCATCGCACTCGCCACAGCCGGCGTCCTCGCCATTCCTGCCGCCTTTGCGCAAGATGCTTCCACCGACAGCAGCACCCAGGCTGGCTGGAAGTCCCATTCCGGTTGGTATATCGATGGTGATCTCGGCACCAGCCGCGCCAACGACAACCAGACCTACCGCAAGGCCAACTATGCCGGCGCGCTGACTGGCGGCTACCGCTGGGCCGTGAGCCCTGACATGTCGGTCGGTGCCGAGTTGGGTTACGTGTATCTGGGCAAGTTCGACGCCAAGTCCGATGTCAACCAGAACTATCTGGCCAACGGTGGCAGCATCGGTGGTGCACGTTCGAACCTGCGCGGCGCTACCCTGGGCGGCGCGATGCGCCTGAACCTCACGCAGGCCTGGTACATCAACCTGCGCGGCGGTGTGTTTGACGCGCACGGCTCGGCACTGTCGGAAGACACGCAGTTCCCGGTGCGTCGCAGCTTCTCCAACAACATCGGCTACTACGCCGGTTTGGGAACGGGCTGGGACATCAACCGGAATTGGTCGGTGGGTGTGAACTACACCTATTACGGCATCAACCGCGACCCGAGCCTGACCAACGGCCAGATCGCCGGCACGCGCGTGGGTCTGGACACCAATACGCTGACGGCCAGCGCCGAGTACCGCTTCTAAAAAGAAGCTCTCGATGCGCGTCGGGTATCGTCGACGCGCTTTCTGAAAGCAGTAAAAAAAACGGGCGCCCAAAGCGCCCGTTTTTTATCGCGTTCGACAAGAAGCGCTCGGCTACTTGGCGTGCCACTGGCCCAAGGCGGCCAAGCCGTTGTCGCGTGCTCGCGCATGCACGGTCTTCTGGGCTTCGACGTAATTCGCCTTCATGTCCTTGGCCCACAGCTTCAGTGCCGCCTGCTGCATGGCGCGACCGTACGAGAACGACAGCGGCCAGGGATGCGGCCCGATGCGGTTCATTGCATTGAGGTGCGCAGTGGATTGCTCATCCGTCTGACCGCCGGAGAGGAATACGATGCCCGGCAGCGAAGCCGGCACGGTGGTCTTGAGCACGCGCACGGTGGCTTCGGCCACTTCCTCGACATCGACCTGCTCGTCCGAATCCTTGCCGGGAATGACCATGCTGACTTTCAGAATGGTGCCTTCCAGCATCACGTTCTGCTCGTACAGCGCGTTGAACAGGCTGCGCAGCACGGCCTCGTGCACCTCGTAGCTCACCTCGATGCTGTGGTCGCCGTCCATGATCACTTCCGGCTCGACCATCGGCACTATGCCCGCCTCCTGGCACAGCGCGGCGTAGCGTGCCAGCACGTGGCAGTTGGCTTCGATCGCACTGGAGCTGGGGTTGTCTTCGCTGATGTTGATCACGGCGCGCCACTTGGCGAACTGCGCGCCGAGCTTGGCGTATTCCTGCAGGCGCTCGCGCAGGCCATCGAGGCCTTCGGTGACGACGTCGCCCGGGAAACCGGCCAGCGGCTGCGGGCCCTTGTCGACCTTGATGCCGGGAATGATGCCGGCCTTCTTCATGATCTGGGTAAACGGCACGCCGTCCTTGGTCGACTGGCGGATCGTCTCGTCGTACAGGATCGCACCGGAAATATGCTCGGACAGACCGGGCGTGGTCAGCAGCAATTCGCGGTAGGCGCGACGATTTTCCTCGGTATTTTCGATGCCCACGGCGTCGAAGCGTTTGGCGATCGTGTTGGTCGACTCGTCGATGGCGATAATGCCCTTGCCGGGCGCGACCATTGCCAGGGCGATGCTTTCGAGATCTTCAATACTCATGCTGACTCCGTAGTGCGAAGGCGATGCGGGACCGCAAAAAAGACCGCCGCTTCGGGATCGAAGCGGCGTGGTTCAAAACATCAATTATAGGCCAGATCGGCAAAACCGACCTGCAGGCGCCGTATCAAGGCTTCGCGCGCAATTCGCCGGCGGGGTTTTGCGGCTCGGCTTAGCTGATTACTGCCCGTAACCCGGCAGCTTGCAGGCATCCGTCAGCGCCTGGCGCTTGGCCTTGTCGTCGGGGGAATTGAACGCTACGACGTAATAGGTATCCACCGGATCACCCTGGCGGTTGGTCAGCGACGGCCCGTAGCGGAAATTGGCCACCGCACTGGCCGCCGCCGGACCCAGATCGCTGCGCGGCACGACCTTGGCCACCTTCACGTTCATCGGCACGCCACCCGAACCCACGGTGTAAGTCACCGCCACACAACCGGGCTTGTCCAGATTCAGGCCGCTGTTGGGCGTATTCATCTGCACATTGGTATTGAGCAGAATCCAATCGTGCGAGAGGTGCTCCGGGTCCAGCCTGCGCGCCTGCGCCATCACCGGCGCGGCGCTCCCCAGTGCCAGTGCCAACAAAAGGCCTTTACCAAGCGGGCAAAATATCGATTTCATGGCGATCTCCTGAATGGGCGCGGGACAAGCTGATACTCGAAGTGTAGTCGCGTCTTCGATACCTGGCGAAACCGCCGGCATAAAGATCGAGCGCCCCATTCATCAAAGATCGCGCAGACTCTCGACCATGCCTTCGGCACCCACGGAAAGCAGCTTCAGCGTGTTGGTGCCGCCACCGCGGCCGACGTGGTCGCCGTGGGTGAGCACGACACGATCGCCCTCACTCAGTTTGCCCGCGCCGAACAGCTGCTGCACGGCCGCCCGCGCGGACGATGCGCTGGTCAACCCCACATGGTTGAACTTGACCGGCTGCACGTCGCGCAGCATCAGCATGCGGCGACGCGCATCGTCGAACGGCGACAGTGCGTAGATCGGCACGGCGCTGCGATAGCGCGACAGCCACTGCGCCGTCGCACCGGTTTCGGTGAGCGCGACGATGGCCCGCACGCCTAGCTCGCTGGCCAGCAGCATGGCAGCCAGCGCGATCGCCTGATCCGTGCGATCGATCGTGCGGCCCTGGCCGGCCAGATCGTCTTTGGGTTCGAACTGGCGTTCGGCACCGAGGCAGATACGGCGCATCGCAGCTACGGCCTTGTCCGGATGGGCACCGGCGGCGGTCTCCTCCGACAGCATCACCGCATCGGTGCCGTCGATCACCGCATTGGCCACGTCGAGCACTTCGGCGCGGGTGGGAATCGGCGATCGCACCATCGACTGCAGCATCTGCGTCGCGGTAATCACGGCGCGGTTACGCTCCACCGATTCGCGGATGATCTTTTTCTGCAGGCCGGGCAATTCGGCGTCACCGATCTCTACGCCCAGATCGCCGCGCGCCACCATCACCACATCGGACGCGTCGATGATTTCGCCCAGCACGGGAATCGCGTCGGCGCGCTCGATCTTTGCCACCAGTGCAGCGTTGCCACCGGCTTCGTGCAGCAGCTGGCGAGCCTGATTCATGTCCGCGGCGGAGCGCACGAACGACACGGCCAGAAAGTCGGCACCGATCTCGGCCGCGAGCTTGATGTCGTTGCGATCCTTGTCCGACAACGCCTCCACCGAAAGCCCGCCACCCTGGCGGTTGAGGCCTTTGCGATCGGACAGCTTGCCGGCAATCTGCACGACGCAGTGAATGTCCGCGCCCTGCACGCTGATCACGTCCAGCGCGACCAGTCCGTCGTCGAGCAACAGCACGTCGCCGGCATGCACGTCGTGCGGCAGGCCGTAGTAGCTGACACCCACATGGTCGATCGTGCCGGGAGCCGCATCGGGTCGGCATTCAAGCACGAAAGCTGCACCCGTCTGCAGCTCGATCGGTCCGTTGGCAAACCGCTCGATGCGAATTTTCGGACCCTGCAGATCGGCCAGAATGCCGACCTCCCTGCCTACTTTCGCGGCCGCTTCGCGGACCGCCGCGGCGCGTGCACGATGATCGTCCGGCTGGCCGTGCGAGAGGTTGAGGCGAACCACATCGACGCCCTCGCTGATGATGCGTTCGAGCATGCCGGGTGCATCGGTGGCGGGGCCAAGGGTGGCGACGATCTTGGTGCGGCGAGTCTGGATGAGTTCGTTAGTCATCCGCACAACTTAGCAATTTCGGTCCGGCGTTACCACGATGCAGCACCGCAACCCAGACTTTTCGAGGCTTTTCATAAATGCAGGTGAGAAAAAATATCAGCCGCCGCTCTACAGAGGCTTTTAGCGAATCGACACGTCAATCGGTCACGACGTCACGTTTTCTCCCGTCAGTCCAACGCTTCGTTCAATACCTCGGCCAGCCGCACGCCACCCTGCTCCAGCCTGGTCTGAACGACCGGCCACGCCTTCTGCTGATAGCGCTGCGACCACGCCTCGCCGGACGGCTTGTCGATATCCATGTAAGCCACGTTCCGCGCCAGCATGTGCGACTCGTCGGCCCAGACGATCGAAGCATCGGCAATCTGGGGCAACAGGTTGTGCGTCGCCCAGTTCGCACGCTGCACTGGCGAGATAGCCGCGTCCAGCGTCATCGCATCGGCCTGCACCGCCGCGTGATCGAAGCTGTAATTCGGCCCGGGCTGCAGGTTGAGCGCGTGGCGCAGAATGCCGCCGTCCCACATGGCATGCAGGTTGGTACCCTGACCGAAAAACTGCACCTGCACGGTGTTGCCGCCCTTGTCGTCATTGTCTTCGGCATGCAGCGGCTGGTGAATGTCGCCAACCAGATGCACGACCCACTTCAGCGCCAGCAGCCGCGCCTGCGGCGAGGCCGATTTGTCGGCCAGCACGTGGACGTTTTCATCGAGTTTGGCGACGACGCAATTGCCCTCTTTGCAATCGCGTGCGGCATCGTAGCGCTCGGCTTTCAGGGGAATATCGACGTAGTGCCAGGTGCCGGTGTGCGGAAACTCCTTGCGGTTGCCATCGGCCCACGAGGAAATCTGATCCAACCGGTCCAGCCCCTCCAGCTTCAGCAATGACGCCACCTCGGCCGCGGCGGCCGAGTCCAGATGTGCCTGAGCGATATCCGCCACGATGGCATGCCCTTCAGGGCCCCAGGACATGGCCAAAGGCGTGGCTAGGCCGAGCAGGCCAGCACAGGCAGCGACGACAAGGCAATTCGGACGCAGGTTCATGAAGTTCGACCACGATGGCAACAGACGGGCTGAGAAGTCTGCCACAGGCGCATGACAGCTCTCGACCCGTACGTTCTTTCGGCAGGCAGGTGGCCTCGCCCGCATGCCCTGTTAGAATCCGGGGTTCATTCAACGAGCTGCGCTGCGCGCGGGAGTTTCCAGCAATGACGATCAAGGTAGGCATCAACGGCTTCGGCCGCATCGGCCGCAACGTACTGCGCGCCGCCGTGCAGAACTTCGGCAACGACATCGAGATCGTCGCCATCAACGATCTGCTGGAACCCGACTACCTGGCGTATATGCTGCAATACGACTCCGTGCACGGCCGCTTCAAGGGCGACGTGTCGGTCGAGGGCAGCACGCTGGTGATCAACGGCAAGAAAATTCGCCTCACCGCCGAGCGCGACCCGGCCGCGCTGAAGTGGGACGAAGTCGGCGCCGAGGTGGTGATCGAATCCACCGGCATATTTCTGACCAAGGAAGGCGCGCAAAAGCATATCGATGCCGGCGCCAAGAAGGTGATCCTGTCCGCGCCGTCGAAGGACGACACGCCGATGTTCGTCTACGGCGTCAACGACAAGAGCTACAAGGGCGAAGCGATCATCTCCAATGCATCGTGCACGACCAACTGCCTGGCCCCGCTGGCCAAGGTGATCAACGACAAGTGGGGCATCAAGCGCGGCCTGATGACCACCGTGCACGCCACCACCGCGACGCAGAAAACCGTCGATGGCCCGTCCTCCAAGGACTGGCGCGGCGGCCGCGGCATTCTGGAAAACATCATTCCTTCCTCCACCGGCGCGGCCAAGGCCGTGGGCGTGGTGATTCCGGAACTCAACAAGAAGCTGACCGGCATGAGCTTCCGCGTACCGACCTCGGACGTCTCCGTGGTCGACCTGACCTGCGAACTGGAAAAGCCGGCCACCTACGCCGAGATCTGCGCCGAAATGAAGGCACAGAGCGAAGGCGCGCTGAAGGGCGTGCTGGGCTATACCGAAGACGCCGTGGTCGCCACCGATTTCCGCGGCGAAACCCGCACCTCGGTGTTCGATGCCAACGCCGGCATCGCGCTGGACTCGACCTTCGTCAAGCTGGTGTCCTGGTACGACAACGAGTGGGGCTATTCGAACAAGTGCCTGGAAATGGTACGGGTTGTCGCCAAGTAATTGGGCTTCAAACTGACCAAGAAAAAAGCGCCCATGAGGCGCTTTTTTCTTGGAGCGACGACATGCGGAGCAACCGCCGGTTACTTCAGTACGGCAAGCACCGCCTCGTAATTCGGCTCGTTGGCGATCTCGCCGACCAGCTCGGTGTGAATCACCTTGTCCTGCTCATCCAGCACCACTACAGCCCGCGCGGTCAGGCCGGCCAGCGGACCCTCGGCCAGAGCGACGCCGTAGTTGTTGATGAACTCATGGCCGCGCAGCGTGGACAGCGTCACCACGTTATCCAGGCCTTCGGCGCCACAGAAGCGCGCCTGTGCGAACGGCAGGTCCGCCGAGATGCAAAGCACCACAGTGTTGTCGAGTTGGCTGGCGGACTCGTTGAAATGGCGCACCGAGGTGGCACAGGTCGGCGTATCGACGCTTGGGAAAATATTCAGCACTTTGCGCTTGCCGCTGAAGTTGGACAGCGTGACATCGGCAAGATCTTTGCCGACCAGCTTGAATGCCGGTGCCTTGCTGCCGACGGTGGGAAAGGTCCCGTCGACCTTGACCGGGTTGCCGCGGAGAGTGACTTGAGACATGAGGTTTTCCTTGAACGAAGAGAACGAAGGGGAAGGAACCGTCACGATACCGCGTCGGCGCGACCCGCGCCTATCCCGACCGCCGCGCGCTGGGTCAGTCCGACCGCATCATGGTTTCAGCGGCGCGATACGTTGCTCGATGGCGCCGAAAATGCTGGCCCCTGCGGCATCCGTGACATCCATCCGCAGGCTGTCGCCGAACTTCAAAAAGGGGGTCTTTGCTTCGCCGTCACGCAGCGTTTCCACGGTGCGCTGCTCGGCCAGGCAGGAGGCGCCCTTGCTCGTGTCCTGGTTGGCGATGGTGCCCGAACCGACGATGGTGCCAGCGGTCAGCGGCCGGGTTTTTGCCGCGTGCGCCACCAGTTCGGCAAAGCTGAACTGCATGTCCACGCCGCATTCGGCCTCGCCGAACCAGGCGCCGTTCAACCAGGTACGCATGGGCAGGTGCAGCTTGTCGCCCTGCCAGGCATCGCCGAGTTCGTCGGGCGTGACCAGTACTGGCGACAAGGCCGAACGTGGCTTGCTCTGCAGGAAGCCGAAGCCCTTGGCCAGCTCGCCGGGAATCAGCCCGCGCAGGCTGACGTCGTTGACCAGCCCGATCAGTTGGATGTGTTCGGCAGCCTGCGCGGCGGTCGGCGCCATCGGCACATCGTCGGTGACCACCACGACTTCGGCTTCCAGATCGATGCCATAGTCCTCGCTGGGCACGATCACCGGATCGCGCGGGCCGAGAAAGCCCGCGCTGGTCGCCTGATACATCAGCGGATCGGTGTAGAAGCTGGCCGGCACCTCGGCGCCGCGCGCCTTGCGCACCCGCTCGACGTGCGGCAGATAGGCGCTGCCGTCGACGAACTCGTAAGCACGCGGCAGCGGCGATGCCAGCAGGCTCATGTCGAGTGCGAAGCTCCCGCTGGCCTGACCTTCATTGAGCTGCTCGTACAGCGCATTCAGGCGCGGCGCACTGTTCGACCAGTCGTCGAGTGCGGCCTGGAGGGTGTTGGCGATGCCGCTCGCTTTGACGGCCTTGGTCAGATCGCGGCTTACCACGATGAGCGTACCGTCGCGGCCGCCTTCCTTGAGACTTCCCAGCTTCATGTTTTTCTCTCGACAGAATGGATGGTGCTTATGCCTGCGACGGATCGAAATGCCTGGCTATGCCTTGCCAGCACTCGTAATAGTTGCCCTGCAGCTGCGGCGAATCCAGCGCCTGCTGCGTAGGGCGGATGACCTTGCGCGTTTCGAACATGAAAGCCATGGTGCCTTCGATGACGTTCGGCTTGGATAAATCCGCCGTCGACGCTTTTTCGAACGTAGCCGCATCCGGACCGTGGCCGCTCATGCAGTTGTGCAGCGACGCACCGCCCGGCACAAAACCTTCCGCCTTGGCATCGTAGACGCCGGCGATCAGGCCCATGAATTCGCTGGCCACGTTGCGATGGAACCACGGCGGACGGAACGTGTGCTGCGCCACCAGCCAGCGCGGTGGGAAGATCGCAAAATCCACGTTCGCGGTGCCGGCAGTATCGCTGGGTGACGTAAGAACCGTGAATATCGACGGGTCGGGATGATCGAAGCTGATCGAGCCGATCGCATTGAAGCGGCGCAGGTCGTATTTGTAGGGCGCGTAGTTGCCGTGCCAGGCGACCACGTCCAGCGGAGAGTGATCGATCTTCGCCGACCACAGCGCGCCCTGGAATTTGGCGACCAGCTCGAAGGCGCCGTCGACGTCTTCGTAGGCCGCATGCGGCGTCAGGAAGTCGCGCGCGTTGGCCAGACCGTTCGAGCCGATAGGACCCAGATCGGGAAGGCGCAGAAAGGCGCCGAAGTTCTCGCAGACGTAGCCGCGCGCACATGGATGTGCAAGTGCCGCGGGTGCAGGATGCGCAGTAGCGGCCGCTTCGGCATCCGGCAACTCCACGCGGAAGCGCACGCCGCGCGGAATCACCGCGATCTCCTGCGGCTCGATCTCGATCACGCCAAGCTCAGTGGCCAGCCGCAGCTTGCCGAGCTGCGGCACGATCACCAGTTCGCCGTCGGCGCTGTAGAAAAAACGCCCCTGCATCGAGCGATTGGCCGTGTAGACGTGGATACCCACGCCCGCCTGTTCGTCAGCGCCGCCGTTGCCCGCCAGCGTGACCAATCCATCGATGAAATCCGTCGGCGCGTCTGGCAGCGGCAGCGGATTCCAACGCAGCTGGTTCGGCGTGGCCGGCGCTTCGTTGAAACGGTTGTGTAACGTGGCATGCGCCAGCGGCGCAAACGGTTCGTGTACGGCAGCCGGACGAATGCGGTACAACCAGCTGCGACGATTGCCGTGGCGTGGCGCGGTGAACGCCGTACCAGACAGCTGCTCGGCATACAGGCCGTGCGCTACGCGCTGCGGCGAATTCTGTCCCACCGGCAGCGTGCCGGGCAGCGCCTCGGTGGCGAATTCATTGCCGAAGCCGGACTGATAATTCATGGTCGGTAATCCTGGTTTAGACGACGCGCGCGGTGCCAAAAAAGGAGGGCCAAGTGACGGCAGCGCCGCCACTCGTGTCGGGCCAGGAATTACAGCACGCCACGACGCTCCTGATCGCGCTCGATGCTCTCGAACAAGGCCTGGAAATTACCTTCGCCGAAGCCCTCGTTACCCTTGCGCTGGATGATCTCGAAAAATATCGGGCCGATATTGTTCTGGGTGAAGATCTGCAGCAGCTTGCGCTGCTTGGTTTCCTTGTCGGCGTCGATCAGGATCTTGTTCTTGCGCAGACGCGGCACGTCTTCGCCATGGTTCGGTACGCGCAGGTCGATCACGTCGAAATACGTGTCCGGCGTGTCGAGGAATTCCACGCCCTGCGCGCGCATCTTCTCCACCGTCTCGTAAATATCGTCGGTGAAGCAGGCAATGTGCTGGATGCCCTCGCCCTTATACGCGTCGAGGTATTCGTTGATCTGCGACTTGGGATCGTTCGACTCGTTCAGCGGAATGCGCACCACGCCATCGGGCGCGGTCATGGCTTTGGATACCAGGCCGGTCTTGACGCCCTTGATGTCGAAGTAGCGGATCTCGCGGAAGTTGAACAACCGCTCGTAATAGTCCGACCACTTCTGCATATTGCCGAAGTAGAGGTTGTGCGTCAGGTGGTCGATAAAGGTCAGACCGAAACCGCTGGGGTTCGGCTCGGCACCGACGATCGGCGCATAGTTGCCGTCATAGATGCTGCCGGCGCTGCCGTAGCGATCGACCAGATACAGCATGCAGTCACCAATGCCCTTGACCACCGGCGCATCGACCGCCTTGCTGGCCGCCTTGTGGGTGATCTCTTCGCCGCCGTTGCCGAGCACGGTTTTCAGCACGTCCGCGGCAGGATGCTTGAAGCGGATAGCGAAACCGCAGGCGCAGGGACCGTGCGCGTTGGCGAAATCCGCGGCGAAGGAATCGGGATCTTCGTTGAGCAGAAAGTTGACGCCGTTCTGGCGATACACGGTGATCGGCCGCGACGTGTGCTTGAGCACCGCACTGAAACCCATCTTGCCGAACAGCGTGTGCAGCTCGGCCGCGCGGCCGACCGGCGCGGCGAACTCGACGAATTCGAATCCGTCGATACCCATGGGGTTGTCGAAGGTGGTGACTTGCATACCGAGATTGGGCTGGGCGTTCATTGGCAAGCTCCTAAAGTTGATGACGCCATTGATGGCAAGCTTCTAAAAAGTCGACAACGCCATTCATGGCAAGCTCCCGAAGTTAAAGACGCCATTCATGGCTAGCTCTTTACGCGGCGGGCTACGCCATTCATGGCGCTCCCCCGCTATCCGTTGGATGATGGCGAAGACCGACGCAAGCATGCGCGAGCTTGCGCAAAGAATCTGCGTAACCGACGTTATAGTTACATATGAAACCATTTGCAAGGACGATTGCAGCATGCCCGCCTCTCCGATACCGAAACCTGCATCCGTCAAACCGGCTACCGGGAAACCGCCGCATGCAAGAAAACCCGGGGAGCACGCGCCCATCGAGCTGGAAAACTTCCTGCCCTACAGGCTTTCGATCCTCTCCAACAGGGTGAGCCAGGCCATCGCTGACGACTATCAGCAACGCTACGACATCGGTGTGACCGAATGGCGCGTCATGGCCGTGCTGGCCCGCTTCGCGGGCCTGTCGGCGCGTGAAGTGGCCGAACGCACCGCGATGGACAAGGTGGCCGTCAGCCGGGCGCTGTCGCGACTGGTCGACGCCGGTCGGGTCAGCCGGCACACGCACGACAATGACAAGCGGCGCTCCGTACTCGATCTCACCGATGCGGGCTGGGCCATCCACGACGTAGTGGCGCCGATGGCCCGCCAGCGCGAACGCGAGGTGCTGGCCAAGCTCGACGAGCAGGAGCGCCTCTGGCTGAACCGCATTCTGGACAAGCTGCAGAGCTGAGGCGGCGCCGCTCGAAAACTAGACCGGCAACGGCCCGGCACATCGCCAGGTCCATCCGACTAAGCTCCTTTGGGCCGCAAGGTGGTACGCACCTCGAAGAGTTCAGGGAAAAACTCCAGTTCCAGCGCCTTTTTCAGGAACGACACACCGGATGAACCACCCGTACCACGGCGGAACCCGATGATCCGCTGCACCGTGCGCAAATGGCGGAAACGCCAGAGTTGGAACTGCGTCTCCAGATCGACGAAGTCCTCGCACAGCGCGTATTCGCGCCAGTAGCGGTCGGTATCGCCATAGACGCGTTCGAACACCGGCAGCAGGTCTGAATCGGAAGCATGCGGCTCGGCCCAGTCGCGATCGAGGTGCTTGGCCGGGATCGCATGATCGAAGCGCGCGAGATAACGCAAGAACTCATCGTAAAGGCTGGGCGCCACAAGCACCTCACGCAAGGCCGCCTGCCCGTCCGGATCGTGTTCGAACACCTTCAGCATGGCCGCGTTTTTGTTGCCGAGCATGAACTCCATCACCCGGTACTGCAGCGACTGGAAGCCCGACGAGGGGCCCAGCGTTTCGCGGAATTCGAGATATTCCGAGGGCGTCAGCGTCTCCAGCACGGCCCACTGCTCGGTCAGCTGGCGCAGTACCGACTTGCAGCGGGCGATCACCTTGCGCGTCTGCCAGACCTGATCACGGCGCAGAAAATCGATCGCCGAGCCCAGTTCGTGGATCATCAGCTTCATCCACAGCTCGCTGACCTGATGCTGCACGATGAACAGCAGCTCGTCGTGATGCGGCGGCTGGCTGCGGGGTTGCTGGGCGGCCAGCAGCAGATCGAGCCGTAGATAGCCGCCGTACGTCATCTTGCCTTCGAGATCGGTTTCGATGCCGGCTTCGAGGTCACGCTGGTTTTCAGCCATGGACAGGTCAACGCACTTTATAAAGCAGTCATGTTAGCGGTTACGCCCGCGCCGGGTCTTGATTCGACCCAACGAAGCCTGTGCTGGCTTGAATAGTTCCCCCTGCTACCGAACTTCATGGCACTTCAGGGAGTCGATGCAACAGCCCCGATACGCTGCCGCATTGCTGCGCCGAACCTTGCAGTGCAACATGGGAGCCTGTTATCAAGCGCGGTCTTGTTTGATCGTTTGCGCGCGCGGGCAGCCGCCGCGCGCATGATCTTCAGCCGCCTTTCCCGTATCCCCCCACGCCGGAGCGAGTCGTGACCATCGCCGCCAAGTTTGAAATTGAATACCTGCAATACCTCGACGCCGAGGGCAAGGAAGTTCGTGACGACCTTCCCGAATTTGCCAAAGACCTGCCGCATATGGTCGAGCTGTACAAACTGATGCTGTCGACCCGCGTGTTCGACGCCAAGTCCATCGCCCTGCAGCGCACCGGCAAGCTGGGCACCTACGCCAGCTGCCTGGGCCACGAGGCCTCGCACGTCGGCATCGGCAGCGCGATGCGGCCCGAAGACGTCCTCGCGGTGAGCTACCGCGAATACGGCGCTCAGCTCTATCGCGGCGTGCAGCCGCGCGAGGTCTACATGTACTGGGGCGGCGACGAGCGCGGCAACGACTATCAGAAGGAGCCCGCGCGACACGACTTCGCCTGGTCGGTGCCGATCGCCACACAGTGCCTGCACGCGGCGGGTACTGCACTGGCCTTCAAGATCCGCGGCGAAAAGCGCGTGGCCGTGTGCACCATCGGCGACGGCGGCTCGTCCAAGGGCGACTTCTACGGCGCCATCAATATCGCCGGCGCGCAGAACCTGCCGCTGGTGGCGGTGATCGTCAACAACCAGTGGGCGATCTCGGTGCCGCGCAAGATCCAGTCCGGCGCCCCGACGCTGGCACAGAAAGGCATTGCGGCCGGCCTGTTCTGCATCCAGGTGGACGGCAACGACATCATCGCCGTGCGCAAGGCGATGGAAGATGCACTCGAACGCGCGCGCAGCGGCCAGGGCGGCAGCGTGATCGAGGCGGTGACCTATCGCCTCGGCGATCACACCACCGCCGACGACGCCCGTCGCTACCGCGGCGAGCAGGAAGTGAAGGACGGCTGGGAGCGCGAACCGATGAAGCGCCTGCGCAATTGGCTGGTGGCCAAGGGCGTGTGGGACGACGCGAAAGAAGAGGCCTGGAAGGCCGAGTGCGACGAGTGGATGGACAACGAGGTGAACGCCTACCTCGAAACCAAGACGCAGCCGGTATCGGCGATGTTCGACTACATCTTCGCCGAAATCCCTGCCGATCTCGCCAAACAGCGGGATTACGTCCTTTCCCTCGAATCCGCATCCAATAAAAACAGGGCCCATTAAAGTCATGGCACAAATCACTCTTATCGAAGCCGTCACCCAGGCGCTCGCGTATGAAATGGCCCACGACGACAGCGTCGTCGTGCTCGGCGAAGACGTCGGCTTGAACGGCGGCGTGTTCCGCGCCACCCAGGGGCTGCAGGAAAAATTCGGCGAGCTGCGCGTACTCGATACGCCGCTGGACGAAACCACCATCGCCGGTGTGACGGTGGGACTGGCCGCTGCCGGTATGAAGCCCGTCGCCGAAGCGCAGTTCGAGGGCTTCATCTATCCGATGATGGAGCAGATCGCCTGCCACGCCGCGCGCCTGCGCAACCGCACGCGCGGCCGCATCACCGTGCCGGCGGTGTTCCGCGCACCTTGGGGCGGCGGTATCCGCGCGCCGGAGCATCACTCCGAGGCGAACGAGCACCTGTTCACCAATATCCCCGGCCTGCGCGTGGTGCTGCCGTCGTCGCCGGCGCGCGCCTACGGCTTGCTGCTCGCCGCGATCCGCGATCCCGATCCGGTGATGTTCTTCGAGCCCAAGCGCATCTATCGCCAGTACAAGGAAGAGGTGCCGGACGACGGCGAGGCGCTGCCGCTGGACGTCTGCTTCGTGCTGCGCGACGGCACCGACGTGACCCTGGTGACCTGGGGCGCGCAGGTGAAGGAATGCCTGGAAGCCGCCGACGAGCTGGCCGCCGAAGGCATCAGCGCCGAAGTGATCGACGTGGCTACGCTGACGCCGCTGGACTTCGACACCATTGCCGAGTCGGTGCAGAAGACCGGCCGCTGCGTCATCGTGCATGAAGCCCCGAAGACCGCCGGTTTCGGCGCCGAAATCGCCGCGCGCCTATCGGAGGAATGCCTCTACGACCTGCTCGCGCCGGTCGAGCGCGTGACCGGTTTCGACACGCACATCCCGCTGTTCCGCCTCGAGATGAAATACCTGCCCAGCGTGGAGCGCATCGTCGATGCGGCCAAGCGCACGCTGGCGGCAAGCTGATCTTTAGGGAACGGGGAACAGGGAACGAGGAACGTATAGTCCTCGGTAGCCCGACCGTTTCCCGTCCACCTTTTTTTGTTCCCCATTGCTGGATGAAATCCAATGGCTGATATCAAAACGTTCTACCTGCCCGACCTCGGCGAAGGCCTGCCCGACGCGACCGTGGTCGAGTGGCACGTCAAGGTCGGCGACAGCATCAAGCTGGACGCGCCGCTGTGCTCGATGGAAACCGCCAAGGCGGTCGTCGACGTGCCCTCGCCCTACACCGGCAAGGTGACCAAGCTGCACGGCGCGCCGGGCGACATCATCGAGACCGGCGCCGCGCTGGCCGAGTTCGAGCCCGACCCGAATGCCAAGCAGCGCGCGGAAGCCGAGTCTACCGGCCACCAGCATGGCCCGAAGAAAAGTGTGGGTAGCCCGGCACCACAGGAGAGCGAAAAAGTGGTCGCCTCCGATGAAGGTGGCGCAGTCGAAGAAACCACGGCCGTGCGCGAAGACGAGGGCACCGTGGTCGGCGCCATGGTCAGCGGCAATCACGTGCACGTCGAACAGGCCGCCAGCGTCGGCGGTGTGAAGGCGGTGCCGGCCGTGCGTGCGCTGGCCAAGAAACTCAAGATCGACCTGGCCCGCGTCGCGCCCACCGGTGCCGACGGCGTGGTGACGCTGAAGGACGTCAAGGATGCCGCCGCCAGCGGCTCGGCCGGCTTCGGTGCCGCGCCAGCACGCGCGGTCCCCGCGTCGGCCGGAAGGCATCTCGCCCCCGAGCTGCCGCAGCCCGTGCCACAGGAGCAGGCTCGCGGCCCGATTTCGCTCGCCGGCAAGCCGGTGCGTACCTCGTCGCCCGGCGCACAGGCGAGCGGCCAGCCCGAGCAGCTCAAGGGTGTGCGTCGCAACATGGCGCGCGTCATGGCCGACGCCCATGCGCAGGTCGTGCCGACCACCCTCGTCGACGATGCCGACCTGCATGCCTGGATCGGCAAGCAGGACATCACCGCCCGGCTGGTGCGCGCCATTGTGTTTGCCTGCAAGACCGTGCCGGCGCTGAATGCCTGGTTCGACGGTAAGAACCTCACGCGCACCCTGCATCCGCACGTCGACATCGGCATCGCGGTGGACACTGACGACGGCCTGTTCGTGCCGGCCCTGCGCAATGCCGACGTGCTCGACGCGGCCGGCGTGCGTTCGGCGATCAAGCGTTTGCGCACGCAAGTCGAAGATCGCAGCATCCCGGCATCGGAGCTGTCCGGCTACACCATCAGCCTGTCCAACTTCGGCATGTTCGCCGGCCGCTATGCGACGCCAGTGGTGGTGCCGCCGACCGTGGCCATCATCGGCGCGGGAAAGCTCAGCCACGACGTCGTCGCCGTGATCGGCGGTATCGAGGTGCATCGCCGCATGCCGCTGTCGGTGACGTTCGATCACCGCGCCGCCACCGGCGGTGAAGCGGCCCGCTTCCTCAAAGCCATGCTGGACGATCTGTCGCTGCCGAACTGAGTTGCAGCGTCAGCGACCGTCACGCAAAAGGCCCATGGTTTTCCACGGGCCTTTTGCTTTGATACCGCCATTTGGTAGCTAGTGCCCCAAGCGTCAAGCATTGAAGTTCGATAGGTTGAGCCATGACTTGGCGCACCCCATCGGCACTGAAGTGGTTGATTACCAAGCGCTCCCGCTTGTCGGGAGCGCTGCTCAAGCTTGACGACGAGCGAGCCAAGTTGCACGACAGGATAGCCTCGCTTGACTGTCGTGCAGGAGCATTGCTTAAGCAATTGGCTGCGCTTGACCAAACTATTGGTCTCCATGAGATACCTATGGACCCCCAGAATATTCGGCCAGTTCGCCCACACGCGCGCGCGCGACTACTGCCCTATGGGCAATTGAGCCGGATCATCTTCACAGAACTTCGTCTCGCGGGTGGCTGGCTTTCAACGACGGAAGTGGTTGCTCGAATCTTGTGGCATCTTCCAGAACGAGAACGATTTCCCGTCGAACCAATACGGCATTGCGTGCGTAAGCGACTTAGAACCTTGGCTAGGAAAGGGCTGCTTGACCGGCACACCAATGGCATTTCTGCCATCGGTGTAAACGATGGGAGCAGCGAAACTTATTGGCGGTTCACTTGCACGCACGACTACCCCGTCACTTAGTAGAAGGAAGGCGGGCCAGGAAATAGTCGAGCCCGAGCTCTTCCTTCCGATGCCGCCCTTGCCAATAGCCGGCCCACCACTGGGATACCGAAGAAGTCATCAATCCCGTCAGCAGCATATTGAACCGCTTGTCCTGCGCGTGTCGGCGGTGATTCTCTCGCCACACAAACTCGCAGGCATAGTCTTGCAGGTACTTTGGGCGGAAGCCGTGCAACGTACCGTATTCGCTTCGACGAAAGCGGCTGAAGAACGTCTCGCACATGTTGTCTGAGACGCCTTCCGGCGTGCTGAATTCATGGGCATGGGAGACTGTGTAATGCTCAGCGACATATGCACCGAGGACGCCATAGGCATTGCTCTCGTCCGTCATCACGCGCGACTCGGGATGGATGAAATGCTTTGCCAGCCGCGTCACCTCCGATTCGTTCTCGGCAGTGCAAATGAAGGCCATGCTACGACCGGAGCCCATCCTGTGCCCTGCGGATTGGCACAGTGAAATCACCACGCGCTTATTGGCTCGCTTGCACCAGTTCCGATACGTCATGCCCGCCTCAATCCACGGCTGGCTCGCATTCTCAGGAGCTTTCCTTCCGAAGCGTACTTTCAAGGCATCCTTGGGCATACGGATCTTGCGGTTAGGCTTGCGGGGCTTGCCACAAAAATAGCCACCATCGATATGTACGGTTCCATCCAAAGGGCGCAGATCCATCGTGCCCACCATCCATTCTCGGATCTTCCCGAAGAAAGCTTGAACGGTCTTGGGTGTGCACCCTACGCGACGCGATGCTTCAAGAAGTGACTGGCCTTTGGCGCCGTTTTCGAACGCCGAGAACAATCGAAGGATGTTGACAAAGCTCAACTTATGCCCATGAAACGGGGTGCCGCTGGTCACGCTGAATTCGTGTGAACAGTTGGGGTTGGCACAGCGCCATTGCTGTCTCGCTTTCCGGCGATAGTGCTTGCGGAACAAGCCGCACGCAGGACATCCTTGCTTGTCATCGTCGCCCCATCGAGCCTTGGCCAGCCATTGCTCGGCTGCTGCCTCGGCGTTCATGCCGTTGAGTGTTTTAGCTAGATTTCGCGATTCTTTTGAATGCAAGTGATGCTGCGTCATCCATATAGCCCGGGCAAAGGGATGCAGTGGCCCGCCTTGAGACGGGCCGCCGGACTGAGAGCAGTCCACCGGGCGCGCAGCACCACTGCACACCTTCAAAAAGGCGTGTTGCGGAAAGCTGAGCGGTGACGCACAATGGGGATGCAGGCCTCAAACTTGCATCGCCGCGGAAGCCCAGATCACCCCTGCAAGGGTTCTGGGCTTTCGTGCATCCGGCTCCCGGATTTATGGGGTTCCGAGGCTATGTCATGTGGCCTCCTTTCTCATCCTTTGGGCGTATGTGGGCAGACATCTCTGCTGCGCAGATGCCATCTCGCTACTTGGCAAACTTAGTTGGATGGCGGCACCCCACCAGCACCTTTGTTAGGTGCGGGACGCTCAGCCCCTTGCCGCAGCGCGGCCAGCCATGCGGCCACATCTTTCGTCAGGGCAAATTTGCCGCGGCGATGCTCCACTGAAAAAATCGGCACGGGTACGGTGCCGCGGGAAATTGCCTGCCGCAGCGCTTCGACACTCGGATAGCCGAGTGCTGAACGTAAATCGTCGCCACCCAGCAGCGGCGTGCCGTAGCGAACCAGTAGGTCACGTTCGAGCAGCTCAGCCAAGGAGGGTGTCGTCATGGGTCACAGTCACGCTGGGTCATATCGCAACACATGCTAGGGATGGCCCCCTTATCCCGCCAGCCTGTATATCCAGGGGTATGTTTTACTCTATATTTCGGCCTAACCCATTGAACTTGAAAGCATGATCCGGTGATCAGAAACGCTGTTTGGATCACTGAAGGAAAGGCGGCTTGAAGCAGCCACGAAGCCCTCTGAAGCAGACCATCGACGAGCAACGTGTGCGCATGTGGTACAGCTGGCTGCGTTGGTGCTCAGGGGAACCTACGGCCTACGCGCTCGAGAGGCGATTGCTACCAGAGGGATTCGCCCACACGGTCGATGGCGCCCTGTCACACCGCAATCGGATGCTTCACTATCGGGACGGCAAACATGTTCCCCGCCCCAACCTTGTGGAGCGGGCCGAGATTCTGTATCCCGGGGGACGTGCGCTGCTTGAACACCCCTATTGGGAAATCCTCGACCCGAATCAGGACGTGTCTGCCTGCGCAGATGCATGGTTAATGCGCTTAGCGCCTGATGTGCAACGCATCATATTTCGACCCAGACGTTCTGCCATCGAGGTTCGAGCGCGACGCAATACCCTCACCACAGCACCGCTGCAACCGTTGGAAAAGCTCGGAACATTCGATGCGCTGGCAGCTACTGCATTACTAATGCGAGAGGCTCTGCGTGCAGATGATGCGAGGAACGCACGCTATTGCGCCATGAGCTTCTGGCGACTTTTGCTCGTGATAAGTTCGTTGCATCCATTCTGCAACCTGTTGCCTGCCATAGCCGAACTGGCGGACAAGGCGCTTCTCCATCAAGTGGTTTACCGTGACGAACAGGTCTCAATTGGCTCGATCGCAATTTTGAACTACGAGGCCATACTGAATCGTTACTGCCCATCCGAGTCGGAGGATAGTGCTTCGAAGCTAAAGTTTGCCAGCTGGGTGAATGCACGCCTGTCTCTGATCCGTGGAGAAAAGCACATTGACCTATTACTGGCGTTTCATTTGCCCGTAGTGGCTACACCGGCCCTTCAGGCCAATCCCCAAAGGCATGCCCACTTCTTGCATATGCAAAGAGCACGGGAAACGGCATTCAACTACTGTTCTTCCGGCCTATGGCAACACCAATCTTTCAAGGACTATAAGAGTGGCGACGCCCCCCCGATTTTGAGTAGCACATAGGTTTGGAGTCCAATCCCCCTACTGACGGAGATTGGACGTGAAGAAGCGATTTACCGAAGAAC
>NZ_JACHCM010000011.1 GCF_014200755.1 Rhodanobacter sp. ANJX3 | reverse complement strand
GGCGGCGCAACCTCTATCACGCACCGGAGCGCGACTGGCTGAACTCAGGGCCGGAATCGGCAACCTGTTTCTGGATAGACGACCTCGGCCTTCCACGCCGAGGTCCGTCAAAATATCCAAGACTCGCTACCCCGTGAATCGAAAAGCCGCTCCGCTTAAGTGAACAGCATTACGTCCATGGCGGGCTTTTCTCATGAGACATCAACATTGAGGAAGTGAACCTAACCCCGGTAGTCGTTTCTTTTCACGGGAGATTGGGATTACATGCTGTAGCGTGAGAGGCACTAGCGATAACGGCTCCCGTGCCGTCTAGGGCGGAAGCCGTCATGACTGTCGTTTGTTTGGTCTTACAAAGAAGCGTGCAGGAAGATGAGTTATTACAGGTGGTACTTGAATACGGGTTGCCGTAAGTCCAACCCCAACGAAACGAGACGGTGTTGGACGGCACTGAAGTTACGTCGCAGGTGTCAGGCTCGCACGTTAGCGCAATCGTTGAACTCAGAGCGGCTGCACGTACAGGGGGTGCCGTAACTCCAAACACTCCAGCGCCAATTAGTGAAGCAGCTATCAACATCAAACGCAGTTTTGATTTAGTTATCATGACGAGTTCCTTCTTCTTTAGGTGATTAACATAGCCAAGATGCATCTTGGCTTAAAAATAATACTCTCTTTGCAATCAAACTATCACACCGACTGTGAGATTTTTAGTGAATGATTTTATTCATGACAAATAGCTGTGTCGTAGGCTCTTTCGTCAAGCAGACACTTCAAAAGTAGAACCCCCAACGACGTGCTGTCGGTATTCGTGGATTTATGCTGCTCGACGATTCGTGAAGCAGTTGCTCGTTGTAGCCGATCAGCAACACGTGCGCTGCCTCGCGCACATCTTGCACGCAGGCGAACAGGTGATAATCGAGGACATCCTCGCAGAACGTCCGATTGAAGCGTTCGGTGAGGCATTTCCCAAAACGGTGTGAAAACGGTGCCAGGTTCACTTACAACCGTTTGAATTGTTGCGGGGCTGCCAATGCACGGGCCTTACTCCGGCAGATTGCTTGGTTCTGGCTTTTATGATCGCGCCTAAGTCATGCCGACCAAGAGCGCGCGCTTAGGTCGACACAGTGTTCAAGTGATTCGGATCGCTTGCTCGGGTAACGTGACCCAACGCGTTGCGAACCATCGGATAAAAAACGCTTAAAAAAAATCAGACCTCATGATGTATCGCCTCGGCCGGCAGCTCGCCGTCACCGCGCCGCGGCATCAGCTCCACCGTGTACATCGCCGCCAGCACCAGCCCACCGCCGACCAGCATGCGCCAGGTCAGCGCGTCGCTACCGAAAGCCACCGCAAAACCCGCGGCGAATACCGGCTCGGTGGTCATCACAATCGCGGCACGCGCCGCCGGCATGTGGGACTGGGCCCAGGTCTGCATCAGCATGGCGCCTGCACCCGCGATCAGGGCCATGTAAAGCACGGCAAACCACGCGGCGCGATCCGGCGGCAGCGTCGGGCCATGCGGCACGGTGGCGAGCAGGCAGACAACGGCGATCGCCACCATCTGCACGGCCGACATGCCGAACGCCTCGCCGCTGCGCGACCACTGGCCCAGCCCGACGATATGCAGGCCATACATCAGCGCCGAGGCCAGCGTCAGCCACACGCCCAGATCAACCGACACGCCGTTGAGCGACAGCAGCGCGAGCCCGGCCGTGGCAAGCAGTACGGCGAGCCACACGACGCCGGGCGTGCGATGGCGCAGCAGCATCATCGCCAGCAGCGGCGTGAACACCACATACATGCCGGTGACAAAACCGCTGACGCTGGGCGCAATGCGCGACAAGCCCCAGGTCTGCAGCAGCTGGCCGACGCCGTAGATCACGCCAAGCAGCAGGCCGCGCAGCAGCTGCCGACGCTCAAGCCGGAACACCTGGCGGAAGAACAAGACAAGCATCACCAGCGCCGCCACGACAAAACGCACGGCCAGGAAATCCGCCACCGGCATGCGTGCCACTACGTTCTTGATCAGGAAAAACGTCGAACCCCACACGGCGGTCATTGCCAGAAGGCCGAGGGTGGCGAGCGTGGTGGTGGAGCGCGTGCTGGGCATGAATGTTTTGGTCGGGAACGGGGAACGGCAGCTTATCGCTACGTGTCATGACGTTCACACTGCAATGGCTGCGAACTGAAATACTTCGTAACGTTACATATCGCATGCTCTGCTTTAACTGTTCCCCGTTCCCCGCCGGGCCACCTCGGGTGGTTCCCCGCTTCTGCTACTTCCTGCGCCTGCTCAGCAGCTGCCCCGGCACCTTCAGCCAGTAATGCGCCCAGATGCCCAACCAGACCACGCCGGCGATGAGTGGGTTGCGCGCGGCCGGATCGTGCTTACGAAACCAGCGCCACATGCCGTGGTGCTTGTTGCGGCTGACGAAAACCGGCCGGTGCGCGCTGGACGTGCCCTTGGCGTGCGTCACGCGCACATCGCCGGCGAGCAGCACCTGGTAACCCATGTCGCGCACGCGACGGCAAAGGTCGAGATCTTCGCAGTGCAGAAAATAATCCTGATCGAAGCCGCCGACCCGGGTAAACACAGCGCGCGGCATCAGCATCAGCGCGCCGGAAACCGCTTCGGCCTCGATCACTTCTTCGGGAATCTCTTCAGTGATGTTGACGCCCTCGCCAGCGCGGCCAAACATTGTATTCACCGCGCGGCGCAGCAGCGGATCGCGGCGCCACGAGGCCGGATCGGGATGGCCTTCTTCATCGCATACCACCGCGCCGACCAGACCGGCCTTCGGATTGCGCGCCAGCACGTTGAGCAGGTCGCGCAGATCGTCCTCGAGCACGAGGCAGTCGGGGTTGAGCAGCAGCAGCGACTTTCCTCTCGCCCGGGTCGCGCCGATATTCATCGCCGGGCCAAAGCCCAGGTTGGCGCGGTTATAGATGACCGTAAGACGCGGGTCGCCCTGATACGCGCGGCCGATGGCCTGCGGCACGCCATCGTCGGAGCCGTTGTCGACCAGGATCACCTCCAGCGCCAACGTGGTGCTGAGCAGACGACGCACGCAATCGCGCATCATCTGGCCGCTGTCAGCCGACACCACGATGACGCTGAGTTCGGTTGCAAACGGCGAGAGGGGGGAACCGGGGCTATTCACGCGGGAAGTATGCTTGAGATTGTGTGAAGGGAGAATCGGCGGCACAGCCACATCTGCAAAACCGTGCGCAGCGTCGCCGGAGCATGTCATTGAATCGCATCATGGCGTCATACCATCGCGGCCACACCAACCCTATGCGTAATCTGCGCACATAAGGTTTAACGGACTCCGTCATCCGCTACCGCATCGTCACCCAACACGGCGCGCAGGGAGAGCGGCATATCACCGTGACGGCGGATCAGCCACGGCTGCTCGCGATACCAGCCGTCCAACTGCCATCCGAGTAGCCGATGTAGCTTGCCGGTATCGCGATCGCGCAACGCGATGCCGCGATCGTTAGGCAGGCGCGCGGCGAACCAGCGTCCCGAAGGACTGAAGGCGGCCTGCGCGCCGACGCCATCGATCCGGGTGCCGTCATCGAAGCAATACGCGCCGTCGCGATGCGCCACCCGACCGCCATAAGGATCGTCGATACCTCCCGCGGCCTCGCACCAGCGCGGTGCCTGCAACTCGATGATTTCCGCCGGCGGCCCGACCGGCGCGCGCGCCAGGCGCGGCCAGTCCGATGTTGCGGCGTCGGACTGATTCGTGCCGTCGGCACCGGTTTCGACCTTGACCGCGCGACGCGCATCGCGATCGAGCCACGCCTCCAGGCCAGCCAGCAGGGTGTAACCGACCAGCATGCCGAGCAGCGCAATGACCCACGCGAAAATGCCCCCTCCCAGCGCGCGCTGCAACGCGAACAATGCGCCGGGCAAACCCCAGCCCAGGCCGTGACGCAGCAACCAGCGATGCTCTGGCGCCAGCCGATGTTCCAACAGCAGCAGCACCGCCGCCATCGCCGGCAGAAGCGGAACGCCGATCCACCACGGCGCCAGCGCCAAGGCCACGCCCCACGCGATCGTGCCAAACCACAGCGCCGGCGAAAACCTGGGGCGCCGAGCCATGGCTCAGCGCCGCCTTGCGCCGGAAAAAATGATCAGCCGCACCACACGCGGGCATTGCGGAACATGCGCATCCACGGCGAATCTTCGCCCCAGCTTTCCGGATGCCAGCTCATCTGCACGCTGCGGAACACGCGCTCGGGATGCGGCATCAGAATCGTCACGCGACCGTCGGCGGCGGTGAAGCCGGCCAGGCCGCCGGGCGAACCGTTCGGGTTGAGCGGATAGTTCTCGGTGGGCTTGCCGCGGTTGTCGACGAAGCGCACCGCCGCATGCGCCTTGGCCGGGCTGCACGAGTTGGGAAAGCTCACCCGGCCTTCGCCGTGCGCCACCGCCACCGGAATGCGCGAACCGACCATGCCTTTGAAGAACAGGCTGGGCGAATCGAGAATTTCCAGCGTGGCCACGCGCGCCTCGTACTGCTCCGACGCATTGCGCAGAAACTTCGGCCAATGCTGCGCGCCGGGGATGATGTCCTTCAGCTGCGACAGCATCTGGCAGCCGTTGCACACGCCCAGGGCGAACTTGGTCTCGTCGGCGAAAAACGCGGTGAACTCAGCGCGCAGCCTGTCGTTGAACAGGATCGACGTCGCCCAGCCGCGGCCGGCGCCAAGCACGTCGCCATAGGAGAAGCCACCGCAAGCGGCCAGGCCGCGGAAGTCGGCCAGCTTGATCCGACCGCTGGCCAGATCGGACATGTGCACGTCGACCGCATCGAAGCCGGCGCGGGTGAACGCGGCCGACATTTCGACCTGGCCGTTGACGCCCTGCTCGCGCAGCACGGCAACGCGTGGCCGCGCGCCGCTGCTCTTGGACGCTGCGATAAACGGCGCGGCAATATTCTCGCTGGCGTTGAAGCCGAGCTTCGGCGTGATGCCGGGGTCGGCATCGTCGCGGCGCCAGTGACGTTCGGCGTCGGCGCTGGCCGGGTTGTCGCGCAGACGCTGCATGGCGTAGCTGGTGTCGTTCCAGGCTTCGAACAGCGTGCTCCAGTTCCACTTGAACAGCGTGTCGCCGCCGAGGAAGAGCTTGATGCCGAGCTTTTCTTTCGGCCGTCCAATCCGGTGACTGATCGCCGCCAGGCCATGCTTGACCAGCAGCGCCTCGAACGGCTCGCGGTTGGCCTCGGCCACCTGCAGGATCGCGCCCAGCTCCTCGTTGAACAGGCCGCGCAGGGTCGCCTCGGCCCAGCCGTCCATATGGATTTCCAGACCGCAGTGGCCGGCAAACGCCATTTCCAGCAGGGTCACGATGGCGCCGCCGTCCGAGCGATCGTGGTAAGCCAACAGCAGGCCGCCGGCGTTCGCTTCCTGCACCAGATCGAACAGCGCCTTCAACCGCTTCGGGTCGTCCAGATCGGGCGGTACGCCGCCGCCGCGGTTGAATACCTGGGTCAGCGCCGAGGCGCCGAGACGATCGCGCCCCGCGCCCAGGTCGATCAACCACAGATCGGAGTGACCGTGATCCAGCCGCAGCTGCGGCGTCAGCGTGCGGCGCGCGTCGCTGACGCGAGCGAAGCCGGTGATCACCAGCGACACCGGCGAGACTGTGCGCTGCGGCTTGCCTTCATGCTCCCATTGCGTCTGCATGGACAGCGAGTCCTTGCCGACCGGGATCGAGATTTCCAATGCAGGGCACAGCTCCATGCCGACGGCCTTCACCGCATCGAACAGCGCCGCGTCTTCGCCCGGATGGTTCACCGCCGCCATCCAGTTGGCCGACAGGCGAATCTCGCCCAGGTCGGCAATCGGCGCGGCGGCCATATTGGTGATCGCCTCGCCAACGGCAAGGCGCGCGGCATGTGCGCTGTTGAGCACGGCCACCGGCGCGCGCTCGGCCATCGCCATCGCTTCGCCGACGTAACCCTCGAAATCCGACAGGGTTACCGCGCAATCGGCGACCGGAATCTGCCACGGTCCGACCATCGGGTCGCGGTGATTGAGGCCGCCCACGGTGCGATCGCCGATGGTGATCAGAAAACTCTTGCTGCCCACCACCGGCAGCCGCAGCACGCGCAGCAGCGCTTCGTTCATGCCGATGCCGGTGAGATCGGGCAGCACGTCGATGCGCGGCTTGATGTGCCTGGCGTTGCGATGCATGCGCGGCGGCTTGCCGAACAGCACGTCCATCGGCAGGTCGATCACCACCAGGTCGCGGCGCGGGTCGGTCACGCGCAGGCGGCGTTCCGCCGTAGCGTCGCCGACTACGGCATACGGGCAGCGCTCGCGCCGGCACATCGCCTCGAATTCGGCCAGGTGTTCCGGGCCGATCGCCAGCACGTAACGCTCCTGCGATTCGTTGCTCCACACCTGCATCGGCGAGAGCTGCGGATCGTCGCAGGGAATCTTCGACAGGTCGATCTCGCCACCGACGCCGGCGTCGTTGAGCAGCTCGGGGATCGCGTTGGACAGGCCGCCGGCACCCACGTCGTGCACGCTGACGATGGGATTGGCATCGCCAAGGCGGCAGCAGGTATCGATGACTTCCTGACAGCGGCGCTCCATCTCGGCGTTGTCGCGCTGCACCGAGGCGAAATCCAGCTCGGCGCTGGAGCTGCCCGATGCCACTGACGAAGCGGCGCCGCCGCCGAGCCCGATCAGCATCGCCGGCCCGCCCAGCACGATCACCTTGTTGCCCGGCTGCACGGCGTGCTTCAGCACATGGCCCGGACGCAGGTTGGCCAGGCCGCCGGCCAGCATGATCGGCTTGTCGTAGCCGCGGCGCAGACCGGATTCGCCGGTTTCGTGTTCGTACGTACGGAAGTAACCGCCCAGACAGGGACGGCCGAACTCGTTGTTGAAGGCGGCCGCGCCCAGCGGGCCCTCGCGCATGATCTCGAACGCGCTGGCCATGCGCGGCGGCAGCGGACGGTCGATCTCCCACGGCTGCGGGTGGCCGGGAATGCGCAGGTCGGACACCGAGAAACCGGTGAGGCCCGCCTTCGGCTTGCCGCCACGACCGGTGGCGCCCTCGTCGCGAATTTCGCCACCGGCGCCGGTGGCCGCACCAGGCCATGGCGCGATCGCGGTGGGGTGATTATGGGTTTCCACCTTGATCGCGAAGTCGATACGCTCTTCGTGCGCGCGCCAGATACCGTCCTTCGCATCGGGGAAAAAGCGCTTGCCGACGCTGCCCTCGATCACCGCCGCGTTATCCGAGTAGGCGGACAAGGTATGCGCCGGCGACTGCTGGTGCGTGTGCTTGATCATGCCGAACAGGCTCTTGTCCTGATCGACGCCGTCCAGTGTCCAGCTGGCGTTGAATACCTTGTGGCGGCAATGCTCGGAATTGGCCTGCGCGAACATGAAAAGTTCGGCGTCGGTCGGGTCGCGGCCCAGTTCGGCGTAGCGGTCGACCAGATACTCGATTTCGTCGTCGGCCAGGGCCAGACCGAGCCGGCCGTTCGCTTCGTCCAGCGCAGCTTTCGGATCGCCGCCAAGCGCGATATGTACCAGATCGCCGGGCTGGCCGACCAGGAAGAGTCCCTGCGCCTCGTCGATGCGGGTGAGCACCGACTGCGTCATCGCGTCGTGCAGCTCGGCCATGATCACCGCGTGGTACGGCGCGCTTGCCGCGGGCAGGCCGGTGATCTGCCAGGCCATACCGCGCTCGACGCGACGGATGTCGGAGCCTTCCGCACCGAAGCCTGCGCCGTGCAGGATTTCCGTAGCCTTGCTCGACCACGGCGAGATGGTGCCCAGCCTCGGCACGACCCAAAGCGTGGCTGGCTCGGGCTTGGCGTCCTTCGCTTCCAGCACCGCCAGCAGGTGCTGGCGCAGCGTGCCTTGCGGCGCCGTATCGGTGTCGACAAAGTAGACGAACCACGAAGCCTGTACGCGCACGCCGTGATGCAGGGCATCCAGGCGGGAATTGAGACGTTCGAGGCGGAATGGCGAGAGGGCGCTCTGCCCGTCGAGTGCGATCATGCGGGGAACGGCGCTATGCGGAAAACGCCCATTCTAACCGATGCGGTCCCGACGATGCTGCACTACGGCATTGCGGCACGGACGCTCAGCGGCCGCGCGCCATACGGCGGATCAGCTACCGCTGACGTCCGAACCATCCTCAATGGCCCGCAGCAGCTGATCGGGCGTCACATAACCGCCCAGCACGCGCCCATCCGGCCCGTAAATGGTCGGCGTGCCGTCAAGGCCCAGCTTCAAACCGAGGTCGAACTGATCCTTGACCGGGTTGGTGCAGGTCGCCGGCTTGGGCGCTTTGCCATCGATGGCGGCGCTGAAAGCGGCCTTGCGGTCGCTGGCGCACCAGACCGAAACCATTTCGGTATAGGTCGGCGTGGGCCGACCCGCCGTCGTCGTCACGCCTTCGCGCGGCCACGCGAGGTATTCGACCGCGATGCCGGCCTTGTTGAAATCGGCGATGTGCTCGTGCAGCGCGCGGCAGAAGGCGCAATTGACGTCGGTGAAGACGCTGATGGTGACCTTCGGATGCGCCGGCGCGAACACGATGCGCTGCGAGGCCGGCACCTTGGCGATCTGCGCCTTGCGGAAGTTCGCCCACGCCAGCTTGCTGGTGTTCTGCTTGCTGCTCAGGTCGACCAACTCGCCGTTGAGCATGTACTTGCCGTCGGCGCTTACGTAGAGCATCTGCCCCGACACGATGACCATGTAAAAGCCCGGTATCGGCGCGACGTCGATCTCGTCGATAACCGCCTTGGACGACACCTTGGCGATCGACTCACGCACCATTTTCTCGGCCGCCGGCGTCACGCCCTGGCCGATGCTGGCGCTCGCGGCCGGCGCAGCCGTGGGCGCGGCCGTGGGCGCGGCCGTGGGCGCGGCCGGCGCGGCCGCGGTCTCCGCCGCGGTTGCACCGAAAGAACAGGCGACCAGACCGGCGGCCAACAGCCATTGCTTCAACATCGACATCCAGAACCTCGTGTATTCAGTGCGGACGCCCGATAACCGCGTCGATGGCGCATTCTCGCACAGGCGACTGAATGCCCCTGAGCTATCGGAAAGCAGCGGCTGGGCGTCGCTTGACCTCGACCGGGCCGGCGGGGGAAATTGCAGGCTCGGCGGCATCACGGCTTCGAACAACCGGGCGACTCACTTGATCATTTGCATTCCCAACGTATTGACTGCCGACGAGCTCGACACCGTGCGCAGAGAGCTCGGCAGCGCGTCCTTCATCGATGGCGCCAGCACGGCCGGCTGGTCGGCACGCGAGGTCAAGAAAAATCTGCAGGTCACCCATGACACGCAAAGCCAGGCGAAGCTGCAGAAAATCGTCTACGACGGTTTTCTGCGCAATGCCATGCTGCAGGCCGCGGTGCTGCCATCCGCGGTCACGCCGGCGCTGTTCAATCGTTACGACCTCGGCATGGAATACGGGCCGCACGTGGATGCACCTGTGATGGGCGGCATGGGCAGTGCCGTGCGCAGCGACGTGGCGATTACGGTGTTCCTGACCGATCCGAAAACGTACGCCGGCGGCGAACTTATCGTGGATGCCAACGGCATGGAGTGCGCGTTCAAGCTCGATGCGGGTTCCGCCATCGCCTACCCGGCCAATTCCTTGCACCGCGTCGCCGCGGTGACCCAGGGCGCGCGGTATGCCGCGGTGATCTGGGTGCAGAGTCAGGTCCGCGACGCCAGCAAGCGCGAGCTGCTGTGGGACCTGCAAAACGCCAAACGGAACATCTTCGGACGCGAAGGGAAAAGTGCGACGTTCGATGCCATCAGCAAGTCGCACGCCAACCTGATGCGCATGTGGGCAGACGTCTAAGTCTCAGCGCAACTGCTCAACCGCGCGGATGATGCTGCGCGTGCAGCCGCTTCAGGCCTTCCTTCGCCACCAGGGTGTAGATCTGCGTGGTGCTGAGCGAGCTGTGCCCCAGCAACATCTGCAGCGCACGCAGATCGGCACCGTGGTTGAGCAGGTGCGTGGCGAACGAATGCCGCAGCACGTGCGGGGAAATGCGCTGGGCGTTGATGCCGACCTTCAGCGCGTAGCGTTTCACCAGGGTCCAGAACATCTGCCGGGTCATGCCTTCGCCGCGACGGCTGAGAAACAGCGCCAGCGGCTGACGGCCCTTGGCCAGCTCCGGCCGCGCGCCAGCGAGGTAGGTGTTGATGTACTCCAGCGCCACCTCACCCACCGGCACCAGCCGATCCTTGCCGCCCTTGCCGGTGACCCGCAGCACGCCCTGGCGCGTGTTGAGCGCCGCCAGCGGCAACTCGACCAACTCGGACACACGCAGGCCCGACGCATACATCAGCTCAAGCATGGCGCGGTCGCGCTGGCCGAGCACGGTGGCGACATCCGGCGCGTTGAGCAAGCCGACGATCTCGCGCTCGGCCAGCGCCTTGGGCAGGCTGCGCGGCATGCGCGGCCGCTCGATCAGCAGCGTCGGGTCGGCGAAGCCCGGCTCGTTGCGCGCCAGAAACGCGTAATAGCGGCGAAAGGCCGACTGCCGCCGCGCGATCGATCGGATCGCCACCGGCTGCGCGCTGCCGGAGGCACGACCGTGAAAGCCGGAAATATCCTCGCGCCGGGCGGTGCGCAGCGTACGCTGCCGCGTGGCCAGCCACGCCGCCAGCGCTTCCAGATCGCGGCGATACGCCTCCAATGTGCGATCGGCCAGGCCATCCTCGGACCATACGCGCTCCAGAAACGCGGCGATGCTGCGCCGATCGGCTTCGGCGATACTGGCGGAGTTTTCTTCCTTCTTCTTCATGCGCACGATGCTGGCCATTGCGCGCGTACTACGCAAGCGACACGCCGCCGATGCCGACCACGCTGCACACCACCGATATTCCCTGCCCGCTGTGGCGGCGCCTGCTGGCGCTGGTTTACGACGTGCTGATCGTGGTGGCGATCGTGATGGTGGTCGGCCTGCTGTGCCAGTTGGCGACCGGTGGCGAGCTGATCCGCACCGGCACAGCAACCTCGGTGCCGGCCTGGTATCAGGTATTGCAGGGTCTGGTGGTTGCGGCGTATTTCATCAGCGCCTGGCGGCGCGGAGGGCAGACTGTCGGCATGCGGCCATGGCGCATGCGCTTGACCACGACGGTAGGGACGACGCCCTCGCTGCGGCATTCGGTGATTCGTCTGCTGGTCGCCGCGGCGCCGCTGCTACTGCTGCTGCTTGAACCGACGCTGGGATTGCACCCTACGCTGTGGGCCGTGCTGGTCGCGTGGACGGTGTGGTTTGCGGTAGCGTTGTTCAACCCGCGGCGGCGGACGCTGCACGATCTGGCCGCCGGCACCGAGATTCGCCTGCTCGGCTGAAGCCTCCCGCTCAATCCACGCAGGATTCTATTCGACCATGTCCAGCTCGCCCGCCCAAACCCGCAACGATGCCGAACTGATCCGCGCCAACCGCGGCTTCTACGAGACGCTGTGGGCCGACTCGCAGCTGATCGATCCGGATCGCTTCAACACCTGGCCCCTGCTCAGCGAACTGGCCGCCAGCGCGCCGCATCGACTGGAAGTGGCGCCGGGCCTGCGCCCGCGCATGCCGCTGGAGGGCACGTGCTTTGTCGATCTGAGCCATGCCGCCCTGCACCGCCTGCACCAGCGCGGCGCCGACGCCGTGCACGGCATGATCGGCGCGCTGCCCTGCAGCGACGCGCGCTTCGAGCTGATCTGCGCGCTGGACATTCTCGAGCACGTCGACGACGACAACGCCGCGCTGGCCGAGCTGGCGCGCATAGCCAAGCCCGGCGCCACGCTGCTGCTCTCCGTGCCGCTGCATCCCGACGCCTGGACCGCCTTCGACGACTTCGTCGGCCACTGCAGACGCTACGAGCCGGCGCAGATCGTTGCCCGTCTCGCCCAGCACGGTTTCACTATCGAACACAGCGCCGTCTACGGCATGCAACCCAAATCCTCGCGCCTGCTCGACGTCGGGCTTTGGTTTCTCACCCATCAGCGCAAGCGCGCCATGTGGTGGTACAACCGCGTGTTCATGCCGCTGGGCGTGCGTTTTCAGAAGCCGCTGGCATGGCGCGAAGGCATGGGCGACACGCAAGGCGTGGACGAACTGCTGCTGCGCTGCCGATACCGCTGAGCAAAACCGCGTTCGCGTCCAAGTGACTGATTAGAAAAGTTTCTGAACGAAACTCGCAGGGATTTGCGGCATTGCAACAGGCTGAGGCAAAGCGCGCTAAGATGGGAGAATTCCTTTCATCCCGCCGGTCTCTTCGATGCTTTATCAACTCCATGAATGGCAGCGTGCGTTTCTCGGTCCCCTGAGCTACTTCGCGCAGGCCAACGCGCGCATGCTCAACGACAACAGCAGCCCGCTCGGCAAGCTCAGCGGCGCACAGCGCATCGCGGCCGGCTACGAGCTGATGCACCGGCTGGGCAAGGAATACGAAAAACCCGAATTCGGCATCACCAGTGCCATGGCGCACGATCACGAGATCGCGGTGATCGAACGCGTGGCGCTGGACAAGCCGTTCTGCCAGCTGAAGCGCTTCAAGCGTTTCAGCGACGATCCGGCCACCATCGAAAAGATGAAGCACGATCCGATCGTGCTCGTCGTCGCGCCGCTGTCGGGCCATCACGCCACCCTGCTGCGCGACACCGTGCGCACCTTGCTGCACGACCACAAGGTCTACATCACCGACTGGGTCGATGCGCGCATGGTGCCGGTCGAACTGGGCAGGTTCGATCTCGATGATTATGTGGGATACATCGAGGAATTCATTCGCCATATCGGCGCAGACAATGTCCACGTCATCTCCGTCTGCCAGCCGACCGTTCCGGTGCTCGCCGCCATTTCGCTGATGGCCGCGCGCGGCGAGAAAACGCCGCGCAGCATGACCATGATGGGCGGCCCGATCGATCCTCGCCTCAGTCCTACCAGCGTCAACAATCTGGCCACCACCCAGCCGCTGTCGTGGTTCGAAAGCAACGTGATCCACGCCGTGCCGGCCAACTATCCAGGCTACGGCCGCGAGGTGTACCCCGGCTTTCTGCAGCATGCCGGGTTTATCGCGATGAACCCGAATCGCCATCTGAACTCGCACTGGGATTTCTATCAGGACCTGCTGCGCGGCGATATGGAAGACGCCGAATCGCACCGCAAGTTCTACGACGAATACAACGCCGTGCTCGACATGCCGGCCGAGTTCTACCTCGACACCATCGAAAA
The DNA here is from genome assembly GCF_014200755.1 of Rhodanobacter sp. ANJX3. Classification (GTDB taxonomy): domain Bacteria; phylum Pseudomonadota; class Gammaproteobacteria; order Xanthomonadales; family Rhodanobacteraceae; genus Rhodanobacter. Next base: position 77,325 of record NZ_JACHCM010000011.1, on the reverse strand, counting down.
GGTCTTCCAGGAATTCCTGCTGCCGCGCGGCCTGTGGGACGTTGCCGGCGAACGCGTCACGCCTTCGGCGATCAAGACGACGGCTTTGCTGACGATCGAAGGCGAGCTGGACGATATCTCCGGCCTCGGCCAGACCGAAGCCGCGCATGAACTGTGCAGCGGCGTGCCGGCAAAGCGCCGCGCACACAAGGTGATCGAGGGCGCCGGCCACTACGGCATTTTCAGCGGCCGCCGCTGGCGCGAGACGGTATATCCACAGGTGCGGGATTTTATTCGGAAGTTTGACAAGGTGACGGTGGTGGGGAAGAAGGCGCCTGCAGCGGGCTGATTTGACTCATCCAGCTGTAACTCGCTAGTCGTCTTAATCTGAAACCCAAAAAGCTGAAGAGCTTTCACCCTCCTTCGGAGGGCGAGTCACTTTCTCTTGCGTGGCCAAGAGAAAGTAACCAAAGAGAAGCCCATCCCACTTGGCGCATGCCGGGCTACGCCTGCCAAGTCCGTGCGCCGAGGCCGGGCTTTTCGACAGGACTCCTGTCCTGACGAAAAGGAATCGATATCTATGTCGATTCCCCTGCGGGCATGTCGACCTCACCTCACCGCCGCACAGAGGTTTGGAAAAGCAAAGCAGCTTCCCCGCAATTTTGTTAGGCCGTATAACGCTGGAATAAAGCGGCGGCGAAGCCGTCCGCTTGGATGATTGCTTAGGTTGCGTTCGTCCAACTTTCCCTACGCAACTCGCGGACCACTTGGCTTTGGGTAGATTGGCAGCTCAAAGAAATGCCCATGAACCACAACTGGATTCGTTTGCCCATGATAAAACGGTATGACTTTCCAGCGGAACTGGCTTTGGTACTGAACTCTATCCAACGCATATCCACTAATGTGCGCTGTTAGTACCATGGCATCCTTTGACATAGTGGCACCCAGCTGAAGCCCCCGTAGGAAAAATGTATTGAGAAGGTGCACAGGGAATTCAACAGTGCGCTTCTGGTTCGGTGAGCAACTGGGTATGTCCGTAGTCCACTTGTGGCAGAGCGGTAGGCCAGTCCCACTGCCATCTGGCTTCGAGCACATCAAGCTCTTGATGGGTACACCTTCGCCGGCACATGCCCCGCCGTCCATCACGGAAAATCCCAGAGTTCCAATGCGTTCTGACAGATCGAACTCTCCGTTGGGATCCTCCAGCTCCCAAACTATTGTTACTTCAAGTGCCGGGCTTTGCCCGAAATTCTGCAACGAGAAAGTCGGTAGAGTTGGAGCCGTATCCTTCCAACGCTTTCTAGCCAAGAAGACAGGCTCACCGTTAAGGCTATCGGGATGCGGCCAGAAGAACTGAAAATCGAAGAACTCTTTCTCAAGTATTAGCTTCGGCGCTAGTTCCAAACTTCTTCCGAGCCTAGCTTCTTTAACAGCTTCTCGCGCGGCCCTAGCGCTAAGCCAAGATATCCAAGCACCCACGACTGCGGACAAAACTGCCACAACAGTACTGATGGCAGTTAGAACTTGGGGCCAGTCGCTATTTTGCGCATCAATTACGAGCAAGATTTCCCCCTAATAACCAAGCGCTTGATAAACCTCAGATTGAGGCATACGCAATGGATGTTCGGGCTCGGTGCGCTTTGCGTCAAGCAAGTAGACACTCAGCGAGACAAGGCTTTTTGCGTCAGATCAAGCGCGCAGGATGCGCGCTGCTTTTAAATGGGGCCCCTGTGCGGCGGTGAGGTGGGGGCGATAGGCCCGTAAGGGGAATCGACAGGGATGTCGATTCCTTTTCGTCAGGGCAGGATGCCCTGTCGAAAAGCCCGGCCGCACCTCACGGACTTGCCGGGCATGGATGCCCGGCAAGCGCCAAGCGGGGTGGCTTTCTCTTTGGTCACTTTCTCTTGGCCACGCAAGAGAAAGTGACTCGCCCTCCGAAGGAGGACGAAAGCTCTTCGCTTTAATCCATAAAACAGAAGAGCTTCGCGAAGAACAGCCAGCGAAAATCAGCGCGACTAACCGCGAGCAAAAAACGAGCGGAACGCCTCGACCACCCTCTCCACACCCTCATCATCCACATCCAAATGCGTCACCAACCGCAACGTCGGCAGATACCCGATGCTGATGCGAATACCGGCCGCCTTCATATGGACGTCCAAATCGCGCAGGCGATCAGCAGGCACGTCGACGTAGACCATGTTGGTGAACTGACCCAGCAGGTTGACGCCGGCGATCTCGCGCAGGCGGCCGGCCAGATAGGCGGCGCGGCGATGATCGTCGGCCAGCCGCGCGACATGGTGATCGAGCGCGTGGATGCACGCCGCGGCGAGCAGGCCGGCCTGGCGCCAGCCGCCGCCGGCGACCTTGCGCCAGCGCCGCGCTTTGTCGATCAGCGCCTGCGAGCCGACCAACACCGAACCGACCGGCGCGCCCAATCCCTTCGACAGGCACACCGACACGCTGTCGAAATACTGTGCGATGTCGCGCGCAGGGACGTTGCCGGCGACCGCTGCATTGAACAGGCGTGCGCCATCGAGATGCAGCCCGAGCCCGCGTTCGCGAGTCAGAGCGTGCGCGGCTTTCAGATAATCCTGCGGCAACACGCGGCCCCACCAGGTGTTTTCCAGTGCCAGCAGCTTGGTGCGGGGAAAATGTGGATCGACCGGTTTGATCGCCGCGAGCACCTTGTCCAGCGGCAGCGTGCCATCGGCGTCCTGCGGAATCGGCTGCGGCTGGATGGAACCGAGTACGGCGGCACCGCCACCTTCCCAGCGAAAGGTATGTGCGTCGGCACCGACCAGATATTCGTCGCCGCGCTCGCAGTGCGCCATCAGGGCCAGCAGGTTGGACTGGGTACCGGTCGGTACGAACAAACCGGCCTCGAAACCGAGATCGCCGGCCAGTCGCTGCTGCAGTGCGTTGACGGTGGGATCTTCGCCGTAGACATCGTCACCGACATCGGCCAGCAACATCGTTTCGCGCATGGCCTGCGTCGGCTGAGTGACCGTGTCGCTGCGTAAATCGACAACTCGCATGGCGGACTCTCGCAGTTTGAATTGAAAAATTAAGCGGGTAAGGCTTGCGATTGGCGAAACCGGAATCAGCCGCTGCGGCGGAAATACAACCAGCCTGCCGTGGCGAGTATCAGAATAGGCAGCAGGTTCGCCAGCAGCGGCGGCATGCCGTAGACGGTACCGAAGTTGACCATCGCCTTCTGCAGAAAGTACCAGCCGATCGCCAGCAGCATGCCGATGAAAATACGCTTGCCGAGGCCGCCCGAGCGCAACGCGCCGAACGCGAACGGCATGGCGCACAGCACCAGTACCAGTACGCTGAGCGGATACAGCGCACGGCCCCAGAAGGCGACGGCATAGACACCGGGCGATTCGCCGTTGGCGGCGCGATAGCGGATATTGCGCCGCAAGTCGCGCATGGAGAGGTACTGCGGCAGGATGATCGACTGCGCCAGCACCTGCGGGTTGAGGCCGGTAGCCCACGGCTGGGTGGCGAGCGTGGTGGTGTGTACGCCGGTCGCATCCAGCGTACTGTCACGCACATCCTTGAGCAGCCAGTGCTTGCCGTTGTGTTCGGCCGACTTGGCCCATTCGAACCGGGTCAGCTGGCCGTCCGGCGTCATGGTGAAGATGCGCACATCGGCCAGCTCGACGCTGCTGATGCCCTCGTGACTGGTCAGCATGCTGCCGCGCGCGTTGATGAAGTTGTTGCCGTCACGCGCCCAGGTGCCGCTGCTGGTGGAACCGACATTGGCGTTCTTCATGCGCAGTTGCATGGACTGCGCTTTCTGGTCTCCCCACGGGCCGATCGTTTCACCCATGATGACCACGCCGATGATCAGCAGCGTCACCACGCCAACCGCCGAGATGGCGATGCGCAAGCGCGACATGCCGGCCGCGCGCAGCGCGGTCAGCTCGCCGGTCGAAGCCAGGCCGCCCAGCCCCAGCAGGCCGCCGATCAGTGCCGCGTTGGGGAACATCTCGTAAAGCCGGCGCGGGAACGTCACCATCACATAGACGATCGCGTTATTCAGCGTATAACCGTTCTTGCCGACGCTTTCGAGCTGGCGCAGGAACTGGGTCACTGCATCGAACCCTGTCAGAACCAGCCACACCATCAGCACCGAGCCGATGACGCTCATCATCACCAACCGATCGACGCGCTTGATATTGAACACGCTCATGTCAGCTCGCTCATGCGCGCTGGCTCGCACGAAGCCTGCGTGGCGAATACTGCTTCCACAGCAGCCAGCCGGCTATCGATATGACCAGGACATGCAGTGCCCACATCGGTGCCTCGCTGTGCCAGTGCCCTTTGGCGATCTGGCCGCGGCACAGCGCCAACACGACGTAATAAAGATAGAAAGTCACGATGGCGAGAAACAGACGACCATAGCGCGGCTCGCGTGGACTCTGGCGTGACAGCGGCAGCGCCAGCAGCAGCAGCACCAGGGTCAGCGGTGGCGAATTGACGCGCCAGGCAAGCTCGGCGCGTGCCAGAGGATCGTGCGACCGCAGCAAGGTCAGCGTATCCATCGAGTGACTCGGATCGTTGTCGTCGTCATCGGACTGCACGCTGGAAAGCGACGTGTCGTTGCGCTCGTACTGCATCTTGCGCCAGTTGTCCGCGCCCAGCGGTATGTCGTACTGCCAGCCGGTGCGGAAGGTGATGAAGCGGTCCGAACCGTTGCTTTCCTGATACAACTCGCCGTGGTCGGCGCTCACCACCTTCAGATGCAGGGCGCCGCCGGCCGCATCGCGCTGCGTTTCGACGAAGGCGTGGCCGAGCTTGCTGCCGTCGCGGCTCAGCGTGTCGACAAAGATGATGCCGCCCTTGCCGGGCAGATCGGTAAAGCGCCCCGCATCCAGGCCGGCCGCGATCACCGAGCGGTTGGCCACCGCCACCATGTTGTTGCTGGTGCTGACCGCCCACGGGCCCACCCACAGCGAAACGGCTGCCGTAATGACCACCAGCACCGCGCTGAGAATCAGCACCGGCTTGAGCAATCCGCCCGGCCCCATGCCGGAGGAGGCAAGCACGTGCATCTCGCTTTCCCGATACATGCGGCCAAGGCCCATGAGCACACCGAGAAAGCTGGCCAGCGGCACCATATTGGTCAGTCCATCGAGCGTCTGCAGGCCCAGCACCTGAAACATCACGCTGGCCGGAAAGCTGCCGTTGGCGACCTGCTGCAGCACCTTGGCAAACGCGCTGCCTGCCACCACCACCAGCAGCACGACCACGGTGGCGGCTACGGTTTGCGCCAGCTCGCGTAGGAAATAGCGGTCGAGAATGCTCAGCATGAGATAAACTTGATCGATCCTTCGCCATGACCGATACGGTCGGCAAACCTTAAGTCTAGCCGGTTCGACCGCTGTCGCGCCCGCACAGGAAACACCCGATGACACTTCAGTTCAGCCTCGGCACCGCCGCCCCCGAAACCGTCGACACCGCCTGCATCCTGGTGGGCGTGTATGAGCAAGGCATGCTGACCAGCGCTGCTGCGCGCGTGGACAGCGCCGCGGAAGGCGTCATCAAGCGCCAGGTGGAAAGCGGTGACATCACCGGCAAGGCCGGCTCGACCACGCTGTTGTTCGCGCCGCATGGCGTGACCGCCAAGCGCGTACTGGTGATTGGGCTGGGCTCGCAGAAGACTTTCGACGAGGCGCGCTACCAGAAAGTGAGCATCGAAGCGGCCCGCGCGCTGGGCAAGTTGCCGGTGGCCGACGCCGTGTCGTACCTCACCGAAGTCGACGTGCCCGGGCGCGACAGCGCGTGGCGCGTGCGCATTGCCGCGCTGACGACCGACCACGCAGCGTACCGCTATACCGCGACCTTCAAGCCACGCGACAAGAGCAAGCAGGTCACCCTCACCAACGTCAGCTTTGCCGGCAACGCCGACGCGCAGACCGGACTCGACCAGGCGTGCGCGCTTGCAGCCGGCATCGAATTCACCCGCGAACTGGCCAACCTGCCGCCGAACATCTGCAACCCGGCCTACATCGCCGAACAGGCGCAGACGTTTGCGGATGGCCAGGGCGACAAGGTCGACTGCCGCGTGCTCGACCACGTGGAAATGGAGCGACTCGGCTTCGGCTCGCTGCTGGCCGTGGCGCGCGGTTCGGTCAACAAGCCCAAGCTGGTGGTGCTGGAATACAAGAACGGCAACGAGGGCGACAAGCCATATGCCTTTGTCGGCAAGGGCGTCACGTTCGATACCGGCGGCATCAGCCTCAAGCCCGGCCCGGGCATGGAAGAGATGAAGTTCGACATGGGCGGTGCCGCGGCCGTGCTGGGCGCGTTTATCGCCGCCGTGAAAATGGAGCTGAAGGTCAACCTGGTCTGCGTGGTGCCGGCGGTGGAAAACATGCCCGACGGCGACGCATACCGCCCCAGCGACGTGATCACCAGCCTGTCCGGCCTGACCATCGAAGTGCTCAACACCGATGCCGAAGGCCGCCTGATCCTGTGCGACGCGCTGACCTATACCGCCCAGACCTTCCACCCGCACACCATCATCGATGCCGCCACGCTCACCGGCGCCTGCGTTGTAGCGCTGGGCAAACACGCTACCGGCCTGATGAGCAAGCACGACGATCTGGCCGCGGAACTGATCGCGGCCGGTGAGAAAACACTCGATCGCGCCTGGCGCCTGCCGCTGTGGGACGACTACCAGGTCCAGCTCGATTCGGGCTTTGCCGATATCGCCAATATCGGCGGCAAGAGCGCCGGTGCGATCACTGCCGGCTGCTTCCTCTCGCGCTTCACCGAAGGCCAGCGCTGGGCACATCTGGATATCGCCGGCACGGCGTGGGACGAGGGTCGCAAAGGATTGGCCACCGGTCGGCCGGTCGCGCTGCTGACGCAGTGGCTGATGGACCGGATCGCTTAATTTCCGATTCGATTCGAATGCCCCGCGCCGACTTCTACCTCATCGACAAGCCGCGCTTTCGCGAGCAGCCGCTGCTGCTCGTGTGCGAGCTGACCAAAAAGGCGTTCGCAGCCCAGCAGCCGACGCTGATCCTGACCCGCGACTTCGAACAGGCCGAAGCGATCGACGAGCTGCTTTGGGCGTTCGACGAAGACGTGTGGATTCCGCATCAGCTGGCCGGCGATGACGACGACGCGGATACGGCCGTGCTGATCGTGCCACCAGGCATCGAGACGGCCGATCGTCCGCTGCTGATCAATCTGCGCGATGGCTGCGCCACCGGCCAGTTTCAGCGCGTGCTCGAAGTGGTCGCCGCCGATCCGGCCGAACGCGATGGCTCACGCGTGCGCTGGCGTGAATACCAGCAGATGGGCTTCGAGCTGAAAAAGTTCGACATGTAGGCCGTAACGACGCGCTCAAGGCTCGTCGTCGGTCACCTCCTGTGTGCGAGCGATCACGCGTGCCAGCACCTGCGCCAGCTGCTCGCCGCTGAGCGGTTTGCGCAGAAAGTCGTCCATACCCGCCGCCTGTGCGCGCATCTCGTCCTCGCTACCCGAACGCGCTGTCACCGCCACGATCGGCAGGCGCTGGCCGTCGTGTTCGCGCTGGCGAATCAACCGGGCGATCTGGAAGCCGTCCACGCCTGGCAGATCCAGATCGAGCAGCACCGCATCGAAGCTGGCGTGTCCCAGCTCAGCCAGCGCGGCCAAACCGTTGGCTACATGCCGCACCGTGTGGCCCTGCTGTTCGAGCAGTCCGGAAATCACCGCGGCGATGATGGTGTCGTCTTCGACCAGCAGCAGGCGATAGCGGCGATGCGCCGTGGCGACGGCCGGCGAGTGCTGGACCGGCGCCGGCTCGGACAGCGGCAGACGTACATGGAAGCTGCTGCCGTGACCCACGCGCGACTCCAGCTCGATGCTGCCGCTCATCATTTCCACCAGCTCGCGGCAGATCGCCAGACCCAGGCCGCTGCCGGCACCGCGATGCGGCCCATCTTCCTGCTCGAAGCGCTGAAACAGGCGCGCCCGGCTCGCTTCGGGAATACCCGGCCCAGTGTCGCTGATGCTGAAAACCAGACCCTGCGCCGTACGCTGCGCGCGCAGTGTCACGCTGCCGCGCTCGGTGAATTTCAGCGCGTTGTTGGCCAGATTGAGCAGCACCTGCTTGATGCGCACCGCGTCGCCGATCACGCACTTGGGCAGATCGGGCGCCACATCGAGCACGAAACGGATGCCCTTCATATGCGCCAGGCCCTGCTCCAGTTGGCTGACGTCGTCCAGCAGCTGCCGCGGGTCGAACGGCGCAGGCTCCAGCTCCAGCCGCCCGGCCTCGATGCGGGCCAGGTCGAGCGCGTCGTTGAGCAGCTTCAGCAGCATGCCGCCGGATCGCTGCATCGCCTTGGTGTAATCGTGCTGCAGCGGAGTCAGTGGCGTGGTCAACATCAATTCGGCCATGCCCATCACGCCGGTCATCGGTGTACGGATTTCATGGCTGAGCGTGGCCAGGAACTGCGTCTTCGCTGCGCTAGCCGCCTCGGCCAGCTGCCGCTGCTGCTCGATCATCTGCATGCGATGACGCTGCGCCAGGCGCCGACGCCAGCCGCGCAGGACCAGGCCGGCGGTAAAGAGGATCATCAGTACGTAGGAGGCCCACGCCCACCAGCGATTCCACGGCGGCGCCTGTACGGAAATCCGCAGCGGCGTCGGCAGGCTGCTCCACGCACTGTTCTCGCCGGCGCCCTGCACCTGTAACGTATAGTTTCCGGCAGGTAGCCCGGCGAAATCGCGCTCGCCGCGGCTGTCCACATTGACCCAGCCGTTGTCGAAACCGCCGAGCTTGAACCGGTAGTGGTTGCCTTTCGGACTGATGAAGGACGCGGCGCGCACGTCCACCCGCAGGTCGCGATCGCGCCAACCCAGCGATATCGCGCCACCGGCAAGCGGCAGTTCATAAACATCCCCCTCCCTGCGCACGCTTACGCGGGTCAAGATCAGCGGCGGCGATGCGGCCGCGTTATTCATCGCGGTGAGATGCTCGGGCTGGAACATCAGCACGCCGGCACTGTTGGTCGCGAAGATCGTACCGTCCTCGGCAACCATTGCGCCGCTGAAGTCCGCGTTGGAGAGACCTTGTGAGGGACCGAACGATTGAAAGCGGCGACTGACCGCGTCGAAACGAAACAGGCCGGGATTGGCCAAAAGCCAGAGATGCCCCAGGCGATCGACCTGCATGTCGACCAGATCCGAGACAAACGGCTCGTGCTTGAAATCGATGATGTCGTCGCGCACAGCACGGCCGCTGGCATAGCGGTAGTGCGCGATGGTCGACGATTCAAGCAGCCAGAACCCCGTGGCGTCGAATGCAGCACCGCGTACAGTGGTTTGCGGTACACCCGGCACGAAGACGAATTCCTTCGCCGAAGCATCCCAGCACAGCAAGCCGCCGTTGCTGACATACCAGAGAGTGCCCGCATGAAAGCTGATTTGTTCCGGCAGCAAGGTGTCGTCGGTCACCGACGGCGACGCGCCTGCTTCGAGACGCAATGGCGTGATCGCCAGCGTGTCTGGATTGACGGCCACAACGCCACCGCCCCAAGAAGCGACGTAGGCTGTGCCATCGTCGGCAACGACGATCAGCACCGGTCGCTGCATGGGCGAATCGCCGGCAGGTACGGCAATGAGTTTTCCGTGATCGAGTACGTGCAACGCGCCGGAACTGACGATCCACAGGCGGCCGCGCGGATCTTCCGCCATCGCGATGATCTGCGTATGCATATCGCGAATGACGTGCGTGACCGTGCTGGTGCCTACATCGAGCTTGTCTATCCAGCCATCGTTGCCGCCGACCCACAGCAGTCCGTCGCGCGCAAAAGCCATGGCCGATGCAGCGATACCGCTGAGGCTGTTCGGATCGTCCGGTATGTGGGTAAAGCGGGTAAAGCCGTTCCACGCCGGCGGCAGATACGCCACGCTGGACTGGTCGAACGTAATCCATAGTCCGCCTTCCCTATCCAGCATGGTCTGCCAGATCTTGTTGCTGGGCAGCCCGCCGGGTAGCAGCGGCTGTCCGGTGATGGGCTGCAGCCGGCCGTTGCCCTCGTCCAGCAGCATGCCGCTGACTGTGGCGATCCACAGTCGAGATTGCGCATCACGCGTGCTGCTCACCACGCGCAGTGAGGACAGCACCTGCGGCGCGAATGGGTGCGCGACGAGGTCGTCGTGAATGATCAGCAGACCGCCATCGATCGCCACGCGAACCTCGCGCTGCTGCGGATCGGCGAGGCCGCCTTCGATGCGCCAGATCTTGCCCGGATTGCCATGAAACGCCGGATCGATAGCGATTCGGCGCAGGCGGCCGCCGGCGCTGCGCAGATACAGGCCCTTCGCGGTACCAATCCAGAGCCGGCCATCGGATTCGGACAGCAGCGCGCGGGTTTCGCCGAAGGAGGCGGCTTGCGTGCCATCGATATCCAGCGGAACATGATCGAAGCCCTGACCGTCCTTGCGCATGCGGTCGAGTCCTTCGCCCGTGGCGACCCACAGCTGGCCGTCGGTCGTCTGGGTCATTCCCCACACTTCGTTGTCGGCAAGGCTGGAAGGTTTGGCATCGTCGTGCGTCCATTGCTGGAAGCGCTCGGTCAGCTGGTCGTAGACGATCAGGCCCGTCGAGATGCCGCCGGCCCATATCTTGTTGTCGCGATCGACGTAGAGCGCGTAGCTCTGGTTGGCCGGCAGCGAGCGAAGGTCGTCCGGCGCGTTGCGAAACGCCTGAAAGCTGACACCGTCGTAGCGCATCAAGCCGGCGGCCGAGCCGAACCACATAAGTCCGTGACGATCCTGCGCCACCGCGTACACCGACCCGCGCAGCACGCCCTCGTCGACGCCGTAGCGGCGAAACTGCGGCGTCGCCAGCGGTGCTGGCGTGGTGGAGGTCGATACCGGGTCGAGTGCGGGCAGCGTCGACACCGGCCCAGTCATACCCGGCATGCGCGCGATCGGCGCCTTGGTCGATGGGTCGACCTGAGCCATGCCGCCGGCACAGGTGACCAGCAAGACAAGCGCGAACACACCTTGACGCCAACGCGATGCAGCCATGCACAAATCCCCCGATCCCGGTTCATCATGCCAAAACTGGCTCTCGGCAGCGAGCGCAGCACTGAACGCGCCAGCGAAACAGTGCGTCCAAGCGCGACCTGCTAGCCTGGCCAAACAAGATCAGCCAGACTCGCCGACATGTTTCGAGACCACCCGCTACGCCTGTTGCCGTTCTGCGCCGCGCTGCTAGGGATGCCGCTCGCCGCGCATGCGGCCAGTGCCCGCTATCACTACGATCCGGTGCATAGCCAGGTGCTTTTCAGCATCGACCACGATGGCTACTCGCGGCCATTTGGACGTCTTCATATCGCCAAAGGCTGGCTGCAGTTCGATCCGAAAGACTGGAGTACGGCAGCCACCGAACTGGACATCGACCTGGCCAGCGTGGATATGGGCGACCCCGATTGGAATGCGGCCGTGTGCAAGCCTGCGCTGCTCGACTGCATGCACGATCGCTATGCGCACTTTGTCAGCACCAGCGTGGAGCGCAAGGACGACCAACACGGCGTGCTGCACGGCCAGCTGACCCTGCACGGCGTGACCCAGCCGATGGATCTGATGTTCACCTTCAACCGCCTCGCCACCACCATTTACGGCATGCATACCGTAGCCGGCTTTTCCGCCACCGCATCGCTGCAGCGCGAGTCGTTCGGCATCACCGCGTTTGCCCATTCGATCGGTCACGACGTGGCGATCTGGATGGCGCTCGAAGCCATTCGTGGCGACGATGCAAAGCCTTCGACCAAGGACATACCATGAGTTTGCGCAACGACAATCGCCGCTGGGGTACGGTGGCTCGGTTCTTTCATTGGATCATGGCGCTGGCCATCATCGGCAACGGCATCTTCGGTCTGCTGATGGATCTGGCGCACGGACCGATGCAGAAGATCAACTGGCTGGCGCTGCACAAGTCGATCGGCCTCACCGTGCTGGCCCTGTTCCTACTGCGCGTGCTGTGGCGGCTGATCGATCGCCGCCCGCCGGATGAGCCCGGCCCTCGCTGGCAGCAGATCGCTGCGCACGCCGTTCATGGCGTGCTTTATGTATTGATTGCCGCCATTCCGCTGAGCGGCTGGTGGTTCAACTCCGTCGCCGGCAAGCCGCTGCAGTGGTTCAAGCTGTTCAACCTGCCGTCGCTGGCGGCCAAGAACGAAAACATCGCCGATACTGTGTTCGCCGTGCACGAGTACCTGTTCTGGTTTCTGGTGGCGGTGCTGGTGGTGCATGTCGGCGCCGCGCTGAAGCATCACGTGTTCGACAAGGACAACGTGCTGCGCCGGATGATGCCGTTCGGCCGTCCGCGACCGTAATGCTCGCGTCACCGACCGAATGATATTTCCCAGGAGAATCTCGATGAAAGCCATTTATTCCGCTCTGCTCGCACTCGCTCTCACCGCACCGGCCGTCGCCACCGCCACCGACTACGCCGTACAGCCGGCCGCCAGCACGCTGGGCTTTACCGGCACATTCCAGGGGGCAGGCTTCAGCGGCACCTTCGGCAAGTGGACCGCGGCGATCCGCTACGACGCGGCGCATCTCGGCGCGTCGAAGTTCGACGTCACCGTCGACTTGGCCAGCGCGAAAACCGGTGACAAGGATCGCGACACCGCCCTGCCCGGCACGGATTTCTTCAACGTCGCGAAATTTCCGCAGGCGCACTTCGTCACCACCGGCTTTCGCCAGTCCGGGGCGCAGGTGCTGGCCGACGGCAACCTCACCCTGCACGGCGTGACCAAGCCGGTGACGCTGACTGTGACTTTCAAGCCGCAGGGCGCGGGCGCCGTGCTGGATGTTGCCGGCTCCCTGAAGCGCCTGGACTTTGGCGTGGGCGGCGGCGATTACGCCGATACCTCGGTGATTGCGGCGGACGTCAAAGTCACCGCCCATCTGCAGCTCGTCGCCAAGTAATCCGCGGTTGCATCGCGCTGGGCTGGCCGGTCAATCCACGCCGGCGATGAAGGCGCGCACCGACGCCGCATCGAAAGGCCAGTCCAGCTCGCGGCCGTCGCGATCGTTGCGCAGCACCGGCACGCGGTTGCCGTAGCGCTGCACCAGATCGACCGAGTCATCCACCCACAGGCTATCGAAATCCGGCGCGCGCGCCTCGGCCAGCACGGCCAACGCCTGATCGCACAGGTGGCAATAATCGCGCTGGTAGAGGATCAGGTCGGACATGCGGCTGCGAATGGCTGATGGCGACGCGTAGAATACCCGGTCATCTTCTTCGATCAGCAGCAATGCCATGGCCGTCAGCGTCTTCGACCTTTTCAAGATCGGCATCGGGCCGTCCTCCTCGCATACGGTAGGGCCGATGCGTGCCGCTGCGCGCTTTGCCGAGCGCTGGCTGGATGGCAATGGGGTGCTGGAACAGGTCGTGCGCGTACGCTGCGAGCTGTTCGGCTCGCTGGCCATGACCGGCCGCGGCCACGGCACCGACAAAGCCGTACTGCTGGGGCTGGAGGGCGAACATCCCGATCGCGTCGATCCCGATCGCATCCCTACCGCGCTGGAGCGCATTCGCGGCACGCAGCAGCTGCAGCTGCTCGGCAAGAAAACGATCGCGTTCGAGGAAAAGCGTGACCTGGTTTTCAACAAGCGCCAGAAGCTGCCGTTCCACACCAACGGCATGCGCTTCTCCGCCTATGACGCCAACGACAACGAGCTGGCCAGCCGCGACTACTACTCGGTCGGCGGCGGCTTCGTGGTCAACAACGACGAAGCCGCAGACGACCGCATCGTCGCCGATACCACCGAACAGCCGTACCCGTTTTCCACCGGCGACCAGATGCTTGCACTGTGCAAAAAGCACAACCTCAGCATCGCGCAGCTGACCATGGCCAACGAAAAGGTCTGGCGCAGCGAAGAAGAAATCCGTGCCGGTCTGATGACCATCTGGAAAGCGATGCAGGACTGCGTCGCCCGCGGCCTGCGTTCGCCGGGCGTGCTGCCGGGCGGCCTGAAAGTCTCGCGCCGCGCGCCCGCCATGGCGGCCGAACTGCGCAACCAGCCCGAAGCCGCGCTGCGCGATCCGCTGACGATTCTCGACTGGGTCAATCTGTACGCGCTGGCGGTCAATGAGGAGAACGCCGCTGGCGGTCGCGTGGTCACCGCGCCGACCAACGGTGCTGCCGGTATCGTGCCGGCCGTGCTGCATTACTACGAGCGCTTTTGCCCGAAAGCCAACGACGACGGCGTGATCGAGTTTCTGCTCACCGCCGCCGCGATCGGCATTCTGTACAAGGAAAACGCCTCGATCTCCGGCGCCGAAGTCGGCTGCCAGGGCGAGGTCGGCGTGGCCTGCTCAATGGCGGCAGGTGGACTCACCGCCGCGCTCGGCGGCAACATGCTGCAGGTGGAAAGCGCTGCCGAGATCGGCATGGAGCATAACCTCGGCCTCACCTGCGACCCGATCGGCGGCCTGGTGCAGATTCCCTGCATCGAGCGCAACGCGATGGGCTCGGTCAAGGCGATCAATGCCAGCCGCATGGCCTTGAAGAGCGACGGCAAGCACCACGTCTCGCTCGACAAGGTGATCAAGACCATGCGCGATACCGGTCGCGACATGAAGGACAAGTATAAGGAGACCTCGCGCGGCGGCTTGGCCGTCAACGTGATCGAGTGCTGAGGCGCGAGGACGGCTTGGCCATTTCACCGTTCGCCGGTTCACGGCTCACCCTCGCCCGAATCGACATGCGCTTCAACGCATGTCGATCCAGCCTCGACCTCGCGCGGCGGCTTGGCCGTCAACGTGATCGAGTGCTGAGGCGCGAGGACGGCTTGACCATTTCACCGTTCGCCGGTTCACGGCTCACCCTCGCCCGAATCGACATGCGCTTCAACGCATGTCGATCCAGCCTCGACCTCGCGCGGCGGCTTGGCCGTCAACGTGATCGAGTGCTGAGGCGCGAGGACGGCGAACCACCGACCGATACGCTGCCCAAGCCATCCCGACCGACAGGCTGATTCGCCCGATCCGTTCGCCTATCGTGCCGAACCGATGTATTCCCCGCGCGACGCGGTATGAACGTGCCTCGGGCTGACAGTCCCTACCCCCTCTGTCATCATCGAACAATTGCGCCGTCGGGGATGGCGACCACCTTTCGCACCGTATCCAGGAGACTCTATGTCCTCATCCAGTTCGATTCGCCGCGACGTCGGCCCGTTTGCCCTGATGCTGACCGGCCTGGGTTCGATCATCGGCTCGGGCTGGCTGTTCGGCGCATGGAACGCGGCCAAGCTGGCCGGCCCCGGCGCGATCTGGGCGTGGGTGCTGGGTGCGGCGATCATCATGACGATCGCGCTGACGTACGCCGAACTGGGCGCGATGTTTCCCGAATCCGGCGGCATGGTGCGTTACGGCCATTACTCGCACGGCTCGCTGGTCGGTTTTATCGCGGGCTGGGCCAACTGGATCGCGATCGTCTCGGTGATTCCGGTCGAGGCGGAGGCCTCGGTGCAGTACATGTCGGGCTGGAAATGGGGCTGGGCTCAGGATCTGTATCACGTGACGGCCGGCAAGGGCGAACTCAGTCATACCGGCCTCGGCATCGCCGCCGTGCTGGTGATCATGTACTTCCTGCTGAACTTCTGGAGCGTGAAGCTGTTTGCGCACTCCAACACCGTGATCACCGTGATCAAGCTGATCATTCCGGCAGCCACCGGCGTCGCGCTGATTGCCAGCGGCTTCCATAGCGAAAATCTTTCCGTCGGCATCAACGGCGGCAACCACACCAACGATTTCGCGGCGATCCTCACGGCCGTCGCCACCGCCGGCATCGTATTCGCCTTCAACGGGTTTCAGAGTCCGGTCAATCTGGCCGGTGAGGCACGCAACCCCGGCAAGAGCATTCCCTTTGCCATCGTCGGCGCCATCCTGATCGCTACCGTGGTCTATGTGCTGCTGCAGGTGGCCTATCTCGGCTCGGTGCCGCAGGCGATGCTGGCCAAGGCCGGCTGGCACGGCATCAGCTTCAGCTCGCC
This sequence comes from Rhodanobacter sp. ANJX3, assembly GCF_014200755.1. Taxonomy (GTDB): domain Bacteria; phylum Pseudomonadota; class Gammaproteobacteria; order Xanthomonadales; family Rhodanobacteraceae; genus Rhodanobacter. The sequence goes on along the minus strand of NZ_JACHCM010000011.1, from coordinate 61,323 downwards.
GTTCGCCGAGCTGGCGATCATCGTCAATCTCAACTGGCTGGCGATTCTGCTGTACGCCGACGCCTTCGTCAGCCCGAGCGGCACCGGCATGACCTACACCGCCACCACCGCCCGCATGATCTACGGCATGGAGCGCAATGGCACCCTGCCGAAAATTCTCGGCCATGTGCATCCGAAATCCGGCGTGCCGCGCCCGGCGATGTGGCTGAACCTGGTGGTGTCGTTCCTGTTCCTGTTTTTTTTCCGCGGCTGGGACTCGCTGGCGGCGGTGATTTCGGTGGCCACCATCATCTCCTACCTGACCGGCCCGGTGAGCGTGATGACGTTGCGCCGCACGGCACCCGAATTGCATCGCCCGTTCCGGCTGACGGGCCTGCCGATCATCGCCGGCATCGCCTTCATCATGTCGGCCGAGCTGCTGTACTGGGCCAAATGGCCGCTTACCGGCAAGATCATCCTGCTGATCGTGGTGGCGTTGCCGATCTATCTCTACTACCAGTATAAGAGCGGCTTCCACGATTTCGGCCGACAGATGAAAGGCGCCTGGTGGCTGGTGTTTTATCTGATCGCCCTGGCGGGCGTGTCGCGCATCGGCAGCGTCAAATTCGGCGGCCTGGACTACATCCCCTTCGGCTGGGATCTGGCCGTGGTCGCCGTGATCGGCCTGGTGTTTTTTCTGTGGGGCGTAAAGTCCGGCTGGCGCACGCCATCCATCGAAGAAGCGCGTGAGGAAGCGCACAACGATTGAGCGGCGTCTCTTCAGTGTGAATGAGGCAGCGATCCCGACCCAGAGTAAACAACATGTCGAGTCATACGTTTGCAGTTGTATGACGGGATGCGCCGATCACTTTCTCGATGGCTCGCCTATCTCACAAACCCACAATCAACGGAGATCGGCGTGAAACCATCGATGAAAGTCGCGCTGGTTTTGCTCGGACTCAATGTCTTCGGGTCCGTCCCTGCCGCCTTGGCCGAGTCCCCGGCTGCGACGCAGGCCGTGCCAGTGGATGAAAAGATCAACAACTGCAACAGAGGCCTGGAACAGATTCTTCCCGGCGACTACTACGCCTGCGAAGCTCGCTACTATTTCCAGAACGGTCACAACCAGCACGGAGCCTCGGAACTCGAGGAGGCGGCCTATTGGGCCAGCAAGGACGCACAGTTTGCACTGGGCCTGATGTATTTCAATGGCGATATGCAGGGCATTCCGGCAAACCGTCCGCTGGCACTGGCTTGGCTTGCCCTGGCGGCCGAAAGAAACGATTTTGACCATCAAAGATCCTACGCCATCGCTCGCGCCAAAAGCAGCGAACAGGACATTCAGGCCTCCGACGCGCTGCTGAAAAAAATGCAGTCGACGTACGGCGATAAAGTTGCCGGCTTACGCGCCATGCGCCGGTTCAATCATGAAATTGCCCCGCTGGAAGATGCCGCCAATACTGGAGGAATCATTTACCTCCGGGGATATTCGCCGTTTCCCGAGGACGCCAACACTGTGGTCGCTCAGTTACACGCGGAAGCCGACAAGGCCTTTCAGGGTTTGATCGGCACCGTAACGGTCGGCCCGTTGCAGGTGAGATAACCCCGCGGTGCCGTAGGTTGGCGGTGAGCGCAGCGACTGTGGAGGCAGGATGCCGAAACGAACATTCGCGAAGCGAATGGCCCGAAGGGCAAGCCGCAGTGACAGCTTGTAACCCCAAGGTATGGAAGTTACGAAGTTGGGATTTGTTGCGCTCACCGCCAGCCTACAAATCAGCAAAGTGCGAGAACGTCGCCAAGCAGCGCCTGCGCCGTGACTTCCGGCCCGGCGCCCGGCCCCTGGATCACCAGCGGCTGGGTGTTGTAGCGCAGCGTGGTGAGGGCGAACTGGTTATCGGTGCCGTAGAGCCTAGCCGCGGGATGCGTGGCCGGTACTTCGGCGATGCCGACCCGGGCCTTGCCGCGCTGGTTGAGCCGCGCGAGGAAGCGCAGCACGTTACCCTTGGATGTCGCTTCGGCGTAGCGAGCGGCCAGCGGCTGGTCCAGCTCGGTCAGCCGTGCGAGAAACTGCTCGGCCGATATCGCCCGCAGCGTTTCAGGCACTAGGCTGTCGACCTGGACCTCGTCGACGCCCAGCGCAAAGCCGGCATTGCGCGCGATGATCAGCAGCTTGCGCGCGACGTCGTCGCCGGAAAGATCGGAACGCGGATCGGGCTCGGTATAGCCGAGCCGGCGCGCTTCCAGCAGCAGGGCGGAAAACGGCTGGCTGCCGTCGTACTGATTGAACAGCCACGACAGCGAACCGGAGAACACGCCTTCCAGCGTGAGCAGGCTGTCGCCGCACTGGCGCAAGCGACGCAGCGTCGAGAGCACCGGCAGGCCGGCACCGACGGTCGCCGAATCGCCGTAGCGCGCTCCGTGCGCGGTCGCGGCCTGCAGCGCGCGCCAGCCAGACAGCTCGCCGCCGGCCAGCGCCTTGTTGGCGGTGACGACGTGATAGCCGCGTCCCAGCCATTCGGCGTGGCGTGACGCCAGCGCGGCGTTGGCCGTGGCATCGACAATCACCTTGTGTCTGGCATCGCAAGCATCGAGAGCCGCCAGCAGCAGCGCGTCATCGCGCGGATCACCGCCAGTGTTCAACTGCTCGCGCAATGTCTTACTGGCGAGGCTTGCCGCCTCGGTGTACTGGCGACGCGAGTTCGCCGCACCGACGAGTCGAATGCTCGCCGCTGCCGGCGTGTTGAGCAGCTTGAGCAGGGCACCGCCCACCACGCCCGTACCCAGCAGCACAATGCCTGTCGCGAATACCGACGCAGAAGGTGCCGGCGATTTCAGCGGGGCGGCAGGCGCGACGACCGCCGAACTCATGCGTGGACCCGGCCGGCAGCGGCAGCCCGGGCGGTTTTGGCTGCCAGCGCATGTGCGCGGGTCAGCCCGGCATCGATATCGCGCAGCAGATCGTCGCCGTCCTCGATACCGACCGAGAGGCGCAGCAGACTGTCGGCAATGCCGGCAGCGTGGCGAGCCTCGGGGGCCATCGACGCATGCGTCATCGAGGCAGGATGCGCGACCAGGCTCTCGACGCCGCCCAGCGATTCGGCCAGCGAGAAATATTCCAGCCCGTTGACGAAGGCCTCGATCTGGCTCACGTCGCCTTCCAGCTCGAAGCTGAGCATGGCGCCAAAACCCTGCTGCTGGCGCGACGCAAGCGCGTGGCCCATGTGGTTTTTCAGGCCCGGGTAATAGACTTTGCGTACGGCCGCATGGCCGTCCAGATGGCTGGCGATGCGCTCGGCGTTTTCCTGATGCTGACGCAGACGAACGGCCAGCGTGCGCAGGCCGCGCAAGGTGAGGTAACTGTCGAACGGCGCGCCGGTGAGCCCATTGCAGTTGGCCCACCATTTCAGCTGATCGTAGACGGCGGCGTCCTTGGCTACCGCCGCACCGCCGACCACGTCGCTATGGCCATTGATGTACTTGGTGGTCGAATGCACGACCACGTCCGCACCGAGCAGTAGCGGCTGCTGCAGCGCGGGCGAAAGAAACGTGTTGTCGACGACCAGCAGCGCGCCGGCGGCATGGGTGGCCTGCGCCACGTGGCGGATATCGGTGATGCGCAGCAGCGGGTTGGACGGTGTCTCCACCCACACCAGCGCCGGCTTCTTGGCGAGGCCGGCGACCAACGCGGTGCTGTCCGTCAGGTCGACGAAATCCACTGTGAAACGGCCCTTTTTTGCCCAGGCATCGAGCAGGCGCCAGGTACCGCCGTAGCAGTCGTGTGCCGCCAACACATGGCCGCCGGCCGGTACCAGCTCCAGCACCAGCGCAACCGCCGACATGCCGCTGGAGGTCACCACCGCACCGGCACCCTGCTCCAGCTCGGCCAGCGCGTTGCCGAGAAGATCGCGGGTCGGGTTGCCGCTGCGCGAATAGTCGTAAGCGCGCTTGCGACCGAAGCCCTCGAAGCTGTAGTTGCTCGACAAATGCAGCGCAGGCACTACCGCACCGTGCTGGGTATCGGTTTCGATGCCGGCACGCACGGCGGTGGTACAAGGGGTGCACTTGCTCATGGAAGTCTCCGGAACCGTTTGATGTGTTGTTGATGCAAGAGAGGCTTGAGTCGATCAGGCCGCATCGATTAATTCAGCGCGCCGCGCAGCAGCGGCGCGAGCTGTTCGGGCTCTTTCAGAAAGGCATCATGGCCGTACGGCGAATCGACCACTTCCAGCGTGGCCGAACCGTGCAGCCGACTCTGCAGCTCGCACAGGTCGGACAACGGCACCAGCCGGTCGGACGGAAAGCCGATCAGGGTCGAGCGCACGGGCACCAGCTCCGGCGCGATGTCATGCAGGTCGATCGATTCGGACAGCGCCAGGAAGCGATCCGCGTCGAAGTGTTCGACGAAGCGGCGGCCGGCGTGCTCCAGATAATCCTCGACCGGAAAATGGAAGCGGCCGTCGCGAAACTCCGGACCACCGGCGAAGCGCTTGCCGAACTCGGTGCTGCCGCGGTACGTGGTCATCGCCAGCTGACGCGCCAGCGACAGCGCCTCGTTCACCTGCCCGCTGGCCTGACCCATGCGCACGATGCCGCGCTGCACACTGCGCTGGGCGGTGGCCAGCGGGTGCGGCCGATGCGCCCCGGCCAGCAGCACCAGTCGATCGACCCCATGCGGATGACGCGCGGCAAACGCCAGACCCACCATGGCGCCATAGGATGAACCGATAAAGGCGTGCGCCTGCGGCACGTTCAGCGACTGCAGCAGCGCGGCCAGGGCGTCGGCCTGATCCTCGCTGGAGATGGCATTCGTGCCCAGTTCGGCCGGGCTCAGCCAGTCGATCGACAGTACGCGCCATTGATTCAAATCGATGGCGGCACCGGCGCCGACCAGCGGCTGCCACCAACCCGGTGCGGCACCGCGATCCAGCGTCACCACATCGCGATCGGCCGAAATACCGCCCTGCACGATCAGCGTGGGCGCATCCGGCGCCCCCGTCCACGCATAGCGCACGTCGACTTCGACCGCGTCGCTGCCGTATTTCGGGGTCAGCGTGACGCGGCGCATGCTGCGCCGAACGGTCAGGCTGGGGCGGTGGCGCAGCGGTGCCAGTATCGCGTCGATCGCGGCGCTGGTGCTGGAGGCGGCAAGGGCTTCGGGCGAACAGGTCATTCGGTCTCTCCGGTCGGCATCGTCCTGCGAAGGGCCGGAGAGGTCGTCATGCGTAGGATCGACAGCAAAGCGCTGCGAGAGACATGACGCCCATCTTCCGGATTGGCGCTAGATGGCGCTTCCGCAGGAATTAGCACCGTTGCGAAAACATTCCGCAGGTTGCCCCGGCTTCAATGGGCCTGTCCCTCAGCCGGTCTCGATGAGTGAGTCGACAGTAAAGGCTGAGATTTTTATTGTCAATAGACGTCTAAACATCTAAACGTATAAACCGTCGACCGCCACCAAAATCGAGAAACATCGTTTTACGCCAATGCGCAGCCGCGTTGAACCGGCGACCGACGCCATCCTGGCGGCAATCCGCTACACCGGCGGCCCGATCGCCTTTGATCAGACCAATTCGCTCTAGACTTGGCTTCTGACTTCAGCCAGTGGCGAAAACTACCCATGAGCCATCACACCGACTTCGCCAGCGCCATCGGCCGCACCCCGCTACTGCGCCTGCGTCATGCCTCGGAACTCACCGGCTGTGAGGTGCTTGCGAAGGCGGAGCTGATGAATCCGGGCGGCTCGATCAAGGATCGGACCGCGCTGGGCCTGCTGCAGGACGCGCGCGATCGTCGGCTGATCCGCGCCGGGGGCACCGTCGTCGAGGGCACGGCCGGCAATACCGGCATCGGCCTGGGCCTGCTGGGCGCCAGCCTCGGCTATCGCACCGTCATCTTCATGCCCGAAACGCAGAGCCGCGAAAAGATCGACGCGCTGCGCCTCACCGGCGCCGAAGTGCGGCTGGTGCCCGCCGTGCCGTATAAGGATCCCGGCCACTACGCCCACCAAGCCCGCGCGCACGCCGAGGCCATGAACGCGGCGGATCCCGGCAACGCCTGGTTCGCCAACCAGTTCGACAACACCGCCAACCGCGATTTCCACGAGGTCACTACCGGCACCGAGATCTGGGAGCAAACGCATGGCCGAGTCGACGGCTTCGTCTGCGCGTCGGGTACCGGCGGCACGCTGGCGGGCGTGGGTCGCGCGTTGAAAGCGCGCAAGCCGCAAGTGCGCATCGCCCTAGCCGATCCGGCCGGCTCGGCGCTGGCGAACTACGTCAATACCGGCGAACTGATCGCCAGCGGCCATTCCATCAGCGAGGGCATCGGCTCCAGCCGCGTTACCGCCAACTTCGACGGCGCGCCGATCGATCTGGCCTGGTCCATCCCGGATGACGAATCGGTTCCGCTGGCGCATCGGCTGCTGCACGACGAAGGCTGGTGCGTGGGCGGCTCCAGCGGCGTCAACGTGGCCGGCGCGATTCGGCTTGCGCGCGAGCTGGGCCCAGGCCACACCGTGGTGACGATTCTCTGCGACGCCGGCACACGCTACCAGGCGAAATTGTTCAACCCCAACTTTCTGCGCGAAAAAAATATTCCTGTGCCGGCGTGGCTGGATGCCGCGTTTCCTGGCGGATGAAGCCCAAGCTATGGCCGACCCGAATATCTGCATAGCCTTGGCTGCTGGTAACGTAAGAGCATGACTACTCAATCCGATCTGTCCGCCCTGCACGCCCGGCTGCAAGGCGAGGGCTTTGCCTTCCTCGGCGCCGAGACCATGGATGGGTTGCTGGGCGATCCCCGCTCGCTGGAAGACTGGCAGACATTTACCGAAAGCTGGAACGATCTGGCGCCCGACGCCTATCTGGCCGCCAAGGGGCGCAAGCGTCGCCGCCGCCATGCCACGTTCACCATCGACGCCGACGGCGGCATCACCCGCAACCCACAGCAGCCGCACGTGCAGACCCTGCAGCACAACAAGCTGCAGGGCGGCATCGAGCGCTGGTTCGTGCCGATCCGGCCGAAGATCACCGACGGCCCCAGCTTTGGCCGCATTCTTGCGTTCAGCCACGCGCTGTTCGGCTCGCTGGCGCCGCGCGTGGCGCACTGGCACGTCGAGGTACACCAGTTCCGCATCGAGGCTACCATTGGCGAAGCAGGCGAACCCACGCCCGAAGGCGTGCATCGTGACGGTGTGGACTACGTGCTGGTGCTGCTGATCGACCGCACCAATATCGAAAGCGGCATCACGACCATCCACGGCGGCAGCGGCAATCTGCTCGGCAGCTTCACGCTTACCCACCCGCTGGACGCGGCCCTGGTCGACGACGCCAAGGTCAGCCACGGCGTAACCGCGGTGACGCCGTTCGATCCGACCAAGCCGGCGCATCGCGACGTGCTGGTCGTGACGTTCAAGGCGGCTGTTTAGCCGCCCCTGTCGTCGAAAGGCCCCACAACGCGCGCATAACCGCGAATGAGCTAGGCTGGCAATCACATCACTCGTCTGGCTGCCCATGTCCTTCGATTTATCGCATCGCAGGACGGCCGCCGCGGCGCCGTTACCCGACGCCCTGTCCGAACGCCTGAAGTTCAACGGCGACAACCGCTTTCATCGCGAACTGCGTCGACGCGTCGACGCGCAGTTCAAGCACAGCGGCACCCGCCAGCGCGACAGTGCGGCCATGTATCTGAAAACCGCCGTCATCCTGGCCATGTTTGCCGCCAGCTACATTGCGCTGGTGTTTTTCGCGACCAATGGATGGCTGGCTCTGGCGATCAGTACGGTGCTCGGCAGCACCGTTGCCGGCATCGGCTTCAACGTGATGCATGACGGCGGCCATCAGGCGTATTCGGATCGGCGCTGGATCAACCGACTGATGGCGCTGACCCTGGATCTGGTCGGCGGCAGCTCGTATATCTGGCAGTGGAAGCACGCACGCTTTCACCACACTTGGGTCAATGTGGCCGGGCACGACAGCGATATCGATCTGGGCGTGCTGGGACGACTGTCGCCCGAACAGCCATGGCGTCCCTGGCACCGCTGGCAGCACCTGTATCTATGGGTACTCTACGGCGTCACCGCCATTCGCTGGCATGTCTATGGCGACTTCCGCGACATGATTACCGGCAGAGTCGGCGAGCGCCCGTTCGATCGACCGCATGGCTGGGACCTGGTGGGCTTCGTGATCGGCAAGCTGGTGTTTTTTACGCTCGCCTTCGGACTGCCGCTGATGCTCCATTCGATCGGCGCGGTGCTGCTGTTCTACACGACCACCTCGGCCGTGGCCGGTGTGCTGCTGGCGCTGGTTTTCCAGATGGCGCACGTGGTCGAGGAAGCCGACTTTCCCGCACCGAACGCCCAGAGCCGGCAGATGGACACGCCGTGGGCGATCCACCAACTGGAGACCACGGTGGATTTTTCGCGCGACAGCCGCGTGCTGAGCTGGCTGATCGGCGGGCTCAATTTCCAGATCGAGCACCATCTGTTTCCGCGCATTTCGCACGTGCATTACCCGGCCGTAGCGCGCGTAGTCGAGGCCACCTGTCGAGAATATGGCATCACTTATCGCACGCATCGCAGCTTTGCCGCGGGCATCGCGTCGCACTATCGCTGGCTGCGGCAGCTGGCTATGCCGGTGGACGTGGTTCCACCGGCCCTCCTACCTATCGATGCAGTTCCACACTGAGCCACTGAACGGCGAATTTGCGATGGGCTGATCCGGCTGCGACACTGGCCGACACGATCACCGCCGCAACCGCCGGCGGACGTCGCCACCCGGGGAAGCTCATGTCCGTCGTCGCCACTGTCGTCATCGCCATCATTGCGCTGCTCCACGTGTATTTCCTCATCCTGGAAATGTTTCTGTGGACCAAACCAGCCGGCCGCCGCGCCTTCGGCCTCACCGCGGAGTTTGCCGAAGCGTCCAAAACGCTGGCGGCCAATCAAGGCCTGTACAACGGCTTCCTCGCGGCGGGGCTGATCTGGGGCCTGAGCCTCGGCGTCGCCGGCTTTGGTGTAAAAACATTCTTTCTCGTCTGCGTACTGGTGGCCGGCATCTTCGGCGGCCTCACGGCCAGCCGGAAGATTCTGTGGATTCAGGCGCTACCCGCGCTGATCGCTTTACTGCTTTTGCATTTGGGCTGATCGTGTCACTCCGTCAGCAACTCTCCCTGGGTTTCGACAGCATGCCTGCTACAGCGCGCGAAGCCGTCGGCAAACGCTACGACATCGAACGGATGCAGCTCGCCCGCGACAAAAGCTGGGCAGCGCTGCACGGCATTCGCGCCCGCATGCGCACAGGCATCTCCGAAGACGAGGCCGCGCTGGAGGCGGCCGAAGTCTTTCGCAAGCTGGGCATGGAACGACTTTGGCACCCGGTACTGATCCGTATCGGCCCGAATACCACCAAAACGTATCGGCAAGCATCCGACCCCGCCGTACGCCTGGGCGAGAACGACAGCTACTTCATCGACCTCGGCCTGGTGTTCGATGGTCATGAGGGCGATGTCGGCGACACGTTTGTGGTGGGCGACGCGCCACAGCGCCAGGCCTGCGCCGAAGCGGCGCGCGCGCTGTTCCACGAAGTGGCCGACACTTGGCGAAATCGAGGATTGAGCGGCCAGGCGCTATACGCATATGCCGACGAACGTGCCGAGGCGATGGGCTACCGGCTCAATCACGCCGTCAAGGGTCATCGCGTCAGCGATTTTCCCCACGCGATTCACAAGGGCGGCGACCTCGGCGCGCTGGAGGCCTCGCCGACGAGCGGACTGTGGATTCTGGAAATCCAGATCGCGCATCCCAGCGAGCCGTTCGGCGCGTTCTACGAAGATCTGCTGGTGTCGACGAACGCCGCATAACTACGCTGCCAGGAGCTGACGATGCCTCACTTCTACATGGAATTAGCCGTTGTGCTGGTCTGTCTTATCACCGGTATCGCCAGTTTCCGGAAGCATGACAAACGTACTGGCCTCGGATTTGTGTGCTCTTCGATCGGAATATTCGCCGTCGCACTGGAGCGGGTGCTGCCCGCCGCAGCCCCCTGGCTCGGCGATGCGGGTGCCTTCGTATCGTTGCTCGGCAGCGCATTTTTCGTTGCGAATCTCTGGCATGCGCGGCAGCCCATTTCTCGCAGCATGCCGATTGAATCTGCGCGGCAGCACGTACGAATTTCGCCAACACGCAAGTCATGAAAATTCTGATCTTCGGCAATTCCGGCTCCGGCAAAAGCACGTACGCGAAGGCGATGGCCAAGCAGCACGCGCTGGCTCATCTGGATCTGGACACGATCGTATGGGAGCCCGGACAGATCGCCGTGCCGCGTTCGTCCACCGCGATTGATCGCTCACTGAAAGCTTTCCTCGATGCTCATTCGCGCTGGGTCATCGAAGGCTGCTACGGAGAGCTCGTATCGGCTGCAGCGATGCGCTGCGACCGGCTGGTGTTTCTCAATCCGGGGCTCCAGACCTGTCTGGCCAACAACCGGCGGCGCCCGTGGGAACCGCACAAGTACGCCTCGAAGGAAGCACAGGATGCGATGCTGGAAAAACTTCAGACATGGGTCGCCGGTTACTACCGACGCAGCGATCACTGGTCGTACCGGCAGCATCGGCAAATCTTCGATGCGCATACGGGCACGAAGCACGAATACGTGACGTCGCCACCATAGATTCCGGCTACTTGCTGGCGCGATTATCCGCGACCGGCATGAAATGCGCGCTTGACTCGTCATTCATTATGGATGTATAGACGTCCATATGACATTTATTGTGCAGCCCAACATCTTTGTGGCTCCCGCCGGGGCTAGCGGCGCGCTTTGCACTGGTTCGCCATGCGGCAAGAACGGGCGATGTTCGCGGGGGTAGCGTCTTCTCCTCAACCGGATCCCAGCCAGCCCCCAACACGCATTGCGAACAAGCCATGACCCTGACCCAGCTGCGCCACCTCGTCGCGATCGTCGATTGCGGACTCAATATCTCCCTCGCTGCCGAGCGCGTGCATGCCACCCAGCCCGGGCTGAGCAAGCACCTGCGTCACCTGGAGGAAGAACTCGGCTTTCCGATGTTCAACCGGCGCGGGCGCAACCTGGAAAGCCTGACCCATGTCGGTGGCCGCGTGCTGGAAAGCGCCCGCATGATCCTTGCCGAAGTGGATTCGATCCGCTCGGTGGTCGCCACCATGCATGGGGTGACGCGCACCATGCTGCGCATCGCCACTACGCACACCCAGGCGCGCTTCGCCCTGCCTGCAACGATCGGCGCGCTGAGCCAGCGCTTTCCCAACCTGAGCGTGCACCTTCAGCCGACGGCCGATGCCCTGCTGCTCGACGTGCTGGACAGCGACGGCGCCGATATCGCCATCGTCAGCACGTCGGGCGGGCCGCCGAAAACCAACGGCCTGGCGCTGCCGGCCTACCGCTGGCATCGCGTCGCCCTGGTGCCGCGCGAACACGCCTTTGCCCAGCTGACGCGGCCGTTGACCCTGGCGGAACTGGCCGGCGTGCCGCTGATCAGCTACGACTCGTCGCTGAAAGCGGATTCGTCGCTGCGGCAGATCTTCGAGACGGCGGGCCTGCACCCGCAGATCGCCATGACCGCCGGCGACGCCGACCTGATCAAAACCTACGTCCACGCCGGCATGGGTGTAGGCATTCTGGCCGAGATGGCGCTGCAGCCGTCGGACGCGGAGCACCTGCGCGCGCTGCCGGCCGATCACCTGTTCCCGACCTGCACTACCTGGATCGTGCTGCGGCGTGAGAGTCCGCTGCGCGAGCAAGCGCTGGAGTTCGTGGCGCAGTTCGCGCCGCATCTGGACCGGGGCCAGGTCGGCCAGGCGCTGACCAGCGGCGTCAATTTTGACGGCCAGTGGCCAGCTACGCCGTACTGGCATCAGCCCGGATCGGCATCGGCCCAGGTCGTGCCGTTTCCGGCGCGCGGGTCGCAGCGGTAAACCACCACGCCACCCCGGGTTCTCGGACAGCCATTCAGGGCTGACGAAGCCCCTATTCCACCCAACCGACGGCGCTCATCGCGAGCCGCAAACCCTGCCCCAGCACGGCGCGGCGAGTGCGGGTGCGCATGAAAATCGGCCGAATCACAACTCGGACCCGAAAACACGCTAAAATCATGAGTTAGCCGCTGCCGATCTTCGCCGGCGATGCCTTTGAACCGGGTTCAAGGCACGCCCTATGAAGCGCGGCCGCAAGGCGGACGGCCCCGTGCGGCCCGCCGATCGACGTTATATACCCAACGATTACTCATCCAACCACGCTCGACATTTCGGAAACCAGGTCATGGCCAGAAACAAACCACTCACCCTTTATCGCAACATCGGCATCATTGCGCATATCGATGCGGGCAAGACCACGACGACCGAGCGTGTTCTGTACTACACCGGCAAGAAGCACCAGATCGTCGACGTGCACGACACGAAAGACGGCAAGGGCTCGACCACGACCGACTACCTCGAGCAGGAGCGCAAGCGTGGCATCACCATTCAGTCGGCCGCCGTGTCGACCGAGTGGAAGGGTCACCAGATCAACGTGATCGACACCCCGGGACACGTGGACTTCACCATCGAAGTGAACCGTTCGCTGCGCGTGCTCGACGGCGCCGTGGTGGTGTTCGACGGCGTGGCCGGCGTGGAACCGCAGACCGAAACCAACTGGCGCCTGGCCGACCAGTACAACGTGCCGCGCGTCTGCTACATCAACAAGATGGATCGCATCGGCGCCAGCTTCGCGCACTGCGTCAAGGGCATCCGCGAGCGCCTCGGCGCGCCGGCCCTGCTGTGCCAGATTCCACTGGGCAGCAGCGACGAGTTCTGCGGCATGGCCGACCTGGTTGCCAACGTGGCCTATATCTGGGCGTCGGACGACAAGGACAGCAAATGGGAAACCGTTTCCTTTGAAGAAGCGAAGGCCCGCCTGAAGTTCGGTTCCACCGTCGACAACGACTGGATCGATCAGCTGCCGAAGCTGCGCGAAGAAATGCTGGAAACCGCGCTGGCAATGGACGACGACGCGTTCGAGCAGCTCATCAACACCGGCGAGCACGATCCGAAGGTGCTGAAGGAGTGCATCCGCAAGGGCTGCGTCACCGGCAAGCTGGTGCCCGTGTTCTGCGGCTCCTCGTACAAAAATAAGGGTGTGCAGCAGCTGCTGGACGCCGTGGTCGACTACATGCCCTACCCGGGCGAGAACGGCGGCATCTCGATGGTCGACGAGGACGGTAACGTCATCGGCGAACAGGAAGTGCGCGACGACGCACCGGCACGCGCGCTGGCGTTCAAGGTCATCAACGACCAGTTCGGCACCCTCACCTTCTGCCGCGTCTACTCGGGCGTGATCAAGAAGGGCGACACGCTGCAGAACGTCACCCGCGGCAAGAAAGAGCGCGTGGGTCGTATCGTGGAAGTGCAGGCCAATGCGACCAAGGAAATCGACGAAGTGCGCGCCGGCGACATCTGCGCGTTCGTCTCGATGAAGGACACCGAGACAGGCGACTCGCTGAGCGATCCGGCGCACCCGGCCCTGCTCGAGCGCATGCGCTTCCCGGACCCCGTGATCAGCGTGTCGGTCGAGCCGAAGACGCGCAACGACGTCGACAAGATGTCCACTGCGCTCTACAAGATGGTCAAGGCCGATCCGTCGCTGCGCATGGAAGTCGACAAGGAAACCGGCCAGACCGTGCTCAAGGGCATGGGTGAGCTGCATCTGGAAATCACCCTGGATCGCATGCGTACCGAGCTGGGCGTAGACGCCAACATGGGCAAGCCGAAGGTCAGCTTCCGCGAAGCGTTCGGCCAGACCGTTGAGCACACCTACACCCACAAGAAGCAGTCCGGTGGTTCGGGCCAGTTCGCCGAAGTGAAGATCATCTTCGAGCCAGGCGAGTCCGGCTCGGGCGTGGTGTTCTCCGACGAAGTGGTCGGTGGCCGCATCCCGCGCGAGTACATCCCGGCCGTGCAGCACGCAATCGAAGTCGAGTCGCGCCAGGGCCAGGTAGCCGGCTACGAAGTGCTGGATTTCAAGGCGCGCCTGATCGACGGCAAGTACCATGACGTCGACTCCTCGGCGCTAGCCTTCGAAATTGCCGCGCGCGCCTGCTTCCGCGAGGCACAGAAGATGTCCAAACCGAAGCTGCTCGAGCCGATCATGGCCCTGGAAGTGGTCACCGAAGCGACCTATCTCGGCGACGTCATCGGCGACATCAACCGTCGTCGCGGCAGCATCTCCGACCAGGGCCAGAAGGGCATGTCGGCCTTCGTGCAGGGCTTTGTGCCGCTGTCGGAAATGTTCGGCTACATCAACTTCCTGCGTTCGGCCACCAGCGGCCGCGGCAACTTCACCATGATCTTCGATCATTACGAAGAAGTGCCGGCCAGCATGGTCGAGAAGCTGATGGAGAAGGAAGCGAAGTAAGCTTCGCTTTCATAGCGCGCTGCCCTCACCGTCAGCGCGAAATCAAAGAACCCGGGGAGCGATCCTCGGGTTTTTTTGACCGCGGTCGACGTGATGCGACACCTGGAATGATTAAAACTTTGGGCGCGGCACCGGGGTCTGCTCTTGTCGGTGCTGCATCGCATGATGACAGCGGCAATTTCTTTCGTTCATGCTCGGCGAAGGGGACACGAAACCTACGACCTCACCGGCATATTGCCGGCGCCGTCGGGTAGCGGCTCAAAAAAGGACGCCAAGTGATGGCGCGATGTATTCCAGGGTAGGGAAGCTGCATGAACGATTTTAGGCGGACGCCGTTCGCACACACGCGGGCACCGCAGGGCCGACGCCAGAGGCTCGCCGCCAGCACATGCGCGCTGGCTTTGCTGATGGCCGCGGCCAACCAGGCCGTCTCGGCGCAGGATTCAGCGGCGACAGCGCAAGGCCGCCAGGACCCGAAGCCTGCTGCGGCGACCGCAAATAAAGACGCCAAGGACACTAAAACGGCAGCGGCAAAACCGGTCAAGCCCGCCGCCAAACCAGAGGACTTGGCCAGCACGCTGGACACTGTCGTGGTCACCGGCATTCGGGCCAGCATCGAGAATTCGATCAAGGCCAAGCAGTTTTCCGATGACATCATCGAAGCGATCTCGGCGGAAGATATCGGCAAGCTGCCTGATTCCAGCATTGCCGAAAGTCTCGCCCGCCTGCCCGGCTTGGCCACGCAGCGCGTCGACGGTCGCGCCAACCAGATCTCGATTCGCGGCCTGTCGCCCGACTTTGCCGGCACCACGCTCAACGGACGCGAGCAGGCCACCATCGGCGAAAACCGCGGCGTGGAATACGACCAGTATCCATCCGAGCTGATCAGCGGCGTGGCCGTCTATAAGACGCCCGACGCCAGCCTGATCGGCCAGGGCCTGTCCGGCACCGTCGATCTGCACACGATCAAACCGCTGGACCTGCCGAACCGGACCATTTCGGCGAACCTTCGCGGTGAGTCCACCTCCAACGGCAACCTCAATCCAGGCAGCGGCGTCGGCGATACGGGGCATCGGGCCAGCTTCTCCTACATCGACCAGTTTTTCGACCACACGCTCGGCGTTGCCGTGGGATTCGCGCAGCTCGATTCGCCGATCCAGGAAAAGCAGTATCAGGCTTGGTACTGGAGCGTCGACAACGGCCCCGCCGGCATTGAGCAGAACTACAACTACCCGCATACGCCAGGCATACCGGACAACGTGCTGTCGCAGGAAGGCATGGCCCTGCGTGCCAAGTCAGAGAGCCAGCAACGCAACGGGTTGATAACGGTACTTGAATGGGCGCCGAGCAAGGCATACCACTCCACGCTGGATCTTTACTACTCCGCCTTCCGCCAACGCACTTACAGCAATGACGCGCAGTGGTCGAGCAGCCCGTACGACACTGTCCCACACAGCTACAGCAACGTCGGATTGACGCAGGCGCAACCTTATCCTGTCGTCACCTCGGGCTCGATGACCAACATCGCGCCGATTCTGCAGAACGACTACACCAAGGAACGCGACAAGCTCTTCTCCGCCGGCTGGAACAACCAGTTCGAGTTCGGCGGCGACTGGTCCGGCACGGCCGATCTCTCCTATTCCAGCGCCAAGAAAAAACTGCAGGATGCCTACCTGTTCGCCGGCCTGCCGGACGGCGCGTTCACCAGCGTGGACTTCAACACGCCGGCCGACAACGGCTATCCGGATTTTCGTCCGGCGGTGAATCTGGCCGCCCCCGGCACGGTGGTGTTCACCGATCCGGACAATTACGGCTACAACGGCCGCGAGGAGTTTGATCAGCAGAAGGATTCGATCAAGGCCATCCGCCTCGAAGCCACGCGACAGCTCGGCTGGATCTTCGACAGCATGAATCTCGGCGTGGACTACTCCGATCGCATCAAGGTGAAGCAGGCCAATGTGTTTTTCGCGTGGCTCAACGGCAACGGTTCCGATGACGCCACTTACAACCACAACTTCAGCGTGCCGATCGACCCGGCTTATCTGCTGGGCCCCACGTCGCTGGGCTACGGCGGCATACCCGGCATCCTCAACTACAACGTGCTCGACGCGCTGGGCAGCCAGTTTTATCTGACCCAGCGCAACGGCCAGGGCGACTTCAGCCGCAACTACTCGGTGGAAGAAAAGGTGCCGCTGGGCTACCTCAAATTCAACATCGACACCTCGCTGGGAAGTATCCCGCTGCGCGGCAACGCCGGTGTGCAGGTCGTGCATACCGACCAGTCGTCGGAAGCGCTGCAGACCGATGGCGACACCCTGGTCGGCCGCATCGATGGCGGGGCCAGTTATACCAAGGCGCTTCCCAGCCTGAACCTGGTCGCCGAGCTAGGCGATCAGCAATACCTGCGATTTGGCCTGGCCAAGACGATGGCGCGCGGTCGCATCGACGACGAGAAGGTGGCCACGTCGGCGGGCGTAGCCGTTGTAACCGACGGCCCCGGCACGGGTCAGGTGCTGTGGTCCGGAAGCGGCGGCAACCCGAAGCTGCTGCCGTATATCGCGGTCGGCACCGACCTGTCGTGGGAAAAATACTTCGGCACGTCCAGCTACGTGGCGGTAGCGGTGTTCAACAAGAATCTCCTCAACTACATCTACAACCAGACCACGCTGAATTACGACTTTTCCAACTACGTCAACGACACTCCCACGCTCACGCCGACCAGCAATTTCGGCGCGTTCACCCGACCGGAAAACGGCACCGGTGGGCGCATGCAGGGGCTGGAATTATCCGGCGCGCTGGAAGGCGGTCTGATCGCGCATGCGCTGGATGGTTTTGGGGCGCAGGCCAACTTCTCGCTCACAAACAGCTCCATTCCCACCAACGCGATCTCGTCCATTCCCGGCAGCCCGAGCACCCTGCCAGGCCTGTCGCGCAAGGTGGCCAACCTGCAGCTGTATTACGAAAAACATGGATTCTCCGTGCGCATTGCCGAGCGATACCGGTCGTCGTTCACCGGCGAAGCTGTGGCGCTGTTCGACCAGCTTGGCTACACGAAGATCCTGCCCAACAAGCAAACCGACTTGCAGCTCGGCTACGACTTCACCGAAGGCCGCTGGAGCGGCCTGTCACTGCTGCTGCAGGTCAACAACCTCACCAACACTCCGGACACCACCGTGCAGGTTTCAAACCTGCCTAACGGCGTTTCCCTGTCCAGCCCGCTCGAATACGACACCTACGGGCGCACGGTACTGTTCGGCGTAAATTACAAGTTGTGAGGTGGATTTGTGCCATCAACGCCGCCGAATAACACGTTGCCCACGTAGGTTGGCGATGACCACAGCGAACCCCAACGCCGTATATTCCGTCACGTTGGGGTTCGCTGCGCTCACCGCCAACCTACGAGCGGAACGGGCGCGCGGCCGATCCGCGGTATCATTACGGGTTGACGCTCCAGCCGACCCGCCCGCATGTCTTCGCATCTTCAAGAAACCCGCCGCCGCCGCACGTTTGCCATCGTCAGCCATCCTGACGCGGGCAAGACCACGCTGACGGAAAAGCTGCTGCTGTTCGGCGGCGCGATCCAGATGGCCGGCTCGGTCAAGGGCCGCAAGGCCGCACGCCACGCCACGTCGGACTGGATGGCCCTGGAAAAAGAGCGCGGCATTTCGGTGACCTCGTCGGTGATGCAATTTCCATACGAGGGCAAGATCGTCAACCTGCTTGATACGCCGGGCCATGCGGACTTTTCCGAAGACACCTATCGCGTGCTGACCGCGGTGGATTCGGCACTGATGGTGATCGACTGCGCCAAGGGCGTGGAAGAACGCACGATCAAGCTGATGGAGGTCTGCCGGCTGCGCGACACACCGATCATGACCTTCATCAACAAGCTCGACCGCGAAGGCCGCTCGCCGATCGAACTGCTGGACGAAGTGGAATCGGTGCTGGGCATCGCCTGCGCGCCGCTGACCTGGCCGATCGGCATGGGCAAGCGCCTGAAGGGCGTATATCACCTGCTGCTGGACGAAGTTCACGTGTTCGAGCCGGGCAAGAATTTCACCCGCCAGGACTCGACCATCTTCAAAGGCCTCGACGCACCCGGCCTGCTGGAAAAGATCGGCGACGAGGCGATGCGCGAGCTGCGCGACGAGCTCGAACTGGTGCAAGGCGCCGCGCCTTCGTTCGATATGGACGAATATCTCGCCGGTCGGCAGACACCGGTGTTTTTCGGCTCGGCAGTGAACAATTTCGGCGTGCAGCTGCTGCTGGATTTCTTCGTCGAGAACGCACCCTCGCCACGCCCGCGCGCCACGCTCACGCGCGAGGTCGAGCCGGAGGAGGAAAAACTCAGCGGCTTCGTCTTCAAGATCCAGGCGAACATGGATCCAGCGCACCGCGATCGCGTCGCCTTCATGCGCGTCTGCTCGGGCACCTATACCGCCGGCATGAAAATGATGCAGACCCGCACCAACAAGGAGGTTCGCATCGCCAACGCGCTGACCTTCATGGCCAGCGACCGCGAGATCGTCGAAACCGCCTACCCCGGCGACGTGATCGGCCTGCACAACCATGGCACCATCACCATCGGCGACACGTTCACCGAAGGCGAGTCGGTCAACTTCACCGGCATCCCGAACTTTGCGCCGGAGCTTTTTCGCCGCGCGCGCCTGCGCGATCCGCTGAAGATGAAGGCGCTGCAGAAAGGTCTGGCCCAGCTCAGCGAGGAAGGCGCCACCCAGTTCTTCCGGCCGCTGATGAGCAACGACCTGATCCTGGGTGCGGTGGGCGTGCTGCAGTTCGATGTGGTGGCGTATCGGCTGAAAGACGAATACAACGTCGACGCCAGCTTCGAACCGGTCACCGTCACCACCGCGCGCTGGGTGCACTGCGACGACGAAAAGGTGCTGGCCGAATTCCGCGAGAAGAACGCGATGAACCTCGCCATCGACGGCGCCGGCGAGCTGGTCTACATCGCGCCGACGCGCGTCAACCTGCAGCTGGCACAGGAGCGCTGGCCGCAGGTGCGTTTTGTCAATACGCGCGAGCACGCCGCGTCGGTGGTTGCCTAAGCGCTGCGGTTGATCTGCGGCAAAGTTGCAGACAAAGCCCGCGCGGCGGACGTTCGAGCGACGTAACGACCATCACCGGGAATTGCCATGCAAGCCGCTTCGCTCGCCTTCGTCACCCCGCCCGATGCGCCGCGCTGGCAGCGCTGGCTGGTGTTTTCGGCGGCAGCGCGAATCGCCTTCTTCGCGGCGATGCTGCTCGGCGTCGGCGTCGTCATTCACCTCGCGCTGGGGATGCTTGGCTGGACCCCGAAAACCGCGTCGCCGTTGAAACTGGCGCTGGTCACGCTGAGCCTGCAACTGTTGCCGACAGTCATCGCCTATCTCGTTCTGGTCAAGCGGATCGAGCGGCGGCGCATGCGTGAATGGTCGCTGGCGACTTTGCCCACTTTCGGCGTCGGTGGCCTGGTGACGGGGGCGGCACTGTTCACGACCATCGTCGGCGCGCTGTGGCTGCTCGGCGTCTATCACGTGACCGGCACCAATCCGCAGGTGAACTGGCTGCCGCAGCTGCTGGTAGCCGGCGTTGGCGCCGGCATCGGCGAGGAAATCGTGATGCGCGGCGTGCTGTTTCGCAGCATGGAGGAAGGCTGTGGCACGTGGATCGCCGTTGCGGTCTCGGCGCTGTTTTTCGGCGGCGCGCATAGCTTCAACCCGGGTGCCACGCTGTGGAGTTCGGCAGCCATCGCCGTCGAAGCCGGGGTGATGCTGGCCCTGCTGTACCACGTCACCCGCTCGCTATGGGCATGCATGGGCCTGCATGCCGGATGGAACATCATGCAGGGCACGGTCTACGGCATCCCGGTTTCCGGTAGCACGGTCGATGGCTGGCTGGTCTCCCATCGCATAGGCCCGGCGTGGCTCAGCGGCGGCGTTTTCGGCGCCGAAGCGTCGGTGGTGGCGCTGCTGATGTGCTCGCTGCTCACCGCAGCCCTGGCGACGGTGGCGCTACGTCGCGGTTCGATCGTACCTTTCCGACGCCATCGCTGACTTATTGTCATACACAGCTGGCGAGAGCGCGCCGCTATGGCATAACGGCGACAACGGCTACTCTGTTGCGTGGCCCATCGTCCGATGCCTGCCACCGAATTGCCCATCAACCCTGACGGCCCGCGCATGCCACAGACTTCCACGCCACTATCGAAGCAATCATGGCTGGTCAATCAGCCGTTGCAGCGCAAGATCACACTCGGCATCGGCCTGCTGCTGGGGCTGTTTCTACTGATCTGCGTGGTCACGATGAACTCGCTGCGAGAGCAGCATGTCTATCGCCAGTGGACCAATCATACCTACGAGGTGATGCTGGCCATTGCTGACGTGCGCCGCGCAGTGCAGACCGAGCAGATCGGCGCGCGCGGTTACTTGCTGTCCCAGCGTGCGGACCAACGCGCGGATCAGCGCGCCATATTCGACGGTGGCAACAAAGACATCTACGTGGACCTCGCTCGGTTGCGCCGGTTGACCGCGGACAATGCCATCCAGCAGTCGCGTGTCGGCGCCATCGAGACCATGGCGACCCGCTGGCATCAGGAATTCACTCTCAACGTGCTCGGCCCGTTGTCGCAGCTCGCCGCTGTCGATACGGCGGCGGCGGTACTGGAACGCCAGCGCATCCAATCCAGCTATCTGGAAAAACGCACCGTCACCCTCGAGGAACTGCAGGGCGTGCTCGACCGCATGGCCGACGAGGAAAACCAGCTGCTGGCCGAACGCACCCAGCGCCAGGACAGCTCGCTGCGCACCACCCGCATGGTCAACCTGGCGGCGATATTGCTCGGGCTGCTGCTCGGTTTCACCATCGTGCGGCTCACCTCGCGACTGGTGACGCGACCGCTGCATCGGCTCACCGATTTGATGGCACGACTGTCGAACCACGATCACGACTTCGAGATTGGCCGACTGAACCGGCAGGACGAGATCGGCAAGATCGCGCGCGGTCTGCAGGTGTTCAAGCAGATGGCCATCGATACGCAGGGGCAAACGTGGCTGAAGACGCAGGTCAGCAGCATTTCGCACCGGCTGCAGGAAGCCACCACGCATCGCGAGTTTGCCCAGTGGCTGACCAGCGAACTGGCGCCGTTGTTCAAGATGGGGGTGGGTCTGTTCTATTCGTTCGACGAAACCCGCTTTCGACTCGATCTGCTGGGCAGCTATGGCCTGCGCCTGGGCGCCCATTCCGCAGAAAGTTTTACGCCGGGTGAAGGTCTGGTCGGTCAATGTGCCATTGAGCGCAAGCCGATTTTTGTCGACAACGTGCCGGCCAACTACGTGCACATCGATTCGGGCAGCGGCGCCGCGCTACCCAACACCATCGCCATTCTGCCGGTGCTGTTTCGCGACCGGCTGATCGGTGTGATCGAGATGGCCGGCTTTACCGCCATCGATGCGCTGCATCAGCAATTGCTCGATGAATTGCTGCCGATCGTGGCGCTAACCCTGGAAAACCTCAATCGCGCCGTCAACACACTGGACCTGCTCGAGCGCACGCAGGAACAGGCCGACGAACTGCGCCTGTCCGAACTGGTCATGCGCCAGCAGCGGGAAGTTCTGCGCGACAACAACGAGGCGCTGCAGGCCAAGACGATCGAACTCCAGGAGCAGTCCGAGCGCTTGATCGCTTCCGAAGAAGAGCTGCGCGTGCAGGCCGAAGAGCTGCAGGCCTCGAACGAGGAGCTGCGCGAAAAGACCGACAGTCTCAACCGGCAGAAACATGTGCTGGAAGATCTTCAGGTGGAAACCGAGGAAAAGGCCCAGGAGCTGGCGCGCGCCAGCCAGTACAAATCGGAATTCCTGGCCAACATGTCGCACGAGCTGCGCACGCCGCTGAACAGCCTTTTGATCCTGTCGCGCAGCCTGTCGGACAACGACACCGGCAATCTGGACGAGGAGCAGATCGAATCGGCACGAATCATCCACGACTCCGGCACGAGCCTGCTGCACCTGATCAACGACATCCTCGACCTTTCCAAGATCGAGGCCGGCAAGATGGAGCTGATGATCGACGAGCTTCCGCTGGCCGACCTGCAGCACCGGCTGATGCGTACGTTCGCGCATGTGGCGGAAAAGAAGAGTCTCGGCTTCACCATCGTTATCGATCCGGACCTTCCGGCGATTCTGCGTACCGACGGCGCCAAGCTCGAACAGATCGCCAACAACCTGCTGAGCAATGCGTTCAAGTTCACCGCCAAGGGCAACGTTGCCGTGCGTATCGGACGTCCGGATGCGGAACTGGCTGTTCCGGAAGACCTGGCCGGACAGTCGGTGATCGCGATCAGCGTCACCGATTCGGGCATCGGTATTCCGGCCGACAAGTTTCAGCACATCTTCAACGCGTTCGAACAGGTCGATGCAAGTACCAGCCGGCAGTTTGGCGGCACCGGCCTCGGCCTGGCCATTTCGCGCAAGATGAGCGTGCTGATGGGCGGTGATATCCTGCTGCAAAGCGAAACCGGCCGAGGCAGCTGTTTCACCATACTGCTGCCGGAGACGCCGCCCGACCGCACCGACGACGCGATCGACCGTGCTCCGCGTACCGCTGCACCGCCCTTCGTGCGCAGCGGCACGGCGCATCAGCATCTACGGCCGGACAACATCGACGACGACCGCCGCGCGATCGAACCAGGACAGACGTGCATTCTGGTGATCGAGGACGATGCCGCCTTTACCCGCATCCTGATCGACATGATCCATCGCAAGGGCTATCGCGCACTGGCAGCCAGCAATGGCGAAGACGGCCTGCAGCTGGCCCGTGAGCATCATCCCACCGGCATTCTGCTGGACGTGATGCTGCCGATGATGGACGGCTGGACCGTGATGGACCGGCTCAAGACCGATGCCGGCACGCGCGCGATTCCCGTGCATTTCATTTCCGCCACCGACGAAGCCCCGCGCGGGCTTGAGCTGGGCGCGGTCGGCTTTCTCACCAAGCCGGTAAGCCGCGAGTCGATCGGCGCGGCCTTCGAGAAGCTGCTGCACTTTGCCGAGGGTCACCAGCGCCATCTGCTGATCGTCGACGACGAGGCCGACTCGCGTAAGGCCGTTCGAACGATGCTACGAGCCGACAACGTGCTGATCGATGAAGCCGGCTCGGCCGAGGAAGCGCTGGAGAAAACCGCCGCCACGCGCTACGACTGTATCGTGCTGGATCTGGGCCTGCCCGGCATGTCCGGACTGCAGCTGCTCGAACACCTGTCCGGCTCGGCCGAGGGCGTGCCGCCGGTCGTGGTGTATTCCGGCCGCGATCTGAGCCGCGAGGAAAACCTGCTGCTGCGGCAATACACCGATTCGATCGTGATCAAGGGCGCTCGCTCGCCCGAGCGGTTGCTGGACGAGGTCAGCCTCTTCCTGCACAGCATCCAGCATGCGCCCCGGCATCTGGCGAACGGCGGCAACACGCTGGCCAGCGCCGAAATGACCGGCCGACGGGTACTGCTGGTGGACGACGACATGCGCAACCTGTTTGCGCTGTCCAAGGTGCTGCGCAGCTGGGGTCTGGCGGTTACGATGGCGCAGGACGGCCAGAAGGCGCTGAAGGCGCTGGCCGACGACGAGGCGCCGGAACTTGTACTGATGGATATCATGATGCCGGTGATGGACGGCTACGACACCATTCGGGCGATCCGCGCGCAAACGCAATTTACCCGCCTGCCGATCATTGCGCTGACCGCCAAGGCCATGCGCGGCGATCGCGAGAAATGCATCGAGGCCGGAGCCAGCGATTATCTTTCCAAACCGATCGACATCGACAAACTCGCCTCGATGATCCGCGTCTGGCTGCAGCGTTGAGCACGCATGTCGACACCGCTGCCTGATATCGAACTGGAACGGATCGAGGTGGATCTGTTCGTATCGGCGCTCAAACGCCGCTACGGCTTCGACTTCAGCCAGTACGCGCCGGCCTCGCTGACCCGGCGCGTGCGCCAGCTGATGCACGTGCATCACTGCGACAGCATCAGCGCGCTGACCGCGCGACTGCTGCACAAGGCGGATTTCGTCACCCAGGTGATCGAAGGGCTTTCGGTGCCGGTATCGGAGATGTTTCGCGATCCGCTGATGTTCCGCGCGCTGCGCGAACAGGTGCTGCCGCTGCTGGCCTCCTACCCGCGCATCAATGTGTGGCAGGCCGGCTGCGCCTATGGTCAGGAAGTCTATTCGCTGGCAATTCTGCTGGAAGAAGCCGGCCTTTACGAGCGCAGCCACATCTTCGCCACCGACTTCAATCCCGCGGCGCTCAAGCGCGCGCACGAAGGCATCTACCCGGCCAAGGATGCGCAGCTGTGGTCGCGCAACTACATCGAGGCGGGCGGCAGCCAGTCGCTTTCCAGCTACTACAGCGCACGCTACGACTTCATCCGCCTGCACGAACGTCTGCGCAAGAACATCACCTTCACCAATCACAACCTCGTAACCGACAAGGTGTTTTGCGAGGCGCATCTGGTGCTGTGCCGCAACGTGCTGATCTACTTTTCCAATCCGCTGCAAGATCGCACGCTCGCGCTGTTTCGCGACAGCCTGGTGCGTGGCGGCTACCTGTGTCTGGGACTGCGCGAAAGCCTCGATTTTGCTCCCGCCGCCGCGGATTTCACCGCCGTCGACGCCAGCCAGCGGCTCTACCGTCGAAAGCTGCAGGCCCCCTCCGGTGAGCACGATGCGTCCGCCTGAGGCGATCGCCATCGGATGCTCCCAGGGCAGCCTCCACGCGCTGCGCGTGATACTTGGCGGACTCGATCGACGACTGACGCAAACCCTGCTGATCTGCTGTCATACTTCGACCGACGTGTCGGGTCTGTGCGCATTGTTGGCCAGTCATTCAACGTTGCCGATTGTCGAGGCGCGCGAGCGACAGCAGGCCATCGGCGGCACCGTGCATGTGGCACCGGCAGGTTATCACCTGCTGCTGGAGAACGATCGCCACTTTGCCCTTTCCGTGGACGATCAGGTGCGCTATTCCCGGCCGTCGATCGACGTCATGTTCGATTCCGCGGCCGACGTCTATACCTGCGATCTGATCGGTGTGGTGCTTACTGGAGCGAACAGCGATGGCGCCGAGGGACTGGCGAGAATACGCCGGCGCGGTGGCGTGGCCGTGGTGCAGACGCCCGAGGGCGCCGAAGCCCCGGCGATGCCCCGAGCCGCGCTGGAACAAGCGGGGGCCGACTATTGCCTGCCGCTGGAAGAGATCGCTCCGCTGCTCAACCGCCTTTGTCTGGCCCAACCCTTGCGTTGAATCCGATGCCGCCAAAAATTCTCGTTGTAGACGATACCACCGCCAACCTGGTCGCCATGCGCCGACTGCTGGCGCGCTGCGGCGCAGAGATATTCGAGGCGAACAGCGGCAATGCGGCGCTCGCGCTTTGCCTGGATCATCAGTTCGCGCTGATCCTGCTCGACGTCAACATGCCGGACATGGACGGCTTCGAAGTCGCCGCCCTGCTCGGCGAAACCGAACAACTGCGCGAGACGCCGATCATTTTCGTCACCGCCGCCTATGCCGACGACCTTAGCCGACTGAAAGGCTATCGGTCCGGCGCGGTGGATTACGTGGCCAAACCGATCAACGACGTGATCCTGCAATCGAAGGTGCGCGTCTTTCTCGAACTGTATGCCGCGCGCGCCGAACTGGAGCAGGCGCTGACCTCGCTGTCCGAGCGCAACCAGCAGCTCACGGTGGAAATTGCCGAACGCAAACGCATCGAGGCCATGGTGCGCCATCAGGCCAGCCATGACACGCTCACCGGCCTGCCCAACCGCATGCTCTTCCACGATCGCCTGCGTGGCTCGATCCAGCGCGCGCAGCGCCAACGCGGCGGCTTTGCCCTGGCCTGCATCGATATCGACGGCTTTAAAAATGTGAACGACGAGCACGGCCACCCCGCCGGCGACGTGCTGCTGCAGGAAATCGCCGCGCGCCTGCAAAGGCAACTGCGCAGTAACGACACTGTCGCACGGCTCGGCGGCGACGAGTTCGCGCTGATTCTCGAGGACATCGATGACCCGCGGCTGGCCATGCAGTTGTGTCAGTCGCTCTGTGACGCACTGGCCGAGCCCTATGCGTTTTCGATCGGCGAAACCCAAATCACTGCACGTGTGGGCGCCAGCATCGGCGTGGCGCCCTATCTTCATACCGATCGGCAGAACGCCGACGAGCAGCTGATCCAGGCCGCCGACCGCGCCATGTACGAAGCCAAGCGCGCCGGAAAAAGCCGTTGCGTACTGGCCGGCCAGCCTGCGGCAGCCGCCTAAGCGGCGACGTCACGTTCAGCGCTGCTCGAAGACAACAAGCACAAAAAAGCGGCGGGCAGATTCACTGCCCGCCGCTTTTTGACCCTGACTAACGCCAGGTCCTCGCGTCTCAGCCTTCCGCACTTTCCGGCGTGCGCACTTCGGGCTTGCGAATCCATGCGTCGGCCTGCGCCTCGGCCTGACGATCGGCACGCGTCTTGAACGCACGCAGTTCGTCAGTGTGGAAATCGTCCACCGAGATGAACTCGTACAGGCTCTCGCGCACATGCTTGAGCAGCGCCGATTCGGTCGCCGTCAGCACGCCGGCCTTCTCCGCCTCGGCCAGCTGATCGACGTATTCCAGCGACTTGAACTGGCCACTCTTCTGCGCCTTGGCAAACTTGCGATCGACCGGCTCGGCCAGAATCACTTCCGGCAGCAGCGCGTTCAGACGGCCAACCACGTTATTGGGCGTCGGGGTGAGATAGACGTACTCCAGCAGGTGATCGCGCGCCTCGCTCGGCCCGGTGATCAAGGCGGCGACGCGGCGGCCCAGACGATCGGACGGCGGTACTTCGCGACGGCCGAACGGAAACACCAGGGCACGCAGCAGCCATGCCACGGGACGCACAGGGAAGTTGCGGATCGCGCCGTCCAGCGCGGTCTGCGTGCGCCACATGCACTCGTGGAACGCCCAGGCCAGCAACGGGCGATCGGATTCCGGACGACCGCTGTCCTCGTAATGCTTGAGCATGGCGCTGGCGATATAAATATTGCTCAGCACGTCGCCCAGACGGGCCGACAGCTTCTCCTTGAATTTCAGCTTGCCGCCCAGCACGCCCATGAAGACATCGGCGCACAGCGCCAGCGCGGCCGAGTAGCGGTCGAGCTTGCGGTAATAGCGACGGGTATAAGCGTCGCCGGCGCTTTCGCCCAGGCGCGACCCGGTCAGCCCCAGCACCAGGCTGCGTACGGCATTGGACACGCCGAAGCCCAGGTGACTGAAAAGGAGGCGATCGAAGGTTTTCAGCTGTTCGCTGCGGTCGGCGATCGCCAGCGCCTGCATTTCCTTCAGTACGTAAGGGTGGCAGCGAATCGCGCCCTGACCGAAGATCATCAGGCTGCGCGTCATGATGTTGGCGCCTTCGACCGTGATGGCGATCGGCACGGCCTGGAACGAACGGCCGGCGTAATTCTTGGGCCCCATCTGCACGCCTTTGCCGCCGAGCACGTCCATGGTGTTGGCGGCGACCTCGCGGCCCCACTCGGTGGCATGGTATTTCGCGATGGCCGACGTGACCGCCGGCTTTTCGCCACGGTCGACCGCGGCCGCGGTCGACTTCGACAGCGCCGCCGTGGCGTAGGTCAGGCCGCCGATGCGCGCCAGCGCCTCTTCGACGCCCTCGAAGCGGGCGATCGACAGGCCGAACTGCTTGCGGATACGCGCATAGGCGCCCGTGGCAGCGACCGCACCGCGGACGGCGCCGGTAGCGCTGGACGGCAGCGAAATCGCGCGACCCACCGACAGGCATTCCACCAGCATGCGCCAGCCGTGACCGGCCATGTGCGGACCACCGATCAGCGTGGACATCGGCACGAACACGTCCTTGCCTTGCACCGGACCGTTCTGGAACGGCACGTTCAGCGGGAAATGACGGCGGCCGATCTGCAGGCCCGCAGTGGCACGCGGCAGCAGCGCCAGCGTGATGCCCAGGTCTTCCTTCTCACCGAGCAGATGCTCGGGATCGTACATGCGGAAGGCCAGGCCGACCACGGTGGCGATCGGCGCCAGCGTGATGTAGTGCTTGTTGAACGTGAGCTTCAGACCGAGCGTCTCGACGCCGTCGACGGTCTGCTTGCAGACGATGCCGTAGTCGGGCAGCGATGTGGCATCGGAGCCGGCGTAGGGACCGGTCAATGCAAAGCACGGAATATCTTCGCCCACCGCGAGACGCGGCAGATAGTGGTTCTTCTGCTCGTCGCTGCCGTAATGCAGCAGCAGCTCGGCCGGCCCGAGGGAATTGGGCACAGCCACCGTCGAAGCCACCGTCGAGGAGATGGTCGACAGCTTCTGCAGCACCGCCGAATGCGCCAGCGCGGAAAACTGTAGACCGCCGTACGACTTCGGAATGATCATGCCGAAGAATTTGTTCTTCTTGATGAAGTCCCACACGTTCGGCGGCAGATCCGCCAGCTCGTGGGTGATCTGCCAGTCGTCGAGCATGCCGCAAAGCTCTTCCACCGGACCGTCCATGAACGCCTGCTCCTCCACGCTCAGCACCGGCTTGGGCTGCCTCATCAGCACGCTCCAATCGGGCTTGCCGGAGAACAGCTCGCCCTCGAACCCGATCGTGCCGGCTTCCAGCGCCGTCTGCTCGGTGTCGGAAAGCTTCGGCGTGACCTTGGCGAAGGTTTTCAGGATCGGCGCCGTGATGTTGCGGCGACGGAAGCTCACCATCAGCAGCGGTACCGCGATGGCCAGCTCGATGATCAGCAGGATCACCATGGTGCCGATGGCGCCCGAGAACAGCCCGACCACGAACGTCGCGGCCAACGTGGCGATCGCCCACGTGCGCAGGCTGGTACGGTGATATGCGCAGGCACCGGTAGCAATCAGCGCCGCCAGAATGGTCAGTAACACGGACATGTCAACACCTCATCACGGTTGAACAGCACCGGCGATTTGCCGGTTATCGGGTCGATCCAGCTTTTTCGTCGTTCAATGCACTTGCAGATTCGCTTTCGACTCGGCTGGACCGCACCGGGTCAAATCTTGCACAAACCGCGTCACTTCACGCGTGAAGGCATCATTGGCATCGCCCGCCACCATGTGCGTGGCCTGGGCGATTTCCACGTGCCGCGCGTGCGGTACCCGCAGCAGAAACTCGTTGACGGTATCGCTCGAGACTACGTCGCTGCGTGCGCCGGAAAGCAGCAATACCGGTACATCGATTTTCGACGTTGCCGCCAGCAGACGAGGCTGGTAGCGCTCGCTATCGTTCACCACGCCGGCGAGCAGGGCCGGATCCCAGTGCCAGCGAAGCCGGCCGTCGGTGCCCTGGCGCAACAGCGGTCGAAGCTGTTCCTCGGTCTTGCGCTCGCGACGCTGTGGCAGGTAACCGGCGATTTTGTCCGCCGCTTCGGCGTAATCGGCGAACCCTTCGGGGTGCGCCTTCATAAACCCAAGAATGCGTTCGACCCCGGCCGGCTCCCAGCGCGGTGTGATATCGACCAGCACCAGCGCGCGAAACGGCGACGGCCTGACTTCTCCAGCCACCAGCATGCCTATCAATCCGCCCATCGACGCGCCGACCAATATCGGCGGCTCGGGCTGGGCCTTGCTGAGGCGGATCAAGTCATCGGCAAATTGCTCCATGCGGTACGCGCCGTCAGCTACCCGATCACTCTGCCCGTGGCCGCGGCAATCGAAAGTCACGCAGCGGCAGCCTTCCTTCGCCAAGGCCGCTGCCGCGCCGTACCAGGCACCGCGGGTTTGCCCGAAGCCGTGGGAAAAAAGCAGCGCCGGCCGGCCATCCGGGTTATGCGTTTCCACCGCCAGCTCGAGATCAGCAACGGGGAAACGGCTCAACTCGACGGCGGTGGTATTCTGGGCAACCATACGGAAGAGTATGGGCTGACTCGGCAAGCGCCGTCAATACGCCGGCTTGCCGTACCCGCGTGGCCATTGACGCGGTTTTTTCGCCGTTTGCGCCGGCACCGCATTACAAACGCGGGACGTGTGGCTACCATGCTCGCATGAACGTCGCGATCAAACCCGAACGTACCCGCCTTTCCGCCGAGGATTGGGAGCTAGCCGCGCTGCACCTGATTGCCGAACAGGGCGTGGGCGCCCTGGCGGTCGAGGCGCTGGCGCGGCAGCTTGGTGTGACCAAGGGCAGCTTTTACTGGCACTTCCGCACGCGCGAAGCGCTGCTCAACGCCGCGCTGGAGCGCTGGGAGCAGTACGGCGAGCGCGAGGTGATCAACCAGATCGAGCAGATCGCGGACCCGCGCAAGCGTCTGCCGGAACTGTTTCGCCGCGTGGCGCACGAGCTGCAGCCCCATCGCGTTTACGCCGCCCTGCTCAAGGCGCTCGATCACCCGCAGGTGGTCCCGGTGATGGCGCGCGTATCGCAGCGGCGGATGGAGTTTCTCACCACCGCCTACAGCGAGGCCGGCCTGCCCTCGCCCGAAGCGCTCAACCGCGCCCGATTGACCTACGCCGCCTATGTCGGCTTTCTGCAGCTGAACTTCACGCTGGGCCTGCCGCGCATCAACCATGAAGAGTTCGACGCCTATGTCGAGCACATGATCGCCACGCTGATCCCAGCGTAATCCGCATCGCCCCATGCGGGCGGTGTATCGCCTGCGCTGAGTGCATTGTTGCGATACGCCTTGCAATGCCAATCTCTGCAAACTACCGTTTCCGCTCTGAATTCACGCAAGACCAGAGAGGGACACCGATGGCGAGCTCGCTCGAATCACTGCAGCAGTGGGTAAACGACGTGGCCGCACTGACCCGCCCCGAGCGGGTGCATTGGTGCGACGGTTCGGACGCCGAATATCGATCCCTGGTACAGCAAATGCTGCGGACCGGCGAGCTGATCGAGCTGAACCAGCGGACGCATCCCGGCTGTTATCTGCATCGATCCAGTCCGTCGGACGTGGCGCGTGTGGAGCACTTGACCTTCGTCTGCCACACCGACCGGCAGGACAGCGGACCGAACAATCACTGGATGGCGCCGGCCGACGCACACGCTAAGATGAACGCGCTGTTCGACGGCTGTATGGTCGGCCGCACGCTTTACGTGATTCCCTACTGCATGGGTCCGATCGATTCGCCGCTGGCGCGTTGCGGCGTGGAGATCACCGACAGCCCCTATGTCGTCGCCAACATGCGCATCATGACCCGCATGGGTGTCGCCGCGCAGGCGCGCATCGAGCGCGAGGGACACTTCGTCAAAGGCCTGCACTCCACGGGTGAACTCGATCCCGATCGCCGCTTCATCATGCACTTTCCCGAAGAGCTTTCGATCCAGTCGTACGGCTCCGGCTACGGCGGCAACGCGCTGCTGGGCAAGAAGTGCCACGCGCTGCGCATCGCCAGCAATCAGGCGCATACGGAAGGCTGGCTGGCCGAACACATGCTGATCGTCGGCATCGAAAATCCGCAGGGAGAAACGCACTACATCGCCGCCGCCTTTCCATCCGCCTGCGGAAAGACCAACCTCGCCATGTTGATTCCGCCGGAAGGCTATCGCCAGAACGGCTGGAAGGTCTGGACGATCGGGGACGATATTTGCTGGATGCGACCAGGCGACGATGGACGCCTATACGCCATCAACCCCGAGGCCGGTTTTTTCGGCGTGGCCCCGGGCACCAGCGACAGCAGCAATCCCAATGCGCTGGCCACCATTGCGCACGACACCATCTATACCAACGTGGCAGTAACGGCCGACAACCAGCCGTGGTGGGAAGGCCTGCCGGGTACCCCGGTCACCGACTGGCAGGGCCGCCCCTACGACCCTGCCAACGGCCCTGCAGCGCACCCGAATTCGCGTTTCACCGTCAGCGCCAAACAGTGCCCGACCTGGTCGGACAAAGCCGAGGCGCCGCAGGGCGTGCCGCTGAGTGCGATCGTGTTCGGCGGCCGTCGCCCCTCGCTGCTGCCGCTGGTGATGGAGGCTCGCGACTGGACGCATGGCGTGCTGATGGGCGCGGCGATGGGTTCGGAAACCACGGCGGCGGCGACCGGCGAGGTGGGCGTGCTTCGCCGCGATTCGATGGCGATGAAACCCTTCTGCGGCTATCACTACGGCGATTATTTTGCGCACTGGCTGTCGTTCCACCGGGCCGGTGCCAAGCTGCCGAAAGTTTTCCACGTGAACTGGTTCCGCAAAAGTACGGACGGCAAGTTCCTGTGGCCGGGCTTTGGCGACAACCTGCGCGTGTTGCAGTGGATGATCGATCGCGTCGAAGGCCGCGTTACCGGTGTCGAGACCGCTATCGGCACGCTGCCGCAGGTCGGCGAACTTCATCTGGACGGTCTGAAAATCGATAGCGCCAGTCTCGAAACACTGCTCGAGGTCGACAACGGCGCCTGGCGGGATGAACTCGCCGCAATCGGCGACTATCTCGATACGTTTGCGCCGCGCCTGCCCGACGCTCTGCGAGACGAGCAACAGCGTGTGGCACTCGCCCTGACCGCGGCAGTCGAACAGCCACGTCGAAAAGCGGCATCATCGTGAACATCTGAGTCCTGGGGCGCGGTCGGTGGACGTTTACGAGCTCACGCGGAAACTGCGCCAAGGCGAGAGAGCGCACAGTGCGGGGCACGCATCACGTGCAGCTCGATTCAAACCCTTCTGCGCCCGGATGCATCCAAGCTGGCAAGATGACCCTCGCCAGCCACGCCATTGGACTTTTCATGTCACCCGTCGCCACTGCGGTAGCCAACGACAGTGACGACGTTCGCGCAGCAGCAGGCGGTGACCGGCGCGCGTTCCAGCGGCTGTATCACCTGCATGTTGGCCGCGTGCATGGCGCGGTTTTTCGACTCGCCGGCTATGACCACGCCCGAGCGGAAGATCTGACCCAGGACGCTTTCGTGCGCGCCTGGCAGAAATTGCCGGATTTTCGCTACGAAAGCGCTTTCGGTACTTGGCTGTACCGGCTCGCCGTGAATGTCGCACTGATGGACATTCGCGCGCGCGGCGCAGATCCGGTGAGCATGGTCGACGACGAACACCTGCCCGATCCCGGTCAGACGCCGTTCTGCGCAGCCGAACGCGAGGAGTTGGAACGCGCCATCGCGCTGCTTCCGCCGCGAGCCCGCGCGGTACTAGTGCTGCACGATATCGAAGGCTGGCGACATGAAGATATCGGCAACGAGCTGGGCATGGCCGTGGGTACGTCCAAAGCACAACTGCACCGCGCTCGCGGTCTGCTACGCAAAATGCTGGGATCCGCTGATGCGGGAGAGTGATATGAACGAATTTGAATGGCGTCGACAAATGCGGGACCTGCGCCAGCCGCTGGCGCCGCGTCAGGATCTGTGGGCGTCGATCGACGCCGCGCTGGGCGACGCCGAATCCACCGCAGCCGGTGATGCGCCCACAGCGACAACGCCATCGGGAAGCCGACGGCGCTGGCTGATCGCCGCCAGCTTTGCCGCGTCGGTGGCGCTGGCCGGCGCCATTGGATGGCATGCCAGAAACGCAACCATGACAACGCCGGTCGCCAGCGCGCCTTCGGTGCAAAACTGGAAGCCCGCCGATCCCCGACTGGCGGGTGCGGCAACTCAGCTGAATGCGGCTCGCATGGAGCTGCAGCAGGCGATGCAACAGGCGCCCCATTCGTCGGCGCTGCAGCGTCTGCTTATCCAAACCGAGCGTCAACAAAGCCAGCTGCGTCAGCTGGCCAGCGACGCGGGTTGATCAACACCTGGACTAACTATGAAAACCGCACGCTACATTCCC
Source organism: Rhodanobacter sp. ANJX3 (assembly GCF_014200755.1). GTDB lineage: Bacteria > Pseudomonadota > Gammaproteobacteria > Xanthomonadales > Rhodanobacteraceae > Rhodanobacter. The sequence continues at coordinate 27,162 of NZ_JACHCM010000011.1, read as the reverse complement.
CTGCTGCTATGCCTCTGCGTCGGTCGAGCATTGGCCGAAACGCCGATCAACCTGCACCATGAAGCCAGCCCCACCGTCCGCGTCAGCGTGAGCAACGTGGCAGGCGATGTGACGATCAGCGGCTGGGATCGCAATGAGGTGCAGGTCACCGGCCAACTCGGCGACGGCAGCAAGCCGCTGGCGATCACCGGCAGCAATGGCGATCTCTCGATAAAGGTCGAACCGCAGGGTGGCTCCGGCTGGCTCAACTGGAGCAGCGACAGCAGGATGTCGCCGAGTACGCTGGAACTGCATGTGCCCAAGGCCGCCGCGCTGGATGTCAATGTCGTCAGCGCAGCGGTGGTCCTCGATGGGCTGGACGGCGGCAGTATCCAGATCGACAGCGTCAGCGGCCGGGCGCGCATCAGCGCACGCACGCCGTCGCTCAAGGTGAACAGCGTCAGCGGCAATATCGAGTTGAGTGGTCATGCCGACACGGCCGGGCTGCAGACGGTCAGCGGCGACATCCTTGCACCGACACTCGGCAACGAGGCGAAACTGGAGACCATTTCCGGTCATATCCAGGCCAGCGGCGGCCCCTGGAAAAAATTCACATTGAGCACGGTATCTGGCGATGTCCAGTTGTCCGGCGGCATCGCTCCCGACGGCAGCCTCGGCATCGACAGCATGAGCGGCGATGTGCTGCTGCAACTACCCGCGACGGTCGCCGGTTCGCTGCATGCCAGCAGCTTCAGCGGCGATCTGCGCAGCGATTTCGGCACGCCGGAGAAAGCCGAGCACGGACCCGGCAGTAGCCTGGACGTGCATCTGGGCAGCGACGGCGGCAAGATCAATGTCGAAACGTTCAGCGGCGATCTGCGCATCCGAAAGAATTGATGCCGGTCGCGTCGGCCCGATTCGTTCCCCTTCAACACCAACGAAAACGCCGTCGCATAGGCGACGGCGTCATCGAGATCACCAAGTCACATCGGCTGGCTGCCGGACGATCAGAGATCCTGGTGGTATTGCACATAGGGCGTGCGCGACTGATCCGGTTCGGGGCCTACCGGAGTATTCGTCGACGTGCCGGACGACCAGAGGTTTTGCGCGCCCACGCTCAGCTGGCCGCGCCACGGCAATCGCCAGGTGACGCCCAGATCGATACTGTTCCAGCGACGGTCAGGGGCGATATTGCCACCGGGAACACCGACCTGAGGCTCCATCGTACGGCCGATCAGCATGCCGCTCAGCGAACCGTGATCCACGCCGAAGCTCAACGCTTTCTGATCCAGCGTATTCACCCCCAGCAGGTTACCCGGCAGCAGATGGATGCGGCCTACGCTGGCACCCAGATCGATGCCGCTGGTACTGCCCAACGCCAGGCGACCGCGCGCGTTGACCTGAGAGCTGCTGTCGAAGCTCGATAGGCCATCCACGCCCGCTGCCGCACTAGGAAGTATGCGTGGCAAGGTCGCGCTGCTGTCCTGCGTGCTGTTGGCGCCCACGCTGAGGCCCAGACTGTAACGGCCGGCGTTGTAGGTAGCCCCGACTTCGCTGCCGATGATACGGATTGGCTGGTTGACCCAGGTCCGCTGACTGACTTCGGCGTTGGCCTGAAGATTGGGCGCCAGGCCATATTGCAGACCGGTCGAGTTGACGCTGGCCGCATCGACCACGTGAAACGACAACAGGGTGCTGCTGCGCAGCGCATCGGCGCCGCTTGCCTGGTCGGCCTTCAGAGCGAGCAAATGCCCGTTGGAACCCAGCCACAGCGGGACCGATACGCCAGCGCCCACCGGAGCCATCTGCGCCGGCTGCTGTGAAAGCAACTGCTGGGCCGTCGCGTCGTCGCCGACCGCAGACTGCCCGGCCGCGGCGAGCGGCAGCAGAAGCATCAGCAGGGGCGAATAAAGTCGGCGCATCGGCTTGTCTGGGCAACGTTTCCGAATGAATGTCTTGAGTGGTCAGTATAACTCAACTTTACAAATAACTAACACCGTTGATCAGGCCAAACATTCCCCACCAGCTCAAGAAAAAGCAGTTTCAGGCCCCTGAAGGACCTTGGAAGGTTATGAGTGTTCCCCGTGCGTCAACAATGCTGGCTACCAAGCCAACTTACGCGATATAAGCTTACACAAGAAAATAACGTACCGATACCTCGATCCACAAGCGCGGCCCGGAAGCGATCACGTCGCATGAGCGTCACACCCACGACCCGCCCGTCCCTGCCATTTTTAGTGGTGCGGGATCTTGCGTCCCTGCGTTACGCGGTCGAAAAGCTGTTCGACGCGGTCGACGCGGCCGGCGTGATGGAGATCTGCGAGCGGATGATGCTCAGCCTGGGCGTCGAGGGACGGCTACGCTGGCGGCCGAAGGACGAGCAAGCGGCTGCGGAAACTCAGCTCGACCTGGCGCAAGACCCGCAAGGCGACCGCGTCATGACGCTGGAATGGGACGGCAGGCCACTGCTGGACGGCGTGCGGGAACAGCTGGCATGGCTGGGTCGACTGGGCAATACACGCCTGCGCCAGCTGGCCGAAACCAGCCGTTTGTACGAGGCCATTTCTCGGCTCGCACTGGCCGAACGATTGCAGCGGGCGCTGTACGCCATTGCCGAGCAGGCCGGCGCCGAGCACGACATGCCGGAAATGATGCGCTCGCTGCACGCGATCGTCAGCAGCCTGATGTATGCCGAGAACTTTTACATCGTGCTGCACGACGCCACGAGCGACACCATACGGTTCCCCTACTACGTCGACACGGTCGATACCGATCCGCCGCCGCCCGATCAGGACATGCCGCTGCAGGAGGTGCTGCACAGCCTGACCTGGAATCTGCTGCAGGAGGGTCGCCCGATGATGGGCTCGACTGAGGAGCTGGAGCGACAGTTCGGCGAACGATTCGTGCTGGTGGGCCCCCGCTGCGAGCATTGGCTGGGCGTACCGCTGCTGCGCGCGGGGCGCGTCGTCGGCGGCATCGTGGTGCAGAGCTATCGCGCGGATACGCATTATTCGCGGCACGACCTGGAGCTGCTGAACTACGTGGCACAGCACGTACAGACCGCGCTGGAGCGGCGCGAGGCGCATCTGGAGCTGGGCCGGAGGGTGACCGATCGCACGGCAGCGCTGCGCGAAGCCAACCGCGTGCTGCGTCAGCAGGTGCTGCAGCGCCAGCGCGGTGAACGTCTGCAGGCCGCGCTGTTCCGTATTGCCGAACTGGCCAATACCCCGATCAGTCTGGACAATTTCTACGCCGCCGTACATCAGGCCATCAGCGGCCTGCTCTACGCGCGTAATTTCTATATCGCGCTGGTCGATGAGGAAACCAACGAGCTGACCTTTCCCTATTCGGTCGATGAAGTCGACAACGTGCGGCCATCGCGCGCGCACGGCCGCGGCGCCACGGAATATGTGCTGCGCCGCGGGCGGCCGCTCCTGGCATTCCCTACCGACATCGATCGACTGGTCGAGGCCGGTGAAATCGCCCACTTCGGCACGCGCTCGGTCTGCTGGCTTGGCGTGCCGCTGGTCTGGGGCGACAAAGTGATGGGCGTGCTCGCGCTGCAAAGCTATTCGCTCGAACACAACTATCACGAGCGCGACCAGGAACTGCTGACCTTCGTCAGCTACCACATCGCCAACGCGCTGCAGCGGCGCTACGCCGATTCATCGCTGAAACAGGCGTATGCGGGGCTGGAGCGACGCGTCACCGAACGCACCCGCGCGCTGGCGCTGGCCAATCGCGATTTACGCGAACAAATCGCCGAGCGCGAGCGCGTCGAGCGGCGGCTGAAGTACGAAACCCTGCATGATTCGCTCACTGGCCTGCCCAATCGCACCCTGCTGCTACAGCGGCTGGAACAGGCGATGCAGCGCTATACCGCCAATCCGGCCGAACAATTCGCCGTACTCTTTATCGATCTGGACCGCTTCAAGGTGATCAACGATTCGGTCGGGCACCTGGTCGGCGACGATCTGCTGTTCCAGGTCGGCGGCCGCATCCGCGCCTGCCTGAAAACCCGCGATGTGGTCGCCCGCCTCGGCGGCGATGAGTTTGCCGTGCTGCTCGAGGGCATCGCCGACACCAGCAAGGCGATGGTCGTCGCCGAGCGCATCATCGTCGAACTGCAGACGCCGTTCCGGCTGGGGACCAAGGAAATCTTCACCTCGGCCTCGATCGGCATCACCCTTTCCAGCCCGCACTACAAGCAGCCCGAAGAGCTGCTGCGTGACGCCGATGCAGCGATGTACAACGCCAAGGACGGTGGCCGCCATCGCGCCGCGATGTTCGACGAGCGGCTGCGACGCCAGGCGCTGTCGCTGCTGGACATGGAGAGCGACCTTCGCCATGCGCTCAGCCGTAACGAATTCGTGCCGTTCTACCAGCCGATCGTGGAACTGGCCGATGGCCGGGTCGCCGGCTACGAGGCGCTGCTGCGCTGGCACCATCCGCAGCGCGGCCTGCTGCTGCCGCAGGACTTTTTGCTGATTGCCGAAGACTGCGGCTGCGCCGAGGCGATCGACTGGCATATCTTCGAGCAGGTATGCAAACAGGGCATGAAGCTGATCGGTGCCGATGGTTTCATCAGCATCAACGTCTCGGGCCGGCACTTCCGCTCACCGGACCTGGATCAAAAGCTGCTTGCGCTGTTCGATCGTTACGCCGTACCCACGCACTGCATTCGTATCGAGGTCACCGAGCGTGCGCTGCTGGAAAATCCGAACCAGGTGAAGCAGATGCTGCAGAACCTGCGCAGCCACGGCGTCGGCATTGCACTGGATGATTTCGGCACCGGTTACTCGTCGTTGAGCTATCTGCACCAATATCCGTTCGAGACGCTGAAGATCGATCGATCCTTCATCACCGAACTGCCGGCGGACGATCAGGAAACTCAGGGCCTCGCCCTGGTTCGCGCAATCCAGGTGCTGGCCGATTCGCTGCAGATGAAGGTGATCGCCGAAGGCATCGAGGAAGAATCGCAGCGACAGGCGTTGATGAAAGTCGGCTGCCGCTATGGCCAGGGCTTCCTGTTCGCCGCCGCTCAGGCCGCCGAAACGTGGCTTGGCTCGGTCACGCCGCCGCGACCGAATTGATCGGTCGATCGACGGCGCTGCGAAAGGCACGCGGCCAGCGCCGCTCGACGTGTTGAGTACCCCGGATCAAGCCAACCCGATGGCTATTGTGCCGTATCCGGGGTACTCAACACGGGGCTCTCGCTGAGCAGGTGCTCGGCGTCGATACGGTCGAACAGGTAGCGCTGCGCGCAGAACTCGCAGATCACTTCGATCTCGCCATCGCGCGCTTCCAGCGCGGCCTCCACCTCCTCGCGGCCCAGCGAACGCAGCATCGCCGTGACACGCTCCCGACTGCAGCTGCAGCCGAAGGCGAGAGGGCGCGATTCAAACAGTCGAACCGACTCTTCGTGATACAGCCGATACAGCAGCTCCGCGGGCGCCGTGGCGAGCAGTTCTTCCGTGCCCAACGTAGCGGTGAGCTGGACCACGCGATTCCACGCGTCCGCGTCGTGAGACGCGTCGCGGCCGCCTTCATCGGGAACCTTTTGCAGCATCAGGCCGACGGCATAGTCGCCGCTGGTGGCCAGCACGATCCGCGCCGGCAGTTGTTCGGATTGAACGAAGTAATTTTCCAACGCGTCGGCCAAGCTCGCGTGCTGCAGATCCACTAGGCCCTGATAGCGCTGGCCGCGCTCCACATTGCCGATGGTGATCGCCATGATGGCTTCGGGCAGCGCCTGCAGCTGCAGCGGCTCGGGCAGCGGATCGTTCCAGCGAGCGAGGCCGCGCAGGCTGCCCTGGTCATTGCATTCGGCAAACAGCAGGCGAAGCGCACCGGTGCTTTTCAACTCGATCGACAGCGCGCCATCGAGCTTGATGTTGCCGGTAAGCAGCGCGCTGGCGGCCAGCGCTTCACCCAGCACCGCGTGTAGCGCCGGCGGATACTGCGCACGGCCGGCCACCTCGCGCCATGCCGGGCCCAATCGGACCAGCGCGCCGCGAATGCCTGCGTGCTCCAATAGAAACCGGTAAAGAACATCGTCGACTGGCAGCTTTTCCAAAACGGTGGTCCTCGTGAGATCGAAGTATCGGGGCTGCGCGAGCCGCACCGACAACGCTTTCAAATGGGGGCGCGGACGCTGGGGAACAACGCCCTTATACTCGCTGGACTTCCGATAGCGTGTCGCCCATGTCCGAGTTTTCCCGACGATCTCCGCTGCGTCGCCTGCTGCGCCTCCTGGCGATCGTCGCACTGGCCTGGTTCGGTGTGACGTGGCTGATGGTGCTGATGCTGCGCTTTATACCGCCGTGGACATCGGCCGTGATGGTGGAACGCCAGATCGGCGCATGGGTGCATCACGAGCCGAATTTTCATCTGCGCCATCGCTGGGTGCCGTGGAGCCAGATATCGCCGTGGGTTCCGCTGGCGATGGTGGCTGGCGAGGATCAGAAGTTTCCCTACCACCACGGCTTCGATTTCGACTCGATCCACAGCGCCATCGACGAGGCCGACGACGGCGGCCGACTGCGCGGCGCCAGCACGATCAGCCAGCAGACGGCAAAAAATCTGTTCCTTTGGAACGGGCGCAGCTTTGTGCGCAAGGGGCTTGAGGCGTATTTCACCTTGCTGATCGAAATGACCTGGCCCAAACAGCGCATTCTGGAGGTGTACGCCAACATCGCCGAGCTGGGCGACGGGGTTTATGGCGTCGGCGCCGCCAGCGACGCGTTTTTTCATACGGTGCCTGCGCGGCTCGGCCCGTCGCAAGCCGCGCGCCTGGCGGCCGTGCTGCCCAGCCCGCGGCGCCTGCATGCCGACCAGCCCAGCGCGTACGTGCTGCGCCGCGCCGGCTGGATCGAACAGCAGATGAGCCAGCTCGGCGGACCAGGCTATATCGAAGGCAAGGCGCCGCCGCACGCTAAGCGCTGAGCGTCTCCTCAACCTATTCGCCTGATCGACGCTACTTGGTTAGCATGGCGCATCCCTTCCCCGGCGCCTGCCATGCCGCAACTCACCGTTGTTGTTCCCGCGTACAACGAATCGGATGTGCTGACGACTTTTCATCAGCGCCTGAGCAAGGTGCTGGACGGTCTCGCTCTGGATTGCGACGTGCTCTACGTGGATGACGGCAGCAAGGACGACACCTGGTCCATCATCGAGCGCCTGGTCGCGAGCGATCCACGCGCCGGCGCGCTCAAGCTCTCGCGTAATTTCGGCAAGGAGGCGGCGATGACGGCCGGCCTCGACCACGTGACGGCCGATGCCGCTGTGGTGATCGACTCCGACCTGCAGGACCCGCCCGAGCTCATTCCGGCCTTGGTGGAACAGTGGCGCGCCGGCTTTGACGTCGTCTACGCGACGCGCAGCGCGCGCGCCGGCGAAACACGCTTCAAGCGATTCACTGCAGCGGCGTTCTATCGCAGCATGAACAAGCTATCGGATACTGCGATACCTCGAGACACCGGCGACTTCCGCCTGCTGTCGCGACGCGCCCTCGATGCGCTGGCCCAGATGCGCGAACGCCAACGTTTCATGAAAGGGCTTTTCAGCTGGATCGGCTACAAGCAGACCGCCGTGCGTTACCTGCGCGACCCTCGCCAGGCCGGTATCACCAAGTGGAATTACTGGCGGCTGGCGCAACTGGCGATCGAGGGCATCACCTCGTTTTCCACCGCACCGCTGCGGCTGGCCACCTGGGTCGGCGTCGCGTCCGCCGGCTTTGCCTTCGTCTACGGTTTCTTCGTGCTGATCCGCGCGCTGTTCTACGGCGATGTGGTGCGCGGCTACCCTACGCTGATACTGGTCATTCTGTTCCTCGGCGGAGTGCAGCTGCTGGCGCTTGGCGTGATCGGCGAATACCTGGGGCGCAACTACGCCGAGAGCAAGCGGCGCCCGCTGTATTTCATCGAAGAACACCGGCCGCCGCGACAGTCGAGCTGAACCACCGCGATGAACGGCAAGCGCGCACTTTCAACCGGCTTCGGCAGGTCACTACCGCCCGTCATGGCGCCGCAGTAGACTCGCTGAACTCGGCCCGTCCGGGCCTGCAGGAGACCCCGTCATGCACCAGGTCCGACATCTGCTCGAAAGCAAGGACAGCACGATTTTCACCATTGCGCCGGACGCCCCGGTGCTCGACGCGATCAAGCAAATGGCCGAGCACCGCGTGGGCGCGCTGCTGGTGATGCGGGGCGAGCATCTGCTGGGCATCGTGTCGGAACGCGATTACGCGCGTAAAGTGATCCTGCAGGGGCGTTCGTCGGCCGCCACGGCCGTCTCCGACATCATGCACAGCGAACCGCTTACGGTAAGTCTGGATACCGACGTATTCGACTGCATGCGCCTATGCACCGACAGCCGCGTTCGCCATTTGCCCGTGGTCAAGGACGGTGCTGTGGTCGGCGTGATTTCGATCGGCGATCTGGTAAAGGCGGTCATCGACGCGCAGGCCGAGCAGATCGAACACCTGCAGCGCTACATCACCAGCTGAAGATCGGGTTTATTCATCGATGTGCTTTGCTTTCGTCACCTGCTGAGGCGTCTCCGGCGCCAGATCGGCGGACCATCCTGCGCGCCGCGCAACGACAGTGGCGATAGCCGCAACGCCGGTGCCAACCACAGCGAGCCCTGCCACACCCAAACCGAACGCATGCAGGCCATTCACGCCGCTGGTGACCAGCACATCGCCCAGGCGCCAGACGGCCGTCTCGACGAAGTTCTTGCCCTTGTAGCGCGTTTCGCGCGGCACCCGGGTGTACAGCGAATCGACCGCCGGCTTGGTCATGCCATAGGCAAAGCCACGTGTGGTGACAATCATTACCGCCAACACGGATACGCCGTAGCCGAACAGCACGACACCGCCGCCACCGACCCACGCCACGCCGGCGAGCAATGCCACATTGACCAGCGACGCCAGCACCAACCCCCAGCCGGCGCCACGCCGAATCAGCAGCCACGGCGTCAGCGTCAGCTGCAGCAGCGCACCGAGCAGGTTGGTGTAGAGATCCAGATCGTTGTAGAACGACGTACGCGCGACATTGCCGACGATATGCGCCTTGGCGTAGTCGGCCACCAGCGCATAGGCAAGCGTGCCGATGCCGTCACCGAACAGCATCAGCAGCGCCATGTAACGCAGGAACGGCCTCGTCCACAGTTCGCGCACGCCGGCCCAGAGCGAACCGCCCACCGCCTCGTCACCGTGGCTGCCCGGCTGGCGATCGTGCTGCGCGGAAATCGTCAACAGAATGACCAGCGCCAGCCCCAGCGCGACAGCCGACACCACCAGCAGCGGCGCCACGCCGATCCACACCACCAGAAATTTGGTGATCAGCGGACCGAAGATCGCGCCCGCCATGCCGCCCAGCGCAATCAGTGAAAAGACCTTGCGCGCGCGCAGGCTGGAAAAGATGTCGGCCATGAAGCTCCAGAACAGCGACACCACAAACAGATTGAACACGCTGACCCACACGAAAAAGGCGACACCGAGCTGACGCGCTCCGATGCGATCCTGCGCCATGAAGGCCGGCACGAAGGCGAGCAGCGACAGAATGAAAAAGCTGTAGCTCCAACCCAGCAGCTGCCTTCGCGGATAACGAGCAACCAGCAGACCGAAGGCGGGCGTGAACAGCAGCATCACGGCAAACACCACGCCATAGAAAAGCGGGAGCGACGGTGAGCCCACCGCACCGCTGAGTTGATCGCGCACGGGTCGCACGATGTAGTACGACGTCATCACGAAGAAAAACGCCACTGCCGACAGCATCGGTGCGGCGGATTGACCCGCGTCAGGTTTGCCCACAACAGCGTCACGAGATGAGTTCACGGGCTTATCCAGGGCGTTCGCAAAAAGACTAGCACGCGCAGATCGCGCTCCAACGGATATGCGTGAAGGTAGACAGACAAAGCAACGCAAAAACACGCTTGTCGACGCCGCTGTTTCTTTCGGGACGATTGACGCACGTTGGCCAGATGCCGGACGCGCGTGTCGGCTTCGGTGTGGCGATGGCGACGAACCAAGGCCGGCTCTTTATGTCAAAGCTCAAGGCAGAGCGCGCGCGCTCCGAAACAAGGGCGTCCACACAGGGTTCGGCGCCGCGTTACATCGACGCCTTTGCCGGCTAACGCAAAAAACCGTCCTATCCGTTGTGGACTGACATCCAGTGCTAGACAATCAAAGAAATAAGAAGTCGATTCCGACGCCCATACGCGTCATATCATCCAATCGCGGACCGCTCGTTCGCCGCATGAAACCAAAAAAACCATGCCTTTGAAAAAGTGTTTTTTGCTGATCGCGAGCATAGGCGCATTGGCGAGCCCCGCGGTGATCGCCCAGCCTGCCGTCACCGCGCCGCCGAAAGTCGCCACTGGTGCAGCGGTCGAGCAGAACCTGCCGGCTGCACGTATCAAAGACACGCTGGCCGACTATCAACGCTGGCTCGATCGGCTCGCCGAGAGTGACGCAGTGGCTGGCCTGGCGACCGCGGTGGTGATCGATGACAAGGTCGTACTGGAACGCACCGTCGGCTACGCCGACGTGTCGACGCAAAAGCCGATCACACCCGACACCGTATTTCGACTCGCCTCGCTGTCCAAAGCGTTTGCCACCGCGCTGACGGGCCTGCTGGTCCAGGACGGCAAGCTGAGCTGGGATACCAAGCTGGTCGATGTGCTGCCGTACTTCAAGCTCAAGGACGCGCAGGCGAGCGCGCAAGCGACGGTGAGCGACATCCTCGGCCAGCGCCTCGGTCTGCCGCGCAACACCTACGACAGCATGCTCGAAGGCGAGGTGTCCTACGAAGAGCTCGTGCGCAAGCTCGATGAAGTGGACATGGCCTGTGGCGTGGGCCAGTGCTACGGCTATCAGAACGTGGCCTTCGGCATGATCGGCGACATCGTGCTGGCGCGCACCGGCGACTTTTTCTATCGCCTGGTCGACAAGCGCATCTTTTATCCGCTGGGCATGACCACGGCGAGCTACGGCCTGGCTGCGCTGGAATCCAGCCCGAGCTGGGCACGGCCGCACCGACCCTCGGCAAACGGCTGGATCCCGTTCGAGCCCACGGAAACCTATTACCGCGTCGCGCCAGCGGCCGGCGTCAACGCCAGCCTGCACGATATGGAAAAGTGGTTGGCCGCGCAAATGGGCGCACGTCCGGACGTCCTTCCCCAATCCCTGCTCGATGTGCTGCACACACCCGGCGTGGTCACACCGACCGAACTGCGCGCCACACCCTGGCGCAGCGCGCGACTGAAATCCGCGTACTACGCGCTGGGCTGGCGTGTCTACAATTACGGCGGCGAAACGCTGATCTATCACGCCGGCGCCGTGGCCGGCTATCGCACCATGATCGGCTTCTTTCCGAAGTACCGCGCTGGCGTGGTGACTCTGTGGAACTCGACCGGTCCAGTGCCCAGCGGACTCATGCCCATGGTGTTCGACAACCTGCTGGGGCTGCCGCACGTCGATTGGGCGGGCATCGAGAGCGCCACCGCGCCAGGAGCTACAACAAAGAAAAGCGGCAAGCCCCGCAAAGCTCGAAAGCCGCATTGATTCCGCAGCAAATACCAAAAAGAACGGCGCATCTCTGCACCGTTCTTTCCCACCCTGAATCTTCGATCAGAGGTTGAACTCGATTCTTTGCTCTCGCGTACTGGCGACAGGCTCTCCGTTTTTCATCGCCGGAGTAAAACGATAACGCGTCACCGCATCGATGGCGGCACGATCGAATACGTGCCTGGGCTGAGAGTTCGTAACGTGGACGTCACTGGTGCGGCCATTGGGATCGATGGTGAATGCCACCACAGCCCAGCCGGCCTGGTGAGCGCGCAATGCGCTCTGCGGATACACGGGCTCGGCACCCTTCACCAGAACCGCCTCACTGGTTTTCCCGATAGCGCCAGCCGCGGCGCGCTCGCTCTGGCCGGCAGCCGTCGGCGCTGCCACTATGGCCTGCTGCTGGGCCGGTTGCGTCGCCGCACTAGCCTGGCGCGTCCTCAGCTGCGCCGTTTCGGCGGCCTGAACTTTCTGCTGCTCAGCCAGCTTGTCCGCTTCGGCCTTTTCTGTGGCGGCCCTCTGCGCCGCCAGCTGCTGCGCCTTCTGCTGATCGATCGCCTGCTGCTCTTGCTTGTCCTGCAGCTTGCGCTGAGCGTCGAGCTTGGAACGCAGAATGGTCAAAGTGAAGTTGGCCGGGTCGGCCTTGGCCAACAGATCGATCTGACGTTGGGATTCGTTGAAGTCGCGGGCGTTGATCACCTGCTCCGCGGATGTCGCCGCATACGGGAACGTTTCACGCAACGCATCGGCCGCCACCTGATTGCCCGGTTGCTTGGCCAATACGCGTAGATAGAATTCGAACGCGTTGTTTCCCGCTGGCGCGAGATAGCGCTGTTCGTTGATGGCCCGGCGCGCTTCATCGAGCAGCTGGTTGACGTCCATGGATGCCACATTCGCCGGTGGCGTCGGGGCTGCTCCAGGCGACGGCGCGATCAGTGCGGACGGGCGGCCTCCGGCATCCTCCGCCATCATCTCCTGATGCGGCTTGATGATCAGAAACCACGCGCCGATCACCAGTACGGCGAGTACAACAATGACGGCAACAACCAGGGGCTTCGCAGCCCCGCGCGCACGACGACGCGTATCGAGTAAGTATCGGGTATCCATGGTCTCTCGCTTGGGTATCGAATAGATACCCGCGCTTTTCCCCCTGTAGGAGCGACCAGTCCCCTGACGGGTCGCGGCGCGGATGTGTGAAAGGTAACCCCAATGAGGCAGCACGGCAAATAGCGAGTGCTCTCAGCGTAAGGCCGAAGCGGCCGCGCCAAACCACCCAAGACGATTCGCCTTACGCCGCCACCGCGTGGTTCCCGCGATCGCATGGAACCTGTCAGCCCCCAACAGGGGTCGCTGGATGTTTCAGACTCCTGAAACGAAGCGTCCCGGCAAGCCGGGACGAATCTTTTCGAAGTGCTTTCCCCGCGCTGGGCACCGCGGGGAAAGAAGTATCGATGACCTAGTTTTATTGGTGTACGTGTTGCCTTGCTTACTTCTTGGAGGTCTTGGTGGCCTTGACCACCTTGGCCGGTGCAGCTTTCTTCACGGCTTTCTTGGCAGCCGGCTTCTTGGCGGCAACCTTCTTCGCTGCCGGCTTCTTGGCAGCAACCTTCTTTACCGCCTTCTTCACAGCCTTCTTGGCGGCGACTTTCTTCACGGCGGCTTTCTTGGTGGCGGTCTTTTTGACAGCAACCTTCTTTACGGTGGATTTTTTGGCAGCCTTTTTGGCGGCCGGTTTCTTTGCGGTGGTTTTTTTGGCAGTGGCCATAGTTCGTCTCAGCTCCTCATCAGTTGGCAGTGGTTGCCCAGTAAAAGCGTGCAGGAACGCCTCAACCAACAAGTCGCTGTTGGTAGCGTGCCGAAGGTTGTTCACTTGACGGTGTGTACGCAAATCGGAAAGCCGCCGCAAAACATGCAGCGGAATCGAGACGGTGATCTTGCGTACCGCGTTTGCCTTTTCACCGTGCTCGACATACGGCTTAATGAATTTTGCTGTTGCCATAACGCACATTCCCCGTGATCTGTTGCGAAAGCTATCCCTGAAGATTTCAGCTGTCAATTGATTTTAGCCATGAAATCAATCCACTTCACCCCCTTTGTAGCCCCCTCAAACCCCGGCACACCAACGCTTCCGGAGGCATAGACAAATATTCCTATGGACGTCCAGACGTCCATACAATGTTTTCATTCAAATACGCGAAGACATCAAAAACCCTTGTTTCAAAGGGTTTTAATACAAAACTTCTCTTTCCGGATCAAAATCAAGGTATTTCAATGCCTTGAAAATAGCGCGCAAATTTTTCCATCCGATCGCCGCCGCGGACATGAACGGGACGCCACTGGCATGACGAAAATATATTTTTGTCGAGCCAGAATTTTTCGTTTCTGAAGGCCGACGCTTCGCTCGAAGCGGACGCGAAGGAGCCTGCCGATCGTCCGCGGGTGAACCCGTCGAAGAGAAATCTTCGCGCCGATCGGCGATGTTTTTGCCGTCGCGATGTGTCATCTGGAGATGGAATCGACGAGCCGTCCATCGCATGCGTGAGTGTGAAAATTTTTCGGCTCGACACCTTCTTCCTATCGACCAGCCCACTGTCCGTCGCAGCCGCTCGATAGCTTCGTTTTGCGTGATCGAGAAATCGAGTGTTCGAAAAGATCAACGGCCGCAAAGGCGGCCGTTGATCTTTGACGCGAAAGCGAAGATTCAGTGATCTTCGTTCTCGACCAGCTCTTCGTATTCGTTGGCATCGAGCAGCTCGTCGAGCTCGGCGCGGTCGCTGGGTCGGACCAGGAATATCCAGCCGTCGCCGTAGGCGTCTTCGTTGATGGTCTCCGGCTTGTCGCTGAGGATCTCGTTGACCTCGACCACTTCACCGGAGATCGGCGAATAGATGTCCGATGCCGCCTTCACCGACTCGACCACGGCAGCGCCGGTACCCGCCTTGATGTCGGCACCGACTTCCGGCAGCTCGACATACACCAGATCGCCAAGTTGGCTCTGGGCATGGTCGGAGATACCCACGCGAACCAGGCCGTCGTCTTCGACGCGGGCCCATTCGTGGGACTTGAGAAATTTCAGATCGCCGGGAATCTCACTCATGATCGGGTCCAGTGGTTGGGTAGCAGGGGGATGGGTGGATTCTAGCCGCATACGGCGCAGCGCAAAACGTCCGGCGACTGAACCAGCCCGGACGTGGATTTCAGATACCTTCGCAAGGCTTGCCGTCGCGCACGAAGGGATATTTCACCAGACGCACCGGCACCTCGCGGCCGCGGATATCCACGCGGATGTCGCCGGGATCACCGGCGGGAATGCGCGCGAACGCCACCGCCTTGTTGAGCGTCGGGGCAAAGCTGCCGGAAAGAATCTCGCCCTCGCCCTGGGCCGTGAGCACCTTCTGACCGTGCCGCAGCACGCCCTTGTCGTCGAGCACCAGGCCGACCATCGCGCGCGGAACCCCTGCGGCTTTTTGCGCCTCGAGCGCGGCCCGCCCGATGAAGTCGCGTCCTTCGTCCAGCGCCACCGTCCAGGCGAGATTGGCCTCCCACGGCAAGACGTCCTCATCCATATCCTGACCGTAGAGGTTCATGCCGGCCTCCAGTCGCAGCGTATCGCGCGCGCCGAGCCCGGCGGGAACGACGCCGGCCTTGGCCAGCGCCTCCCACAACGCGATGGCGTGTTCTTCCGGCACGATGATCTCGAAACCGTCCTCGCCGGTGTAGCCCGTGCGGGCGACGAAGAGCGGCATACCGCGAGGCCCCTGTGCGGCGGCAGCGGAAAACTTGCCGAGCTTCTCGATACGCAAACGATCCGCCTCGTGCAGCAAACCGATCACCTTGGCACGCGCGTTCGGACCCTGCACCGCAATCATCGCGAACTCGGGGCGTTCCTTCACCTCCACGTCGAAAGCGCGCGCCTGCCGCTCGATCCAGGCAATATCCTTGGCGCGCGTTGCGGCGTTCACTACCAGACGAAAATGCGAGTCGTCGAAGTAGTACACGATCAGATCGTCGATCACGCCACCACGCTCGTTGAGCATGCACGAGTACAGCGCCTTGCCGGCGACCTTGAGCTTGTCGACGCTGTTGGCCAGCAGGTGGCGCAGAAACTCGCGGGTGCGCGCGCCGTGCAGATCGATCACGGTCATGTGCGATACGTCGAACATGCCCGCATCACGACGCACCGCATGATGTTCCTCGATCTGCGAGCCATAGTTGATCGGCATGTCCCAGCCGCCGAAGTCGACCATGCGGGCGCCCAGCGCGCGGTGGGTGGCATTGAGTACGGTCTTGTCGGTCATGACGGCAGCCTGCGGGAAAGTCACGCATTATCGCCGCCTGCTCGGGGCAATCCAAGCGGCGACCATAAGCGCCACGTTTCGACGTGTTCAATCCTGTTTCGAATCGATCCAGCGAAAGGTGAGGTTGATCCGCCCGCCGATAGGTTGCCGCGTCTTGGGAATCTCATGACGATAAAGCCGCTGCGTATCGCCGGCCATACGCAGCAGGCTGCCGTGCGTCAGCGGCAGGCACAGCGTGTCGCCGCGCTGTACACGAACGCCACGCGGCAACCGGCGACGAAGGCGAAAGGATCGCGTGGCGCCCAGGCTCAGCGAGGCGATCACCGGTCGCGCGCCGAGCTCCGACTCGTCGTCGCTGTGCCAGCCCATCGAGTCGCTGCCGTCACGATAGAAATTGGCCAGCACGCTGTTGAAGGACGCCATGCAGTCTGTTTCGAGGCGACCGCGCAAGCTGGCCAGCGATTCCGGCCAGGGCCGCGGCTCGAAGCGCGTTCGCGAATAGGTATAGCCCGTACCCGCGTCGCCGATCCAGCAGCTCAACCGCGGCGAAGCGACCTCACGGCCGAACAGCTTTATGTAGTGCGTCTCCCAGGCTACGCTTTCCAGCAGGTCCGCATACAGCGCGTCGGCCTCGTGCGACGCCAGCCACCCCGGATGCAGCGTGATATCAGCACCGGACAGATCGATACGTTGCGCAGCAGTTTTCGAAAGGCTCGACGCCATGCACTCACCCACTATCCAGCCAACGGGTTGCACCCGCTTACGTCGGCGATCTAACGCGCCGGTTCATCCTCGTCATCGTAGGAGGGAACGATTCTGGCCAACAGCTGTTCGCTCAGCTGCTGAGCCAGACTTTCGGCGTGCCGACCGGATGAAAGCAGGTGCACATCCGGCGACTCGGGCCGCTCATACGGCGCATCGATACCGGTGAAATTGCGGATCAGCCCCGCGCGCGCCTTCTGATACAGGCCTTTTGCATCGCGCCGCTCGCACTCCTCCAGCGGCGTATCGACGAAGACTTCCATGAACTCATCCTCGGCGAACAGCTCGCGCGCCGAACGCCGCTCGCTGCGATACGGCGAAATCACGCTCACCAGCACGATCAGCCCGGCATCCACCATCAGATGCGCCACCTCGGCGATGCGACGGATGTTCTCGACACGATCCTGGGGCGTGAAACCCAGATCCTTGTTGATGCCGTGGCGCACATTGTCGCCGTCCAGCAGATAGGTGTGATAACCCAGCGCGTGCAGCCGTTTTTCCACCAGGTTGGCAATGGTCGATTTGCCGGCACCGGAAAGCCCGGTGAACCACAGGCACAGCGGACGCTGTCCCTTGCTGTTGCCGCGTACTACCTTGTCGATATCGACATGCTGCCACTGCACGTTGGACGAACGGCCCAGCGCATAGTCGAGCATGCCGCAGGCGACCGTGGCGTTGCTTTGACGGTCGATCAGGATGAAACCGCCGAGGGTGGGATTGGTCGCGAACGCCTCGAAAGCTATATCGCCATCCAGCCCCATCGTGCAGTAGCCGACCTCGTTCAGTTCGAGCAGACGCGCCGCCAGCTTCGCCTGTGTGTTGACGTCGACCTTGTACTTGATCGACATGACGCGAGCATTCACCTCGCGCGCGCCGATCTTCAGCAGATAGGTACGGTTGGGCAGCATCACCGCGTCGCCCAGCCACAGTACGTGGCAGTTGAACTGATCGGCCACCGGTGCCGGGCGCAGCGCCGTGGAAATGACGTCGCCACGACTGGCATCGACCTCGCGATCGAGACACAGCGTGACCGCCTGCCCACGCGAAGCGCTGGGCAGATCGCCGCCAGGGCCGACGATGCGCTCGATCCGAGCGGTTTGCGTCCCTGGCTGAATCACCACCTCGTCGCCGCGGGTCACGCTGCCGCCGCAAATCGTGCCGGCATAGCCGCGAAACGACTGATCCGGCCGATTCACCCACTGCACC
The DNA here is from genome assembly GCF_014200755.1 of Rhodanobacter sp. ANJX3. Classification (GTDB taxonomy): domain Bacteria; phylum Pseudomonadota; class Gammaproteobacteria; order Xanthomonadales; family Rhodanobacteraceae; genus Rhodanobacter. Next base: position 9,348 of record NZ_JACHCM010000011.1, on the reverse strand, counting down.
GGCATGCGGAAGTCGCCGACCTGCGCCGCCGCCACGTCGATCGACTCGAGCAGCTCCAGCAGGCATGGGCCGTCGTACCAAGGCATGCGCGCGGAACGGCTGCCCACATTTTCTCCTGTCGGCGCGGCCACCGGCAGACATTGCACGCGGTCGATGCCGAGCGACTGCGCCAGTTCGCGATACTCGTCGGCGATGGCGTCGTACACACCCTGATCGAAATCGACCAGGTCCATCTTGTTGATCGCCAGCACCACCTGACGGATGCCGAGCAGCCCACATATATAAGTGTGCCGGCGCGTCTGCGTCAGCAGGCCTTTGCGCGCATCCACCAGCACCACGGCGAGTTCCGCGTGGGAGGCGCCGGTGGCCATGTTGCGCGTGTACTGCTCGTGCCCAGGGCAGTCGGCGACGATGAAGCTGCGCCGCGCGGTATGAAAGTAGCGGTAGGCCACGTCGATGGTGATGCCCTGCTGGCGCTCGGCGTCGAGGCCGTCGGTCAGCAGCGAAAAATCGAGCGCGTCGCCGAGCTCGGTGTGCAGCTTGCGGCTGTCCCGTGTGAGAGCGGCGAGCTGGTCGTCGGGTACCATGCCGGCGTCGTACAGCAGGCGACCGAGCAGCGTGCTCTTGCCATCGTCGACGCTACCGCAGGTAATGAAGCGAAGCAAATCCTTGGCGTCGGTCATCAGAAGTAGCCCTCCTGCTTCTTGCGCTCCATCGATGCCGAAGGGTCCTGATCGATCACCCGCCCCTGCCGTTCGGAGCTGCGCGAGCGCACCATTTCATCGATGACCTCCCGCAGCGTCGAGGCGGACGACTCCACCGCGCCGGTCAGCGGATAGCATCCTAACGTGCGAAACCGCACCTCGCGCAGTTGTACCGATTCGCCCTGATGCAGAACGAAACGCTCGTCGTCGACCATGATCAGGGCGCCGTCACGCTCGACCACCGGCCGCGGCTTGGCGAAATACAGCGGCACGACCGGAATATTCTCGTGCTGGATGTACAGCCAGACATCCATCTCGGTCCAGTTGGACAACGGAAAAACCCGCACGCTCTCGCCCTTGCGGATGTGCGTGTTGTAGGTATGCCAGAACTCGGGGCGCTGGTTCTTCGGATCCCAGCGATGCTGCGCATTGCGAAAGGAAAAAATCCGCTCCTTGGCCCGCGATTTCTCTTCATCACGACGGGCACCGCCAATGGCAGCATCGAAGCCATGTTTGTCCAGCGCCTGCTTCAATGCCACTGTCTTCATCACGTCGGTATGCACGGTGGCGCCGTGCGTTTGCGGCGAGATGCCCTGGCGCACGCCGTCCTCGTTGATGTGCACGAGCACCTCGACATCGCCGGCCGCAGCCACCTCATTGCGGAAGGCGATCATCTCGCGGAACTTCCAGGTCGTATCGACATGCAGCAGGGGCATCGGCGGGCGGGCCGGAAAGAACGCCTTGCGCAGCAGGTGCAGCAGCACCGAAGAATCCTTGCCGATGGAATACAGCATCACCGGATGCCGAAAACTCGCCGCCACCTCGCGGAAGATGTGGATACTCTCGGCTTCGAGGTCATCGAGATGGGAATGCGGCGGCAGAAAATCAGTGGTCATGGCCTGGATAAAACGATACGCAGTGGTGTGGATGACCGGGCGACCCGGGCGCGTAGATGCACGCGTAGATGCAAGACCTCACATGGTACGCGATGATCAGGCGATCACCGGATACGCCGGCTCGGCGTCGAGGGTGGCGGCACACACCGCGGCCAGTTCCAGCAGGCGCAGGTCCGAGCCCCGCGCACCGACCAGCTGCAGGCCGATCGGCATGCCATCGGGCAAGGTGCCCATCGGCAGACTGACCGCCGGGCAGCCGGCGAGACTGGCAAAGCTGGCCAGATCCGCCTGCGAATCCGGTATCGGGCCATCGAGTGCAAACGCACCCTGCGAGGTGGTGGGAAGAATCAGCACGTCGACCTGGGCGAACAGTCGACGCATCTTCAACGTGGCCGCATCGAGCACGCGATCGGCGGCAGCATAGTCGGCGGCGCTCTTGCCAGCGGCGTAGCCGAGCATGTCGCGGAAGCGCGGCGACACCGGGTGCTGCGCGTCGGCCAGATCCGCCGCAAACGTACCGAGCATCTCGGCTTCCATCAACAACAGGCCAGCTCGGCGCGTGCGCGCGAAATCCCAGTCGTCGAAATCCACCGTGCGCCGATCGCCCAGCGCATGCGGTAACTTGGCCATCGCCGACTCGAACACGTCGATCACATCCGGCTGCACGCCGATGGCGGCGAGGTCGGGCAGAAAGCCCGCGCGCAGATGACCCGGCTCCCAGTCCGGCAGCGCAAACGCCACCCGGCGCCGGCGCGAGCGCGCGTCGTCGGCGTCGTACCCGGCCAGCACCTGCAGCAGCACGGTGAGATCGTCCACACCGCGCGCCAGCAGTCCAACGGCATCGAGACGGCGCGCGGCCGGCACCAAACCGCGCGCCGATAGTTCGCCATGCGTGGGCTTGAGCGCGTAGACGCCACAGTAGCTGGCCGGAATGCGGATCGAGCCGAGGCTATCCGAGCCGATCGCCGCGACAGCGAGACCCGCAGCGACAGCCGCCGCCGCGCCGCCGGAGGAACCGCCGGCGGTATACCCGTGACGATGCGGATTGTGCGTGGCGCCGAAATGAGGGTTGTCGGTCACGGTGCTCAGCGCGCCTTCGTCCATATTGGTTCGACCCACCAGCACGGCACCCGATGCGCGCAGCCGCTGCACGACATGCGCGTCGTGCTCGACCGGCTCACGACGCCCCGGCAGGCCAGCGCGCGTTGGCCAGCCGGCGACGTCGAAGTTGTCCTTCAAAGCGATCGGAATGCCGTCGAGCCGACCGATCGCGCCGTCGCGGCGGCGGCGATCGGCCATATGCGCCTGGTCCTGCACCAGGCTGGGACGATGATCGATATAGGCATTGATCTGCGGGTTGATCCGTTCGATCGCCTCCAGATACACCTCTGACAGCGCGCGCGCCTGCACCCGTCCGCTCGCCAGCCAGTGCAGCAGCTGGCACAGCGTGGCGCGGCGCAGGTCGAGATCGGCAATCGGCGACGTCGAATTCATGGTCTCTCCTTGAATATGTCTGCCGATTATCGCGTTGCACGGTTAACAGAGTGCAAGTCGAGCCGGGATTGGACGTTATGCGGCATGCGTTGCCGCGCCGCACACGAAGCCGGACAATACCGCCTGATCACCGGTTTGCAACCGACCCACGCACAACTTAGTAACTACGGAGCCAGCCATGAGCGAGCGCGAGACGATGGAATACGACGTGATCGTCGTCGGTGCCGGGCCGGCCGGGCTGTCGTTTGCGATCCGCTTGAAACAGCTCAAACCCGAGGTCAGCGTCTGCGTGATCGAGAAGGCCTCGACCATCGGCGCGCAGATTCTTTCCGGCGCGGTCATCGAACCGCAGCCGCTGGACGCGCTGCTGCCCGGCTGGCGCGACAATCCGCCGCCGATCTGCGTCCCGGCAGGCGAGGACGAATTTTGGCTGCTCAGCAAGGACAGCGGGCGCAAGCTGCCGGTGCCGCCCGGGATGCGCAACCACGGCAACTTCATCGTGTCGCTCGGCGCCATGTGTGCGTGGCTGGCACCGCAAGCCGAGGCGCTGGGCGTCGACGTGTTCCCCGGTTTTGCCGCCGCCGACACCATCTTCAATGAGGACGGCTCGGTCGCCGGCGTCAGCATCGGCGACATGGGCGTGGCGAAGGACGGGTCGCACAAGGCCGGTTACGCGCAGGGCATCGACATCAAGGCCAAGGTCACCGTGCTGGCCGAGGGCGCGCGCGGCAGCCTGACCAAGCAGCTGATCAAGCGCTTCAAGCTCGACCAGGGCAAGGATCCGCAGGCCTACTCCATCGGCATCAAGGAGCTGTGGCAGCTGCCGGCAGGACGCGCCACGCCGGGCAAGATCGTGCACAGCTTCGGCTGGCCCGCCGACAGCCACACTTACGGCGGCAGCTTCATCTATCACCTGGACGGCGACCGCGTGGCCCTGGGTTACGTCAGCGGCCTAGACTATAGCGACCCCGACTACAAACCGTGGGAAGCGTTCCAGCAGTGGAAGAACCATCCGTCGCTGAAGCCGCTGCTCGAGGGCGGCGAAATTCTTTCCGCCGGCGCGCGCGCCATCGTCACCGGCGGCTACCAGTCGCTGCCCAACGTGGAGATGCCCGGCGCACTGCTGATCGGCGATACCGCTGGCTTGCTCAACGTGCCGAAAGTCAAAGGCACGCACCAGGCGATCAAGAGCGGCATGCTCGCCGCCGAACATCTGGTGGCCAATGAGCTGAAGCCCGCCGGCTTCGACGCCAAGCTGCGCGCCTCCGACGTGGTGGCAGAGCTTAAGAAAGTCCGCAACATCAAACCCGCGTTCAAGAAAGGCCTGTGGTTCGGCCTGCTGAACGCCGCGTGGGAAACCGCCCTGGGCGGCGCGTCGCCGTGGACGCTGAAGAACAAGGCCGACTGGTCGTCGCTGCACAAGCTCGGTGCGCAGGAAGAGCCAAAGCGCGACTATGTGCAGCGCACGCTACCGCCGCGCGACCGTCTCGCCGGCGTGTACTTTGCCGCGACCGAGCACGACGAGGATCAACCGATTCACCTGCACGTGTCGGACACGTCGATCTGCGTCACGACATGCGCCGAGGAATATGGCAACCCCTGCACGCGCTTCTGCCCGGCCAGCGTCTACGAGATCGTCGACGATGCGGCCGGCAAGCGCCTGCAGATCAACGCCGCCAACTGCGTGCACTGCAAGACCTGCGATATCAAGGACCCGTACCAGATCATCAACTGGGTGACGCCGGAAGGTGGCTCGGGGCCGAATTACCAGAACATGTAATGGCGCCGGCTCGGGCGGCGCGGCGTCGGTTCTGTCAGCGCAACAGGTCGGCCGGGCAGGCGCCCTGCCGGCCCATCAGGCCATCCCACAATCCGCGCAGCATGAAACGCAGGTTGCGCCAGCGCGGCCCGATCAGCACGCCGAAAAACAACAGCTTCACCAGCACACGCGGTACGTCCTGCGCTATCCAGACGGCAGGCGTCTGCCGCATGCCGTACAGCCGCAGCCGGTTGCGCATCATGTAGTACAGCCGCGACGGTCCGTGCACCACGATCTTGCCCAGGCCGAACGGCAGCGGTCGCCGCTCGTCGCCCAGGTGATGATGCATGGTGGCGGCACAGACTCCATACAGCGCGTAACCCTTTGCACGAGCGCGGAAGCTCCACTCCATATCGACGTTGTCGATAAACAGCCCGGCATCCATGGCACCGACTTGATCGATCACGGCCAGGGGAATCAGTGCGCCCGAGCTGATCAGAAAATCGCAGGCAATGCACTGCGCATCGCTCTCGCACCACAGCTTCTGGCTGCGTGGAAAGCCCACGCGCACGAAAGGCGCATCGCGATCCTCGCGCCGGTCATGAAAACGCGGACCGACCGCAGCCACCTTGTTGTCTGTCGAAAGTGCCAGCAGCGCCTTCAACAAAGCGGCCACCATCCCTGCACACGGCTCGCTATCCTGATCCAGCAGCAGCACGTGGCTGTATCCACGCCCTCGTGCCCAATCGATGCCCGCGTTCTGTGCGACCGCCAGTCCCACGTTGCACGGCTGCCGCAGCAGGGCGATATCCGGTCGGGTGTGCTCGATGGTCTGCCGCCAGACACCATCGCTGGCGTTATCGACCACCACCACGGCGCCGACCTGTGGCGTCACGGCATCGAGCAGCGCGTTCAGGGCGGCAGCATCCGGCTGGTAGGTCACGATGACCGCGCATACCGCGGACGTATCGGTCGCGAGGGTGTCAGTCATGCCGTAACATATCCCGCAGCATCGAACGAATGCCGGTGCCATAACGTCGGTAGTCGCCCGCGTAAGCTTCCCGCAAAATAGGTATCGCTCGCCGATAGCGGGGCAGCCGGCCAATCGCCATGCGATGCTCGAAGTGCGCGCGCTTATACGCAACCTGGGACGCCCGTGCCGTGCCATCGAAGAAACCGGCCTGCGAAAAAAACGTTTCCAGGCGCCTCAACCGCGTCGCCTCGTCAGCCAGAAACCTACCGCGGGGAAGAATCAGATCCTGCCACTTCGTCGCCAACGTGCGCTTGCGCGCACCGATCTGGTTGCCACCGTGCTGGCGGTAGTCGATCAGCGGTGCGTCGACGAAATCCATTTTTCCGACCGCCGACACTACCGCCGTGATCCATTCATCGTGAATCCAGTCCGCTGCGATCGGCAGCGCCAGCCCAATCACCTCGCGACGCATGGCTGCCGTGGCGCCAGTCACGAAACTGCGCCGCATCACCACCTCGAACGCGCGGCCATCGTGGATGGCCTGCTTTTCCTGGGCGGTCATCTGCAGCGCCTCGAACATCGAGCAATTCAGCGAGCGGCCCTGCGCATCGACCAGCCGCGCATCGCTGTGAAGTAGCAACAGATCTGGATCCTGCGCGAATCGCGCCGCCATCACGGCCAGCTTATCGGGGCACCAGACATCGTCCTGATCACAAAGAAACACCACGTCGCCGGTGGCCTGCCGCAGCGCCGAGGAAAAGTTTTCCACAAAGCCCACATTGCCGGTGTGTCTTGAAATCCTGACGTCGACACCGTGCTTCCCGGCGATTGCGGCAAACGCATCGAGCGTCATCATCGTGGCATCGGTCGACGCGTCGTCGCTGATCACGATCTCGTCCGGCAAACGCGTCTGCGCCAGCAGGCTGTCGAGCTGCGCCTGCAGATACTCCGCCCCGTTGTAGGTACACATCACAATGGAGAGGCGAAGGGGCATGGCTGCTCATTGAGAAAAGCGCAGAAACCGAACCGGACAGTCGCCATACGTCGTCTTCCGACCGCTGCGTCCAAATGCCGCTTGAACAGCGGAATCGTTTCAAACGGCAATTTTCGTGTCCGCTTTATACGACGATCGAGCATGATACTGAAGTCCTCACCCGTAAATCTGCCAGATAGCCGCTTCACAGGCCGGAACGCAGTCGGGCCGGACGTCCGCTCGGGTTAGAATAGTGCACTGTCTCATCGCTACACGCGTCCCCGTGGACATTATTTAGAGGAATCGTTGATGAAAATTCTGGTCGGCTACAAGCGCGTGGTGGATTACAACGTGCGCATTCAGGTCAAACCCGACGGCAGCGGCGTGGTCACCGACGGCGTCAAGCTGTCGGCCAATCCGTTCGACGATATTGCGCTGGAGGAGGCGCTGCGCCTGCGCGAGAAGGGTGTGGCCGAGGAAGTCGTCGTGGTCGGTATCGGCCCGGCCGACCTCACCGCCCATCTGCGCAACGGCCTGGCGATGGGCGCCAACCGCGCCATTCACGTGGTGACTTCCGACGCCGTGCAGCCGCTGACCGCGGCGCGGGTGTTTCTCAAACTGATCGAAAAAGAACAGCCCGGGCTGTTTATCGTCGGCAAACAGGCGATCGACGACGACGCCAACCAGACCGGCCAGATGCTCGCAGCCCTGTGGGATCGCCCGCAGGCCACCTTTGCCGGCAAGGTCGAGATTGCCGACGGCAAAGCGACGGTGACGCGCGAAGTCGACGCCGGCCTGGAAACCATCGAAGTCGAGCTGCCGGCCGTCATCACCACCGACCTGCGCCTCAACGAGCCGCGCTTCATCAAGCTGCCCGATATCATGAAGGCCAAGGCCAAGCCGATCGACAGCATCGATTTCGCCTCGCTGGGCGTGGAAGCACACGACCATCTGAAAACCACCCATTACGCGCCCCCGGTCAAACGCGGCAAAGGCGTGATGGTGAAGGATGCCGCCGAACTCGTTGCAGCGCTGAAGCAGAAAGGTTTGCTGTAAGAAGCAACCTGACATCCGGCCGCCGACATTTATATAGAAATCCTGGAGATTTCCCATGAGCAAGATTCTCGTCATTGCCGAACATCTGGACGGCAAACTCAATTCGTCCACCGCCCGCGCCGTGAGCGCCGCCGTTGCCGTCAAAGCCGAGTCCATCGATGTGCTGGTGCTCGGTGACAGCATCGACGCGGTCGCCGCCGATGCCGCCAGGATCGAAGGCGTCAGCAAAGTGCTGACCGTCGCCCGCGCCGAGAACGCGCACCCGCTCGCCGCCGTATTGGCGCCGCAGATCGCCAAGGCTGCAAACGGCTACAGCCATGTGTTTGCGCCGTCCACCACGTTCGGCAAGGACGTCGCACCGCGCGTCGCCGCCCTGCTCGGCGTGGCTCAGGTCAGCGACGTCATGAGCGTCGAATCGAGCCACACCTTCAAGCGGCCGATCTACGCCGGCAACGCTATCGTCACGGTCGAGGCCAATGCCGATCATGCCGTGGTGGCTACCATCCGCACGGCCTCGTGGCCGGCCGCCAACAGCGGCGCGAACAGCGCGCCGATCGAGGCACTTTCGCTCGACGTTACGCTGCCGACACATACGCGCTTCGTCGAACTTAAGCAGGGCAGCAGCGATCGCCCCGACCTGCAGAGCGCCAGCAAGGTCGTCTCCGGCGGCCGCGGCGTCGGCTCGAAAGAAAACTTTGACATCATCTACAAGTTTGCCGACAAGATCGGCGCTGCCGTAGGCGCCTCGCGCGCTGCTGTGGATGCAGGCTACGTACCGAACGAAATGCAGGTCGGCCAGACCGGCAAGATCATCGCCCCTGAGCTGTACATGGCCATCGGCATCTCCGGCGCCATCCAGCACCTGACCGGTATCAAGGACGCCGGTACCATCGTCGCCATCAACAAGGACGGCGAAGCGCCTATCTTCGAGATCGCCGACATCGGCTTGGTCGGCGACCTTTTCAAGCTGATTCCCGAATTGGAACGAGCAATGGGCTAAGTCGAGGGTAACCTCCTCCAGCTATTTGAGCCATCCAAAAATCTAGAAGTTCGGCGGAACTAACCCCAAGCAGCGAGGCGGTTTCGCTATGAAAAATCGAAGTTCAGCGAAGAGCAGATCGCTTTTGCCTTGCGTCAGGCCAAAAGCGGTATGTCGGTCGGCGCGATCTCAGGCCTCGGCGTGACGCGGGTGATGGATTGCCTCGCGCTCAGCCGTGGCTTGCCCAAGGTGATTCGCAGCCAGCGCGAAGCCTGCCCTTGGGCACAACGGCAAAGAGTTCTGTGGCAAGGCGATGGTCACCTGGGCGCACGAGCGTGGCGTGCAGTTACGCCTGATTGAACCGGGTAAGCCGAACCAGAACGCTTACATCGAATCGTTCAACGGCCGCTTGCGCGACGATGTAATGACCCACTGAAATCCTGCTCAGGTGTTACTTTCCCAAGGGAGCACCCCCATGAGCATCGTGATGGAAGAAGAAATCAAACGCTGGACC
>NZ_JACHCM010000010.1 GCF_014200755.1 Rhodanobacter sp. ANJX3 | reverse complement strand
TCTATCTCCGCGAACTTCTCTCGGCTGATATCGCTGGGGTAGGGCTTTCTCTTCATCGGCCTATTATCACCAATGAAAGATCGTAAACAGGCTCTTATGGGGTTAGGCTGGCGCGGTCGTCGGTGCCTATTGGCAATTTATTGCGTCCGCATGGCAGGGATGCTGCAATGGTCGCCTTTCCGCAACGGGGCATCTTCGATGAAAATTCTGCGCGCACTCGTGCTTTTGTTGATACTCGCCGGGCTTTCCGGTTGCGGTTACAACGCCATGCAGCGGCAGGATGAGGTGGTCAAGAAGACCTGGTCCGAGGTGCTGAACCAGTATCAGCGGCGCGCCGACCTGGTGCCGAATCTGGTCAATACGGTTAAAGGCTATGCGCAGCACGAAGAGAAGGTTTTCGTCGAAGTGACCAACGCGCGCGCCAAGGTCGGCAGCCTGCAGGTCGACGCCGACACGATCAACGATCCGGAAAAGCTCAAGCAGTTTCAGGCCGCGCAGGGCGAGCTCGGCGGTGCATTGTCGCGGCTGATGGTGGTCAGCGAAAACTACCCGCAGCTGAAGGCCGACGGCCTGTTCCAGAATCTGCAGGCGCAGTTGGAAGGCACCGAGAATCGGGTGACCGTGGCGCGTAATCGGTACATCCAGTCCGTGGCCGACTACAACTCGATGATCCGCACGTTTCCGAACAACCTTACCGCCAAGATGTTCGGCTATCAGGTCAAGCCGAATTTCAGCGTGGATAATGAGAAGGCCATTTCCACCGCGCCGACCGTGGACTTCGGCAGCGGCACGCCAGCGCCCGCCGCCTCGGCACACTGACGATGCGCCGGCGCCTGTCGCGCCTGCTGTGGTTAATGGCGATGGCCCTGCTGTCGCCGGTGCTTCTGCACGCGGCGGATGCCGCGGTCCCGCAACTGGCTCGTCACGTCACCGACCTCACTGGCACGCTCAACGCTCAGCAGATCGAGCAGTTGGATTCGCAGCTGGTATCGCTGGAGAAGACCAAGGGCGCGCAACTGGTGGTGCTGATGGTCGGCACCACCGAGCCACAGGATATCGAGAGTTACTCGCTGGCCGTCGCCGAGGCCAACAAGATCGGCCGCAAGGGCACCGATGACGGCGTGCTGCTGCTGGTCGCCAAGAACGATCGTCATGTGCGTATCGAGGTGGGATATGGGCTGGAAGGTGCGATTCCCGATGCCGCCACGGCGCGCATCATCCGCGAATACATCGCGCCGAAATTCCGCGGCAACGATTACTTCGGTGGCATCAGCGACGCGGTCGGCGCGCTGACTCAGCTGATCGACGGCGAGCCGTTGCCGCCGCCGGTGCAGGGAAATGAAGAGCCGCAGCGCCGCGGACTGGGGTTAGAGCACGGTTTGATGATGGGCCTGTTTCTGGCGCTGTTTCTGCGCAGCGTGCTGGGTCGCGCCAGCGGCTGGGTTCGGGCGCCCATCGGCGCGCTGGTGACCGGCGGCCTGCTGTGGCTGCTGGTATCGGCCGGCGCCGGCATCATCGGCGCGCTGATCGGCGGCATTCTCATGCTCCTGCCTGGCGGTGGCGGCGGCTTCATTGGCGGCGGTGGCTGGGGCGGATTCGGTGGCGGCGGTTTCGGCTCCAGCGGCGGTGGCGGCAGCTTTGGCGGCGGTGGCTTCAGCGGTGGCGGCGGCAGTTTCGGCGGCGGCGGTTCGTCGGGGAGCTGGTGATGGCGCGACTGCAGCGACTGTTCACCAACCTGTTCGGCCAGTGGTTCGCCATGCGCCGGCGTTTTCCCGAAGCGCTGCTGGAGGAGATGACTGCGGCGATCGCCACCGGTGAGCGGACGCATCGGGGTGAAGTGCAGTTTGCGGTCGAGTCACGGCTGTCGCCGTGGATGGTGCTCGAAGGCGTCGACGCGGCGCTGCGCGCACGCCAAGCGTTCGGCCAGCTGCAGGTCTGGGATACCGAGCACAACACTGGCGTGTTGTTCTACGTGCTGATGGCCGAGAGGCGCATCGAGATAGTGGCGGACCGTGGCATCGCCAGCCGCGTTGGGCAGGCCGAATGGGACGATATCTGTGCCCGCATGCGCGACAGCTACGCCGACGGACGATGGCGCGAGGGCAGCCTTGCAGGCATCGCCGCAGCGCACGCACTGCTGCAGCATCACTTCCCCAGCGACGGCACGGATAATCCCGACGAGCTGCCGGATCGGCCGGTGCTGCTGTGAGAGCTTGTCCACGCGACTGAATCCCGGTGGGGCAAGCTACAATCGGCGTTTACATTCAGCCCCTTCTGTCCATGACCCAGCCTTTCATCGTCCAGTTCAACCCGGTGGCCTTTGGCCTGGGGCCTATCCAGGTGCACTGGTACGGGCTGATGTACCTGCTGGGTTTTCTGGCGGTGGCGCTGCTGGGCGAATATCGTCGGCGCCGTGGCCGCCTGCCGGTGAGCCGCGAGACGCTGAGCGACCTTTTTTTCTACGGCATGATGGGCGTGATCATCGGCGGCCGGCTTTGGTACATGCTGTTCTATTACGCCGGCGGCATTCACTGGATATGGACCGAACCGTTCGCGCTGTTCAAGGTGTGGGACGGTGGCATGAGCTTCCACGGCGGGCTGCTCGGCGTACTGGCAGCCGGCTGGTGGTGGTCACGCCGGCAGGGCCTGCATTTTTTCGACACCATCGACTTCGTGGCACCGCTGGTGCCGATCGGCCTTGGCCTGGGCCGGCTCGGCAATTTCATCAACGGCGAGCTGTGGGGCAAGCCCACGACGCTGTCGTGGGGCATGATTTTCCCCAATGCGCGACCGGATGACATCGCGTACGCCGAGAGCCATCCGACCTGGCTGCCTTCGCTGCAGCAGTTCGGTGGGTTGCCGCGCCATCCCTCCGAGCTGTACGAGATGGCGCTGGAAGGCGCGCTGCTGTTTGTGGTGATCTGGCTGGTTTCGCTGAAGCCGCGGCCGCGCTATCTGGTATCGGGTCTGTTTGGACTGCTATACGGCTGTTTCCGTATCGCGGTGGAATTCGTGCGCCTGCCCGATCCGCAGCTAGGGTATCTGGCCTTCGGCTGGGTGACGATGGGCCAGCTGCAGTCGTTGCCGCTAGTGGTGATCGGCCTGTGGCTGATTCTGCTGTCGCGTCGGGCGCCCACGCTGCCGCTCACGCCTGTGTCGGCGAAGGCCTGATCATGCGTCCTTACCTCGATCTCTTGCAGCATGTGCTGGAGCATGGCACCGAAAAATCCGACCGCACCGGCACGGGTACGCGCAGCGTGTTCGGCTGGCAGATGCGCTTCGATCTGGCACAGGGTTTTCCGCTGGTTACAACCAAAAAGCTGCATCTGAAGTCGATCGTGCATGAGCTGATCTGGTTTCTCCGCGGCGATACCAATATCGCCTACTTGAAAGAAAACGGTGTACGCATCTGGGACGAATGGGCCGACGCGGACGGCAACCTCGGCCCGGTCTACGGGCAGCAGTGGCGCGCCTGGCCGACCGCCGATGGCGCCGTGGTCGACCAGATCGCCTGGGTCGTCGACGAGATCAAGCGCAACCCCGATTCGCGCCGGCTGATCGTGAGCGCGTGGAACGTGGGCGAGCTGCCGAAAATGGCCTTGTTGCCGTGCCACAGCCTGTTTCAGTTCTACGTTGCCGACGGCAAGCTCAGCTGCCAGCTGTACCAGCGCTCAGGCGATATCTTTCTCGGCGTGCCCTTCAATATCGCCAGTTACGCGCTGCTGACGCATATGGTGGCGCAGGTGTGTGGGCTGGATGTCGGCGATTTCGTGCATACGCTGGGCGATGCGCACCTTTACAACAACCACGTGGAGCAGGCGCGGCTGCAGCTGACGCGCGAGCCTTACCCGCTTCCCACGCTAAGGCTCAACCCCGAGGTGCGTTCGATCTTCGATTTTCGCTACGAGGACGTAGCGATCGAAAATTACGTGTCTCATCCGGCGATCAAGGGTGCCGTCGCCGTCTGACCGGCGCCATGGAGCCGGTAACGCGCCGGCCTGCTAATATGCGTCGCCGCCGGCACTGACCCTTATGGTCGGGGGCCCCACCACTGATCGTGCTGCCCAAGGAATTTCATGGCTATTTCGTTGATTGCCGCGCTGGATGAGAACTTCGCTATTGGCCTGAAGGGAGAGCTGCCGTGGCATCTGCCCGACGACCTGCGCTGGTTCAAGCAGCTGACCAGAGGCAAGAACGTGCTGATGGGTTACAACACCGCCATTTCCATCGGTCGGGCGTTGCCGGATCGCGTCAACATGGTGCTTTCGCGCCGCCATGAGGCGCCGTTTCCAGGGCAGATCACGGTGCGTTCGGTGGAAGAGGCGCTGGCCCGAACCGATCAGACCGGCCTGATGGTGATCGGCGGCGGTCAGGTATTCGCCCAGGCCTTGCCGATGGCTCGCCGCATGTATCTGACCTGGGTGAGCGCGGCGATCAACGGCGCGGATACGTTTTTCCCGGGTACGCATTTCAGCGAGTGGACCGAAGTGTCGCGCGTGCATCACAAAGCCGACGCCGAGCATGCCTATGATTTCGACATGGTCGAGTATCTGCGCAGCAACTGATCGCAGCGCCGTTTTCGTCCCGGTCGCGCAGCGCCTACCGCCATGCATGTAATGGCTGGCCTGATGATCGACGGCGAGGGGCGCGTGCTGCTGGCCGAGCGGCCGCAGGGGAAACACCTTGCCGGCTTCTGGGAATTCCCCGGCGGCAAGCTGGAAGTGGGTGAGTTGCCGCTAGAGGCGCTCGCCCGCGAATTGCGCGAAGAGCTGGGCATCGAACTTCAGTCTGCCCAGCCGCTGATTCGTGTGCCTTGGACGTACGACGATCGTCGCCTCGTGCTGGATGCCTGGCGCATCGACGCGTGGCTGGGTGCACCGCAGTCGCTGGAAGGACAGGCGCTGCAGTGGTGCTACCCCGCGGCGATCGACCCGGAAAGCATGACGCCGGCCGATCGGCCGATCCTGCAGGCGCTGAGGCTACCGGCTACTTACGTGATGAGCCCCGCAGATGTAGCGTTCGATCAGCGTGACGTGTGGCTGAAGCGTATCCGCGAGGTATTCAGCCGCGGCGTTCGCCTGCTGTTGCTGCGTCTGCCGCTTTGGCCGGTCGAATCCGTTCGCGAACTCGCGCGGGATCTTTTGCCCGCCGCGCAAGCGCACGATGTGCAGCTGGTGCTAGACGGCGATATCGAGGGTGCCCGCATGCTGGGCGTCGGCGTTCAGCTCAGCAGCGAACAAGGCGCACTTCTGTCGGAACGGCCGCTGCCCTGGCGGCAGCTGGTCGGCGTCAGTTGCCATGCGGCATCCCAGCTGGCGAAGGCCACACAGATACAAGCAGACTTCGCGACATGGTCCATGGGCACCGAGTCCGTCGCGGAATCGCTTGATGCATCAGGGGCATGGACGAATTTTCAGTCACTGGCAGAAGAGGCATCGTTGCCCGTGTACGCTGATGGCGATACGGTTGCGATGACTATGGATCGGGCAAAAAGCAGCGGCGCGCAGGGCATCGTAACCACTGAAGCCTGGTAGGCTCCGCGGACCTTGCCGCTTGGGCAGAACATCTTCGCGATTTTTGCCGCACGAACTGAATCCAGCGTGGTCAGCTCATGTTTTGGCTGGTTCGATGCCTTTCCGCCAGGGCCAGAAATTTCCGATGCAGTTCGGCGACGGCGGCATCCAGAGCGGCCTCATCGCCACTGTTGTCGATCACGTAATCCGCCAGCGCCAGCCGCTCGGCCCGACTGGCCTGCTGGGCCAGCATGTTTCTGGCCAGGGTTTCATCGATGCCGTCGCGCAGCATAAGCCTGCTGAACTGCAGCGACTCCGGCGCATCCACCAGCAGAACGTGTTTGATCCAGCGATAGTGGCCGATGTTTTCGGCCAGCAAGGGAATGGCCAGCAGGCAGTAAGGCCCGGTTTCGGCGGCGACGCGGTCTCTCAGCCAGTCGCGGACCAGCGGGTGAATGATCGCCTCCAGCCTACGTCGCGCGGCTGGATCGGTGAACACTCGCTCGCGCATGGCGCGGCGGTCGAGCGTTCCTGTTTCGTCGAGTACGCCCTCGCCAAAAGCCTCCGCGACAGCCGTGAGGCCCGGCGTACCAGGGTCAACGACTTCGCGTGCCGCCAGGTCGGCATCGTGCACGTGCACGCCCAGCACTTCGAATCGGCGAGCCACCGCACTTTTCCCGGCAGCAATACCGCCGGTCAGGGCGATGACCAGTGTATTCGTCGTCATGCTTATCGCAGACCGGTCATCTGCATATACGATTGAAGAAGGTGATCGCCCGCCACGAACCAGACCCAGCCTGCCGCCGCAATGAAAGGCCCAAACGGCATCGGTATCTGGCTGTCGCGCTTGCGCACGATCATCAGGCTGCCGCCAGCCAGCGCGCCAATGAACGAAGAAAGCAAAACGATCGGCAGTATCGCTACGGGCCCCATCCAGGCACCGAGCGCAGCGAGCAGCTTGAAGTCGCCGTAGCCCATACCTTCCTTGCCAGTCAGCAGTTTGAATAGCCAGTAGACGCTCCACAGGCTCAAGTAGCCGATGGCAGCACCGAGGATCGCTGCCGGTGCCGCAACGAACATCGTGAGCAGCGCCAGCAGCATGCCTATCCAAAGCAGCGGCAAGGTCAGCTGATCGGGCAGAAGCTGCGTGCGGAAATCGATACCCGACAGCGCGATCAGAAACCAAGTGAGCGTGAGCCCGGCCAGCGCCGGCCACGACGGTCCGAATTTCCACACGATCACGGCGCTGAGCACGCCGGTGAGCAATTCCACCAGCGGATATTGAATGGAAATTTTTGCGCGGCAGTAGCGGCAGCGCCCCCGCAGCAACAGCCAGCCAAACAGCGGAATATTGTCCAGCGGCGAGAGCCGATGCTTGCACTGTGGGCAGTGCGATGGCTCGCGAACGATGCCGGGCGGCATTGGCGGGGCTTCGGCTTCCAGTTCCAGCACGTCGCGAGCTTCCTGCTCCCAGGCCGCGGCCATGCGCTCGGGCAGGCGCAGAATCACGACGTTGAGGAAACTGCCGACCAGTAGGCCGAGTACGCCGGCAAAAACGATCCATATCACCAGCGGCATCTCGGGCATAGCCTAGTCCTGATCGAAAAAACGCCGCAGAGTCGCCGGATCGCGGCAGCTCTGCGGCGTTTGGGAAGCAAATTTAGAATGTGCCGGCGAGCTTGAAGATAGGCAGATACAGTGCGATCACGATGCCGCCGACCAGTGTACCCAGCACCACCATGATCAGCGGTTCAAGCAGCGTGGAAAGCGTATCGACAGCGTTCTCGACCTCGTCCTCGTAGAACTCGGCGACCTTGAACAGCATATTGTCCAGCGCGCCCGATTCCTCACCGATGGCGACCATCTGAACCACCATATTGGGGAAAAGGCCGGTCTGCTTCATGGCGAGCTGCAGCTGATGGCCGACCGCAATGTCTTCACGCATCAGCCGCACGGCATCGCCGTACACAACGCTGCCAGTGGCTCCCGCCACGGCATCGAGCGCCTCGACCAGAGGAACGCCGGCGCGAAAAGTCACGCCGAGCGTGCGCGCAAAACGCGCAATGGCCGAGTTCCGCACGATGCCTCCCATCACGGGCAGCTTCAGCGCGACGCGGTCCATGAAATGAGCGAACTTCGGCGAGCGTTTTTTGGCGATGACAAGGGCAGCGATGCTGCCGCCGATGATGCCGATGACGATCCACCAGTAGCTTTGCATGAATTTCGACGCATCCACCAATATTTGGGTCGGTGCCGGAAGCTGGGCGCCGGCATCTTCGAAGGTCTTGGCGAACACTGGCACCACAAACAGCAGCATGATCAGGATGACGACGAAGACGACCGCCAGCACCATCATGGGGTAGAACAGCGCCTTCTTGATTTTCTTCTTCAGCGCTTCGGTGCGTTCCTTGTAGGTCGCGACCGTGTCCAGCACCGTGTCGAGTACGCCGGACGTTTCGCCGGCGTGGACGAGATTGCAGTAAAGCTCGTCAAACTGAACGGGATATTGGGCGAGGGCCTCATGCAGCGCGGCACCGCCTTCGATGTTCTGTTTTACATCGAGAAGCATGTTCTTGAAGCGGATGTTTTTCTGGCCGTCGGCAATGATGTCGAAAGACTGCACCATGGGTACGCCGGAGGCCATCATGGTGGCGATCTGGCGACTGAAGATGGCCACGTCGCCCGGCTTGACCTTCTTGCCGGTCGCGCCGAACAAGGGCTTGGAGCGTTCGCGCACGGTTTGCGGATTCATGCCCTGGCGGCGCAATTCTGCCTTCACCAGTGAGGCATTCTTGGCCGGCATGTCGCCTTTCATGCGCTTGCCGCGCTTGTCCAGCGCCACCCAGTCGTAGGTGGTCTGCTTGCTGACTTCGGCGCGTTGAGCACCGAGCGCGCGTGCCTTGTTTGCTGCTGCGTTAGCCGTGGCCATGCCTGTTTTCCCCGTGGTGCAGCCCAGAGCGGCCGGCGACTGATCGCCGGCTCGTTACCCCATAATTTAACGTACTTATCGCATCCACATCGTGCTCAAGCGCGCTATCCGTCTTTCAGTAAAGACCTAGTCCTTGGTCACCCGATCAATTTCCGCCAGGCTGGTGAATCCGTTTTTTACCTTCAGCATGGCCGACGCGCGCAGGTCGTTGATGCCCGCGGCCTTGGCGACTTCGGCGATCTGCAGCGCATTACCGCCCTTGAGCACGATCTTCTGAATGTCCTCGAGCATCGGCATCACCTGGTAGATGCCGACGCGTCCCTTGTAGCCTTCGTTGCAGCCGTCGCAGCCCACCGCCTCGTAGATGACCATGCCGGAGTCGATATCCGCCTGAGTAAAGCCGGCTTTGAGCAGCACTTCCGGCGGCAGGTCCTGCGGCTTCTTGCAGTCGTGCAGACGTCGCGCCAGGCGCTGAGCAATGATCAGGGTCACCGACGAGGTGATGTTGTAGGGCGCGATACCCATGTTCATCAGGCGCGCAATGGTCTGCGCGGCGTCGTTAGTGTGCAGCGTGGACAGCACCATGTGGCCGGTCTGCGCCGCCTTGATCGCGATTTCGGCCGTTTCCAGGTCGCGAATTTCGCCGACCATGATCACGTCCGGATCCTGTCGCAGAAACGAGCGCAAGGCGCTCGCGAAGGTCATGCCGCGTTTGACGTTCTGCTGCACCTGATTGATGCCCTCGACGCGGATTTCGACTGGGTCCTCCACCGTCGAGATATTGCGCTCGGGGGTGTTGAGCATGTTCAGGCCGGTGTACAGCGACACCGTTTTGCCCGAACCGGTCGGGCCGGTAACCAGCACCATGCCGTAAGGCTTGTGGATGGCATCGATATATAGCTTCTGCTGATCCGGCTCGTAGCCCAGCTTCTCGATGCCGATCTTCGCCGAGGAACCATCCAGAATACGCAGCACGATCTTTTCGCCGAACAGCGTGGGCAACGTGCTCACGCGAAAGTCGATCGCGCGGGTCTTGGACAGGTTCAGCTTGATGCGGCCGTCTTGCGGCGTGCGCTTTTCGGCGATATCGAGCTGCGCCATCACCTTGAGGCGAGACGAAATGCGATTGGCCATCTTCATCGGCGGGCTGGCGACGGCCTTCAGCATGCCGTCCATGCGCAAACGCACCCGGTACTGCGTTTCAAAAGGTTCGAAATGGATGTCCGAGGCGCCGCGACGAATCGCATCGACCAGAATCTTGTTGATGAACTTGACGACCGGGGCGTCGTCGTTGGCGTTGGCGTCGATGCCGGTTTGTTCGGCCTCGTCGTCGCCGCCTTCGAGGTCTAGGCCTTCGAGATCGCCACCGCCCAGATCGGGCATGGTGTCCCGCATGTTGTTGAGCAGGCTTTCGATCACCCGGGTCAGCGAAGCGCGTTCGACCAGAATCGGCTCCACCATGCAGTTGGAATGGAACTTGATCTCGTCCAGCGCATGCGACTGCATGGGGTCGGCGATGCCCACAAACAGCCGCTTGCCGCGACGGAACAGCGGCAGCGCCTGATGCTTGCTGATCAGGGCCTCGCTGATCACGTCCAGCGGCATATTGGTGGGGTTGAGCGATGCGACATCGATCATCGGCATGCCGAACTCCGCCGATGCGATCTGCGTAAGCTGAATGCTTTCGACGAGGTTGTGATCGAGCAGCCACGAGGCGAGGGTGGACTTGTTCTGGATACTGTCCGACATTGCCTTACGCACATCGGCCTCGGGCAATACACCCTCGGAGACCAAACGGCGCGCCATGCCGGATAGGCCTACCAGCGATGGCTGCAATTGTGACGACATGATTTCTGACCCCCGGCGCGTATGTGGTTGAATCTACCGCAGTTCGGTCGTCAGGTCATCCTTTATCCTGTCCCCATATCGCGGGGTTCGAGCCTCGGCGCCGGAGTGGGGCGAGCCACCCTGTTGCCGCTGACATCCAAGCGCGCTACTGCTCGTTTTGCCGCAGTGAAGCCTTATCCGCAGGCCGACCGTTGCGGGCTACTTTAGCGGCTGAGCGCGTCCAATAGTGCGCGGTGGCCTTAAATATCGATCTGACATGTGGCCGGAGACTGTGCCGCAAGCCCTGGCGCTTCACGCTATCATCCACATAAATGTAGGGGAGCCTCTTTGAACCACCTGAGCATCATTCTGCCCGCCAAGAACGAGGCACCCGCGCTGGCCGCACTCCTGCCCAAGCTGCGTTCCGCTTACCCCGATGCCGAAATCATCGTGGTGGACGATGGTTCCACCGACGACACGCCGGCGATCTGCCGCAGCAACGGCGTTGAATGCCTATCCTCACCCTATTCGATGGGCAACGGCGCAGCCATCAAACGCGGTGCCCGCGCTGCCACTGGCGAAATCCTGGTTTTCATGGATGGCGACGGCCAGCACGATCCCGCCGATATCCTCCGCCTCACGAACCAGCTAGAGCAGGGCTACGACATGGTGGTCGGCGCCCGCGACTGGAGCAGCCAGGCCGGCGTCGGCCGCGGCCTCGCCAACACGCTTTACAACTGGTTAGCCACCCGAATGACCGGTCACCCGGTGCTCGACCTCACCTCCGGGTTTCGCGCCGTCCGTGCGAACAAGTTCCGCGAATTCATCCATCTGCTGCCGAACGGCTTCAGCTATCCCACGACCAGCACCATGGCATTTTTTCGCAGCGCCTATGCGGTGGCGTATGTGCCGATCAAGGCGGCCGAGCGTATCGGCAAGAGCCACATCAAGCCGCTGCGTGACGGCGTGCGCTTTTTGCTGATCATCTTCAAGATCGCTACGCTGTATTCGCCGTTGAAGCTTTTTGTTCCAGCGAGTGCGGCGTTCTTCCTGCTCGGTTGCCTCAATTATGCTTGGACATTCCTGCATGGCGGACGCCTTACCAACGGCAGCACCTTGTTATGGAGCGCGGCAGTCATTGTGTTCTTGATTGGACTGGTATCCGAACAGATCACTGGATTGATGTATCGACGCGATGCCTGAACTCAGCCCCTCAAGCGCTCTGGTGTTGCTGGTTACGCGTAACTTTCCGCCTCTGCTTGGCGGTATGGAAAAGGTTAACCAGCATCTGCTCAGCGCATTGCAGCCAGCGTGGCGTACGGCTTTGTGCGGGCCTGCCGGATGTGCCCAATATGCCCCGACGCAGACTGAGGTGCGGCAGAGCAGGGTGAAGCCTTTGCCCGTGTTTCTGGTTTCAACCATGTGGCGCGCTCTAGGTTTTGCTTGGCGACGAAAGCCCCAGTGGGTCATCGCGGGTAGCGGGCTTACTGCGCCGATAGCCTGGTTGGCAGCGCGTTGCGCTGGGGGTAGGGCAGCCGTATATCTGCATGGACTCGATATCATTGCGCCAAGTCGCTTTTACCAGTGGCTTTGGCTGCCTTTCATCCGGCGCTGCGACCTCGCTATTGTGAATAGCGAAAATACCGGGACGCTGGCGCGAAATCGAGGAGTGCCTTTAGCCAATACGCGTGTGCTGCATCCCGGCACCGATCTGCCAACGTTGGACGCAGAATCCGCCAAAGATTTTCGTCGGCAAAATGGTTTCGGGCAACGTCCGTTGTTACTGTCTGTAGGCCGCCTGACTCAACGCAAAGGATTGGTCGAATTCGTCTCGAAATCGTTGCCCGCAATCGCGTCGCACCAATCCGATGTAATGCTGGTGGTGATCGGTGATGAGGCCAGCGATGCACTACATGCGAGAGAGGGATCCGAACTAGAGCGTATTATTTTGGCGGCTCAACGCCATGGCGTGGAACAAAATGTATGCTTTTTGGGTCGTTGTGATGATTTGTCACTGAGCGCCGCATATCAGGCCGCAAACGTTCATGTTTTCCCCGTGCTTGAGTTGCCGGGCGATGTCGAAGGTTTTGGCATGGTCGCTTTAGAGTCTGCGGCGCATGGCCTACCAACTATAGCGTTTGCAGTTGGCGGAGTGCCCGATGCTGTGTGGGATGGTCACACCGGCGTCTTGATCGAGCCGGGCAATTATGTGGCGTTTGCCAAGACAGTGATCGAGCAACTGGCGTTGAGAAGAGAAAATAAGACTGTCGCGGCATGTCGCGACTTTGCAGCCGGCAAGGCATGGCCGGTTTTCGCAGAGCGCTTGCGTAGTTTGCTGGACTCGCACCGTGCCTGAAACTTCATCCGATCAGCAAGAGCACAAGCTGACTGACATCAGGGACGACTCTGTGCGTCAGCCGCACGCCGTATTAGACCTGCCGTCCCGTCGGTGGAAGGCTCTTAAAATTGAGCGTCTGCTCGATCTCTCCAGCAGGTCTCAGCCTATTCGAATACTTGAAGTTGGCACAGGCTCCGGCGGCATTGCGCACTACTTCGGCAAGCATCCGCAACTACGATGTGAGGTAGATGCTGTGGACGTCCACGATAACCGATTGGTTACGGATGGATTTCGCTACACCCAAGTCCACGATACATCTTTGCCTTTTGCTGACGGTACCTTCGATGTCGTGCTCACGAATCACGTCATCGAGCACGTTGGCAATGCAGAGGCGCAACATCACCATCTCGTGGAAATCCATCGTGTTATGAAATGCGACGGCGTTGGTTATCTGGCGGTGCCGAATCGCTGGATGGTGACAGAGCCGCACTTCAAACTGAAATTTTTGAGCTGGTGGCCGCGTGCTTTGCGCACCTCCTACTTGCGCTTGATGCGCAAGGGGAATTTGTACGATTGCGAGCCACTACAGATGCGCCAGCTGGAACGTATGCTGGACGCTGCCAATTTCAGCTATCGAAACATTTGCATCGAGGCATGGCGAACAACATTGGATATCGAAAAGGCGAACACGTTTGCCGCGCGAGTGCTCCAGAAGGTACCCGATACTTTGCTGATGTCGGTTCGGCGAATCATTCCTACGCTGATTTATCGCTTTGAGCGGCGATAACCATGCAGGATCAGCAACAGCCCGCAGTTTGGTTTCCAACGATTCGCACGGATAGCGGGACCGCTGTCTTTACCGAGCGACTAGTGGACGGATTGCGCCAGCGCGGATTACGCGCGGAAATTACCTGGCTTCCGCATCGCGCCGAATTTGCACCGTGGTCTATACCCGTTTGCGAACCACCTTCCTGGGCGAACATTACGCATGTCAACACGTGGCTTCATTCGCGATTCCTACCTAGGAACACACCAGTAGTAGCAACGCTCCACCACGCCATCCATCATCCCGACCTAAAGCCTTACAAGGATTGGTTGAGATTTCGATACCATAAATATTGGATGGCCTACATCGAGCGGCAGACGATGCTGAGGGTTAATTGCGTTGTCGCCGTAAGCCAGTTCGCGTTGGATACTGCCCGTCGATATCTGCTAGACATACCGATGCAATTGATTAGTAACGGTGTCGACGTCGTTCGCTTTCAACCTCCAGTTTATCGCGCCGCGCATCGTCCATTTCGCTTGCTATATGTTGGAAATTGGGCAGAGCTTAAGGGTGTTGATCTGTTGGGCCCTATTATGGAGAACCTGGGCAATAGCTTCGAGCTTCGTTATACCGGCGGTGCAGAAGCCAACAGTGCATCACACAAGCTGCCCGCAAATACTTTTGATATTGGCAGGTTATCTAGCGAGTCGGGCGTCGCAGATGCCATGCAGCAAGCGGACGCCCTAATCTTTCCTTCTCGTAGCGAAGGATTCGGGCTAGTGGCCGCGGAGGCCATGGCTTGCGGTCTACCGGTCATTGCGACACGCGGATCTTCCTTACCTGAGGTGGTGGAAGATGGAGTTTCCGGGATTCTATGCAACAAAGACAATGTGGCCAATTTCTCCGACGCTGCACGGAAATTAGCGGCCAATCCCGAACTTTACAAATACATGGCTAAAGCAGCGCGCATGCGAGCAATCAATCGATTCTCGTCGGAAGGAATGGTTGATGCCTATGTGAAAATCTACACGCGATATTTGTAATGATGGCAACTCATCATTTTATAGGTGAACTTTATTTTTCGTTGGAAATATTCGCATCCAGAAAAATTTGGATCGTTCGTCAAGTTACTTTGTTTTGATTAAAAACATAAAACCCGATTATTTAGCTAGCCGGCTTGCCAGGTAACGTATCGTGTCCATTCTACTTGGCGCAGACCTGATCACAGCAGCGGCAATACTTGCTTCATGAATGTTCGTAATCGGAAGCGTCTCCACAATAGTTGAATTCACTGCGTTCAAGACTTTTCGAGTCATTGCCGCCAATCGCAAATAACGACTTTTGAATGATCTGCATCGGCTGGTTTTGTGGAAATCGATGCGGTGCTTTTCCGAAAAAATTTTACCCCACTCGGATAAAGAGCTTTGATGTTTTCCAGCGGTAGCCATAATTACCTGAAGCTGCTGGGCTGGACTTACGAATTTAACATCATTGCCTAGCATGTCTGATTGTAGATATGCCTCATATGCGCAGACTTGCAGCGATAACGGGTAGCTTCCGTCAGCGCATAATGGTACGTCAGCGTGGAAAGGAATGTTTCCCTCGCTAGCAAATTTCGTGCGGGGTTGATTGCTGCGTTGCTCACTGACAGAAAAAAACGAATGTCCGTTGCTATGTTTTGAGGTGCCGCTTATGGCGAGTGGGTCTCGTACGTAGGCATAGAAATCGATCATTCGCGAAATTGCAATAGCTGAATAAACATCTGGGCTGGCTGACCGAAAATATGCGCCGGTTTTTTCCCTTATTGCATTAAGGATGGATATATTTATAAATCCACCGTTATAAATCATCGGTAATTGATTATATTTTTCTTGACCTCGCATTACTTTGGACAGCCATTGATTGGAGCTGCGCATTTCTATTCCAGTGCTTGAAGGGACTATAAGCTGTCCACTCGTATTGCCGACGATGGACGGCCAGTCGTAAGTGCAGAAGCTAGATCTAATTGCACTAACACACGTTTTGCTAATGATTTCTGCGATGGTCGCTACTGAACGCGGCAAAAGTCCATCGTCATCGCCTATAAAAGTCACCCATCCTTCGTTCACATGAGAGAGGGCATGTTCCCAGTTATGTGACATGCTCAAACGCTTCCCTGTATTCAAATAGCGGATACGCTTGTCGTTCGCACGGTGTACCACTCCGTGAGTATCGTCATTGCTGAAGTTATCGCATACGATGATGTCAAGATTATCGTAATCTTGGGATGTCACAGTACGTAATGACGACTCAAGCACGTCGCAACGTTCTCGAGTTGGAATGATGATGGTGATTTTTGGTTCAGGCAAAGTGGCGCGCCGAAAGCTGAGGTGTTATTAGTAGTTTAGCTCGAGTTAGATGTCTAATGGATTCTATTGAAAGAAGGTAACTCCGTTGCGGGGTCTGCTTCAAGAATCACTGCAGCAACACATAATGCAACAGATTGTCATGAATCTCATTTGATTCCGGTCATTGGCGTGAGCTCAAACCGTTAATCAGCTGCCGCCGCAGCAGGTTTCGAACAAGAGGTGCCGCCATCGCGGCCGAAACCAGCGCTGCGCCTGTTGTGAGAGAAAGTTTAAGAACTCCCACAAGGTCGCGCGAAATCGGTGATAGAAGCCAGTAGGCTAAAATTACAACGGCCGCTGCAGCGAGCGATGGCGGCAAAATGTCAGAGACATACCAGCGAATCATTTCTCTATGCAAGAGGCGGCGGTGCATTAGCGGAATTCCGATCGCAACAAAGCTCAAATTGATAAACAGCCAGAGGCAGGCCGCCCCTACGATGCCGTGATGTTCTACAGCCCATATACAGAATGGAATGCCTAAAACCAGAGCTACCAAGTTCATAGTAATCGTTAGTCCCGTCCATCCGTGTGCAAGTTGGAGTGCGTACGGAAGGTTCATAAGACCATTGAGTGCGGTTCCAGCTATTAAGATTGAGAGTGGAAGCGCTAGCTTTTCCGCCGTTGTGATGTTGCCGGTCCAGAGATAGAGAACGTCTTTGCCAAAAATCGTCAGCATCATCGCAGCTGATGCAATGACTACGATTAAACACTGATTGCTCAAATGGTAAAGATGAGTCAAATGAGCATGCTGGCCGAGTGATACCAACCTGCTGTAGCGCGGATATAATGCATTAAACATCGGCTGGATCATTCGCCCCATGCCAGCGGCGACACTCATTGCCAAGCTGAAGTATCCAACCTGTGCTAGTGGAAGCATTGCCGAAATAACCACCCGATCAAGTTGGGTTAACATCACAGATAACGTCATTATGGCGACCAAACCGCCCGCGAAACGACCGACGGTACGCAGTTCTTTCGTGCGGAATCTGGCTTGTCGCTGTGGCTCAGTGGGCAGTAATCGCCACAGAGTGATTGCCAAGACTATCGACTGGCAAGCGCCTATTGCGGCATACCACCACATGAAGGCATTGATGGTTGGAGAAACCCAGTACAGGATCGCCAGTACGCCGGCGCCACGCAGTGTGGCGAAAATTGCGCTAATCAGGTTCAAAGCGGGTTGCTGCTCCAGGCCGGACAAGCCGTTGGCGTAGAAGCTGCTGGGCCACTGTAAAGCTACCGCCAATCCCATTATTGCGATTGCATGCGCCGTCGCCACGCGGCTCAGATGTTCGGGATGCAGCCAGTGTTGGGCCATAGGGCCACTCGCAAGCCAGACTACTCCGACGATCATAAGTGCGATCGGCCAAACCAGCCATTCGAACGTACGCACTAGATCGCCGATCGTTTGTGCCAGCGTTGAATTGTGAACGCGCTGGGCCAGTTCGCGGTTCAGCGCGCCTCCCATCCCTAAATCGAAAAGCATCGAAAGCGCCTGGATGCTCAACATCAGGCCGACCAAGCCGAAAGCCTCCATGCCAAGCAGCCTAATGTAAAGTGGAATGAAAACCACGCCCATTAGCGCCATCCACACTTGGCCAGCATAGTTAGCAAGGATATTTGTGCGAAGGACGGACATTGACAAGCTGCTAGACGCGCTTCAGGTAGCCGTCTGGGGCTACTGATACCAGCAGCTTGTTTTCCAAAGCATGGTCAATTTCAAAAGCTAAAGGTGCGCCATCTTCAGCTAGGCAGGTTCCAGTATTGAGGCGATTCAGGTACTCATGTACGGCAGTCTTAGGGTTATTTCCTTGCCCCCAAGGTCGGTCAGGATATGCGGCATCAGGCAGATCCTCGATCACCGTATCGAACACGATGCAATAGCTTCCGGCCGAGGTCAGTGGCGCATAAGCCTCAAGTTCTGCCAGCACGTGGTCGTGAGTATGGTTGGAGTCGAGGATCACAAGGATTCGCTGGTGAGATTGTGCAATTCGATGTACCTGCTCAACAACATCTGTTGCAATGGAGGAGCCTTGAATCATGTCTATCAGGTGAGAAAGAGGATGGACTTCGATGGCGGTGCGATTATGCGCACGGATGTCAATGTCGATGCCCAGTACGCGCCGGCGCATCGCCTTTGGATCAATCGATTGGCCGCTTTCGACAGCCTCGCAGTAATCAAGTAGAGCTAGCATGGATGCGCTGAGAATCAGCGAGCCACCATGTGCGATGCCCGTCTCGATGATGAGGTCTGGTTTGATCTGCCAAATCAGCTCCTGCATGGCCACCATGTCCTGTGGATACTGGATGATCGGACGACCTAGCGCAGAAAAATTGTAGGAGTATTTGTACTGAAGCGAATGCTCGAACCATGCAAAGGCGCGCTCTTTTAAAAGTGCGTCTTTGGCCATCGTGGCGATATTCTGCCGGCATTCGCGTTCGAATTGCTCTTTAACATCCATTTGATTTCACCGATTCAAGTTTCAGTGTAGCTGCACGATGCGCGTCAGCGCATGATCGCGGACGCGGGATTTCCTGCAACGATTTCGTTAGCTGCCACGTCACGAGTCACCACGGCACCAGCGCCTATGATGGCTGAACGTCCTATTTTGAGTCGGGGCAGCAGCACCGCGCCGGCACCAACAAAACCATATTCTTCAACGCAAACTTCTCCTGCTAGAGTTGCGCCAGGGCCAATATGCACGCCATCGCCGATCACGCAGTCATGATCAATTGATGCGTTCGTGTTGACGATGACGGCGCTGCCGAGTTTCACGTTGGAGCAAATTGCTGACATCGCCAAGATTTGAGAGCCCTCGCCGATTTGTGCATCCGCAGCGACAAATGCGCGCGGGTGTATCACAGTGAGCGGCTGTGTCCCCTCCTGCTTTAGCCATTGCAATAGAGAAAGGCGATCACTTCCCTTGCTGCCACCAATGGCCACGCAGGCATAAAGCGAAGTGGCTCCTGTCCGGCTTGCCAGCCATGCGTGGAATCCTTCTTGACCATAGTGAATCGGAATATCGGGAAAAGGTGAGGGAATAGGCTGGTTGTCGAAAATAGCCACCACTCGGAAATCATCGTATGAGAGTGCCTCAAGCAGAACCCTTGCCTGACCTGTCCCTCCCCAGAGGATAACTTCCCTCATGACTGGGCTGCCAAAAGCTTGCTCACACATGCAATGACCCGATCCAGCTCCTCGTCTTTCATATCGTGATAACTCGGCAGATTGACGGCTCTGCTCGATAGCGAATAGCTCACAATATTTGCCGGATGTGGCGTGAAAGAAGGTAACGACGAGAGCGGCCAGAAAAAAACTCTCGCATCAATGTTGTTGGCCTCAAAGGAATGTAATAGCGCGGAGCGTTCGAACGGTACATGTTCGTCGATCACGATAGTTGGCATCCAGTAGCCGTTTATGACTTCGCCACGTTCGGGATTCATGCGGAGTGGCAGGGCGCGCATAGCGTTGCGGTAGTATTCGAACACCCTCCGTTTGCCCGCTATTAGCTCCTCTATACGTTCTATTTGGCCGCAGCCGATTGCTGCCTGCAGGTTCGACATCTTGTATTTGAAGCCGATCGTCTCGGGCCAGAATTGCCTGGCCTCTCCCCTAGCGCGCCCGTGATTGGACAAGGTGAGCGCCTTTTCGTAGAGGTCGTCGTCGTTGGTGACGAATATGCCGCCTTCGCCGGTCGTCATGGTCTTGGTGCCATGGAAAGAAAACGCGCCAAAGATGCCCATTGAGCCTGCACGATGTCCATACCAGGCCGAGCCGATCGCCTCGGCAGCATCTTCTATTACAGGGATGCCGTGACGCTTGCCTATCTCACGAAGAGCATTCATGTCGCACAGGTTGCCGTACAGGTGAACGGCAAGAATCGCTCGAGTTTTCGGGGTGATCGCAGCCTCCACTGCCGCCGGATCCAGACACCAGCTATCGGCGAGTACATCGACCAGGATCGGTGTCGCTCCCAGATGGATGATAGGTGCGGCCGAGGCTATCCAATTGATGTCGCCGAGCACTACCTCGTCGCCAGCACCGATACCCATTGCGGCCATGCCGATATGCAGCGCGCCAGTGGCGCTTGAGGTTGCGATCGCATGCTTCACGCCCAGATGTTCACGAAACAGAGCTTCGAAGCGATAAATATAATCGTAGCAGCGCTCGCCCCAGCCGTTTGCTGCGGCGTCAGTGGCGTAACCGATCTCGAGTGCGGTGATCGATGGTTTGGTGTAGTGAATGCGCGATTTAGTGAGGCTGTTCACAGGATTTCCAGTCGCGGAACGGCGACGACAAATTGTCCGCCCCAATCGCGAATGTAATCGAGCTGAGTCACGATTTCCTCGCGCAGGTTCCATGGCAAGATCAGTACGAAATCGGGACGATCTTCGCGCAGGCGAGACTCGGCGAGGACGGGAATGCGAGATCCCGGTAGCCAGTGCCCCTGTTTGTGTGGTGAAGCATCGATTACATAAGGCAGCAGATCTGGCCTTACACCGGCGTAGTTCAAAAGGGTATTGCCCTTTGCGGCAGCGCCATACCCAGCGATGTTACGTCCGGTGCGGCGCTGTTCCAGCAGGAAAGCCACACAGTCGTTCTTGACCGCATCGGCCTGCGCCTGGAAGCCCTGATAGTAAGCGATGTCCAGCATGCCCGCTGCTATTTCTGCGTCGAGCAACGCGGACACGGCGGGCGTTTCGGCACGCGCGCTGTGTGCATGCGCAGCCCACAAGCGCAAAGAGCCACCATGAGTTGGAAGCTGTTCGACGTCCCAGACCTTCAGGCCGTATGCGGCGAAGATTCGGCGCACGGTGTGCAGAGAGAAATAGGAGAAGTGTTCGTGATAGACGGTATCGAACTGTCGCTTCGCAACCAGTTCCATTAAGTGTGGAAACTCGACGGTGATGGTGCCCTCGGAAGCCAATGCCGCGGCTAGGCCCGCGACAAAGTCGTTGATGTCCGGCACGTGGGCCAGGACATTGTTGGCCACGATCAGCTCGGCCGAACGATGCTCAAGTACGAATTCGACGGCAAAGTCGCGGCCGAAGAAGCGTTCCAGTGTCTCGATGCCTTTCTTGCGCGCCGCTACGGCGGTACCGTTCGTTGGCTCAATGCCAACACAGGGAATACCGCGCGATGAAACGTATTGCAGCAGATAGCCGTCGTTGGATGCGATCTCCATCACAAGGCTATTTTGATTCAATTTCAGCCGCGTCACTGCCTGCTCGACGTAACGCTCGGCGTGCACGAGCCAGGAGCGCGAGAACGAGGAGTAATAAACATAATCCGGTGTAAACAGCTCGGCGTGTGCCTGTACTTCGTCTACCTGGACCAGCAAGCAGTTTCTGCAGGTAAATAATTTCAGAGGAAACCAAGTTTCTGGTGCATTAAGCGCGTCTGCCGTTAGGAATGCATTGGAAGGTGGCGCACTGCCTAGGTCCAGGAAGACATCGTGCAGCGCCGTGGCGCAATGGCGACATTTCATACTTTGAGCCCCGCAAACCCGGTTTGCTGCACCAGCGCAAAATTCTGGTCTTTGTCCGACATTCGTGTCACGGGCAGCGGCCAGTGAATGCCAAGGGTGGGATCGTCGTGCCGAAGTCCACCTTCCATTTCCCGATTCCATTCTGCGGTGTGTAGGTACAGCAACTGCGCGTCGTCGGTGAGTGTCTGGAAGCCATGAGCGAAACCTTCGGGTATCAAGAATTCAGTCGCCTCATTCTCATCCAGTTCGACGCCATGCCAGCGCAGGAAGGTGGGTGAATCCGCGCGCAGGTCGACCGCCACATCGAACACGCGACCGCGCAGACAGCGAATCAGTTTGACTTCGGCCGCCGGTGGGTATTGGAAGTGCATGCCGCGCACAGTGCCTTTTTTATAGGTCTGCGACACGTTGATCTGCATCCAGTGCAGAGCAGGTCTCAACGCTGCGTATTCAGCGGCGCAGAACACGCGTGAGAACTGGCCGCGTTCGTCGGAGACTGGCTTGGTCTCGATTACCATGAGATCGGCCAATGGCGTGGCGTGAAAATTCATATCGCCCACTCCAGTCCGGCTCGGTGTGCGGCATCGACGTAGGCCTGCAAATCGGCGCTGCTCCGCAACTCACCACGTTCGTAGTAATCGCGATACCACTGAATGGTCGACTGTAGGGTCGTCTGCGCATCCCACACTGGGGCCCAGCCGAGATATTGCGCCGCTCTGGAGGCATCCAGTCGAAGGGTTGCCGCTTCATGCGGTTGCGGTCCCGGCTCCTGTTCGCTGCACAGTTGCGGCCAGTGCGCTCGCATCAGTAAAACAAGCGCATGTACCGGCAGGGTCGCATCGGCTGCTGGACCAAAGTTCCACGGCCCCTCGACCGCGTCGCCGGCGAGCAACCGTTTCCCCAACTGCAGATAGCCCGCTAGCGGTTCCAGCACGTGCTGCCATGGACGGACGGCTTCGGGATGGCGGACCCGCAAGGTGGAACCGCTTGACGCGGCGCGCACCAGATCGGGTACGAGTCGGTCTTGCGCCCAATCACCGCCGCCGATGACATTGCCTGCGCGTGCGGTTGCCACGAGCGGTCCGCCTTCGCCGAAAAAACTCTTTCGATAGCACTCCGTTACCAATTCCGCACAGGCCTTGGAGGTGCTGTAGGGATCGTGCCCGCCCAGTGGGTGATCTTCGCGATAGCCGGCGACCGTGGTCTGTTCCAAATAGACCTTGTCGGTGGTGGCGTTGACGACTGCGCGCACGGAGGGCGTGACGCGCACCGCCTCCAGCAAGTGGACAAGGCCCAGAACATTGGTGTTGAAGGTAGCGACAGGCTCGGTATAGCTTCGCCGAACCAGCGGCTGAGCCGCCAAATGAAAGATTATTTCCGGGGCTACCGTCCGCAGTGTCTGTAGCACGGCTTCCGGATCGCGAAGATCTACGCGCAGGTCGTGCACATCATTCAATGAAAGCAGCTGCCAGTGCGCCGGTTCGGTATCGGGCGCCAGCGCTAGCCCGGTGACATGGGCGCCCATTGCGGTCAACCACAGGCAGAGCCACGAGCCTTTGAAGCCGGTGTGCCCAGTCACCAGTACGCGACGACCCGTATAGGCACCTGCAAACAGCTGGTTCAAGGCCACACCTTCCACGGTGCGCGCCCGCTTTGCCACAGCTCCTCGAGCTTTATCTTGTCTCGCAGCGTGTCCATCGGCTGCCAGAACCCGGCATGTGTATAAGCGGAAATCTGGCCATCACGGGCCAGCGCTTCCAATGGATCGCGTTCCCAAATAGTGGCGTCGTCCTTGATGTAGTCGAGTACTTCGTGCTCCAGGATGAAAAAGCCCCCGTTAATCCAAGAGCCATCCCCGGAAGGCTTTTCTTCGAAGCGGGTTATCCGGTTGTCCTGAATATCGATGGCGCCGAAGCGACCCGGCGGCTGCACGGCGCACATCGTGGCGAGCCCGGCCCGCGCCTTGTGAAAGGCCAGCTGAGCAGTGATGTCGATGTCCGCGAGACCGTCTCCATAGGTGAAACAGAACGTTTCGTCATCCAGATAATTTTCAACCCGCTTCAGCCGGCCACCGGTCTGCGTCTGATCGCCCGTGTCCACTAGTGTGACCCGCCAAGGCTCGGCATGCTGATGGTGTACCTCCATGCGATTGTGGGCTAGGTCGAAGGTAACGTCTGAGGTGTGCAGGAAGTAGTTGGCGAAATATTCTTTCACCATATAGCCCTTGTATCCAAGGCAAATGATGAAGTCGTTTATGCCGTGCTGCGCGTAGATTTTCAGGATATGCCAGAGCACTGGCTTGCCCCCGATGTCGATCATCGGCTTGGGACGCAAGGTTGTCTCTTCGCTGATACGTGTGCCCATGCCGCCTGCGAGAATGACTGCTTTCATGGAAACTTGGCTTAGTCGGGGGCCGGATGGCCGATAGATAAGGATAATGGGTTGGCGCGGTAAAGTACTTACGCCTCTGACAGGTACAGCAGTCGACTCAATGCAGGCCCGGCAGTGTGCGCAAGGTAGCTAGCTCCGCGTTGAGTCTCCCGCCGATGTTCAAAGCTTCCAGGTCTCGCAGTGCCTTCTGCGCATCGTTATTGCGGCCGTCTGCCGATAGCATACGAATCAAGGTAATTCGGTAAGCGGGTTCCGTCTTATTCGCAGCTACGGCCTCTTGCAACATGCGTTGGCCCAGATCGCGGTCGCCCAAAATGTTCCATGCAAAGTCGCCATATAGAGCCATTATTCGGGCACTGGGTTGGGGATGGGAGAGTGCGGCGAGGTAGGCTGAGGTCATTCGATCTTGAGGTAGATGGCATTCGTCGCGATGCATACAGTCGGTCAGCGCCGACAGCGAGCTCTCATCCTGCACGCCGGGCTTATGCCGCTGCAATTTCTCGATCATGCTGTCCCACCAAGCATCCCTCAACGACAAGCCCATGCGAGAATTCATGAAGATCAGTGCCTGCTCGGGCAGGATCGATGAATCGGGAAGCGCGGCGGATCGCTCAAGTGGTGCGTATGCCAGTCGAGTAAATGGTGATGTAGGATCGTAGTGCGAATAGATGATGTAGGTGCGGCCGAGCTCGTACTGTGCGCGGGGAGAATCGGGTGCGCGTGAGGCCAGGTCTTCCGCCAAACGTAATGGGTTACCCCAGGCATAGGCCGTCAGCGCTGTCAGCACAATCCAGCAGACCATCAGTCCAGCCAGCAACACGTAGCGAGCCAACGGCATTCGCAAACCATCAAGGAGTACGTTGGAGCGGGTTCCCACTGCGCCAGAGGCGTCCTTTCTAGCCGATATACATGGGGCGGCTAGCAGCGGTATCACGGCCAGCAACAGGCCGAAGCTTGCGAAATAGTTGCGGTGCTCGTAAATCAATTCCAGCGGCAGGATTGTGCCTGTGAGCAGGTGGCAGCTCATGAAAAACCCAATGCCCAATGCAGTGAGGGGCTGGCGCTGACGCAGCCACCAGGCCAGCAACGCAATGCAGGCAAGAAAAATGATGCCCACAAAGGTGGTCCATGGGGCCAGCAGGCCAGTCGAAACCGCGAAGTTATCGTGATAGAAAGATAGCGAACCGGGTGTAGGCACTAAAGTCCACAAAACGTAGTCGCTGACGATACGCGCCTCGCTCAACAGTCTGGTGCCGAGGTTGAAATTCCGACTGGCCCATGTGGACGGTTTGAGTAGGTCAGGCAGCAGCCATACGAGCCCCAGCAACATCGGGAGGATCAACAGCGACACGAATAGGCCAATGATTCGATGCGAAGTATTGGGTAGATTCGCAGTAAAGCTTATGCGTTGGCTGAAACGGAACAGAAGCCACTCGATGAGCAACGCATACAGCGGTAGCAGCACCGCCGTTTCCTTGGCCAATAACCCAAGGGCGGTGGCAAAAATCAGGCTCACTACGCATAGGCTGAAACCCGACTTTCCTTCCTGTCCGATGCGGCGGCTTGTAGCTCCAGCGGCAGAAAGAGCGAAAAGCATTCGCCGCCTGCCAGCCACATAGCCAAGCAGGCCCAGCAGTACGAACAGATTGGCCATGCTCTCCATGCGCTGCACCACGTAAAGCACTCCCGTCAGATTGATCGGTAGCAACAGCCAGCCCGAAGTGATGAGGATGGCCACGATTCCGATACGATATTCAATGCCTGTTAGCACTTCTTCTGGAAGGCCATGCTCGTGTGCGAAGCCCTGCTTGGATGCTGATTGCGAACGCATTCCAATAGACGGATATTCTGTGGCGCATCGCAGTAGCGCTCTCGCTAGCAGAAACACCAAGAGCCCGTTCAGCAAATGAATCAAAAGATTAGTCAGCTTCATCCCGTACGGATCAAGCCCCGAAGCAAGGTAGTTGAGAGCAAAACTCAGCGACGCCAGCGGCCGCTTGAATTCGCTGGATGGTGACGAAAGCGCCGCATTTACTAATGTTGCTACATCCGTGTGCTTTGGCTGAACGCCTTGGTTGTCGACGATGTTGGGGTAGTCGTCAAACAGGAATCCGCCATGAAGGCCGGGCCAGTAAACGGCCGCAGTGAGGGCGAACGCGGCAAGCAGCAGCCATCGGTGCAGGGACAGATGCCTATATGTGAGGCTCATCTAACGAGTGCCTTGGACGGTTGAGTATCCGACAGTATTGGCGCTGTCGGCGTTGGCATCGATAAAGAGCTGGTGTCGCAGCCGCGCCAGTTCGTCCTGCCAATAGTGTTGTCGTGACAGCACCCACTCGTGCACCATCGGCATGCCCGGACCGGGTGACTCGGCGCGGTTTTGAACTGTTTTGTAGTGGTCTAACATCTGTAGGCCTTGGCCTGGGTAACCTGCCGCACCGAGCGTTGCTGCGGCTTCCAGCGCCAAACCGGGGCGCACCTGCAGGTCCAGAGCCCGTTCAAAGTCCGCCAACGCGGTATTCGGCTGATGTTGTGCCAGGGCGATGCGACCCCGCAGATAAACAAGGTCTTGGCGCGGCCCGGACTGAGATAGCCCGGGGTTGGCGAGGCCAGCGTCGATCAGGCCGCTCAGGTGTGCCGCAGTCAGGCCAGGACAACCTCCTTCTACAACTACCGGCAGCATGCGGCCGAACCAGTTCACGAACAGCCCTCCGGGGTTGGCAGTGCTAGCCATCACTGCACGGGCGGCGGCAAGATCTGCGCCATCAATGCCACCCGTCATGCAACGCGCGCCGATCAGGTTGAATACCAGCTGTGACTGTTCTGGTTGGCTGACCATGCTTTTGAGCAGCCGTTCGATGGCTTCTTGCGGGCGACCTTGCGCCATCTCGATTTGCGCCGCGTTGGCTTGTGCGCGTGCGGAGTCCGGGTTCATACGCGCCCAGACGAGCGCCTGCGTCTGTACATCACCCCATACTTCAGCTCGAAGGTAGGTCATCAGCGCGAGGCTGAGTGGCAGCGCAATGAGCAAAAATCGCTTGGGCGCTTTCAGTGTGCGCATGTCTCCTAGCCACAGTCCCAGCGGCCAGAACATCAGCAATGCCGGCACATAGTTGCGGTGCTCAAAGTAAAGCTCCAGCGCAATAGATGTGGATTCCAGCAGCTGGCCACCAAAGTAGAAAAGCACACCCAGACTCAGCGCGGGATAACGACGACGCCAGCGCCAGGCGGCAACTATCAGTGCCGCGATTGCAAGCAGCGAAAACAATGTGGTGATTGGATGCAGCAGCGAGGTCGATGCACTGTACTGATCATTGAACACGCCGCTGGAAAATGGATGCGGTAGCCACAGCAGGCGCAGATAGTCCATCAGCACACGCGGCTCGGTCAGCATTCGCTCACCGTATGTCCAGGGACGCGACATTGGTGCGCCGGCGGCGATGCCGTGGAGCCCCACCCAAAGCAGATAGCCGACAACAGTGGCCGTTGGTATCCAACCCAGTAAAACTAGCAAAGTGCGGTAGATGCTCCGCCGCGAGCCACGACCGAGCGGCTGTCGTGGGGCCAGGACGATGATCTCGATCAGCAGTGCATACAGCGGAAGCAACACTCCATTGGCCTTGGCCAGCGTACCGAGAAGGGTAAATCCGCCGAGGCCGAGTACAACCCAGAGGCTACCGCTTTTAAGTCGGCCGCAGATCAGCCCCTCGCGGCCACGTAGCCATAGCAGCAGCCCAATTAACACGCACGTCGCCGGTAGCATGGCTTCGCGCTGCACAATATACAGCGTCGTGGATACCAGAAGCGGGTGTAGCAGCCAGATCGCGGCGCCGAAAGTTGCGCCGATATGACAGCGAGTTGTGTCGCTGGTAATCAGCCTACCTAAACGGATGAGCAACAAATAGAGCAGCACGCCGTTGAAAAGGTGCAGGATCAGGTTGGTGCGTTTGAACGGAAAGGGGTCGGCCGGCCAGTCGCGCGCGTCCAGTAGAAAGCTTAGCAGCGTCAGCGGGCGGCCCGTGGGATCGGCGATGCCCGAGGTGATATAACGCCAGAAAACCGTCCAGGTTCGTATCGAACCATAGCTGCCGAGCGCGGGCAGGTTGGCGAAGTCGTCAAAAAGAAAGCCTCCATGAAGACCGGGGACATAGGCTAGCCAAGTGAGCAGCAGCGTACCGATCAATACCGCGGAACGTATCAGAGGGCCCGGCTGGAACCAATCGGACTGCTTCATCATCCTGCCGCCGTCCCAAAGAAAAAAGGGCCGCCCTGGGCGGCCCCTCTAGTCACATCAAAAACTGATTGCATCAATTACGGCAAGAAGCCGGTAGATACTGGGCAGGAACTGTGGTTCCTGCCGTGCTCCCACAGGTCCACGAAATGCTGCCTGCATGTGTAGCCGGAGAAAAAACCAGGAAGAGGCCTGCGATCTTCGTACTGGCTTTCGCCCCAGAGAAGGTTGCGCGAATCTTGCCGCGAGCGCCCGCCGTCGTGCCAACGTCCACTACGTTAACATAGCTGCCGCTTATGGAAGCAGGTTGTGCAACCCCAGCAGATGCATTGCTGGGCGGCAATACGCCAATATTGCTGAAATACTCGGCTACACCAGTCTTGGCTGCATCAGCGAGCGATGAACCCTCAGAGACCTGAGTACGGACTAGGTAATTCTGGTAAGCCGGAATCGCGATGGCTGCCAGAATAGCGATGATCGCGACCACGATCATAAGTTCGATCAGGGTAAAGCCCTTTTGCGTGCTTTTCATGGTGAATCCCTCTGTTAAGCGTTGATTAATTTGCGAAAAATATTTGCCCCGAGCCCCGTCCGCTCCCCGGGTGAGTTCGGGCTCCCTGAATTCTTGGCTTGTAACAACCGGGACGGTCAAGCGGAGCAAAGCAGGTTATATGCCAAGGCATCGAACGCCTTTGATGATTGACCATCATGCTGTGGATTGTCTATCAGTTCACGAAACGTCACGATTGGAGTGGCTTGCAATCTAAAAGAATGGCATTGGTATCGACTAAGGCATTTGCCTTAGTCGGGCAAATAGTGACGCTAGTGGTCAGTTTTATGTTTGCAGCGTCCACTTGCAGCATCGATAAAACGTAGCCTGCGTATGCGTTATTGATGGCCAAATAGCTGGCCGACTGCGCGGAAACGCTCTAGGCCTAGGCAGTAGGTGAAGCTTTGCACGGTAGCAGCCACAGAGCGTGTTCTTCGCTAGGTATGGGCATGGATGGAGGGCAGGCAGGGACTTATCTGATGCCTGCAACGGGATGCGGAAGGCATCGGCGATATTCCTGCCAGTGCGCAACAAGCCCGGTCACTGTAGTAACGGCAAGCAACACCTCTAGCGGCCTAAACGGAATGGAATAACGTGGCTCAGCTTGCAGCGTACAGTAAATAAACGTGACGAAGCATGCCATGCTGGCCACCACGATGTTCGCGCAGCGGCCCTCCATGTTGCGAAATGTCGTGATCCAAAGTTTCTTCGATAAAGCTAAGGGTAAGCTACCAAAGGCCAGAAGCATTAATAATGGGTTGAGCGCGTGACAAATAGCTTCTAATGCGATCCAGCTACGCTGACTTTTAAATGGCGAA
Organism: Rhodanobacter sp. ANJX3; assembly: GCF_014200755.1. Taxonomy (GTDB): domain Bacteria; phylum Pseudomonadota; class Gammaproteobacteria; order Xanthomonadales; family Rhodanobacteraceae; genus Rhodanobacter. Next base: position 63,393 of record NZ_JACHCM010000010.1, on the reverse strand, counting down.
TTATCTGATCGGTAGACGTAGATATCGCCCTCACCGATCAGGATGTCCCAGCCCCAAAGTAAACAGGGTTTTTGAAAAAAATACCAGGCGACATAACGCAGGGGTTGTTCGCTGAAACGGGCAGCGATGATGCGGGCGCCTTGCACATGGTTGGCACTTAGCACTTCGTATTCGCTGTTGAAAACGCTTAGTGACGCATGTGCAGCGGCGCTTTCGGTAGTAGTCGAGGCAAACTGCTGCTGTCGCCACAAAGGCTGATAGCTAGGCGCCGAGCCGATGACAAAATTTTCTAAGGCTCGATCCATCGACGACGAGCCTGCGGTAGGTGCAGGTATTTGCGCATTTCGTATTGCCCACACACCAGGAAGTATTGCAGCCCCAAGCATCAGTGCGATACAGATGGACCAAGGCGCGAGCTTGCGCCAAGCAAAAACAGCGCCTAAAAGAACGCCGAAGGGTAGAAGTATGGCATTGGTAAGAGCTGCAGCACCTAAAATAAAACCGGTAAGAGCGGCGGCTGCCATACTTGATTGTCGGCAGGCTTGCGCGCAAAGCAGAAGTGAAAGAGTGCACAGAAAGCCGAATAACGTCTCGCTTAAAAGAACACCGTTTGTCGTGATGCTGTGTGGCCATAGCGCCATCAACAGACCTGCACATATAGCCGCGTTAGGGGAGAGCCAATAGCGGCCCAACTGCGTTGCCATGCCTACTGTCAAGGCTCCCATTAGCGCTTGGCAAAACAAGACAGACTCGTACCATTTTTCACTTGGCCCAAGCCAATTCAGCAATATAGCGAGAAAAAAGGGATAGCCTGGGTCCCTGTAGTTGTTTGGCACCACCGAAGCAGAGGATGGCTCTGCATTGGAAAATATACTGTGATGTACCAAGTTCCACGCGTATGAAAAATATTGAGCTGCGTCGCCTCGAATGACAGGATGCGAAACCATTGTTGCGACTGCGTAATACCAACGCATTGCCAAAGCTAACAAGGTTATAATAGTGAGTGCCGCCAGCCATCGCCAGCTTCTGCGATGTTTATCTGCGAGGGTATTCATCGGAAACTCGTGAGTGTTAAAAACATTTAGCGCGGAATGGGTTCGAGAGGTGGGGTTAGTTTGATGGATGACATTCAAGAGAGAATGGCCAACTACATAACTCCTACACGATAGCTGCCGGATCACCAAGGGTTAATGACCATTATGGCAATCGGACGCTTCCTCTTCGAGGACATGATCCCTGTGTAGTTGCTATCACCACGCTGCAATGGTGGCGCCGCCATCGCTCCGAGATCTGACTGTTGAGCCTTTAGCCGACGTATAGATCCAATCACAAAAGCTTTTTCGGTTTACTGGGGCTGGTTTATGCAAGTCTGTAATGGCCCTATGCCGATATCGAAACCCATGGGCACAATGAGTAGCCTGTTGGCCCCAGCGGCGCTGAAATAGGGTGGCGGAAACCACAAAGTAGGTCGCTGTGATGATGCTGGCAGCAAGCATGAGGCTGATAACACAAGTGTATGACGGCTGCTTTCCACCGGCTTATGACTTGTTCTCGACAGTGTTCAATTTTGCATTCAGAAACATATCACCTGCTTGTTGTGTGATGTTGTCGGATGTGGTGTCGCTATTTGGCTTGAGATCCTCACAGAGTCGTTACGCTAGCTGAAAGAATTTGCAATGCAATGGCATGCCTTTCTCAATAAGCTATGCGCAATAAGACGGAAGCTTGCATTGTCATCAAGCTAGAATTGCCTTCATGACGTCGCCCAGCCAAGGAAAACATCCATGAAACCTTTGATTGCAGCGTTGCTCCTTGCGATGATTGCAACATCTGCAATGGCCAATAAAAGGATAAATATTGCGTTTGCTGGGAGGCAAGTATCGCACGCGTTCAACATCCGCGACCTCGTGATGATGGACAGGATAAGCGATCCGCAGCTGTCCCCGGATAGCCACTACGCGGCTTTCTCCGTGCGCAGCACGGACTACGCAGCCAACAAGGGCGTCAACGCCATCTACGTGCTGGACCTCGCCGATCGATCGACGGCAGCTGGTAAGCCCGTAAAGGTAGCGGACAAGGCCAGCTCGGCGTGTTGGTCGGCAGATGGGCTCAGTCTGTATTACCTGGCGCCGGCCGATGGCATCGCCCAGCTGTGGCGACTGGATTTGGGCGGCAAGGGCGCGTTGGATCTGGTCAATCATGCCAGTGGCGTGCAGGTCAGCCACGCGCCACTGGATATCGACGACTACAAACTTTCTCCGGACGGCAGGCGCGTGCTGTTGTCGTATGCGGTCTTTACCGACTGCACGACCCTGGCGTGCACGAAGGGTCGTGTGGATGCGCGCGACAAGGACAAGGCCAGCGGCACGCTCTATAGCAAGCTGTTCGTGCGGCACTGGGATACCTGGGCCAACGGCCGCCGCAATCAACTCTTTGTTGCGAGCTTCGATCGTAACGGGCAGCTCCCTGCCGAGCCGACCTTGCTGAGCAGCGGCATCGATGGCGATGTTCCCAGCAAGCCGTTCGGTGATGAGAGCGAATTCGCTTTCGCGCCGGATGGCCAGAGTGTCTACTTCGACGTGCGCATTGCGGGGACCAGCGAGCCGTGGTCGACCAACTTCGACGTCTATCGCGTGCCGGTGGACGCTTCGTCCGCTCCGAAAAACCTCACGGCCGACAACAAGGCATGGGACGCTTATCCGGTGCCGTCGCCGGATGGCAAGACGCTTTACTACCTGGCGATGAAAAAGCCCGGGTTCGAGGCGGACCGCTTCGCCATCATGGCGCTGGATTTGGGGACGGGTGCAAAACGCGAGGTCGATCCACGCTGGGATCGCTCGCCGGGGAGCATGACCATCTCCGCCGATAGCAAAACGCTTTATGCCACTGCGGATGACGAGGAGCAGCATCCGCTATTCGCTATCGGCACGGCGAATGGCGAGGTGACCCGGCTCTCAGGGGACGGCGCGGTGGAGGGGTATTCGTTGGCTGGCGACAAACTGCTGATGGCCAGAGACGATCTGAAGCACCCGGCCGATCTTTACCTGGCCTCCGCGGCAGGCTCGCATCCCAAGCAGGTCACGCATTTCAATGCAGACGATCTGAAAAATGCCAAAGTCGGTGATGTCGAGTTCTTCAAGTTTCCGGGCTGGAACAACGAAACGGTGCAGGGCTATGTGGTCAAGCCGGTCGACTATCGGCCCGGCAAGACCTATCCCGTGGCTTTCATTATTCATGGTGGCCCGCAGGGGGCGATGAACAACGAGTGGAGCTACCGCTGGAATCCCCAGACCTATGCGGGTCAGGGCTTTGCGGTCGTGACGATCAACTTTCATGGTTCGACTGGATATGGGCAGGCCTTCACAGACGCGATCTCAGGCGACTGGGGCGGTAAGCCGCTGGACGATCTGAAGCTGGGCTGGAAGGTGGCGCTTAGCAAATACAGCTTTCTCGACGGCAACCGCGCCTGCGCGCTGGGCGCCAGCTATGGCGGTTACATGACGTACTGGATTGCCGGCGTGTGGAACCAGCCGTGGAAGTGCCTGGTCGACCACGACGGCGTGTTCGACGCTCGGGCAATGTACTACGACACCGACGAGCTGTGGTTCGAAGAAAAGGAAAACGGCGGTACGCCTTATGATCATCCGGAAAACTACGAGAAGTTCAATCCGGTCAACCACGTCAAGGACTGGCGTGTGCCGATGCTGGTGATTCACAGCGGCGATGATTTTCGCATTCCGATTACGCAGGGGTTGGGCGCGTTCACCGCGCTGCAGCGTCAAGGTATCCCCAGCGAGCTTTTGACCTTCCCGGATGAAAATCACTGGGTGCTCAAGCCTCACAACAGCGTGCAGTGGCATGACACGGTCAATGCGTGGCTGAAGCAATGGACAGCCAAGGACACGCCGAAGGCACCGTCGAATTAGATGCTGCGTCGGTGACTAAAAAGGGCGGCCCGAGGGTCGCCCTTTTTGATTCTGGATATGCAACGAGTTGCGAATTCCTTATAGCCACTTCGCTCGTTTCAGGCCGATGAAAAGTCCGCAGACGACGACTGCTACCACGCCAACGACGGCGGGATAGGCCCATGGTTGAGCGAGCTCGGGCATGTGCGTGAAGTTCATGCCGTACCAGCTGGTGATGAGGGTGGGAGCGGCGAGCATGGCGGCCCAGCCGGCCAGCTTTTTCATCACTTCGTTCTGGCCGAAGGTGACGAGGGAGAGGTTGACGTTGATGGCGGCGGCGAGCATTTCGCGCATAGCGCTGATGGCTTCGTTGACGCGGAAGACGTGGTCGTACACGTCGCGAAAATACGCGCGCAGCTCTTTCGGAATCAGGTTGGGATGCAGTCGCGTGAGCTGGCTGATGATGTCCTGCATCGGCGCGACGGCAAGGCGCAGCGTCATCAGGTCGCGCTGCATGTTGTACAGCCGCCTCACCGTGCTGCGTTTGAAGGCTTCAGCGAAAATGTCCTTTTCGAGCTGCTGCAATTCCTCTCGCGAGGCACGCACGATCGGAAGCAGGTTGTCGACGATGAAATCGAGAATACTGTACAGCGCGTAGCTCGGACCGAGCGCCATCAGTTCGGGCGTGTGTTCGCAGGCGCGCCTGGCTGGCGCGTAGGAAAGCGATGCGCCGTGGCGCACGCTGACCAGATAGCGGGGCCCGAGAAAAATATGGGTCTCGCCGAACGCGAGGTTGCCGTCGATCTGCTGCGCGGTCTGCACCACCAAAAACAGCGAGTCGCCGTAGGTTTCGATCTTGGTACGCTGATGGGCGGTGTGCGCGTCCTCGATGGCCAGATCGTGCAGGCAGAATTCCTCCTGCAGTTTCAGCAGAAGTTCTTCGTCGGGCTCATGCAGTCCGACCCAGACAAAGGTATCGGGTTTGGCCAGCACGTCGCTGATTTCATCGAGCGTGACGTCGCCGATCCGGCTGCCGTCTTTCCGATAGGCGATGCAGTTGACCACCATCTGCTTTTCAGCCGACGGCGGCGCGGGTGGGACCGGACTCATCAGGTTCATGCTGCGCATGATGCCCGGCGCATCAAGTCAGGGCAATTGCAGCAGGCTTTAGGACGATAGCGGCCTTGCTCCCCGGCGCAGACTCCAGGCGATCGCCAGCCAGCAAGGCATGGCAAACAGCAGCCAGGGCTGATTCTGCTGCACGACGCCGGGCAGCAGATGTAGCGAGAGGGCGATAAGGATGGCCAGCAGTTGCAGCAGCCATAGCGCTTCGATGAAACGCGACGGAGCGATGCCGCGGCGCGCGCGCCATATAGCGGGCAGCATGATGAGCGCCAATGGATTGAAGAAAAGCAGGTTGGCGTTGGCCCATGCGGAGTGATGGGTGGTGAGGGTCCACAGACCGATCAGCAGCAGGCCGACCAGTCCGGCCGCGACGAGGTAGGTTGACGTAAGTAATGCGTAGCCGATGGGCGACCATCGCCGGGCGGCGAGCATGCATGCCGCAAGAATAAGCCCGGCCGCGGCGAGCGGCAGTCGCAGGTCGGGCGGGTTCACCGGCGGCACGTCCAATCGGTTGGGTGAGACCAGCTGTTCGCTTTGCACCAGCGGTTTGAGTCCGCCCGAGCCATTGTCGATTTGTACGTGATTCAACTGTTGCTGCAGCACCATCGGCAGAAAGCTTTCCTGCCAGGCGTTGAGCGGTTGGTCGGCGTAGGGGCCCAGTCCCAGGTCGAGCACCAGCATCAGCCACGGCTGCGCGTTCATCAGTCGCGCCGTTTGCTGCCGATATGTCATGCCGCCGGGCAGCGCGGTCAGCTGTTTTCTCAGGGCGCCGCCGAGAATTTTGTCCAGCGCGTCGCGCACGCGCGTGGTGCAGTTGTCGGCATAGTAGTCGTAGGCGTAGCCGGCATTTTCCGGACGCATGTTCCACAGCAGATAATCCCGCAGTGCGGTGGCCTGCTGTGGCGGCAGCGCCAGGTGCTGGCGTGTCACCGAACGGCCGTCCTGCATGTAGCTGGCCTGTTCGGGCGCGCTGTATTCCGCGTCCATCAAGTAGTGCATGCGGCCGCGGGCGAAGTTGATGAAGAAGTTCGATTCGTTGAAATCGAATACGCCGTAGTTGAAGTCGACCGACTCGCCGGAGACGCTGTCGCGCACTTCGATGGCATCGTGGCCGAAGCGTTCCCAGTAGGTTTCGCCCGGGCCATAGGTGATCAGCGAGACCTCAAGATTGGCGCCCGGTGCGTTGGCCACGCTGGCACCGGCGCTGGATATGCCGATCAGCAGCAAAAGCACGACGAGCAGCAGGCGATGGATGGAGTGCATGTAGGGAAGGCCGGTGCAGAATGGATCGGGCGGTGTCGCTCGAATGGCGGGACACGGTTTGTGACTTTGTACCGATGCGGCGAAGCGGCTCGATGGATGGAATCGACTCGGACAGCTGTCTGAAAGTATCGCTGCTGCCCGGCGACTTCGCTACGCCTCGGGCGAACGACGATGCTTGAGTGTCGACGAGTTCAGACGCCGCGGCCACCTTCAACGTCGCACTGGCAGAGCGAAGTGCTGCACGGATAGCCCCGCAGCGCCTCGCCTTGCTTCAGTCCTTGCCTTGTTTCACCACGCGGAAGGCCTGCACGCGGCGATCGTCCGCTTCGGTGACATGGAAGAGGTACGCGCCGATCACCACTTCCTCGCCCACTTCCGGCAAATGGCCGAACTCGGAGGTGACCATGCCGCCTACGGTGTCGTATTCCTCGTCGGAGAAATCGGCGCCGGTGTTTTCGTTGAAATCGGCGATCGGCGTCAGTGCGCTGACGATCCAGTCGCCGCCAGGCTGTTCGTGCATCAGCTCGGGTTCGTCGTCGTCGTGCTCGTCGTCGATTTCGCCGACGATTTGTTCGAGCACATCCTCGATGGTGATGAGTCCGGCCACGCCGCCGTATTCGTCCATCACCACGGCCATATGGTTGCGGGTTAGGCGGAACTCGGCCAGCAGCACGTTGAGCCGCATCGACTCGGGAATGAGCACGGCCGGGCGAAGGATGGCCATGATGTCGAACTGGCTGGTGTCGCCAAAGGATTTCAGCAGATCCTTGGCCAGCAGGATGCCGAGGATGTCGTCCTTGTCTTCGCCGTGCACGGGGAAGCGCGAATGGCCCGACTCGACGACCACGGTCAGCATGTCCGACAGCGACGATTCGGCCGACAGCATCACGATCTGGGCGCGCGGCACCATCACATCGTCCACGCTCAGCTCGGTGACCTTGATGGCACCCTCGACCATGGTCAGGGTGTCGGCGGAAAGCAGCCCGTTGGTCTGGGCGGCGCGCAATTCCTCGATCAGTTCGACGCGGTTGCGTGGCTCGCCGGAAAACATGTGGCCCAGTCGGTCCCACCAACTACGGTGCGCCGGGCCGCTGGTACTGCCAGGGTCGTCGTTCATTTATCGCGTGGGTGCTGCCCGCAAGCGGGACGGTAAATCGAGTTTAACGGAAAATTCGTGACGATTCAGCGCAATGGCGTCGAGGCGCGCTCGGCGTCGGTCGATGTCGCCGGTCGCCATATTCGCTCACTGGTAAGGATCGGCGATGCCCAGGCCAGCGAGAATACGCGTCTCCAATGCTTCCATCGCCTCGGCCTCGCGGTTCCTGATGTGGTCGTAACCGAGCAGATGCAGCACGCCGTGGACGGTCATATGCGCCCAGTGATCGCGCGGTCGCTTGCCCTGCTCAAGGGCTTCGTGCAGCACCACGGGTGCACAAATGGCGAGGTCGCCCAGCAGCGGCAGCTTGAGTTGCGGCGGTAGCTCGGCGGGGAAGGACAGCACGTTGGTCGCGTAATCCTTGCCGCGATAGTCGCGATTGAGCGCGCGACCCTCGTCGGCATCCACCAGACGGATCGCCACTTCGGCAGACTTGCGGTATCTCGCGCCACGCAGCGCGGCCTCGACCCACTGCCGAAAACTGTTGGCCGCAGGCAGTCCCGACCGCGGCAGGGCGTAACCGACGGTGATGCGGTTGGGCGGCGTCGTTGGCTTGGACATACGGTTTTCCGCCAGCCGCGTTAACTGGCGCCGATCGGCTTGGCGCCGTTCGACATCGAATCGCCTTTGGCGGCATTCCGATCCGTGCTCCCGGCCTCTTCTTCGAACGCTTCATAGGCACGCACGATCTTCGCCACCAGCGGATGACGCACCACATCGCGCGAGGTGAAAAAGGTAAAGCTGATGCCGTTGACGTCGCGCAGCACTTCGGTGGCCTGACGCAGGCCGGAACGCACGTGGCGGGGCAGGTCGACCTGGGTCACGTCGCCGGTGATCACGGCGACGGTGCCGAAGCCGATACGGGTCAGAAACATCTTCATCTGCTCGACGGTGGTGTTCTGCGCTTCGTCGAGAATCACGTAGGAATCGTTGAGCGTGCGGCCGCGCATATACGCCAGCGGGGCGATCTCGATCACGTTGCGCTCGATCAGCTTGGCGACCTTTTCGAAGCCGAGCATTTCGTACAGCGCGTCGTACAGCGGGCGCAGATACGGGTCGACTTTCTGCGACAGATCGCCGGGCAGGAAGCCGAGCTTTTCGCCGGCTTCCACCGCCGGACGCACCAGCAGCAGGCGCTGCACGCGATTGGCCTCCAGCGCCTCGACCGCGCTGGCCACGGCCAGATAGGTCTTGCCCGTGCCGGCAGGGCCGATGCCGAAATTGATATCGTGGGTGGCAATGGCGTGCAGGTAGCGTGCCTGGTTGGCGCCGCGCCCCTTGATGAGGCCGCGCTTCACGCGGATGGCAACTTCCTGCGCGCTCTCGGCCGCCGCATCGGTGATGACGTCGATGCCGGATTCGGCCAGATGCAGATGCACCTTGGCGCCGTTCAACGATTCGTCTTCGGTCACCACGTACAGCGCGCGAAGTACTTTTTCAGCGGCCCGCGTCACTGCCGTTTCGCCCAGCACCTGAAAAATATTGCCGCGATGGTTGATCTCCACGCCCAGGCGCAGCTCGATCTGCCGCAGGTGTTCGTCGAACGGCCCGCACAGGTTGGCAAGGCGCGCATTGTCTTCGGGATCGAGGACGAAATCGTTCTGGTCGATGCTGCGGTTTGCGCTTGGGCTGGTCATAGTTCTCGGTGCATCACATAAACGTCGGTAGGTCCGTGCCCTGCATGACGAAAGGCTCCGGGTACCTGGCCGACAACCTGGAAACCGTGGCGCTGCCATAGGCGCACGGCGGTGGTGTTGGTGGAAACCACGAAGTTGAACTGCATCGCCGTGAAGCCGGCGCAGCGAGCCTGCGCCATCGAATGCTCGCACATCGCGCTGGCGATGCCCTGGCCGCGTACGCTGGGTGCCACCATATAACCGGCATTGGCCACATGGTTGCCAAGGCCAGGCTGATTCGGTTTCAGCAGATAAGCGCCGAGCACGTCGTCGCTGCGTTCGGCCACAAAGCAACGGCTGGGCGGCGAGGTCCACGCATCGCGGGCCTCTTCAAACCGCATGTCGGGCGGATAACTGTACGTATCGCCGCCCGCAATCACCTGCTGAAACAGCGGCCAGACGCGCACAAATTCGTCGGCACCGATTTCCCGCAGCACGAGGTTTTCCGTCACGAAGCCAGCGCGACCGGCGCGTCGATGGCGGGCTCATCCAGCACAATCCGACCGCGCAGCGAATTGCTCATCGCGTCGGTGATCAGCACGTCGACGAACTGGCCGATCAGTCGCGGATGGCCGGCAAAGTTGACGAAGCGCATGTTCTCGGTGCGGCCGGTCAGCTCGCTCGGATCGCGCGTGCTGGGTTTTTCCACCAGCACGCGCTGCACGCTGCCGATCATCGCGGCGCTGATCTTTTTGGCGTTGTCGTTGAGCGTGGCCTGCAGACGCATCAGGCGCGCGTGCTTCTCCGCCGCGGACGTTTCGTCGGGGAGATTGGCCGCCGGCGTGCCGGGGCGCGAGGAGAAGATAAACGAGAAGCTCTGGTCGAAGCCGATGTCGTCGATCAGCTTCATGGTCTTGTCGAAATCCTCGGCGGTTTCGCCGGGAAAGCCGACGATGAAATCGGACGACACGCAGATATCCGGCCGCACTGCGCGCAGCTTGCGGATCTTCTGCTTGAACTCCAACGCGGTGTAGCCGCGCTTCATCGCGCTGAGAATGCGATCGGACCCGGCCTGCACCGGCAGATGCAGGTAATTGGCCAGCTGCGGCACGTTGGCGTAGGCCTCGATCAGCGAGTCGGAAAACTCCAGCGGATGCGAGGTGGTGAAGCGGATGCGACCGATGCCGTCGATCTGCGCGATGGCGTGGATCAGCACGGACAGGTCGGCCACGCTGCCGTCGTGGGTCGGGCCGCGATAAGCGTTGACGTTCTGGCCGAGCAGGTTCACTTCGCGTACGCCCTGAGCGGCGAGCTGGGCGACCTCGACCAGCACGTCGTCGAACGGACGGCTGATTTCCTCGCCGCGGGTGTAGGGCACGACACAGTAGCTGCAGTATTTCGAGCAGCCTTCCATGATCGAGACGAAGGCAGTCGGGCCATCGGCACGCGGCTCCGGGAGATTGTCGAACTTTTCGATCTCGGGGAAGCTGATGTCCACCTGCGGCCGGCCGGTGGCGCGCTGCTTCTCGATCAGTTCGGGCAGGCGGTGCAGGGTCTGCGGACCGAAGACCAGATCGACATACGGCGCGCGCTTGACGATGGCGTCGCCCTCCTGCGAAGCCACGCAGCCACCCACGCCGATCAGCACCGGCTTGCCGTCCTTCTTGTGCTGCTTCCAGCGGCCGAGCTGGCTGAAGACTTTTTCCTGCGCTTTCTCGCGGATCGAGCAGGTGTTGATCAGGATCACGTCCGCTTCGGACTCGTCCAGGGTCAATTCCATGCCATGCGACGCCTTGAGCACGTCGGCCATCTTGGCCGAGTCGTACTCGTTCATCTGACAACCGTGGGTCTTGATGAAAAGCTTGCCGCTCATGACTGGGAACTACCGTGGTTCGTCTATCGAAGGCGCATGGCGGCGAAACACGCCAGCCAGCGCGACGCTGCCGCAGTGCCGCGTCGAACCGCACAGTTTACGCCGCCGTGACGGGGCTCGCCAGTGAACAGGCCGCGGGGCTTATACCGCAACCTGTTCGTCGCTGACGCGCCGACTCAGAAGTCGACGCTGGCCGACAGCTTGATCGTGCGCGAGGCACCCTCGGTCAGGTAGCCGCCCAAGGCCGATGCCCAGTAGTTGCTGTTGCCGATATTCAGCACTGCAGCGCGGAACGTCACCTGACGACCGTCGATGGCGGTGACATAGCTGGCGCCCGCGTCGACCCGCGTCCAGGCGGGAATGCGCAAGGTATTGGCCAGGTCGACGTATTCACCGCCGGTGCGGGTCACGCCCAGGTTCAGCCCCAGGCCCGTGGTGCCGGGGACTGCCCAGTCCACGCCCGCGTTGTACTGCCACTTCGGTACGCCGACCGCGGTGTTGCCGTTGTCGAGGCCACCGGCGGTTTCGGTCAGCTTGGCGTCGATATAGCTCGCGCCGCCGATCAGTTTCAATCCACTCGTCGGCTCGCCGTAGATGCTCCATTCCGCGCCGCGGTTGCGCTGTTCGCCGGCAATGCTGAAAACGCGCGTCACGCCATCGGTGATGCCGCTGGGCTGCTTGATCTGGAACAGGCTGAAGGTGCTGCCGAACGTGCCCTGGTCGTACTTGATACCGGTTTCGAGCTGCTTCGACTTGTACGGCGCAAACACCTGGCCGACATTGGCCGAGCCGATCGGTGCTTCGGGTCCCTGCGACAAGCCCTGGATGGAGTTGGCGAACAGCGAGAAGTTCGGGTTGAGCTTCACCACTAGGCCGAGCACCGGCGATGTGGCGGTCTTGCGGTAGTCCGCGGTCTGCACGCCGGTGGTGTAGGCATAGCCGAGGGTTTGCAGGGTCTGCCGGCGCGCACCGAGGGTCAGCAGTACCTGATCGTCGGCAAAGCCCAGCGTGTCGGACAGCGCCAGGCTGTGCAGCTTGGTGCGGCCGGTCACCACCGGATCGCCGCCGCTGAACGTGGTGGGCGGGTACGGCATGGCCACATAGTCGTAGAGGTTGGTCGGCGAGGACGCGGAGAACGTATAGCTGACGGTCTTTTTCTGGTTCAGCGCGGAGACGCCCAGGTTGATCTTCTGACTGACCGGGCCAGTGTCGAATGTCCAGTTGAGGCCGGCTTCGCCGCTCTGCGCGTCGTTTTGATACGGCACGCCCAGTCGGTAGATCGAACCGTTGCCGCTGCCGTCCACGGTGGGCGACGCGTATTCGCCGTTTTCGTTGGAATGATCGGCGCCGACGGCGACATAGCCGGTCAGGTTGGGCAGGAAATCGTACTCGGCGCGCACCAGGCCGTAGGTATCCTCCAGGCTGGAGTAGCTCCAGGGCTGGGCGTAATTCGCGCTCGCCGGCGGCGGCTTGGGCACGCCGTCGCCGCTGAGATAGACCACGCTGCGGCCCTCGTCGATGCGCTGAAGCTGATGGCTGACGTCGGCCTTGATGCGGAACTTGTCGCCGCGGTAATCGAACGCGATGGACTGCTCGTTCGACTTGCGGCTTTCGCGGTCGATTGAGGTATCGCCGTCACGCCCGCCCAGATTGACGCGGATGCCGTACTCGTCGTTCGTGCCGAAGCGTCGGCTGACATCGAACTGGGCGCCGGCCTGGCTGTCGCTGCCGTAGTCGACCGTGGCGCGCGTCAGCGGCGCGTCCAACGCCCATTTCGGCTCCACGTTGATCGAGCCGCCGATGCCGCTGCCGCCGGGCGATACGCCGTAGAGAAACGCGCTGGCGCCACGCAGCACGTCGAGCCGGCCGATCGCGTCGGCGTCGACCATCTGTCGCGGGATGATGCCGTAGAGGCCGCCAAAGGTGATGTCATCGCCGTTGAGAGGAAAGCCGCGCAGCACGAAGGTCTCGGCGAAATTGCCGAAGCCGTCGGCGACGCGCACCGCCGGATCGTCGGCCACCACATCGGCAATGGTGTACGCCTGATGGCTGGCGATGTAGTTCTCGGTATAGCTGGTCATCGCGAACGGCGTACTCATCACATCCTGTTCGCCCAGCACGCCCAGATTGCCGCGGCGGGCGATGTCGCCACCGCCGAAGGTCGGCAAGCCGACGCCCTGCACATTCACCGTGTCCATCGTTTGCGTCTTGCGAGGCTCCTTGGCGCTGCTCGTATCGCTGGTGCCGTTGCCATCGACGGGCTGGGTTTGCGCGTGCGCGGCAAAGCTGCCGGCCAGTGCCACGGCCAGCAGGCAGGGCAGAGCGGCGCGGCGCAGGCCTACAGAATGATGGCTTGCAGCCTGCCGCTTGGTCGAAGTGTTCATGACGTTCCTCAAAACAGCGTGGGTGATAGAAAAGAGATCAGGGCGAACAGGCTCGCCGCGCCGCCAACGAAGGCCAGCCAGCGCGCGAAGCGGGGGCGATACGGTTGCAGCAGCACCCAGGCGATGGCGGCCAGCATCCAGCTCGCACACCAGTCGACGCTGCCGATGTCCCAGCCGCGCCAGTGCACGCTGATGACCCAGGCAGCCAGCATCGTGAGCCAGCCGCCGAGGCGTAAAAGGCGGCTGCGGCGAACGGATACTTCGGCGCCGAAGTGCTGGCGGTGGTGACGCGCCACGGCGAGGCACAGCAGGGCCCAGCTCGAATAATTCAACGCCAGCAAGATCAGCCATAGCGTCATGCAGATTTTTCCCGCGGGCGTGCGGCGTGCGAGGACGCTGAAGCAGCGCCGATGCGTGCATCGCGTCGGACGTTTTTGCGTGGACGCGTGTTGAGCCAGGCCAGCCAGGCAAAGCCGAGGCCCAGGGCTAGAGCGGTGGCGTCGACGCCAGCGAGAACCCAATCGTGATCGACGATGCTGGCAAGCAGGCTGCTGCGCGGTTCGGTCAGCGCATTCAACAGCGGCAGTGCAAGCAGCAAGGCGGCCGTCATGCCGAACAGCTCGCGCCACGGCTTGCCGCGACGCAGGCGCAGCACGGCCCATATCGTGGCGAGCAGCCACACGGCGTAAAAGCTCTGCGCTTCCCAGCTGGCCCGAACGGCCAGATTGCCGGGGAGCAGGCGGTTCGCCCATAGCAGGGCGACGCTTGCCAGCGGCATGCCGGCGATCACGGCGATGTTGAGTGCGCGCACCAGCCCGTAGCCTGAGCGCAGGCCGGCGGCCTCCGCTTTCCGCTGGCGCTTTTCGATCCAGACCTGCGTCGCAGTGGCAAGCATCACGCAGCCGGCGGTGCCGAGCAGAAAGTACAGCCAGCGAATCGCCGCGCCGCCGAACTGCACGCGATGCAGTCCGCTCAGGAATTGGTAGGTGCGATAGGCGGCCGGTGGACTCTCGCTTTCACCGCGGAAGTGGCCATCGGTGCCATCGTAGATCAGGTTGCGGCGGCCGCCAGCGACTTCATCGTTGCCGGCTGCCAGCGCGCTGATCGTGATAGACGCATCGTGGACATGCTCGATCTCCAGATACTGCGCCGGGCCACCAAGGCGTTGCACAGCGTCGTGGAGAATCTTGTTCAGCGACGCCACCCGGCTTGGCAGTCGGTGTTGCTCGACCGGATGCGGTGTGCTGGACAGCGCTGCGTAGTACGCAGCTAAGTCACCGTGATAGCCGATCTGTACGCCGGCGGTCATGTAGGTAGACATCATGATGATCACCCCGGTGTAGGCGATCATCAGATGAAACGGCAGGCCCAGTACGCCGGTGAGGTTGTGTCCGTCCAACCACGCACGCTGACCGCCGGCCTGCGGTCGAAACACAAAAAAATCCTTGAACACACGGCGATGGATGATCACGCCGCTGACCAACGCCAGCAGCATCAGCATGCCGGCCAGTCCAACCAGATACACGCCGGGCGTGCCGGCCTGCAGGTTGTAATGCAGGACGAAAAAGAAATTACCGCCGACGGTCGGCGGGATCCGTGTTCCGTCGCGCGGATTGAGGGCGACGTCGATAGTCGGTTTGCCCGGTTCGAAGACGAAGCCGTGAATCGACGGATCGCGCGCGCTTGGGGGCCTGAGATAAAGCGTCTCGGCATGCGGTGCCATCTCGCGCAAGGTGGTCGCGGCGGCATCCATGGCGATCGGTCCCGGTGCGAGCTGGTGCAGCGCCGGACGCATCCAGTAGTCCAGCTCTTTGTCGAAGCAGGCCAGCGTGCCACCGAGGAAAATCGCAAACAGCACCCAGCTCACGATCAGCCCGGCCCAGGTATGCAGCCACGCCATCGATTGTACGAAGCTGCCCCTCACCGACGCGCGCTCACGGACGCATGCCGTAGTCGCGCCAGGTCATGGCGAGTACCAGCATCACGGCGCCTGCGACGAGCAACGTCCACCAGCCGCGCCACGCGCTGCGCGCGGCGAACACCCAGATCGCCACCGCGGTCCACACCACGAAACTGAGCAGGCTGGCGGTCACCGCGCGGTTGATTCGGCTCATCGGCAGCACGACGGTCAGCAGGGCGGCGCTGGCGTACGTAACCAGATAGCCACCGAACAAGGCGGCGGCGGTTCTCGACGCCACGGCCCATCGAAAGCGTGCGGTTGTCGACTGGCGTCGTTTCAGGTGGCTATGAGGTATTTCGGACATGCATCAATTCGGCAGGAGAGAAGGTTTTCTGGGTTGGCGTCTTGCAAGCGCTATGCGCGCGACGCGCGGCAACCGGCCTGACACGGAAGCGGTAGGGACGACGTGGCGTAGGCGCGGCTGCGATGGGGTTTCCTTACGGCGAACATTCGAACGCAAGCGCATTGCTGCGCGGCTCATCGGGCGTTACCTGGGAAGCCTGTCGACTATTAAATAGTTATTACGAATGATTCGCAATAACTATTTTGCATGGCGCCGGTCGCGACTTGGCTTGCCCGAGACCTTTCGTCAGACTCGCTGCCATGAATGCTGTCGTCCACCGAGACGAGCGCTGTGGCGCTCGATCCCGCTCCCATCGCTGGTTTGCCGCCGCCTTGATCGGCTTTTTGTTGTGGACGGGCGGCTGTTTTTTTCGGCAGGCATTCTCGCTGGCGCACGCGGGCTCGCTGTACCGCTGCACCGGTGTCAACGGAGAGACTGTTTTCAGCAGCAGCACGGCGGGCTATCGCGGCTGCAAGAGGATCGCCACTTTTGCATCGGCGCCTCCAGCCACGCGGCCCAAAATACGAAATCTGCCGAGCTCGCTGAACCTGGTCAGCGGTTCCGTCACAACATCGGCTCGGAGCATGGCGGCCAATGGCGCCGATGCCGTTTCGCTCGATCGGGTGGTTGCTGGAGTCGAATTCGCAGGTGGTGCCGCTGGCGACAGCACGGCACAACGCGTCTCACTCGACGGTATGCAGGGATCGGTGCAAACCACGGCGAAGCTATTGCTGGCGCCCGTACCCAACGCGGTTGTCGACGCTGTCGCTGCCATCCGGCCCGGTTATCACGAATCGAAAGAGGCCGTGACGCCGCTTCTTGAGATCGATAAAAACGGAAACCGGGTTCGACGCGGTTCGACGTATCGCGTCGTGCGCGCCGACGGCGTGGTGGAATACACCAATGTGCCGCCGGTGCACCTGAAGGGCAACGCGGTCACGATGCTCTTCAGCTATACCGAAATTGAAACCTGCATGGCCTGCAATCTGCATTCGCCGATTCACTGGGGCAGCACGGCACTCAACCTGACCGCCTATGCCGACGTGATTCGCGCGGCGAGCATCGAATACGGCGTGGACGAAGCGTTTCTGCGCGCCATCATCCATGCCGAAAGCGCGTTCAACCCGCGAGCGCTGTCGATCAAGGGCGCGCAGGGGCTGATGCAGCTGATGCCGGCCACCGCCAGCGACATGGGCGTGCTGGATGCCTTCGATACCAGCCAGAACATTCGCGGCGGCGCGCGCTATCTCGGCCTGCTGCTGCACGACTTCAACGGCAACGAGCAACTGGCCGCGGCGGCTTACAACGCAGGTCCCGGCGCCGTGGTGCGCTACAGCGGTGTGCCGCCGTATGCCGAAACGCAGGTCTATGTCGAACGTGTGGGCACGTTGCGCAAACGCTACGGTGCGGCGATCCATCCGCCGCTCACCTCGTCGAACGGGTCTGGTTGAGCGATGCTCGACTGGAGTGCTCTGTGCGCTTCGGCAGGAAAGCTCAGTTGGTCACCACCGGCGCGGCGTTCGTCATCGCTGGGCGCTGAGTCAGGGTCACATCGAGATGGAACGGGCTGCCGTTGCGCAGGCCCGCCACCTCGACCTTGCTGCCGGGCTTGATGGCGGCCTCGCGCCGGCGCAGGTCGGCCGGATCGAGAATGTCATCGCTGCCGATTTTCAGCAGGATGTCGCGGGGTTGGATGCCCGCCTGGGCAGCCGGACCGCCGGGTGTGACGTCGGTGACCTGTACACCGCGTGCCGCCGACGGCAGGCCGCTGTCGGCAGCGACCGGCACGAAGGCGTAGTTGGCGCCCATCCAGCCGCGTACCACGTGGCCGCTGGCGATGATCTGATCCAACACCTTCTGCGCGGTAGCGACCGGGATGGCGAAGCCGATGCCCTCGGCACCGGCGGCCTTGCCGATGAGCAAGGTGTTGATGCCGATCAGCTCGCCCTTGGTATTGATCAGCGCGCCGCCGGAGTTGCCCAGGTTGATCGCCGCGTCGGTCTGGATGAAGTCCTCGGCGCTGGAGCTGTTGAGCTGGCGGCCGACTGCGCTGACGATGCCCATGGTCACCGTCTGATTGAGGCCCAGCGGATTGCCGATCGCCAGCGCCACGTCGCCGGCACGCAACTGCTGCGTATCGGCCAATTGGATCACCGGCAGGTTGCTGGCATCGATCTTCAGCACGGCCAGATCGGTTTCCTCGTCCGCGCCGACCAGGGTCGCTTTGGCAATGCGGCCGTCGTAGAGCAGCACCTGGATATCGGCCGCTTCGGCGATCACATGGTTGTTGGTCAGCACGTAGCCCTGGCCCTGCGCGCTGACGATGACGCCCGAACCCAGCGTCTGCTCGCGATGCTGATACGTGGTGGGCATGCCGCCGAACAGCTGCTGCAGCACCGGATTGCTGTACATTTTCAGCGCCTGCTCGGTAACGATCTTGTTGGCGTAGATGTTCACCACCGAGGGCGCGGCTGCCGCCACCGCGTCGGCGTAGGAAACCGGTGCGCTGCTAGGAGGCGCGGCCAGGCTGGCCGGTTCCGTCACATGGGCTGCAGGCAGGCCGAAGCGCGCGCGCAGACGCTCGCCGCTGGCCGGCCAGAACAGCCCGATCACAAACGCTACGGCCAGCCCCAGGACAACAAAGCGGGCGATGAAGGCGAGCGTGCCGGCGGCATGTTTCATGTCGAAAAGAGATTCCCGGCGGGTCGTGGCGAATGTTCACGGCGGATCGACGTCGCCGGGTATGCGGTTTTATTGTATGGGTGATGGCCTGACGCTACACTAACGCGATTTTTGAGGGGTCCCAAACCCCAACCTTGAACACTCCGGAGAGCCTGATGGCGAATGAAGTTGTGGACCACGGCCGCCGCCGTTTCCTGACAGCAGCCACTGCGGTGGTCGGGGGTGTCGGGGTGGTTTCGGTAGCCGTGCCCTTCATCAAGTCATGGGAGCCCAGCGCGCGAGCCAAGGCCGCAGGTGCTCCAGTCACCCAGTCGCTCGCCAAGATCGAGAGTGGTCAGCAGCTCATCGTCGGCTGGCGCAGCTTGCCGGTTTTCATTGTCAATCGCACCAAGGATCAGCTAGCCACGCTGCCCACGCAGGACTCGCGCCTGGTCGATCCCAAGTCCGACGGCGCCTCGGCGCAGCAGCAGCCCAAGTACGCGCAGAACGAAGCCCGCTCGATCAAGCCGGAATGGCTGGTCATGGTCGGCATCTGCACGCACCTCGGCTGCGTCCCCGGCTACGTCGGCGAAATGAAGCCCGAGCCGTTCGATCCGAACTGGAAAGGCGGCTACTACTGCCCCTGCCATCACTCGCGTTACGACATGGCCGGCCGCGTTTATCAGGGCGTGCCCGCGCCGAAGAACATGCAGATTCCGCCGTATCATTTCATCGACGATACGACGATCCAGATTGGCGTCGACCCGAAGGGGGCCGCGTAATGGCCAACGTATTGAGCAATATCGGCGACTGGGTCGGCGAGCGCGCGCCTGGGCTTGCACCGTTCTACCGCAAGCACATGAGCGAGTACTACGCGCCGAAGAATTTCAATCTCTGGTACTACTTCGGCGTGCTGGCGATGGTGGTGCTGGTCAACCAGATCCTCACCGGCATCTTCCTCACGATGAACTACAACCCGAGCGCGGCGGGTGCGTTCGACTCGGTGCAGTACATCATGCGCGATGTGGAGTGGGGCTGGCTGATCCGCTACATGCACTCCACCGGCGCGTCGCTGTTCTTCGTGGTGGTGTTTCTGCACATGTTCCGCGGCCTGATGTACGGCTCGTACAAACGGCCGCGCGAGATGGTCTGGCTGCTCGGTATGCTGATCTTTCTGGTGCTGATGGCCGAGGCCTTCATGGGCTACGTGCTGCCGTGGGGCAACATGTCGTTCTGGGGCGCCAAGGTGATCATATCGCTGTTCGGCACGATTCCCTTTATCGGCAACACGCTGGTCGAGTGGATCATGGGCGACTTCCTGCCGGCCGACTCCACCCTCAACCGCTTTTTTGCGCTGCACGTGATCGCGCTGCCGATCGTGCTGCTGCTGCTGGTGGTGCTGCACATCTTTGCGCTGCACGAAGTCGGGTCGAACAATCCCGATGGCGTCGACATCAAGCACGGACCGAAAGGCAATCGTTGGGATGCGAACAAGCCGGCCGACGGTGTGCCGTTCCATCCGTATTACACGGTGCACGATCTGGTCGGCATCGGCTTCCTGCTGCTGATCGCCGCCTTCATCATCTTTTTTGCGCCGACCTTCGGTGGCTGGTTCCTCGAGCACGACAACTCGATCATGGCCAACAACCTGGTCACTCCGGCCGAGATCAAGCCCGTCTGGTACTTCACGCCGTTCTACGCGATCGTGCGGATGGTGCCGTCGTTCTTCGGCAGCGCCGTGTGGGGCGTGCTGGCGATGTTCGGCGCCATCGCCGTGCTGTTCTTCCTGCCCTGGTTCGATCGTGGCCAGGTGCGCTCGATCCGCTACCGCGGCACCGGATACAAGGTGGCGCTCGGCCTGTTCGTCGTGGCGTTTCTGGGTCTGGGCGCGGTGGGTACCGGCATCACGGCGGAGGTGATTCCGAAGTGGTTCGGCAACGTGGATCTGACCACCTGGGAAAACCTGTTCGGTCGCCTGATGACGATCATCTACTTCGGTTTCTTCCCGTTCCTGTGGGCGTATACGCACTTCGGCTGGGAAAAGACCAAGCCGGTGCCGGAGCGGGTGACCGGGCATGACTAATCCTACGATTCTCATCAAACGGCGGCCTCTGATGAATCAGCGGTATTTCACCAAGCGGCTCCTGTGCGTGCTTGCCCTGGCGCTGGGGCTGCTGGCGGGCGGCGCGGTGCAGGCGGCGGAAGAGCCGGAGCTGATGTCGTCCGGTGCCAGCGTGCGCGATCAGGCGTCGCTGCAGCGTGGCGCCAAGATGTTCTTCAACTACTGCGTCGGCTGCCACTCGCTGAAATACGTGCGCTACTCGCGCATCGCCCAGGATCTGAATCTGTCCGAGCAGGACGTGATGCAGAACCTCAACTTCACCGGCGGCAAGTTCGACGATCAGGTCATCTCGCACATGCCGGCCGATATGGCGACCAAGTGGTTCGGCAAGGCACCGCCGGATCTCTCGCTGGAAGTCAGCGCCAAGGGCGAGGACTGGGTCTACACCTACCTCAATTCGTTTTACCTCGATCCGCACAGCCCGATCGGCTGGAACAACACCGTGCTGCCCAACGCTGCGATGCCGTTTCCGCTGGCCGAGTTGCAGGGTCTGCAGACGGCGACGATGAAGCCGGGCACCACCGATGTGGTGGAAAAGCTGGAGATCTCACACCCGGGCACGATGACGCCGGCGCAGTACCAGCAGTCGATGCGCGATCTGACCAGCTTTCTGCAGTACGCCTCCGAGCCTGCCGCGCTGCAGCGCGAGCACTACGGCATCTGGGTCCTGCTGTTCCTGGCTGTCTTTACCTTCCTGGCCTATTTGCTCAACAAGGAATACTGGAAAGACGTCCATTAAACGTCCATTACACCCGGATGTGCATCATCCGATTGCGGCGGCCACGGGCCGCCGTCGTCGTCTCACCGATAGGGAAACGCGCATGGTTCAGAGCGCTCGCTCGCGCAACGTATTGACGTTGTACACCACCGCCGACGACATTCAATGTCATCGGGCAAGGCTCGTGCTGGCCGCCAAGGGCGTCAGCTACGAACGTGTGATCGTGGATCACGCCAATCCCCCGGAAGATCTGATCGATCTCAATCCCTATGTCACGACGCCCACGCTGGTCGATCGTGATCTTACGCTGTTCGACACGTCGGTCGTTTGCGAGTACCTCGACGAACGCTACCCGCATCCGCCGCTGATGCCGATCGATCCATTGTCGCGCGCGCGCATTCGCGTGGCTGCCGTGCGCATCGAAAAAGACTGGCTTACCGAAGTGGACTCGATCCGTGCCGGCGGTCGTCCGGCCGATGCCGCGCGCAAACGCCTGCGTGAACATCTGCTGGCCAGCTTGCCGCTGTTCAAGGCGGCCAAATTCTTCTTGAATCCGGAAATGAGTCTGGTCGACTGCCTGGTCGCGCCGGTGATCTGGCGCCTGCCGTGGCTGGACGTGGATCTGGGGCGCGAAGGCAAACCGATCATCGATTACGGCGAACGTTTGTTCCACAGTCAGGGTTTTGCGCGCAGCATGACCGAACAGGAGAAAGCCATGCGCCCACTCCCAGAGCAGGCATGATGAGCAAGAACGAACCTACCTCGATGAGTTCGAATCGGCCGTATCTTTTGCGGGCGATCTACGACTGGATCAGCGACAACGACCTCACACCCTACGTGCTGGTCGACGCCTCTATCGAGGGCGTTCGCGTGCCGCCGCAGGTGATCAAGAATGGGCAGGTCGTGCTCAACCTGGCTATGCGCGCGGTGGCCAATCTGGATCTGGGCAACGAGTGGATCAGCTTCTCGGCCCGTTTTTCCGGTGTCAGTCAGACGATCAATATCCCGGTGCAGGCGGTGCTGGCGCTGTATGCCCAGGAAAACGGGCAAGGCATGATGTTTCCGGCCGAGGAAGGTGGCGACAACCCGCCACCGGACGTCCCCGATGACGCACCGCCCGCACCCAGCGCGGAGCAGGGCGACAAGCCCAAGCGTGGCGCGCCGCATCTGCGGGTGGTCAAATAATCGTTCTTCTGGATCGCCGCGGTGAGGGGCGATGCCGACGCGATCGGTTGTTGCAAAGGAGATCGCCGCGAAGTCCGCTGCGATCCACGCTAGTGAAGCGGTGCGTCCGGCGGTCGACGCCCCGGATGCAATTGCACGACGTTGCTTGATGCCTTGGCCTTGACCAACGCTTCGGCCACGATCGATTCGGCCGAGGCCAGCTGGATTGTCGGCAGGCTGAGCCCGCTCACGGTGCTGCCGATCATCCACAGTCGCCCCTGTTCGCGATCGTCGCCGTCGATGCTGACGTCGAACGAGTAGCCGCGTTCGATCCTGCGAAGACCGTCCATGCGGCAGATGCGTATGGCGCGCAGACCGACGCTTTCATCGAGCAGCTGCAGTCCGTGCTGCTCGCATTGCCGCCGAGCCTCGCTCATGGCGCGCTCGCGCGCCGAGGTGAGTTTCAGCCACAGCACCACTGCGGCGCAAAGCACCAGCAACAGCAGCATATCTTCGATGTCGCTCATGCCCGCAGTGTGTGGGCATGCCTGCTTGCACGCAAGGTGCGACGTCTTTACGCCACCTAGCCGCGCGTCAGTCCAGCCGTAGTCTCAGCGACAGGTCCACCGCGCGAACGTGTTTGGTGAGGGCACCGACGGAAATGAAATCCACGCCGGTCCCGGCGAACGCCGCAATCGTTTCCAGATCGACATTGCCGGACACTTCGAGCGGTACGCGGCCGGCGGTGAGCGCGACGGCTTCTGTCATCAGCGGCAGCGAAAAGTTGTCCAGCATGATTCGATCCACGCCGGCGTCGATGGCCTGCGCCAGCTCATCGAGATTTTCCACTTCGACTTCCAGCATCAGCGTCGGATGCAGACGACGTCCGGCCTCCACTGCGGCCGCGATGCCGCCAGCCGCGATGATGTGGTTCTCTTTGACAAGGATGGCATCGTACAAACCCATCCGCTGGTTGTGGCCGCCGCCGCAGCGCACCGCGTACTTCTGCGCCAGGCGCATGCCCGGTACGGTTTTTCGAGTATCCAGCAGTCGGGTGTTGGTGCCCTGCACGGCGGCCACGTATCTGGCCGTCTGAGTCGCCGTACCCGACAGCAGCTGCAGAAAATTCAGCGCCGTGCGTTCGGCGCTGACCAGCGCGCGTGCGCGTCCACTCAGTCGGCAGATCACCGTGCCGGGTTCGACACGGTGACCGTCGGCCGTATGCCAGTGGATGCTGACGTCGGGGTCCATCCGGCGGAAGCACGCCTCGAACCAGGGAATGCCGGCAACGACGGCGCTTTCGCGACAGGTCAGTTCGGCCTGCGCACGGCCATGCGCCGGCAACAGCTCGGCGGTGGCATCGCCGGAGCCGAGATCTTCGGCGAAGGCGCGTTCGATGTCGTCGGAAATCTGTGCGGCAGAGGGCGCGTCAAACAAGGGTGCGAAACTCATCAGGCATCCGGAGCGATAGGATTTTCAGGCTGACTCAGACGAGTGACGATCGAGCTCATTGCCCGGTCGAACAGCGCGTTGGCAGCCAGCACGGTGGCCTTGCCATCGGCCAGCAGCACCGCCAGCTCTTCCGGCGCATAGTCCGCCACTTTCAGGCCGCGGCGATTGACGAACAGGTAACGGCCCGTCATCGGACTGATCCATGACAGCTTGGCGCGCGCCATGGCCTGATCGATATGGCTGAATTCCAGCCAGGTCCCCGGCTGCAACGCCTGCACCTGTTGCCACTCGGGACTGTCCAGCGGCACCATTACCGGTTCCGGGTCGCGGCTGTTTTCGCGGCCCGCATCCTGCCTGGCCATCGGCTGAATCGTGTCGGGCATGCTCAGCATCGCGGCGTCTTCCGTGACAGAAGCCGCGTCGTCGTCGTCGCCTGCCTCGCCGAGTTGCTGGCGATAGTAGGCATGCAGCTGGCCAAGCAACCGCTCGACGTCCTGCTCCTGAAAAGCCACGTTGGCCAGACCGAGGCGCAAGGCGCGTTCGATATTAGGCAGCGTCTGGCGCAGCAGATGCCGGTCTTCGGCACTCTTTATCGGACGCGTGCTGGCGATAAGATCGTCGATAAAATGCAGCGCGCTGCGAAATTCGTTCGAGGCCTCGCCGTGGCGCAGCAAGGTCAGTACCAAATGGTTGGCCCAGGCGCGCGCAAGAATGCCGTGCACCAGCGGCGGCAGTTGATGCTGTCCTATGCGATCGACGATTTCGCGCGCGGCGCGCCGACGTGCCAGTTCGAGCTTTTCGCGCCCGCGTGTGGATTCGGCCACGCGCTGTTCGGCCAGCTCCGAGCGGCGCTTGTTGATGTCGTGGAACTGCTGCAGGTCGACCAGCAGCCGCTCGAAGATGCTCAGGTCGTCGTCGAATTCGTGCAGCAGTTTTTCGACGATGACTTTTACTTTTTCATACAGCCGGCGATCGCGGTCGGACTCGTCCGACCAGCCCTTGGCCTGTTCGGCCAAGCCGTCGAGCAGGCGGCGCGCCGGATGCTGACGATGGGCGAACATCTTGCGGTCGAGAATCGCGGCCTTGAGGTAGGGAATCTGCAGGCGTGCCAGCAGCACTTGCATCTGCACCGGCAGGTTGCGATCTTCCAGAATGAATTCGAACAGCATGCCGACCAGATCGATCGTATCTTCATCGATGGTGGCCACATGGCTGGGCCGTTCGCCGCGCAGCGCGCCGATCTGGTTCAGCAGCTGCGATTTCAGTTGCTGGACTTCGCGGCTCAGATCGGCTGCATCGCGATCGGAGCCCGTTGCGGCCTGCGGCAGCGGGCCGGCGCTGGCGATCTGATTCTGCAAAACGCTGAGTGCGCCGAGCAGTTCGTGCGCCGACGGCAGCGGTCCGGTGGACAAGGCGCGGCCGCTGCCTATGCTGCCGCCGACTGCGCCAGCGTAGCCAGATGCAGAACCGGCCGATGTCGGCGCACGGCGTGCGCTGAACAGGGCGTGCAAGGTCTGCAGCAGGTCGTTGGGGATGTCGCCGGACTCCGCCCCCGCGACCGCTCGCACCACCGCATCGTCGTCCACCGATTTCGACAAGCTGGCGCTACTCGCGGCCGGCGTACGGACCACTTGGTGGTGAAGCTGCGGCAGCACGCCGGCTTCGATCAACTCGTCGTTGATCTCCTGGTAGAGCTCTTCCAGCGACGACAGCACATACCGATCGAAGAGCTTGTAGATGATCAGCTTGACGCGCATGTCCGCGGTGAGTTCACGCAGCGCCTGGCGAAACGCCTGGGACAGGATGGCTGGCGCGACCGGATTGCTGGCGTCGTCGATTTTATGGCCGCCGCAGATCACCGACAGCCGTTGGTTCACCGCAAACAGGTCGCGCGCGAGGCGCGAATCGTTTTTGCTGATCATGCTGGTGATAGCCAGCGATTCTTCCAGCTCGTTGTCCGCTACCAGCGTCAGTTCCGCGTTGCCGCCGATACCGACTGAAGTCGTCGCCGGGGACGGCGACTTTGGATGGGTCAGCTCGCCCAGTTCGCGGTTAATCGCGGCCAGAAAGTTGCGCTCCACCAGCGGGCGGCGCTTGCGCACGTCGCGCATGCCATCGAAGTAGTGCATCTGGGCGGCGTTGTTTTCGGCTTTTTCGGCCAGGTCGAACAGCGCATCGTCGACATGCTCGAACGCGTTGCCCACCCACTGTTGCAGACGCCGGTTGGCGATGCCGCGAACCGCGTTCAGCAGCTGGCCGACTCGCTCGCTGGTAGGGTCCAGGCGCGGGCCGAGGTCGACTACTTTCGAGAGGTCACTGACTTCTTTCATCGCCACGCCTTGGTATTGCGACACGCGGTGAGAGTCGAATGGCCCGCACGAGCCTGACAATAAGCGAGGCTGGGGGGCATGTCATGCATAGTTATATCGGAACTGAGAACTGCGACACGAACGGTTCAGGCGGCCGCCGGAAAGTCGGTCAGTTGGGTGGTGCCGATGCCTTCCTCGGGCAGCATGACCGGAATGCCGTCCTCGATGCGGTAGATCACCTTGCGATCGGTGGTGATCAGGGCTTCGGCGATCTTCTCGCGGACCGGAGCGCCGGCAACCGTATTGACCATGCTGGCGGCCACGGCGCCGTTGAGCGCATCGAGTTCGTGCTTGCTCAACGGTCGAACCGGGGTCTTGCTGACCGGGCAGCACAAAATGTCGAGCAGACGCTTGTCCATGGCGGGTTCGCTGGGTATGCCGTAGCTGGAGAAAGCAAGTACGATAACCGTTTTTGGACGGCTCGGCCATGACATCGACAACCAATCCGCTGCGCGTCGGCGTGGTGATGGGCTCGCGCTCGGACTGGGAAACCATGCAGCACGCGGTAGGCGTGCTGGAAGAACTGGGCGTGCCGCACGAGGTGCGCGTGGTCTCGGCGCATCGCACGCCGGATCTGTTGTTTCGCTATGCCGAAGAAGCCGTTGGCCGAGGTCTGCACGTCATCATTGCCGGTGCCGGCGGCGCGGCGCATCTGCCGGGCATGCTGGCGGCCAAGACGCGGCTGCCGGTGCTCGGCGTGCCGGTGCAGTCAAAGGCGCTCAGCGGCATGGACTCCCTGCTGTCGATTGCGCAGATGCCGGCCGGCATTCCGGTGGGGACCCTGGCGATTGGCCGCGCTGGTGCGGTCAATGCGGGCCTGCTGGCCGTTTCCATGCTGGCTCTGCACGATGCCGAACTCGCGACGGCGCTCGACGCCTGGCGCGCCAGGCAGACGCAGGCCGTGCTCGATCAGCCGGACCCGCGTCAATGAGCGATCGTAAGCAACCGGTGCTCGGCGTGCTGGGCGGCGGCCAGCTGGCGCGCATGTTGGCTATCGCCGCGGCGCCGCTTGGCATCAAGACGTTGGCGGTCGATGGCGCCAGCGATGCCTGTGCGGGACAGGTCGCGCCGCTGGTGGTCGCCGAATGGACCGACTACGCCGCGCTGGAGGCGTTTGCGGGTCAAGTCGACGCGGTCACTTTCGATTTCGAAAACGTGCCGGCCGAAACCGCGCGCAGGCTGGTCGAGCGAGTGGCCGTGCATCCCTCACCGCAGGCGTTGGCGATCGCGCAGGATCGCCTGGCCGAGAAGACCCTGTTTCGCGAATGCGGCCTGCCGACGCCCGAGTTCATGGCCGTCGACACCCGCGAGGATCTCGCTCGGGCGCTGATGACCATCGGCGCGCCGGCCATCCTCAAGACGCGTCGGCTCGGCTACGACGGCAAGGGTCAGTTCCGACTCAAAACCGTCGATGACGCCGATGCGGCATGGGCTGCACTGGGTGAGCAGGCGGCTACGCTTGGATTGATTCTGGAAGCGTTTGTGCCGTTCGAGCGCGAGCTGTCGGTGATTGCCGTACGCGGGCGCGACGGCGATTTCCGCACCTGGCCGCTCACGCAGAACTGGCATGTCGACGGTGTGCTGTCGATGAGTCTGGCGCCGGCCCCGACGATCGGCGAGCTGCAGCAGCGCGCCACGGCGCTGGCAAAAACGCTGGCCGAGCGGCTCGACTACGTCGGCGTGTTTGCGCTCGAGCTGTTCGTCAAAGACGGTGAGCTTCTCGGCAACGAAATGGCGCCGCGGGTGCACAACTCCGGTCACTGGACCATCGAGGGCGCGCATACCAGCCAGTTCGAGAACCATGTGCGCGCCGTGCTCGGTCTGCCGCTGGGCGATACCGGTGCGCGTGGCGTATCGACGATGTTCAATTGGATCGGCGATCTGCCTGATGCAGCGCCCGTTTTGCGCGCCATCGACGGGCACTGGCACGACTACGGCAAGCAGGCACGGCCGGGACGCAAGGTCGGGCACGCCACACTGTGTGCGCCGGATGCAAAAGAGCTGGCTACACGATTGACGGAACTGGCCGATGCACTCGACCGCGGCGAGCAGGCGGGTCCGGTGGTGAAAGCGCTTCGCTGAGCCCTGTTCTTCACAATGCACACAAGTAAAAACGGAGCCGCATGGGCTCCGTTTCTACTTGTGTGCTGCTGCGGGTGATCAGGCCAGGTTGCTGGCCGCAAATTCCCAGTTCACCAGATTCCAGAATGCTTCCACATACTTCGGGCGGGCATTGCGGTAATCGATGTAGTACGCGTGCTCCCACACATCGGTGGTGAACAGCGGCTTGTCGCTGCCGGTGATCGGCGTGGCGGCGTTCGAGGTATTGACGATGCCGAGCGAACCGTCAGGGCGCTGCACCAGCCAGGTCCAGCCGGAGCCGAAGTTGCCGGCGGCAGACTTGCTGAACTCTTCCTTGAATTTGTCGAACGAGCCGAACGCCTTGTCGATCGCGTCGGCAAGCTTGCCGGTCGGCGCACCGCCGCCCTTGGGGCTCATCGAGTTCCAATAGAACGTGTGGTTCCAGATCTGGGCGGCATTGTTGAACACGCCGCCGGAGGATTTCTTGATGATGTCTTCGAGCTTCGCATCGGCGAACTCGGTGCCTTCGATCAGCTTGTTGAGGTTGGTGACGTACGCCTGGTGGTGCTTGCCGTAGTGGTATTCCAGCGTTTCGGCCGAGATATTCGGCTCCAGCGCGTTCTTTTCGTACGGAAGCGGGGGCAATTCGATCGCCATGGTGTGGCTCCTTAGCGGTGGCTGGGGGAGGTTTGGCCGGCCCAGCGGGCAGCGGCCATCGGGTGACTGATACAATACCGATCTGCCTGCATTGTAAAGATGAAACGTCACCTATGGATATCAACGAGCGAATTCGCGCCATTCTCGCCGAGCATCCCATCGTGCTTTTCATGAAAGGCACGCCGCAGTTTCCCATGTGCGGCTTCTCCAGCCGTGCGGCGAAAGCACTAACCGATGCAGGCGCCGATTTCCATGCGGTGAATATCCTGGCCGACCCTCAGCTGCGCTCCGGCCTGCCGCACTTCGCCAACTGGCCGACGTTCCCGCAGTTGTTCATACAGGGCGAGCTGATCGGCGGCTGCGATATCGTCGAAGACCTGAACGCCGCCGGTGAGCTGGCGCGCATGGCGAACGATGTCGCCGGGATAGCGAATTAATGTCGCTGCCGGTTTCCCGATTGCCGGCCGACTGGATGCCGGCCGCCGACACCTTGCGCGATCGCGTGGTGCTGGTGACGGGCGCCTACGGTGGACTGGGCGCGGCGGTTTCGCGGGCCGCCGCTCGCGCCGGTGCCACGGTCGTCATGACGGGCAAACGCAAACGTCAGCTCGAGCAGCTATACGACGCGATGCTCGCCGAGGGTTTGAGCGAGCCGGTGATCCACCCGCTGGATATGGAAACGGCGACGCCGCGTGACTACGAAAATCTGGCCGAAGGACTGGAGCGCGACTTCGGCCGGCTCGACGGTATCGTGCACGCCGCGGCGAGTTTCGCCGGGCTCAGCCCGATCGCCATGCACAAGCCGGACGATTGGCTGCGCGCCTTGCACGTCAATGTTTCCGCGCCGTTCGCGCTGACCCAGGCGTGCATGCCGCTACTGAATCAAGCTGTCGACAGCGCCGTGGTTTTCGTCCTCGACAACCCCGATCTGCTGGCACGCGCGCACTGGGGCGCCTACGGCGTATCGAAAGCCGCGCTGGAACGCTTCGTGGCGATTCTGCATCAGGAAAACGATGCCGGCCCTCTGCGCGTCAACGCGCTGCTGCCCGCGCCGATGCGCACCGCGCTGCGGCGGCAGGCGTACTTCGGCGAGGACATCATGCAGCGCCCGCTGCCGGATGCCACCGCAGCCGCAGCCGTCTATCTGCTGAGCGCGCAATCCGCGCAGGCGCGCGGTGCGGTGCTGGATCTTCGCGCCAACTGAGACACCCGTCGGTGCGACCGATGCGGCAACGGCTATCCTGTGATGGCCTCAAGGGGAGTGATTCATTATGGAAACGGAGATGACCACCCTGTCGGCGGGGATCATGTTGTTTCTGATCATGGACCCGCTGGGCAATATTCCGTTTTTTCTGAGCCTGCTGAAGGATGTACCGCCCAAGCGCCGCCGTGCGGTGATGGTGCGCGAGCTGCTGATCGCGCTCGGCGTGCTGCTGGCGTTTCTGTTCGGCGGTCAGCACATTCTCAAGCTGCTGCAGCTCAAACCCGACTCGATCAGCATCGCCGGCGGCATCGTGCTGTTTTTGATCGGCATCCGCATGGTGTTTCCGCCGGCCGACGGCGGCGGCATCTTCGGCAAGCCCGGCGAGGGTGAGCCTTTTATCGTGCCGATGGCGATTCCCGGGGTGGCCGGCCCCTCGGCGATGGCCGCCCTTCTGCTGCTGACCAACACCCAACCAGGCCGCACGGCGGACTGGGTCACTGCGCTGTTGCTGGCGTGGCTGGCCACGTCGCTGATTCTGCTCAGCGCCACCTATCTGTTCCGCTGGTTGGGCGAGAGTGTGCTCACTGCGCTGGAGCGGGTGATGGGCATGTTGCTGATTGCGCTATCGGTGCAGATGTTCATGTCGGGCGTCGCCTCGTTCATGCACGTAAGTTTGTGAGCAAAACAGCGCAGTAATTTCTGTTTGGCGTCCGCGTGACAGGTCCTTGTAACAATTGATCTTCAGGATGAGCGAAAACCTGAGGACACGGTCATGCTCTCCATCGAACAGACCCTTACCGAGCGGTTGCCCTGGCTTGCAGTGCATCCCAGAATCCGTCGCCCCGTCGCCGACATGCTGGGGCGACTGGCCGACGAAGACGGTTTCAACCGCGTACTGGATAAAGTCGGCAACGCCGAAGGCTTCGATTTCGTCGAGCGTGTGCTCGACCTGCTCGGCACCAGCTATCAAATCAGCCCGCGCGAGCGCGAAAACATTCCGGTCGACGGCGGCCTGCTGGTCGTGGCGAACCATCCGCTGGGCATGCAGGATGCACTGGCCATGCTGCAGCTGATCGGTTCGGTGCGCAGCGACGTGCGGATTCTCGGCAATGACTGGCTGGCCGTGGTGCCCCCGTTGAAAAAACTGCTGCTGCCGGTGGACGTGTTCGGCAAAGGCAGCGCTTCGCGACTGCGCGGCATTTATCGCGCGCTGGAGGAAGGTCAGGCGCTGATCGTGTTTCCTGCCGGCGAGGTGTCACGCGTGCGCGCCAACGGCGTGCGCGACGGCCGTTGGTCGGACGGCTTTGCGCGACTGGCTATGCGCAGGAAAGTGCCGGTGCTGCCGGTCCACGTCGCCGCACGCAATTCGGCGATGTTCTACGGCTTGTCGATGCTGGCCAAGCCGCTCAGTACCGCCATGCTGCCGCGCGAAGCGGTGACGGTCGGTAGCCGACGGATCGGCTTCAGCATCGGCGCGCTGATCGGCGCCGACGAACTGGCCCAGCGCAGCGGTGGCTCGCCCGAGCAGGCGGCCAAGCTGATGCGTCGGCACGTGTATCGCGTGGGCCGGCATCGCGGGCTGATTTTCGGCGGCCAGGTGCCTCTGGCGCACCCGGAGCCGGTCGATCAGGTAGCGGCCGAGCTGATGCAGTCGGAAAAACTCGCCGATCTCGGCGATGGCAAGCAGGCATGGCTGTTCAAGGGCGCGCTCGACAGCCCGGTGATGCGCGAGATCGGTCGTCTGCGTGAACTTACCTTCCGCAAGGTGGGTGAGGGCACCGGCACGCGGCGTGATCTCGATGCCTACGACCCGCATTACGAGCATCTGGTGCTGTGGGATACCAAGGCGCTGCGTATTGTCGGTTCCTACCGTTTCGGTCACGGCGGTAGGCTGCTCGCCGAGCGCGGCATGGCCGGTCTTTATACGGCCAGCCTGTTTCGCTACTCGCCGGCGCTCGAGTCACGTCTGGCGCAAGGGTTGGAACTGGGCCGAAGCTTTGTGGCGCCGGCGTACTGGCGCTCGCGTGCGCTCGACCAGCTGTGGCAAGGCATCGGGTTGTATCTCCAGCGGCATCCGGACCTGCGCTACATGTTCGGTCCGGTCAGCATGTCGGTGTCCATGCCGCGCGAAGCGCGCGAATGGATCGTGGCCGCGCATCAGCATTATTTCGGCACGCCGGGCCTGGCCGAAGCGCGTCGGCCGTTCGTTATTTCCAGCGACGTCAGCGACGGCGTGCGGCAGGCCTTGCAGGGGCTCGACGCATCGGCGGGGCTGGGCAAACTCAAGCACCATCTGGACGCGCTGGGCGTGAGCCTACCCGTGCTGTATCGCCAGTACGTGGATCTGGTCGATGCCGACGGGGTGCAGTTTCTCGACTTCGGTGAAGATCCCGATTTTTCCGGCTGCGTGGACGGTCTCGTCATGCTGGACCTGGCTCGGCTCAAGCCGGCCAAGCGTGCGCGTTATCTGGGCAAAGCTGCTTAAGAGCCTGTTCTCGATCTCGCCGT
This sequence comes from Rhodanobacter sp. ANJX3, assembly GCF_014200755.1. Lineage (GTDB taxonomy): Bacteria > Pseudomonadota > Gammaproteobacteria > Xanthomonadales > Rhodanobacteraceae > Rhodanobacter. Next base: position 30,831 of record NZ_JACHCM010000010.1, on the reverse strand, counting down.
GCCTCGCGCCGGGAGCGGTTTGACCGCATCCCGGCGTCATCACACTCCGTCGTAGATCGACGTCCGCTCCTCGTTCTTCCTTGGCCTGAGCGCAAAAAACGCTCCCGGCGCGAGGCACGGCGAGATGCTCTAAGCCGACGCCGCGAATCTGTCGTAGCCATCTGCGGTTACCACCACCCGCTTGCGATTCGAAGACAGCGTAATCGTGCCGGAGCGATTTTCGCATCGTATTTTTATGCGATACGCGCGGGCTTTCCAGTGCTTTCGCGCCCTTTCGAATCGGAAAGCCAGCCTTTCTCAGGGTTTGGCGCCTGTTGGAGGAGTCGTGCATCACCAAGTGTGATCGCAATATATTGCGTTGACACTTGGAATGAAACTTTTGTAAAGACTCTGTAAAATTCGCGTGGAATCATGCGTTTTTGGCATCGACGACTCCGGGGGATGTGGTCGCAGGTTTTTTGTTCGGGCAACGCTTCATCGCTGGCGACGCCCCACAACGTCGGCTTGCCAGCCAAAGCGAATCCAGTTTGGCAGACTCAAACGCGCTTTCGCGAACCAGCCTGTGCCTGCATGGCTCCATGCGTAGCTCAGGCCCGCAGCAACTCATTACATGACTCAACAGGGAACTATCCAAATGAAGCGAAGCCACCTATCCGCCGCGATTGCGCTTGCCTGTGTTATGGGATCGGGCATGGTCATGGCGCAGACGGCCACCGACCAGGCCGCCAGCACGCAGGCCGCTCCGCGCGCTGGCGTGTCCAGCACGTCCAACACCACTACGTCGAACGACACCAAGCGCGTGCAGGAGCTTTCCGCCGTGCAGGTCAAGGCGCAGTCGCTCTCGTTGGGTAGTGGCTTGATGGCCGTGCAGACGGCGCCGAAGGCGGTTTCCACCATCACTCGCGACGCGATCGTTCATGCGGCGCCGGGCGCCACCTTCGTGCAGCTGATCGACAGCATTCCTGGCGTCAACGCGTCGACCGACGACAACAACGGCCTGGCCAACGGCAACTACAGCATCCGCGGCTTCACCAGCGATGAAATCGGCACCACTGTGAACGGTGCACCGATCAACGACAGCGGCAACTACAAGGTTTACTCGACCGAATACGGCGATACCGAAAACATCGGCGACATCACCGTGCTGCAGGGTTATCCGGATGTGGATACGCCGATCAGCGGCGCCGCCGGTGGCTCGATCGCGTGGGTCACCATCGATCCACCGCACAAAGCGGGCATCGACGTGACGCAGACCTTCGGCAGCAACGATTGGCGCCGTTCGTTTATCCGCCTCAATACCGGCGACACGGGTGCGTTCCGCTCGTGGTTGTCGTATTCCAACAACCAGGCCAACCTGTGGCGTGGTCCAGGTAGCCAGGATGCCGACAAGATCGACGGCAAGACGATCTGGACCATCGACGACAACAACACCATCTCCGGCTCGGTCCAGTACGTGCGCCAGGACAGCTATCTGTATCAGAGCCTGACCAAGGCGCAGTTGGCCTCCGGTGGTTACGATCAGAGCTACGACCGCACCCGCCTGACGCCGACCGACGCCAACTTCTACGCGTTCCACAAGAACCCGTTCAAGAGCTGGCTGGTCAGCCTGGATGGCGAGTTCAAGCTCAGCGACAGCCTGCGTCTGTCTGTCGTGCCTTACTTCCAGTATGGCAACGGCGGCTCGGGCGGCGGCGCCACGTTCACGGAATCGACGTCAACGCAGAACTTGTACCAGTACGCCAACGAGGATCTGAACGGCAACGGTGTGATCGGCGGCAAGAACAACAAGGCGCTGGTTTACTCGTACAACAGTTCGTACACCATGCGCCCGGGCATCATTGCCAAGTTCAACCAGGATTTCGGCCAGGACAACAGCCTGGAATACGGTTTCTGGTACGAGCGCCCGCGCCAGGAGCAGACCACCGTCTACACGGCCATCAATGCTGCAGGTATTCCGGCTGATTACCTTGGCCGCGATTCAGTGATTCGTTATCCGGATGGCACCGTGCAGCGTCCGTTCAACGAATACACCACCACTGAAACGAAAAAGGCGTTTGCCACGGATACGTGGACGCCGAACGACTTCTGGACCTTCACGGCTGGCGCATCGTTCCTGTCGGAAAAACGCAGCGGTTTCGACTTTCAGTATCCCGGCTCGGTACGTTCCGGCTATATCGGCTACGGCGTGGAAGATGTCGATGCGACGTACCACAAGTGGAGCCCGACGGTCGGCGCCAAGTATCAGTTGAACGAACAGAACCAGTTCTACTTCGGCATGGGCAAGACGTTCCGCGCTCCGATCAACGGTGCGTTTCTGCAGAATGCCGCCGCGGCCAATTACCCTGGTCAGACGGTTCCGGCCAGCAGCTTCCTCAACAAGCCCGAGACGGCGACGACGGCTGATCTGGGCTGGCGCTTCTACAACGATACGTTCTCCGCCAACGTTGACGCGTACGTTTCCAACCTTAACAACAAGCAGATCTCCGGCTTTGACGAAACAACGTTCGCCACGGTTTACCTGTCGCTGCCGAAGGTCCACAACCGCGGCGTGAATACGGAAGCCAGCTACAAGGTGACGCCGAATTGGACGGTGTATGCGTCCTATGCATATCAGAAGTCGACGCTGGAAACGGATCTCAACTCGCTCGGTGACGGCATTTACAACACCAAGGGCAAGGACCTGCTCAACACGCCGCGCAACCTCGGCTATCTGCGCGTCAGTTACGACCAGGGTCCGTTCTGGGCGAGCCTCGATGAGAAGGTTCGAAGCTCCATCTACGGCGACTGGTCCAACACGGAACGCGCAGGCGGCTATGCAACGCTCAATCTGAGCGCGGGCTGGCGCTTCAACGACATTTCGTCGTTCATCACCAAGCCGTACATAAAGCTCAACATGTTCAACCTGCTTGATCGCAAGGCCCTGACCAACGCCAACAATATCGGTGCATTTCTCGCGTCGAACCCGGGCAAGATCAAGGATGCCAACGGCGTGACGCTGTTTGCTTCCGCGCCTTACTACTCGCTGCTGGAGGATCGTTCGTTCCAGATCACGTTCGGCGCGTCGTTCTAAGCGTCTGGCTGGCGATAGCGGTTGTTAGGGCGGCGGCCTGGATGGCGTCGCTCGAACAATAAAGGGGGTTCGCATTACCCACAGTGACGTAATCGCACGATGCCCTCGCTCACGCGGGGGCATCGTCGTTTGGGCGGTTTGATCGGCTTTCAATGATCTTGTCTGGACGATTGTGACGACGTTCGCGGCCGTGGCGGCACGTTGAATGCCGCGAACCGTCGCCGCGGCGTTCTTGACCAGCGACAAGCCGCGCGAGATGCTAGGCGGTCGGCTCCGCTTCGGGAGTCAGGCTGAGACTGTCGGCCGTAAAGGAGTGATTTAATGAATACGATTCAACCCGGCGCCGCGTGCGCAGGCGCCACTGTCAGCGCGCGCATTTCGCCCGTGGGTGGCCTGGATATTCTTTCCCGTAACGAAGTGGCGCGCCTGCGCGGTGCCAGCGACTCAGGCCTGCATGCGCTGCTGCGTCGGTGTGCGCTGGCGGTGCTCACCTCCGGCAGCATCAGCGACGATCCGCGAGCGATTCTGGAGCAGTATCCGGATTTCGATATCCAGGTGTTGCAGCAGGACCGCGGCATCAAGATCGAGCTGACCAACGCGCCGGCGCAGTCATTCGTGGACGGTCAGATCATTCGCGGCATCAACGAACTGCTGGTCGCGGTAGTGCGCGACATCGTCTACGTCTCGACCCAACTGGAGCAGACCGGCGTCGATCTGAATAGCGCCGCCGGGTTGACTCAGGGCGTGTTCGAGATCCTGCGCAACGCGCGGATTCTCAAGCCGCACATCGATCCCAGCCTGGTGGTGTGCTGGGGCGGCCACTCGATTTCACGCGAGGAGTACGACTACACCAAGTCGGTAGGCTATCAACTGGGTCTGCGCAGCCTGGATATCTGCACCGGCTGCGGTCCCGGTGCGATGAAGGGGCCGATGAAGGGCGCCACGATCGGGCATGCCAAACAGCGCCGCCGACAGAATCGCTATATCGGCATCACCGAGCCCGGCATCATCGCGGCCGAATCGCCGAACCCGATCGTCAATCACCTGGTGATCATGCCGGATATCGAGAAGCGCCTCGAAGCCTTTGTGCGCATGGGCCACGGCATCATCGTGTTTCCCGGTGGCGTCGGCACGGCAGAGGAGATTCTTTATCTGCTCGGCATCCTGCTGCATCCGGACAACGCCGGTGTGCCGTTCCCGTTGATCTTCACTGGCCCGAGCCAGTCGGCCGCCTATTTCGAGCAGATCGATCGTTTTCTGCGACTGGCGCTGGGCGACGAGGTGGCGCAGCACTACCAGATCATCGTGAACGATCCGCCCGCTGTGGCGCGCGCTATGGTCAAGGGCATCGACAAGGTGCGCAAGCATCGGCTGGATACCAAGGACGCGTTCTTCTTCAACTGGGCGCTGCAGATTCCGTTCGCGTTCCAGACGCCGTTCCGACCCACTCATGAGGCCATGCGGGCGCTGCAGATCCATCGCGATCGCCCGCGGCACGAGCTGGCGGCGGACCTGCGCCGCGCGTTTTCCGGCATTGTTGCGGGCAACGTCAAGGAAGAAGGCGTCAAGGCCATCGAGCGCTTTGGCCCCTTCGATATCGACGGCGACGCCGACATCATGCGCGCGCTGGACAAGCTGCTACAGGCATTCGTCGAGCAGCACCGCATGAAGCTGCCCGGCGGCGCGGCTTACGTGCCCTGCTATCGGGTACGAACGGCCTGAAAATCTGGGCCGAATCCGTCGCCACGGCTTGACAGCTCGCCGCACGATCTACAAACTACGCAGCTCACGCCCGAATAGCTCAGCTGGTTAGAGCACTTGACTGTTAATCAGGGGGTCGCTGGTTCGAGTCCAGCTTCGGGCGCCAAGAAAACCAAGGCTCTGCAGCAATGCAGGGCCTTTTTCTTTGGTTGCGTAGCACGCAATGTCCGTGCAAGTTCAGCCGGATCGACGGGCCTATGCAAGATTGCCCGGCTCGGCAACATGTCGGCGGTGGACGTCGGCCGTAGTTTTCGATCCGAGCATTCCGTCTGACCGGATAAGTCCATGTCGATGGCTTTTTCCAGTCCTGCTGGTCACGGCTCAACGATGTAGGATTTGAATAAAACTCAGCACGCAGTTTGCTTACTCACCGGCTGGATCGTGCGGCATGCGGCATGCACCAATCGTGGCTGTTTTTTATTCGTCCGAGTGCCGTTGTCAGTGTCCGCGAATAAACAGTTTGCAACCTACCGTGCGTCTGCGATATCGGCGGCTTCGCATTGTCGCGCTTCACGAGTTTTTCTAGACGTTCGTAACTCAAAACGACGCTATCGCGCGAGCGTATCTGTCGTCGAAGTGTCTCGCATCAGGGCTTGTTCAATAAAGCGCTGTTTATAGAAAAGCCCACTGTCAAAGCTTCCCGTCGATCATTTTCGGCGGCATGCGTGTAGCGCCGATTTTGTTTATTGCGAGCGTTTCTCATGCGCGGTTTTTCGCACGATTATCGCTAGTATGCTGAGTATGGTTTCGGCGCCGGCGAATCCACGTTGGTTGTCTTTGGATAACGCCGAATAGCCCGATCTTTTGCTTATCGGCACGATTCGTCGTCGCGCGTTATTTCTCCGCTTTATCGTCAACCGGGAGACATCGATGCTTTCCTTGCAAGTGAATGGTGAATCGCATTCCGTCGATGTTCCGCCCGACATGCCGCTGCTGTGGGTGCTGCGCGACGTCATCGGCCTCATGGGCACCAAGTTCGGCTGCGGTATTGCGCAGTGCGGCGCGTGCACCGTGCATCTGGACGGTCAGGCCGTGCGGTCGTGCGTGCTGCCGGTCGGGTCGATCGGCAACAAGGCGGTGACGACGATCGAGACGGTGGGACAAACGCCGAGCGGTCAGAAAATTCAGCAGGCTTGGCTGGACGTAGATGTCGTGCAGTGCGGCTATTGCCAGTCCGGCCAGATCATGTCGGCAACGGCGCTACTGGCCCGCACGCCCAATCCCACCGATGCCGATATCGATGCGGCCATGTCGGGAAACATCTGCCGCTGCGGAACCTATGTGCGTATTCGCGCGGCGATCAAGCAGGCGGCGACGGGCAAGCTGGAGATTCTGCAGACGACAGTCACCTCGCCTGCCGCACCGGCGGCGGAGGCTACGCCATGAAGATCAAGAACAGCCCCTCCGAGGCAAGCGAAGCGATCGATTTGGGCCGGCGCCGCGCGATCCAGTCCGGTGGCTTCGCGGTCGCCTTTTTGTGGCTGGGTAGCACGGGTGCCGCCTCGGCCATGGTCAGCGCCCGCCGCCAGCCTGGGGATGCTGCGGCCACACTCGCTGACGGCAACCCGCCTTTTGCGCCGAACGCCTTCGTGCGTATCGATACCGACGGCTCGATTCGCCTGGTCATGCCCAGCGTGGAAATGGGGCAGGGCATCTACACCGGCTTCAGCATGCTGCTCGCCGAAGAGCTCGGCGTTGGCCTGGACCAGATCAAGGTCGAGCATTCGCCGGCCAGCGAGGAGCTTTACGGCATGCCGGCGCTGGGCGGGCAGATCACCGGCGGCTCCACCAGCACGCGCAGCGGGTGGCAGGTGCTGCGCGAAGCCGGCGCGGTGGCGCGGGCGCAGCTGGTGACGGCGGCGGCGGCACAGTGGAAGGTCGATCCGTCGACGTGCACGGTCGATCGCGCGGTGGTGCATCACGTGCCAAACGGGCGCAGCCTCGGTTTCGGCGCACTGGCCACGCCGGCAGGCAAGCTGCCGATGCCGGACAAGGTTCCGCCGCTGAAAGATCCCAAAGATTTCGTGCTGATCGGCAAGCCGCTGCGACGCGTCGACTCGCCCGACAAGATCACCGGCGCCACGCAGTTCGGCCTGGATGTGAAAGTGCCGGGCATGAAAATCGCGGCGGTGAAGACTAGCCCCACCTTTGCCGGCAAGCTCGTCTCGGTCGATGACAAGGCGGCGCGCGCGATGCCGGGCGTGGTCGACGTCATTCGCATCGGCGACGCGGTGGCGGTGGTCGGCGACCACTATTGGGCCGCCAAGCAGGGGCTGGAGGCGCTGGATATCCAGTGGGATCGCGGCGTCAACGCCAATCTCACCACCCAGCAGCTGCGCGATGCGCTGGCCGACAGCGCGCTCAACGGCTCATCGATCGTGGCGAAGGAGGTCGGCACGCGTCCGGCCACAGACACCACGATCGACGCGGTGTATCAGCTGCCGATGCTGGCGCACGCCACGATGGAGCCGCTCAACGCGACGGTTTCCGTGACGGCCGACAAGTGCGAGATCTGGACCGGCACGCAGGTGCCGACGCGTTGCGTAACGGCGGCGGCGAAGATCACCGGGCTGTCCGAAGACAAGGTGTTGCTGCACAACCAGTACCTCGGCGGCGGCTTTGGTCGACGTCTGGAAACCGACCAGGTCGAGCAGGCCGTGGCCTTCGCCAAGCAGGTCGGCTATCCGCTGAAGGTGGTGTGGTCGCGCGAGGAGGATATTCGCCACGATCGCGTGCGGCCGATGTACCACGATCGCTTTTCCGCCGTCGTCAATGCAGACGGTCTGCCTGTCTGGTTCGGCGCGCGCACCAGCGGCGGCACCGTGCTGGGGCGCTGGGCACCGATGGCGATGGGCAAGAACGGGCTGGACAGCGACGCGGTCGAGTCGCTGGCCGAAATGCCTTACGAAATCCCCGGCATGAAAGTCGAGTGGATCCGTCACGACATGCCGCCGGGTCTGATCGTCGGCTGGTGGCGCGGCGTGGGCCCCACGCACAATCTGTTTACCGTCGAAAGCTTCATGGACGAACTGGCCCATCGCGCGGGCAAGGATCCGGTGGCTTTTCGTCGCGCGATGTTGCAGAAGAACCCTCGCACGCTGGCCTTGCTCAACCTGGCGGCGGAAAAAAGCGGCTGGGGCACGCCGCTGCCCGCACGCGTCGGGCGCGGCATTGCGCTGGGCGAGCCGTTCGGTAGCCGGGTCTGCGCCGTGGTTGAAGCCGAAGTCACGCCGCAGGGCGAGGTTCGGCTGCGCCGCGCGGTGGTGGCGCTCGACTGCGGCATCGGCATCAACGCCAGCTCGATCGAGGCGCAGGTGCAGGGTGGCCTGCTGTTTGGTCTCAGCGCCGCGATGTGGAGCAGCATCACGATCAAGAACGGCGCTGTCGAACAGGGCAACTTCAACGACTATCGCAATATGCGCATCAATGAGGCGCCGTCGGTTGAGGTGCACCGCATCGAAAACTTCGAGTCGCCCGGCGGCCTGGGCGAGGTCGGTACGGCGATTGCTGCGCCGGCGCTGGCCAACGCGATCTTTGCCGCCACCGGCGTGCGTCTTTACCAGCTGCCGGTGGATCGCTCGCTGCTGGTGCAGGATGCCGATGCGCTGAAGTCGGTGGTTTCTGCCGACAACGCCAACGCGGAGGGCGTCGCATGAAGCGCTTTCTCTCCATCATAGTGTTGCTGCTGGTTATCGGCGCCGTTGCTTATGTGGCGCTCAACCGCACCGATAGTTCGGACGGGCAGGCGCCCGCCATCGTCGGCGCGCCGGCCAGCGCTGCCGTTCTCGCCCGCGGTGAGTATCTGACCAAGGCGGCCGACTGCATTGCCTGCCACACCGTGCCTGAAACCGGCCGACCGTTTGCCGGCGGCGTGGCGTTCAAGCTGCCGTTCGGCACGATCTACTCGACCAATATCACGGCCGACGAGGCGACCGGTATCGGCAGCTGGAGCGATGACGAGTTTGTCCGGGCGGTACGTGAAGGTGTGCGCAAGGATGGGCAAAAGCTGTACCCGGCATTCCCGTACACCTCGTACACGCAGCTGAGTCGCAGCGACGTGTTGGCGATCAAGGCCTACCTCTTCAGCCTGCCGAAAGTAGCTCAGGCGGCAATGCCGAACGATCTGGGCTTTCCGTTCAACCAGCGCTGGGCGATGGGCTTCTGGAACGCGGCGTTCTTCAAGAGCCATCGTTTCGTCGCCGATGCATCGAAGTCGCCGCAGTGGAATAGCGGCGCGTATCTCGCCACGGCGCTCGGCCACTGCGCCGAATGCCACACGCCGCGCAACCTCGGTTTTGGCCTGGAACATAGCAATGAATTGGCCGGCTATTCGCTGCAGGGCTGGCGTGCCTACAACATCACCTCGGACACAGCGCACGGCGTTGGTGCGTGGAGCGATGGCGACATCGCCAGCTATCTGTCGACCGGGCATGCCGACGGCCGCGGCTCAGCTGCCGGCCCGATGGGCGAGGCGGTGGCGCACAGCCTGCAGTATCTGAAACCGGAAGACACCGCGGCACTGGTGACCTATCTGCGCAGCGTGCCGGCCCGTGAAGGTACGGATCCGATCGATATCGATCACAACGCGGCCCCCGCAGTGAAGTCGTCCGACGCAGCGCCTTTCGCTGATGCCGGCACCGCCAACCAGCAAGGCCTCAACCTGTTCGAAAGCGCCTGCGCCAGCTGCCATCAGTGGAATGGTAAGGGCCAGCAGACGCCTTACGCGTCGTTGCTCGGGACGCGCGGCGTGAATGACGTCAGCGGCGCCAACGTGACCCAGGTGATTCTGCAGGGCGTCAAGATGCGCATCGGACAGAACGATGTGTACATGCCGGCGTTCGGCAGCGCGTATTCGGATACCGAAGTGGCGGCGCTTGCCAATTACGTGGTGGCACATTTCGGCGACAAGAAGGGAACGGTGACGCCGAAGGATGTTGCCGATCGACGCAAGCTTTGACGCGGTGACTGCGCAAGAGGCGCAGCCAAGTCTCTTCAAACAAAAAGCCGGCACGCTTGCCGGCTTTTTGTTTGCGCCTGGCGACAGCAAATCAGCGTGCCTGCGCGCAGCCTGCAGCCTGATCGGATGTTGCCGACGCACCGCGTACCCGGCCGGAATTGGCAATCACCACAGCCAAGACATTGTCGGTATTCGACGGGCTGCAGAATAGCAAGGTGAGATTGCTTCCGCTGGCACTACCGTCGGGATGAAAGCGCACGAAGCGCCTGCCATTACTGCTCACGATCGCTAGTTTGCCGGCGTAGCCAGAACCTGTGTAGATCGGCGCACCATCGGGCTGGTTGTCCAGATCGGCGTCATGCGCCAACAGCCAGCCCGTATCCCAGTGCACCGCTTCGCTGCAGTGCGCACGATCGACAGTGGGGCAGAACAGCGTCTGCTTGCCGCTGGTAACGGCGGTCTCCCGCGCATGCCGCAGGGCCGACATAAAGTCGGACTGGGCGGTCTGAATCTGGCTATGCATCAACATCTTGCGCAGCGGCGGCGTGGCCATGCCGGCCAGTGACGCGATAATGACAAGCACCATGATCTGCTCGATCAGGCTGGCGCCGTTTTGTCGATGCCGGACCGGTTTAATCCGTTGCTTTCGAGCTTCGACATGATGGCGGTTGGCCATGGCACTGCTCCTGCGTTGCCGGAGTCAGCCATGCTATCGGCGAGCCAAATGGCGCCAAGCGGCCATAGGACGCTGTCGCCGTCAGTGTCTGCTGACAGCCGGTGTCAGCACAGCCAATTTAAAATGCCGTTTTGAACCCCTATGTGTAGTCCATGACTGATCGCTTCCAGCTCGTTTCTCCCTACCAGCCTGCCGGCGACCAGCCGCAGGCCATCCAGTTGCTGAGTGAAGGCTTCGAGGCCGGCCTCGCGGCGCAGACGCTGCTGGGCGTCACGGGTTCGGGCAAGACTTACACGATCGCCAACGTCATCGAGCGCGTACAGAAGCCAACCATCGTGATGGCGCCGAACAAGACCCTGGCCGCGCAGCTCTACGGCGAGTTCAAGGAGTTTTTCCCCAATAACGCGGTGGAATACTTCGTCAGTTATTACGACTACTACCAGCCGGAAGCGTACGTAGTGGCGTCGGATACCTTTATCGAGAAGGACGCCTCGATCAACGAGCATATCGAGCAGATGCGGCTGTCGGCGACCAAGGCGCTGCTGTCGCGCCGGGATTCGATCATCGTGGCGACCGTGTCGGCCATCTACGGGCTCGGCAATCCGGCCGACTATCTGTCGCTTCGATTGATTCTGGCCAAGGGCGAGCGCATCGATCAGCGCAAGCTGATTCATCAGCTGACCGAACTGCAGTACACGCGCAACGAAATGGAGCTGCGCCGTGGCACGTATCGCGTGCGTGGTGAAAGCATCGACGTGTTTCCGGCCGAATCGGAAACCGAGGCGCTGCGCATCGAGCTGTTCGACGGCGAAGTGGAAAACATGGCGCTGTTCGATCCGCTGACCGGCGAAGTCATTCGCAAAGTACAGCGCTATACGGTGTATCCGCGTACGCACTACGCCAGCACGCGCGAGAGCGTGCTCAATGCGATCGAGACGATCAAGCTTGAGTTGAAGGATCGTCTGGAGCAGCTCTACAGGGACAACAAGCTGGTCGAGGCGCAGCGGCTGGATCAGCGCACGCGTTTCGACATCGAGATGATGACCGAGGTCGGCTACTGCCAGGGCATCGAAAACTACTCGCGCCATCTGACCCGGCGCGCGCCGGGCGAGCCGCCGCCGACGCTGTTCGATTACCTGCCTGCCGATGGTCTGCTGGTGGTGGACGAGTCGCATGTCTCCGTGCCGCAGATCGGCGCCATGTTCAAGGGCGACCGTTCGCGCAAGGAAACCCTTGTCGAGTTCGGTTTCCGTATGCCGTCGGCGATGGACAATCGCCCACTACGCTTCGAGGAGTGGGAGCAGCGCGTGCCGCGCGCGATCTACGTCTCCGCCACGCCGCGTTCGTACGAGCTCGAAAAGTCGGGCGATGCGGTGGTCGAGTTGCTGGTGCGTCCGACCGGGCTGGTCGATCCCGAAGTGGAAGTGCGGCCGGTGCGGACCCAGGTCGACGATCTGCTGGGCGAAGTGCACAAGCGCGTCGCGCTCGGCGATCGTGTGCTGGTCACCACGCTGACCAAGCGCATGGCGGAAAACCTCACGGAATACCTCAGCGAACACGAGGTACGCGTGCGCTATCTGCATTCGGACATCGAGACGGTCGAGCGCAGCGAGATCATCCGCGATCTGCGCCTGGGCGAGTTCGACGTGCTGGTCGGCATCAACCTGCTGCGCGAGGGTCTGGATATGCCGGAGGTGTCGCTGGTCGCGATCCTCGATGCGGACAAGGAAGGCTTTTTGCGCTCGACCGGTTCGCTGATCCAGACTATCGGCCGCGCGGCGCGCAACGTGCGTGGCAAGGCGATCCTGTACGGCGACACGATCACCCGTTCGATGCAGGCGGCGATCGACGAAACCGCGCGCCGCCGCGAAAAGCAGATGGCGTGGAACGAGCAGCAGGGCATCACGCCCACCACCATCGTGCGGCGCATCGCCGACATCATGGAAGGCGCGCGCAGCGAGCCGGCCGGGCGTCGCGGCAGCAAGTCGGCCACTCGTGCCAAGGCCGTCGCGGAACCGGCGGCCGATTATTCCGCGATCAGCGCGTCGCAGGCCTCGGCGCTGCTCAAGAAGCTGGAGGCGCAGATGTACAAGCATGCGCAGAACCTGGAATTTGAATCCGCCGCCCAGCTGCGTGACCAAATTCATCAGCTGCGGGAGAAGACCTTGCGCTGAGCTTGAGGCGCCATACCGGTTGCCGGTGCGCGGGGAGCATATTGTGGGGCGTGCTCTACTACCGTACAATATGCAGCTCACCCGCGCGTGCCGCGGTGATGACGGGCGGTTAGCTCAGCGGTAGAGCACTTCCTTGACATGGAAGGGGTCACAAGTTCGATCCTTGTACCGCCCACCAATTCGCAAAGAAAAACGGCGCCGGCTCGGCAGAGTCGACGCCTTTTTTGTTTGACGGCTTCCGGCCTGGGCCGTATCAAGTGCCCCAATGACGGGGGCGATTCCCCTGCTTGCCTACTCCCGGTATATCGCTCTTCAAGCCGGCGCCGCGCAGGGTCTTTTGCGAGGAGTGCAGCTTCGTAGCGTCAGCGCCATGACGGTCGGCTCGATCCAGGGAGCGAGCGGAGGCTTGCCGAGGCCTCCGGTGGTGCGTGTACTCTTGAGGGACTGCCGATGACGACCGCGTGCTTCGTCGGCACTCCTCCTGTCGCGGGTGAATTGAGTCCATGCAATCGATAGAAATACTGATCAACGACGCGTTCGAGCGTCGCAACGAGCTTGGCTCGACCGAAATTGAAACCCATCTGCGCCCGGCCGTCGGCCAGGTGATCGACTTGCTCGAATCCGGCGAGCGTCGGGTGGCCGAGCCGGACGGCAAGGGCGGCTGGATCGTCAACCAGTGGATCAAGAAAGCCGTGCTGCTGTATTTTCGTTTGAACGACAATGTCGTGGTCGACGGCGGTGCGGCGATGGCTTTCGACAAGGTGCCGTTGCGTTTCATGCAGGGCAATGACAGCGAGCTGCAAAATCTCGGCGCGCGCGTGGTGCCCGGGGCGCTGGTGCGTCGTGGCGCACATATCGCCAAAGACGCGGTGCTGATGCCCAGCTACGTCAATATCGGCGCCTACGTCGGTGCCGGAAGCATGGTCGATACCTGGGCCACGGTCGGCTCCTGCGCACAGATCGGTGCGCACGTGCACCTGTCCGGCGGCGTCGGTATCGGCGGCGTGCTCGAGCCGCTGCAGGCCAATCCGACCATCATCGAGGACAACTGCTTTATCGGTGCGCGCTCCGAAGTGGTCGAAGGCGTGGTGGTGGAGAAGGGTAGTGTGATCGGCATGGGCGTGTTTCTCGGCCAGTCCACCCGCATCTACCATCGCGCCACCGGCGAAGTAAGCTACGGCCGCGTGCCCGCCGGCAGCGTCGTGGTGGCCGGCAGCCTGCCCGCCAAAGACGGCAGCCACAGCCTGTATGCCGCGATCATCGTCAAGCAGGTCGATGAAAAGACCCGCAGCAAGACCGGTATCAACGAACTCTTGAGGAGCGTCGAATGAGCGTCGAACTCTATGGCCTGGAAAAGTGCAGCACCTGCGACAAGGCCCGCGCGTGGCTGGATCAGCACAAGGTCAAATACAGCTTTACCGACTACCGCGAGCATCCCATCGCGCCGGCTTCGTTGAAGCAGTGGGCGAAGGAGCTGACTTGGGAAAAGCTGGTCAACCGGGCCAGCTACACCTGGCGCGATCTCACCGACACGCAGAAATCGGCCAGTACCGACGCCGACTGGCTGAAGCTGATCAAGGATTATCCTGCCCTGGTCAGGCGCCCGGTGGTGGTGAAGGGCGACAGCGTCAGCGCCGGCTTCAGCGAGAAAAAGTTCAAGGAGCTGTTCGGTGGCTGAAGCGACCGCCGATGCCGTGGTCGCCGTTTATGGGCTCGACGGCACCGACATCTGCGGCAAGGCGCGCAATTGGCTCGATCGCTTCGGGCCGGATTATCGCTTCGTCGATTTGCGGCGCACGCGGCCCGAGCCGGACGTGCTCAAAGCGTGGGCGGCGTCGCTCGGCGGCTGGGATGCGTTGGTCGATCGCAGCGGAATCGGCTGGAAAGGCCTGCTGCCGCAGCGGCGCAACCCGGGCAGCGATCCGGAGTGGACGCTGCTGATTCGCGAGCACCCCGAAATTCTGCGTCAGCCGATCACGGTAGCCCCCGACGGGCGCGTCGCGGTCGGTTTTACCGGCGGCACCTACGAGCGCCTGCTCGGCAAGGGCAAAGCGAAACACTGACCTGTGCAAGATGAGCCATCAACCATGAGCGACGTGCTCGACCTCACCTGCGAACTGATCCGCCGCCGCTCGGTCACGCCGGACGATGCCGGCTGTCAGGCGCTGATTGCCGAGCGACTGGCGCGCGTCGGGTTCACGATGGAAAACCTGCGCTACGGCGACGTGGACAATCTCTGGGCCACCCATCGCGGCTCGGGTGCGTCAGGCCCGACGCTGATGTTTCTCGGGCATACCGATGTCGTGCCAAGCGGGCCGGAGGCTTCCTGGCAAAGTCCACCGTTCGAACCCACGATAACGAATGGCCGTCTATACGGCCGCGGTGCGGCCGATATGAAGGGCTCGGTGGCGGCCATGGTGGTGGCGCTGGAGCAGTTCGTCGGTGCTTACCCGGATCACCCAGGCCGCGTCGGCTTGCTGATCACCAGCGACGAAGAAGGCGTGGCCATCGACGGCGTGCGCAAGGTGATCGAGCACTTTCGCGCCGCCGACGAGCGCATCGAATTTTGCGTGGTGGGCGAACCGTCGGCCAAGGAAAGGCTGGGCGATCTGATTCGCGTGGGTCGACGCGGTTCGCTGTCGGCGACGTTGACCGTACGCGGTATTCAGGGTCATGTCGCCTATCCGGAAAAGGCGCTCAATCCGATTCATGCCTTCGGTCCGGCGCTCACCGAGCTGGCGGCCGAGCGCTGGGACGAAGGCAATGCTGACTTTCCGCCGACCTCCATGCAGGTATCCAACCTCCACGCGGGCACCGGTGCCAACAACGTGATTCCCGGCATGCTCACGGCGCTGTTCAACTTTCGCTACAGCACGGCCAGTCGCGCCGAAGATTTGCAAGCACGCAGCGAGGCGATCCTGCGCCGGCACGGTCTGGATTTTCATATCGACTGGCAGCTGTCGGGTCAGCCGTTTCTCACGCCGCCCGGTGGCAGGCTGCGCGAAACCGTCGTCGCCGTATGCCGCGATCTGTGCCAGCTCGATCCCGAGCAAAGCACGGGCGGCGGCACCTCCGACGGTCGCTTTATTGCCTTGCTGGGTACCGAAGTGGTGGAGATCGGCCCGGTCAATGCGACGATCCACAAGGTCGACGAATGCGTGGCGGTGCATGAGCTGGAGCAGCTGCCGGCGATCTACCAGGCGGTGTGCGAACGATTGTTGGTGTGACGCCAATGATGCGCGTGCGCATTCGCGCGTCTGACCCTATTCAGCGTTGAAACGGCGGGCACTGATCGCTTTGCGGAAACCGGCCGGTGCCGTGGAATAGTCCGTCCCGACCAAGCTTGACCTCGGCGGTTGTTTGACTTGGAAAACTCCCGCCAATCCGAGGGCCATCCTGGATGCAAAGTACCTTGATGCCGCCGTTGTCCTCGACGATCCGGATACCAAAAAGCCACTGCTTTTCATGATCGATCGATCGGACGCCGCCATCGATCTTTTCGAAATCGGCGAAACCGTAATCCTTCAATGTATTCGCGCCGGGTTTCCTGCGTGCATAGATCGAACTGGGGATGGACAGCACGTCGAGATGTTCGGCCACGAACAGCGCCGCATTCTCGCTATGCGGCGCCGACTGCGCAGTCGAAACGGGCGGCCATATGGCCCAGGCGGCCAGGGCAAGCATCGTGGCAGTACCGAGTTTCATCGCAGATTTCCTCCTCCCGAAGTTCGCGTCCATGAAGATTAGCGCACAGAACGCAACAAGTTTCGAAAGTGCCTCGCGGCTTCAGGCTCGGCGCAGCGCTTTCCATCACGCACGGCAAGAGCTTGCGCTGCACGTCTTGCGCTTTTCGAATGCCGTGGTTACCGGATGCTGGAATTTCAAAGCGTCATCGTGCTTCCATATCATCGGCGCTCGATAAAACTAACGACGAATGGAGTAAAGCGATGTTGCGCAGATATGGAAGTAAAGCGGTCGGGCTAGTCTGCACGACTCTGGTCACCGGGCTGCTGCTGACGTTCGGTCTGGTAAGCGCGACCCGCGCACAGGCTGTCGACCAGCCGCCGACGACCGACAAACAGTTGGCCGACACGCGCTGCATCATCGGCCTGGAAAAATTTCTGCCCGCCGATTACTACTACTGCCTCGCTTCGCAAAGCTACGGCGAGAAGAACTACGGCGAGGCGCAGAGGTTTTTCCACACGGCGGCATCCTGGGCCAGCAAGCCCGCGCAGTATGTGCTGGGTGTGATGGCGCTGAACGGCGATCACCAGCCGGTGAATCGCCCACTTGCCCTGGCGTGGCTGGCGCTGGCAGCCGAGCGGCACACCGAGCGCTTCAATCAGGCTTATGTCGAGCTGCGCGCGCACCTGTCGCCGCGTGAGCGCGCCGAGTCCGAAAAACTCCTGCACGATTTACAGCCGACCTACGCCGATGCGACCGCCGCCACGCGTGCGGAGGCCCGCTACCACGACGGCATGCAGATGCTGCGCAGTAAGGGCATCGGATCGAGTTACTGCATGCAGGGTATGTTCGATGCGGCGCAGCTGGCGGGCAGCACGATAGGGCCCGACCAGGCTATGGCTTGTCCGCAGACGACGACGCTCGCCGTACAGATCGACAAAAAAGCAGCCGATGTTTTCGAGGACTGGCACGGCCACGTTACGGTCGAACCGCTGCAGCCGGTGGAAACCAAGGACGGCAAGCCACTGCCGCCGAAAAACGGCAGCGGTTCGTAAGCACCATCCGGCCGCACCGGGCCGCTCGCGTCTGCTGGCTAGCGAGCTCGGATCGGTATGGTCGGCGAGCGCTAAGGCTCAGCGATCGTTGAATTCCGGCGCCGTGCCGATGATCTCGAACACCCGCTGGCGGAACCATTCGTGGGCGCGGTCATCGTTCTTCGACGGGTGCCAGTAGGCAAGAATCGGAATCGGCTTCAGCTTGATCGGCAGCGGCTGCACCACGATCGGCAGCAGCTGTGAAAAGCAGTCGGCGTACGAGCGGGGCATGGTCAGCAGCAGGTCGCTGGACGCGGCGACCTGGCAGGCGGAAAAATAGTGCTGGCAGACCAGCTGGATATCGCGCGAGCGGCCGTCCTGCGCCAGCAGCACGTCCAGCGGCACGGCCTCGCCGAGCTGGGAAACCGCCACATGGCGTGTGCTCAGGTAGTCGCTGCGGCGCAGCGCACTGCCGGCCAGCGGATGCTTCGCGCGCATGCCGACCACCAGCGACTCGTCGAGCAGGTGCTGGCTGCACCGTCGGGGCCCGGCCTGCAGCCGCCGGTCCACCACCAGATCGGTCGTGCCGGCGCTCAGTTCGCGATCGACATCCGCGGCGGCAATGCGCCGGCTGACGATATGCGTATGCGGCGCGAGTGCGGCCATCTTCGCCAGCAGCGGCGGAAACACGATGGACTCCAGCACGTCGCGAAAACCGACGGTGAAGGTCATGTCCAGTTCGTCGGCGCGAAAGCTCGCGTGCATCTGCGTGGTGGCCTGCAGGCCGCGCAGGTGCAGCTGCACTTCGGCCATCACGCTGCGCGCCTTGTGCGTCGGCACCACGCGGTTGCCCTGGCGCACGAACAGCGGGTCGCCGAACAGCTCGCGCAGGCGATTGAGCGAATGGGTGATCGCCGGCTGGGTGAGGTGCAGCGCACGCGCCGCCGCGCTGATGCCGCCGTGCGTGTGGATGGCGTCCAGCACGCGAAAAAGATTCAGATCCATTCGCAGGTCGGGGCGATTCATGGTGGGCCTCGGATGTATTCGACATGCTGCGCTGCACGATTAAACATATTAACTGAGCTGATGGGTGGATATAAAAGATATTCATGTCACTGATTGATGCCGACGGGCGTACGCTTGGGGAATAACGACGGCATACCCGCAGGAGAAGCTCGATGGATTTCGCTCATTCCGAACGCTCGCGCGCGCTGGCAGAAACGCTCAATCGCTTCATGCGCGACGAAGTAGACCCGGCTGAAAAAATCGTTGCCGACGAGCTTACCGGCAGCGGTGATTGGCGCACCTGGCACCAGCCGGCGGTGATGGAAACGCTGAAGGCCAAGGCGAAGGCGGCTGGACTATGGAATCTGTTTTTGTCCGAGCCCGAGTACGGCGCCGGCCTCAGCAACGTCGACTACGCGCCGCTGGCCGAGATCATGGGCCACTCGTTCATCGCGCCGGAAATCTTCAACTGCAACGCGCCGGACACCGGCAATATGGAAGTGCTGCTGCGCTACGGTTCGGACATGCACAAGTCGCGCTGGCTGAAGCCCTTGCTCGACGGCGAGATTCGCTCCGCCTTCTGCATGACCGAGCCGGATGTGGCTTCGTCCGACGCCACCAATATGCAGGCGACCGCCACGATCGAGGGCGACCACATCGTGCTGAACGGGCGCAAGTGGTGGTCCACCGGTATCGGTCATCCGCACTGCCGCGTGGTGATTTTCATGGGCCTGAGCCATCCCGATGCGCCGCCGCACCAGCGGCACACGATGGTGGTGTGCCCGCTCGATGCGCCGGGCGTCAGGGTCGAGCGCATGCTGCCGGTGTTTCATGCCTATGACGAGCCGTCCGGCCATGGCGAGGTCAGCTTTACCGATGTGCGGCTGCCGCTGGATCACGTGATACTCGGCACCGGCCGCGGTTTCGAGATCGCGCAGGGCCGCCTCGGGCCGGGCCGCATTCATCACTGCATGCGCGCGATTGGCGCCTCCGAGCGGGCGCTGTCGTTGCTGTGCGAGCGCGCCAGCGCGCGCGTTGCCTTCGGCAAGCCGCTGATCGAGCTGGGCGGCAACAAGGACATCGTGGCCGACCTGCGCATGGCGATCGAACAGGCGCGCCTGCTCACGCTGAAGGCAGCGTGGCTGATCGACACCCAGGGCGTGAAGGCGGCGATGAGCGAGATATCGCAGATCAAGGTCATCGTGCCGAACCTGGCGCAGAAGGCCGCCGATGCGGCCATCCAGATTCACGGCGCAGCCGGTTTGTCGAACGATTTTCCGATCACCGCGCTGTTTGCCAACGCGCGCATCCTGCGCCTGGCCGACGGCCCGGATGAAGTGCATCGCGGCCTGATCGCCAAGCTGGAGATGCGCGCCCAGGGGGCGGCCAGCGCCGCGAGGAAAGCACGATGACGGCGGCCGTCGATCAGGCGCGCAGCGTGCGCGAGGAAGACCGGCTGGATATCGGCAAGGTCGATGCGTTTCTCAAGCAGCATATCGACGGCCTGAACGGCGAGCCGACAATCTCGCAGTTTCCCGGCGGCGCATCCAACCTCACCTACCTGATCAGCTACGGCGAACGCGAACTGGTGCTGCGCCGCCCGCCGGCGGGCGTGAAGGCCAAGTCCGCGCACGACATGCTGCGCGAGGCGCGCGTCATGGCCGCGCTGAAGCCCCATTATCCGCGCGTGCCGACCATCCTGGCGATCGGCGATGATCCGGCCACGCTGGGCTACGACTTCTACGTGATGGAGCGCCTGCGCGGCATCATCCTCCGTCGCGACCTGCCGCCGGAGCTCGGGCTGGATGCCGACGGCGTGCGCCGGCTGTGCAAGGGCTTTATCGATCGCCTGGTCGAACTGCATCAGGTCGATGCGTCGCTGCCGGAGCTGGCCAGCCTGGGCAAGGGCGAGGGCTATATCGCACGGCAGGTCGGCGGCTGGAGCGATCGCTGGCGCAAGGCCTTGAACGACGACACCGACGCCTGCGACGACGTGCTCGCCTGGCTCGCCGAAAAACAGCCCGCGCGCGAAACCGCCATTTGCGTCATCCACAACGATTACCGCTTCGATAACGTCGTGCTCGATCCCGAGCACCCGCTGGATATCGTCGGCGTGCTCGACTGGGAGCTGAGCACGCTGGGCGATCCGCTGATGGATTTGGGCGGCTCGCTGGGCTACTGGATACAGGCCGATGACGACCCGGTATTCCAGTCGTTCCGACGTCAGCCGACCAACGCGCCGGGCATGCTGACGCGGCGCGAGCTGGTGGAGTACTACGGCGAGCGCACCGGCTGGAACGTGGACAACTTCGAGTATTACGAAGTGTTCGGGCTGTTCCGCGTCACCGTGATCATCCAGCAGATCTACCGGCGCTTCGTGCTGGGGCAAACCACCAACCCGCAGTTCGCCGGCTTCGGTCAGGCGGTGGCCTATATGAGCCAGCGCTGCCGTAAGCTCATCGCCGCGTCGAG
The DNA here is from genome assembly GCF_014200755.1 of Rhodanobacter sp. ANJX3. Classification (GTDB taxonomy): domain Bacteria; phylum Pseudomonadota; class Gammaproteobacteria; order Xanthomonadales; family Rhodanobacteraceae; genus Rhodanobacter. The sequence continues at coordinate 9,998 of NZ_JACHCM010000010.1, read as the reverse complement.
CCTCTGAAGTATGGCGAGCGTACTGCTTATTCGTCACGGCCAGGCCAGCTTCGGCACTGCCGACTACGATCGGCTTTCGGACGTCGGCCAGGAGCAGTCGCGCCGACTCGGTCGCTGGTTCAAGCAAACCGGCCACGTTCCCGATCTTATTGTGGTCGGTCCGCTGCGTCGGCACGCGCATACGGCCGATCTGTGCGTGGAAGCGGCCGGCGTATCGGCGCCGCGTATCACGATCGACGGGCTCGACGAATTCGATCACGAAGAAGTGCTGGCTCGCCATCGCCCCGAGCTCGCCTCGCACGAGGCGCTGGTAGCTGAGCTGGCGAAGCTAGAACACCCGCATCGTGCCTTCCAGCAGATGTTTTCCGAAGCCGTGGCACGCTGGACCGGCGGCGAGTTCGATCACGAATACACGCGCAGCTGGCCGGCGTTTCGCGCCGCAGTGATAGGCGGCATGCAGGCGCTGGCGGCGCAGCAGGCGCGCACGATCTGGGCATTTACTTCCGGCGGCCCGATTGCGGTGATCGCCAATGCGCTGGTCGGTGCGCCGATCGCCGAGGTGTTCACGCTGAGTTGGCCGCTGGTGAACACCTCGACCAGTCGCGTCTCGATCGGCCCGCAGCGCCGCAGCCTGATCAGCTACAACGGCTGGCCGCATCTGGAAGGTGCCGATACGAAGGCAATGGTCACCTATCGCTAGTTTTCGTACTTCCAAATAGACGGCCAAACTTCAAACGATTCATCCGTCATCAAGGACTATCACTCATGAGCGCTACCGAACTGTTCGACCTCTCCGGCAAGATCGCCCTCGTTACCGGCGCCAGCCGCGGCATCGGCGAAGAAATCGTCAAGCTGCTGGCGGCGCAGGGTGCGCACACCATCGTTTCCAGTCGTCGTCAGGCCGACTGCCAGACGGTGGTGGATCAGATCGTGGCGGCTGGTGGCTCGGCCGAAGCCATAGCCTGTCACATCGGCGAGATGGATCAGATCGCTGCGCTGTTCGCGGCGATCGAGGAAAAGCACGGCCGGCTGGATATTCTGGTCAACAACGCCGCGACCAATCCGTACTTCGGCAGCATCCTGGATACCGAGCTGTCGATCTTCGAGAAGACCGTCGACGTCAATATCCGCGGCTATTTCTATATGTGCACCCACGGCGCCAAGCTGATGATCAAAAACGGCGGCGGCTCCATCGTCAACGTCGCCTCGATCAACGGCGTCGTGCCCGGCCATCTGCAGGGCATCTACTCGATCACCAAGGCGGCGGTGATTTCGATGACCAAGGCGTTTGCGGTGGAGTGCGCCGAAGGCGGCGTGCGCTGCAACGCATTGCTGCCCGGACTGACCGACACCAAGTTCGCCTCGGTGTTGGTGAACACGCCGGCGATCCTCAAACAGGCGATGGCGCACGTGCCGATGAAACGCGTGGCGCAGCCGTCGGAAATGGCTGGCACGGTGCTGTATCTCTCGTCGGCCGCAGCGTCCTACACCACGGGGGCCATCTTGAATGTCGACGGCGGTTATCTGTCGGTCTGATCGGTTCGGTCGTCTCATTATTTACTCTGGAGTTTCCGCATGACCCACGTTTCCGCACACCGCGTCGCGGGCAAGAAAGCGTTTATCACCGGCGCCGCCGGCGGCCTCGGCGCCGCGATGGCCAGGCTGCTGGCGCGTCACGGCGCCAAGTTGTTTCTCACGGACATCGATGAAGCCGCCGTTTACGAGGTGGCCAAAGCCATCAACGCGGAACATGGCGACACCGTGGCCTGGTCGGCGGCGCAGAACGTGCGCGACGAAGACCGTTGGCAGAGCGCTCTGGCCGAGGCCAACGGGGTGCTCGGCGGCATCTCGGTGCTGGTGAACAATGCGGGCATCGGTGCGATTGGCGGTGTCGAAAGCCTGCAACCAAAGGAATGGCAGCGGGTGATGGGCGTGAATCTCGACGCGGTCTATCTGGGTTGCAAATACGCGCTGCCGCTGCTGCGTCAACATCAGCCGGGTTCGATCATCAATATCTCGTCGATGGCCGCGTTCAAGGTCGATCCCGACTACACCGTCTACAATGCCTCGAAGGCGGCGGTGGCATCGCTGAGCAAATCCGTCGCGCTGGACTGCGCGCGGCAGAAGATGGACGTGCGCTGCAACTCGATCCACCCTTCGTTTATCCGCACCGGCATCGTCGAGCCGTTCTTTGAGCAGCTCGGCGAAGAAGAGGCGTTGAAGAAACTCACTCGCGGTGTGCCGCTGCGCCGGCTGGGCGACGTCGACGACGTGGCTTACGCTGTGCTCTATCTCGCCTCCGACGAGAGCCGTTACATCACCGCGGCCGAGTTCCGCATCGACGGCGGCGCTTCGGCCGTTTGATGCGCCGGGCCGACACCGATTCCATTCGTTCCTACAGGAAATCATCATGTCCACGATCAACCGCCAGCTGCGCCTGAAAACCCGTCCCGAAGGGCTCGTGCAGCGCGCCAATTTCGATCTCGTCGAGCAGCCGCTCGATGAGCTGCAAGACGGCGAAGTGCTGGTGCGCACGCTGTACATTTCGATGGACCCGACCAATCGCGTGTGGATGCGCGATATCCCGCAATACATGCCGCCGGTAGCCATTGGCGAGGTGATGCGCGGCTTCGGCCTGGGCCGTGTGGTGAAGTCGCGCTCCTCGCGTTATAGCGAAGGCGACCTCGTCCAGGGCCTGATCGGCTGGCAGGACTATCTGGTTATCAACGACAGCGCCAAGGGTTACGTGCGTCTGCCGGCCGACCCTGGCATTCCGCTGCCAACCCTGCTGGGCGCCTGCGGCATGAGCGGCGTCACCGCGTATTACGGCATGACCGATATCGCACCGGTCAAAGCCGGCGAAACGCTGGTGGTATCCGCGGCGGCCGGTTCGGTCGGCTCGATTGCGGGGCAGATCGGCAAGATCATGGGCGCGCGCGTGGTCGGCATTGCCGGCGGCGCGGACAAATGCCGATATCTTGTCGACGAACTGGGCTTCGATGCCGCCGTCGACTACAAGGCCGAGAACTGGAAGCAGGCGTTGAAGGAAGCCACCCCTGACGGTATCCACGTCAACTTCGAAAACGTCGGTGGCGAAATCATGGCGGCGGTCATGTCGCGCATGGTCATCGGCGGTCGCGTCGCGCTCTGCGGGCTGATCTCCGGCTACAACAGCGATGGTCGCGCCAGCGACAACTACAGCGTGATCATCATCAAGCGCCTTATCGTCAGCGGCTTCCTGGTACTCGATTACACCAAGACCAAGGAAGCCGTGCAGGCATTGGCCGGCTGGATCCGCGAGGGCAAGCTCAAGGCCGAGGAAACCGTGGCCGACGGTCTGGAAAACGCGCCCGAGGTCATCAATCGCCTGTTCGACGGCAGCCACCGCGGCAAGCTGCTGTTGAAGATCGCTTCGGACATGTGATGACCTGCCGCCGATTTGCCACGCGTCTGAAATCTTCCGGAAATCGGACGCGAGGCCGAGCCCGCTTTCATTACCCCACAGGGCGGCCGCTTACGGACAGGCAATACATCCATCTGGATTGACACGGCAGCAAGGCTTGCACCAGCATCGGACTCCCCACGGAACGGAGATAAGCGATGAGTACGGGCAAGCTGGTTTTTGCATTGGCGTTGCTGTTGGCGGCCTTGGTGGGCGGCCTCTACTTCGCGGACTGGCTGGTGCTGTGGATGCTTGGGCTGAAAAACGTGCCTGTGGCCTGGAACACCTGGTGGCAGTACTTTCAGGCGCTGGATCTGCCGCAGGTCGCGCCGTACGTCGGCAAGATAAAAGCGGCCGGCGCCGTCGGCTTCGGCTTGCCACTGCTGGTGTGGGCGATACTGCTGATCCCGATCTTCAAGGGCAAGGCCGAATCCCTGCACGGCGATGCGAGCTTCGCGAAACTGTCCGACCTGAAAAAGGCCGGGCTGCTGACGCGCACGCCGCAAAGCATCCTGGTCGGCAAGTATCAGGGCCATTATCTGTGGCTGGGCGGCGCGCAGCACGTCATCACTATCAGCCCGACCCGCTCGGGTAAGACCACCAGCATCGCGATTCCGGTGCTGCTGTCGTATCTGCAGTCGATGGTGGTGCTGGACTTGAAAGGCGAGCTGTTCAAAGCCACCAGCGGCTGGCGCGAGTCGCAGGGGCAGGCCATACGCGTGTGGGCGCCGTACGACGAAGCGGGCAATACCCACCGCTTCAATCCTATGAGCACCCTGGCCGGCATGGACCCGGGCAAGCGCATCGGCGAAATCCAGACCATCGCGGCCATTCTTTATCCGGACGAGCAGGGCAAGGATCCGTTCTGGACCTCGCAGGGTCGCGCGGCGTTCACCGCCTTTGCTTCTTACCTGTTCGAGGCGTGGGACGAGGAGTTCCGTCAGTTGATGACCGGCCGAGCGCCACCGCTGGTGATGCCGGATATCAATACCTCGCCGAAATTTCCCAGCCTCGAGCGCATCCTGCGTTTCTCCAGCGGTACGGACGGCCAGAGTACCAAGGAGATGCTGCAAAACATTCTGAAAGATCCCAGCTATGCGTTCGTCAGCCCGCAAACGCGCACGGTATTCGGCAACCTCGCCGGCCTGGCCGAGCAGACCTTCTCCTCCGTCATCGCCACCATGCAGGCACCGCTGCAGCAGTTCCTCAGCCCGGTGCTGGCGGCGGCCACCAATGCCACGGACATCGACATCGGCAGCCTGCGCAAGCGGCCGACGACGCTGTACGTGATCATCCCGACCAACAAGCTGGACGAGAGCAGCAAACTGCTCAACATCTTCTTCAGCACCGTGATCGGCAACAATCTCACCAAGCAGCTGGGCGAAGAGCCGGACCTGAAATACCAGATGCTGATGCTGATGGACGAGTTCACGGCCATGGGCCGGGTGGACGTATGGGCCAAGCGCATCTCGATCTCGGCCAGCTACGGCGTGCGCGACTTGTGCATCGTGCAGAGCCGCGCGCAGCTGCGTTCGGCCTACGGGGACAACGACGCGCAGAACTTCATCACCAACCACGGCGCGCAGATCGTGTTCGCGCCGCGTGAGCAGAGCGACGCCACCGAATACAGCGAAATGCTCGGCTACAAGACCATCCGCAAGCGCCACCAGAGTCGCAGCAGTGGCGGTGGGCAGCGCTCCACTGTCTCGGTCAACTACACCGAGGAAAAGCGCGCGCTGTTCCTGCCCCAGGAAATCAAGGAACTCCCCGCCGATGACGAACTGATCTTCTACGAAGGCTGCAAACCCATCCGCGCCAAGAAGAACTGGTTTTTCAAGGACAGCAACTTCAAAAAGCGGGCGAGCATCGAGCCGGTGAAGATCGGGCGGGTGGGGCAAACGTCCTTGTTGGAAGCGCCGAGTGACGTCATCGATGCGAAGAGCGATCGAGCCGCCGCGGCGTTGCGGCAATGAATAAAAGTCCTTTTTCAGTGGCAATAAGCCGAGCCAATAAAAGGAGATGAGTCCATGACGGGATCCTATTTGAAATGTCCCCTGGACCAGCGATGAGGAACTACTCGATGCGTTTGACAAAGCTTGTTTTTGCGCTATGCCTGATGGCGCTGGCGCCTCATGCTTTTGCCGCCAGCTTCGATTGCAGCAAAGCGGCATCCTCCACGGAAAAGCTGATCTGTAGTGATGCTGAGACGTCTGCCCTGGATAGCAAACTGCAGCAAGCCTACAAGACGGCATTGACCGCAACTGATGCGTATGGAAAAAGGGAGTTGGCTAAAGAGCAACGTAACTGGATTCAATATACTCGTGGCATTTGCCAGGAGGCGTCTTGTTTGCGACAGGTCTATACCGCTCGTATAGCCGTGCTGGCGCGTAATGAAAAAAATATCCTCGATGGCGAGGTGTACTCACACTGTGAAACGCCAAATGATGGCAACCCTAGTGGCCGTGAATGCGTAAATGTGGTGCCCATTCGAGATCCCAACTACCGAGTTGACTCGTTCAACCAATCGCTGACGCAGCAAAAGCAGAAGGGCCGAATCATCGGCTGCAACCGGCTGATTGATCTGCCGGTGGGCACGGCCGGCAGTAACCATAGTTTTGGCGGCTTCTGCGTCTTGCAGGATGATTCGCAGCGCAAGAATGTGGAGATCTGCAACGATGACATGTTCGGTCATTTCCATGTGCAAACGGTCAGTGCGCAGGATGCGTCCGATAAGCATTTGATCGATTTCATCTACGCCCAATGCTATGGGGGCTGATGCCCCTCACACGAATCAGAAAGTAGTCTGTCATGTCCGATAGCGTCACTATTACTCGCGAACAGCTGCGTACATTTATGTTGCCACTGAGCTAGGAGGAAAAGAGGTTGACTCGAATCACTTTTCCTATGCAGGGCTTGCTAAAAGCACTTATTCATTTGGTCAGCTTCAATACGGTTCGGAAACAGCGACTCGGCGAGACAGTTTCTAAAAGAAATCAATGCTATGTGAGGGTAGACCAGTGACTAAACGCCGATATGTAACCCACGTCGTCTCGGGCTTAAGCGCCGTGGTGCTTTTTCTTTCTCTTGCGGCAGAAGTTGGAGCGCAACCTGAGGACCATCCTCCAAAATCCGCGGCCTCAGATACTGTCCCGCCCGGCAAGTACACGACTGAGGCTGGATGGGGGAATCTGTCCATCTCAAAAACGAAAACGGGAACAACGATCTTCGAACTTCAGTCAACAACCGGCGAAGATGTGTGCCATATCCAGGGTGCGGTTATCAATGGAGAAGGTTCTGCGACCGACAGTGAGAATGGCGCCGTTTGCAAAGTTAAATTCACTAAGACAGATAAAGGTATCGATGTCTTGGCGGATACCCCCAAAGAATGCAGTGGATTTTGTGGAGCAAATGGTGGTTTTAAAGGACAGTATCTAACTGTTCCTGAAGGGTGTTCTTCGGATGAGGTCGATAAGGCCCGAAGTAATTTCAAAAAGTTGTACCTCAGGAAAGATTACAAAACAGCACTTGTCACGCTTCAGCCGTTATTGAAAAAATGTACCGCTACTCTTAACTTTATCGATCTGGGCGATATTCGCAACGATGTGGCAATCACGCAGTACAAGGTTGGCTTATATAGCGAATGCATTGATACGCTAAATCCGTACGTTGTCGATGCCGGGCGAAAGGATAGCGAAGTGACGAACGACTGGCCGCCAAATCAAGCGGCGGATTATTTAAAAATCGTCAAATCGTCTCGAACAAATATTCGACTTTGCACAAAGTGAAGGCGAAATTGTCTGATTTTTGAAGGAACAAAAAAATGGCTATCGATTCCAATCTGAGCGATTCAGAAATAAAGGCACTTGCATACTTTGCCGTAGGCGTTTCATCCGAGGGTAGCGTCGGAGGTCGCGACGTCTCGAATAAGCTTTCTTTTGCAGGTAGCATGCATGAAGGCAAACTGCATCCTGTGGGAAACAGCGGATATTCTTTCGGCACATTACAGACCGATCTCGGCCAGCATCCAGAGATGGCGCCGGCGCTAGTATCGTCCTATCAGGCTTGGGCTGCAGCGAACCAGCCCGGCTGGACTTTAACTAGTGCACAAGAGGCGCAGACGATCAATGACCTTGGTCGCGATGGCCACACCATAAAAGATGAACATGGACGCCCGCTGGATGCGACCGTCAAAGCGCATTTAGACGCCTTCATGAAATCTGACGACGGCATTAGTTTTGTCCATGATCATGATGTGAGGCAGGTGGGCCAGCTCACCCGAAAGGGAGATGGCTATAAAGACCGCGGCAGTGCAGTCGAGCAGTTACAGGCTACATCGCTGTATAAGAGCGCTACAGTCGATGATCAAGCTAAGTTGGCGACTATTATGCTCAAGCTTGAGAATCAGAGCGGGCATGCATATTACCCGAAAATACTCAAGAGCATTAATGAGGGTGAGCTGAAAAACGTTGATGATGTAAAGCATCAAGTTGCCGGTATCTTGCCAAGAAGCAAGGATAACAAGCCAAGTTATATCGAGGCAGGCATGGATCATGCTCTGAATGGTGCAAACGCATTTCTTAAAATTCGCAATGCAGACCCTCAGAGCGATCTGCATCAGTCATGGCAAAATGTTATCGCCGATCCCCTGGTTAATCCGACGAAGGCTGGCCTTGACTCTACTAAGCCGACGCTAGGTTCTGATTACAACGCTGTCAAGGAACAATTTCTGCATGCTAACGGGAGCGTGCAAGAGCAAAAGCAAACCGCGCATACTTCAGGCTTGCTTCGAGAGGGCGCACGTAGTGAAACGGTGCGAGCTCTACAGGGCGACCTACAAGCACTTGGCTATATCGATCCCCAAGTCCAGCTCAACGAACATTACGGCCCCGCCACCAAAGCTGCGGTGCTTGCCTTTCAGCTCGACCACGGCTTGGGGCAGGATGGAGTCGCTGGCCCGAATACCCTGAAAGCCATTCACGATCAACATCAGGTGCAAGCGCTCGGTCTTTCCGCGCTGCAGCAGCCCAACCCGGCCTCGACGAAGTCAGTAATTCCGAACCAGGGGCTGGCCCTGGACGATCCGCGCAGTGCGTTTAGTCCCAACAACGCGCTATACAACGAATTGAAGACGCGTATTCCCGACGCCTCTGAGAATCGCTTGTTGCAGTTCACTGCTGCCTGCCATGCAAACAAAATTACTGGAGAAAATCTCACGATTATTCATCTTGACGAAACGAATATGAAGATCGGTTTTCATGGATCGAGCTTTCTATCCATCCCGGCCACCGTCGATTTGAATACTCCGCCGCCGCAACCCAATCAATCAATTCAGCAGATTCAGCAACACGACCAGCAACAGGCGCAGATGATGGGTCAGATTCAAGCGCAGAACACGCAGATCAACCAACAGGCGTCACAAGGGCCTGCGCCAGGCAGCCCAGGTCGATAGGAGGCGCTCGTCCTTGATTTACAGCATTCGGCGATGCGTTTGTCGGCTTGGCGACGTCAGCTTCTCCAAACTGTCTGACCTGAAAAAACAGGCCTGCGGACGTACGCCGCATAGCATCCTGGGTGGCCAGTATAAGGGTCGCTAACAACAAGGAATTTTTAATGACAAAAGTGTATTTGAAATTTTACTTGCCCTCACCATAAGAGCGTAAACGATGCTCGCAATGAAGTTTCTTTTTATGCTTGGCTTGGTGGGTCTGGTACCTAGTGCATTCGCCGCCAGCTTCGATTGCAGCAAGGCGACAGCCCCTACGGAAAAGCTGATCTGTAGTGATACTGAGACGTCTGCGCTGGATAGCAAGCTGCAGCAAGCCTACAAGACGGCACAGGCGGCGGTGTCGGAAGCTGTCGATAAAAAGGCTTTGGCTAAAGAACAGCGTAACTGGATTCAATACACTCGCGCCATTTGCCAGGACGTGGCTTGTCTGCGACAAGTCTATGCCGCGCGCGTAGCTGTGTTGGCGCGCAATGAGAAGGACATCATTAACGGCAAGTCATACTGTGTGATGCCAAGTGGCGGTGGGGGCGAGCACGAATGTGGTGTCTATGTGGTGCCTTACCGTGATCCGAACGATCGGATTGATTCGTTCAATGAGTCATTGGCACATCAGAAGCATAGCGGCAAGATCATTGGATGCAGCAAGCTCATCGATCTGCCGATAGGTAGGACACACGCCAATCATAGTTTTGGTGGCGTCTGCACATTGCAAGATGGGGCACAGCGCAAAGACGTTGAAATATGCAACGACGATATGCTTGGGGGATTCAAGCTGCAAATGGCTAATCCACAAGATGTTTCCGACAAAAGTCTGATCGATTTCGTCTACGACAACTGCACGGATTGATCTCCAGACAAGAGCCAGCAAGGAGCCAGCATGTCGAATAGCGTCACTCTCGGGGGGGGGGGGGGGGGGGGGGGGGGGGGGGGGGGGGGGGGGGGGGGCGGGGGGGGGGGCGGGGGGGGGGGGGGGGGGGGGGGCGCCCCCCCGGCGGGCCCGCCCACCCAGCCCCCCCCCCGACACCCAGACAGAAAGAGCCCACCACGCAA
>NZ_JACHCM010000009.1 GCF_014200755.1 Rhodanobacter sp. ANJX3 | reverse complement strand
TATCTCGCAGATGACACTCAGAACATCAGCATCAATTATGCGACCGACAGCGCAGGCAACGTCCAGGCGACGGTCACCAATCCTTTAGGTCATCAGGCCGTGCAAACCTATGATGGCACCTATGGCACGGGCGGCGGCTATAACAGCCAATTGAGTTCGGTCAGCAATAATGCGGTAGCCGACTGTGGCGCGACGGTGAACTCGCGCCAGTACGACAACAACGGCAATCTGTCGCAGACGGTCGACAACAACGGCAATGTGCACACCTACACGTACGCAGCGAACGGTCAGCTGCAGACAGAGACCGAAGCGTCGGGCACGACGCAGGCGCGGACGACGGATTACGTGTGGGATCCCAACGCGCAACTTAACCGCCTGACGAGTGCGACGGTCGAAGGCTGGTCGAAGACGGCATACACCTACAACGCTCAGAATCGCTTGGCCTCCGTGTCGGTCACCAACCTGTCGGCCAACGGCACCGCCAATCAGACACTCACGACGCAGTACAACTACACACTGTACGCCAACGGCATGGTGCAAACGATGTCGGTGACCCATCCGTCACCGAACAACAGCGACACCGATGTGACCACCTATGACACGCTGGGTAACGTCAGCTCATTTGCCGATGGTCTAGGTCACACGACGACGTATAGCAGTTATAACGGTCTAGGTGAGCCACAGCACGTTGTCGGTCCGAACGGTGACGCTACTGATTTCGTGTACGACGCGCGTGGTCGCATCAGCACCAAAACAACGCATCCCAATGGTACCGCCGCAACATGGACCTATACCTACGACGGCTTTGGTCTGCTCTACACGCTCACCACGCCCGATAATGAGGTGACCACGTGGAATCGCAATGCGGAAATGATGGTGCAGACCATCACCCATAACGATAAGGACGGTACGTCGACCGAGACGTTTGGCTACGATCCTAACGGGGATGTCACCAGCCATATCGTGACGCGCGGCAGCGACGTCGGCCTCAAGGAATCTGCCACCTACGACGCTCTAGGTCGGCTGTATCAAAAGACCGGCAACAACGGCCAGACGCTGACGTACGCCTATGACGGCAACGGCAATGTGCTTTCGACGACCAACGCCGTTGGGCATGTGATCAACTACCAGTACGATCACCTCGATCGCCTCACGCAGACCGTGGAAAGCGGCGGCGCGAGCCCCTCGATACCCACGGCAGCGCCGACGCTCAGTGCGCCGGCGAACAGCAGCAACGGCAGTTATGCCGTCAGCTGGACGGCCGTGAGCGGCGCCACGAGTTATATCCTGCAGGAGCAGGCCAACGGCGGCGCATGGACGACGATCCAGAACAGCAGTGCCACCAGCGTGTCGCTCAGCGGCAAGAGTCCGGCCACCTTTGGTTACCGCGCCCAAGCCTGTACCAGCAGCGGCTGCGGCCCATGGAGCAATGTGGGCAGCGTGATCGTGACGCAGGTGACCGGTAGCATTGACGGCGTCTCCATCGACGGGTCGGGCAATGCCACCGTGACGGGCTGGGCGTGTTCCACAGGCATAGCGCAGTCGATCAGCGTGGATCTGTATCTGGGTGGACCGGCCGGCACGGGTACCGACATCGGGCGCTACACCGCCAACCAAACCAGCGAGCCGGCGGTCGCCAGTGCCTGCGATGTGAGCAGCGGCAGCTACCGCTACAGCATTCCACTATCCGTCGCTACCCGCAGCCAATACGCCGGTCAGGCGATCTATCTCTACGGTATTTCGCCGATAGGGGCCGCCAACCTCGCCCTGGCCAACGCGGGTAGTTTCCAAGTGCCGGTGAACGAGCCTGCCGGCGCGCCGACTCTGAACGTCCCGACCAGCGCCAATGTGAGCTACTACACCGTGAGCTGGAGTGCGGTGAGCGGCGCCACTAGTTACACCTTGCAGGAACAGGTGAACGGTGGCGCGTGGGCTACGGTGCAGAACAGCGCAGCGACCAGCTGGGCGGCCACGGGCAAGAGCAACAACACCTATGGTTACCGCGTGCAAGCGTGCAATAGCTCCGGGTGTGGTGCCTGGAGTGTCACGGCCACCGTCACGGTCGCCATTCCGCCGATACCGGCCAGCGCGCCGGCGCTCAGCGTACCAAGCGTCAGCTACACCGGCGGCTACACGATTAGCTGGGGCGGCGTGAGCGCGGCGACCAGCTACACCCTGCAGGAGCAGGTCAACGGCGGTGCATGGAGCACGGTGCAAGCGAGCGCATCGGCTAGCTGGAGCACGGCCAGTCGGGGCGCCGGCACTTATGGCTATCGGGTACAGGCGTGCAATGTCAGCGGTTGCGGCCCCTGGAGTGGCACCGGTACGGTGACCGTTACGGCGCCTACCGCCGCTCCGGGTCTGAGCGCGCCAGCCACCAACGCTACCGGCAGTTACACCGTGAGCTGGGGCGGCGTGACCGGCGCGAGTGCCTATCTCCTGCAGCAGCAGGTCAACGGTGGTGGCTGGACAACCCTGCAGAACTCGGCGGCGGCCAGTCTGGCGGTCAGTGGCGAAACGAATGGAAGTTACGGCTACCGGGTACAGGCCTGCGACGCCGTTGGCTGCGGGCCGTTCAGTGGCACGGCCACAACCGTGGTGACCATTCCCGTACCTCTCGCGATCAACGGTCAGTCGTACACCGAGAGCTATGCCATTTCTAAAGCCAGCGGAAGTGCGTCGATCGGTTTCGAAATCGTGAGCGGTACCACATGGGATGTTTGGGGATCTAAGCCCAATGCAACGCATGCCGTGCTGATATCGGGCGCCGTGCCAGCTACGGCGGTCACCGTCCAGTACGTCTGGACGCTTATCGGCCCGCCTGCGGGTGATTCGGCGTCCACAGGTACGTTGGTCAATCCTGCTGCTTCACCAGTAGCGATTACGAGCAATCCTTCCAGTAACTATGTCACCAGTTTGTACACCGCGTCGTCCAACGGCAACGGTGAGCAATATCAGTTGACGGTGACTTTCTTCAATGCGGCTGGAGCCAACGTGTCCAGCTCGACCTGCACGCTCACGGCGAAAGTGGTGGGGACGAACTGATGAAACCACGTCTCATCACACCGACCGTGCGCGGCACCGGATACTCAAGGAAGGAAACCATGGCCGCCCCGAAGACATCGCCACTCGCTCTCAAGCTATTGCCAGCAGCGTTACTGATGGCGCTTTGCTCACCTCCGCTACTCGCCCAGAGCGTCACCACGGTCATGACCTACGACGCGGGCGATCACGTGACGAGCGTCACCGATCCGCGTGGTCTCGTCACGAGCTATACGCACGACGGTCTGGGCCACCTGCTGCAACAAGTGAGCCCGGATACGGGCACGGTCAATTACGCCTACGATGGTTACGGCCGGCTGGCCGGCATGACACGCGCCGATGGGGTCCAGACTACCTACGGCTATGACGGCATCAACCGCCGTACCACCGTGAGCGCCGGGGGGCTGACCCAGACCTACACCTACGACAACTGCACCAACGGCCTGGGTCGCCTGTGTTCGGATAGCGACGCTACCGGGGCGACATCGTATAGCTATACGCCGGAAGGCTGGATCGGCGGGCGTGGCTTCACCATGGGCAGCACGACGTACGCGCTGGGCTTTAGTTACGACGCCATGGGTCGCGTGACCGTGGTGAATTACCCCGACAGCAACCAGGCCGTTTACTCCTACACCAATGGCGCCGTCGCCAGTGTCAGCCTTAAGGTCGGAGGCACCTCCGTCAATGGCGCGACGGCTATTACGTACCGCCCCATGGACATGGCAATGTCCGCTTGGACGTCCAGCAATGGGCTGGCCAACACCCTGAGCTACGACACGGACGGGCGGCTGATGGGCATCAGTGTGCCGGGCAAGCAAAGCCTGGGCTTTACCTACGACGCGGCCGATCGCATCACGCAGATCACCAACGGCATCGACAACACGCTGACGCAAAACTTAGGCTACGGCGCGCAGTCCCGGTTAGTGTCCGTTTATTCCGGCGTGGAAAACGAAAGTTACCAGTACGACGCCAACGGCAATCGGAACACGGCAACCGTCAACGGCGTTACGCAGACCTACACCTACAGCCCTACCAGCAACCAGCTGACCGGGGTAAGTGGCAGCGCCAGCACCCAGTACGGTTACGACGCCAACGGCAACACCACCTTGGTCAACGGGGCAGCGAGCTATCAATACGACCCTTACATCCGGCTTGATGCCGCCGGCGGCGCGGCCGACTACGTGAACCCGGAAGGACAGCGCCTGCGCAAGGCGGGCGGCTCGACCGGCACAACCTACTTTGCGCCCAGCACAGATGGCACATTATTGGCCGAGGACGACAACGGCACCTGGGTCGACTACGTGCGGTTGAACGGCCGGTTGATCGGTCGGATCAGCGCCGGACAGGTCAGCGCCATCCACGACGATCAGGTGGGTCGCCCGGAGGTGGTGACGGATGCCTCACAGAATGTGGTGTGGCTGGCGCAGAACTTCCCGTTTACGCAGAAGGTAACTACGGCAAACATCACGTTGAACCTGGGTTTTCCGGGACAGTATTACGATGCCGAAAGGCAAACGTGGAACAACGGCTATCGGGACTATAGCTCCGTCTTTGGGCGTTATATAGAAAGTGACCCCAGCGGATTGATGGGAGGCATCAATACATATGCCTATGCAGCCAGCAACCCATTGATGTACGTAGATCCGTTTGGACTCGAATGGCAAGCGTCTTTTGGCTTTGGGGTAACCGGCGCATTCTTGTTCGGGGGTCTCGGTGGTAGCGTGAATCTTACCTTTACGTCAAATGGCCAAATCTCTTTTTCCGCGACCGGCCAAGCAGAACTCGGTCTAGGTGCTTATCTTGGGGCCGGTTTCACTGGCGGCATTAGCCATTCGAAATGCGATAGCAAAGCAGGTGCGTCGGAAAGTACATCGGCAGTTGCAGAGGTTGATGCTGGGTACGGTCCTTCAGCAGGTGTAACCGTGACGTCCAACGGAGGACAAGATACTGGAGCATCAACAGGGCTAGGGAAATATGGAGTAGGAGGCGGGGTCTGGGCTGGGGCTGGCGCGGCTCGCACCTATACGTATACAACCCCGACGATTTCCCAAATGGCTACTTCAGTGAGTCATTGGGCTCAGTCATGGTGATATGCGGGTATAACGTCAGCTCGTTGGCGGCTGCTGATTCAGTCAGACGTATCAAAATTCAAGATCGACTATATATAGATGACCAGCATGAATGACCAGCATCAAGAGACACTCCTAGAAGACACGAGAAAGCACTGGCGATCATTCCTTCCCGCTTGGCTTTTTCCGGTTGTTTTCCTTTGCGGTGGACAAATCGCCGATCAATTAGATTATCCAAATTTATTCTTTTTCGTTGTCGCGCTTCCGCTCTTCTTTTGGAGTTATAGGCGAGCTTCTAAGACTTGGACAAGGCGCGATATAAGTTACGGGCACGCGATACTTATGGGCGTCGTTACACCGTTCGCTATCTGGATCATGGCTGTCCTGATTCGGTTGACGATCTTAGGCTTGTTGGGCAGCACGAGTGTGCCACACTCCTAGAGTTTGAATTTCGTTAGGCATCACAATGACCATGGGACCGGAATCCAAAAGTATCTTGTTTGGGATAGTCGCTGCCGGCCTAGGCCCTTTTGTTGGCTGCAACTTGACTATAGCGGTGACACTAAACAGCTGATTCGCCCTTAAGGGAGGTCTGTCATTGGGCTCAGTCATGGTGATAATGCGGGTATAACGTCAGTTAGTCGGCGGCCGCTGATTCAGTCAGACGTATCAAAATTCAAGGCCGACCATATATAGATGACCAGCATCGATTGCGTCAGCAATCGCGATCCCTTTCGTAATCGCAGGGTTCGGGTGGGTATTGGTTTCCGCCGCGTGCGTCAGAGCATATCCGGCCGGGTCACGCGCGGCCGCCTTCGGTCAGTTCCTCATTAAGGATGGACTGCATGCCATTAATGGAACCCTTTCCCCTCAGCCCTTCGTCGATGCGCGTGCGCAGCAGGGGCTTTACCTCCGACCACGCTTGGTCGCCGGCAGCGTTACCTCGGAACAGTCGCTCGAGGGTGTATTGCTTGATCGACTTGTCTTGCAAATCGGCCAGCGCCTTCAGGCTCTGATGCTGCTGGCTAGTAATGTCGATGGTCAGGCGGCTCATGAGAAAGCTCCGTGTTACTACAAAGCCTAATCACCACATATCAGGGCCACCTCGAATTTTCGGCGTCTCCGATCAGCGTCGGTACGGTGGTCAGCGTTCACCGGAACGAGCAATCAACCAGACCGGAATGCGTACTCGGCCTCGGCGGCGGCGCCCCCCGTGTTCGGAATTACCAATTGAGCCCTTTGTCACGCCTGGCTCTGTCTCCGCGGTTCGTTAGCTTCTGACCCCTGCCAACGTCGACCTTCGTCGTCTCAGGTTCCGCTCCGCGCTGTGGGGCCGTTTGCTGGCCATCTTCATGCCTCGATCCAGCCCCAGCCTTCGTCGTCTTAGGTTCCGCTCTGCGCTGTGAGGCCGTTTGCTGGACATCTTCATGTCTCGATCCAGCCCCGGCCATCGTCGTCTTAGGTTCCGCGCCGCCGCCCGCGAGCCTATTAAGCCGCTGAATTTCCGCCTCGCGTTCGCTTTTGATTGTCTTCTCAACGGCACGCCTAGCCAGCATGCCGCGCACAGCACCTGCGGTGCGCCCATTGGTCTGGTTGCGCACCTCCCTGCCCCGCTGCGTTTCATTCATCGCGTGATCGCGCTTGGTCAGCGCCTCGCTGTGCAGACCACCCTTCCCATCGTGCGCGTATCGGTGACCATGTCGGTCGTATTCCACGCCGTGCTTGGAGGCCATCGCATCCCAGTCCCTCTTCGGCTGGATGAGCCGCTGTTGGTCTGCCTGATGCGTCTGCAGGGCACGCCGCGCCAGCTCCCGACTGTCTGCAGTTTCGCCACCGCCACGCATGCGGTGCTCACGCTGCCCCTGCTCAAGAGCCGCCTCACGGCGCGCCGCCACTACTGCTTGATGCCGGTCGACAAAGCCTTTGATGCCGCGCTCTTCTGTGAATGTACGGCTGCCATCGGTACTACGCGCCGTTCGCCCGTCCTCCGATCGCACCAGGAGCTTTCGTGCTTTCGGGTCTTGCCATCCCTGTTTCCGGCGAGCATCCGCAGCTTCCCAGCGGGCGTGCGCAACTACCTGCATCCCCCTGACCTTGCCCTTGCTTCGCTCTGCGTTCGCATTGGCAACGGCCACCTTCACATGGCGGACGGGGTTCACCATGCTCCGTCCCCTGCGAGCCGACTGCCGTTTTGCCTGCGCCTGCTTGTCGATGTTGCGGAGCATTTGCTTTGTAGTGCGATCAAATCGCCGCCGTGGTGCCTTGGCGGAGTAGTCCCGAATCCGATTTCCTAGGCGCTCAGCACCCGCCCCAATGGCGTGCCCCGCCGCACTGGCATACCGCTGCAACTTGCTGCTTCGCAGCTGTTCACCCGAGCCCTCTCGCTCGACTTGTTGGCTGCGCGCTACGCGCGCGGGCCGACGTTCAGCGTCAGGCGTCACTGACGCCGAACGCCGGCCACCATTCTGGCTTTCGACTGAAATATCGCCCGCCTTCATCGCCGTTTCCTTCCTGCCGGAATGACTCTCGATCTGTGCCGCAAGCTTCTTCCGATCATCGGTGTGGACAATGGCACTTTCCCGCGCACGGGAAAGTGCGACGTAGGTGCGCTGTTGATCCGCCAACTTGCGCTGCCCCGATCGCATATTGGCGATCACCACATCTACCGTCCGCCCCTGCGCCTGGTTGGCAGTCTGCGCATAGGCCAAGTCGATCTTCGCCCCCTGCCTGGCGTCGATAGTGTGACGTCGGCCAGCAGTATCCGTGGCCTCAATCCGGCCATCGTCCCGCACGCAATCAACAACCAAATCCGCGCCATTCTTGATCCGCTCCCCAGCTTCGGTACGGATAGCCCCTTTGGCAACGATCCTGTCCCCGGTGCCAATCCGAGATTGCACTGCCTCGTTCACCTGAAGCCTGTTCGATTTGGCTGGATCGAACGTCCACTCGCGACCATCCGAGCACTGTGCAGTGATCCGACCGCTCTCGATTCGGACAACCTCAGCCAGCTCGCCCCGTTTCGGGCCACCACGATAGTCCCGCCCAGCCTCAATGACATCGCCAACGTGATACCGAGCGGCGTCAGCCCGTTCCTTTTCGGTCATCTGCCGGTCTCGCAGCGTAGTAACCGGCCGCGTGTTCTGGACTTCACCAACGTCCACGCGACACTGCTGGATTGCCTCATTGACCGCATCGCGGTCGGCACGAGAAAGTGTCACAACGAGGGTGTCCCTCCCCGCAGCCGTCTCGCGCATGTAGTCATCAGCGACACACTTCGCCGCCTCATCTGCCGAGGCATGCTCGCGCACATCCACCTTGTCGAGCGCATCGGCCACCTGTCCATTCAGCGCATCGTAGACAGCTCCGCGGAGACGCTCACTCCGCTGGCGTTTGATGTCGGTCAGTTCGTGGGTTGCATCGAGGTGGACCGCCTTGATCTGCTCGAAGGCGGCCCCCGCCCCCACGCTACCGATCTGCCGGTCATCACCAACGAGAATGACGCGCGCGCCGCGCTCCCGCGCAAGCTGGAGCAAGTCGCGTTTGTCGCCGGCGCTCACCATGCCTGCCTCGTCCACGATCCAGACCTCACGCTGCCCATGCTGGCCTGCGCGTTCACGGGAATGGTTGGCCGCCGCGACAGTCTGTGCTTCCGCACCAATGGCATCGCCCAAGGTTTGGGCCGCGCTGTTGGTCGGCGCGAGTGCCCGTACCGTCCAGCCCGCTTCCCGTGCTGCCTCCGAAACAGTGGCGAGCACAGTGGTTGTCTTGGCGGTGCCGGCGAATCCCTGAATCACATGGAGGCCACTTTCGCTCGACAGGATGCCTTGCACAGCCGCCCGCTGCTCCTCGGAGAACGGATGACCACTGCGCGCCTCCTGACGCTCAATCGCCGCATCAATGGAGGCCTTTGAATTGTCGCCGCGCTGTTTCTCTCCGATCCGCATCTGGCCTTCGCCGGCCACAGCGATAGTCTTCGCTGCCGCCAGCATCTGCCGTTCGGTTTCCTCGCCCGCTCGGGTGGTAAACCCAGCTACGTATTCGCGGCGACCGCCAGGCACGTCTTGTAGCGTCTCGCGGGAGATCAGCCCTCCGTTCGTACAAGCGAGTTGAACCGCTTTTCCCAGCGTGAATTCATCAGCCCTGCCCTGTGAAAACGTCCGGGCTGCCGCAAGAATCTGGCGCGCAGTGAAGCGCGTCTCGCGTTCAGAAAGGTGGGTAATTGCATCACGGACGGCAGTATCCGCAGCCACCACGGTATGCTCGAAATCGCCAGCCAAGTCCCGGCCGGAAGGTCGACGACCGAGAGCAAATCCCACTTGCACCGCTTGCGCTTCCCAGCGTTGATGCAGCTGCCCCGGCGGAAGGTGTTCTTTCGCCTTGCGCGTATCGAGTGTGGCGGCCTCACGGGCCGCTGCACTCGCATCCTCACGACTCAGGCCCCGCTCGGCCAAGGCAGCATCGATCTCGTTCCTTCGGCTCGAAAAATCGTTGCACAGTTCCTTGGGAACCTCCCGTAACTCAAAGCTGACGGCCCCGCCGTCATGCACCGTCCAATCGACGTTATAGCCGGCTTGCCGCGCTCCGGCAGCGAGTGCGTTCATGTAAACATTGTTGGCCTCGACCTGGGCGGAATAGAGCCCTTGCCGGCTGTCGATGCTAGTCCAACGCCCTGTAACCGGATCGTACGTCGAGTTGGCAATCACCGCATGACTGTGGAGCTGTGGATCAAGGTTCCGCGACGTCGAATGACGGACGACACCGGCGACAAGGTTTCCGGTATTTCGGTATGCGTAGCCGTCGGCCATATCGCGCTGGCGAGTGATGATCGCGTGCACTTCGATGTGATCGAGCGCCGCCCGGACAGCCGTGTCGTGTGCAGCCGTCAAGCGTTCATCCTTGTTCACCAGCGCCGCAATGCTCACGCTCTTTGGCGCGCTGAAAGTCACATCCCATCCTGGCGTATGACGATGAGGATTCTTGACAGCCGCCGCTCCAAACGTGCCAGCCAGCACATCACGGAACTCGATCGGATTGATGTCTCTGCACAAACCCAATTCCGTTGCACCACGCCCATACCACGCAGCCGCGCTTTGGTCGGACAGGTAGTAATCGTCACGCTCGCTGTAGTAGTCGAATGCTTGGGCGGCATTGCCGATTTTCGTTACACCGATCATGCTCGAAACCTCCTCACTTCCGATCCGTAGGCCAACGTGCTTCCGCCCACTGGGTGAACTTCTGGAGCCCGGCATTGATACGCACCGCGCTTGCGTTGAGTTCAGTCGCCAACGTCGCCGAGATCGCCTCCGTCAGCTCCGCCTTAAATTCGGCGAACTGTGCGTTTTGCTCATCACGCATGGCATGGAGTTGCTCCAAAAGCAGTTCATCCCGCTCATCGGCTGAACCGCGCTCAAGCGCGGATGCAGTGAGGTAGGCGTTGATCGACATGCCGAGATTCGCGGCATGCCTTGCGATCGCCTCCGCGTTCTCCGGCGACACGCGTAACGTGAGTTTCTTCTCGTCCTGCATGGCTGTTTTTCTCCACGATTTGGCCGCGAGCCATGACGGCATGGCGGCGGCACCTGAAACCGCGCTGCAACACGGTTTCAGGGTGTTGTGACGGCACATTGACGGCAAAAAGCGACGGCTCCCATGCCGTCATCCACAACCCGCATCACCGCTGGATTTGCCGGGGTTTGAGCGCCGAAGGCGGTGGCGCAGCCGTGCATGGTGTGTGCGAACGAGCGCAGCGAGCGAGCAAGCGGACTCGTCCGCGACTTTCCGGGCCCCGCGTAGCGGGAATGAATCTCCGTTTTCACAGATCCGATGCTCATGCCGGCTTCGTCTCCGCACCCGACTTCACAACCGAAGCCTTCGCCGCAGCAGTTGCTTTTTGCTGTGCGATACGAATCAGGTCACGCGTGCACCCTGCAGCCCGAGCGAGGCGCAAAAGCTCCCGCTCGTCTCGCTCACGATCAGCGGCTTGCTCCGCTTTGAGTTGCTCGCGCAGCTTGGCGATTTTGGCTTCGATGGCATCGATCTTCTTGCTCATGTTCGCGTCCTCATTTGTTGTCTGTACCTGTTGAAGTTTTGGCGATCAGATCGCTACCGCCCTCGTCGCCGGATGGACGACGACACGGCTGTTTTCAACGCGAATCGCAACATGGGAGACCCCGCGATCTTTGAGGTCGAGCAGTTGATCGACCACGGCACTCTCGACCGCCCGCACCACCTCACGGACACCGTAGTCCGAGAGCTTCTCGGCCTTGGCGACGAGATCGATCAACAGTTCCGCATCAACACTCACCACCTCGACGCCAGCCTCCCCCGCGATGCCCATCAGGAAGCGGCCCACGATGGCGGCGAGCGCCCGACGGCTCAGAGGTTCAAAAGGAAAAATGGCATCCAGACGTGCCAGCACTTCAGGCAGAAATCCGCTGCTTTTCAGCTCGTCCTTGACCTTGCGCGTGCGTTCGGAAGAATCGGCGGTCGCTGCCGCGATCTTGCCGATTTCGGCCTGCTTAGCGTTGCTGGTCAGCACGATCATGAAGCCCGATGCGTCATAGACCTGCCCGGTCGATTGTTCGGTCAATCTTGCCTCGTCCAAAAGACCCATCACCGTCTTCAACACCACGGGATGCGCCTTCTCGATTTCGTCCAGCAAAATCAACCCTGTGCCAAACCGTCCGATGGCGCGGCAGAGCTGCCCGCCATCCTCCGAACCGGCGTAGCCCGGAGGTGCTCCGATCAGTCGCTGCACGCCGTGCTCGGCGCTCAATTCATTGCAATCCACGCGAATCATTCGCCCGGCGAAAAGTTCGGCTGCCAACGCCTTCGCCAGCTCGGTTTTCCCTGCGCCTGTGGCACCCACAAATAGCGCGGTCATGACCGGCTTGTTGGAGCGTGCCAGCCTCACCCGTCGGAACGCTGTCTGCACGCATTCATGCACGACCGAGTTTTGGCCAATCACTCGATCGCGCAAAAATCCTTCCACGCGCACGGGGTCTAGGTGAGAAAAATCAGCGCGCTGACCCTGTGGCGCCTTGGCACCGAGGAAATCGTCCAACTGGTCTTGCTGGTCGGTGGGTACGAGGTCGAAAATGTTCTTCATAACTTTGCCTTCGAGGATGAGAATGAGTGCCGCAACGGCAACTGCGGCGGCTAGCGCAGCACCGATTCCTAAGCCAGGTTGATCGAGTGAAAAGAGCGCCACTTGGGCACTAGCGCCCGCGACAAAGGCGCAGCCGGGGAGCGCCAATTTCAATGTTGAGAAGTAGTACCGGAACTTCACCTCTGGCCAGCGCCGCAGACGGGCATAAACCAGTGCTACTGACGCTGTCAGCAGCCCGCCAGCGAGATCTTCAAGATGCGAAAGAAAAAGGAACGCGACCACAACACCAACTGCGATACGGACGCGTGACAAACCCTGAGGCATAGTCACATTGAGGTTCGGGTTATTCATGGTTCGCTCCTTTTGCAGGCGCAGCCACTACTGAAAGCTTCGCCGGCGTCGAGGGCTGCACGTTGGCCGGGTGGTTGGTATCGCCACCATTTCCAGACGGCACGGCATAGGGCACCATCGGCACCGGCGAGGTGGTGCCATCACCCACTGCGATCTGCATGTCGATGCCCGTACTGGCCCCCTGGAAACCACCCCGGCTCACTTGAATGACGAACGTGTGCCACCCCGTATTGAGATTGAGCGTGGCCGTCTGCGACGCCGGTTCGTTGGCAAGGGATAACGGCTGCCCCAGCGGCTGGCCGTCAATGGTGGCTTCCACCGTACCCACCCCTGCAGCGGCACGCAGAATTGAGATCGATTTGGGCGCATCGAGCTTGAACCAGCCTTGAAATTTCTGCGCCCAGTCCGGGCCACCACGCGCAGGATTCTCCGACTGGAATTCAGTCAGTTGAGCCGTTACCGCAACAGACTCCACCTGGGAGAGTTGACCGAATTGGTTACGCTGGAATGTTGAAGACTCGACCCAGCCTGGCGCGATGCCGGGGGGTGGCGCGGACGGCTTGGCCATTACCTGCGGAACCGGGCTTGGGGTGCCACGGATTGCTTCTGTCGGTGCAGGCGCTAGTGCAACGCCACCCCCTACCGCCGGCGGCTGTGCTACCGCCACCGGCGGGGCCACAGGTGGTTTGATTACCGGAGCCGGCGCCAGTGGCTCATGAGGGACAACTTCCGCAACTGGCGCGTGCTCGGGCACGGGTGTAGTTCGAGAGAGTCCCCTTCGCGCCGCCGAAGCGAGTGATAGCAAAACGACGATCGCGATGAACGCGACGGGGATCAGAAATGCGCGCGGTTGGCGCCGTGCCCAATCTTGTGCGCGCTGAGCGAGGGTTTCGTGATCCATGCTGTCCTCCTGTTGATAGGGGGCAGCAGAAATTGTTGCCCCCTATCAACAGGAGTTTTCGCGATCCTGCACAGATTCGGAGTCACGATCGCGGTTCTGGAAGCAACCGTTCTGCGCACACCGACGGAATTGATCAGTACCACCAATCGATCATGATCAGTCCACCGGCAGGAATCGGCAGGAGCGGCCGGCCGCCAATCCTTGGCTACAACCATCTGACGGACTGCAGTGCAATAGTAAGCCGCGGGGAAGCTAATTTTTTGCGTAGCTGATTCAATATGCCTTGCCACAACCAGCATGCGGGGCTCGTTTAAATTTACGGAGCCACCCATCATGAAACATCCAGCCTCAAGGAGACCCGGATGCAGGACCTGGACGATCAGGTGCAAAAGCTGAGAGCGATTTATCTGGATTCCGCCACAACCGTGCCGATGAAAGATGAAGCTGCTGCGAATAAGGCTTTGGAAGCCTATCAGAGCCTACAACACGCACCGGACCGACTCTTCGATTTATTAATCGTCTTGGAGAATACTGACCAAACGGTTGGCACCGTGCGCTCTCTAGCCAATCATTTCTTTTTGGCAAATGTGCTGGATAACGTGAGCGAACCGATCGCCGAGGCGCTCAACAACATTGCGGCTTGCCTGCCCGGAATTGCTCAGCCCGACGGAACGAGGATTCCATCTGGGCCCGTTCAACCAGGCGCATCTCCGTCCCCGCAAGTCACTGCCTTCGTGAAAGCACTCGACAATGAGTCGGCCTGGCTGGAAGCCATGCTTATAGGCCGCGCCTTCACGGTCTTGAAGCGATTTCCTTTTTCCAACGCTCGCACCAAGGCGGTTGCGGACGCAGCGACTCGGATCAAACGGTTCGGCTACGCCTTTTCAATCCGCTCAGGCCGATACCAGATCAGCCCTGAGGTTATCGAAAATATCGTCGGGCAAATTTGGAAATGCCTCCAGCGCGTAGGCTCTCTCAACGCGCTCTCGAATATCATGCGGGTGGCCCTAGAGACCCAAGACTACGCCTACGAGCAAATTCTATTCGGCAGGAAATATGCCGGCGGCCTTGGCTATCGGCCCCCGGGATTGCCGATCGGTCTGCTCTATAACATTGCCGTCAAGCTGCCGGCCCTGGGATCCAACGAACGCAATGCTAGGTCCTTCTGGGACAAGGCCGTCTGCCTAGCGCGCGATCTCGTGGCGATGCTCGATCTCGAATCCTACTCACAATTTGCTTTTTTAGGATTGAACGCCGAAACCTTGGAGGATGGACTGCGAGAGGTCGCTCACTACGACCACTGCTTCTCTCTTCGTCAGTGGCACCTCAGCTTCACGCCTCAGTTTCTCACCATTTTTTTCGGTGAAAGCTTCGATGGCGATATGAAGCAGCGGCTCGGCTGGAACGTTGCGGATGCAATAGAGCTGGCCCAGGTTCTTAAAGCGCACGCCGCACCTGGCACTCAGGTCGTACCGATCTCCAGGTTGGTTGAAACCGGCTTCGACCTGGGGATATTTAAGTCCATGTTGCCGTTCTTTGCGCACAAAGAGGGAGAGGCCAACAAGCACTATCGCTCCCCCTTCGGGGCCGCGGGTCCTGACGTAATCTTCAAGCCGCTCATTCTGCTCAAGGGAAACAGCGTTGTTCTGCCGGCGGCCTCGGTACTGGGCCCAGCCCTGTTCGAAGCCACATTCGCAGCTTGGAGAACCAACAAGACCGATCAGGAAATCGCCCGTCTGAGAGGCGATGCGGCAGAGCGGCTAACGAAATACATATTCACCAAGCACGACTTTCAACCGAGCTTCGAGAGCGCGATCTATGATCTGGGTGAACAAGGTGCCGGCGAGTGCGATCTCGTTTTCGAGGATGAGGAAAATATCATCCTTGTCGAGTGCAAAGCGAAGGCGCTAACGCGGGGCGCCATGACTGGCATGCAGGGCGATGCGCTACTTGATTTTGCAGGTGGCTTGTTTGCTTCTCAAGCTCAGGCTCTCAGGCATGAGCGTATTTTGCGAAGTGTGGGCGCGATACATTTCCGCGACGGGACGAGTCTCGAGCTTCGAGACCGGCACATCACGCGCCTCACGGTGACCCTGCTGGACCACGGCGCGCTCCAGGATCGGTGGATGCTTAGGAACGTTTATAACGCTTTGTTGTCGGCCCAATTCACCTGCGATCCTGGCTATACGAAAAAAAAGCAAGTCGAGGAATTCAACACGCATCTACGCTTGTTTCAGAAAGAGACACGCCTGCTTGAGGCGACAGGCCAACACATCAACGCGCATCCGCTCAATGCCGGCTCCGCGAGCGTGGCCCAGCTCGACGTCCTATTGGACAGCGTGCAATCGCTTACCGAGGTGAGGACGAGGCTATCCGCTCGCATGACGTTCTCGACCTTCAATGTGCTGCTGGAGCACTTTCATCAACAGAAGATGCGCAGCCAAGGACAGCCTTCTTACGTCGGCAATAGCCGCAGTTAATCATGCCGACCGGCAGACTGGTCATCATCGATCGGTCGTGTGATGCATTCGATCCGATGCACGCACCGTTCCAGACCAAAAACCCACCGGTGGCGAGCACGCCCAACAGGTAGAGATAGAAGCCCATTCAGTTGTTGCGTTTGCGGCTGGCGATCTTCTGGTCGTAACGGCGTTGCGCTTCAGCCATCGCCTGATCTTGCCAGGCAGACATTTCGCGCAGCAGCCAAATGATCGCGCGTACTAGGCCTGACCACGGCGCGAAATAACCAGCCAACACTACGCTCCACGGCAACATAGTGCCCTTGCGGTGGCCGTTGCGCATACCTTGAAGGAACTCATTCACGGTCGCCTACCTTTTTCGTGTTGCTGGCTTTCTCACGCGCCTCGGCCATCGCTCGATCCAGTTGTTCGAGGTAAACATGAGCGATGATTTTTCCGCAGTGCACCGCGGCGATCCCTGGGCAAAAAAATTCGTAGAAGCCTTCACGAAGCCCCTTGATGAAGCGCTGTTTGCCGATAGCCCAGAGATCAGACATTACTCACCTGCGCTCTTGCTCGCTGTCAACCAACCACACAGGTCGCTTGCTGTAGATCGTACGAATCATGGCTGCACCTCCGAAATCATCGAACTCGTGGCCCCTTGGCCACATCGCGTAGACGCTTGGCAAAGTCTTCCGCGCGCGGGTGGTAGTAGCGTTCAAGCATGGAGCTCGACGAATGACCCACGATCTTCATCAACTCGTGCAGGCTGAAAATCTCCGCAAGCCGGCTCGTGGCTTCGTGACGGAGGTCGTGAAAAGTCAGATCGGCAAGGTATTCAGCCGAAGGTGTTGTGCCCTTCACTGCACAGTCAGCCAGATATCCGGCACGACTGCGTTTGGCTGCGCGAGCAAACGCCTGCGTGATCGAATGCGATTGAAGACCGCCAAGCACGAAGTCATCCGCCACTTCGTCCTTGCCCTTTGTCACAAGCAAAAGATCGTTCAGCACCTTGACTGTTTCAGGCGATAACGGGACACCACGTGGTCTACCCGCCTTTGTGATCCGACCGGGCAAGTAAGCCACGCCGGCATCAATATCTACCATCGACCAGCGAAGTTTGCAGATTTCACCGCGACGCATGGCCGTTTCGACGGCAACGCGAACTGCAGCAGGCAGCCAAGCCGAGTCGCTGGCATCGCATAGCGCAGCAACTTCTTCCACACTGACACGACGTTCGCGCTTGGTCGCCCCCTTGAGCTTCAGAGACACAGCCGGGTTGCTCAACCCAGCCATACCCCAATTGATTCGCGCGCACTCGAAAACTGCATGAAGGATCGTCAGGCGACGGTTGACCGTGGCCACGGCGTAGCCCTTCGTGAGCCAGCGGTCACAGAGGGCGCGCACATTGCCACGCGTGATCCGGTCGAGAACTGTCTGTGCAAGCGCTTCCTCTTTCAGCACTTTGATGTGGTAGCCCTCGACCTCGGCACCACGGTGCTTGGGAGTTTCTTCGGTCTGGTACTTTTCCAGCGCCACCGCCAGGGTCATCCTGTCGGCTCCACCAACATCGCGCCAGGCGCCTCGCTCGATTTCGCTCTCGGTTTTCCTTCCCCAAGCCTCCGCGTCCTCTTTCCTGGTGAAGGTCTTGTACAGCTGGGGGACACCAAAACGGGCCTTTCGGATGAGCACCTTGTAGGTGCCTGCATCTGTCTTTGAGATGGTTGCCATGCCCTCATTGTCGGGCATCGCTTCTTTCGCGCAATACAAAAACGAACCGTTCCATAGGCGTTCCGCGCATCACAGAAATATCTCTGAAACCATTGGTACATCTAGCTTTCTGGGCGTGTGAATTTCGCCTTCACACGGCAGGTGTCGCAAGTTCGATCCTTGCATCGCCCACCACTAGATTCAACGACTTAGGCCACCTCAACGGGTGGCCTAAGTCGTTGTACGCACGCCGGTACGGAAAGTCTCTTTGATTGCCGGAGCGAAGCATTGGGTTGAAACCCCGTGCGTTGATTCAATTCCTTTCCCTTCGACTAGTTCTACTTTTAGCGACCGCCAAAAGCAGGGGACTACCCTGAAAACGGGGGAACGTCGCCATTACCATATGACAGCGAAGTCAGTTGGGTACACCCTCCACACGAAGGGCGGATGGCCGAGGGGAGTGTGGGCATTACCGCCTTCAGCCTCACGCAGGGCAAACGCAAGCCGGGAGAGGTCACCAAACTACTGGCGACATCGCGGCTTCCATTTCGCTCTATCTGTCCATTCCAAGCTCAATTTACGCCCTGCTTGACTCAATCAATTCCTTTTGTCTTGGCAGGCATATGCGGTGCAGATCATAGCGATCCACGATAGTTTGCCTTGCGCGCTCTCGCACTTCCTGCATCCGATTGGGATCTTCACAAATACGCAGAATCGATTCCACGAGTTGCTGGCTAGAGAAAAAATCTACCAATAGACCGTTCTTCTCATTTGTGATGACCTCTTCCACCGGCGGTGTTCTTGATCCGACCACCAAACATCCTGCGGCCATGGCCTCCATCATCGACCACGACAATACGAAAGGATAAGTCAGATAAACATGTGCGGTAGAGACCTGCAGTAGCTTAAGAAATATTGCATAGGGAACTTTGCCTACAAAGTGAACACGACTGAAGTCAATTCGATCCCCAATTTCTGCCAAATAGAGTTCACGGTAAGTCCCCTTGGCCGGCCGACGCCCGTAAGAAACATCGCTACCCCCAACGATAACAACGTGAGCATTGGGACGTGCTTTGAGCAATTCCGGTAACGCCCTCATGAAAATATGAAAGCCACGGTAAGGTTCCAAGTTCCGACTAACGAATGTAATGACCTCATCGGCCTTGGTTAAACGCAGCTTTTTGTTTGGAAACTCGATGAATGCCTGATCGTCCGGCTTGACATAATCCGTATCGACACCATCGTGCACGACCTCAATTTTTGGCTGATATGCGGAGGGAAACCGCGTGCGCTGCCATATCGTAGGTGCAATGCCAACGTCAGCCTGCTCAAGCGCCATGAGGTGATGCAAATTACGAATGCGCAGACGCAGAACGTCGTCGGCGCTATTGGGGAATTCCGGGTCGAAACTGAAGTCCTGTCCAGCGGTGTTGTAATAGAACTCACAGAAGTGCAGCAATCTCGATTTGGGAAAAACATCTTTCAGGAAAAGCGTCTCTCCCCAGCCCGGATGCGCGTATACAACGTCTGGATAAAAGCCGACTTTCTTGATTTGTAGTAGTGCTTTGAGCACAACCTGCCCGCGCGTTACCGCGGCTTCCGTCGCACGCATCGTGGGCATCGTCGTTGCTTTTGACGGTGATGGTGTTTGGTAGCCCACCAACTTCACTCCCGGAATAGGGGCGCGAAAATTCTCCCTTAGACGACGCGCTTCGCCCAAACCGATCACTTGGCAGTCGGGCTGCCGTCCGTAATGCACCAACAGATGGCGATATTGTCCAGGAAGATTTTGATGAATTAGCAACAGCCGCATGCCAGCTTTCCCTTGGCGAACATTGAAGAGATCGTTCCTGCATCGATACATGGATTCGGTTTGTGGTCAACGAAAGCTCAGCCCGAAATCACTGCTCTTTTGAATCCCTCATTGATCGCTGAGATCGTCCCATCCTAGTTGACCCAATGCAGAGGCTAAAGCCAATCGGTCGTAGCGCCACCCCGTGATAGCCTCCACACGCATTTGCCGCGCTTGTGCCAACGCCGTTTGGGTACTGAGCAATTCCAAGATGGTGCCGATCCCAGACTTATAGCGACGCTGCGCCGATTCCCAAGCTTGAGTGGCCACCTCTTGCAAACGCAGGCTGGCGTACAGGTTCTGTGTGTCGGTCTGCAATGTCTGATAACTCGTCCAAACCTGCAGGGCCACCTGCTGTCGAGCCTTGTCAAGCGCAACGGATTGCTGATCCAGCTGCGCCTGCGCCTGACGCACTTGGTAGTGGGTTGCGAAACCTGAGAAAAGAGGAATGCTGACCTGAAAACCGACGTAACCGTCGTGTCCGGTTGCCGGGTAATGGGGCAGACCAAGCCCTAACTGAACCGGTTCATTGTTGCGACTGTAATCACCCACCAGCTTGACCGTGGGGCGCCCCTGCGCCTTCGCCTGAACAATCGCCGCTTGCGATGCTTCTAGCTCTTTCTCCGCTGCCAGTACCGCTGGATGGGTTCGCTCCGCGTGTTGCATAAGCGCTGCAACCGTATCGGTAAAGCCCTTGTTCGGAAGCCGGTTCTGATCGACGGACTCTAGCGTTAACGCCGTATCTGGAGAGAGCCCCATAGCATTTGCAAGCGTGCCCAATGCAGCGGCGGCTAAACCTCGATCCTTGGTCTGAGTGACCAGTGCCTGCTCATAGGCTGTGAGCGCCTGATAACCCTCCGTACTTGGCGCGGCGCCCCGAGTAATTCTTTCTTGTGCGGCGATGGAACTGTCTCGTGCATCGGCAACAATCGCGGCGTCCGCGACAAGCTGCTCCATAGCAGCCTGCGCAGAGTAATAAGCCTTTGCAGTGTCCGAAAAAGTTTGTTGAAGCACCGCATCTTCGTTAGCTTGTGCCGCGCTCAGGAGCGCCTTCGCGTTCTTCAGCGCGGCGCGACGCCCGCCAAAGTCATAAAGCACCCAACCAAGCTGCAAGCTGTCGGACTGGACGATCGTTGAATAGTTGGAACTTAGCGAAGCGTGATCGCGCACATTGGTGACAGAGTCGTCGTGCACTAATTGCCCTGTTGCGGTTAGGGTCGGCAGATAAGCCGCCTTACTTACCCCGACCGCTGCCGCTCGCTCTTCAATAATAGTCCAGGCGTCGCGCGTATCCGGACCGGTGCACAACGCGCGCTCGACCGCCTCGCGCAACGTCAAAGGGTTACTGGGCGCACCGAAGGAACATATGGCATGTCCTGCCAGAATCGGGCTAGCTGCGGCTGCTGGGATGGCTCGCTGCGTATGAAAAAGATCGACAGCACGAGAATCGCCAGCAGCGATAGTCGCCCCCAGACCAACCAGGCTTGCCGCCAGAAGAATGGCCCTAGCGCTCATGCAAACTCTCTTGTGCATGCTGTATGAGCGGCCCAAGGAAATAACTGATCACACGTCGCCGTCCTGTGGTGATCTCAGTAGTGACACTCATACCCGGCGTGAGAGGGACCCAACGATCATCGACCCGCATCCGATTGCTTGAGAGCTGCACGTAAACTACGAAGACCGAGCCACGTTTGCGATCGGCGGCAGCATCATTGGATACCTCGACGACTGTCCCTTTCAAATAGCCGTAGTGGGTATAAGGAAAGGCTGCCACCTTCACGACAGCAGGCTGACCTACCCGTACGAATCCGACATCACGGTTTTCAATCGTCGCTTTCACTTGCAACGTGTCGTTGGGCACGATTTCCAATAATGACTGCGCCGTCGTTACGACACCACCCAGGGTATGCACGGACAGCTGTTGCACCGTACCCGCGGTCGGCGCGGTGAGAACCATGAGTCCCTGCCGCGTGGTCGCTTTGGTCTCGTCATCCTGGCTCGTGGTGAAATCTTGAAGATCCTTGTCCAGTTCCAAACGTTGGTCGCGCAGGAAGCCTGACGACGTGCCCGCCAGGTCGGCTTGCTGTTGACGAATCGTCGCTGCCAGTTGCGCTGCATGGCTTCGCTGGGCTTCGAGCTCATGCTCCTGCCCTTGCGCGGTTTGCTCGCGATCCAGATAGTCGATCTGTGCGACGTCCTTCTTCAGCAGCAGGCTGTGATAGACGTCCGCTTGTTG
The DNA here is from genome assembly GCF_014200755.1 of Rhodanobacter sp. ANJX3. GTDB lineage: Bacteria > Pseudomonadota > Gammaproteobacteria > Xanthomonadales > Rhodanobacteraceae > Rhodanobacter. The sequence continues at coordinate 79,228 of NZ_JACHCM010000009.1, read as the reverse complement.
GCGCGCCAAAGGCGCCGTGGCTTGATACTTGGCAATTTCCTGCTGGGTACTGGCAAGATCTGCTTGTCGTGCGCTCAGCTCATCTTTGGCGTCTTGCACTTTTGCCACGTAAGCCTGCCACGTTTGCTCCGCCAGGTCAGCGGCCTGTTGTTGTTCGAGTGCCGTCGCTCCCGGAACAGCAACCAACTTCGGCCAATGGTTAGTCGCGACCGCTTCCAGCAAAGCCCGTGCCCGCGCGACCGCTAGTGCGGCATGAACGCGGTTGGCGTGCGCCGTGGAGGCATCGGCGGCAGCCTGCCGTGTATCGAGTTCCAGCAGAGGCTGACCCGCGCTTACTTGCTGACCGTCCTGAACGTGAATCGCACGAACCACGCCCGTGATCGCCGGTTGGACGACTTTGACGTTGGAATCGGGGACCAACTGGCCGTCGGCGACAACAACAATGTCGAGTTTGCCCAATACCGCCAAAAGCAGAACCAATATCGTCATTACGGCAATGATACGCATCGTCCAGCGCGGAGCAGGATGGACGGGCGTTTCCATCAACTCCAAATGCGCCGGCAAGAATGCTGTCTCATGGCCTTGGCGATCAGGTAACGCATGCATGCCCCGCTCGCCCCAAGCGACCTTAAACACCTCGCCATAGCGCCGCCACAGGTCGCCGAAAGCCTGCCAAAATAAACCCCTCATGCGGCCACCGTCGTCGTCTGAAGCGCAACCATGCGAGCGTAGTACCCGGAACGATGCAACAGTTCCGCATGCGTGCCGCGCTCGATAATGCATCCCTCATCCATGGCCAATATCTGATGTGCCTGGCGCACAGCACTCAGTCGGTGAGCAATGATGATGACCGTGCGGCCTGCGCAGATCGCGGCCATGTTGCGTTGAATGACCTGCTCGGTCTCTACATCCAGCGCGCTGGTTGCTTCATCGAAGATAAGTATGCGAGGCTGAGTCAACAGGGCACGCGCAATAGCCAGCCGCTGTCGTTGACCGCCAGATAGGTTGCCGCCATTCTCTTCGACGCGCGTGTTGTATCCATCGGGTAACAACGTGATGAATTCGTGCGCTCCCGCTAACGTAGCGGCTTGAATCACTTTATCCATGGGCGCGGCAGGATCCGTCAACGCAATGTTTTCACGGATCGATCGGTTGAACAGGCGATTTTCCTGTTGCACCACCCCGATCTGACGCCGTAGCCATGCGGGGTCGGCAACATTCAGATCGACGCCATCGACACGTAAAGCCCCCCGCTCCGGTAGATAGAGTCGCTGCAGCAACTTCGCCAGCGTGCTCTTGCCTGATCCGGATCGGCCCACGATGCCGATGATCTCGCCCGGGCGTATCTGCAAGCTGATGTCCTTGAGTACTTCAGGCGCATCCGGCCGATAGCGGAAGGTGACGTGATCGAACACAATCTCGCCCTTCACCGTCGGTAACGACTGCTGATGCGTAGGCACCTCGCTGCGCACGTTGAGCACATCGCCCAACCGGCTCATCGAAATGCCGACCTGCTGAAAGTCCTGCCATAGTTGCGCAAGCCGCAAAACCGGTGCGGCAACGCGTTGCGCCATCATGTTGAACGCGATGAGTTCGCCTACGGTCAGCCGCCCATGGATAACCAACAGTGCGCCGAAGAACAAGGTGCCGACGGTCACGAGCTTGCCGACCCATTGAATGAGTTGCTGACCAACGTTGCCAACCATACTGGAGCGAAAGCCTGCGGCCACATAGCCGGCCAGTTGGGTATCCCAGCGACGAATAAACTGCGGCTCCACGGCCATCGATTTGACCGTCTCCATGCTCGAGACCGATTCAACCAGAAACGACTGGTTGTCGGCGCCCCGTACGAATTTCTCATTCAACCTTTGACGCAGGATCGGCACCAATAACACGGAGATAAGGGCGTACACGGGCAACGATGCCGCGACCATCAGCGTCAACCACACGCTGTACAAACACATTACCCCAAGAAAAATAAACGAGAAGAACACATCAATGACAGCGGTTAGTCCCTGACCGGTCAGAAAATTGCGAATGTTCTCCAACTCGCGGACTCGCGCCACCGTATCGCCAACCCGACGTGACGCAAAATAGGGCAACGGCAGCGCGACCAGGTGTCGGAACAACCGGGAACCCAACTCCACATCAATGCGATTCGTCGTGTGCGCGAAAACGTAATTACGCAACCCCGTCAAAAGGACTTCGAACAATCCGCTGATCAACAAGGCAAGACTGATCACCAGCAGAGTCGACTCCGCCCGATTGGTCAGTACCTTGTCCATCACCACCTGAAACATTAACGGCGTGACCAGTCCAAACAACTGCAAGACGGCGGAGACACCAAGGACCTCCATCAGAATGCGCCGGTATTTGACCATCGCCGGAATGAACCAGGAGAAATCGAATTTCGCTATCTCGCCGGCAATGGCAGCACGCGAAGTAAACAAAATGATCCGGCCATTGGAACGTTCCAGGATTTCCTGGAGGGGGCGAATGCTCGGTCCGCCTCCCGTGGCTTCTTGCACAAGCGCGGTTTGATCTTTCATCCCAGCGATGACGAAATGCCGACCGTCGCGATCCATCGCCAGCGCCGGCCAAGGCAACCGATCCATGCGCTTGGCTTCCAAAGGCACGGCCCTCGCCCTCAGCCCTAACGAGCGAGCGGCAAGCACAAGGTCATCCTCTGAGAACGCTCTGCCCTGCAGGGCAGCGTTATGCCGCAGCTGCGCAGGTTCGGCGGCCACGCCATGGAAGTGTGCAATCAACAGCAGTAGTGCCAGCCCGGCATCCTGAGGTTGTGCTTGTGTTTGTGTGGCGTCGTCTTCAGCGATCAGCGTCATGCTTTAGCACTCACATTAGTGAGCAAGAACCAGTCCATGCGGAATATGGGCTTTAACTCACCGGGTGAAACAAAGCGTGGCTCGAGACATCCGTTCATAACTTTTATTCCATAAAACACGTTAGGCCGTTGCCAGCTGCTGACGCAGCAGGTCGGACGAAGGAAATAACACATCGAGTTGACGACTGATGCAGGATGCCAGATTGAAGTTATCCCTGATCGTTGCTACTGAACGCTCCCGCAGCTCAAGGAATTGATCAAACTTAAGAGATGCCTGACATACCTTTTCAGCTAGCGCGGCATGAGAGAAAAAATCGACGAGCAAGCCGTTGACCTGATCGTCGATGACTTCACGCACCGGCGCGGTATCCGAGCCGATGACGACCGCACCTGTGGCCATGGCGTCAAGCACCGACCACGACAGCACGAACGGGTACGTCAGATAGACATGAACACGTGATACCTGAAGCACCCGAAGATACTGCGCGTAGGGAATCCGTCCAAGGAAGTGCACGCGTTGTGCTTCGATCTGTGCACCCAGCTGCTTGAGCATCAACTCCCGATACGACATGCCACCAGCGAGCTGGCGACCGTAGGAAACATCATCACCACCAACAATCAAGACATGAGCGGTCGGTAGCCTTCGTAGAATTTCAGGTAGCGCACGCATGAAGACATGGAACCCGCGATACGGCTCAAGGTTGCGACTGACGTAGGTGATGACCGGGCGTGATCGGTCGAGCACCAGTCCATCGCTAAGCCGAACGGTTGCCGAAGGGTCTGGCTTGACCACCGTGGGATCGACCCCGTCATGTACCACAGTCATGCGATCCCTGAGCAACGTCGGGTAGCGCGATCGTTGCCAGTGCGTGGGGCAAATGCTGGCATCGGCATCGATCAAGCTGACCAATTGGGCCATGTTGTCCGTTCTGACGCGATAGCTATCCACGGCCTCCAGCTGAAACTCGGGGTCGAAGCTCAGGTCCTGGCCCTCGCGATTGAAGTAGAACTCGCAGTAGTTGACGATTCGAGCATCCGGAAAGACGTCCTTGACGTGAAGCATCTCGCCCCAGCCGGGATGTCCGTAGATGACGTCGGGACGAAAACCGCTGTCACGAACATTCTGCAGACAAAGCGCGACGGCACGACCGCGACGCATCGATTGCGTTGTCGTCCACAACTCAACAGGCACTTGCTCGCGTGATATCTCCGTTATTTCATAGACATGAAACTGGACGTTGGGCAGAGCCTTGGGAAAGTTAGCCTTCAGGCGTTGCTTTTCCCCGATAACGACGACTTCGCATTGACTATTGGCTGCGCAATACGCCAAGAGGTGTTTGAACTGTCCGGGTGCATTCTGGTGGATAAAGATGATTCGATGGGGCATGGGCTAAGGAATGGCGAAAGTTTCAATTTGGCGGTTAATGTGCAATCGGTGGCAATAAGATCAGCGGGCATTGAGCACATCGATGGTTTGCGAGCCAAGCAAAAGCTTGGTTCGCAAACATCCACTGACTCTCACATGAGAGCCGGTTTCCACTCAGGTGCTCTCTCTCTGTCAATATGATTGCTATGCCGCTGCATCAAGCATGAGCTCCCCATCACATTGGCTGGCTGAAGCTACATTCCTTCGCTTACAGGGGCTATGAGGTAAAGCCCTCCACGGTTGTAGTCAATGGACTACAACCGTGCTTCACCGCTAGCGACGCCCTTTTGCTTGGTGACTCACCGCTATGCCGCAGCATGCAACAGGAGATCGGGGGTGGCCGGATTAAGCGTTGGCGATGTCGTGATGGCCGCAGGATCGCTTCCGCCGTAGCTCGCCATGGCGTGGATCAACGTATTGACGGACATCGGGTCGGCGGACGTGCTCATGGCCTTCGATTGGGCGACAGGCTTTGTCGCCGCCGACGTACCCATCGTGATCAACTGACTGCGTGTGAGCGACGTGCCATTGGCCAGCGTCACCTTGGCGACGCCATCCGTGGCCGTGGTCCACATATTATTGAACGTGACCTGGTCACCGCTGACGCCATCGGTCAACACCAGATTATTGCCGCTCTTGGCGACCTTCAGCGCCGACGAGGTAATGCCCGCACCCAACTGCAATATAGGTGTTTGACCGCTGGTGTAGACCTCGTTGATCTGCAGATGGCCGTAGCCCGAGTTGTAGACGAACGTGTCGTTACCGCCACTGCCAATCACGGAATCGTTGCCGCCCTTGCCATCGATCAGGTCGGCGCCCGATGTCCCAGTGATGGTGTCCGCGCCGGTCGTGCCCGTCATTTCCATTTGGATCAGCTGCGCGCGAGTAAGCGTGGTGCCATTGGCGAAGGTCACTTCGCCAACACCGTCGGTGCTGGTGGACCACATCTTGTCCAGCGTAATCTGATCGCCGGCCACCCCATCGGTCACGATGAGGTTATTCGCGCTTTCGGTCACGTGCAGCGACGACGCGGTGATACCCGCACCGAATTGCAGCACCGGCTGCTGACTGCCGCTATAGACCTCGTTGATTTCGAGATGACCGTAGCCCGAGTTGAAGACAAAGGTGTCGTTGCCGCCACTGCCGACGACGGAATCGTTGCCGCCCTTGCCATCGATCACATCGGCACCCGCGGTGCCGGTGATCGTGTCGGCACCCGTCGTGCCGGTCATCTCCAGCGCGATCATCTGCGCTCGTGTCAGCGTCGTACCATCCGATAGCTGCACGCTGGCGACACCATCGGTGGCGGTGGTCCACATGCCATCCAACGTGACCTGGTCACCGCTGACGCCGTCGGTCAGCACCAAGTTGTTTCCACTTTTGATAGCGTGCAGGGCCGAGGCGGTGATTCCCACACCAAGCTGCAGCACGGGCACCTGTCCGCTCTTGAAAGCTTCGTTGATTTCCAGATCGCCATAACCGGAGTTGAAGACGAACGTGTCGTTACCGCCGCTGCCAATGACGGAATCGTTGCCGCCCTTACCGTCGATCACATCCGCGGCCGACGTGCCGGTAATCGTGTCAGCACCGGGTGTGCCCGTCATCTCCAAAGCAAGAATCTGCGTCCGTGTCAGCGTTGTGCCATCCGATAGTTGTAAGGCGACGACACCGTCACTCGCAGTGCTCCACATGCCATCCAAGGTGATTTGGTCACTGCTAACGCCATCGCTCAGCACTAGGTTGTTGCCACTCTTTGTTGCGTGTAATGCCGAGACGGTGATCCCCGCGCCAAGCTGCAGCACCGGTACCTCCCCGTTCTTGTAAGTCTCGTTGATCTCCAGATGACCGTAACCAGAATTGAAGACGAAGGTGTCGCTGCCCCCGCCGCCAACCACCGAGTCATTTCCGCCCTTACCATCGATAAGGTCAGCATCCGAGGTGCCCTGCAGCGTGTCATTGCCCGAGGTACCATTGATTTCAGAGGCCAAGAACAGGAGCTGGGCATTGGTCAATGTGGAGCCATCGGCAAGAGCAACCGATCCGATACCAGCGGCGCTACTGTTAGACCACATATTGTCCAGCGTAATCTGGTCACCACCGACGCCGTCGGTAAGTACCAAATTATTTCCAACATGTGCAACGGTGAGTGCCGATGCGGTAATTGTCGCACCCAGCTGCAGTACCGACTGGGCATCGCCGGTGTAGGCCTCGCTAATCTCTAGGTGCCCGTAACCCGAGTTAAAGACAAAGGTGTCGTTACTGCCATTACCAACCAACAAATCGTTACCGCCTTTGCCATCAAGCAGATCGCCACTCATGCGATCGTCGCCCCCTGTTCCATAAAGGGTGTCGTTACCAGTCGTTCCGATCATTTCCATCTGGAGCAGCTGGTTTACCGACAGGGTTGTGCCATCCGCCAGTTGCACCGCTGCAATACCAAAGTTGCCGCCACTGATGCCGGCGAGCCACATCTGGGGCAATGTGATCTGATCACCGGCAATGCCATCGGTTAATACCAGATCGTCTCCACTTTTCGTGACGCGCAATGTTGACGCAGTGATTCCAATACCCATTTGCAGCACCGGTTGCTGACCGTCCGCATAACTGGTGTCCATTATTTCCAGTTGGCCGTAGCCAGTATTGAACACAAACGTGTCGTTACCGCTATTGCCATAGACCACATCGTTGCCGCCTTTGCCATCAATCCGATCGTTACCAGACGTACCAAATATGGTGTCGTTACCGCTCGTCCCGGTCATTTCCATCTGAATCAGCTGACTGGCTGTCAGCGTGGTTCCATCGGCTAACTGCACCCTCGCCACACCATAGTTGCCAAATTGAGAATTGAGCATAGCGACTAGCGTGATCTGGTCGCCTGACACTCCATCGGACAACAACAGATCGCTACCGTCACCGTCACTATTAAAGGAGAAATCTTCTCTACCGAGCGTCACATGCAAGGATGAGAGCGTGATTCCACTACCCAATTGCAGCACTGGCTGCTGACCGGCGGTATAGGCTTCTGTAATATTCAGATCACCGTACCCAGCGTTGAACACGAATGTGTCGCTGCCACCATTGCCTGTTTCGGTATCGTTGCCACCTTTGCCGTCGAAATAATCTGTCCCTGTCGTGCCGATGAGGTTGTCATTGCCCGTTGTGCCATTGATGATCATGCCCAACTGGGTCATTTGCATCGTTGATAGAGAGGAGCCATCGGCGAACACCAGCTTGCTGATTTGATTCTGCCCACTCTGCGTAGCGGCGAAATTTTCGATGGTCATCGTCGATTCCGACGTCGAACCAAAGCCAATCTGCATGGTGTTCGTCGCACTGTTGTAAGAGAAGCTGAGATCCGATGCGCTGATTCCAGCACCTAGTTGCAGAATATCGTTACCGGCGCCCGTGCCGTGCTCCTCGATGGTGTCAGATCCGTCGCCCAGATTAAAAATGTAGGTTTCGGTGCCCGAGCCGCCGTAGATCTGGCTCGTACCCGAACCACCTTCAATCGTATCGGCGCCACTACCGCCCTCGATAGTGTCGTTACCTGCGCCACCGGTGAGCGTGTTGTTGCCCGACACGCCGACGATCAACGTGTCACCATCACCGGCTGTAATGCTGTCGCTTCCGTTCGATCCCACGAGCGTATCATTGCTGCCGTCACTACTCGGAGTGATCGATGCCTGCAGAATCTGCGAACTGCCCCATGTCGTGCCATCGGCGAACTGCAGAGAAACACTGCCTCCAGCTGAAAAATAATCTCCCAGCGTGACTTCGGCGCTTCCGCCATCGGACAGCACCAAATCGCCGTTGACATCACGGGCCACAAGATTCGACTCGGTCAATCCCTCAATGAGTTGCACCGTCGTAGTACCGCGGAGCGACTGAACCACATCCGATCCGCCGCTCAACCCGGTCACCAAAGTGGTGGCGCCAGCCCCTTCAATGATGGAATTATTACCCGCACCCAGCGCAATAGTATCGTTGCCACTCTGCAGAATGATGGTCGACTGACTGCCTTCTGCCTCGATCAGGGTATTGCCGCTTCCGGAATAGATTTGATCGACGCTGCCATCGGCTACCAGAGTATCGGCACCACTTCCGCCGTAGACGATCGCCGTGCCAGTACCCGTGTCGACATAGCTATTGCCGTTACCGACTTGGATCGAGTAATTGCCAGTACCTCCATAAATTTCATCGTTACCGCCCGAACCATAGATAGCGTCATTGCCGGATCCACCGTAGATCGTATCGGCATCACTGGGGTCAGCGTCCGCCCAGTTCGCGACCGAGGCTGGCATGTCGGCAAAAATCCATTCATTACCATCGCCGCCATAGATCAGATCGGCGCCGGCACCACCTACCAGAACCTCGTCAGTCACGCCCGCCACGGAGTGAAGCGGCGTGCCACCGATCAGCGTGTCATTGCCCTGATTGCCGATCAGCGTGTCATAACCGGTTCCACCGATCAGCAGGCTGCCGGGCAAAGTCGATGCATTGGCTGTCGCAGGGTCAAGCGAGGAACCCAGCAAGCTGATCGTATCGGTACCGTTGGTCAGGGTGACCTGAAAATTCGCCGCCGTCCCACCAGGAGTGGACCAACCGGGCTCGACGCCTCCTCCATTCCAGAACGATAGCCCTGCCAACAGGAACGATTGCGGGTTATAGCCGCTCGCCGTGCCCGAGCCAGCGATCAGCGTGTCCTGCCCTGTGCCGCCATAGATAACGCTATTCTGCGTGCCCCCTTCAAGCAAGCCGTTGCCGCCGCCGCCATCAATGGTGTCCCAAGCGGTGGTGTCCTGACCGACATCGCCGCCCAGGATGGTTTCGTTGCTATTGCCGAAACCCACTAGGTACTGATTGCCGGAGCCACCCTGCACGGTCACGTTAAACGCGTTAGCCCAAGCCGTTTCGGCCGAATCTATGTTCTCGCCGGTAAACACGTCGTTGTTGCCGTTGCCGGCATAGATGTACTGGGCATGCCCTTGACCGTTGATCGTGTTGCCGCTGGTACTGCTCGACGTATCGCTTCCGTAAATGCTGTCGACGTTTGCGCCACCGCCGCTCGGATTATCGTTGTAAGTGTTAACGCCCGACTCGGAAAGCTGCGACAAATTGCTGGATTGAATCGTCTGGATCGGGCCGTTCGTCAGTTGGATGCCGGAAAGATTGTTGCCGGTATAGCCGTCGATGATGATCTCGCCGGTCGTATCGGTTGTGCCTGTGCCGACAGCGACATTCAAGCTTCGCGTGCGAGGGGCCTGGCTTGGTGAGTTGGACACCAGCGGCGGTAAATCAAAGATTTCCAGATGCTTCGTGCCATCGGAGTTGGACGTGCTCAGGACAAGTTCGTGATGCGTGTTGTCTTCGAACAGGGATTCGCCCAACGGAACTGTGCTCAAAGGGTCGCTGACGAGGCCGACAGCATCGATGGCCAAGGCGGCGATATCCGTAGGGCTGTAAACCACATTGATGGTCGAATGTCCCGAACCTAGATGGATGTGCGAAGTTTGGCTCTGCAGACCCAGATAGTAGACGTCGTTGCCCGAACCGCCCCACACCGTATCGTCGCCACCCTTCCATGGCGCGTTGGCCTCGCCTAGAACGATCGTATCGTTGCCGCCACCGATGGCGCTGTTGGCGGTGCCTCCCTCGATCAAGGCATTGCCCGAGCCGGCGACGATGTAGTCATCCCCGCTGCCCACCTTGAACGTGTCAACGCCCACTTTGATAACGTCGCTACCGGTACCGCCGATCAGCACATTCTTAGTGCCTGATGCCGCGGCCGTATCATCGAGCGTGTCGTTGCCACCCTGGGCGATGAGCAAAGCAGAATTCGTGGCGTTATAAGCCCCTGTCGCCAGTTGATAACCATTGCGCGCCGTTGCAATTAGGTCGTTACCACCCCCCTGCACCGCCACCTGAATGTCAAGCGGATCAAATGCAGCGGTATTGGTGTAATACGGGTTTTCCAACTTGTCGTTGAGCGAGGCGTTCAGGGTGTTGGCGGCAGGCTGGAGTTCGTTCTCTAAGCTCAGCACCTGCAGGTTCTGAATCGGCGTGCCGTTGAGCCCGGATTGCGTCAGCCGCTGCGTGGCGATATCGACCTGCGAGCTGTAGACCTGCTCATAGTTAAACGCCCAATTGCGCAACGAATGCTGCTGCTTGCTGGCATCTGTCAGCGTGCCGGAAAAATCGGCGTAGATGGACGTGGCCTCCGCCATACTTGGCACCGGCGTGCCATCAGCGTTGGTTGCATCGGTCGGGTCATAAAGGCCGAAGACTGCGCTTTCCATATAGCGACGTATCGCCACGCCGTTATGTCCGTCGGTGGGGTCGGATGTGGTCAGCGCACCCTTGTTCGTTTCGTAGCGAATCTGGAACCACGCATCGACCCGGTTGAAGGCATTTTCATTCAAGTCCGCCGTGATCTTCGAGCCCAGCGTGGCCGGCGCATTGAAATACAAGGAAAGCAGTGCCGCGCCTTCTTGCGAGGTCAGCATCGCCGGATCGATATGATTGTCTTTGATATATTTTGCGAAATTCGCGTAGATCGATAACTTCCCGTCCGGGCTTTGATAGGTGGTGGGATCACCGCCAGCGACTGGCGGCGTTCCAATGGCTATATCGGTATAGAGGCTCAGTATTTGAGCGTCGCTTAACGGTTGCAGCAGATTACCGTTATAATATTTCTTGATGTCTGTTTTTAAAGCATCCAACGTTGTATATGTATGGGTAAAAACATTCTTTTGTAAATTACTAATAACCGTCGTATCGGTTATCCCAAGGTCATTCAGGTAAATTGTTGAGAATTTAGAGTTAGAGAGATTAATCCCAACGCCCACTGTGGGAATGCCCTTGCTGTCGATATAAGGCGTTGCTACGGTGCCTTCCACGCCGGGCATGCTGAGAAATTTCTCGACAATGTCCGTCAGCGAAACGCCCCCGGTCAGGGCGGTCAAATGGTCAGTCATGAGAAAGCTCCTTGGCGTTGACCCAGATGTCGAACTGACAAATGGGGAAATTGTAGATATACGGCTTGAGCCCGGCTTCTTTGTCGATATGGTTGGTTGAGTCTGGTTTAGGCACTTCAAAACTGAAGCCCGTTACCTGGGTTATTAGAACCTTCCATCCATCATCTTGCACGGCCCATGAATGGTCCAGCTTCAATCCCAATATCTGCCGCTTGCCTTTGCCGAAATTCGCCAACGTGCCTGATAAATACCCAGGGTCCATAAAGAATGGAAGCATCCGTGTGGGTCCCGGATCGAGTTCGAATGAAAATTCAGGCAATGCATAAAGATCCGGCGTTAGCCTCAAAGGTTCTGGTGAGGTTTTGCTCCATTTGAAGTAACACCCATCGACCTCTACCTGAAGCACATGGACATCGGTTCCCAATTGAGTCAACTTGCTGCTTTCCACATAAAGCTTATGCTTGCGATCCAAGTCTTTCGCGTAGTCGATGTTTTGCGGCCAGGATTTCGACCAGTCGGACGAAGGGTTTGGTAGCAGGCTGGCCTTCTGTATCTTCTCCAAGGTAGCGATGCCATCCATCTCCGGATGCCGTTGCCAAGTGGGGAAATCAAACCCCCGCATGATTTTCGACAGGTCCAGATCGCACAACTGCGCGTCGGTCATCCGCTCGATATGCACTGCCTTCAAGTCCTCCAGGAACGTGGTACAGATGGGACCATCGTTGTCCACCTGCGTTTTAAAGGTGGCGCCGTAGCTCGCGGTTGATATAGCCAAAAACAAGGTCAGTACAGGCCTCCAAAAGAATCCATACGCATTGTTCTTAACCGCGGTGGGATCTACCGTGCTTGGCACACCAGTAGGCGAAGTATTTACCGATTCTCCCGCTGCAATTGGCGTGTAATCTTGTGGATCTGGAGTGTTAGCTGCCATGTCCTATGCTCCTAAGTAAACCTTACCTGTGAATAGTCGCCACGCACAAAACTTTTGTACTGAATTGAATGCTTCCGTCTGCGAGGATCGCACCATCAACTGATTGGATGTTGACGCTAAGCAGATTGCGCTTAGTAGTTGCATTTGATTCCGCATACCAGCTATCTGGCATAATGGATAAAACGGCTAGGCGGCCGTCCAAATAGAATAAATTTCCCGGTGGCGTGTAAGGCCCCGATAGCAAACCGGATTGATATTTCTTATCCGCAAAGACGGCCCAGTTGGGTATACCGTCGTAACCTTTGTATCCAGCTGCGCATCACGACCTTCGGTACTGGAGGGCATAGGCCGGTTCGTGCCCTACCTTTAAATCCGCCTTCTCAAAGATGATGTCTGTTTTAGAGATTGCACTTGTAAAAGAAGACAGGTATTTGGCTTCGTCTCTCGCGAATCGCTGCAAGTGGCCACGATCTAATCGCGCCTCATACACTTTCTTTGCGATCTCTCTCTTTTCTAAATCATTCGGTATTGGGAGCGGTGTCCATGCAACCTCGCTAAAATCCTTACCTTTAATCAGATCAGTAATTCTGGAATTCATTACGTTGCAAATTTGCTGATCTGACATGGCAGCGACTCCAGCTCTCTCCAAAGCCTCCAGGAAGGCACCGCATTGAGGATAGCTATTACTTTCGATCAATCTGTATGCAACCGGAGCGCAGATACTTTGTACTGACGTAAAAAACGCCATCCCGAAGACGGATAGTTTCGTTAAATAATGCATGCCGTTCGGTCCTCATCGCCGTTAAGAAGTGCATCAAGACCATCAAGTCCATTTATCGGATGATTCATTTCATCAACTCCACGGTAATATTAAAGGCGTGCTTGTCTTCGCTCTTGTAAAACGACTCCTCCTCCCTTAAGCCGCATGTACCGACCTCGACGAATGGCTTTGTTAGGCATGTCATCTCTAAGGTCCGCTTACCGCTTAAAACCTCATCATTCACACCAACTGATGAAAGGGGCTGATCGCCGTTGAAAAACCTTATGCCTGCGGCGCCTCCCACCCAGCGGCATTTATCGAGTAGGAAGCGATCCCTGAAAATAGTCACGACGTAACTGTCACCGATTTTTTCTACGTGTTCTGCCACTTGTACCTGTTTTACCCTGGTATTGCCTGCAGGCCAGATCACGGGTGCACAACCTAGATTGCTAACAACCCAAAGCGACTGGACTTCGACTCGATTCACGTCCGATCCCTTCTCCACGCTGATCTTCAATTTCAGGATCTGTGTAGGATGTGGATTCGGAGTGGGTGTTGGTGCGGGCGGGTCACTGCAGCCCTGCAAGGTGCACGCAAAACCGAAGAGCAAGGGCATAAGCCAACTTCGTGACGCGGCATGAAGAGGTTTGGCTAGGTCACCAATTACCTCAGTGAACAATGAAATTTGCATGGCTCCCCTGAATTCTTAATATGGGATGCGCAGACAAGGCAGCTAGATGCAACCTCGCTTCTTCAAGCGAAAAAAGGAGGCCGTTTTGCTCTCGCCTTACGAAGAAGATTCGGCTGGGAAAAACGCGTCTAAAGTTTCGAGCGTTATGTCCAGGTTTTTGCAATTGAGAGAGGTCTTCGTCAACCAAAGAAAAGCATCGTGCGCTGTCGCTCAGAGGCGGCGCGGACCATGATTCAGGGAGACTAGCGGTCATCTATTACGTTCCTTGTAGCGAAGACTTCCTGTTGCCTATCCCTATCGGGCACGCGTCACCGCAATTGCTGCGGCAACGCTTATTTACGATCTGATCATACATCGCGGTGCCCTCGACCGCGCAAACATGTAATTACTTGCGAAGTAAATCGCACATAATTACGAAACACGCTCAAATCTGTACTTTTTGCATACGGCATGCTTTTTGGAGTTTCGATAAAGCTGTGCGGATCAAGACGACAACTGCGAAAGATCTATATCGAGACGAAAAGAGAGTCCTCTCCAAACAAACGCAAGCTCTGGTTTTCTCCCTGTGAGAACTCCATGCATCTTTAGAGTCCGCCACCAGCAAAACCATTGAGCACGTGCCGCATCATTCGCTATTTGCTGCGCATGGCCTGGTCACTCACACGACTCATCCAGCATAACAGCACCCTTAGGCTGGACTTGAAAGCGTTGAACTACTTCAGGAACGATACGCTTTCTATCGGTATGCTGATGCATCTTCAAAGACTTCGGAACAGGACAGCTGTCGGTGTCATGGACACCGTTGCCTGTGCTGCTCGAACTGTATTGGACTGATGTATGAGAGCATGACGTTTTGTGATCGGAAGATCTGCACGACTGGAGGCGATCAATGCTCTCTCCGTCACCGGTTGAACCCACCTGCTCCACAGCGGACTTAAAGGGTCAGTGATCGTCCAGATCGTATCTTCACCGGCAGGTGTGATACCTGCACAAGCTGGATGTATTACGCATCGATTGCTGTGTCTTGAAAGGAGAACTATCCGTGGCCCATGAAAAGATGTTGAAACAGATTGCTGAGAAGCGGGGATTTTTTGCAGCGCTAGACCAGAGCGGCGGGTCGACGCCGGGCGCCTTGCGGCATTACGGGATCGCCGATAGCGAGTACAGCGGCGACACCGAGATGTTCCAGCTGATGCACGCCATGCGGGTACGCATCATGACCGCGCCGGCGTTTACCGGTGACAAGATCATCGGCGCGATTCTGTTTGAAGCCACCATGGACGGTCAGGCCGAGAACAAGCCGGTGCCGATGTTCCTGTGGGAAGACCGCGGCGTCGTACCGTTTCTCAAGGTCGACAAGGGGCTGGAGACCGAAGCCGATGGCGTGCAGCTGATGAAGCCGATCCCCGGGCTGGACGACCTGCTGGCGCGCGCGGTGAAGCTGGGCATCTTCGGCACCAAGATGCGCTCGGTGATCAACCTCGCATCGAAGGAAGGCATCGCGGCCATTGCGAAACAGCAATTCGAGATCGGCCAGCAGATCGTGGCGCACGGCCTCGTGCCGATCCTCGAACCGGAGGTCTCGATCAAGAGCCCGGACAAGGCGGGCGCGGAGTCGATCCTGCGCGAGGAACTGTTGAAGGGCCTGGATGCACTGCCGGAAAGCAGTCGCGTCATGCTCAAGCTGACGATACCGAGCGTGCCGGATTTTTATCGTCCGCTGATCGAGCATCCGCGGGTGGTTCGCGTGGTGGCGCTCTCCGGCGGCTATTCGCGCAGCGAAGCCTGCCAGAAACTCGCCGAGAACCACGGCATGATCGCCAGCTTCTCACGTGCGCTGATCAACGATCTGAAGAAGTCCATGAGCGACAGCGAGTTCGACGCCGCGCTGGCCGAAGCCATCGACGAGATCTACGAGGCGTCTGTCGACAAGGCCTGAGGCACGGCCGTTGTAGCGTTAGGCCATGCCGAGGTCGCGAAGCCTTGGCATGGCACATCGTAGGGCTCAACTCCGCGGAAGCCGGTATTTTCTGTAAGAGCCTGTTCAAAGTCTTCGCGTGGTAGCCGGGCACAAACCGCTGAACCGGCTCGCTAAGCCGACACAAGCGGCGTTGCCCGATCCTGCCGCTCTTCCTCCGCCTTGACGTGCTCGACCAGGAGATCGATGAATTCGCTGCGGACCTTGCGATACGCCGAGTCGGTGGGGCCATTGACGCAGGCTTTGTGCATCGCGGTATGGGCATCGACGAGACGGGGCGATACGCCTTCGCCGAACTCCAGATAGTTGACCAGCGCGCAGCTGGCTTCGGCGTGCGATGTCCAGAACGTCGGGTGAGACGGTAGCGCCGTGAGGCGTTCTTCCCAGAACAAGGCAGAGGCGAGCGCACCGAGCGCGGTGATCGGGAGGTTCGCGTCCGCTGCGGTGTGCGAACCGGCCAGCCAGTCCTGCAGGCGATCGACCGGCATGGGCCGAGCCAGCGCATAGCCCTGCCCCAGATCGGCGCCTAGAATCATCGCCGCCTCGATCAGCCCGATGGTCTCCAGCCCCTCGACCACCACTTCGAGATCGAGATCGTGGCCAAGCCGGATCAGCTGGCGAATAAAGCGCAGCGTGCGCAGTGGATCGTCGGCTACCTGCCGGACCAGCGCCTGATCGATCTTGACCCGGTCGAACGGCCACTGCCGCAGTCGAACCAACGAGCTGTAGCCGGCGCCGAGATCGTCCTCGACCAGACGCACGCCGAGCGCTTTCAGCGCCTTCATACCGTTGAGCACGCGCGGCGCGGAATCGCCGGTGCCGATGGGCGACTCCAGTATTTCCAGCAGCACCGCCGCGGGCGGACAGCTGGAGGCGGACAGCACGGCAGCCGCCATATCGACATAGCGCGAATCCTCGACCGCAACCGCCGGGATATTGACCGAAATATCCAGCGTAAAGCCGAGCCCAGCCAAGCGCTGGCGGCACGCGGTGGCCTGGGTCAGGCCCTGACCGAACAGCTGGATCAGCTCGACCTCGCCGAGCGCGGGAAGAAACCGCGCCGGCAGCAGCAGCGTGCCGTCAACGTCGCGAAGCCGCGCCAGCGCCTCCAGCTCGGTGATGTAGCCGTCGGCCATCCGCACCACCGGCTGATAATGCATCTGCATCGCGTCGGTGGCGATCAGGCCGCGCCAGCGCTCGCGCATGAAAAATGGCAGCAGCTCGGCGCCGGGTCGCGGCGGCGCCAGGCGCGACAGGGCCAGGTCGAGCACGGTCTTGATCTGCTCGACAAAGGCCTGCTGATCCTCGCTCTGAAAGCCGCCCGGAAAAGCGCCGTAGATCGTCAGTACTGCCGCAGGGGTCCGCGGCGACGGACAGAGCGGTATGGCGACGCTGGAAATCAGCCCCATCGTCACCGCCAGATCGCGCCAGCTCGTCATGCTGGGATCGGTGGCGTAATGCGCGCAGCGCTGTACGGTAGCAGTTCGCCATGCCCGACCGCTGGGGCCGTTGCCTTCGGGGCGGTCTGCGCTGATCAGAATCGGCGCCACCTCACCGCTCTCCAGCGCGCGCAGATAGCACGCGAACACCTCACCGGACACTGCCTCGTAGATGAGTTTGCCGGCCGCATCCGGCCGTCCCACCGCACTGGCCAGAACCTCCTCGTGCGCGGCCAGCGTATGCACCACACCCTCGATCAGATCGAGATAACTCTCCGCCGACCATGCCAGCGCGTTAAGCTTGGCCAGCACGGCAACGCGGCGACGCTGCAAGGTGCGCATGCTTTCCAGCTGCCACTGGCGCTCCAGCCCGAGCCGCTGCAGCACGATGCTAAGCGGTCGTGCATCGCGCTCCACTCCGCCGCCAAGCGTAGAAGCCAGCACCTCGCGCAGCCGGTCGATCACTTCCAACTGCCACACTTCCTCCGTGCCGCACGCGGCGTAGATCAGGCCGGCGCGCATGGCGTACGCACGGTGCGCCTCCCACTCCAGCTCGGGCTGAAAGAGCATGCGCACGTGATCGGCCACGCGCCGCTTGAACTCGCTGACACCGTCTTCGGGCAGCACGCTGATAAGTCCGGCCACGCCCTCATGCAGCTGCAGTTCGGCATAGTAGTTCTCCAGCGCGCGCGGCAGCTTCTCATCTATGGCGTCGAAGCCGTTCTTCAGCAGCCTCGCCGCCGCCGCGCCGTAGGGCGCTATGCCGTGCGCATCGAGCTCGGCCGACAGCCCGCTCATGCGCTCCGGTGAGAGTGAGGTCGGCAACGACCACCAGCGGCTGCGTTTGCGCTTGTGCGCCTTGACCTGGTACATCGCCTGATCGGCACGCCGCAGCAGCTGCTCGCCGTTGGCATCGGCATGCACGGGAAACAGCGCAATGCCCAGGCTGGCCGACAGCTGAAAAGTATTGCCATCGATCACCATGGGCTGCTGTAGCGCGTCGCCCACGCGGTCGAGCAAGGTGTCCAGATCCTGCTCAGATTCGAGCTGGTCGAACAGCAGCACGAACTCGTCGCCGCCCAGGCGCGCCACATAATTCTCGTTGCGCAGAGCATGACGCAGGCGCGCGGCAATGCCGACCAGGATGCGGTCGCCCATGGCATGGCCATAGCGGTCGTTGATCGGCTTCAGGTCGTCCATATCGAGCATGCCGAGCGCCACCAGGTTGACCTCGCGCTTTGCCTTGTCCAGCACTTTTTCCAGACGCAGATCCAACGCGCGGCGATTGGGCAAACCGGTGAGCGCGTCATGCAGGGCCAGATAGGTCTGTCGCTGCTGCTCCAGAAACAGCGAGCGTCGCTGGCTGTGCTGGCGAAGGGCCAGGCCTGCGGCGTCGGCAATTTCGTCCAGCAGCCGGCGCATCTCCTCGTCAAACGCATCGGCCTCCACGGTGACCAGGGCGATAACCGCCACCGGTACGGGCTTGCCGTGGCCGCCCGATGCCGCCAACACCGGCCAGCAGCCGATCGCGCCGGTCTGCGAAAGCGGGGACTCGCGCCAGGGCTGGGACGCGCCGGGATAGTCGGAGGGGCGAATCAGCACGACCGGCTGGCCGTGCATGAACACGCGCGTGCGCGACGGCGCATCGGGATCGTCGCTGTAGCGATCCGGCAGCGGCAGCGTGCGCATCGCCTCGGCCATCGGCCCGACCAAGGCCACGCGTTGCAGTGTGTCCTTTCCCTCTTCGGCGGCATACACATCCACTGCGGCGGCACCGGCGATCTCGGCCAGCGCGTGTGCCAGCGTGCGGTACACCGCATCCGGATCGGGCTGATCCAGCAGCGCACGCTGGATCGTACGCTGCGCATCGCGGTAGCGGCTCATGCGCATATTGCGCTCGAGCAGGGCCTGGTGATCCCAGAAACGCGCCAGCTCCTCGACCAGCCGCTGCGCCCAGTCCAGCAGCTCCTCGTTCAACGCCGGACCGTCGTTGCGCGCGTACGCGGAAAGACTGATCTGGCCGCCGTCGCGTGTGCTCGACACTGCCACGATGACCGAACCGAAGTGGTATCGACTGGCTACCTCGCGCCACGGCGCAAAGGCCGGATCATCGATGGACGTGATGCGGGCACCGCCAAGGCGATACGTCCTGCCGGTCGGCCCCTGGCCTCCGGGATCTTGTTCGTCGATGCTGAGTCGCAACGTATCCACGTAATCGACCGCCGGCCCCGCTGCGGCCACAATGTCGATGTCGGAGCGATTCGGCTCACGCCGCCCGACCCATACCAGAGGCAGGTCGATGATCGAGGAAAGAATACGGGCGATTTCGACCATCGCCAGGCGACGGTCGTAACCGGGTGCGGTATGCAACAGTGTCAGGGTCTCCGCCACGCTTTGATAAAAGCGCTCGCGCAGTTCGCCCCGTGCCTGTTCCAGACTCGACATCGCCCATCCCCGAAACCACGTATAAGCCCATCGTGCCTGAATCGTGCCGCGAACGTCAGTGGCGGCCTCGTGAATACGGCCCCGGCCTAGGCCCCGGGCGCTGCCTGCGTCGCAGCGGGTGGATACGCGAGAAGCGACCGACACTTGCCCGCATATCGCCGATTGAGACCGAGATACCTTAGTCTTCCCGGATGAATTCGAACGCTGGCGACTTGATCGTGCACCGCGGCAGCCGCACCGAGCGGCTGGCCGATACTCTGGCAGAACTGCTCGAAGCCGAGCGACCGCCCCATCCGCTGACCGCGCAAACCGTGGTGGTGGCGCATCCGGGCCTGAAGCGCTGGCTGCTGGGCCGCATTGCGCATCGCCCCAGCCCCCATGGCGGTCACGGCATCGCGGCGAATATCGAGATGATTCTGCCGTGGCAGTGGTTCGAGCGCGTGGCCCGCCGCACGCTCGGCGACGAGGCGCTGATCGGCGGCGCGTACCGTAGCGACGTGCTGCGCTGGCGTTTGCTGATGGCGCTGCCGACGCTGGGCTCCGCCGAAGTCAGCGCATACTTGGCCGGAGACGACGCCGCGCGCCGCGGCTTTCAACTTGCCGAATACCTGGCCGGCCTGTACACCCAATATCTAACGTATCGGCCCGATTGGATTCTCGACTGCGAGCAGCACCCCGCCAAGCACGCACGCGACTGGCAGGCGGCGCTGTGGCGGCAGGTGCAACAGACCATCAACCGGCCGCATCGCGCCAAACGCAGCGGCGCATTGCTCGATGCACTGCAGACAGAGAGCCACCGCGACAGTACGCCGCTGCACGTATTCGGCATCAGCCACCTGCCGCCCGACGTACTCGCCGCGCTGCAGGCCTGCGCGCTGCACCGGCCGGTGCATTTGTATTTCCCCGACCCGTGCCGCGAGCACTGGGTTTATCTCCGCCGCCAGCGCTTTCTGCTGGAGCGCCAGAACGATCCGGATGCGCTGTATTTCGAGGTCGGCCATCCGCTGCTGGTGGCGCTCGGCCGCATCGCCCAGGATTTCTGCCTGACCCTGGACGACTGCGACGCCATCGACGAACGCGACGCGCTGGACGAGGCCGAACCGCTGCCCGGCGAAACCTCGCTGCTGGCGCAGCTGCAGTCCAGCATCCGCTGCCTGCAGCCGGAGCTGGTGGGCGAATCCATTCGCGAGGCGATAGACGGCGGCGAACGCGCCGAAGACGTGCTGCCAGCCCTGCGCAACGACGCCAGCCTGCGCGTGCATGCCTGCCACACGCGACTGCGCGAACTGGAGGTGCTGAAGAACGCCTTGCTGCGGGCCCTGGCCGACGAACCGAGCCTGCAGCATCGCGACATCGTGGTGATGGCGCCGGACATCGGCGCTTATGCCCCCTATCTCGCCGCCGTGTTTGGTGAGCAGGCGCAGTACCGCAGCGATCCCAGGCATATCCCCTGGCATCTGGCCGACGTCGGGCTGGCGCGGGCGCATCCGTTGATGAGCGCCTTTACGCAGGCATTCGACCTGGCCGAAAGCCGCTTCACGGTCAGCGAGGTGATGGACTTTCTCGACGTGCCCGCCGTGGCCCGCCGCTTTGGCATCGACCGCGGCAGCCGCGACGCGCTGGAGCGCTGGCTGCAGCGTGCGCACGTAGCCTGGGGGCTGGATGCCGAGATGAAGGCGGACGTGGGCGCGGCGGCCACCGACGCCAACTCCTGGCAGTTCGGGCTGGACCGCCTGTATGCCGGACTGATCGTGGGGCGCGATTCGGACGTTTCGACCGACGCAGTCGATAGCCGTCCAGACGGCCAAATATCGGACACCATTCTGCTCGACGACATTCTGCCACTGGACGGCGTTGCCGGCGGCGCGGTCGAAGCGATCGGCCAGCTCGATCGTCTCCTCGGCGAACTGCGCGCCATGCGCCAGGCCTTCGGCTCGACGCGCTCGCTGGCCGCATGGAGCCAGTGGCTACTGGAACGCATCGACGCACTGTTTCTCGCCGACATGCGCGATGAAGCGGAAAACAGCGCGCTCGACACGCTGCGACGCGTGGCCGCCAGCCTCGGCAGCCAGGCCAGCGAAACCGGTCTCGGCTCGCCGCTGCCGTGGAGCGTGGTACGCGAAGCAGTCGGCGGCGCGCTCGACGCCGTGCCCGAGCGCCAGGCCTTTCTGCTCGGCGGCGTGACCTTCTGCGGACTCGTGCCGCAGCGCTCGATTCCCTTCCGCGTGGTTTGCCTGCTCGGCATGAACGAGGGCGAATTCCCGCGCCCCAGCAAGGATGCCGGCCTCAACAAGATCATTCAGCAGCCGCGCCGCGGCGATCGCGATACGCGCAGCGAGGATCGCTACCTGTTTCTCGAAGCGACGATGTCGGCCCGCGACATGCTGCACATCAGCTACATCGGCGAAGGCGTGCGCGACGGCAAACCGCGCAACCCCGCCGCACCGCTGGCCGAGTTGCTGCAGTTTCTGGATGAGCAGCACGGTATCGCCGACGACGGGGACGTGGACCGGCCGTGGTGCATCCACCATCCGTTGCAGCCGTTCGACGCACGCTACTACGAACGCGATGCACAGGGACGACCGTTGCACGATCCGCGATTATTTTCCTACGACGAGGCCTATCTCGCTACGCCTTCGGCAGCGAGTATTCCGCGCTTTCTCCCGATGTCCGACTTCATAGCGAATCCGGATGACCGAGAACGCGCCAGCAGCTCCGACGTCGTCCATCACGACGTTTCGCTGGCTTCCCTGAAGCGCTACTGGCGCGACCCGGTGAAAGACGCCCTGCTGCGCGGGCACGGCATCAGCCTGCAGGCGCTGGAAAGCGCCAGCTGGCACGATCGCGAACCGCTCGAAACCGGGCTTGTCAGGATCGAGCGCATCGAACATCGGCTGCTGTTCGATGCGCTGGCCGCAGGCGCTACCGAACTGTCCGCCGAGCCGCCGGCTTGGTTATCGCGTTCGGGCCTGTTGGCCAGCGGCGCGATTGGCGCCGAGGCTTATCGGCGGCAGCGCGCATCGCTGCAGCCCATGCTACGGCACGCGCGAAACAAGTTCGCAGACGGCAGGGCCAGGGCTGCGACGCAGGCGATCGATCTGGAGCTCGGCGACGGCGTGCGCCTGGCCGGCACGATCGACCGCGTGTTTCACGCGACGAACGGCGGGCTGCTGCTGTTCGACGCCAAGCCCGTCGGCAGCGTCGGATTGCGCGAGGCGCTGGCAATGTATATCGACTGGGCCGCGCTGCGGCTGAGCTCGAACGAGCCTCTGCAAGCCGCTCTATTGGCGAGCACACCCAGCGGCAAGATCGTCGATTCCCCCCTGCTCGATCCGATCGTCGCCAACGACACGGACGCACTGCGCGTGGGGCTTCGACGCTTGATCGATCTCGCGCAAGCGGCCGACCGTCGGCCCCTGCTGTTCTTTCCCAAGACGGCCCTTGCCTATGCCCTCAGCGCACCCGACGAACGAATCTATAGAGCCGCCGCCGTGTGGGAGGGCAACGACTTTTCCGGCATGGGCGAGCGCGACTATGCGCCCGGCTACGCAGCCCTGATCAGCCGCGGCGTGGATCTTTTCGACGAAAAAGGCGCGGCTTATCAAGCCTTCGTCGCGGCGACGAAGGCGGTGTGCGACGTCCTCGATCCATCGCACAGGCTGCTGTTCAAATCTGTCGACATCGTCAGCGGAGCCGAGGCATGAACCACGCTGAAAAAGTACAGGTCGAGGTGATGCCCGCGCTCGAATGGCAGCGCATGCCGCTGCACGGGCGCATTCTGATCGAAGCCAGCGCGGGCACCGGCAAGACCTGGAATATCGGCGTGATCTATCTGCGCCTGCTGCTGGAGCGTGATCTGCGGGTGGAGCAGATTCTGGTCACCACGTTTACCGACGCGGCCGCGCAGGAGCTGCGCGAACGGCTGCGCCGCCGCCTCATCGAGGCCGAGCGTTGGCTGTTGGGCACAGTATCGGACAACGTCGAGTCGGTCGATGAAAACTCGCTGGAAAGCTATCTCGCGTCGCTGTGCACGGACAACGACAGCCGACGCCGCGCGCTGCGCAAGATCCAACTGGCTCGCGCCGACCTGGATCGCGCGCCGATCTCGACCATCCACGCGCTGTGCCAGCGCATCCAGCGCGACTATCCGCTGGAAAGCGGCGCAGCGTTCGCCAGCGACAAGCTGTTCGACGAGCAGCAGCTGCTGCGCGAATGCGTCGAGGATTTCTGGCGCCGCCGCTATCTGGTCGACGATATCGACCCGCGCGAGGCATCCCTGCTACTGAAGGACGGCCCGGAAAAACTGCTGTGGGATCTCGCCGTCGTCGCCAACAGCCCGGACGCGCGCATCGAATCCGGCGGCCTGCATGATCTGCAGGAGCGGATCGCTGCGCTGCGCACGGAAGCAACCATCGCCGAGCTGCTGCGACTGGCCGGCGACAAAAAGCTTTACGGCTCACGTAGAACAGCACTGGCCAAGCGACTCGAACGCCTTGCCTTCGCACTGCGCGACGAAACCGGCGTCGTGCTGGAAGAGGCACTGAAAAAAGAACTCGACGACAAGTTCGATCCGGAGAACGTGCTGGAGCAGGAGGCCTCCGACACCAGCGGCACACTCAACGCCCATCCACTGATCCGCCAGCTGCAGACCCTGCGCACGCTGATGCCCCTACTCACGATCTTCACCCGCGGCGCCGTGTTGGCGGACGCCGCGCTGGCCTGCCGCGATGAACTGCCGCGTCGCGCGCAGCAGCGGCACGTGCTGACCTTCTCGATGCTGATCGATGCGGTCTATCGGCGCCTGTGCGCCGAGCCGGCGGACCATAGCCTTGCCGACCGCCTGTTCGAAGCCTTTCCCGTCGCCTTGATCGACGAATTTCAGGATACGGATCAACGCCAGTTCGCGATCTTCGACCGCATCTATCGCGAACGCGGCACGCTGGTGATGATTGGCGATCCCAAGCAGGCGATCTACAGTTTTCGCGGTGGCGATATTGCTGCCTATCTGCGCGCCAGCACACGGGCGAACCATCGCTTTTCGCTGGCGACCAACTATCGCTCCAGCCGCGCCCTGGTAGAGGCGATGAACTCGCTGTACGGCCACACCGACGGCGGTTTCGATCATCGGGAGATTCACTATCAACCGGTGTCCGCCGCCGGCAGGACCGACGAAAAACCGTATACGATGAACGGCGCTCCGATCGCGCGACCGCTGACGATCCACGACTTCCGCGGCGAAGCCGTCGACAGCAAAGGTCAGCCGCTGAGCAGCGTCACCGCACTCGAACCGCTGGCGCTGGACGACTGCGCCAATCGCATCGTCGAGCTTCTCAACGATCCGCAGCAGCAGATCGACGGCAGACGCGTGACGCCGGGCGATATCGCCGTACTGCTGTCGACCAACACACAGATCGTGGCGCTGCGTGCGCGGCTGGTCGCACGCGGCGTACCCTGCGTGGGCAGCGGTCGAGGCAATATTTTTGCGGGCGATGTCGCGCGCGATCTCGAGCTCATCCTCTATGCCGTACTGCACGCCGACGACGATACGGCGATGCGCGGCGCACTGGCAACCCGCTTGCTGGGCGCCACGCTGGAACAGTTCAACACATGGCAGATCGAGGCACAGGCGTTTGAAGGCGAGCTCGAGCGCTTCGAATCCTGGCGCGCGCTCGTACGTACCCGCGGCGTGCTGGCGCTGATCGAGGCGTTGCTGGCCGAACGCGGCACCGCGCTGCTGGCCTTGCCCGAGGGCGAGCGCGTCGTCACCGACCTGCGTCATCTGGGCGAACTGCTGGCGGCGGAAGAGAGCGCATTGCAGGGCCTGGACGGCCTCTACGCGTGGTTGGTGGAGATGCGCCAGGAAGGCAGCGACGGCGATGCCGAGGCTGCCGACGAGCGCCAGCTGCGCATCGAAAGCGATGCCCGGCGCGTGCAGCTGCTGACCATCCACGCCAGCAAGGGGCTGGAGTTTCCCATCGTCTTCCTGCCGCTGATCTGGCGCGTCGGCGATCGCAGCGGCGCACGCGCGCCGGGCGTCCTGCGCTATCACGATGACGCGGGTGCGCGCTGCATCGATCTGGGTTCGCCCGACTTCATCGATCGCCTGGGCCTGCATTTTCGCGAGGATCTGCAGGAGCGCCTGCGCCTGCTCTACGTGGCGCTGACCCGCGCCATCCACGCCGTGCACGTGTATTGGGTCGATCGCGGTCGATGGCCAAGTCCGGATCCGTTGGCGTGGCAGGTCGCTGCCATCGACCCGCTGATGGCGCAGGCCCGGCATCGACTCGGACTCGACGAAGGCGAGGCGTCGCTGCAGGCGATGGCCGACAGGCTTTCCGGCATCGCGCTGATGCCTCCGTTCAACGACGTACCTCGGCGCTATCAAAAGCCCGTCGAATCGAATGCCACGCGCGCCACGCAGGCGCCGCTGCCGCGCCTGCGTGCCTTCCAGTGGCTGCACAGCTTCAGCGGCCTGACCCGCTACGCGGCGGCGGCCGTCGCCATCGACGACAGCGGCGCGGCCGATGAGGCCGGTGCGAATATCGTCGACGCGGAAGAACTCCCGCTGATCGAGATGACCGATGACGCGCGCCTGCTGGCGCTGTACCCGCTGCGCGGGCCGCGCTTCGGCGATGCTGTGCATCAGGTGCTCGAGCTGGCCCGCCCCGGTCCGGTATGGCCGGAACAGCGACCGCTGCTGAGTACTCAGCTCACCGCGCAGGCGATCAAGGCCGACGGCCTGTCATCCGATGAGGCGCTGGAGCGCGTGGGCCGCATGGTCGATCGCGTGCGCCAGAGCGATCTCGGCGATGGGCTGCGGCTCGGCGATATCGCGGCAGACCAGCGCATCGTCGAATTCGAGTTCCAGTTTCCGGTGCGACGTGTGGCGGTCGTAAAGCTGAGACAGCTTTGCATCGCGCATGGCCAGCCCGATGTCGTACCGGCCAGCCTCGATGCCACCACGCTCAACGGCATGCTGACCGGCTTCGCCGATCTTATCGTGCAGTGGGACGGCCGCTTCCACGTGCTCGATTACAAAACCAACTGGCTAGGCGCACGCCAGCACGATTACACCGGTGCCTCGCTGGATGCCGCCATGGCCGAACACCATTACCCGCTGCAGGCCTTGCTCTACACGGTCGCCCTGCACCGCTATCTCCGGCAACGCATGGATGGCTATACGGCCGAACGGCATCTGGGCGAAAGCTGGTATCTGTTTGTGCGCGCCATCGGCCTGGAGCCTGCCGAAAAGCCCGGTCTCGGCGTGTGGCGTCACCGTTGGCCGCCGACGTTGATCGAGGCATTGGACGATGCCTTTGCCGGCACCAAGTCCGCCGACGAACAAGGGATTGCCGCATGAACGCTTACGCGACGGATACCGGTGCAACGGAAGAGCGCGTTATCGACCAGACCTTGGCGCAGTGGGTGCTGGCTCGCACGGGTTCCGCCTTGCTGGCGAGCGCGGTGCGCGCTGCGAGCACCGCCGAAGGTCAGGGTCACTCGTGCGCGTGGCTGGTCGACCCCGTGACCGATGTCTGGTTCGATGCCGATGCGCTGAGCGCACTGCGCGATCAGCCATGGGTCGGCGACGGCCAGCGATTTACGCCGTTCGTCCTCGATGCGCAAAACCGCTTCTATCTCTGGCGCAACTGGCAGCACGAATCTAAGCTGGCTGCGGCGATTCGGCAACGATGCTACGGCCGCACCCTGCCGATCCCCGCCGAAACCTTGGCGACCGATGTGACCACGCTATTTGCCGGCGCTGCGTCAGGCACTGACGACTGGCAGCGCGCCGCCGTAGCCGCCGTGGTCGGAACGCGCTTCTTCGTGCTCACCGGCGGACCGGGCACGGGCAAGACGACGACGGTAATGCACATGCTGCTGATGCTGCTTCGCCATGCCAATGCAGCCGGGCTGCCCGCCCATCCATCGATCGCGCTGGCCGCGCCAACAGGCAAGGCTGCGCAGCGCCTGGCGCAGGCGGTCGCCAAGAGCAAAGCGGATCTGCAGACGGCGTGGCACCCTGCCGAACACCACGCGTTCCGCGAACTTCTGCAAGCCATTGCGCAAGCCGACGCGCGCACCCTGCACCGCCTGCTCGGCTATCGGCCGATGGACAATAGCTTCAGCCGCGATCGCCAGCATCCGCTCGCCGAAGATATCGTCGTGGTCGACGAAGCGTCGATGGTGGATCTGGCCATGATGCGCCAGCTGCTGGAGGCGCTGCGTCCCGAGGCCGTGCTTATCCTGCTCGGTGATCCGAATCAGCTCGCCTCGGTCGATGCCGGTTCGGTGCTGGCCGATATCGTCGCCAGCGCGCCGATCAACCGGTTTCCGTCGGCCATGCATCACCTGCTTGGGCCGCTGCTAACCACGGCACCGGAAACCACGGGCAGCGACGCAGCGCTTGCCGGGCATGTCGTGACGCTTACCCATACGTGGCGCGCCGGCAGTGGGCTGCAGCGCGGCGTCGAGTCACTGCGCACGGCGCCCGACCCGGCATGGCTGGACAACCTGCTGACACAGCGCAGCGACGGCGATCTGCATCTGCGTCGCTGCGATAGTATCGACACCTTGCGCGCAAGCGTGGATGCGTGGATCGCGCGCCATGCCGATATGTTGCAAATGCTACTCGGCGAAAATGCCACGCCAGAAACGGCGCTGCAAGGCCTGCATCAACTGCAAATCCTCTGCGCACTGCGCGACGGCGCATTCGGCGCGCAAGGCATCAATGCCCTGATGACGCGTCGACTCGGCGCACGCTTCGATCTCGACGTGACCCACGCCTGGTATCACGGCCGCCCCGTCATAATTACCCGCAACGATTACGCGCGAGGCCTGTTCAACGGCGATGTGGGCATCGCACTCGCCGGTGCGGACGGACTGCGCGTGTGGTTCGAACTCAGCGACCGCGACGGCAATAGCGGCCTGCGCAGCTTCTCGCCCCGCGCCCTGCCCGCCCACGACAGCGCCTGGGCCATCACCATCCACCGCAGCCAGGGCTCCGAATACCGCAGCGTCGCCGTCGTACTCCCACCGGACGACACCAACCGTATCCTCACCCGCGAACTCGTCTACACCGCCATCTCCCGCGCGCGCAGCCACGCTGAAATCTGGGCCACCGATGCGACGCTGATTGCATCACTAGCGCGTCCTGTGCGCCGGTTCGGCGGTTTACCGGAGAAGCTCGCACAACGGCTCTCTTAGCGCGAGCGATATCACTTTTGAAATGCGTCGATCAGTTGGCCCAGCACTGCGAAACGCCGCCCGTTCCAGAGGCATTGCGATTGCCCGCCTGATTCAGCGACAAGGTCCCACACTTGGCATCGCGAGTGGCCTGCACGCTGATTGGCGCGGCCTGCACCGAGTATGCTGAAGAGGTTGCCGAAGCCAATGTATAAGAATAATAAGAGCCAGTTTGCTGCGTTGACGCGCAATCAAAATTAAGAGTGCTGCCTGCCGTCAAAAATGGATTCGCGGCCCCCGTACCATCTGTTCTGTAATTAAGGCCTGACGTATAAAACCGCTCCATGTAATTGGCGTACTGCGACAGGCAACCCTCGGCTGCCACGCGGCGCGATTTTGTGATGTAGGAGACGTAGGACGGGTAGGCAATCGCCGAAAGAATCGCCACGATCGCAACCACAATCATCAGCTCCACCAGCGTGAAGCCGGCGGCACCGGCGATTGGCGGTGCTTTGCTGTCTGAAGACATTTTCATCGGATGTATCGCTCCATCGTTTTGCCGCTGACACAAATTCGTGCCGGTTGCATATTCGAGCCGCTTCCGGCGTTCCAAACTCCCCGACAAAAGCGACAGGGAGCTGCCCATTTCATCAATACCTGATTTCCTTCCAGGACACGCGTGACGATGCACCATCGCGCGGATAGTACCTGCTCACCGCAGCAGTACCGTTGACAGTCTGGCTCACCAGATAACTCTGCCCGTTATACGAGATCGATGACGGACTACCCACACCGTTGAGCTGGATACCACCCACTGTCGAACCATTGACCGTACCCGTGCTGCCATTGGAACCCGGGAAGAAGCTCTGCACAATGCCGCCGCCGGAAGCCGGGTCGAAGGCCATGGTCCAGCCGCTCTGCAAGCCGGCGTTGCAAGTGGAAGCTGAAACTGTCGGCGGGATGGCGGTGTTGACCACCACCGCCCCACCGATGATCGTCGGGCTGTAGATGATCTGCTCGTTGGTAGTCGGCAAATCGAACAGCCAGCCGTATTGGTTGTTGTTGGACGTGCAGGCGCTGCTGCCCTGCCAGCAAACCACCGTACCCACATTCAGATATCGATAGCCCAGCACCTGGCTGTTAGTACCCGAGCCGGTGGACGTCGAGGCGAGCGTCTGCTGCAGAAGCGCCGATCGACTGACGGTCTGCGGGCCTGCCAAACTCACGTATTGCGCGTTGGCAATGGCAGCCGCGTTCCAGGCAGTCATGTCCCAGTCCCAGATACCGTAGAACGTCTGGCTGCCGGTGGCATACACGTCGCCGCTGGTGCTGTTGAACGGCGTTTTCTGGCCCGTACCAAACATCACCATGACGCGATTACCCCCGCCTACCGTCACCGACGCAACAACGGGCGCGGTAGTGATCGGCTGCAGCAGCGGCGTGCTTGCGCCGCTCTTGGCCACATAAAGCGGCGTTATCGCGGTATTGCCGAATTTGGAGTACGCCCAGTTGCTGGCAGTTTTCGACGTCACGTCAAGGCGCCACAGATTTCCCTGCTGATCGCCCGCGTAGAGGTAATCCGTAATCTGGTCGCCGTCGAGATCTGCCGTGGCAACGTAGGCGATGCCATTGGCGCTTGACGCCGAACCAACGCCAGTGCTGTAAAACGTAAACGTGACGGCCCCGCTCGTCGAATCGACCAAACCGATGTAAATACCGGCCGCTTTTCCGCTTCCCAATCCATTGCCGAAGATGATTGCCCAGTTGCCGTTGTGCAGGCGGGTAATGACCGGAGTACCGACGGTCTGTCCCAGATTGGACAAACCGGCCGTGGCGCTGGTCCAGTCACCCATGACAACTTTGGACGCAGTGGCCTCGGTGAACTGGGTGGGGTCGGTAATATCAAGCGCATAAATTTCCGAGCCGCCGGTCCCCACGCCGCCGACCAGCCAGGTATGCCATTTGCTTCCGTAGAAAAGATCACCGGCTACCGGCGTGGCGTCTACGTAGTAATTGTGAACGTAGTTGGGGCTCGTGAGGTTGACTAGATTGGTGCTGTTGGTCGAATTAGCGAGCAGGCCGGCCGGCATGAATCCGAGGAGTTCGGAGCCATTGTTGGTCGACGCAGTGTAGGTGTTCGAGATCGCAGGGCCTGCAGCGAACGCGTGCAGAAAGCCGTCATTGCTTCCCGTGTAGACAATGTTCTGCCGCCCGCTGTTGGCAGTGACGAAGGCGCTGTACGTCTGGGCGCCGGAAGCATTTTCAGGCCTCACTGCGGAGCTTCCGACTAGGCTGTCCGTGAAAGCATCCGGATAATTATTAGCTGCCGGTGCGGCGACGAAGGTAGGGCTTGAATCGATGATATCTCCAAGTACCTGGGTTCTTGCTCGCAGCGAACCGGGTACAGGACTGTAAAGCTGTTCTGTCGAGCGATCGCCACGCAGCCAGCTGACGCGAGTGGACCCTGCGCCGTCGGTGCCGTTCAAGTTCGTCGCTTGAGTAGTAGTAAGGTTGCCCCATTGAAAGGCGACGCCGGTAGAGCCGTTCCAGGTCACGAGGTTGCGCGAAGACTGCGCGGTGACGGTCTTCGTATTGCCCGAAGAATCTGGCCCCAACGAAGGACAGGCACCGCCGGTGATATCGCAATTGGCGTCCCAGTTGGCTGTCGAGGATACGCTCAGCGAACCGTCGGATGCAGCCAATACTGAATTGGAGGTCACTGAGCCCCACCAGTTGTCTGAGGTGTACGTCGCCAGATAAACCGCAGCCCCCGCGTTGTACTGCCCGGACTGCACCGTATTGGCGCCAGCACTTGTATTGGATTGAAGCGGTGATGCCTGGAAGCAGGTTATTTCGTGAATATTCCAACTGCCGCCGGTGCCTGACGAAAAGCCGAATCGCAAAGAGGCAGGTAAAGGACCATTGGTGCTTGTGATGGAGTTGTTGACCAGCACCGGCTGGAAAACGCCGTTGTTATAGCTATAGGCAAAGTTCAGTAAGCCGCCCGCCGAAATTTGCAGCTTGTACGTGATGGGGGTTGCCTGGGCCCGTGTCGTCGCCGACTCGTTGGCGATCTTTGTGTTGTTCGGGAGCACGGCGTAGCCGCCGGCAATGGCGTTGTAGTTATATGGAATGTTGGCATACGTATTGGTGGTAGTCGTTACTTGGTTCCTTCCAAAGCCCGTGGTGGTTGTAATCGTTCCTGAAACATATTGCCCTGAGCTACATGCCGCCTTGGTTTTCGTGATATCTACGTTTCCGGAATAATAAGTGGGGTTTTGGGCCTTCAACCAAGTCCAAGTCAAATTACCCGCGCCGCGCAAGCCAATTCTCTCTGGCTGATATTGGTCCTGCCCATTTGTATACGTATTGGTGCCGTTGGTAGTAATACCCGAATAATTAGTATTCTCAATACCTGTGTTAGTGTTATCTGCGTTATTTAGGAAATTGCCGTACTCGTCAATGCCAAGACCTAAGTAAGCATTAGCCAAGCCCTCATATTGGCTATTGGTATTAGAGCAGCTATAGCCAAGACTACCGCCGAGGCCACCTGCGACGGTGGGTACCGCCTGCGTTCCGTCCGTGAGAAAGAAAGTGATGCCGTCAGCACCGTTACCTGCTGTGCCTCCCGAGTTGCCACCGTAGGTATAGGTGGTAAACGTTACCTGCAGGCCTTGGGTTAGAGGAAAAGGAGCGAAATTCGACAGGATCGCGCCAGCTTGGTTGCCTGCCGCTGGCGTCAGCCGAAGCGCACCCGACCCATTCGCATCAAACGCGGGTGAACAGGCGGGAATGACGCCGGCCGTTCCACTAGCCCCGGTACCCGCCGTGAGGCAAGCGTAGTTAAGCGCATTCCAGGACAGCGTGCTGGCGTTGCCGGAGAAATTGTCGGTATACGTCACGGCACTGGCGGAGCCGGCAAAGAGCATGGCCGCCGCTATCGCCATCAATCTCAGATATTTGAATGACATGAAGCTTCCCCATGACTGTTGGATGCGACCAACCGGCGTCCGATCACGTGAATAAAGCGGTGCTCATCACGTACCAGAGATAATGTGCCTTAAATAAAACAAGGTGTTTGAACTTCAACCTGTGCGACGTTTGACCGGAAAAACGGCCAGCGGTAAAACCTGCGCCGACAGCGCCTAATGATTGACCTTGAAAATGGACTGCAGTGTCACCGACGCCCGATCCTGCACGGTTGCCGGACCACTGAGCGCGGTCAGTCGATAAAAATAGGCAGACGTCTGCGGATTAGCGCCATAACCCGTTACTCCGGAAAGCTGTTTCACCTTTGGCGCTGGAATGGTGAAAATTCCCAGATACTCGATGATGTATTGCGGCGCGCCGGCGGCCGCCGTGCCGGGGTTGAAATAGGCGCTGGGCACTTGCTGTATAAAGCCTGCCACTGTCGTGCTGGTATCGGTAAACGGGTTGGCAAGGCATTTATTCACCGGGACAGCAGTGGACGAGCAGTCGCGAATCGTGCTGCCGACGCCTGGTGGCGTGGTTGACTGCACAACGGCCTCCGCCTCGCGAAGCCCGGCCTCGGCAGCCTGGAAAGCGAGCTGCCTGTCGTAAAAGTTGGAGGTCATTTTTTGTTGCATGATGGTGCCGCGCACTGCCGCAAGACCCACCAGGGTAATGACGATAAGCAGAATCAAGGCCACGACCAAAGCCACGCCGCTTTGTTTGGAGCGGTGTATGTAAGGACGTCGTTCGGCCGCATTCTTCCGGCAAGACGAGGCGCCATTCGCATCGGCCAACAGCGCAAAAGCAGCGACAGGCCGTGGAGCGACGGAACCGTTTGAGTGGATCGGTGGGGTCATGTCAGTTCACCCGGTTGCGCAAGGTGCTTGTGGCAGTGAACGTTCGCGAAATAGCCGTCTGCGTCGTGCTGGCGCGCTGGTTTGTACTTTGGACCGTCAGCGTTACCTGCACGGAGTCCACCGCGGCCCAGTTGTTAATTGACGATGCGGTACCGAAGGTTAAATTTGGCGCCTGATGATATCGGAACGTCATGGCCGTCACATTGGGCACCATTTCCTGGGGCGTCATGGTTGGCGTCCCCCCGTTGTTCTCCAGATCAGCGCGATAAAGCGACGTACCTACCGTGGAGTTGGGGCTGTTGCCGATAAACCAGTTGGCGGCGGACAATTTTGCAACCGGCGAATTCGCAGCATAGGTGTAGCTGGTGCCGGCCGCGGTGCATACCGTGGGAAAGGCCAGCCCTGCGGAGCAGTTGCCCGGCGTTGTTCCACCCGTGGCGGTTTTGAAAGAGAGCGGATTACCCGCGGGGGCGTTGCTAATCTGGGTAATTACCGCGTGGTTAGGATCGCAAACGATAATCACGTCACCCTGAGCAAGCGTCAGTGCGGAGGCCGGCTCGTTCAAGGTGAATGTTGACGTTGAAGGGGTATGTGTCGCCACGCTGACACTGGTGTCCGACGCGCCCAATAGCTCAATGGACTCAGTGTTAGGCGTCTGGGTTACCGTCGTTAAGGCGGGGCCTGGATCGCCCGAGCTATACCCGTGAATGACGTTGTTCCAATTGGCCCACCACACCGTGCCGCCATTGTTTGGGCTGTTATTCAGAACATTGGCGACGCTGCCCGAATTGCTGTAGCAACCGGTAAGCCCCGCTTCGCGGATATCGCGCGACATCAGGTCGAAAGCTATACGTGCCCCATCCTGCACATCGCCCAATGCCTGGTTGGTGCGATAGGTCTGCTGAGTCGCCAGAAAAACGCTGACCACGCCGCCGATGACGATGGCTCCGAGCAGCAGGGCAATCATCATCTCGATCAGGGTAAACCCGAAAACTGGCAAACACCGGTGATTGGGCTTGCGCCCACGCAAGCCATGCTGGTTTGAAGAACGCGCTGTCATAGATACGCCACCGTGCTGACCGTCTGCGCTTGCGCGCCACCCGAGCCGGATCGACTGTCGTCGAATACGATGCTCACAGAGCACTTACCGAAGCTGTCGCAATTGACTGCATAGGTGGTGCCGGTCGATACACCCAGACTGGCGCCCAACTGGGTGCACCACTGATTGGTCTGCACGCTAATCAGCGTACTTCCCGCTGCGGGACAACTACTGGTACTGACCGGGCCGTTGGTAGTTGTGTTGTACAGCCCCGCTTTCGCGTTCACGCTGTCAGCCCGCATGGCGTCCAGAATCGAATAGCTCGAGATGGTCGCCATGCTTCGCGCCATGGCGCTATTGCTCGTAGACAACGAAACCGCCTGCAGCGCAGCCACGCCCAGAAAGGCGATGGACAGCACAAGCACGGCGACCAAAACCTCGATCAAACCGACGCCGGATTGCCGCGCCATCAAGCTAATTGGGCAACGAGAGCGTAGTGCGATATGCAGCAACAGCTTCGCATGATCGGGAGCGCGAACGACCGTACTGTTTGAATACCGGCAAATGGAATTTTTGATCAGGCTGCTCATAAGCTTAGGGACAAGTTCCTGATGCGGTCGAAGTCTGCAAGATCGAACCGGCAGTCATTTTTATCGTGACGTGGTTATTGGTGCTCATGGAGGCGGTGCAGATATCGGCCACTGTGTTGGCGAAAAGCGTGCTGGTGCCTGGAATCTGAGCCAGTCCAGACCCGTTGAAGCGCAGCGCGTTAGCGCCAGCGCTGCTCAGCTGGATTGATCCAGTCAGACCACTTAACGGAGCCAGCACGGTGGCCGTGGTCGCTGGCGACGTTCCATTAAGCAGAAGCAAGACGGCGCCCGTTTGCGTTCCGCACGCGGTACCAAGCGTGTCCGTCGTGTTGATCACGGTCGTGCTTCCGCAAAATTGGGTCGCAGCATTGCGCTTCACTGCTTCCATGCGAGCGGAATTGATTGCGCCAACCATGTCGTTGGCAGTCGTAGTGAGCCTGTTAGAGAGGATCAACCTGTTGAAGCTTGGTATGGCGATGGCCACAAGAATGACCATTACCGTCAAGGTAACCATCAGCTCTGTCAGGGTAAATCCACGAACGAATCGCCGCGTCGTGGCATTGGCAACCTCAATTCGCCGTTGTTCCGGCAAAACAGCCGGTTTTTGATCCAAAGAATCTCTATCGACGACCCGCCGATCCCGCGCGCAGCTCATGCTGGATGAAACCGATTCGCTTTCGCCCCATGTGGTTTGCATATTTTCCCCTCTTGCCTAGGGAAGGTAATCGATCGCGAGATTTAGGCAAGGTCGCAGCTGACTAGCGGTAGAAAACGCCCGACAAGCGGCAGGTTGAGCGGTGGAAACCGGCAATATGTGCAAAAAAAACCGCGTCAACGGACGCGGGTTTTAAATACTGAGATGGTGCCGGAAATAGGAATCGAACCTACGACCTACGCATTACGAATGCGCCGCTCTACCAACTGAGCTATTCCGGCGAGCAGCCGC
Source organism: Rhodanobacter sp. ANJX3 (assembly GCF_014200755.1). Lineage (GTDB taxonomy): Bacteria > Pseudomonadota > Gammaproteobacteria > Xanthomonadales > Rhodanobacteraceae > Rhodanobacter. Next base: position 43,152 of record NZ_JACHCM010000009.1, on the reverse strand, counting down.
AAATTCTACGGTGTGGGGTCCGATGGCGCAAGCCAGTCGCGTGATTGAATACGCGCTGGGCTGGGCAATTGGTGTGGGGTTTGCTGGCGAAAGCCGCATTCCGACAACACTCGAACCTTCGCAAGCCCTTCAGATCAAAGGCTGCCCAGCGCGCTCCCGCCAACCACGCGGAGTTCCTTGGGCAGGGCAAAGGTGATGTTTTCCGGCTCGCCGTCCAGTTCGCGAACATCGCCGACGCCCCAGGACTGCAGGCGGGCAATCACGTCGCGGACCAGTTTGTCCGGTGCCGAAGCACCGGCGGTGAGGCCGATGTGTTGCACGCCGTCGAGCCAGCTGCGGTCGATGTTTTCGGCGCCGTCGATCAGGAAGGATCGAACGCCCTGCTTTTCGGCCAGTTCGCGCAGGCGGTTGGAGTTGGAGCTGTTGACCGAACCGACCACCAGCATCAGGTCGACGGCGTCGGCAAGGCGACGCACGGCGTCCTGGCGGTTCTGCGTGGCGTAGCAGATGTCGTCCTTTCGTGGCCCCTCGATGTCCGGGAATTTTTCACGCAGGCCGGCGATGATGGCCTTGGTATCGTCGACCGACAGCGTGGTCTGCGTGACGTAAGACAGCTGATGCGGGAATTTCGGCGCCAGACTGGCGACATTCTCGATCGACTCGACCAGCAGAATCTCGCCCACGTTGGCCTGATTCCACTGCCCCATCGTACCTTCGACCTCCGGGTGACCGGCATGGCCGACCAGCACCACGCTGCGACCGATGCGACCCAGGCGCGCAACCTCCATATGCACCTTGGTCACCAGTGGGCAGGTAGCGTCGAAGACTTTCAGTCCGCGTTGATCTGCCTCTTCGCGCACCGCCTGCGAGACGCCGTGGGCGCTGAAAATCACTGTCGCGCCATCGGGTACTTCGTGCAGCTCTTCGACGAAAACCGCGCCGTCCTTGCGTAGCTTTTCCACCACGTAGCGGTTGTGCACGACTTCGTGGCGCACGTAGATGGGCGCACCCCAGGATTCCAGCGCGCGTTCGACAATGGCGATGGCGCGATCGACGCCGGCACAGAATCCGCGGGGATTGGCGAGCAGAATGTCCAAGGAGGGCCTCGCAGGCGTTGCATCGTGGGGCAGCGAACCATCTCGCCGCTATCGACCAAAGTCCCTGCGGCACGCCGATCAACCGGCCGCTGCAGGAATCGAATCAGCGCTGAATTATCGCACGCCGCCTGCCGGCTTGCCGGCAAACAGCCCGAACGCCACCAGCATCACCGCACCCAGCGTGATGCCGCAGTCGGCGATATTGAACACCGGGTAGCTCCACTGGCGGAAATACACCTGAATGAAGTCGGTCACCTGCGCGGCATGCAGGCGGTCGATCAGATTGCCCAACGCGCCGCCGACGATCAGGCCCAGCGGCGCCGCCGTGCGCCAGTCGCGGCGCGGCGTGCGTGCCATCCACACGATAAGCACCGCGCTGATGATCAGCGCCAGCAGTACGAAAAACCAGCGCTGCCAGCCTGCCCCGTCCGCCAGAAAGCTGAAGGCCGCGCCGGTATTGAAGGCCAGCGTCCAGTTCAGAAACCCTGGTATCGCCGGATGCGGCAGCCCCGTCGGCTGCAGCGCACTCACGGCCCACAGCTTGCTCAGCTGGTCGAGCGCGATGACGGCCACCGACAAAAGCAGCCAGACGAGTGCGTTGGGTTTCTTGCTCAAGGATGTGATCTCAGTTGACCTGGACAGGACGTTGAACGCCATGGATGAGTAGGACGGATCGTCAAAACCAGCGGCGGTTTTCGCCCGGGCCTTCGATATTGCCGATACAGCGGCCGCACAGTTCCGGATGCTCGGCATGACTGCCCACGTCATCACGGCGATGCCAGCAGCGGACGCACTTCTCGGCCAGGCTGACCTCGGCGGAAATCCAGACGTCGGCACCCTCCAATTCCACCTTCACCGCATCCGCCGGACGCGACTCGATCGAGGCCAGCGTCAATTCCGACGTGATGAAGAAAAAGCGTAGCTCGGCCGACGCTTCGGTAAGGCGCGCGCGCAGGGCGTCATCGGCATAGATAGTCAGCTTCGCCTCCAGCGCGGCGCCGATCCGGTCGGCCTTGCGCATGCCTTCGAGCACACGCGAGGCGCTGTCGCGAAGCGTCATCAGGTCGGCCCAGTAGCGACGCTGTTCCGGCGCATTCTGCGTGGCAGAAAGACCGTCGTACCAGGTTTCGAACAGCACGCTGTCGCTGCGCTTGCCCGGCAGCTGTTGCCATATTTCCTCGGCGGTAAAGCTGAGCACCGGCGCCAGCCAGCGCACCAGCGCCTCGGCAATGCGGTACATGGCGCTTTGCGCGCTGCGTCGGCCCACGCTGTCGGTCGGCATGGTGTAGAGCCGATCCTTGGTGATGTCCAGATACAGCGCACCGAGCTCGTTGGTGCAGTAGTTCTGCACGCGCTGCACGATTTCGGGAAAGTCGTAGCGCTCGTACGCGGCGACTACGGCTTGCTGCACGTCGCAGGCTTGCTGCACGGCCCACTGATCCAGCAGCAGGCTGTCTTGCACCGGCAGCAGATGCTTTTCGGGATCGAAGCCGTCGAGGTTGCCGAGCAGGAAGCGCGCGGTATTGCGGATGCGCCGATACGTGTCGGCGACACGCTTCAGAATCTCTTCCGACAGCGACATCTCGTTGCGGTAGTCGGTGGACGAGACCCACAGGCGCAGAATATCGGCGCCCATGCGATTCATGATGTCCTGCGGCTCGATGCCGTTGCCCAACGACTTGGACATTTTGCGGCCGTTCGCATCCACGCTGAAGCCGTGCGTCAGCAGCTGCTTGTACGGCGGCTGGCCGTCCAGCATCGACGCGGTAAGCAGCGACGAATGGAACCAGCCGCGATGCTGGTCCGAACCTTCCAGATAGAGGTCGGCCGGGAAACGCAGCACATCGGCGTGCGAGCCGCGCAGCACGTGCCAGTGTGTAGTGCCCGAATCGAACCACACGTCCAGCGTGTCGCGATTTTTCTCGTACTGATCGGCTTCGTCGCCCAGCAGCTCGCGTGGATCGAGGCTTTGCCACACCTCGATGCCGCCCTCGGCGACGCGATCGGCCACCTGGTCGAGCAGCTCGGCGCTGCGCGGATGCAGTGCGCCGGTTTCCTTATGCAGAAAGAACGCCATCGGCACCCCCCACTGGCGCTGACGCGACAGCGTCCAGTCCGGGCGCTCGGCGATCATTTTCTGCAGGCGCTGCTTGCCCCAGGCCGGGAAAAACTGGGTCTGCTCGATGCCGGCCAGCGCGGTTTCACGCAGGGTCCTGCCACCGTCGTTCGGCACGATATCCATGCCGGCAAACCACTGCGAGGTGGCGCGGTAGATGATCGGCGTCTTGTGCCGCCAGCAGTGCATGTAGCTGTGCGTGTACTTGTGCTGATGCAGCAGCGAGCCGGCCTGCTCCAGCACTTCGACGATCTGCGGATTGGCCTTCCACAAAAACTGGCCGCCGAACAGCGGCAGCGACGAGGCGTAGACACCGTTGCCCATCACCGGGCTGATGATGTCGTCGTCCGCCATGCCGTGGGCCTTGCAGGAAATGAAATCCTCCACGCCGTAGGCCGGTGCCGAATGCACCACACCGGTACCGGTGTCGAGCGTCACGTAATCGGCGAAGTACACCGGCGCCGTGCGCGCATAGCCCGGATCCACCGCATACAGCGGGTGACGAAAGCGCAGATCGGCCAGCGCCTGCCCCGGCACCGAGGCGACGATTTGGCCGTCCAAACCGTAGGTCTTCAGGCATTCTTCGACGCGCTCGGTGGCGAGAATCAGCAGACCGCGCGAGGTATCGACCAGGCTGTAGCTGAATTCCGGATGCAGGTTCAGCGCCTGATTGGACGGAATGGTCCAGGGCGTGGTGGTCCAGATCACGATCTGGCCGGTGGGCTTGGGCAGCGCGTCGAGCCCGAACGCCTTGGCAATGGCGGACGGATCGTCGAACGCGAAACCCACGTCGATCGCGATGTCGGTCTTGTCCTCGTATTCCACCTCGGCCTCGGCCAGCGCCGAGCCGCAGTCGAAGCACCAGTTGACCGGCTTCAGGCCGCGATAGATGTAGCCCTTGCGCAGCATCTGCGCGAGCGCGCGGATTTCGCCGGCCTCGTTGCCGTGATCCATGGTCAGGTAGGGGCGATCCCACTCACCCAACACGCCCAGACGCTTGAAGTCGGCCTTCTGCTTGTCGATCTGCGCGGTGGCGTAGGCCCGCGCCTTGGCCTGCACTTCGGCCGGCGGCAGGCCCTTGCCGAACTGCTTCTCGATCTGGATTTCGATCGGCATGCCGTGGCAATCCCAACCCGGCACATACGGCGCATGAAAGCCGGCCAGCAGCTTGGACTTGACGACGATGTCCTTGAGAATCTTGTTGATCGCGTGACCGAGATGGATCACGCCGTTGGCGTACGGCGGGCCATCGTGCAGCACGAACATCGGGCGACCGGCGGTGACCTTTTGAATCTGCGCATAGCGATCCACCTTCTCCCACTCGGCCAGCCAGCCGGGCTCGCGCTTGGGCAGATCGCCGCGCATCGGGAAATCCGTCTGCGGCAGGTTGATGGTGCTTTTGTAGTCGTGGGTCATTGCTTCGCAGTCGTCAGGGTCGCGGTGGGTGCCGCTCGCGGCCAGTTAGGTATGGTGGGTGTGCAACGTCGCCCCATCGGAGAAGACGCGTTCAACCGGCAAAGGGTAGCGGATCAGTCAGCGTGATGTGCTGGCGCCAGGAACGGATTGCAAATCTGCAAGCGGCCATCCATCACCAGACCATGCTGCATGTCTTCCGAATACAGGCGGCTGCAACCGGCTAGCAGGGCCGATGATGCAATCATTGCGTCGTAAACCGACAGCCCGTAGCGCTCCGCCAATCGCCGGCCGGTGTCATGGGTCTGTGTCGTCAGGGACTCCACTGAACAGACGGCGCGCAGGCCGGCGAGCATCTCGTTGGTTTCATCCCACGTCATGCCCAATTTGCGGCGCGTCACGCTGGTTACTTCATTCAGCACCTGCACGCTGATCAGTCCGCCGTCGGCGATAACCTCCTCGGCGCGGTCCGCTTTCACCGCGTCGGCCGATAGCAGATAGAGCACGACGTTGCTGTCGATGAAAGCCTTGTCTTCACTCATGGACCGCATCGCGATCGAACACGAAATCGGCCGGCAGCCGACCACGGAATTTGCGCAACCGCTGCAGCAGCTCGTGCTTGCCAGGCGTTTTTTTCACCTCGAAAGCGCGCGCGCCGGCCACATGGATTTCGACATCGTCGCCGTCCTTCAGCCTCAGCGCTTCGACCACCACCGCAGGCAGCCGGATGGCCAGACTGTTACCCCACTTGGACACTTGCATGGCAAACCCTCGTATGGATATACGTCAACTATTGTATATCTTGCCAAAAAGTGCAGCAAACGCCTGGTATGGCGTCTCCTGACATGTCATGCCTCGGCCAGTCGCGGATTCATGCCCAGCAGCTCGCGCGCCATGCGGGCGTCGTGATCCATCTGCGCTTTCAGCGGTTCGAGTCCGTCGAATTTCATCTCGTCGCGCAGCTTGCCGACAAACTCCACCGACATGCGCTGGCCGTAGAGATCGCCGTCGAAGTCGAACAGATGCACTTCCAGCAGCGGCTCGCTGACCTCGTTCACGGTCGGGCGCACGCCAAGGCTGGCGACGCCGGGCCAGCTGCATTCGCCCTCACCCAGACCCACGCGCACGGCGAAGATGCCGTGCACGGGACTCACGCGCTGCTGCAGATGGATATTGGCCGTGGGATAACCCAGCGTGCGGCCGAGCTGATTGCCGTATTCCACCTTGCCGTCGATCACGAACGGCCGACCCAGCAGCGGCTCGGCGCCGGCAAACTCGCCGGCCGCCAGCAACATGCGCACGCGGCTGGCCGACACGCGCGCGCCGTCGAGCTGCACCGCCGGCATCACGCACGCCGAAAATCCCAGCTGCTCGCCAAGATTCGCCAATAGGGCCACGTCACCCTCGCGCTTGTGGCCGAAGCGGAAATCGTTGCCGACCCAGACTTCGCGTGCCGCCAGACGATCCACGATCACCTTGCGCACGAATTCGCCTGCCGACATCGCCGCCAGTTCCGCATTGAATCGCAGCAGCAGGGTGTCGGACATGCCCGCGGCCGCGAAACCACGCAGCTTTTCGCGCACGCTCGACAACCGCGCCAGCGGCTCGCGCGAAAAATACGCGCGCGGCAGCGGCTCGAAGCTCACCACGATCGGCTTGCCGCCGAGCGCCTTCGCCCGCTCGCGCACCTGCAGCAGCAGCGCCTGATGACCCCGATGAATGCCGTCGAAGGCGCCTATCGCGATCACGCTGCCGTTCGGCGCCAGACAAGGCCCCGCCACATTCCTGGAAAGTTTCATCATCGCCTGAGTATAACGGCTGCACGGGCCTGGCTCGACGGTTTGAGGCGCTGGCGTCGTGTCGTCAGGCGCCGCGCAACTCGCGCATGCGGAAGCCGCCAGCAACCATCGACGCGACGTATGCCGTGGCGCCGACAACCACCAGCACGGCCAGATGCCAAACGCGAGTGAAGACCGGCGCATGGGTCCAGTCCGGCCACAGCAGCCGGCCCAGCACCAGCACCAGCACCATGGCCGCACACGATACGCCCAGCCGCAGCCAGTGCTTGAACCATCCTGGCTGGCGCTGGTACACACCAGCCACCTTCAGCCAGCGCCACAGCAATGCAAACTGGAAATAGCTCGACACGACGCTGGCGATACATATCGCGATGTGCAGTCCCGGCACCCGCGCGATACCGGCCAGCCAACTGCCTTGCCTTAGCGCCGGCGAGGCCCACCACTGGTAAAGCAACGCCACAAAGAGCGCGTTGAAAAACATGTTGGTCACCAGCGTCAGAATCGCCGCCTTCATCGGCGTGCGGGTGTCCTGCCGCGCATAGAACGCGGGCAGCAGGATCTTGACCAGCGCAAACGCAGGCAAGCCGCAGCTCAGTGCCATGATCGACAGCGTGGACATCCGCGCATCGAATGCCGTGAAACGGCCGTGCTCGAACAAGGTGGCCACGATCGGCTCGCTGAGGAAAAGCAGCGCCAGCATCGCCGGCACCGAAATCAGCAGCGTAATGCGCAGGCCCCAGTCGAGCAGTTTCGAAAAGCCCCCGACATCCTTGCTGAAATGGTGGCGCGCCAGCGCTGGCAGCGTAACCGTCCCCAGCGCCACACCAAACACCCCTAGCGGCAGCTCGAGAAAGCGCGTCGATAGTGAAAACCAGCTTTGCGAGCCCGTGATCAATAGCGAGATGACGATCGTATCCAGCAGCAGATTGACCTGCGACACCGACGAACTGAGCAGCGTCGGCGCCATCAACTGCGTGATCCTGCGAACCTGCGGATCGCGCCAACCCCAGCGCGGCCAGGACAGCAGACCGAGATCGCGCATCGACGGCAGCAAAAACACCAGCTGAAGAATGCCTGCCGCCAGCACCGCCCAGCCCATCGCCATGATCGGCGTATGCAGTCGCGGCGCCAGCCAGAGCGCGCCGACGATCATGCAGATATTGAGAATCACGGGCGCCAGCGCCGGCAAGGCAAAGCGGTTGAAGCTGTTCAGCACACCGGCGACCAGCGCCGTCATCGAGACGAAAAACAGAAACGGAAACGTCAACCGCAGCAGGTCGATGGTGAGATCGAACTTGTGCTGCTGATCCAGCGCACCGGGCTCGAACAGCGTCGCTACCTGCGGCGCGAAAATCAGCCCCAGCGCGGTAATCACCAACAGCACGCCGCCGAGCGTGCCCGACACGCGCGAGACAAGTCGCTTCAGATCGTCCGCCGAGCCCGACTGTTTGGCAGCGATGAAGACCGGCACGAAGGCCGTCGAAAACGAGCCTTCGGCAAATAGCCGCCGCATCAGATTGGGAATGCGAAACGCCACCCAGAACGCGTCGGTCGCGGCGTTGGCGCCGAACACCGCGCTGATCGACATGTCGCGGATCAGTCCGAACACGCGCGAAACCATCGTCATGCTGCTGAACGAGAGCAGCCCACGGAACATGCTGGGGGACTTCATGCGTCTGCTGTTACCTTGTGAATCGGCGAGTGGAATGCCCCGCCTTTGCCGGACATCGGCGCATAGTCTGACAGCCGCCGCGGGACGGACGACAGCCCAGTTGTGGCAAAATCCTGACGCGCCCGCTCGTGATACCGACCCAGATTGGTGTCGGCTGGGATCCGACGCCACCTAAACGATTGACGCAGCGGCGAATCGACCGCATAATTGGCGTCTTTTTCCACACCTCTACACCGATTCCGGAGTTCTACCTTGGCCAACATCAAGTCCGCTAAGAAGCGCGCGCGCCAGTCCGAGCAGCGCCGTTTGCGCAATATCAGCGCACGTTCCATGGTCCGCACCGCCCTGAAAAAGGTCGTCAAGGCCATCGAGGCCAAGGACAAGGCGGGCGCGATCGCCGCGTTCACCGTCGCCCAGCCGGTGATGGATCGTTACGCCGCCCGCGGCCTGATCCACAAGAACAAGGCCGCTCGCCACAAGAGCCGCCTCAACGCGAAGATCCGCGAACTGGCGTAAGCGACCCTCGCTCATCGTGTCGCTAAAAAAGCCGGCGCAAGCCGGCTTTTTTCGTTGCAAAAAATCTGAATACCGGCAGCAACCCGCGTCACTACAATGCCGGCGGCACTACTTGGCGCGCGGCCGGAACTCCAGCGGCATGGCAGCCGTTTTGGCAGCCGCCGGCGGCTTCGTACCGCAAGCACCGCAGGTGCTGCACCCGTCGCTGCAGTCGCCGGTAGCCTGCTTGGGCTGCAGTCGCCGGCCCAGCCCCCGCAACCACCCTGCACGCTCCGGCCGGCTCAGACGGATGGATGCAGCCGCCAGCCAGCGATTGCTGACTTTCGGCGCCAGCTTGCGAACCACCACCAGTACGCTGATCAGCAAGACCACGCCGATCACTGCGTACTGCAAGAGCAGGCTGATATCGACATGGTTCGAGCTCATGCGAAAAGCCTCGCGATCTGATACGTCAGCAGCGACGCCACGTAGGCCACGACAAACATGTAGCCGAAGGAAATCGCCACGTTGCGCCACGAGTGGGTCTCGCGGCGGATTACCGCCAGCGTGGACATGCACTGCGGCGCGAAGGCAAACCACACCATCAGCGACAGTGCGCTGGCGACGGAAAAATTGGCCGCCAGGGCGTGCGCCAATCCGACCGTGTCGGAATCACCGCCGACGGCATACACCGTCGCCAATGCGGCCACCGCCGTCTCTCGCGCCGCGAAGGCCGGAATCAGCGACAGGCTGATCTGCCAGTTGAATCCCAGCGGTGCGAAAATGTACTGCAGGTAATGGCCCATATAGCCGGCGATGCTGTAGTCGATAGCCGGCCCGGTGGCGCCCGCCGGCGGCCCCGGGAAGGTCGAAATCGCCCACATGATGATAGTCAGCGCCAGAATCACGCCGGTCAGCCGCTTCAGAAAGATCGAAGCGCGCTCCCACAGGCCGATGGCGATATCGCGCGGCTTGGGCATGCGATACGACGGCAGCTCCATCAGCAGCGCATGCTCGCTCTTGTCGCGGTGGATGCGCTTGATCACCCAGCCCACCGCCATGGCGCCGAGAATGCCGGCGGCATAGAGCGCAAACAGCACCAGCCCCTGCAGATTGAAGATGCCCAGCACGTGGTGCATCGGTATGAATGCACCGATCAACAGCGCGTACACCGGCAACCTCGCCGAACAGGTCATCAGCGGCGCCACCAGAATCGTGGCCAGGCGATCGCGCGGATCCTGGATGCTGCGCGTGCCCATGATGCCGGGGATGGCGCAGGCGAAGCTCGACAGCAGCGGAATGAACGAGCGTCCGGTCAGACCCACCGACATCATCAGCCGATCGAGCAGGAAAGCGGCCCGCGGCAGGTAGCCGGACTCTTCCAGCAAAAGAATGAAAAAGAACAGCACCAGGATTTCCGGCAGAAAACCGATCACCGTGCCGATACCGCCGAACAGACCATCGACGACCAGACTCTTGATGGGACCGACCGGCAGGCTGGCTGCCGCATGATCGCCGAGCCAGCCGAAGCCGTCGCCGATCAGATCCGTCATCGGCTTGCCGGCGGCGTAAACGGCCTGAAATACCAAAAACATCACCACGCCGAGAATCAGCAGGCCGAACACCGGGTGCAGCGCCCAGCGATCGAGCGCATCGTCGAGCTCCGCCGTCTGGCGCGGCATGGATACCGTCGCGGCGAGAAGTTCCCGCACCTGCACGTGCAGGTTGGCGCGGCTGGGGCCATCGTCCAGCGAAGCCGCCGCAGCGACAGGCATGTCGCCATCTACGCGCTCGACCAGCGCGGCAGCGCCGCCACGCTTCACGGCCACCGTTTCCACCACCGGGATACCGAGCCGGCGCTGGAGTTCCGGCACATCGATGACGATGCCGCGACGGCGCGCTGCATCCATCATGTTCAGGGCGAGCACCACCGGCCGGCCCAGGCGCTTCACTTCCAGCACGAAGCGCAAATGCAAACGCAAATTGGTGGCGTCGGCCACGCACACGATCAGATCGGGAGCCGCTTCGCCGGGGTAGTTTCCCTCCAGCACATCGCGGGTGATCTGCTCATCGGGGCTGTTGGCGTCGAAACTGTAGGTGCCCGGCAAATCGAGTATCTGCAGCACGCGGCCGGACGGCGTGGTGAAACGACCTTCCTTGCGTTCGATGGTGACGCCGGCGTAGTTGGCGACCTTCTGCCGGCCGCCCGTCAGCAGGTTGAACAGCGCGGTCTTGCCACAGTTGGGATTGCCGACGAGAGCAATGCGCAGGGCCGTGGCGCTCATGCCGCTTCCTGACGCACGGTGACACGGGCCGCTTCGGTACGACGCAGCGCGAAGCGCGTCGAGCCGATCTGAATCAGCAGCGGATCGGCGCCTACCGGACCGATGGCGACCACCCGCACCGGCTCGCCGTCGACAAACCCCAAATCGCGCAGACGTTGCGCAATCGGATCCGCCGCGTGGGCATCGTCGACGCGATCGACCACGGCGGGCGCTCCTTTGGGTAAATCGGACAGACGCACGGGCGCATCTCAAATAAGAATTGTTCGCATTGTAATCCTTTGTACGTTTTGCTGCAGCATGCCGGCAACGCATCGATAACGACCGTTTATGATGACGGTCTTTGCCGGGGTACCCCATGACCGATTCCGTTCTTTGCGAGCGCCACGGCGCCACCGCGTGGCTGACCCTGAACCGCCCGCAGGTGCATAACGCATTCGACGACACGCTGATCGCGGCACTTACCGAAGCGCTGGAAAACGTGGATGCCGATCCCGCCGTGCACCGCGTCGTGCTTACCGGCAACGGCAGCTGCTTCTCGGCCGGTGCCGATCTGAACTGGATGCGCGGCATGGCCAACGCCAGCGAGCAGGAGAACCTCGCCGATTCGCTGCGCCTGGCCAAGCTGATGCGCACACTGCAGTTTCTTTCCAAGCCCACCGTGGCGCGCGTCAATGGCGCCGCGTATGGCGGCGGCGTGGGTCTGGTGGCCTGCTGCGATATCGCCATCGGCGTGGAGACGGCCAAGTTCGCCCTGTCCGAGGTCAAACTGGGCCTGGTGCCGGCGGTGATCTCGCCGTATGTCATCGCGGCGATCGGTCTGCGCGAGTCGCGTCGACTTTTCATCACCGGCGAAGTCTTTGAAGCGGATACGGCCGCGCGCATCGGCCTGCTGCACGCCGTGGTCGGCGGCAGCGAGCTGGACGAGATGATCGAACGCCAGCTCTACCTCTTGGCCAAGGCCGGCCCGCAGGCCCAGCGCGAGGCCAAGCAGCTGGCGCTGCGCGTGGGCGGCAGCGACGTGGCGCAGGCCGAACGCATCGATGCGGCCAACGCCGAACTGATCGCGCGGCTGCGCACTTCCGAAGAAGGCCAGCACGGCCTCAGCGCGTTTCTCGACAAGCGCGCGCCGCGCTGGGTCGTCCAGCACTGATCAGCGCACCGTTATCGGAACAGTCGGCTACACGCCAGGAACGTAAGCCTGGCGGTTCTGGAGCAGCCACGGCTTGAGCGACTTATCCCGTCCATGCTGCGCCGCGCATCGGTTGCGACCACGGCATCTGATAACTTATCCGGCTTTGCTAGATCGCGCACACCCGAGGATTTTGCATGTTCGAGCGCGTACTGATTGCCAACCGCGGCGAGATCGCCTGCCGCGTGATCCGCACCTGCCGGCGCCTCGGCATCCATACGATTGCCGTGTACTCCGAAGCGGACGCCGACGCGCAGCACGTGCGGTTGGCGGATGAGGCGTGGCCGATCGGCGGGCCGCGCCCAGCCGATTCATATTTGCGCGGCGACGTCATTCTGGACGTGGCAAAAAAATCGGGCGCGCAGGCGATCCATCCCGGTTACGGGTTTCTCTCCGAGAACACCGCCTTCGCCCGCGCCTGCAGCGACGCCGGCATCGTCTTCATTGGTCCAAAGCCGGAAAGCATCGACGCGATGGGCTCCAAGGCCGCCGCCAAGGCGCTGATGGAAAGCCATGCCGTACCGCTGGTACCGGGTTACCACGGCGACAACCAGGACGTCGCCCACCTCGCCGAACAGGCGCGCAAAACCGGCTTTCCGCTGATGATCAAGGCCGCCTCGGGCGGCGGTGGCAAGGGCATGCGCATTGTGCGCGAAGAAAAGGAATTTGCCGACGCGCTGGCCTCGGCCCAGCGCGAAGCCGCCAGCGCCTTCGGCGATACGCGCGTGATTCTGGAGCGCTACGTCGAGCATCCGCGGCATATCGAATTCCAGGTCTTCGGCGATACCCACGGGCACGTGATCCACCTGAACGAGCGCGAGTGCTCGGCGCAGCGGCGCTATCAGAAAGTGCTGGAAGAGACGCCCTCGCCCTTCCTCGACGAGGCTCGTCGCAAGGCCATGGGTGAAGCGGCCGTGGCAGCGGCCAAGGCGGTCGACTACGTCGGCGCCGGCACCATCGAATTTATCGTCGCCACCAGCGGCGAATTCTTTTTCATGGAAATGAACACGCGCCTGCAGGTCGAGCATCCGGTGACCGAGATGACGCTCGGCCTCGATCTGGTCGAATGGCAGCTGCGCGTGGCCGCCGGTCAGCCGCTGCCACTGCGGCAGGAACAGATTCACGCCCACGGCCACGCGATCGAAGTGCGGCTGTACGCCGAAGACCCCGACCAGAACTTCCTGCCCGGCTCGGGCAAGTTGCAAACCTTGCGCCTGCCCGCTGCGTCGGAGCACGTGCGCCTGGACGGCGGCGTGATCGAAGGCGACACGGTCACCATTTTCTACGACCCGATGATCGCCAAGCTGATCGTTTACGACATCGACCGCATGCAGGCGCTGCAGCGCCTGCGCGAGGCGCTGGCCCGCTGCGAAATCGTCGGTCCGAAGTCGAATATCGGCTTTCTCGAACGGCTGGCGCGTCATCCCATCGTGGTCGAGGGACGCATCGATACGGGTTATCTGGATCGCCATCTGGACGAATTTCTGGTCGGCGATATCTCGCCGTCCGATGCCGTGCTGTTCGCCGCGGCCACGGCCGCGCTGCTGCGGGATGAGGCCGATATCGTCGCCACGCCGGCCGATCCCCATTCGCCCTGGGCCCGCGCCGACGCTTGGCGTATCGGCCACGCCGGCACGCGTGCGATCGCGCTGACGCTGCGCGACCGGCGCTACGATATCGAAGCCCGAGGCTACGACGGTCATTACCTGCTCCAGCATGGCGACGTGCCATGCGAGGTACATGGCGCGCGGCTGCAGAGCGACGGGCTGAGCGCACGCTTCGATGGCGAATCGCTGCGCCTGCCATTGCGCGTGGATAAGGATCACGTACTGCTGCACGACGCCGACGGCCAGCGCTACAGCTTTACCCGCGCGATCGCCTTTGCCTGGACGGCCAAGGACGCCGCCGGCAGCAATCAGGTCATTGCGCCCATGCCCGGCCGCATCGTGCTGGTGAAAGCCAAGGCCGGCGATAGCGTCGAACAGGGCGACGAGCTGCTGGTGATGGAGGCGATGAAGATGGAACTCGCCTTGAAGGCCCCGCGCGCCGGTATCATCGACAGCATCCTGGCGGCTCAGGGCGAGTTCGTCGACGCCGACACCGTGCTCGTGCGCTTCGCCGACTGATCCTGTCCGCCACCCGCATTGCACGCCACCAAGACACGTCCGGATCATGCATGAACTTCTCTGATAACGTCCGTGCCGAAAGCGTACGGACCAACCACGTCCAGATCGTCGAAGTCGGCCCGCGCGACGGCCTGCAGAACGAGAAGGCGCTGCTGCCGGCAGCGATAAAGGTCGAACTGATCGACCGACTGTCGGCAACCGGTCTGAAAACGATCGAAGCGACCAGCTTCGTCAGCCCGAAATGGATACCGCAGCTGGCCGATGCGGCGGACGTCTTTACGGCCATTCGCAAAGCAGAGGGCGTCAGCTATCCGGTGCTGGTGCCGAACGAACAGGGCTACCGACGCGCACGCGAGGTCGGGGTGCGCGAAATCGCCATCTTCACCGCAGCCTCGGAAACCTTCAGCCGCAAAAACACCAACGCCTCGATCGACGAATCGATGGCGCGCTTCGTGCCGGTGATCGAGCAGGCGCAGGCCGATGACGTCACCGTACGCGGCTATATCTCCACCGTACTGGGCTGCCCGTACGAGGGGGACATCGCGGTGAGCGACGTGGTGCGCGTCGCCGTACGGCTTTACCAGCTCGGCTGCCGCGAGATCTCGCTGGGCGACACGATCGGCGTGGGCACGCCGGCCAAGGCGCGGGCGATGCTGCGTGCCGTCGCGCAGGAGGTACCGATGGATGCGCTGGCCGTGCATTTCCACGACACCTACGGCCAGGCGCTGGCCAATATTCTGGCCTGCCTGGAAGAAGGCGTGCGGGTCATCGACAGCGCCGTCTCGGGCACCGGCGGCTGCCCCTATGCCAAGGGCGCCACCGGCAACGTGGCCAGCGAAGACGTGATCTACATGCTGCATGGCATGGGCATGACCACCGGCGTCGATCTCGACCAGATGATCGCCACCGGCGCCTGGCTGGCCGGCCAGTTGGGCAAGCAAACGGCGAGCCGGGTCACCCGCGCTCGCACCGCCAGCTGACACCCCACTCCACAGCCAATGAGCGTTTCTATGCCCACCTCGTTCTCGATCCGACCGATCAGCACCGGCGACAACGCCGCCATGGCCGCCGTCATCCGCACGGTCATGCCGGAGTTCGGCGCTGATGGCCCAGGCTTTGCCATTCACGATACGGAAGTGGACCATTTGTACGAGGCTTACACCCAGCCGCACAGCGCCTATTTTGTCGTCGAGCGCAACGGCGCGGTGCTCGGCGGCGCAGGCATTGCGCCATTACAAAACGGCGAGCCCGATGTGTGCGAGCTACGCAAAATGTATTTTCTGCCGCAGGCGCGCGGAACCGGCGCGGGCACCGCGATGATGCAGACCTGCCTGGATGCGGCGCGCGCACGCGGCTTTCGTCGCTGCTATCTGGAAACGCTCAACGGCATGGATGGCGCACAGGCGCTGTACGCGCGCAGCGGCTTCCGACAAATCGACAAGCCGATGGGTGACACCGGACATTTCAGCTGTAACCGGTTCTTCATTCTCGACCTTTGACAGCAGACACCGCCAGCGTGAAAAGTAACAAACCGATTGCCGTAACTGCGATGTCACCGTGGTGGGGCAATACCGATCCGTCGCAACGCCGATGCTGAGGACTCGCCGAGCATGATCCGCATCGCCCGCGATGATGACGCCGCCGTTATCCATGCGATCTATGCGCCTGTGGTTCTCCACGGCGCGGCCACCTTCGAGACCGAGCTGCCCGGCGTGGAAGCCATGCGCGAACGCATCCGTATGCGCCTGCCGCACTATCCCTGGCTGGTGTGGGAAGAAGAAGACCGCGTGCTGGCTTACGCCTACGCGGGGCGCTTTCGCGAGCGCGCGGCGTACGACTGGATGGCGGAAACCTCGATCTATGTTCACGCCGATGCGCAGCGGCGCGGCATCGCGCGCCGGCTGTATGGCACGCTGCTCGCGGTCATGCGGCTGCAGGGCATCAATCAGGCCATTGGCGCCATTACCCTGCCCGGCGCGGCCAGCGTCGCGATGCACGAAGCCATGGGTTTTACGACGGCGGGCGTCTGGCGCCAGTGCGGCTACAAGCTCGGGCAATGGTGGGATGTAGGCCTGTGGCAGAAAGAGCTGCAGGCCATGCAAAACCCGCCTGCTCCGGTCACGCCTTTTGCACAGCTGGCCGCTTCCTTGGATTTTCACACATTGAGTCAGTAGCCACACTTCCTCGCTCTTCCTTGACCTGCGCCCAAACCGCTCTCAGCTCGGCGCACTGGGAAATCGTGGAGAGGCTCCCAGGGAGCCATCGATAGGAGTCATGCCATGAAAAAGCCCCGCCTTCAGAGCGGGGCTTTTTCTTCCGCCCATGGCTGCATCAATGGCTGGCGATGATGCTCGCAATGACGCCGGTAGTGACCGCGACGACCAGGAAATCACCGTTATCGCTGCGAACATAATGATAGCCGCGCGGCGGCGGACGCAGATGGTCGCGATGCCAGTCGCTCACGACATAGTCGCCACGGCGATACTCGTCCGGCACCCGGCCGCCGGCGCGATACCAACCCTCGCGATGGCCGCGGTCGTAGAACCCCCCGCCATGATGATCACCATGGTCATGATCGTAGCGCTGATCGCCATGATCGTGGTCGTGCCCGTAATCCTGCGCCAGCAACGATCCGCTGGCCAGCAGCATGGTTCCGCACAAAATCAAACTACCTAAACGTTTTTTCATGGTCACTCCTGGGAATCCTGTGAAATGTCGCTGTAGCGAAATAGGTTTTAATGGCTGGCGATGATGCTGGCGATCACGCCGGTCGTCACGGCAACCAGCAGGAAATCGCCGTTGTCGCTGCGCACGTAGTGATAACCGTGCGGCGGCTGGCGCAGATGGTTCGCACGCCAGTCGGTGACTTCGTAGGTGCCACCGTTGTACTCGGCCGGTACGTGACCCCCCTTCTTGTACCAACCTTCGCTGTGGCCGCGGTCATACATCGGATGAGATCCAGAGCGCTGATCATGGCTTTCTTGATCGTGATGGTCTTGCGGTTGAGCGGACACCGCGGTGGCACAAGACAGGGCCAATATGCCGCAAACGAACAAAGTGCCAAGCTGCTTTTTCATGGGCGTTCCTTTGATTTTCAGTCGATGAAGCAAGGGATGAAGCGGCGGCTTTACGGATCACAAAGCTACTGAGCGCACAGATAGTGAAAGTGTTCGGCAGCTTCGATGAACATTCGCGGTTGCATACCCAACGCCGTGTGAATATTTAAGTGAAGGCCAATTCACATTTACCGTGCATACCCGCGCCACCAACTACGCCGCGCGGTGCCAGTCAGTTACCATGCACGTTTGAATCGGCAGGAAACCTCGCATGCAGCTCGATCAGGTCAAGGCGATCATTACCGGCGGCGCTTCCGGACTTGGCTACGCAGTAGCTCAATACCTGGTGGCACACGGCGGTCAGGTGTCGTTATTCGATGTCGACAACGATAAAGGGCAGGCCGCGCTGGGTACGCTGGGCGAGCACGCGCGATTTTTCCGTACCGACGTCACCTCGGAAGATGGCGTCGCCATCAACGTGGCCGCCGCGCACGAGTCGATGGACGGTTTGAACCTGCTGGTCAACTGTGCCGGCATCCTCGGCTCCGGCCGCATGTTGGGCCGTGAGGGCACGCTGCCGCTGGCCCATTTCACAAGCACGGTGATGGTGAATCTGGTCGGCAGTTTCAACGTCGCCAAGGCCGGTGCCGCGCTGATGCAGAACAACGAAGCCGGTGAAGACGGCGAGCGCGGTGTGATCATCAACACGGCCAGCGTCGCCGCCTACGAAGGCCAGATCGGCCAAGCCGCCTATGCGGCCTCCAAGGGCGGTGTGGTGGCGATGACGCTGCCGCTCGCGCGCGAGCTCGCGCGCGTAGGCATCCGGGTCAACACCATCGCGCCGGGCGCTTTCTGGACCCCGATGGTCGACGGCATGTCGCCGCAACTGCAGGAATCCTTGTCCGCTTCGATCCCCTTCCCATCGCGCCTGGGCAAGCCGGCGGAGTATGCCGATACCGTCGGTTTTATTCTCCGCAACCGCTATCTCAACGGCGAAACGATTCGTCTGGACGGCGCGGTACGGCTGCAGCCGAAATAAAGCAGGAACGAGAGGCGAGTAGCGAGGGCGAAGCTTTGTCGCTTGGACTGCCGCTGCGAATGCACTGCAACACAATCTTCCGCTGCGCGCTTTTGCTACTGACTCCTAAACCCTACTTACGAGCTACCCAATGAAAGCTTCCGACGTCAAGAAAGGCAACGTGGTCGAACACGATGGCACCGTCTATCAGGTGCGCGATATCGAGCGCAGCTCGCCCAGCGCGCGTGGTGGCAACGTCACGTTCCGCTTTACGCTGTATTCGATTCCTGGCGGCCGCAAGTTCGACCTCAGCCTGCGTGCCGACGACGAGCTGCGCGAAATGGATCTAGTCCGCCGCGCGGCGAATTTCTCCTACATGGACGATGGCGCCTTCGTCTTCATGGATGCCGAGGATTACACTCAGTACCCGCTGTCGCCCGAGCTGGTCGGCGACAACGCCGGCTATATCGTGGAAGGCATCGAAGGCTATTACGTGCAGTTGATCGACGACGCACCGGTCGGCCTGCAGGTGCCCAGCAGCGTGATCCTCACCGTGGTCGATACTGCCCCGGAAATGAAGGGCTCCAGCGCCACCAAGCGCAACAAGCCGGCCAAGCTCAGTACCGGCATCGAACTGCAGGTGCCCGAGTACATCAGCAACGACGAAAAAGTCTGGGTCAATACGATTACGGGCGAATTCGCCGGCCGCGCCTGATCGTCTCCAATCGTTGAAGAAAACGGCGCCGCGCACCGTCCGGCGCCTTTTTTTGCCGCATTCATAAGGTTTTATCGATAAGCGTCGCGCAGCATTGAAGCATCGTCGCGTCAACTTCAGCCGCTGTGATGCAGAATCAGCGCTCGGCCATCTGAGTCACCGCCATTCATGCCCACCACCGGCTACTCGCTGAGCAGAAAAATGCTGGAGAGCCTGACCACGGCCAAGCGGCCGGATGTGCCGCTGTGGGTCCTGCTGCGCAATACGGCGGCGGTCATTCTGCCGCTTGGCATCGGCCTGGCCACCGGCTATATCGAGGTGGGCATCGGTATTGCAGCCGGCGCGCTCAACACGATGTTTTCCGATCAGCCCGGCCCTTATCGGCAGCGCATGCAGCAGCTGGTGCTGGCTTCGCTTGCCGCCGCCGTGGCCTCGCTGTGCGGATTTCTGATCGGCGGTCAGCTGGTGCCGCTGCTGTTCGCCACCATGGTCTTCGGATTTTTTGGCGGCCTGCTGGTGGTGTTCGGTGTAGATATTGCGCGGGTAGGCATGACCAGCATGATTCTGCTGGTGGTGACCGCGTACACGCCGACCACGCTGCCACATGCGCTGCTCGGCGCCGGCCTGCTGCTGAGCGGCGGTCTGCTGCTGACGGCTTTTTCGATCGCCGCCTGGCCACTGCAACGCTACCGGCCAGAGCGATTGGCACTGGCGGCCGTCTATCGCGGATTGGCGACGCTGGCGCGCCAGCAAACCTATGACGATGCCGACGTACCGGCGCTGTCCGGTGCCATGACGACATTGCAGCACACCCTGCTCGGCCGGCATCACGCACGCGGTCGTGCGATGGAAGCCTTCGGCGTGTTGCTGGAACTGGCCGAGCGTATCCGCCTTGAGCTCACGGCAATGGCCGAGCTGCGCGCCAACCCCACCATCCACGCGATGTTTCGCGACGATGCGGCGCGCGTATTGGCGACCATCGCCGACGCGCTCGACGAAGGCGAACCGCCTCGGCAAGCCGAGCGCATGCTGCAAACACTTCAAGCCAGCGAAACCGCGTTGCTCGGCGCCGATGCACCGCCGGACACGCTGGCGCGGCACATCCATGCACTGTCCGGCCAGCTCGCCGCCGCCGTGCGCAACGCCAACTGGGCCGGCAGCAAGGGTGAGATGCGCGCCGCCGCCGCCGAGACGCCGCTGCCTGCCGCTCTGCGCAGCAGCTCCGCGCTGGCGACCCTGCGCGCCAGCCTGACGCCCCACTCGGTCGCGTTTCGCCACGCCGTGCGCAGCGCCGTCTGCCTGAGTCTGGCCATGTTCGTCTCACGCCAACTGCATCTGCCGCACGGCTACTGGCTGCCGATGACGGCCGCCATCGTGTTGCGCCCGGACTTCGCTGCGACCTTCAACTTTGGCCTGCTGCGCGTGGTCGGCACGATCCTCGGGCTGGTGCTCACCACGGTGCTGCTGCACATCACGCCGGCCGAGCCATGGACGCATCTGGCCCTGATGGCGGTGCTGTGCATGATTTTTCGCTACCTGGCCACGGCGCATTACGGCGCAGCGGTGGCCGCGTTGACCGGCACCGTGGTGATTCTGCTGTCGTACGAGGGCGTGAACTCCGGCGCGGCCGTGCACGATCGCGTGATCAACACCGTACTCGGCAGCGGCATGGCCCTGCTCGCCTATGTGCTGTGGCCGACCTGGGAAAAAGGCCGCGTGCGCGCCGCGCTGTCGGACATGCTGGATGCCTATGCCAACTATCTGCGGGCGCTGGCGCGGCCCGAGCTTCGCGACGCCCATCGCGAAGCGCGTACGGCGGCGCGCACCGCGCGCACCAATGCCCAGGCCTCGCTTGACCGTATGCGCGCCGAACCCGGCACACCGATCGTGCTATTGGATCTAGCTAACGCCCTGTTCGCCAACGGCAACCGCCTGGCGCGCACCGCCATGACGCTGGAAGCAGTGATCGACAACGACGACGCGCTGCCGGAATCCAGCGAGATCAGTGGTTTCGTCGATCACGTGGCGATCGCGCTGCAGGAAATCGCCAACGCGCTGCGCGAGGACCGCGCGCCGCAGCTGCCATCGGACCTACGCACGCTGCAGCGCAGCCTCGCCACCCTGCTGGCGATGTCCGACAACAAGCACACTGCCGACCTGCTCAAGCGCATCAGCGACCGCCTGGTCGACAACGTCGATACACTGGCCCATGTGCTGGGGCGCAGCGCGCAAGCATCGTCGCTGGGCACCGTTGCCGGCACGGGCGTGACCTGACCTGGGTGCGGTAGCCGCCGGCACGGATAGCGGGGCGGGCGTTGCATGGCGCCCAGGCGACCGGCATCAAGCAGAACAGTCCCCGTAGCGTTTATCCTTGGAGCGTGGGGATTCCTCTGAAGAAAGCGGCGCGCGGCGTCTACATGATCATGCTGGCGCCCGATCGTCTCAAGGCGCGGCTTTGCGAGGACGTACCCCATAGGATATTGCTTCATTAATGGCCGCTCTTTTCGGTCTATTCCAGGAGTCAGCATGAGTGTTCTGCGCACCGCCTCTTCCAGCCTCGCCGCCATCGCCACCACGCTGCTGCTGGCCGGCACACTGCACGCCGCCGACGTCAGCATGGCCAACGGCAGCGTGCAGTTCCGCACGCCGGACGACTGGGTGGATATCCTCGATACGCAGGGCGACCCCGAAGTGCATGTGTTCCAGGTGCCCGACCGCTCGCCCACCGGCAAGGTCAGCCTGTCGCGCGTCACCGTAACGGTGAAGCAGGTCGCCGACATGAGCGCTTTTCAGCAGTACGTGGGCACCACGTCGGCCAAGGCGCTGGCGCTGCCCGGTTACAAAACCGCGGCGGTAGCGCCCGGCGCCAACACATTCGTCTATACGGCACAGGAAAGCGGCGTGCAGTACAGCTACAGCGAACGTTACTGGTTCAAGAACGGCGTCGCGGTCTCGCTGCGCTGCCTGCGCCCATCGCAGAGTGAGGCCGGCCCTGCGTGGAAAGCCGCCTTCGACAAAGACTGCGACGCCATCGCTGCCAAACTCAAGTAACGTCCGCGACCACCTTGCGCCTATCTCGCCGCGGCCTGCGCGCGGCGGCAGGCAGGCGACAACGCCAGCGGCTGCCTTCACTGTCTAGACGACGCCGTCGCGGGTAAAGTCGCCGCTGCACGAAGCGAGCGCCGGTTCGCGCTCCCGCCCATCCACAGGACAACCGAGATGCACGACGTCAGCGACTACCAGGCCACCACCGAATGGGCGCAGCAGCGCGACGCCGCCGACCCCCTGCGCGCGTTCCGCGACGAATTTCTGATCCCGCCACACGAAGGCGCGGATGGCCAAAAGGTGGACAGCGTCTATTTTTGCGGCAATTCGCTCGGGCTGCAGGCGCGCGGCGTGCGCGAAGCGGTCACGACCGAGCTCGACTACTGGGCCGAGCTGGGCGTGGAAGGCCATTTCAAGGGTCGCCAGCCGTGGCTGAACTACGAAGACTATCTGCGTGACGATCTCGCCCTCGTCGTCGGCGCCAAGCCGTCCGAAGTGGTGGCGATGAATACTCTCGGGGTCAACCTGCACCTGCTGATGGTGAGCTTTTATCGCCCGACACAGGAGCGCCCCGCTATCCTGATCGAAGCCGGCGCCTTCCCCACCGATCGCTACGCAGTGGAATCGCAGGTGCGCTTTCATGGCTTCGATCCCGCCACCGCGCTGATCGAGCTGGAAGCCGACGAACCGAACGGCCTCATTTCCATGGCCGCGATCGAGCGCGCGCTGGCTGAGCACGGTTCGCGCATCGCGTTGGTGATGCTGCCTGGCATCCAGTACCGCAATGGCCAGGCGTTCGATCTGAAAGCGATCACCGCGCTGGCGCACCGCCACGGATGCACCGTCGGCTTCGACCTTGCCCACGCCGTGGGCAACCTGCCGCTGCAGCTGCACGACAGTGGCGCCGACTTCGCGATCTGGTGCCACTACAAATATCTCAACGCCGGCCCCGGCGCCGTCGGCGGCGCCTTCGTGCACGAGCGTCATGCCGATGCCGTGCTGCCGCGCTTCGCCGGCTGGTGGGGACACGACAAGGCCACGCGTTTTCAGATGGGTCCGGCGTTTGTGCCGATCCACGGCGTCGAAGGCTGGCAGCTGTCCAACCCGCCGATCCTGTCGCTGGCGCCGCTGCGTGTCTCGCTCGACATGTTTCGCCGCGCCGGCATGCGCCAGCTGCGCGAGAAATCGCTGCAGCTGACCGGCTATCTCGAGTGGCTGGTCAAAAACCAACTTGTCGATGTTCTCGACATCGTGACCCCCAGCGATCCCAATCGCCGCGGTGCACAGCTTTCCATCCGCGTCGTCGGCGGCCGCGATCGCGGTCGAGCACTGTTCGAGTACTTGATGGACCACGGCATCATCGGCGACTGGCGCGAGCCCGACGTCATCCGCATATCGCCCGCCCCGCTATACAACCGTTTTGCGGATTGCCTGGCGTTTGTGGCGGCGGTGCGGGAGTGGTCAACGCCAGCAAGCTAGTCCTTGGCGTCGTCATACGAACCTTGCCGTAAAACCATACCGCGATAGTTCGACGCGGAAAGTTTCCGCCTCGAAAGCCGCTCATCGCTTCTTCGATATTTCCACGTTCTTCCGGCGCGATCGACGGTATGCTCACGGCCGGCAGCGTTGGCTTAGAACCTCTTATTCATGATCTCCACCTGCCTCGCGCAGGGAGATCATGAACAGGTTCTTAGTGGGCGGTCTTGAAAACCGATACCGCTTTGCCGAGAACAGCCGCCTGCTCCTCCATGCTCTTCGCGGCGGCAGCGGATTGTTCGACCAGCGCTGCGTTTTGCTGGGTCGCCTGATCCATGAGTTCGATGGCATGCTTGATTTCGGCCAGACCCTTGCTTTGGTCGTCGCTCGCCGTTGATATCTGCAGCATCAGCAGCGAGGCCTCATGGATCGATCCGGCAATCGCCTTGGTGGCAATGCCCGTGAGATCGACCAGTTCGCACCCGGCATCCACCGTTTCGACGGAGGCGGCGATCAACTGTTTTACTTCCCTTGCCGCGGCGGCCGAGCGCTGGGCGAGCGTACGTACTTCGGTAGCCACCACCGAAAAACCTCTTCCCTGCTCGCCTGCGCGAGCAGCTTCGACCGCGGCGTTGAGGGCGAGGATATTGCTTTGAAAAGCAATGCCGTCGATCAGGCCGATGATGTTTTCGATGCTGTGCGCCTTGAACCTGATTTCGGCCATGGTGGATACCACCTGGCCGACCATCTCGCCGCCATCCTGGGCCAGCGTAGCCGCCGAAGCGACCAGTGCGCTGGCTTCACCTGCATGGATGGCATTCTGTCTTACCGTGGAAGCGAGCTCCTCCATCGCCGAGACCGTTTCCTCAAGCGCAGCCGCCTGCGTCTGTGTGCGCGTCGAGAGATCCGATGTACCTGCTGCGATCTGATGCGATGCGGTGTGCACACCATCGCTCGCCTGGCGTACTTCGCCGACAACATTGGCCAGTCCCACGCCGATTCCATTAATGGCCTGAAGCAGTTGACCGACATCATCACGGCGGCTGACGTGCACCTGCGCGCTCAGATCGCCGGCGGCTATCCTGCCTGCGGCCGCACGACAATCTGCCATCGGTCGACTGACGTTCCTGACCATCAACACATAGACCGCAAAGGCCATGCCCAGGCAGGACAGCAGGCCGAACCGGATCAGCCAGTTTTCGGCGACCACGGACATCATCGGGCGGGTCAGCCAACTGAATACCAGAAATGCGCCGCTATAGAGGCATGCCGTGATGGCGGCCGCGCGCAGCGGCACGCCAACAATACGCATATGACTGACATCCAGCCCCACATAGCGCACCCCGATGATCCGTCCGTCCGGGTCGATGATCGGGTCGTACTGTGTCATGAACTGCTTGCCGAAAATCGTGGCGTAGCCGAGGTAGAACTGGCCGGCCAGCAGCGGCCGATAGGCGGGATGCGATCGATCCAGAATCGTTCCGATGGCCCGTTCCCCATCCTGCTTTCTGACGGACGTGGTAACCCGGACAAAATCATCGTCACGGCGCACGAAAAGAGTTGCGGTGCCGCCGGTCGCTTCAGTGAAACGATCGGGCACCACGAAATTCAGATTCATCGATTTACCGTCAAGGCGCAACACCGGCGTTGACTGACCGGCCACCATGATCGAGTTACTTTCATCGAGCGAGAAGTCTCCTGGCAGATGCTCGGAAAATGTTCTTGCCAGCGAATGAATGCGTTTTTTGAGCGGTGTTAAGAACGAGATCATGGAATGCCTCGTACCGAATAAGTGACACTCCATCCAATCCGTTGCGATGCGTCTACTCGCTTGAGAACACGCTTTTCAGCCTAAAAATCTACCGGAGCTGCAACGGATGAACGGGCCTTAATGACCTGGAATCGGCCGCTCAAATCACCCCGTCATTCCCTAATGTTATCGCCTCCAGCGGGAGAAACTTGAGTTTGTGTTGGAATCGAGTAACCGTTTGGTGACCGCAGCAATATTGCTGCGACTGCACAACATGACCATGAACGTCGACGCGATTGAGCACATGGCCAAGGCATCTGACGATCATTTCCAGCTCCCACACGCGACGGCGAAGCTCTGCTGTTGGCAAACGTCCTGCTGACAAACGATCCGCTGGTGACTTGCAGCAGACACGCGCTAGCGCCAAGCTGCAGCGGTGAGTAACTGCGGCTCAATGAGCACATCCATGACCGACGCCATCAAATATTCTTTTTCGCACGAAGAGCTGCTGGTCATTCTGTTGAAAAGCGCGGGCATCCACGAGGGGCTTTGGATGCTGTCGATCAACTTCGGGCTGTCGGCGACGAATATGAGCAACTCGAACAGCGGCGAGGAAAATCTGCGCCCGTGCGTGATGGCCTTCGTCGAGAACTTTGGACTGATGCGAGTCGAACGCGCTCTGAAAGGGCTGACACTGGATGCAGCGATCGCTAATCCGGTGCCGGTAACGGCCGTAGCAAAACGGTCTGCACCGAAAAAGAAGGCCGCGCCGGGCTAATGCGTTCTACGGTGTGATTCGACGAAGCGCAGCGGCGGGAGAGCAAGCGCGCTATTTCCCTAGCCTTGCCAGGTGACGCTGGGTACCGGGATTTGCAGCGCAAGCAAGTCCAGACTAGCGCGCCACGACCTGCCCATTCTTCCCCGATCGATACACGCCCTTGAGCCGCTGATAAACCGTCATCACGGCGGTGCCGTAATCTCTCGCCAGCTGCTGCGTATGGCTGTGGTAATAGCCGACGCCAAGCACCGGATCGCGCGTTTCGTGCATACCG
Source organism: Rhodanobacter sp. ANJX3 (assembly GCF_014200755.1). Taxonomy (GTDB): domain Bacteria; phylum Pseudomonadota; class Gammaproteobacteria; order Xanthomonadales; family Rhodanobacteraceae; genus Rhodanobacter. The sequence goes on along the minus strand of NZ_JACHCM010000009.1, from coordinate 16,848 downwards.
TCGTGCAGGATCTTCGCGGCGACGGAGATATTGGTTTTCGGGTCCAGCAAGCTCAGCGGATCGCGAACCGCGCTACGGTGCATCGGGTAATACACCTGCATGATGCCCACGTCCTGTACGGTAGCGTTGAACTGGCTCGCGACAGCCATTTCCATCTGCACGTGGTGCCGTTCGCCAACTACCAAATGGTCGTTCACCCGAAACAGCCAGGGTGTCGGGCCCACGTCCCCACCCGGATGCAAAGAGCGCGACTCCACCAGCGCAATGCTGTAGAGCAACAGCGGGTCGACGCCAAACTCCCTGCCCACCTGCGTCCACAGGCTCTGACGCGAGGCGATGTTCAGATCGGGCTCGGCGATCGGCATCATCAAGTCCATCGTGCTGACATCCGACAACAGCGCGATGGAGGATGGCGACTCGGAACGCATCGCCGGGATCGCCTTCGGCAGCACACCGATCGATTCGACCTCACGCTTTTTTTCAGCCGAGGCCGGCGGCGCAGCGGTCGGAGCAGCCACATTTTTTGCCAACGTCTGCGCCGTCACCGGCCCACTGAGCACCGCATGACCGTCGAGCTCCGGCTGCGAATGCGCCACACCCGACACCAGCGGCACGGCAATAGCGGCGAACGCCGCGCAGCAGGAAAGCGCGGTCAAGGTGCGGCGCTTATGTCCCTGATCCCAGCTTGCCCACGAGCGCTGCGCCGCCTGTGCCCTATCGATAACCAGGGCGTTTGCACGGTAGAAACCGCGTCGAGCTAAAAGCGTCGCTGTGGAAGAGCGGCCGGCGAGCGAAATGGCGAAAGTCCAACCTTTGCTCCAATCCACGCGGTGCCGGTCAGCGTTCGAGACCGAATCGGTTTTAAACGGCTTATCCGACCAAGAGCAAGGGGCCGGTGCGATGGTCGACCAATCGATCGTTGCGCAAGCCCGGGCAGACTTCCAGCGGGCCGGCGGCACGAGATAGACCCGCCGCTGACGTCGCGCGCGCGGCTTCGCTGCGGCATCGGAGCCAATCGTGTTTGGCGAAACCTCCAGAGGCAACCCATCGGTAGTGCTTTCAATCAAACGATTCACGGCTTCACTTCGAAAGGAACAGCTTTGACAACGTCCCTGAGCTTCATTCGCGCCTTCCAGCGGTCGAACGGCCTGTCGAAAAGCGCCGCGGCGGTTGGCCATCATAATCGACTGGCGCCTTGAGCGAGTTATCCAGCCTTGAGAACCCATTTTAGAGCCTGTCCACGATCTCCCGGATCAGCCAGGCAAATGCCTGACCTGACCAGTCCCCCGCACCACGAAACGCTCGATGGTGAGCGACTCGGCGCCCATCGGACCATAGGCATGCAGGCGCGTGGTGGAAATACCGATTTCCGCACCGAGGCCGAGCTGGCAACCGTCGGAGAAGCGCGACGAGGCGTTGACCATCACGACGGCCGATCTCAGCGCATGCACGAAGCGTCCGGCCACCGTCTCGTCGGCTGTCGCGATGACCTCGGTGTGGTCGGAGCCGTAGCGCTGGATATGCGCGATGGCATCATCCAGATCATCGACGATGCGCACGGCGAGGATCAGGTCGAGAAACTCGGCTGCGTAGTCGTCGTCGGTCGCTGCTTGCATGCCGGACACCAGCTGGCAGCTGCGCGCGCAGCCGCGCAGTTCGACGCGAAGCTCTTGTAGGGCTGCCGCCGCCATCGGCAAAAAACGGTCGGCGATATCTGCATGCACCAGCAGCGTTTCCAGCGCGTTGCAGACACCCGGACGCGTGGTCTTGCCATCGATCAGCAGATTCAGCGCGAGGGTCGAATCGGCAGCGCGATCCACATACAGATGGCACACACCCTTGTAGTGCTTGATCACCGGCACACGCGCGTGTTCGGCGACGAAGCGGATCAGACCTTCGCCGCCGCGCGGAATCGCCAGATCCACGATATCGGTGAGCTGCAGCAGCTCGATCATCGCCTCGCGGCTGAGGTCGTCGATCAGGGTCAGCGCCGCCGTCGGCACGTCATTGGCCTGCAGCGCGGCCTGCAGCGCCGCCGCGATGGCGAGGTTGGAACGCAGCGCTTCTGAACCGCCGCGCAGGATCACGCCATTGCCGGCGAACAGACACAGCGCGGCCGCATCGGCGGTGACGTTGGGACGCGCCTCGTAGATCATCGCAATCACGCCCAGCGGCACGCGCACGCGTTCGATGCTGAGGCCGTTCTGTCGGCTCTCACGGCGTGTGACCACGCCGACGGGATCAGAAAGTTCAGCGACTTCGCGCAGCGCATCGGCAATGGCCTGCACGCGCGATACATCCAGCTTCAAGCGATCGAGCATCGCGCCATGAATGCCTTTCTCCATGACCAGCCGCATGTCCTCGGCGTTGGCTTCGAGTACGGCATCCGTTCGCGATTCGAGCGCGCACGCCATGGCGAGCAGCAGTCGCCGTTTGGCGGCTGTATCCAGCGCAGCCACCGATCGCGCCGCGTCACGACAGGCCAGTGCTAGCGCGCGTATCGTATTCATGTCGCGCTCTCCGTGGTGCCGACCGTCGCCATATCGTCACGGTGTACCACTTCACCGCCGTAGCTGTAGCCGAGCAGCGCGGCAATCTCGCGGCTGTGGTGGCCGGACAGCCGGCGTACTTCGACGGCACCGTATTGACTGAGGCCACGCGCAATGATGCGCCGACCGGCGTCGACGATTTCGACCATGTCACCGCGATGGAATTCGCCCTCCACGTCCACCACACCTCCCGGCAACAGCGAGGCACGGCCGGCCGCCAGCGCGCGTGCCGCACCCGCATCCACCACGATACGTCCTGGCGCGGCTGGCGCATGGCGCAACCAGTATTTGCGCGCCTGCATGCGGCTGCCCGGCGCATGCACCAGCGTGCCACGCAGCGTGCCCGCACCGAGTGCCTGCACGGTCGTTGCGTCGCTGCCGCAAAACAGTGCCGTGGCAATGCCGGCGGCGGCGGCCTTGGTGGCCGCTTCCAGTTTGGTACGCATGCCACCCGTACCGATGCGACTGCCGCTGCCGCCGGCCATCGCGAAAACGGCAGGTGTGATTTCGGGCACGTCGGCAATCGGCGTCGCCCAGTGATCGAGGCGCGGATCGGCGGTATACAGAGCATCGACGTCCGAAGCGATCAACAGCAGGTCGGCATCGACCAGTGCTGCCACGATGGCGGCGAGGTTGTCGTTGTCGCCGAGCTTCAATTCGTCGACGGCTACGGTATCGTTTTCGTTGATCACCGGCAGCACCTCGAGCGCCAGCAGCTCGCGCAGCGTGGCGCGCGCGTTGAGGTAGCGACGACGATGGCGCAGATCGTCATGGGTCAGCAGCACCTGTGCCACCGGGCGCGTCGATAGGCTTTGCCACAGCGCGATCATCGGCGCTTGCCCCAGCGCCGCCAGCGCCTGCCGCGCGACCAGATCGCTGCCGCCGACCGCATGCTCGCGCAGCAGCGCGCGTCCCGCCGCCACCGCGCCTGAAGAAACCAACACCACTTCTTTGCCCTGCGCATGGCTAGCAGCGATGAACTGCGCCAGCGCCGACGCATGACGTGCGGTCAAACCGCCGCCATCGGCGGCGAGCAGGTTGCTGCCGACCTTGAGCACTGCGCGACGCCAGGGCGGCAACATCTGCACCGGGAGAGCATGAACGGACTCCTGAGTTCCCATCTACTCCACCTCGTCCGGCGGCACGAGTTCGCGGTCACCGTGACTCTTCGGCGCAGAGATGACCATGAACCGCAAGTCGACAGTGCATTGGTTGCACATCTGATGCGCCGTGCCCGGCGGAATATGCAGCCCCTCCCCTGCCTTCAGTGAGTAAGTCACACCGCCAGCCTCCAAGGTGGCTACGCCGTCCAGCACATAGAAGAACTGCCGGGCACGTGCATGACGGTGACGCAACTCGGTCGCGCCGGGCGGCATACGTTCCTCAATCACACTGAGGTCATCGCCGGCCAAAAGATGCCAACCGTCGCAGACTCCACCCCAGCGATAGTGGGTCGCGTTGTGGGTGGAAACCGATGCGTTCATGCGTCGATCTGTGCCAGTCGCTCAGCCAGGTCATTCAAGCGCAAATCGTGCCCTGCGCCGGGCGACGTGCGCGCCGCGAGGCTCGACTCGGGTGTGCGGCCTTCGCCGGCACTCGCCGCAGTATCAGCCGCCGCACGGTAAGCCTCGCGGAACGGCACGCCGGCAGCTGCCTGCTCGATCGCCACGTCGGTGGCATACATGGCTGGCTCGATCGCCGCGCGCATGGGCATCTCGTTCCACTGCAGTCGCGCCAGCAGATCGGGCACCAGCGACAACGCCATCAGGCCGTGGCGGCAGCCGTGAAACAACGAGCCCTTGGAAAACTGCAGGTCGCGCTGATAACCCGACGGCAGCGACAGCAGCTGCTCGATCTCGGTACGCGCCGCGGCCACGCTCGCGTAACTAGCACGCAACAGCTCCACCACGTCGGGGTTGCGCTTGTTCGGCATGATCGAGCTGCCGGTGGTGTACTCCGACGGCAGGCTGACGAAATTGAATTCCGCGGTGGTGAACAGCGACAGGTCCCAGGCCAGCCGGCGCAGGTCGAGCAGTGCGCTGGCGATGGCCTCCAGCACGGCCATCTCGAACTTGCCGCGCGACAGCTGCGCGTAGATCGGCGACACCTGCATGCGCGCAAAACCCAGCGCCTGGGTGGTGTGCTCGCGATCCAGCTTGAGGTTGACGCCGTAACCGGCCGCTGTCCCCAGCGGATTGGCGTCGATCCATTCGGACGTCTGTCTGGCGCGCACGGCATTGTCGATAAAGCCTTCGGCAAAGCCGGCGAACCACATGCCGGTGGACGACACCACCGCGCGCTGCAGATGCGTATAGCCGGGCAAGGGAATGGCCGGCTGTGCGGCGCGGTCGAGGCAGACCTGCGCAATCGCGCGGCAGTGCGATTGCAGCGTGGCGAGCTGCTCTTTCAACCACAGGCGCGTGGCGACAAGGATCTGGTCGTTGCGGCTGCGACCGGTGTGCACACGCCGACCGGCATCGCCGAGACGTTCGGTGAGACGCGCCTCGATCGCCGAATGACCGTCTTCGTAGCGATCGTCCAGCACGAAGGTGCCGCTGCGAAAGTCTTCGGCCAGCGTGTCCAGTTCTCGCTTCAGTGCCGCGGCTTCGTCAGCCGTGACCACATGGATGTTGGCGAGGCCTTCGACATGCGCCTTGCTGGCCGTGATGTCGTGCAGGAAAAATTCGCGATCCAGCAGGACGTCGTCACCGGCGAGAAACGCCATGATGCGTGCATTCGTCGCCACACCCGCCTTTTGCCACAGAAGATCAGTCATGAGCTTTTTCACCCGAATAATTGGCGACAAGATGGGTATGCGCTGCGGTCAGCCATGGCACGGCGGCCTCGATCGAAAGCTCCCGCCGATCGCCATTGACGCGATGTTTCAGTTCTACCACGCCCGCGTCGAGCCCTCGCGGCCCCACGATGAGCTGCCAGGGCAGCCCGATCAGATCCATTTTGGAGAACTTCGCGCCGGCGCGGTCGTCGGTATCATCGTAAAGCACGCTGATACCGGCTGCCTGGAGCTGCGCATAAAGCGTTTCGCAGGCCTCGTCGGAACGCGTATCGCCGCATTTGAGGTTGACCAGACCGACGTCGAACGGCGTCACCGAAGCGGGCCAGACAATGCCGTGCTCGTCGTGACTGGCCTCGATGATCGCACCGATCAGGCGAGAAATGCCTACGCCGTAACAGCCACCGTGAATCGGACGAGCTACCCCGTCCGATCCGGTTACCGTTGCCTTCATCGGCAGCGAATATTTGGTGCCGAAATAGAAAATCTGCCCGACTTCGATGCCGCGGGTCTGCACGCGATGCGTCGGCGCCACCTCTCGCTCGAAGCGCGCGGCATCGTGCACGTCCTCGGTGGCAGCATAGCGTTCCGTCCATCGATCAATCACCGGCTGTAGATCCCCGGCGTAATCGATATCCGATGCCGGCACCGGCAGATCGAGGACGTCGCGATCGCAATACACGGCCGACTCGCCGGTCTGTGCCAGCACGATGAACTCGTGCGACAGGTCGCCACCGATCGGGCCGGTTTCCGCGCGCATGGGAATCGCCTTCAGGCCCATGTGCGCGAACATTCGCAGGTAGGCGACGAACATCCGCCGATAGGAGCGCTTGGCGCCGGCTTCGTCCAGGTCGAACGAATAAGCGTCCTTCATGAGAAATTCGCGTCCGCGCATCAGGCCGAAACGCGGGCGCTGCTCGTCGCGAAATTTCCACTGCACCTGATAGAGGTTCAACGGTAGGTTGCGCCAGGAGCTGACGTGGCTGCGGAAAATGTCGGTGACCATTTCCTCATTGGTCGGCCCGTACAGCAATTCGCGTTCGTGCCTGTCGGTGATGCGCAGCATTTCGGGACCATAGGCATCGTAGCGACCGCTTTCACGCCACAGGTCGGCCAGCTGCAGCGTCGGCATCAGCAGCTCGACTGCGCCGGCCCGATCCATTTCCTCGCGCACGATACGCTCGATGTTGCGCAGCACGCGCAAACCCAGCGGCAGCCAGGCGTAGATGCCGGCGGCTTCCTGCCGGATCATCCCTGCGCGCAGCATCAGACGGTGCGAGACGATCTGCGCTTCGGCGGGATCGTTTTTCAGGGTGGGTAATAAATAGCGGGACAAACGCATGGTGGATCTCCGGAAGTAGACGTAGGCGACGATGCGAGCGGCATTGCCGCTTCACGGTCGTGCCGTCGCCTCCGGATCGATGCCGGCCAGCTCGGCGCAACCGATGGCCAGGTTGATGTTCTGCATCGCCTGCGTGGCCGCGCCCTTGAGCAAGTTGTCCAGCGTCGCCACGATCACCACGCGCTTGCCGTCGACGGACAAGGCGAAGCCGCCGATCTCGGCATGGTGACGGTGCGCGATGCGGCTCACCCACGGCGCCTCGTCGAGCACTACGACCAATGGCTCGGCGTCGTAGGCATGACGAAAGCGCTGCAGCACTTCCTCGCGCGTCATCTTGCGCGACAGATACAGATTGGTGGTGACGGTAAGGCCGCGAAAATGCGGCGCCACGTGCGGCATGAATTCGACCGGCACGCCGAGATGACGCGAGGCTTCCTTCTCGTGCATGTGGCCCGTCAGCGCGTATGGCATCAGATTGTCGCGCAGTTTTTCAGGATCGTTCTTGTCCGACGGCGTGGTGCCCGCGCCCGAATAGCCCGACACGCCAAAGCACACCGGCGGGGCGGCAAGCAGATCCTTCAGCGGCGCGATGGAAAGCTGCATGGCGGTCGCATAGCAACCGGGATTGCTGATGCGCGTCTGACCACGCCACTTGTCGCGGGTAAGTTCGGGCAGGCCGTAATACCAGCGCTCGTCGAAGCGATAGTCGGCCGACAGATCCAGCACCAGCGCCTGCGGGTGCGCTGCTTCGATTGCCTCGACGTACGGCGCCGCCTTGCCATTGGGCAAGGCGAGGATCACCACGTCCGCCGCCTGCCCTGCCACAGCCGGCGCGTCGAGACTGGCATAGCGCAGCTCACCGATATAGCCGTCCACATGGTCGGCCACGCGCTGGCCGTCGAGCTCGCGCGACGACACGAACGTCAGCTCCAGCGAGGGATGCGCCGCGATCAAACGGATCAGCTCGACGCCGGTGTGCCCTCGCGCACCGACGATGCCGATGGATTTTTTTTGTGCAGCGTTGTTCGACAGAGTCATGGCGTCAGTCCAGCAGCGTCGGCTGCCGCGTGGCGCAGTGCGCGACGCAGCGGGCGATGGTGTCGAAGTCGGGCAAGCCATACCAGAACACTTTCCAGCGCGGCTGCTTGAGGCTGCCGTCGGACTCGGCGTAGTAAAAATGGTTGACCACGTTGCCATGGCGCGAGCGCCAGAACAGCTGCGGATTTTCCTCGCGCATCACCTGCCACACGGCACGGCCGAGGCCTTCGCCCTGCGCGTCGTCGAGCACGGCGAACTTGTCCAGATAAGGCAGGCCTTCCTCGTCGGTGAGGATCATCGCGGCGCGATAGTTTTCACTGAGATAAATGCGCCGCGGCTTGGTGCGTTCGAAATAATCCGGCACCAGCGTGCGGCCAAAGCTCGACTCGATCAGCACGCGCATGCGCGCCAGGTCGATGCCCTCCCACGAGTCGAACGTCAGCACCCGCTCACCGCGGCGCACGAGGGTGCCCGATCCCTTGTGCGTGAACAGCTCCTTGGCCAGCTCCGCGGGGCGCGTGATCGACACGGACGACGTCAGCGGCAGATCGGCCAGCAGATCGGCGATCTGCTCGATTTTCAAGCGCATGCCGCCGTTGATCCACGGCTGCGCCATCAGATGCTCGAACTCGGTGCTGAGGTTGATCGAATCGATCACGGTGCCCTTGTCGTCGAGCAGACCGCCCGTGCCGGTGAGAAACACGATCTTGTACGGCTGCAGTACGCGCACCAGTTCGTTGGCGGCGAAGTCGGCATTGATATTGAGGATCTGGCCCTGCTCGGTCTCGCCCAGGCTGGCGATCACCGGAATGGAACCGGCACGCAGGCTGGCCTCGATCGGCGCCAGATTGATGCTCTGCACCTTGCCTACCAGGCCATAAACGTCCTGATCCAGATAGGTCGAGGTGAACACGCCCGACGGCACCGACGTCGCGCGCGTATCCATCGACTGCAGCGCCTCGACCAGACGCAGGTTCTGCTGCTGGAATACCTTGCGCACAATGGCCAGCGCCCGCGGCGAGGTCACGCGCAGGCCGTTGACGGTCTGTTTCTCGATACCGGCCGCGGCCAGCTCCTCATCGAGCTGCGGACCCGCGCCATGCAGCACGATCGGCGTGAGGCCGACCTGCTGCAGAAACGTCAGCGACGAGGTCAGCTCGGGCAGCTCATCGCGCAGCACGGCGCCGCCGACCTTGACCACGGCAAAGCGCTTCGCATCGAGCTGCGAAAAGCGCTTGAGGTACTGCTGAATTTCCTTCGCGCTGCCCATGCTTTCCAGCAGGCGCACGATGGTCTGGCGGGTGTTTTTATGCTCTTTCACGATTGACGATCCGATCAATGGTTTCTGCGTAGTGCTGCAACTGGGCCAGCGTCACCCATTCGTCGGCGGTGTGTGCCTGCGCGATGTCACCGGGGCCATAAACGAAAGCGGTGTAGCCGGCGGCGGAAAACAGCGCGGCCTCGGTCCAGAAATCCACGGCGTTGCCGACGGGAATGTCCAACTCGTCAGCCAGGTCGCGCGCGGCGAGACGATTGGCTTCCGCATTCGCGGTGTCACCGGCAGGCAGCGAGGCGCCACGAAAGGTTTCCTCGAATTCGGCCGGCGGCGGTTCCACCAGCGTACGGAAATGACGCAGCAGCTGATCCGGATTCATCGTCGGCAGCGGCCGAAATCCGAAGCGTACTTCGGCCGATGGCGCGATCATGTTCGCCTTGATGCCGCCTTCGACGCGGCCGATATTGAAGCGCAGTCCCGTGAGTCCCCCGAAGCGCTCGTGCGCCTGCGCCGCCACGAAATCGAGCGCCGCATCGCCCCAGCGCATCACCTGATGCAGCGCGCTGTCGCTGGCCTTCTGCTCGCCCGACGCATGGCCGGCATGACCGGCAAATCGCATCATCACTGAATGGATGCCCCGATGCGTCAGCGCGGCCTCGCCCTTGGTCGGCTCGGCCACGATGATCGCCTCGTAGGGATGCGATTCGCCGAGGAAGCCGGCAATGCAGCGCGCGTCGTTGGCCTCTTCGTCGGTGGAAAACAGCATCGCCATGTCGCCGTCACCCGCGTTCGCCACCGCGATCAACGCCGCCGCCGCGCCCTTGATATCGCAGGCACCTAGCCCGATCGCCCGGGTTTCGGTAAGGCGCAGCGTGTGCGGATCCGCCGTCCAGTTCGGCGAATCGGGCACCGTGTCCAGATGCACGTTGAACAGCACTTTCGGCGTACCGCGCACGGCATGCAGCGTCACTGCACCCGCGCCGTAATCGGTCAGCGTCAACGTAAAACCTGGCAGCTGCGCGCGCAGATAATCGAACAAGCCATCCGTGCCGATCGCGCGCGGTGGATTGCGCGTATCGAACGCGACCAAGGTTTTGAGATGACTCAGGGTCGCCTGCAGCAGATCGCTACCGCGTTCCCCGTTCCCTGTTCCCTGTTCCCGGTGGCTCATCAGCGATTGATCTCCGCCCACAGCGTGCTGCTCATGCCGAACAGCTTGATGAAGCCCTCCGCCTCGGCCACGCCCCAGTCGGCCGACTGCGCGTAGACCGCACCCTTCGCGTTGAGGATATGCGGCGACCGCACTTCCACCGCGGTGACCTGCGCGCCGTAGGTTTCCAGCACCACTTCACCGTTGACGCAGCTCTGGCTGGAGGCGAGGAAAGCTTCGAGATCGGTTTTCAGCGGGTCGTGATAGAAACCCTCGTACACCAGCTCGACCCACTTGCGTGCCACCTCCGGCTTGAAGCGGTTCTGCTGCTTGGTCAGCACGGCCTCTTCCAGCGCGCGATGCGCGGTCAGCAGGGACACGATGCCCGGCGCCTCGTACAGGATGCGTCCCTTGAGGCCGATAGTGGTGTCGCCGGTGTACATGCCGCGACCCACGCCGTACGCGGCGAAGAGCTCGTTGAGCTTGACCAGCAGCTTGTCGCCTGCCATTTTCTGGCCATCGATCGACACCGCCTCGCCCTTCTCGAAGCCCAGCGTCACGCGGAGTTTTTCGGACGGCCATTCGGCGCGTGGCTTGCACCAGCCGCGCGCGCCCTCTCCCGGGGTTTTCCAGTGATCGATTTCGCCGCCGGACATGGTGACGCCCAGCACGTTCTCGTTGATGGTGTAGCTCTTCTGCTTGGCGCGCACTTCGAAGCCGCGCTCCTCCAGATACGCCTGCTCGTAAGCACGGGTCTGGGTGTGCTCTTTCTGAATTTCGCGGATCGGCGCCACGATGTCGTAGTCGCCTAGCGACTTCACCGCCAGATCGAAGCGCACCTGGTCGTTGCCCATGCCGGTGCAGCCGTGCGCGATGACCTTGGTGCCCAGCTCGCCGGCGCGCCTCAACGCCGCCTCGACGATCAGATAGCGATCCGATACCAGCAGCGGATATTGGCCCTGATAGCCTTCGCCAGCCCACACGAACGGCTTGACGAAGCCTTGCCAGATTGCCGGACCGCCGTCGACCGTAAGATGCGAGGCCACGCCCAGTTCCGTGGCGCGCTGCTCGATAAACGCGCGCTCTTCCGCGTCGACGCCGCCAGTATCGGCAAACACCGTGTGCACAGCCCAGCCGCGCTCCTGCAGGTATGGCACGCAGAAGCTGGTGTCGAGGCCGCCGGAAAAGGCGAGGACGATATCTTTGTTGGAGGCGCTGGCTTGGCTCATGAGGTGCGAATCCTTGATGGGAAAAGGGTCTGTGGGTTCTAGGCGACTTCGACCACAATGCGTGGCTCGCAGTGCACCGGAAAATTGACAGAGCTGGCGATAAAGCAGGCGTGGTGCGCGTCGACATGCAGCGCGGCGGCTTTCGTCGCGTCGCTGGTCGCGCTGATGGTTACGGTGGGACGCAGCACCACTTCGACAAAGCGGCCACCGTCGGCGTCGGTTTCCATCATGCCTTCGGCGGCATCGCTGTACGCCGTCACCACCACCTTGGCGGTCGCTGCCAGATGCAGATAGGCCAGCATGTGGCACGAAGACAGCGCGGCAACCAGCAGATCTTCCGGATTGTGGCGCGAGGCATCGCCGCGAAACGCGGCATCGGATGAACCGGCCAGCGCGGGCTTGCCCGGCACGCGAATCTCGTGGCTGCGCTCGTAGCCGCGGTAGCTTTGGGTGCCGCTGCCGAGATTGCCGGTCCAGTCGACGTCCACCCGATACCGATGCTGATGTGGCATACCTTGACTCATGATCGGCCCTCCTGGGTACGCAGCATCAGCTGCGCGAGTTCGCCATCGCCGTCGGCATCGCGCCGGCGCAGGCCCTCGACGACGCCCGCCTGATTGCGCGCCGGGTGATTCTGGCTCAGCTTGAACTTGCCTTCGATGCGCTCGATCGTCACCGCGATGCCAACGATCGCCTTCAGGGATTTTTCGATGTGGTCGGCCGGCGCATCGGCCACACGCCACGGCGACGGCTGGCTGGCTTCGTGGTGATCGGTGAGCGCGTCCAGCAGTGCGAGTTTCCATGCGGCATCGTCGATCACCTGCAGGCGGCCGTGCACGTGGACCACCGCGTAATTCCAGGTGGGCACTTCGCGGCCGGTCTCGTGCTTGCTGGGGTACCAGTTCGGACTGATGTAGCCGTCCGGCCCCTGAAAGATCAGCAGCACGTCGGCGCCATCCATGCTTGCCAGCTCGTTGCCGCGCGCCACATGGCCATGCAGCAGCGCGTCGCCGATCACTTCGAACGGCACGTGGTTGGCGACGAATCCGTTCGTGCCGTTGGCCACCACCGTGGCAAACGGATACGCGCGCATCAGGTCCTGCAGGACGTCGATACGCGATTCGCGAAAGGAGGCTGGCGTGTACATGCATCAGAGCCTATGCATGCTCTCAGCGCTGGCCGATCAGCGACGCCATCACCGCCTTCTGCACGTGCAGGCGGTTTTCGGCCTCGTCGATGGCGATGCAGGCGGGCGAATCCATCACCGCGTCGGTGGCCTTGATGTTACGGCGCAGCGGCAGGCAGTGGCTGAAGAGGCCGTGGTTGGTCAGCGCCATCTTGGCCGAGTCGACGATGAAATGCTTGCTCGCCTCGCGCACCGGCTTTTCCTTGTCCCATTGGCCGAAGAACGGCAGCGCGCCCCAGCTCTTGGCATAGACCACGTTGGCGCCGCGATAGGCTTCCTCGATGTCGTGGGCGACCTTGAGCGAACCGCCGTTCTGTTCGGCGTTCAGACGACCGTATTCCATGTAGCGCTCGTCCAGCACGTAGTCCGGCGTCGGGCACAGCAGGGTCACGTCCATGCCGAGCTTGGTCGCGATCAGCAGCGCCGAGTTGGCCACCGCCGTATTCAGCGGCTTGGGGTGATAGGTCCAGGTCAGCACATATTTCTTGTTCTGCAGATCGCCCAGGTGCTCCTTCAGCGCCAGCGCATGGGCCAGCTCCTGGCAGGGGTGGGTAATCGTCTCCATATTGATCACCGGCACCTTGGCGTACTGCGCGAAGGCCTTGATCACGCTGTCCTGCCGGTCCACCGCCCAGTCCTGGAATTTGGGAAACGCCCGCACCGCGATCAGGTCGACATAACGCGACAGCACCCGCGCCACTTCGGCGATGTGTTCCTCGGTATCGCCATCCATCACCGAGCCCACCTCGAACTCGATCGGCCACGCGTCCTTGCCCGGCGACAGCACGATCGCATGCCCCCCCAGATGGAAGGCACCCAGCTCGAAGCTGGTGCGCGTGCGCATCGAGGGGTTGAAGAACAGCAGCGCAATCGACTTGCCGGCCAGCTGCTGACCGCGCGGCGAGCGCTTGAACTCCGCGGCCTGCACCAGCAAGGCATCGATCTCGGCGCGGCTGTAATCCTGGGTGGTGATGAAATGCCTGATGGACATGGGTCGTGGCTCGTCTATTTGAAATGTCCGGCCATGGATGGCCGGTGCTCTTGCGGACGGATCCGCGTCTGGTTGTATCTGTGCGGCCATGGATTGCCGGGGTTTGGCTTTTTGCAGATGGACCTGTACAAAATCAACTTCAAAAACAAAAAAACCCGGCGCATGGCCGGGTTTTATCGTCGATACACATGAAACGCGTGCGACAGCCTACCCGGCCGAATGTCGATACAGCGGTCGGCGCGCGCGCGAAGTCATGCCAGCAGCCATGCGGGCGCTAGTCAGGACATTGGCGGTATAGACGGCTGCGGACATGAAGATTCCAGCGGGTGAGTTCACATAATGGCGAGAATTTCGCTGCCGCGCAACAGAAAATTCGGTGCCCTAACGAGGATCGCCGCCCGAAGGCGGCGATCCCATGATGCATAGCTACCAATCGAGCTATCAATCGGCCGGCTGCACCTGCACGCGAACCCGCAGGCGCTCGCCCGGGTCATAGTTCAGACGCGAGGTGTAAACCTCACCGCGATAGCGGTACTCGACGTCATACCCAATGATCCGGCGCTGATCGCTGACCGTATTGACCTGCTGACAGCTGGTCTGGGTGGTGGAATAGTCCCCACCGTGGTCAGACACGTGGTTGCCGACCGCACCACCGACGACCGCACCACCGACCGTGGCGGCTACCCGGCCGTCACCTTTGCCAATGGTGCTGCCCAGAACACCACCGACGACCGCGCCTAGCACGGTACCGACGCCGCTGTTGCCGGGATCGTGCTGCACCACTTGCTGGTTGTAGCACTGCTGCTGCGGTACCGTGGTGCGGACGATACCCTGCACCGGATCGGCGCGCAGCACGTCCGCCCAACCGTAATGCGCGTTGTCATCGGGGCCCGGACCAACCGGCCCTGGCGCGCCCGGCGGCGGCGGCGGCTGGTCGGAGTAACGCACGTCCTGCGCGTGGATGCTGGTAGCCACAAGGGCCAACGCCAGCGTGGAAAGCCATAACCTGGTCATTGCGACCTCCAATCTCGGGACGTGGAGCTCGATGTGTGCTCCCTCTTGTCATTGCATCAAGTTCACGCTGAATACAGCCTTAGAATTAACGTTTCGCAACCGTTCCACTTACATCTTGTTAAGATGTTGAGCTAAGTTTGCCTGCCCAAGCACGACGCCTTCGTTGCGGATTTTTCGCCCATGCCGATTTCGCTCTACAACAGCCTGACGCGCCGCACGGAGCCGTTCGCACCGCTCGATCCGCAGCGCGTGACGATGTACCTCTGCGGCCCCACGGTCTACAACTATGTGCATATCGGCAACGCGCGCGGTCCGGTAGTGTTCGACGTGCTGGCACGACTGCTGCGGCGCCATTATCCGAACGTCGTCTACGCCCGCAACATCACCGACGTCGAGGACAAGATCAACGCCGCCGCGCAGCGCGAAGGCGTATCGATCGGCACGATCACCGATCGCTACACCCACGCCTATCACGAGGACATGGCCGGGCTGGGTATCGTCCCGCCGGATCTGGAGCCGCACGCGACCGCGCATATCGGCGAGATCATCGCGATGAACGAGACGCTGATCGCCAATGGCCACGCCTACGCCGCCGAAGGCCACGTGCTGTTCAATGTCGATTCGTATCCGGCCTACGGCGCGCTGTCCGGCCGCGATACCGAGGAACTGATTGCAGGCGCCCGCGTCGAGATCGCACCTTACAAAAAGAACCCCGCCGACTTCGTGCTGTGGAAGCCGTCCACGCCCGACCTCGCAGGCTGGGACAGCCCCTGGGGCCGCGGCCGCCCCGGCTGGCATATCGAATGCTCGGCGATGTGCGCCGCCCAGCTGGGCGAAACCATCGACATCCACGCCGGCGGTGTCGACCTGCTGTTTCCGCACCACGAAAACGAAATCGCCCAGTCGACCAGCGCGCACGGCGGCAAGACGTTTGCACGATGGTGGATGCACAACGGCATGCTGACCTTCGACGGCCGCAAGATGTCCAAATCGCTGGGCAACGTGTTGCTGGTGCATGAGCTGCTCAAGCTGCATCCGCCCGAAGCGCTTCGCCTGCTGTTGCTGCGCGGACACTACCGCCAGCCGCTGGACTGGTCGGAAAATGCCATCCAGCAAGCGACCAGCACGCTGGACGGCTGGTATCGCGTGCTGCGTGATCTGGCACCTATCGACATTCCCAGCGGCGGTCTGCCGGTTCCCGAGCGCATCGAAGCCGCGCTCTGCGATGACCTCAACACGCCGCAGGCGCTGGCCGAGCTGTCGCAACTGGCCGATAAGGCGCGGCATAGCGGCAGCAGCGAGGCCAAGGCTGTCCTGCTCGGCGGCGGCGCCCTGCTCGGGCTGCTGCAACAAGATCCTGATGCGTGGCTCAAGCGCGGCGAGAACGCGGTGGACGCCGCGCACGTCGACGATCTGCTGGAGCAGCGTCGCGTCGCGCGCGGCGCCCGTGACTTTGCCCGCGCCGATGCCATCCGCGACGAGCTGACCGCCATGGGTATCGTGATCGAAGACGGCGCGCAAGGGACGCGCTGGAGCGTGCTGAAAGGCTGAGGCATTCGGACACGCCCCGGATTTCACCCGAAGCGCGCGATAATCCACGCATGACTACGACCGCCACCACCAGCGCCGACGAAGCGCAGCGCGAAATCGCCGAGGAATTTGCCTTTTTCGGCGACTGGACCGAGCGCTACCAGTACCTTATCGATCTGGGCAAGCAGCTGCCGCCATTCCCTGAGGAATGGAAAACCGAGGACTACCGCGTGCACGGCTGCCAGTCGATGGTGTGGCTGGTGCCCGGCGGGAATGCGGCGAGCATGCACTTCGATGCGATCAGCGACTCGGCCATCGTCTCTGGCCTGATCGCTCTGGTGCTGCGCGTGTACTCGGATCGTTCGGCGCAGGAGATCGTGGATACCGAGCCGGCGTTCATCGGTACCATCGGGTTGGCCAAGCACCTGTCGCCGACGCGCTCCAACGGTCTGGCAGCCATGCTAGCCCAGCTGAAGCGATACGCTGCGCAAGCGTTGAAATAAGTCGCATCGTTCGATGCCTGCCTGACGCCAGCTCTGGTCAACGGATACCTGAAATAAAAAGCCCCGCTCTAAGCGGTAATGCTGTTCACTTAAGCATTGCATCGTAGCCAAGGCGTCCCAAGAATCCGGCCTTCACCTGTTGAAGGCCGGATTTTTTGTGTCCCTGCAAAGTGTTCTGTTTGATATCGATGAGCTGCACTCGTTCTCTGATCTGAGTACCTTCGCGCAGCATATTCCTGTCGAGTG
>NZ_JACHCM010000008.1 GCF_014200755.1 Rhodanobacter sp. ANJX3 | reverse complement strand
AGGCGTTGGGCGGGCTGACACCTGCCGCCTATGCGAAACAGTTAAAGTGACACCGGACTCTAAACCGGCCCGCTACTCAAAGCGGGGGGACGTCGGTGGTGTTCGCGGTTCGTACGAAACACCCAAATAGCCGCTAACTTGTCGTTCTTATTTGATTAGTTTGGCTTGAATAAAGTTGGCTTTAAGACTGAACGGTTGCAGCTGGTTGCGGCTGCAAGCCGAAACCATTCGGCCATGTTGTCATGGCCGATCAAATGTGCCGAAAACCATAAAGTGGCCGCGACCGTAAAGCATAAGTTGTCCGCCGACGGTCACGGATGGGTGGGCGCGGATGAGCACCTCGCGCCGACCAACCTACGCATACCTGCGTACGCCATTCATATCGGCCATTCGACCGATGGTGGCGAAGGCGCAGCTTACGTAGCGCGCCACGGCTGGGAGCCGTGGGACGCTCGATCCGGAGAGGCTACCGCTAGGTGCAGGCTGGTCGCCGAGCCCCTAACTAGGTTCACTGCGCGCGGGCATCGCATTGCAGCAGTGGGGCGTGCAGGATGCGCTCTGGTGGAATCGACGAACGAACGACCGCAGCGTAGCGTGCCGGTGTCGAAAACGGGCTCACAGGGCCTTAGCTGAGCCCATTCAAGAGTCCCTGTGCTGATCGATGATCTTTTGATCGTGCTGGCGTTGTGCCTCATCCATGGCCTGCTCGATCCACAAATGAATCGTGCGCGCCAGACCCGTAAACGGCGCGAAATAGCCGGCCACGACCACGCTCCACGGCGATGCCTTGCCTTTGCGAAAGCCGTCGCGCATGCCTAGCAGGAACTCACGCATGTCGGACTCCATGAACAAGGAACAGGCGGTAGGGTGATCCTACTCTGCTTGAATCAAGCCTTCATGGGGGTCAACTGCCCCCAGGTGAGCTCCAGCTCAAACAGCGTCGTCCGGGTCATCTCATTTCTCCATTCTTGGCGAATCAGGCCGAGATCGATAGTCGACCCCTAACTGCCCGATTCGCCAAGAAATCCTTGTGAGATTGACCCCGACTGTCTTGGGACATTTGCTACCAAATGGCGACTTACGTGGGTTTTTCATCTGGTTGCTCAATCTGAAGTGCGACGTCGAGCCCGCTGGCTGATGGAGATTCTTCCGGGAACGCGTCCGATTGATGGCGCTCCGTTCTAGCCGTTTCGACTTCGATGAACTTTCTTTCAAGGTTATAGACGCGTTCTTTCATGCGCTCGCAGTACTGCGTGTATTCCGCAGGAGGATTCGCACCGACGAAATCCAGCCCAGTACAAAACTTCCCAGGATGCTCCGCAATGAACGAAGATGTAAACGCGTGAATCTGAGTAGGGGACGGCGAGAGTCGCCCCGCCAACGCATCTTCGGTGCGATGGATAGGCTTATCGGGGCTCGCGTCTATCCATATGTGGGGGTAAGGCGTACCGTCAAGCACCCCCTTTAGAGATTGCTTACCCGCGAATCGATAAATAAACGCGGGCAGACGATAGGGGCTTAACTTGTACATCGGTTCGTCGAACTTCGCAGCCTCGCCACTGAGCAAGTGTGCAAGTTCGAGTGACAGCATAAGTTGCCTCGGAGAAGCACTCGAACCCAAGCGGAAGCCTGTATCAATGGACGGCCCAATGAAATCGCGACTCAACCCCGTCTTATCTTGCGCATACTGCTGAAGCAAGCAATCGTTGGCCCAGTCGAGGGTATCCTCGCTTTCAGCGCTCTCGCTAGCGCGAGTACGCAGGACGACTTCTCTGTTGCGATATGGGAAATCAGCTACCCAAGCAGATGACTTTACGTCAAGCGACCTCCCGTCAACCTTTAGCAGGAAGTCCCTGAGCTCCTCCAGCACATCCATCCAGATACGCACGCACATCATGGCCTGAGCTGGATGCGTCAGATCCTTAGTGAACAGCACCTCATCGCCAACTGTCTTCCAAAGCTCCGGCGGCTCGTCACCAAAAAGAGCAGATTTATACTGTGACAGTTCAGTGAGCTGCGTGGGGGCCTCCCATCGCCGGATAAAGACGCTTTCTGCGAGGCGATAGAAGCGGCAAACCGTGTCGAACCACTTACTACTGTCATCTTCGCCGCGCTGCTTGAACGCCGTCGAACCAACAATGTCTGCGCTAAGGAATAAGCGTAGTTTTGGTTGGAGAGTCTTCCTTAGATTCTGAACAGCTGGGGCCGATGCGCTCTGATCCGCGACCATTAGCGCTCCAGGCCTAGCGATTTGGCGCGAACACCTACTGCTTGCGGAGAGACCTTAAAGTACTCGGCGAGACGAAGCTGATTGCCACCGAAATCCTTGTGCTTTTCGCGAAACGTCTCGGTGGGCATCAAGAAGGCAGCGGCGAACCAGTTCGCTTCATACTCCACCTGTCCAGAGCCATAGCGCTGGGCCCTGAGCCACTTGATATCGGCGCCCTTATGCTGGTTAGGGTACAAATAGTGGAGGATGAAATGCCCCAATTCGTGCGCGATCGTGAAGCGATCACGCAACGGACTCGTGTCGAGGGCAATGTAAATCGTAAAGCCGCTTGGACCGATCCGTATGGATCCGGAATCCGAATCGCCGCCGTCGTCCTCGCCGTAAGCAAGGGAGCCGCGAAGCTTCTTAACAATCGGCTCAAGCGCTGAACCAGGCTCGTACCCAAGCTGCTTTGCAACGTTGACGGCAATAGCCGAGACGTCACCCCGCGATAGATCAAGAGCCTGAGGTTCTTGCCACTCGGTTACGGTAGCGAAAGAAGAGGTCATGATGGCATCTCGAGAAAGGTTCGACCCTGATCGCCAAGCGACTGGTCACACGTCAAAATATAGCAGAAATCTCTTATAAAAGAGCGTTCTATACGCATTTTAGGCGACAACCAACCCATCCAAAGCTGATGCTGCCAGATAGCTGTATCTCGGATTGAGACGGCTACGCGAAGGAGTCCAAATCCAGCGCGACGATAGGTCTTAGACGGTGGCGATTGGGGCCTCGTCAGCCGCATAGCTGCTACCTATCAAACGACGTCGAGGGCTCGTTTCAAAGACCCTAGCGAATCGGTCTCATACCAGCCTGGATCGCGCTCAGCGCGCGGCAGGCACCATCTCGATTTCCAATGACTGACCCATTGATCGGTATCAAAGTGCGCTGAATCTGGAATGTGGCCATGCCGACACACATCCTGCAGATTGTTGACCAGTTCAAAAATGAACACCTCACGACGCAGCCCGTGCTCGAGGAAATCGCGCGAGATCTTCAAGTCACCCAATGCGCGCATGATGTTCTGCCAACGTATCTTTGGACCATTCCCAAAGCCACCAGGAACGCAACGATCACGTCGCTCAAGCCATTGAACAATGCGAGGGTAAAGTGCTTCAAGGTGGAAGGTCCCGAATCCCTTCGTAAATCCGAGCGGCTTCGCGAGCAGCCTGTCCTCGTTGCGCAACTTGTTGTAGATGGAGCTGCGCCCAAATGCACTGGCCGTCGTGATGGCTAATAGCGGCTGGGGAATACGCTCCTCAAGTTGGGTCGTACGTTTATTCCCATAAGTTCGCCAGTACTCTTGCTGTATGAGCGGCGCATGGAGCATGCCTGCGACAAGCTTCCCTGCAAGCAGCGGTGCATAGGTTGGTGTAGCGCCGATGGTGTAAGCGTCCAGCGTGTTGTTGACGACTTTGAGTTTGTCTGCCTTTGCCACGCCCAGGTAATCGTCACGGCAAGCCAAGTCAGCTGAAGGCGATTGCAATCCAATAATGCCCACAACCGCTTCGTGATGGCGATCCATGACGATGAAGCGGAGGCGGCGCCCATACCCTTTGGAGTACGGCATCGACCAATAACCGCGCACGACTTTGAAAAGGCGCTCTTCCAGGGAACGTGGCCGCACGGGAATGAGTACGGGGTCGATGAGCTCTGGCTCAATGTGCGCACAGGAAGGAAAGTAGCTTCCAAAACGCTTTAGGTCAGACCGGAGATTGTTGTAATTGGTTAGTGTGTCGTGTTCCTTGGCGACCTGATGCAATTCGCGAATAGTGGATTTGTCACCTGTCGCAATGGCCTCGCGACAGAGACGCCATGACAGTTCGATATCCTCCCGCAGCGCTCTTGCCGTAACCCTTCCGGGACGTCGGGGCGCAATGACCCGAGGGTGCGCAGCGATGGCCTGCTGCGCTTCAACAAGACGCCGCACCGTTGCAAGGTTAGCGGCCACAGAAACCCCTCAGTTTTTCGATGGTGTATTTGGCCAGCTACCGAGGCAACTGTCAACAAATTTCGCCCTCTTTCGCAATGCTTGTCAGACGTCTAGCCAAACAACCGCATCCCATCGCTCGTCGACTTGTCCACCACAAACAGCTCGGTACTAAGACGATGCTATCGCCTGTCTCACGCCGCTCGATGCCGCCGCCAAGTTTCTACGTATCACAATCTCGTTGACCGGCAAGAGGATGGCTGGCCCGTTGGGGCCGACGATGTCACGTGGGTCTAACTCGCACGAAATCGGGTTAGAAACGGACAAGATGAAATTTCTCTGCCTGGCATCTGTGATTTCAATTGGCTGGATATGGCGCGTGCCATCGCTCTCGGTGAAGTCACCAAGTTGCTTTAGCCCCAGCCCATGGGAAGGCTGCCGGCGAAGGTCTTCATATAGAAGACCGGAAGACTGCTCCAACCTTAGACGGTTGAATTCGCTGAGCGAACCAGTCAGCAGGTAGTCCACGAGCGCTGCCCCTACGTGACGATCAAGTAATCCATGATCGAGGCGATTTCGGAAATCACGCAAGCAGCGGTAACACGAAAAGTCGCATCCATCCGGACAGCCTTCCAATATTTGTTTGGCGCTACGAAACAGATCAACGCCTTTCTGAGCGGCCTCCCTGGCAAACCCCGCACCGCCCGGCAGCGTGTCGTACAGGAATATTTCCGACTCCAGACCCTCGCATCCGCGCACGGACATGGCAGGTCGATACTCGGCAAGAACTTCGCCGGCTTCGATTTGAAGCAATTCGGTGGCAGCACGCGACAGCGCTACGCAGAGCGTTCGCATGGCCGTGTGGGTGATCGTGTCGGCAGGCTTCAGACGTACGGCGCCGCCCAATTGGAGCGAAAACAGTGCGATATCTGTAATGAAGTCAGTACCGAGCACGACGCCTTTGGCCATTCGGCTACCCGCACACATCGGCTCGGCGCTGTCCGGATAAGGCTTGGGATGCGGCTCCCATAAGCGTCCCTCTTGGTGCGCCGCACCTTCAATACGCCCACAAGGCACGCAGTAGGAATAGCCCAGTCGCTTTGGGCCCACGTTGGACACCATGAGATGCTGCCGTGTGTCGTGGACGCGAACGTGTGGCGTTACGCCGATCCATGCAACATCGTCGCCAGCACGCATGGTCAGTTTGGCCCGCGTTGCGTAAGACGTCTCTGGTATTTCTTCAGGCGACGTGAGCGGCGGCTCATCCACCGGGTGGGCGAACCCTAAAGGACGAAGCCATGAGTGAGCAGGCCCTAGAGACTGTTGGCCGTTGCATGCCGGGCAGTCACGAATGGCGCCAGGCTTATGTTCTTCATCGATTTCGCTCAGCTCGGTGTAGCCACAGCGTTCGCACTCTGCATGAAGCTTGCGCACCTTCCATTCGTGCAATCGGTCATGGCGATTGACCGCGTACAAAGCGCCGGATTGATAGCACTTATTCGCGATCCAAACCTGCTTATCAGGGGCGTACTGCGTAAGCGCGATGGACGTGCCTTGGGACGGCGTAAAGGCAAAAACGGGGTGGTAGTCACTGGACTTCGCAAGATCAAAGACGTGAAACGTTGCAACATCGGTCGGAAACGCGTACTTCGGGAGTACACCCTTGTCGAGCAACGAAGCCAGCAATCCTTTCTGCAGTTCGTCTTGTTGAGGAGCCGCTTCACCCATAGGGAGAGGTATCTCAATGGACAGCTCTGTAGACTCCTCGTCGGGTGAGTCCGCCACGATGGGGAGGGAAAGAACCGCGGCTTTCTTCGGCAGTGTCTTGTCGAGTGTGGCGAGAAAGCTCGCAGCGAAGTCGGAAAGAAGTGCCTCCCGATCTGCCGTGGGAATTTGCGTTGGAAGCCATTCGTTAGCGCGTTGACGTAGACGAACCTCATTGACCTTGAGCCACACTTCCAAATCGTCACGTCCAGGGATGTTGGTGGGCACCAGGAACTCAGCCACCTTGCCAAGTACCGAAAACAACTCGCTGTGATTGACGTGATTGGCTGCCGATATCCGATCCTGCAAATAGCATTGCAACAAAAACGCGTAAAGATGACGCCGCGCAATATCGGTGTTTTCTAACGATAGGGTGGGATCAACGACTGGCCCTCGAATCATGCCAGCAGGGTTACTGAAAAAGTGCTCGTCATGCGTGTCCGAGCCACCGAAAGCGACCACGCTGGCGATCGCATTGGCGCGCCTGCCTGCGCGACCCGCGCGTTGCTGGTAGTTCGCCCGCCCGGGAGGCATATTGCGCATCGCCACGCCCGATAATTGACCAATGTCGATGCCGACCTCCATCGTCGTGGTACTTGAAAGGACATCAATCGCGGTCTGAGTCTCCACGTTGGTGTTTACGTTTAGATCAACGTCTTGAAAGAGAAGCTCGTTGATCTCCGCTTTCGAAAAAATGTCCGCGTTTTCCGAGGAGTTCAACTGGGCGGTATGCTCCGCCGCGACAATCGACATCGGAGGCTGCGGATGGGGTCCCAGCACGTTGGTCACCGCATTGCGGAAATAACCTTTGCGGGTAAGAAAGACCTCGTCGGTATCGGGCTGGAGGGGAATTACGGTGCCTCGGCCACAATCGAGACACTTGTTGAGCGTGCGCACCGGACGATGCACGGACTTGCAGGTGCTGCACCGTTGCCACTCACCATCTAATTGCAGCGTCAGCTGCAGCCCCTTCAACCTTTGGCCCCCATCGAACGGCTCGGCAAAAATACCTAGCAGATCTGGCAGCCATTTCTTCTTGAATGCTGTCCGTGCTGCAGCTGTATCGAACTTGCGCAAGAAACGTTGGAATCCAACAGTGAGCGCACTGATACGAACGTTTCGGTCCTCGTGGCGCATCAGCCACTGGGCGGGCATCGCGGGAAGCCAAAATCCGGACAATAGGCAATCTCGCAACCACGCCCGCACAACTTGTAGTTTGTCTTCATCGTTTTCCGCCAACCCCGCTATGTTCGGCAACTGCACTATCTGCGGCGTGACATCGGCGCGCTCAATGACCGATGCAATCGCGATGGCCTCAAACCCACGTGCACGATCCTTTACCGTGGAAAGAATATCCGCAAGGAGAGCGTGGGGCGGCGTACTGTCCTCCCGGAGCTCATGACAAATTTTGGCGATCGTGTTGTCGTCATCAAAGCCGCCGTTGCTGAGAAGACTACCCACTCTGCTGTAGGTCTTGAAGTTCTCGTTTGGCTTGAGTTCCGGCCGCAGCCTGACACCTAGCGCGTGCGCTCCAATGAGAGATGCCGCATACAAGTCGCTCAACCGGGGCTGTAGAGACGGAATCGAGGCCACGCGCTTCCAGCCGAATGCCACTAGCGGTCGCAGTGCGTCGCGGGATGAAAACATCTGCAAATTGGGCGCCAGCCGCGCAGCTACTTGCCGCGAGTCCGAGAAGGTCAAAACCTTTCGACCTCTAAGTGGTGCAAACGCGCTTTCATGCTGAGGTCCAGGGGCCTGAACCTGAATTTGCCGCATCACCAAGACCTGGAACGGTTGATCGCCTTTCGTCTCATGGTCCTGTACCGACGTGCGACGTCGACGCTTGGGCGTGCATACCGCACAAATGTGAAATATGCCCGGCTCCTGTGCCGCAGCACCCAACGACAAATCGTCATCATCGTCATCATCGTCGTCGGATTCGTCAGGATGCGCTTGCGGGGACAAGTAAACATCTCGCGTGCGTTTCGTCGAATGAGTACCGTCCACGACGCCGGTAACGAGGTCGTAGGTAGCAAGGCCTTGCTCGTTGTGATCAACCGGCGGCGTCAATAGGAGGTCGATCGGATGCAAATCGTCTGTCTCACCGTCATCGACGCGAAGTGTTGCGCCGCGCTCCCTCCAAATGGTGGTTGGCTCTAAAGGGTTAGTACAGTAACCACGCGCGTACGCGGTGCCGCATAGCCGGCAAGTAAAAAACTCCAATACACGCGCACCGCACTCACATAGATCGCGCGGCTGCGAATAAAGCTTGCCTGCGACCCCGCGCAATTCCGGTGTTACAGCTGAGCATTGCGGATCCATGCAGACCCATAGCCCCCTTAGGCCGCGAAAAAATGTATGCACGCGGCATGGAAGCAAGCTAGCTTCGCCCTCACGTAATCGGGCGCTGGTGGCAAGCGCGCAAAGATTCGTGAGCGCAGTATCGGCCACGTTTCGTAGCGCTAATGGGAAAATCTGCCGACCCAACGCTTCAATGTCGCATGCCTCTCTCATCGTCGTGTTGATCACAAGACCAAGGGGAGCAAAGTGCTGTAAGGCGGCGTGTAAATCACGCTCAAGATCACCCGACGGCGTAACGCTCATGAAGTTCAGCACCGGTTTGATGGCTGCTTGACGTAACCCCATGTCCTCGCCGTAAAACGACCGCATGTCCAAGGAAGCCAGTAGATCGGCTTCTTCGTGCGTTGCAGCTCTTGCCTGCTCCTGAAAACGAAGGTCGCCCTCAATAATCCGGAACGACTCAACGGGTGCGCCACTAAGCCGCGATGCAAAATGCTTGGCGCCCTCCGGATTCTCGAAACTTGCGGTTGCGCAGATGATCTGGAATCGCTCGATCGGAAGGCGCAATCGATCTCGCAGGCGGCGCAGAAGCAGGCCCACCTCGGCGCCTGCAGATCCCCGGTAAAGATGGGCTTCGTCCAGAACGATGGTAAAGCGCTCGTGAGGAAACTTCTCCAGCCAATCCCGTGTTAGATCAAAGATGGATGCTTCAACCGGGCGCATCAGCATGTATTCGAGCATCGAATAATTCGTGACCATAAGGTCAGGCGGACCCGCTTGGGACTCGTGCCGTGTCAAGAGTTCTGCATCGCTGGGCAAGGTGACGGCGCGAATGAAGTTTCCTTGGGCGTCTTGCCAATCGCGCTGTCCATACCACGCTTCCAGGTCAGGCTTCGCTGGCCACTTACCGCGACTCTTTAGCGCTTCGACAAGGCGCGCGGAAATGTCGTGATTTCTCTCGCTGGGGTCGGCCGCCGCACGAAGGGTGTCGATGTAGAAATCGTTAAAAGGCTTGAGTTTCAGCTGGTCTTTTCGCTTTGACCGAACACCCGCATAGGGCGTTCGGCTTGTGTAGCGTGCAAAGCGCGCAGGGCGAGTGCCCCATTGCCGGAAGAGTCGTGTAATGCGTTCATCGCCGAACATGGCGCGAAGTCGCCCGAGCTGGTCGTTCACAAGCGCATTCATCGGGTACAGGATCATCGCTCGCATGGCGCCATGCTGGAACGACTCCCGATTTTCAAATGCCTCGATGGCCAGCCTGCTTAAGATCGGCATGAGGAACGACTCGGTTTTCCCCGAGCCTGTTCCTGTCTTGATCAGCAGGTTTCGTTTCTCAATGACCGCCTCAGTGAGTGCATCGCTCTGATGCGTGTAGGGAGGGTTGTGCAGGACGCGCCTGCCATTGTCTAGCGGTGTTGAAAGCACCTTGAGTACGTCACGCGCAGCCGAAGGGAGTCCTTCGATTGACTCAAACGTGCACCCGATTTGATATCGCGGCGTGGATTCAAGATACGGGGCTTGAAAGATAACGCCCTCACGCTCCAAGAGCGTTCGTCGCTGTTTGACCAGCGAAGGGTCACCGATGTGATATGTCGCTTCGATGTATTCAATCAGCGCGTCATGTAGTGCCGCACCAACGCCATGAATGGTAGTTGTGGTCATTGCGATTCCTTGTCGTGCGGCTTCAATCAGACCTGAGTTGCATCCAGCATTGCTCTTGCAAAAAGCGCTCGACGACATCGCGCACGTCATCGGGCACCCAAAATGTCTGATAGTGGTCAACAGCGCTATGAATGTGGCCGCCCCAATGGAGAAGCCGGCGTATGGCATTCAAGGGGAGCGGAAAGTTCAGGGTGAGACGCCAGCCATCCCTTTCCTTGACGATGCGGTAGCCGTTGGGGTGTCCTGCCGTGGCATCCATAGCGAGCTGCGTCAGCCACGCGACGTCACATGAACGCGTCATCGTGTTGTCAATGCCACCCAGGGGGATCGATCGCTCAACAACCCCATCCCGAAGGCTCGCCAATAACCAGGCATCTGCGCCGAAGGAGCGCTTGGCACGAATCAGGTGTAGCCCCGTTCTAAGTGCCGGCTCGACCCAGCGAGATGGGTAGCCTTTCCATCCACCCGCAGATGGCTCAAGCACGCGCACACCCTCCAGACTTCCGTCCACACCATGTTCCTCCAGACGCGTGCGCATTCGTGCGAGGAAGTGAGAGGCCTTGCCATAATTCGCTTTGCGAAACCATTCTTCTGACGTCATCTTTCTGAGCCCGAGAGCGAATAATTGTTCGCAAACGTGATCAGGCTGGTCCGTATCGATATAGCGTGCTGAGCCCTCTGCGACGACGCGCGAGGCAACACCCGAAGGAAGAAACGGGGCATCGTCAGCAGCAATTCCGAAAAGATAAACCCTGGTGTTGAGACGCAGATAACTGGGGGGTGCACAGTGGACAAGCTGCTGACAGGCATCATCAGCTACTGAGCCGGTGCCAAGCTCGACGATGTCACCTGCTACCAGCAGGCTTTCCAAGACGAATTTGATCTCATCGTGCAGAGTACCCTGGTCCTGATGCACCACACGCAACGAGGCGAAAGCTCGATCGGTAATTCGTTGGGACGAACACGGACACAGAATTCCGCAAAGCCGCCGAAGTGCCTGCGAGATAAGCGCCAAATGATCATTGCTGTCAGCGCCTTCGAGATGAAGATCCGTTCTCAACGCTGCCTGTGCGTCGCTTGCACTGATCACCGAGAAACCATACTCAGTCATCGTCTTTTCCCCTGCGCCGATCAGCGAACAGGTGAAGTAGCCTGGCTCCGCGGACAAGTGTCGCAAATGCCTTGGGCTCGGTAGACGCCAAAGTCAGGGCAAATTCGGGCGATAACTCCGTTACGTCGTCGGCCACCTGCCAGGCAATTGTCGTCGTAGCGCTGTGTTTAGGCACTAGTTTATAGGCGAGCGAAATGCGGTGATGCATTTGCTCAAGTGACTCGTGAGATTGCTGCTGTGTTGACCAAGCCTTGCCAAGGCTGATCGCGTAAGACAAAGGCCCGTTAGGCTCCACCGCACGCTCAAGCTGATCCCAGTCCTTATCGCTCGGCGCATTGGGAAGCTCTTCTTCTGCGGCGACCCATGAGTCGCCGCAGACAAGCGAATGCGCGTGTCTGAGAATGGCTCCAAGGACGTGATACTGACGCAGCCGCGCCAAGGCGTTAGAGGCGCGCGCCTGGCTCCATAACTTGTACCGTTCGACGACCGTCACAAGATCGTTTTGGCCGTCCCAACAATGACGATCGATAGGATCAGCCAGCGTGCTGAAATCACCTCCGGGCTGGGATGGACTTATCACGACCGCCTGATATGCCGTTGAGGATCGCGCGACGAAAAGACCCCGTTGCTCCGCAAGGTTGATACCCGATAAGGCGCTTCGCAGATCGACCGGTTGACCAACTAACGGACTGGCAAACGGATAGTGCTCTAACGCAATTGTCTCCTCGCCAACCCCTTCGTTCGTTAGAGTCAACGTACCGCCGTTTCGATCCCGATCCAACATCCATCGAAGCGGTTGCACTCGCGCAGCCAGCGCCATTCGGTGGACACCAAAGAGGGCCGATTCAAACTCCAAACAGCCCTCAGTCATCGAGACAAATTCACGGTCGATCGCGTGGTCGCTGAGGAATGTATCTAGGTGTTGTGACCAAAAGGCCTCGGTGAAAGGAATCGTGGTCGTAAAGAGTTCACTCTCAACGCCTCTATCGCCTCTGTCGTCGGTGAGAATCAGTCGGCAGCGTATTTGAGTCGCTGGCAAACCATCAGCTGAAACGGTGAGTCGCCCTGACAGAAGATCGTCGATGCTCGGATCCTCCGGACTAGCCGTTACGATCAGCTCCTCCGTTGAGATGCGCGATGGCACCCATGGAGACGGGGTACGCACGAGCAGATGAAGCGACGTATGCGCCTCTCGCCTCATGAGAAGCCCCACTTCGCCCGAGTAAGCGTTGACGCAAAGCGTGTGGCTACCGGCGGTCAAATGACCCAACGAAATAAGCGCCGTCTCCGCGTCAGTCAACTTTAGCTGTTGCTCTGAACCACCATCCAACCCCAAGCCCAAAAGCGAGAATTCGTGCTCACGCTTCACCGCGAGCGTGACGCTCTCTGATGTCAGCCATTCACTCTCGCCCGTCTGTGACCATCGGCGCGGATAAAGTCCCGCCGGTGCAATATCGATGCGGCGTCTCACGCCAATCCCAAGCGCTTTCAGTTGAATAATCATTTCCGAAGAAGCAGTCGTTGGCATGGTCACCTTTACCATCGCGACGCCATCGCATTGGACATCTATCGGAGTCCCAATCGCTGCAATCATTCGATGGTCGCGAGATGCAATCAGGAACGTGTCGTCTGAATGCACAACGGGGTCGCGACACAACGTCGCCGAACCATCCGCATGGACGACAAACAGCCAAATAGTCGCCGATGGAAATTTGCAGCTGCCTGTAAGAATGGACTCCAAGATTGGTAGTTGGGGCTCAAACGCGATGAGTGCTTCGCCATCTGTCGGCCAGCGGCTCAATGTCCACTCACGTGGCGCCGGAGACAGAAGCGAACGCGCCGGTGATGAACGTTCGCCATGACACCCAATTGTTATGCACGACTTGTCCAGAATTGCCCGCAGAGACGGATGCTCATCGCAAAGCCCCTGGAATGATGGTGGAGCCAACCAGACCTTGTGGAAGCCATCAACGGTTCGGCGAACGATTATTTGAAATGACTGAAGTCGCGGGATCGATGATCGCGCTCGCCGATCGGGTGGATCGTCCGTTGTCGCGTCGTCAAGAGATGACTTATCGTGCGACACCAAACGGATCTTCGCGCGCTGGTAACTCGATCGCGCATCGCTGAGCCACTCCCGTGCTTGCGCGCGAGTCGATATGTCTTCAACGATCCGCTTCAAAGCGTTTGCTTGAATCAGCGTGGGTCCATTGTCTTGCTGAATGAGCGCATGCACGACTTGCCCAACAAGTGCTGTTTGCTCGAGAAAGTGTTTGTAGCGTGTCGAGCAGTAATACGAATGTTCGCGAATAAGCTCGCCGAGCGACTCGTGGGAGCGCCCAATGAAATGACGGAGCTGATTTCGGGCATGATAAATGGACTCTGCAAGGCGCACTTGCAGGTCCTTGGGTACGATGGCATTGGTGACTGGCCAGCTGATATAGGAATAGTGGGTGGCCCACACACCGCGAGGGCGAACGCCCAAAAACTCCGAGGCGAATCGCTCGAACAGTTTCCTGAGCATGGCCGAGTCGCCGAACCGTTCCCAGTTGGGCGTTCGCTTTGCGAAAGTTGGCCAGTATTGGAGCCCAGCGAACTCATAGCCTTGCTCGGTCGCGTGAACAACCCAGGAGAGCCAAAATCGCTGGGTTAACCCTCGATCGCGCCCCAACTGCTCCGACAATGCTTGTCCTAATGCGCGTCGCTCAGTCTCAGTCAGGGGGTGTTCGAGAGCAAAGGACGGAATGCTGCCGCCATCGTGCTTCTTGCTCAGGGCCAGGCTTCGAAAGTGATCTCGCAGCCGGGTTTCGATTTCCAGAAGGCTGTTGAAATTCATGTGCAGTCACCGATGCCAAGCGGTGACGTCCGGCCCAGGCACGCAGTCCCTTTCATTGGGTGTGTATCAGCTTCATTGGATCCATCCCATGTTTCCTCCCTACCTACAGTCCGAAAGCAGACTGTATGCCAAGTGCGAACGGCAAAAAATAGGCGCAACGGCGCCATACGGGCGCCATACGATAGAGAAGGCTCAAGGTAAGCACTGACCATTTCGGGCCATATTCGACAGGACGCGGCAGCGCAACTCGATAGATAGAGTGTTGCCAACCCGTCATTCAACAATCCCGCTGTACGGCGCAACCTCGATAAAGCCCGACACACCGTGGTCGTCGACGACCCGTGCCGCGGCCTTCGTTCCGACCGGATTGAGCCCTTGCGCTTTCGCAGTGGCCCATGCCTCTGCACGCGCGCCCTCCATACACTGTACGAGTGAATCGGAAATGGATACAACGTGCGACGAAGTAACACCGGATGCTGTCTGAAATGAATACGACATTGCGCAAACCCGAACGCATGAAGCTCTTCTTTGAAAGGCTGAAGCAGGCACCACGCCCCACTTCTCGCCAGGACGCGATTAATCTCATTAAGCGCACCTTGGATGAGATTGAAGATCAACACAGCGGGCTGCCACGCTCCAACTACGATGGCCGGATGCACTTCTGGCCTATATCGACCGACTTCGGTTGGATGAACATCCAATCCGATCCCTGCTACTGGGATGACTCCGTCGTCAAGAGGCATCGAACGTACATATTCAACAATGGCCGCATCGTTATTTTCTCGATAGTCGATGGTATCGAAGGTATGCCGGTGCTTGAACTATCGTAAGAATTAAGGCTCGGAACCTAGCCAGGGGTTGCCTAGGAATGCGACCTAGCCATGTGCAGAGGCATCGATGTTGCTGTGTTCAATGTCTACCCCAAGAGCTACGCCGCATTCCTTCGCAGCCAGGAGCTTGCCCGCGTATCGGTCTGATCAGGCCGCTTTCAATGCCCGTTATCGTGCAATCTCGGCCGAAAAGTCCGTGATGTCCCGAGCTTGTTTGATCGATATGCAATGATCCAGGCGCCCGCAGACGCATCATGAAAGATTACGCCCGTTGTTGACAATTTGGCGTATTGCGACATAATGGCTGTATCGCCAATATGGCGCATGACGAAATATTTCAAAATGATCTCCGGTATTCCTGTGCCAATTCCATACGTCCTGCGTGTCGCCAGGCTTGGCAACCAGCTCAGCATGCAGCAGGCCGCTGACCTAGCGGCATCGTCTCGCCGTTCCTGGGAAGGGTGGGAGTCCGGCGATCGCCCGATACCACCGGCAAAGCTGCTCTTGTTCCTCCATTCATTGCAAGTCCATAACAATTCGGGTTTGGTCGCCATATTCCGGATCACTAACGGTCAGGCCCTTCCTATAGACATGCTCACGCCCGGCACTTTCGTGGGACTAACCAAGCTGACGGCCACAACTTCTGAAGTGAGGTCTTTAGCCCTCGACCACATCACTGGCGAGATGAAGATCTTTGTCACTGAATTTGTCGACGCCGACAATCAGCATGCCATGTCAGTGCTTCAAACTTGGCGCAGTGTTATTGATCGCGCGGCTGAGGCAGTTGCCCGTAATCCTTCTGCGTAACTTCCGTTGGCCCGCGTGTGACAACCATGATCGTTACCACGCCGGCTTGCGTCGCTTCGTACTCAGGTTTGGCTCGAGGAGCGCTTGAGCAGTTGATCTTAGCTTAATAACGATCACGGCCGCTGGGCCAAGCCCCTCGTCGGCATATCGACTGATAAGCGCCCATGTCGTTTCCCAGAGCGCCTTTTCCACAAGTGCCAGCAACATCCAGATGAGCTCAACGAGGCTCAGATCCACTTCCGGCATAAATCTATCTTGATTCCAGACAGGCAAGGCACTCAGCAGGCTTTTTGCCGTTCAAATCCTTGACCTACATAGAATATCTTGAGGGCGCTCGCCTCGATTTGCTTTGGGGCGTTTGCTACCAAATGGCGTTTGATACGGGAATTTTTTTGTCGGGGAGATACCGACCAAGCGTCTAATAATCCCGCACGTCCAGCATCACGAAAGCGCTGGCGGTGTAGTCGCCGACAGCCGGCCAGTCGACGCCGCTCAAGGCCTGCACACCCGTTGGCCACGGCTCGTTGTCGAGCAAGACATCGGTGCGTCCCTCACCATGACTGTCGCGGCGATGGATCACGCGCACCCAGTGCAGTTCGGGCGTCAGCGACTCACGCTTCAGCGCGGTTTCGATCGACGCCATCGCCTCGGGCGGCATCGCCACCGCGTCGTCAACGCCGCGCACGGTAAACGGGCCGATGAACACGTCCCACGTGCGCACGCCGATGTCCCAGGCGGTAATCTGCATGCGGCGGTCGTCGGTAACGTACCAGCAGGCGGCCAGCACGAGATGAAAGGTGTTCTGCTCGAAGGCTTTCAGCGCGTCGCGGCAGGCCGCATCGCCGTCGCCGAAGCCTGCAAAGCTTTCCTCGATACGTCGCTCTTCACTGATCACGATGTCGATATCGAGACGCCCAGGCGCGTCCGCTGTCGCGGGCGTCCAGCTGGCGCGAATCGCCGGAAAATCACCGTCGGTCACCAGCCAGTCTTCTTCGTCTTCCTCGAGCTCGACGTCGTGACGCTCGAACAACCGCAACAGGTATTTCTGTAGTGCCGCGCTATCCATGATGATCCTCAGTGGGGTGGCTTGGCGCTGTCGACCG
Organism: Rhodanobacter sp. ANJX3; assembly: GCF_014200755.1. Taxonomy (GTDB): domain Bacteria; phylum Pseudomonadota; class Gammaproteobacteria; order Xanthomonadales; family Rhodanobacteraceae; genus Rhodanobacter. Next base: position 125,256 of record NZ_JACHCM010000008.1, on the reverse strand, counting down.
ACGGCAGATCGCGCCAGGTCAGATACACGCGCAGATCGAATTCGAGCTGGTGGTAGTCAGGCAGCATGTATTGGCACAGCTGATAGAACGCCTTGTTGTGATCCAGTTCCTTCAGGTGCGCCAGTTCGTGCACCACGATCATCTGCAGAAACTCCGGCGCGGCGGCCTTGAACAGCGCCGCCACGCGAATTTCCTTTTTCGCCTTGAGCTTGGTGCCCTGCACGCGCGAGATCGCCGTGTGCAAACCCAGCGCGCGCTGGACTACGTCGAGCTTGCTGTCGTAAAGCACCTTGTCGATGCCCGGCGCGTTTTTCAGATGCTGCTGCTTCAGCGCCATGGTGTACGCGTAAAGCGCCTTGTCGCTTTGCACGGCATGACGCTCGGGGTAACGCGCCGCGAGATGATCGCCCAGCTGATCGCGCGCCATCAGTTCGCGGACCTTGTCCTGCAGGTGGGCGGGATAAGCCTGGAGATATTTGAGCGGCGTCATGCCCGGCATTGTCGCATCCCAAGGCGCCGGCATCCGACGACGGTTGCGTAGCCGAGCCGACTCAGCGCCGACGGCCCCACAGCATCCAGCGCACGCCCAGCGCCACCGCCAGCACGAGGAGCAGCGCGCCGTAGCCGTAAAGCGCGGGCAACACCTGCTGCCAGATGCCGCCGCTGCTGCGGCCGAACGGACCGATCGCCGGCTGCAGGGCGGTATCGAAACCCAGCACCGCAGCCTCCGCCGCGCCGACCAGCGCAATCAGCACAGCGGCGGCATCAAACGCACGCCGCACGCGTGTCCTGGGCAGACTCTTGGGGTAAGCCCAGTACGCCCAGCAGAGAATCAGCAGCCAGGGCGTGAGCAATACAAAGGCGAGGTAACGCATCGGTCAGCAGCTCTTCCGGTCGGCGAGCTCAAGCATCACTCGCCGGCCGCCAGTTGATCGATCGCCTGACGCAGTTGCGCCAGCGCGTCATCGCAAGTGGGCTCGTCGCGATAGTCGGCGGAGCTCGCCACCGGCTCGCCGTCCAGTTCGAGCACGACGCGCAAGGCATCGATCTGCAGCGCGACACCGTCGGTGCCAGCCGTCTTGATCCGCTTTTGCAATGCGCCGGCCGCCTTGGGATCGGAGAACGGCACCGACAGCAGCAGCTCATCGCCATCGGCCGAAAACAGGCGAAAGCGGAAGCTGCCGTCGGCGTCGCGGAAGCTGGCAAAACGTGGCGCCTTGCTCGACTTTGCGGCCGTCTTGGTCGGTGCCGGCTTCTTTAGCGAGCTACTGGCCGAACGCAGCCCCAGCGCATCGCGCAAAGCGGCAATCTTCGGCGTGGCAATCGCACGTGCCTTGATCGCCCCTTCCTGAAGAATGCGCTCGATATCGGACGGGTCGGCGATCAACGCCTCGTAGCGTTCGCGCATCGGCGCCACGTCCTGCTCGACTCGCTCGTACAGCGCCTGCTTCGCGTCGCCCCAGCCCATGCCGTCGAGCAGCGACTGGCGAAACGCCGTCGCTTCTTTCTCGCCCGCAAACGCGCGAAAGATCGTGAACAGCGCCGAGTTGTCCGCATCCTTCGGCTCGCCCGGAAGGCGCGAGTCGGTGACGATGCGCATGATGGTTTCGCGCAGCTGCTTTTTGCCGCCGGCGAAGAGCGGAATGGTGTTGTCGTAGCTCTTCGACATCTTGCGACCGTCGAGACCCGGCAAAGTCGCCACCTGCTCCTCGATCAGCGCCTCGGGCAGCACGAAGAACTCGCGGCCGTGGATATGGTTGAAGCGCTGGCCGAGATCGCGCGCCATCTCGATATGCTGAATCTGATCGCGCCCCACCGGCACCTTGTGCGCGTCGAACGCCAGGATGTCCGCGGCCATCAGCACCGGATACATGTACAGGCCGGCGTTGATGCCGGCATCGGCGTCTTCACCGGTCTCGGTGTTGCGATCCACCGCTGCTTTGTAGGCATGGGCGCGATTAAGCATCCCCTTGGCGGCGATGCAGGTGAGGAACCAGGTCAGCTCCGGTATTTCCGCAATGTCCGACTGCCGATAAAACGTGACGCGTTGCGGATCGAGTCCGGCCGCCAACCAGGTCGCGGCGATCTCCAGCCGCGAACGCTCGATCCGATCGGCATCGCCGCTTTTGATCAGCGCGTGATAGTCGGCCATGAAATAGAACGCATCGACGTCGTCGCGCCTGCTGGCTTGCACCGCGGGGCGGATCGCGCCGACGTAATTGCCCAGATGCGGCGTGCCGGTGGTGGTGATGCCGGTCAGTACACGAGTCTGCATGATGTTCGCTTGTGGATAATCGAATGGAAACGCGTGAATTCGAGCGTCAGCGGATCAGCGTGGATTTGCCGAACAGCGACTCGACCAGATCGACCGCAAGCTTGGCCGTCTGGTTGCGCTTGTCGTACGCGGGGTTCAGCTCGACGATATCCAGCGAGGCCAGCCGACCGGTGTCGGCAATCATCTCCATGCACAGCTGCGCCTCGCGATAATTCGGGCCACCGCGCACTGTCGTGCCCACACCCGGCGCGATGCTTGGATCGAGAAAATCGACGTCGAAGCTCACGTGCAAATGCGTGTTGTCGTCGATGTCGTCGAGCGCCTCTTCCATCGTGCGTTTCATGCCGACCTCGTCGATATGGCGCATGTCATAGACGCCGACACTGGCTTCGCGTACCAGTTTCTTCTCCGCCGCATCGACCGAACGAATACCGATCTGGCGAAACACGTCGGGCTTGGTCGCCGGCTTGGTGCCGCCGAGGTGAGTGAGCGCATCGGGACCGTTGCCGCACAGGCAGGCCACCGGCATGCCGTGAATATTGCCCGACGGCGTGGCAAGTGCCGTATTGAAATCGGTATGGGCATCGAGCCACAGTACGCGCAGCTTCTTGCCCTGGTCTTCGCAATGCCGCGCAACGGCGGAGATGGAACCAATCGCCAGACAGTGATCTCCACCCAGCATGATAGGCAGATAGCCCGCCTGAAGCTCTTCATGAACAGCCGTATAGACGGCCGTATTCCATGCCACCACCTCATCCAGATGACGATAGCCGTCCGCAGGCGGCTGCCAGGGGTTGAGCGGGCCGTGCAGATTGCCGCGATCAACTACCTTCAGTCCGCAACGTTGCAGGCGGGCGAACAGATTCGCCACGCGCAGTGCTTCGGGCCCCATCGACGCACCGCGATGTCCGGCGCCGATGTCGGTCGGTACGCCGATCAGTGAAACGGTCTTTGTGCTCATAACCTGTATACCTGCGTGTTGGTGAGCCGCGGCACGAGCGAAAAAACCGTCGCTGGCGATGCCCGCAGCCAAGCCCTCGAATTCTAACGGATTGCCCGCACGATCGCTTTGCATGACCGGTGGCCGGCCGGCGGGGCGAGGCCGCGATACCTAAACCTCGGCTTTTAGAGCCTGTTTCAAGCCGCCAACCTTCGGGCCATACACCCCACCATCACAAACTCTTTCCAACCGCTGGGTTTTCATCGGTAACCTACCGAGTACCAACAGGATTCCCTATGCAAAATCGCCATGTACTCCGAGCAATCACAGCCGCCTTGTTGCTGAGCTCAGCCCTCGCAGCGGCGGCCCAGTCCGAGACCAGCGAAACAAATAGCGGCCTCAGCGCGGCCGACACCGTATTCATCGAAAGCGCTGCCAAAGACGGCATGGCGGAAATACAGATGGGCAACACAGCGCTCGGCAAATCCAGCGATGACAAGGTGAAAGCGCTCGCGCAGCGCATCGTTGATGATCACACCAAAGCCAACACCGCGCTGAAAACGTTGGCAGAAAGCAAAAAAGTGAGCTTCCCGTCCGCCCCCGGGAAAGACGCGCAGAAAGAGAACGACAAGCTCGCGGCCATGAAGCCGGCCGGCTTCGACCAGACGTGGTCCAAGGCGATGATCAAGGATCACCAGGACGCGATCAAACTCTTTACGGCCGAAGGCAAGGACACCAAGGACACCGACATCCAGCAGTTCGTCAAGACCAACCTGCCCACGCTGAAGTCGCATCTGGAAACGGCGCAGCAACTCGCCGCCGTGCCGGATGCGCGCGACCAGGCGATGGATCAGGCATCGAAATCGATGGCCGGCACCATGGACAGCACCCCGGCAACAGCATCGACGGCAACGGCCGCAACGGCCACACCATCGACAACACAGACCCCGACCGTGAAATCGTTGACACCGACTGTAGCGCCCGGCGCCCCCGCCGCAAGCTCGGGCGCCAAGCACTGAGCATGCGCCGGCCGTGACTGTTTATGTCGACAATTTGCGCAACTATGGCTGGGTGGTGCATGGAGAGGTGACACCCAGCTGCCATATGTTTACCGACGCCATCGACCTGACCGAACTACACGCCATCGCTGCCCAGATAGGCATGCGTAGAGAATGGTTCCAAAACAAGACCGTCGCGCCGCACTATGACCTCAAGCCGGATTTTCGTGTAGCGGCGATACGCGCGGGTGCACTGGCGGTTGACCGACGTAGCGCTGCGCTCATCTGGCGCGCACGTCGAGCGCTGGTCCAAGCCGCTGACGACTCGGAACAAACGTCATTAACTGGTCTGATGAAAGAGCAAGATCGCGCCGCTCTGCGTGCCCTGCGCGTCCGTCAACGGCATGGCGTCGCCCATAGCCGTGACGCTGGATCCATCCGGCCGGCGGATCCGCCATTTCGCACCCAGAACGGTTTCACCGAACATGGCGGCGCGAGCCAGCGGCAGATCGGTCGACGGATAGGGTCTGCCATCCTCGGTAAATAGCCCGTGCATCGGGCTGTAGTCATCCGGCTGCACGCCCATGATGAGCCGACCGTGCATCGCGATGGCCACCGCGTTGGCAAAAACGATGCTGCCCGCCGCATCCACAACGATAGCGCCATCGGCGAGCTGCTCGAGCTCGGCAGTGCTGCGTTCGTCGAAAGTCCACGGCGAATGGCGAAATTTCAGATGGGGATTGGCGGTCATGTCGGCGGAAAGAGTGTCGACGCAGCAGCGTTCCTGGGAGGGGATGAAAGCGTTTTGACGATGCCGCGCGCCCTTCTGATCCAGGCGGCAATGTACCGAAAAAATCTGCGCCATCGGCATGACGCGGCCAATCTTCTCAACGAGGCACTGCCCGAGAATATGCAACATTCATGCCTTGAACGCCGGTAAGGCGGACGCTTTCCGGACGCTACAATCCCGCAGCAGCTCATGGATAGCCTTGCCGGGGTGACGCGTTGTAATGCGTTAAACCGCGGCACAAGCATGCCCACGCTTCGCCAGCGGTTGGCAAAAAACTTGCTTCACATGGCTATCAAAATTTATGGGCACACGGAATGTTGAAGTATATCGGCCTCTCGATATGCCTATGCCTATTGGCCTTAGGGTTGAATCGTGCGCTTGCGGATCAGCGAATCACACGGCATCTGTCCGACAAAAGCGCGCACAGCGTCACAAATGGCTCCAATACGCCTGCCGAAAAACCGAAGAGACTGGCTGGGGGAAAATTCTAAAGTCTTTTAGTCGAGCGCCTGAACGTACGATCGAGTGATCCATCGCGCACTGCTTTGATGTGAGATGACTGAAGGGACAAGCCACGTACACAATTCGTGAAGAACCGCAGTCCGTACCGCACCAGGCTTCATGGAAGCATCGAGATGAACTGGCCATCTTGCTGGCCGACCTGGATGCATCCATGCCGCAGCCGATCATCAACAAGCTCGACAGCGCCGACTTTATGCCGCTTTTTGCGGGCAGAGCAGACACCATCGCACGTCAGGCGCATGCAGCCCACCGTCAGTTGCTCGTGGATCGCTTCAATGCCCTGCTTGAAGAGATCAACAAGTACGCCGACGCATAGCTGCCGCCGCACGATCTATTTCTTGCCTAGGTTACGGCCGACCTGGAGGCCAGAGGCCCGCATCGCGTCGGACCTCTCGCTCTACCGATGTCGATTCGGCATTTCCCCAACAGCGGAGCAGCACGCTTTGGCGAGAAAGCGTCGAGAAAGCGTAATTGCATGGATCGCAGATAACCCAACATCGCTTCGACCCGATGACCGAGTCAAACCATCGTTGTCAAATTTTAACGACGGCGCTTAGCTGTAGCACTCACGGTTCACAGCATCTTGCACAATGGGCTGGGGCCGGTCTTTGCCGACCGAAACTCCGCTCCTCTGCAGCCACTGCTTGGATTGGTCAAGCAGCTGGTGCCGACCATGACACCATTCGCAGGCGCCGGAATCCTTGCGCCCGGGTGCCAGCGCCGAACCGTCCTTCCTGCCGCACTGAGGGCAGTCCGCGTTGGCGAGCATATGGGCAGTCTGGGCGAAAAGCTCAATGGGGTTCACAACAGACATGAAATACTCCTGCAAATAAGCGTGAGATCACCGGTTGCTTGCATACACATATACGCTCAGGTCCGCCACGCGGATTCACTGACACCCTCGCCTGCCATGAAGTCATCTCCGTCGATTGGCGAAGTTGCTGAAAACCGCCTTGTTGAGGGAGCAGCAACGACCGTACCAATGGAACGACACATCTGAATCGCGCTTGGCTCGCGTTGCCATTTAAGAAACCGATGAGGGTAGCGGGCAACGTATTGGACGATGCCACCGCACGAGGCCATCGAACGCCAGGAAGCGCTAGCGTTGTTGACGATGTAACGCGAAAGCTTCTCTCCCGCCTCGTTCAGCGAGACCAAGCACTGAGCACGCAGGCGGCCGGTGCAACTTATTGCGCCATCGCTCAACCAAAACACCCACCATTCCATCAAGCGGCGTCCGCTTGAATCTAGTTATCAGCCAAAACGTTGAGGCGCATGCGGGCCGGTGAGCGCCTGGACGGCACACCAAGCCATTCCTGGCGTCTTCCAATCGCCCAGCCGGAACCGCCCTTGAAAGACAGCAAAGGATCAGAAAAATACTTGCTTGTACGTTTTCTCATGGACGGCGCCTCATGCGGCAAACATTCTGATCATTAGTGATGCTGGGTGAACAGTAGATCAAATGCCGCGAAGTAGACCCGAGCAACACGACGCCACAGACAGGTGCGATGCTTGGAAAGCACCTTGGTCTCTAATGCTAAAATCGCCGCATCTAGATATCCCCTCGCTAGGACGGGAGGCTCACGCATCTCGTAGGTGTCCATCCATGGCCAAGAAGAAAACGGCTGCAGTGTCTGGCAGCCGAGATGCATTGAAATGACCTCAGATGGCGGATATCGCCCGCATGGCCGGTGTTTCATCATCGCCACCAGCGAGAGTCGTTGCGATTGACCAGGAGATAAAAACCACTGCCGTAAGTCTTCTTATAGATCTGAGCCACCGTATTAGACAATCGAAGGCTCATCCATGTGAAGTCGGCGCGCTAGGTCAACATAAGCCTTGCTCGATCGAAATTCCGCCATGGTGAGCGAAGCGTCTTCGACCACCGAGTAGTCACGCTTGCCGGCAGCCAGAAACGAAGCCACCATGCGCATGACTCCGATATCAGGAATCATGTCTTCCAGAAACAAAAATTGCCCTGCCTGATTGACTTCCAAGAACTGATACGCACCATCGGCATCGACCACAAAGTCAAGGCAACCGAAGACCAACCCTAGCGATGCCATCAAGGCTTGGATACCTTTCTCAAGCGTTGCAGGTAGCGTTATTCTCTCGGCGAAAAAATCCTGCTCGAGCACATGTGTTCGCCAATCGACGTAGCCTTCTCCGGAGCGTCGCCGCATGCGTACGGCAAGCAACCGATTACCCGCCACGGTGACACGAATATCAGCCGTCTTCTCTACATAATGCTGGTAGATGCCCGGACAAAACTCGATCACCTGAGTATCAGGCAAGTGGTCGTTATCCAGTATGGTCGTTGCTGCGCTGAGCCCACCTTCTTCTCGCCACAAGTGCGGATGAAACGCCTTGAAGACGACGCGGCCGCCTTGCGCCAACTGTCGCAGCGCGGCCGCGTCGTTACCCATCACTGTCTCAGGAAATTTCAACCCTACATCTCGCGCCGCGACGAGTTGCAACAGTTTGTTTTCGGCGCGTCGGGATTCTTCTGGCGGATTGACCCAGAACGAAGGCAGCAACTTCGGCGCGGTAGCGACAAGATTTTCATAAAAAGTGCGCCACTCGCCAGCGAGAAAAGCCTCATCTTGCGGCAAACTGGGCTTTAATTTCGGCGCTTGCGGCCGCCGATTCCATACTGAGATAGGCGCGTCGCCCATGTCGCGTAGCCCGACGTGTCCAGGCCCTATCTCGATGCCAACTTCACGGCCTCGCCATTGCGCCAGTCCAGTGCTAAGCACCACTTGTACGCCCATGCGCTCAAGCGCCCAGCTTAACGCAAGGGCATGCGGATCGTCTTCGAAGGCAAGCACATGTACTTTGCGCGTCACGAAAAAAGACTCCTGTCAGAACAATGCGCCTTGTTGCCAAAGCGCATTGAGCCAATCGTCTGAAATCAACTTGGATCGTAATCGAGACCGCCATCCGCCGGAGAGTGAATAGATGCAGTCATCGTTATCATTGTTAGAAAATGGCCTCTGCTTGGATCAGCCCACTCTTCGCCGAAGGCAGTCGCGCTGAGTCGAGCCAAGGGGCGAATCGTTGATGACATTTCAGTTTCGACGTTGAGCTCACTCATAATCATCTACTCCATCATTAGCCGTAAGTCACGGCTCCGCGAGCATAAATCGATTCGCTATGGGCGTCGGTGAATTGATAATGACGCTGGATGAAACTCGATGAAACTGCGATACCGGTCACGTCTTGCACGGCTACGCCAGGCAACTCACTTAAATGGACGGCTGTCGCCTTGAATTCCTGGGTATATCGCTACGTCGTATGCGGACAGGGGCCGGGCATGCGAGCACTCCTGAAGTGATAGTTCAGGGTGTCCACTAAAGCGTAGGACTCTCGGTTGAATTCAGACCACTCGGCTTTGCTCAACTCACCCGGCCGGACGAACAACAACGACGCCAGCTTGAGGGCACAGCGCACCGCCATGATGCCGCTATAGCCTTCTCGATCGCGCGCAGCAGCTCGCCGACCTTGACAGGCTGGTGATGTGCCGCGTCTTGGCCGTCTTCAGTGCCCCGCGCAAATCGGCGGAAGGATCACGCTCGGCGCGGCCGGTGGCCACCGCATAACGGAAGACCAGATCGATTTCAGCCGCTGCGTCGTTTCCAGGTGCCCGCGCGACTCCACACGTCGCAGCACGGCAAGCAGCTCCGGCGCTGTGATGTCAAAGATTTGCCGCTCACCGATCCACGGATTGGCCAGCTCCTTGAGCATCCACTTCATTTTGCGACGGGTGATCGGAGCCAACTCCCCGCGGCCGCCGAGCCATTCGTCGCCTACGGCTTTGAACGCGGTCGCCGCGGATAGATGCTGGGTCGCCTTGTCCGTCTGACGCTTTGCGCTCGGATCGACGCCCTGGCTGAGTAAATCCTTCGCCGCGGCGGCCAGCTTCCGTGCCTGCGCCGACTTGACCTCGGAATAGGTGCTCAGGCTCAGCATCTTTGCCTTGCCCTGGAAGCGATATCGATAGTGCCAGCGAGGGCTGCCGGTCGGAGGAAGCTCGGTGCAAAGACCGCCACCATCAGCCAGCCGATAGAGGCTTGGCTTGCGCTCGAGTGTGAGTAACTCCTTCTCGGTGAGCATGTGAGTAAACAAGGCCCCTGAAAGTGAGTAACTGATCGGCGAAAACGTGAATAGCCGCCGTGTTACGCACAACCTTTCACACTTTGAGCGGGCTGCAATGGGACGACCTTGGACGATATCGCACAAAAAAACCCGCTTTAATGCGGGTTTCGATGGATTATTGAGCCGATATGGGATGGCTTTAGATGGTCACTTGGTGCCGGCACCCGGATTCGAACTGGGGACCTACTGATTACAAATCAGTTGCTCTACCAACTGAGCTATGCCGGCAAGGAGCGCGATTCTAACAGTCGCATTGCACTTGCTCCAAGCGCATGACCCGATCTGAGCGTGGTTTCGAGACGATGATCGCCACGGTACGGGCAAATCAGAAGCAGCTGGTGCTGTGCGAGTTGACGCCGCTGGCGCGGACGCGGTTGCGCCATTCGAATCGCGGGCTGTTGTTGGCGACCAGATCGAGCCAGTACTCCGGCACGGTTTCGCTGCGCTCGCTCAAACGGGCCGGAAAGCCGGCCGCCACCACTTCGTCGCGGCGCTTGCGCGCGTTGGCCGGATCCTTGAACAGGCCCAGCGAAACCGTATTGGGCTGATCGCCGCCGCTCACTACGAAGTAATCCTTGATGTTGCGCGCACCGAGCTGGCGGGCCAGCTCCAGCGCCTGCGCGTGACTGCTGGTGGCGGGCAGATAGACCCAGAAACCGTTGGGCTGGGTGATCTGCTCCTGGCGCGACCGCATGCGTGCAACCTGCGCGCCAAGCGCCTGGCGGGCATTGCGCAGATCCTGCGGGGTAGCGAACGGACCTAGCGCCAAGCAGATTTGCGGTACCGGTTGCGCAGGCCGAGGCGGCGGGGTATTTACGGGTGCGGCGGGAGCCGGCAAGGAAACCGGAGCCGCCGTTGCGACAGATGCCGCGATGCTGGGGGCGGCCACGGTAGCTACGGGCTGGGGCATTTCCGACAGCAGGCGCAATTCACGTACGCCAGGGTCGACGGCATTGCCGTTGTGCGCATAGGGCTGGCCAAGCAACAGCCATGCCCCTACCGCAATATTGAGGGCCATCAAAAGGATGAACAGCAGACGCAGAAACATCGAATCCCCCATGCCGAACGGCAGCTCATTCTAGATCGACGACGCGTCGACCGAGGCGGTCTAGTTCGACGCCCTGCTCTGCGTGTTCGCCCATACCGCCAGACCGCGCAGCACGCCGTCGCGAGTCATTTGCGCCGGCAGGGCCAGCAGCGGCTGCAGCTCGGCGGCGTCGCCACCGCCGAGAATCAGAGTGGGCGCAGCCTCAAGCAAAGGTGTCACGCGCGCAGCGAAGCGTTCGATCAATGCGGCCGCCGCCTGCCAGCAACCCGACGTCACCGCGTCGGCGGTGTTGTCGGCCAGGTCGAATATTTCACCCGTACGCTCCGGCCGCACGCGCGCGGTGGCGTCGATCAGCGAACGCTGCATGAGCAGCGGGCCGGGCGCGATCAGGCCGCCGAGATGGCGTCCGTCGGCTGCCAGCGCATCGAGCGTGAGCGCAGTGCCGGCGCTGGCGACCACGCAGGGCGCATAGCCGTCGGCATACGCGGCGACCATCGCCAGAAACCGATCCACGCCCAGCCGCTGCGGTTCGGCATAGGCATTGCGCACGCCGCACGCGCTGGCCGGCGTGCGCAGCCAGATCGGTGCGCGCGCAAACCGGCGGCCGATCACGTCGGCGACCAGGGCCTCGCGCGCCGCATCGACCACCGACGCGGCAACGATCATCTCCGGAGTCGGCAACCCCGCGAGTGCGGACTCAAGCTGCGCGGCGAAACCCTCCTGCCAGTCCAGTGCGCCCTGCGCCAGCCAGCCCTCCGGCTGCAGCATCAGCGCCCACTTCATGCGGGTATTGCCGAGATCGAGCAGCAGCCTCATGTGCGGCGCACCGTGACTTCGGCGCTATCGACCTGACGCAGGCTGCCGTCTTTCATGCGAACCTGCAGCGCACCGCGCGCATCGACGCCGGCGCCGACGCCCTCGAATAGAACCAGTGCGCCGCTAAGCTGCAGCGGCCGGTCTTTCAGCAGATCGTGCCGCGCGTATTCGTCGAGGAAGCCGGCAAAGCCATCGCGCTCGAACTGCTGCAGGCCTTCGACAAGCGCAGCGATCAGCATGGCCGCGACGCGGTTGCGATCCGGCGGAGCGTCCTGCGTCAGACTGGCCAGATCGCTCGCCGGCTGCCCCGCCTGCTCGCGCAAGGCGGGCGTGAGCCGCAGGTTGAGGCCGATGCCGACAACCGCCGCGCACGGCCCCTGATATTCACCGCTCAGCTCGACCAGAATGCCGCCGAGCTTGCCCTGCGCGGTGAGTATGTCGTTCGGCCACTTCAGGCCGGTTCCGCCGATACCGAGCGTTTCCAACGTCCGCATCACGATGACCCCGATGGCCAGCGACAGACCGCCCAGCGCGGCAAAACCCTGATCGAATCGCTTGAGGCAAGACACATAGAGATTCAGTCCCGGCGGCGACAGCCACGGGCGGCCGCGACGACCGCGACCGGCGCTTTGCGTTTCCGCCAGCACTACGCTGAAGTCCGCGGCGCCGGCGCCGCGCCGCTGCAGCTCGCTGGAGGTGGAGTCCAGCTCCCAGTACACGTCGAGCGCCCCCAGCTTTTGTGCCAATGGCGCGGGTATGGCCGCACGTATCCGGTCGGCATCGAGCATCTGCAGCGGCCACGGCAAGCAGTAGCCCGCGGCGCCACGCGCTTCGATCGGCACGCCGCGCGCGCGCAGGGCTTCGATCTGTTTCCAGATCGCCGCCCGCGTCACGCCGGCCCCGATGGCCAATCCAGCGCCGGAGATCGGCTCACCGGCGGCAAGCGCCGACAAAAGCTGAGACGGCTGCATCAGCACTGCCCAACGGCGGGTAGGCGCAAACGGGAGGCGTGATGACGGCAAGCGGCAAAGTGGGGGATAAACATCCGCGCAGTTTAGCCCGGCGCGCCGCCGACGCCGATGCCCCTGGGTCGCCGCGGGGGCAGCACTGGCAACGCAGCGCGGTTTCTGACACGATCGGGGCTTGCCTTGCGAGTCTAGGGAGTTCGATTGCCATGCGCGTCAAACATTGGCTCATCGGCTGCGCCATCTGTTTTGCCGGCATCGGCGGCGCCGCAGCGACAAACGTGGACAGCCGCGAACTCGACGGCTCGCTGCATGGAAACGGCGACACCAGCAGCGCGCGCGACTCAGGCAGCAGCAGCGAACCGGGCAGCGTCAACGAACCTGTTCTGTCTCGCGACAACGCCCCGCCCAGCAGCAGCGATTCGCGCAAGAGCGGCTCCGGCATCAGCGCAACGGGCCGCTCGAGCATGGACGCGGTACCGCCTGCGCGCGTTCAACAAACCCATCTTGGCTGGCAGTCTTTGCTGCCCGGATCCATCCAGTAAGCGTCCAAGGTCATGCCGGGGTATTGGTGGCAATCGCTACGAGCTCGACTCGAGCCTCCACCCATCGCCGATCCCCTGTGGCGGCGCGCGCTGTTCGGCTGCCCGCTCGCTCGCGGCCTTGATGCGGAAAGACAGCAGCGTCTGCGCCGGCTGGCCGCGCTATTTCTGGCGCGCAAGCGGTTTCACGCGCTGGCCGGCGCCGTGTTGGACGACTACTGGCGACTGCTGATCGCCATGCAGGCCTGCCTGCCCGCCCTGCAGCAGGGTGCCGGCAGCCTGCGCGGCTGGCGCGAGGTGCTGATCTATCCCGGTGAATTCAAGGTGCGCGGCACTCAGCACGCCTGCCACAGCAGTGTGGCGAACGTCAGTGGCGATACGCGCAGCGTGGATACCTGGGAGCACGGCCCGCTGGTGCTGTCGCTGGCCGATGTGCAGCTGGATCTGGAGCAACCGTGGGATGGCTATAACGTCGTGCTGCACGAAATGGCGCACAAGCTGGACATGCTCGACGGACCGCCCGACGGCATGCCGCCGCTGATGGACATTTCGCGGCGGCGCTGGGTCGAGCAGTTCGACCGGGCGTATCGCCGCCTTGCGGATGCGCCGGTGCGGGACGACGGCCATCCGATCGATCACCGCGGCGCTGAAAACGCCAGCGAGTACTTTGCGGTCGTTACCGAGCTGCACTATTCGCAGCCCTCGCTTCTGCGCGAGGCGGAACCGGCGATAGCTCACCTGCTCGAAGCGTTTTATGGGCCCTCGCCGGCCATCTGGGGTGAAACGTCCAGCGCCGTGCGCGTGCTGAAAAAGCCGATCGCCCATTAGAGCCTGTTCACCATCTCCCCGTGCCCCGCGGAGACTTTGAACAGGCTCTTAGGTCGACGCGCGCCTTGCACGATCAGGCCGGCGTCAGGCTCACGCTGAAACGTGCGCCGCCGAGCTCGGGCGAACGGTCGACCAGCAGCTCGCCCTGGTAGGCATGCACGATGTCCTGCACGATGGACAGGCCGATGCCATGACCCTGCACGCGCTCGTCGCCGCGTACGCCGCGCTGCAGGATTTTTTCGATCTTGTCCTCGGGGATGCCGGGGCCGTCGTCTTCCACGCTCAACCACAACCCGGTGCGCTGGCGCGCCGTGGTCGCCTGCGACTTCACCACCAGCAGCACCCGGTGACCGGCCCACTTGAACGCGTTTTCCAGCAGGTTGCCCATCAGCTCCAGCAAGTCGCCCTGCTCGCCGTAGAACACTGCGCGCTCGTCGATATCGAATTCGCACAGCACATTCTTGGCCGCGTAGACCTTCTCCAGACTCTGCACCAGGTCTTCGGCATGGCCGGCGATCGGCACGGCGCTGGCAAACGTCTGCCGGCCGGATGTCGCCGCACGGGACAGCTGATAGGCGACCAGATCGTCCATGCGGCGGACCTGATCGAGCACGCTGCTGCGGCGCGAGGCGTCATCGAGGGCGGTGGACTCCAGCTGCGAGCGAATCACCGCCAGCGGCGTCTTCAGGCTGTGGGCGAGATCGGCCAGCGTGTGCCGATAGCGCGTGCGCTGCTCCCGCTCGTTGTCGATGAAGACGTTGATGCGTTCGGTTAGGCTGGTGAGCTCCAGCGGATATTGGCTGTCCAGATGTTCGCTATCCCCGCGCTCGACGCGGGTCATGTCGCTGGCCACCTTGCGCAGCGGCGTGAGGCTCCAGCGCAGCAGCAGAAACTGCAGCACGATCAGCATCACGCCGAGTATGGACAACCACGCAAATAGAGTTCGGCGATAGCCGGCGCTGTCGCCTTCGAGCTGATCCTCGGTCTGCGCCACCGTCACCGTGAGGCGCACGGATTTTTTCTCGGCGGTGTCCAGCGCCACGCCGTAGCTGTAGTAGTACAGCCGGCCCATGCGGGTATCGACCGGACCCACCAGCGCCGTACTCTCCCCAGGCTCCAGCGGTTTGAGAAAGCTGAAGTCACGGCCGATCGCCGACGAGGACTCCCAGCGATAGTTGTCGTCCCCCTGTGCCACGGCATACAGCCCGGAGCCGGGCCGTGAAAAGTCGGGGTTGGGCAAGGTATCCGGCGGCAGCAGCTTGCCGAAACGATTGACGTCGAAGTTGGTGATCAGCGCGATGGTGTCGTTCTGCAGACGTTCCTGCAGCGCGCTCAAAGCACGGCTCTGGTTGGCCTTCGACAGCGTCAGGCCGACCAGCCCGAGAAAGCCGGCGAGCACGAACCCGGTGGCGATCGCCGCGCGCGCCGCCAGTGACAGCGGCTGGCGCGGCGGCACGAGATTACTCGTCGTCGCCGTCGGTGCGCGGGATGGCAAAGCGGTATCCGCGTCCACGAACCGTCTCGATGGGCTTGAGGGTGCCTTCCGGATCGAGCTTGCGCCGCAGGCGGCCGATGAACACTTCGAGCACGTTGGAGTCGCGGTCGAAATCCTGCTGGTAGATGTGCTCGGTGAGGTCGGCCTTGGAGACCAGTTCGCCGGCATGCAGCATCAGGTACTCCAGCACCTTGTACTCGTAGCTGGTGAGGTCGACCAGTTTGCCCTCCACCGTGACCGTCTGCGCGGTGGTGTCGAGCTTGATCATGCCGCAGGCCAGGATCGGCTTGGACCAGCCGCTGGCGCGACGCACCAGTGCGTTGATTCGGGCCAGCAGCTCTTCGACATGAAAGGGCTTGACCAGGTAATCGTCGGCGCCGTACTTCAGGCCTTCGACCTTGTCCTGCCAGCTGCCGCGTGCGGTGAGGATCAGAATCGGGTAACGCTGACCGTCCTCGCGCAACGCCTTGACCAGATCCATGCCGGACATCTTCGGCAGGCCCAGGTCGATGATCGCCAGATCGAACGGCACTTCGCGGCCGAGGTAGATGCCCTCTTCCCCGTCCTGCGCCGCATCGACGGCGAAACCATCGCGCTTCAGGCGAGCCGCCAGGGTCTCGCGCAGCGGCGCTTCGTCCTCCACCAACAGGATGCGCATCAGTGTCTCTCCTTGCTGCCCGGATTTCGGCCGGGCGGGTTCTTGATCAATGGTGTGAAAACTGGTGTCGTTATCGGACCCCTGCCGGCATCCGACGGTATCGCCATCACTCGCACATGCCCTTGTGGCGTCAGCACCTTGATGCGGTACTCGGTGCGTCGACCCACGTGATGTGGTTCGGCCGAAAGCACCTTGCCACCGGTTTCGCGCTGCACCCTCTGCACGGCCTGATCCATCGACACATCCGGCTCCCCCGACTGCGCCGACGCCACCGCGCCAAAACTGGCTAATGCAAACAAAGCTGTGGTGAAGAATTTGTGGGTTGCCATGCGTCTACATTCCGACCGGCAGTTGCCGGAGCGTTCAGATTAGGCAATCCGGGCTGAATACTGACCGGACGAACGGCGGCTGTCACGCCGCGACCGAACACGGTGCGATCGCCTGTTCGATCAGTTGCCAACCTGCCCCGGGCAAATGCGCCCCCTCGCTGATCGTGCGCCGAAACGCCCGCGCCCCCGGCTCACCCTGGTAAAGCCCCAGCAGATGCCGACTGATGTGCTTCAGCGCCGTGCCGCGCGCCAGCTCGGCCTCCACATAAGGCCGCATCTGCCGCAACACGTCGTCGCGCGTGGGCAACGGCTCGCCGTAAAGCGCCGCCTCGATCCGGGCCAGCAGATACGGATCGTGATAGGCGGCGCGACCCAGCATCACGCCATCGACCTGGCCCAGGTGTGTTTGGACCTGCTCGACCGTGCCGATGCCGCCGTTGATCACCACGGTCAGCTCGGGAAATTCGCGCTTGAGCCGATAAACGCGCTCGTAATCCAGCGGCGGAATTTCGCGATTTTCCTTCGGCGACAGGCCCTGCAGCCAGGCCTTGCGTGCATGCACGGCCATCACTTCGACGCCCGCTTCCAGCATGGTCTCGGTGAAGTGCTGCAGGCCCGCGTAGTCGTCCTGATCGTCGACGCCGATACGGCATTTCACGGTGACCGGCACGCTGACCGCGTCACGCATTGCCCGCATGCAGTCGCCGACCAGGGCCGGTTCGCGCATCAGGCAGGCGCCGAAGCGACCGGACTGCACGCGATCGGACGGGCAGCCCACGTTGAGGTTGATCTCGTCGTAGCCGGCCTGCGCGCCGTCGCGCGCCGCCTGCGCCAGCTCGCGCGGATCGCTGCCGCCGAGCTGCAGGGCGACGGGGTGCTCCTGTTGACTGTGCTCGAGTAATCGCAACTGTCGGCCGCGCACGAGCGCCGCGCTGGTCACCATCTCGGTATAGAGGCGCGCGCGCGGCGACAGCAGCCGGTGAAAATAGCGGCAATGCCGATCGGTCCAGTCCATCATCGGCGCTACGCAGACGCGCCACGGGATGCCGGTGGATTCGGTGTTGGCAGTGTTCGCGGCGGCGCTGGAATCGGTCATGACCATCCTATTGTCCTGGATTGCTGCCCGCGAGTGGAGTTCCAATTTGCGCCGGCTTGGCGTCCCGCAGATATCGCGCCGAAATGCGCAGAGCGGCACACCAGCAGTAGCGTGGGCGCGATAGTTGATGATCGGGGCCGGCGAAATGCCGCAGCGGCGCTTTCGCTTCACGCGGCAGAGCGCATCGTCGATCGCGTAAAATGCGCGCAGCCAGCCATCGCGCGGCAGTAGCCGAAACGACGCGAACAGCCAATCCGACGTTGAGCCGCCTTGCGGCCATCGACCAACCGCATTCCAAAGTGAGATAAACCATGGTGGCAATGGCATCCGAGCGCGTGATCGACGTGCATCACTGGAACGATTCGCTTTTCAGCTTCCGCACCACACGCGATCCCGGCTTTCGTTTCGACAGCGGCCAGTTCGTGATGATGGGGCTGGAAGTGGACGGCCGCCCGCTGATGCGGGCGTATTCCATCGCCAGCGCGAACTACGAGGAGCATCTGGAGTTCTTCTCGATCAAGGTAGCCAATGGTCCGCTGACCTCGCGCCTGCAGCATCTGCAGCCGGGCGATCCGGTGCTGGTCAGCCGCAAGCCGACCGGTACGCTGGTGCTGAACGATCTCAAGCCCGGCAGCCATCTGTACCTGCTGGGCACCGGCACGGGGCTGGCGCCGTTTCTGAGCCTGGTGCGCGACCCGGAAACCTACGAGCGCTTCGACAAGATCGTGCTGGCCCACGGCGTGCGCAACATCGCCGATCTGGCCTACGGCGGTTATCTCGAACACGAGCTGCCGCAGCATGAGTATCTTGGACCGCTGGTACGCGACAAGCTGATCTATTATCCCAGCGTCACCCGTGAGCCCTTTCGCAACCGAGGCCGCATCACCGACGCGATCGCCGACGGCCTGATGAACCAGACCATCGGCCTGCCGCCGCTGGACCCGGCGATCGATCGCATCATGCTGTGCGGCAGTCCGGCGATGCTGGACGATCTTTCCACACTGCTCGACGGCCGCGGCTTCCACGCATCGCCGCGCACGCGCGAACCGGGCGACTACGTGATCGAACGGGCCTTCGTCGAAAAATGAGCGTCGGCGCTAGAACGTTGGCGCGACAGTAAAGGACCGCATCGAATGGATATGGCGCTCTATCTGCTGGCCGCGGCGTTGATCGTCGGCGGACTGGCCGGCTCGATCATTCCCGCGCTGCCCGGACTGCCGATGATTTTCGGCGGTATCTGGCTGACCGCGGCGGTGGACGGTTACCGACACCTCGGACTGTGGTGGCTGCTGATCATCGGTGGACTCGGCACCGCAGGCGTCATCATCGAATTCATCGCCAGCACGCTGGGCGCCAAACGTGTCGGCGCCAGCCGGCTTGCACTCTGGGGCGCCAGTCTGGGCACCCTGGCCGGCATGTTTCTCGGCATACCCGGACTTATCCTCGGGCCGTTCATCGGCGCCCTGCTGGGCGAACTCGCCTCCGGCACCAGCGTGCTGCGCTCGGCGCATGTCGGCGTCGGCACGTGGATCGGCCTGCTGTTCGGCACGCTGATGAAACTGGTGATCTCGTTCATGATGGTCGGGCTGTTCGGGCTGGCCTGGCTGCTGGGCTAGAAGCCAAAAGGCGTTGGCCGCCGTTGCGTCATCGCGATAACCGGCCGGCGCATCGAACCGACCGCTCAGGCCGGATCGGGTATCACGTAAAGCAGCACCGCCAGAAAATGCAGCACGCTGCCGGTCAGCACGCACAGATGCCACAGCGAGTGGTGATACGGCAATTTGCGCCACAGATAAAACGGCACACCCAGCGTATAGGCCAAACCACCGGCAATCAGCAGCGCCGTGCCGCCGCTCTGCAGGTAGGCGCTCAGGGGTTTGAAGGCAATCATGCCGATCCAGCCCATGCCCACATACAGCAGCACGGCAAATTTCCGATAACGCTTCAGCGGCCCCACTTCCAGCGCGCTGCCCAGCAAGGCCATCGTCCACACCGCGATGAACAGACTCCAGCCCCAAACGCCAGGCAGAGCGATGAGCGTGAACGGCGTATACGTGCCGGCGATCAACAGAAAGATCGCGATGTGATCCAGGGTGCGCAAAGTCGGCTTGGCTCTCACCACGGGAATCGAGTGATACAGCGTCGAAGCCGTATAAAGCAGAATCAGCGTAGTGCCGTAGACCGCGCTTGCCGCGATCACCCGCGCATCGCCATGGCGCGCGGCGAAGGCCACCAGAATCGCCAGACCCGCAATGCTCAGCACGATACCGACGCCATGAATGACGCTGCTGGCCAATTCGTCGCCGAAACTGTAGCGCGGACCGGCGATGTGCGATGTAACGTTCATCCAGACTCCTGAAACGGACGTCCAGCCGTCCACTTGAAAAACGGCGGCAGCTTCACTTGCGCCACCATATGAGATGAGCATACGCTGCAATTGCTGCAGCGCAATACCCAGCACATCGGTCTGTGGCTCTGCCGCGCCCATCCAAACTGCCGTCAGGAGGTCGCCCATGTCTTCCGCAAGTCTGGTCCACGCTCGTCATACGCCGCAGCATTCCGCCCAGCCCGATCCTGTCCGGATTGTCGCCCTCAGCGCCGCGATCGCGCTGAATCTCGGCGTACTCCTCATCGCCACCCGTCCGATGGGTGCGCCTACCCTGCCTGGGCTGGAGCGGCCTGCTGCCGCTACGCTGATTCGATGGATCAGTCGACCCGCCGTGATACCGCCACCGCCGGCCATCGTGATGAAGCCGCTGCCGCACTTGCACAAGGTCGCTCCGCACAGCGCGCCGAAGACCACGCCGCTGGTGGTGCCCGCGGTCGTGCCGACGGACGAAGGCCGGCTCGCCGTGGCCCCCACGGCACCGCCGACCATAACGCCCACGACGGCACCCGAGGCACCGGCGGCGACTGGCAAACCGGTCGAGGCGAGCCTGGCTTACCGGTCCGCGCCGCTGCAATTCCCGGTACAGGCGCTGCGCGAGCAGCTTCACGGCACGGTGCTTTTGCGGGTACTCGTGGATGAGAGCGGCAAGCCGCTCGACGTCGTGATCGAACGAAGCAGCGGTCACACGCTGCTGGACCGCAGCGCGCGCGAGCAGGTGCTGGCGTCGTGGACGTTTCAACCGGCGATGGTCGACGGAAAAGCCGTACGCGCCTGGGCAAAGGTTCCGGTCAGTTTCGATTTGCGTCAGCAATAAGGGCACCAAGAGCAACGCGCTCCGGTCGGCACCCACGTGCCGACCGGAGCGCCTTTTGGTGTATGTATCCGGAGACCGAGGCTTTTGCCATCGACGGCAGGTGCAGCGACAACCGACATGCACGCATCGGCGCCAAGACGCATGGAGCGATGCAGACGCGCCGCTGAAGGCTGGAAAAAGAACCGGTCGGGCACTTCATCGGCTACGTCATTTACCGGCAAATAGCGTCGCGTAAACCCTGCGCTAGCCTTACGCGTCTTTAACGAGTCGCATGCTCCACTGGACACCAGTCGTTCAGCCGGATTCCACGTATGGGGAAATATCTGCACACTTTGAAGACGCTGCGCGAGATCGCACTGGAGCACGGCGCCGCCGAACAGCCCGATCTGGCGCTGATGGCGCGCGAGCTCGGCCGCGTGGTGCATCAGGATGCCGAGGCGCTGACCACGCGCTTCGCCCCGCTGCGCGCGCGCCGTCACGGCTTTGAGCGCTGGCTGGTGGCCGAGCGCAGCAAGCCCGCCATCAGCGTGCTGGTCATGGCATGGCCGCCGAACCACATCACCCCCGTGCACGACCACGGCGGCCTGTGGGGACTTGAGGTCACCCTGCTCGGTGCGCTGGAGGTGCAGTCGTACGATCGCGATCCGCAAACCGGCGATCTGCGCGAGCTCGGTCGCGACTGGCTCGGCCCGGGCGACGGCACCTGGTTCGAGGGCAGCGAAAGCCATGCGCATCGCTGCCGCAACCTCTCCCAACGCGATACGGCATTGACGCTTCACGTTTATGGGGGCGATCTGGCACAGTACTTCGCTTACGAGAAGGCTGAGCCGGAAGCGGGTTGGGTGGCGAAGCTGCAGCGTGCGGCCGTTGCCGGTCATATCAGCTGATCGTCACGCCACCACTCGCTCAACGCTAAACCGATCAGGTAAATTCATGTTTCGACGGGTCGCCATCATCGGCGGCGGTGCCGCGGCCGCTACTTTGCTCAGCGAATTGCTGGAGCGAAAGCCGTCGCAGCCGCTGCATCTGGACTGGTACACCGGCGGCGGCACACTGGCGCGCGGTGTGGCCTATGGCACCGCCTCCGACCGCCACCTGCTGAACGTCCGCGCGGCGTCGATGAGCATGTTCGCCGGCAAGCCCAGCGGATTTCTCGACTTTCTGCAGCGCGAAGATCCCACCATCGCGGGCACCGATTTCATGCCGCGCCGCCGCTACGGCGACTACCTCGAAGCAGAGGTAGCGCGCGCGCTGGCGCAGGGCAAGGCCAACGGCCACGACGTGAATGTGATTCCGTTCGCGGTCGAGGCGGTCGTACCCGAGCGCGATGCCGTCACCGTGATGCACGGCGAGGAGAGCCGCCTCTTCGACGCCGCCGTGCTGGCCCTGGGCTCGCTGCCCACACAGCCGCTCAGCGGCGTCAGTGCGCAAGCGCTGGAAAGTGGGCGCTACGTGGTCGATCCGTGGGCACTGATGGCCAACGCGGACAAGCTTCCGACGCCGCGCAAGGTCGTTCTGATCGGGCTGGGGCTGACCGCCGTCGACGTGCTGCTCGAGCTGTCGGCACGCTGGCCGCAAACCGACTTCACCGCCATCTCCCGTCACGGTCTGCTGCCCGAGGCACATCTCAACGCCGCGGCGGCGCCGACCGGCGACAGCGGCGAGCTGATCGAAGCGATGCGCGAATCGCCCGACGTCCGGCACTGGCTGCACCTGTTGCGCGAGGCGCTGGCGCACGAGCGCGACTGGCGCGCGGTGCTGGACAGCCTGCGGCCGCATACCCCGGGCCTGTGGCGCGAACTGGATCAGGAGCAGCGTGCGCGCTTTCTGCGCCACGCGCGCTGGGCCTGGGAACGCGCGCGTCACCGCATGCCCCCGCAGGTGGGCAGGTCGATCGCGGCGCTCGAGGGCGAAGGCCGGCTGCATCGACTGCGCGGCCGGATGAAATCCGTTGCCGTGCTCGGCGACAACCTGCAGTTGCAGCTAGCCTCGGTGCCGGCCGGCAATCCCCAGACACTGGACGCCGACCTGGTCATCCAGACCACCGGCATGAACAACGATATTCGCCGCACCGGGCATCCCCTGGTCGGCCAACTGCTTACCAATGGGCACGTCGTCTCCGATCCGCTCGGCTTGGGCATGCAGGCCATGCCCGACGGGCGACTGGCGCGTGGCGAGGACTACTGGTCCAATCTGTTTGCGATCGGCAGCATGCTGCGCGGCACCCTGTGGGAATCCACCGCCATGCCGGAAATCCGTCAGCAGGCACGCAGCCTGGCCGACCAGCTGCTGGCCAAGTAAGCGCACGCCCAGCACCGTCAGCACTACTCTCCATTCCAAGACCTCACGCCGATGACCGCGTTTCTGATCACCGCCGGCTTTTTGCTGTTTCATGTAGCCGGCGTGCTGGCGGCCATGCATGCCGTGATGCACACGCGCACGCCGCAGGGCGCCATCGGCTGGGCGCTGGGCCTGATTCTGCTGCCGTATCTGACCCTGATTCCCTATCTGTACCTGGGCTCCAATCGTTTTCTCGGCTATCTCACCAGCCAGCAGTCGAAGCTCTCCTCGCGCGCGCCTGACGGCGGCAATACGCAGGTGATCGATCCGGACTGCGCGCGCTACGCGTCCATCAGCGCGATTCAGGGCCGACCGTTTCGCAGCGGCCATCAGTTGAAGCTGCTCATCGACGGCGACGCGGCTTTTGCAGCGATGCTGGCCGCCATGGCCGAGGCGAAGCACTGCCTGCTGGTGCAGTTTTTCATTTTTCACGACGACCAGCTCGGCCGGCGCGTGCAGCAGCTGCTGCTGGAACGGGCGGCCGCCGGCGTAACGGTTTGCGTGCTGTTTGACGGCGTCGGCAGCCACGACCTGCCCAAGCACTACATCGAGACGCTGCGCGCCGGCGGCGTGGCGATTCATCCGTTCGCCACGCACCGCTGGCGTAACCGCTTTCAGCTGAACTTCCGCAATCACCGCAAGATCGTTGTCGTCGATGGCGCACGCGCCTTCGTCGGCGGCCTCAACGTAGGCGACGAATACCTCGGCCTGAAGCCGCCGCTGGCGCCGTGGCGCGATACGCATATGGAGCTGCGCGGCCCTGCGGTATCCGACCTGCAGCAGCTGTTTGCACGGGACTGGCAGTGGATCACCGGCGCACCGCCGCCGCTGCTGCCTGCACCGCCCTGCACCGGCGAGGCCAGCGCGCTGATCGTGGCCAGCGGTCCGGCCGACGCACAGGAAACTTGCTCGCTGTTTTTCACCGCCGCCATTCATGCCGCGCGCGAGCGGCTGTGGCTGACTACACCCTACTTCGTGCCGGACAACGCGGTGCTCGCCGCGCTGCGGCTGGCGGTGGCGCGCGGTGTCGACGTGCGCGTATTGATTCCCTCGCGGCCCGATCACCGCACGGTGTTTCTGGCCTCAACCCTGCACGCGCACGAGGCGCTGGGCGCAGGCATTCGCATGTTCCGCTATCAGCCCGGCTTTACCCATCAAAAAGTGCTGCTGATCGACGACGACACCGCCGCCGTGGGCAGCATGAATCTCGACAGCCGCTCGTTCCGACTCAACTTCGAGGTCAGCGCCTTGATCGTCGATGCAACGTTTGCCCGCGACGTGGAAGCCATGCTGACCGCGGATTTCGCCAAGGCGCTGCCGGTGGAAAAAAGCGAATACCTCGATGCGCCCTATCTGCACCGCGTGGCCATGCACGTGGCGCGACTGTTCGACCCGCTGCTGTAATGCTCCGGCGTCGCCATGCTGCACGGTGACTTGCGCCTGTCCGCGCGAGGGCCTTGAATAGTCCGACCTTTCCATGGACACCGCCGATGCGCCTGCGCTTTTCCCTGCTGTCTATACTCCTGCTGCTTTCGCTGTACCTGCCAAGCTTCCGTGCGAGGGCCGCCGACGGTTCGCACTTCGTCGAACGCAGTGTCACCGTACAGGGAACTGCTTATCGCTACCAGGTGTTCGTGCCGGACGGCTGGACGGCTAAACGCCGCTGGCCCATCGTGCTGTTTCTGCACGGCAGCGGCGAAGCCGGCAGCGACAATACCAAACAGATGACCCAAGGCCTGCCGCCGTGGTTGCGCGAGCACGGCGCCAGCTTCCCGGCCGTGGTGGTGATACCTCAGGCGCCCGAGCACACCTACTGGAACGGGCCGATCGAGCAGATGGCGCTGCAAGCGATGCAGAACAGCATCGACGAATTCCACGGCGATCGTCACCGGCTCTACCTCACCGGGCTGTCGATGGGCGGCTTCGGCGCGTGGCAGATCGCCATCGATCATCCGGGCCTGTTCGCCGCCGCCGCGATCATCTGCGGCGCGATCAACCCGATCGCCGACGAGCCGGCGCTGCACGTGCTGGGCCTTCCCGCCGGTGCGGATTCGTATGCGTGGGTCGCCTCGCACATCGGCGGTCTGCCGGTGTGGATCTTCCACGGCAGCGCCGATACGGTGGTGCCGCTCACCGACGATCATCGCCTGTATCCCGCGCTGCAGGCCGCGCACGACGAGGTGCGCTATACCGAATTTCCCGGCGTCAACCACGGCTCGTGGGTGCCGGCGTACGCGCTACCGGAACTGTGGCCGTGGATGTTCTCGCACCGGCTCGAGACCGTTCGCGCCACCCCGTAGGCGTCAGCGGCGACGCAGCAGCCGCGTTCCCCACCGCGAATGACACAGCACCCACGCCGCGTAGATGCCCACCACGATGCCGAGCAGCTCGCACAGCACGCGCACGCCGATGCTGTCCGGATCGTGCACCTCGGCCAGCTTGGCGCGCAGTAGCGCTATCGACTGCAGCCGCGCGTAGTTGAAATAGAACAGATCCCACAGGTCGCCGCTGGCGGTGAGCAATGCAGCCACCAGCACGGTCCAGCCGATCTGCGTGCCGTCACCCCAGGCGTTGCGCCGACCGAGCCAGTGGAACACCACGAACAGCAGCAACGCGGCCAACGCGGAGATCAGGCCGGCCTGCATGCCGCCGACCATGCCAAACCCCATCCAGCTCTGGTCGTAATGCATGGAGAGTCTCGCTTCCTCGTGGGTTGGCTCGCCATTATGCAGTGAAGTGTTGGCTTAGAGCCTATTCACCATCTCAGGGCTTCGCCGAGTGGGTGCCGGCCGTCGTCGACGGGCATTCACGCAAGTCGAACCAGCGGAGCTTGACGCTACCCGGGTGCAGCGCCGCACACACGGTCGCGTTCACCGGCGTCTGCGCGTAGTAGGCGCGGCTTACCGCGACCTTGTCGCCCATCGTTTCCGGACCCCACGGTGCCAGCACCAGATAGGGCTGCGGGTGCTTGCCGCTGGAGATGTACTTGCCTTGCACCTGCGTCGAAAAAACCTGCGGCGGCTGCTGATCGAGCAACACGTCCGACAGACTCAGCACGCCGGCACCGTAAGGCAACGCAACGAGTGCTAGCAACAGCGCGCCCCAGCCCCAGGCGCGCGTCCGATCGCGGCGACCGTTTACCAGCATCACCGCGGCCAGCAGCGGCAGTCCGACCACCACGCCGTATTCGAGCACTGAGCTGACATCCAGCATGTGAGTGTCGAACAAGGCGCGTACGCCCAGCACGACGCCGGGCAGGATCAGCATGATCGCAATATTCGGACGCACGTCGTTGCGCGTGGTATCGAAGCGGATCAGACCGCGCGACCAGCCGACCAGGGCCACCGCACACCACGGCAGCAGGGCCACCAGCGCGATAACTGGAAGATAGGGGCGCGGATACACGTATGCCCATGCGCTCACCGCCAACGTCGCCACCTGCGCCACCTTGGCGAACTGCCGCGCCGTGTCCAGGCGGCTCAGGCGTTCCTGCGGGCTAGCGCCGTAGCTGCGATCGGCCGCCAGTCTGGCCTGCGAGGCGTCGCGCTCCTGCCGGTCCAGATCCGGCAGGGTGGCGATCCACGCGTCCAGCACGCTGTCACCCCGATAACCCGAATCCAGCCGCAGCGGCGGACCGCTTCTGGCTACCAGTAGCGATATCGGCTTACCTCGTGTCGGCACCAGGCGGCGGCCTTCGATCTCGTCGCGACGCAGCCGCCGCGTACTGAAAAGCCGGCGCACCTCGATCGCATCGGCGCGCAGCGTGAGGCACGCGACCGTACAGGACGCCGCCATAAACAAACCCAGGCCTAACGCAGTCATGCCCAGCCATAGAAACACGGCCGGCGCAGACGCTTGCCGGATTTGCATGAACACCATCCAGATGCCACCGGCCATCATCGCGGCGGCAATCGCATAAATGAGCCAGCGCACCGCAGTGGAATAACGATATGTCCGCGGATAGCTCGCGCTCGCCAGCACCGATTGCCTGTATCCCGTATCGCCGAAAACCTGATCCATCGCTTTCCCCTGGCTGATTCGTCCTTGCCCCGCGCCGATTCTGCATCAAGCGCAGGCATCCGAAAACCGACCCGGGCGGCGCACGCTAAACTTCGACTCGCTAAGCCCTTCCGCAAGGCTCGTCTATGAAACCTGTCATCGACTCTCGCGCTGCCCTGATCGTCGTCGACGTGCAGCCGGATTTCATGCCCGGCGGCACACTCGCCTGTCACGAGGGCGACGCGGTCGTGCCCGGCATCGACGCGTTGCTGCGCGCCGGCCTGTTCGAGCACGTGGTGGCCACGCAAGACTGGCACCCCGCCGGCCATGTGTCGTTCGCCAGTTCGCATACCGGCAGCAAGCCGTTCGATCAGATCGAGCTGTATGGCCATCCGCAGACGCTGTGGCCCGACCACTGCATGCAAGGCACGGACGGCGCGGCGCTGCACGACGGCGTGGACTGGTCGGCGCTCGATGCCGTCATCCGCAAAGGCAGCCGTGCCGGCGTGGATTCGTACAGCGGCTTTCGCGAAAACCACGGACCGAACGGCGAACGGCCCAGCACCGGCCCAGCACCGGCCTGGCCGGCTGGCTGAGCGAGCGCGGCGTGGTCGAGGTGTATGTCTGCGGACTGGCGCGCGACGTCTGCGTTTTATGGACAGCCCAGGACGCGGTGGAATCCGGCTTTCGCACGCACGTGCTGTGGGATCTGACCCGTCCGGTGACGCCCGCGACAGACAAAGCCACCCGCGACGCGCTTGCCGCCCAGCGGATCGACATCACCGCCGTTGGCGCTCTGGCGTTCGCCTGACTGACGACTGTCGGCCGTCAGCACGTCAAACCATCGCCCGCGACCACTGCTGCGGCAGCAGGATCGGAAACAGGCCCGCGGCGCGTGATCGCCAGTCCAGCTTCAGCAGTTCCTTGTCCTTGCTGATCAGCCAGCGCGCTCCGCTGGCCAGTGCCAGCTGCAGAAATTTTTGATCGTCCGGATCGGCGCAGCGCGGCAGCCATGCCGTATCCGACGCGGTGGATTCGTCGACAGGCAGAGGATGGATCAAGGCATCGAACGCCGCGCTCACTGCGGGACGGATGGCGTCGTCGATCGGGATCTGCGGGTAGTGCAGCACGCGGCGCCATTCATCGCGGCAATCGTCGCGCGTCACCGCCTGCACCGAGCCGTTGCGCAGCGCGATCATCAGATGCGCACAATGCGGATCGTCGAACAAAAACAGGTCGAGACAGACGTTGGTGTCCAGCACGATGCGCGGCACGCTCGGCGCAACCGGAGGGTCCGCCGTCATCAAGCGTCGTTCTCACCGGCGGCGCCGACCTGCGGTTCGCCGTCGTCATCGATGCGCACGCTCAGCGAAATCGGCCGGCAGCAGACCTGGCAGTCTTCGATGTAGAACTGGTCGCCGGCCGATTCGTCGACCAGAATCTCGATCGGCTCGCCGCAGTAGGGACAGGAAATATCGCAGGGCGTAGGCATCGACGCATGACCGAAACACGGCGGGCCAGCTTGCCACAGAGCCGCCCCGGATGCGTGCGGGCCAGGCGCTACAATCGCCGCACCGGCGGCCGTGCCGCATCTTCACCAGCCTAGGCCTGCAATGAATTTACCGCCCAAGCGTTTCAGACAGCGTCCACGCATTGTCGATGTCGGCGGCAGGGCCTTCGTCAGCGTCGGCCTGTCGCGGCGCTTCTGGGACGATATCTACCATCGCGCGCTGACCATTCGCTGGCCGGTGTTCTTCGGTCTGATCGGCGCGATCTTTCTCCTGCTCAACGCGCTCTTTGCGGTGATCTACCAGCTTGGCGACAACGCGATCGCCAACCAGTATCCGCACGGCTTCGGCGGCGCGTTCTTCTTCAGCGTCGAAACGCTCTCCACCGTCGGCTACGGCGACATGCATCCGCAGACGGTGTATGCGCATATCGTGGCAACGGTGGAGATCTTCACCGGCATGGTCAGCATTGCGGTGGTGACCGGCCTGATCTTTTCGCGCTTCTCACGGCCGCGCGCCAAGATCCTGTTTGCCGACTATCCGGTAGTGCGCATGATCGACGGCCAGCCCACGCTGATGATCCGCGCCGCCAACACCCGGCAGAACGTGATTGCCGAAGCCACGGCGCAGCTGCACCTGCTGCGGCTGGAAACCTCGCCGGAAGGCTTTCGCCTGCGCAAAATCTACGACCTCAAACTCACGCGCGACCGGCATCCGATCTTCGTGCTCAGCTGGAGCCTGATGCACGTCATCGATGCCAGCAGTCCGCTGTTCGGCGAAACGCCGGAAAGCCTGGACCGCAACCAATCGATCCTGCTGCTGACCATCGAAGGCGTCGACGAAACCACCGCACAGTCCATGCTCGCGCGCCAGCGCTGGAGCCACAGCGATCTGCGCTGGAATCATCGCTACGTCGATCTCGTCAATGAGGGCGCCGACGGCGTCAGCACCATCGACTACAGCGTGTTCCATCAGGTCGTGCCACTGGACGATATCGAACAGCCGCGCGGCTGACTGAAGCGCCGCTAGCGCCGCCGTTACCGGCAAGGCGATACACTGCGCGCACCGAATCTGCACGCTGCACGAGAAAACAACCATGGCCGAGCGCGAGTTCAACCACTACCGTGCCCGTTCCGGGGCCACGCTGGAAGGCTCGCGCTATACCGCGTATCTGGCCGTGACGCCGCGCGGCAACGGCTTTCCGATGTATTTCGCGATCTGCGAAAACCGCAGCTTTCGCGCCAAGGATGTCGCCGAGGCCGCCGCCGCCAAGGCGCTGGCCGATATGACCGGCCTGGAAGACGACGGCACGCCGATCTTTCCCGAGGGCTACACCGGCTTCGATGACGATGTGCCGCCCGATCCGGCCTGAGGCGATTCAACGACGCTGACGATCAGGCGGCCCGCTGCGCCAGCTCGGCCACGGCAGCCGGAACATCGGCGGGTAGCGCCACAGTAATCACCCGCTGCTCGTCGTCACCCAACCCGGTTTCCAGCTCGTGCGCCCAGGTTACGTGGTACGGCAAGTGCACCCCCCAGCCACCGAGCCGCACCACCGGCTCGATGTCCGAGCGCAGCGAGTTGCCGACCATCGCGAACTGCGCCGGCTGCAGAGCGAACTCGTTGAGCACACGGCGATAGGTCCTAACATCTTTTTCCGACACGATCTCGATACGCTGAAACAGATCGGCCACGCCGGACTGCGCCACCTTCTTTTCCTGATGAAACAGATCGCCCTTGGTGATCAGCACTACCGCATAGTCCGCGGCTACCTGCTCGACCGCCTCGCGCATGCCGGGTAGCAGCTCCACCGGATGCTGCAGCACCGTTTTGCCGAGCTCGACGATGCGGTGGATATCGCTCGCTGAAATGCGCTGATCGGTCATCGCGATCGCCGTTTCCACCATCGACAGCGTCATGCCCTTGGCGCCGTAGCCGAACAGTTCGAGATTGCGCCGCTCGGTCGCCAGCATGTCGCTCTGCACGCGGCCGTCGGCCAGATCGACGTAGCGGCCGACGATGGCGGCGAACGCGGCATTCGCCTGTTGGTAGTAGTCCTCGCTGTGCCACAGGGTGTCGTCGCCATCGAAGCCGATCAGTTGAAGCATGTCGATACACCGTTGATCTGAAGTGCATGGATACCAGCGCCGGAGCATGCGTTTCGGCGACAGGAAGGTCAATGCGTCGGCGGCAGCCACCCGAAAAGCGAACATTCGCCGACGAATGAAATTGTCTAACAGTGCGGATGTCCTCTAGTCTTCGCGGATGTTTCGCACCATGCCATCGCTGCTGAGTCGCCTGCGCCGCCATCGCGGCCTGTGGGTGCTCGCTGTGGCGGTGCTGCTGATCAAACTCGCTGCGGGTACCATCTGTCTGACCGATGGCGCGTACCCGGGCGACTCGCTCAAGAACCTCGCTGCGTCCAGCAGCCTGTCGGTCGATGCGCCCGCCGACCCGACAGCGGCAGATGAAGACGGCGGCTGCGTGCTGGGTGAAGCCGGCGGCTGCCACTGCGCCTGCGCGCATACGCTGCCGCTGCCGGCTGTCGCCTCGCTTTCCGTCGCCAGGATGGAAACGCGTTTCGAGTCTTTAGCCATCCATTCGGGATTCGAACCGGCCACCACCGGTTCGCTGCTGCGCCCACCCATCGCCTGAAAACCCTCCGTTTCGTGATGCCGCTGCGTCTGCAGCGCATCGCTTCGTGAACTGTTTTCAGGAGATGCTCCATGTCCGTTTTACGTTCGGTGCCGCTCGGCGCCGTGCTGCTGTTTGCGTCCGCGCTCGGTGCCACGCCTTCGGCCCTATGGGCGGCGACACCCGTCGGTACGCCGACCGCCGCCGCTTCACCGCGTCTGCGCGATGCCCTGGCTCGCGTGTGGAAAGCCAGCCCGGAAGTCGAGGCGGCGCGCGCCGAGCTCGACGCCGCTCGCGCCCGCGCGCTGGCCGCCGCGCAGCCGATCTATAACCCATCGCTGTCGCTGGACGCCGAGAACGCCGACGTCGATCGGCGCACCGTCGGCGTCAGTCTGGCGTTGGATCTGTCCGGCAAACGCGTGGCCCGCGCCAGCCAGGGCGACGCCGAAGTGCGCGTCAGTGAGGCCGGCTATGACCTGTTGCGGCGCGATGTCGCCGCGCGCTGGCTGAAAGCCTGGTCCACGGCGGCACTCGCGCAAAAGCAGAGCGCGCTGGGCCAGCGCCGGCTGAGGCTGATGCAGCGCTTCGACGATCTGGCTGCGCAACGGCTGAAGGTCGGCGACATCAGTAGCCCGGAGCGCGACCTGGCCGCGCTGGCGCTGAGCGACGCGCAGCTTCAACAGGCGAACCTGATCAGCGATGAGGCCTCCGCACGCGCGTCGCTCATGGCGATCAGCGGCGATCGAGCCAGCGACGACCTGCTGCCGCTACCCGACGATCTGCTACCCGCCGTCGAGAGCGTCACTGCGCGGCCCGTCGACGAGCTGCCCGAACTGCACCAGGCACAGGCGCGGCAAGCCAGCGCCGAGGCGGGTGTGCAGGTGGCACGTCGCGCACGTATTCCCGACCCCACACTCAGCCTTACCGGCGGCCGCGTGCGCAGCGGAGCGCTCAGCGAGCGCGTGATCGGCGTCAGCGTGTCCGTTCCGCTACCGGTGTTCAACACCGGCCGCGCCGACGTGGCTGCAGCCCAATCGGAAGCCGACGCTGCGGCGGCCGGCGTGCGTGCACGCCAGTTCTCCCTGCGCGCCGGACTGCAGGAAGCGCAGGCACGCTACACCGCGCTGCGAGACGCCAGCGCAGCGTTTCGCCGCAGCCGTGCGGCCGCGTTCGAGGATCGCACTGCGCTGCTGGAACGGCTCTGGGCCGCCGGTGAAATCACCACCTCCGACTATCTCGTTCAACTCAAGCAAAGCCTGGACACCGCCCTGTCCGGCGACGAACTGCAAAGCAGGACCTGGCAGACGTGGTTCGACTATCTCACCGCCGCGGGCCGTCTGACCGACTGGCTCGACGGCCGCACACAGGACGCCTCCCGATGATCATTTCTTTGTTTCGACGCCGCTTGTTTTCTCTGGTGCTGCTGGTCGCCGTTTCTAGCATCGCCATAGGCCAGGAGGCTGCACCGGCCAACCCGCTGTCGCTCGATGCCCAAGCGATCAAGGACGCCGGCATCGTGCTGGACAAGATCGGCTCGCGCACGCTCAGCGACGAATTGAAGGCACCTGGCGAGGTCAAGACCAACGCCTACTCCACCGTGCTGGTCACCCCGCGCGTGGAGTCTCTGGTGCTGGCCCGCAAAGCCCGGCTCGGCGATGTGGTGAAAGCCGGTCAGCCGTTGGTCACGCTTTCCAGCGTGCAGGTGGCCGAAACGCAGGGCGCGCTGATCGTGGCTTCGCAGGACTGGCAGCGCATCGCCGCACTGGGCGAACAGGCCGTCTCGGCGCGCCGCTACAACGAGGCCAAAGTGCAGCGCGATCAGGCCCGCGCCAAGCTGCGCGCGTACGGCCTTTCGGACGGCCAGATCGGCGCCCTGCTGCGCAAAGGCTCGGCCGCCGCCGACGGCAGTTTCGAGCTGCTGGCACCCAGCGCCGGACGGATTGCCAGCGACGAGTTTCTGGTGGGCGAGCGCGTCGAACCCGGCCGCATGCTGTTCACCGTAGTGCAGGAGGACCTGATCTGGGTCGTGGCACAGATGGCGCCGGCCGATGCGGAAAAACTGCAACCCGGCGAGCCCGCACGCCTACTCGTCCATGGCGCGGCGCTGCTCGGCAAAGTCGCGCAGCGGTCGCACCAGACCGACGAGCGCACGCGCACCGTGCCGGTTCGCATCGAGGTCGACAACAGCAAGGATCTGCTGCACGCCGGCGAACTCGTCGACGTTCGCATCGGCGTCGGCAACGCCGCGCCGAAGCTGGCCGTGCCGGCGGAGACGATCGTGCTGCTGCAGAACCAGACCACCGTGTTCATCGACCAGGGCAACGGCCGGTTCGAGCCGGTCGCCGTGACGACCGGTGAAACCCAGGACGGCTGGACAGTCATCAATCAGGGCCTGAAACCCGGCGACAACTATGTGCGCCAGGGCGCGTTCGCCCTGAAAGCGCGACTGCTCCGCTCGCAGCTGGGAGAAGACTGATGCTCGAACGTCTGGTTGAACTCTCGCTGCGCTACAAGGTGCTGGTGCTGATTGTTTTTGTCGTTATCGGCTTTCTCGGCTTTAAGGCCGTGCGCCAGCTGCCTATCGACGCCTTCCCCGACGTCACGCCAGTGCAGGTCAGCGTGTATACCGAAGCCTCCGGCCTCGCCGCCGAAGACGTGGAGCAACTGCTTACCACGCCGGTGGAATCGGCGCTGGCCGGCCTGCCCAAGGTCGAACAGATCCGCTCGGTCAGCCTGTTCGGGCTGTCGTTCGTGTCGGTGTATTTCGACGACAACATGGACGTCTATTTCGCCCGCCAGCTGGTGAACGAACGCCTGCAGCAGGTCGGCGACCGTTTGCCCGCCGGCTACGGCAAGCCGGAGATGGGCCCGAACACCTCCGGCCTGGGCCAAGTGTTCTGGTATACGGTCGAACGCGCCGACCCCTCGTCGAAAGACAGTGCAAAGGACGCCATGGACCTGCGCACGCTGCAGGATTGGAATATCCGGCTGATTCTGCGCACCGCGCCGGGCGTCGACGACGTCACCTCGTGGGGCGGTGAGGAAAAACAGTTCCAGGTGCGCGTGGATCCGCTGAAGCTGATCGGTCACCAGCTCGGCTTCAAGCAAGTGATCGAGGCGCTGCAGGCCAACAACGCGCAGGTCGGCGGCAACTTTATCAATGTCGGCCGCGAGCAGTATCTCGTGCGCGGCCTGGGCCTGATCCAGAACGCGAAAGACCTTGGCCATATCGTGCTGAAGACCGAGGACGACACACCGGTCTACGTGCGCGATGTCGCCACCGTGGAAGAGGCCGCGGCACCGCGCACGGGCGCCGTCACCCGCGACGGCAAGGAGGTGGTGCTGGGCATGGGCCTGGCGCGCATCGGCGAAAACGCGAAGAGCGTGGTCGATGCAATCAAGGCCAAGCTCGATACGGTGAAACAGGCGCTGCCGCCGGGCGTCGTGGTGAAACCCGTGTACGAACGCACCGAGCTGGTCGACGCGGCCGTCGGCACGGCGGTACGCGCGCTGATCGAGGGCTCGATCCTGGTGGCGCTGGTGCTGTTTCTGTTTCTCGGCGAACTGCGCAGTGCGCTGGTCGTGGTGGTGGCATTGCCGCTGGCGATGCTGATCGCGTTTATCTGCATGGACCGGCTCGGCCTGTCCGCCAATCTGATGTCGCTGGCGGGGCTGGCGATCGGTATCGGCATGATGGTCGACGGCGCGGTGGTGATGGTGGAGAACGCCTATCGCATCATGGCCGAACGCAAGGCCGAAGGTGGCCCGGTCGATCGCAGCGCCGCCGTGCTCGCCGCCGCGCGCGAAGTGGCCAAGCCGATGGCGTTTGCGATCGGGATCATCATCGTGGTGTTTCTGCCGCTCTTCAGCCTGCAGGGGCTGGAAGGCAAGATGTTCAAGCCGATGGCGTTCAACATCGGCTTCGCGATGGCCGGTTCGCTGGTCCTCGCGCTGACCCTGATACCGGTACTCGCCGCGCTGGTGCTGAAGCCGAAAGAGGAAAAGGACACCCGCCTGGTGGGCTGGCTAAAACGCCGCTACGCCAGCGCGCTGGCTTGGTCGCTGGCGCGTCGCAAGCGGGTGCTCGGCATGGCCGTAGCCGCGCTGCTCGGCAGCCTCGCGCTGTTTCCGTTTCTCGGCAAGGAGTTCATGCCGAACCTGAAAGAGGGCGCGATCATGTGGCGCATCACCTCGATCCCATCCGCGTCGCTGGACGAATCGATCGGGCTGTCGAATCGGGTCTCCGCGCTGATCCAGCAGAAGTTTCCCGAAGTACAGACCACGCTGGCGATGATCGGCCGCGCCGAAAAAGGCGAGACCGCGGACGTCAACTATATGGAAGTCTATACGCCGCTGAAGCCGAAGGACCAGTGGCGCCGTGGCCAGACACTGGAGAGCATCGAGGCCGCAATGCAGGCGGCCTTGACCGACGCGCTGCCGACCGCCATGGTGAGCTATACCCAGCCAATACAGATGCGTATCGAGGAACTGATTTCCGGCGTGCGCGCCACGCTGGCGTTGAAGATCTACGGCGACGATCTGGGCGAGTTGGATCGTTTGAGTGCGCGGCTGAAGAACGTGCTGGCCGGCGTCCCCGGCGTGGCCGATCTCGCGCTCGAGGCGAATATCGGCAAACCGCAGATCCGCATCAAGGTCGATCGCGATGCGCTGGCGCGTTACGGCCTCAATGCCGACGACGTGCTGACCGTAGTCAAGAACGGCATCGGCGGCGAGCCGGTCACCACGTTGCTGGACGGCGTGAAGCGCTTCGACATTGCGGTACGCCTGAACGACGCGGACAAGGCCTCGCTGCAGGCGATCGGGCGTATTCCCATCCGCAGCGCCGGTGGCGCGCTGGTGCAGCTGGCGCAGGTCGCCGAGGTCAGCGACGGCGAAGGCTACTCCTTCATTCGCCGCGAGCAGCTGCAGCGCTATGCGGTGATCCAGATGGACGTGCGCGGCCGCGACATCGACGGCTTTGTGCGCGAGGCCAACGCGGCGATCGCCCAGCAAGTAAAGCTGCCGACCGGCTACTACAGCGAATGGGGCGGCGCGTTCGAGAACCAACAGCGTGCGCTGAAGCGGCTTTCGCTGATCGTGCCGGCCACGATCTTCTTCATCTTCGTGCTGCTGTATACCGCATTCAATTCGATCAAGCACGCCGCGCTGATCCTGGCCAACGTGCCGTTCGCCACGATCGGCGGCATCGTGGCGCTGGCGATCACCGGGCAATACCTGTCGGTGCCGTCGGCGATCGGATTTATCGCCGTGTTCGGTGTGGCCATGTTGAACGGCATCGTGCTGGTGAGCTTCTTGAACGAGCAGCGCGAAAAAGGATTGAACGTGCGTGATGCGGTCATCCGCGGCACCGCGCTGCGCATGCGTCCGGTGCTGATGACGGCGAGCGTGGCGATTCTCGGCCTGGTGCCGATGCTGCTCTCCAGCGGGGTAGGTGCGGAAACGCAGCGGCCGCTGGCGACCGTTGTCGTCGGTGGTCTGATCACCTCGACCCTGCTGACCCTGATCCTGCTGCCGGTGCTGTATGACTGGATGGAGCAGCGCGCGTCGGAAAAGCGCAGGCAAAAGTCGGCGTGATGGCCGAACCTGCCGTGATCGTGAACTGTCTCGGCAGGCCTTTCCTCACGGCTGCGACGCGGGCCGCGGTGATATGGGCTGAGCCGGCAGCAGCTGGCGCGTGAGCACGTACAGAATTTGCAGATCCTGCGCATCGATGCCATCACCATCCATGCCGCGGTAATGATGATGAAATGCGCGGATCACGGCCGCGCGATCGTCCGGCGGATAGCCGATGATGCTCAGCGCCATCCACGGATCGAAGCCCGGCGGTGGGTCTATCAACGGCCCCTGCGGCCATAGTCCGAAGCCGGCATCGGCCAGCTGCCTCCACGGAAACAGCGGGCCGGGATCGTTCTTGCGCGTGGGTGCGAAATCCTCGTGACCGACCACCTGCGTGCGTGGAATATGCAGCCGATCGGTGAGGTCGGTGAGCAGGCGCAGAAGGCTGTCGATCTGCGCCGGCGCAAACGGCGCGCGACCGTCGTTGTCCAGCTCGATGCCGATGGAGGCGGAGTTGACGTCGGTGATCGTGCCCCAGCGGCCAGCGCCGGCGTGCCAGGCGCGCATCGAATCGGCGACCAGCTGATAGATGTGGCCATCGCCACCGATCAGATAATGCGCGCTGACCGGTCCTTCGCTATTGCCGGTACGCAACGTCTTCAAGCTGTTTTGTACCGACGTTTCATCGGTGAAGTGCAGCACGATCAGCTGCGGTCGGCGCTCGCCGTAGTTGGGTGAAGGTATCCAGGTAGCGAGTGGGTTATGTACGGGTGCCGCAGCGCAGGCCGCCAGCAGTGCCATGGGAATCAGCAGCATCGCCCACTGCAACAGCACTCGCATGGCTGGCACGGCGCGCCTTGGAAAACTCATCGCCTGCGCTCGTGCCGCCCGGCAGGCACTTCAGGCTCCACCTTGATGAAAGGATATTTCCGCATGGAACGTCTCAGCCAACCTCACTGCCAAGGCGCAGATTGATGCCAAGCACCGTGGCCAGTTCGCGCATCGGCTCGTTGTCCCGCGTCAGCGTCATCCAGCCGGCGTGGCTTTCGGTTTCGGTTTCCCACGCCCACAGCGTGTAGCCGAATTCGGCGAGGCGATCGTAGGCGATGCCGAACAGGCCGGCCGCATCGATGTCGTCGAAGAATTCATCGTCGTCCGGATCGCCGTTCCAGTCGATCGTGAGGTTCCAGCGCGAGGCCAGCTCGTCGATCGCCTGCACCAGCGAGCGCAGATCGTGCTCGTCCACGATAAAACCCGAGCGCCAGTCGATCACGCGACCGATCACCTCTACCGGTACCACGTCTTCGGGCTCGACCTCGGCCACCGCCTCGCGGTAGTCGACGAACTGCTGCATGGCCATGTCGTCGTCGCCCGGATTGATCAGCCGCAGCAGCTGCCAGACCTGCGACTCGACCGAATCGTCATCGGCTTCGTCAAAGTCGAACTCGGTTTCGAAATCATCGTCGTCATGGCTCATGGGCAATCACTTTGAACACTTTATGGAGGCGATGCATGGTGCGCGCGCGGCGAGAATTTGGGAAGTGTGGCGAAGGCCAGTGAGCACAGCACTAGTACACCTATCGCCGCTGTGCTTGCAGAACCAACAAATCCGTCAGGCAGCGAGCCAGCGTTGAGGATGGGATACTTGCCCTATGCCAGACGTACTCAGCGAGCTCCCCGCCTATTCACCCATCGCCTTCGCGCGCTCGCCGTATGCGCGACGGATCGATGCGCCGCATCAACCCACCGTGGTGGAGGGCACCGAAAGCGGCGAGACAGCCGAGGCCAGCATCGAGTTCGTCGAGGGTATTCCCGCAGCGGCGTTTCGCGATCTGGCAGGGTTCGAGCGCATCTGGCTGGTGTTCGCGTTTCACCGCAGCGAGGGCTGGAAAGCCGAAGTGCGGCCACCGCGCGGCGGCGGCAAGCGCAGCGTCTTGGCAACCCGCTCGCCGCATCGGCCGAATGCGATCGGGCTGTCGGCGGTCGAACTGGTCGCCGTGGAAGAACGCATTCTGCGTGTGCGCGGAATGGATCTGCTGGACGGCACACCGATTCTCGATATCAAACCCTATGTGCCCTACGCCGATGCGTTCCCCTCATCGCGCGCCGGATGGATCGATGCGATCGATGCCGCCCAGGGCCAGCATTCGGCGCCTGGCCCGAAGCGACCGCGCCGCACGCCGCGTGGTCTGGGCTGATCCGAACTGACCGACCGTTACTTGCAGCGCTTCACGAATGAACATCCATAAAAAAGCCCGACATCCTCGTCGGGCTTTTTTATGGATGTGGCCGATGTCTTAGATGCGACCCATCAGCAGCAGCACGACCAGAATGATCACGATCAGGCCCAGGCCGCCGCTGGGGCCATAGCCCCACGAACGCGAATAGCCCCAGTGCGGCAGGCCACCGATAAGCGCCAGAATGAGAATAACCAGCAGGATGGTAACGAGCATGGGCGGAGACTCCGTCAGTGTTGCAAAAGGTTGAGGCGCGTGCGGCACCGGGTGGCGCATCCTGCACTGCGGCCGCGTATAGGTCGTGTGAGGGCGCGTACTCGCACGGATGTGCGGCTGCAGCACATGCCGGATGTCGTCGCCGCGCATGCATGGGTTTGCCTTCGCATTCACCGGCCGGCTGCCAGCGTAACGACTCCCCTACTGGAGTCACCGCTCATGACCAGCACCCACGACGAACGCGAAAAAATCTGGGCACTCATCAAGGACGCCCGCGTTGCCATGCTCACCAGCGAAGACGACGGCCGCCTGCGCAGCCGCCCGATGGTGGCCAGTCAGAAGCATTTCGACGACGGCTGCCTGTGGTTTTTTACCCGCGCCGATTCGCCCAAGGCCGATCAGGTGAAGCGCGAGCATCAGGTCAATGCGGCGTACGCCAGCGCAGCGGATAACAGCTTCGTCTCCCTGTCCGGCGAAGCGAGCCTGGTATTCGACCGTGGCGACATCGACGCGCACTGGAACGATATGCTCAAAGCCTGGTTCCCCGATGGCAAGTCCGATCCCAACCTCGCGTTACTGAAAGTCGATGTCCACCAGGCCGAATACTGGGACGCGCCCGGCTCGCGCATGGTCGTGGCGTTCGACTATCTGAAAGCGCGCATCACCGGCAAGCCGCCTCAGCTGGGGGAAAACAAGAAAGTCGACCTCGGCTGATTCGCAGGATTTGAGACGACCGCTGATTAACGTCGCATCTGCCCGTTCGGCCCCCTCCGATGATGGCACCGATGCACTGGCAGTGGTCGGTTTATACCTTTTGCCGCGCCCGGATCTCCTGGCGCGGCTTTTTATCGATGACGCGGCGTATGCCGCGCTGTGCACACCTCACGTTGACTGCGGCCATGTGCTTATGAGCCTTCCCCCCATCGGAGTGCCCTGATGACCGCCACTGTCCCCGCTGCGCCGCTGCCCTACCAAGCTGCCTTCGAAAAACCGGAAGACGGCGAAGCCGAAACGATTCACGGACTGATCGAAACACTGGAAAAAATCAGCCACACGACGTTTGAAGACACCAAGCACGGCCTGCGCGGTGTGCACGCCAAGAGCCACGGCCTGCTCACAGGCGAAGTACGCGTGCTCGACCATCTGCCACCGGTATTGGCGCAAGGTTTGTTCTCCAAGGCCTGCACCTATCCGGCGGTGCTGCGCCTCTCCACGGTGCCGGGCGACGTGCTGGACGACAAGGTTTCCACGCCGCGCGCGCTCGCCATCAAGCTGCTCGGTGTCGAAGGCGAGCGTCTGCCCGGCAGCGAAGGCGACACCACGCAGGATTTCGTGATGGTCAACGGCCCCGCGTTCGGCGCACCCGATGCCAAACACTTTCTGAAAAATCTGAAACTGCTGGCCTCCACCACCGACAAAGGCGAGTCGCTGAAAAAGGCGTTTTCGGCGCTCGCGCGCGGCACCGAGAAAGTGATCGAGGCCTTCGGCGGCAAGAGCGGCACCGTTATCGCCATGGGCGGCCACCCGGAAACCAACATTCTGGGCGAAACGTTTTACAGCCAGGTGCCGTCGCTCTATGGCCCTTATATCGCCAAGTTCTCCATCGCTCCCACATCGCCGGCTCTGAAGGCGCTCACCGACGCGCCGGTGGACCTGCACGACAGGCCCAACGGCATCCGCGACGCGGTCAACGACTATTTTGCGCACAACGAGGCGCAGTGGGAGCTGCGCGTCCAGCTGTGCACCGACCTCGACGCCATGCCGATCGAAGATGCCTCGGTGCCGTGGCCGGAAAACAAGAGTCCGTTCATCACCGTGGCGCACATCCATGTACCGCGGCAGGTGGCCTGGTCCGAAGCCCGCTCGGCGGCCATCGACGATGGCATGGCGTTCAGCCCGTGGCACGGTCTGGCGGCGCATCGCCCGATCGGTTCGATCATGCGTGTGCGCAGGGTCGTCTACGACACCATGTCGAAGATTCGCGCACGGCAAAACAAGGCGTCGATCGCCGAGCCGACCTCGCTACCGCCCTTCTGACCCAGGGCAACGGACGCCACGGCGGCGTCCGCTGGACCGACGCCGCTCTCAACAAAGCTTCTTGATAAGAAAAGCCGCCCTGAGGCGGCTTTTCTTCGATGCGATCACGCGTGATGCAACTCAGCTCTGCTGATTGTGCAGCGCGTGCTTCAGGTCGCGCATCTGGTCGTGGCCCTGGCGCACTGACGCATACGCGTCCGTGATCACCTGCTTGGTCGCGATGGACACGTCGTTGTCCTTCAATGCATCCTCGAACTTGGCTTTAATGTGGTCTTCGCCGCGCTCGACTTCATCGACTACCGCGGTGTCGCCCTTGCTGATCGTGTGACGAAGGTTGACGAACACGCGGTGCGCCGACGCCAGCACGGTGCCACTGTCTTCCGGCTTGCCGCCCAGCGCCACTACCTGATGCTGCAGCTTCGAGGCGACCTGGTGACGCTCCGAACCACGGCTCTGGAACATCGCGGTAAAGCGCGAATTGTCGGCATCCTTGGCCGCTTCTTCGTAGCCTTCGGCGCTGTCGATGGTGGTCTCGATCAGGCCGTTGAGAATTTTTACATCATGGTCGTTCGTGCTCATCGCAAACTCCTGGGGGAATGGGTTGGCGCCGCGGAAACTGCGTCATCACGGCGCGCAGCGCTCGTGGTTGAACGCTGGTGCCGAGGTTAGGGACACGCTTTGCATGAAGTCGTGAAAATACCTGCACGACGATCTTCATCTGAACCGGATCGATCAGCATTTGTATCTATCGCTCACGCTTGGCGCAGCACCTGATCGGTCGATGGTTCACAGCGAGGTCGCTATCCCATGGGATGCGGTGGCGGCACCTCGATCCCATCGCGTGGAGCGTCACGCCGCTGTATGGGCGGTTAACTCCCTCTCGTCCAGTCAGGTTGTCGTCGGGTTGATGAACACACCGCCACCCGTTTCAGGCGTTTCAAAAAATCGCGTCAACAGCGCCGACGGCAGATCGTTCTTGTGCCCACCAACCGATGGATCAAAACCGGAAAAGGTGATGCCATGAAAAAACTTCTGCTGACTCTTGTGACTCTCTCGATGCTGGCCGCGCTGTCCGGCTGCATCGTGGTGCCGCCCCGCGGCGGTTACTATGGACACCCGCATTACTACTACCGCGGCTGGTAATAAGTGATCTCGGCGGAGTGCTCATGAGCCAGCGCTCCGCCAACAGCCCGTGTGCTGGCCGCGAAGGTGACAGCGGGCATGTGGAGCTAACCGCTTCCGGCTCGTCGAGTGGCGGGTGGACCATTCATGGACCGAGCCCGAGTTCCACCGCAAGACAAGGTTTATCGCGCGTCGCCTTGATCGCCTGATCTGTCGCCTTACCGGTGGAAACCGGACCAAGAGACGGCAACGTGCCGCCGGCCACCGCATGATCGAATGACAGACGGTGGCCCCTGCTGCCTGCCCGCAAAAAGCCATCGCAGGCGCTGCATCACGGCCGATGCGTTGGGCATGATTGGCATCTTCGGTTCACCGATGAATCCTTATTCGAATCGTGCAACGCTGGCCACGTGCCGGAAGCAGGGAGCCTCATGAAGCGCTGGATGATCGCCGCATGTCTGCTGGCCCTTGGCCCAAGCGTCCACGCCAACACGACCGTCTGGCAACCATCGGCCGGCCACACGCAAATACCGATCTGGCCGAAAGCCACGCCCGACGGGCAGCCGGCGCCCGGTCCCGAAACCGTTAGCGTGACTCCCGCCGAAACCTACGCTGCCATCACCAACGTCACGCGCCCTACGATGACGGTGTATGCCCCGCAGGGCCGGAACACCGGGGCTGCAGTCGTGGTCATTCCGGGCGGCGGCTTTCAGATACTCGCCATCGATCTCGAAGGCACCGAGGTATGCGACTGGCTGACATCCCGCGGCATCACCTGCGTGCTGCTGAAGTATCGCGTGCCGAGCGTGCCGTATGTCTGGCAATGCGATTGTCGCCCGCACAATCTGACGACGTCCGTACCGTCACTGCAAGATACCCAGCGCACGCTGCGCCTGGTGCGCACGCACGCCGCCGAATGGCATATCGATCCGCACAAGGTGGGCGTGCTCGGATTTTCGGCCGGCGGCTATCTGGTGGCCGAAGCCAGCACGCGCTTCAAGCACGACCTGTACAAGCCGATGGATGCGACCGACAGGGAAAGCAGCCGACCGGATTTCGCCATCGCGATTTACCCCGGCCACCTCACCACAGACGGTGGCAAGTTGAATAAGAATGTCCCGGTTTCTCACGACACGCCACCGACGTTTCTTGCCCAGGCAGAGGACGACGACGTGGATGGCGTGCAGCAGTCGCTGGTCTATTACGCCGCGTTGAAGAAAGCCGGCGTGCCGGTGGAAATGCACCTCTACGCCAACGGCGGCCACGCGTTCGGCCTGCGGCCCAGCAAGTTTCCGATCAGCGGCTGGCCCGCGCTGGTCGAGGTGTGGCTGCGAACGATTGGCATGGTGCGAAGCTAATCAGGCAGCGAAGCCACTGCTGAGGTGCGCCGGAACAAGCCGGCGGCCAGCTGAAAGTCGTTATCCTTCGCTATCGTTTCAAGGAAAGAATGCATGCAACGCTTGCCCGGCCTCGACTTGTTGCGCGCCCTGGCCATTGTCGCGGTTATCTGTACTCACTCGTGGCTGGTCGGCGGCATGGGGAACGGCTTCGGCTGGATCGAAAGCTATGGCTGGATGGGTGTCGATCTGTTCTTCGTTCTGAGCGGGTACCTGATTGGCCATCAGCTTTTTGTGCGCTACGAACGCAGTGGCCGGCTGGACCTGAAAGCGTTCTACCGTCAGCGCGCCTACCGCATCCTGCCTGCGTATCTGGTCGTGGTGGCGATTTATTTCGCCGCGCCCGGACTCAGAGAGCAGCCGGTGATCCAGCCGCTGTGGCAGTTCCTCACGTTCACCATGAACCTGTTCGTGGACCAACGTGTCCCGCATGCGTTCTCTTCGGCATGGTCGCTGTGCGTCGAGGAATATTTCTACCTGCTCTTTCCACTGGCCATA
This sequence comes from Rhodanobacter sp. ANJX3, assembly GCF_014200755.1. Lineage (GTDB taxonomy): Bacteria > Pseudomonadota > Gammaproteobacteria > Xanthomonadales > Rhodanobacteraceae > Rhodanobacter. The sequence goes on along the minus strand of NZ_JACHCM010000008.1, from coordinate 81,031 downwards.
CTCGTGCTGGCGCCGAGAATCCGTGCGAGGCGCGTCGTCGTTGTCATGGCCAGCCTGATGCTGCTGGGCATGGCCTGGCGTGGATTTGCATGGTCGCAGTCCGCCGCGCCCGCCGACGGTGGCGTGTGGGAAATGGACATCTGGCGTTACATGCAGCTGGTCTACTACCCCACCTATGCTCGCCTCGATGGCCTGATGTGCGGCGTTGCTCTGGCCATGCTGAGCGTCTACCGGCAGCCGCTATGGCAGCGTCTTCAGCGCAATGCCAATGCGCTCGCGATTCTGGGCATCATCGTCGTCGGCTTTGCGGCCTGGATATTCCGCGACACCCTCACCTTCGCCGCCTTCGTATTTGGTTTCCCCATGTTGTCCATCGGCCTCGCCCTGCTTGTCGCCTCCGCCGCCAGCCCCACCGGCCTGCTCGGCAAAACGCGAGTGCCGGGCGTCGCCTGGATCGCCGGCGCGTCCTACAGCATATATCTGACGCACAAAGCCTCGCTGAAAATCGCAGTCCGCTACCTGCCCGCCTCCCTCAACCACCGCGGCATCGTGACATTTCTTTGCTGCGTACTGGTCGCCGTCGGCATCGCCGCCCTGCTCCACTATCTCGTCGAACGCTCGTTCCTTCGTCTTCGAGATCGACGTAAACGGAGCGTAGCGCTGGTCCCCGCGGCTGAAGTAGGTGGCGCTGTGCAGGAGTGAGATCTCATCGGCTAGTCACCGTTGTAGCGACTGGCACAGCTGTAGCGAGCACACTACCGATGCTGCCAATCGATACGCTGATCGCGAGGCAACGCTGCGAGAGTTTGCTGCGCATTGCCGGTTTCCCGAAAGTAGGCCGCCGCGGTCGGAAAGTTGCGCGCCAAGCTATTCAATGCCATACCAAGATATAGCCAGGCATCTGAAGTTCCTTTGAAGGTGCGTAGCACTGATCCCGGCAGAGAGCATCTCGTCGAACTCAGTTGGCAGATTTGGCTGACGGCACATGTCTTTTAAGGGCTGAATTCAAGGCTTCCTTACCGTCACTGCGTGCGAGCCGTCCGATAGCCTGGCGGCCTCTTTGTCTGCAGCCTGCGCACACAAAGAAGAAAGATGGATCAGGCAAAAGAATTGTTAGGCTACGGCTGGTGAGGCGTAATGTCGTTGAGGCCAACATCACTATTACAGGTCGAGGAAACGGTCCTTGCATATCAGCAAAAAATTTGTCGCGATGTTGGTGGTCAGTTTGCCGGTGGCCGCCTTCGCCGCAGGATCAAAGGACCCGACAGCAGTGGTACTCAATCATTGCCTCAATGATGCCGCCAACGCATCGACGGCTGGCCAGACCGATTGTGAGGCGACGGCAACGCAGGCCTACGATCACCGGATGAACGCTGCGTACGCCACCTTGATGCGCAAGCTGCCGCCAAATGTCGCTGCCGATCTTCGCGCCTCGCAGAGAACTTGGCTGACCTTTCGGGATCAAGAAGCGAAAGCCCGCGGCGCGCTTTACGAAACGCGGCAAGGCACGATGTATGTGCCGATGCAGGCAGATGATGCCACCAACTTCATCCGTGATCGGGCACTGCAACTGGAAAGCTACGTGGCCGTCATGGCGATTGACCAGTGAGCGACATCAGTCTGGATCGTCCATCGATTGTTCTGCGCCGACCGAAAGGTTCCGAGCTTTCTTTTCTACTGCTGGCGTGGACGCCGTTCTCATCGGCATCGGCATGTCCTTTGTTCCCCTAATGCTGTTTGAAGCGATCGCACTTGGCGTGGTCGGAGGCATCGTCAGAAGCTCTTTTAGGCCAAGATTGTTTCACGTTTCGCTGAATGCAAAGGAAGCCTCTCCTCAGCGATCCAGCTAAGGCCCCCCTGCTTGAAAATTGGCCGCGTAAAAAGCGGACGGCCGTCACCGGCAGCAACGGGTGGAAATGGACATTCCCATCGATAAATTTTACGGCGAGGCACTATCTCCCCTGATCGCCTTGATGACTTTCCCATTCGCATCGAGGAAATCGATTTCGGCCGCGCCGTCGGAGGCCACCTTCATCTGGATGCGTTTGTTGCCGCCGCCATCCATCAACGACAGCAGCGCCGATCCGTCGGCGGATCTTCCCACCCAGAGACGGCGATGCCCGCTACCGTTTTCCTGGCTGTCCGAGACGGCCATACCCGCCATGCGGTTGTCTCTGTCATCGACGCCCAGAAGCTGCACGACCTGGTTTGCGTTGTAGCGATCGAAGGACAGGCTGCCTCCAGAGTCCACCACGTCCCCGTGTGCATCGCGCTTTCCACCGAAGATCAGGCCGCCGTTCTCCGAGCCTTCGTCGTTGAAGAAAATCATTCCCGCCTATGATCGGTCGACCTTGGGCTGCTCTTTTCCCTTGACGATCACGCCAGGCAATTTCGCACTGTCGGAAATCAGCATCCTCAGCGTGCCATCGGGCTCGCGCACTTTGATACGGTGGACATTGATTTCATCAAACGTCGCGACAGGACTCTTTGTTAACCCAGCCAGCATCGATACCGCAAACGCCGCCGTGAGCACACCGGAATAAATGACCAGAAAGCGTTGACCGAACATGGTTTCCCTTCGCAAAAGCGACTCGCTTGGCAAGTTGCCAAAAATATCCGCGACGGGTGATGGTCCAAGGCCAACATTGACTATCCCACATTGGCTATTTTAGGCAAGTAAAGCAATTGCCGCCGGGGGAGCCGGGCAGGCGCGCGAGTAAACAGTCGACTACTTTCAAGGACGCACGTATGGTTGCGAGCAGTGTTCCGGTTCAACGCGCCACACCGGGGGAGCGCGCGAGCGCGACACCGGTGCTCATCATCGCCGCACTCTTCGGCATGGCGCACATGTTGACCAACGGACAGTACGGTTTTCATCGGGATGAGTGGCAATTTCTCAGCGATGCCCAGCGTCTGGATTGGGGCTTTGTGCCCTACCCGCCGCTCACCGCCGCGCTGGAGCACCTGGGCCTGAAGATGTTTGGCCTGTCGCTGATTGGCCTGCGGTTGTTTTCGGTGCTCGCGCAGATGCTGGTGATTATTGCCAGCGGGCTTATGGCGCGCGACCTGGGTGGTGGACGGCTCGCACAAACCTTTACGGCGGTCGCTGTCGCGCTGTCGCCATTGCCCTTGTTCTGGGCGACGGAATTCCAGTATTCCTCGTTCGACCTGCTTTGGTGGGTGCTTATCGCGTGGTGCACGATTCGCCTGCTGCGGGACGACGAGCCACGCTGGTGGATGGCCATTGGCCTATTCGCCGGGCTTGGCATGCAGACCAAGTATTCGATGACGTTCGAGCTCGCCGGCGTGCTGGTGGGCGTATTGCTCACCGACGCGCGGCGATATGTCGTCAATCGCTGGTTCTGGGTTGGCGGTGCCATCGCGTTACTGATATTTGCGCCCAACCTGGCGTGGCTGATCCGGCACGACTTCATCTCGTACCATTTTCTTCAAGGCATCCACGCGCGCGACGTGCATCAGGGCCGTGCCGACGGTTTCCTGCGCGATCAATTTCTGCTGGGTGCCAACCTGTTCGCTGCACCTGTCTGGCTGGCGGGCCTGTTCGTTTACTTCAAGCATCGCCACTATCGCATGCTGGCCTGGATGTACGTGGTGCCGGTCGTGCTGTTCCTGCTTGCCCGGGGACGCTTCTATTACACCGGCGGCGCTTACCCCATGGTGCTGGCCATGGGCGCGGTTGTGAGCGAACGATGGTTGCGCACGCTGCGCCCGACCTGGAAATACGGAATCGCCTCGCTGGCCTTTGCGGGCGTCTTCGCCGTCGGCATCTACGCGACCTTGCGCATCGTGCCCATCGCATCGAGCGGTCCGTTGCGCGACTTTGCGCTCAAAAACAATACCGACCTACGCGAGGAAATCGGCTGGGACGAAATCGTCGCGCGAGTGGCGACCATACGTGATGCGTTGCCTGCCGAACAGCAAGCCAGCTTGGGCATTGTGGTGGGCAACTATGGCGAGTACGGCGCCATAGCGCTACTGGGTCAGCGCTACCATTTGCCCGTGCCGATCAGCGCGGTCAATACGGGATGGTTGCGAGGCTATCCGCAAACGCCGCTCGGCACATTTATCGTGTTGGGAAGTTCGCACGAGCGCGCCGATGAGCTCTTCACCCAGTGTCGCCTGGCTGGCCACACGGCTAATGCCCTGGGCATAGCCAATGAGGAAACCATCGATCACCCGGATATTTTCGTATGCGGCCCCACGCGCAAGCCATGGAGCGAGCTTTGGAAGCACGGACCGGAGTTTGGCTGATTTACTGGCAACAGCCAGAAGTCTTCGCGCAGAAAACTAGGGTTCGTTCCCTGCATTCAGCCCCACCCGGTGCTGTGTGCCCCATTCGTTGCGCTTCAGCAAAAAATACACCCAGCCCAGCGTGGCGCCGGCATGACGCATCAGCTGGAACGAGAACGGCTCGATGACCGAGGCGAGCAGCGCCATGGCGAAACTCGACGTGCTGCTGTCGCCACTCCAGCGACGATACAGATGCACCGACCACGCCTGAAATGCCAGATCGATGGCGATCTTGAGCAGAATGATCGCCAGAACCGGCAGCACGATGGTGAAGCGACCGCCGAACAGGAAGGCGAGCAGCAAGCCGAAGGCGGCGAGGCCGTAGAGCGGCTGCACGGTATCGAAGGCCTTCACGGGCAGCATCAGCGTACCGAGCGTGCCGTAGCGGCGGTTGCCGATCATGCTGCGATACCAGTATTGGGTCTGCAGAAAGCCCGCGAACCAGCGCCGCCGCTGGCGCAAAAAACTCGGCAACGTGCTCGGCGCATCGGTGCGCGCTTTCGCCGTGCCGATCACGCGCACGTCCCAGTCCAGGCCGCGGTCGAAGGAATAACGACGCAGCCGGTGGATCAGCTCGTAGTCTTCGACCAGGCAATCCGGATCGAAGCCACCGACGGTCAACACCGCGTCGCGCCGAAAGCATGCAAAGGCGCCGGAGATCAGCAGCAGGCTGTGCGCGCGCATCCACGCATAGCGCGAGACGAAGTTGCGGATGTATTCGTAGGTTTGAAACCACTGGAAGAATCGGCCGCTCATCGTGCGGCTGCACACCGGCGACAGCAGGCCGGCAGCGACCACCAGTTTCGGCAAGGCAGCGAAGGCGTCGGCCATCGCCGCGCAGGCTTGCGGTTCAAGCAGCGTGTCCGCATCCACCGTCATCACCGTGTCGGTGGTCATCACCAGCATCGCCGCATTCAGCGCGCGCGCCTTGCCGCCGTGCGGCAGGCGCAGCCAGCGTATCGCGGGATAGAGCGAACTCGGTTCGCTGAGCCTGCCTTCACCGGGATCGACCAGGCCGAAGCGGCTCGCGAGCAGCTGTGCGGTGCCATCGGTCGAACCATCGTCGGCGATCACGATCTGTGTCGGCACGCTGGTCTGCGCGAGCAGCGCATTGAGCGTGATCGGCAGCACCGCGGCTTCATTGTGCGCGGCGACGATGACGCCCAGCGTTGGAGTCGGCCGGCTCGCCGACGCGGCCGGCAGCGGCTTCATCAGCGACAGCGATTTCCACGCCACGAACAGCAGCAGCAACGTGTCGTAAAGCACGTAGGCAATACCGGTGGACCACGCGCCGACACCGTGCAGAAAGAAGGCGCGCGCGAACAGCACCAGCCACAGCACCATCACGCCGCCATGGATCATCACGCTGATCGCTGGCGTACGCACCGGCGAGATGCGCGGCGAGGCAAGCGCCAGCGCGCGATCGAGAGAACCGAGGGGCGTATCCATCAACCTTCTTCCGTTTCGATGGCGGCAACCTGCGCGAGCCGGGAGTACCGGAAGTCGCGGATGCGAGTGTTCATGGACAACGATCGATCACGCTGGCGCATTACGGCAGCATGCGCCCAAGGACCGAATGGCGATCGATCCACTGGTGCTTCAGGGCGCCCAGAATGTGCAGTGCCAGCACCACGTAAAGCGCGTAGCCGAACCAAGTGTGCAAGGTACCCAGCTGGGTATGCAGCTGCTCTTTCAGCGCAGGGTCGAGATGCATCAGAAAACCCATGCGCGGCCACGGCACCAGGCCGAACAGATGCATCGGATGCGTCGCCGCGGCGTTCCACGCCGAATCGTGCGCCCATCCCGACAGCGGTAGCGCGAAGATCAGCACGTACAGCGCGATGTGTGCCACGTGCGCCGCGGTTTTCTCCCAGCCGGCAAAGACGCCCGGCAGCGATGGCGGCCTGTGTGTGAGCCGCCACAGGACGCGCACGATGGCCAGCCCCAGCACCGTAATGCCGATCGACTTGTGCGTGTCGATGACAAAGCGCACGGACGTATCTGGCAACACCGAAGTCGGCAACAGCGACGCCGCGAGACCCAGCGCGATATTGGCGAGAATCAGCAGCGCGATCGTCCAGTGCAGCAGCATCGCCACGTGCGTGTATTTCAGCGCGTCCTCGGCGATGGTGGCTGTCGACATGGTCGATCCAAGCTTGGTATTCGGCACCGCTCGAAGGGCGGCACCTTTCATGGGAGGGGAGGTTTTCACGACGATCTGCTTTGGTGGGGCAAAGGGGGGACTCGTTGGCGGCTCACCGGACAACACTATAGATCGTCGCCTTGACGCTAGCTTAGCCAGACCCGCGCCGAATCGCTTCACATACGACGCAAGCAGAGCAGAAACCGGGGCGGCGTCATGACGCACCAGCAGCGAGAAGCGTTCTCGAAAAGTCTGCAAGCTTCCGCAGAGCGCTTTGTAGGTTGGGGTTAAGCGCAGCGCACACCAACCTACGATGGCCAGCCCGTCAGAAACGCTTTAGCCGTGTTCCACTGGCCTTATGAGATGAACGTCGCCGGGGCGTGCAGGTTGACGTCTGCGACGATGGCTAACCGGTCACGCACGCGAGGTATGACAGTTCGATGGCGCTACCCGCCGCTTTCCGCGTCAGCCCAGGTCAACGGAGCGATACCCGTCGCCCGGCCTGCACGCAACTCAAAGCTTCGCCGAGTCTTTCCACAGATCCGTGCCGCCGTCGGTCGCGTACTTGTCGATCTCGGCCAGCTCCGCGGCGGAGAAGTCGAGCGAATGTACTGCATCCAGCGAGTTGTCCAACTGCTCGACGGTGCGCGCACCGATCAGGGCCGAGGTTACGCGCGGGTCGCGCAGCACCCAGGCGATCGCCATCTGCGCCAGCGTTTGTCCGCGACGTTCGGCGATCGCGTTGAGCGCGCGAATGCGTGCAATGTTTTTCTCGCTGAGCTGCTCCTTGCTCAGCGAGCCGTCGCGCGTGGCCCGGGCATCGGCAGGCACGCCGTCGAGGTACTTCGACGTGAGCAGCCCCTGGGCCAGCGGCGAAAACGCGATGCAGCCGGTGCCGAGGTCTTCCAGCGTGTCGAGCAGGCCGTCTTCGATCCAGCGGTTGAACATGGAGTAGTTCGGCTGGTGGATGAAAAGCGGCACACGCTCCTCGGCAAGAATGGCGGCCGCCTTGCGCGTGAGTTCGGGCGAATAGCTGGAAATACCGATATACAGCGCCTTGCCCTGGCGATGCATGTGCGCCAACGCACCCATGGTTTCTTCCAGCGGCGTGGTGGCATCGACGCGGTGCGAATAGAAGATGTCGACGTAATCCAGGCCCATGCGCTTGAGCGACTGATCCAGGCTGGCGATCAGATACTTGCGGCTGCCGCCAATGCCGCCGTAAGGGCCCGGCCACATATCCCAGCCGGCCTTGCTCGAGATGATCAGTTCATCGCGGTACGGCGCAAGATCGGTCGCCATCACGCGGCCGAAATTCTCCTCGGCCGAACCGTACGGCGGACCGTAATTGTTGGCCAGATCGAAGTGCGTCACGCCGCGATCGAACGCGCGTCGCAACATGGCGCGTCCCGTCTCGAACACATCCGCGCCGCCGAAGTTCTGCCACAGCCCCAGCGAAATGGCCGGCAGGTCGATACCGCTGCGGCCACAGCGGCGATAAGGCATCAGATCATTGTAGCGATTCGTCGCCGCTTGATAGGTCACGTGAATTCTCCGAGGATTGGATCGAGTGCTGAGCGGACCGAATGTTATCGGCCGCATGATGAAAGACGCGCCAAGCTGAGCCCAATAGCTCCAGCGCACCGAGTATTGATTATCGCGCCAGATGGCGACCTACTCGCCGATGCGAAACGGTGAACATATTCGTGACTTTGCTGGCAGAGAACACGCCGCCAAGCAAGACATCGATGAACACTTGCAGACGAGACCGGGTCTGCGTCGTGGACATAGCGATTACCCCTTGAACACCGGCGTCCCCATCGCAAACGACGCCTTGACGATGAGACCGTCGACAACTTCGTACACGCAGACCATCTCGATTATTCCGTTGCCTTGAGGGAAGTTACGAGTGATTTGCTCGAGGTCGACGACGATATGCCCCATGATCAGTCGGCTGACCAACTGAGCGTGGAGATCGGGTTCGGCGAAGCGCAGCCGCATGCGCTCTCGCATTTCTTCGTGACCATGCGCGATCCTTTCGCCGTGGAGCACGAACTGCTCGGCCTGGACGGAATACGTGGCAAGCCATGCCTCCATGTCCTTCGCGTTATACGCATCCAGTTGACGCTGAACGACGGCTGCTGCATCCGACGATTTCACTCGATAACTCCTCATTGTTGAAAACGGCGCCCGATCCAATCCGCCATCGCGAGTTGCAACATAACGAATGCGCAGCTAGGCCGACACCGCTTGCGACTCGATATACGCACGAATGCGATCCGCCTCGGCGCGGGTCACGGGGTTGTACACGATCATGCCGAGGTCGGGTCGACCGTCGACGGCGAAGGCGGAAAACTCGAGTTCCAGCAAACCGAGTTCGGCGTGGTGCAAACGCTTGAGACCTTCACCGTACGCGTTGACGTCGTTGGCCAGCCATAACGCTTCGAACTCGGGGCTGAGCCGGGACAGCTCTTCCACAAACTGGCCGATCTCCGCTGTTGCACCGGCACGTGCCGCGTCCGCGCGAAACGCGCCCACGACGAAACGGGCCACGCTTTGCCAGTCTTCCTGCGCGGCGCGCACGCGTGCATCAGCAAAGATCATTCGAAGAATATTTCGCTCGTTCGGAGCCAGCGCACCGTAGTCCGTGAACAGCACGGCAGCGGGCCGGTTCCACGCGACCACGTCCCACAGCGGCGTCTTGACGATGGCCGGGCTGACGTCCATCGCATCGAGCACGCGCTGCAGGCGGGGCGTGACGCCCTCAGCGGCCTTGTAACGCACCTCGGGCGGATGGCCGAGGCCGAGCATGAACAAGTGCTCGCGCTCGGGCTCGGTCAGCATTAGCCCCTTGGCGATGCGGTTGAGCACGTCAGCTGAAGGTGCCCCGCCGCGGCCCTGCTCCAGCCACGCGTACCAGGTGGGGCTGATGTTGGCGCGCTGGGCAACTTCTTCCCGACGCAGGCCAGGCGTTCGCCGGCGACCGCCGGCGAAGCCAAAATAGGCTGGATCGAGCCGGGTGCGTCGATCTCTCAAATAGATACCGAGTGCGTTGCCGGGTGGGACGGACATGAGCATCCTGTTGGTTTCTATACCATGATAACGCCACTACTTTACCCGTATGAGCGCAGGACTAGTCTAGGCGAATATTCACCACTGGAGACTGCTTATGCGCATATTTCTCACCGGCGCGACCGGCTTTATCGGCTCTCGCATCGTGCCCGAGCTGCTGGCGGCCGGCCATCAGGTTCTCGGTATGACACGTTCGGAACAAGGCGCGCGCACGCTCGCTGCCGCTGGCGCCGAGGTGCACCACGGCCAGTTGGAGGATTTGGACAGCCTGCGCAGCGGCGCTGCCAAGGCCGATGCGGTGATCCACACCGCGTTCGATCATGATTTTTCGAACTTCGTCGCGAACTGCGCGAAGGATAGTCAGGTGATCAAAGCACTGGGTTCAGTGCTGATCGGTTCGAGCCGCCCACTGCTAATCACCTCGGGTACGGGCATGGGCAGCACCATGCCGGGCAAACCCGCCACCGAGGACGTGTTCAATAAAGCACATCCCAACCCGCGATCCGCTTCGGAAATCGCCGGCGAGGAGATGCTGGCCGCTGGCGTTGCGGTGTCGGTCATGCGGCTTCCGCAGGTGCACGACACGGTCAAGCAGGGTCTGGTCACGCCGCTGATCGAGGTGGCTCGCGCCAAGGGCGTGTCGGCCTATGTCGGCGAAGGACTCAGCAGATTTCCTGCAGTGCACGTACTCGACGTGGCCCGGCTCTACCGGCTGGCCATCGAGAAGTGCGAGCCCGGTGCGCGCTATCACGCGGTCGACGAGGAAGGCGTGTCTGCGCGCGATATCGCGCAAGCGATCGGCGACGGACTGGGCGTGCCGGTGAAGTCCATCTTGCCGAATGAAGCGGCTGATCACTTCGGCTGGCTGGGCGGATTCGTTGGCCTGGATATGCTGTCGTCGAGCGAGTGGACGCGCAAGGTTCTGGGCTGGGAGCCCAGCGGCCCGAGTCTGCTGGATGATCTGAGGAAGATGGATTATTCCGCAGCGGGTTGAGCCACCGCTGTGATCGCAGTCGAAGACGTGAGGTGCCTCCGCCCGTAGGTTGGCGGTGAGCAAAGCGAACCCCAACATGAAACGCCTCGGCGCTGGATCTACGGGTCGGTGATTCGGCCCGCCTTTCCGACCATCCACTGCGTAAATGCTCGTTGCTGCGCCGTGCCGCCACAGCCGCTGCAATCACCGCCAAACAATCTAATCGCGCCCTGCGACTACCCCTCATGATCCTGCTCGCGCGTGTCGAAGTACAACAGGGTCATGCCTTCACCGGGGCGGGTTTGGCGGCCGCTCATGGTCGCAATGCCATTGGTGGAGCAGCGGAAGATCCAGGCCATCACCCAGGGCGCCCTGCCGTCCTGCAGGGCGAGCAGGCAGCGCACCTCGCCGAACAGCGGCGCATCGGTGATCGGATGCTTGCCGATCGGCACCTGCTTGAACTTGTTCTGCACGATCCACTGCCGCGGTGTGGGCAACGCCTGCAATTCCGCGCTCGTGGGATTGAGCAACAGGCCGATGCCGGAATGTCCGCTGACGGATTTGGCCACCCAGCGCTCGGGGCTGCTCCATTGCGTGGCGTGCACGGCGGCGTCTTCGACCCAGTGACAGGCTTCGTGCGCGGCCAGCGGCAGATCGGCAAGGCTGCCTTTGTGTATGCCGTCGTACCAGGCCGGATGGCTGTGCCAGTTGACCTGATGCGCGGCGCGCATCTTCGCTTCGGCCATGGCGCGATCTTCGATCGAGAGGTCGGAAAAGATCAGCCGGTTCCACACGTGGGCGTAGCGCCTGGAGCGATCCGGGCTGTAGAGATGGCCGTCTTCGACGATGACATCGCGCCAGTCGTGCACGTCGACGTTCCACCAGTGACGCGCACCGTCGAAATCCGGCCAGCTCAAACCGTCGCGCGGACGATCCTCGATCAGCACCGTGTCGGCATGCGGGGCGAGCCACCGGCGTGAATGATCCACCCACGATGTCCCTCGCGGCAGCGGATCGTGCGGCAGTAAATGGACGTCCATATCGTTCGCCCGACGCTGCGCCAGATGCATGGTGTGGAAGGTGGGCAGCATCGAGGTGAAGGCCTGAATTTCCACCCAGGCCAGATCGAACGGCTGCGTCGGGTGCTCGGTGAACGCCATGTCCAGCGCCAGCACGTCCGCCCGCGCGCCGGGCCACGCCACGCGTTCGGGGTGCAGATGCGGCTGTAGCGCCGTCACCAGATGGCCGATCTTGCGGTCGAGCGCGGCGCGCAGCGCACGATTGCCGACCGCGTAATGGTCGGACAACAGGCTTTGCGGCAGGTGCGGCGCGCGGGTATCGGACAGGGCGCGCGCGAACTTCGCTTCACCGACGAATTCGAGATGCACGTGAGGTAAGGCGCTCATGCCAAAGCCTCCGCCGCTTGCGGCACGTAGGCATCGTCACAGGCCAGCGAAGCCATCCACTGCAATGTGGTTTTCCAGTCGCCGTGCCGCAGTGCCTGCTGGCGCAGCACATCGGCGAAAGTACGCTGGATCAGCGCATCGGCCAGATGCCGCTCCCAGTAGCTGCGCTCGGCGGGGTCCTTGGCCCGCGGCGCCACGCGCGACCACCAGCGTTCGAAATGTTTGGGCGTGTCCGACACCGTATCGCGGTTCCAGTCGATCCACTGGGCGCGCAAGCCGTGCCGGCGCGCACGCCATTTATTTTCATCGATGCATGCACGCGACCACACCGGGCCCTGCCTGCCGGCTCGAATTTCCAGCTGCAGCGTTTCGGCCTCCCATTTCAGCAACGTGGTGATCAGGCCGATGCGTACCGGATCGGGATGCGTGTCCATGATGCGAATTTCCAGCGTGCCGTAGCGATGATGCAGGCGAATGTCCTGCCACAAGCCCTGGTCTTCGCCGAGGCAGCCCACGGCGCGCAGCCGGTCCACGTGCGCCTGATAGTGCTGCTCGCTTTCCCACGCGTCCGGCGTGCCCATGCGCGGGTAGCGATCCAGCAGGCTGTGTCGCCACGATTGCAACCCGGTGTCGCGACCTTCGAAAAACGGCGAGCTGGCGGACAGCGCCAGCACCTCCGGCAACACGTGCCGCAGCCGGTTCATGATCGCCATGCGCGGCGCGCCCAGCTCGAAACCCAGATGCAGATGCATGCCGAAACTCAGCGCGCTGCGCGACACGTCGCGGTACTCGTCGATCAGACTCGCATAGTGCGGAAAGTCGGCCCCCTCATGCAGCGGCTGTTGCTGCCACGTCGAGGTCGGATGGACGCCGGCGATGAGAATGCGCTGCCCCTGCGACGCGGCCTGACGACGCGCCTGCCCACGCATCAACCGCACGCACGACAGCAGCTCCGGCACGGTTTGGCACACGCGCGTCTTGGTTTCGATGACGCAGCGGTGGATCTCCTTATCCATCAGTCCCTCCGGAATCGTCGCCTCGACGAAGTCCGCCGAAAAATCATGCGCGACCAGTTCTCCCCGGTCGTCGATGATTTGAATCTCTTCTTCCATACCCAACGTGATCATGCCCCTGCTCCTTTGATAGCCCCATCCGCGAATTCGGACAGGGACACACATAGTTAAGCAGGCAGGCGTGACCGAGCGGCGGAAAGCTTGCATTCCGCGATCGATTACTGGGCGTCGGGATGTGACGGCCAAGCCAGCCGGAAGACGACCGCACAAAAAAGCCCCGGCATCACCGGGGCTCGTCCATCAGCGGATGTCGTTCGGTCGCGATTCGATCAAGCGTCGTTTTCCATCTGCCATGCGCGCCGCCGGCAACGCAGGCTCAGGAATTTTGCTTGGTCGTCGGCCACGGCGCCGCTTGCCAGCAGGCTTCGTAGTATTGCTTGAGGGTGCTGCGGACCGGTTCGAGTTCGAAGGTGAAGCCGTTGCGGAACGCGTTGGTTCGGCCGGCAACCCAGGCGCCGACGGACGGCGCGTAGATGATGTACTGCAGGCGCGCCGGCGGATAGGTGCGCGTCATGCTGATCGACTCGCTGGCCACCTCGGCGCCACCGCTTTGCTGAGTCAGGATCTCCTGCCGGTTGAGCTCGAAATACGAGCGCGTTCCGCGCATGACGATATCTTTGGCGCGCTCGTTGCCGACCTTGTTGATCGCCGTGAGAATCACGTGCCCGGGTTTGCACTCGATCGTCATGCGATGTTCGCCGTGACGATCGACCTGATCGAGGGTGAGGTAAGGGCCGGTGGACAATGTCTGATACTTCGCTACCAGCGGCAGCCGTCCATTATTGGCCAGCCCCGAGGCCATCATCTGGTCGGCGGAGAGCCATACGGTACCGCTGGATGCCGTGCCCGGCGTGGGCGCGAGCGCCGCGGGGTCGATGCCCATGTCCTTCAGATAGCCGGCGACGTCGCCGGATGGCTGCGTCGACTGGCTGGAGCCGGCGGTCGACGCCGACGTGGCCGGATAGGCAGAAACGCCAATGCGATCGCTGCCGGTCGGCGCCCAGCGGTAAAGGCCGCCGAAGTAAGCATACGCACAGGCACCCACGCAGATGGCCGTATTCGACTCGCCCTTGCGCCGTGGCTTGCCCAGGTGGGTGACCATCGAGCCCGTGCGGAACAGTCGACCCAGGGCCATGCCGGCGCTGACGCTACCGCTGGAGGAATTGAGATAAATGTCCGAGCCGCTGGGAATCTTGCCGGATCGGATCAAAGCGCCGACGCGCTGCGGCGCATCCTCGTCGATCGTACCGTACAGATAGACCTGCGGTACATCGGTGACAGCAAGGGTCAGCCGGTCATCGGTGACCTGAACGGCGAGCTGGTCGGCCGCCGCGTGCGACGAGCTTCGGGAGCCACCCCGCGCCTGGACGATCGAGATCGACACGAGACCGACGGCAAGCAGCAGGAGGCGCAGGGCAAGGCGCGGATTCACGACCGCGCAGCGGGAAACGTTTTTCATACCGATAGCGTTTGGCACTGCCACTCCCGAAAGTCCGACTGCGCAGTGTCGTCAGTGGCAGATGTCCCGCGAGTGAATGCGGCAAGTTCTGCCGTAGATTGGTGTGAGCGCAGCAAACCCCAGCATCGGAGGCCACCGCGTTGGAGCTCGCTGCGCTCACACCTCACAGAGCAACTTTTTCTCAGGGAATCAGCCGGCGCTCGCGCAGCGTGGCAAACACGTCGAAGAACGCATCGTCGCTGGGCTGATAGTCGAGAAAACCCATGCGCCGACTTTTCGACATGTCGGTGACCACTTCGATCGGCCGGCCCAGATCGGCATCGGTATGCCAGGGCGAGATGAGCCGGTCGATATCCGGCTCGACCAGCCCACGCTGCGCGGCGATCTCGCGCCAGATATCGGCGTCGCCGTCCATCTGCGATGCCAGCGGCTCGATCGTGCCGTCGAACGGCGCCGCGTCGAGGCCGAACCAGTCGGCGAGGCGCGACCACATCCAACTCCAGCGGAACACGTCGCCGTTGACGATATTGAATGCCTCGTTGGCGGCGATGGCGTTCGTCGACGCCCACAGCAGGTGCTTGGCCAGCTGACGCGCGTCGGTCATGTCGGTGAGGCTGTTCCATTGCGCGGCGGAGCCGGGAAAACGAAACGGACGGCCGGTGAATTGGCAGATGGACGCATAAACCGCCAGCGTGGTGGCCATGTTCATCGCATTGCCGACGGCCACGCCGGTAATCGTGTGCGGGCGATGCACGCTCCAGCTGTAGCCGTCGCGCGCGGCCGCGGCGAACACTTCGTCCTCCTGCGCGTAATAGAAATTCTCTACATCGAGACGGCCCTGCTCCTCGCGGAACGGCGTCTGCGGCAGCACGCCCTTGCCGTAGGCCTCGAACGGTCCGAGATAGTGCTTGAGACCGGTGACCAGCGCGACATGGCGCACGCTACCGGCCGGACGCAACGCATCGAGCAGATGCCGCACCATCGAGCCATTGACGCGAATGTTCTCCACCTCGGTCGCCTGCCGCGACCACGTGGCGATGAACACATGCGACGGCGCGACGTCGGCCAGCGCGGCGCGCGTGCCTTCGGCGTCGGTGAGATCCAGCGCCACCGGCGTCACGCCATCCTGTGCCGGCGGTCGACGCGCGGCACCGGCCACCGGCCACCGGCCAGCCCTTTTCCACCAGAAGTCGCGCGGTCGCGCTGCCGACGATACCGCTGGTTCCCACCACGAGCGCTTTGTTCATGAGTATCTCTGCAAGAATGATCGTTCAAAATAAATCCGCCGCGACGACAAACCAAGTCGGCACCAAAAGGTAACCACCGTCATGAAACCCGGATCGCCCGACGAGCAATGGCTGGAAGACTGCGCGCCGCGCCGCGTACTGGAGCTGTTCGCCACCAAGTGGACCAGCATGATCCTGCACGCCCTGCATGTGCGGCATGAGGGCCATGCGCGCTCGGGCGTGCTGCTGCGCAGCCTGCCCGGCATTTCGCAGAAAATGCTGACCCAGACCCTGCGCGAACTCGAGGCCAGCGCCCTGGTGCATCGGCACGTGCACGACACCGTACCGCCCGAGGTCGATTACTCGCTCACACCGCTGGGCCAGCGCATGATCGAGCCGATCGAGCTGGTCTACGAATGGGCGCGCAGCAACGCTTCGGCGCTGGATGAATTGAAGCCGCGCCGGACGTCGCGACGGCGCTGATTCAGCGCGCGGATGAAGCCTCGGCCGCTGGAGTCGTGCTCAACAGCTGCTGCAGCTTCAGGTATACCCCGTTGCTCCAGCCGAACCCGATCACGTTGTCCTTGTAGCCTGCGCTGATTTTTACGTCGGCATTGCCGCTGACCATGTTGTATTTCTCGCGGATGGTGCCGTCGTCAGCGAAACTGCGGTCGATGGTGCCGGTGAATTCGCCGGCAATCCGTCGCGCATCACCGTGGAAACCGTAGGCATCGAGGCCCGACGCCGCGAGCCAATGGGTCGGCGCCCAACCGAACGGCGCATCCCACTGCGCACCGCTGTCGTGGTCGCTCATCTGCAACCCGCCCCTGCGCTCGAAAAGGCCGAGGTTCTTGCGCAGCGCGTCGGCCTGCGCCGGCGATGCCACGCCGGCCCATAGCGGATAGAAGGTCGTGACGAAGCGGTAGTTCGACGATTGGCCGGCGACGAAGTCGTAGTCCATGTACAGGCCCTTGTCGGCGCGCCACAGGTAGCGATCGATCGCCGTTTTGCGCGCAGCGGCAGCAGCGCTCCAGCGTCGTGCATCGGCGTCGTTGCCCAGTTCGATGGCGAAATCATGCAGATCGCGCTCGTAGCGGTAGAGCAGACTGTTGAGATCGACGGTCGCGTACCGGTGGGTGGAGCCGCCGAAAGGCCCGGCGCGAAAGGTCGTATCGAAACCCGATTCACGCATCGCGCGATCGCCGAGATAAAAATCGGCCGTGAGTCGATAGCCGTTGGCCCAGGCCCCGGCGCATAGCGTCGAGGCCTGGATGTCGCAGCTGGTTTTTTTCAGCCGTGCAGCCTGCGCCGCAGCCGGATGTTTGGTGGCCCTGATCAGGTAGCCCGGATCATCGGCCGAATGCGCGAGCAGCCAGCGGATCACCCCGGGCAAGTACTCGCTATCGAGCTCCGGCACCGGCGTAGCGCCACCGTAATCGAAGTAGCGGGCCAAGCCGGTAGTGCCGGCGAGATGCTCTTTGCGCGTCCAGGTCGAATAGTCGCGCACCGCCAGCGGGTACGCCTGCGCCAGCCACGACTTCGCGTCCGCGGTGGTCTTGAAACTGGCCGGATCGTCCAAGACGGCACGGATCATGGCGCCGAGAAACGGTGGCTGCGAGCGCGTGAGGTAATAGGTGCGGTTGGCGTTGAGTACGGCGCCATAGTGCTGCACCTCGAACAGCGCGTTATCGACCATGCCTTTCGCCATCGCCTCGCGACGATCGGCAAGCAGACCAAGCACGATGAAGTAGCTGTCCCAGCCATACATCTCGTTGAAGAAGCCGCCTGGTACGACGTATGGATGCGGCAGGTAAAGCAGACCCTGCTCGGGCAGCGCCGTCGGTGAAAAATCGCCGAGCTTGCCGATCGCCCGAGGCAGTACGCGTACCTGGACATGACAATGGCTTACGACATCGGCAAGGTCGGGCGATGGCAACAGATCGGCCGGTAGATAGAGCGCCGCGCGCGTGCCTGTATCGCCGTCGCGCAACGCCGAGCAGTCGTCCATCGAGCGCGTCAGCGTATCCCAGGCGTGGTCGATGAAGAGCCGCGTTTTCTGCGGATCGGGCTGCGCGGCCGACGCATTGAGCGCGAGCAGCAGCGATGCAAAAACGATGACATATCGAAACGGCGTTTTCATGGAAAAGGACTCGGTGCTGGGCGAGGAACAGGCCCATGTAGACGCCTTGTCGCGACGGCGGGCTTCGGATCGACGTCAGAACCATGCCACAGGATGGCTTTGATTTCGCCAGGAGCGTCGGATAATAACGATCGGACAAGCAAAGTCGGCTCGACCCATTCTGCGATACAGCGCTGGTTTTTCGTCAATCATCTCGGGGATCGATCCATGCAACGACGGCAATTTCTGCGCGGCGCCGGCGCCACGCTGGCGGTGGCGTCCACGGCAGGGCTCGCCGCCTGCGCACGCCAGCCTTTGCTCGCAGCGCCCAAAGCGGGTGCGCTGGTATCGCCACCGAGCGCCGCCCCATCGGCGGACATGCTGCACCTGGCACCGATCCGCGCAGAGCCCGATCGCATCACCGGCGTGTACGTCTGCACGCGTCCGTTTCGTGCCGCCGGGCCGCGGATCGAAACGCAGCGGCTGGGTGAAAAAACGCTCGTGCACAACTATGGCCACGGCGGCAGCGGCTGGTCGTTGTCGTGGGGATCGAGCGCGCTGGCCCTGCGTCTGGCGCAGGACACCGGCGTGCGCAAGCTCGGCGTGATCGGCTGCGGTGCGCTGGGTCTGACCTCGGCACTGCTGGCGCAGCGCGCCGGGCTGTCGGTGCGCATCTATGCCAAGGCGCTGCCGCCGGACGTCTATTCGATGCGTGCGTCCGGCCTGTGGACGCCCGACTCGCGCATCTGCGATGCGCAGCACGCGCCGGATTTCGGCGCGCGCTGGGAAGACATGGCGCGCACGTCGTACGCCATGTATCAAAGCCTGCTCGGCCTGCCCGGCCGGCCGATCGAATGGATCGACGGCTACTCGCTTTCCGACACCCCGTTCGACCAGCCGCATCCGTCCGAGGTCACCGACGAGCCGGACTACGGCGACCTGCGCGGCCGCATCCGTGAATTGACCCCGCGCACGGTCGATATGCCACCCGGCAGTACCCCGTTTCCGCAGCCGTACGTGCATCGCTACACCACGATGATGTTCAACATCAGTACCTACGCGCGCATGCTGATGTCGGACTTCTTGACCGCCGGCGGCAAGATCGAGGTACGCGAATTCGATCATCCGCGCGAGCTGCTGAAGCTGCCCGAACGCACCCTGATCAATGCGACGGGCTACGGCGCGCGGGCATTGTTCGACGATGATTCGATCATCCCCGTGCGCGGACAGACCGCGCGACTGATTCCGCAGCCGGAAGTCACCTACGCCGTAAACACAGAGCACGTCAGCATGGTTCCGCGCAGTGACGGGCTACTGATTCAGGCGTTTGGCGACAACGGCAATTTCAACAATAGCGACGTGACGCCGAACCGGGCCGCGTCCGAGGCGGCCGTGCGCCAGATCGCAGCGCTGATGTCCCGCATGCGTCGCGGCTGATCAACCACTGATTTCGGGACGCACGCTTGCGCGTTGGCGCGCTTTGCCAAACCACGGCAGCAGCAGCGTGCCGAGTACCAGCACCACGATGCCGACCAGCGCACCGGCTTTGACGTACGCCAGCGTGGCGTAAAGCACGTACGCGCTGGTCGCACAAAAAAGAATCGGCAGGAACGGGTACAGCGGCACCCGGAACGGCCGCGGCGCGTCGGGAAAACGCACACGCAGCACGATCACGGCTGCGCCGCTGAGTACCAGAAAAAACCAGTACACCGGCGAGACAAAGTCGACCAGAGTAGCGAAGGCGCCATGAGTCAGTCCCGCCACTGCCGCCTCCACCAGCGCCACGCCGCCGATGGTCAGCAGAGCCGCAGCGGGTATGCCGCGTGCGCCATCCCATTGCCCCACCGAACCGAGCAGGCCGCTGTCTCGCGCGACCGCATAGGTGGTGCGTGCGCCCGCAATCAGCAGCGCATTGATCACCGCGATCGAGGTGACCGCCACCGCGCCCACCACCAGCCACTCGCCTGTGCGACCGAAAGCCAGATACATCGCCGTCGCCGCCGGCGCATTGCTGGCAGCCAGGCCCGCGTGACCCAGGCAACGCACATAGGCCCAGTTGACCAGCGTGTACAGCACGGTAACCAGCGACATACCGCCGATCAGGGTCATCACGATGCCGCGCGGCCCGGCACGCAGCTCGGCGGACAACGTCGCCGCGTCGCTCCAGCCGCCGTAGGCCAGCATCACGAAAATCATCGCTGTACCGTAGGCAGTCGATGGCGGCACCGGCGCATCGTTGAGCGGCGGCATGCCGTGAATAGCCATCCATACGCCGGCCGCACCCAGCGCCAGCATGCCGCACACCACGATGGCCACAAAACCGGTCTGCGCACCCATGCCGGTGCGCACGCCGCGCAGATTGATCACGCACAGCAATACGATCGTGCCGACCGCCAGAAAGCCGGTGCCGTGCTCGCCCAGCGGCAGTGCCTCGTTGACGTAGTCGGCGAACACGTAGGCGAGGATAGCGATAAAGCCGGTGTGGATCACGGCAAAGCGCGACCATGCAAACAGAAACGCCAGCTTGCGTCCGTAGGCCTTGTACAGAAAATGGTAGTCGCCGCCCGCATCCGGAAACGCCGCCGCCATTTCGGCAAAACACAGCGTACCGCAGAACGACAGCACGCCGCCGATCAGCCAAACCAGAAAAAGCCCGATTGGCGAACTGATGCTGGCAGCCACCATCGGCGTGGATTTGAAGATGCCCGAGCCGATCACCATACCGGCACACATGGCGATGCCATGGCGAATGCCCAGATGGCGTCGAGGCTGCGCTGGCGCCTCGCCAGCAAGGTCGGCGCCAGCGTCGAGAGGGATCATCGGGTGCAATTCGCCGGTCAACCTGTGTGGCCCGAGTATGCCACGCCGCGGACGTCCAAACGCGGCGGGCCGGCCATGACCTCATCATCACTCGCATCGTCGAAGAATCGAGACCTGCCTCCGAGGGAGATGCCACATGAGCGATAAACCGTCCAAGCAGCCGCCAAAGAACTCCGGGTATGCGGAGGAGCAACCCAAGACAGCTAAAAAAAGCGACAAGCCCGACGCGAGGACGCCGCACGAGCCGCAAAACGTCCCGAACAAAAAGCCCAAGTCGTGATGCGCCGCCAGCACGCGATTGCAGCTTTACACCCGCCCTATTCCCGAGAGCCATAGGCCGGCGCCTGAAGGAAGCGCCGATGCCGACGTGGCGCGGGCTTCGATCGCAGCTGGCGGGCGTTCGATAGTCATATAACAACGCTGCCGGCGAGGGTGCATCGGTTCATACAACAGACTATGCTGACGGTCGCCACAGTTGGGGATTCGAAACGATTTTCACACGTCGTCGCCATGGACTTCGTTTACTGTTGCCTTGGCTGGCGCGGAAAGATATCAGCGCAGTGGCATTGGGAGGCAGACGCATGTCAGCTCCAAACGAAGTAAGGCCCTGCTCTCTGTGTCGCGAACAGGAACCGCTCGGCTTCGAATTCACCATGGCGTTTCAGCCGATCGTCGACTTTCGGGATCGCAGCGTCTATGCCTATGAAAGCCTGATCCGCGGTATCGACGGCAGCAGCGCTGCCAGCATTCTCGCTCAGGTAACCGATCGCAACCGCTATACCTTCGACCAGGCCTGTCGGGTGACCGCCGTGGAGATGGCTTCGAAGCTCGGTATGAGCTGTTTCCTGAGCATCAACTTTCTACCGAATGCGGTGTATCAGGCGAGCACCTGCATTCGCGCTACGCTGGCGGCAGCAGAGCGCTGCCATTTCCCCACGGACCGGCTGATTTTCGAGATCACCGAAAACGAGCGACCCGATCAGGCGCATTTGAAGAACATCGTGCTGGAATACCAGCGGCAAGGCTTCAAGACCGCCTTCGACGATTTCGGGGCGGGCTATGCCGGACTCAATCTGCTGTCCGAATTCCAGCCTGACATCATCAAGCTGGACATGGCACTCCTTCGCAATATCGACAAGGACCACGTCCGCCAGACCATTGTTCGGGGCCTGCTCGATATTTGCCGTACGCTGGGCGTCGAGGTGATTGCCGAAGGCATCGAGCAGATCGGCGAGCTGCAGGTGCTGCAGTCGATGGGCATCTATCTGTTTCAAGGCTTCCTGTTCGCCCACCCCGGATTCGAGGAGCTGCCGGCGGTTCACTGGCCAGACATCGGTTGAGCGCAGAGCTTATGGCGTATCGCCGGATATGCCGAGGTAACTTTCCCCGCCGTCTCGGCGAAGAACCTCGGTAACGACACGCATTGCTGCACTCATCCCACCCGCCGTGTCGGTCGGAGCCTGCCATGAACACGTTCATTCGACTGCCCGCCAAGGTCCTGCTTGGCGCGCTTGCGCTGATGTCTTTCAGCGAGATCAGCTATGGCCAGGAGCCCCCAGCGATCGCGTCGCCGGTCGTGGTGGAGCTGTTCCAGAGCCAGGGCTGCTCGTCGTGCCCGCCCGCCGAGGCCAACCTCAATGCGATCGCCGGGCAGCCGAATATTCTCGCACTCTCGTTTGCGGTGACGTATTGGGACAACCTCGGCTGGAAGGACACCTTTGCCAGCGAGGCGTTCACCAACCGGCAGTACGACTATTCGCATTACCAGAAGCAGGATGGCGTCTACACGCCGCAGGTGATCGTGAGCGGGCAAACGGCCATCGTAGGCAGCGATCGCGCGCAGCTCGATCAGGTCATTGCCCATGCGCATACACAAGGTCCGTCGCTGTCCTGGGCAAATGGCCAGCTGCAGGTTGGCGCGGGCAAGCCTGCCGCGCCGACCGACGTGTGGCTGGTCCGCTACGATCCGCGCACGATCGACGTGGCCATTCGTGCCGGCGAAAACGGCGGCCGCACGCTGCCCCATCGCAACGTGGTGCGCGAGTTGGTCAATCTTGGTACGTGGGATGGGCACGCCAAAACTTTTGCCATGCCAGCGCCCACGATCAGCGGACTTTCGACCGCAGCACTGGTACAGATCAAGCACGGCGGCGATATTCTCAGCGCATCGAAAGCATCCGACGCAGCGAGGGACACCGCCTCACGCTGATCCCAGGCAGGCGACGCGTTGTTCGACCCGCAGAGGGATGGCCAGCTTCTGGATTGTCTGTCACCTTCGCTGCAATACTTCATCGCCTCTTGTTGGATGAATCTTTCGAAAATGCGTGTAGCCCGCCTACTTCTCGTCACCGCGATGGTTGCATGTACCGCGCTGAACACCGCAGCGCTCGCTGCACAGACCCTGCGCGTGATGACCTTTAACGTGCGCACCGGCGTCGCCAACGATGGCCCGAACGACTGGAACCACCGCCGCGACCTCATGGTGCACACTATCGGCGAGCAGCGTCCCGACGTGTTGGGTACGCAGGAGCTCAACAAATTCCAGGGCGATTACATCGTCAGCAAGCTGCCGCAATACGTCTGGTTCGGTATCGGCCGCCAAGGTGATGATGGCGACGAGCACATGGGCGTGTTTTATCGCACCGATCGTCTGCGCGTGATCGAGTCGGGCAATTACTGGCTATCCGATACGCCAGACAAACCCGGCAGCATGACGTGGGGCAACGACCTTCCGCGCATGGTGACGTGGGCGATCTTCGAAACCAAAGCTGACGGTCGGCGCTTCTACTACTGCAACACGCATTTCCCACATCGCGATCAGGATGAGCCGGCGCGCACGCGCTCGGCAAAGGAACTCCTGGCGCGTCTCGATGCGCTCCCGCCCCAACTGCCTATCGTACTGACTGGCGATTTCAACAGCTCCCCCGACCAGCCCGACCATGCGATCCTCACATCCCTGCTGGACGATGCATGGCTAAAGGCGGACAGGCGCAGCGGGCCGGAAAAGACCTTCCACGACTTCACCGGCATACCCGATCAGCGTATCGACTGGATTCTCTACCGCGGCTTTCGCGCGCTGACGGTGCAAACCATCACCTCGCAGCAGGGCGGTCATTACCCGTCCGATCATTTTCCGGTAGTCGCGGAGCTGGCTTGGCCTGCACCACCGAAGCGGCTGAAATAAGGCGCCCAATCCCACAACGGCGTGGCGCGGCGAACGCGCCGCCTAGTGCATCTGCGAGAGCAGCTTTTCGCCGGCGGCCTGCGCGGCGGCGATCGCTTCGTCGGCCGACTGGAAAGTGCCGACGACCTTGATCGGTTCACCGCGCAGCCCATTCTTGTCCTCGATGGTGTACGTCGCTTCGTAAACGAAACTTCCATCGCTGGACGACTGGAGCTGACACGAAGGGTAGATCTTGTAACCGGATGCATTACTCATCGGAGACCTCTTGCGCGGTTTTGCATGATCTAACGGGTGTGACTCTTGCGCCGAATCAGCGAACGCGCGATCTCGTCGCCCGCGGCCAGCGCTTCATCGATCGAGGCATAGGTGCGGTCGTTCTCTTCTTCCGGCCCGACGCCGGGCACGGTAACGACGATCGAGATGCCGCGCTCATGCTGCGATGTTTCCACGGTGTACGTAGTGCCATCGACGGTGCGGGTGTGCGTCTGGGGCGTGGAACCGGTCATGGGGCATTCTCCTGCGGATGGATGCGTAAGTTGATCTCGCGCCAGTGAAGAACGCATGACAGTGCTCGTCGTTCAATCGAACGCCGAGCCATAACGTACGGGTCATGTCTTGCAGATGTTCGGCCATAAATGGAAGGCCAAATGTCACCAGACTTTCCCATTTCGCCACTGGGCGCGATTTGCCTGTCGGCATTGGCCTATACCGCCAAGCACTTAAGCCAGAGCGGCGGGCTTCGCATTACACTGCCAAATTGCTAGCTTTATCGCTCCAGCCGTCGCCAGACGCCGCCAGCGCTTTCAGCCACGCTGGAGGCATTGCGTACAAGACTGGTCCAGACAGCATCTCCGCGCGGGGCCAGTGCGCTGCCGCTTCGAAAAACCCGAAAAAAGGCCATCCGGTGAATATCGATTTCCACTACGG
Organism: Rhodanobacter sp. ANJX3; assembly: GCF_014200755.1. Lineage (GTDB taxonomy): Bacteria > Pseudomonadota > Gammaproteobacteria > Xanthomonadales > Rhodanobacteraceae > Rhodanobacter. Next base: position 56,318 of record NZ_JACHCM010000008.1, on the reverse strand, counting down.
CGTGATCTATCTCGTCAGCCGCCTCGCCGGACTCGAAAAGTCGGACGCCCGGATCGTGGCGCACTGCTGCCAGTACGTGGATGACGCCACGGTCAGCGGCACGCTGGAATTCGCCGGCGGCGAGAGCTACGAGCGCTTTGCCAGTGCGCACAAGATGTTCGATTACATGAATATCAGCAACACCAGCGACAAGCGCATCTGGGCGCCTTTCCACTTCCTGCCGGCCGGCAAAGGCAGCACGCTGGAAGATAAATCCATCTGCAAACCCGACAGCGCGATAGCACGCGACATGGTCGCGCACGCCATCGACAACCGCGGCGCCGAGAATGCGCTGCACCGCCTGGGCGTAACCCTGCATGTTTACGTCGACACCTGGGCGCACCAGAACTTTACCGGCACCATCAGCGACCACAATGTGGTGACGTCGCTGACGAGCGAGGATTACTCGCACGAAGCATGGCTCGAAAAACTGAAGCATATGGCCAGCGATGCAGTGCACACGGCGCAGTCCGATTTTCTCGATCACGTGGTCAAGCTCGGCCACGGCGCAGCGCTGCATTTCCCCGACCAGCCCTGGGCCAAATGGCAGTACCAGAACGGCCACGGCCTGACCTTCCAGCGCGACAACCTGCCGATTTTTATGGAAGCGGCAGATATGGCGTATCGGGCCATCAAGGGATTTCGCCGCGGCAACACGGCATTCGCGCAGGAGGAAGGACTGTCCGAAGAAACCAAGGCGGCACTCGCTTCACTGCTGACCTCCAATCGCGATGACGATCCGATCAAACGACTGGACGTACTGTGCGCAGCCCTCGCCGAAGGCCAGGTGCCCGGCTTCGCCGAAACGGTGACGCCTTACATCGGCAAAGGCCCCGGTTCGTGGAAAGACCAGGCCACCGGCATCGTCGACGACGATGGCGATGGCGACAAAAAGCCGGTGTGGTCGGAAGCCTTCGAACAATCCGACTACCGGAAATTCCACGACGCGATCAAGGAACACCGCTTCGTGGTCACGCAGGTGATTCTTCCCAAGCACGGTGTGCGGCTGGCTTGAGTAGGCGGACCGTTCGCCGTGGCCTATATCGACAGAAGCCAGTGCATCTCGTGCACTGGCTTCTTCATCGAACCGCTATAACTAGATAAGCGTGCCACCGGAGGCTTCAATGCGCTGGGCGTTGATCCAGCCATTGGCCGGCAGCAGCAGCGAGGCGATCACGCCGCCGATGTCGTCGGGCAAGCCGGTGCGGCCGAGCGCCGTCATCGACGCAATCATTTTTTTCATCTCGGGGTTGTCGCGTACGGCACCGCCCCGGAAGTCGGTTTCGATCGCACCCGGTGCCACGGTGTTTACCGCGATGCCACGCGAACCGAGCTCTCTTGCCTGATAGCGCGTAAGCACTTCAACCGCGCCTTTCACCGCCGCATAGGCGGAAGAGCCGGGCAACGCGAAGCGCGCCAGCCCGCTGGAAATGTTCACGATGCGCCCGCCGTCAGCCATCAGCGGCAGCAGCTTCTGGGTGAGAAAGAACACGCCCTTGAAGTGGACGTTGACGAGTTCATCGAAGTCCGCCTCGGTGGTCTCGACGATGCTGGCCTGCAGGCCGGTGCCCGCGTTGTTGACCAGAAAGTTGAAGCTCTCGCGCTGCCAGGTCTTGCTCAGCGCGTCGCGAACCGTGGCGGCAAAATCGTCGAAGGTGGCGCTCTTGCCGACATCCAGCGGCAGAGCCACGGCCTTGCGGCCCAGTTTTTCGATGGCGGCGACGACCGCGACGGCCTCGTCGTGGCCGCTGCGGTAGGTCAGGATGACGTCCGTCCCCTGCTCGGCCAGTTTCAAGGCGGTGCTCTTGCCCAGGCCGCGGCTGCCGCCGGTAATAATGGCGATGGATGGTGTGCTCATGGGTAACTCCTTGAGATGGCAGGAAGGATTCGGTAAGCACACTCTATTGGTTGAGATAGTGCGGATAAATCGTCGCCATTCGATTTATATGTTCAAATAAATCGATCAATAAGCCAGGCCGCTGGGAAAGCCACGCCACATGAACCCGCTCGAAGCCATGCAGATCTTTATCCGGGTGGCCGAACTGGCCAGCTTTACCCGCGCCGCCGACAGCCTGGGCATTCCCAAAGCCAGCGCCTCGAACGCCGTGCAGCAACTCGAGGCCACCCTGGGCACGCGGCTGCTGCACCGGACCACGCGCAGGGTGCAGATGACGCACGACGGCCAGGCATTCTATGAACGCAGCAAAGACCTGCTCACCGATGTGGACGAGCTGCAGTCGATGTTCCAGCAGGGCGAACAATCGCTGCGCGGCCGGCTGCGCGTGGACATGTCCGGTGGCGTGGCGCGGCTTTTCGTGCTGCCGCAGCTGGCGGATTTCATGCAGGCGCATCCGCGGATCGAGCTGGAGCTGAGCAGCACCGATCGACTGGTGGACCTGGTGCGCGAAGGGTTCGACTGCGTGCTGCGCGTGGGACCGCTGGTCGACAGCAGCCTGGTGGCGCGGCCGCTGGGCGCGTTCCGCATCATCAACTGCGCCAGCCCCGCGTATCTCGAACGCCATGGCACGCCGCGGACGCTGGACGACCTCGCGACGCACCAGCTCGTCCATTATGTGTCCACCCTGGGCGCGCGCTCGCCCGGCTGGGAATATCCCGAGGGCGGCGGCTACGCCAGCCTTCCGATGGCGGGCAGCATCACGGTCAACAACAGCGACTCGTACACCGCCGCGTGCATCGCGGGACTGGGATTGATCCAGGCGCCCGCGGCCGGCCTGCAGCCGCTGATCGACGCCGGACGGCTGGTGGAAGTGATGCCGGATTGCCGCGCCGAACCGATGCCGGTGTCGCTGCTCTACGCCAACCGCCGCAACCTGCCCCGACGCGTGCAGGCTTTCATGGCCTGGATCACGCAGGTACTGCAGCCGCATCTGGAGCCGCTGGCCTGAGGCGCTTTTCACCGGCAGGTGCGGTCGAGCGCGGCCGTGCCGAACGTTCGTGGTCATGGGCCGTCGCCGGCGCAACCCTCATAATGCCGGGTTGCCATCCAGCGACAGCGTGACCCATGCATATCGGTATCGATTTCGGCACCAGCTATTCGGCCGCGGCCGCCATCATCGACGGCGAACTCAAGCTCGTGCGCTTCGGCGACGCCGAGCAGTTTCGTACGGCGGTGTTTTTCCCCGAGCTGGTGCCCGACCCCAGCGACTTCACCCTGACGCCTGCGCTCGAAGCGCAGCTCGAAAACCAGCTGCGCCTGGCCCGACAGCAGCAGCGTCAGCTGGCAACCGCCGCGAGCGCGCGCGGACAAGCGCCGGTGGCGCGCAGCGAGCATGAGCTGCGCAGCGAAGCGCTGCGCGTGGTGCGGCGGCAGTGGATGGAAGAACAAACGCGCAACGCCACCGCATCCGTCGCCAGTTTTCAGCACGCGCTGTTCGGCGAAGCCGCCGTCGAGGGTTATCTGGAAAGCGGCGGCGGCAACCTGATCGAATCGCCCAAGTCGATGTTCGGTTATCGACTCGATCCGCAGGTGCGCAAGGTCATCGTGCATATCGCCACGCACATCATCGAACACATTCGGCTCAGCGCCAGCCAGCAGTTCGGCACGCCGGTGCGCGGCGCGGTGATCGGCCGGCCAGTGGAGTTTCGCAGTTCGATGGGTGCGCAGGGTTCGCTGCAGGCGATCGAGATTCTGCGCGAGGCGGCGGCCGCGGCCGGCTTCGACAGCGTGAGCTTTCTGGAAGAGCCCGCCGCCGCGGCCATGCATTATCACAAGAGCCTGGCGCAGCGTCAGCACGTGCTGGTGGTCGATATCGGCGGCGGCACGACCGACGTGGCCCACGCACAGCTCGGCGGCGACGAAGCGCCCCACATCGTACGCAGCTGGGGCTTGCCCAAGGGCGGCACCGATCTGGATGTCAATGTGAGCCTGCACAGTTTCATGCCGCAGCTGGGCAAGGACATCATCAGCATGCCGGCGCATCGCTATGTCGACGCGGCCAGCGTGCACAACCTGCCCAAGCAGCGTGAATTTCGCCAGCAGGATTATCGCCTCGTCGACGAGCCTTACGGCTCGCGCCTGCGCGCCTTACAGGAGGCCGGTGCCACCACCCGACTCAACCAGCTCGCCGAGCGCAGCAAGATCACGCTGAGCGCATCGGCCGGCTTTCGCGCCGAATTGGATTTCCTCGAGCCCGGCCTCGCGGTCGAACTCGGCCGCGACGACTTTCATGCCGCCATCGACAGCTTCCTGCTGCAGATGGAACGCACCCTCACGATCGTGCGTGGCGACCTTGCCCAGCTGCCGGCCAGCCTCTTTCTGACTGGTGGCACTTCGCGTTCACCGCAGATCCGCGACCATGTGCAGTCCTGCTTCCCGGAGATCCCGCTGGTCCAGGGCGACCCCTCGCTTGGCGTGGTCTCGGGGCTGGCCGTGGCGGCGAACGAGGCCGATCCGGGTTAGTTCCAACCGATTTGCAAAAATCGGTGAATTGCCTCGTTTCTGGTCACACTTCATTAACGAACCACCGAGTACATTAACCCCATGTCGTGAGACATTCCTCCCACCGCGTGGCATTGGCTCCCCTCCGATAGCCCGCACTCAGATGGAACCCCCGAACCCGCAGACTCCCCTCTGCGGGTTTTTTTATGCTCGGGTTTTATGGTCGTGCATGAGCGGGGGCCTGGAATGTGCCCTGGCGCCACGCAAGAAGCCGCCTTCCCGCCGTGCTGCGGAAAATCGCGAAATCCAGTTGCAAGAAGGCCAGTCGTGGCAACTGGCTGGCCCGGGACGGCTGCATGGATAGCTTTGAACCTTATGCCGTCTGTCCCGGCATAAGGTTCAGAGGGCCGATAGCGCGGGCAACTATTCGACGATCACATGCGCGGCGCCGGGCGCCGTCACATCCACATGGCGGCGGCGAATAAAGAACGCGGCAGCCAGCGCGCACACCACCAGCACCAGCGACCACGTAAAGGTGTGACCGAATGCGGCACCCAGCGCGGGAACCGCCCGGGCGGCAGCGACGGCCGGAGCCGCTTCGCCGGTATGAAGCGTCGTCGCGCCCGCACCTGGCGGCATGGCCGCGGCCAGCTCGTGCGACAACACCACCGCCAGCAGCGCCGTGCCGATCGAACCCCCGACCCGCTGCAGCACGTTGAGCCCGGCGGTGACGCGCGCCACCGCATGGCGCTCGATCGAGGACAGCGCGGCGCTCATCGCCGGCATCATGGTCGAGCCCATGCCCAGGCCCATCAGGAACAGCGTCAGCTCGACCTGCAGCAGCGTGGTGGTGGCCGAGATCCGGCTGAGGCTCAACATGCCCAGCGCCACCAGCGACAAACCCACCGTCACGACCCGACGCGCGCCGAGCTTGTCGGTCAGGCGCGCGGCGATCGGCATCGAGATCATCGCGCCAATTCCTTGTGCCGCCAGCAGCAGGCCAGCGCGCAGGGCGGAGTCGCCGCGCACCACCTGAAAATACAGCGGCATCAGCAGCGCCACGCCGAAGAACGCCGTGCAGAAAAGAAACACGGTGAGCGCCGGCGCACCCACGGCGCGCTGCGCGAACATCTTCACGTCGATCAGCGCGCCCTGGCGCACGCGCGCATGCAGCACGAAGGCGATGACCAGCAACAGCCCGAGCAGCACCGCTCCGCCGCCGCCGACCGAATCCAGACCCGAGCCGGCCGCGGTTTCCGCCAACCCGTAGACAAAGATCGCAAGCCCCGGCGACAGCATCAGCAGGCCGGGCCAATCCAGCGCATGGTGCGGCTTCGGGTCGTCGCGCTCGAACACGCGCAAGGCAGCGAACAGCGCAATCGCGCCGATCGGCAGGTTGACGAAAAAGATCCAGCGCCACGACACGTCGTCCACCAGCCAGCCGCCGAGAATCGGCCCGACGATCGGCGCCAGCAGCATCGGCACCCCGACGATACCCATCACCCGGCCCATCCGCTTCGGCCCGGCCGCATGGGTCAGAATCGTCATGCCGGCCGGCATGATCATGCCGCCGCCCAGGCCCTGCAGCACGCGAAAGACGATCAGCGAGCCGGCCGACCACGCCGCGCCGGACAGCGCCGAGCCCAGCAGAAACATGCCGATCGACGCCATGTACAGGCGCTTGGTGCCGAAGCGATCGGCGGCCCAGCCGGTCAGTGGAATCACCGTGGCCAGCGCCAGCATGTAACCGGTCGAAATCCACTGCATCGTCGCCAGGGGCGCGCTGAAGCTTTTCGACAAATCCTTGATCGCGACATTGACGATGGTCGTATCGAGGATCGACATAAAGGTGCCGAGAATCACCACCGCCGCGATGCGAAGCAGGCGTGGATCGAGCGTGGCTGCAGCAGGAGTTTGGGGGTTCGGCATGGGCTTATTCACTGGGAAGCTTTGGAAGGCGTCGCGGCGCACGACGAGGGGGCGTGGATGCCGCCGGGCAGAGGCAGGTGCCGTGCGGTCAGTTCGCCGAGCGTAGCGACGGCCGCATCGAGTGCGGCACGCTCATCCGGATCGAGCTTGGCCACGAACGCTTCGACCGCTCGACGACGCGCCAGGCCAATCTGCACGATCGCGTCACGCCCGGACTCGGTCAGGCCAATGCGCTTGATGCGGCGGTCGCTGTCATCCTCGCGCCGCGACAGCAGGCCGGTGCGAACGACGATATCCACCGCGCGCCCGGTGGCCGCCATCGACACACCGACCTGTTCGGCCAGCTCGTTGACGGCCATGTCGCGCCCGGCATGCTCCAGCACGAACAGCATGCGCAGCTGGGTCATGGTGAGCTCGAATTCCGCGGTGGCCGACATCACCTCCGCCTGGCTGCCCTTCATCAGCGGCATGATGGCGGCGATAAGGCGATGGCTGAGAGAATCGTCGGCTGGGGCTAATGTTCGCATAGGCGCAACTATAACTCAGTAAATAATAGTTGCATATACGCAAATATAATCCACGGTCTGCATGGGTCAACGAGCAAAGGCTCGGAAAGAATGAAAGGCCGACTCGCCGCCGACCTTCCCTTCGTGGGCGGATTCCCTTTGCCTTGCTGCTATGCCGTCTCGTCCGTCGACAGCGTGATGTCTTTCAACGCTTCGAGCTCGGCGAGACGGGTCGTCAGCGCCTCACGAATATGGGCATAGGTCGAACTGCCCATCGCAAGCCGCCGCGGTGCGGGACTAAGGCTTGCCGAATCGATCATCGCCTGGGCGATCTTGTCGGGGTCGCCCATGGCACCGAAATCTTCCAGATTGCCGCTCATCACGGCACGACGCACGTCACCCACCAGTGAGGCTTCATACACCGGCATCGGCGCGGGCTGCACCAAACCGTCGCCGAAACGCGTTCTGGCCGCGCCCGGTTCGGCGATAGTGAACTCGATTCCGAACGGGGCGACCTCCTGCGCCACGCTCTCGACAAAGCCCTCGATCGCCCACTTGCTGGCGTGATACAGGCTGAAGACCGGATACGTCACCTGTCCGCCTTCGGACGACACCTGAAGAATGCGGCCACCGCCCTGCGCGCGCAGATGCGGCAGCGCGGCCCGAATGACCTGGATCGAGCCGATCACGTTGGTGTCGATCTGATGGCGAATCTGTTCATCGCTGACTTCTTCGGCGGCACCGAACAGGCCGTAGCCCGCGTTGTTGACGACCACGTCGATGCGGCCGAAGTCCGCAAACGCCTGATCCACGACCCGATGCACCGCTGCCGTATCCGTCACATCGAGTTCGGCGACCCACAGGCGCTCGCCATGCTCGGCCTTCAGATCATCCAGCGCATCGGCCTTGCGCAGAGTGGCCGCCACGCGATCGCCGCGGGCGAGCAATTTTTCGGTCATCGCGCGGCCGAAGCCCGACGAGGTGCCGGTGATAAGCCAAGTGGAAGAAGTGGTCACGGGGATAGCCTCGATCGGAGCCGCAGGAGCGCGGGGTGTCTGCCATCCAACGTAGTCCCGGATCACTCTTGTTACTATCCGCACAATCCCGCATGAGCCAGTGAAAATAAGCCATGAATAGCCGGCCCGCGCTCAGCGACCTCGCCGCCTTTGCCGCCATCGTCAGCCACCGCAGTTTTCGCAAGGCGGCGGACGAACTCGGCGTGGCGCCATCCACACTCAGCCACATGATGCGTACGCTCGAAGCCAGCATGGGCGTGCGTCTGCTGCACCGGACCACCCGCAGCGTATCGGCGACCGAAGCGGGCGAACGCCTCGTTGCAAGGCTGCAGCCGGTGCTGCGCGACCTCGACCTGGCGCTGGCGGAAGTGGACGATTTTCGCGACCGCCCCAGCGGTACCTTGCGCATCAACACCAGCGAGATCGCCGCCCGCCTGCTCCTGCAACAGGTCGTACCGACCTTCCTCACACGACATCCGCAGATGAAGCTGGACCTGGTCACCGAAGGACGCCTTGTCGATATCGTCGCCGACGGCTATGACGCCGGCATCCGGCTCGGCGAAGCGATACCGCAGGACATGATCGGCGTGCGTTTCGGCGGCCCGGTTCGCTTTGTCGCTGTCGCCTCGCCCAATTATCTCGCCAGCCGCAAAAAGCCGAAGACGCCCGACGACCTCAAGCAGCACGAATGCATCCGCTTTCGCCTGGCCAGCGGCAAAATGTTTCGCTGGGAGTTTGCCAAACGCGCCCAGGAAATCACGGTCGACGTTCCCGGCGCACTCACGCTCGATCACGTGGAACTGATGGCCGAGGCCGCGGCGAAGGGGCTCGGCATCGCCTATGTTTCGGCGCACTCCGCTGCGCCGTGGATCGAACGTGGCGATCTGGTAACCGTACTGGACGACTGGTGCCCTTCGATCCCCGGCCTGTTTCTCTACTATCCCGGCCATCGCCACGTGCCGCCGGGACTGAAGGCATTCATCGAGGTATTAAAAGCTCTCGGTTGATCGAGAAGACGTCTGGACGTCGATTCAGTCCACCGCCAGCATCCGCTTCAACGGACGACTGAGCGCGATGGCCAGCACACCGCCGACCGCCGCGATGCCGGCGTGCATGGACCAGAAGCCGGCCGGCGTCATGTGCTCGTAGAAGCCGCCGATCCAGCCGATGATGAAATTGCCGGTAAAAAGGCTTAGAAACACGGCGCCCATCAGGGTTGCCTTGATCGACGCGGGCGCCGCTCGCGACACCAGCGCGAGCAGGGTCGGCCAGTAGTAGAGGAAACCGATGCCGAGCAGGATGTCGTAAATCACCGGCACCAGCACCGGCGTGCGCGCGCTGAGCAGGCACGACACCGCCAGCAGCGCATTCGCTGCCGCCGTCACCCAGGCGCCCGTGGCGATCTTGCCCAGGTCATCCGGTTCGCTGCCACGCGCCGCCTGAAATCGCCAAAGGGCGAACAGCACGGGTACAAAAACAATGCTGGACAGCGGATCGATCGAATTGAACCAGGCCACCGGCACGTGGAAGCCGAGGAAATTCAGATCGACGCTGCGATCGATCCACACCAGCGCCAGGTTGGTGTTCTGGTAATAACCGACGGATTGGAAAATGGTGATAGCGGCCACTACCGCCAGCGCGCCGACCACGCGCCACTCGCGCGCCGTCAGTGACGTTTTCTCGCGCTGACCGGCGCGCGGCCGATCCTTCGGCAGATAGCGGAAGCCGGCGATATAGGTGAACAGGCCGATCAGCATCAGAGTGCCGGCCAGCGCGAAACCCGCATGCCAGCCGTAAAGCTGCGCCAGCAGACCGCACAACAGGGGACCGACCACCGCGCCGACGTTGATGCCGATGGAGAAGATCGCGAACGCACGCGTGCGGCCCTCGCCGTCCGTTTCGGCGTAAAGCTCGCCGACCTGGGTGGAAATATTGCCCTTCAGCAAACCGCAGCCGGCCACGAGCAGCAGCAGCGCCATGAGAAACGAGGCGTCGAAAGCCATCGCCCACTGGCCCACGCTCATCATCATCGCGCCGATCATGACCGCCAGCCGCCGACCCAACCAGCGATCGGCCACCCAGCCGCCCAGCACCGGCGTGAAATAAACGAAGCCGGTGTACAGCCCCATGATCTGCGAGGCCAGGCCCAACGTCGTCATCGGTCCGAACACCGACTCCAGCCCGGCCCGAAACGCCGTGAAGCCGACGATGCCCTCGACATGCCCCGGCAGCAGCAGCGCCTGACTCATATAGAGCACCAGGATCGAGGTCATGCCGTAATACGAAAACCGCTCCCACGCCTCGGTAAAGCTGAGAAAGGCCAATGCTCTGGGTTCGCCGAAAAACGTCTTCGAGCCAGTAGTTGCGTTGGTAGTCATGAAGTCCCGAATGAAAGGCGAATCGATAAGCGGTGATTATTTGCACAAGCGGCCGACGCCGTCTGTATTTTTTTCAACATCGCACACGCGGCGTCAGGTCAGTATCTCCAGGCAGAAATCGATGAAGGCCCGCACCTTGCCTGCCGGATGATGGCGCGAGGGATAGAAGGCATATAGCGGAAAGCGCTCGTCGGCCCAGTCCGGCAGCACCTGCACTAATTTTTTTCTGGCGATCAGATCCTGCACCACGCCCAGCGACATCATCTGCGCCAGCCCCGCGCCGGCAACGCAGGCGCTGATCAGGGTTCCCGCATCGGTAACCAGCAGCGGGCCATGCGTCGTTACCGGCACCACCCTGCGGCCCTTGCAAAACTCCCAGTCGAACGCTCGGCGCGTCTGCGAGTCGCGAAACTGGATACACGTGTGGCTGGCGATCTCGGCAGGCGTCCTGGGGTGTCCGTGCTTTTTCAGATACGCCGGCGACGCCACCGTGATGATGCGCGTCTCCAGCAACAGCCTTGCCACCAGCGATGACGATGGCGGAACGCCGAAGCGCACCGCGACGTCGATGCCGTCGCCGATCATGTCGCCCAGCTCGTCGCGGGTGATCAGCTCGATTTCCAGCTTCGGATGACGCGCCATGAACGCCCGCAATTTCGGCGCCAGCACTTCCCGTGAAAACAAAGGGTCCGCATTGATCCGCAGACGGCCGCGCACCGACGCCGACGCGCTGCCCGCGTGCGACGCCGCCTCCTCGATGCCCACGAGCAGCGGCTGTACCTCGGCGTAGAAGCGCTGGCCTTCGTCGGTCAGCGTGATCGAGCGCGTGGTCCGATGCAGCAGCCGTATACCGAGCCGCCCTTCCATGCGGCTGATGGCGCGACTGACGCCGGAGGACGTCATGCCCAGCGCATCCGACGCACGGGCGAAGTTGCCCGACTCCACGACCGCCGCCAGCACGCCCAGATTGGCGAGCATTTTTCCATCGAAGGCCATCGTCATCACTCCTGATTTTCAGTCATGAAAGATCTGAAAAAAGTGATCTTCAGTCAAGACATCCCGATCGCTAATCTTGCCCGCAGCCGGAGGACAAGCGCGCCAGCCCCTCCGATCCTGCTTCACCATAACCAAGGATCATCACCATGTATGCCATTACCGGAATCACTGGCCAGGTCGGCAGCGCCGTCGCCAACACCCTACTGACGCAAGGTCTCAAGGTTCGTGCAGTCGTGCGCGATGCGGCAAAGGCCGAAAGCTGGAAATCGCGCGGCTGCGAGATCGCCGTTGCCGACGTCAACGATGTCGCTGCGCTCACTAAAGCCTTTCAGGGTGTCGATGGCGTTTTCGTACTGTTGCCACCGATATTCGACCCCAGCCCCGGCTTTACCGAAGGCAGAGCGATGCTGGCCTCGCTACGTGCCGCATTGGAGGCCGCCAAACCCCCGCGCATCGTTTGTCTTTCCACCATCGGTGCCCAGGCAGTCCAGCCCAATCTGCTCAATCTGCTGGGCATGATGGAAACGAGTTTTTCCGAATTGCCGCTGCCCGTGGCTTTTCTGCGCGCCGGCTGGTTTATGGAGAACGCATTGTGGGATGTAGCGGCAGCGCGAAAGGAAGGCGTGCTGCGCAGCTATCTGCAGCCGCTGGACCGGGCGTTTCCTATGGTTGCCACCCAGGACGTTGGCATGCTTGCCGCTGCACTGCTGCTGGAAACCTGGACGGGTACCCGAATCGTCGAACTGGAAGGCCCGCAGCGCGTCACACCGAACCAACTGGCTGCGGCGTTCGCTGAAGTACTGGGTCATCATGTCAAAGCCGAAGTCGTTCCGCGGGATGGCTGGATCGACGAGTTCACGCGCCAAGGCATGAAGAACCCGACGCCGCGCGCCCAGATGATCGACGGCTTCAACGAGGGATGGATTCGCTTCGAGTCGGATGACGCGCATGTGCGCAAGGGTTCGACTTCGCTCAATGTCGTGATTGCCAAACTGATCGATCGCCACTGATCGGCTCACACTCCGATCTGATGTGTTTTCCCGCGCCGATGCAAAGCCGCTGCAACGCGGCAAGCCTACGCCGAATCTTTGTGTCAGATTCGGCCAGTCCGGCTCCCGGGATCGGCAGGGTCGCCCCGCGCTCCGGCGTCCACCAATCAAAGGGGTCGTCTTTCATGAAAAGATTTCACAAGATTGCGTTTGTCGCGCTCGTGGCGCTGCCCGGTATCGGCCTGGCTGCTGCGCCGGTGCTCAAGGTCAGCAAAAGCGTGGTCATCCACGCCACGCCGGATGCGGTGTGGGCCAAAGCCAAGGACTTCAGCGGCCTCAATACCTGGCACCCGGCCGTGGCCAAGGACGAGATCGTTGCCGGTACCGACAACCAGCCCGGCGCGGAACGCCAGCTCACGCTGAGCGATGGCGGCAAGGTCCACGAAAAGCTGATCGCTTTCAACGAGCAGGGCCACCAGTTCAAATACGTCATCCTCGATGGCGTGCTGCCGGTGACCTCATATACGTCTACCTTCCGAGTCATCGCCGTCGGCAAGGACAGCGCCAAGGTCACCTGGTCGGGCACGTTCAAGCGCAAGGACATCGGCCCCAAGCCGGCCGACGACGCCAATGACGCTACCGCAACGAAGGTGATCGGCGGGGTGTACCAGGCCGGCCTGGACAATCTGAAGAAGGTTGTCCAGACCCCGTAAAACATGCTGCCGGCCAAAGCCGGTATGCAGTGAAACCGACCTGCCGACGCGTACGAAGCGCTTCGGCAGGCCTTTTCACGAGTACGGGCGCGAGCGACTAGCGTGACTGGAACGGGTGAAAGCGGCAGCCGGTCAGGCCGCATCCGTCCAAACAGATTCGATATCGCTTTTCACCGCGCTGTCGACGCCGTCGGTGGAAATGCCGAGCATGTCGTGCACCAGCCCGTGGCGTATGCCGGCAAACTCGCCTTTCAATCGATACGTTGCCGTCCAGTTGACCCGGCCGGAGCTGCCCGGGTGGTGGTCGCCTTCGTAGGTATAGCCGTTGCTGGTCTTGCCGGCGACGTTGCTCATGACGGATGCCTCTGAGCCTGGGTAAGAGGGCCAGCATAGTCCTTTGCGCGCGGCGTGCTCAAAACATGAGCCGCGGCGTCAGGCACGCAATGCCATGGGCTGTCACCGCCAAACACGCTGACGCAGTGCCTCCAGCAGCAGCGAAAACGCCCACGACGGTTGACTACGGCTGGGGTAATACAGGTGATAGCCCGGAAACGGCGGACACCGGTGGGCCAGCACGCCTCCAGTATCTACCGGACTCTACTGAAAGTAAGCCGGCCTTCGGCGCGCACGTTCGAGGCATAATTACCCTTCTCGCATTCCCACGCGCACAGCCTGCCATTCATCGGCTATCCGCGCTCGTTGAACGCGCCGCAGCTGATCGACGAGACGTCCAAGGAATATCTGGCGGGACCCGCGCCGGCATAAATGCACCATCGACGACCCCGGGCTAGGTTTGCTTCGACAGAAGCAGTGATCGCGACCCGTTTCGTTTTAGGTGTCCGCTTCAGGGACAATGGGCGACCCGTGCGTGGTTCCTTTGCGCGCATCCGCCGCCCCTCGACAACACGTATCTCCCGCATGAGCATCGACCCCGCACGCCCTGCCCCCGGCAACGCTTTTGCCTCACTGCGCGCAGGCATCAAGATCGCCGCGATCCTGCTGGCGAGCGCGGTGCTGATGCCGCCACAGTGGCTGCTCATGCGTTTTACCCGCGGGCGCGTCGCGTTTGTGCTGCCGCGGCTGTGGTTCGTCTGCCTGCGCCGCGCGATGGGTCTGCAGTTGGAGATCGTCGGCGCACCGCGCGAAACAGGCGGCACGCTCTTTGTCGGCAACCACATTTCGCATTACGACATCGTGCTGCTGGGAAGCATTCTGCGCGCGCGCTTTATCGCCAAGGACGACATGGAAAGCTGGCCCGGCGTACGCTTTATCGGCGGCCTGGGGCAGACGGTGTTCATCAGCCGGCGCCGGCAGGACACCGCCAGCGTGGCGACCGCTATTGCCGCGCAGATGCGCCCCGATCACGACCTGGTGTTGTTCCCCGAAGGCACCACCTCATCCGGCGAGCAGGTCGCGCCCTTTAAGTCCAGCCTGCTCGCGCCCTTCCTCGGTCCACAGGCCGCCGCACAGGCGTGGCAGCTGCAGCCGTTTACGCTCGACGTCGTATCCGTGGATGGCCGCGCATTATCAGCCGGCGGCGATCGCGACGGCTACGCCTTCCACGGCGGCATGGAAGCCGGCCCGCACGTCAGCCGGTTTTTTCGCGCAACCGGCGCGCGGGTGCGCGTGACCTTCCACGAACCCATCGCCATTGTGCCCGGCACCGACCGCAAGGCGCTCGCGAAACAAGTGCACGACATCGTGGCGGACAGCCTTTCTTCCACTGAGATGCCTGCAACGCACGAGGCTTGATTTGTTAACTTCGCGACACGACTAGCACTTCCGCAGTACGCGCAACCCCCTCGCCTATGACTTGAAGCAGGCGAATGGCACGGCACCGCATTTACGATTTTCAATCGACCTTCATTCGCACGGGCCGGCACGATGTCCCACTGCACTCGATAATCATCGTGCCCGCGGGACAGGACGCCTGGAATGTACCGTCTGGGTTTGCACTGACATCACCGCATCCCTGACCTGTGGAAAGGCTTTGAGCTGCCAACACCTGTTGCGCAATATTTGCGGCAGGCGCCGCAATCTGTGCGGCGGCGGTGACGATGACCGGTCCCGCCTGAGATGTAACGGCAGCAGTTCGTGTCGTGTGCCCTGAGCTATCCGGTATCTGGTATTTAGTGCGAATGGAATGTGCGATGTAATGCGCGTCGAACAATTCGGCACCTGGTGGCTGAACAGCAAAACACCTAATCAAAAGCATGCTGTTCGGCTTGAATATCGGCGTAGTGAAAGCGCTCCCCCACGCTCCGTGCCTACCGTACCCGGCATTTGCGATCGTGACTGAACTGGTGGAACCGCCATCGGCCTCATTCATTACGCCGAAATAATTGCAGCCATCTTCAATGGATTTGTCGGCGGCGCGCAACATGGCGAAGTCTGACGCGCGCTCCGCACTGGTGAAGCCGTTGCCGCTGAAGGCAATCTTGAAGCTCGTTGGACCAAGATCTGTTTCGCTAAACCCGCCCGTCATTCCCTTCGATTGGTAAGCAGTTGCGCATCCAGCCAACGACAAGACAACGACGAGCAAAAATGCCCGCTTGGACATATCTCTAAAAGTCATTGTGCTCCCCTGTGGAACGCATCCTTGTAGTACCGGGGAATCTAGCATGGCGCAGCTGTTTATCGTCCTTTATCTTTACACCCCAAGTCGAAAGCTGAGCTCTCACCTGCATTGATGGCGTTTGGCCACTTCAGCTCAACTCAGGCACTAGCGACTTCTGCCAACACAAAATCGATCGCCGCACACACCGCCGCCACCTGCGCGGCGTTGCACTGCTCGGGCGTGGCGCGAGGGCTGTCGGGATAGACCTCGGTGGTGGTGACATAGGGGGCGTCAGTGACGCGGGCACACAGGCCGAGTTTTTTCAGCGAGTACTCGATGACCCCCGGCGCGACCATCGGCGAACCGATGATTTCGCCGCGCTCATCGGCCGGCGCGATATGGGTGACTTTGGCAACCGCGGCAATCACCGCCTGTTGAAACGCGGGCTGCGGGTTTTCGCTGTCGTCCACCAGATAGAAGCCGTCCGGAATATCGTCGGGCTCGTAATGGATGCCGTCGCGTGCGGCCAAGGCCGGCCGAAACTCGGACTCGTCGGTATCGGTGGTTTCATGCAGGTCGATATGCATCAAGGCGCGAGCGCGGATGGGCTCGACCAGTCGCATCAATGCGGCCGACTCCTGTGCGGGACTATCGGCGCGAAACGAACGGTTCGGATCGAGCGCGTCGGCGTTCCAGCGGTGAATGCGTTCGTAGGCCCAGGGACTGATGCATGGCGCCACCAAAATATTGACCCGGCCGGCGTAGTTCGCCATCTGCCGATCGACAAACTGCAGCGCGCCGTGCACGCCGCTGGTTTCATAACCGTGCACGCCACCGGTGACCAGTACCACGGGTAGCGCATCGTTCCAGTCGCGGCTGCGGATGGCGAACAGCGGATAGCTGTCCGGCGCGTAGTCGATCCGGCCGTACTCGGATACATCGAAGCGAGAGCGAAAGGTATCGATCACGCTGACCACATCCGCGGCATAGCTGCGCTGGACGACTTGCCGTGACAGCCATAACGCAACCTCAGCCTCGCCCCAGGGACGTCCCGGTGTGCCGATGGAATAAGGGGCTTCGGTACTACTCATTGCGCGGCTCGCTTTCAAGTGACGACAATCGCATCACTCTAGCACTGGACGCAGGCCTCGAATCGACGGCAGGCAATCATCCCAAACGCCGCACCGACCGATAAACCTCACTCCAATTGAATGACCGCCCTGCTAGGTTGCCCTTCCCGCTCAGGAGCAAACGAAATGATCCACGTTATTGCCATCATCACGGCCAAACCCGGCCGCCGCGCCGAGCTGCTGGAACGCTTTCTCGCCGTGGTGCCGATCGTGCACACCGAAGACGGCTGCATCGAATACCGGCCCATCATCGACAATGACGCAGGGCTCGACGGTGCGCGTGAAGCCATCGGCCCCGACACGTATATCGTTGTTGAAAAGTGGTCCAGCGTGGCGGCGCTCGATGCGCATGCGGCGACCGACCATATGCGCAAGTACGGCGAAGAAACCGGCGACCTGATCGCCAACCGCGTGCTGCACGTGATGCGCGACACAACGAGTTGATTGCCGGCGCTCTATCGTCGCGTCTTACACGCACGTAAACCCAGCAGGCGATCGTTTCATCGCTCGCTGCTCTTGCGGCTCCATTCGTTCGCCTATCTCGTGTTGGTGCAGACGTTTGCGCGATCGACGCCACCGGTGCTAAGTTGAATTTCGCTTTGAACGCACGGAGAGCCTGTTCATGCGCCTCGTTTTTTATCCGGGTGATACTGCCAAAAATGTGATTGGCTCCGGCGAAACTGCAGCTGTTTTTGTGCCAGCGTCGAACTCGCTAAACCTTTTTTTCGTTGAGCGATCGCGCACAACGTCTGAGGCAATTACGCCGTTTCCCGCGGTCCAAAACATCGCCGCTGGTGTTCAGCGCATCTCGTGGCTCTTCTATCGAAAAGGCACCCACAACAGCTTCATGTCCGAAATGAAGGACGGCTTCACCGAACGAAACCCGCGAGGAAAGACGCTTGGGCCTGATCGGATGCGGGCCTTTCGCTCATCCACGCAATCGACTCAGGAAATCAGGCCATGACCCAGTCCATCGACCCGGCAAAGCTCCAGGCGAGTGCAGAGCATCTGGAGTGGACGCTCAAGCAATATCCCGATAGTGAGGACGTGCAGAGCCTCCTTCGTGCTTTGCTGCCGCTTATCGAAGCGGCCAAGGCAGGACAAGTGCTGAAGCCCGTCGATCGAAGGAATATTCCGGGCAACTATAACTTTGGCGATGGCCTCTACACACCGTATAAAGATCCGGACGTCGACGAGGCGTATTCGGAATTCTCCGCGCAGATGCGCGGGGGGCGCGACGAGGAGGAGAACGACATCATTGCCAGTGTTCAGGCCATGATCGACGGAGCGAAAGCTCATGACTGAGGGCATCACTCCCGACGACCTGCGACAGCAACATGCCGCCGCCATCAGCCGAAGCGAAACGTTCGTTACACAGGGCGTGAGTGAGGAGGCGGCAAAAAGCTATCTGAAAACCTCGGATGGCCAGATCTATCTGCAGCGGCTGGTACAAGCCGACCCCACTAGCTCGGCATCGAAAATAACCGATCGCGCCGTTAGCCAGATCATCTCCGGCCGCGAACTTCCGCGCATGGAACTCAACAGCGAGCCGCTAGTGAAGATCGTGCCGACGGGCAGCACGGTGTCGCCATACTCGCCGTTTTTCGCCAAGCAATCGGCGTTCGAAGACGCGCTGCATCAAGGCCACAATCTCTCCGATCGTTTCGGCCTGCCAATCCAGAGCGAAGCAGCGCGTTACGACGTCTATCAAATCAAACCCAAGGCGCCGACCGAGGTGTTCGTCAGCCACATCGCCCCGACGTCCGAACTCGGCGGCTTAGTAGCCAAGCCCGGCGGAGCCGAGCAGTATCTGGTGCCGCATCGCGGGCTGTATAGCGAACCCACCTACCTGAAGAGCCTGGACAACAGCCTCGCCGTGCAGGCCGAGCGCAGTGCCGGCGCAGGGCTATCGTCCAGTGCAGCCAGCAGGGGGCTCGGCGCGCTGGGCGCGGCTGCCGTGATCTACGATGCCACCGCTACGGGGCAACGTACGGCTGATCTGCTGCATGCAGGCAACCGTGTCGGCGGCCAATCGGAGATTCTGCATTTTGGCGGTCGAAATCTCGGCATGCTCGCGGGCGCGGAGCTTGGCGCGGCCACCGGCGCGGCGCTGGGCGTGGAATCGGGCCCAGGCCTGCTTGCCACGGGTGCCGTTGGTGGCATCGCTGGCGCGATTGGTGGCAGCAAGATCGCCGATGCGATCGATCATCATCGCATCTATAACCAATCTGACAGTCAAGGCAGCACTTGGCGATATGATCCGCAGCAGCCGGCCCAGGGCTGGACGCGTCAGGAACAGCACCGCACGCTGACCGCCGATGCGGCGCTTTCCAATCAGCTCAATTTTCAGGCGTCGAGCACCGCGGTGCAGGTGGCGCTGGCCAACCCCGCCACGCCAAAAGATCCCTACGCGCAACCGGCCGCTGCCGGGGATGCGCCGAGCGCGAGAAATGCGCCCTGGACGCGCGATGCGCAGACGCATGCGTGGACGCGCGAGCTGACCGATCAAATACTCGAACACGGCATGGCCGGCACGCGCGTGGAAACCGCCAACCCCATGCGGGCGGCGCAGCTCGATCAGGCAGCGCGGCAAACCATTGCCGAGAATATCGCTACCTCACCGCAAGGGATGGCCCAACGCTACCAGGCTGCTTACGCCCAGTACGGCTGGAATCAATACGGCGCCATGCCCGACGCGGTAACTCACGCGCTGAAAACGTCCAACAACATCGTGCAAGCATCGGACGGGCATACCTATACGCGAGCGGTCGATGGGCAGTGGAGCACACCCGGCACTCTGTGGGGTACGAATACCGCAAGCGGCAATCTGCGCGATGAACTCGATGCCACTCGGCAAACGGAAGCAGCGCGCGCGAGCGTTAGTGCACCCGTAGCCGCGCCAGCGCGGCTCGACCAGCCTGCGCATCCCGACCACCCGCTCTATCTGCAGGCGCGAAACGCCGTGCACAGAGTCGATGCACAGATCGGCCATACGCCGGATCAGAAAAGCGACAACCTGTCTGCCGCTGTTGCCGTAGCCGCGCGCAGCAGCGGCCTGAAACACATCGATCACGTGGTATTGAGCGAGGACGGCGGTCGAGCCTTCGCCGTTCAGGGCGATCCTGGATCACCTGCCCGACAGATCGCGCACCCGGTGGACACCGCGCTAGCGGTTCAGACGTCCATCGTGCAGAGCACCGCCACCATGGCACGCGTTAACCAGCAGCAGGCGCAAGCGCAAGCTCCGACTGCCATGCAGAACGCGCCGGAAGCGCAGCAACAGCGAAGCGCGACACCGTTATCGCGGTAAACGCGGCGCTGGCACTCATGACGCGCAGAGCTTTGTTCGGCGCTTGCGCGCAGGCGTTTTGGCCACCTCGCGCGCTACCACCAGCGCTAGAACCGATGCGACAGCCCAAGGTAAATCTGGCTATCCGGCGTGCTGCGGTTGAGGCCGAAATTGGCACCGACGTCCAGCTGCAGTGTCGGGTTCACCAGAAAAATCAACGCCGCGTCGGCCGATCGCTGGCGGATGGTGCCGGCCGGGTCGCGATTGTCCTGTGCCCATAGCTCGACAGCGAGGCTCAATCGACTGGTTAGCGGATGCGCCACGTTGACTAGGCCGGTCACGGCAGCATGATGGCCGTGACCATCGCTATCGGCCAGCAGATCGAGCTCCGGTCCCAACGTCAGTGAAAAACCTCGCGGCAATGCAACGCCGATCGGCGCCGCCAGGCCGCCCTCCCAACGATCGTTGCCCAGATCGTGCGATGCGGTAGGCGCCTTGATAAAGGGAATCAGCGACATGCTGACCGTGTCGTCGCTGAACAACCGCGACTTCAGCCGCACGTAGACATCGCCGGCACCGGAAACGCTGCGGTTCCGACCATCGTCCTTGGTACGCACGCGGATGGCTGGCGCCCAGTTGATCTCAATGTCCTGATGATCGTTTAAGCCATATTTGAAATAGGGATTGAGGTAATAGAGGGTATCGGTGCTCACACCACCATGCTGATCGTGCGTGGTGTTACCGATATCGGTTTCCAGCTGCCAGCTGCCCTGCGGTACGGTGCAGGTCGCGTTGGCCTTGGTCGGACGGTCGGTGCAAATGGGCGTGGTGTCGGCGCTTTGGGCGTGGACGATAGGGGTACTCTGAAGGAACAGTGCCGCTGTAAGGATAAAAAGGGGTTTTTTCATCAGCGATCCAGCGTGGCGCCGAACGTGGCGGACAAATGCCCGATCCATCTCGGCGCGGTGGGTGTCGCAAGAAATTACAGGCAGGTGCGTAAAAGGAGCACATCCTTTGCGGGGATTCCCGTAAAAAGTTCGTCATTCCGGCGCAAGTAATTGGACGTCAAAACCGGGGAACCCTTTCGCGTGACTCGGCTGGCATAGCTGGCGTTTGCGCATACGCTGCGAACGACAAATATCTGAACTACTATTTCTCAAACCGGGGTAGCCAGGGGAATGTCATGCTGAACGTCGTTTCGGGGCGGAGGCGGGATCACGTTTTTTTCGGGGCGATGGCGCTGGCTGTCGCCGCAGCCGTCTATATCGGGTTTGAGAACAGCTATTTTCGGGCCGGGCTGATTTTTGCTCATCTGCCGAGCGTAATGGTGCATATACACGGCGCACTGTTCGTCGGCTGGGTGCTGCTGCTCGCCGTGCAAATCACGCTGGTCGCCAGCGGACACACGCGCTGGCATCGCCAACTCGGCGTGCTTGGTGCTGTGATGGCGCCGCTGATGGTGATTGCCGGCTTTGTGACTCTGGTATTGGCGCTTCGTCGCAACGCGGTGCCACGCATACAACCGTCGGTGTTTTTCGCCGGCGATCTGTTACAGCTGATTGCCTTCGCCATTCTGGTGACATGGGCCCTGCGCAAGCGCAAGGAACCGGCAGCGCACAAGCGGCTAATGCTGTTTGCCACCATCGCAATACTGGCGCCTGCGGTCGATCGCTGGCCGTTCGCCTTTATGAACTCGATCCTGATGACCACGGCAGTTCTCACCGCCTTTCCGCTCGCCCTCGCCGCTTACGATCTGGCAACGACACGCCGCGTCCATTGGGCCACGCGGTGGGGCCTGGCACTGTACGTGCTGATGATTGTCGGAATCTTCGTGCTGCCGGCATTGCCGCCGTGGCAGGCATTGACCTCATGGGTCGTGGGTGCCTGAGGCATAGCGCAGATAACAGACGCTAGCTGAGACATGGAAAGCGGCCATGGGCCCGGACAGAAAAGCAGCGATAGCGGCTAGTGCCTGACCCGCGCCATCCAGTCGACCCATCGAGCCGGCGAACCCGTCCGGCACTCCTTCCCACAGATCGACGCTGCGGCGAGCCGGAGGTCGGTCCGTCACGAAACCAAATGGCATGAAGCGTACGAATATCGTTTAGCGTCTTTTCTCGCGTGGCTTCGTCCTGCCTGCTCAATCCGGAGCGATCGATGCCGATCTCCGACACTTTTTCGGCGAGTACCGGACTGGGCGGCAACAAAGGAGCCGCGAGCATGCACAGAACGATCGGGATGCCGCTTCGTTTCGTTTCAAACGTAGAGTGAAATCCTATAGAAGCCTAAAAACGGCTCACTGAGGAAACGCGCGCTCCGATCGTTCTTTCTCACTGCCTGCACTGCCGCAGCTGCGCACCGTACGCTCGCGCCAGGTTGTCGACGACGTCGGCAGTCTGCAGCAGGTGGGCATCGTGCTTCCACTGGCCGCTGCGATAACCGCCGATACCCTCATGATAAGCAAGGTAGAGATTCTTCGGATCCCACTTCGAGATGGCCAGCTCGCGATGGATGCGGTCGGTGTACCAGCCGAGGAAATCGAGCGAGTTGTTCATGTTTTTGCGGCTCTTGAACCAGCCGCTGTTTTCCCTCCGATACTCCTTCCATACCGGATCCTGCGCCTGCGCATAACCATAGGCGCTGGACCGGCGCGGTAGCGGAATAAAAAGAAAGTGCGGTCGATCCGGGCGCGCCTTGCCGCGGAAATCGGATTCCCGCTGGACAAAGGCCATCAGCACATTCACCGGCGTGCCCCACCGCTTCTGTGCTGCGAGAGCATCGCGATACCAGCTCGGGTACTGATCGAAAACCTGGCAAATGCTCTGGCTGTTGCGCGGCGGCGCCGTGGTGGCGCACCCGCTCAAGGCCAGCAGGCCAAGCGCAAAAAAGGCGATGCCGAGTCGTCCAATCATGGTGGAACGGCGTGCGTTGATCATGCGCGCAGATTAGCAGCCGGTAACGCGCGCCGAGATGCACGCATGGCGGAATCGCTTGCGCTAGAACCAATAGTCACCGACACAGCGACCATCGCGCGGCAGGGGCTCGAACGTGTCCAGCCCGTCGAGGTGCTCGATGGGAATGGGCGCCACCGATGCGGGCTCGGCCATGCGCAGATTGACACCGATCCGACGCTGCCCCGTCGCGTCCGTCTCGCGACCGCGCCAGTAGGCCACGCCGCCGCACACCGCGCAGAAATGAAACTCGATCCCGCCGCCGCGCCAGTAAGCCCGCGTGTTCCCCGAGATTCGCACGCCGTCGTTCTCGTGACCGTAAGCCCAGAGCACGCCGTAACGGCGGCAGACCGTGCAATTGCACGCCGTGGCGCTGTCGGGCGTGTGGTCGAGATGCCATCGCACCGAACCGCAGTGGCAGGAACCGTCGATCGTCGCTAGCTCCATCGAACAACTCCTTTGATTGAGGCCCATCGGCTTGCTGGCGCCGTTCGAATGGCGGCCAGCGGTTTTTCCTGCAGGCACGTTTTCTTCACCGAGCTTAACGGGAAGGGGGTGGAAACATCCACGCCGCGTGACGCCCGCCTTGTGCGGCATGGATGGTGTCGAAATATCGGGTGCAAACGGTTAGAGGCGATCTCTCGCCGGCGAGCCTTGCCTTGCCGCACAGGTCAACTCTTTTCAAATCGACGAATCAAAGCCAGAGCCCATCCATGATCGAATCGACCGACGTCAAGCCACCCGATTTCCCGGAGCCCACCTCGCCCGCCGCTGCCATTTCCTACACCGGCATGGATCATCCGGGTGAGGACATGTTTTTCGCCGCGGTCGAAATCACCCGCATGCCGATGACGGTGACCGATCCGCACCGGCCGGACAACCCGATCATCTTCGCCAACAAGGCGTTTTTGCGTATGACCGGCTACACGGTGGATGAAATCGTCGGGCAGAACTGTCGCTTTCTGCAAGGCAAGGATACCGATGCCGAAGTTGTCGCGGGCATTCGCGCCGCCGTGCAACAGCGGCGCCAATACGCCACCGAAATTCTCAACTATCGTAAGGACGGCTCTACCTTCTGGAACGCGCTGTTTATTTCGCCGGTCTACGACAAGCAGGGCAACCTGGTTTATTTCTTCGCTTCGCAGCTCGACGTCAGCCGCCGCCGCGATGCCGAAGATGCCCTGCGCCAGTCGCAGAAAATGGAGGCGCTGGGCCAGCTCACCGGCGGCATTGCGCACGATTTCAACAATATTCTGCAGGTGCTGACCGGCTTTCTCGAGGGCATTGGGCACGGTATCGACCGACCCGACGTCGACCGGCCGAAACTGCATCGCCAGATAGACATCTGCCAAAAAGCGGTGGAGCGCGCCGGCACGCTGACCAAGCAGCTGCTGGCTTTCGCGCGCAAGCAGCAGCTCGAGGGACGCATGGTCAACGTCAATCACTTGATCGAGAACATGCACGAGATGATGTCGCGTGCACTCGGTGAATCGGCCGAGCTTGAGCTGGATCTGGCGCCCGACCTGTTGAACGCGCGCATCGACTCGACGCAGTGCGAAGTGGCCATGCTCAACATCGTCATCAATGCACGCGATGCGATGGCCGGGCTTGACGATCAGCTGATACGCATCAAGACGGAAAACGTCAGCGTCGTCCACGGCAACAAATATGAAAGTATCGATCTGAAACCCGGCAAATACGTCGTCATTGCCCTATCGGACAACGGTGCCGGCATGCCGCTGGAAATCAAAAAGCGCGTCATGGATCCTTTTTTCACCACGAAGGAAGAAGGCAAAGGCACCGGCCTCGGGCTGTCGATGGTGTACGGCTTCGTGCGCCAGTCCGGCGGTACGGTGCTGATCGACTCCGAGGAAAACGTCGGAACCTCCGTGCGCCTGTTCTTTCCCGCCAGCGAAGCGCTGGAGCACTCGCCGGCGGCCGTGTTGAAAGAAAAGGTCGTGCCGCACAGCGGTCGCGAACATGTCCTTGTCGTGGAGGATCGCGAAGACGTGGCCGTGTTGGCCAGAGATATCCTGGAGGAGTACGGCTACCGCGTAACGGTCGCCAACAATGCGACCGACGCGTTGCACGCCATCGATGCGAACCCGCACTACGATCTGCTCTTCACCGACCTGATCATGCCCGGCGGCATGAACGGCGTGATGCTCGCACGCAAGGCCTGCCAGCGCCTGCCCCGTCTCAAGGTACTGTTGACCACCGGCTACGCCGACTCGTCCATCGAGCGTACCGATACGCGCGGCAGCGAGTTCGACGTCATCCACAAGCCTTACGGCCGCGCCGAGCTGGCGCGCAAGGTGAAAATCGTCTTGAACGGTCACACCGGCGTCAGTTAGGCAGCAGCATCAAAAACAGTGCGCCGAAGACGTCTGCACCACCGTCAGGTGCGGAAGCGGTTCGCACAGCGGCAAGTGGCGCAAGCGTTCTCTCGAGACCCAAGCGAATGACGGCGACCAGAAGAGGCAGCAGCGGCGTACTATCCGCTAGCCATTGCCGAATTGCCGGTGGTCGCCCGACGCCAGGGGCAACCGGTCAACGCCAACTATCAGGAGGACGCCTCATGCAGACCCGTATCCAAGGCACAGTCATGCCCGTGCTGGAAGTGCAGCTCGATCCCAACGACAGCGTGTTCGCCGAGAGCGGCGAGCTGTCGTGGATGACCGCATCGATCCAGATGACCACGCACACCCAGATGGGCGGCGGCGGTGGGCTGATGGGCATGTTCAAGCGCGCGGTCGGCGGTGGTAGTTTCTTCATGACCGAATACCGCGCCGTGCAGCGGCCCGGCGAGGTCGCGTTCGCCACCAAGGTGCCAGGACATATCGTGCCGGTACCGGTAAGCCCGTCCAACGAATATCTGGTACACCGGCACGGCTTTCTCTGCGCCACGCCGCAGGTCACCCTCGGCGTGGGCTTTCAGCAGTCGCTGGGTGCCGGCATCTTCGGCGGCGATGGCTTTCTGCTGCAGAAGATCGGCGGCAACGGGACCGCGTGGCTGGAGCTTTCCGGTGAGCTGATCCAGAAAAATCTGGCGCCTGGCGAAACCTTGCGCGTGCATCCGGGCCATGTCGGTGCGTTTCAGGCGTCGGTCGGTTTTCAGATCACCACGGTGCCCGGTATCAAGAACGCGATCTTCGGCGGCGACGGCATTTTTCTCGCGGCGCTCACCGGCCCCGGCACCGTCTGGTTGCAGACCCTGCCGATCTCCCGCCTCGCGCACCAGATCGCCGAATATCTGCCCAGCAGCGGTGGCGGTGGACGGGCGGCATCGGTCGGTATGGGCGGCGGCCTGCTCGGCGGCATCGTCGGCTCGATGCTCAACGGCAACGACAACTGAGCGGTTGTAAACACAGGCTGCATTACCAGGACCCCGACCGGGAGCGACCCTTACAAATCATTCTCGACGCCTTTTCTCCAGGCGCAAGAACGATCAAACGCGCCGCCCTCGCCTGCCATTAATCTGCAGCGGTCGATTCCACCACCGGGTCTGAGATGGCGGCTGCCGAAAAAGCGCTCTGGTTCATCGAAAGCCATTACAGCGAGGATCTTTCGCTTGGCGTTATCGCCGACGTAGCCGGCGTCTCGCCGTTTCATTTGGCGCGGCTGTTTCAGACGATGATCGGCTGCTCGGTGATGCGCTACCTGCGCGCGCGCCGGCTGAGCGAGGCCGCGCACAGGCTGGCCGGTGGTGCGCCGGATATTTTGGAGGTAGCGCTCACCAGCGGCTACGGCTCGCATGAAGCGTTCACGCGAGCCTTCGGCGAGCAGTTCGGCCTGAGTCCAGCGAGCGTGCGCGAGCGCGGCTCGGTAGCCGAGCTTGGGCTGGTCGAACCCTGGCGCAGCCCGGACGGCCCGAACGTCGTGCTGGATCGGCCGCGTCTGGCGCGCGACGGCATTCGCCTGATCGCCGGCCTGGGCTGCCGCTACACCTCGGATACTACGCAGGGCATTCCGGCGCAGTGGCAAAGGCTGTCGCTGCACCACGCGGCGACGCTGCCGCCGAAAGGCATCGCGTTCGGCGTGTTCTGCAACAGCGACGACGAGGGCAGCTTCGAATACATCGCCGGTGTCGACGTACCGAGCTTTAGCGGTCTCGACCCCGCGTTGAGCACCTTGCGACTACCGGCGCGCGAGTATGTCGTGGCCACGCATCGCGGCCATATTTCCGACATCC
The DNA here is from genome assembly GCF_014200755.1 of Rhodanobacter sp. ANJX3. Lineage (GTDB taxonomy): Bacteria > Pseudomonadota > Gammaproteobacteria > Xanthomonadales > Rhodanobacteraceae > Rhodanobacter. The sequence goes on along the minus strand of NZ_JACHCM010000008.1, from coordinate 29,234 downwards.
GCCGTACCTGGCAAGCCTTCGTCGTCGACTGGCTGCCGCGCTCGGGCCTTCGCGCCGCCGACGCGCCCGATTTCGAGAAATACAGCGCGGACTTCGACGATGCCACCGGCATCGGCGATGTCGAGATCTGGCTGCCCCTGCAAGCATGAACCCATCAGCATCGACGAGGACCGCATGACCGCCCGTACCCTTTTGATCGCCTTGGCTGCCGCGTGGCTAGGCGTTTGCACCACGGCACGCGCGAGCGCCGTCGGCGAAATCCATCGTGTGGCACACCTACCAAGCGCCGCGCTTCGCGATGCGCAGCACAGCGACGCGCTGCGCATTACCGTGTGGTATCCCGCCGTCGACGGCGTGCGCGAAACACCGCTGCCGATCGGCCCACCGGATCAACCCCTGTTCGCCGCCGGCAGTGCCGCTGCCGACGCGCCGTTCGCGTCGGGCCGGCACCCGGTGATCCTGCTCTCGCACGGTTTCGGCGGCAGCGCGCGGATGATGGCCTGGTTCGGTACGGCGCTGGCGCGCGCCGGCAACGTCGTCATCGCGGTGGATCATCCAGGCAATAACGGTCGCGACCCGATGACCATCGCCGGCAGCGTGCTGATATGGGAGCGCGCGGTCGATCTGCGCATGGCGCTCGATACCGTCATCACCGACAAGCAGATCAAACCGCATCTGGATACACAGCGACTCGGCGTGGCCGGCTTTTCGCTGGGTGGCTTCACCGCCTTGGTGAGCGCGGGCGCGCGGGTCGACCTCGACCACATCATCCAGTTCTGCCGCTCGCACGCCACCGATGCGACATGCATGCCGCAGGCCGAGGCGCCCGATCAAACCATAGCGACGCGAGAGCAGGCGCTGAAGACGCCACCGCTGGCGGCACTGGCAAAGCATGCCGGCGACGACTATGCGATACCCGACGTTCGTGCCGTGTTCGTCATGGCGCCCGGCGCCATCGAAGCGATCGCCCCGTCCAGCCTGCATGCGCTGGACACACCGATCGGCATTCTGCTCGGCGATGCCGATCCGGTGGCGCCGCCGGCCAGCAATGGCAGGCTGGCCGCAACGTTGCTGCCGCACGCCACCCTGAAAGTGCTGCCTGGCGTGGGCCACTACGATTTTCTGGCCGACTGCACAGCGCTGGGCGTGGAGCGCGAGCCGCTCTGCAAGCAGTTTCACGTACCCCAGTCGACCACTCACGCGATGGCGATCGCCACCGCACAAGCGTTCTTTGCCGATCATCTTTAGCCGCCCAGCAAGATAAGCGCGCCAGCGTGAAGCTGCAGACAAACCTGCATCGAGCGTTTCGTGTACCCGTCATGCGCGCTTTTCGGCATGGCCTGCCGCCGGGGTAACACCGCGTCAGACCAGCGTTTGTCGTCGTCCGAAACCGTTGACATGCCAATTTCATCCATGGCGTTTTATGCTGTGCATCGGCGCAACCCGGGAGAAACACCATGTCCTCAAGGAAACCTTTCGCTCTGGCTCTGACTTTGTTGATGGGCTGCGGGCCACTTGCCGCGTTTGCCGCCGCGCCGTCCGGCAACGACGATCCCGGCCTCACGCATCTCAAGGGCATGTCGCCCGCCTATATTTCCTGCCAGACGTCGGCCGGCGACAATGCGCTCGCCAGCGACGCGTGCATGAGCAGCGAAATGAAGGTGCAGGATGCTCGCCTCAACAAAACGTACAAGGCCCTGCTCGGCGCCCTGAAACCGGACGCCAAAGCGGCACTGATCGACGCCGAACGTGCCTGGGTGCAGTCCACCGCCAAGGATGAAGCGTTCGAGTCCAAACTTTACGGCGACTCGCAGGCAGAGAACGCGCAGCAGCTGGAAAACAAGCTGGCCCGACTCTGCACCCGAGCCAATGCACTGGATAGTTACCTTACGCTGGCCCAGCTCTGACCCAATTACGCTGCCTGGAGGCATGCCATGACGGATCGCATCGACACCCGCAACATCGATTCCACCGCCGGCGCGGTGTATTTCGTGGTCGGCCGAGGCACGGAGGGCGGCCCCTCGGATTCCTATCGATTGTCCGTTGCCGGCGTTCGAAACGCCGACTGGGGCGACGTGAGCGCTGTGGCATCCAACAGCGGTTACAGCATAGGCACGATTCAAGTCGACCTCGGCCAGCAGGGGCTGCGGCCGCTGGGCTCAGCCAGCGACCGCCCGTTGAAGCCGGGCGAGAAAACCTATGTCGATGCCATCATCGAACAGAGCTCGGCCTATGCAAAAACGCACAACTTGCCCTACACCGGCGATCTGACCGCACTGCGCAAGGATCTGCTCTCGCACGGCGACGGTCAGGGGCAACATTCGTCGATCCACTTCATCGACACCCACACGCGCGACAGCATCAACCAATGGGCGTCGTCCAGCGACGGCAAGCAGTGGATCCATCAAAACGTCGATTATCCGCAGATCAAGAGCATCACCGCGGACGCCACCGCCATCGTCGACAAGTACGGCAAGAACATCCCGGAGGATCGGCGCTTCGAGACGATCTGCATCCTGGCCAAAACGGAAAACCAGATACCCGGCAAGATCGCCGGCTTCGAAAAAGTCCTCAAAGACGGCGGCAACTACGACGACGTGCTCAAGCATGCCGACGCCCTGCGCTCCGCCGTGCGGTTCTACGACGGCCCCAAGGCGGCCACCATCGCCGAGGCCTACGACAACGCCTATGGGCAACCGGGGAACAAGGAGGCGCTGGATCGGGCCAACCGCAAAGTGAGCAGCGCGATCTACGATCCGTCCAGCGAAAAAACCGATCCGGACATCCAGGCCGCCTTGAAAGCCATCGGTCAGTCGGCACCCACACGCGCACACCACGATAGCGGCGCACTGCACTCGGGAAGTCACGGCAAGGCCGTCGGCACGCTGCAGAGCGAACTCGCCGCGCTCGGCTATACCGACACCAAGGGGCATGCGCTGAAAGCCGATGGCGATTTCGGGCCCGGCACGAAAGCGGCACTGGAAGCGTTTCAGCGCGATCACCATCTCACCGTCGATGGCGTCGCCGGACCCAAGACGCTCGCCGCCATCCACCAGCAGGCGAAGTCCGGCAAAACGACCAGCCTCGAAGAGACCTCGCATCCCGACCATGCGCTGTACGTGCAGGCGCAAAAGGCCGTGTACGAACTCGATGCGCGCATGGGACGAAAGCCCGACCAGCACAGCGACAACCTTGCCGCCGCGCTCACCGTGGCGGCGAAACGCGAAGGCGTGACGCGAATCGATCAGGTCGTGCTCAACGAGGACGGCTCGCGCGCCTACGCCGTGCAGAACGATGCGCACAAGCACTACGCGCAGGTGCAGACGGCGCAAGCCGTCCACACGCCGGTGGCGCAAAGCAGTCAGGCGCTGCAGACGGCCGACAAAGCACCGACCCAGCCAGTCGTGCAGCAGTCGTCGCCACAGCAGGCCGCGCCGTCCATCGGCATGTAGCCGTCCGTCACCTCAGCCGCCGTTGGCCCAGGCCACGGCATCCTCGCCTGCGGGAATGCGCAGTGGCGTCGATGGGTCGGTCGCGGCGCGCCACACGGCTTCGGCCACGTCGGACGAGTACGTGACCGGGCCAGATTCGTCGCGCATGCGGGCGAGAACGCTGGCTGCCAAATCCGCGTAGGCCTCGTGGTGCATGCCGTGCAGGCGGGTGCTGGCGTTGTCGCCGAAGCGGGTTTCGGGCGCTCGTCCCGGCAGCACCAGCCGCACGCGCACGCCGAACGGCTCGACCTCCGCCGCCAGCGATGCAGTGAAGGCGTTCACGGCTGCCTTGCTGGCGCTGTAAATGCCTATCAGTGGCAGCGCCTTGAGCGTCACGCTGGACGTTACATTGACGATCACGCCAGCGCCGCGCTGACGGAACTGCGGAAGAAAGGCCTGCGTCATCGCCAGCGTGCCGAAGGTGTTGGTCTCGAACAGCTCGCGCGCGGTGGCCATCGGCGTGAGTTCGACCGGCGAGCCCGCACCAAAGCCGGCGTTGTTGACCAGCACATCGATCGGCCCTGCCACCTCGACGAGCTGCTGAATGCTCTGCGCATCGGTGATGTCAAGAGGCAGCACGCGCAGGCGTTCTGAGCGGGGCAGCACGTCGTCGCGCGGCGTGCGCATGGTTGCGATGACCTGCCAGTCGCGGTCGAGGAAATAGCGGGCAATCTCGACGCCGAAGCCGGACGAGCAGCCGGTTATAAGGACCGTGTTCATGGAGAAACTCCTGGGGTGATGCATGGGGGAACGTCACGATAGGCCGCTAACACCGTACTCACTACAATCATCAGTCCATGTTTCATCGTCAGGAGTCCGGACATGATCGATCCACTCGCCGAGGTGGTCTCGCTGCTGCAGCCCGGTGCGCAGTACTCCAAAGTGGTGGTGGGCGCTGGCCCCTGGCATATCCGCCATGCGGATGCGGGCCAGCCGTGGTACTTCGTGGTGCTTGAAGGCGCCTGCCGAGTCGAGGTCGACGGACGGCCCGCGCTGACGCTGCAGTCGGGCGACTTTCTGCTGCTGCCTGCCGCCTGGGGCGTCGCCATGTCCAGTCTGGAAACGCCGCCGGCCGGGCTCAACAGCCTGCCCGTGGCGCAGGGCCACGGTGTCTTTCGCATCGGCAACCAGGACGGTCCGGCCGATTTACGCATGCTGGTCGGCCACTGCAGCTTCGAGTCACCGGATGCCGATCTGCTCGTCGCGCTGCTGCCCCGGCTGGTGCATATCCGCGGCGAGCCGCGTCTGGCGACGCTGATGACGCTCGTCGGCGAAGAGTCGCGCGAGCAGCGGCCCGCGCGCGACGTGGTGCTGGCACGCCTGCTCGAGGTGCTGCTGATCGAAGCGCTGCGCTCGAACGCCGACACCGCGGCCTCGTCCGGCCTGGTGCGCGGCCTGGCCGACGATCGCCTCGCCCTGGCCATCCGCGCCATGCACGCGCAGCCCGATCGCAGCTGGACGGTGGCGCAGCTGGCCAGCGAAGCTGCGCTGTCGCGCTCGGCGTTCTTCGAACGCTTCAACCGCACCGTCGGCGTCGCCCCGATGGCCTACCTGCTCGCCTGGCGCATGGCCCTGGCCAAGCATCTGCTGCGGAAAAACGAGACCGGCGTCGCCGCCATCGCCGAACGCATCGGCTACAGCTCCGCCAGCACCTTCAGCGTCGCCTTCACCCGCCACGTCGGCAAGGCGCCGACGCATTACGCGCGGGAACATGTCGGCGCGCCGACTCGGGATGACGAGCAGGAGCTGGGAATCGGCCTACGCGGCTGAAAGTATTGATGGGCCATCGCAGCGACTCGTCGCCCGCAAAATGCCAGCGTTGCGCCCCAGGCGATTCACCAGAGCCACGGATGCTGCAAGCTTCCATGAAAACGGAGTCGAACATGCGTACAGGGCTGGCAGCGATTCTTATTACCGCTTTGATCGCGCAGAGTGCGCATGCGAAGACGCCCTCGGTAGAGAAAGCGAGCACCGCGAGCGAGCGCTCATGCGCGAACGATCCGAGCTGGACGGCGGCGCAGACGCCGTTTCGCATCTATGGCAACACCTGGTTTGTCGGGCCACGCGGTCTTGGCGTATTCCTCATCACCGCCCCGACGGGAGACGTTCTGATCGATGGCGGCGTACCGCAGGACGCGACACTGCTCGAAGCGAATATCCGAGCGCTGGGCATCGAGCTGCGCGACATCCGATGGATACTCAACTCGCATGCGCATTGCGATCATGCCGGCGGCATCGCGCAGCTCGCGCACGACACGGGTGCGCAGGTGGTCGCGGGTGCCGCCGATAGCGCGCTGCTGGCGCGGGGCGGCCACGACGACCCGGAATACGGGGATCGATTCGTGTTTCCACCGGTGCACGTGACGCGCAAGGTGACCGACGGTGAGCGTCTGCATCTGGGCGATCTGGTGCTGACGGCTCACGCCACGCCAGGGCATACCAAAGGCAATACGACCTGGACGTGGACATCCTGCGAGGGCGTACGCTGCCTGCGTATGGTCGATGTCGGCAGCCTATCGGCACCGGATTTCACACTGATCGGCAACGCGAAGTATCCCGATGCCGTCAAGGATTTTCGCGCCAGCTTTGCGATGATCGCCACGCTGCCGTGCGACATCGCGCTCGCGCCGCATCCGGAGATGGTGGATTTCTGGGCGCGCGTGGCGAAGCGAGACCAAGGCGACGCAAACGCGCTGATCGACCCCACGCTGTGCCGCACCTACGCCAACGACTCGCGCGAAAATTTTGAGGCACAGCTGGCGAAGGAGCGCGCCGATGCAGCGTCGGCGAAAAACGCACGGCCGTAAGCGTTCGATCAGCAGCGAACGCTCGATATGGACAGCCACAGGAATAAAGCCTGTGCAAAGACTTTCCATGCCGCACTGAATCTCACCGTCACGGGTAAGTCCATTGCAGAAAAAAGCGCGTCCTGCGCTTTTTTCTTTCCGCCGTCGCTACTGTGAAACGTGCACTCTGACGAGGTCGTCTCGCGGCGCCCGAGCGTCAATTACCAGGGTTCAACGCCCTCCGTGCTGGTGAACCCGCCAGTCGGGCCATCGTCGGGAATCTGGGCCATGCGAACCGTTTCGGCGGCGCCTTCCTCGATCGACTGGTGGCCGCTGTTGCCATTGAGGTCGGTGGCGGTGTAACCCGGGTTGACCGCGTTGACCTTGATGCCGCTGTCCTTGAGCTCCGCGGCGAGCAGCACGGTGAACATGTTCAGCGCGGCCTTCGAACCGTTGTAGCCGATCAGTTTGACTGCGGCGTAATCCCAGTTCGGGTCGGCGTTGAGCGTGATCGAGCCGAGGCTGCTGGAGACGTTGACGATGCGACCGGCGCGAGATTTTTTCACCAATGGCAGCAGCGCCTGAGTCACTGCGATAGTGCCGAAAAAGTTGGTTTCGAACACGCGGCGTATGACGTCGAGGTCAGTAGTGCCGGGCAGTCCGTCGCCCTGTACCGCGATGCCGGCATTGTTGACCAGAATATCGATGCGGCCCTCGTGAGCCTCGATATCGGCCGCGGCGGCTGCGAACGATGCGGCATCGGCAAGATCGATGGCGACAAAGCGTACGGCGATGCCTTCGTCCCGCAGGGCTTTCTCGGCCGCGCGGCCGCGCGCTTCGTCGCGGGCGCCGAGCAGTATGTGGTGGCCGGCCTTGCCGAGCTGCCGCGCGACTTCCAGACCGATGCCCTTGTTGGCGCCGGTGATCAGGGCGATACGGCGATCTGCTGCGTTCATGGCGTTTCCTTCGGATGGTGAGTGGGGGTGTGGTGCTGTACTGTGATATGCGAACTATCCTTCGGCTTTTACATTCGCATATGCCAGTCATACCTACCGACGCGCTCAAGCCCCGCAAATCGCCGCGTCAGGCGCGCTCGACCGCGACCGTGACGGCAATTCACGAAGCGACTATTCAGGTTCTTCTGTCCGACGGTATCGCCCGACTCACCACGACACGCGTGGCGCAACGTGCCGGCGTATCCGTGGGCACGATGTATCAGTACTTTCCGCACAAGCAGGCGCTGTTGTATGCCGTACTGGATCAGTACCTGGACGAGGTCGTCGTCGCCATCGAAGAGGCGTGCGCACGCTACCAGGGTGCGCGCCTGTGCGACATGTCGGACGGCCTGGTCGGCGCCTACCTCGATGCGAAGCTGCGCTATCTGCCCGGCTCACTCGCGCTGTACACGGTCGCTGCGGATCTGGACACGGCAAGCCTGATCAGCGATGTGCTGGACCGAACCGACCGGGCCATCGCGCGTCTGCTGGCCAGTGCGCCGGACGCCGGCTTCGACGACATCGCCACCGTCACGTTCGCCGTGCGCACCCTGCTGGTGGGCACCGTGCGAGCCGGCCTGGAAAACGACGCATCGCCGGCGGCGCTGACGATGCTGCGCACGCAGGTTCCACTGATGTGCCGGGCCTATCTGGTGGCGGCATCGCGCGGCGGTGTTGCGTAGTCGCAACGCCGTCTTCGCCTACCGTCAAGGCGCACTCGCCGCGTCTGCTTTCGCGACAACGCCGCCGATTTGACGAATGCCATCGGTGTTGGCCACGCGCATCTCCAGATGGATCAGTCAGCCCGCATCGGGGGCGATCGGCTGGCACGACGCCGTCGCTTTTGGCATGGACAAATACATGGGACCGATGCCGGTGCTTTCCTGAGACGTTAGGCGCGATGCCAGCGACCACGCACGTCGGAGCGGATTGATACAGATCAAAGTACACAACAGGAACGTGCCCTGACCCGCTTAGCCCGGTGCTTAGCCCGAACTGAAACGGTGCCTTACGCCATTTCCCCCGACTATTCAGCGTCGGTATGCCGATATCCATGCATTGTCGATGCGCCCTATCGCCCGTGCGTGCAAAGCATGCCGGAGCCGCGGCAACTCAAAACTCGAGGCCTCATCATCATGATACGCAAACGTGTAATCGCCGTGCTGCTCGCGGCTGGCGTGACTCTCTCCGGTGCGGTGCTGGCGCAGGCTCAGGGAGTTCAGCCCGCTCCAGCTCCTGCCACCGCACCGGCAGCGGCGCCGCCGAGTGCAACGCCCAAAGCCACCGACAAAGCCACCAGGAACGCTGACAAGGCTTCCCAGAAGGCAGCCAAGCAAGCAGCCAAAGCCAAACAGCAGGCTGCCAAAAAGGCCGCCAAGGCCGCCAAGGTGGCTGCCAAGGCCAAGAGGAAACAGGACAAAGCGGCGCTGATCGCCGCCCAAGGTCCGCGCAGAAAGTCGCCCAAGAAAGCCACGACCCACGCTGCGCCCCGCACCAGCGTTCCCGCCAGTGCACCGGCCGCCAGTAGTTCTGCGGGTGGGTGAAGTCATCCCACGCCGCCCTCCTTTTTCGGTGGCAATCGCGCCGAGAAGCAAGGCTGCCATACAATGCGGAAACTCGAGGGCGGTCAAACGGATTGCCCCATTGCAACCAAGGAGAGATGCTCGATGAAGTCACGTTACGCAAGGATAGCCATGGCCGCACTGATGTTCGTGCTGAGTGCGGTATCGGTCCCACTGCTCACGCCATCCACGGCTCACGCACAGTCGTCGAGCACGGCGGCGATGACCAATGCGGATGTCGTCAAGCTGGCCAAGCTGGGTTTCGGCTCGGAGATCATCAAGGAAAAAATCAACGGGGCATCGACGGTCAATTTCAAGCTGGATGTCGATGATCTGGTCAAGCTGAAGAACGCCGGTGTTTCGCAGGACGTCATTTCCGCCATGCTCAAGCGTGCCGACGGTGGTGGGGCCGCTTCGGCTTCGGGTTCCGCTATGGCCTCTGCATCCGGCCCGGCCGGTTATCCGGGCGGCCCCGATGTCACGCTGGTGACCAAGGACGGCGGCAGTGTGCACCTGCGCAGCATCTCCGGGACCATGAGCACGACGAATGCCGTGGTCACCGTGCTGATGCATCAGAACTACCCAGGTATGGCAGCCGCCGTGCGCACGCACGACCCGCGACCGTCATTCATCGTCAACTCCACGGTTCAGCCGAAGGGCAGCATCTACATCGTGTCGCTCGACGTGGACAAGGGAGATCAGGATCGTTCGCTGAAGCTGGGCAACGCCCGCTTCTGGGGTGGCATGAAGAATGTGGGCGCGCCGGACAAGGACAACCAGGTCGCCTACGACGTCGTCTCGATGGGCAACGGCAACCAGTGGAAACTGACGCCGAGCAACGATTTGAAGCCGGGCGAATACGGCCTCTTCAGTGGCGGGCTGTACGACTTCGGCGTCGACCCGTGATGCCGCTGGCCGTTTAAGCGAGTCAGTCTGATTCTGTTGTTTGAAAGGGAGCCGCTTCGGCTCCCTTTCCCGTTCAAGGACAGGCAATCCGCGCACGGACTAAGAGAAAGGGGGCCGTCGGCACAGGCCTTCACCCACCATCCAAAAAATGTTTCGGCCCCTATGCCCGGACATGTCGCTCACATCCTTGCCGATCTCGGCAAACAGCGCGTCCCGCGTGTTTTTGTCGGCCTTCGACCCCGTCAGAAAGGCGGCCACGATGACGGTGTGGCCGTTGGGCCAGGTCAGGATGCCGATATCGTTGTAAGCGGCGGTTTCGCCGTCCAGCGAATAGGACGTGCCGCACTTGTCGGCAAAGCGCACGTCGGCGGGCAGGCCGGCGCGCAAACGAACCGGCTTCGTCTGTCCGTACATCAGATCGAGCAGCCGCTTGCTCGAATCCGCCGAAAGCAGTCGACCCGTCCAAAGCTTGTCGAGAAAGTCCACTGCCGCGTCAGGCGTCGTCCGATCGCGAGGGTCATTCAAATACGCGCGATAACCGCGCCGCCGTCGTGCCAGTGCCGCTTCATCGGTTTCGTTGGTAGGGATGGTTTGCCCATTAGCCGTCTCTTCGAAGATACGGCTGATGCCGCCCTCGCCAAGGTCAACGCGCATACCCTCGATGCCGTGCTTGCGCAAGAACGCCGTGACCACTTGCGGGGCGCCCAGCAATCGGATCAATGCATCGACGGCGGTGTTGTCGCTTTCGCTCACCGCAGCTGCCAGCAATCGCTCGACCGTGAAGTGCATCTGCTCACCCGAGAAATGCGCGCCGATGGAAGGTACGGCAGCGCCATCCACCACTTGTGCGCGGGTGATCGTCACCTCCTGACTCAAACGAATGCGACCCGCATCTACCTGTGCAAGCACCGCCGCAGCGACCGGCGCTTTGAACACGCTCATCATCGGATACGCGCGATCGGCATTGATTCGAAGTCGCGCACGCGTATCCAGATCTACCACCGTGATGCCCAGGACGCCGGGTTGCGCCTTGTCGGCGAGTTGCGCCAGCGCGTGTTGCAGGCGTGTATCTGGCGCTTCGGCAGCCATGGCAGGCGTGACTAGCGAAAGTGCCAGGCACAGGGTCAACCAGCGGCAGATGAAAAATTGAAGGTGCGTGCTCATGGATTTCCGAAAGTTGGGTGCGCACCCGGGTCAAAGATCCTCTACCTGAACTTATCCCACAGGTGTAGCGGCTCAAGGTGCACGTAAATCATAAGGGATCGGGAGCGCACGCCTCGACCAACACCGGAGGACCTCGCAAAGCCCGCGTCCTAAACCAGGCAGAGCACCCGTGTGTCGTATCGAGAAAGTGACTCTGAACCGATTTTGGTGCATCCTTTCGCCGTAACATTTTGCGTGTATCAAGGTTTCGCACTTCGTCGTCCTGCTCGAGCGTTTTTTTCTGACGCCCCATGCGACGAAAACCCATTCCCCTGCCGGACGATCCTCGTACCGTCCGGTCCAGGGAAGCAGTCATCAGCAGACAGGGAGTTCAGCTATGGATGCCATCCACTCCAAGAGTGCCTTCGTGTATGGGGAGGTCAGACGCGCTCTGCAATCGGGACGCTATGCACCGGGGCAGCGGATCGACCCGTCCAGGCTCGCGCAAGAGTTCCACACCAGCCCCACGCCGGTTCGACTCGCGCTGTATCGACTCGTCGGCGAAGGCCTGATTGCCGATCATGCACGCAGTGGGCTGCATGTGCCGCTGCTCACCGAAGTCGCGCTGCGCGACCTCTACGACTGGATGGAGCGCCTGTTGCTGATGGCCTGCGATATCGGGGTCGTGCCGACACTTCGGCCGATCGCCGAGCCGGAGATCGTGTCCGCCGACGACGATGTGGTGAAGCTGACATGGCAGCTGTTCGATGCGATCGCCCGCGCAACAACCCACTGGTCGCTGCACCATGCCGTAAAGCGGGCCAACGACCGGCTGGCGCCGATACGACGCGCGAAAAAAGAATTGATCGAGCACGCCGACGAGGAACTATCGCAGCTGGACCGGTATTGGCGCATGCGCGACATCCCCCGCTTGAAGTCGGCCCTGCGCGACTACCACGAGCGCCGCAAACAACTCGTACCGACCATCGTGGCCGCGCTCAGCGGCCGCATCGATTACCTGCACTAAATCGCACGCTGACGACACGGCATCCATCCGCGCTGCCCGCGCAATGGCGGCATGCGTCGACCGACGAACCTGCGCAGACAGGCCCAACAAGACCTGCGTCACCCTCCGAAATTAATCACCGGATGACAACGCAATAATCATTGGCAAATTAAATTTTCAGACGTCTACGCTGCGCGCGTCATGGAACTGCCATGACGCGAACGTAGGAGACCGACATGAACACGAACGAGAACATCCGCAACGACACATCGGAAGACGTCATCGAGCTCGGCGTCGCCAGCGTCGAGACAAAGGGTATGGCTGGAATCACCGAAAACTTCGGCCTCGTCCCCATCGATGGTATCTCCGAAGCATGATCGACAAGGCGCGCCGAAGGGCGCGCCTTTTTTTGGAGTGGTGCAATGACCCAGCTCGAACTGCATGGCGACCTGTCGTACTGCAATATAGACGGCCACCTGATCTTCCTCGACGTTCAAAACGATCGTTACTTTCGTCTCACAGAGCGTCTGGAGTCTGCCTTAATTGCCTACCTGGATCGTGTCGACAGCCGAGACAGCGATGTCCGCACGTTGATCGAAAGAAAAATACTTGTCGACGGATCGAACGACTTCGGCCACATACCGACCGCCTTCAAGAACGTTCCGAAACGCAGCGCGATGGAGGAAGCGGCCCGTGCCAGGCGAGCCAGTGTCGGTGAGGTGCTGGACACCGCCGCCATCGTTTGCTCGACACAGCGGCAACTGAAATCCTGCCGCCTGAAAAAAATACTCGACGGGCTGGCATCTCGTAGAGCGAAGCTGACGCCTGGATTGCCAACCTCCAGTGATAGCGAATCACGAGCGATGGATACGGCCGCCGCCTTCCGCAGCGCACGCCCGTACGTTCCGATAGATACCTGCTGCCTGCTTGATTCCATCGCAATGATCACGTTCCTGGCCAAGCGCCAACTTCATGCCGATCTCGTCTTTGGCGTGACGGCAGATCCGTTCTCGGCACATTGCTGGGCGCAATACGGTACGACGGTGCTGAACGATGCGCTGGGACACGCATTGACCTATACGCCGATACGGGTGATTTGATGGACAGCGATTACCTTGCCGTTCTTGCCCCTGCGGCAGGCCTTTTCGATGTGGCCTTCCCCAACCTCGGCGACACCCTGCACACGATGGGCATGCGCGTCCGCCATGCGTCCGGTTCGATGACGCTATTCGGTACGAACGACCTGCCGGTGCTGTCACTACCCGGCGGCGGGGTTCTCATCGGGTACCTGTTCGGGCAGGACGGAATGCCCATCAGTGACAGCGCGAAGTTTTCGGAACACGCAAACCCGGCGCAGACCCGGAAGCACATTCTGGAAACCTGCTGGGGCTCTTACCTCATCATCCAACCCGATGCGCATGCCCCGGAAGCCTTTACGATCACGCGAGCCCCATCGACCGCGGGCAATCTTCCATGCATCTATTCCATCCAAGCAGGGTCCGGTTTTCTGACATCGGATATCTCCCTGGCGATCAGGGCGGGGCTTTATCGAAAACAGATCGATTGGGACTTCATAGCCCATCGCCTGACGTATCCCGGCATCAAGACGCAGCGCTGCGGATTCGTCGATCTTGTCGAGTTGTTGCCCGGATGTTCGCTAAGCGTAAGCGGTAGCGAAATCGCCGCCCGCCAAGCGTGGACGCCCTGGGATTTCGTCCGCCCCGATCAGCGCTACCGCCATCGGCGCGAGGCCGCCGACCATATCCGGCACGCCGTCTCGATGGCCGTCCGCGCGTGGACGCATGCGGACCGGTCCATACTGCTGGAACTGTCCGGCGGTCTCGATTCTTCGATTGTCGCGGCCTGCCTGCGCGATAGCCATGCGCGCGTCATCTGTTGCAATCTGACGACGTCCGTCCCCGGCGTGGACGAGCGGCATTACGCGCACCTGATGGCCCGACAGCTCGATGTCAAACTCCATACCGAACGCCTGGACATCGACAGAGCGCGCTTTGATTTCGCTCCATCGCCCGATTCCGTTGCCCCCGGCATGGGAGCGCTCCAGCACGCCATCGACGAAATCATGGAGTCTGCTGCCGAACGCCACGGCGCCGACGCGTACTACTCGGGAGGCGGCGGTGACTCGGTGTTCTGTTACCTCCGAACGGCGGCCCCCGCGGCGGATGCGTTCAGGGCGAGCGGGTTTCGCGCGGCATGGGCTGCGTCGAGAGACTTATCCAAACTGCACCAATGCACGCTCTGGAAAGCAGGCCGGCTCACCATCGCCAAACTGCGTCGGCCTCCGACATCGCCTTACCACGACGATGCCACCTTCCTCGCGCCAGGCACGGCCAACGTCAGCCCGGAAGCGCACCCCTGGTTTGCGGCCCCGAAGCACGCCTTACCCGGGGACAGAGAGCGCCTGTTCGACCTGGCCGGCAACCAGCTCTTTCAAGGCCAAGCGTCGCGTGGAGCGCGCCGCCCCCTGCGCTTCCCGTTGTTGTCGCAGCCGGTGATGGAAGCCTGCCTTCGCGCCCCCAGCTGGATGTGGATAGCCGACGGCAAAAATCGCGCGCTTGCCAGAGCGGCGTTTTCCGACGTGTTGCCGCCGGACGTCGTGAACCGCCAGAGCAAGGCGACCTATATGAGCTATCTCGGCGCCGTCTACGAAAAGAACAAGCATCACATCGCAGACTTTCTGCTGTCGGGTCGCCTGCAGTCGCAACGCCTCCTCGACGCACGCGCCATCCACGACTTCGTTGCAAGGCCTTTGCCACCGCGCGACCAGACCTTTCTGAGGATGTTCGATCTGTGCATGGTCGAAAACTGGGTCCGTCACCAGCCATAGGGAGTGCTCTAGCGCGCGTCGTGCAGGCTCGACCGCATCGATCGCCAGTAGACGTATTGCGGCGCCTTTTCCGGCGCCGGATCTTCCACGCCCAGCAGCCAGAATCGAAACCAGTCCAGATTGCGCTCGTACACCGCCAGCTTGTGCTTCGGCTGAAACTTGTTGTGCGGCTCGTGGGGGAAAACATAAAGGTCCGCGCGGTTGCTCCGCATCATCGGAATGGCATAGTCGAGACCGTGCATGTACTCCTGCTCCGAGAACTGCATCAAGATCGGCGCGTCGATCCTGCCCAGGTTGAAAGTGGGGGAAATCTGTCGCCACGGCGCCGAGGCTTCGTCCGGGTTGCCCAGCTGCCAGTTGCTTCGAAGCAGCGACACGAATGGATCGCCGATATTGCTGCCCAGCAGGTAATACATCGGCGATGTCGTCGGCGACGCCATCGATGCAGCCGCAATGGCGTGAGAATGGATGAGTATCCACATCATCGCTTCGCTGCCGAAACTGAGCCCACCCATGCCTATCTTCGACCGGTCGGCCTTGCCTTCGGCGGCGAGTCGATTGATCGCGCTTTCCACCGCCGACTGCCCCACCTCGTAGCGTGTGGCGGCATCGCTCGAAAACGATGGCGCGTTGATGCAAAGCGTGGAGATGCCCTGCTCTGCCATCGTCGCCAAGGGCCACTCATCGCCCGAGCCTCCGCGCATAAAGCCGAGGCATCGGTAGTAGGTCACGAACAGCGGCGGCGGCGCGGTGCCGGTGCGGCGCGCGGAATACAGCTGCCCCGTCAAGGTCTGCCCTTTCGCATCCGTCCAGCGAAGCCGCTGCATGGGAATACCGGAGATAGCCTGCGCCAGTGCCTGATTGGGATCGAACAACACCGCGCGCACACCCGTCTGCAGATCGACCCGTTCCAGTCGCGCCGGGCGATTGGCTTCGGCCGTGACGCACGCCAGCGCGGTCGGCGATACGCCGCAGACGCCGGGCCCCCAACTGCCCTCGCCGCCAAACATGCCAGTGGACGTCGCTACTGGAGTCACGACACCCGTGTCCACGTTCCAGCGGTAGATGGACTGTGCGAACCCATCGCTGTAGGGCGACACGGTGAAGATCACCTCGTCACTCCCCGGACGCCACTGCACACCGCTGATCGCCTTGCCGCTGCACGCCTTCGCCACGCACGTCACCACGCGGCCAGTGCTGCCGGCCGGCAACATGGCCAGCACGATCTGCGGGTGGTCGGTGGTTTCTGCCGTGCGCGTCAACAGCGCCAGGCGTCCGCTTGCGCGGTCACGATCCAGCTTCCAGACGTGGTTTACCTGCTTCGCCAGATCCGCTGCCGTCAACGCGGCAGCAGGTTTTTCGGACGGCGCGAGATCGCGTACCGCGCCGGTTGCCAGATCCACCGCCTTCCAACGATCCGGCACTGCGTCCGTCAGATCGACCCGGTTGAAGATCAGCCCCAGACGCTGGGTCGCCAACCGTCCCCCGGTGGCGCCGGATCGGAACAGGTTCTGCCCGAGTGGCGTGCTCCGGTCGACGCGAACGCCACGGTCGTATTCGGCCTGCTCTGCTGCCGCAACGTCCTCGCGGGTCGGCCCGACGCTGTACTGCAGCACCTTGCCGTCTACGCTCAGCGAAAAGTCCCGCACATCTGCATCGCCCTGGGTCACGCGTTCGGCGGCATCGCCGTTCGCCGATGCGCGCCAGATGTCTATCCGGTCATTCAGGCGGGCACGGTAGTAAATCCATCGCCCGTCAGGCGACCAGACGGGTGTGGGCGGCAGCTCGATGCCGGCCGAGTCGCGCAAGGGAACACCGCCATCGCCCACGCGCTGCGGCGGCGACGATCCGTCCATCGGCTGGACGTACCAAACAGTGTCGTACGTATCGCGCTCGATCGACGCCCGCTGTATCCGGAACGCCACGCGCGAACCGTCGGGCGACACCACGGGACTGCTGAAGTCCGCCATCTCCACCAGCTGCCGTGGCGACACCGCAAACGCGTGCGTGCTCGCGGCAAAGGCGCTCAGCAACACAGCCAGGCAGACAACACGCCTGACCATGGTTCGGCATAAAACAAACCTCATGATCTCGCTCCTGTGGGGGTTTGCAGCGCAGTGCGCTGTGCATCGCGCGGCATCACCAGTGCTTGGAAACGGACAGGCTGAGATAACGCCCGATCGCCGAATAATTGGTCGAGTCGTACGGCGCATACGTCCGCGATGTCACGGCGTACAGCGGCGGCGCCCGGTCGAGCGCGTTCTGCACACTCAGCTCCAACGCCACACCGGACCATGCGTCGTCGCGTGCGCCGGTGTCGTAGCGCAGCGTGGCGTCGAAGGTGGTGAACGAGGCACCCTTGCGGCCATCGACGGTGTCGGTCACGCCGCTCTTGTAGTTGCCGAACAGCGAGGCGGTAAAGCCGCCCTGCTGCCACACCGCCCCGAGCCGGCTGTTGAGCCTCGCCGGATAGAACAACGTGCCGGCGAGGTCGTAGGCCGGCTGCGCCGACGATATCTGCTGCGTGCTGTGCAACCAGCTGGCCGAACCGCGCAGCGTCAACCGGCCCGGCGCCAGATCGAACCGGTACGAGCCCGACGCATCCAGCCCCTTCGCCTGCTGCCGGGACGTGTTCATGAAAAGATTGGGCGCGATCGCGACCACGTTGGCGGGGTTGTACGCGGCCCCGGTGGCGTTGGTGAATCGGAAGGTCTGCAGTATCTGCGCCAGCTCGGCGGCGGACGGCGCATCGACGATGAACTGCGCAAAGGCCGGGTTGCTCAGCGCCTGCGCAGGCACCAGCGGCTGCACGACGCGGTCGGCGTAGTCGACGTCGAACCAGGTCAGCTCCGTCTCCAGCCCAGGCAACGCCTCGGGATGAAAAGCCAGCGACGCACTCCACGTTCGCGCCTTCTCCGGACGCAGGTCGGGGTTGCCACCCGTGAGATAAAGCACGCTCGCATTCGGCGCGTAGCCGGTGCCGCCCAGTGCCGCGGCTGGAAACAGAAACGCATCGCGCTCCAGGTATTGCTGCGACAGCGTGGGCACCTTGAACGACTTGCCCCACGAGCCCTTCAGGGTGAAGTCCCCGCTGGGGCTGTAGACCACGCCCAGCTTCGGCGTGGTGACGCTGCCGAAGCTGTCGTAGTCCTCGCCGCGCAGCGCACCGGTCAGCGCCAGCCGCTGCACGCCGGGCACACCCTGCTCCGGACCGATCAACGGCACGTTGAGCTCGGCATAGGCAAAGCGACTGCTGACGCTGCCGTCGACCTGCGCCACGCCGCTGACCAGGTTGCGACTCTGAAAAGCGTTGTCCCTATAACCGGCGCCCACCGCCAACCGCGCCTCCTGCCCGTTGAGCGAGAACAAGGGCCCCTCGGCGCCGATCTCGTAATCGCGGCTTCGATTGCGGTAGCCCGTGCGCGAGAGCGTGGACGTTTCGCTGGCCGGGGTCACCACCGAGTAGTTCACGTCGGTGCTCTCCCTGCCCCAGGTGCCGTCGACCGACAACGTCCAGTCGCCGGGCAGAAACAAGTCGAGGCTGGGAGAAATCAGCGAGGTGGTGGTCGACGGCGCATTGTGTTCGTAGTTGGTGGCATAGCCCTCGTCCGTAGCGATCTCGCGCTCGGTGCGAAACGTATCCAGCCGAAACTCGCCGATATCGCCCAACGACTGATGCAGGCTGAACAACCCACTGCGCAGATCGCTCGCCTGATACAGCGTGGACGGCGCATACATGCCCTGGGTGTAGGAGCGTTGATCCGAATAGATCGGATCATTGTCAGTCTTCTGCCAAGTGGCGATGAACCCGCCAGTGGACCAGTGCGTGCCGCCCGTGGCGGTGTACTCATGCGTGGTCAGCCCGCCGTCCGTGGCGCTGCCATAGCGGGAGCCCACCGTCACGCCATCGAAGTCGCGACGCAGAATCACATTGCCCACGCCGCCCACCGCATCGGAGCCGTAAATGGCCGAGGCCCCGTCGGCGACGATTTCGATGCGATCCACCGCCTCCACCGGAATGGCGCTGATATCCACCATCTGGGTGAACCCGCCATACGACATGCGCCGGCCGTCGAGCAGCGTCAAGGTGGCATCCGGACCCAGGCCGCGCAAGTTCAGGCCCGAGCCACCGGTAATGTTCTGGTTGCCCTGCCCGCCACCGGTGGCGCCCGCGGCGACGCCCGGATTCTGCCCGCCGGAAAAATTCTGCGGCACGCTGCGTATCACCTCGCCGAGGTCGGCAAAACCCTCCTGCTGGATCTGCTCGCTGCTGATCGACACCACCGGCGACGGCGTGCTGCCGCCGCGGATACGCGTGCCGGTCACGGTCACCGTGGCCAGTTGCGCCGCCGGTGCCGCGGGCGATGCCGTCGCTGCCGCGCCGTCGGCCGCCGAACGCGGAGCGGAGGCGGCGCTGTCCGGCACGCGCACGATCACGACGCTTTTATCGCCCGCCTGCCGATACGCCAGCCCACTGCCCTGCAGCAAACGGCCCAGCGCGTTGCGCCAGCTCATGTGTCCATGCACCGCCCTCGCCTGCTTGCCAGCGACAAGTGCGGGTGGATAGTCCATCCGCAGCTCGCTCTGCTGGCCGAGCGCATCGAGCGCAGCGGCCAGCGTGCCGGCCGGCAGATCGATATCGCTGTCGATCGGCGAACCGCTCACCGCGACCCTCGGCGGCGGGCTCGTATCCGTGGCGGCCTTCTGCGCCCGCGTCGGCTCGGCCGCACCGGTGGCGGCCACCAGCAAGGCGATGGAAACGGCGTGGCGTAGCGTGTTTGTTTTCATGGTGGCGTCCTTTGCTTTCCCCTGGGTTGGCCCTCTTGGCCTGCCGGTCCGGTGGTGTCCGGGCCTTGGCGAGGTCGTCGGGCAAGAGCTGTTTTGTGTGTGGCTTGCGGAAGTGTCGGAGCATTGCTGGCGAAGACATCCTTTAACGTCTCACTCGCCTCCTCTTTCGCCCGCCACACGGTCGTAAATCACAAAAATTCGATAGCCGAAAATTGCGCGGCGACAATTAATTGCTACATTTAATGTAGCTTTGGCGACATAGCTATATCCGCTTTTCCTCCGCTCTATTCACTCGCACGGCAGTCATAAAAACGTTGAGCGCTTGAGCATCACCCAGCTCAAGCGTGCCATTCGCAAGATGCTACATATAATGTAGCATACGATTGAGCTTTGGGAAGCCATCCTGTAGCGAACTACAGAAATGGCTTTCTACGGTTCATGTCGCCTTCCAACTCCCGCAGCATGTTCACCAAGCGCCTGAAAGAGGCACGCTTGGCTTTGGGAATCTCCCAGCGAGAGCTGGGCAGGAGAATTGGACTATCGGAGGACGTGGTGTCCAGCAGGGTCACAAGGTACGAACTCGGAACTTCTGAGCCGGACTTCGCGACAGCCAGCAAGCTGGCTAAAGAACTTGGCGTTCCGTTGGCTTACCTACTGGCAGACAACGACGCACTCGCAGAGATCATTCTTGCGGTCGCAGGTATGTCGCCGGCGGAACAACGACGGATGGCTGCGGAATTGAAGGCAAAGGCCAAGCGCTGAGCTATCCACACGTGTTTCAAGGGTTCGAGAACACACAAGTGAAAAAGAGACAACAGGCTCTGGCTCGCTTATCTGGCTCGCTTATCTTTACTACTCTCCCAAGTTATCTTCACTTGAAGACAATGCTGATTAAGTCCTCGATAAAACTACTAACTTTCTTTGGCCCAACTTTATATTTACCTGCATGACCGCACTTATTTCTTAAATTTAGACCTTCCTCAAGAACCAATTTTTGGTTCTTGTCATACAACCCTAGCTCCTGAGAAGCCAATAGCAGGGTAACCTCCTTGATCAAAACCAGATCGTCGACCTTATTTATAGTTTTTGCCTTCTGATCATGTTTCTGAACCGCTACATTTACATTTACCGCACCGCATGCAAAAACATCGTCACGAATCTTTTTGACCGCACCAGACCAAACGAACACTACCGTTGCCCGAAGAGCGTTAACCTGCAAGCACTTCAGCGCCTCTTCCAAGTAGTCGGAAACATCCGTATCACCAACTTTTGAAATCAATGCCTTCAACGTCGCAACATCGTTCTCAACTTCAACATCATTGGCTGGCAACTGCAAAAGCTTTCGTACATAGTCCTGTCCGCTCGAAGTAAGAGACCACAAAAATCTCTTTCCCTCCTTCCCAGCAAGATGGACATACGGGGCAGACTTTGAAATCGTATCTGCAAGATTGAGCGTTCCTGCACGAGGTACGCGTCCTCTCTTCAAAAGTGCCCGCAAGCTCTCAATCGTTATATCGCTTGACGCTTCGTATCGCTGATGGAAATACATCGCCGCGAGGCAGATGTCCTTAAGAGGACTCCCCTTTAGAGGGTGAAGAAATTCGACCAGAGTCATTTACTACTCCTGCGGAAGCGACTTTGTGCCCTTGCTAATTTTGTAAGTATCTTTCAGAAATATCTCACCGCTTACCGTCGGCTTCCAAGATTTATTCTGTTGAACAAAAAGACTCTTGCCGCCGCTTTTCCCTTGCCTGAGCGTCATGTCTACACGTGCAGGCACGGTAAGGCCGCAGGAATCTGCAAGCTCCTTCAACTCTTTGATCGAAATTGCGTAAGCACCATAATTTGAGTACAGCCATGCAACTAAGACCATAACCGCATCGGCAGGCTTCTTCGTATCGAAAGAGTTGATGAATGCCCCCAGATCAGTTGTATCAGGCGCTTCATCGCTCGAATCTGTTTCTTTAACCTTTGCTTTTGGTGTAATTGACGCACCCGCACCAGGGCTGCCGAGATATCGAGAAACAAGGATTTCAAAGGTTGCTGGCCGGATAGATGGATCCATCCCAATAACAACTGCATTAATCTCAGCAAGCATCTTTTTCGTTTTTTCGAAATCCTCGTTGCTCATCGCCTTTCTCCTTTAAGAATTGATCTGCATTCCAACCTATGATTCTCACCCGCCTAACGAACGTTATACACCAATCTCACAGCCTTCGATGGAGGTCTTATTTGTGTTACAGCCAAAACAAATTTTCTCAAGCGGAGCGCGCTCAGAAAAAACTTAATGAACCGGTTAGCTGACAAGCCGTTCAGACCTACATAACCGCTCGAGTTCGCGCAAAACAGGCGCGGTTTCACTCTCTAATAGTCAAAGCAGCGCATCCAAGCTGACCTCTTATTTGTCGGCGCAAAACTGGGGCAGGTTCACCTCCTAGTCGCCGAAGCAATGCATCTAACCCGACTTCTTCATTGGCTGGCAAAAGACCTCGACCCGGCTAATGCCGCTCAGCTTTTCCACCTCCGGAAGTGAACCCCCTGCGCGCGCCACCAGCAGCCCCAGATCGTTGGGCGCAGCAAAGGGGACGGAGGTAGTTAACCTGAGCGTTTGGCTGAGCTTTCATCCTTTTGTTTGCTTCGCGGTCTTCCTTGCTGCCGCACGATGACTGATCGTCCCAATGTTTTCTCTGCCATCGCCTGAAATCGTGGGCTTCCTAGCGCCCGCTCTTGTTTGATGTGCTGGCGGATACCTGCCAGCTCGTCGTCGCTGACTCCGGCACGAAGCCACGCAGAATATGCTTCGGCGCGTTGCAGTCGATCTGGAGCCCCAGCTAGAAATGCCTCATGGGGAGTGACGATCGGATCTTGTAGCAAAGCCAGTTTGGCGTGAACACTTGACCACGCGTAGTGCTCGGGTAATTCGACCATGGCGGAGCGCACTGGATTGAGCGCGATATAGCGGTACGCCGTAAGCAGATAGCGATTCGAATCGACCAAACAAGACTTGAAACGCCCCTCCCACAATGTACCGGTACGCCGATGCCTGCGGTTGAATGTCGATACATAATTTTGCCCGACTTGGCGCATTGCCTTGGACAACGCACCCGCTTTCTCGGAACTGATGAGCAAATGCACATGGTTCCCCATGAGCACGTAGGCATGAATTTGCAGCGCGTGCCGCTGCGCACTGGCGGCTAGGAGTTTCAAATAGTGTTGTCGGTCGTCATCGTCGAGGAATACGGCGCACCGATTGACTCCACGCTGAGTGACATGAACGGGAATGCCGGGGATCTCGAGACGGGGTTGGCGAGGCATGGTAGGTCCGCATGGGTTGCTCGCCGAGTGTGGAGACTCATCTGCACCTGATCAGCCAGACATTGACGATTGTCCATGTCGGCCGCCGCTGCTGACGGCCATGGTTTAACTACCTCCGTCCCATTTGTTCGTGCCGCCGCAAATGCTCGGCCTCTTGCCGATGGGTACGAAGCGGTTTGTGTCGGTGATTCCGGCGGCGCAGGTGTTCGCCGTCAACGAACTGCGGCCGTTGCAGACGCGCTTCTAGCAGCTCAATGAGCGGATGGGCCGAGAAGTGGTGACATTCGACGAGTACCGGGTGGCGGGTTTGGCTGCCGATGCAACGAATGCGGTTAGCTAATGTAAATAGAAGCCTGCTTGCCTGAGCGTTACGTTTAGCAAGAAAAAGGCACACGCATTTTATAATCGTGTTGCACGCCTCTCCCTTTGCCGCTTCCGTAAAACTTTTTCTATCAGAGTAAATTAATTAGGTTATTAATTATCTAATTTATTTACTGATATTTTTATCATTCTTTTTAATAGAGTTCTTGTCAAAGTAAGCCAAATTAAAATTCCGGCCAGCACGCCCTCCAAAGCGGATACGACGAATACAAAAATAGCACGATCTAAAGTTAAAATACCCTGCCTGTAGCTTAAGTACAGAAATGCCGCACATGATGGGAGGCTAATAAAAATTTCACTTAATACGATATTTCCGAAAAGTGATCTGCTGACCCAATTAATAAATTTTGATTTTGTCACAGTCTCTGCCTATATATTCTTATCTTAATGTCGCATTTTCTAGGGGCAGTTTTTTTCAGTTTATGTGATGGATCTAATATATATCTTAATGGATTGAACGCTCACGATTCTCCGGATGGACTCTAAGTGACTGCGAAGATGAATGGTCTGGTTCCAACCGCGCCGGAGCGTGCATTGATGATCTGCATAACGAGATCGACGATAGCAACATGAAATCAGGCTTTGTTTGCTGAGCATGTTAATAACATATCAACAAGCAATTTTTCAGATGCCCCTCTATTAAATAATCTATTTTCTTAAATTTCTGTTTTTTCTCATTGGCTCAAATATTATCCAGAGGAGAGTAGCGAAAACCAGAGATCCTAAAAAACTTATGCACACCGCAAAAAGCGCTTCGCTCCATACTAATCGCCCCCGAGACCCCTCTCTTATTGCAAAATAAACAAATTCTGGCACAGCAAGCAACAAGACGCTTAACATCAATATAAAAATAAAAAATGCTTTTGGCGACTTATTAAAATTGGATTTTTTAAATGACACTTCATTTCCTCCACTTAAAATATTTATTGGCAATTCTTTTTATCGTATTTGCCCGTTAGCCAGTCAAATCCTTTGCCTATTCCACCACCTAAAATAAAGCCGGGGCCGATACCCATAAACCCGCCAACGACATAAGAGGCGACGGGTTCACCAGCTATGGCGTCTAATCCCATTATAGTGTCGAAGCCTTCGACGCCCATTACTCCAATCGCGCCCTCCGCAATTTCAGCCTCAGGAAATCCTGCCACATTCACTATAATGACTCCAATCGCAGTTCCTGCAACCGCACCTATTTTTGTACCATTAGACATATAACTGCCGCTGCCATTCCCATAAGATAAGCCGCCATTTTCAAAAGCGCTGTACTCATCTCTCTGGGGGCCGGGCGCAAAGGTCCATGAACCGATGCCCTCCAAGCCCAGTGCATCTTTATAACTTACAGGGTTGCTTCCGACATAGACGTAGGTATTAATTCCACCCGCCAAGCCACTGGGATCGCTCTCGAGGTAACGCCCCTCATTGGAAACGTAATCCCGATAGCCGTTGTTCCAGGTCTGCCTTTCGGTATCGTAGTACTGCCCCGGAAAACCGAGGTTCAACGTAATGTTTGCCGTAGTCACCTTCTGCGTAAACGGGAAGTTCTGCGCCAGCCATATCACGTTCTGCGAGGCATCCGTCACTACTTCCGGGCGACCCACCTGATCGTCGTGGATGGCGCTTACTTGCCCGGTGCTGATCCGGCCGATCAACCGTCCATTCAACCGCACATAGTCGACCCAGGTGCCGTTGTCGTCCTCGGCCAATAATGTGCCATCTGTGCCGGGCGCAAAGTAGGTTGTGCCGGTCGAGCCGCCCGCCTTGCGCAGGCGCTGTCCTTCCGGGTTCACATAGTCGGCCGCGCCGCCGGCGGCATCGAGCCGGGTGTAAGGGTCGTACTGATAGCTCGCTGCCCCGTTGACCAGGGTAGTGTTGCCGTTGGCGTCGTAACCGTACTGGGTGCTGGCGCCCCCACTTATCCCGGTCAGCTGGTTGCTGATAGGGCTGTAGGTATAGGTCTGCGTGACGCCGTTGACGGTCCCCGTGTTCCGATTGCCGTTCGCGTCGTACTGGTAACTTTCGTTTTCTACACTGGAATACACCGACGTGACACGCGACACGTAGTCGTAGCCGAAATTCTGCGTCAGCGTGTTGTCGATGCCGTTGGTGATCTGCGTGATGCGATCGGCCGCGTCGTAGGTAAAGCCCAGACTTTGCTTGCCTGGCACGCTAATACTCGTCAGCCGCCCGTCCGTGTCGTAGCTCAGGGTATTGGTGAGGCCATTGCTGGACGTCCAGGCGGACATCGCCATGTCCATGGGCCGATAGGTAATGGCCGTGGCGCCATTGATCGGTGAGGCGCTGCCGATCTTCAGGGAAATGCCGGAGACGGCGCCATTGGTGTAGGCGTAAATGGCCTGGTTGCTGTCGGGGTAATTCACCACGGTCACGCGACCCATGGCGTCGTAACTAAAGCCCAGCGCATACGTCGTGCTGCCCATGGTGAAGCCGCGACCACCCATCCATCCTTCCGGCGTATAGCTGTAGGACGTGGCTCCCGTGGAGTCACTATCCGAACACAGGCGACCGAGCCCATTGGTGCAGTTGTCGTAGGCGTAGGTCTGGGTCAGCCCACCGGCGCTCACGGTGGTGCGGCGGTTGATGCTGTCATAGCCGTAGGTGGTCTGCACTCCGTCCGCGCGCGTCATGCTGGACGGTCGTCCGTATCCGTCGTAGGCGTAATTGACGGTGCCCGTATCAGGGCTGACCTGCTGCAGCAGGTGGCCCAGACCGTCGTGCGTATAGGTCGTTACCAGGCCGCGTGGGTCGGTGACGCTCGCCACGTGATCACCGGCGTCGTAGGTCATCACTGTGGTGACGCTCTGGGCCCGCAATGCGGGTGAGCAAAGCGCCATGAGTACCGCTGTGGGCAATAGCTTGAGGCCGGCTGACCCTTTCTTCCGGGCATTCATGGTGTCCTTCCTTGGGTTTTTGGCGCCAAGCACGGTCGGCGTGGTGAGACGTGGTTTCATCAGTTCGTCCCCACCACTTTCGCCGTGAGCGTGCAGGTCGAGCTGGACACGTTGGCTCCAGCCGCATTGAAGAAAGTCACCGTGAACTGATATTGCTCACCGTTGCCACTCGACGATGAGGTGTACAGGCTGGTGACATAGTTACTGGAAGGGTTGCTCGTAATCGCTACCGGTGAGGCGGCAGGATTGACCAACGTACCCGTGGACGCCGAATCACCCGCAGGCGGGCCGATGAGCGTCCAGACGTACTGGACGGTAACCGCCGTGGCTGGCACGGCGCCGGATATCAGCACGGCATGGGTTGCATTGGGCTTAGAGCCCCAAACATCCCATGTGGTACCGCTCACGATTTCGAAACCGATCGACGCACTTCCGCTGGCCTTAGAAATGGAATAGCTCTCGGTGTACGACTGGCCATTGATCGCGAGAGGTACGGGAATGGTCACCACCGTCGTACTCGTGGCACTGAACGACCCGCAACCTACCGCATCGCAAGCCTGTACCCGGTAGCCGTAACTTCCATTCGTTTCGCCACTGACCGCCACGCTGGTCGCCGCCGAGTTCTGCAGGCTCGTCCAGCTGCCGCCATTGACCTGCTGCTGCAGGAGATAGGCACTCGCGCCGGTGACGCCACTCCAGCTCACGGTGTAGCTGCCGGTGGCATTGGTGGCTGGCGCACTCAGACCGGGAGCGGCGGTAGGTGCCGTAACGGTCACCGAACCGGTACCACTCCAGGGACCGCATCCGCTGACATTGCACGCCTGCACCCGATAACCATAGGTGCCTGCGCCCCGACTGGCGGTGCTCCAGCTGGCCGATGCGCTCGTTTGCACCGTGCTCCATCCGCCGCTATTGACCTGCTCCTGCAGGGTGTAACTGGTCGCCGCGCTCACACCGCCCCAACTGATCGTGTAGCCGCCGGTGTAGCTAACGCTCGGCACACTGAGCGCGGGGGCGCTGGCCGGTATCGGTGGAATGGCGACCGTGACGGTGGCCGTGACACTCCATGCGCCACAGCCGGAACTGTTGCACGCTTGCACGCGGTAGCCATAGGTGTTGTTGCTCTTGCCCGTGGCCGCCCAGCTGGTCGCTGCGCTGGTCTGCACCGTGGCCCACGCGCCACCGTTCACCTGTTCCTGCAAGGTGTAACTGGTAGCGCCGCTAACGGCACTCCAACTCACGGTGTAGTAGCTCACATTGGCGCTGGCCGGCACACTGAGGGTCGGCGCGCCGGCGGGCTCGTTCACCGGTACCTGAAAATTTCCGGAGTTGACCAGGGCGAGGTTGGCGGCACCTATTGGTGAAATGCCGTAGAGATAGATCACCTGACCTGCGTATTGAGTGCGAGTGGCGACGGACAGGGGAATGCTGAAGCGGTAGCTGCCGCTGCTCACATCGCAGGCACTGGCGACCGCCGGTTCGCTGGCTTGGTTGGCGGTGTAGCGCCCGATGTCGGTACCCGCGCCGGCCGGTCCGCCCAGATACAGATCCACGCTGATGGACTGCGCTATCCCTGTGGAACACGCCCAGCCTGTCACGGTGGCATTGCCCGACCCATCGATGGATACACCACCGACGTAGCCGTAGACTTGCGTAACGATGACGGTACCCGTGTTGCTCCATGGACCGCACCCGCTGCTGGTGCAGGCTTGGGCACGGTAACCAAAGGTGGCGGGGCTCTTGCCGCTGAGCGCCACGCTGGTGGCACTGCTGTTCTGGATCGTCGTCCATGCGCCGCCGTTGGCCTGCTCCTGCAGGATATAACTCGTGGCGCCGCTCACGGCCGTCCAGCTGACGGTATAACTGCCGTTGCTGCTGTTCGCCGGTGCACTGAGCGTCGGCGCTGCCGTGGGTATCGAAGGGCTGGCGCCGCCGCTTTCCACGGTTTGCGTGAGGCGATCGAGATGATCGTATTGGTAGTTGATGACATGCCCGACGGCGTTGGTGGTCGAAACCACATTACCGTTGCCGTCATAGGCGTACGTCAGCATCTGGCCGTTGTTGCCGGTCTTTTGATACAACCGACCCAGGGCGTCATAGTTGGCGGTTTCCTTGAGGCCGACATCGCTGCCGCGTGTGACGACATGACTGGTCACATCCCCCTTGGGGTCGTAGCCGAAGGTCTCCGTCGAGGTGCCGTCCTTGTCGTTGTGCGTGATGGTCTGCACCATCATTTCCGCATTGCGGTTCCAGGTCGTGACCTCGTTATCGGGCGTCGTGAGCGTGTAGAGCAGCCCGAAGCCGTCGTAGGTGTAGGTCCACGATCCTTTAATGCCATAGGGATACGTCGTTTTGGTGCTGAGGCGGCCGCGCGCATCGTAGGTGTAGTCGGTGGCATCGCCGTTGGGACCGACGACATGCTGGACCTCGCCGAGCCCGTTGTAGTTGCTGTAGGTCGTGGTGTGTCCCAGGCCATCGGCAAACGAGCTGACGTTGCCCAGCGCATCGTAGGTCGTCACCTCGGTATCGCTGTTGTTCGGCGACGGATGCGTCACCGACATCGTCTGCACCATGCCGTTGGCATACAGCGTGTAGTTGTAGGTGGTGGTCAGCGTTTGATTGGCGGTGCCGTTGGCCGACAGGTTGGTGACTGACACGGAGGCCAAGCGGTTCTGTGCGTTATAGGTATAGCTAGTCCTGGACCAGCCTTCGACCGTGACGCTGGTCAGCCGATTGAGTTGCGCGTTGGGGTCCCACACGTAGTCCGTAGTGCGTGCCTGCGACGTGCCATAGGCTTCGGTCTCCGTCTGCAGCTGGCCGTTGGCCGCGTACGTGTAGGTGTGCACGTTGCCGTTGTTGTCGGTGGTCTGAGACAAATTGCCGTTGTTGTCGTACTGCCGCGAATTGACCGTCGCGCCGCAGTCGGCTACCGCATTATTGCTGACCGAGCTCAATTGGCCGTTATAACCGCCGTTCGTTCCATAGGTGCCATCATAGGTTTGCGTGGCTTGATGACCTAAAGGATTGGTGACCGTCGCCTGGACGTTGCCTGCGCTGTCGGTCGCATAATTGATGCTGATGTTCTGAGTGTCATCTGCGAGATA
>NZ_JACHCM010000007.1 GCF_014200755.1 Rhodanobacter sp. ANJX3 | reverse complement strand
GGAAGAACTGCGAGCGCCAGCTCAACACTAGCCTACAGTTCATCCATTTGGCCTTCCTGGCCCTCCTACTCAGAAGATCGTAAACAGGCTCTTAGAACCAGCGCGGCAGCAGGATCAAACCCCAGCTCAGCGTCACCAGCACCAGCAACACGAACACCGCGGCCGATCCCATGTCCTTGGCGCGGCCGGCCAGCTCGTGGAATTCGGGGCTGACCTTGTCCACTACCGCCTCGATGGCCGAATTGAGCAGCTCGGCCGACAGCACCAGCATCGGCGGAAAGACCAGCGCCAGCTTCTCCAGCGCGCCGTTGCCCAGCCACAGGCCAAGCGGAATCAGCGCAATGGCCAGACAGGCCTCCAGCCGGAACGACGCCTCGTGGCGCCAGCCCGCGCGCAAGCCTTTCATCGACCACTGGAACGCCATCCAGAGCTGCTTGGGACCACGAAAACCTTCGGCCGCCATCAGTCGACGTCGGTCAGCGGGAAAAAGGCAGCGGCCTGGCAAGGCGAGCGTCCAGACCGAGCGCCCTGGCGAACGGCATTCCGACCGCCGCGAAGCGTAACGAGATGAACGCAAAGATCAACGTAACGAGGCATACGGTCCCTGGTTCCAGAGGTTCTTCGAGGCAACGAGCGGCGAATCGACCCGGTTTCTGTCAAAAACGCGGCGGCCAATGATGCCACAAGCATCGAAGCGCAAGATTCGTCGCGCTCATCTGGACCGCGACCCAAAGCCGGACGAACCAGCTCGGCCCTGGTCCATACCTATGCTGCAGTGCTGCGACGCCAAAATGGCGAATGGGTTACGCTTCGGCGGATGTAACTTGTCCCAACGTCGTTTTGCACAGGGGATGCCGCGGCAGCGCCGGGGCCAGAACCACGTACTTCGAATCACGCACGGAAACTCCATGGCACTTCAGAATCCGCCCGTCTCGCAAACCCGCTCCTTCACCGCCGTCTTCCTGATTGAAATGTGGGAGCGCTTCGGCTTCTACGGCATGCAGGTGCTGATGGTCACCTTCTTGATGAAGAAACTCGGCTTCGTCGATACCAAGGCCAACCTGGTCTGGGGTGCGGCGGCCGCGTTGATCTATGCGACGCCAGCCATCGGCGGCTGGGTCGGCGACAAGCTGCTCGGCACGCGGCGCACCATGCTGATCGGCGCCACGGTGCTGGCGCTGGGCTACGCCATGCTTTGGATTCCAACCAACAACCCGTACATGGTGTATTGCGCACTGGGCGTCATCGTCGTCGGCAACGGCTTCTTCAAGCCGAACGCGGGCAACCTGGTGCGCAAGATCTACGAGGGCGACGAAACCCGCATCGATAGTGCCTTCACCATCTACTACATGGCGGTGAACATCGGCTCGATGATTTCGATGACGCTGACGCCGTGGATTCGCAACGTGGTCAGCGCGAAGTACGGCGACGACATGGGCTGGCACACCGCCTTTGGCGTGTGCTCGATCGGCCTGATCCTCGGCCTGATCAACTACGTGTTCATGCGTCGCGCGCTGGCGCATATCGGCTCGCCCGCGGACGAGCGTCCGATGGATCTTCGCCGCGCTCTGCCCGTTTTCGCGGCAGGCATCGTGCTGGTGTTCGTGGTCGCCTTTATCCTGCAGAGCCAGGCGGTCGCCAGAGCCTGCGTCTATACCGCCGGCGTGATCATTCTCGGCGTGTTTGCGCACCTGATCCGCAGCAGCCAGAAGAACGAGCGCGCTGGCCTCATCGCCGCGCTGGTGCTGACCGTACAGACGATCTTCTTCTTCATCTTCTACTCGCAGATGGCGACATCGCTGAACCTGTTTGCACAGCACAACGTGAATCTGTCGTTTGACCTGTTCGGCACACACCTTTTCACCTGGATTCCGGAGCAGTTCCAGAACCTTAACGCCATCTGGATCGTGATCCTCAGCCCGATCCTGGTACTGATCTACAACACGCTCGGCCGCGTCGGCAAGGATCCGTCCATCGCGTTCAAGTTTGCGCTCGGCTTCGCGGCTGTGGCGATCGGCTTTTTCATGTATGGCGTGGGCGCGCACTCCGCGGTCAATGGCCAGGTGTCGTCGTGGACCATGGTCTGGGGCTACGGCTGGTATTCGCTGGGCGAGATGCTGGTCAGCGGCCTGGGGCTGGCGATGATCGCGCGCTACGTGCCTTCGCGCATGGGTGGTTTCATGATGGGTGCGTACTACGTCGCCGTCGGCCTGTCGCAGTATCTGGGCAGCATGGTGGCCAACGCGGCGCATATCCCGGACAACATCACCGATCCGGTGCAGTCGCTGGCGATCTACGTGAGTCTGTTCAACAAGCTCGGCTTTGTCGGCATCGCCTGCGTAGTGATCGCGCTGGTCATGCTGCCGATCATGAACCGGCTGTCGGCCAGCCACTCCGACCCGGCGGTCAACCACCACCCGCTGCCCGCCGTTCACAGCGAAGAGTTCGACAACCGCGCCTGATGCCCGACTACCCGCACACCGCTGGTGTTGCGGGTATTGCTGGATGACGCACCCTTAAGAGGAAGCCATGACGCGACGTCCAGCCCAACGCATCGGCCCGTTTGCGCTGACGCGCACGCTGGCGTGGCTGCGCATCTGCGCCATCGCCGGCCAGAGCGTCGCCGTCCTTTTCTGCGCGTGGTGGCTGCATCTGCCGATTCCGCTGCTGCCGCTGCTGGTCGGCGTGGGCCTACTGGGCGTGTTTGCCGTGTTCGCGGCGTGGCGACTCCGCCAGCCCTGGCCGGTGCGCGAGTGGGAAACCGTCGGCCATATCGCCGCCGACATTGTGGTACTGGGTTACCTGCTGTATTTCACCGGTGGCGCCAGCAACCCCTTTATCACACTGCTTTTGGTGCCGATTGCGCTGAGCGCCGCGGCATTGTCGGCGCGCGCGCTGCTGACGGTGTCCGCGCTGGCCGCCGTTGCCTATGTGATTCTGCTTAACTGGCACGTGGCGTTGCCGATGCCCATGCACGAAAACCCACGCGGCGGTCTCACGATGAGCGAGGCCGGCACCGGTGTAAACCTGCTGATCAGCGCGCTGCTGCTCGGCTTTTTCATCAATCGGCTGTCGCACGCCCTGCGTCTGCAGCAGACCGA
Organism: Rhodanobacter sp. ANJX3; assembly: GCF_014200755.1. Classification (GTDB taxonomy): domain Bacteria; phylum Pseudomonadota; class Gammaproteobacteria; order Xanthomonadales; family Rhodanobacteraceae; genus Rhodanobacter. Next base: position 145,731 of record NZ_JACHCM010000007.1, on the reverse strand, counting down.
GGTGCAGCGCGTGCGCGAGCGGGCGCTGCGCGACGAAGGCATTCTGGCCATTGCCACGCAGTCGGCGGGTGCGGCGCACGAACTGAACACGCCGCTGTCGACCATGCTGACCTTGCTGCCCGAACTGCGCCGCGATTACGCCGCCGACCATTTGCTATCCGAAGACCTGCTGCTGCTGCAGGACCAGGTCAACCGCTGCCGCACGATTCTTCGCGAGATGGTGGCGTTCGGCAAGGCGCAGCTGTCGCAGGAATCCGAGCGACTGACCGTCACCCAGTTCATCCATGGCTGCCTGGAGCGCTTTCAGCTGCTGCGGCCTGAAGCCGACGTCTCGCTGGTGCTGGACGACAACACCGCCCGCACCGTGCTGCGCACCCCGCCCGGCTTGCGCCACGCCCTGCTCAACCTGCTCAACAATGCCGCCGATGCCTCTGCCAGCCGAAGTTCGCAGATGGTCGCACTGATCGTGGTGCGCGAGGGTAGCTGGCTGCAATTGTGCGTGCGGGACGAAGGGCCGGGCTTTGCCGTCACCGGCGAACTGGCCCTGCTTGGCGAGTCGCAGAAGCAGACCGGCCTGGGCATCGGCCTGGCCCTGGCAGAAGCCACGGCCGAGCGCCTCAACGGCGAGCTGATCGCCGGCAATACCGAGCACGGTGCAGAAATGTGTCTGCGCCTGCCGCTGGCCGTCATCGCCGACCGCTAAACCGCCGCTGGGCCGGGACGTGGCCACGACGACGTGAAAGCGACGCCACATAGGGTCACAATACACGCTGATCTGCCTGAAAGAAGCATAGCCATGAATGAATCCGCAGACATCGTACCGAACGCCGCCGCATCGGGAATCGCCGCACTGGCGTCAGCAACGATCACCCGGCCCCTGCTGCTGATCGACGATGACGCAACCTTCGTGCGCGTGCTCGCGCGCGCGCTGACCTCGCGCGGATTCGAAGTGCTCACTGCCACCGACTTCGACGAGGCGCGCGCGCTGTCGCGGCGACGCCATCCCCGCTACTGCGTACTCGACCTCAAACTGGGCGATGAAAACGGCCTGCGGCTGATCCCCGAACTGCACACGCTGGTACCCGATATCCGCGTCCTGCTGCTGACAGGCTACGCGTCGATCGCCACCGCCGTGGAAGCGATCAAGCGTGGCGCGCACGATTATCTGGCTAAACCCGTGGACGCCGACGCCGTAGTTCGTGCTCTGCTCGATGGCGACAACGCCGACGGTGAAGAGAACGATCCGCCCGAGGCTCCCGAAGCGCCGCTGGCACTTCGTCGACTGGAGTGGGAACACATCCAGCGCGTGCTGACCGAGTGCGACGGCAACATCTCCGAAACCGCCCGTCGCCTCGGCATGCATCGCCGCACCCTGCAGCGCAAGCTCAGCAAGCATCCGGTACGCGAGAGGCCGGAGCGCGAAGACTGAAGGTGAGCGCGCTGAACCATTTCTGATCCGCTATGTTTCAGTGCGAGCCAGCTGACCACCGATCAATCCGTCGTATCCTAGGCAGCTGACTCAACTGCAGGAACCGGCAATGGACAAGGTGTTTGCAACGGCGGCATCCGCTCTCGATGGCCTGCTGGCCGATGGCATGACCATCGCCGCCGGCGGTTTCGGCCTGTGCGGCATTCCGGAGAACCTGATCGGCGCGCTGCTCGCTGCCGGCACCAGGGAACTGACCATCGTCGGCAACAACGCCGGTGTAGACGATTTCGGCATGGGGCCGCTGCTGAAAACGCATCAGGTGAAGCGCGTTTACGCCTCTTACGTGGGCGAGAACAAGGAGTTCGAGCGTCAGGTGCTGGCCGGCGAGCTGGAGCTGCATCTGACGCCTCAGGGCACGCTGGCGGAAAAGCTGCGCGCCGGCGGTGCCGGCATTCCCGGTTTCTATACGCGCACCGGCTTTGGCACCAAGCTGGCGGAAGGCAAGGAAACCAAGGTCTTTGGCGACAAGGAATACGTGCTGGAGGAAGCGATCCACGCCGACCTGTCGATCGTCAAGGCGTGGAAGGGCGACGCCCACGGCAACCTGGTGTTTCGCGAAACCGCGCGCAACTTCAATCCGATGATCGCCACCTGCGGCAAGGTATGTGTGGCCGAAGTCGAACATCTCGTGGCCGTGGGCGAGCTCGAACCGGACAACATCCACGTGCCGGGCATCTACGTCGACCGCATCATTCAGGGCGAAAAATACGAAAAGCGCATCGAGTTTCGCACAGTGGCCGGCGCCAACACCGGTAAGGAAAGCCCGGTGCGTACGGCGATGGCCAGGCGTGCAGCCAAAGAACTGCGCGACGGCTTTTACGTCAATCTGGGCATCGGCATTCCTACCCTGGTGGCCAACTTCATTCCCGATGGCATCGACGTCACGCTGCAGTCGGAAAACGGCCTGCTCGGCATCGGTCCGTTTCCGACCGAAGACAAGGTCGATCCCGACCTGATCAATGCCGGCAAGCAGACCATCACCACGCTGCCGGGCTCGAGCTTTTTCTCCAGCGCCGATTCATTCGCGATGATTCGTGGCGGCCATATCGACCTGTCGATTCTCGGCGGCCTCGAAGTCTCCGCCACCGGCGATCTGGCCAACTGGATGGTGCCGGGCAAGATGGTCAAAGGCCCAGGCGGCGCAATGGACTTGGTCAGCGGCGTTAAGCGCGTCGTGGTGCTGATGGAGCACAACGCCAAAGACGGCACGCCGAAAATCCGCGAGGAGTGCGAGCTGCCGCTCACCGGCAAGCAGGTAGTCGACTTGATCATCACCGACCTGTGCGTGTTCGAAGTCGCCAAAGGTCAGGGGCTGACGCTGATCGAGCTCAACGAGGGCGTGACGGTGGACGAGGTGAAGCAGAAGACCGGCTGTGGCTTCAGCGTTGCCCCGAACTTGCAGCGTTAAGTCACAACCAAGATCATTGCGCGAATAGACGGCACGCGCAGCGAAGAGTGCAGCTCAGGCCTCGACGGGCTCCGCAGGCAGGGGCTTCGGAAAACGAATGCGCGCGACGTTTTCCTGTCCCGGCTTCGTCTGCAGCTCCAGCGGCCAGGAGAACCGATCGCTTATCCGCTGTGCGATGGCCAGCTCGAAACCATGGCGATCCGCGCCAAACACGCGCACGGGATGCGCCGTCACGCCGGCCGGATTGGGGTCGGCGTGGTTGCTCACCGTCACGGCACCGGGCAGCACGGTGATCACGACACGACCCTGCTCGGTCTGCTGACAGGCGTTGCGAATCAGCTGCCAGCACAGTACCGAGAAGACGCGGCGTGAGCCCTGCAAGGCAAAGCGCGCGGGCTCTTCCAGTTCGAGTTCGATCGGCCGGCCGGCGAGCAGCATGCGCGCGGCGTCGAGTTCGTGCACCAGCACGTCATTAACGACGAAGCGTTCGCTGTCCAGGCCAGTGTCGGCCTCGCGCGCCAGGACCAGCAAGGCATCGACGACCGTCTCCATTTCGCGCGTGGCGCGCTGGATACGGCGAACGGACCGCTCGCCGAAATCGCTGAGATTTTCCTCGTCGGCCAACATGTCGATCGACATCTTGATGACGGTCAGCGGACTGCGCAGCTCATGGCTGGCATCGCGGGTGAAGTTGCGCTCGCGCTGGTTGTAGTCGGCAATACGGTTCACCAGCCCGTACAAACCTTTGTGCAATTGCGCAATGTCTGCATCGGTGCCGCGCGCCAGCTTGTCCGGGCTAAGCAGGTTCGAGTCGCCGCTGGACTCGTCCCAATTGGCGAGTGCGACGGCAAGCGCGCTGATCGGTCGCCATTCGCGTTGCGTCGCCATGAAACCCAGCACGATCACGATGATCATGACCGCTAGCACCGCAGCCAGTGGTGCGACGTTGTACACGCCCATCACGCACGTGATCACCACCGCAACCAGCTGCAGCGTAAACACCCACGCGATGCGGCGCTTGAAGGCGCCGGTGCGGAATGTTGTTACGGCGTCGGCCTTGCTCGTCATTTACTTGACCATCGTGGACATGCCGAAATAGGCATTAAGCCGACTGCGTGGACGATGCCACCTCCGACTCCAATTCGGCGAGACGATAGCCTGCCGAATGGATGGTGTGTAACAGGGGCTGTGCGAAGGGTTTGTCGATGACGCGGCGCAGGTTGTACAAATGCGAGCGCAGCGTGTCGGAATCAGGCAGCGTATCGCCCCAGATTTCGCGTTCGATATCGCGCCGGCTGACCACACGCGGCGACTCGCGCATGAGGATCGCCAGCAGCTTCAGCCCAATCGGCGACACGGTCAGCTCCTGACCTTCGCGAGTCAGACGCAGCGTGGCGGTGTCGAGCGTCATGTCGCCGACGGTGAGGATTTCGGTCGACACCTGGCGGCGGTCGCGGCGAATCAGCGCACGCAGACGCGCTTCGAGTTCGCGAACCTCGAACGGCTTGACCAGATAATCGTCTGCGCCGGCTTCCAGGCCGACCAGCTTGTCGTCCAGCGTGTCGCGCGCGGTAAGCATGAGCACGGGCGTGGACTTCTTCGCCTCCTTGCGCAGCTTGCGGCACACTTCCAGCCCATCCAGGCCCGGCAGCATCAGATCGAGCACGATCACGTCGTAGCTGTTGGACACGGCAAGGTGCAGGCCGCTCACACCGTCGGCGGCGTAATCCACCGAATAACCGCGGCGCTCGAGAAACTCGCCCACCATCTCGGCGATCTGGCGGTTGTCTTCGACCAGCAGAATCAGTCCGGCTTGATCTTCATGTACGGTCATATCGTGTCCTCATCGCTCTGGCTTCGGTCTCGTGGAGCTTCACAAATGTGAAGACCGGAGATTAAACGCCCCTACGGTGATCGGAACGTGAATCGAGGCGCGGTCATGCAAATACCCGCGATGCGGCATTCCATTCGACGCGGTCCGCATCACTTCAGCAGAGGGGCAAGCTGCGTCCATACGGTGTCGAGCACCTGCGGTTCGGCGCTCGCCACGGGGTGCAACCCGTCGTCCTGCATCTTCGACGGGTCGAGCGCCACGCCCTCGAGCAGGAACGGCACCAGAGCGGTGTGCTTCGTCCTGGCCAGATCCGCGTAAATCGCGCGCAGGCCGTCGCGATACTGCGGGCCGTAGTTCACCGGCAGCTCGATGCCCAGCAGCAGCACGCGAATCTTCGCCTTCTGCGCCGCATCGATCATGGCCGACAGATTGTCGCGCAGGGCCGACAGCGGAAGACCCTGCAGGCCGTCGTTCGCTCCCAGTTCGATCACAAGCACTGACGGATGATATTTCTGCAGCAGCGTCGGCAAACGGTTGCGCCCGCTCAGCGACGTTTCACCGCTGATGCTGGCATTGACCGCGGCGGCCTTCGGCACCATGTTCGACAGGCGCGCATCCAGCAGCGATACCCAGCCGGATTCGATCGGTATGTTGTGCGCAGCAGACAGCGAATCGCCCAGCACCAGTACGGTTCTTACAGCTGGCGTTTTCGCCGACTGCGCTACCGCCCCACCGATACCACCCAACAACAGCCCGCAACACATCATCCAACCAAGGCATCGACGCATGACTGATTCTTCCCGCGCGCTTCTAGAAACCCGCGATGTTAGCAAGTCGGTCAGCGGTCCCGAGGGAAAGCTCGACATTCTGCAAAACGTCAGCCTGCAGATTCAGCCCGGGGAAAGCTTCGCCATCGTCGGCGCGTCGGGCTCCGGCAAAACCACCTTGCTCGGCCTACTGGCTGGGCTGGACACGCCGAACAGCGGCAGCATCATTCTCGACGGCAACGTGCTGGAGCGGATGGACGAAGAGGCGCGCGCGGACCTGCGCCGGCGTCTGGTCGGTTTCGTGTTCCAGTCGTTCCATCTGCTGCCCGCGCTGACCGCCGAAGAGAACGTGATGCTGCCGCTGGAGCTCGAAGGCAGCAGCGATGCGCGCACGCACGCACGCGCAGCGCTGGAAGCGGTGGGGCTTACCGCGCGTCGCAAGCACTATCCCGCCCAGCTCTCGGGCGGCGAGCAGCAGCGCGTGGCGATCGCGCGCGCCTTCGTGCACAGCCCGCGCGTACTGTTTGCCGACGAGCCGACCGGCAACCTCGACCAGCGCACCGGCCATCACATCTGCGACATGCTGTTCGCGCTCAACCGCGATCACCACACGACGCTGGTACTGGTCACCCACGATGCCACGCTGGCGGCACGCTGCGATCGCCGGATCGAGTTGGAGGAGGGCCGCGTCGTGCCTTCGTCGGATCCCGCCAGCGTCGTGAGCGCTCGCGCATGAAACTATTTCTGCTTGCCCTGCGCACCGTACGCCGTGAATGGCATCTGCCCGAGCTGCGCACGTTGGCCGCCTCGCTGGTGTTGGCCGTGGTCGCGCTCGGCGTCGTCGCCACGCTGTCGACCCGGATCGAACGCGGCATGCTCGCGAGCGCCGCCGAACTGATCGGTGGCGACATCGGTATCGAATCGCCGCAGGACTTGCCCGACACGTTTGCCGACGAAGCGCGCCGGCGCGGTTTGAACGCGACGGTCAACGCCAGCTTTCCCAGCGTGGCCTTCGCCAACCAGAAAACGCAGCTGCTCGACGTGCAGGCCAGCGACCCGCACTACCCGCTGCGCGGCACGCTGGAGCTTGGCGACGCCAGCGGTCATTCGCATATCGGCCACGCGCCGCCGGCCGGTAGTGTCTATCTCGATCACCGCGCGCTGGTGGCGCTGAACCTCAAGGTCGGCCAGACGCTGCAGCTCGGTGGACGCCAGCTGACCATTGCTGCCGAACTGTTGCGACAACCCGACGGCGGCGAACTGTTCGCGCTGGCACCGCGCGCGTTGATGAGCCTTACCGATGCCGAACAGGCCGGGCTGCTCGGCGTCGGCAGCCGCGCACGCCATCGCCTGCTGCTGGCCGGCGACCCGTCGGCGGTGCAGAGCTGGCGGAACTGGGTGCAGTCGAGCAAGCTGCCGCAGGGCGCCGAGCTGATCACTACCGAACAGACGCAGGAACGCATGCGCACCGCCTTCGACCGCGCGGGCGCGTTTCTGCGACTGACAGCCCTGCTGTCCGCGCTGTTGGCCGGCGTGGCCATTGCGCTGGCCGCGCAGCGCTACGCCCGGCGCAAGACCGCCGAAGTGGCGCTGCTGCGCGCACTGGGCACCTCGCGCAAGCGCGTGCTCGGCCTGCTGGTCTACACGCTTGCCGCACTCGCCGTGCCGGCCGCGGTCGTCGGGCTCGTCCTTGCGCTCGGGCTGTCCCAGCTTGCCTGGATGTTCGCCAGCCAGCTGTTCGGCAGCGTGCCGACCGTGCTACCGATCGGTCCGTCGTTCGCAGCGGCGGCGATGGGCATCGCGGTGCTGATCGGCTTTGCCCTGCCGCCACTGGCACGGCTGGCCGAAGTGCCGCCAGTGGCGGTGTTTCGTCAAAGCATGGAGCGGCGCGTGCGGCGCTTCGATGCGCTGTATCTGATTCCGCTGGTGGTGGCGCTGGCACTGATCTGGACGCAGAGCGGCTCGGTGCAGCTGGCCGGCATTCTCGCCGCCAGCCTGTTCGGTGTGGCGATCGTGGCGGCACTGCTGGCGGCGCTGCTGCTGTTTGTCGCACGCCGCGTGGCGCCGGGTGCGCATCCGGCGCTGCGGCTCGGGCTCGCCGCGCTGGCGCGGCGGCGCACGCTGAGTCTGATCCAGGCCACGGCACTGAGCCTCGGCCTATGCGCACTGCTGCTGCTCGCCGTCGTCGCGCCGTCGCTGCTGCAGGGCTGGCGGCAGGAACTGCCCAGCGACACGCCGAACTGGTTCGCGCTGAACCTGCAGGACGACCAGCGCGCCGGCTTCGACAAAGCGCTCGCCGCCATCGGCGGCAGCAAACTCAACATGGCGCCGCTGGCGGTAGGCAAGCTCACCGCGATCAACGGCAAGCCGGTCGATGCGATCACCTTCCCCGACGAACGTTCGAAGGATTCGGCCGACCGCCAGCTGCGCCTGTCCTGGGCCAGCGAACTCCCGCCGGCCAACCAGATCGTTGCCGGCCAGTGGCCGCCGGCGCATCCGGCGCAGGCCGTGGTCTCGATCGACACGATGTGGCGCGACATGTTTTCGCTGAAGATCGGCGACACGCTGAGTTTCAACGTCGGCGAAGGCAACCTCGATGCAAAGGTCGGCAGCATCCGTAAGGTCGACTGGAGCTCGTTCCGGGTCAATTTTTTCCTGCTGCTCGATCCCGACCACGCCAGCAGCCTGCCGCATACCTGGCTGGCCAGTTTCTACCTGCCGCGCACTCAGGCAACCCAGCTGGCCCAGCTGTCGCGCACGTACAGCAACCTCAGCCTGATCGACGTCGACGCCCTGCTCGACCGCGTGCGCGAGATCGTCGATCGCGTAGGCAATGCGGTGCGCTGGATACTTGGCTTCAGCCTGCTCGCTGGCGCCCTGGTACTGTCCGCGGCGCTGGCCGCCAGTGCTGCCGAACGTCGTCATGAAGCAGCCCTGCTGCGTACGCTGGGCGCGCGCCGCAACCAGCTGCGCGCGGCGGCAGCCTGCGAATTCGCCCTGCTCGGCCTCGTCGCCGGACTCACCGCTGCGCTGGGCGCCGCGGGTGCCGGTCTGTGGATGGGCCATGCCGTATTCCATATCGACGGCTTCGTGCCACCGCTGTGGCCGCTGGCGTTGGGTGCGCTGGGCGCAGCCCTAGTGGTCATGCTGCTCGGGCTGGCCGGCACGCGCAAGGTCACGCGGACATCTCCTATGCGTTTGCTTCGCGAGGGATAGGTAAACTACTGCCGCTGATCTTTCTCCATCATCACGGCAGCGCGCGGAAAGCACCTATGTATACGCTCTATTATTCGCCGGGCACGGCCAGCATGGTCGTGCATCTGGCGCTGCTGGAAATCGGCGCCCCGCATGAGCTGCGGCTGGTCGACTTTGAAGCCGACGAGCAGCACGACGCCGAATATCTGAAGCTCAACGCCGGTGGCGTCGTGCCCACGCTGGTGATCGACGGCCGCGCGCTGACCGAGTCTGCGGCGCTGCTGATGATGCTGGCCGAGCGTCACCCGGAGACGAAGCTGGCACCCGCGCCTCGCACACCTGAGCACGATGCCTGGACGCAGTGGATCGTCTATCTCAGCAATACGCTGATGTCGACCTATCGGCTTTGGTTTTACCCAGCCGAACTGGGCAGCAGCGAGCACGATCCGGCGATACGCGCAGCGTTGCAGAAAAAAATCGAAAGCGTGTGGGACCGGCTTGAGACGCATCTGAAAAATCATGGTCCGTACCTGCTGGGTGCGGAATTTTCCGGCGCAGACCTGCTACTGGCGATGCTGATGCGCTGGTCGCGCAACATGCCTCGACCGGTAAGCGAATGGCCGGCATTGAGTCGGCTGGCCGACCTCATCCGCGCGCGCCAGAGCTGGCAAAAGCTTTACGCGATCGAAGGGCTGAGCGGATGGTGATGACGCCATTGACTGCAGGCGCGCTGTCGCATGAGTAACTCGGCAGTGTCCAAAACCGTACGCCTTACCTGGCACCAAAAACTGAAAAGCGAGTGGTTGCTGGTGGTATTCGGCACGCTGACGATTTTGCTGGCCCTGATCGATCCGCAGCCGCTGTCGCGTTATCACCAATGGCTGCAGCTGCCCACGCTGGCCGGCCTGATGGGCTTGCTGATCGCCATTCAGGGCATCCGCGACAGCGGACTGGTGCAGCGCGCGGCCGTCGGTGTGGTGGCGCGGGCGCATTCGCTGCGCGGGCTGGGCCTGCTGCTGGTCGCCGCCACGGCGATAGTGTCGATGGTGCTGACGAACGACGTAAGCCTGTTTCTGATCGTGCCGCTGACTGTCGCCATCGGCGGCATGTCCAACCTGCCCGTGCTGCGCATGGTGGTGCTGGAGGCGTTGGCGGTGAACGCCGGCTCCACCCTGAGCCCGATCGGCAACCCGCAAAACCTGCTGTTGTGGCAACACGCGAAGATGCCGTTTCTGCATTTCGTGCTGGGTATGCTGCCGGCCGCCGTGGTGATGTTTGCACTGCTGGCGGCATTCACCCTGCTCTGGCTGCCGCGCGGCAGCATCGAGCTGAGCAGAGAAAAGATGGACGGCCAAACGATTTCTCGCCGACTGGGCATGGCGTCGATGCTCGCGCTGGCCGGCATGGTGGTGGCGATGGAATACGACCAGGCGGCGCTGGGAGCGGCCGCGCTGCTGGCGCTGTTTGCGCTGCTGGCGCGCGCCAGCCTGGCGCGCATCGACTGGCTTTTGTTGGTGACGTTTGCCGCGATCTTTCTGGGACTGGGCCACTTCGCCGAGCTCCCGCTGATTGAGCACGCGCTGGATCAGTTCGATTTCAAACAGCCGCTGACGGTGTTCCTCGGCGGCATTCTCGCCTCGCAGGTGATCAGCAACGTGCCGGCGACCGTGCTGCTGCTCGACCGCACGCCCGATGCGATCGCTCTGGCCGTGGCGGCGAACGTCGGCGGCTTCGGCCTGGCGATTGGCTCATTGGCCAACTTGATCGCGCTGCGGCTCGCGAAGCAGCCGCACGGGCTGCGACTGCTTCATCTGGTCTCGATTCCGTTTCTGCTGGTGAGCGCGCCGCTGGTATATCTGGCGTGGCGCCTCTTGGGCTGAAGTCCGCGCGACTCAATCGTCGTCGCGCGGCAGGCTGAGCTTGCCCTTGACGCGCGCATGGATGACGTCACCGCTGCCCATCGCGCCGAGGCTGAAGCTGCCGCCGACGTCCTTGACGCCCAGGTCGCCCGAGCCCAGCGTGTCGGCATGCACGCTGCCAGCGACCTTGCGCAGCATGACGTCGCCCGAACCGATGCTGCCGATTTTTGCGTCGCCCTTGATGCCTTCGATCTTGACGTCGCCCGATCCCACCGACGTCAGCTCGAGGCTGCCGATGTCGTTGGCATCGATGTCGCCGGCTCCCAAGCTGGCGGTGTACTTGCCCGCGACATGGCGTACATGAAGATCGCCGGAATTCACGTGACTCTGCAGCTGCTGCACGCCATTGACCGTGGCATTGCCCGAACCCACCCCCAGCGTTACCGGCATGCGCGCCGGTAGCTGCATGTTGATATCCAAATACGCATAGGAGCTGCCAAAAATATTCGAGGGCGCTTGACTGTCGGCGCCGATGTCGATCAGCAGCTGATCGCCGGCGAGCTTCTGGCTGACCTGCAGGCTGTTGAGCACCGCGTTGTCCGACGTGCAGGCGTGGCCTGTAATGATCAGCTTCTGCGCCGCGTTGTTGGCGATCAGGTGCAGGTTGTGGCTATGCACTTCGATCTGCACCGCTTTCACGCCGGCCAGATTGATCTGCATGCTGCGCGGCGCCTGGTATTTGCACGGCGCCGCCGCGAAAGCGGATACCGGGGCCAGCAATAAAACGGCGATAAAAAGACGGCGCATGGTGGAATCCGTAACGAGGCAATGCTCGTAGGATGCCACCGTAAGCAGAAAGGTTGCACGCTTGCGTGTCGCTCGTATGCCGTGATCGTGCGCGGGCGCATGAAATTCCCGATGAAATCGGTGCAATCGGCGGGTTACTTGCGCTCGATCGCCTTGGCGCGCTGCCAGAGCGCTTCCTGTGCGGCAAGATCTTGCTGTGCGAAATGCTCGCCATCGGCGGCAGCTAGCCGCTCCATCTGGCGAAAGCGCCGCTCGAACTTGGCGTTGGCGTGCCGCATCGCGCGCGAGAAATCGACCTTGGCGTGCCGCGCCAGATTCACCATCACGAACAGCACGTCACCGATCTCGTCTTCCAGCCGCGCGGAATCGGCACCGGCAGCGAACTCGGCGCGCACCTCGTCCACTTCTTCGGCCAGCTTGGCCAGTACCGACGATGGCTCGGGCCAGTCGAATCCCACGCTGGCGGCGCGCTCCTGCAATTTGCGCGCACGCTGCCATTCCGGCAGGCCGGACGAAACACCCGCCAGTGCGCTCTCGTCGACGGATGCTCCCTTGGCCAGGCGCTCGGCCGTCTTGATGTCTTCCCAGGCCTGTTTGCGTTCGGCTTCGTCGACAAATTGCGTGTCGCCAAACACGTGCGGATGGCGGCGCGTCATCTTGCGGCCGATCGCATCGGCCACGTCGGCAAAGTCGAACAGACCTTTTTCCTTCGCCATCTGCGCGTGGAAAACCACCTGCAGCAGCAGATCGCCCAGCTCGTCGCGCAGATCGTCCCAGTCGCCGCGATCGATCGCATCGACGACTTCGTAGGCTTCTTCCAAGGTGTATGGCGCAACGGAAGCAAAGTCCTGCTTCACATCCCACGGGCAGCCGCCGTCGGGATCGCGCAATCGCGCCATGATCGCCAGCAGATCGTCGAGGCTGTAGCGCGTCGTTTCAGTCATCGGGTTTGCTTCGGTGATTCGAAATGGAGCGCAGCGGCTACACGTAGCCGGTGCTGCGCAGGCGCGCGGCCCAGTCCACGCGGGTATCGCCGACGGCGATGAATTCGGGATTGAGCAGCGACTCGCCGCGGTTGTAGGTAAACGGCATGCCGTACAGATCGAGCACCGCGCCGCCGGCTTCCTGCAGCACGCATTGCGCCGCCGCCGTATCCCACTCGCTGGTCAGGCCGAGTCGCAAGTAGACGTCCGCGTCGCCACGCGCAATCAGACAGAACTTCAGCGACGAACCGAGCGGCAGCAGCTGATGGTCTTCACCCAGCAAAGTTTTCAGCATGGCGGTCTGCTCGCTGCCGTGCGAGCGGCTGCCGGCCAGTACCGGCGGCTGCGCCAGCGCACGCGCATGAATGCGCTGCCATTCGCCCCCTGCCTGCACCTGCAGCCACGCACCGCTGCCCTGCTCGGCGATGTACAGCTCGCCGGTGACCGGCGCCAGCACCACGCCGAGCACCGTATGCCGATCGTCGATCAGCGCGATGTTGACGGTGAACTCGCCGTTGCGTTTGACGAATTCGCGCGTGCCGTCGAGCGGGTCGACCAGCCAGTAGCGCGACCAGTGCTGGCGCTGCGACCAAGCCAGCGCTTTGGCCTCTTCGGACACGATCGGCAGAGCCGGGTCAAGCTTGGACAGCCCATCCAGGATCACCTGCTGGGCGGCCAGATCGGCGGCGGTAAGCGGCGATGCGTCGGCCTTGGTCTGCACCGAAAAATCGCTGCCGTAGATGGCCATGATGGCTTCGCCGGCGGCGCGCGCGATGTCGCCGATCTGCCGCGCGAACTCGGGTTCCGCACTCATCGAAATACACTCATGCGCGTCGACTCACTGACGCTTGAAGCGGCCGGCGAGATATTCGCGGGCCATGAAGAGCGCTGCGATCGAGCGACCTTCGGTCACGTCATCACGGCCGATGAGCGTATGCAGCTCGGACATCTTCCACGGCACCACGTCGAGCTCTTCCGGCTCGTCGCCGATCAGGCGCTCGGCATACAGATCCTGCGCCAGCACCACATGTGCCATGTGTGTCATATACGACGGCGATAACGAAAGATTGTGCAAGATGGTGAGCTTGCGCGCGCCAAAGCCCACCTCCTCCTTCAATTCGCGATCCGCACCCTGCTCGGCGGTTTCATCCTGATCCAGCCGACCTTTTGGCAGCCCCAGTTCGTAGCGGCCGACGCCGGCGCCATATTCGCGCACCAGCAGCACGGTCTCATCGTCCTGCATCGGTACGATGATCACGGCACCGAGCCCGCTGCTTTTCAGCCGCTCGTAAGTGCGGCGTTCGCCGTTGGAAAACTCCAGATCGAGCTGTTCGGCGCGCAGGAAATGGCTGTTCGCGATGTCTCGCGTGGCGTGGATGATGGGTGGTTTGCGCATCGCTGCATTCTAGCCTGCTGCCGGAAGAATGCGCCGCTGCGAGCCGCGACATACGCGTCACCAGGGAATGAATGTTCGCCGTACCCGTGTGCGTATGCACATGGCTTGATCGCGGCGTATCGACAGGCAAAGCACGCAGCCCCTCACTTCCTTATCTTGCGACGCAGCATGTAAATCACGGATATCCATGGAATTTTTGTTTGACGACCAAGAGGGCTGAATGGATACTCCCGCGTACGGGCGCTGATGCTGGGAGATTGCCGGGGGGCAGCGATGCGGTGGCCGTGAGGTCCGACTGACATCCATCCATAGGGGATTTGCATGCGCACGTTACGTCTTGCCTTTCAAGCCGCGTTGACCACCTTGCTGCTTTCCATCGCCGTGTCCGCGGGCGCCAAAACCGCTGCCGCCAGCAGCAGTGGTTACACCCAGACCCGCTATCCGATCGTGCTGGTCCATGGCCTGTTCGGCTTCGATCAGCTGTTCGGCACCATTGACTACTTTTACGGCATCACCGACGGGCTGCGCAGCGGCGGCGCCACCGTCTACGTAGTCGAGCTCAGCCAGCTCGGCAATGACATCACCCGCGGCAACCAGCTCGTGGCCCAGCTGGAAAATCTGCAGGCGGTCTACGGTTACAGCAAGTTCAATCTGATAGGCCACAGCCAGGGCGGCCTCGACGTCCGCTACGCTGCGGCCGTACGTCCCGATTTGGTCGCCTCGGTAAGCACGTTCGGCACACCGCATACCGGCAGCGCCGTCGCGGATGGCATCGTGACACTGGCACCCGCGGGCAGTCCGCAGCGCGCGCTGGCGGTGGCGTTCACTACGGCGCTAGCGAATCTGATCGACACCTTCTCCGGCGGCAACAATCCGCAGAATGCAATTGCCGCGCTGACCCAACTTTCCACCAGCGGTACGGCGCAATTCAACGCGCAGTTTCCCGCCGGTATGCCCACCTCACCGTGCGGGTCCGGTGCGGCGGTTGTCAACGGCATCCGCTACTACTCCTCCGGCGGGACCTCGGTACTGACCAATGTGCTCGACCCCTCCGATGTGCTGCTTGGCATCGGCAGCACCTTTTTTAACGGCAGCGCCAGCGACGGCCTGGTCGGGCAATGCTCCAGCCACTGGGGCACGGTGATCCGCGACAACTACGGCTGGAATCACCTGGACGAGGTCAACCAGCTGCTCGGATTGCGCGGCGTGTTTTCATCCGACCCCGTAGCGGTGTACCGCGATCAGGCCAATCGCCTGAAAGATTTGGGACTTTGACGCCACGCCGCCGGCTACGTTTGGTGATGAGTACGCTGGCGCTGATCGGCGCGACGGCGCTGGTACGCTACGGCATCGCTCACATGGGCCCGGCGGAAACACCAGTTACGCCATCGCCAGCCGCGACGATCGCCGACACGCTGCAGGCATCGTCGCGCGAATCGGCCCCACCGCTTTTTGCCGCACAGCGTCGTGATCCGCACGACGTGCTTGCCAACGGCTCGCTGCGCGGCACTGAGCCGGACGGTGGTGTGAGTGTGGGCTTTGGCGGCCATCTCAAACCGGACATGGCCCTGCGCCGCCTGTTCGACTATTACCTCGTACTTCTGGGCGAAACCGATCTTTCGAGCATCCGTACCCTGCTGCACGACGACCTGCTGCGACGACGGCTCGATCCGCCGCTGATCGACGAAGTGATGGCGAGCTTCGATCGATACACGCACTATCAGCAGGCGGCTGTGGCGCTCGCCAACCAGCCCGGCCTGTCGATGGAACAGCAGCTGACGCAGGTCACCGCACTGCGGCGGCAGATGCTGGGCGATGAAACGGCCGAAGCGTTTTACGGTGACGAGCAGCGCCGGCAACAGCAATCCCTGCAGCGGCTGGCGATCCAGTCCGATACCAGCCTTTCGCCGGCAGAGAAGGCGCGGCGTCTGCAGGCGCTGGATGCAGCGCTGCCGGCGGCCGAGCAGGAAGCCCAGGCGCAGGTCTCGCTGGGCACGACGGTGCAGGAACAGACCGAGGCCTTCGACGCCGCGCAAACCGATGCCGATACGCGCCACGCCGAACGCGCGCAATTATTCGGCGATGCGGCCGCCGATCGCCTGCAGCAGCTCGATCAAAGCCGCGCGCAGTGGCAGGCGCGGCTCGATGCCTACACGCAGCAGAGTCAGGCCATTCAGGCCGACAGCACGCTCACCAGCGCACAGCAGCAGGCCGCACTGCAGCAGCTGCTGACCAGCAGCTTTCATGGCGGTGAACAAGTGCAGGTGCAAGCCATGCAGAGCAGTGGCTTGCTGGGCAAATCGAACTGAGCGCGCCGCGCGCTGCCCATCCTTCATGAGCTTACTGCCGGCGCAATCGATCCAGCGCCAGGGCGTGAATGGCCGGCGTGCCGGCCAGCACGCTGCGCGTATCCAGCGTCATCGGGCCGCCGTCGAGATCGGTAAACACGCCGCCAGCCTCGCGCACGATCACCACCAGCGCCGCGATGTCGAGGATGTTGACGTCCGACTCGATCACCAGATCGAGACTGCCGCGCGCGAGCAGATGGTAGTGACAGAAATCGCCGTAGCCGCGAATGCGGTTGCTGTCCCGGATCAACTGGCCGAGCGCATCCCAGCGCGCGTCGGCAGTAAGCGTCTTGACGTTGCCGATGGATAGGGACGCTTGGGCGATCGCGCTGGTGTCGGCAACGACGACGCGCTCGCCGTCGAGCCACACGCCGCCGCCTCGGCTGGCCCACATGGTCTCGCCGTAGATCGGTGCGCTGGAGACGCCGAGCACCAGCTCGTCACCGTCCATCAGCGCGATCTGGGTCGAAAAGAACGGCGTGCGCCGCACGAAACTCTTGGTGCCATCGAGCGGATCGACCAGCCACAGCAGGCCGCCGCGTTTGCCTTCCAGGCCAAACTCCTCGCCGTAGATCGCCGCCTCCGGCAATGCCGCCTGCAGAATTTTCCGGATGGCCTGTTCGGCTTCGCGATCGGCAATGGTCACCGGCGTGGCGTCGGACTTGATCTCGATCTCGACACCGCGGCGCCAGTAATGCCGGATGATTTCCGCGGCCGCTCCCGCAGCTTCGCGCGCGGCCGCCATGGCCTTGGTTGCAGTATCGGATGGCATCATCAGAGGGGCGTCCTGGCGGAGGTCGGCGCCGGCAGACCCATGGCCATGCCGCCGCTTCGTCGAATGTGCAGCGTGCCGTCGCTATCAGGCCGACCGAACTGGGCCAGCCAGTGGCGCAGCGCCGCGTCGGTCTGTCGAGCCAGCAAAGTCGCTTCCAGTCGCCAGCCCAGCGGGCTCAGCTGGAGCTGGCCATCTGCCTGCAGCGGGCCGTGGCCATCGTCATGCAGCTGCGCCGAGATCACGCCGTTCTGCGCCTGCGCCTGCAGCTGCAGTGCGCCGAGGGCGATATCGCTCCCGCGCGTTTTTATGGATGCCTGAGTCCACTGCGTATTCGCCTGCAGCTCCAGCGGCCAGCCGGCCTGCAGCAGGGCGTGCTCCACGCTGAGCTGCAGTTCGCCGCGCGGCCGCCCCTGCGGCAGCTTTGCCACGTAGGCATCGAGCACCGACAGATCCATACGGGCATGGACGTCGCGCCACTCGACCCGGCCCTGCGGCAGTTTGCGCATGGCCCCTGAAAAATTCAGCTGCGGACCGGCGAAATCCAGCTGCAGCTGGGCTTTCCCCAGCAAGGCCGAGCGCGATAGCTGCCAGCTCAGCTTGCCCAGTACCTGCCCGTCGCTGGTCGTGACCTGATCGGCATGGCCGTCCCAGAGCAGCCCACCGACCTGCTGCAGGCGCACGCCATGCAGCTGCGGCGCAATCCACAGCAGCGCCAGGCGGGCGGGCAAAAACCACACCAGCATCAGCACGACCAGCACCAGCAAGACCAGGGCAACCAGGCATTTTTGTAGCGTCTTCAACCGCCGATTCTCAACGTGATTCATCCGACCGTCTTCACCGCTGGGCTTGAGCGTCCAGCGCACAGCGCCGATGATAGCCGGATGACTCACTCCACAAGCAGCAACGCCGCGCTTGCCGCGCGCGACCTCAAACACCTGTGGCATCCCTGCACGCAGATGCACGATCACGACATGGCCGGCGTACCGATGGTGCCGATCGTGCACGGCGATGGCGCTTGGCTCATCGACGCCGATGGCAAGCGCTATCTCGACGGTATCAGTTCGTGGTGGACCAATCTGTTCGGTCACGCCAATCCACGCATCGCGGCCGCGCTGGCCGACCAGGCGCGCACGCTGGAGCATGTCATCTTCGCCGGCTTCACGCACGAGCCGGCGATTGCCTTGGCCGAAGAACTGGTACGCATCACGCCGCCCGGGCTGGATCGCGTATTCCTTGCCGACAACGGTTCGGCCGCGATCGAAGTCGCCCTGAAGATGAGCTTTCACTACTGGCTCAACCAGGGCCACGGCGAAAAGACCCGTTTTATTGCGTTGACTGGCAGCTATCACGGCGAAACGCTGGGTGCGCTGTCCGTGAGCGATGTGGCGCTGTATCGCAAGACGTATGCGCCGCTGTTGCTGACGCCGTTTCTTGCACCGTCGCCCGATACGTATGAAGGCGAGCCCGGCGAGCGTCCCGAGCAGATCGCCACGCGCCGACTGCTGGAGCTGCGTGCGCTGCTTGAGCGCCAAGCGCATGAAACTTGCGCCGTGATCGTCGAGCCGCTGGTGCAATGCGCCGGCGGCATGCGTATGTATCACCCCAGCTATCTCACGGGCCTGCGCGCTCTGTGCGACGAGTTTTCCGTGCATTTCATCGCCGATGAAATCGCGGTGGGATTCGGCCGCACCGGTACGCTGTTCGCCTGCGAGCAGGCGGCGACGACGCCGGATTTCATGTGCCTGTCGAAAGGCCTCACCGGTGGCTTCTTGCCGCTATCGGCCGTGCTGACCACGGATGCGATCTATCAGGCGTTCTACGCCGAGTACAACGCCGGCAAGGCATTCCTGCATTCGCACAGCTATACCGGCAACCCGCTGGCCTGTCGCGTGGCGCTGGAAACACTGGCGATATTCCGCGACGAGCCGGTGCTGGAACGCAATCGCCAGCTGTCCGCGCACCTGGCCAGGCGGCTGACGCCACTGCGCGATCACGCGCATGTCGGCGACGTGCGTCAGACGGGCATGATCGCTGCCGTGGAGCTGGTAGCCGACAAGCCCAGCCGCCGGCCGTTCGCCGCTGAGGACCGGCGCGGCATGCGCGTGTACATGGAGGGACTCAAACGCGGCGTCGTGCTGAGGCCGCTGGGCAACGTGGTCTACTTCATGCCGCCGTACGTGGTTACCGAATCGGATATCGATCGGCTGGTCGATGCGGCCATCGCCGGGATCGAAATTGCCGTCGTTAGCTAGAGCTCTCAGTGTCCGAGACTGATGCTGGGATCGAGCATCTGCAGCGCGTGCGCGTTGTCGATCGCGCCGGTGTTGCGCAACTCGTCGCGGCTGTAACTGCGCCCCGCCACCGGCAGGCAGTCACCTTTCTTCGGCGGAATCAGGCTGCCGGTGTTGCGCAGGCACGCGCGGTCGCCGGGTTTGATCAGGCGATGATCGCCGTCGGCCGTTTTTGACGTGGTTTTGCCCTGATCCGTCGAGCTTGTCGCCGGAACCGCCGAAGGTGAACTCTGCGCGGCCGCTGTCGCACCCATTGCCACACCCGCTGAAAGCGCAAGTGCCAGAACCATACGCTTGGACACGACCAATGTTGAAATCGTTGAATAAGACATAGCGAAACCTCGACAGCGCTGACGGGATACGTGGTGCCATGCTGCGCCGGTCGTCGCGCGCTGGCAACGAGACACGCTCGTTCATCTCGCTGACATTCAGTTTCCTTGGAACCTGTGGGGCTTGGGCGCTCGAGGCGAAAATCCGCCCAGCGGATGTCCGACAGGCTCCTGGCGCATTCGGCAGCGCGCGCCGGCTCGGTTATGCTGCTTTTTTACCGCGCGAACGCTCCATGCGAACCATCCGACTTCATATCGATCAGGCGCTGAATGTCGGCGCTGAGCTGGCGCTGCCAGCGCGGGCCAGCGAGCACGCCGTGCGGGTACTACGAATGGTGGCCGGTGATCCGCTGACACTTTTCAACGGCGACGGCTGCGACTACGCGGCGACCATCGTCGCTGTCAGCAAGCGTGAGGTAACCGTTCGGATCGACGCCAAGCTCGGCCTTACCAACGAGTCGCCGCTTGCGCTGACCCTGGCGCAGGGCGTGGCGCGCGGCGACAAGATGGATCTGATCGTGCAGAAGGCGACCGAACTGGGAGTAACCCGCATCGTGCCGCTGCTGACCGAGCGCTCGGAAGTAAAGCTCGATGCGGCACGTTCGGAGAAACGTTTGCTGCACTGGCGCGCCGTGGCGGCCAGCGCCTGTGAGCAAAGCGGTCGCGCACGCGTACCGGAAATCACCGCTGCGGTGCCGTTGGCGAAGTGGTTGGACGAGTTGGCCGACGATGGCGCGCTGCGACTGGCGCTGCTTCCCGAGGCGGCCAGATCGACTCGCGAACTGCGCTTCGGCGTCGCTGGCGGCGTACTGGTCGTGGGGCCGGAAGGCGGCCTGGGCGAGCGCGACATCAGTGCGTTGTACGCCGCCACGTTTGAAGGGCTAGGGCTTGGGCCGCGAATTCTCCGTACCGAAACCGCGGGACTGGCCGCGCTGGCGGCGCTTCAGGCGATTCATGGGGACGCCTGAAACCTGCAAATTCGCCTGTCTGAAAAAAACTTGATTCAGCCGCCGGTGCCCAACCATTCGGTGCTGTCGTGCGGCACCGGTGCCTCGGTCAGGTCGGCGTCGTCGAGCAGGCTCAGCAGCTCCGCTTCGAGCCACTCCAGATCGGGAATCATCGCCACGTCATCGCGCACCAGCACCTGTGCACGCACGCCCGGCGGCAGCGGAGTGCCGTCATGGGTCGGAATGATCAGCTCGGCGTTGAGCGTGGTCAGGCGCGGAAAGCCCTGTGTCAGCATCGCCACGAACGGCAGCTTCGGATTGCCGCCCAGCGCCTTGAGCACGGCCACACGAACGCTGGCTTCACTGTCGCCGGCCTCGCTCTTCGACAGCTGCGCAAACGACACCAGCGGTACGCGCCAGCCGCGCCAGGCGATGCGGCCCAGCAGCCATTCCGGCGCGTCGTTCACCGGCTCGGGCTTGCTGTAGGTAATGACCTCGGCGACGGTCGCATTGGGCAGCAACAGGCGCAGGTTGCTTACCGGCACCAGAACGCAGCGAATTTCACGCGGCAGCGGCTGTTCTTCACTCATGAAAACACCTCGATCAGATGCGCCGCCAGCTCACGGGGCGTACCGGAAAAACTGACCAACCGTTCGGCGGAAATACCGCTGACCATGTCGGCGGGATGTTCGTTGGCCGAGGACTCCACCCAGACCCTGCCGCCGCGATCGTGT
This sequence comes from Rhodanobacter sp. ANJX3, assembly GCF_014200755.1. GTDB lineage: Bacteria > Pseudomonadota > Gammaproteobacteria > Xanthomonadales > Rhodanobacteraceae > Rhodanobacter. The sequence continues at coordinate 124,569 of NZ_JACHCM010000007.1, read as the reverse complement.
ACCGCCTGCGCGCCGGCCACCGCATCGGTGCCGCGACCGGCGAACACGATGGCGAGCGCGTCAGCACCGAACACATTGGCGGCCATGCTGAAACTGGCATCGATCGACGGCCCTTGCGATGCGTCGGCACCACTGGCCCGCAGCTCCATGCTGCCGTCGCGGATCAGGATGAGCTGCTGCCCCGCCGGCACGACGATGACTTCACCCACGCGGGCCCGGCTACCGTGCGTTGCGGCGCGCACCGGCAGCGCCGAGTGCTGGGCCAATGCGTCTACCAGGGTATCGACCGGCGTTGCGCCCAGATGCTGTGTGAGCACGAAGGCCAGCCGGCTGTCGGCGGGCAGCGCCGACAAAAAGCCGTACACCGATTCGCTACTGCCAGCCGCCGCGCCCAGCAGCACGATCTGGCTCAGGCTGTTGGCGCGAAAGGCCTCAGCCTCTTCGAAAGCCGTCGGTGCAACCGCCTCTTCCATCGAGAGCAGTTGAAGGCTCATCACCGCCTCGTCGTCCGCGTCAGCCTGCTCGGCATCGGGTGCGAGAAAATCCGCCGCGCTGACCTTGTGAATGCCGAAATCCGCCGCGTCGGCTTTCTCATCTGCCAGCGGCACATCATCGTCCTCCAGCAGCGACCAACTGTCCGGCACACGCGCCTGCGCGACAAGCGCGTCGGTCGGAATCTGCTGCGCGGCCCCTGCGGCCATCGGCGCGACGGTCGTATCCGTCAGTGGCGCCAGCTCCAGATGATCGAGCTGGAACACCGGTGGCGTCACGCGGCTTGGGCCGGCGTTTTGCTCTGCCGCGGCCACCTGAGACTCGCCCACCGATTCGGAGGCATCCGGCCTGTCATCGGCGCCGGCAGGCGGACCGAAGTGGCCATCGTGCAATGGCGGCAGCTCTTCGTCGTCGGTGAAACGCAGGCCGGAACCGGTGGGAGCCTCCTCGTCCACCGACAGATCGCCCGACGCCAGCAGGGCTTCCAGTTCGGCAGCCAGGTTTTCCGACTGCTCGCCGGCCGCGGGTGTACGCAACGCGTCGACATCGGCCCATTCCGATTCATCGGACGCGAACGACGGCGTTTCCAGCGTAAGGGCTTCGTGTTCGCTGTCCGCGCTCGGCGGCGTGGGTTGAATGTCCGTTTCGGCAACAGCGTGCAATTCAGGCGCCGACGCAAACTCCGCGGTCGACTCTCGCGCGATGGCCGCTTCCAGCACGTCGCTGTTGATCACCTCGACGCCGCGCGCGTACTCGGGTCGCGGCGGATCGAAATCGCCCATCTCCAGCACCTTGACGGCGAGATGGCGCGCCCAGCGGGCGCGATCCCAGCCGGTCAGCGCGCGGCTGGCTTGCGCATCGTTGAAGACCACGCGCGGCTTGTCGCCGTCGATGACTTCGTACAGACGATCCAGCGCGTCGTCGGCGGAGTCGTCCAGGTTGACGACAAGCACCTGTGCGCCGACTTTCTCCAGCAAATCGCGCGAGAGGCTGGACATATCGCCTTCGTGCACGATACGCGCGCCGCACTCGCTCAGCGCATCGCGCAGATGTCCGCCCAGCTCGACGTCATCAAACAACAGGGCAACCGCCGGTGCGCCCTGACTCATGATTCGGCTCCGACGCGCTGCTCGAGCACCTCGCTGATCTGCACCAGCAGCTCCGCCTCCTGATACGGCTTGCCGAGATAGCGATCGACGCCGATATCGAAGGCGCGCTGGCGATGCTTGTCGCCGCTGCGCGAGGTGATCATGATGATCGGCACATCGCGCAGCCGCGGATCGGCCTTCATGTGCGTGGCCAGCTCATAGCCGTCCATGCGCGGCATTTCGATGTCTAGCAGCATCAGATCGGGTACGCGCTCATGCAGTTTTTCGATCGCGTCGATGCCGTCCTTCGCCGTACTGACGTCGTACTCATGGCGCTCGAGCACGCGGCCGGTGACCTTGCGCATGGTGATCGAGTCATCGACCACCATGACCAGCGGCCGCACCCGTATCTCTTCGATCACCGGCGCCTGCACGGCGCTCAGACCGTCGGCGATACGATGCTGACGGCGCGTGATGCCGTGACGCACCAGCGGGGCCAGATCGAGAATGATCAGCACCGAGCCGTCGCCCATGATGGTGGCACCGAGCAGGCCGGGTACCGAGCTGATCTGCGGACCGACCGACTTGACCACGATTTCGCGCGAACCGAGCACCGCGTCGATGCGGATCGCCGCACGCAGATCGCCGGCACGCGTCAGCAGCAACGGCTGCTGTTCGCCGTCGGCCGGCAGGCCGGGAGGCAGGCCCAGCAATTCGGCCAGATCGTGGATGCCGTATTCCTCGTTGCCGTACTGGAAGGTCGGCTCGTCGTCGGCGAGGCGCACCGCCAGATCATCCGGACTGACGCGCGCCACGCCCTGCACCGAAGTCATAGGAATGGCAAAGGTCGCCTCGCCGATGCGTACCAGGATGGCCTGCGTCACCGCGAGGGTGAACGGCAGACGCAGCACGAAGACGCTGCCCTTGCCCGCTTCGGATTCGATCGACAGCGAACCGCCGAGCTGCTTGATCTCGTTGGCGACCACGTCCATGCCGACGCCACGACCGGCCAGTTGGGTCACCGTGCTGGCAGTGGAGAAGCCCGGCTGGGTGATCAGCGACAGCAGCTGGTCGTCGGTCGGCTTGGTATCGGCACGCAGCAGACCGCGCTCGATACCGCGCTTGAAAATCGCCTCGCGATCCAGGCCCCGGCCATCGTCGCTGACGCGAATCACCACCTCGGTGGCTTCGCGCGCCACGCGGATATGCACCGCGCCCTCGCTGGGCTTGCCCGCCGCGCGACGTTCCTCCGGCGACTCGATGCCGTGAGCGATCGCGTTGCGCAGCATGTGCTCGAACGGCGCCTTGATGCGGTCGAGCAGGTTGCGGTCCATTTCGCCGTGCGCGCCGTCCACGTAAAGCTGGGCGCTCTTGCCGTCTTCCTGCGCTGCCTGACGCAACGTGCGACGGAGGTTGGGCACCATCGTGTCGAACGGCAACATGCGCGTGCGCAGCAGGCCGTCCTGCAGCTCGGTGCTGACGCGCGACTGCTGGATCAGCAGCGTTTCCGCCTGACGGGTGAGCTCGTCGAGCAAGGTCTGAATGGACACCAGATCCGAGACCGATTCGGCCAGCGCGCGCGAGTATTGCTGCAGCTGCGAATAACGATCGAGCTCGAGCGGATCGAACACGGTCAGGCCCGCTTCGCGATGTTCGCGCTGGAAGCGCGCGATGATCTGCGCTTCGGTCTCGATTTCCAGCATGCGCAGCTGGCTGCGCAGACGCGACACGGTCTGCTCCAGTTCGACCAGGTTGAAGCGATAGCCGGCCACCTGTTGTTCCAGGCGCGAGCGGTAGATCGCCACTTCGCCCGCGTGGCTGACCAGGCTGTCGAGCAGATCGGCGCGAACGCGGATCTGCTCCTGCGACGATCGCACCTCTTCTTCCGCTTCCGGCAAGAGGTCGGGAAGATCGGGCAGATGTTCCGGCATCGTGACCGCAGGCGCCGTCGGGAGCAGCAGCGCACTGGCGCTTCTCGCAGGCGGTGCGGCGTCATCGATCGAGTTGGCGTCGTCGGACAGATTCGTCTCGCCGGCCAAGGCCAGCAGTTGATCGATCATGTCCTGCGGGTAATCGACCGTCTGGCCCAACGACACCGACTGCACCTGCTTGTGCAGACGATCGAACGCCGACTCCAGCGCGCCGATCAGCGGGCCGGTCTTGGACGGATCGCGGATGGGTTTTTCCAGCAGCGTTTCGATGGCGTGCGTGAGATCGCCCACGCCCATCAAACCGGCGATGCGCGCGCCGCCTTTGAGCGTGTGCAGGTCGCGCTGCAGCTCGGCCACGTACGAAAGCTCGGTTGGCGCATCGTGCCACTGCGCCATCACGCCGTCGGCGTGATCGAGAATTTCGCGCGCCTCGTCGATGAATACTTCCAGCAGATCCGCGTCGATGTGACCGGAGCCGGCCAGTGCGTAAACCTCGTCCTGGACCACTGGCGCGTCGTTCGCGACGACGCTTTCTTGCACCGGCTCGGCGGGCGCCTCGACCAGCTGATGGGGAGAAGCGGCTTCCTCGACATGCTGGACTGCGGCTTGCTGGGCAGCGGCAACTTCCTCGGCTTGCCGGGCGGCAGCGGCTTCCTCGGCCGCACGCGCTTCGGCATCGCGCTTTTCGGAAGCCAACAATTCGGCGGCAATTTCGTCGGCAGCCTGCTGCGCGGCCAGTTCGGCAGCGTGTTCAGCGGCAAGCTTGTCGATCGACGCCTGCTCGGCCGCTGCCTGTTCGGCAGCCAGCTGCTTCGCCGCCGCGTGCTCGGCCGCCGCCTTTTCGGCGGCCAGCTGCTCGGCAGCAATGCGCTCGGCGGCAGCCACCTCGGGCTCGAACGCACCCAGCGCCGCGACCATTTCGGCGGCTAGCTCCGCATGACGCGCGTCGTCGGGATGGACTTCCGCGACGGTATCCGCTTCGGGCTCGTTCGCCGACGCCGCATCGACCGGCTCGGCGGCGTCATCGGCAGAGGTGTCGGTGCTTTCGTCGTGACCAGTCAGCTGTGGCACGGGATCAAACTCGGCGGCGTTGCTTGACGCATCCTCGTGCACGGTTTCCAGCGGCGCGTGGGCGCGATCGGCCGGCTCGTCCGCGTGCGCTTCGACCGTGTCGTTTTCGGCCGCGAATTCGTCGGCGTGCTGCGATTCGATCGCGTCTTCCTCGTCCGACCGCCGCTCGTAGACCACGTGCGCGATCTGCGATTCCGGGTAGCGGTCGCGCAGCGCGGCAATCTGCGCCGTCAGCGCATCGGCATTCGGCAGCTGCGGCTGGTCCACGTCGAACTGGCCCATTACATGGTCGACCAGATCCACCGTCTGTTCGAGCATGCGCACGCCCTCGGACGGCAGCGCAACGTTCAGCGCGCGCAGACGCTTGAACAGGCTTTCCAGCGGCGACAGCAGCTGGGTCAGCAGTTGGATATCGACCATGGCGATGGCGCCGTGCAGCGTGTGCACGGCGCGCAGCAAGTCTTCGCCGATCGGCAGCTCGATGTCGCTGCGCTGGATGGCGCCGCGAATGGTGTGCAGATACTGCGCCACTTCGCTGCGCAGAATTTCCAACAGCACCGGATCCACCGGCGGCATCTCGGGCATCGATCTGTTCGGCTCGAACGACGTCGACTCGTCGCCTGCCGCAAGATTGTCGGCGGCGGTGTGCCCTTCGGTGAGGCTGGCTTCCGGTACGGCATCGGCGGCCGCCTGGGAGCGCGGAATGCGCCGCAGCACGACGCGACGAACCATCTCCGTCGCGGTCGACAGGTGATCTTCCACGCGGGTTCGCTGGCCAGCGGCCACTTCTTCCGCCGTTTGCATAATCGCGCTGAGCGGCGCCGTCGGCTCACCCTCGCCCTTGAGCGCCGCGAGCAGCTCCGGCAGGGCCGCGATCGCATGATGGAGCACGGCCTGCACGCCTTCGTGCGGCTCGATGCTGCCGTCGAGCACGCGATTGAGCATGTCTTCGACCTTCCACGCGAATTCACCGAGCACACCGGCACCGACCAGCCGACCCGAGCCTTTCAGCGTGTGGAAAGAGCGTCGCAAGGTAACCAGCGAGGAAAGTTGGGTCGGCTCGGCCAGCCAGACTTTTTCGCCGTTGCGCAGGCTGTCGATTTCCTCCTGCATTTCTTCCAAGAAGATTTCGCGAATATCGTCGTCGATACCTTCCGCGTCGAAATTGAACACGGTTTTGCCAGCTAACGCGTCGCGCACCGGCAGCTCTTCGAACGCCTCTTCCTCGATCTCGATCCAGTCGTCGTACGGGTCGGCCGCGCTGGTATTTTCCGATGGCGGCGGCGCCGTCGTTTCCGTCTCGGTCAGACGCAGGCCGTCCAGATTGTGGGCCGCCGTGGCGGGCTGCTCGCTCTCGCCGACAAACAGATGGCCGAGATCGTCGCCGGGCAGCATGCTGACCGATTCGGTGAGATCGGGATGCGCCTCGTGCGCAAGTGTTTCGTCGTGCGCGGCTTCGTCGATGGATAGGCCAGCGGCGTGTTCGACGGCAGTCGGCTCGATGCCATCCGCCGGTTCGATCATCGTGGGCGGCGGCAACGCGCGCGCGGCGGGCAGCGGCCAGTAACCGAGCATGCCAAGGCTGTGCTCGGCCACGTCCAAGATATGATCCAGGCCACCGCGATGTTCGCGCGCGGCTTCCAGGTAATACTCCAGCGCCGCCAGCGCATCGGCCAGATGATCCATCTGCTCGCCGGAGGGCACCCGCCGGTCCATCAGCAGCTCTTCCGCCACGAAACGGCCCACGCCCTCGGCCAGATCGGCCGGACGCGGCGCGGAAAGCATGCGCAGTGCGCCGGCCACTTCGCCCATCAGAGCCGGCGCGACGGCCAGATGGCTATGCTCCCAACCGGATTCGACGAAGGCGATAATCGAGCCCTTGACGCTGCCGGTATTGGCGATCGCCTCCTGCATCAGCGCAGTGACCACGCCAAGCGCCTCGCTGCGCGGCAGGCCCTGCACCGCTTCGGTGGATTCCGTTTCGTCTTCGGAACCCAGACTTTCGATGTGGTCGTCCAAGGACGACTCGACGTAGAGCAACGCGCCGGCCACATCCAGCAGGGTTTCTTCGTCGGACTGGCGCAGTCGATTGGCGATTTCGTCGAGCACGCGGCGCTGTTCGATCACCACACGGCGCGGTACGTTCAACGCCAGCATGCCGAGCGTGTCGGCGACGCGCTCGAGCACTTCACTCTGCGAAGCGAGCTGCGACGGGTCGGCGTCTTCCTGGCGCAGGAAAAGATCGAGCGCTTCCTTGACGCGCAGCAGGTCGTCCTTCAGCGCGCGCGATACCGAATCGAGCAGGGCGCGGTTGTGTCCGGCCATCGAGCCGCGGGCATGCTCCAGTTCGGCGGCGTCGGGCAGCAAGCTATCCAGCGCATAGGTGACGCGCAGCTGTTCCATCAACGGGCTGCGTTCTTTCGACTGCGCCACGATGTACAGCATCTTGCAGCACACGTCGTCGGCATCGCCGCCGCGCAGGCTGATTTCGCCCTGCTCGATCAGCTGACGGATGCTGCGATCGACCTTGCCGATCAGCTGACGTATTTCGCCGGCAAAGCTTTTCAGCATGCCCTGCTCGAGACCTTCGAGCACGCCGGCGGAAATCCACCACAGCCGACGCCCGTGCACGTGATAGCAGCGCGAGGCGATCGCCAGCAGTGTCGTGCGCATGCCGAGCAGTTGCTGCGCAGCGTCCTGCCCGCGGAACCAGCTCAAAAGCTGCTGCTGGAAACGCAGACGCAGATCCGCCAGCTCGCCGCGATGCGCTTCGGCATACGACTCGCTCATGGCGGCAGGCGCCTGCTCCGGCAGAAACGCATCCAGATTCGGATGAAACATCGCCGACTCGGTCAGCGCCGGCAGCTCGCGACTGGCGCGCAGATCGTTCAACAGCGGCAACAGCACCACCGGCACGTCGCGGTGGCCGCTGGAAAGGCGCTCCAGATAATCGGGCAACTGCATCAGGCCGCGCATCAGCGAAGCGTAGGCTTCTTCGCGGTGGGTGACCTGATCCTGCAGCAGCGCAACCGCCAGCGTTTCCATTTCCGCGGTGACCTGTGCGGCGCCGTACAGCTCGACCATCTGCAGGGTACCGCGCACCTGGTGCAAATACTCGGCGCACGAACGCATGGCATCGCGCTGCATCGGATGCTCGACGTAAGTCGCCAGCGCTTCGCGGGCGGTCGACAAGGTTTCGTCGAGCTCCGGCTTGACCCAGTGCAGTGTGGTGAAATCGATGTGGTCTTGAAGTCTCATGCGCCTCTCTCAACGATTGCCCAACAACGTTACGCAACCGACGAGCATGCCCCCCGTCCTGTGCTTGTATTCATCGCGCGGCGATCGGCGCGACGGATAGTTCGGTCAACTAGCTCACTCAACTCGTGCGATCAACCAGGCAACTTGAAATGCGCCACCGAGCGGCGCAGATCGCTGGCCAGCTGCGCCAACGTACCGATCGAGTCGGCCGTCTGGCTCGCGCCCTGCGAGGTCTGCGACGTAATTTCCTGAATCGCGTTCATCGATATCGAAATATCGGTTGCCGCGGCGGACTGCGCGCGTGCTGCCGAAGAGATACTCTGAATCAGCGCCGACAAGTCATGCGAAACGCGCTCGATATCGCCCAGCGCGCTGCCGGCGTCTTCCGCCAGGCGCGCACCGGCGACCACCTCGGCGGTGGTCTGCTCCATCGAGTTCACCGCCTCGTTGGTATCGGACTGAATCGTCTGCACCAGTGTTTCGATGCGCTTGGTCGCGCTGGTCGAGCGTTCGGCCAGTCGCTGCACTTCGTCCGCCACCACCGCGAAACCGCGACCGGCTTCACCGGCCGAGGCCGCCTGAATGGCCGCGTTCAACGCCAGGATGTTGGTCTGTTCGGCGATGTCGTTGATCAGTTCCACGATCGAGCCGATCTCCTGCGAAGACTCGCCCAGCCGCTTGATGCGCTTGGAGGTTTCCTGGATCTGGTCGCGAATCGAGTCCATGCCCGAAATCGTTTCGCGCACCACTTCCGCGCCGCGCGAGGCGATTTCCACCGAGCGCTCGGCCACGTCGGCCGACTCGGCCGAATCCTTCGACACGATATCCATCGAGCTCACGATCTGGTTGATCGCGGAGGTCGCCGAGCTGATCTGCTGCGCCTGCTGCTCGGCCGCGTCGGCCAGATGGCGCGCGGTGGTCTGCGTTTCCTGCGCCGAGGACGACACCTGCTCGGAGGTTTCGTTGATCGTCGTTACCAGCGAGCGAAGCTCGTCGATGGCGTAGTTCACCGAGTCAGCGATAGCGCCGGTGATGTCTTCGGACACCGTGGTTTTTACCGTGAGATCGCCTTCGGCGAGCGAACCCATTTCGTCCAGCAGGCGCATGATCGCCTCCTGATTGCGCTGGTTGAGCTCGGCGCTGCTGGCGAAGCGGCGGCGCTGATCGGCGACCAGGGTGAACACCAGCGCGACGGCGAAAACCACGGCGGCGATGGCACCGAACAGGCCCCACCACACGTTCGGGAACAGCCGGCGCAGCGGCAGCTTGCCGACCTGCTCGGACAAATCGTTGGCTCGCAGCAACACGGTCTGTGAATCCAACGAGGCCTGGTTGCCGGCGTGTTTCACGTCGGCCAAATTGCCCGCGGCGTCGGCCAGCTTGGCCAGCGGATCGGACAGCTTGTTCCAGCGGTCGGTCATGTCGGCAAGAATCTTTTTCGCATTCGGGTCGCCGATCGGCTTGACCCCGCTTTCCGGATTGCCCTCGAGCAGCCCCTTCAGCACATTGCCGTACAGCTGCGCATCGCGGGCCAGGCCGTCGGCCGCCGACTGCGCGTTGTCGCCGCCCTGCAGCACTTCCTGCACGCGTCGAATGATGCGGTCACCGGAGAGCATCTGGCGGGATGTACCCAGCATCTGGTCGGAACTGCCGTTGTGCTGCTGCAGAATGTTGACCACCTGCTCCATGCTCGAGTTGAGCAGAGGCATCTGCTGCGCCAGCGTGTTGGCGCGCACGCCCGAATCGGTCACCAGCGCCTTGTTGGAGAGGATCTTGCCGATATCGCCGTCGAGCTGCTTCCACGAATCGCTCAGCGTAATCACGGCGCGGCCGGTCGGGGTCGTGTTTTTGTCGTCGTAAGGCGGCATGCCGGTATGCGTATCGCCCTTGATCAGCCGCTGCACGGCGGAATCGATCGAGTTGCGGTTGGCGGCCAGCTCGTTGAACGACTCGGCGTTGCCATTGGCCGCTTCCAGCGCGGACTTCGCAGTCTGCTGGGAAAGCACCTGAATCTGCGTGGTCAGCGCGATGGCCTGGCGGTCTTCGCTGTTCTTCTGGTTCAGCAGACCGAAATCGAGCGCCGCGAAACCGATCGAAACCACAAGCAGGACAATATAAACGGCATAACCCCGTTCCCTGCCAACGCCCCCGGTAGTGCTCATGTTCACCTCGTCCGTCTGACCTGATCCGATCGGTGCCGCGCTATGGGCGAATACCGAAACGAAACTTGCTAACCCATTCCGGCCACGACGGGCACCGGCTCTTCTTGTTCAAAATGCGTCGACGACGATCACGCCGCGGCCTGACGGAAATCCGGTGCGCGTACCAATCGATTCATGCTGAAGATCCCCAACTGCTGTTCGCCGACGCGATTTTCGACGAAGCGCGTCAGGCGCGGGTCTTCTTCGCGCATCGCATCGCGCCGCTGCTCTTCGTCTACCGTACGCTGGCCGAACACTTCGTCGACCAGCAGCGCCACGTTGCCGTTGCCCTGGCGCACGATCAGCAGACGGGTGCGATCGGTAAGCGGCGTGCGCTCGCCGAACAAAAACCGCGCAAAGTCGATCACCGGCACCAGATTGCCGCGCACGTTGGCCACGCCAAGCAGCCACGGCTGCGTACCGGGCACCGGCGTGAGCGCCGGCACCGCCAGCAGCTCGTTGATCTCGTCGATGCCGCTGACCAGCAGGCGTGCGCCGACGCGGAAGCCGATGCCGCGCCACAGGCCCGGCGCTTCGAGCTTGTCGCGCGTGTCGGACGCGTGCGCCAGCGAAAGCCGCTCATAGCGCGCCAGAATCTCGAACGGTGTCAGGTTGACGGCCGGTATGCGATGAGCGGGTTGGTTCATGCCGCACCCGGCAGGAGGTCGTTGATGCAGGTCAGCAGCTCTTTTTCATTCACCGGCTTGGTGATGAACGCACGCGCACCCTGGCGCAGACCCCACACGCGGTCGGTTTCCATCGACTTGGTGGTAATCATGACGATGGGTACAGCCGCCGTAATCGGATCGCGGCTCAGTGTACGCGTAGCCTGAAACCCGTTCATGCCAGGCATGATCACGTCCATGATCACCAGGCTCGGCAGGTCGGCCCGCGCCCGCTCGATGCCTTCTTCGGCGCTGTTGACGGCAACGACCTGATGACCGGCACGCTCCAGCAGCGTGGTGAACACGCGTACGTCGGTCGGTGAGTCGTCGATGATGAGAATATTGGCCACAGGTTCCCCTCAGAATCTGCAGTTAGCGACTTGCAGGCACGGTGCTGACATGACGATGGATGGCACCAAGCAATTCGTCACGTGTGAACGGCTTGGTCAGATATTGCTCGGCGCCTACGATGCGCCCGCGCGCCTTGTCGAACAGGCCGTCTTTCGAACTGAGCATGATCACCGGCGTACCGCGGAACTGCGGGTTGTTCTTGATCAGCGCGCAGGTCTGATAACCATCGAGCCGCGGCATCATGATGTCGACGAAAATGATCGCGGGCTTTTGGTCGGAGATCTTGGCCAGCGCCTCGAATCCGTCAACGGCCGTCACCACGTCGCAACCTTCCTTCGCCAGCAGGGTTTCCGCCGTGCGACGGATGGTTTTTGAGTCGTCGATCACCATGACCTTGAGACCGGTCAAGTCATTAGCACTAACGTTCAAATTCACTACTCCCCCCGGAACTCGCGCGAGCTCAGGTCAATCACGAGTTCAAGCAACTAGTGTGCCGTCATTCGCGCGTATCGGAAATCACGAAACCCAATGTATCGAGGTCCGCTCTGCGGCGGCGCTTGATAAACCATGTTGTGTACTGCCTGCCCCTCGAAACTGTCAAGCAATAATCGCGCAGACTCAACGTTCAGCGCGCACAACGTGACCTATATTGGCACCATCGGGCCGATGGCGACAGCTCCAGCCGGATCGAGCTTGTCGCCATCGATCGTCTCGGCGACCATCGCACCTGTTGATGTCAATCTGACGAATCAGCTCGGCCCGATCGGCCGATACGTCGTCGGACCGTTTTTCGAACCCTGTATTTGAGCACTTACGGAGAATCGCCATGACCCTTTCGGTCGCCGTGCTGATGGACCCCATCGGCGCGATCAAGGTTGCCAAGGACACCAGTCTGGCCATGCTGCTGGAAGCCCAGCGGCGCGGGCACACGCTGCACTATTTCGAGCAGGGCGATCTGGCGCTGCGCGATGGCGAGCCGTGGGCGCGCAGCGCCACGCTCACCGTACGCGACGATCCGAAGGACTGGTACACGCTGGGCGAAGCGCAATGGCGTAACCTGCGCGGGATCGATGTGATCCTGATGCGCAAGGATCCGCCGGTCGATGCCCAGTTCATCTACGACAGCATGGTGCTGGAGCTGGCTCAGCGCAGCGGCGTCATGGTGGTCAACGACCCGCAGTCGCTGCGCGACTGCAACGAAAAACTGTTCGCACTGCAGTTTCCGCAGTGCATCGTGCCCACGCTCGTGTCACGCGACGCGGCCGAACTGCGCCGCTTTACCGCCGAGCACGGCGAAGTGGTGCTGAAGCCGCTGGACGGCATGGGTGGGCGCGGCATTTTCCGGGTCAGGGCCGGCGACAGCAATCTCAACTCGATGCTCGAAACCCTGCTCGCCGGCGGCGCCCACGGCGAGGGGCGGCAGCTGACCATCGCGCAGAAGTACATTCCCGAGATCACGGCCGGCGACAAGCGCATCCTGGTGATCGACGGCGCACCGGTGCCGTATGCCCTGGCACGTATTCCCCAGGGCAACGAATTTCGCGGCAATCTTGCGGCGGGTGGCCGCGGCGAAGGCGTGCCGCTGTCCGACCGCGATCGCTGGATCGTCGAACAGGTGGCACCGGAACTGCGTCGGCGTGGGCTGCTGTTCGTCGGACTGGACGTGATCGGCGATTACCTGACCGAGATCAACGTCACATCGCCGACCTGTGTGCGCGAACTGGATGCTCAGTTCGGGCTTAATATTGCCGGCCAGCTGTTCGACGTCATCGAGCAGCGCGTTTCGGGACATCGCACCGCGTGAGTCAGCCTGCCACTGCCGCTCTCCAGCCGACCAGCTCTACCCGAGTGGTCGGCGAGGCGCCCAACCCGATCAGCGCCACGCTGCTGTTTTCGCTGCTGCTGCACGGCGTGCTGTTGCTCGGTATCACCTTTCATTTCGCCAAGTTGAAACCAAGCCTGCCGACGCTGGACGTGACCCTGGTCAACGTGGCCAACCAGGAGGCCCCGGACAAGGCCGACTTTTTGGCCCAGGCCAACAACAGCGGCGGCGGCCAGAGCGACAAGGCGGCGCGGCCATCAGACCTTTTTTCCGGCCCGCTGCCGCAGCCGAACGAGGGCACCGCAGCCGCGGCGGTTGCGGCGGCCGTCGCGCAGCCTCGGGACGCCACGCCCACCCGTATGGTGACGACCAGCGGCAAGACCGACTTCAGCGTCGACAGCGACACCGCCCGGCAGCAGGTCGATCCGCAGGACGCGGCGACCGCCGCCGAATCGCAGACCGAGCAGGACATCGCCAAGCTCTCCGCCGAAATCAACCGCAAAAAAGTGGCCTATGCCAAGCGACCCAAGATCAAGTTTCTTACCGCCAACACGAAAGAATATGCGTACGCCGCGTACATGCGCGGCTGGGCCGACCGGGTCGAGCGGGTCGGCAACCTCAACTATCCGGAAGAGGCGCGCCGGCGCGGTCTGCATGGCGACGTGCTGCTTACCGTGGTACTGCGGCTCGACGGCAGCATCAAGAGTATCGAAGTGATCCACAGCTCCGGCGAAAAGCTGCTCGACCTGGCCGCCGAACGCATTGTGCGGCTGGCGGCGCCGTTTCCGCCGGCGCCGCAAAGCGGCGAGAAGATCGACGAACTCAATATCACCCGCACCTGGCAGTTCCAGCCCAGCAACGTGTTGCAGACACGCTGAGACAACGAACAGTCTCTGAAGCACGATGTGCGTGAGGTGCTTACAATGAGGCCATGAGCACCGTCGTCCCCCACATCCTCACCGGCCATTTCCTGATTGCCATGCCGGGGCTGGTCGACCCGCCGTTTTCGCGCGGCGTCGCCCTGCTCTGCCAGCACGACGAAGGCGGCGCGGTCGGTCTGCTGGTAAATCAGCTGTCGGAGTATCGCTTCGGCGACGTGCTGGCGCAGATGAAGCTGGAGTGCCCGGACGGCGATCTGGCCGACGCACCCGTGCTGATCGGTGGACCCGTGCAGCAGGAGCGCGGATTCGTGCTCCACCGTGAGCACGGCGCCTGGGAATCGAGCTATCGGATCAACGCAGCATGGTCGGTGACTACCTCGCGCGACATCCTGGTCGCCATGGCCGCTGGCGAAGGGCCGAGTCAGGCCGTGATGGCACTGGGCTACGCCGGCTGGGATGCCGGCCAGCTGGAGCAGGAGCTGATGGCCAACGCCTGGCTCACCGCCGAGGCCAGCGCCAGCATCGTGTTCGACACGCCGCTGGAGAATCGCTGGAGTGCCGCCGCCGGCCTGGTCGGCGTCGACCCGCGGCAGCTTTCCAGCTACGCAGGCCACGCATGAGCTGTGTGCTCGGCTTCGATGTCGGAAGCAAGCTCACCGGCGTGGCCGTCGGCAACCCATTCACCGCCAGCGCACGCGCGCTCACCACGATCACCGTGCGCGACGGCGAGCCCGACTGGCAGCGTATCGACGCGCTGCAGAAGGAGTGGCTGCCGAACACCTTCATCGTCGGCCTGCCGCTGACGCTGGACGGCGGCGAGCAGCCGGCCAGCCGCGCGGCGCGACGCTTTGCCGACCAGTTGCAGAAACGCTACGGGCTGCCGGTGGCCTTCGTCGACGAGCGACACAGCTCGCAGGACGCCGCCCATCGTTTCGCCGAAGCACGCGCGTCCGGCCTCAAGCGCCGACGCGACGCCGCCCACATCGATGCCGAAGCGGCTGCAGTCATTGTCGAGCGCTGGCTGATCGAGTCGCCCGCCCAGCCTGCGATTGATCACTGACACTCCATCTCACTCTCAGAACCGACGCCATGAGCCCACGCCTGCGCCACCTCACTACGCTGGAAACTATGCCGCGCGATACGATCGAGCGTCTGCTCGATCGTGCCGAAGCACTGCGCGACGCCTGCGCACACGGCACGCGCAAGCTCAACGTGCTGACCGGGCGCACGGTGCTGAATCTGTTCTTCGAACCATCCACGCGCACGCGCACCTCGTTCGAGCTGGCAGCGCGCCGCCTCGGCGCGGACGTAGTCAACTTCGATATCGGGTTTTCGTCCACCAGCAAGGGCGAGGAACTGTTCGATACCCTGCACACGCTCGAAGCCATGCACCTGGATGCCATCGTGGTGCGGCACAAGCAGTCGGGCACGCCGGATGAACTGGTACGCCACGCGATGAGCGGCGTATCGGTGATCAACGCCGGCGACGGCAATCGGGCGCATCCGACCCAAGGTCTGCTCGATGTGTTGACGATTCGCCAGCACCGGCCGGATTTCGAGAATCTGATCGTAGCGATCTGCGGCGACATCAAGCACTCGCGCGTGGCGCGCTCGGATATCCACGCACTCAGCGCGCTGGGCACCAAGGAGATCCGCGTCTGTGGCCCCTCCACACTGATGCCTTCGGCCGAGGAATTCCCCAAGGTCCACTACGTCGAAAACTTCGACGAGGCGATTCAGGGCGCCGATGCGGTGATCACCCTGCGCCTGCAGAAGGAGCGCATGGCAGCCATCGACCTGCCCGACGAGGCGGCCTACTTCAACCTCTATGGCCTGGACCAACGCCGCCTCGCCCTGGCGGCGAAGGGTTGCCTGGTCATGCATCCGGGCCCGATCAATCGCGGTATCGAGATCGCTTCGGATGTGGCCGACGGCGCCCAGTCGCGCATCCTAGAGCAGGTTGGCAACGGCGTATTCGTGCGTATGGCCGTGCTCAGCGAGCTGCTGGCGCGCTAGCGGGTTGCTCCATGGACCCAAAGCTCCCCGGCGACCGATCGCAAATTTATCGTTAAATTGCCGCACCGCGGCAACCCGCGACACGGCATAATGTGCCCGCGACACTCAATAAACCATGGGGATGATCATGCGATCGACGACGCGCTTCATCGCGCTGAGCTTGGCTGGCTTTGCGCTGGCAGCTTGCGGACACAAGGACAAGGACGCGCCGCTGGCCTTTGCGCCAGCCGACACACCCTACGTGGTGGCCAATCTTGACGTACTGGACGACGACACGCGCAAGGCGCTGCTGACGCAGGCCGATATGCAGCTGCCTTCGCAGCTGGCGCAGCTCAACGCCGCCGCCGATCAGATGGCCAAGAAAGATCCCGATGGCGCCCGGCTGATGCATGCGCTGGCGGCCGAATTCAACGGCAAGACGATCGAGACCTTCGCGCAGAATGCCGGACTTGATCTCAAAGGCTATTCCGCACTTTACGGTATCGGCCTGTCGCCGGTGCTGCGCATCGGCCTGAGCGATCCGAAAGCGTTCGACGGCTTTGTCGGCCGGCTGGAAACCGCCTACGGCAAGAAACTCGACGTCGTCAGCATCGGTACGCAAAGCTACCGCAAGTACACGTTCGCCGCCTCCGGCACCGAGGCCATTCTGGCCATGGTCGGCAAGCAGGCCGTACTGGCACTGCTGCCGGCCGACGCCGCGCCGGCGCTGCTGCGTCAGACGCTCGGCCTGGACCGACCTGAAAAGAGCCTGCAGGACGACGGCCGCCTGGTCACGCTGGCCAAGGCCAAGGGCTACCAGAACTGGGTGGTCGGCGATCTCGATCTGACCCGCGCGCTGCCACTGGCCATCAGCGGCAGCGACCCGCTGTTCGCCTCGATCATCAAGGCGCACGCCGCGGTCGAATCGGCCAAGACCGGCGAGCCGGTCGCTAACCAACTGCAGACCTCGCCCAGCTGCGCGCCCGAAGCGACCCGCATTGCGGCGCGTGTCCCGACGATCAGCTTCGGTTACACCCAGCTCGATACCGGTCACCAGAGCGTGCGCTTCGACATCGCGCTGGCCGACGACATCAGCAAGGCCTTCTCCGATCTGAAGGTGGATCTGCCCGGCCTCGGCAGCGCCGGCACCGCGCCGTTCGACGTCAGCATCGCGCTGCCGGTGGCACAGCTGCGCACGTTCTGGTCGGCACAGGCAGACGCCGTCGCCGCCAAGCCATTCACCTGCCCGGCGCTCACCGATCTGAATGACGGCTTCGCCAAAATCGGCCCGGCGATGCAGAAGGCGGCGATTCCGCCATTCGGCGACATGCTGGGACTGCGCATCGTGCTAGACACGCTGGCCCCCGCAAAAGACGGCGGCATGCCGGTCTTCACCGGCCGCATCGTGCTGGGTACCAACAACCCGACCGGCCTGCTGGCGATGAGCCAGATGATGGTGCCGGCGCTGGCCCAGCTGAAGCTCACGCCCAATGGCCCACCCGCCGCGCTGCCAAAGGACATGGCCGGCATGCTCGGTCAGCCGGCCTGGATCGCGCTGGGGGATAAGGCCGTTGCCATTGGCATAGGCGCCGGAGAAGACGCTCAGCTGGCCGATACGCTGAAAGCGCCAACCGGCGATGCCGGCCGCACCGGCCGCATGCACCTGACCGGTGCGATGTACATGACCTGGCTGCAGCTGATGGAGGCAAAGACCGACAGCCTCTCCGCCACGGCGACCGCACTGGCCAAGAACAACGATGAACCGTCTCTCGACGGTGCCGACAATGGCTCGGACGACCCCGCCCAGATCGCTGCCGACGCGGCACGCTCGAAGGCGCAATTCGCTGCGATGAAAGCTCAGGCCGCGCGCGTTGACAGCATCGACGCGCAGACGCATGTGGAAGCCGACGGTATGGTGATCACCAGCCAGACCACATTGAAATAAGCGTGCCCTAGGCCATGACGCGAAAACCGGAGTGCTCATGCACTCCGGTTTTTTTTGCCGTTTTTCCAAGCTGGATTGCCAACCATAAGCAAGCGGGCCGATGCATCGGTCGAGCCATGCGCGCGGCATCACAGGCCCCGCCACTTGCTGAACAGAAGTGGCGCACCGCCACATCATTTTCACGCATCGACTGTTGCCATACGCGTCACGGAAGCCGATGACAACGGCATCCCACTGTCGTTCCGACAGACTTTTACCACCAAGGAGATAGCCATGCGTAAACATTCACTGATTCGTAGCAGCCTCATTGCCGCCGGCCTGATGGTCGCCTTCGCAGCTGTTCCGGTTAGCCAGGTCATGGCCCAGGATTCGGCGACCTCCAACCAGACGGTGCCGGAAAAGGCCGCTGACGGCCTGATCACCACCAAGATCAAATCCGTCCTGGCTACCACCAAGGGCATCAAGTCCACCGATATCTCGGTGACCACGGTCGACGGCGCCGTCACCCTGACCGGTACCGCTACCAGCAGCAAGGAAAAGGCGCACGTAGTTCGTGTGACCAAGAAAGTGAAGGGCGTAAAGAGCGTCGACGCTTCGGGCGTGACGGTTGCCGCGGCCCCGGCCTCGAGCTCCAGCAGCGGCATGTAATGGCGCTGACGTCGCGCTCATACCGACGCGATAGATCAAAGAAAAAGGAGCCGCAAGGCTCCTTTTTGTGATGTGCCGGACGAAATCAGCGGTTGAGCAGGTTGCTACCGCCGCCAAAGTTCTGCGAGCTGCGCGTCTCTTCCAGCTCCACGCCGTCCAGTCCCTGCGACAGGGTGTGCGCGTCGCCACCCTGGGCCAGCTTGATGCGCAAGCGCACTTCGTTGGAGCTGTCGGCGTAACGCAGCGCGTCCTCGTAGGAGATCTCGCCGGCGTGATACAACTCGACCAGGGACTGGTCGAACGTTTTCATGCCGAGCAAGGTCGACTCCTTCATCACGTCCTTGAGCTTGTGCAGATCGCCTTGGCGGATGTAATCCTGCACCAGCGGCGTGCCCAGCAAGACTTCCACGGCGACGCGACGCGCCTTGCCATCCGGCGTGGGGATCAGCATCTGCGCCACGATACCCTTGAGGTTCAAGGACAGATCCATCAGCAGCTGTTCGCGACGATCCTCGGCGAAAAAGTGCAGGATGCGGTCCATCGCCTGGTTGGCGTTGTTCGCATGCAGCGTGCACAGGCAGAGATGGCCCGTTTCGGAAAAGTTGATCGCGTGTTCCATCGTCTCGCGCGTGCGCACCTCGCCGATCATGATGACGTCGGGGGCTTGGCGCAGCGTGTTCTTGAGGGCGTTTTCCCAACTGTCGGTATCGATGCCGAGTTCGCGCTGCGTGATGATGCAGCCCTCGTGCTTGTGCACGTACTCGATCGGGTCTTCGATGGTGATGATGTGCCCGGTCGAGTTCTGGTTGCGGTAGCCGATCATCGACGCCAGCGAGCTCGATTTACCGCTGCCGGTGGCGCCAACGAAGATGATGATGCCGCGCTTGGTCATCGCCAGCTGCTTGATCACCGGCGGCAGGTTCAGCTCTTCGGGCGTGGGAATCTTCGACTCGATCCGACGCAGCACCATGCCCACGCAATTGCGCTGATAGAAGCACGATACGCGGAAGCGCCCCACGCCCTGCGCGGAAATCGCGAACTGACATTCGTGGGTTTTCTCGAACTCCTCACGCTGCCCGGGCGTCATCACGTTGAGCACCATGTCGCGCGATTGCTGCACGCTGAGCGGGCTCTGGGTGATCGGCACGATGCGGCCCTGCACCTTCATCGAGGGCGCCACGCCTGCCGTGATGAACAGATCGGACGCCTTCTTGTGCACCATCAACTTCAGGAACGAGGTGAAATCAAAATCGCTCATGGCGACGCTCCGCGAAAACAGTAAGTGCAACTAGGAAACGGGGGACAAAATAGGCAATCAGAGCGCCAGAGCTGTCAGTACCCTGACTCTACCTTCGTTTTGCTTACTTGAACGTGTCCTTGTTCTTCGCATAGGTCGAGGCTTCCTGGCGCGACACCAGGCCACGCTTGACCAGATCCTGCAGGCACTGATCCAGCGTCTGCATGCCGAACTGCTGGCCGGTCTGGATCGACGAATACATCTGCGCCACCTTGTCCTCCCGGATCAGGTTACGGATCGCCGGAATGCCGACCATGATCTCGTGCGCCGCAATGCGGCCACCGCCCACCTTCTTCAGCAGCGACTGCGACACCACCGCGCGCAGCGACTCGGACAGCATCGAGCGCACCATCGGCTTTTCGCCGGCGGGGAACACGTCGATGATGCGGTCGATCGTCTTCGCGGCGGAACTCGTGTGCACGGTGCCGAACACCAGATGGCCGGTTTCCGCGGCGGTCAGCGCCAGACGAATGGTTTCCAGATCGCGCAGCTCGCCGACCAGAATGTAATCGGGATCTTCGCGCAGCGCCGAACGCAGCGCTTCGTTGAAGCCCAGCGTATCGCGATGCACTTCGCGCTGATTGACCAGGCACTTCTGCGAGGTATGCACGAATTCGATCGGGTCTTCGACCGTCAGCATGTGGCCGTATTCGTTCTTGTTGATGTGATCGACCATCGCCGCCAGCGTGGTCGACTTGCCCGAACCGGTCGGGCCGGTCACCAGTATAAGACCCTGCGGCTGCTCGATCAGCTGCTTGAACACCGGCGGGCAGCCCAGGTCTTCCAGCGTCAGCACTTCCGACGGAATGGTTCGGAACACCGCACCGGCGCCGCGGTTCTGGTTGAACGCGTTGACGCGGAAGCGCGCCAGGCCCGGAATCTCGAAGGAGAAGTCGGTTTCGTAGAATTCTTCGTAATCGCGGCGCTGCTTGTCCGACATGATGTCGTACACCAGCGAATGCACCTGCTTGTGCTCCAGCGCGGGAATGTTGATGCGGCGCACATCGCCGTCGACGCGGATCATCGGCGGCAGTCCGGCGGAAAGGTGCAAATCCGAGGCCTTGTTCTTTACCGAGAAGGCAAGCAGTTCGGCAATGTCCATCTATCTGTTCCCCTGAACCAATCGTCTGGATGACTTGAATTTATGGCGGTATCGGCGCCGCATCGCGCATGCATGACGAGGATGTTCGCACGGATAGGCCACCGTCGCGCATGCGGCACGCGCCGCTTGTCTGTAAACGAAGAACCCCCGGCCCCCTTGCAGCTCGTTCGATACTACTCGCGCAACAGGCTGTACGGCCAGTCTTTTTCCGCACCGGAAAGGTGAAGTAAACAGACGCTCTTTGCAGGATTTTCGCAAAACCGGAGCGATCGCTGCGGACTCGTCGAAGCCAACCGGCCAAAGCGGCTCCGTCGCGATTGCCGACGGCAACAAGGAGGCATCGCCAAAGGCTCGGCTCCGGTAAGGTAGCGGCCTGGACAAATGCTCTTTGAGGAAAACCTGCATGGCACGACTAGCCTTTATCGGCGGCGGCAACATGGCGCGCAGCCTGATCGGCGGCCTGCTGAAAACCGGCATGCCGGCCGCCGCCATCAGCGTGGCCGAACCGCTGGCCGAGGCGCGTCAGGCGCTGGGCCGCGAATTCGCCGTCGCCTGC
This sequence comes from Rhodanobacter sp. ANJX3, assembly GCF_014200755.1. GTDB lineage: Bacteria > Pseudomonadota > Gammaproteobacteria > Xanthomonadales > Rhodanobacteraceae > Rhodanobacter. Next base: position 103,266 of record NZ_JACHCM010000007.1, on the reverse strand, counting down.
TACGCCGAAAACCACCTCGCCGTCGCCAAAGCCGAGGTTATCGTGCTGGCGGTGAAGCCGCAGATCATGCCGGCCATCCACACCGAGTTGCGCGACACCTTGCAGCGCAATCGCCCGCTGCTGATCTCCATCGCCGCCGGCGTGCGGCTGGATCAGCTGGAGCGCTGGTTTGGCGCGCACCTGCCGATCGTGCGCTGCATGCCCAACACACCCGCCCTGATCGGCGCCGGCGCCACCGGCCTGTGCGCCAACCACCGGGTCAGCCCGCCGCAGAAAGCACAGGCCCAGCACATTCTTGACGCTGTCGGCCTCACCCGCTGGATCGATGACGAAACGCTGATGGACACCGTCACCGCGCTGTCCGGCTCCGGTCCCGCGTATTTTTTTATGCTGGTCGAAGCGCTCGAGGCCGCCGCCGTCGCGCAGGGCCTGCCGCGCGACGTCGCCCGCGCGCTGGCCGCGCAGACCTGCCTCGGCGCCGGCCGCATGCTGGTCGAGGGCGGTGAAGACCCCGGCGTGCTGCGCCAGCGCGTCACCTCGCCCAACGGCACCACCCAGGCCGCGCTGGAAAGCTTCAGCGCCGACGAACTTCCACGTATCGTGGCCCGCGCCGTTGCCGCCGCCACCCACCGTGGCACTGAACTGGCCGCCAATCTGGACACCATCTCGTGAGCTATCTGCTGAACGCCGTTTCCCTGCTGATCGAACTGGCTTTCGATGCGGTCATCACTTTGCTCGTCGTGCGCTTGCTCGCCGAAGCCTGCCGCGCCGATTTCAACAACCCGCTCAGCCAGTTCGTCTACCGCTATACCAACCCGGTGCTGGCGCCGGTGCGTCGCGTCATTCTCAACTGGCGCCGCATCAACCTCGCCGCGCTGCTGCTTGCGTGGCTGGCCATGCTGCTGAAGCGGCTCGTGCTGTTTCTGATTATCGGCGTGATGCCGCACCCGCTCGGCCTGGTGCTGCTGGCCTTCGCCGAGCTGCTCGATTTTCTGCTGCTGTTCTATCTGGTGCTGATCTTCGCCTGGTCGCTGATGAGCATGCTGGCCGTGGATCGGCGCCAGCCGGCGCTGCGCCTGGCAGGCTCCATCGTCGAACCCTTGCTGCGGCCGCTGCGCGGCAAGCTGACGGCGGGGAATATCGATTTTTCGCCGACGGTGGTGATGGTGGGCCTGCTACTGGCGCGCATGTTGATCGCGGCTCCGTTGCTGGATCTCGGAACACGGTTGGCTTTGGTCGCCTAGAGCCTGTTTAAGGTCTCCGTGTGGCCCACATCGGGTTGCCTTGCCGTGGCCGCCGAGCGGCAGCGCGAGCTAGTCGGAGACTTGCTCTTTGAAAACCAACCGGCCCTGTCGGCAGGGGCGCGCGCTCAGTAAACCCCGCACAGATTCATTAACCGTCAACCGGCCTTCAGCGCGAACCTTCAAGCGACGGATCGGCTGCTGCCGGACCGGGGATATGGCTGACGCTGCCGTCGTCGGCGAACGTAAGCACAATGCGATTGCTGCTGCGCAGTTCGATGGCACTGACATGATCCACGCTCAGCAGCTGGGCCATCGCGGTCATGGAAGCTGGCGGCCGTCCGCGCCGGCGATCCAGCTTGTGAAAGCGCTTCCAGTTGTAGGCTGACCACGATGAAATGACCAACGCGCAGCCCAGGGCCAACCAGAGCAGGTAGAGCAACTGGCCCCACCCTGCGGTATGGTCACGCTGGAACAGCTCCACGTAGCTGGTATGCAAACCGAACCACCACGCCAGCGCGGTAATCAATGGCAGCCACAGGGACACCCACGCTATCCACGCAACCAGCGTGAGCAGTCCGAATATCGCCCGACTCGCTCGCCGCTGCCGATGAGGCCTATGGATCAAAATAGCTTCGGCTTTCATCGCACGCCCCGATCTGGACTGGTCCAGATGGCACGGGTACCCTTGCGCTTCAACAAGGCCTTGGGCAGAGCGACGATGCTGGTGAATGTGTTGATCAACCAGTACGCCAGCGGATACCAGATCATCCAGTAGTAATTGCGGCCAATGGCCGTCTCGTAGCGACGATCAATCATCAGGCTGACCAGGAATTGGGTGAGGCACACCAGTCCCAGTACAACACCGTTCCATTGCGGCAACATGGTGGCTATATACAAGCCAGGCGGCATCGGCAGAAACAGTCCGAGCACCCACAGCGTCAGCACACAAAGCATCACATACGCCCAAAGCATGCTCAGCATGTATTCCAGGACGACCAGCCAATTGCGGCGCAGGCGCCAATGCAACATGTCGCGGGTGTAACGCAGGATCACCTCGGCACCGCCCTGCGCCCAGCGCAGACGCTGCTTCCACAAGCCGCCAATCGTCTCGGGCATCAATATCCAGCAAAGCGCGTTGGGCTCGTAGCGGATATCCCAGTGCTTCATCTGCAGGCGCCAGCTGATGTCGATGTCCTCGGTCACCATGTCGGTGCTCCAGTACCCGACATCATGCAAGGCGCTCTTACGGAAGCCGGCGATCACGCCCGATATCGTGAACACGCTGCCGTACACCCGCTGCGCTCGCTTGATCAACCCGATGATCGAAGAAAATTCGCCGACCTGCAGCTTGCCCAGCAAGGTGGAGCGATTGCGTATGCGCGGGTTGCCCGTGACCGCCGCCACGCGCGGACTGCTGATCAAGTGCGTCATCAGCCAGTGAGTAGCGTAGTCGTCCAGCAAGGCATCGCCATCGATGCACACCAGATACTCGCCGCGCGCCGCCATGGTCGCCATGCGCAGTCCCATCGCCTTGCCCTGATTACTGGACAGGTGAATCACCCGCAGTTGCGGAATGTGCTGCTGCAGCTCATCCAGCAATGCGCCGGTGTTATCGGTGGAGCCGTCGTTGACGGCAATGATCTCGAATGCCGGGTAGCGTTGCGCGGTCAGTTGCAGGATCGTTTCGCGCACCTGCTCGCCTTCGTTATGACATGGCACGATCAGGCTGACGAGGGGATATTCGGCAAGCGCCGGCGGCTTCACCCGGGATGGGCTGGTGCGTTCCCAGCGCAGAAAATACAATACGCTGCCGATCATCCAGATGATCGACATCGTCAACGGATAAAAAAACGCAAAGTCGAGCAAAACGCGCAGAGTGCTGTCCATGCTCAAGACCTCAGCGTGACTTGTACGGAAAGTCGGACCCAGAAATGAACGGGCGAATGGCCTCAAGCGCCGGCTGTCCATTGACGAAGTCATCGGGGTAATAGCCGACATCTCGCGCGCCGCGCTCCTGCAGCAGACGTATCTGTTCGCCCAGCACCTGCGCCGGAATCGGCTGGCCGTTTCGCCAGTCCTTGCTCGCCAGCTCGAACACCGTGTGATCGAGGCCGCTTTTTTCGCGAGCTACCGCATCGACCAACTGCTGGAACCACTGATCGGTTGGCGAACGCTTGTCCAATTGCGGCATGGCCATCAGGCCGACGTAGTCATAAGCCCTCAGAAAGGCCGGAAGACTCTGTGCGAACCACGCTTCCGCCTCTGGCCGAAGCACTGGCGTGGCGTACAGATTGCGTGCCGTCCTGATCTGCGATCGCCACTGTTTCACGCGCGCCGTCAGCGCGGTGGTGAAGTCGATCAGATCTTGCGTGCGCTGCGCGGGCGTGTGCGCCGCCCAGGGGCCCAGATGGTCGCCATCGCGCATCAACGCATCATCGGAAAACAGCACGCCGGAAAAATTGGCGTGCTGTGCCAGATCTTCGTAGACATCGCCGATCATACGGCGCACGCGGGGGTCCCAGGGGGCCAGCCGGTACACGTCGTCGCCGGCTTTTGGCATGGCGGCCCCAAGGCTGGGCAGGCCCGGCGCCTCCTTGAAACGATAAGCCAGCACCGGCAGCCAGGCATACACCCTCACCCCACAGCGGGTCTGCAGTTGCCAGGCCACGCGCGAAAACAGGTCGGCCCGCATCGGCAGATGCCGGTTGGGAAAGTACACCGACTCCGCGACGCCGTTGCCATCCGGGTCGGCGTAGGCCTGCAGCCATATCTGGGTCGGCGCCATCCGCTTGATGCGATCCAGCAGAGCGGACAGGTTTCGTTCCTGCTGCGCCGGGTTCGGGTCGTAGACGTAATCCAGATCGACCTGCACCACTCGCTGCGGTTGCACCTCGTGCCGGTCGTAGATGAGCGCCGCCAAGCCATCCACACCGATATTGTCGGGAATGAGCACGCGTGGGATGGTCTTGTCCGGCGCCAGCGAAGGACTGGCGTCATCCAGACTCAGCGAAAACGCCAGCCCCACCGAATCGGCGACCTGCTTCGCCACTTGGTTAAAGGTGCCGTATGGCCACACCACCGCCCGCGGTCGCCGGCCCGTCTGGCGCTGTATTTCATCGGCGCTGTGCTTCAAATCGGCGTACAGGCGAGCGCGATAAGTCGCGGCGTCCTCGTATTTTGCGGCGGCGGCATCGTAGGCCGACGTCACAGCCGCCGGCATCACGTTACCCTGCGGATTGGCGACAATGCCGCGATGGAGATCCCAGGTGTGCGAAGCGATCTCAACCAAACCAGACACCTGGATCTGACGAACCTGCGCCCAATCGAGAAAGCAATGGCGATCGCAGCGCTTGCCGTTGTAGTCGAACGATTTTCCTTCCGGCAAGTCCATCCACGAGCCTTCCAGCGCCATCAACGCCGGATAATGGTAGGCACGCAGCAGCGGCAATACGCGGGTGTAGGCGCTCTGCAGTCCGTCATCGAAGGTAAGCAGCACGGCTTTGGGCGGTAACGCGCGCGATCCTTCAACGGCTGCCACCACGTCATTGAAACTGACCATGTGAAAGCCGTTGGTCAGCAGCCAGTCGAAATGCGCAATCAGATGATCGGTGGTGATCGCGGTGCTGTCGTTCGGACCGGCTTCGCGCAGGTCGTCGACCACGTCGTGATAGTTCAGAACGGTAAGCGCCGGCAGCGGGGGCGTAACCCGTATCGGATGCACCATCGCATCCGGCACAGGTCGCGTGGCCGCTACGGCGGCCACCGAAAAGAACAGCAGCGGCAACAGCAGGACTCTGTTCAATCCATACATCTCATTCTCCCCAATGCATGGTCAAATCCAGCGTGACTCGTGAGTCGCGCTTGCCGTCATAAGGCTGGCTGCTCCAGCCCAGCTTCCAGCCAAAGGCCAGGCCGGCACGCGGCTCGATGCTTTGTCCATAGCCTGCGCTAGCCATCCAGCTGGAGCCAAGGCCTCGCTCGTCATAGGTGCCCGCCTGGATATCGATCCTCTGTCGCCACGTTTGCTCGTAGCGCTGGAACAGCAAATTCTGCAGGCGCAAGTCGACCGCCGCCCAGCGAACGTGCCCTGGGCTGTAGTAGGGAACGTCGACATTGCTGTTGTGACTGCTGCCAGCCTCCAGGCCACCGTCGATCGTCATCTGCGGCACGGTGAACAATCGCTGCATCACGTGCGATTGCCAGCCTTTGCTGCTGTTGTTGTCGCTGAAGTGCACGCTGTTGACACCGAAACCTGCCTCGGTGAGCTCGCTGGCGCGCCACTGCACGCTGGCATGCACCGCTTCGGCGGTAATACCGTAATAGCTCGCACGGATCGGCAGATCGGTGTCGCCATGCTTGTTCCAGTCACCGGCAAACACCCAGTGATCGCTCGGTGCCCAGGTGGCGCCAGCCTCCAGCGCCGTGTCCTTCGCCCGGCCGCCAGCTGCGCCCAGCACGTGGGCATAGAACTGCAGATCGCGCATGTAACCCAACAGGCCCAGCCCGGCCCGGTCGCGCTCGATAGGACCTTCCGGAAGGTTCGCCGAGGTCTGGTTGATCAGACCCTCCACGCGCCAGTGGTCGTCCAGCAACGGACTGGCCAACGTCGCCTGCGTCTGATGATCGGAGTCACCCAGGTTGGGCGTACTGCCGCGTCCACGATCATGCTCGATATCGAACTGCCAGCCGCGCTCGCGATCCCACGACTCGCGCTCGCGCTGCACTTCGGGACTGCGCGGCAGCACGGTTTCAATCTTGGTCAGCGTCGGCTGCACCAGCGAATAGTCATGCAGCTGACGCCAGTCATCGAGCACGCCGAGCTTGGTGGACAGGTCGTTGGGATCGATGCCGAGGGCAATGGTCTGGCTGCGCTCGGCGGCGCGCGGCCAGCCCCGGGCTCGCTGCAGAGTGCCGAACTCGCGCCATAGCTGCGCGCTCATCGGCGCCTGCTGCAACAGCGGCTGCAAACGGCTCTGCGCGTCGGGCAGCAGGCCGCTGTACTCACGCACCAGTACCGTATTCAGATCGGCCTGCAGCTTTGCCTGATTGCGCACCGGTAGTGCGATGCCATGACGAGGCTTGAAGGCACTCAGCGAGTCCGCCGTTTTGTCAGCCAGGGCAATCGCCTTGGTGTTGCGGCCTGACTCAAGATAGGCATACATCAGACCGGTACGTGGATCTGTCTCGCCTGAAGCATAAGGCCCCGGCAAATCGTGAATGCTCTGTTCGTAGAGTGTCGCCGCCTCAAATGGATGACGCTGCTGCAACAGCGCATCGGCCGCGGCAGCCTTGGCGTAACTTGGCAAAGGATGGTTGTCGGCCAGCAGCTGGCGATACGTATCGACCGCGGTGGCGCCATGGTCTAACTGATCGTCGACCATCAGGCGATCGGTGCGCGCCCGCACCGCCAACGCGGGCTGATTTTTGTCAGCCTCGGCGATGACTTTATTGATGTCCGCCACAGCCCGATCGACGGAAACATAGGGCTGCCGGGGATCAGCAGGCGTCGCCGTGGCCCAGCGAATTTCATGCGTCGCCAGGTCGGCCTGCAACGTCCTGCTGGTTGCCGCATCGGGTGGTGAAGACATCCCTTGCGCCAATTGCCACGCGCGTGCGGTGGCGCCCAGATCGGACAGAATTTGCCACTGCATGCGGCGCGCAGGTACGTCGTTCGGCCATTGCGCCAACAGTTGTTCGCACGCCGCCAGGGCAGGCAAACGCCGCCCCGCCGCCAGTTCTGTCTGAGCCCGCTGCCATAGTGTCTGGCGCGTTTCGAGGTTTGTGCGGTTGATCGGCAACGGCGCTGCCGTCGTCTCATGATCCGGCGTTGCCGCTGCGCTGGACGACCGCGCCGGGGGCGCCATCGTTTTGTAGGAACGCTTTCGATCGGCAGCATCGGCGGCAGCAAAATGCGCGCTTTGCGCCGCGCCCGACATCGCCGAAGGCGCTGCTGCCACCTGTGCCTGCGGTGATTTCGACGGCGGCTGCTCTGACGGTTTCGTCGTGGCTACCTCGGCCACTGGCGGTGTTTTTCTCTTATCGGCGCGCTCTGCGGCGTGCGTCGCAGACGTGGCTACGCTGGCGGAACGGATCTCCTGGTGGTCACGCCGCAAAGCCTGCGTTTTCGGCGCTGGCGACCGTGTGACGGGGGGCGACGACGCCGTGCGGACGTTTGCGCGCACCGCAACGGGGGCGTCCTGGCCAGCGGCGGAGCGATTTTGTCCGGGCGACGCGGCATCGGGCGCGCTGTATTTGGCGACCAGCGACTGCAGGTCATCGAGCTTTCCGTCACCGACCGACTGCGCGGAGGCTCCGGAAACGAACAAGGCTCCGCTGGTGCCGACAAGCGCTGCCATCAGCAGCTTGTTGCTCGATCCCGACTGTCGCCCATCCGCTGTGCCGGTGGCGCTGCCGTGGCATCGAGATGCCAGTTCCGATGCGACGACCAAAACCCGGCGTGAGCGGCACCAGACGAGACGAAAAATGTGATTCATAGCCGATCCATAACAAAACAGCCACAGATGCGGCTATCGGCAGCAACACCCAGAACACAACACTCGTTCATCCAGCAACTCGCCTTGACTCGCAGCAATTCCATCGCACTACCTTCCGTCAGCGGCCTATGCCGGATTGATGCTGATCAAGCAGATCCAGCGCGCATAACTGACGTGATGCAGGCCAGCCAAACTTTCAATTCTATCTCTATCGCTGCAGGCCTCCAACCTCATGGCCCAAACATCGCTATGCATCCGTCGGCTCGGTATCGGGCAAAACGATTGTTTAGCTTAATGCCCAGGTCGCGATGATCCGATGAATCGCATCCAGCCCATCGAACAGCGCCGCGGGCCCGGGCTGCAGGATGATCGGAGACTTGATCTCGTAAAGATCGCCATGGATCACTGCCGGAATGGTTTCCCAACCGGGACGCACCGCCACCTTCTCCGACCGGAAGCGTTTGCCGCACCACGAGCCGAGGATGATGTCGGGCGCGCGGCGTATCACTTCGTCGCCGTTGGCCAGAATGCGCTGCTTGGCCAACGGTTCGCTCGCGAGTTCGGGGAAACAGTCGTCGCCGCCGGCGATACCGATGATCTCGGCGACCCAGCGGATGCCGGTAATGATCGGCTCGTCCCATTCCTCGAAATAGACCTTGGGTCGGCGCGGCAAGGCAGCCGCCGACGCGCGAATGTCGGCGATATGCCGCTCGGCGCGTTGCGCATACGCCTCGGCTTTCGCCGCGGCACCGACCATTGCGCCGAGGCGGCGAATATAGGCGAGGATGCCGTCGACACTGCGATGGTTGCTGATCCACACTTCGACGCCGCATTTGATCAGCTCGCGCGCGATATCGGCCTGGATATCGGAAAAGCCGATCGCCAGATCCGGCTCCAGCTTCATGATCTCGCCGATCTTGGCGCTGGTGAAGGCGGAGACTTTCGGCTTTTCCTTGCGTGCACGCGCAGGACGCACGGTAAAGCCTGAGATGCCGACGATGCGATGCTCCTCGCCGAGCGCATACAGCACTTCGGTGGGCTCTTCGGTCAGACAGACGATGCGCTGCGGGTAGTGATCGGCACTTTCGCGATCAGCCATATGCCAGGCGTCCCGCGCTCATTGCCCCAGCACCGTCACGGTGACCTTGCGCTGGTGTGGACGAGTGCGATGCTCCCATAGATAAATGCCCTGCCAGGTGCCCAGCTGCAGGCACCCATCGCTGACCGGCACAGTCAGCGTGACACCGCTCAGCGCGCAGCGGACGTGCGCCGGCATATCGTCAGGGCCTTCCGCGTCGTGCTCGAACAGAGCATCGCCATCGGGCACCGCGCGCGCAAACCAGCGCTCCAGATCGCGGCGCACGGCCGGATCGGCGTTTTCGCTGATCAGCAACGAACAGCTGGTATGCGCGGTGAAGATATTGGCGATGCCGGTTTGCACCGTGCTCGCAACAACCAGGTTATCTACCTGCGCCGTGATGTCGGTGAAGCCGCGGCCGCGCGTCGGCACCACCAAGCCGTGCTGTGCAACCTGCTCGACAGGCACCGCCCGACTCATGGATAAAGCAGCCTGCTGGTCCAGGTCTGGCCGTGGCGATTCCAGCGCACGCGCTCGTGCAGGCGGAACTCGGCGCCGTACCAGAATTCGACCATGTCCGGCTCGACCAGGAATCCACCCCAATGCGGCGGACGCATCACATCGCGACCTTCGAATTCCTTTTCGTACTTGGCCACGCGCTGCTCGAACGTGTCGCGATCGGGCAGCGTCTGCGATTGCAGCGAGGCCCACGCACCGATCTGGCTGCCCCGGGGCCGACTGGCAAAATAGGCGTCCGACTCGGCCGGCTGCACTTTACGCGCCACGCCCTCGACACGAACCTGAACCCCGTGGCGAAGCTGCTTCCAGTGGAAGCACAGGGCGACCTGCGGATGCGCATCGAGCTGGCTGCCCTTGTCGCTCTGGTAATTGGTATAAAAGCGGAAGCCGCGTTCGTCGACCTCCTTCAAAAGAACGATGCGCGAGGCGACACGGCCCGAGGCGTCCACGGTGGACAGACTCAGGGCCGTGGGTTCACGGTCGTCGCTGGCTTTGGCTTCATCCAGCAGGCGCACAAACGTACTAAGGATTTCGGGGTTGAGCATGGCGGTCAAAACTTTCCTTTTGCATCGTGGTCAACTCGCGCCATCATGGCGCAGATGAACACTTCCGATGATAGTGCAACGCGTCATCTATCCCGTATCGCCCATGCAGGCGACGTGATGGCGTATTGCCGCGACCCTCTGTTACAGGGCATCCGCCTGGCGGTGGCCAGCGCGGGTTGCAAACCAGGCTTCGCGCCATGACGGCAGTACAGGGCGGCGCGCAAAACGAGGCCCTGGCCGGCCACCTGCTGGATCAGTACGCCGGTCGCATCGCACGCTCGCGCCGGCCGTACATTCTCGGCCTGTCCGGCTTGCAGGGCAGCGGCAAAAGCACGCTGGCCAAGGTGATGAAGGCGCAGGCCGAAGCGCGCGGCTGGCATACCGAGGTGCTGTCGCTGGATGATTTCTACTACTCGCGCAGCGATCGCGAGGCGCTGGCGCATCAGGTGCATCCGCTGCTGCGCACTCGCGGCGTGCCGGGCACGCACGAGATCGAGCTGATGATGTCGGTGCTCGCCGCGCTGCCGAAGGCCTCGGACAAGCTGCCGGTCGCGCACCCGCGTTTCGACAAGGGCCGCGATACGCGCATTCCGCCCTCGCGCTGGCCGCGCTCGACCAAGCCGCCCAAGCTGGTCATCGTGGAAGGCTGGGCGCTTGGCATTCGTCCCCAGAGCGAAGCGGCGCTGGCCGAACCGATGAACGAACTGGAGCGCGTCGAGGATCCCGACGGCAGCTGGCGCCATTGGGTCAACAAGCAGTTGCGCGGCTATCAGCCGCTGTGGCGCAAATTCGATGCGCTGATCGTGCTGCAGGCGCCGAGCTGGGACATCGTGCGCCGCTGGCGCAGCGAACAAGAAGAGAATCTACTGGCCCGGCATGCGCCGCTGGCCATGGAGGCCGAGGCGATGGTGCGCTTTCTGGCGCACTACGAGCGCCTGAGCCGGCATGCGCTGGCGACGCTGCCCGCGCTGGCCGACAGCTGCGTCGAATATGACGACGACCGCCACGTGATCGCGCTCAATCACGGCTGATCGAATCGTCGCGCTGCAATCAGCGATGCTATTCCACCAGCACCGCCGTTCCGTACGCCAGCACCTCGGTCACACCTTCCGCCACATCGTTGGCGTCATAGCGCATCGCCACCACCGCGTTGGCGCCGAGCGCCGCCGCATGCTGCAGCATCAGTTCGAACGCGTCCTCACGCGCCTTCTCGCACAGCTCGGCATAGATCGAGATATTGCCGCCTACAAGGGTCTGCAGGGCCGCACCGAAATTGCCGATCACGCTGCGCGAGCGCACGGTAATGCCGCGCACGATGCCGAATGATCGAACGATCCGACGACCGGGAATGTCGTTGGTGGTACTGACTTGGTGATGCGCAATGCTATTGGCCATGATGCTTCTCCTGCTGCATTAGTTGAGCGTGTTCAGGTGGATGAGCTGGCTACCGCGGCAGCATAACCCTCGCGCGAATCCGGCCAGCGCGGCACGAAGCCGCTGGCGCGCAGTCGCGCGTTGCTGAGCCGTTTGCTGCCGATGCCGGCGGGCGGCGGTCCGTCCTGCGGCGGATCAACCCCCATCAGCGCCGCCAGCGCGTCGTACAAAACGTCGAGCGGCAGCGGCGTGTCGTCGGCGCCCAGATAGAGCGAAAGGGGACAGTCGAGCTGCAGCAGATGCACGATCGCCGCGGCGGCGTCGTCGGTATGGATACGGTTGGCCCAATGTTTCGTCTGGCGCGGCACGCGAACCTGGCCGGCGCGCAGGCGATCGAGCAGGTGCAACTGGCCTGGACCATACAGGCCGGCCAGCCGCAGAGTGATCGAGCTGACCGGCTGCGTCGACAGCCACTGCTCCGCGTCCAGGAGCACCTTGCCATTGAAGCCGTACGGTGCTGTCGGCGTCGCTTCATCCACCCAGCCACCGTCGTGATCGCCGTAAACCGCACTGGAAGAGACGAACAACACGCGGTACAGCGTGGCGCGATCAAGCGCCGCCATTACATGACGCAAGCCGTCGACGAACGTGGCGCGATAGGCCGCCTCGTCGCGCCGATCGGGCGTGGGTAGATACACGAGCTGGGTGATGCCGCGGGGCAGCGCGCGCAGGCTATTGGCGTCAGTGAGATCGCCACTCAGCCACCGGATGCCGCTGTCGTCGCTGGGCGGTGGTCGACGGCGTAACGCCCACACCTGATCGCCACGCGCCAGCAACTGCTTCGCCACACGCAGGCCCACGTTGCCACAGCCCGCCACCAATACGCGTTCGCTCATGCAGCCTCCTCCCCAGCAACCTCGCTACAGCCGCCGTCGCGCGCCCTGTTAGCATTTACCCATGAATCCGTCGCACAACCTGTTCATCATCGGCCCGACCGGCGCCGGCAAAACGTCCATCGGACGTCGCCTTGCCGTGCATTATGGACTGCCGTTCGTCGATATCGATCAGGAGATCGAGCGCCACTGCGGCGTCGATGTGAGCACCGTGTTCGAGCTTGAAGGCGAAGTGGGCTTTCGCCAGCGCGAGAGCGCCGCCATCGACGAGTGCAGCCGACGCGGCGGCGTGCTGATGGCGACCGGCGCCGGTGCCGTGCTGGCCGCGCTCAACCGCAGGCACATGATCGAACGCGGCTACGTGGTATGGCTGCAGGCCAGCATCGCGCAGCAGCTTGAGCGGCTCGAGCGCGACCATCATCGCCCACTGCTCGAGGTCGCCGATCGGCACGAGCGGCTGCAGGCGATGGCGCAGATTCGGGAACCCTTGTATCGCGACATCGCCGACCTTGCCGTACCGGGCGAACACGGCAGCGTGACCAGCGCCACCGAACGCAGCATCGCGCTGATCGATCATGACTGGCAGCGCCTTCCGCTCACCTCACAGCAGACCGCATGAACCTTCCTGCCATCGAAACCGTCACCGTTGCGCTCGGCGAGCGCAGCTATCTCGTCTCCATCGGCAGCGGCCTGCTGGCCGATCATGCGCTGTGGCGCGATTCGCTGCGCGGCAAGCACGTGTTGGTCATGAGCAACACCACCGTCGCGCCGCTGTATCTCGATCACGTGGCCAAAGGGCTGGAAGGCCTGTCGTGGTCGTCGCTGCTGCTGGAGGATGGCGAGGCGCACAAGAGCTTCGCCAACATCGGCGTGGCGTTGGACGCGCTGGCCAAGCTCGGTGCCACCCGCGACGCCTGCATCATCGCGCTCGGCGGCGGCGTGATCGGCGACATGGCCGGCTTCACCGCGGCGTGCTGGATGCGCGGCATCGATTTCATCCAGATGCCGACGACCCTGCTGGCGATGGTCGACTCCTCGGTCGGCGGCAAGACCGGCGTCAACTTGCCGGCCGGCAAGAACCTGGTCGGCGCGTTCCATCAGCCGCGCGCGGTGTTTGCCGATATCGATACGCTGATCACCCTGCCCGACCGCGAATACCGCGCCGGGCTGGCCGAAGTAGTGAAAGGTGCGGCGATCGGCGACGAGCCGTTCTTCCACTGGCTGGAACACAACGCCGACCGGCTCGCTGCCCGCGACAGCGCGACCCTGCTCGAAGCCATTGCGCGCAAGGTGCGCTACAAGGCCGGCGTGGTGGCACGCGACGAAACCGAACAGGGCGAGCGCGCCCTGCTCAACCTCGGCCACACCTTCGGCCACGCGCTAGAAACCGCCGGTCACTACACTACCCTGCTGCACGGCGAAGGCGTGGCCGTGGGCATGCTGCTGGCCGCGCAGCTGTCCGAGCGCCTGGGCATGAGCGAACCCGCCGACACCACGCGCCTGCAGGCCCTGCTGCACATGCTCGGGCTGCCGACGGCGATTCCCGCCGGCATGGATCCGCACCAACTGCTGGCGCTGATGCGGCTGGACAAAAAGAACACCGCCGGTTCGCTGCGGCTGATTCTGTGGCACGGGATCGGTCGGGCGGAGATCGTTTCGGGTGTGGATGAAGCGGCTGTGCTGGCGACGCTCGAAGCGGCTATTGCTCGCTGAGTCACTGGGATTTGCATCGCGCTTCATAACCATCGTCGATATGCCTAACCGTGGTGTCCGCTGACCTCGTTTGCCGACTCGCTCGCTACCGAGGCGCCAGCCTTCTAGAATGTCAGGCTTTGCGGAATCTCTCGCCGCATCGCCCCTCGGGAAACCATGCGCCTCTACATGCAAACCGTGCCCGGAAATACCGACGCACCGCGTTATGTCCAGATCACGCTGGAGCAGGATCTGCTCGGGGGCTGGACGCTGTACCGCGAATCAGGCAATCAGGGCGGTCGCGCCTCGCTCAAGCGCGAGCAGTTTCTGGAGCGCGACGAGGCCATGGTCGCGTTCGAAAAGGCCCGCGACGCGCAGCTCAAGCGCGGCTTCCGCGTGATGTTTGCGCAAGGGCAGGAAGGCCCGTACGGGCGCTGAAATGAATACCCTCAAGAACGACCGCTTCCTGCGCGCGCTGCGCCGCGAGCCGACCGACACCACGCCGATCTGGGTGATGCGCCAGGCCGGCCGTTACCTGCCCGAATATCGCGCCACCCGCAGCCGCGCCGGCAGCTTCATGGCGCTGGCGCAGAATCCCGAGCTGGCCTGCGAAGTCACCCTGCAGCCGCTGGAACGCTTCGATCTGGACGCGGCAATTCTGTTTTCCGACATCCTGACCATTCCCGATGCGATGGGCTTGGGCCTGACGTTTGCGCAGGGCGAAGGCCCGCGCTTCGCGCATCCCGTGCGCACGCGCGGCGACATCGAGAAGCTCGCCGTGCCGGATATGGACGCCGAGCTGCGCTACGTGATGGACGCGGTGCGCTTGATTCGAAAAGAACTCGATGGCCGCGTGCCGCTGATCGGCTTTTCCGGCAGCCCGTGGACGCTGGCCTGCTACATGGTCGAGGGCGCCGGCTCGAAGGATTTCGCCACGCTCAAAGCGATGTGCTGGAACGAGCCGAAGCTCGCGCACCAGCTGCTCGACACCCTGGCGCAGGCCGTCGCCGCCTATCTCATCGCCCAGGCCGCCGCCGGTGCGCAGACGCTGATGGTGTTCGACACTTGGGGCGGCCTGCTGGGACCCGCGCCGTTCCGCGAATTCTCGCTACGCTATATGGCCCGCGTCGTCGATGCATTGAAAGCCAGCCCGCACAGCGCCGAGCTGCCGATCGTGCTGTTCTCCAAGGGCGCCGGTCAGCATCTGGGCGCACTGGCCGACACCGGCTGCACCGCGCTTGGCGTCGACTGGACCATCGACTTGGCCGATGCCCGCGCCGCGGTCGGCGGCCGCGTGGCGCTGCAGGGGAATCTGGATCCAGCGATCTTGCGCGCCGGCCCCGACGTGATTCGCCGGGAAGCGCGCGCCGTACTCGACAGCTACGGCCGTCATCCCGGCCACGTGTTCAATCTCGGCCACGGCATCACGCCGGAAGTCGATCCCGAGCATGTAAACGTACTGGTGGATGAAGTGCACGCCTACGGGAAAACGCTGCGCGGCTGATACTTTGCCCCTTCCCCCTTGGGGAGAAGGCCGGGATGAAGAGCTGGTGCTTGCCAGGATGCGCCGGCTTTTCCGCAACACGCCAGTGGCTCCCGTGTTGAGTTCATTCCGATACTCGGATAAGCCATCGGCCTGCGCCGCTTTACGCCGCCATGACCGCGGTCCTGATATACCTCGCACTCTTCGAGCCACTATCGGGACAACCTCATGGATCTGCAGCTTGCCGGCAAACGCGTACTGATCACCGGTGGCTCCAAAGGCATCGGCCAAGCCGTTGCCGAGCTGCTGGCGAGCGAGGGTTGCGATCTTCGCCTGGTCGCCCGCGACGGCGCCGCGCTGGAAGAACTCGCCACCGCGCTGCGCGCTCGTTTTCCGGTGCAGGTGGAAACCATGGCGGCCGACCTGTCGACGGATGCGACCGTGCGTGCGGTCGCCGACTGGGCCGGCGAGATCGACATCTTGGTCAACAACGCCGGCGCGATTCCGCCCGGCACGCTCACGGCCATCGACGACGCGGCCTGGCGCAACGCGTGGGATTTGAAAGTCTTCGGCTATATCTCGCTCAGTCGGGCGGTCTATCCGACGATGGCGAAACGCAAGCAGGGCGTGATCGTCAACGTGATCGGAGCAGCGGGTCAATCGCTGCCGCCGGGCTATATCGCCGGCGCCACGGGCAATGCGGCGCTGATGGCCTTCACCAAGGCGCTTGCGCGCGGCAGCCACGTCGACGGCATTCGCATCGTCGCCATCAATCCGGGCCCGGTTGAAACCAAGCGACTGGAAACCATGCAACGCGCCAATGCGCAGCGCGAGCTGGGCGACGCCGAGCGCTGGAGCGAGATGTTCAATACCATGCCCTTCGGACGCCCCGCCAAGCCGTCGGAGATTGCAGCCGCCGTGGCGTTTCTCGCCAGCCCGCTGTCGGGCTACACGTCTGGCACGGTGTTGACGATCGACGGTGCGGCATAGCCGAAAAATACGACGCTTGGTAGGTTGGCGATGCTTGGTGGGTTGGCGGTGAACGAAGTGAATCCCAACGTCCAGCGACCTGCCAGCGTTTTCGCCGCGTGCCGTTGGGCATCGCTTTGCTCAGCCCAACCTACGGCGTGATCGCGCCCAAACGCACGAACTCTCGCCGTGGAAAATCAGTGCTTGTCGGCACTTGCCTTCGTCCATACCGCCACATAGTCCACCAGCATCGGGTGCCCCGGCTCGGTCTTTTCATTGGGCGTCGGCACGCCGCCCGCCATGGCATACGAAAATCCACCGCCCATCGCGACGTTCAGCAGAAGAAAATAGCCGCCCTGACCGGTAATTTCGTTCCATGTCGCCGCTGGCAGCTGGTTTTGCGATACGTGGTCGTAGAGTTTGCCGTCGACATACCAGCGGATTTGCATGGGCGATACGCTGCGATCCCATTCGAACGTGTAGACATGGAACGCCGCCTGGCAGGTGGTGGCATCGCATGACGCGCGACGACCCAGGCCATTCGGCTCACCGCATGGGCCGCCGGGATAAACGCCACAGTGCAGGATGCCCCAGACACTGTTGATGCCGTTGACGTTTTCCATGATGTCGAATTCGCCCGCCTTGGGCCACAGACCATCCTTTCGATAGCTCTGACCAAGCGCCCAGAACGCCGGCCAGTAACCCTGGGCCGCCTGGTCGGCGACATAAGGCATCTGGATGCGCGCTTCGATGCGCAGCACGCCGTGTACGGGCGGCTTGAAGTTGCCTTGCCGGGTCTCGAGGCGGGCCGAGGTCCAGTTGCCGGATTTATCGCGAAGCGGCGTAATGCGTAAATGACCCTGCCCGTCCAGACCGACATTCGCCTTATTGGCGGTATAGGTCTGGATCTCCCCCGTGCCCCACTGTGGCGGCCCCGAGGGATATCGATGCCCGGTGTCGAGCAGCCAGCGCGTGCGCGAGGGCAGCCTGTCGGCGGCGCCATTGAAATCATCGCCGAACTGCAGCGTCCAGCCCGCAGGCTTGGGGATGGTGGCGTGTGCGCTCGGGATGCCCATCGCCGTGCCGATGCCGATGGCACCGCCGACCAGTATCCGCAGCACACGCTGCCTGGGCCAGCGACAACATAACTCCATGGTTTCCAGCAAATAATTGGGGGTCGATCGCACGCAAAAACCTTTTTGAAATCGAAATCTTTTTGCTCGCACCACACCCCGATCCAGCCGAAGCCCGTATCGGGATGTTATTGCCACATACGGCGACCTCAAGATTGAGGACGCGCGATAGCTCTATGCCTGCCTATAGTCCCGGCTCAAAACATAGCCTCGGGTGAACGCCGATCTCCCGAGCGCTTGCCAACGCGCCGACCGATCACGCTGGCATGCCCTCGACGAAGGCTTTGGCAGCCCTATCCGCGCCCCGTACAATGGGGTTTTGCCGTTGCCTACCCGTGCGCCTTCGACGAGGCGCCATTGCGAGTCCCCATGGAAAAGAGTTTCGAACCCGCCCAGATCGAGTCCAAATGGTACGCACACTGGGAAGCCAGCGGTGCGTTCAAGCCTGCGGCTCCTGACGACAAGAGCCGGGGCGAGCCGTATTGCATTCTGCTGCCGCCACCGAACGTCACCGGCACCCTGCATATGGGTCATGCGTTTCAGCAAACGGTGATGGACATGCTGGTGCGCTATCAGCGCATGCGCGGCATGAACACGCTGTGGCAGGTGGGCACCGACCACGCCGGCATCGCCACGCAGAAGATCGTCGAAAACCAGCTTGCGGTGGAAAATCAGACCCGCCACGACCTCGGCCGCGAGGCTTTCGTCGAACGCGTATGGAAGTGGAAGGAAGAATCCGGCTCCACCATCACCCACCAGATGCGCCGCATCGGCACCGCAGCCGACTGGTCGCGTGAGCGCTTCACCATGGACGAGGGTTTGTCCGCCGCGGTGCGCAAGGTGTTCGTCGAATGGTATCGCGCGGGCCTGATCTATCGCGGCAACCGGCTGGTGAACTGGGACCCGGTGCTGGGCACGGCGGTGTCCGATCTGGAAGTAAACAACGTCGAGCGCGATGGGTCGATGTGGTACGTCCGCTATAAAACCGTTGACGGCAACAATGAAGTAGTTATTGCCACTACTCGGCCCGAGACCATGCTCGGCGATGCAGCCGTTGCCATCCATCCTGAAGATGCACGCTACAAGCACTTGCATGGCAAGCGATTGCGCTTACCTATCACCGGTCGAGAAATTCCGGTCATTTTGGACGAATACGTTGATCCAGAATTCGGTACAGGCGCTGTAAAAATTACTCCTGCACACGATTTCAATGATTACGCCATCGGAAAGCGCCACAACCTACCGCAGTTCAACATCTTTAATTTGGCGGCAAAGGTTGTCAGCGACATAGATTGGATGGACAGAGTTGGTAAACCGGGCGGCGCCGGTAAAGTCCGCACGAACTATATCGATATGGCCGTAGATATTGGCATCCCTGAAAAATATCAGGGTTTAGACCGCTACGACGCGCGCAAGCTCATAATCGCCGAGCTAGATTCGCTCGGTCTTTTGGTAGAGATCAAACCGCACAAGCTGCAGGTACCGGTGAGCGATCGCTCCGACGCGGTGATCGAGCCGATGCTGACCGACCAGTGGTTTATCGACCTCACGACGGACGTCCAGACGGATGGACGTCCGGGCGGCCGCAAGGCGATCACTGAACCGGCGCTCGACGCCGTGCGTTCGGGTGACATCAAATTTGTGCCGGAGAACTGGACCAGCACCTATACCCAGTGGCTGGACAACATCCAGGACTGGTGCATCAGCCGCCAGCTCTGGTGGGGCCATCGCATTCCGGCCTGGTACGACGAAGCGGGCAACATCTTCGTCGGCGAAGACGAAGCCGATGCGCGCGCCAACGCCGACACGCCGCCGGTCGGCGCGCTGCGCCAGGACGAGGACGTGCTGGATACGTGGTTCAGTTCGGCGCTGTGGCCCTTTTCCACGCTCGGCTGGCCGGCCGACGGACCGGTGAAAAACGAGCGCGGCGAGGTCATCGCCAACTGGGCGGAGGACAAGATTTTCCTGCCCAGCGCGGTGCTGGTGACCGGCTTCGACATCATCTTTTTCTGGGTCGCGCGCATGGTGATGGCGACCAAGTACTTCACCGGCCAGATTCCGTTTCGCGAGGTGTACATCAACGCCATCGTGCGCGACGCGGAAGGCAAGAAGATGTCCAAGTCCAAGGGCAATACGCTGGACCCGCTCGATCTGATCGACGGCATCGAGCTGCAGCCGCTGCTGGAGAAATCGACCAAGTCGCTGTTGATTCCTCAGGTGCGCGAAAAAGTCGAAAAGCGCATCCGCAAGGATTACCCCGACGGCATTCCGTCGATCGGCACCGATGCGCTGCGCTTCACCTTTGCCGCGCTGGCCAGCTACAGCCGCACCATCAACTTCGACATCAAGCGTGCCGAGGGCTACAAGGCGTTCTGCAACAAGCTATGGAATGCGGCGCGCTTCGTGCTGATGAACGTAGCGGAAGGTGAGATCGCCGCGGCCGCCAGCGCACCGGCCACCGAAGCGGAGCGCTGGATTCTTACCCGCCTCAAGCAGACCCTGGGTGAAGTGGAACAGCACTTCGCCAGCTATCGCTTCGACCATCTGGCGCAGGCGCTGTACGAGTTCGTCTGGAACGAGTTCTGCGACTGGTTTCTGGAACTGTCCAAGCCGGCGCTGGCTGGAGACGATACGGTCGCCGCGGCATCCACCCGCCGCACCCTGCTGGTGGTGCTGGAGTCGGTGCTGCGTGCGCTGCATCCGGTCGTTCCCTTCATTACCGAGGAGATCTGGCAGGAGTTGCCCGCGACCGCGAAGAGCGCAGGGGCATCCACAGCAGCAGCGTCCAGCGCGCTGATCCTCGAATGTGCGTACCCACGGGCAGACGACTACGCCGGCGACGACGCGGCCGCCGCCGAGGTCGAGTGGTTCAAGAACGTGCTCGGCGGCGTCCGCCGGATTCGCTCGGAGATGAACATCTCGCCTGCGAAAATCATTCCGCTGCTGCTCGCCGACGGCGACGCCAGCGATCGCTCGCGCATCGCCAAATTCGCCGCGCAGATCGGCTTTCTCGCCCGCGTCGAGGCGCCGCAGTGGATCGACAGCGGCGCCGCCGAGCCTGCCGCCGCGGCCGCGGTGGTAGGCGCACTGCGCGTCATGATTCCGCTGGCCGGCCTGATCGATCTGGACGCGGAAAAGTCGCGGCTGACCAAGGAAATCACGCGCATCGAAACCGAAATCAAAAAATGCGAAGGCAAACTCGGTAACGCCAACTTCGTCGCCAATGCCCCGGCGGAAGTCGTGCAGCAGGAACGCCAACGCATCGCCGACTGGACCCAGCAGATCGTCGCTTTGCGCGAACAGGCGCAGAAACTTGGTTAAGGTGGCTCTGAGGCTAGCGAGAGGGAGAACCCAAAGCGCGGCTTTCAAGTCAAAGCGGCGCCCAGTTCCAGCACCATCACGATCGCATCCTCGCGTCCGTTCTTCGCCGGGTAGTAGCGCGGCCGCCTGCCGATTTCCTTGAAGCCCAGCGACTCGTACAGGCTCTTGGC
This sequence comes from Rhodanobacter sp. ANJX3, assembly GCF_014200755.1. Taxonomy (GTDB): domain Bacteria; phylum Pseudomonadota; class Gammaproteobacteria; order Xanthomonadales; family Rhodanobacteraceae; genus Rhodanobacter. The sequence continues at coordinate 82,351 of NZ_JACHCM010000007.1, read as the reverse complement.
CAGCGGATTGGACGGTCGAACTTCGAGGAAGACGCGCTCGGCGCCGTTCCAGCGCGCAATATCCAGCAAGCGGCGCAGCAGATGCCGGCCCAGACCCTGGCCGCGGTAATCCGGGGCGATGCAGATATTGAGTATGTGGGCTTCGTCGGCACCGATGGAGAGAATGCCGTAGCCGGCGACCAGGGCGTCCACGCACAGCACCCAGCAGGGATGGCCGGCGCGCAGGCAGTCGGCGAACACGCCCTGCGACCAGGGAAAATCGTAGGAAGCGTTTTCCAGTTCGCCGACCCGGGAGAGGTCCTCGTTGCGCATCGCGCGCACCTGGATCACCGGCTTGACCACCGCCGCCACCGCTCAGTGCTCCACGACAGCCAGCGCGCGGCGCAGATTGCGCAGCGCACTCCACAGCCGCCGTTTGGCCTCGGCAGCGGTCAGCACCTGTACCAACTCATCGGCCAGAACGATTTGCGCACTCTGCATGGCGGCCGCGGGCAAAGCTCGCCCCAGCGCATGGGCCTGGGCCTCGCCGAAAACCAGATAGGCCCGCGCATGGGGCACCTCGGCCAGCTGGCCGTCGGTGACCCGCACGCGCGCGGCGCGCGCCAATGTCGAACCGCAGGCGTTGAGCAGGCGACCCAGCAGATCCAGTTCGCGCGTCGCGCAGCTCTGGGGCAACACCACGACGCAAGCGACACCGGCGGCCAGATCGGGCAACGGTTGCGACGGCTCGGCGACGGTTGGCCCAGCCCTCGTCGCGCGTTGCACCCATGGCGTCACGCCCAACGCCCGCAGCACACGAGAGCGCTGGCTCAGGGTGGCAGACCGAGGGGATGCCGATGCGTTCACGCCACGCCCCGACGAACGCGCCGACGATGCGTGGCCAGCCGGCACATGGTCCAGACCGGCCCGGAGAGCAGATACAGCGTGAAACCGACAAACAGCACCCATGCCGTATCGAGCACCAGCAAACCGAGCAGCAGCACCGCGCCCACCATCCAGCCGAACGGCACGTGGCCGCGCTCGCCCATCGGCAGCGACTTGAAACTGAAATAGCGAAACCGGCTGACCATCAGCAGACCCACGATGACGGCCATCACCGGCGTGATGAAACAGAACTCGCTGCCCGGCAGGCCGGTCTTGTCGACCACCCACACGAACGACATGCATACCGCCGCGGCCGCCGGACTGGCAAGGCCCTGGAAATAGCGCTTGTCGGCCACGCCGACCTGGGTGTTGAAGCGCGCCAGCCGCAGCGCCGCGCAGGCGACGTAAATGAAAGCGGCAGCCCAGCCCAGCTTGCCCCACAGCGGGCCGAAATCCTTCAGCGTGGACAGCGACCAGGCGTACATCACCAGCGCCGGCGCCATGCCGAAGCTGATCAGGTCGGATAGCGAGTCGTACTGCACGCCGAATTCGCTCTGCGTACCGGTGAGCCGCGCCACGCGGCCATCCAGGCCATCCAGCACCGCCGCCATGAAAACCGCCACTGCCGCGTCGGTGTAATGACCACCGATGCTGGCAATAATCGCGTAGAAACCGGCGAACATCGCCCCGGTGGTGACCAGGTTCGGCAGCAGATAAATGCCGCGATGAGGCGGCTGGCGGGCGGGCATCGCGTCGTTCATGAAACAATCCGTGACAACATACGCTCAGTGTAAACCATCGCTCGCTTGAGTCCGGGCGGTGGTGGATGTTAACTAGGCAGCCGGATTGGCCGATTGGCCATGTGCCATTCCGTTGCGCAGCGCTCGCTCATCGTTTGTCGTCGAATAACCCAGGGGGAAAACCATGCATCGTTCGATGATTGCGCTGGCACTGCTGCTGATGGCTCCGCTGGTCGGTGCCCAGGTCTACAAATGGAAGGATGCCAACGGCACCGTGCATTACTCGCAAACGCCGCCCTCCAGCAATGGCACCAAGTTCAAGGAAGTGAAGGCCGATACGTCGGTGCCGCCCACGCCGGCAGCCAGCACTGCTGCGCCAGCCGCCGCTCCCGCCCCAGCGCAGCCGACCACGACCACCGTAGCCGACACGCCGGAAAACCGCGCGAAACTGTGCAGCTCGCTGCAAACCAATCTGGCCGCGCTGCAAAGCGCGGCCCCGGTCGTGATGCAGCAAGGCGGCAAACAGACCGCGCTCGACGACAGCACGCGCAAGCAGCAGGCCAGCGCGGTACAGGCGCAGTACCAGCAATACTGCGCCAAATAATTCCGGGTAATCGCGGATATCGGCGCCCAGCAGCGCGCCGGCAAGAGCGCCTGGCGAACGCTTAAGAGCCTGTTCAACGTCTCCGCGTGGCCCGCGCCGGGAACGGTTGGCGCGCAGGCCAAGTAAGAACGAGGGTAGGCGGGGAGGCGCCATGAATGGCGCCGGCTTTGAGGAGCGAGGAGTGGACGCCCGTCCACGACCAGTGATGACGCCGGATGGCGGGCAAACAGACCCGGCCCTGCGGGTTGCCTCGCCGTGGCCGCCAGGTGGCGCAGCGCTTGCCTGGCTGGCAAGTCAAACCGCGCACCACCACCTGGCGGCCACGGCGAGGCAACGCGAGCGACGTGGAGACGTTGAACAAGCTCTAGGTGCCGCCGCTCCGACCGGTGCCGCCGGCAGGCCGCTACAATTGGCGTCTTTCATCACGCCGGAACAAACCCGCATGCGCCTCAGCCAATTCCATCTGGCCACCGTCAAGGAAGTCCCCGCCGACGCCGAAATCGCCAGTCACCGACTGATGTTGCGCGCCGGCATGATCCGCCGGCTGGCCTCCGGCCTGTATACCTGGTCGCCGCTGGGCCTGCGCGTGCTGCGCAAGGTGGAGAGAGTCGTGCGCGAGGAGATGAACCGTGCCGGCGCCATCGAGATGCTGATGCCTTCGATCCAGCCGCGCGAGCTGTGGGAAGAAACCGGCCGCTGGCAGAAGTTCGGCGGCCAGCTGCTGAAGATCAAGGACCGCAAGCAGCAGGAGTTCTGCTACGGCCCCACGCACGAGGAAGTGATCACCGACTTCGCCCGCAACGAGCTGAAAAGTTACAAGCAGCTGCCGGTCAACTTCTACCAGATCCAGACCAAGTTCCGCGACGAGATTCGCCCGCGCTTCGGCGTGATGCGCGCGCGCGAATTCCTGATGAAGGACGCCTACTCCTTCCATCTCACGCAGGAATCGCTGGCGCAGACCTACCAGGCGATGTACGAGGCCTATACCCGCATCTTCACCCGACTGGGGCTGACCTTTCGCGCAGTGCAGGCCGATACCGGCGCCATCGGCGGCAACGCCAGCCACGAGTTTCAGGTGCTGGCCGATTCGGGCGAGGACGCCATCGTGTTTTCCGATGGCTCCGATTACGCCGCCAACATGGAGAAGGCCGAGGCGCAGGCGCCTGCGGGTGACCGCCCCGCGCCCGGTGCCGAGCTGCAGCGCGTCGACACCCCGAAACAGCGAACCATTGATGAAGTTTCGGCCTTTCTTCAGGTCGCTCCGCAGCAATGCATCAAGACCCTGCTGGTGCGCGGCCGCGAGGGCCTGGTCGCGCTGTGCCTGCGCGGCGACCACGAGATCAACGAGGTCAAGGCGGGCAAGCTGATCGAACTGCCGGACGAATCGGTGCTGGCCTCCGAAGAAGAAATTCGTGCCGCCACCAGCACGCGTCCCGGCTTCATCGGCCCGGTGGGACTGCCCGACGCCATTCCGGTCGTCGTCGATCGCGATGCCGCCGTGCTGGCGGATTTCGTCTGCGGCGGCAATGCCGACGGCACGCACTACACCGGCGCCAACTGGCTGCGCGATGCGCGCGTCACGCGCGTGGCCGACCTGCGCAACGTGGTCGAGGGCGATGCGTCGCCCGATGGCCAGGGCACGCTGCACATCGCCCGCGGCATCGAAGTCGGGCACGTGTTTCAGCTCGGCCAAAAATACGCCGAGGCACTCAAGGCCACCGTCATCGACGACCAGGGCAAGCCGCAGGTGCTGACCATGGGCTGCTACGGCATCGGCGTCAGCCGCATCGTGGCAGCCGCGATCGAACAGCGGCACGACGACGCCGGCATCGTCTGGCCCGACGCGATGGCGCCCTGGCGCGTGGTGGTGTGCATCATCAACCCGAAGAACCTGCCCGAGGTCGGCGCCGCGGCCGAGGCTTTGTATCAATCGCTGATCCAACGCGGCATCGAAGCGGCGCTGGACGACCGCGGCCTGCGCCCGGGTGGCATGTTTGCGGACATGGAGCTGATCGGCATTCCGCACCGCGTGGTGGTGAGCGAGCGTGGCCTGGCCTCCGGCACACTGGAATATCGCGGCCGGCAGGACGCCGACAATCGCGCCATGACCCAGGACGAGCTGTTCGATCTGCTCGATTAATCAGCCCCCTCAAGCGCCGCTGTGGCGCAGCCGCCCCTGCGCCGGCGCACGGCAATCCTCATCAACGCCCATCAAAATGGCCGCCTAGCGCGGCCATTTTCGTTTGCGCCATTGCCCGCATACGCACCGTTTCAATATCCGGCGATAACGTTTTATACCTGGCAGCATAATCGGCGGCGCATTTAAAAAAACGGCGTATTTCGCCATCAGTCTTTACAACGGTTTGATAAATCAGCCAGAATCATCCCTGCAAGACCATTAACCGGGCTCGGCTTCCCCACTTATCTGCCGCCCTCTCCATTAAACACATCTAATTAATCGATCCAGCGATCTCCCTCGGAGATCCTTACCCCCGGAAACCAACATGGCCGTCGATATCAAAAACCTCAATCACTCCCAGCTCAAAGACCTCATCAGCAAGGCGCAGATTCGCCAGAATGAATTGAGCAAGGAAAAAGTTGCCAAGCTTCGCGACAAGGTGCTCGCGTTGATCAAGGCTGAGGGTTATACCTTCGAAGAAATTTTCGGTCAGGCACGCAGCAAGGCCAAACGCGCCAGCAGCCCGGTGGCACCGAAATACCGCAACCCGGCCAACCCCGCGCAGACCTGGTCCGGCCGTGGCAAGCGCCCGCACTGGTTCAGCGACGCGCTGAAGGCCGGCAAGAAGGAAAAAGATCTCGCGATCTGATCGCAGCTCTCCGACGAGTCGACCTGACGTCGATTATCGTCCTGCCCTTCGACATAAAAAACGCCGGCTATCTGCCGGCGTTTTTTATTCGCAATAACCGCCGTTTCCAGGTAACGGCCGTGAAAATACGTCGATTCTTACAACGATCGCCGCGGCGAAACCAGCAACTCGCCAAACATCAGCCCGCCGACCAGGGACACCAAAAGGGTCACCAGCAGCAAACCGGTATCCATACCCAACGAGGTATCGCGCTGCAGCAGAAAGGACATGCTGCGAAAACCCACGCTACCCGGTACCAGCAGAATAATCCCGGGCTCGCGAATCAATGCGCCGGGGCGATGCGCGTATCGCGCATAGGAGTTGGCCATCGCGCTCAGCAAAAAGCCGCCGAGGAAAACCCCGAACGGCGCTGCCGGCAGCGAGCCGGAAATCTGCCCACCCCAGCGCGTGGCGAGATAACCGACGATAACCGCGCCCATTACGATCAGCCAGTCGCGGCGCGCGGCGCGAAACAAAATGGCGAAACCGAACGCGCCGACCAACAGGGCTGGCAGTTCGGTCCAGCCCGGCAACGGCGGCAGCGCGTAATCGCGCGGTTCGATACCCACCGCCGCGCACAGCGTCGTCGCCGCTACCGTGCCGAAGGTGAGCTTGAGCAGGGTCGCCACCGCGCCGCCCATGCGTGCCATGCCGGCCACTAGGTGCTGGCTGGAGATCTCGCGCACCGCCGTGGTCAGCGACATGCCCGGCACCAGCACGATCAGGCTGGCCAGCACCACGGACTTGATCGCCAGCGGCACCACGAACGCACTGACGACGGTTGCCACCGTGGTCGCCACCAGCGCGCAGATCGCATCGCTGGCAATCGACAGCTGCGGCCGCTTGGCCGCCAGCACCGTGATGCTGCCGATGATCAGACCGATGAAAGCCGCGGTCAGCAGATCCGGCCAGGCGCTGTGCAGAAACAGTGCGACCACGCACGCCGCAGACAGTCCGTAAGTAGCGACGACGGCGGCCTGCGCGCGACGCGAATCGGGCCGCCCCAGTGCGCGCAGCCGCTGGAAACCTTCGCGCAGACCGATTTCACCGGCAACCACCTGATCGGCAATGTCATCGGCCTCGCACAGCCGCGCCAGGTTCACATCGCCCGGCGCCAGACGCATGACTTGCGTGGTTTGCGCCACGCCCTCCTCGCCTTGCCCAAGGTCCGTAAACGAAATGATGACCGCCGTAGGGCTGGACCACACGTCCGCACTCAAACCCAGTCGCTGCGCCGAACTCGAAATCGCCATCTCCAGCCGTGGCGAAGCGGTGCCGTACTGATGTAGCCGCCGCGTCAGCTCGAGCAAAAAGGCGATGCGCGTGCTGATCGCCGTCGTCGCGAACGATGGATGGATGCTCGCCGTGCCGACTGCGCTCGCACTCATGTCGCCGCGCGCACCTTCAACGTGGTGCCATCGACGGCGATCACTTCGACCAGACTGCCCAGCGGCAGATCCGGTCCGTTGACCAGCCACTGGCCGTCGCCGACGCGCGCCTTGCCGCGGCCGTTGACGATCGGCTCGATCAGCTCGTAGCGCTGGCCGATCATGCGCTCGCCGCGACGATTGAGCGTTTCGCTGCCCGGCTCGCTTTTATCCAGCTTCGGCCGCAGCACGCGGGCGTAAAGCACGCAAGCCGCGAAAGCCAGCAGCGCAAACAGCACGGCCTGAATCAGCAGTCCGAGCGGCGGCACTACCAGCAGCACCACACCGACGGCTGCCGCGGCCAGACCGATCCACAACAGGAAATAACCCGGCAGCAGCACTTCGCCGCCGATCAGCAGCAGCGCGAGGATCCACCACAGGTAATGCACGGGAAACGCCATGGCAGAATCCTCAGCGCAGCGGCGGCTGGAACGAGCCCGAAGCCGGCGGCGCGACCGAACGCTGCTGCTGGCCTAGCGACTCTTTCGCCAGCTCGGCAATACCGGCCAGCGACCCCAGAATGCCGGTGGCCTCGATCGGCAGCAGCAGCATTTTCTGGTTCGGCGATTTGGCCATCTCTTTCAGCGCTTCCACATAATTGTTGGCGACGAAGTAGTTCAGCGCATTGACGTTGCCGCCGGAAATCGCGTCGGACACCATCGTGGTGGCCTTGGCTTCGGCTTCGGCGGAACGCTCGCGCGCCTCGGCGGCACGGAACGCCGCTTCTTTCTCGCCCTCTGCCGCCAGGATCACCGACTGCTTTTCGCCTTCGGCCTTGAGAATCGCCGCCTGCCGGAAGCCTTCCGCGTCGAGAATATTCGCGCGCTTCTCGCGCTCGGCCTTCATCTGCCGCGCCATCGCGTCGATCAGGTCGCGCGGCGGAGCGATATCCTTGATCTCGATACGGTTGACCTTGACGCCCCATGGATGCGTCGCCTCGTCCACCACGCGCAGCAGTTTGGCGTTGATGCCGTCGCGCTGGCTCAGGCTCTCATCCAGATCCATCGAACCGAGCACGGTGCGGATATTGGTCATGATAAGCGCCAGCGAGGCCTGCTCCAGGTTGGAGACTTCGTACGCCGCCTTCGACGCATCCAGCACCTGATAGAACACCACGCCATCCACGCGCACCACGGCGTTATCCTTGGTGATCACGTCCTGTGAGGGCACGTCGAGCACCTGCTCCATCATATTGATCTTGCGCCCGACCGTTTGATAGATCGGAATCAGCAGATGCAGACCCGGGCTCAACGTATGCGTGTATTTGCCGAACGTTTCCACCGTCCACTCGAAGCCCTGCGGCACGATGCGCACCAGCTTGGCCAGAATGACCACGACCACCAGCACAATGACCAACGCGAGAATCTGACCCATGACCTGTCCCCATCCGTGACGAAGACATCAGTATAGGCGAGCTGCTGTTACGCGCGCGGCCGCGCCAACCCGCGGTTTAACGCAATGCCGCCTGCGGCAACAGCAAGGTGACGCGCAACCCGCCATCTTCGCGATTGGCCAGCAGCACGCGGCCGCCATGCGCCTCGGCGATTTCACGAGTCAGCGCCAGGCCCAGCCCGGTGCCGGCACGCTTAGTCGAATAGAAAGGTAACAGCGCCTGCGCCAGTACGGTGTCGGTCATGCCGGGACCGCGGTCGGCGACCTCGATGCGCAGCTCGCGGCCGACTTCCGTAATGGACAGCGTGACGTCGTCTTCGCCGCTGCCGGACTCATGCGCATTCTTGATCAGGTTGATCAGCACCTGCTCGATCTGCACGGCGTCGAAATAACCCGGCCGCGTCGGCGCGGGTGGCACCAGGCGATACTGGCAGTGCAGCGACAATCCTTCCAAAAACGGCGTCCACTCAATGGCGACCGACTGCGGCGTGGGCAATTTGGCGAAACTGGCGTAACCGGAAATGAAACTGTGCAGGTGCTTGGCGCGCTCGCTGATGGTGGCGAACACGCCGGGCAATCGATCCACGTTGCCGCGCCGCGCCAGCTCCGCGCCGGAATGGGCGAGCGAAGAAATCGGCGCCAACGAGTTATTGAGCTCGTGACTGATCACCCGGATCACCCGTTTCCATGTCGCCACCTCCTGGCGCGACAGCTCGCGCGTCATACGTCGAAACAGCTGCAGCCGATGCGGCCGACCCTGCAGGCGAAACGCGCGCTGCGAGATGTGGAACGTTTCCTCGCTGCCGTCCATTTCCACGCTGAGCAACGCATCTTCGCCGTCTTCCACCGCGCGGCGCAGCGCCTCGGGCGCACCGTCCAGCAGCCGGGCGAATTCCAGCCCGTGCAGGCTGCGACCCTCGTTGAACAGATGCCGCGAGGCGATGTTGGCGTACGCCACCCGACCGATGCTGTCGGTCAGCACAAGGGCCACCGGCGTGTTCTGCACTACGGTATCCAGCAGCAGTTCGCGCTGAGCCAGATGCTGACGCTGCTCGCGCAGGGTCTGGCCCAGCGCATTGTGCATCTGGATCAACTCACCGAGCTCGTCGCGGCGATGAATGCCGATCGATATGCTGAAATCCCCGTCGCGGTAACTGGCGACCGCGCCCTCCAGCGCACGCAGCAGCCGGCTCACCGGCGCCATGGCCTGACCGGCCAGCCAGAACGCCAGCAGCAACAGCAGCACCGCACAGATGCCGAGCGCGCCGTAGATGCCCAGATGGGTCACCGGCAGCGCCTTGGCGGCGACCTGCACTGAAGGATCCTTCACCGTCAGCTCGGTCTGCATCCATACCAGCAGCTGCGGCAACGGCCACTGCGTGACGCCGGCATAGATCAGCGCACCCGCCACGCTAGCCAACGCCAGCAGCAGGGTCAGCCGCGTACGCAGCGAATTCAGCCAGCGCCACACGCGGCAGACCTCGCGAACAGAGCCATTATCGTCAGATCATTTAGCCGTCCATATGCCATCACGCCGGCGCTGCCAGCCCGTAGCGCTCCATACGTCGATACAGGGCCTGGCGCGACAGGCCGAGGCTCTGCGCCGCGCGGCTGACTACACCGTCGGCCTTGTGCAGCGCTGCCTCGACGGTTTCACGACTGGGCTCATCGAGATTGCGCGTGGCGGTGGACACGTGCGCCGCCAGATTGAGCAGCTCGGGCGTAATCGGGCCTTCGCCCGAAAGCAACGCCGCGCGCTCGATCGCATTCTTCAGCTCGCGCACGTTGCCCGGCCACGGATAGTTGAGCATTGCATCGCGCGCCGCATCGCCCAGCTCGGCGCGCCCGTCGAGAAAGAACTCGGCCAGCGGCAGGATGTCGTCGCTGCGCTCGGTCAGCGGCGGCAGATTCACTTCGATCACGTTGAGGCGATAGTACAGATCTTCGCGGAAGGTGCCGGCGCGGATCATCGCCTTGAGGTCGGCGTTGGTCGCGCTCAGCACGCGCACCTTGACCTGCCGCGTGCGGCCGGAGCCCAGCCGCTCGAACTGGCCGGTTTCCAGTACCCGCAGCAGTTTCATCTGACCCGGCAGCGGCAGGTTGCCGATTTCGTCGAGAAACAGCGTGCCGCCGTCGGCCAGTTCGAATCGACCCTCGCGCGCCTTGTTGGCACCGGTGTAGGCCCCGGCATCGGCGCCGAACAATTCGGCCTCGATCAGCTCGCCGGGCAGCGCGCCGCAGTTCACAGCGACAAAGGGACCCCGCCGCACGGCCGAATTGGCGTGCACGATCGCCGCGATGCGCTCCTTGCCGGTGCCGTTGGGCCCGGTGATCAGCACCGGCACGTCGGCCTTGGCGACTTGGCAGGCCAGCTCCAGCGTTCGCGCCATCGCTTCGGAGGCGAAGACCAGATTATCCAGCTCGTACTTACCCTGCAGCGCCTCGCGCCGGCGCTTGCGCTCGCGCCGCGTGCGCGTCACTTCGCGATTGGACTCGGACAGTTCGAGCAGGTTTTCGACCGTGGCGATCAGCTTGTTGTCGTCCCACGGTTTGGCCAGATAATCCGCTGCGCCGGCCTTGACCAGCTCCACCGCGGTTTCCAGATGCGTCCACGCCGTGAGCAGGATCAGCGGCAGATCCGGATGCTGCTCGCGGATCGCGCGGAACAGCGCCACGCCCTCCTCGCCCGAGGTGGTATCGGCGGTGAAGTTCATGTCCTGTATCACCACGTCGATGGCCTCACGCTGCAGCATGGCCAGGCCTTCGTCCGGGGTGAGCGCGGTGAGCGGCCGGATGTCGTGCAGGGACAACGCCAGCGAAAGCGCCTCGCCCACGGCCGGGTTGTCGTCGATGATGAGTACGCTACGCGTCATTTTTTTTCTGCACATGCGGACATAGATGCCGCTCCGGCCGCAAAGGTTTGCATGACTATCGGACTACTGGCCAGCGATGGCAACGAAATCGATACGTGATGTCGTTCATGGATGGTTTTCGAGCACTATGGCAATGCCGGCGAAATGAGGTCCGCGTAGTCGACCGCCGCCACAGTGATGTCCACGGACGAACCACCGCGACGCAGCTGCAGCTTCACCGCCGCGGGCCGGCTGGCACGAAATCGGTCCATCAATTCGCTGACGTTCTTCAAAGGCGTACCGTCGGCCGCCGTGATCACATCGCCGTCCTGCAGACCCCATAGCGATTCGGGGACTACCTTGGTCACCGTAATACCCGTGGCCTTACTCGACGTCAGCTGCAGCGCGTGGTCAGTGTTGCGCCAGCTCAGGCTGTCGTCGGTCGTATGTTCGTAGGTATACCGGCCGCTGTCTATTGTGGGCGGAGGCGGCTGAGGTTCTGGCGGAGTCGGCGGTATGGGCGAAATGACCTGGCCGTATTCTGCCGCCGTCACGCTCAAAGCGAGCGGCGCACCCGCGCGCCGCACATGCAGCACCACGGTGGCCGGCTTGCTGGTACGCAGCCAGTTCATCAACTCACTGACATGCTTCAGCGAGTGATCGTCCACCGCAACGATCACATCGCCCTCGTGCAGACCCCACACGGGCGCCGTGCCGACCTTCGTTACCGTGATGCCCGAGGTATTATCGGAATGCAGCTTCAACGCGTGGTCGGCGATGCGCCAACTCAGGCTATCGTCCGAATTGAGCTGATAGACCCAGCCAGCCAGCGCCGGCCGTGCCAGCGCGCTGACCAAGACGAACATGCCGCCGAGTAACAAACGTCTCATCATCGTTCCTCCGGTAGACCTGAGCAGAGGCGCCGACCGGATCGAGGCCGGCCAGCGCGCTCGATTCAACCGGCAGGCGCCGCCGGATGTGCCGGCGCCTTGCCGGCTTTCACCGCCGCAATCCACGCATTGACGCGCGTCTCCAGCACGTCCAGCGGCAGCGCGCCGCCGTTGAGAATCTCGTCGTGGAACGCGCGAATATCGAACTGGCTGCCCAGCGCCTTTTTCGCCCGTGCGCGCAGCTCGAGAATCTTCAGCTCGCCGGTCTTGTAGGCCAGCGCCTGGGCCGGCCAGGTGATGTAGCGATCGGTTTCGGCCTGCACGTCCGGCTCGTCTTCGCTGGAATGCGCGTGGAAGAAATCGACCATCTGCTGACGCGTCCAATGCTTGTCGTGCACGCCGGTATCGAGCACCAGGCGATCGGCGCGCAACAGCTCATCGGACAGGCGGCCGTAATCCGACAGCGGATCCTGATAGAAGCCGATGTCTTTGCCCAGCTGCTCGGCATACAGCGCCCAGCCCTCGATATACGCGGTATAGCCCGCCTGCTGGCGGAACGGCGGCAGCGCCGGCAGCGTCTGCGCAATCGAAATCTGCAGGTGATGGCCGGGGATGCCCTCGTGATACGCGGTGGATTCGATCGTCAGCACGCTGCGGTTAGCGAAGTCGCCGGTGTTGACGAAAATCTGCCCGGGACGCGAACCGTCCGGCGTACCCTGATGGTATTCGGCCGCTGCAGCTTCCTTCTCGCGGAAAGGCTCGACCGGCACCACCACCACCTTGGTCTTCGGCAACAGCCCGAACAGCTTGGGCAGCTGCGGCTGCATCTGCGCCAGATAATTGCGGTAGCGGTTGAGGATGTCGTCACGCGAGGTGGCATGCGTCTTCGGATTGGTTTTCAGCGAAGCGCGGAAGCTGGCCAGATCGGCAAAACCCTGCGACTTGGCGATGGCCGTCATCTCGCCTTCGATACGCTTCACCTCGGCCAGGCCCAGCGCGTGGATCTGATCCGGCGTTTCCTCGGTGGTGGTCATCTGTTCGACATCAAAACGGTAGATCGCATCGCCGTTGGGCAGGTTCCAGATGCCCGGCTCGGCACGCCCGTGCGGTGCGTAATCCTTGGCCACGAATTCGCCGAGCTTTTTATAGGCCGGGCGCACGTCGTGCTCGATCGCCGCGAGAATCGCATCGTGCAGCCGCTTCTGATCGGCGGCGGATACCGACTGGGGGAAATGCTTCAACGGCTCGGCGAACACGCTATCCATGCCGGCGGATTTTTCGATGCTGTCGATCTGCACAACTACCTTTTCCAGCACGTATTTCGGCGGCATCATCTTGTCACGCAGGCCTTGCTTCGCCACTTCCGTCACCTGATCGAAAAGCTTCGGCACAGCCTTCAGGCGGGCGAGGTAATCGTCGTATTCCTTGGTGTTGTCGAACGGAATCGAGCTGACAAAACCGGCCAGCGCGATATGCGCGCCGCCCATCTGATCCAGCGGCATTTCGTACAGCTTCAGATCGTAGCTGTGCAGGCTGTCGCGAAGTTGTCGCACCATCAGCTGCTGGTTCAGTGCGTCGGTATCGGAAAAACCGGCGGTATCGATCGCGCGGAACCGATGCAGAAAATCGACGGTCGCCTTGTGCTCGCTTTCTGCATGCGCCAGCGATGCATCGCTCCATTGGCTGTTATAGCGTAGATCGCCCAGCGTGGTCGCAAACTCGGGGCTGGTTTCCAGCTGATGCTGCCACTGCTCGGCCAGCAGCGCGTTCAGCGCCGCCACCCGGCTGGCCACATCGGTGGTTGCTGCCTGTGCCGCAGGCGCAGCCTGTACGGCGGTAGCAACGGTCACGGAGCCCAGCAGGCTCGCAGCGATCAATAACGGCAACGTTTTCATCAAGTGTCTCTCCCCAAGGTTGTACCTGGATTGTGATCGTCATCGCCCCGATCCTCCCGTGCCAGAGTGCATGGTTTGCGGAGCGGAGGTGGACTGGGGCGTGGGGCGAGGAAGAATTTAAGCTGTGACCACACTTCATTCACACGCTTGCCGCACTCTTTTCCAAGCGCATCGCCATAGCCTAAACACCGCGCGTTGCGATCACGGGCGGCACGGCGGCCGCACGCAGCGCCGGCCCCAGCACGGCGAGCTGGCCGAGCAGCCATAACACCAACGCACCGATCGGCAGGTAGTACAGCGGCAGACGCGGCAGCTCGTAGAACTTCATCAGCGTGAGGTTCAGCGCAAACGCCAGCAGCATGCCCAGCACGATGCCGAAACTGACAATCAGAAAATTCTCGGTCTGAAAATAGCGCAGGATGTTGCCGCGCGTGGCGCCGATGGCGCGGCGGATGCCAATGGTGCGACGTCGCTGCTGCACCCAGAAGTTGGCCAGGCCGGTGATGCCCAATGCAGAAACGAACAGCAGGCCTAGCGCCGAGGCGAACAGCAAGCTGATCATGGTGATGTCGCGCTGGAAATACTTCGCGCGTATCTGCGTATAGGTCTGCACCCGGCCCGGGTCGATGAGGCGGTTCGGGTTAATCTTCAGCAGCGTAGCCGCCGCGGCTTTCAGCACGCGCTGGCGATCCTTCGGCGCGCTGCGCAGCACGTAGAGCACGCTGGAGCCGTCCGGTCGTTGCGGCCAGATCATGCTGTCGTCGTCGACACCCGGTTTACGCAGGTTTGGACGCAGAAACCTGTCAACGACGCCTACGATACGAATGTAGTTATCGCCGTCGTACATGCTCTGTCCCAACGCCTGTTTGTCCGGATACAAATGCTGCGCCAGTGCGCGGGTGATAATGGCAACCGTTGGCTTGCCCGTGCTCACATATTCGTCCGGCCGGAAGTCTCGCCCTGCAACCAGACGCAGGCCCAGCGTGTTGATCAAACCAGGCGTGCCGTCGTATTGCGTCGGCTGCATGCATCCGCTGCCCTCGATCGAATTGATTTGCTCCGCTCGGTCCAAAGCTTGCTTGCTTGGGCAGGTGCCGCGGGACGACTCGCTTTGATCCAGCGGCAACGAATAACTGACCGCCACCGCGGACTGCACGCCGGGAAGTCCGCGCAGCGCCGCCAGATCGGCGGCATGTTGGGCCTGCTGATTCTCTCCCTTCTCGATGCTCGTGCTTTGGATCACGGCCAACTTGTCCTCGGCCATGCCAGTGGGCACGCTGATCCGCTGCACGCGACTGGCGATCATGAACGCTACGTTGCAGACGATGGCGCAGGTAAACGCTACCTGCAGCGTCAGTAATGTCGCAGTGAGTTTGTGCCGACGCAGGGTCGAAAGTATCGGCCGCATTTGCATGCTGTATATCCTCATGACGTTTTCAACTGCAGCGCGGGTTGTACGCGGCAGGCCCGCCACGCAGGCAGCAGGCCAGCCACCACGCTGGCGATGATGGCCAGCGCCAGCGTGCCCAGCAGCATTGGCATATCCATCTGGGCGAGCTGCGCATAGTCGTCGGGGCGATGGCGCACACTCCAAAGGCCGATCTGGGCGATCACCAGTCCGAGCACGCCGCCGGCCACACCGATCAGCGCCGACTCGATCCCCAGCTGCAGGAAGATGTCGCGTCGTCGCGCCCCGAGCGCGCGGCGCACGCTGATCTCGCTGCTGCGACGCAGGAACTTTGCCAGCAGCAACGCCACGATGTTGACCATGCAGACGAACAGGAAACCCAGCGCAAGCCACAGTTGCAGGCGCACGTCGTTCGGCACCAGATTCTCGTGCTTCAGCCAGCCCATCAGGCTGTACAGCTTCGCGTCGGTGGACGGGCGCTCAAATCGGCCCTGCGCCTTCTGCTGAGCCGAGTAGTCGACAAGAAACTGACGATACGCCTGCGCCTGCGCAGGGCTGTTCAGTTGCACCCAGAATTGCAGCCACGTCATGGTGGCGCCGGTAAGACTGGTGGAGTCATCGTTCTTGCCCCAACCGGATTGATTGCCATTGGTCGACAGCTTCAAATCCACTGCCGCGGACAGCGGCAGGAAGAACTGGTCGACATCGCTGTAATGCTGTGCTCCCGGATCCGCATAGAACATCGGCTTAGGCTGCCAGTCAGCTGTAACGCCGATCACGCGAAAATCGTGCTCGCCCAGTCGAACGTCCTGACCGATACCGCTACCGTTGCCAAAGAGTTTGCGATACAGCGTGTCGCTCAGTACCACCACATGGGCGCGCGCCGCGTCGTCCGCCGCCGACCAACTCTGCCCGTGCTCGAACGGCATACCGAACATTGCGAAAAAGTCCGCCGTGGCATAACGCCCATCGACATTGAACGGCCGCAAATCGGCGCGTGCCGGACGCACCAGCAAGGTACCGCCCGCCATCGCCGCCTGCCGCTCGGCCCGGTGCGCCTTGAGCAGCGCCATCGCGTCCGGCCAGGTGACGTTGTCGGCTGCATCGGGGCTGTCGCCACCTTGCTTGTAGTTCAGCGGCAACGGATCGAGATGCGGCGTGAACAACTGCGAGCTGCGTCCCGGCAGCGGATCGTCCGTCAGCACGTGCAACACCGTGATCATCGTCATGCTGGCACCGATGCCCAGGCCGATGGCCAGCACCATCAGCGCCGTGAGTATCGGATTGCGCCTCAGGCTATGCCAGGCCAGGTCGAGGTAGTAGGCAAACATGATCAGGCTCCAGCGAAGGACAGGAAACGAGGAACACATTGCGAGGGCATAAGTACGAAACCATGATCGCCCTCAATCAGCTCGCATGCCCCGACATCAGCGGTGGCGACCAGCACTTCGACCCTAAACACTGCGGGTCGCCACGACAGGCGGCACAGCGGCCGCACGCAGCGCCGGCCCCAGCACGGCAAGCTGCCCGAGCAGCCACAGTGCGACGGCGCTGGCCGGCAGGTAGTACCAGGGCATGCGGTCCATCTCGTAGTGGTGCATCAGATAGATATTGATGCCAAAAGCCAGCGCCATACCCAGCACCACGCCCATGCCGGTGAGCAGAAAGTTTTCGGTACGAAAGTAGCTGAGGATGTCGCCGCGTGAAGCGCCCACGGCCCGACGGATGCCGATCTGCCGGCGCCGCTGCGCGACCCAGAAGCTGGTGAGGCCGACGATGCCAAACGCGGTGACGGCCAGCATCACCACGCAGACCAGCACCAGCATCCAGGCCATGCTGCTCATGTCGGCGAAGTACTGGCCGCGTATGTCGTCGAAGGTTTTCCCTTTGGCGACGGCGGCCGGATTGATTTCTCCGAGCTTCTGCTCCGCTGCGCGCACGATGCGAGCGCGATCGTGCGGCGCGCTGCGCAATAAGTAGTAACCCAGCGTCGCATCCGGCTGCAGCGGATAGAAGGTGCTGGCATACGACCGCTGTGTGCTATGGATACTGGCCTGCGGCCGCACGACATCCGCCACCACGCCGACGACGGTGTAGTAGTACGGCTTGGAATAAATCGACTGACCCAGTGCCGCCTTGTCCGGCCACAGCTGGTGGGCCAGACTCTCGGTGACCAGGACAACATGCGCGGAAGGCAGGGCCGAGCCGCCAAGCGTGCTGTCGGCGTATTCGTCGGCGTTGAAAAAACGCCCCTGCTTCAGCTGCAGGCCAAGCGTCTGATCCGCGCCGACACCCAGAAAATACAGCGATACGTTGAAGGTGTTCTTGTCGGTCATGGCCGAGTCCGATTTGAGGCCGAAACTCCAGCCCCAGTTGTTTCTGGAAAGTGGCAAGGTGCTGGTCACCCCGACGGACTGAACGCCGGCGATGGTGCGCAACGCCGCGATATTGCGCGGTATGTCGCTGGCCGCGAGCTTGGGGTCGGTGCCATTCAAGACGACGACCGAAAGGCCCCTCTCATCGATCGCGTTCGGTATCTGGATATCGCCGATGCGTTTGCCGATCATGAAAACGGCGTTGCACAGCACCGCGCAGGCCAGTGCAATCTCCAGCACGATCAGGATGGCCGGAATGCGGTGCTTGCGCAGGCTGGCGAAAATGGGGCGAATTTCCATCTGAGCTTCCTTGGAGAGT
The DNA here is from genome assembly GCF_014200755.1 of Rhodanobacter sp. ANJX3. Classification (GTDB taxonomy): domain Bacteria; phylum Pseudomonadota; class Gammaproteobacteria; order Xanthomonadales; family Rhodanobacteraceae; genus Rhodanobacter. The sequence goes on along the minus strand of NZ_JACHCM010000007.1, from coordinate 64,718 downwards.
GCAGCCATAGATGGCCGCTTTCACGCTGGGGGAAAACGCGTCAACTGGCTTTCAGTTGCGGGGCAGGTGCCAACACACAGGCGCGCCAGGCAGGCAGCAGCCCAGCGACCAGACTGGCGACGATGGCGACAACAAAGGTAAGCGCGAACATGCTCACATCCAGATGCGCGAGGCTGGCGTACTCGGCCGGCTGATGACGAATACCCAGCAACCCAAGCTCGGCGAATACGAGTCCGAGCAAACCGCCCGCCAGCCCGACGATGCCCGCCTCCACCATGAACTGGGCGAATATCGTGCGCTGCGTGGCCCCCAGCGCGCGGCGCACCCCGATTTCCTGCGAGCGACGCAGGCATTTGGCCAGCAACAGGCCGACCGTGTTGATCACACAAATCAGCAGGAAACCGAAGGCCAGGCCGGCCTGCAGGCGCACGTCGTCCGGCACCACCTGTTCGTCGCGCAACCACCGCATCAGGTCAGGCAAGCCGGTATCCGGGCGGTGAAAGCGACCTAACGCGATCTGCTGCCTGGCATAGTTGGCGAGAAACGCTTTGTAGTCGGCCACGGCCGCGCTGTTGTCCAGCTGCACCCACATGCCCAGCCAGATGCACGGCGCCGTCTCCAGATGCTTGAGGTCCTTGATTTCATCGAAGCAATTGGTATTGCCGGCTGCCATGTCGGCAGCGCGCGCCGACTGTAGCGGCAGGAACACCGCGTCCCCGTCGCCATAGTCGCGACCGCCGAGATCCAGCGAGTAGAACCGCGGCTGCGGGGCCCAGTGCTTCAACACGCCGACGATGCGAAAATCATGGTCGTTGATGCGCAGCGTCTTGCCGACGCTGTTGGCGCCACCGAACAATTTGTCGTTGAGGAAATCGGCAATCACTACCACTCGCGCACGGCTTTCGTCATCGCTCTCGGTCCACCCGCCGCCATACTGGAATGGCACATCGAACATGCCGAAAAAGTCGGATGTGGTCATCACCCCATCGCTGTAGAACGGATGCGCGTTAGCTTGCTGCGGCGCGATCTTGGCTCCCGTCGTCGTCATCACCGCCTGATGCGTGGCCTTACGCGCATGCAGCAGGTTCATCGCATCGGTATAGGTCATGGTTGGCTGCGGTTTCGTCTCCCCCGCCACATAGCCATCCATCGGAAAAGGATCGACCTGCGGATAAAAGAGCTGCGCGCTCTTCTGCGGCAGCGGATCGCCCGACAACAACTTGAGCACCGTCAAGGTGGTGATGCATGCGCCGATGCCCAGGCCCAGCGCGAGCACCATCAGCGTCGTCAGCACCTTGTTGCGCCGCAGGCTGCGTATAGCCAGTTCGAGGTAGTAGGTAAACATGTTCAGACTCCGCTGAGAGGTGAGGAATCAGAAACGCGTTGCAAGGGGTTCGATGCAAAGCCGTGGCCATGAGCGATCGACACCAGCGTGCCACCCTCGCCCCAAACGACTCGCCCATCGTTCCTGCGCTTCATCACACACTCCTCGTTGCTTCGACCGGGGGCACCGCAGCGGCACGCAGCGCCGGCCCCAGCACAGCCAGCTGGCCGATGGCATACAGACTCAGCGCGCCGATCGGCAGGTAGTAAAGCGGCAATCGCGGCAATTCGTAGTGCTGCATTAGCAGCAGGTTGATCGCAAAGGCCAGCAGCATGCCCAGCACGATGCCGCCGCTCACGATGAGAAAATTCTCGGTCTGAAAATAAGCCACGATGTCGCTACGCGTAGCGCCCAGCGCGCGCCGCACACCGATCTGTCGGCGGCGCTGCTGCACCCAGAAACTGGCCAGTCCCACGATGCCGAGTGCGGTCACCAGCAGCAGTGCGCAGATCACGCCGAGCAAAATGCCGGCCATCAGGCGATCTTGCCGAAAATACTTTTCGCGCAGTGTGCCGAGCGTCTGGCTGTTCTTGCTGTCCACCACCGCGTCAGGTGCAATGGTGGCGATGGCTGCGCGCGCATCGCGCAACACGCGCGGCGACTCGGCCGGGTTGACGCGCAACAGATACGTGCCTGCGAGCTGACGGCCTGCTTGTGCAGGCACGTAGACCGACCAATCAATCGTGCTGGGACCACCCTCTCCACCCCAAGGGCGAGCCAGGTGCGCCAGCACGCCGCCCACGCGAAAGTGGAATTGGTCGGTCCAGAACTCCCTGCCCAATGGATCGGTATCGGGCCACAGATGTTCGGCCAGCGCGCGCGTCACCCAGACCGTGGCGTTCTTCGGAACGAAGCTGTCGAGTGGTTGGGCGTCGCTGGCCTGCGGCATGCTGCCAGCAACCAGCTGCAGTCCCAACGCCTTGAAACTGCCTGGGTTGCCGACATAAAAATCCACCACCCCAGCGAAATGCTTGCCGGCGGCATCCGTGGAGATACCCGCGGTGCCCGCGTGGTCACCAAACGGCACGGCATTGATGACGTTGACCGACTGCACACCGGGAATCTTCGCCAAGCGGCTGAGCACTCTGGCGTTGAGGTCGACACTGCTGGCCGGGTCGTAGCCCGTCAGCTTCACGGCAGCCAGGGCGCTCTCGTCGACACCGCTGTCGACATGCGTATGCTGGACCCGGCTGATGATCAGGAAACAGGCGTTGCACAGCACGGCGCACGCCAGCGCGATCTCCAGCGCGAGCAGCAAGGTGGCCAGACGATGTTTGCGCAGGGCGGCAAAAATGGGTTGGATCTGCATGGGGCAAATCCTCACAGCGTCTTGAGTTGAAGCGCCGGCGCAATGCGGCTGGCGCGCAGCGCCGGCAGCACGCCGGCGAGCAGGCTGGCGGCGATCGCCAGGGCGAAGGTCAGCCCGAACATCGAGGGGTCCAGATGAATCAGCTCGGCGTATTCGACCGGCTGACGGCGAATCAGCCACAGCCCGAGCAGAGTCAGCAGCAGGCCGCCCAAACCACCCAGCAGGCCGATCGTTGCGGCCTCGACCAGACACTGCGCAAACACCGCCGCTCTGCTGGCCCCCAGCGCACGGCGCACGCCGATTTCGCCGGCGCGGCGCAGAAACTTCGCCAGCAGCAGGCCGATGGTGTTGAACAGGCAGATCGCCAGAAACGCAAACGCGAGCCACGTCTGCAGGCGCACGTCGCTCGGCACCACGCGGTTGAAATCAAGCCATTGCATAAGATCGAACATGCGCGTGTTGTCGGCGCGCGCAAAGCGGCCCAGAGCCTTCTGCTGCTCGGCATACGACGCCAGATAATCCCTGTAGCCACTCACCTTGGCTGCGCTGTCCAGTTGCACCCAAAGGGCCACCCACACGCACGGCGAATTCTGCAACTTCACACCGGGATCCGGCGCATTCCAGCAGGTGAAGGGATTGAACCCGCCATCGTTGACTTCCAGCGAACTGAAGAACGGCATGAACACGTCCTCCGGCCGACCGTAGAAGCTGGCCGTGTCGCCGTCGGAGAAGCGGCCTCCCACCACCTCGTAGAACTGCGGCGACGGGCGCCACGGCGCCAGTACCCCGACGATGCGCACGTCGGCATCCTTCAGCCACAATGTACGACCCACGCTGTCGCTTCCCTGAAACAGCTTGTTGTTGAGGTCCGACGAGATCACCGCCACCCGCGCATGTCTGGCGTCGTCCTGGGCGGTCCATGCGTTGCCATATTGGAATGGCACTGCGAACATCGGGAAAAAGTCGCTGGTGGTCGACAGCATCTGCGCCATCAACGCCGGCTGATGCACCGTCGGCGCGGTCAGTCGCAATGCGCTGACGGTGATGAGCGCCTGTCTATCAGCGCGCTGCGCGCTCCACAGGTCGACCGCCGAGTGATAGTCCATCATGTCGTACGGCTGCGAATGCGGATTCAGACGACTGGTCGGATCCACCTGCGGATAGAAAATGTGCTGACTGCGGCCCGGCAGCGGATCGCCGGACAGCAGATGCATCACCGTCAACGTGGTCATGCTCGCGCCAATGCCCACGGCAATCGCCAGCACCATCAGCGCGGTAAGCACCGGGCTGCGACGGAGGCTTCGCAGGGCCAGATCCATGTAATAACCGAACATCGTTTCACCCCTTTGGTTTTGTCTGAGTGGCGAGCGACGAGTAGCGAGTGGCGAGGCCACAAGCCCAAACCCGCACCGCTCCCCTGCTCACCCGCAATCCGTCGCCCCTGCTCCTCATCACATGCTCCGCGTTGCCACGACCGGTGGTACTGCAGCCGCACGCAGCGCCGGACCGAGTACCGCCAGTTGGCCGAGCAGCCACAGCACGGCAGCGCCGATGGGCAGGTAATACACCGGCAGTCGGGGCACCTCGTATTGCTGCATCAAAATCAGGTTCAACATCATCGCCAACAGCAGGCCGAGCACGACGCCACCGCTGACGATCAGGAAATTCTCGGTCTGGAAGTAACGCAAAATATCGCCACGGGTCGCACCGATGGCGCGACGGATGCCGATGGTCCGGCGGCGCTGCCCGACCCAGAAATGCGCCAGTCCGGCAATGGCGACGGCGGTAACGAAGGCGAGCGCGACAGCCGCCGCCAGCAACAGGCCCACCATCGTGCGATCGCGGTGAAAATAGTCGGCACGCAACTGGGCGAAAGTGCTCGGCTGCCGAACAATGCGATTGCCGTCGAGGCGTGTCAGTGTCGCCTTGGCGATCTCCAATACATGCTTGCGATTCCGCGCCGCGGTACGCATGACATAGGTGACCTCGGCGGTATCGGGCAGCAACGGAAACAGCGCGCTGTAATCTTCTGCACCAGCGTCGTGCGGCCCCGGCCGCGACAGGTGATCGACGATGCCGACGATACGCGCCGGCTGCGAAAACGGATAGACGCTCTTGCCCAGCGCATTACCCGCGGGGAACAACTTGTCCGCCAGCGCGCGCGTCACGATGACGGTAGAAACCTTGCCAAGGCCTGCGCCATCGTGCGCGCTGTCCAGTGGCAGGTATTCCCCGGGCAGAAAATCGCGGCCGGCGATCAGGTTCAAGCCAAGCGTCTGCAGCTCGCCGGGCGTGCCGTTGTATACCGATGCCGAAGCCGCGTTGGCATCGGAGTCGGGCTGCGTGTTGAGACTGCTTGTCCAGTCGCTTCCATTGAACGGAACGGCATCCACCGCAACCGCGGAACGGACCCCAGGAATGGCTCGCAAAGCGGCAACGTCCTCCAGGTGGCGCATCTGGGGATTGGTGTGCGGGTCGACCTGGACACTGTCGATCAGCACGACCTCGTCCTCGGCAACGCCGCTGGGCGCACTCATCCGTGCGATGCGTTCTTCAATCATGAAGGCAACGTTGCAGACGATGCCGCAGGTCAGCGCGACCTGCAGCATAAGCAGCATCACAGTGAGCTTGTGCCGGGTGAGGCTTGAAAGTATCGGTCGCAGAATCATGGGGCGCCCTCGTCAATGTGCCTTGAGCTGAATGGCCGGCGCGATACGACAGGCCCGCCATGCCGGCAAGAGCCCGGCCAGCACGCTGCCGCCTATGGCCAAAAGAAACGTGCCCATCAACATGGACACATCCATGCTCGCCAACTGTGCGTAACCATCCGGGCGCTGTCGCACGCTCCATAGCCCCAACTCGGCAATGGCCAGCCCCAGTACGCCGCCCAACACGCCGATCACGGCTGACTCGATGCCGAACTGCAGAAACACCTGGCCGCGCCGCGCGCCCAATGCACGCCGCACACTGATCTCGTTGCTGCGCCGCAGGAACTTGGCCAGCAACAGGCCAACGATGTCGACCATGCACACACCGAGAAAACCCAGCGCCAGCCACAGCTGCAAGCGCACGTCGCCGGGCACCACGTTTTTGTAGGCAAGCCAGTCCATCAATCGATAAAGCTTCGGATCGACCGACTGCGGAAACCGCCCGTGCGCCTGCTGCTGGCGCCAGTAATCGGCGAGAAACTGCATGTAAGCCGACACCTGCTTCGGATTTTCCAGCTTCACCCAGAACTGCAGCCAAGTGCAGCGATCGGTTGTACGATCGTCACCGCCGTCGCCGTGGCAGCTGAGGCTGCCACGAAAATCGAGTTTCAGATCCAGTGCCGTCTGCAGTGGCAGGAAAAAAGCGTCGGACCGCCCGAACGCCCGACCATTCACGTCGGCATAGAACATCGGCTGCGGGTGCCAGTCGTCCAGCACACCGATCACGCGAAAATCCTCATCGCCCACCCGCACCGTTCTGCCGATGCCGGGGCTGTCGCCGAACAGCATTCGATTCAGCGCACTGCTCAGCGCGATGACGCGCGCGTGCCGCTCATCATCGGCATGCGTCCATCCACCACCTGCGCGGAAAGGCACACCGAACATCGAAAAGAAATCCGCCGTCACGTAGTGCCCTGTTTCAAGCAACGGTTGGGCGTTGGGCTGTTCGCTGTGAATCGATATCGCTGCACCGGACATGGCCGCCTGCCCGGGAGCCCGCCCCGCGCGCAACAGATTCATGGCGTCCGGCAATGTCAGATTGTCGCTGGCATGCGGATTCGTCGAACGACCGTGCGGTGCGGGCCACGGATCGATATGCGGGTAGTACAGCTGGCCACTGCGTTCGGGCAGCGGATCGTCCGACATGACGTGCACCACGGTGATCATTGTCATGCTGGCACCGATGCCCAGTCCGACGCAGACAACCATCAGCACGGTAAATACCTTGTTGCGCCGGAGGCTTCGTAGCGCCAGATCGAGGTAGTAGGCAAACATCATCGGACTCCCAGGAATGGTGAGGGACGAGGGGCGAGTAGCGAGGGCGCGAGTCCGTGAGATAGCCGTAATCCATGCAATGGGAGAACGTCGCCAACCTCGCCCCGCGCACCTCGCCCCTCGTCCTTACGCCCCATTACACGCTCCTTGTCGCCACCACCGGTGGCACTGCCGCGGCACGCAGCGCCGGGCCGAGAACCGCCAGCTGGCCTATTACCCACAATGCCACTGCACCCACCGGAAAATAGGCGACCGGAAGTCGTGGAAGTTCGTAGTGCTTCATCAAAAACAGATTGATACCGAAGGCGAGCACCATGCCGATCGCGATGCCGATCGTCGCCAGCAGAAAATTCTCGGTCTGGAAGTAATGCAGAATGTCGGCGCGGGTGGCACCAAGTGCGCGGCGCACACCGATCTGTCGACGACGCTGCGCGACCCAGAAACTGGCCAGACCCACGATACCGAGCGCCGTGACGACAAGCAGCGCGACACAGACCGCAACCAGCAGGCCGGCCATCGCGTGGTCGTTCTGGAAATAGCTTTCGCGTATTTCATCCCATGTGCGCTTCTGCAGCACGACGCGTTTGGGATCGAGCTTTTTCAGTGCGGCAAGTGCAACCTTCAGCGCGCGCTGCCGCTCTGATGGCGCGGTACGGATCACATAGCTCGAATCACCCTCGCCGGTGAGCCGAACTGGCAGCGCCATGCTGTATTCCGAACCGAGCGAAAAATTATTCGGCCTGACCAGATGTGCCACAACCCCGACTACCGTTATCGGCACCGGCCCGAGATAAATCTGCTTTCCGAGTGCGCTTTGGCCGGGCCATAAGCGGTCGGCCATGGTTTGCGTCAAAACCACGACCTTGGGCATGCGCGCATCGTTCGGGTCACCGTCAGCGGCGGCTTTCATCACAGAGTCAAAGTCGCGATAGTCGCCGTCGCCAAGATTGCGCCCTGCCACAAGCTGGGTGCCCAGCGCTTGCAGCAGGTTCTGACCCTGATACATGGTGGCATTGATGGTCGCCATCTTCTGCTTCGGGTCCAGCATGATGCCGTTATTGGACGAGCTGTTGCCCAGAGGCAGCTGGCTGGCCACACCCACCTGCGTCACTCCGGCGATACGTCGAAGCGCGGCGAGGTCCGCCTCGACACGTGCCTTGGCATCCGGATGAAGGCCTACATCGGCCACCTTTATTTCCACCAGCTCATGCTCGACAACGCCACTGACGATGTTCATGCGATCCAATCGCTGACTGATCAAAAACACGGCGTTGCAGACAATCGCGCAGGTCAGCGCCATTTCGATGATCAGCAGCCATGCGGTGATCTTGTGCCGACGCAACGATGAGACAATCGGACGAATTTCCATGTCAGTTGCTCTTCAATTGCAACGCGGGAGTGATCTGGCAGGCGCGCCAGGCTGGTAAAAGCCCAGCGACGATACTCGCGCCAAGAGCGAGCAAAAATGTTGTGAGCAGCATCGACATATCCAGATGCGCCAAGGTGGCATAGCTGGATGGCCGCTGCCGCACCTCCCAAAGGCCGAAAAAAGCCAGCACCAAACCGCCGATGCCACCACCGAGGCCGATTACCGCGGACTCCACCAACAGCTGCGCGAACAGCGAGCGCTTCGATGCACCCAGCGCACGGCGCACACCAAGCTCGCCAGCGCGGCGCATGAACTTGGCAAGCATCAAGCCCACCGTATTGACCAGACATACCAGCAAAAAGCCAAACGCTAGCCAGGTCTGCAGCTGCACGTCACTTGGCACTACGCTCTGATAGTCCAGCCAGCCCATCAGATCGCGCAAACGCACGTTCGATGGCCGCACGAAGCGGCCCAGGGTCATTTGTTCCTGCGAGTAATGCTTGAGGTACTGCTTGTACGTTGCCGCTTTGTCGGAGGAGTCCAACTGCACCCACAGTTGCAGCCAGGTGCAGGGTGCCGTTTCCAGATGATCCTCGGTATGGCCGCCCCAGCAATCCATGCTGCCGTTTCGGCCTAACTTCAGATCGCGGGCGGTCGTCAGCGGAACGAACACGTCCTCCGACTCGGCATAGCTACCGGTGGCCAGATCGTAGAAATGCGGATTGGGCCGCCAGCGATCGAGCACCCCAACAATCCTCAAGCCGCTGTCGCCCAACTGTAGCATCTGGCCGGTGCTGTCCTTGCCACCAAACAGCTTGTCGTTGAGGCTACGCGTGATCACAGCCACGCGCGCCTTGTTGTCGTCATCGATAGCCGACCAGCCATGGCCGAACAAAAGCGGCACGTCGAACATCCCGAAAAAATCGGCTGTCGTATATCGCGCATCCACGTAAAAGGGATCGAGATTCGACTGACTAGGCTGCACGGCGACAGTGCCTGCCGTCATCAGCACCTGATGATCTGCACGCTTTGATCGCAGCAGATTCATGCCGTCGATCCAAGTCACCTGATCCGGCGGCTCGCCGCCAGCGCGATAGTTCTCCATGTTCTGCGGATCGAGCTGCGGCACGAACAGCGTCTGGCTCTTGCCCGGCAGCGGATCGCCCGATAACACATGCAACACCGTCAGCGTCGTCATGCTCGCGCCGATGCCCAAAGCAATCGCCAGAACCATCAACGCCGTGAGGGCCTTGTTGCGTTTGAAGCTGCGCAATGCCAGCTCGAGGTAGTAGGTGAACATGATCAGGGACCGGCTATTAGTGAGACGCGACGGAAAAAAGCAAGGGGCGGGGACGAATAACTGGAACAATTGAGGGACGAGGGATAAATAGCGAAGGTGCCAGTCCGCGACATAACCTCCAACCTACGCGCCACCCCCGACCCTGCTCTTCATTACACCGCCCGCGTCGCTTCGATCGGCGACACGTTGGACGCGCGTCGTGCCGGCACAAACACCGCGGCTTGCCCGAGCGCGACCAATGCGACCAGACCCACCAGCACGTACACCACGGGAATGCGATCCATCTCGAAGTGCTTCATCAGCCAGGCGTTGAGCCCGACCGCGAGCGCCACGCCGATCAACGCGCCGGCGCCGGCGATCATCAGGTTCTCGATCTGGAAGTAATGCAGGATGTCGATCTTGCGTGCGCCCAGCGCCCGGCGCACGCCGATCTGTCGATGCCGCTGGCCGACCCAGAAGCTGGTCAGGCCGACGATGCCCGCTGCGGTGACGCCGAGCAGCACCAGACAGACCACGCCCATCAGGATCGCCATGCCGACGTCGGCGCGATAGGCTGCGGCGCGGATATCGGCGAACGATTTGACGCTGTCGTCGTCGAGCACGCGCATTGGATTGATCTTGTAAAGCAGCGAAGGCATTGCCTTCATGGCGGCTTCCATCCTCCCCGGCTTGGCGCGCACCACGTATCGCGAATAGTTGGCGTCGATGCGGAGTGGCTCCAGCGTGGCGTTATAGGCAAACGTGTTGGTCCAGCTACCGGTGCCAGGCACTTGCAGGCGCTCGATCACGCCGATGATGGTGGTCGGCACTGTGCTGCCATCGAGATACATGGCCTTACCCACCGCGCTGCCGCCCGGAAACAGTTTGTCTGCGATGGGCTTGGTCACAATCACCACGGTGGGCTCGGTTTGATCGTGCATGCTGCGGTGCTGCACGTCGGCAACGGTGAAGGCGCGACCGGCTACAAGGCGAACGCCCAGTGTGGAAAGCATCTGTTCGTCGCCGAAGTAGAACGTGGTGCGGGTATTGCCCCCCTTGCGCATCTCGCTGCCCGGCTTGAGCGAGATCGCGCCGTTCCATGAGGAGTTGAGCAGCGGCAGCGAATTGATCGGCGCCACCGAGGCCACGTCGGGGAGATTGCGAAGCGCTGCCAGATCCTCCCGCTGCATGTTGTCCAGCTTGGCGACGCCGGCCGCATCGTCCCCGTCCGGCGCACCGACCCACTGCTGGGTGACGAGAAACAAATTGCTTTCATCAATGCCGGTAACGCGGTGCACGCGCTCGATACGTTGGCCGATGATGAAGATGGCATTGCAGACTATAGCCAGGGTCAGCGCGATCTGCAGTGCGATCAGCACCACGCCGGCCTTGTGTTTGCGCAATGCGGCGAGGATGGGATGCGTGGTCATGATGTTGTCCTCAGTTCGATTTCAGCTGCCAGGCGGGCTGCACACGCGAGGCACGGAAAGTGGGATAAAGCCCCGCGAGCAGAGTCGCCAGAATCGCAATCACCAACGTGAGCGCCAGCAACACAAAGTCGACCCGCGCGAGCGTGGCGATCTCCTTTGGCAGTACCCAGCCCACGCTCAGCACACCTAGGCCCGTCAGCAGCAAACCGAGCACGCCGCCGGCCATACCGACCATGCCCGCTTCGGTGAGAAACTGCGCGTAAATCGAGTTGCGCTGCGCACCCAAGGCGCGACGCACGCCGATCTCGCTGCTGCGCCTGAGGAACTTCGCCAGCAGCAGACCCGCCGTATTGACTAGGCAAACCATCAGCAGGCCCAGCGCAACCAGCAACGACACCTTGGTATCGCTCGGCACCACGTGCTCGGAGTCCAGCCAGTCCGGCAGGTTGCGCAGCCGGTTGTTGGGCGCCCAGGCAAAGCGTCCGCTTTGCTGCTGCTGATGCGCATAGCCGTCCAGGTACTGACGATAAGCCGCGGCAGACGCGGCATCGTCCAGTTCCGCCATAAAGGCAATCCAGACGCAGCTGGAACGCTGCAACCCGACGAAGCCGGACTCCTTCGGAATCTCGTTGCAGTTGGTATTGCCGTCATTGGCCATGCCCAACGAGATGGCCCGATCGAACGGCAGGAACACATCGTCCAGCCCGGTGGAGAACCCTCCGCTGTTAACCACGTCGTAGAAACGCGGCTGCGGATTCCAGTCGTTCAGCACGCCGACAACACGATAGTCCTTGCCCTCGATGTCGATTGTTTTTCCTACGCTGTTGGCACCCCTAAATAGCTTCTGATTGAGCTTGCTGCTGATAACCACTACCGCAGCGCGCTGGGCATCATCGTCGGCCGACCAGCCATTGCCGTAGAGAAAGGGCACATCCAGCATCGGGAAAAACTCGCTGGATACTGCGTGGCCACTGGTGTTAACCGGATGCTTGCCCGCGTCGGCAGGCACGATCGACGGCGATATCTGATACATCGCCGACTGCAGCTTGGCGCGATGATCGCGCATCAGTTTCATGGCGTCGGCGTAGTCCATCGCATCGGGTGGTTCACCGTCGGCCCCGCGCCCGGTCGGCCCCCACATATCGATCTGCGGCACGAACAGCTGCGACGATTTCCACGGAATCGGATCGCCCGACACCGCGCGGAACACGGAATACGTCGTCATCGACGCTGCCACGCCAAAGCCGATGGTCAGCACCATCAGAAGCGTAAGCCCCGGGCTGCGCTTCAGGTTGCGCACCGCCAATTCAATGTAGTAGGTAAGCATGGTCAGGTTCCGGTGGGGTGCGAGTACGGGCGCGAACAGAGCGAGGGACGAGAAACGAGTAGCGAGGGTGCAGGTTCGGGAGATAGCCGCGGGTCGCGCGACGTGGCGTAGCCACCGTCGCCTTTCATGGCTCGCCCCTCATCCCCGCTCTTCATCATGCCGCCCTCGTCGCTTCGATCGGCGACACGCGCGAGGCACGACGTGCGGGTACGAACACCGCGGCCTGGCCGAGTGCCAGCAGCGCAACCATGCCGATCAATACATACATCACCGGCATTCGCGGCATTTCGTACTGGCTCATCAGCCAGAGGTTGAGCCCGACGGCCAACACCACGCCGACGACCACGCCGCCGCCGGCGATCATCAGGTTCTCGATCTGAAAGTAGTGCAGGATGTCGCTCTTGCGTGCACCGAGCGCGCGACGCACGCCGATCTGACGATGCCGCTGGCCGACCCAGAAACTGGTCAGGCCAACAATGCCTGCGGCCGTCACGCAGAGCATGATCAGGCAGACCACGGCCATCAGGATCGCCATGCCGCGGTCGGCGCGATAGGCGGCGTAACGTATCTGCGCAAAGCTGAGGATGCCCCGCTCCGAGTCGATCACCCGCTGCGGGTTGGCAGCAAAAAGCGCATCACGCGTAGCCGCCATCGCGGCTGCCTGCTGGCCCGGTCGGGTCTTCACCACGTACCGCGAGTTGTCGCCTACCTGACGAACGGGCTCGATAATCGTGTAGTAGTCCGAATCCTTGGCGAAGCTTTCCGCCATGGATGACTCCAGCAGCTTGACCTCACCGACGATCGTGGTGGGCTTGCTATCGCTGTAGATCGTTTTGCCGATGGCACTCTGGTTCGGAAAGAGTTTTTCGGCCGCGGCCTGGCTCACGATCACCGATGGCGGCAACGTGTCGTCGTGGAAGTCCATGCGAAGCACATCTGCCGCAGTGAACGCTCGCCCGGCGATGAGCTGCACGCCGAGCGTGCTCATCAGCTTGTCGTCACCCTCGTAAATTGTCGCCGAAAGCGTCGAGTTTTTCTGGTCGGGCGTCAGCGTGATGCCATTGACATGCGAACTGCCGAACAGCGGTACCGAATTGACCGGCGCTACAGACTCCACACCCGGCAAGCGGCGCAAGGTATCGAGGTCGGCGCGCACCAGTGAATCGATGGTGTCGACCGCACCCGGCGCGCCGCTCTCGGGCGTACCGACCCACTGCTGGGAGACGACAAACAGATTTGCCTCGTCGATGCCGGTGGGGCGATTCACCCGATCGATGCGTTGGCCGATGATGAAGATCGCATTGCAAACAATCGCCAGGGTCAGCGCAATCTGCAGGGCGATAAGAATGACGCCAGCCTTGTGGCGGCGCAGTGCAGCGAGGATCGGATGCGCGTTCATATATCGTATTCCTCAATTGCTTTTCAGCTGCCACGCGGGTTGCACGCGCGATGCACGGAAAGTTGGGTACAGGCCGGCGAGTACCGCCGAAACCACCGCAATGACCAGGGTCAGCAGCAGTAGAGAAAAGTTGACGTGGGCCAGCGCAGCGATGTCCTTGGGCAGCACCAGGCCGACGCTAAATACGCCCACCCCGGTGAATACCAAACCCACTACACCGCCGGCCAGGCCGACGATGCCGGCCTCGGTAAGAAACTGCGCGTAGATTGCCGCCTGCGGCGCACCCAGCGCGCGGCGCACGCCGATCTCGCTGCTGCGGCGAAGAAACTTGGCCAGCAACAAACCCACGGTATTGACCAGGCAGACGATCAGCAGGCCTAGCGCCACCATCAGCGACACCTTGGTATCGCTAGGCACCACGTGCTGGCTGTCGAGGAAAGCCGGCACGTCACGCAGCCGATTGTTCGGCGACCAGTTGAAGCGACCGGCGTTTTTCTGCGCCAGCGCATAGCCATTCAAGTAATCGCGGTACTTCTGTACGGCAGCCGCGCTATCCAGCTCGGCCATGTACTCGATCCATGTGCAGGTCGACCGCTGCATGCCGACGAAACCCGGCTCGGCCGGATTGCTGTTGCACGAGGTATTGCCCGCGTTGCTTAGATTCACGGCAATCGCACGGGTAAAGGGGATGAACACGTCGTCCGAATTGGTATCGAACCCCCCGGTATCCACTACATCGTAGAAACGCGGCTGCGGATCCCACTTGGCCAGCACGCCGACAACCTGATAATCCTTGCCGTGGATATCCAATGTCTTGCCCACGCTGTTCTTGCCGTCGAACATTTCCTGGTTGAGTTTGCCGCTAATCACCACGACGGCCGCCTGATTCGTGTCGGCGTCCACCGCCCAGCCGCTGCCGTACTGAAAGGGCACATCCAGCATCGGGAAAAACTCGCTGTACACCGCGTGCCCGGAAACGCTGATCGGGTGGCGACGCGAACCGGGCACCTGCACCGGCGGCGCGATGCGATAGCTGGCGGACTGCAGCTTGGCCCGGTGATCGCGCATCAGCGCCACCGCATCGACATAGTCCAACGCGTTCGGCGGTTCGCCGTCCGCACTACGGCCATCGGGACCCCACATATCGATCTGGGGCACAAACAACTGCGACGACTTCCAAGGAATGGGGTCACCCGATACCGCCCGAAACACCGAATACGTCGTCATCGACGCCGACACGCCAAAGCCGATCGCCAGCACCATCAACAAAGTGAGCCCGGGGCTGCGCTTCAGACTGCGCAGCGCCAGCTCGAGGTAATAACTAAACATGGGTAACTCCAGAATGCGATGCCTTCAGACCTGCAAGGTCGATAGTGCGAAATGCGGAAATGTTCATACCGAACGGGTTGCCTCCACTGGAGACACGCGAGAGGCGCGAAGCGCCGGCGCCAGCGTGGCGAACTGCCCGAGCAGAAGGAGCACGACCACACCGATCAGCACATAGCTCAGCGACAGACGCGCCATTTCAAACCGGGCGATCATCCAGAAATTGATGCCGAAGGCGATTACTAGGCCGACGGCCAACCCGCCGACACTGATCAGAAAATTTTCAGTGAGGAAATAGTCGAGGATGTCTCGACGCGTGGCGCCAAGCGCACGCCGCACGCCGATCTGTCGGCGACGTTGGCCGACCCAGAAGCTGGTCAGTCCCACGATGCCTGCGGCGGTGATGGCCAGCAAGACCACGCAGATGATGCCCATCAGTACCGCCATGCCGCGGTCAGTATCGTAGGCACGTTTACGCACCTCTGCAAAGCTCAGTTCGCCATCCTTAGGATCGAGGATGCGCATCCGATTCTGCGCATACAGCGCCTTGGGCACTTCGCGCATGGCGTCGGCCAGCTGGCCGGGCTTAGCGCGCACGATGTAGTACAAGCCATCGGCGTTATCCTGCCGCAGCGGTCGCAAAACCGACTGGTAGGCGTATGCCGTCTTCCACGTATCAACACTCTGGTTTTGCAGGCGATCGACAATGCCAATGATGGTGCTTGGCGTCTTACTCATCTCGTAGAACGACTTGCCCAATGCCGAGCCATCCGGATACAGCCGGTCAGCCAGCGCCTTGGTGACGATGACAACCGGAGAAGCCATGTTTTGACGTGAGCCGATTCGGCCTACTTCGTCGACGCGGAAATTTCGCCCCGCGATCAGTTTTATGCCCAGCGCATCGAGCAGATGTTCGTCACCCAGATAGACATCCGCATCGGTAGTTTTTTCAGTCTGCTCGGGCGTCAACATGATGTAGTCGTCCCAACCACTGCCACGCAACGGATACGAGTCGCTCGGTGACGCGTCACGCACGCTCGGCAACCGTCGCAATGCCGCCATGTCGGCCTGTATCTTTGCGTCTGTCTCCTGATCGGTCGACTGGCTCGCCCACTGATTGGAGATCACGAACACATTGGCTTCATCGATGCCGGAAGGCTCGGAAAGGTGTTCCAGTCGCTGCTGGATGATGAACAGCGCATTGCAGACGATCGCCAGAGTCAGCGCGATCTGCAAGGCAATCAAGATGACACCAGCCTTGTGCTGGCGCATGGCGGAGAGGATGGGTTTGATCTGCATATGGGCGGCCACTCAGTTCGATTTCAGCTGCCAGGCCGGTTGCACATGAGCCGCGCGCCAGGTCGGATAAAGCGCCGCCAACACCGTAGCGACTATCGCCGTGAGCAATGTCATCGCCATGAGAGAAACATCGAGATGCGCCAGTCGCGCGATCTGCGGCTGGAACAAGTGTCCGATGCCGAGCATTCCCAAAGCAGTCAGCGCCAACCCCAACACTCCGCCGGCCAGTCCCACGGTTCCCGCTTCGATCAAAAATTGTTTGTACATTTCGCTGCGCGCCGCGCCAAGCGCGCGACGCACGCCAATTTCCCCGGCGCGACGCATGAACTTGGCCAGCAGCAAGCCGATGGTGTTGACCATGCAGATGACAAAGAATCCGAGTGCGACCAACAGTGATATGCGCGTTTCAGGCGGCACCACTTTCCGGTACTCGAGCCACTGAACCACGTCGCGCAGGCGCACATTAGGTGCCCAACCGAAGCGTCCGGCACGTTGCTGGTCGGCGGCATACCGTTCGAGAAATTGCTTATAGCGCGACGCATCCGCGGCGCTGTCCAGCTCCACCCAGGGCATTACCCAGACGCAGCTGCTACGCAGCCACGCGTCCCGCGTCTTAAAATCGACATTTCCCCGGCAGCTGTTTCTGCCGTAGGTATCGATCTGCACGTCCAGCGCACGGGTAAACGGCACATAGAAATCCGAAGACTCGTCGAAATTGTCGTTATCGAAAGCCGCAAAGAAGCGCGGCTGCGGATTCCAGTGCCTTGCCACACCAACAATCCGGTAATCGTGTCCGTTCAACGTGATCTCGCGGCCGACGCTGTCCGTGTCGCCAAACATTTTCTGGTTGAACGCCTCGCTGAGCACGACAACCGCGGCGCGTCCGTCGTCATCGGCCGCACTCCAGCCACTGCCGTAGCGAAACGGCACTTCGAACATCGGAAAAAAGTCGCCATACACGGCGTAACCGTTCGCGCCGACAGGCAAGCTGCGGCTACCGCCTGGCATGACCGACACATGCACCGCATACAACAGGGTCTGCCGGCTTGCCTCGTGCGCGCGCATCAGCGCTATGGCATCGGTATAGCTCAGCGCGTCGGGCGGCTCGCCCTTCAGATTCTGCTGTGGCCCCCAGCCGTCTAACTGCGGCGTGAACAACTGCGCGGACTTTTGCGGAATGGGATTGCCGGACACGGCGCGAAATACCGAGAAAGTAATCATTGACGCCGCGACGCCGAAACCGATCGCCATCACCATCAGCGCGGTGAGCGCCGGATTGCGCCGCAGGCTGCGCAGGCCGAGTTCAAAGTAATAGGCGAACATTTAGCAGGCCTCCGTCATGCCGCACGCGTCGCTTCGACGGGGGACACGCGCGACGCGCGCAGTGCGGGTGCGAGCGTCGCGGCCTGACCAAGAAGCAGCAGCAGTGCGACGCCAATCAGTAGGAACGGCAGGGGGAGACGCCGCGTTTCGAAATGCGCGACCAGCCACAGGCTCAGGCCCAGCGCAAGCACGATGCCCGTCAGCACGCCAGCGAGACTGATCAAAAAGTTTTCCGTCAGGAAATAGCCGAGGATGTCGTGGCGCGTAGCGCCCAGCGCACGGCGTACGCCGATCTGCCTGCGCCGTTGGCTGACCCAGAAGCTGGTGAGTCCCACGATTCCTGCGGCCGTGATGATCAACAGCACGGCACAGATCGCACTCATGATGATCGCCATGCCACGGTCGTTTTTGTAAGCCTGCTCGCGCACCTGGGCGAAGCTGCGCACGCCACCGCCCTCACCTTCCCCGTTGGGGATGATGCGCAGACGATTGGCCTTGAAGAGTGTGTCTCGCGCGACGTTGGCTACGGCGCCCAGCTGGCCTGGCCGGGTGCGAATCAGGTAGGCATTCGATTTATCGGTGAGCAGTTTGGGCTCGAGCACGACATAGTCTGATATGGCATCGGACCAGCTGCTCGCCGAGCCCCCTTGGAGATGATCCATGATGCCGATAATCGTGCTGGGCGCTGTGGCGCCGCCGATGTAGAGCGGCTTGCCCAGGGCCGACTGATTCGGATAAACCTTCTCGGCGAGCGCCTTGGTGATGATCAGCTGCGCCGGTGCCGCCAGGTTGTGCGAGTCCATCGCGCGAATTTCATCCGCCCGAAAATTGCGTCCGGCAATCAGTTTTGCGCCCAATACCGTCAGCACGTGGTCGTCGGCAAAGAATCGCCAAGTCACGGCGACGGGCTGCTTGGCGTCGGGCTTGATCGTTACGCCGGAGTTCCAGCCGCCGCCGCGCAGGGGATAGCCATAGCTCACCCCGACGTCCTGTACACCGGGCAGCTCGCGCAACGTCTGCAGATCCGCATGAACGAGCGGCTCTACCGCTGCTCCGCTGGCGCTGGTCCATTCGCTGCCGACGGTCAGCAAATCGCTTTCGACGATCCCCGTGGTTCGCGAGAGATGCGTCAGTCGCTGCTGGATAATGAAGAGCGCGTTGCAGACAATCGCCAGCGTCAGAGCGATCTGCAAACCGATCAGCAAGGTACCGGCCTTGTGTCGTTTGAGTGCAGCGAGAACTGGCTTGATCTGCAGCACGAGCATCACCTCAGTTGGACTTCAGCTGCCACCTGCGCGGCCCGCCAAGTGGGATAGAACGCCGCCAGCAGCGCCGCCAGCACGGCGACTAGCAAGGTCAACGCCACCAGCGAAACGTCGAGCGTGGCCAGACGCGCAATTTGCGCATCGAAGATCAGACCGACGCTCCATACCCCGACTCCCGTGAGCAGCAAGCCCAGCACGCCGCCGGCCAGACCAATCGTCGCCCCCTCCATCAGAAACTGCGCGTACACCGTTCGACGCGACGCGCCCAGCGCTCGGCGCACGCCGATTTCCGCGGCGCGACGCATGAATTTGGCCAGCAACAGCCCAACCGTGTTGACCAGGCAAATGGCCAGAAAGCCGAGCGACAGATAGAACGAGAGCTTGCTTTCCGGCGGTACGACGTGCTCGTAGTCCAGCCATTGCGCCACATCGCGCAGACGTACGTTGGGAGCCCAGGCATACCGACCTACGCGCTGCTGTTCGGCGGCATAATCATGCAAATACTGGCGGTAGGCATCGGCATCCGCCTTGTTCGGCAGTTCGGCCCAGTAAACGACCCAGCTGCAGCCGGAGCGCAGAAACGCATCCCAGCCGGTACCGTAATTCTCATCGACGCAGTCTGTGCTGCCCGTGGTAATGAGCTGCAAATCGACGGCGCGGCTCATGGGAATAAACAGCTCGATCGCATCGGCAAAGCCGCCGTTGCTGGCCAGATCGAAGAACAGCGGTTTTGGATCCCAGCTGTCCATGACGCCAACGATGCGGTAGTTGTGCCCGCTCAAATTGATCTCACGACCGACGCTGTTCGCGCCGTGGAACAGCCGATCGTTGAGCGCCCGACCGATGACCACCACCGATGCCCGATTGTCGTCCTCCGCCGCGCCCCAGCCGCCGCCATACAAAAACGGAATATCGAACATCGCAAAAGCGTTGTTGGAGACCGCATAGGTCGCCGGCCTGATCGGCAACTGGCTTGCATCGTCCGATATCACCGAAAGTTTTACCGGGTACAGCGCCGCCTGCCGCAATGCCTTGTGCGCCTTCAACAGCGCCATCGCGTCGATATAGTCCAGCTCGTCCGGCGGCTCGCCGTGCTGATTGTTCCGGGGCCCGAAATTGTCGATCTGCACCGCGTACAGCTGCGACGATTTCTGCGGGATCGGATTGTTCGAAACCGCGCGAAATACCGAATACATGGTCATCGACGCCGCTACGCCGAACGCGATCGTGATGATCATCAAGCCCGTGAGCACTGGGCTACGTCGAAGGCTGCGCAGGCCGAGTTCAAAGTAGTACGCGAACATCGCGCTGCCCTCCGATCGCTTGAGCTGACGCTCTTGGCTTTATGGGCTGGTATCGCGCGACATTCACTGCAGCAGCCGGTTGATGTCTTCGAGATCGTGCATGTCGATGGTGCCGGCGGCCTGCTTCAACGACAGCTTGTTGAGGATGAACTGATGACGTTCCACGGTGTATTGGCCCTGCGCCTGCGCAAGAATCTGAATCGCATTGACCACGTTGGGCAGGCTCATGGTGCCGATCGAATAGCCGGCGCGCATGGATCCCAGCGACTTTTCCGCCACCTGCACGGCGGTGCGGGTGGTTTCGACCTGATCGATGCCGTCCACCACCAGATTGAAATAGTTGTTGGCATCGCGCGCGGCCTGTCGGCGCTGAGTCTCCAGATTGCCCTCGTCCGCATCGCGCTGGTGGATCGCCTGGCGCACCTGCGACTGCGTGAGCCCACCGCTGAAAATCGGTACCGTGAGCGTGAGCCCAACCGTCGTGGTGGTTGGCCCGTACCGGGAATTGCCTGCCATGGGCGTGGCGCTGGCCCAGCTGCCGAATTTGTCGCGGTAGACGTTGGCACTCAACGTCGGCAGGTGCCCGGCGCGTGCCGCCGAAATCTTGTGTTCGTCGGCACTGACCGTATAGCGCGCGGAAAGAATGGCCGGATTGGTTTGCATGGCGGCATCGACCCAGGCCTTGGCGTCGTTGGGCGTGGGTGCCTGCAGGGGAATATCCTCGCGCAGCTTTTTCAGTGTCCCGGTTGGCTGGCCGGTAATCTGCTCAAGCCCATGCAATGCGTCCTTCAAGGTATCCTGCGCGGCGATCCGTTCCGACTTGATGGAAAGGTAAAAGGCTTGCGCCTGAGTCGAGTTCGCCGAATTTTCCAGGCCCACCTTCAGGCGTTCATTGGCCTGATCGAACTCTTGTTTGAAACCGTCCTCGTAGGCTTTGTAGACGTCCACCTGATCCTGCGCGATCAGCACGTTGAAGTAGGCGCTGGCAACACGCACATAAAGGTCTTGCAGCGCGGCGCGATAGACCTCTTCCTGCGCGTCGCTGGTGGAATGCGCCGCGTGCAGCGTGGCGATATCCGGCAGATTGATGATGGCCTGGCTGAGCGAGCCATTGAGATCGCGATAACGACTATGACCGACCGCACTGGTGGGTAACGAGACACCGTTGACGATGTTGGATCCTCCGGTGCCGCCATGACTTTGATCGAAACTCAGCCCGGCAGACAGCTGTGGCAGCAGCGCCGAGCGCGCCTGCGGCACGCCCTCGGCCACGACCAGACGCGTGGCGTCGGCCGTGCTGAGTACCGGATCGTTGGCGATGGCCTGCCGATAAGCATCCATCAGATCCTCGCCGTGACCGGACAAGGGCGCGATGGTCAGCAAGAGCAGCACGGGCAACAACTTCAGACGCATGGATGACTCTCTCGAAAGATGGACGGATGGACGGCTGGAACCGAACCGGCAGAATCAGTCCGAACGTGCGCCGCCCTGTGCTGCGGTCACGGCATTGTGGAAACGCGGGTCTTCCGACAGATCCACCACCTGGCCGTCGATGACATGCACGTTGCGCTGGGCGCGAGCGGCAAGCTCAGGGTCGTGGGTGACCATGACGATGGTGGCACCGCCGCGGTGGATGTCCTCGAGCAGTTCGAGCACGCTGCGGGCCATCTGTGTATCGAGGTTGCCGGTCGGTTCATCGGCGAGCAGCAGGCGTGGTGAGCCGGCCAATGCGCGAGCGATCGCCACACGCTGCTGCTGACCGCCGGAGAGTTCAGCCGGATAGTGCTTGGCGCGCGAGGCAAGACCGACGCGCTCGAGCGATTCCATGATGCGCTGCTTGCGTTCGGCAGCCTTCATGCCGCGATAGCGCAGCGGCACTTCGATGTTGTCGAACACGTTGAGATCGGGAATCAAGTTGAACGCCTGAAAAATGAAGCCGATCTTCTCGTTGCGGATCTTCGAGCGGGCGTTGTCGTTGAGATTGCTCACCTCGATGCCGTCGAGGTGATACTCACCACCGGTAAAGGTTTCCAGCAGGCCGGCGATGGTCAGAAACGTGGTTTTGCCCGAGCCGGACGGACCGGTAACGGCGACGAACTCGCCCTCTTTCACGTCGATATTGAAATCGCGCAGCGCGTAGGTCTCGACCACTTCGGTGCGGTAGACCTTGGACAGGTGGCTCATCTTCAGCATGGTTTTGCGTCCTTATGGTGGTGTTCGGTTTTTTGGTGCAACGGGAACGGGGATCAGGGAATGGGGAACATGCGAGGTGCAGTTACTTTTGCTTCTGACGTTGCTTGAAATAAAAGCCAGCTAAGGCGATTGGATCGGGACTTCTCTTGAACGGCATGTTCCCCATTTCCCAGTCACCGTTCCCCGCTCTTCATCAGCTACTGATCGCAACCTTCGCCGCGTTCTTGAAGTTGTCGGTGCCCGAGATCACGATGCGGTCGCCCTCTTTCAGGCCGCCCAGAATCTCGACCTTGTCGATGCTGCTGGTGCCGACGCGGATCGGGGTTTTGGTGGCGATGCCGTCGCGTACGACATAGGCGTAGCTGCCGCCGGATTCGTCGACGAACGAGCCGCGCTGCACGGTCAGCACGTTGTCGCGCTTGTCGAGCAGCACGCGCACCGAGAGGCGCTGGTTCTGGCGCAGCTGCTTGGGCGTCTGGCCGTCGAAGCGCAGGCGTGCGGCGACTTCGCCGTTTACCACTTCGGGCGAGATGGCGCTGACCAAGCCCTTCCAGACATTGCCGTTGCCGCTGATCTCGCCGCCCATGCCGATGCCCAGATCGCGCGCGAAGCTTTCCGGCACCTGCATCTCGACCTGCAAGGCGGAGAGATCGATCACGCTGAGCAGTTGCGCGTCCTTCGCCACGGTGGCGCGCTCGGCGATAAACAGCTGGCCGACCTGACCATCTACCGGCGACTTGACGTTGAGGTTGTCGACCTGGCGCTGCAGGTCCTGCACCACCAGCATCTGGTTGTCGTGGGTGAGTTTCTTCGACTCGATGTTGAATTTCAGGCTGTCGTTGTTCATGCCCAGATCGGACTTGGCATGCGCCAGCACGATGCGCGCTTTTTCCAGCGCGTCCTTGGACTGATCGACTTCGACACCGGTGGCCGCACCGGCAGCGAATGCTTTCTGCTCGCGCGCCAGATTGGTTTCGGCGCTCTTTTCGTCGATCTGGGCGTTGTCGAACGCCTTCTGCAGATCGCTGCGCTTGGTGCGTGCGTCCACCTGCGACTGCAGGTAATCGACCTGCATGGCATCGGCCTTGGACTGCTCCTGCGCCAGCTTGTTGCGCAGCTCGGGGCTGTCGATGGTGGCCAGCACCTGGTCTTTCTTCACCGTGTCGCCGGCGTGCACCTGCAGAGTGACGGCGCCGCCGTAGGTGGCGTACAGCGTGGGACTGACCGCCGCGACGACCTTGCCTTCGGCGGCGATGTCGTTGACGAACGGGCCGCGCTCGACCGTCGCGAAGGACAACCGCGACGCGCTGACCGATGACGACGCAGAAAACAGGCGGCCAATGCCGGGCACCAGCCATACCAGCAGGCCCAGCACGACCACACCGCCACCGATCAGCATCAGCCGACGCTTGCGGTTGGGTTTGACCTCGACGATACGATCTTGCGCGGAAGTGTCGCGAATCATGTGATGCATCCCTGACCGCGCACCGGGCGGTCCCACGCAGGGTTTTGCAATCCACATGCCAAAAGGCAAAGTGAGGCCAGACAACGATTCGCGGCCGTTTCAGTCGATACAAACAGTGTCCGCGGACACTGGCCACGCCGCGCCGGACACTTATGCTGAGCAGGAAACGGGGAACATCAAGTGTCAGGCAAGCTGGCTTTACTCGCGAGACCCAGCTTTCACCCTGGGTATCACGGGGGAGTGCACGCGACACGCAACCCTCGTGTTCCCCGTTCCCGCTCTTACCTCACTACAAAACCGGCAAGCCCTGCACCAACAGCGGCTGCGAGCCGGCAATGGCCTGTGCCACCACGCGACCCAGGGGCGAAATGCGCGGCGGCGAGGCTTCGCCAAGGCAAAGCATGTTGGCAAGCGGCTGGCAGCGAAAGCGCATGAGATGCGCAGCGGCGCCGCGGAACATACGCGACCTGCCATGTTCGGGCCGGCTTGCGATCATCTGGCTTTCGTCCGGCAGATTGTCCCAGGCCAGATAGTCGGTATCGGGCAGTAAATGCAGCTGGGCCAGAATCTCGCCGCACGCGTCGAGACATTCGATCCACTCGCGTGGGCCGTCGGCGCTGACGATGCCCAGCACGCGCAGATAGTGCGTGCGCAGCAGCGGCGTCAGCAGCGGACTTTCGCTGAGCAGGCCGTCAGGCCATCGCGCCGACGCATCGACCTCGGCGCGCGACGGCACGTAGACCACGCTGCCAAGCAGCGGCAGCCACCGCGCGAGCGCCGACGCGGTGACGTGCAACGACCGCTCGCCAGGTTCGACAAACCACGCGCGCGGGCTGCAAAAGAAGGTATCGAGCCAGCCGTACATATCACCTCCAGCGGTGATGGCATACCGTGACAGGCATGCGCTGATGGCCGGCTGGAGTCCGCGGGCGGCGGGCGATCTGGCAAGGGCCTTGGGATGCTGAGGCGTGCGGCGACGCCGCTCGCGACAGTCGAAGCGAATTACTTGGTGAGGATCAGTTTGTCGTTGCGCGTCAGACGCAGGTGATATTCCCCGCCCTGATGCTGGATCACCAGCTCGCGTCCGCCGTCCAGCAGCATCTGGCTGGAGATGCGGGGAATCGCCGCGTTATCCGCCACGGCTGGCCGGGTGTTCACCAGCTGCAGCGATCGCGGGCTGGCCGTAACGACGTGGGCGACGGGATGAGACTGGGACAGGGTGGAAATCGACATGGCACGCTCCGCAGAAGGTCAGTGACGACTTTGATGATAATGATTCTCATTTGAGTGTCAACTGCCGTCTATCGGTGCGATTCACCCTGACTATCGCGCGCTGATTCAGGCGACGGCCTTTTCTATCCGCTCCTGCATCGCCTTGTCGATCTTCGGCAGCACATCGAGCGCGCCGAGATTCTGCTCCAGCTGTTCGGTCTTGCTGGCGCCCAGCATCACCGTGGAGACATGGGGGTTGAGCAGGCACCAGGCGATCGCCAGCGGCGCCAGACCCACGCCGAGCTCATCGGCGATCGGCTTCAACGCACGCACCTTGTCGACGCGTTCGCTGCCCTTGCCCAGCACGCTATGGCGCAGCCACTCGTAGCCCGGTTGATTGATGCGCGAATCGGCCGGCACACCGTCGTTGTACTTGCCCGACAGCAGGCCGGACGACAGCGGCGACCAAATCGTGGTGCCCATGCCGTAAGCCTCGTACAGCGGCGCGTACTCCGTTTCGACGCGTTCGCGATGCAGCAAGTTGTACTCGGGCTGCTCGACCACCGGGGCATAGAAATGATGCTCGCGCGCGATGCGATGCGCCTCGTGAATCGCTTCGGCCGGCCACTCGCTGGTACCCCAGTAAAGCACCTTGCCCTGGCGAATCAGCGTATCCATCGCCGCCACGGTTTCCGCGACCGGCGTATCCGGATCGGGCCGATGACAAAAATACAGATCCAGATAATCCACGCGCAGCCGCTGCAGCGCCTGATGACAGGCGTCCATCACATGCTTGCGCGACAGCCCGCGCTGGGTCGGCAGCGGGTCGTCTACCGCGCCGAAAAACACCTTGCTCGACACGCAATAGCTGTCGCGCGCAAAGCGCAGATCGGCCAGCACGTCGCCCATCAACTCCTCGGCCACACCTTTGTTGTACGTCTCGGCATTGTCGAAAAAATTGACGCCGCGATCGTGCGCCAGCGCCAGCAGTTCGCGCGCCTGCGACCGCCCCACCTGCTTACCGAACGTGACCCATGCACCGAACGACAGCGCGGAAAGTTGCAGGCCGGTGGAGCCGAGGCGGCGGTATTGCATGGAGTCGTCCAGTTCGGGTGGCAGAGACACCGAGCATGACAACAATGCCGCTGCCACGTCCAACCCATGCGGCGGTTTACCGCTGCCGTTGCGCTACGCCGCGCCATCGATATAGCCCACCAGCGCCGCCGCGAGATGGTCGAACACGACACGCGTACGGCGGCTGGCCTTCAGATCTTCGTGCATCACCAGCCAGGTATCCAGGCTGGGCGCGAACGCCTGCGGCAGCACGCGCACCAGGTTCTTGTCGCGTTCGGCCAGCGCACACTGGCAGCCGCCGATGCCGTATCCGGCGCGAATCGCGGCCAGCTGGGCCAGATCGCTATCGGTGCGCAACGAAAAATCCTCGCGACCCAACGGCAGCTTGTCGCGAACGGCGCGCAGCGCCGGCGTTTCGTGGTCATAGCCGATCATCGCGTGTCGATGTAAATCGGCCCAGATCAACGGCTTGCCGTTGGCTTTCAAATAGCGGCGATGCGCGTAGAGCCCAAGCGGAATCGCACCGACGTGACGCGCCACCAGCGCTCTCTGCACCGGACGGACCATGCGCACCGCAATATCCGCATCCTTGCGCAGCAGATCCTCGCTGCGGTTCGACAGCGACAGCTCGATCACAATGCCCGGATGCCGTTGCCGCAAGTCGGTCAGTATCGGCGGCAACACCTCGGCGCCGATCACTTCACTGCAGGTCACGCGCACCACGCCGCGCACTTCGCTATTGCTGCCGGAGGCGGCCCGACGCAAAGCCGCCGACGTCGCGTACATCGCCTGCGCATGTGTCGCCAGCTCATCGCCGAGGTCGGTAGGGACAAGGCCTTGCGGCGAACGCGTAAACAACACGACGTCCAGATCGGACTCCAGCTGCCGGATGTGTCGCCCCAGGCTCGGCTGGGTCATGCCCAGGCTGCGCGCCGCCGCCGACAGGCTGCCTTCGCGGATCACCGCGAGAAACGAACGATACAGCTCCCAACTCGGTTCTTTTGCAGCCATGCACTTATGTATAGCAGATGTTCGCTTTTAGGCAATTTTCATTTAGACCCACAGCGCTCATTCTGATCCCACATTCCACGGGAGACGATCATGAAAGCAGAACGCATCGCTTTGGTACTGGGCGCTACCGGTGGCTCCGGCAGCGAAATCGCCAATGCACTTTTGCAGCGAGGATGGACGGTTCGTGGACTGGTTCGCGATGCCACGCGAAGCCATCTCGCGGCCGGCATCGAATGGCATGAGGGCGATGCCATGAACGCCCCTGATGTGGCGAAAGCCGCGCGCGGCACTGGCGTGATCGTGCATGCCGTCAACCCGCCCGGCTACCGACAATGGGACACGCTGGTGCTGCCGATGCTCGACAACGCCATCGTCGCCGCCAAGGAAAACAACGCGCGTATCGTGCTGCCGGGTACGGTCTACAACTTCGGACCGGATGCGCTGCCGCTATTGCGCGAAAGCTCGCCGCAACAGCCGCTCACGCGCAAAGGCGCGATCCGCGTACAGATGGAAAAGCGCCTCGAAGCGGCGGTAACCAACGGTGTGCGCGTGCTGATACTTCGCTGCGGCGATTTCTTCGGTCCGCGCGCCGGCAACAACTGGTTTAGCGCGATTCTGAAACCGGGTAAAAAGCTGCGCTCGGTCAACTACCCCGGACCGCGCGACTTGCCGCATGCCTGGGCTTACCTGCCGGACGTCGGCAAGACCGTCGCCTTGCTGCTTGAGCGCGAGAGCGAATTGGCCGCCTTCGAGCGATTTCATTTCGGCGGCCACTGGGTCGATGGCCATGCCTTGATGTCCGCGATCCGAAAGGCGGCAGCCGATCCAAGGCTACCTCTGCGATCCTTCCCGTGGTGGCTCGTCACGCTGGCATCGCCCTTCGTCACGATGTTTCGCGAAGTGCGCGAAATGCGTTATCTATGGCGTCAGCCGCTGCAACTCGACAATCGCAAGTTGATCGCGTTTCTCGGTGCAGAACCGCATACCGATCTTGATCGCGCTGTTAGCGACACCTTGCAAGGCATGGGCTGCCTTTGAGTCGATAAATCAATTCAGTGCAAAGAAGATCCGCGCAACCATTTATCGAAGAAACCCAGAACTCGGATTTGATAGGTGTTTCCGCTGTAGCGGTAAAAGTCGACATGTCTTGCGCCATGAACGATCCAGAGCTCCTTCGGTGCAGAGGCTGCATCAAACATGGCCAGCGACTCGCCAATTTTCGTGTCTCGATCGGCATCTCCGACAATCAATAGTTTGGGCGCATGGATTTTCCCTATCTTGTCGATAGGCCTCATTTCATCGAGTGAAAAACCAAGGTGGGGCTTGACCGTACTCATCAATAGCGGACCGAACCACGACCCAAAAATACCCATATGGATTTGCAGTCGATCTTCGATGGCTTGAGAAAGAGTTGGATAGACCTGCTCCAAAATGATCGCATCGACTTTCAGAGGCGGATCGGCAAGCAGAGTTGCCGCACCTCCCATCGAGGTTCCGAGCACTCCAATCTTCTCGCCCGGCGCCAGCTTTTTAAGCTGATCCACCGCGGCCGCCGCGTCTCTGGATTCAAGATGGCCAAAAGTGATGGCATCTCCGGTGCTCTCGCCCGAGGCTTGAAAGTCGATCAACAGCACCGAGTACCCGGACGCATGTAGGAACCTAGCACGGTTCAGCATCGCAAGACGATTGGCTCGCACCCCATGCAGCAAAAGTATCGCACCCCTGCCGTTCCCACGAAGAAACCAGCCGTGAATCAGCGCATCGGACGAACTTTTGAAAACGACCGTGCTCGCCGGAAACTCTGATGGCGGCGCGCCAACGATTTCGCGCGCCGGATGAATCAGTACGCTTCCTGCGACCCAGAGACCCGCGAATGCCAAGCACGCAAGCAGGAAAAGTCCGAGCGCCAATTTCCTGAACATTCGACGCCTTGCCATTACCGACCCCAATAAGTTGGGCGTTGAACGAGATCTAGCCGACTACCGAAGAATAAGTAGCCCCGCGGCCAAAATTATCGCCGCGAAAATCCCCGCCACCACATCGTCCACCATCACACCCATGCCGCCCTTGAGGTGACGATCCAGCCAGCGGATCGGCCAGGGTTTCCACACGTCGAACAGGCGAAACAGCACGAAGCCGGCGAGCAGCCACCACCACGTCGAGAAACGCGTCGGCAGCAACTCCGGCAGCAGCAGCGGGATCAGCGCGATCCACTGGCCGATGAATTCGTCCCAGACCAGGCTGCGGTGATCGTCCACGCCGAGGGCGCGACCGGCGATACCGCAAGCCCAGACGCCGATGGCAAAACCGACCAGCAAAATCAGGACATAAAGCGGTAGCGACAGCTGGCGCAGCAGCAGCCACGGCAGCAGCGCGGCGAGTGAGCCGAAGGTGCCCTGCGCCACCGGCGTAAGCCCCGAACCGAAGCCGCAGGCCAGCCAGCCTGCGGGCGTGACAAGCAGTGCGCGGCGCTGTTCGGCGCTGAGAGTTCTCTTGGCGCTCATGCGAAATGATCCCAGCCGGCCTGCCCTGTTTCCAGCCAATGGCCGTCGACGCCACGCACGTTGACGCCTTGGCCTTCGACGATGCGGCCGATGCGCGTGACGCCGCAGCCTAGCCGGGAAAGGTCTGACTGCACATCGGCGAGTCGATTCATCGGCACGGTAAAGCACAGCTCGTAGTCGTCACCGCCAGTGAGCGCGAACTGCTGCGCGCTGGCGTCGTCGTAAATCGCCATCAGCGACGGCGAGAGCGGCAGCAGCGACGCATCGATTTCCGCACCGACACCACTGGCTGTGCAGATATGCCCGAGGTCGGCGATCAGGCCATCGGAAATATCGATACACGCGTGCGCCAGATCGCGCAGCGCCGAGCCGGCCGCCAGCTGTGGCGTCGGTCGATTGAGTCGGGCGACAAGCAGATCGCGCGCGTCGCTGCGCTGCTCCTCAACCGCAAAAGGATGAGCCAGCGCATGCAGGCCCGCCGCCGCATCGCCCAACGTGCCGGTCACCAGCACCGCGTCACCCACCTTGGCGCAGGAACGCATCAGCGCTTTTCCCGGCGCAACAAAACCGTGTACCGCGACGCTGATACTCAGCGGACCGCGCGTGGTGTCGCCGCCGACCAGCGCCAGCCGGTGCGGCTTGGCCAGCTGCGCAAAGCCTTCGGCAAGCCCTTTGACGAAGGCTTGATCCGGCTCGGGCAGCGTCAGCGCCAGAAGAGCCCACGCCGGCGTGGCGCCCATGGCCGCGAGATCGGAGAGGTTGACCGCCAGCGCCTTCCAGCCGATGTCGACCGCCGATGTGCCGCGGGGAAAATGCACGCCTTCCACCAGCGTGTCGATCGCCACGGCCAGCTCCTGCCCGGCCGGCACGGCGAGCACGGCAGCGTCGTCGCCGATGCCTAACCTGACGTCGTCGCGCGACTGTTCGGTAAGCGAGCGGATGCGTTCGATCAGGCTGAATTCCATATCCTCGATCCCGGCTGGCGCGCGTTTACACGTCGCGCGTAAAGACGTGCACGGTAGAGCCGTGAACCTGACCTTCCATCCAGAAGCGGAAACCGGCTTTGCCGGCCAGCCGGGTCGATGCGACGTTGTCCGGATCGATGATGCAGCACGAGCGGTGCGTGCCGAAATGGCTGTCGCCCCAGGCCTGCACGGCGGCAAGCGCCTCGCTGGCGTAGCCTTTACCATGCGCGTGCGACGCCAGTACCCAGCCGAGCTCGGGCATACCGTCGAGCGAAGGCGTCATGCCGCGCCGAAAGTCGGCGTAGCCGATGTCGCCGATCAGCCGGCCGCTCGCCTTTTCTTCGACGGCCCAATAGCCGTAACCGAGCATCGACCAGAGCCCGCCGTAGCGCAACAAGCGCATCCAGGCATCCGGCGGCGATGTCGGCTGGCCGCTGAGAAAACGATAGACCAGCGGATCGGCCCAGGTGGCGGACAACGCGGCGTGATCGTCGGCGCGATGCGCACGCAAGCGCAGGCGCTCGGTTTCAAGCACGGGCACAGCCACGGCGAGGTCGCTGGCCGCGCCCGACATCAGCCGCGTTTCTCGACCGCGCGTAGCTCGGCGGCCAGCTTGTCGAGTACGCCGTTGACGTAGCTGTGGCCGTGATCGGCGCCGAAACGCTTGGTCACTTCGATCGCCTCGTTGATCACCACGCGATACGGCACGTCGGGGCGAAATTTCAGTTCGTAGGTAGCCAGGCGCAGCGCGGCGCGTTCGATCGGGTCGATCTGCGCGACCTCGCGGTCGATATGCGGGCGGAGCGCTTCATCAAGCGCATCGACGTTTTTTTCGACGCCGTGCAGCAGATCCTCGAAGTATTCGAGGTCGGCGATTTCCATGTCTTGCTCGTGGCGGAACTGGTCGATCACTGCATTCATGTGGCTGCCGCTGAGCTGCCACGCGTACAGCGCCTGCAGCGCACGGCGGCGGGCGCGCGAGCGCGCGGCCATGTCCAGACCCTGCGGCCCCTGCGCCATCACAGCTTGCCGTACAGGTTGACCATCTCGAGCGCCGCCATGGCCGCGTCGACACCCTTGTTGCCGGCCTTGGTGCCGGAACGCTCGATCGCCTGTTCGATGCTGTCGGTAGTCAGCACGCCGAAGGCTACCGGCACGCCGGAGCTGTACGCGGACTGGGCCAGACCTTTGGCGCACTCGCCGGCGACATAGTCGAAATGCGGCGTGCTGCCGCGAATCACCGCACCCAGTGCGATCACCGCGGCGTACTTGCCGGAGTTGGCCAGCTTGTGTGCGGCCAGCGCGATTTCCCAGGCGCCCGGCACGCGAATTAGCTCGATCGCGTCGTCCTTCACGCCGTGGCGCACCAGCGCGTCGCGCGCGCCGGCCACCAGGGGTTCCACGACAAAGCCGTTGAAACGGCCGGCGACAATGGCGAACTTGCCCTTCGGGGTGGCGAAATCGCCTTCGATGATCTTCATTGCTAATTCCTCTGTGGACCGCAGCCCAGGCTGACCGCGCATTTTACGGGTTTGCCGGCACTCCTGCTTGATCGCCGGTGCCGGACTGGTATTGGGGCTCTAGCGCGCCAGATGCGGATAGCCGCTGAAATCCAGCTGCGCCCGGCCGCCAGCCGTCCGCAGCCGGGCCGGCGCGCCGAACGGCAGGGTGAATTTCTTCGGCTCGTGGCCGAACGGCAGCCCGTCGATCACCGGAATATCGACCACGCCGCGCAGCTGCGCGAAGCCCTGGTCGAGGTTGTACCCGTTGTCGTAACCACTGGGCTTGCACTGAGTAAAGTCACCCAGCAATAGCGCGCGCTGGCGACCGAGCACGCCGGAAAGGTGCAGCTGATACAGCAGCCGCTCGATCCGGAACGGCGGCTCGGTGACGTCCTCCACAAAGAGAATCCCGCCGTCGATCTCCGGAAAATACGGCGTGCCGATCAGGCTGCACAGCATGGCCAGGTTGCCGCCCCAGAGCGGGCCCTCCACGTCGAGTTCGACGGAATCGTTCGTGCTCCATGTCGCGGTGGATTGCGGGGCGCGCACGGTGTTCCAGAAATGCTCAAGAGTGAAGTCGCTGGCGACCTCGGCGCCGAAATCCGGCCCGAGCATGGGACCGCCGAACGTCGTCAGTCCGCACTGTGCATGCAGCGCCATCTGGATCGCGGTGAAGTCGCTATGGCCGATCAGCACGGTGCTAGTGCCGGCGAGCCGCTCTCGCAGGGCGCCGTAGTCCAGATGCGGCAGCAGGCGCGTGGCGCCGTAGCCACCCCGCACGGCCAGCGCGATATCCGGCAGCGACTCCATCGTGGCGAGCGCGTTGATATCGGCTGCGCGCTGTGCGTCAGTGCCGGCATAGCGAAGCTCGACGCGATCGAGCACATCCAGCCCGCTCACCGCGCAACCCGCTTCACGCAGGCGCTCCACGCCGCGCGCCATGGCCGCGCGGTCGTGCGGATAACCGGAGGGTGCGATCAGGCGGACAGAAGTTTCAGTCATGGTCGCGATCAGTTGTGAGAAAGGCGAAATTATGCGGTCTGGCAAGCCGCGAAGCGTGTTGAAAACGTGGCGGCAGCGGGCGCCGGCCATGACAAGGCGCCTAGACGTACTCCGCCACCTCCAGCCCGAAGCCTGCCAGACCCACCAGCTTACGCGGCGTGCCGAGCACGCGCAGGCGATGCACGCCAAGATCGACCAGCATCTGTGCGCCCAGGCCGTGCTGGCGCCACTCCTGCTGCTGCGCTTCGTCCGGCGCCTGCGTCGCCGGCTGACGGTTGAGGCGAGCCAGCAACGCTTCGGGCGTGTCTTCGCCGGACAGCACCAGCAGCACGCCGCGATCTTCGTCGGCAATGCGGCGCAGGGCCGAGGTTACGGTAAGCCCCAGATCATCGCGCTGCAGATGCAGCACGTCGGACAAGGTATTGCGCATGTGCACGCGCGACAGCACCGGCGCGCCGTCATCCACCGTGCCGCGCACCAGCGCATAGTGCAGGCCCTTGCGAATGGCATCGCGATAGGCGATCAGCCGGAACGGGCCAAACTCGGTCTGCACGTCTTCTTCGTAGACGCGCTCGACGGTCTTTTCCGTTTCCATGCGATAGCGGATCAAGTCGGCGATCGAGCCGATCTTCAAACCGTGTTTGGCCGCAAAGACTTCCAGCTCGGGACGACGCGCCATCGAGCCGTCCTCATGCAGGACCTCGATCAATACCGCCGATGGCTCCAGCCCGGCGAGGCCGGCCAGGTCGCAGCCTGCCTCGGTATGGCCGGCGCGAGTCAGCACGCCGCCGGGCTGGGCGGTCAGCGGGAAAATATGGCCGGGCTGGTGGATATCCTGCGGCTTCGCGTCTGCCTTTACCGCCACCTGGATGGTGCGCGCGCGATCGTGCGCGGAAATACCGGTAGTCACGCCTTCGGCTGCCTCGATCGAGACAGTGAAATTGGTGTGGTATTGCGACGTGTTGTCGCTGACCATCGGCTTGAGGCC
The DNA here is from genome assembly GCF_014200755.1 of Rhodanobacter sp. ANJX3. Classification (GTDB taxonomy): domain Bacteria; phylum Pseudomonadota; class Gammaproteobacteria; order Xanthomonadales; family Rhodanobacteraceae; genus Rhodanobacter. The sequence continues at coordinate 30,805 of NZ_JACHCM010000007.1, read as the reverse complement.
GAGCTGGCGCGTGCGCTGCTCGGTCAGGGTGAGGCAGACCAGACCGCGCGCCTCGCGCACCATGAAGTTGATGTCCTCGGCGCGAACTTTTTCGGCGGCCATGATCAGATCGCCCTCGTTCTCGCGATCCTCGTCGTCAAGGATCACCACCATGCGGCCGGCGCGGATGTCGTCGAGAATTTCAGGAATGGTGTTGAAGCTCATGGGTTGATTTCCGGGGAACGGGGAACGGGGAAGCATCCTTGCTTCGTCATTCCAGCCGAAGCCGGAATGACGGCAAGAAAGCCAAATCAGGCGAAGCCATGCTGCTTCAGAAACGCTTCATCGAGCGTCGGCGCCGAGCCGCTGGCGAGCAGCCGCTCGACGTAGCGCGCGATCACGTCCACCTCGATATTCACCGCGTCGCCGGGTCGGCGCGCGTGGAAGGCGGTGTTTTCTACCGTGTGCGGAATCAGGTTGACGCCGAAGCGCTGCCCCGCCACTTCGTTGACGGTCAGGCTGGTGCCATCGATGCAGACCGAGCCCTTGGCCGCGATATAGCGAGACAGGGTGGTCGGCACCTCGAAAACCCAGCGCTGCGAACGGCCGTCCGGCGTGACCGACACGACCTTGCCCAGGCCGTCGACATGCCCGGACACCAGATGACCGCCGAGGCGATCGGCCAGGCGCAGGGCCTTTTCCAGATTCACCGGGTCACCCGCTTTGAGCTTGCCCAGCGTGGTGAGGGACAGCGTCTCGTTCGACACGTCGGCGCTGAAGCCGCGCGCCTCCAGCGTTACCGCCGTAAGGCACACGCCGGAGACGGCGATCGAATCGCCCAGCTGCACGTCGGTGAGATCGAGGCCGGCCGTATCGATGGCTAAACGCACGTCGCCGCCGCGCGGCTCGAGTCGTGCGATGCGGCCTACGGTTTGAATGATGCCGGTAAACATCAGCACACCTCCCGCAGGAGGCTGACGCTGGGATCAACGACAGATCGAAATGATGCAATCAGTTTCATGAAACGTTTCCCGCGTTGAACGCATGCGAAGAAACGCCCCAAGGCACGAGGTCGGCGCGCAGCCGCAAAGCTGCACGTTCGACCGTCTTCTTTTATCCGGACTCTCTGGAAACTGTCGCCAGTTGCCAACCGTCGGCTCCGGAGTCTGACCGGATCTGCTGACCCTCGATGTCGTTCCTTACGGAGCTGGTCGAGGCGCTCGCGGGCTCGCTGTCGGAGTGCCTTAAGTAAAGGCCGCCCTTCAACCTACCGCCGGTGGGGAATTTCACCCCGCCCTGAAGACGCTATGGTGTTTGCCGGCAAGCCGGTTCGAAAAGTTTAACACCATCTCTGGATTCGCCCGCGGCCGTCAGCGCGCACGGCGCAGGACGCTGTGTCTCGAACGATCTTAATCAACCGGTCGCAACGTCTCCACCAGATAATCGATCAGCCGCCGCAAGGCGGGCGCACTATCAGCGCCTGGAAGCCACAACAATTGGATCGGCGAGCTTGCGAGCTGCCACTGCGGCAACACTTCGACTAGCCGGCCGCTCGCCACCAGAGAGTCGCCCATGTAGTCGCCTAGTATCCCGATTCCGACACCTGCCACTATCGCATCGCGTGTGGCCTGGGCGTCGTTGCAGGTCAGTACTGGATCGATACGTACCGAACTGCGTCTGCGCTGCTGACTGAATTGCCACAATGTGCCGGTACGCAAGCCGCTGAAGGCGATACAGCGATGTGTCTTTAAGCCAGCAGGATCGGTAAGCGACGGAGCCGTCCCCATGTACGCTGGCGAGGCGCACAGATAGCGGCGCATCGTGCCTAGCCGGCGCGCCACCAGCTGCGTATCCGCCAACCGGCCAACACGCACGGCAAGGTCGATTTTCGCTGCGACCAGATCAATATAGACATCGTCATAAACCGCCTCCACACGAATTTGCGGGTGCCTTTTCATGAAGGTTGCCAGTAAAGGCGCTATGCAATGACGTCCGAAAGCGCTCGGCAGATGCAGGCAAAGTCGTCCGGAAGGCTCACCACCACGTGGACGAAGGTCTGCGGCCAGTTCTGTCATCACCACTTCCAGCCGCTCGCAATGTGCCAGCAACTGCGCGCCTCGCGGGGTCAGCGTCATGCGCCGCGTCGTACGGAGGAACAGCTTGCCACCCACACCCTGTTCCAGCGACGCGATGCGCCGGCTCAGCACGGAGGGCGTGCAGGCGACCTCGCGCGCCGCCTGCGAAAAATTGAGTCGCCTTGCCGCGATGGCAAAGCTACGCAGCTCGCGCAACCTGGTCGGCGTCAGCTCGAACGATTTATTCATACAGTGAACTAAAGATGTGTTGTTTCGATGGATTATCACCTGTTAACACTGGGCCCACCATGCCTCCATTCCCCATGTCACGGAGCATTAGCATGCGCGTCCAACAACTTACCGCTTTCGGCTTGGACCATCTGCAGCTCATCGACCTACCTGCCCCGCGTCCTGGCCCGGGGGAAGTGTTGGTGAAGATGGAGGCCGCCTCGCTCAATTATCGCGATCACTTGCTAGTCAATGGCCAGCTCTACCGCGGCGTGCATCTGCCGATCGTGCCGGTTTCCGACGGCGCCGGTACGGTGCTTGACGTCGGTACCGGCGTTACGCGCTTCAAACCGGGCGATCGCGTTACTACTTTCTACAAGTCGCGCTGGATCGCTGGCGCGATGCGACCGGAGTGGGAAGGTGCCGACATCGGCGGCCCTCAGGAGGGGGTGATGCGCGAGCTGACCTGCTACGACGCCTACTCGCTGGCACGCGCACCCTCGAATCTATCCAGCCTGCAGGCAGCGACACTGCCTATCGCCGCGCTTACCGCCTGGACGGCGTTGGAACAGGCACGCGTTACTACGGGTCAGACGGTGTTGTTGCTCGGCACCGGCGGCGTCTCGCTGTTCGCCCTGCAGTTTGCCAAGTTGCGCGGGGCACGCGCGATCTTGCTTTCATCGAGCGATGCCAAACTGGCTCGCGCGAAGACGCTCGGTGCCGATGTCCTCGTCAACTACGCGGAACATCCCGAATGGGGCTCGATAGTGCGCGAAGCCACCGGCGGTATCGGCGTAGATGCCGTGATCGAAACGGTGGGCGCCTCCACCTTTGCGCAATCGTTGGAAGCGGTCGGCATGCATGGTTTCATCGGTGTGGTGGGCTTCATGGGCGGCATCGAGGCCGCACTATCCCTGACCAAGATCATCCTGAAACGTGTAAAGGTTCAGGGAATCTCGGTGGCGTCACTGGAAGAACACGAACGCATGGTGTCAGCCATTGAGTCGACCCATTTGGCACCGGTACTGGATCACGTGTTCGGCTTCGAACAGCTGGCCGAAGCGTTCGCATATCTCGTGCAGGGCAAGCACTTCGGCAAGATCGGCATCGATTTTTCACGCTGACGGACCAGGCGCTGCACCCATTGACGTAAAGCAGTGGATAGGGCCAGATTCGCCATATTCAGGGGTTTTGCATAGCTTTTAAGTACCGACTCAGGCGTGCCTATCCCTAGGCGTAAAACCTCGATCATGTGCCCTACCCATCATCGTCGTCCTGGTTGGCAACGATGCCACGTTGAATCAAGCAGCTTTTAGCGGACGCAGGCGCAAACGCCAGTCGTTGCCCAGCTGACGCTGCTCGATCATTCGCAGCTTCCAGCGCTGGGCCATATCGTCCAGCGAGGGCAAATGCAGCAGTGGGCGGGCGCTGTCGCCCAGCAACAGCGGCGCGATATAGAGCAGCAGCTCGTCGACCAGGCCGGCGGCGAACAGTGCGCCGCAAAGCACCGGGCCGGCTTCGACCTGCACCTCGTTGCAGCCGCGCTCGGCGAGCAATGCCAGTACAGCGTTCAGATCGAGCGCGTCGCCCTGCTGCGGTACGAACAGACATTCGAACGGGCCCGCGGACTCACCGCTTTCGGCCGCCGTTTCATCGACCGTCGCCGCATGAAGCATCAGCGTCGGCACGCTGCCGTCGAGCACATGGCTGCCGGCCGGCGTGCGCCGCTGCCGATCCAGCACCACGCGCAGCGGCGGCGTAAACGCCTGCTCATCGGAAAGCCGCACGGTGAGACGCGGATTGTCGGCCAGCACGGTGCCGCTGCCGGTGAGAATGGCCGAGCTGCGCGCGCGCCAGCGCTGCACGTCGGCGCGCGCGGCTTCGCTGGTGATCCACTTCGACTCGCCGTTGGCCAGCGCCGTTCGGCCATCCAGACTCATCGCCAGCTTGACCCGCAGCCACGGCCAGCCGCGTTCGATGCGGCTGAAAAATCCGATATTGAGTTCGCGGGCGGCGTCGCGCATCAGCCCGGTGTCGACGGCGATACCGGCCGCGCGCAGCATGGCGATACCGCGACCGGCCACCTGCGGAAACGGATCTTCCGCGGCGATCACCACGCGCGCCACGCCAGCGGCGATCAGCGCTTCGGCGCAGGGCGGGGTTCTACCGTGATGCGCGCAAGGTTCCAGCGTGACGTAAGCCGTCGCACCCTGCGCGCGCTCACCGGCTTCGCGCAAGGCGAACACTTCGGCGTGCGGTTGGCCCGCGCGCTCATGCCAGCCTTCGCCAACGACTTGGTCTGCATGAGCAATGACGCAGCCGACGCGTGGATTGGGCTGCGTCGTATAAAGCCCTCGCTCGGCCAGCCGCAGCGCGTGCGCCATATGGCCATGATCGACGGCGCTGAAGGTCGTCACGCCTTGGGGGCCTGAGGGAATGGCGACCAGTAGTCCAGCACGCTTTCCAGCTCCATCGGCGGCAGGCGTTCGATGATGGCTTGGGCAGCGCGCTCGCGCATGCCAGGCTCGGCGTCGTCGTCTTCCATCGACTGGAAAAAATGTTCGCGTGCCTCGCGCGAGATCCAGCGTGCGATGGCGACCCAGCAGCCTTCCGCATCCTTGAACAGGCTCGATCCGCCCGACCCTGCAGCCAGTCCCAGCAAGGTGATGCGTTCCCAGTTGGCGATGAAATCCCGCTCCCGGTCGGGATGCAGACGCCAGCGGTAGATGGCCACGAACATGCTCGCTCCTTGCCGGTACGCGACGCGGATCAGACTTTCTTGCTGCGCTTGGCGACGGTTTCGCCGAGCAACTGCAGCTGCAGCGTTTCCAGCCCGGGCAGGTCGCGCTCGAGCTTTTCGATTTCTTCGCGAAACGCGTGCACATCCTCGAAACTGCGATAGACCGAGGCGAAGCGCACGTAGGCGACCTGATCGAGATTCTTCAGCTCGCGCATCACCAGCTCGCCCACTTCACGCGAGGGCACTTCGCGGTCGCCGCTGCGGCGCAGGTCGTTGACGATGGCGCGCACCGCCGCGTCCACCGCATCGCTGGTCACCGGACGCTTCTGCAGCGCACGCTCGAAACTCACCCGCAGCTTGCGCTCGTCGAAGGTCTCGCGCCGCTCGCCGCTTTTCACGATCGTCGGTAGCTTGAGATCCGCGGTTTCGAACGTGTTGAAACGCTCGCCACACTGCGGACACTCACGCCTACGCCGCACCGTACCGCCGTCCTCGGCGAGGCGCGAATCGATCACGCGGGTATCTTCGTGCTGGCAGAAGGGGCAATGCATGGTCGGCTAATACGATCAGCCGTAGACCGGAAACTTCTTGCACTGAACCGTCACCGCTTCGCGCACCCTGACGATCACGGCGTCGTCCGACGGCTTGTCCAGCACGTCGCAGATCCAGTTGGTCAGTTCGATCGTGTCCGCTTCCAGGTAACCGCGCGTGGTGATCGCTGGTGTGCCCACACGCAGGCCAGAGGTGACGAAGGGCTTGCGCGGGTCGTTCGGTACGGCGTTCTTGTTGACGGTGATGTGCGCCTTGCCCAGCGCCTCTTCCGCGTCCTTGCCGGTAACGTCGCGGCCGATCATGTCGACCAGCATCAGGTGGTTTTCGGTGCCGCCGGAGACGATCTTGTAGCCGCGCTCGATAAAGGTCTTGGCCATCGCCTTGGCGTTCTTGATTACCTGCGCCTGGTAGGTCTTGAACTCGGGCTCCAGCGCCTCCTTGAAGGCCACGGCCTTGGCCGCGATGACGTGCATCAGCGGGCCGCCCTGGATGCCGGGGAACACGATCGACTGCAGCTTCTTCTCGAGCTCTTCGCCGGCGTCCTTGGCGACGATGATGCCGCCGCGCGGGCCGCGCAGGGTTTTGTGCGTGGTCGAGGTGACCACGTGCGCGTGCGGCAGCGGGCTCGGGTAGACGCCCGCGGCGACGAGGCCGGCAATGTGCGCCATGTCGACGAACAGATAGGCACCGACCTTGTCGGCGATGGCGCGAAAGCGCGCCCAGTCCATCAACTGCGAGTAAGCGCTGTAGCCGGCGACGACCATCTTCGGCTTGTGCTCGACAGCCAGGCGCTCGACTTCGTCATAGTCGATCAGGCCATTCTCGTTCACGCCATACTGCACAGCGTTGAAAATCTTGCCGGAGAAGTTGACCTTGGCGCCGTGGGTGAGATGGCCGCCGTGGGCCAGCGACATACCCAGAATCGTGTCGCCCGGCTGCAGCAGCGCGAAGTACACCGCCTGATTGGCCTGCGAACCCGAATGGGGCTGCACGTTGGCGTAGGTGGCGCCGAAGAGCTCTTTCAATCGCTCGATCGCCAGCTTCTCGGCGATATCCACGTACTCGCAACCGCCGTAGTAGCGCTTGCCCGGATAGCCTTCGGCGTACTTGTTGGTCAGTTTCGAGCCCTGGGCTTCCATCACGCGCGGGCTGGCGTAGTTCTCCGAGGCGATCAGCTCGACGTGATCTTCCTGACGCTGGCCTTCGTCGGCCATGGCCTTGGCCAGTTCATCGTCATAACCGGCAATCGTGCAGTCCTTCGGGAACATTCTAGGCCTCGGCGGGTGGGGAGCGGGGTGGAGGGCGCGGGCTATATCCGCGTAACCAGCCTGAAAGTGTAGCGCTGCCGGGGGTTTGCGGCCACTGCCGGGCGGGCTGGTGCGGCTTTAGGGACACCGGCCGGCGCACCATACAGACCATGACATAACTGATGTTCATCAAAAGCAGCCATGCACCCAACTTGCCTGGCGGCACCAGTTGCCAGCCCTGGCGCTGGGCTGGATAAAGCCATGTTTTGCTATAGGTGCCGATGTTCTCTGCCAGCCAGATAAACAGCGCTACCAGTATGAACCCCAGCAGCAGCGGCATGCGGCGGTGCACCCGGCGAATGCGGTAATGCACCCAGCAGGGCCCGAACAGCCATGCCACCACGGCAAAAAGCAGCGGCCGCATGTCAGGCAGGAAATGGTGACTGAAAAAATTGACGTAAATCGCGCACGCCAGCACTCCCGTCGCCCGCAGCGGCGGGTGCCGGGTAAAACGGAAATCGAACAGGCGCCAGGCACTCGCGATATAGCTGCCGATCGAGCCGTACATAAAGCCGGTGAACAGAGGCACGCCGCCGATCCGTAGCAACGATGGCTCCGGATACGCCCATGAGCCCACCGATGTCTTGAACACCTCCATCACGGTGCCGACCAGGTGAAACAGCAGAATGACCTTTGCCTCCTCCACGCTTTCGAGCCGTGTGGCCAGCAGCACCAGCTGGATCGCCAGCGCTGCCAGCGTGAGAAAGTCGTAGCGTACCAACGGCGCATCGGCCGGGTACCAGCGCCACGTGGCGACAAGCAAGGCCACCATCAGTCCGCCGAACAGGCAGGCCGAGGCCTGTTTGATGCCAAAGCAGACAAACTCATAGGCGAATACCGCCACACGCCCACGCCGATGCGCGCGCTTACCCAGCTGCCAGTCCAGACAGCTGATGCGGTGCCAGGGCAGCGCGATAGATTTGAAGTTCATGGGAATAGGTTCTGACCGCGGATCCGTCGAGGATCGCCTGCCGTCATGGCTACGGCACAGCGTTTCCGAGGCAATTGGCGGGCAGATGGCAGCAAGGCAACGCAGCTGGCTTGACGCGCGGCGCCATAGCGGCGAATAACGCCCAAAAGGCGCCAATCGTCAACGTCCGCTCACCACAAGCCGCTATAATAGGCGGCTAGACAAACTCTTTTTGACATGTTGCCCGCTCAGGGCGGCGCGGTAAGCCTACGGAGGCTGCATGCAGTACATCTACACCATGAACGGGGTGAGCAAGATCGTTCCCCCGAAGCGCCAGATCATCAAGGACATCTCGCTGTCCTTCTTCCCCGGCGCCAAGATCGGCCTGCTCGGCGTCAACGGCGCCGGCAAGTCCACCGTGCTGAAGATCATGGCCGGCGTGGATACCGACTTCCAGGGTGAGGCGCGCGCCAACCCCGGCACCAAGATCGGTTACTTGGCGCAGGAGCCGCAGCTTGACCCAGAAAAGACCGTGCGCGAGGCGGTCGAGGAAGGCGTCTCCGAAATTCTGGACGCGCAGAAGCGGCTGGAAGAGGTCTACGCCGAATACGCCGAGGAAGGCGCCGATTTCGACAAGCTGGCCAAAGAGCAGCAGGAGCTGGAAAACCTGCTCGCCGCCAACGACGCGCATGCGCTCGAGCGCCAGTTGGAAGTCGCCGCCGACGCGCTGCGCCTGCCGCCGTGGGACGCCAAGATCGGGCCGCTGTCCGGCGGCGAGAAGCGCCGCGTGGCGCTGTGCCGTCTGCTGCTGTCCAAGCCCGACATGCTGCTGCTCGACGAGCCGACCAACCATCTGGACGCCGAGTCGGTCGACTGGCTGGAAAAGTTTCTGCACGACTACACCGGCACCGTGGTAGCGGTGACGCATGACCGCTACTTCCTCGACAACGCGGCGGAGTGGATTCTGGAACTCGATCGCGGCCGCGGCATTCCGTGGAAGGGCAACTACACCGAGTGGCTGGAACAGAAGGGCGAGCGTCTGGCCCGCGAAGAGGCCGCCGAAAAGGGACGTCAGAAAGCGCTGGCGCGCGAGCTGGAGTGGGTACGCTCGGCCGCCAAGGGCCGCCAGTCCAAGGGCAAGGCGCGTATCAACCGCTTCGAGGAGCTGAACTCGGTCGAGTACCAGAAGCGCAACGAAACCAACGAACTGTACATTCCGCCGGGCGAGCGCCTGGGCCAGGAAGTGATCGAGTTCAAGAACGTCAGCAAGTCGTTCGGCGACAAGCTGCTGATCGACGACGTATCGTTCAAAGTGCCACCGGGCGCCATCGTCGGCGTGATCGGCCCCAACGGCGCCGGCAAGTCGACCCTGTTCAAGCTGATCATCGGCCAGGAAACGCCGGACAAGGGCGAAGTGAAGCTTGGCCACACCGTCCAGTTGGCCTACGTCGACCAGTCGCGCGACAACCTTGATGCGAAGAAGAACGTGTGGCAGGAAGTCTCCGGCGGCGCCGACATCATCACCATCGGCAGGTACGAACTGCAGTCGCGTGCGTACATCGGCCGGTTCAACTTCAAGGGCACCGATCAGCAGAAGCTGGTGGGCTCGCTCTCCGGCGGTGAGCGCGGACGTCTGCACCTGGCCAAGACCCTGATGCAGGGCGGCAACGTGTTGCTGCTCGATGAGCCGTCCAACGATCTTGACGTCGAGACGCTGCGAGCGCTGGAAGACGCCATGCTCGAGTTCCCCGGCTGCGCGATGGTGATCTCGCATGACCGCTGGTTCCTCGACCGCATCGCTACGCACATCATCGCGTTCGAAGGCGACTCGCACGTCGAGTTCTTCCCCGGCAACTACAACGAATACGAAGCGGACAAGAAACGTCGCCTTGGCGAAGAAGGCGCAAGGCCGCACCGTGTGAAGTACAAGAAGCTGGCTTGATCCGGCAGGGGCGAGGGGCGGGGCGCAAGCTCCAGATTAAATGCGAGGTGGAAACTTGCGCTCACAGGCAAGAACGTCTGAATCGAGCTCAAGAGTGTCGGCCGCTCGCCCTCGCCTCTCAACCCCTGCTTTTGAACTCGCCCCTCGTCCCTAGCCCCTGTGCAAAGGAACTCGAATGAATTTCATGCAGTCACTGCGGCAGGCCTGGGTACGCAACGACTCGCTCGTCTGCGTGGGGCTCGATCCGGAGCCGACCAAGTTTCCTGCCGCGTTCCAAAATAGGCCCGATGCGGTATTCGATTTCTGCCGCGCCATCGTCGACGTCACCGCCGATCTGACCTGCGCGTTCAAGCCGCAGATTGCGCACTTCGCCGCGCTGCGTGCGGAGGATGCGCTGGAGCGACTGATCGCGCATATTCATGATCGGCACCCCGGCGTGCCGGTAATCCTCGACGCCAAGCGCGGCGACATCGGTTCCACCGCACAGCACTACGCGACCGAAGCATTCGACCGTTACGGCGCCGACGCCGTGACGCTCAACCCCTACCTCGGCCGCGACTCGGCCCAGCCGTTTCTCGATCGCGCCGACAAGGGCGTGATCCTGCTCTGCCACACCTCTAACCCGGGCGCCACCGACCTGCAGGATCTAAGCGTTCTCGACGCCGACGGCATCGCCAAGCCGCTCTATCATCACGTGGCGCAAATCATCGCCCGCGACTGGAACACGAACGGCAACTGTGCCCTGGTCACCGGCGCCACCTGGCCCAAACAACTGGCCGAAGTGCGCGCGATCATCGGTGACATGCCCCTGCTGGTCCCGGGCATCGGCGCGCAGGGCGGCGACGTGGAAGCCGTCGTGCGCTACGGCCAGACGGTCGATCACACCGGCCTGATGATCAACTCCTCCCGCGCGATTCTCTATGCCAGCAGCGGCGAGGATTTCGCCGAGGCAGCGCGTGCAGCGACGCAGGAATTGCGCGAAACGATCAACCGCTACCGCTGAGCGTTTGCGCTCACGCGTTGCGTTTCGCTACAACTGCAGGCGGCGCTGCGGATTGCTGGCTGGGCATTCCACGTGCGGTTGGCGCTCAAAGACGGGCGCGTTGATACCGCATCAAGCGCATCACCCTGGCAGGTTTACCGAAGCAATTTGCCTACAAGCTCGAACGCGCATGCGTCGACACAAGAGAGTCCTGACGACAATGCAGGGCACTCCCCTACATCGTCAGCGCGCTAGCTTGCTACGCTTTTCGCCATGCTTACGCCGCGCTTGCTGGCACTCGCCGCGCGCATGCCTACGATCGCCACGGATAGAACTCACGCATCAGGGGATTTCGATGATCTTACGGTCCGCACTACTCGCGCTACTTGTCGTTACCAGCACTCAGGTCGCAGCCGCAGACCTTCCACACACCACGAGCCACCGTGAAGAAGCGACAAGCATTCTCGCCATCTCGCCTATTTTCAGTCAGCTGGTGGCATTCAAGATGCCGCTCGCCTTTCATGTGGTCAATGAACAAACCAGCACTCACTCCTATATTCGAGAAGCCGTGCTGGATGGAGAAACAGCCGAACAGTGGACTCAGATGATTACAGTCACCGGCTACCAGGGCGTGGCCGCTGATCCTGGACCATCACCGGCCGCGTTGATCAATACGATTGCCGATGGTTTCAAGAAAGCCTGCCCCGACACGATCACAGTCGGCGACCTGGGAAGTCAGCCCATCGACGGGCATCCTGCCGAACTGGCCTATCTGGCCTGCGGCAATGTCAGCGAAGGCGGCAACTCGCACAGCGAGGCTGCCCTGATCCTGGCCGTCAAGGGCACGCAGGACTATTACTCGATCCAGTGGGCCGAACGCGGACCGGCTCAGCAAACGCGTGTCAACTTCGAAGAGCAGCACTGGCTGGCTCGGCTGCAACAGCTGATGCCGGTGTTTCTGTGCGACAAGGTCGCTGGCGAAAAAGCGCCCTACCCCAGCTGCGTCTCGCGTCTGCCTAGCGAAGACAAACCAGGCGACGCTGTGAAAAAAGACGATGTGATAAAACCTGCGACAGCGTCACCGCGGTAACGCTCGAATGGCTCAACGCATCAAGCCTCGACGTCACTTGGACACGCTGTCCGGATCATGAAGAAGTGCACAACGAATAGTCACCGGCAGCACCCCGTGGGTGCGCCAAACCTAGTTGCCAGGCGCGTTGGCAGCGATTCGACCCGCACGTTTTGGTCCAATGGAAATCTTTACGCTTAGCGTATTTCCGTGTGCTAATTTCCAGCCACACGGGGATTATCCGTACTCCACACGCTGGAGTTCCCAATCAACGGAAGGAGGCTGGGCCATGTCATACGCGACTCACGGTCGCCTAAAAGGAATTATCTGGATGGCGCTCGCTGGCTTCGCCGCCTCAGGCTACGCGGCACAAGCCGTACCGGGGCCATCCACATCTACTCATCCATCGCAGGAGCAAGCCATGACTACCACTGCGTCATCCCTGACCGCCGAAGAAATCGGCCACCGCGTGCTGAAGCTGATCGACACCATTCATACCTTAGACGATATCTCGCCGGCGCATATCGAGAAGGTGATAGGCGTGAAGGTGGAGTTCAATTCCGACGATCCTAACGATTACGGATTCGGCGGCGATCTCGGTGGTGAGTGGACGTATGGCTTTGGTTCGTTGACGGATCCGGGGGGCGCAAAACCAACCCGACTGGAGCTTTCTTTCGATAATAAGACGGACGGCGCTGATATGGCGCCAATCTGCAAACTGAGCTACGAGGACTACAGCAAATTTCTCACTGATGCCGGCTTCAAGAAGTCACCCTTCTATGCGGAGCACGGCCGGCTGACCTCCGTCCATTTCACTCGCGGGCCGGTGGCGGTTGACATCAATCCGGGCGGCGATGGGAAGCACGTCTGTGTCTCGATATTGACAATCGAAGTCATGGCTGCAGAGGGAGTCCATCCATGACCCCCAACGAAAAACTCGATGCGATGCTCACGGACTTCGAAAAGCGCACCGCGACCGATCCGAATCATCCGGGCCAGAACCTGCGCAACCTGCTCAATCACTCGCCGGATCTGAAAGCGCGATTTCTCGATTCGGCCGGGCATGACCATCTCAGAAGGTTCGACGTACTGCCCGCCAACGCCCATGCCGGGGGCACATACAATCCCGATACGAAAAGCATGGAGCTGCCGCAAAGTTATTTAGACTCATCCCGAACCAGCAAATCCGCGCGTGCCGAACTGGTTTTCGTGATGGGGCATGAGATCCAGCATTCGTTCAACAGCACCGTTACTGCCGATGCGACCACGAAGTTCGTCAACGACGTCAACAATAAGGCCACGGGGCCGGGCCCGCACGACTACACCGCAGCGATCGACACGCTTATACAGACCAATCGTCGTGACGAGGCTTCCGCAAATCTCGGCGGCTTCAATGCGCTGGCTTCGCAGATCCAAAAAGACAATCCAAAAGCGACATTGAAGGACTTTTACGAGGCAAGCCATTTCCGCATGCAGGATTTCATCGATCGCAGCGGGACGAAACCGCACTATACCTACACGCTCAAACCCGACCTCACCTTGGACAAGGACAAAAACGGTCATACCGTCATGCATCTGTCCGCGTCGAAAGAAAATGTTGAGGCTATGGGCAAGCATTACTTCGACAAGACCCTGATACCGCCCAACGGCCTCGGCCCGAAGGGTGATCAGAATTATCACAACTATTACGGCGAGTGGGCGCTCAACTACGTCGATGCCGTAGAAAAATCTGTCCAGGCTACCCACAGCTCCGATCCGAAATACGTCGCGCCCAAGGTCGAGGTAGATCTGCAGAAAATCAGCCTCGACAAGAACCAGCTCAACACGACCCTGCATTACACCGATACGAGCGCGGGCAAGAGTTCCGCAAAGCCTGTCGAAGCAGCACCGCAGCCCGCCCGAGGCCCCTTCGGCGATCCGGCACTGGATAAGGCTTTTCATGCCATGCAAACCGGTAACGATGCGCAGGTCAATCTCGCGGCCCAGCAGTTTCAGCATTCGACGGATGGTCAGCGACTGACGCAAGCCGGCAACAACCTGATCGCCGAACACCAGCGGCAGGAACAGCAGGCGCAAACGCAAGCGCCCGCGCAACCACAGATTCGCTGATCAGGCGAGCTGATCATTTATGGAAAAGTCTGGGCAAGAAGAAACGCTGGCATCAGCACAGGCGGCCATGGTGGAAGCAGCCAAGGCCATCGTGCTGATGATCGCCAAAACAGATCAACGCGAAATGCGGATGCACGAGACCCTCGACAGGGAGATTCTCTCGCTGCGCAGCGAAGTGACCCAGGTCCGCGGCGAAGTCGCCACCCTTGTCGGTGGCGCGAGCGCGCAGATCGCCGCGGAAGCAAAACAGGCCATGGCTCCTGTCGCCGCGAGCTACGATTGTGCCGTAACGGCCACTTCAGCCCAGCTGCACAGCGCGAGCAAGACGGTGTGGCTCTGGTTTGCATCCGGCGCGGCGTTGCTACTGCTTTGTCTCGCCGTCAGCTGGATGGTGCTGGGCTTCTACCGGCACGAGCTGGCCGATGCCAAAGAACAGCTGCAGAACTACAAAGATGCCCTGCCCACCCTGCAAGCGTTCTCTGCATCCGATGCAGTGGTATGCGGCGGGCGATTGTGCGTCAACGCCGATCTAAACGGCCCGCGATTCGGCGACAAGCGCCAATATCAGCAAGCAAAGCCTCGGCCTCAGCAGTAACGAACGATCTGGCGAAGTCCCTCATAACAGAGCCTGCCGAAGTATGCTTCGTTTCGTAAGGTAGACAACGCGAACGTGAATAGCAGCCGCGTTGAAGAACGAGAATGCCGATGGTTCTTCAATTGGCATCCGTGCAATGCGGAACACGCGGGAGATTTTTTGCCGCCTGCATTTTTTAGTCGCACGCATCTCCACCCGAGAAATTATGCGCTGGCTTGATCCACCCCGCGTTGCCGCCAGCGTTGTGCACTTCCACCCACCATTCGTATGCCGGCCTTGAGAGAACCTTGAGTGCCGATGCATGGGGTGATGCGCCAAACGAATCATCGGGCACATCTATCTGATCCGAGTACATTTTGCCGTGTTACCAGAAGAGATCGCTCGCTTCACCTTGGTAATGCAAGGTGTAAAGAACATCACCGGCCGCCAGAGAAAGTTTGGGCGCTTTCGCATCGCGCAGGTAGCCGAGCTTTATCGGCTTCATCACCTGGGTCACTCCGTACTTTGTGGTGATAACGACACCCGTCACGGCGCGCACCGACTGACCGGCCGCGATATGAAAGCTGACAGGCGACTTGTCCGACCTGTCCTGATGGGCATCAAGTGCTTTAGTGGCACGCCAGTCTCCATAGGTGCAGCACTCGAATGGGCAACTCCCCCAGTCACTGAAGGGTAAAGACGGCTTTTCCTGTGCCCCCGCGGCAGGCACGGAAAAAAGCAGCGCGAGAGCGACGCTTATTTGAAGTTTCATTGGTCATCCTTGAGTTGAAGCATGCGCTTGTATCTCTTCACCGAGAGGAAGCCATTCGAGGATCGAATGCTGCGGTGCGTCCAACCAGCCGCGCACGCAACGCCCGCTCGCACGGTATCGAAACAAACCTCGCCACGGCCTTTCCAAGCCGCCAGCAGAGCGGCAGCGCCAGCAGGTACCAGAGAAATCCCCAGCGTATGTCGCTGCCGGTGGCGCGATAAACGCGCACAACGGCATACACCACGAACATGTGGCTGAGGTAGATCTCGTAACTGAGCCTGCCCCACGATGCCAGCCAGCCGAATCCGCGGAGCGTCGATACGGGCCGCGCCTGCAGGGCAATTAACACTAGCATCGTCGATACCGTCAGCAGCAAGAGAATGCTGTCGCCCATCAGCGGCCAGAGAAGACGGCCGCCAAACATTTCCGCGAGCATGCCGAGTGAGCCCACGATGATCAGGCTGCGCGTCAGCGCGGTCGGCAGCACCGGCCAGCGCTTCGCCAGCAAGGCGCCGATAATGCCGATCGCGATGGCCGACATGCCGGGCAGGTAGGCTTTTTCCTGCCAGATTTCATTGCCCGTCAGCGCGCTGTGCGTCCACGGCATCGACACCGCTAGGAGCACCAGCAGCGGCGCCAGTATCCAAACCCGCCGCGTCAGCAGGCAGACGATCGGAAAGCCGATATAGAACGCCTCCTCGATCGACAGCGACCACAGCACGTCCCAGTTGCCCGGCAGGTAACCGGTCATGCCCTCGTACCAGTTCAGGTGCAGGCCGAGCGCGGCGAGAACGGCGCGCGGCAGCGACTGGCCCGGTCGGTCAATGACATAGTCCTGCACGCTCAGAGCGTGCAGCACGCTGAGCACGACCACCAGCAACAGCAGGCACGGCACGATGCGCGAGAAGCGCAGCGCGTAGAAGGTCTTGATGTCGATGCGCGCAAGATCACCCCAGCGCCGCAGCGCGTTGCCGGCGATAAGAAAGCCCGAGATCACGAAGAACACGAACACCGCTTCGTAACCGTTGTAGTTGAGGTTGGACAGAAAACTGCGCGGCAGAAACTCGGCCAGCAGCGTCTTCTTCAACGGAATGCGGATGCCGATATGGTTGAGGATAACCAGCACAATGGCCAGGCCACGCAGCAGATCGATGCCGGTATTCCGCGCTGCGTCGGCCGAAGCAATCAACGCATTCCCGCTCACCCCATTGGCCTCACGCATGCGGCGCTTGCCCGCCTTCGTCGCTCAGGCTGAAGGGATTGAAGCGCGTGCCGTAGTCGAAGGTGTCGACGTTTTCAGCGCGCTTGAGCCAGCCCACCACCGCGTAGGTGACTGGCGTCAGCACCACTTCGACCAGCACCTTCATCACCCAGTTGAACACGATCACCTTGACCAGAGTCGTGCTTTCCCAAATGCCGTAGAAGGCGATCGGGTAGAAGGTCACGCTGTCGAACGCCTGGCCGAACACGGTGGAACCGATGGTGCGCGTCCACAGGTGTTTGCCCTTGGTCAGCAGCTTCAGACGGGCCATCACGAAGGCGTTGACGAAGTCACCAACCCAGTAACCGATCATCGAGGCCACGGCGATACGCGCGGTGCCGCCGAAGACGGTTTCCAAGGCAGGCTGCAGGGTCTTGTTGAACGGCTCGGCGCCGCTGGGCGGCATGTGGATCACCACGTACGACATCACCGTGGCGAAGATCATCGCGCCGAAGCCGGCCCAGATCGCACGACGTGCCCGCGCGTAACCGTACACCTCGGTCAGGACGTCGCCGAAGATATAGCCGATCGGAAAAAACAGGTTGCCGGTACCAAAACTGAGTGCGCCAATCCACGGCAGGTCGATCACGCTGACCTTGGCCGGTCCAATCAGGTTGGAGCACAGCAGCACCGCGACCATGCCGGCGACCAGCATGTCGTAATAGCGAAAACCACGAGCCGGCGCAGCGTCGGAGACAGTCATCGAGTCGCCCCTAAGAGTTATGCCTAAAGCATAACCCGGGGCGGCACGAGGACTAGCGCGTTAACTTAGACAAAGACGAGGGTCAGACCACCTCAACGCCGCGCCAGAACGCCACGTGATCCTTGATCTCCTTGGCGGCGTCTTTCGGCTCCGGGTAATACCAGGCCGCGTTGGCATTGACCTCGTCGCCGACCACCACGTCGTAATAGCTCGCCGTGCCTTTCCAGCCGCAGACCGTGTGGTGATCGCTGCTGCGAAAGTTTTCCTTGTGCAGCGATTGGGCCGGGAAGTAGTGGTTGTTTTCCACCACCACGGTCTTGTCGCTTTCGGCAAGCACCACGCCTTTCCACAATGCACGCTTAGTCATCGGTCAACTCCTGTCCGGGGAACAGCACGTCGGTATAGCCGAACTTGCTGAAATCAGTAATGCGCGAGGGGTACAGACGACCGATGAGATGGTCGCATTCGTGCTGCACGACACGCGCGTGAAAACCTTCGGCGGTACGCTCGATGCGCTCGCCCTTGGGGTCGATGCCTTCGTAACGAATCAGGCTGTAGCGGCTGACCGCCCCGCGCAAACCGGGCACGGAAAGGCAGCCTTCCCAGCCCTCTTCCATATCCTGCGACAGCGGCGTGATCACGGGATTGAGCAGGATCGTTTGCGGCACGGCCGGCGCATCGGGATAGCGCTCGCTGCTGTCGAAGCCGAAAATCACCAGCTGCATGTCGACGCCGATCTGCGGCGCCGCCAGGCCCACGCCGCCGACCGAGTGCATGGTCTCGAACATGTCGGCGATCAGCGTGTCCAGCTCGGCGCTGCCGATCAGCTCTTCCGGCACCAGCGGCGCAATGCGCAGCAGGCGATCGTCGCCCATCCTCAGAATCTCGTGAATCATTGCCGCCTCATCGTCTGGAACATTATTTAATGAATGGATAGGGTCGGATCGCGCAAATGCAAGCTGAATCGCCGGCTTTTCAGTAGCCACTCAAGCAGCATCACCGTTCAAAAAACGTTGTGATCGCCACGCCGTCCGCAGCTTTTTGCCAACCGGTATGGCGAGCCGACCCGCCCCCCAAGCCAGCGCACCTATGGCGGACGCGATCCAGCGCGATACGTTTCGCTTGAAGGCCAGATCTCGAAAGCATCAAGGCATGCCGAGGATTGACCACTGCGTCCTGCAAGGCGACTCTTGCAGTTCTTGTTACCTGAGATTTGCCTGCCATGCGCGACCCCATACCCCAGGGCATCACCCCCATGCCCGCAGGCGTGCCGTTGACGGCAAGCCGCCGCCTGCTCTGGGCGCTGGTCGCCTTCGTCGGCGCAGCCTGTCTTGGCGTCGTCGCGCTGCGCCGTGGCGAGCCGGTGAACGCGATCTGGCTGGTCGCGGCGTCGCTGGCGGTGTTCGCCATCGCCTACCGTTTCTACAGCCGCTTCCTCGCCCGGCTCGTGCTGCAGCTGGACGCCACGCGCGCGACGCCGGCCGTGTTGCGCAACGACGGGCTGGACTACGTGCCGACCAACCAGTGGGTGGTGTTCGGTCACCACTTCGCCGCCATCGCGGGCGCGGGGCCGCTAGTCGGGCCGGTGCTGGCGGCGCAGATGGGCTACCTGCCCGGCACGCTGTGGATTCTGTTCGGCGTGGTATTTGCCGGCGCGGTGCAGGATTTCATGATCCTCGCGCTGTCGCTGCGTCGCGACGGGCGCTCGCTCGGCCACATGCTGCGCGAGGAGCTCGGGCCGGCGCCCGGCGTGGTGGCGATGTTCGGCGTGCTGGTGTTGATGATGATCGTGCTGGCCGTACTGGCGCTGGTGGTGGTGAAAGCGCTGACGCACAGCCCGTGGGGCACGTTTACCGTGGCCGCCACGATTCCCATCGCGCTGCTGATGGGCACGTATCTACGCTGGATTCGGCCAGGGCGGATTCTCGAGGGTTCGCTGATCGGACTGCTGCTGCTGCTGGCGTCGATCGGCTACGGCGCGCACGTGGCCGCGTCGCCGACGCTGGCGCCGCTGTTCGACTTCGATGCAAAAGCGCTGGCATGGTGGCTGATCGGCTACGGCTTCTGCGCTTCCGTGCTGCCAGTGTGGCTGCTGCTGGCGCCGCGCGATTACCTCAGCACGTTTCTGAAGATCGGCACCATCGCTCTGCTCGCGCTGGCGATCTTCATCGCCGCGCCGACGCTGCAGATGCCCGCGGTGACGAAGTTCATCGACGGCAGCGGGCCGGTGTTTCAGGGCGGCCTGTTCCCCTTCCTGTTCATCACCATCGCCTGCGGCGCGGTGTCGGGCTGGCACGCGATCATCGCCTCGGGCACCACGCCCAAACTGATCGGCAACGAGGGCGAAGCGCGACTGATCGGCTACGGCGGCATGCTGATGGAGGCATTCGTGGCGATCATGGCGCTGATTGCCGCAGCGTCGCTGCATCCTGGCGTGTATTTCGCGATGAACGCGCCGGGCGCGCTGATTGGAAACACCGTGCAGAGTGCGGCCACTGCGATCAGCCAGATGGGTTTCGTCATTACGCCGGACGAGCTGCTGCAGACCGCGAAAAACATCGGCGAAACCAGCATCCTAAGTCGCGCCGGCGGCGCACCGACGCTGGCCGTCGGCATGGCGCAGCTGCTGCACAACATCCTGCCTGGCGGCGGCATGATGGCGTTCTGGTACCACTACGCGATCCTGTTCGAAGCGCTGTTCATCCTCACCACCGTCGACGCCGGCACGCGCGTGGGCCGCTTCATGATTCAGGAGATCGCGGGGCTGATTCATAAACCCCTGCAGGCAACCGAATCGTGGACCGGCAACCTGCTGGCCACCGCGATCTGCGTGTCGCTGTGGGGCTATTTTCTGTATCAGGGTGCGGTCGATCCGCTGGGCGGCATCAATACGCTGTGGCCGCTGTTCGGCATCGCCAACCAGATGCTGGCGGCCGTTGCGCTGATGCTGGCGACGGTGGTGGTGGTGAAACTCAAGCGTCAGCGTTATGTGTGGGTGCCGGGCCTACCCGCCGTTTGGCTGATCCTCTGCACGCTGACCGCCGGGTGGCAGAAGCTCGTCGGGCCGATCAGCTTCACGGCGGCGGCCAGCAAGTACGCACTAGCCGCGCAGCAAGCTCATCTGCTGGCGCCGGCCAAGACCGCCGCCGAGATGCAGCGCATCGTCAGCAACAATCAGGTCGACGCCGCGCTCACCGGCTTGTTCATGCTGCTAATAGTCGGCATGTTTGGCTTCTCGCTGCATGCACTGATCAGGGCGTGGAACACGCCTGCGCCGAGCGCGCACGAAGAACCCTATGTCGCGCTGGCCAGCGTGGCGCATGAGGGGATGCATCGATGACCCAATCAACGCTCATCCACGCATTGCGTCGAGGCTGGCAACGTCTCACGCAAACCGCCCGCCTGTGCTGCGGCGTACCCGATTACGAGGCCTACGTGCGGCACCTGCGCCAGCATCATCCCGAACGCAATGTGCCGAGTTACGAAGTGTTTTTTCGGGAGCGGCAGATTGCGCGATACAAGGGCACCGGCGGACGGTGTTGTTGATTCGTCGCGCGTAGGTTGGTGGTGAGCCCAGCGAACCCCAACCTACCAAAAGCGCAACGACCATAGACGTCCTGCAACTCCCTCAACGCACCAATTCGCGCATCGCCAGCTCGATGCCCTTCGGCGTCAGCTCGAACATGCGCGGGCCGAGGATCTCCGTGATCAGGCGATTGGAGACGGTGTAGTTCCAGCTGTCCTGCGGCATCGGGTTGAGCCAGGCCAGGCGCGGGAATTTGACGGCGAGCCGCTGTAGCCAGACGCCGCCGGGTTCGGGGTTGTTGTGCTCGACGCTGCCGCCGGGGTGGGTAATTTCATAAGGTGCCATGGCCGCATCGCCGACGAAGATCAGTCGTGTATCCGGCGGATGCGTGCGCAGCACCTCCATCGTGCTGATGCTGTTGCTGTAGGTGCCGCCGTCGCCCTGCCACAGGCGCTCGTAGACGCAGTTGTGGAAGTAGTAATGCGTGAGCCGCTTGAACTCGCCGCGCGCGGCGGTGAACAGCTGCTCGCAGGCGTTAATGTGGTCGTCCATCGAGCCGCCGATATCGAGCAGCAGCAATACCTTGATCGCGTTGCGGCGCTCGGGCCGCATCTTCACGTTGAGCAGGCCAGCGTCACGTGCGGTGGCGTCGATGGTACCGCCGAGGTCGAACTCCTCCTGAGCGCCGTGCCGCGCAAAGCGGCGCAGCCGGCGCAAGGCCATCTGCAGATTGCGCACGCCGAGCTCCGCATCGTCGGCGAGACCGCGGAACTGGCGCTTGTCCCAGACCTTGACAGCGCTGCGGTTGCCGCCCTGCCCCACGCGAATGCCTTCCGGATGAAAGCCGCCCGAGCCGAACGGGCTGCTGCCGCCGGTGCCGATCCACTTGTTGCCGCCGGCATGGCGCTCTTTCTGCTCGGCCAGACGCTGGCGAAAGGCTTCCATCAATGCATCGAGGCCGCCGAGCTTTTCGATCGCGGCTTTTTCCTCGTCGCTGAGCTGGCGCATGAAGTCACGCCGCAGCCAGTCTTCCGGGATCACGGCGTCAGGCGTCAGCGGCTGGCTTGCCACGCCCTGCCACCATGCGCCGAAGGCCTGATCGAAACGATCGTAGTGGCGCTCGTCCTTGACCCAGATCAGGCGGGTGAGTTCGTAGAAATCCTCCTGATCGGCGAAGGCGACGTGCGCCTTCAGCGCGCCGTGCAGATCTAGCAGCTCACGCAGGCTCACCGGCACGCCGGCGGCGCGTACGGCATTGAACAAGCCGATCAACATGCGCCATCAACCTCAGCGCGACTGGCGGCGATGCATAAAGGCGAGCCGCTCCAATAGCTGCACGTCCTGCTCGTTCTTGATGAGCGCGCCGTACAGCGGCGGAATCGCCTTGCCTGGATCGCGCTCGCGCAATGCCGATGCGGGGATACGATCGGCCAGCAGCAGCTTGAGCCAGTCGATCAGCTCCGAGGTCGACGGCTTCTTCTTGATGTTGGGCACGTCGCGCAGCTGGAAGAACATCGCCAGCGCTTCGTCGACCAACGCCTTGTCGATATCGGGGTAATGCACGGCGATGATTTTTTCCAGCGTCGCCGCATCGGGAAACACGATGTAATGAAAAAAGCAGCGGCGCAAAAACGCGTCCGGCAGTTCTTTCTCGTTGTTGGAGGTGATGACTATGATCGGGCGATGGCGGGCGCGGATGGTTTCGTCGGTCTCGTAGACGTAGAACTCCATGCGGTCGAGTTCCTGCAGCAGGTCGTTCGGAAACTCGATATCGGCCTTGTCGATCTCGTCGATCAGTAGCACCACGCGCTCGCCCGACTCGAACGCTTCCCACAGCTTGCCCTTGCGCAGGTAGTTGCGCACGTCGTTGACGCCTTCCACGCCGAGCTGGGAATCGCGCAGGCGGCTCACCGCGTCGTATTCGTACAGACCCTGCTGCGCCTTGGTGGTGGACTTGATGTGCCAGGTGATCAGCCGCGTCTGCAGCGAGCGCGCCAGCTCCTCGGCCAGCAGGGTCTTGCCCGTGCCCGGCTCGCCCTTGATCAGCAGCGGCCGCTGCAGCGTGATGGCCGCATTGACCGCGAGGCTGAGGTCAGAGGTGGCGACGTAGGTGTCGGTGCTTTGGAAAGTCATGGGATGGATATCGATGGAGATGATGACAAGGGTAGCTCAGGCGTGCGGGCGTCATGTCGTAGGTTGGGATGAGCAACGCAAATCCCAACGCGGCGGTGGGAAAATTGGGATTTAAGAGCCGCTCCTGCGGCTCGCCCTGCGGGCCATTCGCTTCGCGAATGTTCGTTCCGGCACCCTGCCGCCACAGTCGCTTCGCTCATCACCAACCTACAAAAGCCGGGGCGATCAATATTGAGGAAGCGTCGAACCGGCAATCCAATGGGTTGCCTGAAGCTGATCCAGCAGCGTCACCACGGCCTGTCGGGCCTGGGTGCCGTGGGTTGGCAAGACCAGCATGTCGCCGTCCTGCGCCCAGGCGAGCAGGCCGTGGACGGCGTCGATTTCGTCGAGGCACTCGACCACGGCGTCGGCGGGCACGCCGCGAACGACCAGCTCGTCACGCAGGATATCGGCCACCTCACCGGCGACGCGGCCACGCATGAAACCATCGATATCTTTCAGCACCACACGCTGCGGGTGGAAGCTGGCGGCGACCGCCGCCAGTTCGCGGATGTCGGCATCTTCGCGATTGCCGGCCTGGCCGAGCACGAGTCCGAGACGACCATTCTCGTTCGCACTCCTCGCCACGCCCAGCAGACCACGCAGTCCTTCGGGATTATGCGCATAATCGACGAAGACCTTCAGACGACCGAGCTGCCAGTGCTGCAGTCGACCGGGGTTGTCGGCATGCGCGCGGCCGAAGCTGGCCAGCACCGTGACCATCGTTTCGGCGGAGATGCCGAGCGCCATCGCGGCGAGAACGGCAGCGGATATATTGGCTACGTTATAGGCGGCGCTGCCGGCAAAACTCAGCGGCATCTCGGCCACGCTGCCCAGGTCGTGATCGACGCCAAGATAGTGCAAGTACAAACGACCCTCGCGCACGCCGCAGGTGCTGCCGCCGCGCGCGCGATGCGCCTGCAGTATCGGGTGCGCCTCATCCAACGCGAACCAGGCCAGCGGTACGCCGATCGTCGCGGCGTGCTTCACCAGCATCGCATCGTCGGCGTTGAGGACCAGCAGCCCAGTCGTGCCCAACGCACGGGCCACGGTGAGTTTCACCTGGGCCAGGTCGTCGAGAGTGTGGATGCCGTATTCGCCGAAGTGATCGTCGCTGACGTTGGTGACCACCGCGACGTTAGCGTGCCGCACGGCGAGCCCGCGGCGCAGAATGCCGCCGCGCGCGGTTTCCAGAATCGCCGCATCGACGGTCGGCTGGCGCAGCACTTCGCGCGCGCCGGCGGGGCCGGAGAAATCGCCGGAGTCGATCGCTTCGCCATCGATAAATACGCCGTCGGTACAGCTGTGCCCGGAGTGCCAGCCGTGCGCGCGAACCATCGCGGCCAGCAGGCGCACCGTGGTGGTCTTGCCGTTGGAACCGGTGACCACCGCGACGGGAATATCGTGCAGCGACGGCCAGTCCACGTCGCCCACGGCAGGCAGTTGACCGATCGGCCAGACGCGCGAGCCGCGGCCTTCGCCGATCGATACCGCATCGTCGTCCGCCAGCGCCGCGAGGCCTTTCGCCTCAGCCGCCTGCATCAGAGCGATGAGACCGGGCCGGCGCTCCGCCGCCGCTAGCGCACGCAGCGTATGGAAGGCCGAATCCCGATCCCACGTGGCCGGATGGCCGGGCGCGTGCAGGCCGACGTTCATCGCCAGCGCATCGGCCAGCGTAGCCAGCCACGCCCACTCGTTGACCTCGGTGGCGCTGTAGAGCTGATCGATCGGCGCCTCGAAGGCCAGCGCGGCGCCGCCCACGTGCTGCCGCTCGAACAGCGGCGCGTGCGGCCAGCCCAGCGCATCGCGGGCCAGCGACACGTTCACGCGCCAGGCGTGCCGCAGCGTTTCGTCCGGCAGCACGCCCAGCGTTTCGAGCACGGCGCCGGTGCCGGCGAAATACAGATTGATGCCGGTGAGGCGGCGCGAGTCCTCGAACGGCAGCGGTTCGGACGACACCGGCGTGGATAGTTCAGCCGTAAAGACGGCCGGATCGTTGGGTTCAATCGCAGGCATTGATCAGTCGTCACTTTCGCGCGAGAAGCGCACGCCGCGCTCGTCGCGCACCACGTCGCCGAGATCGGCAAAGTTCGCTTCATCGAAGCCTGGATCGATCGCCGTTGGCGCGGGCGGGCTCACCGACGCGTCCACGCGAACCTCGGGCGCACCCTCGGGCCGAAACTTGACGATCTGCTTCCACGAGCGCACCAGCGCGTCGGCGAAGATCAGCAGCAGGTCGCCCGGGCGGCCCATGCGCAGCGCGGCGTCGGTGGCCTTTTGCTCGTCAGGAATCATGGAGATGTCGTTAGCTAATACACCCGCTGCCTGCAGCGCGCTGGACAGGATGCGCGGCACCTCGTCGCCGTCGCGGCCGCGCAGCGAATCGTCGCGGCGGCAGATGTAGTGGTCGAAGCGGCCGGCCACGGCGTTGGCGATGGCGACCAGATCCTCGTCGCGCCGATCGCCCGGGCCGCAGATCACCACGATGCGCCGACCGCTCACGTCGAGCCGCTGCGCCAGATCCGCCATCACCGACACGGCGTGCGCGTTGTGGCCGTAGTCGAACAACACCTTGAACGGATGCTCGCTGTACACGTTCATGCGCCCAGGCGCCTGGAAGAACGTGGTGTCGAACGTGCGCAGGCCCTGGCGGATCGCATCGAGCTTGATGCCGAGCGAGAACGCCATCGACGCGGCGACCATCGCATTCTGCACGTTGTGCAGGGCGCGGCCTTCCATGGTCGCCGGAATCAGGTGCGTCCACAGCAGCGGAATATGGCTGCCCTTGTCGTACAGCGTGATCATCGACCCGTTGACGCCCGCCTCCAGCGCGCACGCGCGTCCACCCGCGCGCACGTGCTCGCGCACCAGCGCGTGCGAGGGATTCATGGTGACGTAGCAGATCACCTTGGCGTCGGTGTAGCCGGACATCTTCAGCACGTTCGGATCGTCGGCGTTGAGCACGGCGCAATCGGTCGCCACTTCCACGACGATCCGCTTGACCTCGGCCAGTTGCTCCAGCGTGTCGATGCCTTTCAAACCCAGATGGTCGGACTGCACGTTGAGCACCGCGCCGACGTTGACCTTGGGTACGCCCATGCCGGCACGGATGAGGCCGCCGCGGGCGGTTTCCAGAATCGCGATATCGATCTGCGGATCGGACAGGACCATGCGTGCAGACACCGGGCCGGTCATGTCGCCCTCGACCGTGCGCTGGCCGTCGATATACACGCCGTCGGTGGTGGTGAGTCCGGGCGTATAGCCGGCCATCTTGGTGATGTGCGCCAGCATGCGCGCGGTGGTGGTCTTGCCGTTGGTGCCGGTCACGGCTGCGATCGGCACCCGCGACGGCGTGCCCTGCGGAAACAGCATGTCGATGACCGGCCCGGCCGCGTCCCGCGGCGTGCCCTCGCTGGGGCTCACATGCATGCGGAAACCCGGCGCCGCGTTCACTTCGCAGATGCCGCCGCCGATGGTCTTGTAGCTTTCGGTGATGTCGGTGGTGAGAAAATCCACGCCACCCACATCGAGGCCGATCGCGCGGATCGCGCGCACCGCCATGTCGCGGTTATCGGGGTGGATCACGTCGGTGACGTCGGTCGCGGTGCCGCCGGTGGAGAGATTGGCGGTGGAGCGCAGGAACACGGTTTCGCCAGCCTTGGGCACCGACTCGGCGGTGTAACCCATGCGCTCCATCATCATTTCCGCCTGGGCGTCGAGCACGATGCGGGTCAGCACTTTTTCATGGCCGACGCCACGGCGCGGATCGGCGTTCACCGCATCGACCAGCTGCGCGATGGTCTGCGTGCCGTCGCCGATCACGTGACCGGGCGTGCGGCGCGTGGCGGCCACGAGTTCACCGTTGACCACGAGCAGGCGGTGATCGTCGCCGCTGAGAAAATTCTCCACGATCACCGAGCGCGAAATTTCGCGCGCCTCGTTGAAGCCGGCGATGATCTCCTCATCCGTCATCAGGTGGATCGAGATGCCGCGACCGTGGTTGCCGTTGAACGGCTTCGTCACCACCGGCACGCCAAGCCGGCGCGCGGCGCGCAGCGCGCCCTCTTCCGTCGTGACCAGCTCCTGCTTGGGCACCGGCAGGCCGAGCGTGGCGAGAATCTTGTTGGTCTCTTCCTTGTCGCTGGCCAGCTCCACCGCGATATGTGGCGTGCGCCCGGTGACGGTGGCCTGGATGCGCTGCTGGTATTTGCCGTGACCGAGCTGCACCAATGACTGCCCGTTCAAGCGCAGCCAGGGAATGTCGCGCTTCTCAGCCGCATGCACCAGCGAGGCGGTCGACGGGCCCAGCGCGCGGCGCTGCGCATAGCGAATGAATTCGTCGCGCGCGCTCGGCCATTCCCAGCCTTCGGGCACGCTGTTGCGCGTGCGAAGTTCTTCGGGCAAGAGGGACGAGAGCAAACGCAGCGCCAGTTCGCCGGCGGCAATGCCTTCTTCTTTCTGCGCGTACTCGTAGACCACCGAATACACGCCGGGCTTGTCGACGCTGCGGGTCTTGCCGAAGGTGACGTCTTCACCGGCCACGTTCTGCAGCTCGATCGCCACGTGTTCGAGCACATGGCCCAGCCAGGTGCCGTCGCCCTCGCGCATTCGGCGGATAAAGCCGCCCGGCTCGCGAAACGAGCAGCCGTGTTCGGCAAGGCCCGGCAACGCAGCGATCAAGCCGTCGACGAAGGCAGCACCGAGTCGACCGGTCGGCCACTGCTCCAGCTCGCCCAGATCAAGCGTGAGCCGGATCACCGGAAAATGCGCGTACAGCGACGGACCGACAAACACAGAACGTTCCAGAATGCGCATGGGGTTTCCTTTTGAAGATTGAACGGGCGGCGGCGGTCTCGCTGGATCGGCTTTACTTCATTCGCTTTTTTTCGGTATGGCCAGCGTACCCGCCGAGGCGTGGCGCGTCTGCATGTTGAACGTAGCACCGGCAATCAGCACGTGAATGGTCACGCCGAGCATGCACACCGGATCGTGTTCGCCGGCCTGCGCCATCGAGGAGAACTGCAGGTTGCCAGCGTCCAGCACGGTGACCGAGCCGCTGCCTTCCACTTCCACGGTGTTATCCGGGCGGATGAACGCCGCGGTGTCCTCGTCCAGGCCAATACCGACCGCGTAAGGGTTGTACGCCAGCGCGGCCATCAGCCGACCCAGGCGATCGCGCTGGCTGAAGTGCTGATCGATGATGAAGCGGTTGGTTAGCCCCAGCCCCGGCGCCAGCCGCACACTGCCGGCGGTGGGCGACAGGCCTTCCTTGCCGAACGCGATCATGTGTTCGCTGAGAATGCTGGCGCCCGCGCTAGTGCCGCCCACGTGTACGCCATGCGCGTTCAACGCACGAATGCGCTGCGCCACCGGCGTGCCGCCCAGCATAGTCGACAGACGCAGCTGGTTGCCGCCAGTAAAGAAGATGCCGGTCGCCCGATCGAGCCGCTGCAGCCGATTTTTTTCTTCGGTGTCGCGGCGCATGTCGAAGTCGAGCACGCCGACTTCACCCGCACCCAGGCCGGTGAACAGTTTTTGGTAGCGATCGCCCGTGTCGGCCAGCTGGCTGGCCGTGGGAATCACCACCAGGTTCGCGTCTTTACCGCCGCACAGCTCGACGAAGCGCTTGAGTATCCGCGGATCGTTTTCTTTTTCTTCCGCACCACCAATCGGCACGATCCAGCCCCGCTGCTCCCCTTCCACTACCCTGCTGGGACTCATTGCTTTCTCATCTTTATTCGAATTCATGGGCTCTCTGAGTCTCGGAAATCTAAGGGGTTTAGCCCATCGATCGTGACGCATCGAACGTCTGTTATTTGTTCACGGTGCCCGCTGCGCCTTCCCGAACCGGGGCCACGCGCTATGTCGCCGTATCCTCGAACATGCCGTGGTGTTTGATTCGACCATCGCGCACGTGGACCACGCCTCGAGCGATCACATCGTGCGCCGCACCTGCGCTGTCCAGTGCCACCAGATCCGCATCTGCACCAACGCCGATATAACCCTTGGAATCGAGCCGCAGCAGCCGCGCCGGATTGCTCGTGAACGCCGGCAGCGCACGCTCCAGCGGCACGCCGCGGGCGATCACCTCGTTCAAGGTTTGCAGCAGCGCGCCGGATTCGCCCACGCCCATCTTGCACACGTGGCCGTTGGCATCAAAAGTTGGCAGGCAGCCGCCGGCGTCGGAACTCACCGTGATGCGTTCGGCGTGCGCGCCGCTGTCGAGATAGCGCAGCAGCGCATCGGAGGCGCTCCACGCGTCCTCGCCGTCTTCGACCGGAAACGCGGTGAGGTCGATCGTGCAGCCGCTGGCGGTGAGCGCCAACGCCTCGTCGAACAGGCCCTTGCGCCGATTGACGTGGGTGGGATGGAACACGCGCGGCGGCAGCTCGCTTTTTTCCAGCGCCTGACGCACCAGATCGAGCCCGCGCAGGCCGTCACCCAGATGCAGATGCAGCACGCCGGCCTTGCCCGTCATCAGCCCGGCCACGTGCGCGTCGGACGCCAGCCGCATCAGCTCATCCAGCGTGGGCTGGCTGGAGCGGTGATCGCTGATCGCCAGCTCGCCGATGCCGATCAGCGCCTCGATAAACACCAGGTCGCCGCGCACGCTGCCGGTCAGCGTCTGCGGCGGCACGTGATAGCCGCCGGTAAACGCCAGCGCGCTCAAGCCTTCCTCGCGCAGCGCGTAAACGGTGGCCAGCAGATCGCGCGGCCCGCGCGCCACGTCGTCGGTGCCGAGCAGGCCGACCACCGTGGTGATGCCGGCGCGGGTAAAGCGTGAGATGCCCTGTGGTGGCACGCGCGTGCGAAACCCGGCCTCACCGCCGCCGCCGGTCACGTGCACGTGCGAGTCGATCAAGCCCGGGATCAGCCGGCGGCCTTGCAGGTCGATCGTCTCCACCGACAGTGCGGCCGGCAAATCGGCGAGCTGGGCGCCCATCCACAGAATGCGTCCGCCGCCCAGCAGCAGATGCTGCAGGCCCAGCGGCTCGGGCGCATAAACCTGCGCGTTGCGGAGAAGCATGAGATTCATCCGCGCAGCGTGCCGACCGGTGAAGGTGGCGTCAAGCTGGATCAGGCATGGCAGCCCAAGCCCAAGCCCAAAAAGCCGGCCAACAGGGCCGCGCGACAAAGTTCTGCATCGACCATTCACCGGATAACCAGCACAATCCTGCGTTGGTTCATTGATTTAACGCCATGTCCAACACCTCCAGCACAAAAACTTCCCCTGATGCCAGCCATCGTGCGCCCGCCAAGCAGGCGCGGCGTGAGTCGCAGCACGGCGTGGGATTGCGGGTGATCGCGATCTACAAGGCGGTGAAGACGGTAGGCCTGATCCTGATCGCCATCGCCTCGTTCCATCTGTATAAGACCGAGAATTTCGATCATCTGGTGCACTGGATGGAGCACCTGTCGCTGACCGACAGCAACGGCCTGCGATGGAAACTGGTGCAGGTGCTGGAAGACATGGGGCCGAACAAATTCGTGGCCATTGGTATGGTGGCGCTGGCGTATGCGGCGATTTTTGCGACCGAAGGCATTGGCCTGTGGCTGCACAAATACTGGGCCGAGTGGTTCACGGTGTTTGCCACCGGCTCGCTCATTCCGCTCGAGTTGTATGAGGCCATCCACCACTTCAGCTGGCTCAAGCTGGCGGCTCTGATCGCCAATATCCTGATCGTGATTTATCTGGTGCGCATTGCATTGCAGTCGCGCAAAGAGATGAAGAACGCTGCATGAGGGAAGGGCTTTGGCCGGGTGGCCCAAACAGGCTGATTGCTCGTTCAAAGAGAAAAGCCCGTCCATGGCGTAATGCTGTTCACTTAAGCATTGCATCGTAGCCAAGGCGTCCCAAGAATCCGGCCTTCACCTGTTGAAGGCCGGATTTTTTTGTGTCCCTG
>NZ_JACHCM010000006.1 GCF_014200755.1 Rhodanobacter sp. ANJX3 | reverse complement strand
TGCAGGGACACAAAAAAATCCGGCCTTCAACAGGTGAAGGCCGGATTCTTGGGACGCCTTGGCTACGATGCAATGCTTAAGTGAACAGCATTACGCCTTGTGCGGGGTTTTTCTTTGCCTTGGAGGCCGTCTAAAGAGGCGAGCCCTACTGCAACAACTGTACGTAGCTGCGCACCGTTGCCGCCAGTCCGTCGTAAAGCGCTTCGCCGATCAGCGCATGGCCGATCGATACTTCGGCCAGATGGGGAACCGCGGCCTTGAACGCTCCCAGGTTGGCCTGGCTGAGATCATGGCCCGCATTGACGCCCAGTCCCGCCAGATGCGCGAGCCGCGCCGCATTCGCACAGGCGGCCAGAGCGCCGCGCGGTTTGCCTTCGGCAAACGCGTGCGCAAAAGGGCCGGTGTAGATTTCGATGCGCTCTACCCCAATAGCCGCTGCCGGTTCGAAGCGCTCGGCTTCAGCATCGACAAACAGGCTCACGCGACAGCCGAGATCGAGCAACTCGTGGACCAGCGGACGCAAGCGATCGATATCGCGATCAAGATCGAAGCCGTGATCGGAGGTGATCTGCCCATCGCTATCCGGCACCAAGGTCACCTGCGTCGGGCGTACCTCACGGGCTAGCTCGATAAGCCCTGGATACTCTCCGCGTGCGGCCGCGAAAGGATTGCCTTCGATGTTGTACTCCACACGACCGCGAAGCAGCGCTGCAAGTGCACGCACGTCGTCCGGCCGAACATGCCGCAGATCGGCACGCGGGTGCACGGTGATGCCGCCGCACCCGGACTCGATGCAGGTCTGCGCGGCTTTGCAGATATCCGGTTCGTCACCGCCGCGCGAATTGCGCAGCACGGCGATCTTGTTGAGGTTGACGCTAAGCAGGGTCATGTCGTTTAAACGATTCCTTATAAGAGAGGTCGGCAGCAAGGTCAGCGCAAAGATTAACTAGGCAGGGCGAAAGACGCCGTAAAGCCCGAGTCATCAGATCCCTATCGTCCAGCAGTGGATCTTTCTTGCCGACCCACGCCAGGCCAGCGCGGCAACGTAGTCAATGCCGACGTCCAGCCGCTGCAACTGCCACGCTGAGGCATCATCATCATCGAGCCAGCGCAACACAGGTTGGTCTTGAATGCTCGCTACATGCAAACGATCGAGGCCAAACGCGATTCCTCGCCCCAATGCCTTGAGCACTGCCTCTTTTGCCGTCCAAAGGTTCAGAAATACCGTACTGCGAGCATTCAACGGCGTCGATGTCAAAACCGCGAGCTCACCTTTGCAAAAATAGCGCTCGGCGATATCCAGCGCACGCGGGCGATCGCGCCGCCGTTCGATATCGATGCCGGGCATGCAATGCCTTCCAATGGCGATCAGGGCACAGCCGCCGCTGTGAGACCAGTTGAATCCCACCACAGCGCCGTGCCGCCTATCGAGTTCAGGCCGGCCGAATTCACCGTCGATCAAGCTCACTTCGCCGCCGGATATTCCAAGATAGGCGCCGAGCACATTCTGCAGAGGCTGCCGTTTTTGCCGCCGCTCATAGGGCAGCAAAAACACGTGCAGATCGTGATCGCCCAGCTGCCCGGCGATCAAGCCGAGACCACGCATGTCGGTTGACTTCATGCCCGGATTTTAGCGCGACTGCGGTGTTCCTCGCCGCCTCGCCAGACAAAGCGTAAACCCATCTGGACGGCTATTTGATCAATCGCTCATCCACCAGGCTCTTTACGACACCCGGATCGGCAAGCGTAGAGATGTCACCCAGTTGATCGGGCAGGTTCTCACCGATCTTGCGTAGGATGCGCCGCATGATCTTGCCCGAACGTGTTTTCGGCAAACCCGGTGCCCACTGGATGTAATCAGGCGTGGCGATAGGCCCGATTTCCTTGCGTACCCACGCCACCAGCTCCTTGCGCAGCTCGTCGCTGCCCTCGATGCCCGACACCAGCGTGACATAGGCATAGATGCCCTGGCCCTTGATATCGTGCGGGCAGCCGACCACGGCCGCCTCGGCGACTTTCGCATGCGCGACCAGGGCGCTCTCCACCTCGGCCGTACCGATGCGATGACCACTGACGTTGATCACGTCATCCACGCGGCCGGTGATCCAGTAGTAGCCGTCCTCGTCGCGTCGCACGCCGTCACCGGTGAAGTAGTTGCCGGGGTAGGCGCTGAAATACGTTTCGATGAAACGCTGGTGATCGCCATAGACGGTACGCATCTGCCCCGGCCAGGAGTTCGTGATCAGCAAGTTGCCTTCCGTCGCCCCCTGCTGTACTTCGCCATTCGCATCAACGATCGCCGGCTGGATGCCGAAGAACGGCAGCGTGGCCGAGCCCGGTTTGGCATCGGTGGCACCGGGCAGTGGCGTGATGAGGATGCCGCCGGTCTCAGTCTGCCACCACGTGTCGACAATCGGACAGCGCTCGTCGCCAACCACGCGGTAATACCACTCCCACGCTTCGGGGTTGATCGGCTCGCCAACGGTACCGAGCAGACGCAGCGAAGCGCGCGATGCCTTCTTGACCGGCGCTTCGCCCTCACGCATCAGTGCGCGGATGGCCGTGGGCGCGGTGTAGAACAGCGTCACCTTGTGCTTGTCCACCACGTCCCAGAAGCGGCTGTAGTCGGGATAGTTTGGCACGCCATCGAACATGACGGTGGTGGCGCCGTTGGCCAGTGGACCGTAAACCACGTAGCTATGGCCGGTAATCCAGCCGACGTCGGCGGTGCACCAGTAGACATCGTCTTCGCGCAGATCGAACACGCACTCGTGCGTGTAGCTGGCATAGACCAAATACCCGCCGGTCGTATGCAGAACGCCCTTGGGTTTTCCGGTGGAACCGGAGGTGTAGAGAATGAAAAGCGGATGTTCGGCTTCCACCGGTTCGGCCGGGCATTCAGCCGTCTGGCCGTCCATCAGATGATGGTAGTAGCGGTCACGCGGCGACTGCATCGGCACGCTGGCGCCCGTGCGGCGAACCACGATGACGGTTTCCACACTGTTTGTACCGGGACGATCGAGGGCCGCATCGACATTGGTCTTCAGCGCGATCTTCTTACCGCCGCGCGTGCCTTCGTCGGCAGTGATCACCAGCTTGGCGGTGAAGTCGGCAATACGTCCGGCCAGTGAATCCGGCGAGAATCCGCCGAACACCACCGAATGGATCGCGCCGATGCGAGCGCACGCCAGCATCGCGATCGCCGCCTCGGGAATCATCGGTAGATAAATCGCGACGCGATCGCCCTTGGTCACGCCGAGGTGCTTCAGCATATTGGCGAACTTGCAGACCTCGGCGTGCAGCTCGCGATAGCTGATGCGACGCGACTCGTTCGGATCGTCGCCCTCGAAAATGATCGCCGTCTTGTCGCCACGCTCGGCCAGGTGACGGTCGAGGCAATTGCTGGTGACATTCAGCACGCCATCTTCGTACCAACGAATATGCAGATCTTTCGGATCGAACGAGACGTCGCTGATCTTGCTTGGTGCCTTGTTCCAGTCCAGCCGATCGGCTACGCCGGCCCAGAAACTGTCCGGGTTCTCGATCGACTCGGCATAAAGCCTTTCGTAATCCGCCTTGCGCAAACGCGCGCCGGCAGCGAATTCGGATTTGACCGGATAAAGCTTGGACATGATGAGCCTCGCGTTTGGCCGGCTAAAAAGAGCAGCCGGCAGGGAATCGTCATGGCGCTTCGCGCCATAGCCAGTGGCCGAGTGTAATACCGTGGGTCGCCATGCTGTTGACGCGCGGCACAAGATTTCGTGATGAAAACGCACTCGATTTTTCCATGGCGCAGAAATGCAAAACGCAACAGCTCGCGCTGTTGCGTTTTGCGACACATCTTCCATTGAAACGTCTCAATGCCGGCCAATCAAACCAACGCGGAATCTGCCTTCGTCGACCAAGGCGGTACCGCCCTCGCGATCACGCTCTTCTAAACAGGCCGATGATGACGAGCAGGACAATCGCACCGATCATTGCGTGGATGATGCTGGTGACGATCGGTCCGATAATCACGAAATGAACCCCCAGCGCCGGCAGCAGCCAGCCGGCCAGAAACGCGCCGATGATACCGACCACGATATTGCCGAGCAGGCCAAAGCCAAACCCGCGCACGATTAGCCCTGCCAGCCAGCCCGCCATGGCGCCGATGAAAAGAAAAATAAGCAAGCCGTAACCGGTCATGGAAAACTCCAGATTGGACGAGGCAGGAAGAATGGTCGCAGTGCCCCGGAACTGCTGACCGCGGAGCATCGGTCTATTGCCGTGCAGCCACTGTGACGGTAGCCGTGCGGCGAGGAAAACACCACATCGGGCTCACAGTCCCGACTCATTGAATTCTTGCCTCCGCGCAGCCGCTCCCCAAGATGCATCATAAACCGGTCGATGAGCGTTGCGTATGCGCCCAAGCAGCAGATGCGGCCACCAACCATTTGTGCAAAAGACTTCGCAAGATGTCGCGACTGCTGAGACGCTCTCGCGTCATCATCGGAGCATGGATCACCCGCCACCGGACGACCACGACCTGCTGTCGAGCTTTCCTGACGATCAGCCAGCCTCGCTAGCGCGAGCAGTGAAGGGCCGTGGCGCCGCGTCCAATCCCGAAGGCCGATTCGAAACCGTTCGCCATCAAGCAGAAGACGACGGCTGGTCGCATGCGCTACTCGACGAAACGGCGCCACGCCCGCGTACCGAAGTCACCGAAGAGCGTGCGCGCAGCCTGATCAGTCGTAACGACTCGCCGGATATCCATTTCACCCAGGCCATCAACCCTTATCGGGGCTGTGAGCACGGCTGCATCTATTGCTTCGCGCGGCCGTCGCACAGTTATCTCAACCTTTCCCCTGGCTTGGATTTCGAAACCAAGCTGCGCGCCAAGAGCAATCTTGCCGAGGTTCTACGCATCGACCTGGCCAAGCGCGGCTACGTCGTCAGCCCGATCAATATCGGCAGCAATACCGATCCCTATCAACCGGTCGAAAAACGCTGGCGGCTGACCCGCGCCGCGCTGCAGGTGCTGGCCGAATGCCATCACCCTTGCACCATCGTGACTAAGAACGCGCTGGTCGAGCGCGACCTCGACATCCTGGTGCCGATGGCACGCGAGAATCTGGTGCAAGTGTTTATCTCGATCAACTCGCTGGACAACCGCCTGGCCGCCAAACTCGAACCGCGTGCCAGCGCGCCGCATCGTCGCATCAAGGCCATCCGCATGCTCGCCGACGCGGGCGTCCCCGTTGGCGTGCTGGTGGCGCCGATCATTCCGGCGCTCAACGACAAGGACATGGAAGTCGTGCTTGAGCAGTCGGCCGATGCCGGCGCGCGCTGCGCCGGCTACACCACGCTGCGCCTGCCGTACGAATTGAAGGCGCTATTCCGCGAATGGCTGGCGCTGCATGTGCCGCAGCGCGCCGACCATGTGATGAGCCTGGTGCAGCAGATGAACGGCGGCCGCGATTACGACAGCGATTTCTCCACCCGCATGCGCGGGCAGGGCGTCTTCGCCGATCTGCTGCGTCGCCGTTTCGACATAGCCAGTCGCCGGCACGGTTACGCGCGCTCGCGCGAACTCTTACTCGATATCTCACGCTTCGTACCGCCGCGAAAACCGTCGCCGCAGGGCGACCTTTTCTAAAGCAACCACCTCGGCTTATTCGGCAGGGAAAGAAAGGATGTGGCCGCTGCATCAAATCCCGTCAGCATCTTTGGCTCAGCCAATACATCGCTATACCGGGGCGCCCATGAGCCTTGCCCATGTCATCCGATGCTGGCCGGGCGCCATCGCCGCAAATTTGGCACTGAGCGATACCTTCAGGCATCGATACATCAGCTGGACAGGATAAAGATCGAGACAGCGTTGGATCGTCGGATCCCTCAGCTCGATTCCCTGGCGAAGAACACGACCGCATCGCGCAAAAAATCTCTCTCCTTCTTCATCCGGGCCAGCTCGCGCTTGAGCGTGGTCGTCTCCAGTCGGTGTCGCCAATGGCCTAGAACCCCGGTGCCCATGTGCGCATGCTGGAAAATCGGAGTCAACGTCTACGGAATTCGATTTCAGGCAATCTGTCGAACGAAACGCTCCAGCCAAAGGAATGAGATCAAGGGTGCCGTTAGCGCACGTGCGCGCGTCACTACCAGCTCGTCCAACAGCTGGAGTACGGCGTCTCGGTTGACGAGCCCCAGGTCGGCAAGGGCGCAATCGCGCAGTTGCGTGGTTATCGTCTTGGCGTGATGTGCAATTAACTCGGGGAGAACGTGAGCGAACGTTTCTTTGCAATAACTTCTTGGAAATATTTCACCCAGTTTGGCCCGTAAATATCGCCACATCGTTTCCCGATCCTTTCGGCTCTGGAGAGGCAGGCGCCGACAAAAAGAAGCCAAATGTGGATCGCTCAACGGATTGATCGGCCAAAGACCTCGTCGAAGCAGGTGGGGAGCCTGGCACATACTCGAAGCCAACACCGATGCGGATAGCGGACCGACGGGAGCGTCAAACCCACTGATCGAGCAGGATGAATTAAGCGCTCGGGGCGTCAACAATAATTCCGCGCGACGCTTGGCCTCTGCAACCACAATGTCGCTTTTGCCTCCGGCGGATCGCTCCTCATTTCGATACGCCGGGAACAGTTGGTCTCCGCCAAGACCGGTGAACAGAAATTCGCTGCCCTGCGTTCGAGCGCTGTCCCACAAATTCTCGAACGCTTCGAGATAGAACTCAGCAAGTGGATAGTCCGGTCGACTTGCGCTTGGCTGTAGATCGAGCGTCGGCGGGAATGAATCGATATTTACGGCCGTATCGCGAAGACCAAGCTTTTCAATAAGCATGCGCCGGCGTTCGGCCTGGAGTTGACTGTATCCGTCATCGAGCAGGACTCCCAGACTTATGATGTTCTCATGCGATTGAGCCAGAGCGCATGCAACGGTCGCCGAGTCCATGCCGCCGCTTAACTCGACGGCCATCCGCTTCGGGGTGGGTCGAATCGAAATCGCACGATGCAGCAGTTGCTCGAATCGCTCTACGCCGTGGTCAATCAATGCTTCTTCGGAAGGCGATATGGTTTCAGCAGGTGAAGGATATACGTAACGGCTTTTGCCCGGCTCCGCGTAAAGCGTGGCTCGTTCTGTCAGCATAAGAACGCCCGAACATAATTGCCTCGCGGAATAATCGGCGTTGAGTGCCAGACGCCTGCTGGCCATCTCCAGATCAATGGTTGTAGGCCGGGAAAAAAAGTCGGCCAGATCATAGGAAATTTCCACCGCGTCATCGGTGACCCGGCAATAGACTGGCGCCGATCCGAGAAGACCGGCGCGCAACTTCAGTCGGCACCCAGCCTGAGCCACTTCGATCATCAGATAATCAAGCGGCCATAAAAGAGCCTCTTTGTAGAGCTGGTTGAATCGATCGGCGTCGACCAACGCGCCCGCATCTCCTTTGTCCCATTCGACATCCCGGCAACGCTCGCGCACCGTCGCGAACCACTGCCCCTGCATGCGAACCACGATGGTCTCCACGGCGCAGTGACGGTAGGGAGCGATCTGGCTTTCCCCGAAGAACAGGGCATCATTTCGCCACTCTGGCGGCTGCTGGAGGTCGGAAAAAGCAACATTGGCCTTGATCATGGATACTCGATTGCCTGTGATCGGTGCCGTTTGGTCATCGGAGTTTTCGAACAAAAGAACGCCGCCTGATGGCGGCGTTCTTTATCGCCACGTCTCAATAGAATCGCCGTGGTTTTAGCCGCCTGGCTGGGTGGAGTACCAGCGAGAGTCTTCGCCAAGATATGGCTTCATTTCGCAGACGCCCGGCGCCGCGATGTTTTGCATGGGTTCGTCGAGCTGAATGGCGAACGGGTTGGATTGAGAATCCTGCTTCTCAAACTTGGCATCTTGCAGTTTCATCACGAAGTTCCTCTTCCTAGATATCGCCATGTGGCGACAAACTGAACCTACCATCGTGCCCATGATTAGTTCGGATGACTGGGTCACAGTTCTGTCTGAAACGATATGGAATCGAGTGCAACAAGCATTGACTCATCCGGCCGATCGACCCGTGATGAAAATCAAACTGCCGATTCGTCGCTTCGACGCTCGGGTCGGCCGGAACGCCCAGCGAGAAGCTGTGTGGAGCACGGCATTCGCCGAAGGGCTTGGCGGTCCCGACGCGTTGGCCCTGTCGAAGCCGATCCGACGAAATGGCTCCCGGCGGCTATCCGGAGTTGGTTCGTGCACAGCAGCAGGCCGTTACCGATTTAGCCATTCGTATCGCTTCGACGGCGAGATCGTGGCGACGTTGCAGCGATTCGAGCTGCTCAACGCCGTAGAAAATCGGCAGGTATGCATTCACGCGCTTCAACGCTACTGCGTCAAGCGTTTATCGTTTCATTCAACGGAAGGCGCTGTTCCGCGAATGGCTGGCGCTGCATGCGCCGCAGTGCGCCGATCAGGTGATGAGCCTGGTGCAGCATTCGAACGCAGCGGATTACTTCGACGCAGGCAGATATTTCTCGAACCAGCCCAGCGCACGCTGCAGCACGTCGCGCTGATGCACGGGGTCGACGAAGTGATGGCCTTCGTTGGGATACACCACCAGCGACGTCGGCACGCCCTGCGCGCGCAGCGCATGCCATAGTTCGAACGACTGCGGCGCGGGGCATTCGGCGTCACGGTCGCCCACGACGATAAGCATCGGCGTCTTGATCTGCTTGACGAAATTGATCGCCGAACTCTTTGCGTAGATCGCCGGATCGTCGTATACGGACTTGCCGAAGAACGGGATCATCCACTGGTCGATCAGATTCTCGCCGTAATAGCTCTGCCAGTTCGAAATGCCTGCGCCCGCAACCACGGCCCGAAAACGCTGCGTCTGCGTGGGCGCGAACATGCTCATGAAACCGCCGTAGCTCCAGCCGGTCAGGCCAAGCCGTTTGTCGTCCACCGGCAGCTTTTTCTCCACCGCATCGACGCCGGCCAGCGTGTCACGCAGGTCGCCATAGCCGAAGTCCTTGCGGTTGGCCTGCACGAACGCCTCGCCCTGGCCAAAGCTGCCGCGCGGATTGGGCATGAGCACGAAATAGCCGAGCGTCGACAGCGGCGCCGAGCCGAAGCCGACCGATGGCCAACGCGGAATCATCGCCGCGGACGGACCTCCATGCACCATCACAATCATTGGATACGACTTGCCGGCATCGTAGCCGGCGGGATACAGCAGCCAGCCCTGCACGTGTCGACCTTCGTTATCCCACTCGACCGATTCCGCCTTGCCCCATGCGGGCTTCAACGCGGCGTTGATCGCGGTGACCGCCTTGGGCGGCGTAGTGCCCAGTGCACCAGCGTGTACCTCCGGCGCCTCAGCGTACGAGCTTTGCACGAACGCCACCTGCGCGCGATCGCGCGACAGCGCCAGCGCCATGTCCGCACTGCCATCGCCGATGCTTGCCGGCAGGTTGAACAGCACGCGTTCCTGCGCAGCTTTGTCGGCATCGACACGGTATTCGGCCACTTCACTATCGCCGCCGCGTACCTGGGACACCAGCAGCTGCTGGTTGCTGTTCCAGCTCAGCCATGCCGGCGAGACATGAATGCCGGGGGTGAGATTGGTCGGGCTGCCACCGCGGGACAATACGGCATAGATATCGCCGCCGGTCGAACCCTGATCGCTCATCAGGCCCCCGATAAACGCGATCCGCGAACCGTCGGGCGACCAGCGCGGCAGCGCGATCTGCAGGCCGTGCAGATCGCCACTCACGTTGCCGGGATCGACCAGCACAGTCGGCGCAGCGTTTGTCTGTGCGTTCTGCACATACAGTTTGGCCACCCACCAGTTGTTGTCGCCAGGGGCCGGTGCCGAAACATAGGCGATGCGCTGCGCGTCGGGCGACCAGCTGAATTCGTAGACGTAGCTGGCGGCCGGCGTGAGCATCTGCGGCGCACCGCCAGTGGCAACCACAGTGGCCACACGCTGCACCTCGAGTCCGTCCACACCCACCTCGCCGGAGGCGGGTTTGGCCGCCGACACGGCGCTGGCGCGGCGGGTGGCCCCTTCCACATAGAGAAAGCCCAGACGGCTGCCGTCGCCCGACCAGCTCAGCGCCTGCGCGTTGCCGTTCAACGTGGTGAGTACCACGGGAGCCGTCTTGCCCAGGGCGTCGGCGAGCACGATCTGAGAAGCGCGCGACTTATCCTTGCGTTCTGCACCGTGGCAATCGGAGATATAGGCGAGGTGGCGCGAGTCCGGTGCCCAGGCGATTTCGTCCTGGCTGCAGCTACCGGACTTGGCGGACGGATCCGCGGCGCGCGCGTGGCTGCCATCGGCATCCGCTATTTCAACGCTCGGCTTGTCGTCGGATTCCACGACCCAGGCCAGCTGCCGGCCGTCGGGCGACAGCTGCGCCGCGTGGATCGACTTTACCTTGCCCAGCTGGGTCAGCACGTTCTGGATGCGCGGATCGACCGTCGTCGGCGCTTCGGCAAGTACCGCCGGTGCAGCTGCCAGCAGGGTTAGCAAGATGGCGATGCGGAGACGGCAGGTCATGACAGATCCCAGGGACAGTGATCGGCCAAACTAGCAGCGCCTCGCCACGGTTCCAAGTGACGGAAGTCCCGGTCGAGCGTGCCGATGCTGGATCGGGTATGGCTCCCACAACCGGCAACGCCGCGTGGCGGCCTTCGCACGTTTGCCTATGGCGTGACCGGCGCCAGCATGAGACTGGCCCGTCGCGCGGCCACCGCCGCCTTGATCGCCGGCATCGCCGCCAGCGTGGCGCGCTCGCCTTCGAGAATGGCCTGGTTCTTCTGCTCGAAATCGGTGGCGCCGATGCCGGTGATATTCGGCTTGATGACGAAGTCGGCGCGGGCCAGCTCCTGCTTGCCCAATTGGCGACCCATGATGGTGATCGACTGGCCGACGATGTTGACCATGCCCTGAGGATTGCTGCCGCTGGGCGTTGAAGAGATATCCACCGCGATCACGAAATCCGCGCCGAGCTGGCGCGCCGCGTCCACCGGCACAGGACTGACCACGCCGCCATCGACGTAGTGCTTGTCGCCGATCGACACCGGCTCGAAAACACCAGGGATGCTGCTGGAAGCGCGCACGGCCTGGCCGGTATTGCCGCGTACGAACACGGTGCGCTCGCCGGTTTCCAGCTGCGTGGCCACCGCGGCAAACGGCAGCTTCAGCTCCTGGATCGCGCGGTGGTTGACCGCCGTGTTGATGTAGTCCTGCAGTTTCTGCCCCTGCACCAGGCCGCCGGAAAAAATATGCACGTCGCGGATCGTCGCCTCGTCCAGCGCAAACGCCTGCTCCTGCAGCTGAAACGGATCCAGGCCGGCGGCATACAGCGAACCGACTACGCTGCCGGCACTGGTGCCGGACACCACGTCCGGATGGATGCCGCTGGCTTCGAGCATCTTGATCACCCCGATATGCGCAAAGCCCTTCGCCGCACCGCCGCCGAGGGCAAGGCCGATCTTCAACGTCACCGGCGCGGCGGCGACAGCCGGCAATGTGTTGTTGGGTTTGCTGTGCCCGGTACAGGCAGCCAGCGTCAGTGCAGCAAGCAGAAGCAGGAGCTGGCGGCGGAAGGGCATGAAGAGGGTGTGCCGGCGAAGGAAAAGGGAATGCTGCTATCGAAAAGCGGCAAAGCCGTGGCAGTCACGGGCGTTGCCGCTTGCAAGTTCACCCGATGGAACGGTCGACGTCGTCGACCTGGTTCTGCGCACCGTCGGCGATGAGGTGGTAGTGCGTGGCGACCTCGACTTCCTTCTTCGAGCCGAGGAACACCGGCACGCGCTGATGCAGTCCGGTAGGCTGCAACTGCATGATGCGTTCACGGCCGGTGGTGGCTGCGCCGCCGGCCTGTTCGATGATGAAGGCCATCGGATTGGCCTCGTACATCAGACGCAGTTTGCCCCCCTGCTTGAGGATCTTGGCATCCAGAGGGTAATAAAACACGCCGCCGCGGGTCACGATGCGATGCACGTCGGCCACCATCGAAGCGACCCAGCGCATGTTGAAATCCTTGCCGCGCGGGCCGGTGGTGCCGGCAAGCAGTTCGCCGATATAGCGCTGCATCGGCGGCTGCCAGTGGCGCTGGTTCGACATATTGATGGCGAACTCGGTAGCCTCCTCGGGAATGCGGATGCCGCGACGGCTGAGCATGAAGCTGCCGACCTCGCGCTCCAGCGTGAATTCGTGCGTGCCGTGACCGAAGGTCAGCACCAGCGTGGTCGCCGGGCCGTACACCACGTAGCCGGCGGCGAGCTGTTCCGTACCCGGCTGCAGAAAGTGTTCGGCCTTCGGTTCGGTCACATCGTCCGGGCAGCGCAGCACGGAGAAGATCGTGCCGACCGAAATATTGACGTCGATGTTGGAGCTGCCGTCCAGCGGATCGAACAGCAGCAGATGGTTGCCCTTCGGATAGCCGTCCGGAATCTGTTGCGGATCTTCCATCTCCTCCGACGCGCACGCGGCGAGGTGGCCGCCCCAGGCGTTGGCTTCGAGCAGGATCTCGTTGGAGATCACGTCGAGCTTTTTCTGCGCCTCACCCTGCACGTTGATGCTGCCGCCTTCCCCATCGCCAGCTTGCATGCCGAGCACGCCGCCGAGCGCGCCTTTGTTGGTGGCTACCGCGATGCGCTTGCAGGCGCGGGCCACCACTTCGATCAACAGGGAAAGCTCGGCATTGATGTGGCCGGCGCGGCGCTCCTCGATCAGGAACTGGATCAGCGAAA
Source organism: Rhodanobacter sp. ANJX3 (assembly GCF_014200755.1). Lineage (GTDB taxonomy): Bacteria > Pseudomonadota > Gammaproteobacteria > Xanthomonadales > Rhodanobacteraceae > Rhodanobacter. The sequence goes on along the minus strand of NZ_JACHCM010000006.1, from coordinate 309,461 downwards.
TGGGTTTTATCGGGCTCGGTTTCATGGGGCGGCCAGGGTGAACGAAGCACGCATTGTCCCGGCTCCGGCTGAACCGCGCCAGCCGGGTCGGCGAAAAGGCGAATGATCATGCCGTCGCCCCACTACTGACAGCACGTTGGCAGCAGGAGGCGGCCAAGCTGTGTATCCACCAGGGAGGAAACGCCATGCGCGATACGGTTTATTTTCTGATTTTCGACGGCTTTGCCGATTGGCAGGCAGCGCTGGCGCTTTGCGAGATTCGCCGTCCGGGGGACTGGCGGGTGCAGACGGTCGGGTTCTCGCGCGCCGCGGTGATGTCGATGGGCGGCCTCGCGGTGCAGCCCGACGTGCCGCTGGGGCAGGTCGACCTGGGGCGTGCCGCCATGCTGATCGTGCCCGGGGGGCATCTCTGGCTGCGCGGGGAGGGCAGCGCAGCGGTGGCCATCCTGCGTGATGCTGGTGAGGCGGGAGTGCCTGTGGCTGGCATCGATACCGGCGTCGTGGCGCTGGGCCGCGCTGGCCTGCTCGACGACGTTCGCCATACCGGCAACTGGGCGGGACAGATCGCAGGGCAGGTTGCCGATTATTCGGGCGAGTCGCTATACGACGCTTCAGCGCTTGCCATCAGCGACGGCGGCGTCATCACCGCCAGTCATCTGGGCAGCGTGGAGTTTGCCCACGACATCATTCAGGCGCTGCATCTTTACAGCCCCAGCGATCGCGAGCACTGGTACCGACTGTTCAAGCATGCCCAGCTACCGCCGTGGTGGGTGGGCGAAACGGTGATGGCCTGAGAGGCGACACGATGAATTCGCCATGGCAGCGCCTGCTGAAGGCGTATCACCCGGTATATCAACGCGGCCTGCTGATGGACGGGCTTTACAAGTGGCCATCGGACAAGTCGTCGGAGGATCCTTCAAAGCCCGAATCGCGTCCGCGCCGCCGCATGCTGCTGATCGCGCTGACCGGGTGGCGCGCGATCACGTCCGACAGTGGCCGTGCTCGTCTGCCTCGGCGATGATGAGCGCATGCGTCGTGCCGATCGTCTCTTCCTCATCATTCATGCCCTGCGCGGTCGGCGTACCGCGCTGCAGGCGCGCCAGCTCGCGCAGACGCTGGGCGTATCGCAGCGCACGGTCTATCGCGACGTGTCGGACCTGCAGCTGTCCGGTGTACCGATCGAGGGCGAGGCCGGGGTCGGTTACGTGCTGCGCAAGGGCTCGGATATTCCCCCGCTGATGTTCACCGCCGCCGAGCTCGAAGCGCTGGTGGTCGGCACACGGTTCGTCCGTGCTTTCGCCGGCGCGCGCCTGGCCGATAGCGCGAAGACCGCCCTGCTGAAGATCGAGGCCGTGCTGCCGCCGGAGCTACGCGAACGCGCGGCGCATACGCGCATCTTCGCGCCGGTATGGCGCGACCAGCACCAGTCCGATTTCGCGACGATGATCGATCGCCTGCATGCGGCGATCGTAGGTAATCACGTATTGCAGCTCGACTATCGCGACGAAAGCGGACGCGTCAGCGCGCGCGAGGTCGAGCCGCTGTGCCTGTCGTTCTGGGGTGGCGCGTGGACGCTGGGGGCATGGTGCCGGCTGCGTAAGGATTTTCGAAATTTCCGCCCGGACCGCATCCATACCTGCGAGCCGACGGGCGAAGTCTGTGCGGAAGTGGCCGAGCGAAATCTGGCCAGCTATCTGCGCGCCGTCGGCGGCGGCATGATGGATATCGGATAAGCCTTCACGGGGTATCCGTCACGGTGCACCGTGGCGCGATCACGAGTACGCTGGCACGCACTCAATCGCGAAGGTGTGTCGCATGCAACTCCATCATCCGCAGCTGCAGGTGGCACCGGCCGACCTGCGGCCGACCCAACTGACCGTGGGCTATGCCGAAGTGGCTGCCAAGCGTGCCGAGTGGGCAAAGCTCGCCAGAAAAAAGCGCAGGGAGCTGCTCGGCCGGCACTGGTTTCCCGGCGTGCTCGGCCCGGGCGGCAAGATCTACATCGTCGATCATCATCATTTGGGCCTGGCCCTGATCGAGGAGAAGGTCGACAGCGTGCCGGTGCTGGTGCAGCGGGATTTTTCCTGGCTGGAGCCCGCGGTGTTCTGGCGCACAATGGAATTCAACCGCTGGGCGCACCCCTACGACGCGCACGGTCATCGCACCGACTACGACGCGTTTCCCGCCAAGCTCACCGACTTGACCGATGACCCCTACCGCACGCTGTCCGCACGCGTGCGCGAAGCCGGCGGTTATTCGAAGGACGCCACGCCTTACGCCGAATTTTTGTGGGCGGATTTTCTGCGTTCGCGGGTCAAACTAAAGGGCAAGCAGCCCGGCAAGCGTGCGCTCAAGCAGTCGCTGGAACTGGCGCATACGCACGAAGCCGCCTACTTGCCCGGCTGGAGTGGCCTGATCGTATGAGTTCGGCCGCATGAGCGAGGCCGCCGCGGCCGCGCCGTCGCGATCGGCCGATCTGCTGGCCGGGCTGTCGATTGCGGGGTTGCTGCTGCCCGAAGCGGTAGCGTATTCCAGCATCGCCGGTCTACCGCCGCAGGCCGGCGTCATGGCGCTGTTCGCCGGTCTGGTCTGCTACGGTGCGATCGGACGCAGCCGCTACGCCATCGTGTCGGCGACATCGTCATCTGCGGCCGTGCTGGCCGAGGCCAGCGTGGCGATCGGTGGCGGCGATCCGCTATTGCGCGCCGCGTTCGCTGCGCTGCTGGTGCTGATGACCGGCGCGTGCTTTCTTCTCGCCGGTGCGGCTCGACTGGGCGGCATTTCCAATGTGATCGCCAAGCCGGTGCTGCGCGGTTACGCGTTCGGTCTGGCGCTGGTGATCGCGGTCAAGCAGTGGCCGAATCTGGTGGGTTTGTCGGCGAAGCAGTCGAGTTTGCTGCCGTTGATCGTCGAGCTGCTGCGGCGCGTGCGCGAATGGCATTGGCCCAGTTTCGGCTGCGGCATCGCCGCCTTGCTGCTGCTGTTTCTGCTCGAACGCCTGCGGCGCCTGCCGGGTACATTGCTGGTGATCGTCGCGGGTATCGCCGGCTCCAGCTGGCTGGCTGTGCACGGCGTGGCGCTCACCGGCGTGATCCGTCTGGCGCTGAGCTGGGCGGCGCCGGCGCTGCCCGATCGCGCGCAGTGGCTGCCGGATCTGGAGCTCGCCGCGGCGCTGATGTTGATTCTGTATGCCGAGTCGTACAGTTCGATCCGCAGCTTTGCCTTGAAGCACGGTGAGGCGGTAGCGGCCAATCGCGATCTGGCCGCGCTTGGCGTGGCCAACGTGGTGTCCGGGCTGTTCCACGGCATGCCGGTGGGGGCGGGCTATTCCGCCAGCTCGGCGAACGAAGCCGCCGGCGCGCAGTCGCGGCTGGCCGGCCTGACCGCGGCCGCTACCGTGCTGGTGCTGGTACTGACCTGTCTGCCGTGGATCGAGCGGATTCCGGTGCCGGTGCTGGCGGCGATCGTGATCCACGCGGTAAGCAAGTCGCTGAGCCTGGATGTCTTCGCGCCATATCTGAAATGGCGGCGTGACCGGCTGGTGGCACTGGCCGCGGTAGTGGCGGTGATCGCGCTGGGTGTGCTCAACGGCCTGCTGGTGGCGATCGGCTTCAGCCTGGCGATGCTGCTGCGAACGCTGGCTACGCCGCGGCTGAGTGTGCTGGGCCGGCTGGCCGACAGTCACGATTTCGTCGATATCGCGCGGCATCCGCAGGCGCTGCCGCTGGCCGGGACGATGATTCTGCGGCCGGAGGAGCCGCTGTTTTTCGCCAACGCCGAGCCGATGCTGGCGCTGGCGCGAGCCCGCGTGCTGGCGCAGAACGATGCGCGGCGGCCAGCCGCGGCGGCCACGCCAGTGACGCGGGTGATCCTGAGCCTGGAGGAATCGCCGGACCTCGACAGCAGCGCGCTGGAGGCGCTCGCCGATTTCGCCGACTGGCTGCAGGCAAGAAATATCGAATTGCGGGTAGCGCGACTGAAGGAAGCCGTGCGTCAATTGCTGATGCTTGCTGCGCTGCCCCAGCTACCGGCGGCGGCGCTGGACTACTGGAGCGTCGAAGACGCTGCCAGCGGCAGCGAGGCTTCGGGCAAAGCCGGCTAAAAACGAACGTTGAAGGAGTGGATTTAAGTGAAGTCAGTGGCAGTGAAGAAAAAAGTGATGAAGAACAAAGTGACCACGAACATTGCCGCAAAAAAAATCCTGGTCGCGATGATTGCCGGCCTGCTGACCCTGCCGGCGTGGGCTGCTCCGAGCACCGCCGATACCTCGTTTCAGAATCTGTATCAGCAGGAATGGTCATGGCGCACCGGCCAGTCCGGCGTCAGCACCTCGGGCGAATCGCAGCCCAACGATGGCCGCCTCGACGATGTCGACGCCGCGAGCCAGCAACAGCGCCTCGCATATTGGCAGCACGTGCTCAAGCAGCTCGACGGCATCGATGCGAGCCAGCTGTCGCCGGCCAACCGCATCAACGCCGCGGTCTACCGCGAGCAGATCGGCAACTTCGTCGCCGACCAGCACTTCGCCAACTGGCAGATGCCCTTCAACAGCGACTCGGCGTTCTGGTCCGACGTGGGCTACGAGCTGGGTGGGGGCAATTTGCGCACGGTCGACGACTATCACAAGTACCTCGACAAGCTCGATCAGATCCCGGCGTATTTCGACCAGCAGATCGCCAATATGCAGCTCGGCCTCAAGCGCGGTTTCAGCGTGCCGCGCGCGGTACTCAACGGGCGCGACGTGTCCATCGCCGCCGTTGCCGATCTCAAGGATCCCACTGAAAGCGCGTTCTACCAGCCGTTCAAACATCTGCCGGATTCGATCGGCGCCGACGATGCGCAGGCGCTGCAGGGCGAGGCCGTGCAGCGCATCCGCGACGATGTGATTCCGGCCTACGCCAAGCTGCTGACGTTCTTCCGCAACGTGTACGTGCCCCAGGCACGCACCACGCTGGCCGCCGAGGCCATGCCCGATGGTAAGGCGTATTACCGTCAGCAGATCCACGAGTACACCACGCTCGATCTGAGCCCCGATGCGATCCACCAGATCGGGTTGGACCAGGTCGCAAAGATTCACGCGCAGATGCTCGACACGATGGCGCAGACCGGCTTCAAGGGCAGCTTCGCCGACTTCCTGCATTTTCTGCGCACCGACCCGCAGTTCTACGCCAAGACGCCGCAAGAGCTGCTCGATCGTAGCGCCTGGGTGGCGAAAGAAGTCGACGGCAAAGTGGGCAAGCTGTTCGGCCATCTGCCGCGCGAGCGCTTCACTATCGAGCCTGTGCCCGACGCGATCGCGCCGTACTACACCTCCGGCCGCGGCGGTCCGGACGTCTATCTGGTCAATACCTACGACCTGCCGTCGCGACCGCTGTACAACATGCCGGCACTGACCCTGCACGAGTCTTACCCCGGTCACGCGCTGCAGCTGGAGCTGGCCGACGAACAGCACGATCAGCCGGATTTTCGCCGCAACGGTTACATCTCCGCCTATGGCGAGGGTTGGGGCCTGTACTCGGAGTTTCTCGGCAACGAGATGGGCATCTACAAGACGCCGTACGAGCAGTTCGGCTTTCTCAGCTACCAGATGTGGCGCGCCTGCCGCCTGGTGGTCGATACCGGCATCCATCACCTGGGTTGGACGCGCCAGCAGGCGATCGACTACATGACGCAGAACACCGCGCTGTCCGACCGCGAGATCGCCAACGAAGTGGACCGCTACATCAGCTGGCCCGGCCAGGCGCTCTCGTACGAGCTGGGCTATCTGAAAATTCTCGAGCTGCGCGCCAAGGCGGAAAAGGCGCTCGGCGCGAAATTCGATATCCGGCACTTCCATGACACCGTGCTCTCCACGGGATCGGTGCCGTTGCCGGTGCTCGAACAGCGTGTCGACCAGTTTATTGCCGACGGCGGGCCGGAGCCGAATTTCTGAAGTCCTTCGACCATAGCGTTCCGGTGGCGTCCATCCAAAGCGTTTCGGCCGTCCGGACGCGCTGATTCGGGCAAAACCGAGTAAACTTCTGTTGTAAAGTAAATTTGTCCATTACTTCACAGCGAGAATTTAAATGTCGGCCACTCCGCTGCCTCACGCGCTTCCCGCCGATGAACTCGGCGGCCCGGCCTTGCGCAGTTTCTTTGGCCTGGCCGACCGCTGGAATCTGCGCATCGCCGACCAGCGCAAACTGCTCGGCGACCCGCCGGAGTCGACGTTCTACAAATGGAAGCGCCAGCAGGACGGTGCGCCGGGGCGAGACACGATCGAACGGATCAGCTACCTGCTCGGTATCTGGAAGAACCTGCAGATTCTGTTTCCCGATGCCGCCCAGGCCGATGCCTGGCTGCACAAGCCGAATCAGGCGCCGCTGTTCGGCGGTCATTCGGCGCTGCAGCGCATGCTGTCCGGCAACGTCGCCGACCTGTATGTGGTGCGGCAGTATCTGGACGCGCAGCGGGGCGTCAGCTGAGGCTGAGCGGGCCGTCGCAGATGGCGATACGCGCTTGGCCCACGCTAGGACTTCCCAGCGCTAACGCTTTTCGATCAGGGCAACGCGCCGATTTGAAGCGATATAGCGCGTGACGAAAACTCCGATGCCCCATGCACTGCCACCCATCAAACGTATCCGCTGGAGCCACGCGTATCGCGTCGTGCCCAGCCGGTTTCCGCCAGTGGGCGTTTACGACCGCATCGCCGATCCGGCCGATCTCGATGCGGTCTTTGCGATCGAGGCGATGACCAATCCGCGCTTGCGCGAAGAGGCAGGGTCGTTGCAGCTGATCCCGAAAGATCGCCGCATCAGCGGGCCGGGCAGCACGCCGGTGATGGCCGCCTTTACCCACCTCAATCCCGAGGGCAGCCGATTTTCCGACGGCAGCTGGGGCGTGTTCTACGCCGCGCACAGTGTGGCGACCGCAGTAGAAGAAACCATTTATCACCGCCAGCAATTTCTGGCGGCTACGGCCGAGCCGGCGTGCGATATCGAGATGCGTTGCTATCGCACCGCCATCGCCGGCAAGCTGCACGACCTGCGCGGCGGCTGGCCCGAGGCGCAGGCCCCCGACAGTTATGCGGCGAGCCAGCGGTTGGCGCGGCAACTGCGCGATTTGAACTCCAACGGCATCGTCTACGACAGCGCGCGCCACCCCGGCGGCGAATGCGCCGCGGTGTTCTATCCCGACCTGATCGCGCCGTGTGTGCAGTCCGAGCATTTGATTTACCGCTGGGATGGCAGGCGCATCGCGATGGTACTGAGGGTTTCGAAGCTGGAACGACCGCGCTAATCTCGGCGCTGGCGCAGGCCTTTGACTTGCTTTGAGGATATAAAATGAGACGGTTCATGCTGCTGCTCTTGCTGGCGCTGCCGCTATTCGCACACGCGAGCGAGCCGGTTCCTGAATCCGCGGAGCAGGCGAAATGGGAGCCGGCCATCGCGGCGTTTGAAGCGGCGGACAGGCAGCAACCGCCGCCGCCGCGCTCGATTCTCTTTATCGGCAGCTCCTCGATCGAGCACTGGAAAAGTCTCGCGGCCGATTTCCCGGAACTCAGCGTGATCAACCGCGGCTTCGGCGGTTCGGAGCTGGCCGATTCGACTTACTTTGCCGACCGCATCGTGGCGCCGTATCACCCGCGCGCCGTCGTGCTGTATGCGGGCGACAACGATCTGCAGGACGGTCACAGCCCCGCGCAGGTGCGCGACGATTTTGCCGCTTTCGTGCGCAAGGTCAGGTCGGTCGACCCCGGTGTGCCGATCGCGTTCGTCGCGATCAAGCCGAGCATGGCGCGCAAGGTGCTGTTGCCTAAAGTGAGCGAGGCGAATGCCTTGATCAAAGCCTATGCAGCCACGCAGAAGCAAGTGACCTATCTGGACGTCTATACGCCCATGCTCGGCGCCGACGGCCAGCCGCAGCCGAAGTGGTTCGGCGACGATGGCCTGCACATGAACCGCACCGGCTATGCGCTGTGGATCGGCATCATCAGACCTTGGGTCGACAGGCAACGAGGCGATGCCGTGCCGCGCTGAGAGCCCGCCAGTGGCGAGCCCGGTCTCAGGCGTCGTCGTTTGTGGCAAACCCTTCGCGCGTGCCGCGGGTAAACACGCGCTCATCGCCGAGCACATCGCCGGCGTTGTGCGTCGGCCGCTGCTTGAGGCGGGCATAGATCGGCGTGAAGTCCGGATGGGTCGCTTCGAACAGCTGCTCAAAGCTGTCGATCACGAAGTAGGTCTGCTGGAATGTATCGATGCGGTAGCGCGTATTCATCACGCGCTCCAGATCGAAGCCGATGCGGTTAGGCGCGGCTGAATCCAGCGAATAGATCGACTCGCCTTTCGAGCTGACGATGCCGGCGCCATAGATGCGCATGCCTTCGCTGGTGTTGATCAGGCCGAATTCGACCGAGTACCAGTACAGCCGCGTGAGGTTCATCAGCGCGTCCGGACCGATCGCAAACGCCTTCATGCCGCCGCGGCCATAGGCCTGCATGTAGTCGGCGAACACCGGGTTGAGCAGCAGCGGCACGTGGCCGAACAGGTCGTGGAACAGGTCAGGCTCGCTGAGGTAATCGAGCTGGTCGGGCTTGCGGATCCACCAGCTCACCGGAAAGCGGCGATTGGCCAGGTGATCGAAAAACACCTCGTCCGGCAGCAGCCCTTCCACCGCCACCACTTCCCAGCCGGTGGCTTCGCCCAGCACCTTGTTGAGGTCGGCGAATTTCGGAATGCCGCCATCGCCCAGACCGAAGCGTTCGACGCCGGCCAGGAATTCCGCGCAGGCGCGACCGGGCAGCATCTCGCGCTGACGCTTGTACAGCGTGTCCCACACTTCATGATCGGTGCGCGAATAGCTGGCCCAGGGTTGTTCGACCACGCCCGTGGCATACACCGGTACATAACCACGATCGGTCTGTTGGTGTTCGACGCGGCGAGGGGTGTCCATGGCGCACTCCGGGTGGCAGCAGTTTCGGTTGAGTCGATAGTCTACGGCCGAAACCGCACATGAAGCTTGTTTAGTTGCTCGATATCGGGCTCTACATGCACTATTATTGCTAAAGAAAGATAAATACGGCAGGTATCGTGCACATGATGGCCCTGGACCGCACCGATCTTCGCATGCTGGCCGTGCTGCAGGGCGAAGGCCGCATCACCAACGCCGAACTGGCCGAGCGCGTGAGCCTGTCGGCCTCGGCGTGCCTGCGCCGATTGCAGCGGCTGGAGTCGGACAAGATCATCACCGGCTACGCAGCGCAGGTCGATCCGCAGGCCGTCGGGTTGGGTTTGCAGGCCTTCGTGCGCGTGCAGCTGACCAAGCACGAAAGTTCGGCGATCGAGAGCTTCGTCGAGCGCGTCAACGGCTGGGACGAAGTCGTGGCCTGTCACGCGCTGACCGGCGACATGGACTACCTGCTGCATGTCCACGTAGCCGACCTGCAGGACTTCTCGCGTTTCCTGCTCGACCATCTGCTCAATGCTGCCGGCGTCGCCGACGTCAACTCCAGTTTCGTCTTGCGCACGGTCAAGCGCTCGCCTTCGTTGCCGCTGACGCAAGTGAAACTTTGAACATTCAAGCGCTCGCTGATTAACGCTAAACTAACCGACTCATGAGCACCGCCACCACGACCGCCACCATGCCCGATCGCCTGCGCCCGCTGCGCTACCTCTGGCGCGTGCCGCTGCTGCTCGCCCACATCGTGCTGGGCATCGCGCTGGCGATGACCGTCACTTGGAATCGCTTCGCCGTAATGCGTAACGGCCACGAGCCGTTTTCGCATCGGCTGATCCGCTGGTGGTCGCGCATGCTGCTGCGGATCTTCGGCATGCATTCGGTGCGCATCGGTCAGCCGATGCCCGACGCGGTGCTGTTCGTCGCCAACCACACCTCGTGGATCGACATTGTCATGCTGCACAGCCAGCGCGCCGCGTGCTTCGTGGCCAAGTCGGAAATCGCGCGCTGGCCGCTGGTCGGCTGGATGGCGGCCTGCGCGGGCACCATTTTTCATCGCCGCGGCAACAACCATTCGCTTTCGTCGGTGATGCAGGTGATGGTCGAGCGCCTGCGCGGCGGCCGTTCGGTGGCCGTGTTTCCGGAAGGCGGCAGCGGCTACAACGGCGTGCTGAAGGTTTTTCATGCGCGGATCTTCCAGGCGGCGCTGGACGCCAACGTGCCGGTACAGCCGGTGGCCCTGCGCTTTGCACGCAACGGTGTACGCATCATCGATGCCGGCTTCCGCGTCAACGAAAGTTTTGTGCACAACATCGTGCGTCTGCTCGGCGAGGCGCCGATGGATGCCGAGGTGCATTTTCTGGCCGCCGTGCCGGCCTCGCCCGATGCGCGTCGCCGCATGGCCGAGCTGTCGCGCGAGCGTATCGAAGCGGCGCTTGGCGGGGCCGCGGCGAGTAAAGCGGCCGCATGAGCGTGTTTCGTTCCAAACTGCTGCGCGGCGCCGATTTCAATCCGCCGTGGCCGCTGCGCAGCGGCCACGTGCAGACCCTTCTTTCCTCCAGCGGCGTACGTCGCTATCTGCTGCCCCGTGCCGCGAAAACCGTGCTGATCGGTGCCGAGCCGATGATCGTCGACGGCGGCGACGGCGTGCGCTTGACTGGCGCCTACACGGCGCAGAAAACCCATCCGCAATCGCGCGGCCTGGCCGTGCTGTTTCACGGTTGGGAAGGCAGCGTGGATTCCACTTACGTGCTGCAGACGGGCAGCCGCCTGCTGCGCGACGGCTGGGACATCTTCCGGCTGAACTTCCGAGATCACGGCGAAAGCTTTGCCTTCAACGAAGCGCTGTTCCACTCCAACCGCATCGACGAAGTGATCCACGCGCTGGGCGATATCGCCAGCCGCTGGCCGTCGCGGCCGATGGCGCTGGCCGGGTTCTCGCTGGGCGGCAACTTTGCTTTGCGCGCGGCGCTGGCCGCGCCGAGCCGCGGTATTCCGCTTTCGTATGCGCTGGCCGTCTGTCCGATCATCGATCCCGCCGAGGGCCTGTTCTCGCTGGAGCGCAAGGCACGCTGGTTCTACAACGCGTATTTCATGCAGAAGTGGCGGCACTCCCTGCGCGCCAAGCAGGCCGCGTTTCCGCAGCAGCAGTATTTCGAGCTGTCCGAGCTGAAGCAGAACATGCGTGGACTCACCGAAGCGCTGGTGCTTCGGCACACCGACTTCGGCTCGCTGGAAGAATATCTGGACGGTTATTCGGTCGCCGGCAGCGCGCTGGCCGGCATGCAGATTCCGGCCACCATTCTCACTGCGGAAGATGATCCGGTGATCCCGATCAATGCGTTCAGAGAGCTGCAGCTGCCGCCGAATATCGAACTGGATATTTCGCGCTACGGCGGCCACTGCGGCTTTATCCGCAACTGGGGTATGACCAGTTTCACCGACGATTACATCGCCGACCGCTTCAACGCCATCGCGGACAGTGCGGTCGCCGGTATCGGCTGAGAGCGGTCCTGTGTTCGATGCCGCGCTGCGGTTTGACAGTGCGGACGCGATCGCTTCCACTCCAGATTCTCCGTTCGATGCGCATCGGCCTGCCATGCTGTGGCGCCACGCCGCGAACGACCGCAGGTAAGTGGAAAATCCCGGAGGATTCGGCATGAAGGTATCGGCATCGCGCCGCACACGGCGCGGCGTGGTCACGTTCGCGACAATCATCACCGGCGCGATGCTGGCTGGCGGCGCGGCGTCCGCCCGATCCACCGTCGACAGCTTTCAGACCTCGTTCGAAGCCGGCCAGCCGGCGCCCGTCGTCGCGCCGCCGGGCGCGGCGTTCGGCGCACAGGTCGATGGCGGTCCCGCCAAGAATGTCGTGCTTACAGCCAAGCCGGATGTGGGTTTCACCGGCCTGCATTCGCTGCACTATCGAGGCAACAGCGGCGGAAGCCAGCAGCAAAAGCTGTTTGATGTCGATGTGCCGGTGCGCGCGGATACGCAGCTCTCATACGTGATCTTTCCGCAGCGCGACGGCGACGACCTGCGCAACCCCGCCAACTATGTCGCGTTGGATCTGCTCTTCGACGACGGCAGTCGGCTGTCGACTCGCGGTGCGCTCGATCAGCATCGTATTCCTGCAGACGCACGCGGGCAGGGCGAAGGCCGCGTGCTGTATCCGGACCAGTGGAATATCGTTTCGATCGACCTTGGCCGCGTCGCGGCGGGTCGACGCGTCAAGCAGATTTTGCTCGATCACGATGGCCCTGCCGCCGATATCGAAGGGTATGTCGACGATATCCGCGTCGGCAGCGAGGCGCCGGATTCGCGCCATCAGCCGGCCGACTTCGTCGATACGCGCCGGGGCAGCAACGCCAACTTCAACTTCTCGCGCGGCAACGTCTTTCCTGCGATGGCGCTGCCGCACGGTTTCAATTTCTGGACGCCGGTGACCGACGCCGGCTCTAACTGGCTATACCAGTATCAGGACCACAATGGGCCGGACAATCACCCGCGCCTGCAGGCCTTTCAGCTGTCGCACGAGCCCAGCCCGTGGATGGGCGAGCGGCAAACGCTGCAGCTGATGCCCGAAGCGCAGGCCAGCGGTGTGCCGCTGCTCGATCGCGTTGCGCGGTCGCTTGGCTTCACCCATGCCAACGAATCGGCGCACGCGAACGATTACCGCGTGACGTTCGACAACGGCATGGTCACCGAGATGGCGCCGACCGATCACGCGGCGATGTTCCGCTTCACCTTCATCGGTGCGACGTCGCAGCTGCTGTTCGACAATCTCAAGGACGATGGCGGCGTTACGCTGGACCCCAGCGGACAGAGCTTCAGCGGCTACTCGGACGTCAAGAGCCGACTGAGCGCCGGCGCGGGTCGGCTGTTCTTTTATGGCACTGTGGATCAGCCGGTACAGCGCAGCGGCCGGCTGACCGGCGCGGGGCGCGATCACGTGGCCGCGTGGTTCGGCTTCGATACCCGCATCAATAAAGTGATCAACCTGCGCGTCGCCACCTCGCTGATCAGCCTGGACCAGGCCAGGCACAACCTCGCGCTGGAAATCGCGCCGAACGATACGCTGGAAACCGTGCGTGATCGCGCGGCGCAGGCCTGGAATGCGCTGCTTGGAGCGGTGCAGGTCGAGGGCGCCAGCCGCGACGAAAAGACCACGCTGTACTCCAACCTCTATCGGCTCTTTCTATACCCGAACGAGGCCTATGAAAACACCGGCAGCGCGGCGCAGCCGGTGTATCGCTACGCCAGCCCGTTCTCCGCACCGGTGGCGGCCGATACCCCGACGCGGACCGGCGCGCGCATCGTCGACGGCAAGGACTTCGTCAACAACGGCTTCTGGGACACGTATCGCACGGCGTGGCCGGCCTACGTCCTGCTCACGCCGACGCAGGCCGGCGAGATGATCGACGGCTTCGTGCAGCAGTATCGCGACGGCGGCTGGATCGCGCGCTGGTCCTCGCCGGGCTATGCCGACCTGATGGTCGGTACCAGCGCCGACGTGGCCTTCGCCGACGCGTGGCTGAAGGGCGTGCGCAATTTCGATGTGGCCTCGTTCTATCAGTCCGCGCTGAAGGATGCGTCGGTTGTCAGTCCGCTCGCGGGCACCGGCCGCAAGGGCCTGCAGCGCTCGATCTTCAACGGCTATACCGACACCGGCGTGGACGAGGGCCTGTCGTGGTCGATGGACGGCTATATCAACGACTTCGCCATCGGCAACCTCGCCGATGCGCTGACGACGCAGCATGCGGCCAACGATCCGTACGCGGCTTACTACGCCGATGACGCGCTCTACTACCGCAACCGCGGGCTCGACTACGTCAATCTGTTCGACGCCGACGTCGGTTTTTTCGTCGGTCGCGCATCCAATGGGCAATGGCGCTATGGCAAAGCGGATTTCGACCCGATCCGCTGGGGTGGCGACTACACCGAGACCGATGCATGGAACATGGCCTTTCATGCGCCGCAGGACGGCGCCGGCCTGGCGGCACTGTACGGTGGCCGCGCGGGGCTGGCCGCCAAGCTCGACGCGTTCTTCGCCACGCCGGGCAACTTCCATGTCGGCAGCTACGGCGAGCCGATTCACGAGATGCTCGAGGCGCGCGACGTGCGCATGGGCCAGTACGGCCACAGCAACCAGCCGTCGCACCACATCCTGTACATGTACGACCTCGCCGGCCAGCCGTGGAAGACGCAGGACAAGGTGCGCGATGCGCTGTCGCGTCTCTACGTGGGCAGCGAGATCGGCCAGGGCTATCCGGGCGACGAGGACAACGGCGAGATGTCCGCGTGGTATGTGTTCAGCGCTGCGGGCTTCTATCCGCTGCGCATGGGCTCGCCGGAGTACGTCATCGGCGCGCCGTACTTTCCGCATATGGACGTCCGGCTGGAAAACGGCAAACACATCGTGATCGATGCGCCGGCGGTCAGCGACACCAACCGCTATATCCAGAGCCTGCAGGTGAACGGCCAGCCGTGGAATAAGCTGAGCTTGCCGCATGAGCTGCTGGCCCAGGGCGCGACGCTGGATTTCGTGATGGGTCCAAAGCCCTCGGCGTGGGGCAGCGACGTCTCGTCCCTGCCGGCATCGCTCACCGCCGAAGGCCGGAAGCCGCAGCCGATGCGCGATCTCACCGGGATCGGTCAGGGCAAAGCGAGCAGCCGACCGGCGATGCAAAAACTCGATGCGCTGTTCGACAACGACTCCGATACGGAAGCCACGCTGCCCGTCGGCGCGTCGACCGTGAGCTGGCATTTCCCGCAGGCGCGTGAAGTGGCGATGCTTACGTTGACCTCCGGGGCAACGGCTGCCGCCCCTTCGGACTGGCAGCTGGATGCGTCCGGCGACGGCGAGCATTGGCATCGTCTGGATACGCGCAAGAACGAAACATTTTCCTCGCCTCGCCAGACGCGCGTGTTCGGCATTCGACAGCCGGGTAGTTACACATATTATCGTCTGAGCTTTCCGGCAGCCCACGGTTCGGCCAGAGCCCTGGCCGAGATCGAGCTGATCGGGCCGACCGTCCCGAAGGATCAGTGACCGACGGGAACCGCGCGCTGCCGCATCCAGCACGCGATGCTCATGCGCTGGCGCGTCGCCGGCAGCACCTCGTGCTCGAACTGCGCCGACAGAAACAGCACGAGTGTGCCGGCGCGTGGATAGATATCGCGGTGAGAGGCATCGGCGAGGTATAGCCGCAGCGCACCGCCTTCGACGTCCAGCCAGTTCGCGTTGAGATAGAACACGGCAGACACTACCCGAGCATCGCTCTGGTGGAGTTGATCCAGATGTCGCGCGTAGCCGGCGCCGGAGGGATACACCGCGTACTGCGATTCGCTGTCGACCAGACCCAACAGCAGGCGGCGGCTGAGCGCGATGCGCAACGCGTCGATTCGATCCACGAACGCTTGCTGCGGTGCGCTCAAGTTTCTGGATTCAAACCACCGCGTGCTGTCGCCGCGCAACAGGGTCAGGGCACGATCGAGGCCCGTCGCCGCCGGCATCAGCAAACGCGAGGTGTGCATCGCGGTGCACTCGCTGGCCAACGCCTGCGTTTGCACGTCGGTCATCAGGTTCTCGATGACGCACCAGCCATCCGCGGCGAGTGCTCTCGTCGCGGCGTCGAACTCGCGGGGCAGCATGGTCGCGGGGTGCTCTGGTCGTGCGCTCGATGGCGCCAGCGCCCTTGCGGGCAGTCTCGACCGGACGCGGAGGAGGAAGGTTGCAGCGGTCGATCATTCAGACGATCGGCCTGAACATCCTCGACCGTGCCTTGCAGGATACGCCCAAAGCGCGCGCGCACGACTACCGCTTGCGCAGCGGCTCCAGCAATGACGACAGCCCGTTATGGTCGAGCTCCAGCATCAGCGCCAGCAATCGGCCCAACTCACCCTTGGGAAAGCCCTTACGGGCGAACCACGCCAGATAGGCGCCGGGCAGGTCGGCGATCAGCCGGCCCTGATACTTGCCGAAAGGCATGGTCACGGTCACCAGTCGCTGCAGGTCTTCGGCTTCCATCGTCGGCCCTATTTCGCAAACAGCTTGGAGCGGTCGGCGAAAGCCTTGAACTCCAGCGCATTGCCACACGGATCGCGCAGAAACATCGTGGCCTGCTCGCCGGGCTGACCCTGGAAGCGCACGTGCGGCTCGATCACGAAATGCGTGTCGGCAGCGCGCAGCCGGTCGGCCAGCGCTTGCCACTCCTCCATCGACAGCACCAGACCGAAGTGGCGCACGGGCACGTTGTCGCCGTCGACATCGTGAGCCGCCACGTTGCCCCATTCCTCCGGCGCCAGATGCGCCACGATTTGATGACCGTGAAAATCGAAATCCACCCATGTCTCGCTGGAACGTCCTTCCGGACAGCCCAACAGCTCGCCATAAAAACGGCGTGCGTTGACCAGCGACGTCACAGGAAAGGCGAGGTGAAACAGTGCGAGATTGGACATGGTTGATCCGGGGCGAATCGCCTTCGATGGCGAATGACGAAGCATTGCCGCCATCGCCGCAGGGGTCAATGGTCGCCATGGCTTACACGCTATGCTGCCCTTCGTTTCGAGTCGATGCCATCGCCCATGCGCCACGCCCGTATCGTCATCGCCACCGTCGGCTCGCTGGGCGATCTCTTCCCTTTTCTCGCCATCGGCCAGGAGCTGAGCGCGCGCGGGCATCGCGTCGCCATCGCAACGCACGGTATTCATCAGGCGACGATCGAGCAGGCGGGCCTCGACTTTGCCGATGCCAGTGGCATTCCCGAACCCGAAGACCGCGAAGCCTTCATTGCTCGTGCATTCGATCGCTGGCGCGGTCCGCGCTTTGTGGTGCACGACTTTGCCGCGAAGGATGTGCGGGCCAGTTACGAAAAACTCGCCCCAATCGTTGCCAATGCCGACGTGATGATCACCACGACATTGGCTTTCGCCGCACAGATACTGGGCGAACAGCTGAACGCGGCGGGCAAGCTGTGCTGGCTATCCGCGGTGCTGGCACCGGCGGGCTTTCTATCGGCATACGATCCGCCGGCAACAGGGATAGCTCTGCTGGACCCCCTCATGCGCGGCGCGGCGCGCCGCGGTCGCTGGCTGCAAGGGCTAGCACGCCGCATTACGCAGGGATGGACGGCGCCGGTACGCGACTTTCGCCGTTCGCTCGGCTTGCCCCCGGTATCGCCGCTGGGCGATCCGTTTCATCGGGGCCAGCACGCGCCGCAGGGAGTGCTGGCCTTGTTTTCTCCGTTGCTTGGCCAGCCGCAGCCGGATTGGCCGGCCCAAGCGCACGTCACCGGCTTCGCGCGCTACGTCCAAACGGCCGAGCTCGATCGTCCGTTACGCGCGTTTCTCGACGCAGGCCCCGCTCCACTGGTATTCACGCTCGGGTCGACGGCGGTGCATATGGGCGCGGACTTTCTGCGCGAAAGTCTTGCGGCCGCCCTGGGGCTGAGTCAGCGCGCCGTGCTACTCACCGGCTCAGCGGAAATGCGCGCGAAGCTGCCAGCGGATTTGCCGGCAAGCATCCATGCCGTCGACTACGCACCGCATGCGGCACTGTTTCCATGCGCCTCCGTCATCATCCATCACGGCGGCATCGGTACCAGCAGTGAAGCGCTCTACGCCGGCAAGCCGATGCTGGTGGTACCGCACGGCTTCGACCAGCCCGATAACGCGGCCCGACTGAAGCGGCTGGGCGTGGCGGAAATTTTGCCGGCGGCAAGCTATCGCGAAAACCACGCAGCACCACTCTTAAAGCGGCTTCTCGCCGATGACACTTATACACAGCAAGGCAGGATTTGCGCGGCGAGTTCTCGCGGCGAATGCGGCGCATCGACTGCCGCCGATATCATCGAAAGATCACTACTCCGCTAGGCTTTCTCGAGCACACATAGCAAGGAAACGCCGAACGGTAGATCGAAGTGCTTCAGCCAGGTGCGCTCGGCGGCGAAGATAGTCCGCAGCAGGCCATTGATCGGTTCAGGCGGAACGCGGCTGCCGGCGGCGACCTTGCTGCCAAGCAGGCGTTCCTTCACCCGCACGATGGCAGCGAGCGGAAACAGCAGCGTATTGAAGTGAGAAAGCCGCACCAGTCGATAGCCGGTTGCATGAACGCGCTGCCGTATTTCGCGCGCTGAGTAGCGCCGATGGTGATGCAGAAATTTGTCGTGAACACCGTATAGCCACGCATACGCGGGAATCGTGACAAGAATCCGGCCGTTGTCCGCCAGCAGCGAGCGGATCGCGGCCAGCGTTTGGGTGTCCTGTTCGATGTGCTCCAGCACGTCGAACAGGCAGATCAGATCAAAGCGCTCACCCTGGAATGGGATGTTGTCCGGACAGTGGCCGGCGCGAATATCATGCGTACCGCCGGTCTTTTTGTCGGCAAGCACTCGCGCGCTTTCCTCCATGTCGAAAGCGCTCACCTCGCCAAAAGTTGCCAGCATGTCCAGATTGCCGCCGGTGCCGCAACCTATCTCCAGAATGCGCGCGTTGCTGGGCAACCTCAGCTGTCGAATGGTGGATGTGAGAATGGCGCGTCTTCCGGTGAACCACCAATGTCGCGACTGGATCTCGGCCATCTCGATATAAGCTGCGGGTTCCAAGCGTTTTCCATGAAGCAATGAAAGAATCCGCTAAGCGTAACGTGTTCGGCGAGCCGCCGTTTCATGGATGCGCAAACTGCGTCATCGATAACTGACCGAAGCATGATCTCGGGCTCTATCTTATCCAGCTGCGCATTGTTGTTGACGGCGTCGAACAGTGCGCTGACGATGGTCTGTCCGATTTCGGCACTGGAGAACCCGACGCTGGCGGCACCCAGGGCGGTCAGATCGAACGCACTGTCACCGCAGTGTGATGTGTCTCTGGATAAGGTTCAGGTTCCAGCTAGTGAGCGTGAGTCGGAGTAGAGCATGACAATGCGAATGGCGCTTTTTCTGTTGTTGAGTTGGCTGGCCATGCAGGTGCAGGCCGCTTCGCCGCTGGAGCAGCTGACCCTGCCGCCGGGTTTCCATATCGCGCTGTATTCCGATCAGGTGGCGAATGCGCGGGAGATCGCCCTGGGCGCGAAGGGTACCGTCTTCGTCGGCTCCGGCGACGCCGGCAAGGTTTACGCGCTGACCGACAGCAAGGGCGCTGGGGTGGCCGACAAGGTACGCGTGGTCGCCAGCGCTCTGGAGTCGCCGATCGGGGTGGCCTTCAAGAACGGCGATCTCTACATTTCGGCGGTCAGCCGTATCGTCGTGCTGCGCGATATCGAGAACCATCTCGATGACCCACCGGCGCCGGAGGTAGTCACCGACAAGCTGCCGACCGAAACGCACCACGGCAGCAAGTTCCTCGCCTTCGGCCCGGACGGCAAGCTTTACGTGCCTATCGGCGCGCCGTGCAACGTCTGCGATCCGGGCCCCGACCACGGCAAGCTCATCCGCATGAACGCCGACGGCAGCGGCATGGAAGACGTGGCGCGCGGCATCCGCAATTCGGTCGGCTTCGACTGGCAGCCGGGCACCGGCCAGCTGTGGTTTACCGACAATGGCCGCGACATGCTTGACGATGATCTGCCCAGTGACGAGCTCAATCGCATCACCAGACCCGGCGAGCACTTTGGTTTCCCGTACTGCCATCAGGGCGACACGCTCGACCCCGAGTTCGGCCAGGGCAAGCGCTGCAGCGACTATGCTCCGCCGGTGTTGAAGCTGGGCGCACACGTGGCGGCGCTGGGCATGCGTTTTTACGAGGGCCGCCAGTTTCCGGCGAGCTACAAGGGCGCCATCATCGTGGCCGAACACGGCTCCTGGAACCGCACGAAAAAGTCCGGCTACCGTGTGATGACGGTGCATCTGCAGGGCAGCAAGGTGCTGTCGTATGAGCCGCTGATCACCGGCTTTGCGCCGAACGAGCAGGCGTGGGGTCGCCCGGCCGACGTGCAGCCGCTGCCCGACGGCAGCTTGCTAGTCAGCGATGACCTGACCGGCGCCGTGTATCGGGTCACCTATAAGCCCTAGATCGGCAGCGGTCAGCGAGTGGCGAAACCTTCGATGGCGGTCGTCAAAGGGCGATGGGAGAGGCCTGTCCGTTGGCGCCCGCCCTAGCCGACGTCGCCGCGGCGTGCAGATACACGGGATTTCCCTTCACGCTCGCATGGCGGATTCTATGGGTGAATGGCTGACCCCCACCCGGCAAGCCACCTCGGCGGCGAGCCACGGGCCTGACTTTGGCTCCCATTCAAGAGGACAACGCCATGCTTCACTACGCACTGGTTTTTCTGGTTATCGCGATCATCGCCGCCGTACTGGGTTTCGGCGGCATTGCCGGCGCCGCCGCAGGCATTGCAAAGATTCTTTTCGTCATCTTTCTGATCTTTGCGATCCTTGCCTTCTTCCGCCGCGCGCGATGACAAGACCGTGCGCTTGCGAGAGTGACGTCTAGCCACGCACTCTCCTTGCGCCAACAGACAGATGTGTCGAAGCATTGCCTCCCCGAACGCCCTCAAACGGAGTTACCCATGAACAAGCACGTACAGACCCCTGAAGAATTGGTCGGCAACCGTATCGACGAGAGCGCCGAGCGCGTCAAACAGGCGACATCCAGCGCCGTCGCCAGCACCAAGGAAGTCGTGGATCGCGCGGCCGATTCGGTCGAAGAAGGCCTGCATCGCGCGACGGACAAAGTGGCCGATGTGGCCAACCGCACGACCGACAAGGCGGTGGAAATCGGCGAGCGGGGTCGCGAGGTCTACGACCAGACGCGCGAGCGCGCCGACGAGTGGCTGGAAGTGGCGCGCGATTATGTGCGCGAAAAGCCGGTGCAGTCTGTCGCCATCGCGCTGGGTGCCGGCTGGCTGCTCGGCCGCATTCTGCGTCGTTGATCTCGCCGACTTAGGGGCAGGGAATGCAGCAAACGACATCGGAACCCGGAACCGCGGCGCCAGAAACGGCGCCGCTTCCGTCTGGACTGTTTGCCGAACTGGGCCAGCTCGGTCGTGCGGTCAGGCGTCTGTTCGGCGCCCAGATGCATCTGCTGGCCGCCGAACTCGGCCTGGCACGCACGGCCGTGTCGTGGATGCTGATTGCCGGATTGGCCGCGATGGTGGCCGGCGTCGGGCTTGGCCTGAGCCTGCTCGCCTTTGTCGGCCTGCTGTTGGCGAAATGGTTTGGCTCGTGGGTGCTGGCGCTGCTGGGCCTATGCGTGCTGCAGTTGATCTTTCTGCTGGGCTCGATTCTGTTGTTCCGCCGCTGCATGCACTGGATGAGTCTGCCGGTGACACGTGGCGAATGGCGCGGGATGATGCGCGACACCGTGGCCAAGGCGCGCGAGGAAATCGATGTCGAGCGCATCAAGGCGGACGTGGCGCGGGTGAAGGATGATCTGGTGCGCAAGGCGGAAACCTTGAAGGACGACCTGCTCGCCGGCGATCCACGGAAAAGCGAGCGTGGCAATAATGCGTCCGAGCGGGAGGGCAATCCATGAGCCTGTTCAAGCAGTTGGCCAAGGTACGCGCCGCGCAGTCGGAAATGAAGCTGGCCCGCAGCGAGCTCAGTCCCCCGGCCGCACTGCTGCTGGCCCGGGGCCAGCGCTATCCGCTGACGACGGTGGGTGCTGCGGCTGGCGCAGGCTTCGTGCTCGGGCGTCTCAACGTGCATCCGCTGCGGATTCCTGGCCTGGGCTCCTTGCTCAGCGGTGGCTTGGCCGAGACGGTGGCCTACGGCGTGCGACTGGTTTCCGAGCTGGGGTCGTTTGGATCGAGCGCGGCCGATTCGGGCGCCGACGCGTCGGGCGACTCATCGGCTGCGGATATCGACAGCAGTCGATCCTCATGACGACGGCGATGACGCGGACATCGGTCAGACAAGGGCCGACGCTGTCGTCATCGTCGCTATTTTCATCGTTCGATCGCGCACTGCCCACGGGTACGGTCCGATGAACGAGCCCGGCCATCTGCCATCGCACGACGAGCCCGTCAGAGACCGCAGCGATGTGGCTCCGCTTTCGGTCGATAGCGACGAATCGATCGGCTATGCGTCGAGTGCGCACAGTCGGGGGCTGCAGACGACGCGCGGCACGCTGCGGCATCTGCGCGCCATCCGGGTGATATTGAACAGCATGCTGCTGCTGGCGCTGATGTACACCGTCACGCTGACCAAGTCGCTTTTGATTCCGCTGGTGCTGGCAGCGTTCCTGGGGCTGGCGCTGAATCCCATCGTGGCCGCTGGCTCGCGTCGCGGCCTGCCGCGCTGGCTGTGTGCCAGTGTGCTGATGCTGGCGCTGGTCGGCTCGCTCGGATTCGGCGTGAGCAAGGTGGCGCAGCCGGCGATGGGCTGGATCCAGGGCGCGCCGGCCACCATGAAAGAACTGTTGCCGAAGTTCCGCACCATTACCGCACCCTTCGAGATGGCCAACCGCGCGACCCAGAATCTGGTGAACGGGCCGCCATCGCGCGCCCATCCTGCAGCGGCGGCGGCCGCCGTGTCGATCAGTACGTGGGATGTGCTGGCCAAGGCGCCCGCCGTGCTGGCCGCCATGCTGACGGTGACCCTGCTGGTGTTCTTTTTTCTGGTATTCGGCGACACCTTGCTCAGGCGGCTGGTGGAAATCGTGCCGGATTTCCACGCCAAGCGGCACGCGGTGGTGATCGTGCGCAGCATCCAGACCGAGGTGTCGCGTTACATCCTCACCACCTCGTTGATCAACCTGAGCCTGGGACTGTTTACCGCCGGCATGCTGTGGTGGCTGAACATGCCCGATCCGCTGCTGTGGGGCACGGTTGCCATGATGGCCAATTACATTCCCTATGTCGGCGCGATCACCACCACCACGATTCTGATGATGGTGGGTCTGGTGCATTTCGATCAGCTCGGTCAGGCGATGCTGCCGGCGTTGTGCTTTATCGGCTTCACCATCGTCGAGGGCAACCTGATCACGCCGATGGTGCTGGGCCGGCGCATGCGCGTCAGTCCGATTGCGATTCTGCTGTGGCTGCTGATCTGGGGCTGGCTGTGGGGAATTCCCGGGGCCTTGCTGGCGGTGCCGATGCTGACCAGTGTGAAACTCATCGCCGAACGCATTCGCGGCTGGGGCTGGTTCGCGGTGATGGTACAGCGCTGAGTCGCGGCGCAACGATCACCAGTCGATCGGTTGGCGATCGCGGAAAAAGCCGCCGGTGATCGACGATTTCGCCGGCAGGCAGGCGGCCCAGACGACACCTTGCGCGCTCTCGCTGGCCGGCCGTCCTCCAGTGCCGCCCATGTCGGTGTTGGTCCAGCCGGGACACACCGCGTTCACCAGAATTCCGCTGCCGCCCAACTCCGCCGCGAGCGTGCGGGTATAGGTGTTGAGGGCAGCCTTCGAGACCCGATAGGCCGGACAGCATTCGCCATCGACCGCGCTGGAGCCGCAGCCGCTGGAGACGTTGACGATACGGCCGAAGCCAAAGGGGCGCATCAGCGGCAGCAGCGCCTCGCAAACGCGCCACGCGCCGAACAGGTTGGTTTCCAGCGCGGCGCGCACGGTATCGAGGTCGATCGACGACGGCAGTTCGCCCATGTCGTAGTAGGCGCCGGCATTGTTGATAAGGACGTCCAGACGTCCATAAGTATTATCGATATACCTCGCCGCGGCGTCGATGCCGGTCTGGTCGGTGACGTCCAGCTGGATCGCCGTGACGTCGATCCCATCACGGCGTAGCCGCTGTGCCGCCCGCTCACCCAGCGTGAGGTCACGACTGCCGAGCAGCACGGCCATGCCAGTCGCTGCAAGCTGCCGCACCACCTCCAGACCCAATCCGCGGTTGGCACCGCTGACCAGCGCGATCTGCTGTTCCAGCGGCGGCGCGGTGAACGAAGAAAAGCTACGCCGCGCTTGCGGGCGCATATTCATGGCGCGCTGGCCAGAGCGCTGCAGTGTTCGTTGCCGCAGGCCTGCCAGCCGCCGCCCAGCGCCTTGTAGATGGCGATGGCCTGAAGGTTGATGCCGGCTTCGGCCTCGGCCAGCTGATCTTCCGCGGTGAGCTGCGTGCGTTGGGCGTCGAGCAGCTCGAGATAATCGGTGGCACCGGCTTCGTAGCGGATGCGCGCCAGTTCGGCGGCACGCGTGCTCTGGGTTGATTGCTCGTCCAGCTTCTGCACACGCACGCGCTGCTGGTTGTAGCTGACCAGTGCGTTGTCGACGTCTTCCAGGGCGTTGAGCACGGTGCGCTGGTAGTTGGCCTTGGCCTCGTCGGCGCGCGCTTCGCTGGCCTTGACGCCGGAGCGCACGCGCTGCACGTTGAGCCCGTCCCAGCTGATGCTGGGCGCCAGCGAAAAAGCGCGCGACTGCGCACCGCCGAAATCGTTGCTGCGGCCGGCCAGAAAACCGACGAAACCGCCCAGCGAAATGTGCGGAAACCAGTCCGCCTTGGCCACGCCGATGCGTGCATTGGCCGCCGCCAGTTCGCGCTCGGCAACGCGAATGTCCGGCCGGCGGGCCAGCACGTCGCCGGCGTTGCCGATCGGCAGCGCGGTATCGATGGGATGGAAGGTCTTCGGCGACAGATCGATGTCGAGTTCTCCCGGCCGTTCGCCGAGCAGCACGGCGAGGCGGAACGTATCGGCCTGCGCCTGGGTCTGCAGCAGCGGCAGCTGCGCCTCGACTGCGGCCAGACGCGCGCTGGCGCTGGCCACATCCTGATCCGAACCGGTGCCGACATCGGCGCGGCTCTTGATCAGCTTGAGCGAATCGCGCAGGTTGCCTATATCGCGCTGGGCGACGTCGATGCGCAGCTGAGTGCCGCGCAGATCGAAGTAATGGCGCGCCACCTCGGCGAACAGAGTGACCTGCGCATCCTCCAGCGACGCGGTGCCGGCTTCGGTATCCGCGCGCGCGGCTTCCACCGAACGGCGGATGCCGCCGAACAGATCCAGCTCCCAGCTGGCGTCGAAACCGGCCTGGTAAGTGGTGATGGTTTCCGGATCGGTGGTGAAACCCGGCTGCTGTTCGCGGCTGCGCGTATAGCTGGTCTGGGCCTGGACGTCGGGCAGCTGCTGGGAACGCGCCGTACCGAGCTGCGCCCGCGACTGGTTCAGCCGCGCCAGCGCGATTTTCAGATCCGGGCTGTTTTTCGCGGCACGCTTGATCAGCGCATCGAGCGTTTGATCGTTGAACTGCGTCCACCAGTTGGCCTGAAAATCCCGCGCCGACTGCTGCGCGGCATCGACGCCCTGCAGCGCCACCGGCTTTTCAACCGGACGGTGATAGTCCGGGCCGACGGTAATGCAGCCGGCCAGGAGCAGCGCGCTCGCAAGAGCGCTCAAACGGAAAAGCGAAGTCATCTCAGTGTTCCTCGAAAGCGGGTGCGGGCATCGCCGCGTGACGCGCCTTGCGGGCGGCGCGGCGGGCCGCGCTGTTTTCGCTCCAGCGGCGGATCAGCACATAGAACAGTGGGGTGAATACCAGGCCGAAGAAGGTGACGCCGAGCATGCCGGAGAACACCGCCACGCCCATCGCATGACGCATCTCTGCACCGGCGCCGTGCGACAGCACCAGCGGCACCACGCCCATGATGAAAGCGAACGACGTCATCAGGATCGGGCGCAGCCGCAGTCGCGCCGCTTCCAGCACGGCCTGCACGCGATCCAGTCCTTCGAGGATCTGCGCTTCGCGGGCAAACTCGACGATCAGGATGGCGTTTTTGCAGGCCAGTCCCACCAGCACGATCAGGCCGATCTGGGTAAAGATGTTGTTGTCGCCGCCGCTCAGCCACACGCCGGTAATCGCGGACAGCAGCACCATCGGCACGATCATGATCACCGCCAGCGGCAGGGTCAGGCTTTCATACAGCGAGGCGAGCACCAGGAACACCAGCAGCACCGACAGCGGGAACACCAGCACCGCGGTGTTGCCGGCGAGAATCTGCTGATAGGTCAGCTCGGTCCACTCGAACGACATGCCGTTGGGCAGGGTGTTCTTGGCCAGCCGCTCCATCGCATCCTGGGCCTGGCCCGAGCTGTAGCCGGGTGCCGCGCCGCCATTGATCTCTGCCGTCGGGAAACCGTTGTAGTGCTGCACGCGATCCGGCCCCACGCTCTGGCGCACGCTGACAAACGAACCCAGCGGCACCATCTCGCCACGGGCGTTGCGCGTCTTCAAGGTGGTGATGTCCTGCGGCTCGTGGCGGAAACCGGGCTCGGCCGAGACATTGACCTGGTAGGTGCGACCGAAGCGATTGAAGTCGTTGACGTAGAGCGAGCCCAGATACGCTTGCATGGTCTGGTAGACATCGCTCAGATCCACGCCTTCGGCCTTGGCCTTTTCGCGATCCACGTCGGCGTCGATCTGCGGCACGCTGACTTGGTAGCTGGAGAACAGCCCGGCCAGCGCCGGCTCCTTCTGGCTGGCGGTGATCAGGTTCTGGGTCTGTTTGTACAGCTCCTCGAAGCCCTGGTCGCCGCGGTCCTCCACCTGCAGGCGGAAGCCGCCGATCGTGCCCAGGCCGTTCACCGGCGGCGGCGGAAAGATCGCGATATAGGCATCCTGGATCGCCGCATACTTCTGCTGCAGCGCCGCGGTGATCGCACCGGCCGAAAGCGACGCATCGCGGCGCTCCTCGAACGGCTTCAGCGTGACGAAAACGATGCCGGAATTCGTGCTGTTGGTAAAACCATTGATCGACAGGCCGGGAAACTCGACCGCGCTTTCCACGCCCGGCTGCTTCAAGGCGATGTCGCTCATGCGGCGTATCACGGCTTCGGAGCGGTCCAGCGACGACGCGTCCGGCAGCTGCGCGAACGACACCAGGTACTGCTTGTCCTGCGCCGGCACGAAGCCGGTCGGCACCTTGGCAAAGCCGAACACGCCCAGCAGGACCAGGCCGCCGTAGATGATCAGCGCGACCGAACCCGCCCGCAGCACACGCTGCACGCCGCTGACGTAGCTGTTGGCGCTGCGCACGAAGAAGCGGTTGAACGGGCGGAACAGCCAGCCGAAGGCGCGATCGATGCCGCGGCTCAGCGCGTCCTTCGGTGCGCCGCGCTCCTTCAGCAACAAGGCGGCCAGCGCCGGACTCAGGGTCAGCGAGTTGAACGCCGAGATCACCGTGGAGATCGCGATCGTCAGCGCGAACTGGCGATAGAACTCGCCGGTCAAGCCGCTGATGAAGGCTGCCGGCACGAACACCGCGCACAGCACCAGCGCCGTGGCCACGATCGGGCCGGTGACTTCCTTCATCGCCTGACGGGTGGCGTCCTTCGGCGACAGGCCGTGCTCGATATGCCGCTCGACGTTTTCCACCACCACGATCGCGTCGTCCACCACGATGCCGATGGCCAGCACCAGGCCGAACAGCGACAGCGCATTGAGCGAAAAACCGGCCAGATACATCACCGCAAACGTCCCGACCAGCGACACCGGCACGGCGACCAGCGGAATGATCGAGGCGCGCCAGGTCTGCAGGAACAGAATCACCACCAGCACGACCAGCAGAATCGCCTCGAACAGCGTATGCACCACGGCCTCGATCGAGCCGCGTACGAATACCGTCGGGTCGTAGACGATCTTGTAGTCGACGTCCTGCGGAAAATCCTTCTTCAGCTGCGCCATGGTGCTGCGCACTTCGTCGGAAATATGGATCGCGTTGGAGCCCGGCCGCGCGAAGATCGGCAAGGCCACCGCCGGCTTGTTGTTGAGCAGGCTGCGCAGCGCGTAATTGTTCGAACCCAGCTCCACCCGCGCGACGTCGCGCAGATAGGTGACGCCGCCGTCCGGACTGGTGCGCACGACGATCTTCAGAAACTCGTCTTCGGTGACCAGTCGGCCCTGCGTGTTGATGTTGAGCTGGAATGCGTTGTTGTTCGGGCCGGGCGACGCGTTGAGTGCGCCGGCCGCCACTTCGACGTTCTGCTCCTTGATCGCGTGCACGATGTCGCCGGTGGTCAGGCCGCGGCTGGCCAGGCGCTGCGGATCGAGCCACACGCGCATGCTGTATTCGCCGGCGCCGAAAATCTGCACGTCGCCGACGCCGTCGAGGCGCGCGAGCTGGTCCTTGATGTGCAGGCGCGCGTAGTTCGACAGGTACAGCATGTCGTAGCGCTGGTTCGGCGAAATCAGATGCACGACCATGGTCAGGTCCGGCGAGCTTTTCTGCGTAGTCACACCGAGCCGTTGCACTTCTTCGGGCAAGCGCGGCAGCGCCTGGGCGACGCGGTTCTGCACCTGCACCTGAGCGTCGTCGAGGTTGGTGCCGAGCGCAAAAGTCACGGTCAGCGTCATGGCGCCGTCGCTGGTGGCCTGCGAGGCGGTGTACAGCATGCCCTCGACGCCGTTCATCTGCTCTTCGAGCGGTGTGGCAACCGTCTCGCCGATCACCTTCGGATTGGCGCCGGGGTAGCTGGCGTGCACCACCACGGTCGGCGGCACCACTTCGGGGTATTCGCCGATCGGCAGTTTGAACAGCGAGATCGTGCCGGCAATCAGCAGCAGCACCGACAGCACGCCGGCGAGGATCGGTCGATCCACAAAATATTGAGCGAGTTTCATCGAATCAGTCCTGCGCGCTGGTCAGCGCATTGCCTTTGGGAATGCCGCCGCTGGCGACCTGGCTGGCCGTGGCATCGAGGCTGCGCGTAGCCATCGCGACCTTGGTCGGGTTCACTTCCATGCCGGGGCGCACGTGCTGCAGGCCGTTGACGACAATGACGTCGCTGCTGCTCAGGCCGTCGGTGACGACGCGCAGGCCGTCGATCAGCGGGCCGGTGGTGATCTTGCGGTAGTCGACCTTGCGATCCTTGTCGAGCACGTAGACGAACTTGTTGCCGAGGTCGGTGCCAACCGCGCGATCGTCGATCAGCGCACGCGGCTGCTTGCTCTCGCTGCGCAGCTGCATGTGCACGTAAAGGCCGGGCGTGAAGCTGCCATCGGTGTTGTCGAACACGGCGCGCAGGCGAATCGTGCCGCTGGCGGCGCTCAGCTGGTTGTCGACGAAGTCGATGCGGCCGTTGTGCGGAAAGCCGCTTTCATCGGCCAGGGCCATGGCAATCTGCGGCGCGGCGCCGTGCTCGCGCCGGATGCGGTCGAGCTTGAGGTAGCTGTGCTCGTCGACGTCGAAGTACGCATACACCGGATTGACGCTGACCACGCTGGTCAGCACGTCGCTCGGCGTCACCAGGTTGCCGGCGGTGATCAGCGCGTTGCTGACGCGCCCGTCGATCGGCGCGCGCACTTCGGTGAACTCGCGGTTGAGCTGGGCGGCCTCGAGTGCCGCGCTATCGGCGGCCACCTGTCCCTTGGCACTTTGCGATGCCGTGCTCATGCGGTCGGCTTCCTCGCGCGATACGGCGTGCTGATCGAGCAGCTTCTGCGCGCGTGCAGCGTTCGCGTCGGCCAGCACCAATTCGGCATGCGCCTGGCCCAGGTTCGCCTGCAGCCGATCGACCTCGGCCTGATACGGGCGCGGATCGATCTGGAACAGCAGCTGGCCTTTCTTGACCATCGCGCCTTCGGTAAACAGCACGCGGTCGACGTAGCCGCTCACCCGGGGCCGCAGTTGAATGGTGTCGATCGCCTGCAGCCGGCCGGTGAACTCATCCGCATCGCTGACCGTGCGAATCAGCGTCTGCGCCACGGTCACCGCCGGCGGTGGCGGTGCGCTGTTGGTCTGCGCGTGGCTTTCGCCGTGTTGGCCCAGCACCGCCCAACTGCCGATCACCAGGGCAATGGCCAGGGCGAGGGGAATCCAGCGCTTTTTTGTTGCGTTCGTTGACATGATCGATCTCCAGAAACAGGGCACGCACGGTGGGGCCGGCGGCGAAGGCTGGAGAGAATAGGTGTACCAAGCGGTATAGATAATCCGTTCGCGGCGCACTACACTCGTGAGTCAGAATCACGAATCCGTGGGAAAACCAGGCTATGGAAGACTTTTCCGCCATATCGACCTTCGTGCGCGTGGTCGAGGCCAAGAGCTTTGCCGCCGCGGCCAGCCAGCTGGGCATGACGCCGTCAGGCGTGAGCCGGGCCGTGGCCCGACTGGAAACCCAGCTCGGTACCCGGCTGCTGTCGCGCTCCACGCGCTCGCTGCGGCTGACCGACGACGGTGCCTCGTTCCACGCCCGCTGCAAAGAAATTCTGGCCGACCTGGCCGAAGCTACCGAGGCGCTGGGGCAGGCGCGGATCCATCCGGTCGGCAAGCTGCGCGTCGCCGCCCATTCGGCGATCGGCCGCTCGGCGATCATTCCCAACTTGGTGGAGTTCGAGGGCCGCTATCCGGATATTCGGCTCGAGCTGGCGATGTGCGACTACCAGTTCGACCTCAACGAAGAGGGCTACGACTGCGCCATCCGCATGGGCGAGCTGGAGGATTCCAGCCTGATCGCGCGCAAGCTCGGCCACTTCAGCAACGTGCTGCTGGCCGCCCCGTCGTACCTGGCCCGACATGGCATTCCGCACACGATCGATGACCTGCGCCAGCACCGCTGCATCAACTATGTTTTCCCCAGTACCGGCAAGGCCTACCAATGGCAGTTCGATACGCCGAGCGGTCGGGTCGAGCTGGACGTCGACGCGCACATGCTGATCAACGACGGCGAATCGGTGATCCAGGCGGCGGTCGCCGGCCTGGGTATCATCCAGGTGCCGCACTGCCTAGCGGCCGCGGCGCTGGCCAAGGGTGAGCTGGAAATCGTCATGACCGACACGATTTCCAGCGGTTCACCGCTGTGGATCGTCTACCCGCAGAAGCGTCACCTGTCGGCGCGCGTGCAGGCCTTTATCGAGTGGGTCAGCGAGCTGTTCCAGCGCACCTGCGAGCCGCAGTGTCTGCTCAATGCGCGGCTCGCCGCCGAGGCGACGACGAGAGAGATCGAACGCATCACCGCGGCCGCCTGATTCGCGGCCGAAGGCTCAGCCGCCCGCGGGCACCAGCAACAGAAGCGCGATGCCCAGCACGATGCGATAGATCGCAAACGCGGTGAAGCGATGGCTGCGGATATAGCCCAGCAGCCATTTCACCGCGACAAAGCCGACGATCAGCGAAACGACGAAACCGACGATCAGCGCGGTCCAATCCTCGTTGGCGGCGCCGCCGTCCTTCAGCACTTTCAGCAGCTCGTAGCCGGTCGCTGCGTACATGGTCGGAATGCCGACCAGAAAGGCGAACTCGGTGGCCGCCGCGCGGTTGCTGGTACCGGCCAGCATGGCGGTAAAAATCGTGGCACCCGAACGCGAGGTGCCGGGAAACACGCCGGCGACCATCTGCGCAATGCCCACCAGAATCGCCACTCGCCAGGTCACCTGGGTGCGATCGGTCTGTCTTGCCGCGATCTGTTCGGCGGCGATCATCCAGATGCCGCCGATCAGCAGTGCCCATGCGATCGGCGTAATCGTTTCAGGCAGCTTGAAATGGAAATGCACCACGATGACTGCGCCGAGCACCGAGGTGATCAGAAAGCTCACGATCAGCTTCAGCAGATAATCGCGATTGACCGGCTCGCGCCATTGCGAAAAGAGCTGCCAGATGCGCTTCCAGTAAATAAAGGTGATCGCGAGAATCGCACCGGCCTGGATGCCGACGTTGAATAGATCCGAGCGCGCGCCCAGCCCGAATTTTTCCGCAATCAGCAGATGCCCGGTGCTGGAGATCGGCAGAAATTCGGTGATGCCTTCGATGATGCCGAGCAGGATGACGTGGATCAGATCAGTCACGGATACAAACCTTCAAGAGGACGGCGCCGTCGCCGCGGACACGGGAGCCTAGCTTAGGTACTGACGCTTCGCGAGATCTGTCGCGCAGCGGCCGAAGTAAGGTCGCCGAGATGGAGAAATACGGGACGGCGGCCGCCGCTGCGGCGCAAATTCCTGCGATTCATTCCCGCGATTGCGCGGTGGAGAGCGCCCGGTGAAATTGGTTACAAGGAAAACCAATGAGATGCATGGGCCGGCAGCAAAAATATTTCTTACGAAAATAATCGCGTCATCGTATTGCAATGCACAAATAACTAGGGCAGGATCGAGTCATCGGCATAGTTTGCGACGTCGTGTGGTGCAGCGCTAATAGCGCGCCGACACGCTCGAACAACTCAGGTCGTGGGGAATACGGGTCAGGTTGGCGCATGGTTGCGCTGCGGCAGAACCATGTCGGTCCGTTCGTGCCTGCGGGTACACGCCACGGCGAAGACCGAAAAGCTGGCGGCCGTCTCATCACCGGCGGCGCCCGATATTGAAGCGGCGCTTCTTGAAACGCAGCGGTTGCCCGACGTTCGGGCGTCGGCGCGCGATTTCGAGCCCGCGGCTCATTTCATCAGAAAACGTTGCTTATCTGTGTGGCCGCGCATGCGCCACGCAAGCCAGGCCGTTGCCGATGCGCCAGCCACTCGATGGCCCGCCTTGTCGACGCTGTCGAAGTTGCATGGGGTTATGGACGTCCAGACGTCCGAATCCGATGTGCTTCAAACATAGCGAAGGAGCCACACCGATGAAGCGAGCATCGCAATGGATACTGGCAAGCGCCGTGATGTTGGGCGATCCGATGGCTGCCCTGGCGGATGACACACCGGTCAGCAAGGTCATCGGCAGCGTCTCGGTGACGAACGACTACATTTTCCGCGGTCTTTCGCAGACCAATCGCAAGCCGGCGTTTCAGCCGGGTATCGAATACGACGATGCCGGCGGCTGGTATGTCGGCGCGTGGGGCAGCAACGTCAGCTGGCTGTCGGACGTGTCCACTGCGGAAGCTCGCGTTTCCAGCAGTCTCGAAATCGACGGGTACGCCGGCTACCGCGGCAGCTTCAGCGCCGACTGGGCGTACGACGTCGGGCTGTATACCTATTACTACCCCGGCACGTACCCGGCCGGCTTCAGTCGCCCGTATACCACCGAGGCTTACGCATCGCTGACGTGGAAAGGGATCGCGCTGAAATATTCCTATGGCTTGACCAACCTGTTCGGCTTCGCCGACAGCAAGCACAGCGATTACGTCGATCTGTCCTACAACGTCGAGTTCACTCAGGGCTGGACTTTGAACAGCCATGTCGGTCATCAGGATGTGCCCAATAGTCCCGGATATTCCTACTACGACTGGCGGGTCGGCGTGACGCGTGCCTTCGCCAGCGGTTACTCGATCGCGCTGGGTTACTACGACACGAACGCGAAGCGCAGCGCTTATACCAATCCCGAAGGTCATTACGTCGGTCGCGCTACCGCCATCCTTACCCTGAGCAAATCGTTCTGACCAACGATCGCCCATTTGTGGTTTTATGAAAGAGAGGTCGCAGCAAACGTTGTATCGGGAAAATCTGTGAGCAGGCATTCAAACCAGCCGTCGTGGGCGACCACGGCGGTATCAACGTCTGGAGATGTGCATGAAATTGATCAGTTGCATCATCCGGCCCTACAAGCTGGACGAAGTGCGTGACGCGTTGACCAATGCCGGCGTCAGCGGCATCACGGTCAGCGAAGTGCGTGGCTTCGGACGACAGAAGGGCCATACCGAGCTCTACCGCGGCGCCGAGTACGTCGTGGATTTTCTGCCCAAGCTCAAGCTCGAGGTGGTGATCGCCGACGAGCTGCTCGATACGGTGCTGGAGGCCGTTCAGCAGTCGGCGAAAACCGGCAGCGTGGGGGACGGCAAGATTTTCATCAGCACCATCGAGCAGGTCATCCGCATCCGCACCGGCGAGCTCGACGCCGACGCCCTCTGAATTCTGCCCTGCGAGGTTTCCATGAAACAGCTTCCGTTGAACGACCACTCGCGCTGTCTACCCGGGTGGATGTCCCCCTTTGTTTTCCTGTGCCTGCTTCTGCTGGCACCTTCCGCTTTCGCCGCGGCGCCCATCGTGCAGGTGGTCGACAAGGGCGACGTGGCGTGGATGCTCACCTCGACCCTGCTGGTGCTGCTGATGACGGTGCCGGGCCTGGCGCTTTTCTACGGCGGTCTGGTCCGCTCGAAGAACGTGCTGTCGGTGCTGATGCAGGTGATGACGGTGTTCTCGATGATCCTGGTGCTGTGGGTCATCTACGGGTACAGCCTGGCGTTCACCGAGGGCAATGCCTTCATCGGCGGCTTCAGCAAGCTGTTCCTGAAAGGCGTCACCAAGGACACGCTGTCGGCCACCTTCAGCGCCAACGTGTCGCTGCCCGAGTACGTGTTCATCGTGTTCCAGTCGACCTTCGCCGGCATTACCGGCGCGCTGATCGTCGGCTCGTTCGCCGAACGCATGCGCTTCCGCGCCGTGCTGGCCTTCACCGCGCTGTGGTTCACCTTTGCCTACCTGCCGATCGCGCACATGGTCTGGTTCGGGCCGGACGGCTTCATGTTCGCCAGAGGCTCGCTGGATTTCGCCGGCGGTACCGTGGTGCACATCAACGCCGGTATTGCCGGTCTGGTCGGCGCCTACATGGTCGGACCGCGTCTGGGCCTGGGGCGTGAATCGATGAAGCCACACAACGTGACCTACACCATGATCGGCGCGGCCCTGCTGTGGGTCGGCTGGTTCGGCTTCAACGCAGGCTCCAATCTGGAAGCCAACAGTGGCGCGGCGCTGGCCTTCATCAACACCCTCGTTGCCACGGCGATGGCGGTGCTGGCCTGGCTGATCGTTGAAGTCGTCACCCGCGGCAAGCCGTCGATGGTCGGCGGCGCGTCCGGCGCGGTCGCCGGGCTGGTGGCCATTACGCCGGCCTGCGGCACGGTCGGGCCGATGGGCTCGCTGGTGATCGGTGCCCTGGCCAGCCTCTGCTGCGTCTGGGGCGTGACCGGGCTGAAGAAGATTCTGAAAGTGGACGATGCGCTGGACGTGTTCGGCGTGCACGGCATCGGCGGCATCGTCGGCGCGCTGCTCACCGGCGTGTTCAGCGCGGTGTCGCTGGGCGGCACCGGCTTCGGCGCCGGCAACACCACGATGGCGCAGCAGGTCGGCGTGCAGGCGCTAGGCGTCGGCATCACCCTGGTGTGGAGTGGCGTGGTGTCGGTGATCGTCTATCTGGTCGTGAAGCTGATCTTCGGACTGCGCGTCAGCCATGAAGCCGAACGCGAAGGCCTGGACATCAGTTCGCACGGCGAAAGCGCCTACGAGGCCTGAGCAGCGGGTGCATGCGGGGCGACGGGGCGGCGGTGTAGTGCCCACCCGCCGCCCCGTAAGCTTCATATTGGTGCAAATATCGCGCAAGATTGCCCGTGTATGATGCACAAGGTCGTGCTGCGATCGTCATCAGGTCGCGCAAAGGCCGGCAGAATCGGGTTTTTGCCCCGTGGCATGACGCTTGCTAAAACCGCTTGTTAATCACTAGCCGAGGTTGTTCTATGTCCGCCGCCAAGAAAGTGCTCGATCTGATCCAGGAACACGAGGTCGAGTTTGTCGACTTCCGCTTCGCCGACATCCTCGGTGTCCATCACCACGTCAGTTTCCCCGCCCACTCGATCGACGATTCGACGTTCGAAGACGGCAAGATGTTCGACGGTTCGTCGATTTCCGGCTGGAAGGGCATCAACGAGTCGGACATGGTGCTGCTGCCCGATCCGGACACCGCCTACCTCGACCCGTTCAGCGCGCACACCCAGCTGGTTCTGCATTGCGACGTGCTCGAGCCGTCGACCATGCAGGCCTACGGGCGCGACCCGCGCTCGATCGCCAAACGCGGCGAGGAATACCTGAAGTCCACCGGCATCGCCGACACCGCCTTCTTTGGCCCGGAGCCCGAATTCTTCATCTTCGATTCGGTGCGCTGGCAGAACGACATGGGCCACGCCTTCTACGAGATCACCTCGCAGGAAGCGGCCTGGAGCTCCAAGTACAAGTACGACGGCGACAACACCGGCCATCGTCCGGGCGTCAAGGGCGGCTACTTTCCGGTGCCGCCGGTCGATTCGCTGGCCGACCTGCGTGCCGACATGTGCAAGGTGCTGGAGTCGCTGGGACAGACCGTCGAAGTGCACCATCACGAAGTGGCCAACGCCGGCCAGTGCGAGATCGGCGTCAAGTTCAACACCCTGGTGAAGAAGGCCGACGAGCTGATCACCATGAAGTACGTGGTGAAGAACGTGGCGCACCAGAACGGCAAGACCGTCACCTTCATGCCCAAGCCCATCGTCGGCGACAACGGCAGCGGCATGCACGTGCATCAGTCGCTGAGCAAGGGCGGCGAAAACCTGTTTGCCGGCGATCTCTACGGTGGCCTGTCGCAGACCGCGCTGTGGTACATCGGCGGCATCTTCAAGCACGCGCGTGCGATCAATGCGTTCTCCAATTCCACCACCAACAGCTACAAGCGTCTGGTGCCGGGCTTCGAAGCGCCGGTGATGCTGGCCTATTCGGCGCGCAACCGTTCGGCCAGCTGCCGCATTCCGTACGTGGCCAGCCCGAAGGGTCGCCGCATCGAAGTGCGCTTCCCCGATCCGATGCAGTCGGGCTATCTGACCTTTACCGCGCTGATGATGGCCGGCCTCGACGGCATCATCAACAAGATCGACCCGGGCGCGCCGGCCGACAAGGATCTGTACGATCTGCCGCCGGAAGAAGAGAAGAACATCCCGCAGGTCTGCTCCAGCCTTGATGTGGCGCTCGAAGCGCTGGACAAGGATCGCGACTTCCTCAAGGCCGGCGGCGTGTTCACCGACGACTTCATCGATGCCTACATCGAGCTGAAAATGAAGGAAGTCACCCGCTACCGTGCCAGCACGCATCCGGTTGAATTCCAGATGTACTACACGTTCTGAGTTTCGATCATTGCCGCATAAAGAAACGGGCGCTCAGGCGCCCGTTTCCTTTTATGGCGCCAGCGGTCATGTCCGAGAGAATACTCAGCCGATATCGTCGGAGCCTTCATTGACGCCTTCGAACAGAAACGTCGACAGATAGCGCTCGCCGGTGTCCGGCAGCATCGCCAGCAGCACCGAACCTTCCGGCGCATCCTTGGCCACTTCCAGCGCGGCGGCGAGCGTGGCGCCGGCCGAGATGCCGACAAAGATGCCTTCCTTTTGCGCCAGCGCGCGCGAGGTATCGCGCGACAGCACGTCGTCGACCGGCACGATGCGCTCGGCGATCTGCCGGTTCAGCACGCCGGGCAAAAAGTCCGGCGTCCAGCCCTGGATCTTGTGCGGCTGCCATTCCTTGCCGGACAGCAGCGCCGCGCCGACCGGCTCGGTGGCGATGACCTTGACGTCCGGCCGCGCCAGCTTAAGCACTTCGCCCACGCCGGTGATGGTGCCGCCGGTGCCCCAGCCGCTGACGAAATAGTCCAGCCGACGACCGGCGAAATCGCGCAGGATTTCCGGCGCGGTGGTGTTGCGGTGATACGCGGGGTTGGCCGGATTGTCGAACTGATTGGCGAGAAACCAGCCGTGCTCCTTTGCCAGCTCGGCCGCCTTGCGCACCATGCCGGTGCCGCGCTCGGCGGCGGGCGTCAGCAGCACCTTGCCGCCGTAGGCGCGGATCAGCTTGCGCCGCTCCACCGAAAACGTTTCGGTCATCACCGCGACAAACGGATAGCCGCGCGCGGCGCAAACGGCGGCCAGGGCGACGCCGGTATTGCCGGAGGTCGCTTCCACCACGGTCTGGCCGGGTTTCAATGTGCCACGCTTTTCGGCATCGAGGATGATCGCCAGCGCGAGGCGATCTTTCACCGACCCGGCCGGATTGAACGCCTCGACCTTGACGTAGATGTCGACGTGCTTCGGTGCCAGACGGTGCAGCTTCACTACGGGCGTGTTGCCGATCGTGTCGAGAATGCTTTCGTAAATCATGCTTGCTCCGGAGGTCGGGGAAGATAGTCGGAATTACTGACGATGAATCGCTGCCAGCCGGCTTTGGCCGCTGCGCCGCGCCGGAACCGGCAGTGGCTTGCCCTGTGCATCGCCGCGCGACGCCACAGCCGACGTGCCCAGCGGCGATCGACCGAACCAGGCCAGCGAATGCGCCAGCGCGGCGACCTCGCCGAGAATCAGCAGGGCAGGCGATTTCACCGCATAAGCCACAGCACGCTCGGCTAGTTGCCCCAGCGTGCCGGTAATCACGCGCTGATTCTGGCGCGTGCCATTCTCGATCAGCGCGAATGGCGTGGATGCGGCGCGGCCGTGGGCAATCAGCTTCGACTGCAGCGTGGGCAACTCGCCGACGCCCATGTACACGCCCAGCGTCTGCCGCTCCTGCGCCAGCGCCGACCAGTCGAGCGTATCCATCGAGGCCTTGCAGTGTGCGGTAACAAAACGCACCGACTGCGCGTGATCGCGATGCGTCAGCGGAATGCCCGCATACGCGGCGCAGGCCGCCGCGGCGGTGATGCCGGGCACCACTTCAAAGGGAATGCCGTGGTCGCGCAGAAACTCCAGCTCCTCGCCGCCGCGACCGAACACGAACGGGTCACCGCCCTTCAAACGCACCACGCGCTTGCCGGCACGGGCGTGCTCCAGCAGCAGCGCGTGGATACCGTGCTGCGTGGTGTGATGATGGCCGGCCTGCTTGGCGACTTCGATGCGGTCGGCGTCGCGCCGAGCCAGATCGAGCACCTCGGCGCTCACCAGCCGATCGTGCAGGATCACGTCGGCCTCGTTCAGTGCACGCAGCGCGCGCAGCGTCAGCAGGCCGGGGTCGCCCGGTCCGGCGCCGACCAGCACCACCGATCCGGCCGCGCGAATCGGCGATGACGCGAGCAGCTGTTCCGCCGCAGCCAACGCGCGTTCCGGCTGTCCCTGCCGCAGCAGTCGCGCCACCGGGCCGGTAAAGAGATCTTCGTAAAAACTGCGTCGCTCCGACAGGTCCGGATGGCGCAGGCGAATGCGCTTGCGCAGTCGCGCCGCCAGCGAGGCCAGCGCGCCGAGCGAATGATCGAGCAGGGATTCCAGCCGCTCGCGCAGCAGTCTCGCCAGCATCGGTGCATCGCCGCCGCTGGAAATCGCGATCGTCAGCGGCGCGCGATCGATCACCGCCGGCACATGGAAACTGCAGAGCGCGGATTCGTCGACCACGTTGACGAAAATCCGCCGCGATTCGGCCAGCGCGGCAACGCGCCGGTTGAGCGCGTCGTCCGAGGTGGCCGCAATCACCAGCCATACCGCGTCGAGCAGACGTTCGTCGAACGGCTCGCTGTGCAGCGTGATCCGAGCCTCGTCGGCCCAGGCCTGCAGCTGCGGCGTGAGCGTCAGCGCGTGCACTGTGATGTGCGCCTGCGCGCCCAGCAGCGCGGCGATCTTGCGCTCGGCCACCGCGCCGCCGCCCACCACCAGCACCGGGCGGTTCGTGAGATCGGCAAACAGTGGATACAGCTTCATGGTTCAGACCCGAAAGATAGAGTGGTATTTCTTGTGGACGTCCAAACCGCGTCACGCCGAGGCGCATGCACGGTGGACTCGTGCCGGGCGAATCAACCGATCTTGTGAATGCCGCACTCCCGCTTGAGCCCGAAGAAGCGCGTGTCCTCCGGCTCCATGCCGGGTTCGAGCCGCTGGCTGGTGTGGCGGTCGCCGATCGATACGTAGCCCTCGTCCCACAGCGGGTGGTAGGGCAGGTCGTGTTCTTTCAGATACACGCCGACATCGCGGTCGGTCCAGTCGGCGATCGGATGGAATTTCCAGCGCTCGCCGGGGCGCTCGACAAAGTCGATATCCGCGCGGCTGCGCGACTGGTCGCGGCGCAGGCCGGAAAACCAGCCGTGTGCATCGAGCTCGTCCAGCGCCCGTTCCATCGGTTCGACCTTGCGGATGTGGTTGTAGCGGTCGAGCCCATCGACGCCCTGTTCCCACAGGCGGCCATAGCGCGCCTCCATCCAGTTCACGCCGATGCGCGGCCGATAGACTTTGAGATTCAGTTGCAGTCGCTCGGTCAGCTCATCGATGAACCGATAGGTCTCGGCGAACAGGTAGCCGGTATCGATCAGCACCACGGGAATATCCGGCCGCTGCCGCGTCAGCATGTGCAGCGACACCGCCGCCTGCGCGCCGAAGCTGGACGACAGCACGTGCGTGCCTGGCGTGTTTCTGAAGGCCCAGGCCACGCGTTCCTGCGCCGTCAGCGTGGCCAGCTCCGCGTTGATCCGCGGCAGAGTCTGCGGGTCATTCAAGTCGAAAGGCGGCGTCAGTTCGCTCATGTCACCACCTGCGAGGCGATACGACGCGAGGGCGGCGGCAGTACGCCGGCGCGCAGCAGAAAGTCGCCAAAGCCTTCGGCGTCATTCCGCTCGGCGGCGTAGCGCGCGAACAGCGGATCGAGCGCGCCGAGAATGGCGGTTTCGTCGATGTTCTCGCGATAGACCCGGTTCAAGCGCTCACCGCGGAAATCCGCACCCAGGCGCAGGTCGTAGCGACCCGGTCCGCGCCCGACCAGCGCGATCTCCCCGAGGTAGGGGCGCGAGCAGCCGTTCGGGCAGCCGGACAGGCGCAGCAGGATCGGCGCATCGGTGAGATCGTGTCGATCGAGCAGGGCTTCCAGCTTCGGCAGCAGCAGCGGTACATAGCGTTCGCTTTCGGCCATCGCCAATCCGCAGGTCGGCAGCGCCACGCAGGCGACCGTGTGGCGACGAATGCCGCTCTGCTGCAGATAGTCGTCCAGACCATGCTCGCGAACGATGGTATCGATGCGCGACTGGTCGGCCGGCGCGACGTTCGCCACGATCACGTTCTGGTTGCAGGTCATGCGGAAATCGCCCGTGTGAACCTTGGCCAGCTCGCGCAGTCCGGTCAGCCAGCGCCGCTCGCCCACGTCGGCCAGGCGGCCCGATTCGATGTGCAGGGTGAGATGCCACCGGCCGTCGTGACCCTGCACCCAGCCGTAGCGGTCGCCGTTGTGGTCGAAGTGATAAGGCCTCACAGGCGCGAGCGCAAAACCCAGGCGCGATTCCATCTCGGCCTTGAACGCGTCAAGCCCGCGATGATCCAAGGTGTACTTCAGCCGCGCATGCTTGCGCTCGCTACGGTTGCCCCAGTCCCGTTGCACCGTGACCACCGCTTCGGCCACGGCCAGCAGCTGGGTCGGGCTGATGAAGCCGATCAGGCTGCCCAGCCGCGGATAGGTGGAATCGTCGTTGTGCGTAGCGCCCATACCGCCGCCGATGGCGACATTGAACCCGTGCAGCACGCCGTTCTCGATGATCGCGATCAGGCCCAGATCCTGTGCAAACACGTCGACATCGTTGAGCGGCGGAATCGCCAGGCCGATCTTGAATTTACGCGGCAGATAGGTCGGGCCGTACAGCGGTTCGCTGTCCTTGACTGCCGGCTTTTCCGACTTCGGTTCGGCAACCAGCGCTTCGCCGTCGAGCCAGATCTCGTGGTACGCGCTGGTTTTCGGCGCCAGTTCGTTCGACAGCATCGTGGCCAGTGCATACGCCTCGGCGTGCGCCGCCGATTCGATCGGGTTGGCCGTGCTCACCACGTTGCGCACCACGTCGCCGCAGGCGGCGATGGTACCGGCCAGCGACGCGTGGATCGCCGCAATGGTCGGCTTGAGGTTGCGCTTGATGATGCCGTGCCACTGAAACGTCTGCCGCGTGGTGATACGCAGCGTACCGTTGGCGTGCTCGCGCGCGATCCGGTCGAACACCAGCCACTGCGCCGGCGTCACCACGCCGCTGGGCAGGCGCGCGCGCAGCATGAAGGAGAACGCAGGCTCCAGCTTCTGCTTGCGCCGCTCGTCGCGCAGGTCGCGGTCGTCCTGCAGATAACTGCCGTGGAATTTCAGCAGCTTGTTGTCGTCGTCGCTGATCGCGCCCGTGATCGGATCGGCCAGGCCTTCCACGATGCCGCCGCGCAGAAAGTTGCTCGCCGCCTTGACCCGCTCGAAGTCGGACGGTGGCGCGGATGGTTTGGTTTTCGCTGGATCTGAATTCGTCATATCAGTACACGTCGCGGGCGTAGCGCCCTTGCTGCATCATGGCGGCGAGCCATGCCCTGGCGTCGTCGGGCGATTGGCCGCCGTGGGTGACGGCCACATCGATCAGTGCCGCGTGCACGTCTTTCGCCATGTGGGTGGAATCACCGCAGACATAGAGATGGGCGCCATTTTCCAGCCACGCGTAAAGCTCGGCTCCGCGCTCGCGCAGACGCTGCTGCACGTAGATTTTTTCCGCGGTGTCACGTGAAAACGCCAGATCGAGCCGGTGCAGCGCGCCTTTCTTCAGCGCCGCCTGCCATTCGGTCTGATAGAGAAAATCCTGCGCAAAATGCCGGTTGCCGAAGAACAGCCAGTTGTGCCCGGCGGCGCCCGTCTCCTCGCGCTCCTGCACAAAGGCGCGGAACGGCGCCACGCCCGTGCCGGGGCCGATCATGATGATGTCGCGCGAGGCGTCTGCCGGCAGGCGGAAGCGGTCGTTCGACTCGATGAAGACCGGCACCGTGCCGTCTTCGTCCACCGCCGCAAGAAAGGTTGACGCGGCGCCCCAGTGACGGGAGCCGTGCGCTTCGTAATTCACCACCGCCACGGTGAGATGCACTTCCTCGCCCACCTGGGCCTGGCTGGAGGCAATGGAATACAGTCGCGGAGTCAGTGGCCGCAGCGCGGCGATCAGCGCATCTGCCGACCAGGTCGCTCGGTAGCGTCGAAGCAGATCGATCGGCTGATAGGTATTCAGCAGCTCGGCCAGCTCGGCGGAATGCGCCGGCTGCAGCAAGCGACCCAGCTCATCGTGACCGCTGACCGCTGCCAGTGACACGATAAACGCTCGGCTGAGCCGGGTGATCTCGCGTTCGCGCTTCAGCCACAGCGCCAGCGGCAGGGTGCGGCCGTCGTAGCTCACGTCGATGCCGCCGTCCAGCCCAAGCGTATCGAGCCACTGCGCCACCAGCGTCGGCGGGTTGTGCGCCCATACGCCGAGCGAATCGCCGGGTAGGTAGGCGAGGCCAGAGCCTTCCAGCGACAGCTCGATATGGCGTAGGTCGCGGTCCGCCTCGCGCGACACGATGCGCTGGTTCGCCAGAACAACCGCGTGGAAAGGCCTCTCGCGTGAATGCAGCGGCTGAGTGGCCGCCTCGTCCTGGGCACGCTCGCGCTGTACGGCGTGCAGTGTCGTAACGCTGCCGCCAGGTGCCTTCAGCAGCTCGCGCGCCTGCTCCAGCGCTTTCTCCAGCCACGGCGTTGCGACGGTGTCGATATCAACGTCCGCTGCACCGAGCGGCGCAAAGCGCGTCGCGCCGAGCTCGGCCAGCCGCGCGTCGAGCTGGTTACCGATGGCGCAGAACTCGGCATAGCTCGAATCGCCCAGCCCCAGTACCGAAAACTGCAGGGAAGGGATTTTGGGCGCGCGCTTGCCCAGAACGAACTCGACCAGGCCACGCGAATCGTCCGGCGGCTCGCCCTCGCCCTGAGTACTGATGATGATCGCCAGGTAGCGCTCCTTCGCCAACTCGCGCTGCGGGTATGCATCGGCCCGGAGCAGGCGCACCGGCAAGCCGCTGACTTCGCCGCGTCGGGCCAGTTGCTCGGCCAGCCGCTTGGCGTTGCCTGTCTGGCTGCCGTAGACCACGGTCAACATCGCCGCCGCTTGTTTTGCGGGGCTCGCCGCGGTTGTCGTACCGCCTTGCTGGGACTGCGCCGCCAGTGAGGCACTCCATGCCGCCACCCAGTACAGCTCGGCCGCGGTCAGTCCCTCCGCCAGCCGCTTGAGCTGGTCGAGCTTATCGGCATCGAGCGTGCTTTCCGGCAAGCCCGGCGCTATAGCGGCCTTTACGGTCATGTCCTTTAGACGTCCATACGACTAGACGTCCGAACATAAAGATTTCGTTGCCTAGGGTAAAAGGATCATTCGGCATGACCATATGCCGTTCGCTTATTTCAGCCCGGGTCTTGCCGGTGACGAATGTCGCATTGGGCTGCTACAGCTAATACTGCGATAGCGGCGTAAGTGTGCTTAAGCGTTCGTAACGAGCTGAAGGAGAGACCATGAACAGAATATTAGGATTCGATAACCGGCAATGACCCAGCGGGATCTCGGAATTCTACGTCACTCATAACTGGTGTAGGCATCGAAACACGCGGCGACGTTCTTGACGAGGAGGCGGCCGCGCGGGGTGAGGGCGATGCGGTCGGTGCTCAGGGTGACCAAGCCGTCCTGCGCATAGCGCGTCAGGCGGCGCAATTCGTCGGCGAAGTAGTTGTCGAAGTCGATGTCGTAGGTTCGGCCGATGTCCTCACGATCCAGCTCGCCGTGGCACATCAGGCGTCCGATCACGTCCCGGCGCAGCACATCGTCCGAGGTGAGAATAACGCCACGATTGACGGCCAGGTCGCCCGCTTCGATGGCGCGGTAATAGTCGATGAGCTGGCGATGGTTCTGGCTGTATGTTCCGTCGATGCGGCTGATGGCGCTGACGCCAACGCCGAGAATGTCGCAGTTGGCGCAGGTCGAGTAGCCCTGAAAGTTGCGTTGCAGCGTGCCGGCGAGCTGGGCGACGACCAGGTCGTCATCCCCGCGCGCGAAATGATCCATGCCGATATAGAAATAACCGGCGGCGGACAGTTTCTCCAGGGCCACGCCGAATAGTTGCAAACGCTGTGCGGCGTCGGGCAGATCTTCGGCGCGAATCTGTTTTTGTGCCTTAAACAGCGCCGGCAGATGGGCGTAGCCATAGACGGCGATCCGAGTGGGCTGAAGTCCCACGACTTTTTCCA
The DNA here is from genome assembly GCF_014200755.1 of Rhodanobacter sp. ANJX3. Taxonomy (GTDB): domain Bacteria; phylum Pseudomonadota; class Gammaproteobacteria; order Xanthomonadales; family Rhodanobacteraceae; genus Rhodanobacter. The sequence goes on along the minus strand of NZ_JACHCM010000006.1, from coordinate 264,969 downwards.
GCGTCGCAGAAAAGCTTTCCGGCGTCTGATGCGGCAGCCCGTAGATAAGATCCACGTTGATCGAGCGGAATTGGGCCCGCTGCGCGGCCTGGATGACCTCGTGCGATTTTTCGATGGAGTGGACGCGGTTGATGGCGCTCTGCACGGCCGGATCGAAGTCCTGAATCCCGATCGAGATTCGATTGAATCCCAGGCGGGCCAGTCCCCGCACATAGTCGGCGTCGCAAAACCGCGGATCGATCTCTATCCCGAATTCTCTCGAATCCGGCGCGGCGAAAGTGAAGTTGTCCTCCAGCGCATGCATCAGCCGCTCGAGCCGGGCAAGATCGAGAAAATTGGGCGTGCCTCCGCCCAGGTGCAGCTGTATCAATGGGCGATCCCGGTCGAAGCAGGGCGCGAGCCGTTCGATTTCCCACAGCAGGGCGCGCAGATAGCGATCGGCCACGGCGGGATTTCGACCGATTACATGCATGCAGCCGCAGTAGAAGCAGGGGCTGAAACAGAACGGCACGTGCACGTACAGCGACAGCGGCCGCGGAATGGGATTTTCGTTGGAGGCGCGTATCGCCTCGATGAGCGCGGCGTTGCCGAAATCTTCGCAAAAATGGGGCGCCGTCGGGTAGCTCGTGTACCGCGGGGCGGCGGTGTCGTAAAAAGACAACAACGAGGCATCGAACGTCGGTTCTAGAGTGGGCGTGTTCATCGGTAAAGTCTCGTCGGCGCGCTTCGAATAGGTATTGATCTACATCAAGAGACGGCGCGCTTGATCCGCTGAACTCGTCGGTCGAATACGGGAACAGGAGCTTGGTGAACCGAGCGTCCGAGTTTCATTTTGTCGACACGCCACCGATGAATGGCCGGATCAATGTCGCATGAACAACGGAATGTCGGCATGCTCCATCGCGTGTCGCGTCACGCCGCCCAGAATGCGTTCGCGCAATGGTGAGTGGCTGTAGGCGCCGAGGACCAGCAAGTCGCTTCTTACATGACGTGCGGAGCTGAGCAATGATTCTCCCGATGCGTCTCCGGCCACTTCGACGGGAATCACGGTGACACCATCCTGAGCCAGGTACTGGTACGGATCGAAGTGCGGGAAATCGTCCCGTTCGTCGGTCGAGCTCAACGTGCCGTCCAGCAGGTAGACCTGGTGCGCCTGTGCCAGCAGCGGCCGCGCTGCGTGGATGGCACGTGTCGCCGACAGGCTGTTGTTCCACCCGATGGCGATACGTTCGAACCGGGCCGAGTCGTGGTAGTTCGGTGGCAGCAAGAGGCAGGGAAGGCGACAGGTGATCAGCAGGTTGCTCAGTATGCTGCGCACCTTTTCGACGTTGCTCATATCGCTTTCCAGCACGACGAGGTCGTGCCATGAGCCCAGCCAGTGCAGCCTTCGGGCAATCTGCGTGCGCAGAATCGTCCAATGTGTATCGATGGCGTTGTGTCTGCGGGCGAAGGCGGCGAATTCGCGGCCGTTGGGCGAGTCGATAGCATTGCCGATGCCACCGAGCGGCTGCGCAAAGGGCGACATGCTCGCATCGCCCATCACCGTCGTGACGATCTCCGGATCGAAGTAGGCGCCGGTCAGCGACGTGCCAAAGCGCGCGGCGAGACGAGCGGCCACCATGGCGGACGAACCCCATGCGGCGCCTGCCGTTATCAGGGCGAGAATATCGCCGACCGTGCGCGCAGGCATGTCGCGGGCGGGCAAAACAACGTTTGCAAGAGGGTTCTGCGCAGAAAGATTCATCGGTGTTCTCCTGGAGAGATCGTCAGCGCGCAAGTCCTTCTGGCTGTGGCCGACGCGTCGATAAGACAGCATCGGCGCCATGGACGTCGCGCTTATGTTTTACGCGCGCTGGTGCCGGCGACCTTTGATCGAAATCAATAACGAAGCACGCATCCTTCGCCGATCGGATATCGCCTAACGCACGGCAAATTGATCTCGCTCAACATGGGCGGTGCGCCCACTTCCTATATTGCGTTGCATGCCGGCGACATCGGCAACGGCTTTCAAAAAAAGGAACGCAAGCAATGAAGACGCAATGGAAACAGCTGGCGCTGGGCGTATTGGCCTGCGCGATAGCGGTCAACAGTTCGGCACAGGATGCCGATACCCCATGGGTACTGCGGTTCGGTGCGCACATCGTCGATCCGACCTCGAACAACGGCTATCTGGCCGGCGCCAAGACCAGCATCAGCAGCAGCACGCGGCCCACCTTCAGCATCGAATACATGCTTACGCCGCAGTGGGGTTTCGAAGCGCTCGCTGCGCTGCCGTTTCAGCACACGCTGCGCCTGAACGGACAGCGTGCGGCGACGGTCAAGCAGCTGCCGCCGGTGCTGGGCGTCAATTACCACTTTCTGGCGGGCTCGGCGGTATCGCCGTTCGTCGGGCTCGGCGTCAACTACACACATTTCTACGACGCGAACGGCGTGGGCCCGCTGTTCGGCGCGCACGTGGTGGCGAAGGATAGCTGGGGTACCGCGGCGCACGGCGGTGTCGACTTTCGCCTGAGCGAACGCTGGATACTTACCGCCGACGTTCGCTGGATGGACATCCGGAGTAAGGTGCGAGTCAACGGTGCGCACGTAGGCACGGCGAAGATCGATCCACTCGTTTACGGACTCAGCGTCGGCTGGCGTTTCTAGGAGGCACGATGGCGTCGCCCTTCTTTCCGCGCAAACCGGCTTCCAGGCGATGGGCGTCGCGCCTGACGCTCGAGCTGATCGTCATCGTCATCGTCAAGATCGCGGCGCTGTCCCTGCTCTGGTGGGTCGCCTTTGCGCCTTACCCGAAACCCGCTCGCGGTCATGACGCCATCGAGCGACTGCTGGCACCCACGGCCACCCCTTCGATTCACGAGAGCACACCATGATTGTCGATACCGAGGTTGTCACCCTGTCGCGCATGCAATTTGCGATGACCGCGCTCTATCACTTCTTGTTCGTGCCGCTGACGCTGGGGCTGGTCTGGATGCTGGCCGTGATGGAGAGCATCCACGTCATGACCGGCCGGACGATATGGCGCCGCATGACCCAGTTCTGGGGCGTGCTGTTCGGCATCAACTTCGCCATGGGCGTGGCCACCGGCGTCACCATGGAATTCCAGTTCGGCACGAACTGGGCGTACTACGCACAGTATGTCGGCGACGTTTTCGGCACACCGCTGGCGATCGAGGGACTGATGGCGTTCTTCCTCGAGGGAACGCTGGTCGGGCTGTTCTATTTCGGCTGGGATCGCATCTCGCCACTGAAGCACATGTTCGTGACGTGGTTCCTGGCGCTGGCCACCAGCCTGTCGGCGCTATGGATCTTGATCGCCAACGGATGGATGCAGCATCCGGTAGGGGCGAAGTTCAACGCCCAGACCATGCGCATGGAAGTCACGTCTTTCAGCGACGTGTTTTTCAATCCTGTCGCCCAGGCCAAATTCGTCCATACCGTGAGCGCGGGTTATGTGCTCGGCGCGATGTTCGTGCTGTCGATCAGCGCGTGGTATCTGCTGCGCGGTCGCAACGTGGATATCGCCAAGCGCTCGATGACGGTGGCGGCGAGCTTCGGTCTCGCGGCGGCGCTGTCGGTGGTGGTGCTGGGCGATACGTCAGGCTATACGGTGTCGCAGAACCAGAAGATGAAGCTCGCCGCGATCGAGGCGATGTGGCATACCGAGCCGGCGCCGGCGCCGTTCACGCTGTTCGGCATGCCTGACGTGCAGCAACGCACGACCCATATGGCCATCCAGATCCCGTGGGCGATGGGTCTGATCGGTACGCACTCCACCGACGAGACGATGCCCGGCATCGCCGAGCTGGTGGATACGGCCAAGGGGCGCATCGGCGAGGGCGTGAAGGCCTATGACGCAATGCTGGTGCTGCGTCGGGACAAGTCCAACGTGCAGGCTCAGGCCACGCTGGCCGCGCACGATCAGGATATGGGCTATGCGTTGCTGCTCAAGCGCTATGTCGACGATCCGCGCAAGGCCACGCCGGCGGATATCCAGAAGGCCGCCGACAGCACGATCCCGAATGTGCCGGTGCTGTTCTGGTCGTTTCGCCTGATGGTGGCCTGCGGCATGTATTTCATCGCGCTGTTCGCCTTCGCCTTCTGGAAAGCCAGCAAGCGCGAGCTGACCAGGCATCGCTGGTTTCTGAAGGTGGCGCTGTGGAGTCTGCCGCTGCCGTGGCTCGCCATCGAGCTGGGCTGGATCGTGGCCGAGTACGGCCGCCAGCCGTGGGCGATCGAGGGGGTGTTGCCGACGGCGCTGGGCGTGTCGTCGCTGAGTGCTCACCAGGTCTGGGGATCGCTGATCGGCTTCATCGTTTTCTACAGCGCGCTGGCCATCGTCGACGTCGTACTGATGCTGAAGTTCATCCGCAAAGGCCCCGACGGGCTCGAGCTTTGGCCGGCGAGCATCGAGCCGGCACCGATCGAGCCGAACCCGGCACCATTCACCCCTGTTCCGCTGAAGTCCTGAGGACGATCACATGTTCACTTACGAGGTTCTGCGGATTATCTGGTGGCTGCTGCTCGGCGTGCTGCTCGCCGGCTTTGCCATCATGGACGGCTTCGATTTCGGGCTGGCCGCGCTGCTGCCTGTGCTGGGCCGCAATGACGAGGAACGCCGCGTGCTGCTGGAAACCATCGAGCCGACGTGGGAGGGGAACCAGGTCTGGTTCATTCTCGGCGGCGGCGCGGTGTTTGCCGCGTGGCCGCTGCTGTATGCGGTGTCCTTTTCCGGCATGTACGAGGCGATTCTGCTCGTGCTGCTGGCGTTTATCGTGCGGCCGGTCGGCTTCAATTTCCGCAACAAGATGCCCGGCCGGGTGTGGCGGAATATCTGGGACGGTGGTCTGACGGTGTCCGGGCTGGTGGTGATGCTGATCTGCGGCGTGGCGTTCGGCAATCTCTTTCTCGGCCTGCCGTTCCGCTTCGACGACGACCTGCGCATGAGCTGGGAGGGTGGCTTCTTCAACCTGCTGCAGCCGTTTGCGATCCTGTGCGGGCTGGTCAGTATCGTACTGCTGCTGATGCACGGCGCGAGCTGGGCGTCGTTGAAGAGCGATCCGCAGATCGCACGGCGCGCTTCGCGAATCGCGCAAGCGTGTTCGGTCGCTTTTATCGCGCTGTATGGTTTGGCGGGGGTGTACCTGTTGCATGGCGTAACGGCTTACCGTCTGGTCGGCGCGATCTCGTCCGGCGGCGTATCCAATCCCCTGCTCAAGGATGTCGCCCGCGGCGGCAACTGGCTGGCGAGCTATGCCGAGCACCCGGCATTCTGGCTCGCTCCTGCGCTAGCTCTGCTCGGCGCTCTGGTGGTGGTGGCATTGAATCGTCACTCCCCGCGCATCACGTTTTTCTTCAGTGGCCTTACGGTGGGTGCCACGATCTTTTCGGCGGGCTTCGCGCTGTTTCCCTTCCTGATGCCGTCCAGTCTGGATCCACGATCGAGCCTGACCGTCTGGGATGCCTCGTCCAGCCGAGGCACGCTGGGGCTGATGCTGGGCGCGACCGCGGTCTTCATGCCGATCATCCTGCTCTACACCGGCTGGGTTTACCGCGTGCTGCGCGGGCGCGTCACGCTGGAACACATTCGCCGCACTCACACCGGTTATTAGGAGGTAAGTCTCATGTGGTATTTCGCCTGGATTCTCGGCCTCGGCCTGGCCTGCGCATTCGCGGTACTCAACGGCATGTGGTACGAAGTGCATGCAAGCGACGAAGCCGCTCGCTTGCCCACGGATACCGAGTTGCCGGATGAGCTGAGTTGAGTGGGGCGTGGTGGCCTCGCGGTCGCAAGCAAGCGGTCGAGAGGTCGCCACGGATTACGCGTTAAAGCGGCTACCTACGATCGGCAGATCGATGCGCCTCGACGCATCGATCCAGAGGGCCGCGGCGATTATCGATCGATCGGCCGGATGGTGATGTCTGGCATAGTCTCGAACAAGGACGTGGAAGGCTTCGCCGGTTTCCTGCACATAGCACGACAAGTTTGTTCAGCGTCTTCCGTCCTGCCTACCCGCGGGAACGAATGTGGGGTGGGTCAGTTAGCGACAGACCATCACGGGCAATGGCGTGTTGAGAATCACCTTCTGCGTTTCGCTGCCCAGCAGCAGCCGATCAAGCCCGCGCTTGCCATGCGAGCCCATCACGATGAGGTCGCAGTGTTCGGCCTCGGCGGTGGCCAAAATGGCGGTGTGGGTCCGTTTTTCGAGCCGGTAGCTGGATGCGCAGGGCACGCCGGCTTCTTCCGCGAGTTTGACAATATCCGACAGGCTGCGCGTCGCATAGGCGATGGTCTGACTGCTGTAAAAGTCCTGATCGACATAGATGTCCGTGACGAAAATGGCATCTTCGTACGGCGCGGCGACATGAAAGGCATACACGCCGATACCGAGTCGCTTGGCCAGATCGATTGCCACTTTTGCGGCGCGAAGAGAGACCTCTGAACCATCGGTGGCGATAAGGATTCGGGAAAACATCGGTGTACTCCTTTGGGGAAAATCGGTAGACGATCGGGGTGGTTCAATCTCGCGGCGCGTTATCTGCAGTCGTCCGTTCGAATCGAGACCAGCGCACGCATTCAGTGCTGCAAAAAGATCGGCAGCGTGGAGCGGGCCAAGACATGTCGCGTGGCCCCGCCGTCAATGCGCTCGCGCATGCGCGAGTGGCTGTAGGCACCCATCACCAGCAGGCTTGCGTTGTTGTCCTGTGCTTCCCGAATCAACGCCCGACCGGCGGCGAGATGGTCACCGACCGCCACCGCCCGGCTCCATGGCTCAGCACGTCCATCCATGCCGTAACGCAGGCACGGCAGGGCGATTCCGCAGGGAGCCGATGCCGAGGCGATAGCGGAAAGCTCATGGCATCAGGCTCCGACGAGGTCGATCGAGTGAATCACCTGCGTGCCGTCGTCGGGGTCGGTGCACCGCGAAAAGCCGAGTCGATGGGTGAAGTGGTGCATGGTGTCGTTCGACGCGGCATCGAGGGAAATCATCCTGCGATATCCATGGCGCAGCGCCATGCCCATCGCCCGACGCATCAGAATCGTTCCCAGGCCGCGACGCTGCCAGTCGTCGGCAACGCTGATCGCGCATTCGCCGGTGTCCGGTTCGGACGTGGCACCGTAGCGGCTGATACCGATTTCGCGCAGCGTGCCGTCGTCATGCACCAACGCGACAAACGCGGCCGATCGATCGCCGTCGACGGTCATCATCTGATCGACAAGTGCCGGGCTAGGTTCGCGAAACTCGCTGAGAAAGCGCGCCCTGCGCGAATCGGGCGAGAGCCGACGGATGAATTCGATCTCGCGCGCGCGATCTTCCTGGCGCAATTGACGAATAAGCACATAGCTTCCGTCGTGCAGCCGTTCGACCCAGTGATCGTCGGGTACGACGGGAAACTCGTGCGGCGCGGCGGTCTGTTCGCGTATCGTGGAAGACGACATGGGCATACTCCGGTTCATCGAGTCGAAACCAGAGATGCGCTCTGGTCTTTCCCGGATTACCGTTCTACCCGCTCTACCGATCGCTTCATTGACCCAGATCAATCAAAAAAGCGATATCTCCTATCGCCGTGTCGGTTCTTTTTTGCCGCTGTCCTGGGTGCCGCACATGGCCGCGAGCAAGTCGGGCTTGAGGATGGAAACGGTCTTGCGACTCACCGCCAGCACGCCGGCGGCCTCCATCCGGGTAAACAGTCGGCTCACCGTTTCGACCACCAGGCCGAGATAATTGGCGATGTCGTAGCGCGACATCGTCAGCGTCAATGTCACGGTGTCGCGCGACAGGCGGCCATAGCGTTCCGAGAGGCTGCGCAGAAAAATGGCCAGGCGTTCCTGCGCCTGCTGGCGCCCCATCATCACCAGATGGCGCTGCTCGGCGACCACCTCCCGGCTGACCACGCGCATCAGCTGGCGCTGCAGCGACGGCACCTCGGTCATCACCTGCTGCAGCTGTGTGTACGGCAGCTCGCAGACGCTGGTGCGCTCCAAGGCTTCGGCGGCACAAAGATGATGATCGTTCGCCAGGGCGTCGACCCCGATCAATTCGCCGGGCAAATGAAAGCCCAGTATCTGGGCGTCGCCCTCGTCGCTTTCCACCACGGTCTTGAGCGAGCCCGATCGCACGACGTAAAGCGAGTGAAACGCATCGCCCTGGCGATACAGATGGTCGCCACGTTCGAGCACCCGCTTATCGCGCACCGCCGTGTCCAGGCGTTCCAGATCGGCCTGATTGATTCCCGCCGGCAGGCACAGTTCACTGAGTGCGCAGTGGCCGCAGCTGCGCTTGAGCTGATGCAGATCGATCGGATCAAAAGGCAGGGCGCTGCGTTTCATGGCCCGTTCTGCGGCATGTGTGTGATCCAAGGATCGGAAAAGCAGATCCACCATAGCACCGACACCTTCCGCTGTAAGGTTGTGACGATCGGAGGGGTGGAATTGCGCGCCAGGGACAGACGCGAGTGTTCAACCGGCTCGAATCGGCAGGCCGAGGCTAACCGACTGCCGCGACTCCCGAGTTGATCAGGATCAAATAGCGCATGGGAAATGCGGCGTCTATCCAGAAAGAATGGCGCGCTGCCTGTCGCCTAGGGTCGCGTCTGAGCAGCCATTCTTTTCCGCCTGGCCCGACAAGCTCTCAGAGCCTATCTCGAACCGCAACGCCTAGAAATAAAGAAAGTCCGAGCTGATTCGTCGGACACAGGGGGCGGAGCCGACGCGATCGCACCCATCGGAGACTGTTTTGAGCGCTCATAAATCGTAAGCGCCGGACAACAAAAAGATCCGCCTGTCGTGCAGCGGCACAAACGTTTCGTCAAAATTATCGCTGAGCAAGTTCCGGCCGAACAGGTTCTTCACGCCCAGCGTCATGCTCCAGCTTTTAGCGCGGTATGACACATTGGCATCGACGCTGGCCTGACCATGTATGTCGAAATAAGTGCCGTCGTCCGTTGTTTGGCCAACGCTGCGACTGCGTGCCAGGATGCCTCCAGCGATCCCCCACCCTTGCAGCGCGCCGCTAGGGAACCAGTAGCTGGCCCATAGGTTGAAATGCTGCCGGGGAACGCCTGTCGGCGTTGTGCCGTCGTGATTGCTGATGCGCGAATTGGTATAGCTCGTCGTGATGTTCAGACCGGGGGCGACTCGGCCAGTGAGTTCGATCTCCATACCGTTGTTCGTCTGACCTGGGCCTGGCGTATAAAAATACGGGGGCTGTGCAGACTGCAGGTCGTAGCTGCTATCTACCATGATGCGATACCACGAAACGGTCAGGCGCGCGCGATCCTGAAAAAGATCGAACTTGCTGCCCGCTTCGATCTGGCGTGATAGCGCGGGCGCAAGCGGGCGGCCATTCTTACCCAGCCAAGTATCAGGCTGGAATCCATTCGTGGTATTGCCATAGAGGGCCATATCGGGGGTGATCTTGTAGACCAATCCGGCGCTAGGTACCCATTGCGTCTTGTGCAGATTCCATGGATTGCCATTGACGTCGTCAGTCGAGAGTTCGTAAGCCGAGCGCCGCCATGCCAACAGGACGTCCCAAGACTCGCCTACCGCGATCTGGTCCTGCAGAAATACGCCATTGGTGGCCGACCACGGGCTCCCGGGTACGTAGATGTCATTGGCTGGCTGAATGACGGATCGAGCAGGTGGCAGCGGGGCGCCAGTGAAGATGTTGTAAGGCACGCCGAGGATATTGTTGAAAATATCCTCGCTATTACCGATCAGTGAACGCGAGTAGTCGAACCCGGCGACCACGGTATGAGTCAACGGCCCCTGCCTGAAAGTGGCGGTGATGTCGTTCTGCAGCGTGTAATACGCATTGGAGTATCGATACACTTCCGCTCTCGCGTCCACGTTACCGGTAGATGTGGGATTGCTCACGGTCCAGTCTTGCTGGTCGGTTGACTGCCTTACGTATTGCCCACGGCTGCGGAACGTCCATACGTCACCGAGCTTTTGTTCGAGCATGTAATAGAACCGGCTCGTCTGGTAAGTGGAATGGTCGCTCGGGTTGCCGAGAAGGATCCCGGCCGGCGAGGCGGAGGAAACAGAGCCGTTCAACAGAATGGTGTGATCGGGAATGGGCAGCCGATTGAGGATGCGTTCGACGCCGACGGTAAGTTTCGTCGTCGCGCCCTGCCAGCCGATCGAGGGCGCGAGGTAACTGCTGCGCTGGCCGTGATATCCCTGGGGCGTGCGATCGGCATATTCGTCGGACAACACCAGCCGGTAAGTCAGCGTATGGCCGCTGCCCAGCGGACCGGCCAGGTCGATGCCCGCCTGCATGTCGCCGTATTCTCCGATGCTGTAGCTGAACTCGTGTACCGGGTCGGCCTGTGGCTTTTTCATGAGCACATTGATCAGGCCGCCAAAGTCGTTGTTGCCGATGGAGTCGCCCAGGATGGCCTCGGGCCCCTTCAGCACTTCCACCCGTTCCACGCCGATCAACGGTGGAAAATCACCTAGTGCCGTGATGCTGTTGGGCATCCCGTCTGTCATGCCATTGCCGGGATTGAAGCCACGTATCTGGAAATTCGGCAAGCTGTCGGTGCCGTCGATGTATTGCACACCCGCAACATTGCGAACCGCGTCAGCCACCGTACGGATCTGCTGCGAATCCATGAGGTCGCGCGTGACGACACTGACCGATTGCGGCACATCGATCAGATCGGAGTCGGTGCGCGTGGCACTTCTGGTGGTGTCGACCATGTAGCCAGGGCCTGGCTCGACGATGCCCTCGGCATCGACAGGAGCGAGCAGCTTGGCATGGGCGACACTCGGGCTAATGGAAGCTGCGCCGGCCCGGGTCGGGGCGGGTTCGGCGGGTTTCACGACCACGGTTCCCGAATCAATGAATGAGTAGCTCAATCCGGTGCCTTGCAGCAGCCTGGCGAGTGCAGCATCCGGAGTGAATGTTCCGCTCGCGCCGCCGGAGCGAAAGCTCGCGATCGTTCCGCCAGCAGTCAGCACCTGGACGTTGGCCTGCTTGCCAAACATGATCAGCGCGGTAGGAAGTGGTTGCGGCGGTATGGTGAAATCCATGCGGGGGGTTGCCGCTGCCGCGGGTGCCGGCGTCGCCAGCGCAGCAAACGGCGCCGACAGCCAGCCGCAGACAAGCAGCAGCGCAACCCGGTTCATGGCAATCGCTTTCCCCCAAAGCGACAAGTCTGACATGCGTCAGGAAAATGGCCCAGGCGCCTTTGGCAAACGCCTTGGGCATCCGGGGCTCTTAGCTTTGGATCACTGCTTCGCTGGCGATGGCGGTTTCTGTCCGGGCTCGGCATCGGAGAGGGTTACCTGACTAGTATCCTCGCTGACGCGCAGGGGAAAGACCTGCGGCAGCGCACTCAGCCAGCTGTCGATGGCTCCTGTCTTGATGTTGCCGGTAAAGGTCAGTGCCTTCAGATCCGCATCTGCAATATGTATAGGGCGCGCGCTGTAGCGATTGACGTTGGCGATCACCACGCCGAGCGGCTCGTCGATGAATTCCAGCCGGTCGCTGCGCCAGGCGGTGGCCTGCTCGGGTGTGATTTTGCCGATGCTCATGGCCGACGTGGCCGGATCGTAAGACACCAGCTCGCCGGCGCCGGCTTCGAGACTGCCGGTGTCCGTCGAGCCCACGACACCGGCGTTGTTTGCAATCTGCACGCGGCCCTGGGTTACCGCAATGCTCACGCGCTGTCCGGTGCGGCGTACGTCAAAGGCCGTGCCGACATCGCGGATGAACAGAGTGCCCGCGTTGACGATGAAAGGGCGCTGTGCATCGTGCTTCACCTGGAAAAATGCCTCGCCGCCACCCAGCTCGACGCGGCGCTCACCGTGGCTGAAGCGGGTAGTCAGCGTGGAGGCGCCCCCCAGGGCGACGGTCGAGCCATCCGGCAATGTGACGCTGCGGTTCTGTGCTATCGCGCTGCTGTAGACCTGCGGCACTGCCTGTGCTCCAGACCGGCTCCATCCCACGTAGCTACCGACCAGCACCAGCACGGCGGCAGCGGCGGCAGCCAGCGGCAGCCAGCGGCGTGGCGAGGCCGCAGGCGGCACAGCAACCGGGCGTGCAAACTCGCGCATAAACTGCTGCCGCGTGAGGTCATCGAGCGAACCCAGCCGATCGCCGAGTTCGGTCACTTGTTCGAAAGCCTCGAGATGGCGATCGTCGGCACCGATCCACTCCAGCCAATGCTCCACCGTTCTTGCGGCCTCGCTCGGATCGCGCAGGCGCGTCCACCAATCGGCGGCGGCGTGCAGGGTTTTTTCGTCCATGCGCTTGTCCATCACGGCATCTCCGGTTCGTTGACCCGCGCCCGGCAGTGCGCCAGTGCGTTGGTGACGTGATAACGCACCATGCGCTCACTCAGCTTCATGGCTTGCGCGATGACGCTGAAGTCGCGCCCCTCGATGACATGCATGACGAAAGCCTGACTGGTTTTCGCCGGCAGCTCGCGCAGCGCATTGCGCAAATGGCGCCACTGTTCGACGGTCGAAGCGAGTCGCTCGGGAACGGGGGCGAGGTGCAGATCTTCTTGTGGCGGTTCGGTGACCATGTCGTTTCGCATCTTGTCGTTTCTTACCTTGCGCATGCGCAGCCGGTCGACCGCCAGATTTGCCGCGATCCGAAACAGGTAGGCGCGCAACGAGTCCAGCCGTTCGGGATGTTCCAGCGTGAGCATGCGCACGTAGGCTTCCTGTGCGAGTTCTTGCGCATCCGACAGCGAGTTGAGTCGACACTGCAGAAAGGCGATCAGGGCACGGTTGTGCTCGCGGAACAGCTCGGCGACCTGAGCCGCGTGTGCAGGCGACTTCGCCGCATTGATGTCGGCATCAACCGCTTTATCTAGCGTGTCCACGAAACTTCCAGGCCGTCATGTTGAAATGACCGGGCCGATTCTAACTCTTCAACCAAGGGCGCCATGTCCCTTCTCGGGGGGTAGGCTGCGAGCGCATCGATCAACAACTGCTCCGCTTCGAGGCGTATCGCCTCGCGCCGACGGAAGGCGGATCGATGTTTGCTAGGGACGTCTGCTTCGGATTTACGGCTCAAGGTTTCGGGCAGCATGAACCAACCATGCCCGACATTGCAGCCTTTCTGCTCCAACCAGAACTCGTCGTAGTCGGCCTGGAATCTGTCACGCGCCCGGCGCAACGGATGCGCCATGTTGCTTACCGCCAAAATGCGTTCGATGCCAAAGCGCTGCGCGAACGCATACGCGAGGGAAAGCATCAACTGCTTCGGCCGCATGCCGTACATATTCTTGGTCAGGTCACGGACTATGTCTTTGCCGTTCTGGCCTTCCGGACCCTGCAGGCAACCGATCGCGATCGTCGGCCGATCGTCAATCACAGTAAGGATAAGGCGATAGATCGGAAAATCATCGGCATCGCTGAGTTGCAGGCAAAGTTCACCTTCGCAGCCCCGGTGGATCGGCGGTCGCAGGCAAAGCTTGAGCTGCGTGCCGTCCTTCAACGTCACATTGCCGAGCGTCGCATTTCCATAAACGTAGATCGCTTCGAACAACGTTTTCGGTAATCGAGCGAGCGCGAAGCGGTAATGTTGCTGAACACTCCGCAAGCGCGCGGATCGACTCCACTGCAGATGAATATAGCGATGAAAATGGCGTTCCAGCAGGCGAGGGTCGCGGCGCTGGTACGCGCACATCGGTGGATTGCCATACACAAACGATAAATACCGAACATGTCGCCACGGCATGCCGATGGCGCGAACGATGTATTTGACCGCCATTTTGCGGCGCAATCGCGGCTCGCCGGCCCAGTCAGCGCGTCCATTGAATGAGCGCAGGAAGTTCGTCACATGTTCGAGGCCAAAGCCAGGCCGATGCGCACGGAGCCGGGCAGCCACGCCTTTGAGCCTGTCAATGATCGCCCCGAGGCCATCACCCGATGTATATCCCACAGCACCCATATCGGCCGACCACAAGGAGGCGACTGCGTCGATGGACTCGGATACAACGTGGTTGTTCTGTTTGCTCACGGCTTTCGATCTACTTATTTGCTGCGATCTCCTGAAGACGTTTGGGGGGCGGAAAATTGAAATGAGCGAAGAGAATTGATTTTCATGCCGCTCAGGCATTGCGTCGCGCTTCCCCGCCGCGGCGGCACCTGTTTTATTTCCCAGCTTTCACCCCGCTATACGACGCCCCCCAGCTTTGGGTAGCGCGCTGGCAAAACCTATGGCGCCAGTGTGCGCGGCTCCTGTGACGTGCTGTCCCTGACATACCGGGCCGTCGTCGATGACATACGTGAAATGCGCGTCCTGTAAGCATCGCTCGCGGATGACGGCGCTCGCCAGTTTGCTGAATCTTTGGATGTTGGGCAGGTCGACGGGTTGTGCGTTCCCCGTAATCGTCGCTAAACCCCAAGCCCTTGGATCCGCCTTTGATCGTTCAAGCGGCCGTTGTTAGGTATGCGGCGAAGCAGCGATGCCTCAGAGCACCTGATGAAACAGCACCATGCCGCCGTCTTGCTGACCGTCGTCTCTGAAAATGGGGCATGCATAACAAATGATCAAAATGGTCGATCCATCGGGACGCCTGACGCGCAGTCGGTCGCCCACGACTGTTTCGCCGGAAAGAACCGCTCTGGCCAAGGGCAAATCCGTCGAAGGGTAGGGACGACCGTCCTCGGTAAATATTCCGTGGTGAAGGCTGTAGTCGTCTGGGTCTGCACCTAGAGCCACCCGGCCGAGCAGGGTATTCGCACTGGAGTTTCCAAAGACAATGCGACCGTGCCTATCTGCTAAAACGACGCCCTGCGTGAAGTCATATAGCCCGGCATAGTCACCTTTTCTCACCAAATGTAAGGCCTCGGGCAACGAGCTGTGTTGTCCAGGTGGCATCGCTAAACGGGGTCCTTCGGCGATAGAGATATCTATTTCGGCCGAAAGTAATGGATTTGAATTAAGGCCGATGGCGCTTTATCGGCAAAATCTCATCGCCAGTTTTGCCCAAGGAACAAAGCAAAAATCCCGCCCTCAACGCTGATATATGTCGCTTGCAACGCTTCAGTTAAGGTCTGCCGGTGAGCCCAGGAATGGACAGAACGCCATAGTCCGTGCGTTTTGGTACTCCATAGCCTGTGCAATCCTTTTGGGTCAATACGTTATCTATCCGGATAGGGATGATCGAACAAATGGTGTTGCTACAGCAGCGTCAGCGTACGGCCGAGCTGAAGGGCTGTATGCATCCGCCATTGGACGGTGGTCAGGACGTGCGCGCTCGCCTTCATGAATGAGGCGTTGTCGGAGGTCACGTCGAGGCAGCGGGTTTCCGCAGCGAACGTGATCATGACGGAGCTCGCGAGCATCGGCGAAAAGTCCGGCCGGAGGCGCGTCCCAAAGCAGATGTCGATGCCTGGGCGTCGGCGATCGGCGACATGCTGGGCGCGTATCTCGACCGGCTCGCGGCGATGCCATATAAACCGCGCTAGAACACCATCCCGCCCGCGACGTCGATCGTGCAGCCGGTGATCCAGCCGGCATCATCGGAGACGACGTAGGAAACCGCGGCGGCGATATCGCCCGGCTGACCGACTCGTCCCAACGGTGTTTTCGATACCAGGAACGCTGCCATGTCCTTCGACGACTCTGCGTTTCCTTCGGTCGCGACGAATCCCGGCGCGATCCCCACGACGCGAATGTTGCGCGGACCGAGTTCCATGCCGAGCGTGCGCGTCAGCGTATCCACGGCGCCTTTGGTCGCGCAGTAGACGTGCACCATCGGGTACGGACTCTTCGCGAGCCCCGAGCTGATATTGACGATGACCCCGCCCGCCGGCAGCACCCGCGCAGCCGCTTGCGTGGTCAGCAGCAAGCCGCGCACGTTGAGATGAAAGTGTTCGTCGAAGCTATCGGCCGACAGCGTGTCGAGCGAATCGATCTTGTAGACGCCCGCGTTGTTGACGAGGATATCGAGGTGGCCGAACGCGTGGAGGGCGGCGTCGATCAGCGGCTGGATCTCGGCGGGCGTCGCGATATTCGCCTTCACTGCGACGGCTTTGCCGCCCGCGCCGACGATTTTATCGACGACGATCTGCGCGTCTTCGGCGCTGCGCGAATAGTTCACGACGACGGCTGCGCCATCGGCGGCGAGGCGCAGTGCGATGCCTGCGCCAATGCCCTTCGACGATCCGGTGACGAGGGCGACTTTGCCTGACAGCTTGCTCATGGTGGGTGCTCCTGGGAAGTGGGCGGCACATGATAGGCTGCGGGATTGCAAAGATTAACGTAGGTTTTCGGGATGCAGAATGAAGCGAAGCTTCATAATGACCCCAGAATGTCCGACCTGCTTCCGGCGATTTCCGCCTTCGCGCGGGTCGCGCATCACGGGAGTTTTACGCGTGCGGCGACGGAACTGGGCGTATCGCCGTCGGCACTCTCGCAGACCTTGCGGACGCTTGAATCCCGACTCGGCGCGCGTCTGCTCGACCGCTCGACGCGGCGGATGGGTCTAACCGAAATCGGCCGACGTTTCCTGCAGGAAGCGCTGCCGGGGCTGGGTGCGCTGGCGGGGGCTATCGAAGGCGTGAATGAGTGGCGCGACAAACCGACGGGCCTGTTGCGCCTGAACCTGTCGCGCACTGCCGCCGATATCCTCGTGATGCCGCATCTGGTCGCGTTCCTTGAGACGTTCCCGGATATCACCGTTGAGCTGCACTGCGATAATGCGCTGGTCGAACTGGTGGGTGGGGGGTTCGATGCCGGCATCCGGCTTGGCGAAAATCTGGCGCAGGACGTTGTGGCGGTGCCTCTTGGCGGCCATCACACCATCGTGACTGTCGCGGCGCCGCGCTATCTCGAGGGTAGCCCGCTGCCACGCAAGCCCGAGGATCTGCGCGCGCACCGGTGCATCAACGTCCGTCTGGCGGGCGGTATATATCGGTGGGAATTCATGCACAAAGGGCGCGCTTTCGATATCGAAGTACCGGGTCCGATCGTGACCAATGACGGCGATATTCTGCTTGCCGCAGTGCGCGCCGGCGCTGGCATTGCGTGTGCGTTCGAGATACAGGTTCGCGACGACATTGAAGGCGGCCTCCTCGTTCCGCTGCTGAAACCCTGGTGGCCGACGTTTCCGGGGTTTTATCTCTACTATCCGAGCCGCGTGCATGTACCGCGCAAGCTGCGCGTCTTCATCGAGTTCTTCCAGGGTCGGCTCAATGGCTGACTGACTGGCCGGCGGGCCGAAGCGACTTATATTCCCTTTCAAACAACTTGTATGCCTATCGATCGCTATCAAAGTGCTGCGGTGTAAACGCTTCGGACATCATTGGCCAATGGACCGCTTTGCGGAACGCTGACGGTCCATTGCGGGTCGGTTTGCACGGTTACGGCCAGGCCCTGGAGCCGGCGGTGATCCAAATGGCGGCTGCGCGCTGCGGCTTGCAGCGGAATGCTGACTCCAGCACCACCCTAGCGTGGCAAGGTCGGTCCTGAAGTAACTCTATCGCGGCCCAAACTCCATAGTTTGTAAGCTGCCCGTTCTCCAAAGTTTGTGGTCGGCCTACAAACTATGGAGTTATGTCCACAAGCGCCCTGCGAGGTTGCGCCGTTGCGCAGCTCAATTGCACCAATCCTACGCATTGCCCATCATGGTGCAATGAACAAGGCGGCGTGGCAGACATGGGCGGAGCAGATGAGGACCGGGCTGGTGTTGGTCGATGCGGACCTGCGCCTGCTGTGGATCAATCGCGCGCTGGCGGAGTGGATCGAGATGGGGCCGCGCAGCGCGGTCGGCCAGCCGTTGGCGCTGTTGCTGCGGGAGCCTGAATCGTTGGCTTTGGCCGCGCGGGTGCTGGATCAGCAGCGGCCGCTGCAGCTGCGTGGGCTGACGCTGTTTACCGCCGTAGGCCGCGAAACGCTGGTCGATATCGCTATCCAGCCGTTTGAGGCGGGCCTGCTGCTTGAAATACATGCACTGGCCGAACCGGCGGCCAGCGGTTCGCCGCTGTCGGCGACGCTGCGCGGCTTCGCGCACGAAGTGAAGAATCCGCTGGCCGGTTTGCGCGGTGCGGCCCAGCTGCTGCAGCGTCGCGTGGGCACGGGCGATCTGCAGTCACTGGCCGGTTTGATCATCGACGAGGCCGATCGGCTGGCGGCGCTGGCCAATCGGCTGTTGCATCACGACGGTGCGCCGCAGCTCGGTGCGGTGAATATCCATCATCTGCTGGAGCGGCTCACCGATCTCCTGCAGGCGCAGGCGCAGCCGCTGCAGTTGAAGCACGACTACGACCCGAGCGTGCCGGATCTGCTAGGCGACGCCGATCGGCTGCAGCAGATCCTGCTCAACCTGGCGCGCAACGCGCAGGAGGCCGGCGCCAAAACGCTGACGCTGCGCACGCGCGTCGATCACGGCCTGCGCTGGGGCGACCGGGTGCTGCGCATGGCGCTGCGCATCGATGTGATCGACGACGGCCCGGGCGTGCCGGCATCGCTGCGCGACACGCTGTTCCAACCGCTGGTCTCCGGCCGCGCCGACGGCAGTGGCCTGGGCCTGGCCCTTTCCCGAGAGATCGCGCGCGAACACGGCGGCGAACTGCGCTACGTCAGCCGGCCGGGCGAAACCGTGTTCTCTTTGTATCTGCCGCTGGAGCGCGTACATGACTGACGAAATCTGGATCGCCGACGACGATCGCGGCGTGCGCTTCGTGCTGGCCGAAGCGCTGCGCGACGCCGGCTTGGCGGTGCGCGAATTTGGCGACGTCAGCGCGGTGCGCGAAGCCTTGCGCGAGTCGCGTCCCGCGCTGCTGGTGACCGATGTGCGCATGCCGGGCGAAGATGGTCTGCAGTTGCTTGACGATTTGCAGAAGCAGGGCCTGGGTCCGGTGATCGTGATGAGCGCCTATACCGACGTGGCCACGACGGCGGCGGCGTATCGGGCCGGTGCGGCGGATTATCTGGCCAAACCCTTCGACCTCGATCAGGCGGTCGCCGCCGTGCAGCGCGCGCTGGAAAGCGTGCAGTCTCCCGCTGCGCCGCCGCCGGTAAACAGCGTGGCCAATCACGCGTTGATTGGCGAAAGCGCGCCGATGCGCGAAGTGTTTCGCTTGATCGGCCGCATCGCGGCCAGCGATCTCAACGTGCTGGTCACCGGCGAAACCGGCACCGGCAAGGAGCTCGTCGCGCGCGCCCTGCACGAGGAAAGCGCGCGGCGCGGCAAACCCTTCGTGGCCTTGAATACCGCGGCCATTCCCAGCGAGCTATTGGAAAGCGAGCTGTTCGGGCACGAGGCCGGCGCATTCACCGGCGCGGTGCGGCGCGTCTCGGGCCGCTTCGAACAGGCCGAGGGCGGCACGCTGTTTCTCGACGAGATCGGCGACATGCCGCTGGTGCTGCAGACGCGGCTGCTGCGTGTGCTGGCCGGCGGCGAGTTCTATCGTGTCGGCGGGCGCGAGCTGATTCGCGGCAACGTGCGCATCGTCGCGGCCACGCATCAGGATCTGGCCACGCGCGTGGCCGCCGGACAGTTTCGCGCCGATCTGATGCATCGGCTCGACGTGGTGCGCATTGAGCTGCCGCCGCTGCGCACGCGCCGCGCGGACATTCCGATTCTGGCCCAGCATTTTTTGGCCAGCGCCGCACAGGAGCTGAAGCTGGCGCCCAAGCGGTTTTCGAAAGCGGCGCTGAAGGCGATTGCGCAACGCGACTATCCGGGCAACGTGCGTGAGCTGGAAAATCTCTGCCGCCGCATGGCGGTGATGGCGCGTGGCGCGGAAATTCTTCCGGCCGATCTGGGCGAGGTCAGCGGCCAACCGGCCAGCGGCGAATGGACCGATGCGCTGCGCGAGTGGGCATCGGCAGCGCTGGCCAACGACGAGAAAGACATCCATGCGCGCGCCCGCGATGCGCTGGACCAGACCTTGCTGCAGGCGGCGATGCAGAGCTGCGCGGGGCATCGGCAGAATGCGGCGCTGGCGCTCGGGATGGGGAGGAATACGTTGACGCGGAAGTTGGGGGCGTCAAGAACGAGGCGTAGCTGATTCACTCCTTTCGCGGGAGTTTAAGGCACGTAACGCCGCCAGGTTTGACGGCCGCTTTTCGCGTAGGCGCATGCAGTTCGCCCATAAACGCGTAAGCAACAGTGTCCGCAAGATTTATGGAAATACCTGGTGCACGAAGATCCAGCGGTTTGGTCATCCGTCAATTTCTAACTTGTAGCCAACCCCATAGATCGAACGGATCGGATCCATGTCGGGCGCCACCTGTTGCAGCTTTCGGCGCAGGTTCTTGATGTGGGTGTCGACAGTCCGATCGGTAACGATACGGTGATCGGCGTGGAGCCTATCGAGTAATCCATCACGTGAAAAAACGCGCCCGGGAAAATCGGAAAGTGTTTTCAACAGGCGAAATTCAATAGAAGTCAGCGGCACAGGCGTGCTGTAGTAGATCGCCTGATAGGTAGTCTCGTCGACCTGCAAAATAGACGATGGCTTGGCCGGCGTGCGCGATCGCCGCAAAATGGCCTTGGCCCGAGCGACCAGCTCGCGAATGCTGAAAGGTTTGCAGATGTAGTCATCAGCGCCAATTTCCAGTCCGAGCAACCGATCAATCTCCTCGATCCTCGCCGTCAACATAATGAGCGGAACATCGCTGAAGCTGCGTAGTTCACGGCAGATGTCCAAGCCGTTGCGTCCCGGTAGCATCAGGTCGAGCAAAACGAGATCGAACACGCTGGCCTTGATCGCCGAAATGACGTCACGACCGTCGGCTACCCACTGCGTGGTAAAGCCGGTTGCATTGAGATAGTCGCGAATCGCCATGGCGAGCTTTGCCTCGTCCTCGACGATGAGTACGTGCGCGATAGTTCCCTGCATCGTTTGCATACTCATGCATCCCCGATAGGCAGGCGAATAACCAGCCACAGTCCGCCGAGCTTGGAGTGTCTGGCTTCGATAGTGCCGCCGTGTGCTTCAACAATGGAGCGCGATATCGGCAAGCCGAGGCCGGCGCCTCCGCTGGCGCGGTTGCGCGAGGATTCGCCGCGATAAAAGCGATCGAACAGTCGCTCCAGCCCTATGTCATCGACGCCGGGTGCAGAATCCATGACGTCGATGGCAACCTGATCTTCCAGCTGCATGCAATAGATGCTTAACCGGCCACCGGCATGGGTGTAACGAATAGTGTTTTCCAGCAGATTGGCAAAGAGCTGTCTCAGCCGTTTTTCGTCGGCATCAATGGTAAGAGGTGACTGTGGAAGCTTTAATTCCAGCGTGATGTCCGCCTGGATGAGCCGTTTCTGGAAGGCCTTTGTGGTTGTTCGAAGTAGCTCCGTGATGTCCACCTCGCTTTTGCGATAAATCAATGCGCCGATATCCGCCAGCGAAAGCTGATAAAGATCTTCCACGAGTTTGCTCAGGTGCGTCGCTTCAACCTTGAGCGATTGTATGGCGGCTATGTCGATGGGCCGTATGCCGTCTTCCAGCACTTCAAATTCGGCATGCATCACGGCAAGCGGTGTGCGCAGTTCATGCGAAACGTCGGCGACAAATTCCCGGCGCATTTTTTCATTGCTTTCCAGCACAAGCGCCATGAGATTGAAGTTCTTGGCGAGCTGGCCAAGTTCGTCACGGGTGTTTTCGTGCACACGAATCGTGTAGTCGCCAATGGCTACAGCGTCCGTCGCGCGCTTCAGTTGACTTATCGGACTAAGCAGCGATCGCGCCACGACAATCGTGAGTAATGCAGCCAGCAACAGCGCACAGACGCCAATGATGAAAAATCCCCGGTGCTGGCTCTGTTGAAAGGCCAGGTCACCGGCTTCGATCACTCGCTGGAACGGCAGCATCCTCAGCCAGCCGACCGTTCTGCCATCCACAACAATAGGTAATTTTGGTGCGCCCAGGCCTGTTTTTGGATTACCAAAAACGTATCGCTGCTGCGCGTCGAGCAAGGTGAAGCGCATCGGTGTGCCGGTCAGATCAGAGACTGAAAGGGCGGTACGTTCAACATCCTCCGCCGTCGGATGATCGGGCAAGTTGGCTGGACGCATCAGCACCATCCAGTTCTGCGGATCATCGCGGATAAACCGCCAGCTGCCATGCGCGCGATAGGCATCGGCAAGCAGGGGCACCGTTTCCTTCAGGCGAATTTCTTCCTGCTTGCTCAGATAGCCGAGAAAGCCTTGATTGAATGTGACGCGTGCAGCGAAGCCCATGGCAATCACGATGAACGCGGTCACCAAAAGAACGGAGAAAAAAAGTTTGGCGATGAGGCCCTGCGGCATGGTCGATAGTCGATGAAGGACCGACCTTTATTAGGGTCGGTTGTGGAATAGGTTTCAAGCGTCGAGATCGCTTATTACGAAATCCCCCTTTTTCGCTCACATTTGTTCGATACCTTGCGACCTTGTCGAGCACCCCGTGCGCGGAGGTTGAAGTGACGTATGCATTTTTTCTGCGGTCCAGATACGCGAGGTATGCTGCCCTGGCGCTCCTTGGACTGACCGCCTGTTCGCCGTCCGCCCCGCCGCCACAAATGGCGCCAGCCAAGGTCACGGTGCTGACGCTGAAGGCCAAGCCTTATGCGCAGTCCACGTCTTTGCCGGGCCGACTGACGGCGTATCTCTCCGCTAACGTGACGCCGCAAGTCACCGGAGTCATCCAGAAACGTCTCTTCGACGAGGGCACTGAGGTACACGCCGGACAACTGCTCTATCAACTCGATCCGGGTACTTACCAGGCTGCCTACGATCAGGCGAAGGCCAATCTGGCCAACGCTCAGGCAGCGCTTTATGCAGCGCGCCCGCAAGCGGAGAGAGCCAAGCAGCTGGTCAAGATAGATGCCGTCAGCAAGCAGGATTTCGACACGGCAATCGCCACACTCAAGCAGGACGAAGCCACCGTGCAAGCCGACCAAGCGGCGGTAGAAAGCGCGCGCGTCAACTTGGGCTATACGCGCATCACGGCCCCCATCGGCGGAACGATTGCCACCTCGACATATACGGTCGGCGCCCTGGTCACGGCCAACCAGAGCACCGCACTGACGACGATTTATCGCTATGACCCGGTCTATGTCGACATCACGCAGTCCAGCGCGCAGTACCTGCAGCTGCGAAAGGATCTCGCCAGCGGCCGTCTCAAGGCGGACGCCAGCGGCGCGGCGAAATTCAAACTGCTGCTGGAAGACGGCAGCACGTATCAAAGCGAAGGCAGCCTGCAAGTCGTCGGCGTCGCGGTGGATGAGAGCACGGGCACGATCACCTTGCGCGGCACGGTCGCCAACCCCGACAAAATGCTGCTGCCCAATATGTACGTGCATGCCGATCTGGAGCAGGGGGTCGACAACCATGCGTTGTGGGTGCCGCAGCAGGGCGTAAGCCATGACGCCAAGGGCGACGCCACGGCGCTCGTCGTTGGAGCCGACAACAAAGTGGTCCAGAAAACCCTGACCGTGGCCGGAGCCGTCGCCGGCGACTGGATTGTGGACAGCGGCCTCAAGGCTGGCGACCGGGTAATTGTCGCGGGCCTGCAAAACGTCAGGGAAGGCGACACTGTCGATCCACAGGAATCTGGCGCTACCGCCACCGCTGCGCCGCCGTCCGTCGGCCAGCCAGCGACACCGAAGAGCTGAGGACGGTACGTCGTGTCCATCGCCCGTTTTTTCATCGATCGTCCCGTCCTGGCGTGGGTCATCGCCATCGCCATCTGCCTCGGGGGCACGTTCGCGACCACACAGATGCCGCTGGAGCAATATCCGGATATCGCGCCACCGTCGATCAGTGTCAGCGCCAGCTATCCCGGTGCCTCGGCGAAGACGGTCGAGGACGCCGTCGTCCAGGTGCTCGAGCAGCAGATGACCGGCCTGGACAATCTGCTGTACATGTCGTCGACCAGCAGTGCGACGGGCAGCGCCAGCATCACGCTGAGTTTCAAGTCGGGGACCAACGCCGATACGGCGCAGGTGCAGGTGCAGAACAAGGTGCAGGCCGCCAACTCGCGGCTGCCAAGTACGGTGCAGCAAAATGGCGTGACGATCACCAAGTCCACCGGCAGCATATCCATGGTGCTCGCACTGGTCTCGCAGGACGGCAGCCAGAGTTCGGCCGATATCGGTGACTACATCGCCAGCCATCTCAAGGACGGCCTGTCCCGCATGGAAGGCGTCGGCGCAGTGGTGCAGTTCGGTTCGCAATACGCGATGCGCATCTGGCTCGATCCGACCAAGCTGCAAAAGTATTCGCTGATGCCGTCGGACGTATCCAGCGCCATCAGCGCCCAGAACACCGATCTGGCGACCGGCGAACTCGGTGGCTTGCCGGCGGTGAAAGATCAGCAACTCAATGCGACCATCACGGCGCGCAGCCGTCTTCAGACACCGGCGCAGTTTCGCCAGATCGTGCTCAAGACGTCCAGCGGCGGCGCCCAGGTGTTGCTCGGCGACGTGGCACGCGTGGAACTGGGCAGCGACGACTACAGCACCAGTTCGCAGTACAACGGCAAGCCGGCGTCGGGCGTCGGTATCGAGCTGGCCAGCGGTGCCAACGCCATCGCCGTTGCGAGCGAAGTCAGGGCCTACCTGGCGCAGCAAGCGCCCAACTTTCCCAAAGGCGTTACGGCGGAATATCCGTACGAGACCACACCGTTCGTCAAGCTGTCGCTGAAAGAGGTGGTGGAGACACTGATCGAGGCGATCGTGCTGGTCGTGCTGATCATGTACCTGTTTCTACAGAACCTGCGCGCGACACTCATTCCGACCATTGCCGTGCCGGTGGTCTTGCTAGGTACGTTCGGCATCCTCGAACTGATGGGCTACTCGATCAATACGCTGACGATGTTCGGCTTGGTGCTGGCCATCGGTTTGCTGGTGGACGACGCCATCGTGGTGGTGGAAAACGTCGAGCGCGTGATGAGGGAAGAGCGTCTGTCACCGCTCGAAGCGACGCGTAAATCCATGGATGAAGTCAGCAGCGCGCTGATCGGCATCGCCACGGTACTCTCCGCGGTGCTGATTCCCATGGCGTTTTTCGGTGGCTCGACCGGCGTCATCTACCGTCAGTTCTCGGTAGCTATCGTCTCCGCGATGGCGCTCTCGGTACTGACGGCCCTGACGCTGACGCCCGCCCTGTGCGCGACAATCCTCAAGCCGGTGGCAGCGGACAACGAACCCCGTCGCGGCTTTTTTGGATGGTTCAACCGTACATTCGACAAAACGGCAGGAAGCTATCAGCGCGGGGTTGGCCGTGTCATTCGCCACCGGCGCATCGGTACGGTGCTTTTCCTGGCGATCACGCTGGTCATGCTGCTGGTGTACAAGCAATTGCCCACCTCCTTCCTGCCGGACGAGGATCAGGGAATTCTGATGGCGATTGTGCAGCTGCCTTCCGGTGCGACGGAGCAGCGTACCCAGAAAGTCGTGGACGAGGCCGTCGGCTATTTCATGAAACAGCCGGGCGTGGACGGTGTCTTTGCGGCCCTGGGATTCAGCAGTGCCGGTAGCGGCCAGAACTCCGCCATGCTTTTCGTCAGACTGAAGGACTGGAGTACGCGAACCGTCAGTGCCGCGGATATTGCCCGCCAGGCATCGGGTTACCTGATGGGCAGCGTTCGCGACGGTAGCGTTTTCGTGCTGCAACCACCCTCGATCAACGGACTCGGTACAAGTTCCGGCTTTGACATGGAACTGAAGGACCTCGGCGGCGCCGGCCACGATGCCTTGATGAGTGCGAAAAACAAACTGTTGGCGCTGGCTGCCAAAGACAGCTCGCTATCGCAGGTCCGCTTCAACGGACTGGAAGACACGCCCCAGTTTTCGCTGGATATCGACGACAAGAAAGCGGGTGCGATGAATGTCGCGTCGTCAGATATTGGCGATACGCTCAGCGATGCGCTGGGCGGAAGCTATGTCAATGACTTTATCGATCGCGGCCGGGTAAAAAAGGTTTACATCCAGGGCGAACCCGCGGACCGGATGTTACCCAGCGATATCGACAACTGGTTCGTGCGCAATTCGGACGGCAACATGGTGCCCGTGTCTGCCTTCGCCCGCTCCCACTGGACATACGGCGCGCCGCAACTGAGTCGATACAACGCGGTGTCTTCCGCAGAGATTACCGGTGACGCCGCCGCGGGAGTGAGTTCGGGCGCAGCGATGGACGCCATGCAGAAACTGGTGAGCCAGCTGCCGAATGGTTTTGGCTACGAGTGGACCAGTCTGTCCTATCAGGAGCGGCAGTCCGGCAATCAGTCGGTGTATCTCTATCTCGCTTCGGTGGTGTTCGTTTTCCTGTGCCTGGCAGGGCTTTATGAAAGCTGGTCGATACCTTTTTCCGTCATGCTGGTCGTACCGCTTGGCGTGCTTGGCGTAGCGTTGGCGACCAGCCTGCGCGGGCTCGACAATGACGTGTATTTCCAGGTGGGCTTGCTGACAACCATCGGCCTGTCTGCCAAGAATGCCATTCTGATCGTCGAATTCGCGATGCAGCTGGAGCATGACGGTCAGAGCACGCTCGACGCGGTGCTGCACGCGGTAGGCATGCGTCTGCGCCCGATCGTGATGACGTCATTGGCCTTTTTGCTCGGCGTGTTTCCCCTGGTGATAAGCACCGGAGCCGGTGCGGGTGCGCGCCATGCGATCGGCACCGCCGTGTTCGGCGGCACGCTGGTGGCAACGGTATTGGGCATTTTCTTCATCCCACTGTTCTACGTCGTGGTGCGCGGCCTGGCCGGTGCATCGCTGGTCGAGTCGAAAACGCCCGTTGCTGGAGACAGGCCATGATGCGAATGCTCCGCACATGCTCGATGGTGGCTGTCGCGACGGCGCTGACGGGCTGCGTCAATCTGGCGCCGACATATACCCGCGCCGCCGCGCCGGTGCCCCAAACCTGGCCGACGGTCGACGGTAAGCCGGCGACGGCGTCGAAGACTCAGGCGGCGAGCATCGGCTGGCGTGATTTCTTCAAGGATGCCCGCTTGCAGCGCGTGATCGAGCAGGCGCTGGCAAACAATCGCGACCTCCGCGTCGCTGTACTCAACATCGAAAAGGCGCGCGCGCAGTATCGTATCCAGCGGGCCGAGTTGTTTCCCAGCATCAGCGCGGAAGGTTCGGAATCCGCTTCGCGGACACCATCGAAACTCACGGCGACAGGCCAATCTTCCGTATCGCGAACGGACAGCGTCCAGCTGGGTTTCAGCAGCTACCAGTTGGATCTGTTTGGCGAATTGCATAACCTCAAGGACGAGGAATGGGAAAACTATCTTTCCACGGCGGAAACTCGGCGCAGCACTCACATAAGCCTGGTCGAGACGGTCGCCAGCGATTGGCTCACCCTCGCCTCCGACATGGCGCTGCTCGATCTTTCCAGGCAGACGCTGAAGAGCCAGCAGGCCACTTACGATTTAACGAAGGCCCAGCACGACATAGGCACCGTATCCGGACTGGATCTCGTGCAGGCGCAAAGTAGCGTCGAGGCGGCACGTAAGGATATCGCCAGCTATATCACTCAGGTGGCGCAAGACCTGAACGCGCTGAATCTGGAGGTGGGTGCCAGCGTCGCCGATGCGGACCTCCCCGATGCGAGCATCACCAGCCAGCTCGCCATGGCCGAGCTGCCCGCAGGCATCTCGTCGAATGTGCTGCTGCAACGTCCTGACGTACTGTCGGCAGAGCACACCCTGAAAGCCGCCAACGCCGACATCGGTGCGGCGCGCGCCGCTTTCTTCCCGTCGATCACTCTCACGGCAGACAAGGGCACCGAAAGCGACGGTCTGGCCGGGCTGTTCAAAAAGGGAAGTGGCGCGTGGTCGTTCGCACCCTCCATCAGCGTACCTATCTTCAATGCCGGCAGCCTGCGTGCCTCACTGGATGAAGCGAAGGCGACGCAAGGCATCGATTTAGCCGACTACGAAAAAACCATTCAGACCGCCTTCCGGGAAGTTGCCGATGCGCTGGCTACCCGCGCGACTGTCCAGGACCAGCTCGACGCGCTGCGAAACGAGGTCCGGGCGGATCAGCGCAGCTACGACCTCACCAGGGCGCTGTATCAGCAAGGTAGCGACAGCATGCTGGACGTGCTGACGACACAACGTACGCTCTACAGCGCTCAGCAAAGTTTGATTGCCGTACAGTTATCGGATCAAACCAGCAGCATCAATCTCTATGCTGCACTGGGCGGCGGCTTGCGCGAGCAGACCATCAACACCAGCACTGGCGAGGCGTCTCCGTAATAGGCGCCCGGTTACGGGCGCCGCGTCTTTTCCCGTTACCCCAAAACGATATGCAGAGCGTGGGTTTGACCATCGTCGGCCAGCACGACGGATTGATCGGCAGGCAGCATTTGGCCGTCTAAATGGATTTGCTTGACGCCGTGGCTGACCTTGTCGGGGTTCGTCACGGAAATCTTGTAGTGGGTGATGGCGCCGGATTTGCCGTGGTGCTGGTAGGCGATCTCGAAGCCGGGCCAATGCTTGGGGATGCTCGGGTCGAGCTGCAGGCGGTCGCCGTGTTTGTGGAAGCCGAGCACGGCTTCGATGCCGCCGCGGTAAAGCCATGCGGCCGAGCCGGTATACCAGGTCCAGCCGCCGCGGCCGACGTGTGGATCGACGGAGTAGACGTCGGCGCAGGCGGCGTAGGGTTCGACTTTGTAGCGGGCGATGGCGTCGGCGTTTTCGCTGTGGCGGATCGGGTTGAGCAGACCGAACTGCGCGGTGGCGCGATCGCCGTCGCCGAGGCCGGCCCATGCGAAGATCGACCAGGTGGCGCCGTGCGTGTACTGCCCGCCGTTCTCGCGCACGCCCGGCGGATAGCCCTTGATGTAGCCGGGGTTTTCCTTGCCGTGATCGAACGGCGGGGTGAACAGCTTGGCGATCTTGTTCGGGTGATCGACCAGCAGCTTGTCGACCGAGGCCATCGCCTGCTCGGCGTGCGCGCGGTTCGGCGCGCCGGCGATGACGCTCCACGACTGCGCGATGGTATCGATCTGGCACTCGTCGCTGTCGCGCGAGCCCAGCGGCGCACCGTTGTCGTAGTAGCCGCGGCGGTACCACTCGCCGTCCCACGCGTCTTCCAGCGCGCCGCGCATGTTGTCGGCGTAATCGCGCCAGCGTTTGGCACGCTCGGTTTCACCGCGCAGTTCGGCGCGCGGTGCGAACAGGCCGATGGCGGCGATCGCCAGCCACGCCAGCCAGCTGCTTTCGCCGCGGCCCGCTTCGCCCACCGCGTTCATGCCGTCGTTCCAGTCGCCGGTGCCCATCAGCGGAAGGCCGTGGGCGCCTTGGGTCAGGCTGGAGTCGATGCCGCGCGCGCAGTGTTCGTACACCGACACTTTTTCATCCGACGGCGATGGCAGAAAAAACGCGTCGCTGGCGCCGTCGGGAATGGCGTCGCCCTTGAGGAAAGGCAGCAGCTCGTCCAGCACCGCCTCGTCGCCAGTGACGTCGACGTAATGCGTGGCAACGTAGGACAGCCACAGGCGGTCGTCGCGGATCTTGGTGCGAATGCCCTGACCACCTGGCGGCAGCCACCAATGTTGTACGTCGCCTTCGGCGAACTGGCGGCCGGCGGCGCGCAGCAGATGCTCGCGCGCCAGGTCGGGACGGCTCACGCACAGCGCCATCACGTCCTGCAGCTGGTCGCGAAAACCGTAGGCGCCGCTGGCCTGATAGTAGGCCGTGCGCGCCCACACGCGGCTGACCAGCACCTGATACGGCAGCCAGTGGTTGAGCATCACGTCCATCGCGCGGTCGGGCGTCTTCACCTGCACCGTGTCGAGCAGGCCGTTCCACTGCGCGCCGACGTCGGCCAGCACGCTGTCGATGTCGACGCCGCGATAGCGCGTCACCAGCGCCTGTGCGTCCGCTTCGGAGGCGGCATCGCCCAGCGCGAAGACGATATCGATCTGCGTATCGGCCGGCAGTTCGACCGTGGTTTGCAATGCGCCGCAGGGATCGAGCCCGGCGCCAACGCGGCCCGACAGCGGCGCGCTGCTACTCAGGGCGGCAGGGTTGTCGACGGCACCGAGTTCGCCGAGAAACTCGCCGCGGTCGCCGCTGAAAGACTGCTGCTGGCCGCCGAGATCGATAAACGCCACGCGGTCGCCGAAATCGCTGCGCCAGGCGTTGCGCGCAAACAAGGCCCCGGTCGCGTCGTCGCGCGTGGTGACCACGAACGGCGCGGGCGTGGTGCCGTTCGATCCCAGCGCCCATTCGACATAGCCGGTGATGGAGAGCCGGCGCGTGCGACCGGAGTGGTTGCTCAGGCGCAGCCGCGACAGCTTGATCGAATCGACCGTTGGCACGCACTGGGTCAGCTCGGTGCCGATACCGTGCGCGTCGTTGACGAAGCGCGTCCAGCCCTTGCCGTGCGTGGTGGAATAGTTTGCGTCGACCACGCGCACGGGCAGGGCGGTGGCGCTCCAGACGTCGCGGCTTTCCTCGTCGCGCAAATAGAGAACGTCGCGCGGGCTGTCGCTGACCGGATCGTTCGGCCACGGCGTCAGCGGATTCTGCTGGCTGTTGAGCGACCACGCGTAGCCGCCGCCCTCGGCCGAGACGATAAAGCCGAAGTTCGGGTTGGCGATCACGTTGACCCACGGTGCCGGCGTCGGACGCTGCGCATCGAGCTCGATGCGATAGGCCCGGCCGTCATCGACGAAGCCACCGTGGCCGTTGGCGAACTCCAGCGTCGACGGTGTGGCGCTGGCGGTGATGGGCTCGGTTGCGCGGATAGCCGTGGCAGCCGTGCTCGAACCGGAGCTCGCTGGCTCTGCGTCGCTGTCGCCGGCGATCTTGTCGCCCAGCACCACGCGCGCCACCGTCAGCAGGCCGTTGCGGAGGTTGTCGTCGATCGCGCTGTCCTTCAAACAGAACGCTTCGGCCTTGGGCGCGGCACTGTCCTGCTTCAGCAGCGCCTGCTGTGCGCCGATCAGCGGATCGAGTTTGCCCTGCAAGGCGTCGGCGTCTTTTGCGGCGTTCAACACCACCACGTCGACGGCCAGGCGCTGGCTGCGCCACAGGGTTTGCGCGAGCAGAAGATCCTGCACCTGCGCCAGCGACGCGTCGTTCTCCAGCCGTAGCAGCACGATCGGACGATCGCCCGAAATGCCGGCACCCCACAGGGTCGGCGGGCCGCCGCGGCCGCGCGCCAAGACCGCCGGCGCAGCGCGCTGCGAGGCATCGCTGCTGAGCAGGGCGGACATCCAGTGGGCAAAGCGAGACACCTTCGCATCGTCGATGCCGAGGCGCTGCTGCTCGGCCTCGGCGCGTTTGCTCGCGCCGTTGAACAACGCGTCGGCGGCGTTGGCGTCACCCAGGCGCGAGATCAGCGCCTGCACCCCGTCGCGCGAATCGGCCAGCTGCGTCCACAGCAGCACGGTGACGCTGCTGCCGGCGGCGAGCGTCACCCGCTGGCGCAGGGCGAACACCGGATCGAGCACACAGCCGGTGGTGCCGGACAGGTGAGTGCCGCGCTGCATCGCCTGCGCGTTGCGCAGCGTGCGGCCGCGGCCGATAAAGCGCGCGCGGTCGGTGTCGAATTCGGCGGTCGCCGGCTGGCCTTCGACCTGCAGCGCCTGCGCGGCCCAAATCTTGGCCTCGCTGGTGGCGCGGCGCCGGCGCGTGGCCAGCAGCAAATGATTCGATGCGTCCCAGTCGGTCTGCACGAACATCTTGGAAAACGCGGGATGCGCGTTGTCCGCGCCGATCGGGCCGATCACCACCTCGGCGTAGGCGGTAACCGAGAGCGAACGCGGCCGGTCGCCGCTGTTGGTCAGGGTCAGCCGGCGCAGCTCCACGTCGGCATCGCTGGCCACGGCGACGTCGAGCTTGCTGTGGATGCCGTCGTAGTGGCGGTCGAAGGTGGCGCTACCCGGCGCGAAAGTCGCCGTATCGTCGGCGCTGCCGTCGCCGCACGGCTGCTGGGTCGGCGACCACAGTTCGCTGCTCTCCTCGTCGCGCAGCAGCAGGTAGCTGCCCCAGGGGTCGCGCGTGGCGTCCTCGCGCCAGCGCGTCACCGCCATGTCGTGCCACTGGCTGTAGCCGGAGCCGTGCACATTCAGCATCACGCTGTAATTGCCGTTGGAAAGCAGGTGCGCGCGTGGCGCGGTGCGTGGCTGGGAGGTTGAGCGGGGTGACATGGGCGATGGAACTCCTGCGCGATCGGCGGGGACGGGTGCCGCAACCGGCGTAGCGTACGTCCGCAGCGGGCTAACACCGCGTGAAGCCGGGCCTGGACGAACCAGTATCGGTCGAGCATTGGCGTCGAATCGGAAACGCTCAGTCCATCGGGTGACAACAAGATGTCCGCCGCCTTTACACGCGTTACATGCACCGCACCGCACGATCATGTCGCGGTGTACCACCGAGATCACGCTACCGGCGCGCCGGCACGAGACGAGGCAAAATGGCATGCTGCGAAACGCATCCCACCAGCTCGTGCCCAGCTCCGCGTGGCCGCATCATGGCCGATGGGTGCACCAGCGATGACAGACCATTGGCTTGCCGGAATCCCACGCAATGACCCAGTTACCCACGCTCACGGACGAGGCGATGTTGGACCAGCTGCAGAAGGCAGCCTTCGGTTACTTTCTTGAAACGGTGAATCCGGACAACGGCCTGGTGGCCGACACCTCGCGCGAGAACTCGCCGGTCAGCATCGCCGTGGTCGGCTTTGCGCTGTCGTGCTATCCGATCGCGGTGGAGCGGGGCTGGATGAAACGCGCCGATGCGATAAAACTCAGCGTGGCCGCGCTGCGCTTTTTCCGCGACAGCGACCAGAGCGGCGCCCCCGATGCCACCGGCTACAAGGGCTTTTACTACCATTTTCTGGACATGAAAAAGGGCACGCGGGTGTGGCAGTCCGAGCTGTCGATGATCGACACCGCGCTGCTGATCGCCGGCGCGCTGACGGCGGGCCAGTACTTCACTGCCGACACGGCGGAAGAAACCGAGCTGCGCGATCTGGTCGATTTTCTCTACCGCCGCGTCGACTGGCTGTGGTCGCAGGACGGCGGCGGCACCATCCGACAGGGCTGGAAGCCGGAGAGCGGCTTTCTGCACTACGGTTGGGAAGGTTACAGCGAGGCGATCGTGCTGTACGCCATGGCGATGGGCTCGCCCACGCATCCGATCAAGGCCGATTGCTACACCGCGTGGACGGCGACCTACCAGTGGGAAAACCTCTACGGCCACGATTATCTGTACGCCGGCCCGCTGTTCGTGCATCAGTTTTCGCATGCGTGGGTGGATCTACGCGGCATCCGCGACCCGTTCATGCGCGAAAAGAACTCCGACTACTTCGAGAACAGCCGCGCCGCCGTCTACATCCAGCGCCGCTACACGCAGCTCAACCCGCACGAGTTCGTCGGCTACGATGAAAACTGCTGGGGCCTGTCCGCCTGCGACGGTCCGACCGACGACCAAGCCGATACCGTGAGCCCCGACCACCGCCTGTTCGGTTACGCCGGTCGCGGCGTGCCGTATGGCCCCGACGACGGCACGCTGTCTGCGCCGGCCGTGCTGGCCTCGCTGCCGTTCGCGCCGGAGCTGGTGATGGAGGCGATGCGCAACATGCTGATGCGCTATCCGCAGATGATGGTCGACAATCGCCTGGCCAGCAGCTTCAACCCCTCGGTGCCGGTCGACGGCCAGCCGTGGATTTCCAACGGCTATTACGGGCTCGATCAGGGCATCGTGGTGATGATGATCGAGAACCACCGCAGCGGCCTGATCTGGCAGTTGATGCGCAGCAACCCATATATAGGCGACGGATTGCGTCAAGCCGGCTTCGAAGGCGGCTGGCTGCAACCCTCTGCGCCCGAAGGAGCACACTGATGTCGCCGCCGTTCGATGCCACTATCACCACGCCGCAGGACGCGTGGGAAGACAAGCGCGTCGCCGATCTGCATCCTGAGGCCTGGGCCAATCCCAAGCCGGCCGATCGCTATCAGCTGGTAATCATCGGTGCCGGCTCAGCCGGCGTCGCCGCGGCCGAGCTGGCTATCGCCATGGGCTTGAAGGTGGCGCTGATCGAGCGTCACTTCATCGGCGGCACCTGCCTCAACACCGGCTGCGTGCCGTCCAAGGCGCTGATCCGCACCGCACGGCTGTACGCCGACATGCGCAACGCGGCGCGTTACGGTGCCAAGGTCGACCATATCGAGGTCGACTTTACTGCCGTGATGGATCGCGTGCGGCGCATCCGCAGCCACCTCAGCGGCGGCTCGTCGGTGCGACACATGGCCAAGCTCGGTGTCGACATGTTTTTCGGCAACGTGCGCTTTGCCGGCGACGACACGCTGATGGTCAACGAGCTCACGCTGCGATTCGGCAAGGCGCTGATCGCCACCGGCACGCGCCCGCACATTCCGGATGTGCCGGGTCTGCGCGAGGCCGGGTTTCTCACCAATGCCACCGTGTTCAATCTCACCGAGCTGCCCAAGCGGCTGCTGGTGATCGGCGGCGGCCCGGTGGGCTGCGAGCTGGCCCAGGCGTTTCGACAGCTCGGCTCCAAGGTCACCATCGTGCAGGACAAGCCGCTGTTTCTCGAACGCGAGGAGCGCGATGCCGCACAGATTCTTTCCGACGCGTTCGGCCGCGACGGCATCGAGGTGCGCCTCAACACCACCGCCACGGCGGTACGCACGGAGAACGGCGCCAAGCAGGTGGACCTGATCAGCGCCGATTACAAAAGCACCATCGAGGTCGACGCGATTCTCACCGGCGTGGGCCGCGTGCCCAACGTGCAAGGTCTGGATCTTGAAAAGGCCGGCATCAAGTATGACGCCATCAAAGGCGTCACCGTCGACGATTTTCTGCTCACCAGCAATCCGCGCGTCTACGCCGCCGGCGACGTCTGCCTGCAGGACCAGTACACCGACACGGCGGCGGCTTCCGCGCGCATCGTGGTCAACAACGCTTTCATGCGTGGGCGCATGCGTCTGAGCGAACTGGTCATCCCCTGGTGCACGTACACCGATCCGGAAATCGCCCATGTCGGCCTGTATGTGCGCGAGGCCAACCTCATGGGTATTCCGATCAAGACGTTTACGGTGCCGATGCACCAGATCGATCGCGCGGTCACCGACAGCGAAGAAGGCGGCTTCGTCAAAATCCACGTGCGCGAGGGCACCGATACCATTCTCGGTGCCACCATCGTGGCGCGCCACGCGGGCGAGATGATCAACGAGATTACCCTCGCCATGGTCGCCAAGATCGGCCTGACCACGCTGGCGCGGGTGATCCACGCGTATCCCACGCAGGCCGAAGCGATTCGCGAGGCGGCCAAGGCCTACGGCCGCACGCGCATCACCGCGCGTCTGCGCGCGCGCTTGCAGAAATGGCTGGCGCGCACCACGTAGCAAGTTTCTGCGATCACGCCGGCTTATCGGTGACGTGAATACACTGCATGACTGACGTATTTCGAATTCCTCCTCTCCCCAACACATTACGTAAAGGACATCCGATGGAACTTGGCATGGTGGGTCTCGGCAAAATGGGCGCCAATATGGCGGAACGCCTGATCAAGGGCGGGCACAAGGTGATCGGTTTCGATCCGAACGCCGACGCGCGCACGCTGCTCGTGTCCAAGGGCGCCGGCGAAGCCGATTCGCTCGAAGCGCTGGTCAAAGCGCTGCCCGCGCCGCGCGTGGTCTGGGTGATGGTGCCGTCCGGCAAGATCACCGACGACACGGTCGACACGCTGTACAAGCTGCTGTCCGAAGGCGACACCGTGATCGACGGCGGCAACTCCAACTACAAGGACACGCAGCGGCGCGCGGCCTCGTACGTCGACAAGAAAATCAACTACGTCGACTGCGGTACCAGCGGCGGCATCTGGGGTCTGGCCGAGGGTTACAGCATGATGGTCGGCGGCGACGAGAAGGTCGTCGACGCGATCAAGCCGATCTTCGAAACGCTGGCGCCGGCCAAGAATCAGGGCTGGGGCCG
This sequence comes from Rhodanobacter sp. ANJX3, assembly GCF_014200755.1. Taxonomy (GTDB): domain Bacteria; phylum Pseudomonadota; class Gammaproteobacteria; order Xanthomonadales; family Rhodanobacteraceae; genus Rhodanobacter. The sequence continues at coordinate 229,085 of NZ_JACHCM010000006.1, read as the reverse complement.
CGTCGGCCCGGTCAGCTCCGGCCACTACACCAAGATGGTCCACAACGGTATCGAGTACGGCATGATGCAGGCGTACGCCGAAGGCTTCTCCATCCTCAAGCACAAGACCGAATTCGGCCTCGACCTGAAGCAGGTCGGCGAAATCTGGCGCTACGGCAGCGTGGTGCGTTCCTGGCTGCTCGACCTCACCACCGACGCGCTGGGCAAGAACCCCGACATGAAGGGTATCGCCCCGTACGTGGTCGATTCCGGTGAAGGCCGCTGGACCGTCGACGCCGCCATGGAGCTGAGCGTGTCCGCTCCGGTGATCACCCTGTCACTGATGGAACGCTACCGCTCGCGCGACAACGATTCGTTTGCCGACAAGCTGCTGGCCTCGATGCGCAACGAATTCGGCGGCCACGAGATCAAGAAGGAAGGTTGACCCCACCTCGCCAGGCGCCGAACGCGCGTCGGCGTTGAAAACGCAGGTTGGTGCTGAGCAAAGCGAAGCCCGACGGGTACCAGGCGATGGAGTTGTCTATCGCCTTACCCCTGTTGGGCTTTTTGTTGGGCATCGGTGCGCTCAGCGCCAACCTACGCGCTATGCGCCGTCGCCATCTCGATAATCGTAGAGATTGAAGGGTGTCTACTGCGAGTCACGCCACCGCGCGATACGTGCTTGGACCGCAGGGCGCCGCGGCAAACGCCGCCAGCGCCTCGGCTTTGTCCGAGAACATGCGTAGCGCCGGATAGTCGGCCGCCTGCACGATATCCGGCAACATCTCCTGGGTGAACTTCCAGGCAACGGCGGTAGTGATACCGGCCTGATCGATAGTGCCGCTGGTAACGGCGAGGGATTGATCGCGAGAGGCCGCTTCGAGCGCATCGTAAGCGGCCAGCAGCTGCCCGCTGACGCGCTCCACCCACGGCGCGTACTGTTTCTCGGTCGGCCGCAGCTTGCGTTCGTAAACGATCTGCACGCTTTTCTCGCACGCGGCCAGTGCCAGTCCGATAAGGCGAAGCGAATGCCGCAACGCCGCCGCCTCCGTCGGCATCAGGCTCCTGCCGTTGCTGGCTATAGCCTCGGCATACTGCAGAATCAGCGTCGAATCGATCAGCACCTCGCCGTCATCGCAGATCAGCGTCGGTGCCTTCACCAGCGGATTGATCCGCTGAAACTCGTCGAAGCCGCCAAACACCGACAGCGACTGATGCTCGAACGGGATGCCGAGCATTTGCAGCGAGATCGCCACGCGGCGGACGTAGGGCGAGTCGAGCATGCCTATAAGCTTCATGGTGATTCCTTTTATCTTGAGATGAGAGCGACCAAAAAATCCATTGTTTCCCTACGCTTCCTGTGTAGATCACGAAGGTGTTCAGCGATGAATGTACGGATGCCTCACATGTTCGAAAATCTATGAAGTCAGCTGCTCGGACATTCTCTGTGCCGATGAAATAAAATCTTGAATATCGGCATCGGAATGGCCGAGGCGGCCAGCGTTCGCCCAAAGCCATGCCGTGATGAGCGCGCCGTTGTAGGGAGGGCTTCCTTGCCGCTCATCGAGATACGACTTCAGCAGTTCCGCGGTTCGTGGAATCAGATGAAAATGTATGCGGTCGTCGGATTCGCCAAATTTCAGAACATAAATTCGCTCGGGTCGAATCAGAAGATCGAGCAGACGCTCCCCGAGTTTCAACACGGCAGCAAGCTCTTCGGATTCCCCTGGCCCGAAGTCGTTCAGGCGACGAACGCCTGAGTGGCACTCGACAAACAGGTAACCAGGAAAGCGAAAATCGTAGGACTGCGAGAGTCTGAAATGCGCCGATTCCCAGATCGTATAAAAATCCATTGGCGACCAGCTCCGCTTTGAATTTCGATTCCCCCATATTAACGGTTACTTTTTCCCAAGCGTGCCGCGGTCAAGCAGGCAATCGAGCGATTCGCGCTCGCAAAGCCCTCATCCCAACCGCAGCAGCCTTCTTACGGCCGGCAGGTTGCGTCGGCTGATTTCCGGGCTCAGCTCGGTGCCGTCCAGACGCGCGAGCACGCGACCGTCGCCGAGGGTTTTCAGTCCCAGCAATCGCGCCGGCGGCACGAGGCAGTTGCGGTGCAGGCGAATAAGCTGGTTCGGATAGGTTTCTTCCAGCTGGCGCAGCGATTCCTCGATCAGCAGCTCGCCGCGGCGGTGCTGCACGACGACGTATTTCTCGTCGGCGAGAAGGTAGATCACTTCGTCCAGAGCGATGCGTACTTCTTCACCGCGCAGCCGACCGCGCAGATATTTGGTCGGTTCGCGGGTCTGATCGGCGAGGCGGCGCTCGGCGCGCTGCAGGGCATCGCGCAAGCGTTCCAGCCGCACGGGTTTGAGCAGGTAATCGACGGCGCCCAGTTCGAAGGCCTGCAGCGCGTGGGCTTCGTAGGCGGTACAGAAGATCACCTGCGGCCGCGCGCGACCGGCCAGGCGCTGGGCCAGCGCGGTGCCGTTGAGCCCGGGCATGTTGATATCGAGCAACAGAATGTCCGGCTGCTGTTCGCCGATCGCCGCGAGTGCGCTCTCGCCGTCGCCGACGCTGCCGACGATTTCCGTACCGGTGCATTCACCGAGCAGCGCGGCCATGCGCGCGCGCGCCAGCGGTTCGTCATCGACGATCAGTACGCGCATCGCGGCTTTGCTCGGAGGGTTGAGGCATGGGGAGATACAGTTTCACGACGAAGCGTTCGCCATCGAGTCCACTCTGTATACCGGCTTCCACACGGGCCAGCGGCCCGTAGCGATAGGCCACGCGCTGGCGCACGTTGTCCAGGCCATGGCCATTGCCCGGTTCGGCGGCGGTATCCGGCAGCGGGTTGATGATTTCAATGACGAGCATCCGCTGCTCGACCGTGCCGCGCAGCATCATCTCGCCGCCGCCGACCCGCGGCTGGATGCCGTGGCGCACGGCGTTCTCCACCAGCGGCTGCAGCAGTAGACGGGGCAGTGGGAAAGTTTCCGGCAGCGCAGCGATATCGCGCTGCACGCGCAGACGATCGCCAAGGCGCAGTTGCTCGATCGCGAGGTAGCGCTCGATCAGCGCCAGCTCGTCGCCCAGGGTGCCGTCGTCGTTGTTGTGCTGGCCCAGCGCGGCGCGAAACAATTCGGACAGATCTTCCACCGTGCGCTCGGCCGCATCGGGGTCGACGCGGATCAGCGCCGCTACGGTATTCATGCTGTTGAAAAGAAAGTGCGGCCGGATGCGCGCCTGCAGCGCGTCGATCTGCGCGCGCGTTACTGCCGCCAGCCGCGCCTGCCACTGCGCCAGCACGTAGAAGTAGCGCAGCATCGCCGCGCCGAGCAGAGCCGCGATAGCCACATTGTCGCGCACGAAGACGCCGCTGCTGTCGGTGCCCAGCTGCATTTGCAGCGCCACATCGAGCCAGCGCGCCACGCTGCTGGCGGCCAGTACGAGCAGCACGATCAGCAGCCACACCGCGGCGTAGGGAAAGTGGCCGGGCAGCCTCTGTAGTAGACCGCGCAGCTTGCACAGCGCGACCGAGATCACCAGCGCCAGCCACGTCACGAACAGCATGCCGACGCTGTAACTGGCCCAGTCGCGTTGCCCGGTGCGCGACAGCCACATCACCGTCACCGTGAGCGCGCCGACCACGATCAGCGCGAACAGCGCCGGCAGCTTGCAGAAGTCCGGCAGCGGACTCTGCTCGGCGCGTTCGCGCGGGCGGCTGGCGATGGTGGGTGGCGTCATGCGGGCAAGTATGCCGCATGAGCGTGGCCGGCTTGATGGGGTTCGCTGGCGTCGAACGAAGCGCCTTTGCTGCGGCCTACGTCAGCCGCTGACCCAGCCAGTCGCGCAGGTCGGCAATCTCCTGCGGATTGACCGCGTGCAGCATGGGATAGGTATGCCAGTCGACGTGATAACCCAGCGCCTGTAGCCGGTCGCGCGAATCGAGTCCGCGCTGCACCACCACCACCGGATCGGCCAGGCCGTGGCCCCAGAAGATCGGCGTGGCTGCATTCGACGCGTGGCGTTCGGTGGCCAGGGTGGTGTGCAGCGGCAGATAGGTCGACAGCGCGACGATACCGGCCAGCTTCTGCGCGTGGCGCAGCCCGGCCGACAGCGCGATGGCGCCGCCCTGCGAAAAGCCGGCCAGCAGAATGCGTTCGCTCGGTACGCCGCGGCTGTGTTCGCGTGCGATCAGCGTTTCCACCGCGGCCACCGAGGCGCGCATGCCTGCCTCGTCCTGCTTGGCATTGAGATCGAACGCCGCGATGTCGTACCACGCGCGCATCGACATGCCGTTGTTGATCGTCACCGGCCGCACCGGCGCATGCGGAAACACGAAGCGCAGCGCCGGCCATCCCGGCGCCACCAGCTGCGGCACGATCGGCGCAAAGTCATGCCCGTCGGCGCCCAGCCCATGCAGCCAGATCACGCTGTGGGTGGGATTGGCGGCGGTTTCCTGTTCGGCAGTTGGCAACGGCATGAGCGGCGCGCTTTTGAAAGTAAAGGACGATGGTAGCAGCCGCTGTGTCGTGGCCCGAACTACGCATCCAGCGCATTGGCTACGGCGGACTATTTCGCATCGAGCCCCAGCTCCTGCGCGAAAAAGGTCAGCATGATCGCGGTATCGCCGACGCGCTGGCTGAAGGGCGCGCCGATACCATGACCCGCGTTGACGCGCGTCAGCAGCAGGATCGGCCGGTCCGAGGTGGTGGCGTTCTGCAGCGCCGCGGTGAACTTGCGCGATTGCCACGGAGCCACGCGCGGATCGTTGGCGCCCGTCGTCGTCAGCACGGCCGGATAGGCGGTATGCGGTTGCACGTTCTGCAGCGGCGAATACGCCAGCGTGGCCTTGAACTGTGCCGGATCGCTGACCGTGCCGTATTCGCTGACGTTGTAGGCGCCGTTGGCGAAATCGGTTTCGTGGCGGATCACGTCATAGATGCCGACCATCGACACCACCGCGCGATAGTCGCCCGGATGCTGCACCAGCGACGCGCCCATCAGCAGGCCGCCGTTGCTGCCGCCGAGAATGCCCAGGTGCGCGCGGTCGGTCCACTGCTTGTCGAACAGCGCCAGCGCGGCCGCATGGAAATCGTCGAACACGTTCTGTTTGTGCAGCTGCTGGCCCTGCGCATGCCACGCTTCGCCGAATTCGTTGCCGCCACGGATGTTGGCGTACGCCAGCACCCCGCCGCGTTCCAGCCACGCGAGCTTGGCGCCGACGAAACCGGGCGCCACCGGAATATCGAAACCGCCGTAGCCGTAAAGTATGGTCGGCCGCTTGCCGTTCGGCGTGATGCCGCGCATCGCGATCACCGTCACCGGAACATGGCTGCCGTCGGGCGAGAGGCCGTCGATACGCTGGACTTCGATGTTCGAATAATCCGCCGCGGGCTTCACCGCGAACACGGTCTTCAGATGACCGCTGCGCGCGTCGTATTCGGCCCGGCGCGAGGGCGTGGTCCAGCCGCCGTAGCTGATCAGCGCCTGATTCTGGCCCAGCTCTGAAGCGATGGCGCCAACGCCAATACCTTGCGCCGGCAGCGGCACGCGACGCACGAACCGGGCCTTGCCATCGTACTGCTCCATCCACCAGTCCGGTCCCCAGCTGCGGGTGACCAGAAACCCGCTGGCGACCGGTTCCACGCCTTGAATCGCACCATCGCGCTCGCCCAGCACCTCGCTCACGGCGCCCTGCGGGTCGACCGCCAGCAGCTTGCCGCGCGGCGCATCGGCAAAGCTCACCACGAACAACCGCTGGCCGATCCACGCCGCCGTGCGCACGTTCGCATCCGCACCGACGATTTTTTTCCATTGCGTGCCATCACGCCGATACACCTCGGCCGGGCCGCCGTCGCCGACGTTGGCCAGCACCGCGAGCTGCTGCGCATCCGGCGAGCTGAGCAGGCGATATTCGGCCACGCGCGAATAGCCCTGGCCGAACACGACGGTATCGCTGGCCGCCGGCTCACCCAGCGCGTGATGCACCAGGGTGGCGTCGAACTGCCTGACCTCGGCGCTGCCCTGCGGCGGCACAAAGCGCACGTAGGTAAAGCCTTTTTCATCGGCGTCCCAGGCCAGTCCCTGCGGCGTGGTGCCGCCGCCGGCCCAGGGCAGCGCATCGGCCAGCACCTTGCCGGTGGCGACATCCAGCACGTGGATGGTGGTCAGCTCGCTGCCGCCTTCGGCCGTGCCGTAGGCCAGATAGCGCGCCCGCGGCGACGGCCAGTAATTGGTGATGGCGGTGTTGCCGCCGTTGGCATTGAGATCGACCAGTACGCGCGGCGTGCCGTTCGGCCACGGCTGCGCCATCAGCAGCGGCTGCGGTTGCGGCGGCGTTTCCTGCATGTAGAACAGCGTGCCGTGGGCCAGCAGTGGCCCGGAACGCGTGGTCGATGTGATGGCGAGCTGCTGCACGCGCGCCGTCATCGCCTTGCCGTCCGGCATGGCGGCCAGCACCGCTTCGGTATGTGCGTTCTGCGTGGCGATCCACTTCTGTACGGTTGGGTCGTTGGGGTTTTCCAGCCAACGGTAGGGGTCGCCGACGCGCGTGCCGTGCAACACGCTGGCGTCCTTGCCCTGCGGCGTGGCGGGAGGCATCGACACCGGTCGGTTGGGGTCGATCAGCGACACGTCTCGCGCTGGCAGCACCGCTGCGGGCTGCACCTGCGCCGCGCACCACGAACTCGCGCCGAGCAGCGCCGCGGAGACAACGATCAGGCGAACGAAGACGAGGAGCATGCGCTTTACTCAGTGACCGCAGAGGCCACAGCGTACTGCGGCGGCGCCTGGCGTGCAGTCGCGCCGGCCGACCCTGACTTCTGGCACGGGTGGGCATGCATGGCCGCCGCGCTCGGCTATGCTGATTTTTCCCATCGTTGCCCTCCGTGGAGACTGCCCCATGCGTCGACTGCTGCTTGCCGGCCTTATCGCTTTCGCTGTGCTGCCCGCCGCAGCCGTTACGCCACCGGCCGGTGGCGCGCTCGACCTGGAAACCATCATGGCCAACCCGGACTGGATCGGGCATCCGGTCGAGATGCCGTACTGGAGCGTGGACGGCCGCAGCCTCTACTACTCGCTCAAGCGCGACGGCAGCCCGGTGCGCGATCTATATCGCGTCGACGCGGCCAGCGGCCAGACCAGCAAACTCGATCCCGCCGCGATGGCGCAGGCCGGGGGGCCGGCCGTGTTCGATCGCAGCCATAAACATGCGGCGTATGTGATGCACGGCGACATCTTTGTGGTCGATATCGGCAGCGGTCGCCGCACCCAGGTCACGCGCACGCCACAGGAGGAGTCTTCACCGCAGTTCTCCGCCGACGGCCGCGCGCTGCAGTTCCGCGACGGCAACGACTGGTACAGCTACGACTTGACCAGCGGCACGACCGCGCCGGCGGCCGTGCTGAAATTCGCCAACGACCCGCAGGCCAAGAAGGCCGACGAGCTGGGCGACTTGCAGCTGCGCCTGTTCAAGACGCTGCGCGATATCAAGGCCGACAAGCAGGCGCTGAAGGACGAGGACAAGGCGCTCGACGCCGCCGATCCCGGCCGCGCCCCGGCGCCGTTCTTTCTCGGCGACAAGTCGGAGGCCGTCGACACCGAGCTGTCGCCCGACGGCCGCTGGCTGCTGGTGGTCACCGCACCGAAGGGGTACGACGAAGGGAAGCATCCGGTGGTCAATCACTACGTGACCGAGAGCGGCTACACCGAGCCGAAGGAAGCGCGCACCTACGTCGGCCACAACGATCCGGCGCCGCAGTCGCTGCTGCTGCTCGACCTGCGCCAGCACCAGAGCTATCCGCTGGCGACCGACGGTCTGCCCGGCATCAAGGACGATCCGCTGAAGGCGCTGCGCGCACAGACCGTTGCCGCGCTGGAGAAAGCCGGCAAGTCCGACGAGGCCAAGGCCCTGAAGGCGCCCGACGTGCGCGGCGTGCGTGTGGTCGGCAGCCCGGAAGACGGCGGTGGCGGCGGCATCGCCTGGAGCGACGACGGCAGCCAGCTCGCCGTGCAGGTGCGCGCCAACGACAACAAGGACCGCTGGATCGCCAGCGTCGACTTTGGCACGCACAAGCTGGTCAACCAGCAGCGCCTCACCGACGCTGCGTGGATCAACTGGAATTTCAACGATTTCGGCTGGCTCAAGGACAACCGCACGCTGTGGTATCTGAGCGAACACACCGGCTACTCGCAGCTCTACAGCAAGCCACTCGACGGCAAGGCCACCGCGCTGACCACCGGCAAGTTCGAGGTCAGCCATCCGCTGCTCAGCGACGACGGCCAGTGGTTCTACGTGCGCACCAACCAGGTAGCGCCGTACAGCTACGACGTCTACCGGCTGCCGGCGAAGGGCGGTGCGCTGACCCGCGTTACCCAGTACCAGGGCATGGACGATTTCAAACTCTCGCCCGACGGCAAGCAGCTGGCCGTGCTGCATTCCTCGCCATACGTCTTCGCCCAATTGGCCGTCCAGCCGTCCGCCGGTGGTGAAGGTCACGACCTCACCAACACCATCAAGCCGGCGTACGCAGCGCACGCCTGGATCGCGCCGAAGATCGTCGAGATTCCCTCCAGCCACGGCGCCGGCGTGATCTACGCCAAGTACTACGGACCGGCCGATGAAAGCGAGGCGGCCAAGCGTCCGGCGGTGTTCTTCGTGCACGGCGCCGGCTATCTGCAGAACGTCACGCTGTCATCCAGCTATTACTTCCGCGAGCAGATGTTCAACAATCTGTTGGTGCAGCAGGGCTACGTGGTGCTGGACATGGACTACCGCGCCTCCGAAGGCTACGGCGAAAAGTGGCGCACCGCGATCTACCAGCACATGGGCCATCCGGAACTCGAAGATCTGCTCGACGGCAAGGTGTGGCTGGTGAAAAACCACGGCGTCGATCCGAAGCGCGTCGGCATCTACGGCGGCAGCTATGGTGGCTTCATGACCGAGATCGCGCTGCTGCGCGCACCCGGCGAGTTCGCCGCCGGCGCCGCGCTGCGCCCGGTCTCTGACTGGACCAGCTACAACGACGACTACACCGCCGACATCCTCAACGAACCGCAGCTCGACCCCGAGTCCTACAAGACCAGCTCACCGATCGAATACGCCGACCAGCTGCGCGACCCGCTGCTGATCGAACACGGCCTGATCGACGACAACGTGATGGCCAGCGATTCGATCCGCCTGTATCAGCGTTTCATCGAACTGCATAAGAAGAATTTCTGGATCTCGCTGTATCCGCTGGAGCGGCATGGGTTTGTCCATGCGGACGATTGGTATGACGAGTACCGACGGATCGATGAGTTGTTTGAGACGTATTTGAAGTCGCCAAATTAATTGGCTTTATCAGCTTTAAAGCGCAGATTTTCGTTCGCCTATGGCGACCGGGCGAGGCTTTTCCTCCTCTCCCCATTGGGGAGAGGAGCGAGGTGAGGGGCGGGTGCTCGCGGGGCAGTCTTTGTGCGTGAGAAGCAGAGCTTTCGCCCTCCTTCGGAGCGCGAGGTACTTCTCTTTTGCTTGTCCAAAAGAGAAGTACCCAAGAGAAAACGACACCCCATTTGGCGCTTGCCGGGCATCCATGCCGATCCCCCTACGGGCCTGTCGACCCCACCTCACCGCCGCACAGGGGCCCCATTTAAAAGCAGTGCGCATCCTGCGCGCTTAGCCGCGCCGTTTGAGATCGGTGAAAGATCATTGACGTTCTCGGCTCCGGTAACCGATGAGGCGACGTATTCGATGCATCGCAATCACGTTCTTGCTCTGACGCAGAGCGATAGCTCTGTTTCAAAAGCAAGTTTTTCTCTGCTATAAAAATCACGGATGGATTGAACATGAAAGGAATCAGTCTCGATGAATCTCGCACTCTTTGATTTCGACGGAACGATCACAACAAAAGGAACGTTCCCAGGTTTCATGCGTTTTGCAGTTGCGCCTGCAAGGCGGTTTATTGGAAGCCTTCTTTTCGCGCCCTTGGTCGCAGGCTACAAGCTCGGCCTCATCTCAAGCATTGATATTCGAGCGCGTGTTACAAAGTTTGCATTCCATGGTGTTGCTGCTGAAGACGCGCGTCGGGCCGGCCATGAGTTTGCCCGGGACGTATTGCCGGATTTGCTGCGGCCTTCGGCGATGGAAAGAATCCGGTGGCATAAGAATCAAGGCGATGTCGTCGTCGTTGTGTCCGGTGCATTCGATGTCTATCTATCGCCCTGGTGCGTGCAACATCAGCTGCACCTCATCTGTTCGCAGTTGGAAGTCGTCGACGGCACGCTGACGGGTCGATACCGCGGAGAGCAATGCGTCAACGCGGAGAAGTCCAGACGTGTTCGCGAGAAATAGGATCTCGAAAAATTTCTCAAGGCGTATGCCTACGGAGATACAAAAGAGGATATGGACATGCTGAACTTAGCCACGGAGCGTTATTTCCGCTGGGAGAAAATGCCCTGAATGAGCTATGCGGCCATCGGTCATCTGCGATGTGCAAGCGAGCCTGCTCTTGCTCCACTAAACCCCTGTGCGGCGGTGAGGTGAGGTGAGGTCGATAGGCCCGCAGGGGAATCGGCATGGATGCCGATTCCTTTTCGTCAGGGCATGAGCCCTGTCGAAAAGCCCGGCCTCAGCTCACGGACTTGCTGGGCGCAGCCCGGCAAGCGCCAAGTGGGGTGGCCTTCTCTTTGGTTACTTTCTCTTGGCCATGCAAGAGAAAGTGACTCGGCCTCCAAAGGAGGACGAAAGCTCTGCTTTAAAAAATATAAACCGTGAGAAGCCAGGGCGCCCCTCACCCCAACCCTCTCCACAATAAGGCCTGGGTAGAAGGGGCAAAAACGGCCAGCGAGAATCAGAGCGAGCGCAAGCCCGCCGCCTCGCGCGCCAACAACTCAATCGCGGCCCAATCCCCCGCCGCCAACCTGTCGGCCGGCGTCAACCATGACCCACCGACACAAAGCACATTCGGCAACGCGAGAAAATCCGGCGCACTCGCCAGACTGATGCCGCCCGTGGGGCAAAACCGAACCTGCGGTAGCGGGCTGGCCCAGGCGCCGAGCAGCTTGGTGCCGCCGGCCGGCACCGCGGGGAAAAATTTCAGAAAACGATAACCGCGCTCCAGCAAGGTCATCACCTCGCTGGCCGTCGCGGCACCGGGCAGCAGTGGCACGTCGCTGTCGTCGACGGCATCGAGCAGTTTCGGCGAGACGCCGGGCGATACCGCAAAGCGCGCGCCGGCCTGGCGGGCGGCTTCCAGATCGCGCGGGGTCAGCACGGTGCCGGCACCGATCACAGCGCCTTCCACTTCGGCGGCGATCGCGCGGATCGCGTCGAGCGCGGCCGGCGTACGCAGCGTGACTTCAATAGTGGGAATGCCGCCGGCGACCAGGGCGCGGGCCATGGGCACGGCGTCGCGGGCGTTGTCGATGATCACCACCGGAATCACCGGCGCGAGCCGCATTAGGGTTTCGACCTGCTGCTGCTTGTGTTCGATGCTGCTCATGAAATCGCTCGTGGAAAGTTTGAAAGGGAGTGGGTGCGCGCTGGTCGCGAAACGGTCAAAGCACGCCGGCACCGAGATCGGCCGTGGTGGCGGCCTGTCGGAACAAGCCGAACAGTTCGCGGCCCATGCCGCTGTGCTGAGCGGACAGGTCGGCATGCTGCGGCAGGCGCGCGTCGAGTTCGTGCGCTTCCATCAGCACGTCGAGATGGCCGCTGACGGCGTCGAGGCGGATCATGTCGCCGTTGCGGATCTTGGCGATATTGCCGCTGGCCACGGCCTCGGGCGTGACGTGGATCGCCGCCGGCACGCGGCCGGAGGCGCCGGACATGCGGCCGTCGGTGAGCAGGGCGACGCGGTAGCCGCGATCCTGAAGCAGGGCGAGCGTGGGGGTGAGCTTGTGCAGCTCCGGCATGCCGTTGGCCTGTGGACCCTGGAAGCGCACCACCGCAATGAAGTCGCGGTTGAGCTCGCCGCGCTTGAACGCTTCGCCGACCTCGTCCTGATCGTGAAACACCACGGCGGGCGCCTCGATGATCAGTCGATCGTCGGGCACCGAGGACACCTTGATCACGGCGCGGCCGAGATTGCCCTGCAGCATGCGCAGGCCGCCGTCGTGGCGGAACGGCTCGTCCATGCCGCGCAGCACGCCGCGGTTGCCGCTTTGCTTGGATACCGGCGTCCAGTGCAGCGCGCCGCTGTCGTCGAGCTGCGGAATCTGCGCATAGCCGTCCATGCCGGTGCCGAAGACGGTCTGCACATCGGCGTGCAGCAGGCCGGCGTTGAGCAGCTGATCGATCAGGAAGGCCATGCCGCCGGCCTGGTGGAACTGGTTCACGTCGGCGTAGCCGTTCGGATACACGCGGGCCAGCAGCGGGATCACGCCGGACAGCGCGTCGAAATCGTCCCAGCGCAGCTGGATGCCGGCCGCGTGCGCAATGGCAACCAGATGCAGCAGGTGATTGGTCGAACCGCCGGTGGCATGCAGGCCGATCACGCCGTTGATGATGGCGCGCTCGTCGATGATGTGGCCGATCGGCAGGTAGTTGTCGCCGAGTGCGCCGAGCGCGTTGACCCGGCGCACGATGTCGGCGGTGAGCGCGTCGCGCAGCGGCGTGTCGGGTGCCTCGAAGCTGGCGCCGGGCAGGTGCAGGCCCATGATCTCCATCAGCATCTGGTTGGAGTTGGCGGTGCCGTAGAAGGTGCAGGTGCCGGGGCTGTGATACGAGGCGGCTTCGGCCTCGAGCAGCTCGGCCTTGCCGGCCTTGCCTTCGGCATAGGCCTGGCGCACCTTGGATTTTTCCTCGTTGGGAATGCCGCTGGGCATCGGGCCGGACGGCACGAACGCGCCGGGCAGATGGCCGAAGCTCAGCGCGCCGATCAGCAGGCCGGGCACGATCTTGTCGCAGATGCCCAGGTACAGCGCGCCGTCGAACATGTCGTGCGACAGCGCGATGGCGGTGGCCATGGCGATCAGGTCGCGCGAGAACAGCGACAGCTGCATGCCGGGCTGACCCTGGGTCACGCCATCGCACATGGCCGGCACGCCGCCGGCGACCTGGGCGGTGAAGCCGGCGTCGCGCGCGATCTGGCGGATCCGTTCCGGATAGCGCTCGTACGGCTGATGCGCCGAGAGCATGTCGTTGTACGAGGTGACGATGGCGAGGTTGCCGCGCAGGCCGTTGCGCAGCGCGTTCTTGTCGTCCGGCCCGCAGGCGGCGAAGCCGTGCGCGAGGTTGCCGCAGGACAGGCGCGCGCGGTGCGGGCCGCCGCGATCCACCGCGTCGATGCGCTGCAGATACGCCGCGCGCGTTTCGCGGCTGCGCTCGCGCAGGCGTTCGGTGACTTCGGCAACCACGGGATGCAGCGTGTTCATTTCAAGACTCCGGAACGGGTGGTGCGGCGATGCGGTAGATAGGCTTTACGTGGGTGCTGCGACATATTTCGTTCTCCCTGAGCGTAGCCGCGCGGCGGCGAAATCGAAGGGCCGTATAGATCAACCGGCCGGCTTCGACCAGGCGCCCTCGGCGCTACGCTTTGCCCGAACGGTACGGCGCCGGTGCGACAACCGTGAGGCAAAGACGACAGCTTATGGGCACCAGTACACAGCCACCGGCACGCGCAGCTGAGTCAATACGGAGCGCACCGGGTAGTCGCGCGCCGCGTCCAGGCCCAGCCGGGCATCGGCCAGCACGTCGCGCTTCTTGTTGCCGGTTACCAGCAGAAACAGCGATTCGGTTTCCAGCAGCGTCGGCAGGGTCAGCGTGATGCGCGGTTCGCCCGCGTCGGGCGCATGCATCGGCAGTACGCGGGATTTGCCGTCGAGGTCGAGCGCCTCCGCCAGATGGTCGCCGCCGGGAAAGAACGACGCCGTGTGGCCGTCGTCACCCATGCCCAGCACCACCGCGTCGAACGGCAGCGCGAGTTCCTCGATCCGCCGGCTGGTGGCGGCGAGGCCTTCTTCGGGTGTCGGCGCGTCGCTGTAGAGCGGCACGAACGTCGCGGCAGCGGCTTCGTTCTGCAGCAGAACGGTTTTCACCAGCTTGGCGTTGGAGCGTTCGTCGGTGTCCGGCACCCAGCGCTCGTCGACCAGGGTGATTTTGACGTTCGCCCAGTCCAGCGTTTCCTTCGACAGCTGTGCGAAGAAATCCTTTGGCGTGCTGCCGCCGGAAACGGCGAGCAGCGCGTGGCCGCGCTGATTCAAGCTCATGCGCAGCCGTTTGGCGACGCGTTCGGCCAGTGCGACAGCCTGGGCGTGGCAATCGGTAAAACTGTGGGTGGTGACGTTGAGATGGGTGGTCATGGATGGTATCTGCGCGCCGGAGGCATCATGCGGAAGGCGCGCCCTGCTTGTCGTTGGGAGGGAAGGTGAAGTGTGACGCACGGTCGGTCCCGCGCAAGTGAATCACCGCTAACGCCTGCAAGTGGCCCGAGCGATCACTCGCTATCCTCGCTCCAGGTGCGGCCGTCGCGTTCGATCAGCGCAATGGCCGCGCTCGGGCCCCAGCTGCCGGCCGAATACGGGCGCGGCGCTTCGCCGCTGGCCGACCAGGCGGCCAGAATCGGGCCGGCCCAGCGCCACGCGGCCTCCACTTCGTCGCGACGCATGAACAGCGTGGGGTTGCCGCGCACCACGTCGAGCAGCAGGCGCTCGTAAGCGTCGGGCTGCGACACGCCGAAGGCTTCGGCAAAGCTCATGTCCAGCGGCACGTGGCGCAGGCGCAGGCCGCCCGGGCCCGGGTGCTTGATCGTCAGCCACAGTTTCACGCCTTCATCCGGCTGCAGCCGCAGCACCAGCCGGTTCTGCGCCAGCGTGCCGGCCTCGGCGTGGAAGATGGAGTGCGGCACCGGCTTGAACGCGACCACGATTTCCGACACGCGATCGGGCAGGCGCTTGCCGGTGCGCAAGTAGAACGGCACGCCGGCCCAGCGCCAGTTGGCGATCTCCGCCTTCACCGCGACAAAGGTTTCGGTGTGCGACTTGGTATTGCCCAATTCATCGAGATAGCCGGGCACCTTGACGCCATCGGACACGCCGGCGCGATACTGGCCGCGCACGGTGAGCTGTGCGACGTTGCTGCTGTCGATGTGCTTGAGCGAGTTGAGCACCTTCAGCTTTTCGTCGCGCACCGCATCGGGTGCCAGGGACGACGGCGGTTCCATCGCCACCATGCACAGCAGCTGCAGGATATGGTTCTGCACCATATCGCGCAGCGCGCCGGCGCGGTCGTAATACGCGCTGCGATTGCCGGTACCCAGCGTTTCCGAGACGGTGATCTGCACGTGGTCGATATGCGCGTTGTTCCACAGCGGCTCGAACAAGGCGTTGCCGAAGCGCAGCGCCAGCAGGTTCTGCACCGTCTCCTTGCCGAGGTAGTGATCGATGCGGAAAGTCTGCGATTCGTCGAACACGCGGCCGACCGCGTCGTTGATCTGGTTGGCGCTGTCGAGGTCGCGGCCGATCGGTTTTTCCAGCACCACGCGCGACTGGCCTTCGTTGAGCTTGTAGTGGCCCAGGCGGCCGCAGATATCGACGAAGAGTTCCGGCGAGGTGGAGAGATAAAACACGCGAATGTGCTCGGGTTGCTCGCCGATCAGGGCGGCAAACTCGTCCCAGCCCTCGTCTTTGCGCGCATCCAGCGAGCGATAGCCGACCTGCTTGAGGAAGGCTTCGATCTTCGCGTCGTCCGCGCCGCTGGTCTTGCTCAGGGTGTCGCGCACCTGTTCGCGGTAGCTGTCGTCGTCGAGCCCTTCGCGGGCGATGCCGATGATGCGGCTGCTGTCGGGAATCTGGCCGTCGAGAAAGCGGTGGTACAGGGCGGGCAGCAGCTTGCGCACGGCCAGATCGCCGGTGCCGCCGAAAATCACCAGATCGAAGGGTTCGGTCCGCTGGGAGGGGCCGCCGGCGGAAGCGTCGGAGCGGTTGGAGCTAGTCGAAGAAGCAGTCACGAAGTCACCTCGATAGATGCCATGAGGGCAGACAAGCGCGACCAAGAGGTGCTGCTGCCCGGTTGGCATCGATCATACCAGTGACATACCAGAGGATGCCACCCGTTTCTGCCCGCTCCCAGAAATCGTAAGCGGAACGGGCAAAAGGCTAACTAAAGCCCTTTCGGCACCCCAGTTTCCGGGGAGGTGGTATTGGGGTGGTTGTCTAAGTGGTTATCCATTGGTATCTTGTGTGACTATGGAAAGCGCCTTGGCCAACGAATACCGCCGGATCTGCCTCGATCCGGCCACCAACCAGCCGCTGGCCTATCTGCGCCTGCGCCGGGCGATCCGCAACGTGGTTGAGCACCGCGATATCGAGCCCGGTCAGGCACTGCCCAGCGAGCGCGATCTATCGGTGGCGCTGAAGCTTTCGCGGGTCACTGTGCGCAAGGCGATTGCCGGGCTGGTGGAAGAAGGCCTGCTGACCCAGCGTCACGGCGCCGGCACCTTTATCGCCGAACGCATCGTCAAGCCGATGTCGCGGCTGACCAGTTTTACCGAAGATCTGCACGAGCGCGGATTGCATCCGCGCTCGGAGTTTTTCGAGCGCGGCATTGGCGAAGTGACGCCGGAAGAATCGATGGCATTGAATCTTTCGCCGGGCTCGCTGGTGGTGCGTCTGCACCGCGTGCGCTACGGCCAGGACGAGCCGCTGGCGATCGAGCGCAGCGTGGTGCCGGCCAGCGTGCTGCCCGATCCCATGCTGGTGCATGACTCACTGTACGAAGTGCTGGAGCAGTTCAACTGCCGGCCGCGGCGCGCGTTGCAGCGCCTTCGCGCGGTGTCGCTCAATGCGCAGCAGGCGCGGCTGCTGCACGTCAGCGCCGGCAGCGCGGGTCTGAACATCGAGCGCCGCAGCTTTCTCGACGACGGTCGCGTGGTCGAGTTTACCTGCTCCTGGTATCGCGGCGATATCTACGACTTTGTTGCCGAACTACAGACGGATTGATGGGCTCTCCTGTCAAGCCGATCGAATAGCCATTTGGACGTCCATAAACCTTTTACTTCAGAGAATCCCATGCAGGCACGCGATACCTTGATGTACAGCGAAGCGCACGAAGCCGCCGACGTTGTCGCGCGTCAGTTTGCCGCCAATGATGAAATCGTCACTGCGCTGGCGCAGACGTTGCGCGCGCATCCGCCGCGCTTCATCGTGACCTGCGCGCGCGGCAGTTCCGATCACGCCGCGGCGTATGCCAAGTACGTTTTCGAAACCCAGCTCGGGATCGTCACCGCCTCGGCATCGCCCTCGGTGACCTCGGTCTACGCGGCCGAGCAGCGCTGGCAGGACGCGCTGTTTATCGCGATCTCGCAGTCGGGAAAAAGCCCCGACCTGGTGCGCAACGCGCAGGCGGCCAAGATCGCCGGCGCCCGCGTGATCGCGCTGGTCAACGTGGAGGATTCGCCGCTGGCCGCCATCGCCGATACGGTGATCCCACTGCACGCGGGGCCGGAGCGCAGCGTTGCGGCTACCAAGAGCTATATCGCCGCGCTGGCTGCCGTGCTGCATCTATGCGCGCGCTGGCGTGGCGACAATGCACTGGGCGAAGCTCTGCATGCCTTGCCCGACGCGCTGCGCAGCGGCTGGGACGCCGACTGGTCGAGCCTGAGCGAAGGGCTGACCGACGCGCACAATCTGTTTGTCGTCGGCCGCGGCTTCGGTCTCGGCATCGCGCTGGAAGCGGCGCTGAAGTTCAAGGAAACCTGCGGCCTGCATGCCGAGGCGTTCAGCGCGGCGGAGGTCAAGCACGGCCCGATGGCGCTGGTCGGCCCGGATTTTCCGGTGCTGTGCTTCGCGCAGGACGACGACACGCTGGAAGGCACGCTGGCGTTGGCCGACATGTTTCGCCAGCGCGGCGCACACGTGTGGGTGGCCGCGCCGGGTCAGAAAGGAAAAGGCAGTCTGCCGGTGATGGCGGGCTTGCCGGCGCTGTGCACGCCGCTGCTGATCATCCAGAGTTTTTATCGCGCGACCGCCGAGCTGTCGCTGCGCCGCGGCTTCAACCCCGATGTGCCGCCGCATCTCAACAAGGTGACGGAGACGGTTTGATCTTCGTGAGAGTCGAGCGGGTAGGGACGAGGGGCGAGCAAAAGCGCCGTCGCTGATCATTCCTGCAGCTGCACTCCTCACTGTCCGCAAAAACATGGCTGGTGCAGCGGGCGTAGTCGAAGTGCAACCTGCCGACACCTTTCAATCTTTGTCGTTGTTCCAAACCTCGAATCGGCAAGCCGACTTTTCGACACACACCTCATCAGGATTCGCCATGACACTCGCCCTCACGAATGCTCGCGTGCTCACTCCGCAAGGTTGGCGTGACGATGTGGCCGTGCTGTTGGACGACGGCAATGTTCTCGACGTGGTGCCGTCGTCCGATGCACGCGTGCAACAGGCCGAACAGCAGGATCTGCACGGCGCCATGCTGCTGCCCGGCTTTATCGATACGCAGGTCAACGGCGGTGGCGGGGTGCTGTTCAACGAGGCGCCGACCGTGGAAACGATTCGCCAGATCGGCGCCGCGCATCGTCGCTTCGGCACGACCGGTTTTTTGCCGACGCTGATCAGCGACAATGTGGAAACCATGCGCGCGGCGATGGCCGCCGTGGAGCAGGCGCTGGCCGACAACGTGCCCGGCGTGCTGGGCATCCATCTCGAAGGCCCCTATCTCGCGCCCGCGCGGAAGGGCGTGCACGATCCGAAATTTTTTCACGCCCCCGGCAGCGAAGAACTCGCGATGCTGTGCGCTCCGCATGCTGGCGTGCGCCTCATGACGCTGGCACCTGATCAGGTGGCGAGTGAGAGCATCAAATCGCTGGCCGCGGCGGGGCTGGTGCTCTGCGCCGGCCACACCGCGGCCGATTACGACACAACCAAAGCGGCGCTGGCCGACGGCATTCGCGGCTTCACGCATCTGTTCAACGCGATGACGCCGCTGGGCAGCCGCGAGCCCGGCGTGGTCGGCGCCGCGCTCGACGATGCGCAAAGCTGGTGCGGACTGATTGTCGACGGCCATCACGTGCACCCGGCGACGCTGCGCTCAGCGATCGCCGCCAAGCCGCGCGGCAAGATGCTGCTGGTCACCGACGCGATGCCACCGGTCGGCGCGGATCACCCCGACTTCGTACTCAACGGCGAAACCATCACCGCGAAAGACGGCATCTGCCAGACCGCGCAAGGCACACTCGCCGGCTCCGCGCTCGACATGGCCGGCGCCGTGCGCAACACCGTCGAGATGTTGGGCCTGCCGATGGACGAAGCGGTGCGCATGGCCAGCACCTATCCCGCGGATTTTCTCGGTCTGAGCGACAGCCACGGCCGCATCGCCGCCGGCTATCGAGCCGACCTCGTTGTCATGGATGACGATTACAAAATCACGCAAAGCTGGATTGGTGGCGTGGCCAACTCAAGGGCCTGAAATCCCTGGCTGGATTGCCCTGCATAGCTGTCTGGCGTTACATTGATCAGGTCGAGGTGTCCCGAAGGCTTACGCTGAAGGGATGAAACGGGAAGCCGGTGCGTGGTGCGGAAGCACTGCAAGGCCGGCGCTGCCCCCGCAACGGTAAGCGAGTCAACGAACGGCGAATGCCACTGTGCTTGCACGGGAAGGCGCCGTTCGGAGCGGATGATGTTGTGTCTGCTGCTCGTCAGCCCGGAGACCGGCCTGGACGATTTCTGGTAGCTCGCGGTGGGCGAGGCTGAACCACGTGCCGTGGCGACCTCAGTTTGTGCGTGCCGCGCCTGCCCGTTGTTCTGTCTTTCTCTGTCGTCGGCTGCCAGCCCATCGAACGTGTGGGCCGTACGCGGGTGTGCGGCTGGGGAATGACATTGAAAAAGACTTTACTGGCAGCCTCGCTGTTGAGCTGCATGATGGCCGCCCACGCGGCTGACCAGGGTGCTGCCGATCTGAGCAACACCAGCTCGCTCGATCCGGTGATCGTGACTGCCACGCGCACGCCGATCCATATCGACGAATCGCTGTCGTCCGTGACCGTCATCACCCACGCCGACATTGAGCGGCTGCAACCGGTGTCGGTGATCGATCTATTGAATGGTCTGCCGGGCGTGACGTTTGCGCAGTCCGGTGGCATCGGCCAGCAGTCGTCGCTGTTTCTGCGCGGCACCAACTCCACGCATACGCTGGTCTTGATCGACGGCGTGCGGATCGGTTCGATCACTGCCGGGCTGCCCGCGTTCGAACAGATCCCGGTGGAGCAGATCGATCGCATCGAAATCGTGCGCGGCCCGCGCTCGAGCCTCTACGGCGCCGACGCGATTGGCGGCGTGATCCAGATTTTCACCAAGCACGGTAACCCTGGCGGTGGCATTGCGCCATCGCTGAGCATGACCACCGGCAGCAACGGTTTCGTCAATTCGCAGGTCGGCTTGTCCGGCGGCGATCCGCACGCCTGGTACAACGTCAGCCTGGGCGGCGAGTACACCAGCGGTATCCCGGCATGTCGACTGGGCGCTGCGGAAGCGGGGGCCGGCTGCTTTGTCGACGATCCGCGCGATGACGCCTACCGCAACTGGAATGGTTCGGCCAACGCCGGCTACCGCTGGGACAACGGCACCGAGCTGGCGTTCGACTGGCTGCGCAGCAAGAGCGACGTCGAATATGCCGGCAGTCCGTACGGCGGCAACGATGCCGTCAACGAGCAGCATGTCGCCGGAGCGCGTCTGAGTTTTTCGCCGCTGGATATCTGGAAGGTGACGCTGGATGCGGGCCAGAGCCGCGACGATTCGCAGACCTACTACCAGGGCACGTATTTCGGCGATTACTACCCGCGCACGCCGACCGGTTACGCCGATTCGCGCCGCAACCAGTTTTCCTGGCAGAACGACATCGCGCTCGGCAGCGGCCAGCTGCTGACCGTCGGCGCGGACTATCAGCAGGAGCACATCACCAGCGACACCGGTTATCTCGACAGCACTCGCGGCGACGCGGGCACCTATGCGCAGTACCAGGGCACCTTCGGCCAGAACGAAGTGCAGCTGTCGGCGCGGCACGACCACAACGATCAGTTCGGCAATCACAACACCGGCGCCGCGGCGTGGGGCTACAACTTTGCCGATGGCCTAAAGCTCACCGCCAGCTACGGCAGCGCCTTCCATGCGCCAACCTTCAACGATCTCTACTATCCCTACGGCAGCGGCAACCCGAATCTGAAGCCGGAAAGCTCGCGCAGCGCCGAGCTGGGGCTGTCGCAGACCGTGGGCATCTGGAACTGGGCGTTGAATGCCTACCAGACGCGCATCAACCAGCTGATCACGCTGGACGCCAACTACGTGCCGCAGAACATCAGCCAGGCGCGCATCCGCGGGCTGGAAGGGCAGGTGGGCGTAAACCTCGACGGCTGGCGTCTGCAAACCTACCTCACCGCCATGCAGCCGATCGAGGACGACAGCGGCCCGAACAACGGCAACCTGCTGCCGCGGCGGCCGAAGCAGACCGCGCGCGTGGAGCTGGACAAGAGCTACGGCAACTTTGCCTTCGGTGGCACCTTCAACGCCGATGGCAAGCGCTACGACGACGCGGCCAACCTGCATCGCCTCGGCGGATACACCACCACCGATCTGCGCGCCAGCTATGCGTTTGCGCCGAGCTGGAAGGTCGAGGCTCGGCTGGCCAATATTTTCGATCGCAACTATGAAACCGCGTACTACTTCAACCAGCCAGGCCGCACCTGGTATTTGACGCTGCGCTATAGCCCGGCAAGTCTTTGAGTCATGCGTATGTGCCGTCAGCACGGACGCTGGCGGAGCGGCACTCCAGGGAGTGGAGCGGAAGCAACACGAACAGGGACGTTCACCCCTGCCTTTCGACAGGGTGAGGACTTAAGGCACATACGTTTGCGCACGCCGACAGGCATAAAGTCGGCATGATCGATACGCATGCCGCTGCCGCACGCCCTTTTACGTCCGCGAAGGTGTTCGCCGGCGTCGGCTCGCCGCTATGCTTGCAGGCCACGGAAGTGCCATGAATATTTTCGCCCCCATGATTCGCCGCCCTGCCGGCACTTCGCTACTCGCGATCGGCCTGGTGCTGGCCGGTATCTGCGCCTATTTTCTGCTCGGCGTGGCGGCGCTGCCGTCGTTCGAGCTGCCGGTCGTTTTCGTGCAGGCCGCACAGCCCGGTGCCAGCGCACAGACCATGGCCAGTACGGTGCTGGCGCCGCTGGAGCGGCATCTGGGTCAGATTCCCGGCATCGACGAAATGTATGGCAATGCCACGGAAGGTTCGGCAACCGTGCTGGTGCGCTTTCATTTTGGGCGCGATACCGATAAAGCCGCGCGCGATGTGCAGGCTGCGATCAACGCCGCACAGGCGGATCTGCCGGTTCTGCCGAGCCCGCCGCAGTACTTCAAGGCGGACACGGCATCGATTCCGATTTTGCTGGTGACGCTGAAATCCGACGGCCTGCCGATCGACAAACTCTACGATCTCACCGATACCTTGCTACAGCCGGCGATGGCGCAGATTCCGGGCGTGGCCCAGGTGCAGGTGTTCGGCGGCACGCCGCACGCGGTGCGCATCGATCTGGACATGCATGCGCTGGCCGCCAAGAACCTCACCGCCAACGACATCAGCAACGTGCTGATCGCAGCCAATGTGTCCTCGCCGCAGGGCGTGCTCTCGGACGGGCACACGCAGATGACGGTGACAGCGAACGACGCCCTGCAGACGCCCGAGGACTTCGCCAAGCTGCTGATCTCCGACATCAACGGCGTGCCGGTGCGCATGTCCGACGTGGCCAAGGTCTACAGTGGCGAACAGGATAAATACCAGGGCGCCTGGTTCAACGGCAGCAAGACCGTGGCCATGCAGATCAGCAAGCGTCCGGAGGCCAACGCGGTCGCCACGGTCGAAGCGATCCGCGCCAAGCTGCCACAGCTGCGCGCCGCGCTGCCGGCCAATATCACCATCACGCCGATCTTCGATCTCACGCAGACCACCAAGTCGGCGCTGCACGAGGTGGAGGTCGCGCTCGCGATCAGTATCGTGCTGGTGATGCTGGTGATGCTGGTCTTTCTGCGCCGCCTGCGGCCTACGCTGATCGCCACGCTTAGCGTGCCGCTCTCGCTGGCCGGCGCCTTCGTGGTGATGTGGGTACTGGGCTATACGCTCAACACGTTGTCGCTGGTGGCACTGGTGCTGTGCATCGGCTTCGTCGTCGACGACGCGATCGTGGTGATCGAGAACATCGTGCGGCATATGGAGCACGGTGAAGAGGCATTGGAGGCATCGCTGGTCGGTGTCAGCGAAATCGGCTTTACAGTGATTTCGATCACGCTGTCGCTGATTGCGGTGTTTGCGCCGCTGCTGTTCGGCAACAGTATTCTGGTACTGCTGCTGCGCGAATTTTCTGTCACGCTGACCGCCGCGGTGGTGATCTCCGCGCTCGTATCGCTGACCTTGACGCCTGCGTTGTGCGGCCTGCTGCTGAAACAGGATGCGCATGGCATCGTGCGCCAGCCCTCGCGCATCGAGCAGGCGATGGAGCGCTTCGACCGCAGCCTGCACCATCGCTACGAGCGCGCGCTGGACTGGGCCATGCGCCATCGCCGGTTGATGCGCTGGCAGCCGCTGCTGCTGCTGGTGTTGACCATGGTGCTGGCCGTTGCCGTAGTGAAAACCGCTGGCGGCACCTTTATGCCCGACGAGGACACCGGCCAGCTTCAGGTCGATCTCACGGCGGATACCAATATCTCGCCGACCTTGTTGGCCGAGCGCGTCAAGCATGCGGCCAGCATCATCCAGGCCGAACCCGATGTGGTCGACGTTCTCAGCATCCTCGGCGCCAACGGCGGCGGCAACGGTGCCGTCGGCAATAGCGGCAGCATGTTCGTGGATCTCAAGCCGCGCGGCAGCGGTGCCGGTGAGCGCCATGAAAATATCAAGGTGCTGATTGATCGACTCGGCAAGAAACTCGACGCCTTGCCCAACATGCGCGTTGAAGTCTCGCCGGTGCAGTTTCTCGGCGGTGGCGGCAGCGGAGACAACGCCGGCCAGTACGAATTCCAGCTGGTCAGTTCCGACGGTGGCGACCTGCAGCCGTGGACGCTGAAATTGGTACATCAGCTGCGCATCATGAAACAGCTGCGTGACGTCAGCAGCAACTTCGATCAGGTCGGCAAGCAGCAGATGATCGAGGTCGATCGCGATGCGGCCAGCCGGCTGCAGGTCAGCATGGGCGACATCGACTCGGTGCTGCAGAACTCGTTCGGCCAGCGTCAGGTGTCGGTGATCTATTCCGACCTCAACCAGTATCGCGTAGTGCTCAACTCCGCCGCGGCCGAATCGATCAGCGCGCAGGCCCTGCTCAACAGCTACGTGCGCAACACACAGGGCAGCATGATTCCGCTATCGGCGATGGCCAGCATTGCGCCCAGCCTCACGCCGACGCGCATCCGCCACCACAACCAGATGGAAGTGTCGACCATCAACTACAACCTGGCCAAGGACGTGACCCAGGACAAGGGCATCGCGCTGATCAATCAGGCGGCCACGATCGTGCAACTGCCCGAAGGTATGCGCGTGGATTTCACCGGCGCCAACCAGAACCTGCAACAGGCCGAAAGCAACGGCTATATCCTGATCGTGGGCGCTATCGTGGCGATGTACATCGTGCTCGGCATTCTCTACGAAAGCCTCGGCCATCCGCTGACGATTCTTTCCACGCTGCCGGCCGCCGGCGCGGGGGCGTTTCTCGCGCTGCTGGTCACGCAGACGCAGATCAGCCTGATGGCGATCATTGCCATTCTCATGCTGATCGGCATCGTGAAAAAGAATGCGATCCTGATGGTCGACTTTGCGCTAGTTGCCGAACGCGAGCGTGGCTTGCCGGCACCCGAGGCGATCCGCGAGGCGGCGCTGGTGCGTTTTCGTCCGATCACCATGACGACCCTGGTGGCGATGGGCGCGGCGTTGCCCTTGGCGATCGGTTTCGGCGTGGGCTCGGAGATGCGCCAGCCGCTGGGTATCGCGATTGTCGGCGGTTTGCTGGTGTCGCAGCTGCTGACGTTGTTGAGTACGCCGGCGATTTATCTGTGGAATCACGATCGAAAGATTCGCAAGGCGGCGCGGATGGAACGACGCGCCGCGAAGAAGCGGCTCAAAGCCTTGGGTAAGCCGGCGCAAGCCGGGGTCTGAAGAAAATCCGATCGTCTCGCTGAGCGCGTAGCGGGAGAGCTTGCTGTCGTTGATGTCGATCAAAAGCAGAGCTTCCTCTGTGGCACCAGGAGTAAGTGATGCAGCATCGAGGCGCGGCTAGCGAATAGCCTCGATCGCCATGCCGAGACCGCGTACCACTCCCGTCGTCGCAGCTTACGCGGTGCTCGATCGTGCGTTGCAGCGCCACAGATCTGATGGCGCCCCCGGAAGAGGGTTGACGGAGTGGCTGCGCAGAGAAGTTGTATGGGTGCGCGACCCCTGCCTTTCGACAGGGTAAGGACTTAAGGCACATACGCCATGGCTGTCCGACAGGCATAACGCCGGTATGATCGAGACGCGCGCCATGGCCACTGACACTCTGCCCGTGGCGAAGGGATTCACACGTGGCGGCTCGCCGCCAGGGTTGTCGGCCAAGAAAGCGCCATGAATATCTTTGCCCCCATGATTCGCCGCCCAGCCGGCACTTCGCTGCTTGCCCTGGGCTTGATACTCGCAGGCATCTGCGCCTACTTGCTGCTTGGCGTAGCCGCACTGCCATCGCTCGAGTTTCCGGGCGTTTACATAGTGGTGCAGCAGCCGGGGGCGAGCGCGCAGACGATGGCGTCTACCGTGGTGGCGCCGCTGGAACGCCACCTGAGCCAGATTCCCGGCATCGATGAAATGCATTCGGAGAGCAACGAAGGGGCGGCGTTCGTGCAGATCCGCTTTAATCTCGGCCGCAACGCGGACAAGGCCGCCCTCGACGTGCAGGCGGCGATCAATGCCGCAGCGCCCGATATGCCCAGCGACCTGCCGGCGCCGCCGCAATATTTCAAATTCGACACCTCGCAGATTCCGGTGCTGCTGGTTGCGCTGACCTCGACCAGCCTGCCGCCGGAAAAACTGTACGACCTCACGGATACCCTGCTTAGGCCGGCGATGGCGCAAATTCCTGGCGTAGCGCGTGTGCAGGTGGGTGGCGGCTCGCCGCACGCGGTGCGCATCGCCCTGGATACGGACGCGCTGGCCGCCAAGGGGCTTACCGCCAACGATGTCAGCAATGCGCTGATCGCCGCCAATGTCAGCTCGCCGCAAGGAACCTTGAGCGACGGCCATACCCAGACCACGCTGATCGCCAACGACGCTTTGCACGAGTCGGGCGAATTCGCCGATCTGTTGATCGCGATGACGAAGGGCGTGCCGGTGCGTATGTCGGATGTGGCGACCATCAGCAGCGGCCAGCAGGATCAATACCAGGGCGCCTGGTTCAACGGTCAGCGCACGGTGATCCTCAATATCAGCAAGCGGCCAGAAGCGAACTCGGTGGCCACCGCCGCCGCGATTCGCGCCAAGCTGCCGCAGCTGCGCCAATGGCTGCCGGCGGACGTGCAGCTTACGCCCATGTTCGATCTCACCCAGACCACCAAGTCGGCCCTGCAGGAGGTTAAGGTGGCCTTGTTGATCAGCATCGTAATGGTGGTGCTGGTGATGCTGGTCTTCCTGCGCCGACTGCGGCCGACGTTGATCGCCACGCTCAGCGTGCCGCTCTCGCTGGCCGGCGCGTTCGTAGTGATGTGGGCCTTCGGCTATACGTTGAACACGCTGTCGCTGGTGGCGCTGGTGCTGTGCATCGGTTTCGTGGTGGACGACGCGATCGTGGTGATCGAGAACATCGTGCGGCACATGGAGCACGGCCAGACTCCGCTGGAGGCCTCATTGAACGGCACCCGCGAGATCGGCTTCACGGTGATCTCGATCACGCTATCGCTGATCGCCGTGTTCGCGCCGCTGCTGTTCGGCAACAACCTGCTGGTGAAGCTGCTGCGCGAGTTCTCGGTCACCTTGACTGCGGCTGTCGTGATCTCGGCCCTGGTGTCGCTGACCCTGACGCCGGCGCTGTGCGCCAGTTATCTCAAGTTCGAACACGCCGGCGAGCACCAACCCGGACGTTTGGAACGCGCGCTGGAACGCTTCGATCGTGGTCTGCACCATCGCTACGAGCGCGCGCTGGACTGGGCCATGCGCCATCGCCGGCTGATGCGCTGGCAGCCGCTGCTGCTGCTGCTCCTGACCGCAGCGTTGGGCGTTGCGGTAGTGAAAACGGCTGGCGGTGCCTTCATGCCGGAGGAGGACACCGGCTTGCTGCAGGCGCAGATCCAGGCCGACGCCAATATTTCGCCGAAGTTGTTGAACGAACGCGTGAAGCAGGTCGGTGCCATCGCCCAGGCCGACCCGGCGGTATTCGATGCCACCACCATCCTCGGCAACGACAACGGGCCTGGCGGCGCGGTCGGCAGTAACGGCACGATGTATATCGACCTCAAGCCCAAGGGCAGCGGCCCGGGGCAGCGCCGCGAAAGCGCCAAGGTGGTGCTGGCGCGATTGAGCGAGCGCTACCAGAAACTGGCGGACGTCGGGGTGTACCTGAATCCGGTGCAGTTTCTCGGCGGTGGTAGCGGCAACAATCGCGGCGGCCAGTATTCCTTTCAGCTGATCGACAGCAGTGGCGGCGATCTGCAGCCGGTGTCGCTCAAGGTAGAGCGGCTGATGCGCATGCACAAAGAGCTGCGCGATATCAGCAGCGACTTCGACAGCGTCGGCAAGCAGCAGTTGCTGAGGATCGATCGCGACGCCGCCGCGCGGCTGCAGGTGAGCGTGGGCACGATCGATTCGGCGCTATACAACTCTTTCGGGCAACGGCAGGCGTCGATCATTTACTCGGACATCAACCAATATTGGGTGGTACTTACATCAACCGCCGCCGAGCGGATCAGCCCGGAAACCCTGCTCGACCTCTACGTGCGCAATACGCAGGGCCAGATGGTTCCGTTGTCCGCGCTAGCCCATATCGAACCCAATCTCGCACCTACCCTGATCACCCATGAAGACCAGCAGCAGGCCTCGGAAATTCACTACAACCTCGCGCCGGGCATCACCCAGGACAAGGGCGTGGCGCTGGTGCAGCAGATCGCGGCGGCAGCCGATCTGCCGGGAGAAGTGCGGCTCGATTTCACTGGCGAGAACCAGCGCCTGCAGCAGGCGCAGTCCAACGGCATGATCCTGCTGCTGGCGGCGATCGTCGCGATGTACATCGTGCTGGGCATCTTGTACGAAAGCCTGGGTCATCCGCTGACGATTCTCTCGACGCTGCCCGCCGCCGGCGCGGGCGCGTTTTTGGCGATGCTGGTGACGCATACGCAGCTCAGCCTGATGGCGATCATTGCCATTCTCATGCTGATCGGTATCGTGAAAAAGAATGCGATCCTGATGGTCGACTTCGCCTTGGTCGGCGAACGCGAACGCGGCCTGCCGGCACCCGAGGCGATCCGCGAGGCGGCGCTGGTGCGTTTCCGTCCGATCACCATGACGACTCTGGTGGCGATGGGCGCGGCGTTGCCCTTGGCGATCGGTTTCGGCGTGGGCTCGGAGATGCGCCAGCCGCTGGGTATCGCGATTGTCGGTGGCTTGCTGGTGTCGCAGCTGCTGACGTTGCTGAGTACGCCGGCGATCTATCTGTGGAATCACGATCGAAAGATTCGCAAGGCGGCGCGGATGGAGCGCCGCGCGGCGAAGCGCCGCCTCAAGGCGATGGGTAAGTCCGCGCAAGCCGCGGGTTGAAGCCATCCCTGTTGCGTTGCTTTGCAAGCAGAGCTTTTACCCTTCGGCGAAGGACGAAAGCTCTGCTGCAAAAAAGACATCAACGGGGAAAAGTAAAGTGAATCTTTACCCAGGCTCTCCCCCAATAGAGCCTGGGAGGGGTGATTACATTCGATGATTCGAGAGAATCACCGCAAACAAAACTCAGTCGCTCGGACTGGTGCAAGCCGCGTAGCGCTTTCCTTCCACGCGCACCACCTCCCCCTCCCCCTCCATCGCGACACTCGCCACATAATGCTCCGGCGAATCGAAATCCACGCGGCCCTTGCCGGTCGTCGACGTATTCCCCGGACAACTCAACGACCAGTCCAGCGCCGTGCTGCGGCGGCGCTGATCGTGGCGCAGGCACTTGGTCTGATTCGGTACGTCGATAGTGGCGAACTCGACCCAGGGGTCGGCCCCTTCGTCGACGCAGTGCCAGGTGGTTTTCGGCTGGCCGACGATCTGGCCGTGACTGACGATGCGGGTGACGATTTTCCACAGGCCGGGCATGGCCTGAAAGTCGCCTGGGTCGGCAAGGGTGGCAGTGCTGACGAGCGCGGCAGTAAGAAATAGAAGAACGATAAAGCGGCGACGGACATCGGAATTTTGCAGTCTGCGTCGGCTGTGTCGAATCGGTCGATGCATGATGAAGTGTTCTCCGTTGACAAAAACAAAGCAGGCCCCGGGCATGCCCGGGGCCTTTGCGCGGTTCGCTTCAGCAGAACCCTCAGCAGAAACCGCGCGGTGTTACTTCATCAGTTTTGCGTGCCGTCCTGCACGGCAGCAGTAGTCCAGCCGCCGCGCGAGAAGTCGAACATGTCCATCAGGTTGCCGATGGCCGGCGCGTTGACGGGCACGTACGGGTTGCCTCGCAAAGCGATCGGGTTTGGCAAGTTGTCGCGGCTGCGCGGGGAGATGGTGGCGTCCAGTCCCCAGTTGGCTTCGACGAATTTGTCGAACGAAACGTGGTCGTAGTATGTGTGCACCACGCGGCCGCCCTGCGAGTATTTCGAGATCACCAGCAGCGGAATGCGCGTGCCGTCGCCGAAGAAGTCGATCGGCTGCACGTAACCGGAGTCGTAGTAGCCGCCGCCTTCGTCCATGGTCACCATGATGACGGTGTCGTTCCATACCGCCGGATTGGCCTTGGCCATGTCGACGATCTTCTTGACGTAGCCCTCGAACAGTTCGAGCTTCGACGAGGCCGGATGGCCGTCCAGAATGCCGTCGGGTTTGGCGATGGAGACGGCGGGCAACGTGCCGTTCTGGATATCGGTGTAGAGGTCGTTGATATCCTGATTCTTGGCGCGCAAGGTCGGATTGGTCATGATCTGGGTGGAGTAGAGGAACGGATCGCAGATGTTGCAGAAAGTGCCTGCCTCACCGTTTTCCTTGCCGTCGCCCCAGCCTTCGCCGTAGTACTTCCAGCTGACGTTGTGCTTGCTCAGCAGCAGAGCGATGTTGTCCTGCTTGGTCGGCGGAATGGTGAACTGCGTGCTGCCCAGCGGTGCGGGCGTGCCATCGCCCATGTAGCCGGGGTTGTAGTTGTTGACCAGGTAATAGGCACCCGGTTTGCAGTCGGTGCCGCGGAAGGTGCGGTACGGCAGTGATTTGAGATAACCCTTTACCGCCGCCACGCCGGGCTGGGTGTCGTCCGCGCAGTTGACGTAGGAGCCGCCGCCGTAGCCGTCCTGTACCCACCAGTTGTTCGTGCCGGACTGCGAGTTGGGGTTTTCGATCTGGTTGCCTGGTGGTGCGGTGGGGCTGCCGTTGGCATCGGCGTAGAAAATCGGGTTGCCGTAGCCGAGCATGATGTGGTTCGCGCCCGTGCCGCCCATCACCGATTGATGGAAGTTGTCGCTCAGCGTGTAGGTTTTCGCCAGCTCGGCGAAGTAGGGCGCATCGCCCTTGGCCACGTTGAGAAACTGCATGGCGGTGGAGCCTTCGCCCGTGCTTTCGTTGGTGAAGTTGGCCGGCTGCGCGACGCCGTTGTTGCCGGCACCCATGGTCGTCTCTACCCACGGGAAGAGATCGGCACGGCAGCCGCTGGGGTTTTTCGCGGTGGCGCTCTGCATGCTGCAGTCGAGTTGCTGCCACATTTGAAAGAAGCGATGCACCGGGCTGTTGGCGTAGTCGTCGTAGCTGATCGACGCGTGCATGTCGACCGGCGCGTTGGCCAGCTGCGTGGGGAAACGTGTGTCGACCACATCGTTGGGCAGGCCGGTGCCGCCTTCGGCGAGCTCTTGATAGGCGTCGCTCGGCAGCGCGGGTTCGACCGACTGTGCCTGTGCGGCGGAAGAGAACGGCGCCTGCGTCGGCGCGCCGCCGGTGTTCATCGGCGGCAGCGTGGCGAACGGTGCGGTGTGCGTAGGCGTGTTGGAATATTTGCCCGTCTGTGATGCCTGCCACTGCTGAGCCTTGGCCACGTTGGGTCCCGGTGTGCCGTCGGCGTTGACGATGCCTTCGGACAGCAGGTTGTTGATGCTCTGGCCCTTGGGCGGCGTGTAGGTGGCGAAGACATGGTCGAAGGTGCGGTTCTCACCGATCAGCAGAATCACGTGCTTGATCGGGGTGCGGGTATACCCGCTGCGATCGCCGCCTTG
This sequence comes from Rhodanobacter sp. ANJX3, assembly GCF_014200755.1. Lineage (GTDB taxonomy): Bacteria > Pseudomonadota > Gammaproteobacteria > Xanthomonadales > Rhodanobacteraceae > Rhodanobacter. Next base: position 197,744 of record NZ_JACHCM010000006.1, on the reverse strand, counting down.
GCCGGGATTGTGGAGGGTGACGATGCCGCCGGGCAGGCCCGCCTGGTGTCTGGAGGCGGCCGCGGGTACGCCCTGACGGAACGCGGCGTCTTTGTCTGGTGGGGTGGTGCTCTGGGCGCTGACGATACCGGCGATGGTGACGGTCAGCAGGCCGAGCAACAGTGGTTTGTAGTGCTTGCGATGAATCGGTAAGCGCATGGCTTTGTCTCCTGCAGTGGCAACAGTGCTGCAATCGAATCGTTTCCCCCTGATTCGTAACCGCGGGCCTTGCCGGCGCGACGGTCGGCGGGAGTCTGGGCCGGCAAGATGACGTTGCGTTGGCGCTTGTGCGACAGCCGGCGAGCCTTGGATGACGGCGCGGCGACAGCGCAAGAAACTTCGCATCGATTCGCAGGAAAAGGCGATTTCAAGCGGGCAAAAGCTCGTAGGGCCGCATCATTTCGTTGTCCTCGTGCTCGAGGAAGTGGCAGTGCCATACGTAGCGGCCGGGCTCGCCGTCGAAGCGCATGGCGATGCGGGTGACCATGCCGGCGTCGGCGCGCACGGTATCCTTCCAGCCCGTTTCATGCGGTGGCGGTGGCTGCGCAGGGCCGGTGTATTTGACGATGCGATGTGCGTTCCAGGCGAACAGGTCGAACGGTCGGCGATCGATGATCTGAAAACGCACCAGATGCAGATGGATCGGATGCGCGTCGCCAGTGATGTTGACGAAGCTCCAGGTTTCGGTGGTGTGCTGCCGAGGTTTTTCGCTGATCGGATCGGACCACATCTTGCCGTCCAGCAGCATCGTCATGGCGTTGCCACCGGCGTCGTCCTGCTCGCCGAGGGCGAGCTGGCGATGCTGCACGGCGCTGGCCGGATCGATGCGCGGCACCGGCCGCAGCGCCGCCGGCAGCGCCGAGGTATCGTGCCCGCCGCGATCGCGCACGCGAAATTCCAGAATGCCTTCGGACTGTTGGCGCAGCTGCAACGATTGGCCGTCCAGTCCGGAGAAGTCGATAACCACGTCGGCACGCTCGGCCGGGTACAGCTGGATATGTGAGCGTTCCAGCGGTGCGGTGAGCAGGCCCTGATCGCTGGCGATCTGCTGGAAGGGATGATCGTGCGAGAGCGACAGATCGAAGAAACTGGTGTTGGCCACGTTCACCAGGCGCAGCCGATAGCGTCGCGGTTCGACCTCGAAGTAGGGATACAGCTTGCCATTGCACAGCACGGCGTTGCCGTGGCATTCCGACACCCATGGCGCGGAGGGATCGTCGGACACCGGGTAGTACAGCTGCCCATCCTTCGCGATCAGCCGGTCGCACAGCATCAGCGGCAGGTCGTAATCGCCCGAGGGCAGGTTGAGCGCCAGCTCCTCGGCATCGCGCACAGTGAAGGCGCCAAACAATCCGGCGTAGATGTTGAGCCGGGTGATGCCCATCGCGTGATCGTGGTACCACAGCGTGGCCGCGTCCTGCACGCCGGGGTAGTGGTATTGCAGGGATTTACCCGGCACGTACCAGTCTTCCGGCCAGCCGTCGCTGCCGGCCGGTACGCGCGCGCCGTGCACGTGTGTGACCGCGCGTACGAGCGGCTTGTCCTTTTCCGCACCGTGGATGGTGTGATCGATCGGCAGAAAGTGCGTGGTCGGCAGGTTGTTGGCCCACTCGATCAGCAGCGGCTCGCCGCGCGTGGTCTGGATGGTTGGGCCGGGTGAGCTGCCGTTGTAGCCCCACTGCGGCGTAGGCGGCAGATCGCGGTGCAGTCTGGATCGAAACGCCTGCATCTGCATGCGATAGAGCGGCAGCGTACGGCCGGGATACGCCGGATGCGTACGTTGCCCGGCGGCGCGCGCGATCGGTGGCACCGGCAGCGCATCGACGAATTTGCTCAGTGAGGTCGGGTTGAGCAGCGGCACCTTCGGCGCCGTCAGCTGCGGCATTTTCCTATCCGCCGATTTCATCGGCATGGACATGCCGGGTGCTGCGCGTACCGGCCTTAGCGCATCGGTCAGCGCGCAGGCGCCTACCAAGGTGCCTGCGCCCAGCAAAAAGCGGCGACGCGAAAGCGTCATCGGCTCCGGCTCCGCGCATGCGGCCGATCGTTCGCCGCGGCCGTTTTCGCACAGAAGAAAAAAATAGATGCCGGGCGGCCGAACAGAAGTGCAAAAATCATCCGGCCACTCTAGGCAGGCCGAATGACAGTCGCGTGGCAGCTTTATATTGCGGCCCTGCAAAGCGGCCGTTTCTCCACTGAGCGGAAGAACTTTCGTCAGTCGGTAACCGGCATGACTGCCGTGGCCGGCACGCCCTGCCCGGTCGTGGGCGCCTGTTCGGCTGCCGTTGGCCGGAGCATGTGCGCTCGCCGCCAGCCGCCGTAGCGGTAATAGCCGATCGCCATCAGCATCGACACCAGCGAGCCCAGCGGAAAGCTCCACCAGATCGAATCCGCCCCGAGCCGCGACTGCAGCAGCAGTGCGAAGGGCGGCCGGATAAACCACATCGAAATCAGCAGCACGAACAGCGGCGGCCATACCGCCCCGGTGGAGCGCACCACACCGAACAGTACGAAGGTGGCGCCGAAGAACAGGAACGACCATACCGCGATGACGTTCAGATGCATCGCCAGCCGGATCGCTTCGCCGTCGTGCGGAAGAAACAGCCCGAGCGCCGCGCGGTTGAACAGATAAATGATGCCGATTAGTGTGCCGCCCAGCAGAAAATTGTAGATCAGCCCGGTGCGCGCGATGCGGCTGACCCGATCCCACAGCCGCGCGCCGACGTTCTGCGCGGCCATCGACGATACCGCCGCACCGATCGCCATCGCCGGCATCTGCACATACGTCCATAGCTGGCTGGCGGCGCCGTAGGCGGCCACGGTATGCGAACCGTATGCGTTGACGAGACGCATCATCAGGATCGCCGAGCTGGAGATCACGATCATCTGCAGGCCCATCGGCAGGCCTTTGAACACCAGCGCGCGCAGCAGCGCCGGGTCCGGTTTCAGATAGCCCAGTTCGGTGCCGGTCAGCCGCAGAAAATGCTTGCGTCGGTACAGCGTGGCGATGAGCGCAGCCAGCGCGATGATCTGTGCGATCAGCGTGGCGGTAGCCGAGCCGGCGATGCCCATCTTCGGGAACGGCCCAATGCCGAAGATCAGCAGGGGATTGAGTCCGATATCAAGCAGCACGGCCACGCCCATGAAGATCAGCGGCGTCTTCGAGTCGCCGGCGCCGCGCAGCGTCATCATCAGAAAGTTGAGGAAGTACATCGCCGGCATCGCGATAAAGATCACGTGCAGATAGGCGATCGCGAACGGCAGCGCATCGGCCGGCGTGCCGAGCAAGCGCAGAATCGATGCCGTGCCCAGATAGCCCGCCACCGACACCAGCACCGACAGCGCCACAAAGAACCCGGTGCCGGTGCCGACCACGCGCTTGGCCTCGTCGATATTGCGCGCGCCCAGGCTCTGGCCGACCAGAATCGTGCTGGCCATGCTCACGCCGAATACCATGCTGAGCAGCAGAAAGATGATCAGCGACGAATTGCTGCCCGCCGAGAGTGCGGCCTCGCCGAGGTAGTGGCCGATCCACATCGCATTGACCGACGCGTTCAGCGACTGCAGCACGGTGCTGCCGAGAATCGGCAGCGCGAAGAACAGCAATGTCGAAGCGATCGGCCCCGAGGTCAGCGATGCTTTGGCCTTCGAGGCTTGTTGGGGTCGCGGTGAGGACATGGCGATGGTTCCGTAAGGGAGCTGCGCAACCGACGCATCATCGCTCAGTTTGGAACCGAAGGCTCGGGCGCCGCGCCCAAAAAGAAAATCCCCGACGCGAGGCCGGGGATTTCGATATCAGCGAAATAAAGCGGACGAGACGGTCAGAAGCTCACGCCGACCAGCGCCATCGTCTCTCCGCGGTTGGGCTCATGAATGCCTGCGTTGGAAATGTGCCGCAGCTGCAGGCTGAAATGCTTGCCCTGCCAGCCAAACGTGCTGGCAAATTCCAGCGGTCCGCTCAGCCCCGGCGTGCGGCCGGTGTTGTACGTCGGCTGGAAGCTGAAAAACAGATGGCGGTACCAGTCGCCGGGCTGGCCGTACTGGAAGCGGGCGCCGGCGCCGAGCAGAAAGGCGTTGTCGCGGGTGTTCTCGCCTTCGATGCGGTGATTATAAAGATTGCGGCCGTCGATCCAGCCCAGCGAGACGTCCGGCGCCCAGGTGAAGTTGCTGCTGCCGATCGGCTGCGCATCGAATATCCCTTCCACGAAAACAGCCGGCGTGCCGTGGCTGTTGGAGTAGCTGCGGCCGGCTTCGATCTCGAACGTGGCGGCCGCGGCCGGCAGGCTCAAGCCAACGAGGGCAACGGCGAGAGTGGTGCACAGAAGTTTCTGGAAGGGGTGCATTGGCGGGTCCGTGGTTGCGGAAAGAATTCGCGCCATGGTTTTCGATGGCGCGTCGCTTGAAAGTGAATGCTCGCTTACCGTAAGTGCTGTTCGAGTGACGCAACTTCAAGTGTCGATGGCAGGTCCATCAGTGACCGCCGGCGGCCGGGCCGGCCTTTGCCGCAAACGGCGGCCGGGCCAGCCAGATCACCACGATCAGCGAGAAGAAGATCCAACCCAGCAGGTGGAATACCTCGTTGAACGAGATCTGGTAGCCCTGCTGGGTGATCATGTTGTTGATCATCGAGCTGCCCGTGGTCGCGTCGCCGTGTCCGAGCTGGCTGATGGCGGTCTGCGCGGTGGGGCTGTACGGCGTGATGCCTTCGGCCAGCTGCTCGTGATGCACGATGGCGCGACGATCCCACAGAAAGGTGGTGAGCGAGGCGGCGAAGCTGCCGCCCAGCGTGCGCAAGAAGGTGGCCAGTCCCGAACCGGAAGCGATCTCGCTCTGTTTCAGATCCGATAGCAGAATGGTCAGCACCGGCATGAAGAACAACGCCACGCCCAAGCCTTGTACCAGCTGCACCATGGCGACGTGATAGAAGTCGACGTCGAGGTAGAAATCCGAGCGCATGAAGCAGGTGGAGCCCATCACCAGAAACGCGCCGGAGGCCAGCAAGCGCAGGTCGAAGCGTGTAGCGTATTTGCCGACGACGACGGTCAGCAGCACCGGGATGATGCCCAACGGAGCCGTGGCGTAACCCGCCCATGTCGCGGTATAGCCGAGGTTGCGCTGCAACCACTGCGGCACCAGCAGGCCGATCGCGAAGAACGCGGCGTAGGCCAATACCAGCGCCATCGTGCCGTAGCGAAAATTGCGGTGGCGAAACAGTCGCAGATCGACGATCGGGTCCTTGTCGGTCATCTCCCAGATCACGAACACGATCAGTGCAATGGCCGAAATGATGCTGGTGACGATGATGAAGTTGGAGTTGAACCAGTCTTCGTCGTTGCCCTTGTCCAGCACGATCTGCAACGCGCCCACGCCGATGATCAGGGTGACCAGGCCGACGTAGTCGATCTTCGGCCGCTGCAGCTGCTCGATGCGGGCCTTCATCTGGTTGGCCACCACCATGCTGGCGAAGATGCCGATCGGCACGTTGATGAAGAATATCCACGGCCACGAATAGTTGTCGGTGATCAGGCCACCGAGAATCGGGCCGGCGATCGGCGCAACAACCGTGACCATCGCCAGCAGCGCCAGCGCCATGCCGCGTTTTTCCGGCGGGTAGATGCCGATCAGCATGCTCTGCGTGATCGGATACATCGGACCGGCGACCGCACCCTGGATGGCGCGGAACATGATCAACATGCCCATGCTTTGCGAAATGCCGCACAGGAACGAGGTCAGCGCGAACAGCAGGGTGCTCCAGACGAACAGCTTCACCTCGCCGAAGCGGCGCGTGAGAAAGCCCGTCAGCGGCAGCGAGATCGCCATGCTCACCGCGAACGAGGTGATCACCCACGTACTCTGGTCGCTGCTCACGCCGAGGTTGCCGGCGATGGTCGGCAGCGACACGTTGGCGATGGTGGTGTCCAGCACCTGCATGAACGTGGCCAGCGACAGGCCGATCGTGCTCAGCGCAAGGTTGGGTGGACGGAATGCTTCGGCCATGAGGATCTGCGTCAGTGAAGAGTGTCGGGCACGTCGCCATCAGCGGAGAGCGGCACGGCCGCGCTCACGCCGATGGCGAGCGATGCGATCAGTTGTTGCCGGCCATATTGGCGTGAATGACCTTGGCGATTTCCAGGTCGGCATTCGCCAGCTGCTGCTTGTAGACGTCGGTGCTGAACACCGGCTGGGTCGGCGAATGCTGCGACAGGGTCGGACCGTTCTGGTCGTGCAGGCCGACATCCACGGTGACCGACATGCCCAGGCGCAGCGGATGCTGGTCCAGCTGCCGCAGGTCGTCGAAGAACACGCGAACCGGAATGCGCTGCACGATCTTGATCCAGTTGCCGGTGGCGTTCTGCGCCGGCAGCAGCGAGAACGCGCTGCCGGTGCCCACGCCCAGGCTCTCGATGCGACCCTTGTACTTCACCGCACCGCCGTAGACGTCCGAGCTGATTTCCACCGGCTGGCCCAGGCGCATCTTGGTCAGCTGGGTTTCCTTGAAGTTCGCATCGATCCACACCGCGTGCAGCGGTACCACGGCCATCAGCGCCGTGCCCGACATCACGCGCTGGCCGACCTGCACCGAGCGTTTGGCCACATAGCCGTCTACCGGCGCAACCAGGGTCGAGCGTACGTCGTCGAGATAGGCCGAACGCAGCTTGGCGGCAGCCGCCTGCACATCCGGATGCGAGGCGACCACGGTGTCGTCCACCAGCACCTTGTTGCTCTGGTACTGCTGCTGCGACGAGGTCAGGCCGCTCTGCGCGGCGTCCAGCGCGTCGCGGGCATGCGACAGTTCCTCGGCCGAGATCGCGCCGGTTTTGGCCAGCTCGCGCCGGCGGTTGTAGTCGGCGCGCGCCTTCTCCAAGGCGACCATGCGCTGGGCCACGTCGGCCTTGGCGCCATCGACGCTGGCGTAAAGGCCGCGCACTTTGCGCACCGTGTTGGCGAGGTTGGCCTTGGCTTCGGCCACCATCACCTCGGCGTCGCTGGGGTCGAGCTGCACCAACACCTGGCCGGCGTGCACGCGGTCACCGTCGTCGGCGCCGATGCTCACCACCGTGCCGGCCACCTGCGGCGTGACCATCACTACGTTGCCATTGACGTAGGCGTCGTCGGTGCTCTCGTGCCAGCGGCCGTCGAGGAAGTACCACAGCAGCCACGCGATGATACCGAGCACGACGACGACGGCGAGGATGCGCAGCATCAGGCCGCGCGAACTCTTCTTCGGCTTGCTGGTATCGGCGCCGGTCGGCTTGCCGGCGAGCGTGGACTGATCGGGCTTGCCCTGACCAGAGTGGTTTGGATCAGTTTTATTGTTCTGATCGGGTGGTTGGCTGGACATGGTGCTGCCTCAGGAACGTGAAGGGGTAGGGAAAGAAGGGGAGGCGGAGCTGGTCATCGGCTTGGCGTCGTCCTGGCCAGGCAGGCCTTGCGGATGGAAACCGCCGCCCAGCGCCTGGATCAGCTGGACCGAAAGATCGACCTGCTGCGACTGCAGGCCGGCCATCTCGCGCTGCGCGGCGAGCAACTGCTGGCGCACGCTGAGCGCTTCCAGATAGCTGCCGATGCCGGCCTGATAACGCTGCTGCGCCAGCTGCCACGCGCCGTTGGCGGCGTCGATGGCCTGCTGTTGCGCGGTGATCTGATCCTGCAGCGAGCGCAGGCCCGACAGGTCGTTCGCCACGTCGTTGACTGCGCCTACCAGGATCTTGTTGTACTGCGCCACCGCCTCGTCGTACTGCGCGTCCTTGCCGGCGAGGTTGGCGCGCAGGCGGCCGCCGTCGAAAATCGGCAGGCTGATCGACGGCGCCACGCTGAAGAAACGCGCTGGCGCCTGAAACAGGTTGTCACCGCCCAGCACGATCAGGCCGGCGTAGGCGCCGATGCTGACGTTGGGCAGAAACTGCGTCTGTGCGACCTTGATGTTTTTGCTCGCAGCCTCGACGCGCCAGCGCGCGGCCACGAGGTCGGCGCGATGGCCGATCAGATCCACCGGCAGGTTGTCCGGCACCGCGACCGCCGCGGGATTGAGCACTTGCGGCCGGGCGATGGTCAGGCCGCGATCCGGCCCCTTGCCAAGCAATACGGACAGCATCGACTGGGCCGTTTCGATCGAGTGCTTGGCGACAGCTAGCTGTTCGTTGGCGCTGGCGACTTCGGAGTCGCTCTGTTTGAGCTGGATCTGGTTGTCGATACCGGCAGCCACGCGCTGGCGGGTCAGCGTGCGCGCACTGTCGGCGCGGGCCAGTTCGGCCTTGGCCACGTCCTGACCGGCATACGCATAACCCAGCTGCACATAGGCGCGCGCGACGTTTGCCGACACCTCGATGCGCGCCGCGCGGCGTTCGATCTCGTAGGCGCGGGCCTGACCCAGCGCGGCTTCCCACGCGGCGCGCTTGCCGCCCCACAGATCGAGGCTCCAGCTGAAGCTGATGTCGGCGTATTTGAACGGCGCGGCGTGGCCGTTGCCGAGCGGCTGCGCGGTGACCGGCAGGCGTGCGTCGCCCACGCTGCCGCCGGCGTTGATTTTCGGCAGGCGCGCTGCATTGGCGATCCCTGCCTGCGCCTGCGCTTCGCGCGCCCGCGCGTCGGCCATCGCCAGATCGGGGTTGGTCTGCAGCGCTTCCTCGATCAACGCGCTCAGCTGCGGATCGCCCAGCCCGGTCCACCAGTCCTCGCTCGGCCACGCAGCCGGCGACACGTTGAGGCGGGCCAGGCTCTGCTCGGTCTTGAGCGAGTTCGGGTCGGTCAACGTGCCGTCCGAATGCAGGCCGCCGCTGCTGGCGCAACCGGCCAGTGCCAGGGTTAAAGCAGTCGCTGCTGCGAGTCGATGCAGGCGCATGGGTCGAGGTCCAGAAAAGGTAGAGATCAAGGCTTGTCGCGGAGCGTGTTCAGCACGCGCTCCAGGTAATCGTGCAGCTGCGCGCGCTCGGTCGCGTTCAAGCTGCGCTGGGCCGCGGTCATCACGCGGTCGCTGCAGACATAGGCGGTATCGCGCCACATGGTGTGTCCAGCTTCGGTCAGCTCGATGCGAAGGGCGCGGCGATCCTGCGCATGCGGGGTGCGGCGCAGATAGCCCTTGCGCTCCAGATGGTCGAGCTGGCGCGTCATCGCTCCCCCATCCAGTTCCACGGCGCGGGCCAGTTCGGTCGCCGATACCGAACCCAGCTCATGAGACTTTTTGAGGATCAAATACTGGGTAAAGCTCAAATCGACGTTTTTGTCGGCGAATTCCGCCTCGATGGCGCGCACCAGTTCAGCGCGCACCGTCGCCAGCAGCCAGCCGAGAGTGGGTTGGGGCGATGGCTGAGAAGGCACGCTTTCGGGAGGATGGGCTGGTTTCATAAGCCGTGCATTCTATTGCCGGCAATATATTTGTCAAGGCAAATATATGTTTAATTATGTTTGTTTCAGCAAGATTTCATTTATTTGCTCCGTCGTGGGCCATTTCGTCGGCCAGCCAGGTGCGCAGGGCCGGATCGCGTACCTCGAAAAGCTCGAACACGCCCAGGGCACGAAGCGTCGGCAGCTGGGCCAGCAACCGCGGCTCCGTCGCTCGGCGCACCGCCTCGGGCGTGCTCGGATCGAGCATCTGGTGTGCACAGGCAATAAAAGCTTCGAGCGGCGACGCGGCAGGCGTGGCGTTGACAGAGATCAGCTTGATCGGCGGCATGGGCATCCTCGATTCTGGGCATGGCGACCCTGGCGCGCCCTGGCTGAGGCGGGTAGATCCCGCCGGGCGCGGTAGCGCGCTCAGGGGCGGTATGGAAGGAAAGCCGCGAGCGGCGGCAGCGGCCGGCTTTTCCATCGGCACATGCTTGGTGGAACTCACAGCTTAGGCAGCTCGGCGGCAATCTGATAACGTCATTTGGTCAATATGTATCGAGAATCGGCCATGACGTCCAAACAGCAGCTCTATGAACTGATCGAACGGCTCGAAGGTCCGGCGCTGATCGGCTACTGGATCGAGCACGAAGCTGCCAGCGAATACCGCAAAGGCACGCAGACCTACGGCTGGCATCAGCATCTGCGCGGGCAATTTTTCTGCATCGAGAGCGGGCTGGTGCATGTGCATACGAAGCATGGCTCGTGGCTGTTGCCGCCGCATCGCGCCGGCTGGATACCGCCGGGCGAGCCGCATACGGTCAGCGTCAGCGGCGCGATGAGCGGCTGGGGCGTGTTCATCACACCGGCCATCGAGCACGGCTTGCCCGATCATCCTTGCGTCATCGGCGTCAGCGAGTTGACGCGTGCGCTGGTACGCCGTGCCAGTTCGTGGACATGGCAAGCCAGCTTGAACGAGGAACAGGAGCGGGTGATGACGGTGCTGCTCGACGAGATGCGTCGCGCGCCGCGCGAGCCGTTGCACCTGCCGATGCCCTTGGACCGCCGATTGCTGCGCATCGCGCAGGCCGTGCTCGAACAGCCGCAGGACAACCGCAGCCTGGAGGACTGGGCCGCCTGGGCCGGCCTGTCCGCGCGCAGCCTGAGTCGGCTGTTTCGCGTGGAGACCGCACTGAGCTTTGCGCAGTGGCGCCAGCAGGCACGGCTCAGCCGCGGTCTGGAACAGTTGGCGGAAGGCACGTCGGTGGCCACCGTTGCCGATGCGCTGGGTTACGACAGCGTCAGCGCCTTCGTGGCGATGTTCCGGCGCAACTTCGGTCAGCCGCCGGCGCGCTACTTCGCGCACAAGCCGCTATCGGCCTGATCTGTTTGCCCGCAGGCCGGCGTCATCACTCCGTCGTGGACGAACGCCCACTCCTCGCTCCTCAAAGCCGGCGCCATCCATGGCGCCTCCCCGCGTACCCTCGTTCTTCCTTGGCCTGCGGGCAAACAGTTCTCGGCGCGGGCCACGCGGAGACTTTGAACAGGCTCTTAGGCACGACAGCGTCTTGCGGGTTCGCCTCCGATCGATCTGGGGTAAACCCCTCAAGTGCCTGAGACGGGCGGCGGGTCGTTCGTCACCTGGGGGTCGCAATTGACGTGACGCTCGTGCTTGGTGTCGTGGACCAGCAGCGACACCACGGTAAGCTGCTGACGGGTATTGCGATGCATCACGGCCAGTTCGGCGCCGTCCTTGCGTACTTCCATCCGCTCCAGTTGCTCCTTTGTATCGGTCGTATAGAGGTTGGCGATCCGGAAGCGGGGCCAGTCACCTTCCGCCAGCCGATAGACGATTTCGGTATCGCGCTCGGTGACGTGGATCAGATCGGGCTCGAAGGTGTAACTGTAACGACCGCCTCCGGTATTGCCCTGCCCGAGCAGACTGTCTTTGACGGTGAGCGTGACGTCGACGGGAGAGGATTTTGCATTCATCGGTTCAAGGCCTTGCTTGGCTGGTTTTTAAGAGAGGCATCGAACATGGGTGAACGATACCCGGCGTCTTTCAATCGTTGCAGGTACGGACTTGCCTCGGTGCGACGCCCGATGAGAACAGACGCGCGGATATAGGGGTCTAGCAGGCGTGGGTCGTGGCTGGCCGCAAGGCGCGGCTGGAGCAGCGTGATGACGTCGAGCCCATACGCCGTCATGGAGGCACGATCGTTCTGTGCGGCGGCGACTTCGCCGGAGGTGATTTCCAGCATGGATTTCAACACGTCGCCGGCAACGGTGATTTTTGCAGCGCCGTGCGCTGCCATGTCCTTCCATGCGGTGGTTATCAATGCCATAGCCTTTTCCTTCTGGCCTTGCCCCAGTGCGACCACACTTTGGTAATTGTGATCCAGCGCCATCAAGATATGCCAATCCGAAACGTTTGGGTCGGTCGCCAGCAGCATGTGCAAGGTATCTTCGGCCTCGGACAGGCTGTGGACGGCCTGAGCCGGATGGTGCATGCCATAAAAAAGCCAACCCTGCTGGAGTAGGGCATAGGCAAGGTCACGCCGCCACTTCTGATTGTCCGGGACTTCGTCGACCAGCTCGGCAAAGCGCGTTGTGGCGGTCGAATAATCCACCGCAGCCTGCGCGACGAGGCCCAGATCGGCCTCGGCTTTGGCGACATGAAGATCGGCCAGCGCATGGCGATATCGCCACAGGTTGGACGGAGCGCCGGATCCCCGGGCTTTCTGCACGGCCTGCCTTTCCGCCTCGAGCGTGTTCAGCGCCGGGCGAAGATGGCCGTTCTGCTGTTCGGACAGGGCCAGCCAGCTCAGCGTATCGGCAAGTTCCAGCCAGGTCTTTTGATCCTTCAGGCGAACCGCCAAGACGCGTTGCTTCAAGGCAACGGACTGCTTGAAAAACGCGGCCGCGTCTTCCAGTCGGTCGGCTTGCAGCGCATAGGTACCCAGGCAATTGTTCGCGTAAGACAGTTCCAGCCAGGCATCGGGTTGCCGCGGCTCCAGCGACGCGCGACGGCTGGCGTCGGTCAAATACGCCTGCCATGCCCGATACGCGTCGCCGATCCGGCCTTGTCGTGTCGCGACCTGGCCACGCCAGAAATCCAGTTTGCCGAGTTCGGCATCGATGGCAGGGAGTTCCCCATGATCGGCCGATAGTGGCTGCAGACGTTTATCCGCGGCGTTGAAAGCTTGCGTGGCCGAGTCGAGATCGCCGCGAGTGAAGCGAATTTCTCCGATTTCGCGCAGCGCCCGCACCTGCCTCAACACGTCGTCGGGCCTGCCCGTTTGCCAGCCATGATCGAGAACGCGCATGGCGCGTCCGGTCACGGCATCCAGCAGATCGAGCCTGCCTAAGGCATCGAGTCGCTCGTGCATGTCCCCCAGCATGAAATCGATCAGGCCCTCGGCGTCGGCACGGCGCTGCTCGGCGCGCGTTTCAGATCGACGGGCCATGAGCGTCGCCCATGACGAAAACAGTGCGAGCGCCACGATCAGCGTGCACGCCGCCGCCAACAGCGTGGCCCGGATGCGCACGCCGCGCAGGCTGCGTCGCACGAAAATCCGCTGCGGCGCGCTCATCGGAGGCGATGCCGTTTTGTAGAGCCTGCGCGCCTCGGCCAGCAGCAGGCCGCGCGGCAAAAGATGTTCCTGGCGCCGGCCTTCGTTGAGCCAGCGCCGCGCCATCTCGGCGATGCGCGCACGCGATCGTAAAACGCTGCGGTGCGATTCGACCCAGTCGACGATGCGCGGCCAGTGCCTCAACAAGGCTTCGTGCGCCACGGTGAAGCACGGTTCGTCACCCTCGAGCAGGCTGACGAGCAAGTGCGCATCCACCAGACGCCGCACGACCCGCTGCTGCGAAGCGCTGGCAAGATCGCGCCAGCGCACCCTGCACGCGGTTACCTCCTCACCGTCGCTGGTGACGACGATCAGGCTCTGCAAAACATCGGCAAATGCATTCGCGGCATCGCCATCGAATCCGGCGAAGACAGTTTCCGCCTGCTGTGCGAGAGCACCCTCCAAGCCGCCCAGCTCGCGGTAGGCGGCAAATGTCAGCTGACCACGGGCGTCGCGCCGTTCATAGAGAGCCTGCAGCGTGTACTGCAGCAGTGGCAGCACACCGGGTCGGCGACAGGCGCCGTCGAGCAGTACGTCGTCCAACTGCCGCTCGGTGATCGCGTCGCGCTCAAACGACAGGCCGGCGGAAAATGCCGGGAGTCGGATCATCTGCGCCACTTCCCCCTCGGTCGGCATCTCGACGTCGTACAGGCCGCCGCCGCGCTTGAGTGCGAGCAGCGCCGGGATGTCCATCAGTTTGGGATAGAAGTCGTTGCGGCATAAGGCCAGAACCATAACGTGCCCGCTCTGGGCCAGTTGCGCCAGCGTTTGTACGAAGGCCGAGCATTCGTCGGCCGACACGGTGGGTGTCGCCACCAATGCTTCGAGCGTCTCCACCACCAAAAGCGCGCTGTCGCCATCGCGCCGTTGTGCGTGGCCGCGCAGACTGTGGGCGATACGATCGAGAACGCCCCGCATATCCTCACGCAGTGCGGTGGTGAGAGCCTTTCGTTCCGTCTCCAGAAAAATGGGGCGGCCAAGCACTTCCCATTGCGTCATCGCCGCGGCAAGCGCCTCGTGCGGCGTCATGCCATGGATCTTGGCGGCAAAGCTGGCGACGGCGAGGGCGCGGATGCCGCCGCTGCCGGCTTCGCGGCGCAGCGACGCGGCGATGCCGGCGTGTACCAACGACGATTTTCCGCTCCCGCTCGGCCCGGTGACGAGAACAAAGGCGCAGCCGCTGCGTCGTTGAGCCCGCAAAGCCGAAAGGAGTTCCGAGGTGGCCTTTGCGCGGCCGAAGAACAGGGCGGCATGCTCGGTATCGAACGGCAGCAGACCTCGAAAGGGCGATCCGTCGGTCCAGGTATGCCGTGAGGGCGGGCCGCGCAGGCGCTCGTCGGAAAATGCCACGTCGGCCACCACCTGATAGCCGCGTTTGCGCACGGTAGAAATATAGCGGGGCGCTTTGGCGTCGTCCTTCAATGCCTTGCGCAGCAGCGCAATGGTCTTGTGAACCGGGTTGTCGCCGTAGAACGTGCCGCGCCAGCAATCGATCAGCAACTGCTCGGTACTCACGACGACACCGCCGGTACCGGCAAGATAGGTCAGTACATCCATCAATTTGGGCTCGAGTACGATGCGCTCCCGGGCACGTTCGAGCGAACGCTCGGCCGGCCGCACGATCCAGTCGCCAAAATTGAAAAAGGCGGCTTCTTCCCTCACGAACATGGCGATTCCCCTTCACCCGACGTGCAGTGGTATCGCGCTCGTGCACGACAGTCAAACCGATCGTCGCGAAAGCTTCGACGGCTTCGCGATAATCGGTACGTGCATATAAATTGTTGATTATTCGGCCGATAAATCACCGTAAGGTTTTCGGAAGGACATAACGGCAGGCCCCACGTCACGGTGTTTCCCTCGACATGGAGGCACCGATCATGCAGCGACCGTCAACGCGCTTCAGCCACACCGTGGTGGTCCAGGAGCCGCCCGGACAAAACCTGCAGAACGAGCAAGATGGGTTATGGGTCGGATACGTTCCAGCGCCGATCGATGGTTCTGGGACAGCGGCCTCGTTATGGACTCGACCGATCCGCGGAAGGGGTCTCGCCTACCGGCAATACGGTTCGCCGGATATCCACAGGTACGTACAACGATGCGGATGGCCGGGCATCGGCTTGTCCGCGCGGACCGTCCGGCTCGCGCAGGCGGCGTCGCGGTGATGAGGCGCCGGAGCGTGCTACTGGCGGACGGCTGCGCGCTGCTGCGCGAGGGCGTGGCTGCTTTGCTGGCCGTGCACTCCGGTTTTGACGTGATCGGCAGCACGGGCGATGGCCGCGACTGCGTACGCATGGCTCTGCGCGACGCGCCCGATGTGATGCTCTTCGATTGCTCCTTGCGCGGTCTCAATGGCATCGAGGCCGCGCGTCGCATCGCCGAGCAGAATACCCATACGCGTCTGCTCTGCCTGTCGATGCATGAGGAGCCGCATTGGGTACGGGCGACCTTCGATGCGGGCGCCCATGGCTACGTGCTCAAACGGTGTGCGTTCACCGAGTTGCTCGAGGCGATAGAAACGGTGCTGAGTTCGCGTTACTACGTCGCCCGCGACGTGGCACACACGTTGGTCGAGGGTTGCCGCACCCGCAGTCGTCCTGAGATCGTGGATGACGCGGGACTCAGCACGCGCGAGCGGGAGATCACGCAATTGTTTGCCGAAGGCTATTCCACTCAGGCCATCGCCGAACGACTGCATATCAGCGCCAAGACGGTCGCGACCCATCGTGAGCACATCATGGCGAAACTGGGTATCCACGGTATGGCGCAGCTGACGCGATACGCGCTGCGCGAGGGACTGACCACACTCGATTCGGGGTCTTAGGTCGCCATCGTCCGCGCCGCGCGCGTGGACGGTGGCGCTACGTCAGTGCAGCACGCCGGCGCTTCTCGCTTGCAGGGCGATGGTTACCCAACGGTGCAGGGTGAGCGTGGCCGCCTCGGCCAGAGCGGCGAGCACTTCGGCCGCTGGCGTATGGGCGAATATACCGCCGCTGCTTGCCGGCAGGTCAGCGCATTCCTTCAACAGGTCGGTGGCGATTCCGATAAAACGCGTGCAGCACGCCGATGTTCGCATGCCGAAGCGGCTTCTCGGCGGCGTTGTCCTGCTGCAGGAATACCGATATCGCACGCGCGAGAACGCTCTCGAGCTGACGTCCTCGCCGACTCGGTCGGCCAGTTGCGCGCCGGCGTATTTGACCGCCTTGATATCGGTCTTGCGCAGATCGACACGGCTGCGTTCGATCATCACGGCCGGCCGGCGCATGGCGACTTTTTCCTGCATCTCCTTGTCGCGCAGTCCGTTGAGGACGGTGTTCACCTCTTCGTCCATGAAACCTAGATGGACGTCTATCACTTTATCGCTCATGACCATACGTCGCTGACGCCGGCAAGCGATGGCGAGAGAGCGTGTCGGTTAGCCAGCGGTCGCCGACATCGGCAAAACCCGATTTTTCGCCGCCCTGCGCGCGCCAGAACGGATCGCTCGATCCATCAGACAAATGGCGGCGCGCAATCAGCATTCTGCCGATGCCCGGCGGCATGAACGATCGCGATAGTGGGGGTGCCGGATGCCAAGCGTACGGCTTTCGAATCCGCCCACGAGAATTTCGCCATGGCCGACTTCAAACTTTTTTTCCCCACGCTGCTTCGGCATGAAGGGGGTTTCGTCGACGACCCCGTCGATCCTGGTGGGGCGACCAACAAGGGCGTTACGCTGGGAACGTTCAAGCAGTGCGCGCAACGCCTGCTCGGCGTCGCCCCGACGCTCGATGCGTTGAAGGCGCTGACGGACGACCAGGCCGGCGTGATCTACAAGGCGCTTTACTGGGATCCGATCCAGGGCGACCGGATCGGCCTGCAACCGCTGGCCGACATCGTGTTCGACTTTCAGGTCAATGCCGGCAACCGCTCCGCGAAGCTGCTGCAGCAGGTGCTGAACGATCTCGGCGCGAAGCCGCCGCTGGCCGTGGACGGCGCCATCGGCAAAGGCACGCTCGCCGCGCTGCAGGCCTGCGACCAGAAGGCGGCGTACGCGCGCTTCAAGCAGGGTCGCATCGATTACTACCGCAACCTGGCCGAACAACGGCCGGCATTGCGGAAATTCTTGAAGGGCTGGCTCAACCGCGTCGCCTCTTTTCCTGACCTCGGCGCTTAAATCCGGCCACAACGCACTCTTCCTGGAGCACGCAGCACATGGCAACGCAGACCTCTCTGAATGAATTGATCGAAGCGATCGCTGGCGCGGTGACCGATGCGCAGGAGCGCATCGAGCAATACCAGGTCGCCCACCTGAGCGATTTCTTCGACGAGGACAATCGACCCAAGAGTGTCGTCATACGGATGCCCTCGATGCATCCACAAGCCGTCGATGGCGACGAAGATCTCTACCGCGCGCCGATCCTTCCGCTGGTGTCGACCAACGTGCTGCGCATCAAGGATGTCGAAATCACGTTCGACGCGGACCTCGGCAGCCTGGTCGATAGCGAACCGCCCCAGGTCGGTACCGCCACCGCGCAGACCGATACCGCCAGCGGCGATTGGCGTGTGAAAGCACAACCCGGCAAGCGCACCCTCCAGGTCGATACCGCGGTCGGTTCGCCGAGTCGAAAAGGCGGTTCGGTCCATGTCGTGCTGCGCGTCGAAGGAAGCGAGCCGACCGATGGCGCAGCGCGCCTGATGAATCACCTTGCGCAGACCCAAGGCGTTTTCAAGACGTTCAAGCCGGGCGGATAAACGCCGCACGGCTGATCCGTGACGCACCGACGCGTGCGCCGCGCCCTATCCACTTGTAAAGGAGCAATCATCATGGCTGACGAACTCGTCAACATGTCCAGTCAGTTCAAGGGTCTGCCGATGGGGGACCTCATCGGAGGTCCGCTCAGTGCGGCCTGCGAAGCACAGGTCAAGCTGGCCCAGGCCACTGCGGACTTCATCAAGGTCATCGGCTTTTTGCCGCCCGCGGCGGGAAGCACCGATCCCAACGCGGTCGGCGATACGCGCACGGCCACGTTCAAGTTCAAGCGTCCGGTCGACAACCCGACACCCGGGGCCGACGGCATCGCCGAGGAAGAGGTCGAGCTGGAGGTGCCGCTGCTGGCTATCGTCAAGGTACCCAATCTCAGCGTCACCACGGTCGACATCACCTTCGACATGGAAGTGAAGTCGTCGTACTCGCAAAGCGAGTCGGAGGACAAGAAGGGTGAGTTCTCCGCCGACATGTCGATCGGCTGGGGCATTTTTTCGGCGAAGGTGCATGTCGCCGGCTCGGTCGCTACGCACAAGGAAAATACCCGTACGTCGGACAACTCGGCCAAGTATCACGTGGCCGTGCATGCCGAGGACAGTGGCATGCCCGAAGGCTTGGCCCGCGTGATGGACATCCTGCAGACCGCCTGCGCACCCCGTCGCATCAGCGCCCCGGTGGCGGTACCCGCCAGCACCGCCCCGGCAGCGCTTCCCGCGGGTGGCGCCGCCGGCGGCACGCCGTAAAGGTTGGTAGATCGCAGCTTGTCGATACGCGGCGTCAGCCTGGCGTCGCGTATCGACCTTCACCGGGAAGACTCCATGTTCGATCTGAGCGACGTCAAGTACATCAAGCGCGTGGTGGTCGGCAGCGACAACCCGAACCAGATGCGTTCCGAAACGCAGGTGGAGGAGGCACGCGCGCTGCTCAACCGCTGCCTTACCGATACGCCCAGGGGCACCATTGTCGGTATCGAGAAGAGCTTCACGATTCTTCAGATCGGCGAACACCAGGTCGTGCTGCAGTGGCTTTGCTACCACGTCGGCTTTCCGCGCAAGCCGATCTGGATGCAGGAAAACTAGGAGCGTGCCATGACGACATGTGCGCTCGATGCGCTGATTTTTGCCCTGCAGGACGCCGTGATCGGAGCCAACGATTCGATTCGCCGGCGCCGGGAGGCGCAGCTGGCACGTGGCGGGATGGACGACAGCGATCACGTCGCGCTGCGGGTGCAGATACCGCAGAGTCCCGCGCAGGATGCACCATGCACGCCCGTCACGATAGCGTTGAGCGAGTTTCGCGATCGCCGTACGCCGCATATCGCGATGATGTCGGTCGAGTTCGATTGCCGCGTGCATTTTCTCCGCCAGCGCGGGCAGCCGACGCCGGTGTTGACGATGTCGCTGGGCAAGCCGCGCTTTGCGTGGCTATCGCGCAAGCTTTTGCATCATGTGCGTATTTCCTACGCGTCGACGAACGCCTGGCAGCCGCAAATCGACATCGACGGTCGACCGCTCATCTTGCCCGCCCTCGTACGCGACATGGAGCAGTGAGCCCATGCAGCGCATCAAGCACTTGAGCGTTTCGCCCGCGCTGGAGGCGGCGCTGGTCGACTCTCTGGGCGCCGCGTTTCAGCGGCCCCGGCACCTCTTTAACCGATCGACGGTCGCCTTGTTCGTCGGTCTGATCGTCGCATGCGCCGCGCTCGCGGCCGTGCTTTTGTACCTCACCTACCGTTAGGCCAACCCCAGGAGGTTCCTATGTTCCGTCGCCATTCGAAGTACCCGGTCATCCTCGTTTCGCTGCTGTTGGGCCTGTCGACGAGCGTGTTGTCGCAAACGACGCCGACCGGCCGGTGGAGCGGCGTCGTGCATTCGGTGAAAAACAGCGTTCGCGTCGATGTCGGGCTAAAGCCGACATCGGCAAGCCTGCATGTCGGGCAACCTTACGGCTGCCGCATCGAAGCCGGCTTTCTCGACACGGAAAAAGACGGCAATCACTACCGCTTCGATGCGTCATCGTCGACGGGCGGTTTTTGCGATCACCTGGGTCCGGGCGATTTGATCGTGGGCGAATCATCGGCTGATGAAGCGTTGATCTCGTTGAAGCAGGGTGACATCGACTGGACCGGTGTGCTGACGCCGCGTCCATCCACGCGTTGAACGGAGGCGAGCCATGGATTCCGATCTTCTTACGCAATTCTGGCTTCTTCTGGCCGGTGTCGGCGGAGCCTTTCTGCCCGTGGCCATCGGCCAGGGCACTTCGTCACGTGCACGCGCGCTGGCTCAGGTCACTTGCGGGGCGTTGATGGCCACGTTCTTCGCGCCCGCGCTGGAACGGCATTTTTTTTCGACCTCGCCGGCGCAGGTCAATGCCGGTATTTCGTTCTTCGTCGGCTGTTTCGGGCTGAAGCTCACCGAGCTGTCGCAGAAGCTTATCGATAGCCGGGGCGAGGCGCTGGCCAACCGCCTCATCGATCGTATTGCCGGTGCCGATGAGAGGAAGCTGCCATGATCCTGATGACGATCAATCTCGCCTGCAGCCTGATCATGGCCATCTGCGGTCTATGGGTATTGACCGGACGACAGATGCCTCGAACAGTCCGCGTGTGCTGCGCGCTCATCGCTTCGGGAGGCAGCGTCAATGCCATGGGCATGCTGGCGGCGTTATTCAGTGTGGGGAAATTCGTTTACGGTGATATCTGGCCCGGCGAAGTCATCGTCAACATCGGGGTGTCTGCCTTGATGACGCGCTGGATCTGGCAAACGCGCAGAAGCGGCGGCCAGCGGCTGTCGCCGAGCGATGGCACCGCGTCGGCGAAGCGATCGGAGCGCACCGCCGACGTATGACTTCTGGGTGATGAAAGCGGGGAGACGGCATGCCTATGCTGGCGCTTGCCCGGGCGTTTCTGCCCGGGCGCCCAGGACCCGGCCCTCATGCGCAAATTTACCCTCGCTGCGGCGCTTGCCGCCCTTTTGCTGAGCTCATCGGCTTTTGCCGGTTCGTCCGACAAGAAGGACGAGAAAAAGGACGACAAGCCCGAATCCGCGCTGCTGAAATCGCAGACCTCGATCACCGACGGGTCGGTGTCGGTCGAAGGTCACAGCATCAGCTACAAAGCGGTGGCCGGCACGCTGGTCCTGCATGGCAGCGGCGACAAGGAGGACGAGCCGCAGGTCAGTATGTTCTACGTCGCCTATATGAAGAAAGGTGCCGAGCCGGGCAAGCGGCCGATCACCTTCATCTACAACGGCGGCCCGGGTTCGGCCACGGTGTGGCTGCACATGGGCGCATTCGGGCCCAAGCGCGTGGTCACCGCCGACGACAGCCACACGCCGGCCGCGCCGTACGGCCTGGTCAACAACGATTACAGCCTGCTCGATGCCACCGACGTGGTGTTTATCGACGCACCGGGCGCAGGCTTCAGCCGCCTGATTGCGGCGGACGAGGACAAGTCCAAGCGCGACGAGCAGATGAAGGATCGCAAGAAGGCGATCTACAGCGTCGACGGCGACGGACACGCCTTTGCGCAGTTCATCACCCAGTTCCTGTCGAAGTACGGCCGCTGGAATTCGCCCAAATACCTGTTCGGCGAAAGCTACGGCACGACGCGCTCGGCCGTGCTGGCCAATATCTTGGAGAACGAGAACAGCGTCGATCTCAACGGCGTGATCCTGCTCTCTCAAATCCTCAGCTTCGATACCAGCATCGACGGGCCGCAGTTCAACCCCGGTATCGATCTGCCGTACGAGCTGGCGCTGCCGACCTTCGCCGCCACCGCCTTCTACCACCACAAGCTGCCGCAGCAGCCGGCGGCGCTGGAGCCGTTCCTGGAGGAAGTGAAGCAGTACGCGCTGGGCGACTATGCGCAGGCGCTGATGGCCGGCTCGCGGCTGGGCGCGGTGCAGAAGCAGGCAGTGGCGCAGCGGCTGCACCAGTACACCGGGCTGCCGGTCGATTATCTGATCAAGGCGGATCTGCGCGTCACCGGCGGCATGTTCGAGCAGCAGCTGCAGGGGGGCGACGACATCACCACCGGCCGCCTGGACAGCCGCTTCTCCGGTCCCTCGCTCGATCCGCTGGCAAAAGACTCCGAATACGATCCGCAGTCCTCGGCGATCAGCTCGGCGTATATCGGCGCGTTCAACGACTACGTGCGCAACAAGCTCAAGTTCGGCGACGGCCTGCAGTACCGCGAGTTCGCCGATATCGATCACTGGGACATGTCGCACAAGGCGCCGGGCGTCAACGGCGAGGCGCTGCAGTCGTCGACCAACGTGATGCCGGATCTGGCGATGGCGATGAAGACCAATCCGAATCTGAAGGTCTATTTGAACGGCGGCTATTACGATCTGGCTACGCCATTCTTCGCGGCCGACTACGAGATGCACCACATGCCGATCCCGGCCAGCCTCGATGCCAACATCAGCTACTCGTGGTATCCGTCAGGGCATATGGTCTATGCGCACGAGGCGTCGCTGAAGCAGCTGCATGACAACGTGGCCCGCTTCATCGAGCAGACCGACAACGTCAAGCGCTGAGCGCGCGCTCAGCGTTTCGGCGGCGTATTTTGCCGCGGTGCGGTGGAGCCGCGCACAACGAGTTCCGGACGAAAACCTTCGTTGACCGTGCTCAGCGCCTCGCCGTTGGCCTCGCGCTGCAGGTCGTCGATCAGCCGCTTCGCCGCATGGCGGGCGATCTCTTCGGTAGCCTGGCGCGCGGTGGTCAGCGCGGGCCACGACTGTTTGGAAAACGGGCTGTCCTCGAAACCGGCGATCGACAGTTCGAACGGCACGTTGATGCCGTCCGAATGCGCTGCGGCCAGCACGCCGGCGGCAATTTCGTCGTTGGAGCCGAAGATCGCGGTGGGGCGATCCTTCAGCGCCAGCAGCTTGCGCGCACCGCGAAAGCCATCGTCGAAGGTGAAATCGCCGGGCAGGATCAGCTTGCGATCCAAGGTCATACCGTAATCCTTCAGCGCATCCTCGTAACCCTGGTAACGCTCGGGGCTGGAACGGTGCTCGCGACCTCCCCACAAAAAGCCGATGCGCTGATGGCCGAGCTGGATCAGATGCTCGGTGATCGCATACGCCGCGTCGCGGTCGTCGACGTAAACGCAGGGATAGCCGTCTTTGGGATCCTGTCGCGCCGAGATGATCCGCATAAAGGGAATTTTCGCCGCGGTCAGCGTGCGGATCAGCTCCGGCTGCTCCGACATCGGCGGCGCCAGCACAAGGCCGGCCAGACGCGAACGGCGTACCAGCTCGCACAGCTCGTCGGCCAGTGTGGACGAAGACGAATCGCAGGGATGGATCTGCAGGCCGAAGCCGCTGCTGCGACACGCCGACAGTACGCCGCGCTGCATATTGATGATGTAGTGCGCGTTCGGATTGTCGTACACCAGGCCGACGGCGTAAGCCCGCGTGCTCCGCAAACTGCGCGCCGAGGGATCGGGCTGGTAGCCCAGCGCGTCGATTTCGCGCTGGACCTTGGCGCGCGTACGCGCATGCACCGACGGCTCGTTGTTGATCACACGCGACACCGTCTTCAGCGAGACGCCGGCCTTCTCTGCGACATCCTTGATAGTGGAACTGCGCAACCGCTAGACCTCGTTCGCCAACTGTGATGGCAGCGCCGCGGCGCCGACCGCACCGCGCGCGATGTGCGGTGCTGCCGTGCATCCTAGCCTATGGTCATGACCGGAGCGACAGCGCCGAGCGTAAACCGCTCAGCGGCGCTGGCCCACGCGATGACCGGCCAGCCCATAAAACAGGATGTACAGATAGCACGGCACCATCAGCAGCATGAAGGCGAGCTGGAAATCGACGTGCTCTTTCAGATGCACGAAAAGCTGCGGAATCACCGCTCCGCCCGCAATCGCCATGATCAGCAGCGCCGAGCCGCGCTCGGTCAGCGCACCCAGCCCCTTGATCGCCAGCGGAAAGATCGCCGGCCACATCATCGCGTTGGCGAAGCCCAGCGAAGCGACGAAACCCACCGACACATAGCCCTGGGTGAGAAACGCGCCGATCGAAAACAGCACGCCCAGCACCGCCGAGATCGCCAGGTAGCGCTGTTGCGACACGATTTTCGGAATCAGCAGCAGGCCGGCGACGTAGCCGAGCAGCATCGCGCCCAGGGTGAAGGCGGTGAAGAACTTGGTCTGATCCAGCGGCAGATGGAAGCCGGCGCCATAGGTGCCGATGGCGTCGCCGGCCATCACTTCGACGCCGACGTAGACAAACAGGCACAGCACGCCCAGCCACAGATGCGGAAAGTGCATGATGCTATGTGAGGCCATGGCATCGCCGGCGCGTGCCGGCGTGCTGTTGGCCGAGGATGCTTCGATATCGGGCAGCGAGGAGCGTGCGATCCAGATCGCCAGCAGCACCAGAACGCCAGCCATGAACAGGTACGGCGCGTGGATGCGCGAGGCGAATTCGTTGAGCAGCGCTTCGCGTGTGACCGGATCGGCGGCTTTCACCTTCTGATCCAGATCGCCGATGCCGTGCAGCACCAGCGTACCGATCAGCACCGGCGCGAGAATGCCCGCGACCTTGTTGCAGATGCCCATAAAGGCGATGCGCTGCGCCGCGCTGTCGATCGGTCCGAGAATGCTGATATACGGATTCGACGCCGTCTGCAAAAGAGACAGGCCGGCACCGATCACGAACAGGCCGGTGAGCGCGCCGGCAAACACGCGCATGCTGACGAACTGGCCGAACAGCAGCGCGCCGACGGCCATCACGAACAGGCCCAGCGCCATGCCTTTTTTCATGCCGGTACGGCGAAGCACTAAAGAGGCCGGCAGCGACAGAAAAAAGTACGACAGATAAAACGCCGATGGCACGAGGAACGCGTAGAAATCGTCGACCTGAAACGCCAGCTTGACGAAGGTGATCAGCGGTCCGTTGAGCCAGGTCACGAAGCCGAAGATGAAAAACAGCATGCCGATGATCATCATCGGTCCGAAATTCGAGCGTGCGGCCGGCGCCGCCGTGAGTGTCGCTGACATCGATGATGCTCCCCGGGTGCTTTGATCTGGATGATCTGGTGTTTCGTGGCGCCGTCGACCGAAAGACGACGGCATCGCGAATGTCTCTTTATTGGCCGTAAAGTGCATCGTTGTCAATTCGCGTCGCACAAAAGCCTTCGATAGCCAGCAAACCGGGGGTGCCTGCGGCTGCTCGCTGCTGCCTGTGTGGCAGTGCGTCAGCACGCGGCCCGTGCCGGATTTTTCCAAGTTTGGCTATGTATATAGACGTTCGAAGGCGCAGCTCATGTCTTCTCGCGAATGCCTGACGGCGCGATGCTGCGGCGCCGTACGGAGGAGAAAAATAAATTTCGACGCCGTGTTGACAACGTTGTCATTTTGACGACAGACTCCGCCAATCGAGCCCTCCAGCGCCTGCGGTGATCCACTGTGACGCGCTCGGGGCCAAACCGTTGTCGGGAGAGCGGAGTGGGGGAAGTCGCCAATCAGCGTCATGCATCGGAGCCGTCGGCCGTCACGCTGCCGGGTGCGTCGATGCGTGCGGCAGAGGATCAGATCGCGGACGCGGCACATCGTCCTTTCATCGCCGCCGATGTCGGCGGTACGCATGCGCGCATCGGTCTGGTGATCGGCGGTGCGGTCGGCAAGACGCCGGTCGACGTGCTGCATTACCACCGCTACAGCTGCAGCGAATGGCCGAACCTCGTCGTCATGCTGCAGGACTTTGTGGCGCAATTGGCAACGACGCCGTATGCCGCCGCGGCGCGGCACATCGATCGCTGCGCGCTGGCATGCGCCGGCTACGTGCTGGACGACACCATTGTCAACGAGAACCTGCCGTGGCCGGTCCCGATCGCGCCGATTCGCCAGGGCCTGGGCATTGAGCAGCTCGCCGTCATCAACGATTTCGAAGCCGTGGCCTATGCCGCGCAGTTCATCGACGCCGCGACCGGTCGGGCGATCATCGATGCCGCGCAGCCGCCGGCAGAAGGGCCCACGCTGGTGATGGGGCCGGGCACGGGATTGGGCGCGGCGGTACTGCTGCCGGGTCAGCCGCGCGCGCACGTTTTACCCACGGAAGCGGGCCTGGTCGCCTTGGCGCCGGGCAACGAACGCGAGATCGCGATTCTGCGCGTGCTTCAACGCGATCGTTCGTACGTGGCGTACGAAGACGTGCTGTCGGGGCCTGGTCTGCTGCGGCTGTATCGCGCGCTGTGCGAATTGCGCGGTAGTGCGCCGGATCTGCAGACGCCGGCACAGATCACCGACGCGGCGCAAGCGGGCAGCGACGCGGCCGCGCTGGAATCGCTGCAGGTTTTCTGCGGCTTGCTCGGCAGCTTCGTCGGGGACCTCGTGCTGCTGTACCGCGCCAGCGCCGTGTACCTGGCCGGCGGCATCCTGCCGCAGATCCAGCTTTTTCTGCAGACCAGCACGTTCGCCGAACGCTATTTCAACAAGGGCGTGATGCGCCCCTATCTGCAGCAGGTGTCCGTACGACTGATCGAGCATGGCCAGCTTGGCGTCATGGGTGCCGCGGGTTGGTTTCTGGATACGAGGCAGGTAGAGCAGGCGACATGAAGTGACATGCAATTGATCGGGCAACACGACATCCGGTAACACGGCACCAAGCCGCAAACGCATACACCAGGACTTACGTAAACCAGGGACTTACGCAAACCAGCCCAATGCCGCGCATCACGCCGGTCTTGATTCGCATCACCTCTGAGGGGAGGACATCATGAATTATCGCAAGACATTGCTAGCCGCCAGCATCATTACCAGCCTGTGCGTGTCTGCCGCGGCTTTCGCGGCGGACGGTACGCCGGCAACCGGTGCGCCCGCGCAGGACGCGTCCGGCCAATCCAGCTCGACCGCGCCGGCCACCACCCAGGAAGCGCGCGACGCCAACTCCAAAAAAGTCACCAACCTGGTCGGCGTGACCGTCACCGGCATTCGCGCCAGCCAGCAGGCGTCGATCAACACCAAGCGCAACGCCGACGCGATCGTCGATGCGATCACCGCCGAAGACATCGGCAAGTTCCCGGCCAGCAACGTGGCCGAGGCGCTGGCGCAGATGCCGGGCGTGACGCTCGATCGCAGCATTCCGGGCACGCAGCGCGTGTCGATCGACGGCATCGATCCCAGCCTCAATCTCACCCTGCTCGACGGCCATCCGGTCGCGCAGGCGATCTGGCTCTATGGCGACAGCCCGAACCGCGGCTTCAACTATTCGCTGCTGGCGCCCGACGTGATCGGCAAGCTGGAGGTCTACAAGAGTCCCGAGGCGCGCTTGCCGGAAGGCTCGATCGGCGGCACGGTCATCATGCATACGGTCAAGCCGCTGGACGTGCCGTCCAACACCTTGAGCGGTTCGTTCGGCGACAACTACAACGACATGGTCGGCCATGGCCGTCCGTCGGCCTCGGTGTTCTACAGCTGGAAGACCGACGACAACACCTTTGGCGTCGACGTCTCCGCACAGCACCATGAGCAGTTCGGCAATCGTCAGGGTCTGGAGAACTATGGCTATTCCAGCGTGGCGTCGGTCAACACGGCTGCTCTGGCCGCAGGCAACAACGCCATCCAGAACGAGCTGAACTCCGGCGCGATCAAGGGTACCGACCAGATTCCGAACCAGGTCAGCGCCACCAACTTCCAGCAGACCGAAAAGCTCGACAGCGTCACCGTCAACCTGCAGTGGAAGCCGACCGACAATTTCTCTTCGACGCTGGGTCTGATGTACGTGCGGGACAATCTCGACAACCTCAATCAGTCGATGTATCCGTGGTCGACCAACGCGCCGGGCGGCATTACCTCGCTGACCGAAGGCCCCAACGGGATCATCACCAGCGGCACCCAGGCGGGCACGGCCTGCCTCAACAACCTCAACTGTGTCAGCACCGCTCACACGTATACCGACAACAACGCGCGCATCTCGACCATCACCACCAAGGGCATCGACTGGCAGGGTGAGTACAAGGGCGACGGCTGGCGCTTGAACGGGCAGGTCGGCGTCAGCACCTCGCGCAATCCGATGGAGCAGGCGGTCAAGGAAATCTTCTATGGCGGCGGCTTCGACTGGAGCCTGTCCAAGGGGCCGCAGTACACCGATCCGACAACGGCCAACAACCCGGCCTATTGGGCCGACAACGGTTGGGGCGGCAATCTCGGCAAGGAGCTGTACAAGTCTAAGGACACCTACGGCCAGCTCGACTTCAGCAAGGACTTCGACGGCTTCTTCAACGAGCTGCTGGTCGGTGCGCGCTACACCTCGCACTGGGAAAGCCAGGTACTGAACGTCTACACCGGCGCGGCCACGCTGACTCTCGATCAGATCGGCTACGGCGGCCTCAGCGATCTGGACGGTTCGTCCAGCCTCGGCCTGACCAACAGCTCGGTCCATCACGTGCAGACGCTGGGCTCCGGCGCGATTTTCAATGCCATTCTCGGCTCGCCCGGCTTCGGCACCGCGACGGATGCGAACTCCTACTGGGACAACACTTTCAACGTACAGCAGCAGAACAGCGCGGCCTATGCCCAGCTGAACTTCGGCAACGATGACGTGCACGGCAACCTCGGCGTGCGCTTCGTGCATACCAAGTTCACCGACAGCGGCTACAACATTCCCGGCAACTGCGCGGCAGCCGACTCGTACGACTGCACCTTCCCGGCCGGCTATGGCTACGTGACCCAGACCAGCACACGCAACGACTGGCTGCCGGCCTTCAACATCGCGTGGAACGTGGCGCCGGACTTCATCCTGCGCGGTGCGGCATCGGAGACCGTGGCGTATGCGCCGTACAACCAGATGGCGCCGTATTTCCAGGCCAACGACACGGTGCTGACGGCCGCGGCGGGCAACCCGAACCTGAAGCCGTATCGCTCGCTCAATGCCGACCTGTCGGCGGAGTGGTACTTCAACGATACGTCGGTGCTGGCCGTGTCGGGCTTCTACAAGAGCATCCTCAACTACATCGTCAATGCGGCGACGACGCAGGAGCGCATCAACGGTTCCTGGACCATCCCCGGCTATCAGACCAGCGCTGCGGCGCTGATCGCCACCGGTCAGTGTACCGCCGCCGGCGTCTGCAACTACGACGTCACCTCACCGGTCGACGGCGGCCGCGCCAAGGTCAAGGGCGCGACCATCAGCTACCAGCAGGCCTTCAGCGACAGCGGCTTCGGCATCCGCGCCAACTACACGTACTCCGATGCCTCCACCAACAGCGGCGGCGCACTGCCGTACAACTCCAAGAACGCCTACAACCTCAGCCCGTATTTCGAGCAGGGGCCGTATAGCGCCAGCGTCTCCTACGGCTGGCGTTCGAGCTATCTGGCGGGTGGCTATGTGGCGGGTGCTCCGGCGACCTATGTCGACGGCTACAAGGAGCTCGATGCGACGGCGGGTTATCAGTTCAACAAGAACTTCTCGATCAACCTCAATGCGCTCAACCTTCTGAACTCCACCTACCGCGCCTATCTCGGCAGCAAGACCCAGTTGTCCGAGGAGTACGTCACCGGTCGCCAGTACATGCTGAGCGCGCACTTCAAGTTCTGATGTCTGGCCCTGTTCGACAAGCACTGCTCTATCTGTAACGTTTCATCATCAGGTTCTCTTTGAAGTTTTCTTCCCCCACGGACCTGGCACGTTTGCCAGGTCCATTTTTTTTGGGGTATGGATGATCCATCCGACCGCTCAGCGGAGCGGCCGTTACTGCCCATTGCCGCCGAGATACGCCATGAATCTTGTACGCCTTGTTGCCCATCTCGGTTTTTGTGCAGCCGTCGCTCCGGCCTTTGCGATGGCTGCACCGCCACCGCCGTTGATTCCGCTGCCGGCGCAGATCGGTTATGCCGACGGCGCGTTCCATGTCGATACGCATACGCCAGTCGTGGTGGCTGACCACAATGCATCGACGCGCCGAACGGCGGATTATCTGGTCGGGCTGACAGGCAACGAGCGTGGCCTGCATCTGCAGGTAAAAGAGCACGCAGCGTCGCCAAAAAGCATCGTGCTGTTGCGCGACCCGCAGGCGGCGGTAGCAGACCCCGAAGGCTATACGCTGGACGTGACGCCGCAGGGCATCCGCATCAGCGCGCGCGACGATGCCGGTCTGTTCTATGGCACGATGACGCTGGCGCAGCTGCTCACGCCGGATGAAAACCACGGCGCGGTGAGTGTGCCGGCCATGCATATCGTCGATCGGCCGCGCTTCGTCTGGCGCGGGCTGATGCTCGACTCGGTGCGCCACATGCAGAGCGTCGCCGAGATCGAAACCGTGCTCGACCAGATGGCCCGGCACAAGCTCAATACCTTCCACTGGCACCTCGCCGACGATCAGGGCTGGCGCATCGAGATCAAGCGCTATCCCGAACTCATGCGCATCGGCGCCTGGCGCACGCCCATCAATGCCGGGCACGACGGCCAGCCGCTGCGCTATGGCGGTTTCTACACGCAGGATCAGATTCGCCAGATCGTGGCGTATGCGGCGGCGCGCTACATCACCGTAGTGCCGGAAATCGACATGCCCGGCCACGCCCAGGCTGCCGTCGCCTCCTATCCGTACCTCGGCGTGACCGGCCAGCGGCCGGCGGTATCCGAGGACTGGGGTGTGCATCCGTATCTCTACAACGTGGATGACGCCACGTTTGCCTTCATCGACCGCGTGTTCGACGAAGTGATGGCGCTGTTCCCCTCGCGCTACATCCACGTCGGCGGCGACGAGGCGGTCAAGGATCAGTGGAAGGCCTCGCCAACCGTGCAGGCCAAGATGCACGCGCTGGGCCTGAAGAACGAAGACGCGCTGCAGGGCTGGTTCATCAGCCGGCTCGGCAGCTATTTGTCCGCCCACGGCCGCCGCCTGATCGGCTGGGACGAGATTCTCGAAGGCGCCGTGCCGGCCAATGCCACGGTGATGTCGTGGCGCGGCGTGCAGGGTGCGATCGACGCGGTGAAGCAGGGCCACGACGTGGTGCTGTCACCCTCGCCCGATCTCTACCTCGATCAGCTGCAGAGCGCTCGCGCCGACGAGAACGCTGGGCGCATGCCGGTCAGCGACCTGGCCAACGTCTACGCCTTCGAGCCGGTGCCGAAGGTACTCGATGCAACGCAGGCCGCGCACGTGCTGGGCGCGCAGGCCAACCTGTGGACCGAACACATGCCGACCATCGCGCACGTCGAACACGCGATATTTCCGCGCCTCGATGCGCTGAGTGAGGTCGACTGGTCGCCGGCCGGTGCGCGTGACTGGCGCGGCTTTCTTGCTCGTCTGCCGGTGCAGTTCGCGCGCTACCGCAAACAGCAGATCGGTTATGCCGACAGCGCCTTCGCCGCGGATATCACGGTGGATCGCATGGCCGCACTGACCCGCATTGCGTCGTCGCTGACAATTACCAACCAGGCCGGCAGCGGCGACCTGCACTACACGCTGGACGGCAGCGTCCCTACCGTCACCTCGCCGCTCTATCGCACGCCGCTGACTGTAAAGCTGCCGCTGACCGTGCGCGTCGCCTCCTTCAGCCGTAGTGGAATGCCGCTGGCTTCGTCGCGGCAGCGCGTGCTCGATCGCGCCAGCCTGCTCAGCGTGAGCGGCAATGACATGCCCAACTGTCCGGGCAGCGATTTCCGCCTGCGCGTGCAGCCGATGCCGGACGTGACGTCGCTGTCGCCGAACTACAGCATCAACGTGTTCGACAGCTGCCAGCTCTATCCGGCCACGCCGATGGACGGCATCGCGCGTATCCATGTCGATGGCGTGCAGCTACCGCGCAACTATCAGCTGGCGCACGATGCCAAGCTGGTGGTTTCGCGTCCGCACAGCACGCCCTTTGGCGAGCTGGTGGTGCATCAGGATCGCTGCGACGGCGCGGTGCTGGCCACGCTGCCGCTTCCTGATCCGGCGCGCAGCACGCGACGCTTTGCGCTCGACGGTGCGCTACCGGCGGCGCACGGCTCGCATGCGCTATGCCTGATCTACACGGCGCCGATCGACGGTGACCTGTATGCGCTCGATCGCGTGAGTCTGCTTGGCGAAGAAAAAACGCCGTCGGTGCATTGATGCGCGTGGCGATGAAGCGACTGGCATCGCTCGACGCGCTGCGCGGCTGCACCGTGGCAGCGATGCTGCTGGTGAATGATCCGGGTGACTGGAGTCATGTGTATGCGCCGCTGGATCATGCCGTGTGGGACGGCTGTACGCCCACCGATCTGATCTTTCCGACCTTCCTCTTCGTCGTCGGCGTTTCGGTGGCGCTGGGCCTGCTGCCGCGACTGGATCAGGGCGCCCCGCATGGTCCGTTGATGCGCGCGGCACTCCGGCGTGCGCTGCGCATCGTTGCGCTGGGCGTGGCGATCAACGGGCTGGCGTGGCTGCTGATGCCCGGCGCGCACCTGCGCTTCCCCGGCGTGTTGCAACGGATCGGCGTCTGCTTCGCGGCTGTGGCGCTATTGGCGATTTACACCAGACCGCGCACGCAGTGGGCGGCGATTGCGCTGCTCCTGGTCGGTTACGCCACGCTGCTGTGGTGGGGCGGTTCGCTGGCGCCGTGGGTCAATATCACCAGCCGCGTGGACAGCGCGGTGTTTGGCCGTTTCGTCTATCTGATCGACCCGGCGAGCGGCCGCGGCCACGATCCCGAAGGTCTGCTGGGCACGCTGCCCTCGCTGGCGACCGCGCTGCTCGGCCTGCGCGCAGGTTGCTGGCTGCGCCAGGGGCGTACGAGAACGCTACTGATCGCCGGCGTAGGCGCACTGCTGCTCGGTGCGCTGTGGGCGCTGTGGCAGTCGCTCAACAAGAATCTGTGGACGCCGTCGTTTGTGCTGTGGTGCGCGGGCTGGTCGACGCTGGCGCTGCTGCTTTTCCACGTGCTGATCGATCGCTACGGCTGGCCGCCGCTGGGTCGGCGTTTCGGCATCAACGCGATCGCCGCCTACGCCGGCTCCGAGCTGATGCAGATCGTGCTGCCGGCGCTGGGCTGGCAGGAGCCGCTGTATCGCCACTTGTTTGCCGAGCCGTTGACGCCGCTGGCCGGGGCCTATGTGGCGTCGCTGGCCTGGGCGCTCGCGTTCGTAGTGATGTGGTGGCTGATCGTTTACGCGATGGATCGACGGCGCTGGTATCTCAAGCTTTGAGTCGCGCGGTGGCTGGGCAGCGCACTTACTGCTGCTGTTGCTGGGCGGCCATACTGTCGGTCAGAGGCAGCGCATGGCGTAGCAGCACCTGCTGCGCCAGCTGCAGTTCCACACCGGACAGCTCGATCAACGGCGTCACCTTGCCCGCGATCAGCGCGGCGATCGCCATGCCGTCGCGGTACAGCACGCGCGAGCCTGCCAGCGCCGGCACCTTGTCGCCGACCAGCACGGTGCCGACCAGATTCAGCGGGTCGCAGCCGCTGAGGCAGACCAGTTCGCTCGCATCCGCGCGCTTGCGCGCCGCGCGCAGCGGCGCAATCGCTTCGGGCAGAGCGAACTGCTCGCCGACCAGCCCCTCGACGAAACGGCCGCCGCGAATCTCGCCGCGCGCCTCCAGCCGCTGATACACCCGCCGCAATTCGCGCCACGGCGGCAACCACGGCGCCTCGCGCTCCAGCAGCTTCCAGAACACCACGCCGTAGCGGCGCAGCAGCGTGCGTGCGATGTGCTCGACGGCTTCCGGATCACGCTCGTCGGACGGAGATGCTACGGCTGTGCGCACCAGCGACCAGCGCCCTGCATCCTCGATGCCGTTGAGCGCGTGCCGACGCACGCGGCGGTGCCGGTGCGCGTCGCGCTTGGCCGCGGGCAACAGCAGGGCGCGCATGCCGGCGAAGCTGTCGGCGCTGACGCGGCCGGCGGCGACGAGTTCGCCCAGCGCGTCTTCCATCTCGGTGCGCAGAAGTCGCGTGGCGCTCATCAGCTCGTCGAAGAACAGCGCGCCCTGAGCCTGCAGCGCATCGGCCACGGCCTGGGCGCGAGACGAAAGTAACGCTTCCTGCGTATCGACACTGGTGGCAACAGACGTCCAGACGGCCATGCTGCGCCGTGGAAGAAGCACGATCGGCGTGCTGCGTACCGGACCACCGCTGCGACCGGCCGTGCCACTGCTCGCGCGCAGCCGGCTCCAGCCGATGCGTCCGGCGCGGCACAGATCGTCCAGCCAGCTGATCGAATAGTCGCCGATCCGCGCAGGCAGGATCTCCGACTCCCAGGCGCCGGCGGCGGCCTCGAAACCTTCCAGCTGACTCAGCGTGGCGTGCAGGGCATCGGGTCCGCTGAGTCGGGTGGCGGCGGATACGTGCTGCCAGTCGAATAGAAAGCGCATCAGCTCGCGTCGGCTGACCGGTTCGATCTCGCGCCGCAGACGGCCCAGCGTGTAGCGATGGATGCGTGCCAGCAGATGCCGCTCGCACCATTCGAGGCCGTTGGCATCGTCGGTGGCCGAGGCCGCCGTGAAGCGGCCCTGCATCACGTAGCCCTCGGTCTGCAGCCGCGTCAGGGCCAGGTCGATCTCGCCGATATCGACGGCGAGCGACTGCGCCAGCGCGCGCGCGGTGACCGGGCCCAATCCACCCAGGCGATGCCGCACCAGTTCGAGCAGCGCATCGTCGCGGCTCCATGCCTGCGTCGTATGGCCGGCGGGCGCGGCGATGGCCGGCTGCATCGCTGCGCGCGCATGCAGCGCCTGCCACAGTGGCAGGTTTTCGGCGCAGGTCCAGACATGCTTGTCCGGCGCCAGCATCAGCCGCGTGGCGCGATGGGCTTTGGCCAGCGTCTGCAGCCACGTATCCCAGCCGGTGTTGGCGATGACGTCCTCGGCCGTGACGAAGCCGAGCACATTCAGCGCCTCGTGCATTTCATCCGCATCGCGCACCTGCGGCCAGGCCTCGTCGCGCACCGCGGCGATCGCTTCCGGATCGAGCCGGCCCAGATCGTCGGCGCTGTCGGCGCCGTTCCACTGGCGCGACTGCACGGCCTGGGTGCGGCGCTCTTCCAGCGGCGCGTCGTCGAGGAAGGCGTAGGGCGCGGCGTTCAGCACCTCGGCGGCCAGCGGGCTGGGGCCGGTGAGGTCGCGCGCGACGATGCGGATTTCGCCGCTTTCCATCGCGCGCAATAAGTCGAGCCAGCCGTCGGTATCCATCGCCTCGCGCAGGCAGTCGTGCATGGTTTGCCGTACCAGTGGATGTACGGGCACCTCGCGCTCGCCGACGATGTTTTCCAGGCAGGCGACTTGATCGGGGAACACGGAGGCCAGCAGATCCTCGCTCTTCATCCGCTGCAGCGGTGGCGGCACTTTCTTGCCGGACGCGAAGCGCGGTAGCGCCAGCGCAGTCACCGCGTTCCAGCGCCAGCGCGCGCCGAACAGCGGCGCATCGAGCAGGGCCTGGATCAACACCTGCTCGGCGGTGTTCGAGTGCAGGTATTGCGCGACCTCTTCCAAGGGAAAGCTGTGGCTGGTCGACAGCGACAGCACGATCGCATCCTCGGTCGCCGCCGCCTGCAGCTCAAAATTGAACTGGCGACAAAAGCGCTTGCGCAGCGCCAGCCCCCACGCGCGATTGACGCGGCTGCCCCACGGCGTGTGGATCACCAGCTGGGTGCCGCCGGACTCGTCGAAAAAGCGCTCCAGGATCAACGTGGATTGCGTCGGCAGCGCGCCGAGCGCGGCCTTGGCGCGCGCCAGATAGTCGACCAGCTGCTGCGCGGCCTCGCCGTTCAACTGCAGCTGCTCGCTCAGCCAGCTCAGGGCAGCCGGCGCGCCACCCGCGTCGAGCTGTGCCTCGATGTCGCCGCGCAGGCGCGACACGCCAAACGATAATTCCCTGCTGCGCCCCGGCGCTTCACCCAGCCAGAACGGGATACTCGGCGGCGCGCCGCGCGCGTCTTCCACGCGCAGGCGATCGCGCTCCACGCGCTGGATGCGATAGCTGGTGTTGCCGAGCTGGAAAATGTCACCGGCCATGCTCTCGACCGCGAAATCCTCGTTCACCGTGCCGACGATGATGGCCTGCGGCTCCAGCACGACCTTGTAATCGGCCGTGTCGGGAATGGTGCCGCCGGACATCAGCGCGGTGAGCCGCGCGCTGCGCCGCGCGCGCAGCTGGCCATGCACCGCATCGCGATGGACGTAAGCGGCGCGCGCGCCCTGGCGGGTGGTGAACCCCTCGGCCAGCATTTTCACCACGGCGTCGAAATCGGCGCGTTCCAGCAGGCGGTAGGGCCAAGCGCGGCGGACCAGATCGTAGAGTGCGTCCTCGCTCCATTCCTGGCACGCCACCTCGGCAATGATCTGCTGCGCCAGTACGTCGAGCGGCTGCGGCGGCAGGATCAGCACATCGAGCTCGCCGCGCCGCACGCAGTCCAGCAGCGCGGTGCATTCGACCAGGTCGTCGCGGGTGGTCGGAAAAAGCCGCGCCTTCGGCGTGCCGTCGATGCTGTGACCGGAGCGCCCGGCGCGCTGCAGAAACGCCGCGATCGAGCGCGGGGAACCGAGCTGGCACACCAGATCGACATCGCCGATATCGATGCCCAGCTCCAGCGACGCGGTGGCCACCAGCACGGACAGCTCGCCGCGCTTTAGCCGCTGTTCCGCGTCCAGCCGCAGCTCCTTGGAAAGGCTGCCGTGATGAGCCGCCACGGTTTCCTTGCCCAGCCGGTCGGACAGATGCCGCGCCGCACGCTCGGCCATCCGCCGCGTGTTGACGAACACCAGCGTAGTGCGATGCGCCTGCACCAGCGCCGCGACCTGGTTGTAGACCAGCTCCCAGCCATCGTTCGACATCACCGCTTCCAGCGGCACCGGCGGCACGGCGATGGCGAGGTCGCGCTGGCGGGTGTGGCCCACATCGATGATGGTACAGGCGACATTCCCCCTCTCCCCATCGGGGAAAGGGCAGGGCGAGGGGCGGGTGCTCGCGGGAGTGTCGCTTTCGTTAGGCGCTTCGTCGTCACTTCTGCGCGACCCCAGCCCCTCACCCCAACACTCTCCCCGCGCGGGGGAGAGTGAACAGTGAGCGCCCACTAAAAAGTGGGCGACTTCTTCGATGGGCTTCTGGGTCGCCGACAAGCCGATGCGCAGCAGTTGTCGCTGGCACAGCGACTGCAGCCGTTCCAGCGATAGCGCCAGATGCGAGCCGCGCTTGCTGCCGGCCATGGCGTGAATCTCGTCGACGATGACCGACTGCACGCCGGCCAGCATCGCGCGGCCGGAGGCCGAGCCAAGCAGCACGTAGAGCGATTCGGGCGTGGTTACCAGAATATGCGGCGGCTGTTTGCGCAGCAGCGCCCGCTCCGCCTGCGGCGTGTCGCCGGTACGCACTGCGGTGCGGATAGCGACGTCGGGCAGGCCGAGTTTTTCCAGCTCCGCGCGAATGCCCTGCAGCGGCAGCTCCAGGTTGATCTGGATATCGTTCGACAGCGCCTTCAGCGGCGACACGTAGAGCACGCGAGTGGCGTCAGGCAGTACGCCACCGTGGGCCACGCCTTCGCAGACCAGCGCATCGATCGCGGCCAGGAACGCCGTCAGCGTCTTGCCCGATCCGGTCGGCGCCGCGACCAGCGTATGGCGGCCCGCGCGAATCGACGGCCATGCCTGCGCCTGCGCCGCCGTGGGCACCGCAAAGGCGCGACGAAACCAGCCCGCAACTGCCGGATGGAAGCTGTCCAGCGGGTCCATATCCAGGCGCATCGGCGAGGGTCCGTGCGGTGGCGAAGAGAGGGTCACATCATCCTATATGGGGGTGTGTCGTGCCGGCTCAATCCTGTCTGCGGTGCTGCCCGTGAATGGCCTTGTCGGTGCCAGTGCAAGCGCTGCATCGGCATGTCAATATCCGCGAGCGGCCGTCGCCAGTCAGGATTCCGGAGGGAGTTCAACGACGGCTCATCTCAAGGCGAATTCAATGAAAGGCGGACTCAATGAAAGGATATTCATGCACGTTCTGCAAGTGATTCGGCACCGCGCGGGTGCTTCGGCGTCGATGGCCCGGCGGTGGGCTCTGCTGGCGCTGATTGGCTTTTACGCGGCGACCAGCGCGCACGCCGCCAGCCTCGATCCAGCCGTACTGCCTAAGATTCAGGCGGCCACGTTCGAAGTGGTCGCGGCCAAGCCGCTGAACGATCCGCTGACCTACGAAAAACCGCTGCCGCTCGAGCTGCTGCCATTCCAGGAGCGCAACGACAAATACTTCTCGATCGGCACCGCCTTCGCGATCGGCAACAACCGCTACGTCACCGCCGGCCACGTGCTGCAGGTCGGCATCGGCAGCTTGTGGGGGCCGCCGGCGCTGCGCGATGCCAGCGGCAACGTCTACGCCATCGACAAGATCGAGAAATATTCGCTGCAGGAAGATTTCGTCGTGTTCTCGCTGGTCAAGCCGCCGGCCAACGCCGTCGCGCTGGAGGTCGACACCAGCCCGTCGTTGAATGCCGTGGTCTACGCCGTGGGCAACGCGCTGGGCACCGGCGTGGTGATTCGCGACGGCCTCTACACCTCCGACACGCCGGAAGATCAGGACGGCCGCTGGAAATGGATGCGCTTCTCCGCCGCCGCTTCGCCGGGTAACAGCGGCGGTCCGCTGCTGGACAAGGACGGCAAGCTGATCGGCATCGTGCTGATGAAGTCGGCCAACGAAAACCTCAATTACGCGCTGCCGATCGGCCTGATACTGAAGGCGCCCGATCATCTGGCCGTGATGGATCAGCGCGTGCCGTATCAGCTGGATATTTTCGATACCACGCAGAACAACATTCTGAAGGATCAATTCGCGCTGCCGCTGAGCTTCGCCGATTTCAGCGCCGCGTATACCAAGCGCTTCAATGCCTACACCGATACGCAGATCAAGCTGCTGCTCGGCAAGGATGCGGACAAGCTGTTTCCGCGCGGCGACGGCTCCAGCCGCATTTTGCACAGTGCGGCACGGCAGAGTGGGTTTCCTGGGCTGATCGTCCGCAGCACCACGGGCGACTGGGAGGTGATCGGCAAATCCAGCAAGAAGATTCCGCTGTCCGACAACGGCTACGTCACCGCCGGCGTGGCCAAGAGCAATATCCTGTTCCATCTGCGCAAGCCGGATAACCTCGCTGCCAGCGCGCTATACGGCAATCCAGTAATGCTGATGGATCAGCTGGCCAAGGTCGGCATTTTCCAGCGGCGCGTGGGCTCCGAAGAAATCAAGATCACCTCGTTGGGCAAGCCGGCCACGGACACCGTGCACGTCGATGCATGGCAACGCCGCTGGCAGGTGCGCATCTGGGACATGCCGTACATGAACGTGCGCGTGGTCACCTTTTCGCTGCCGGTGCCCGACGGCTACGTGACGATGATGCGCTTTGCGCCGGGCGGCCACGATTACGACAGCGTGGCCGACATGAACGTGCTCACCGACTTCATCGACGTGGCCTACGGCGGCACGCTGGCGCAGTGGAAGGATTACCAGAAAAACACCGCGCTGCTGCCGACGCCGCTGAGAGGCGTCGCGCTCGACGTCGACTACGGCAAGCGCTTCAGCTATCGCACCCATCGGCTGAATTTCTCGTTTGTGCCCTCGCTACAGAAGATCGAGCAGGACAGCCTGCTGATGCTGGGCTTCGGCTTTTTCGACGATCATGGCAAGGTCGTCTGGGATGTCGGCGATGTCCAGGTATTCGCCAATGCCAACGATCCGGATCAGATCAATATCCAGCGCCACGTCGCGCCCTCGGCGGATCTGGACGACGACTTCAAGAGCGAATGGAACAAGCTCACGCACCAGCACCATCCGTATGACAGCGTCGCGCAGAGCGACAACGGCGAAATGCAGATTGCGACTACGGCGGGCGCCACGGGTAACGCCACACCGTCGGTGCTGTACAGCGTCGGGGTGGCGGTGGACGGCACGCAGCCGCAGCCTGCCATGAAGGCCAAGCTCGATGGGCTGATGCAAAACCTGCACGTCGACGATCATTGACGATCGACAAGCTATGTAAAGAAACAAAGGCCACGATGATCGTGGCCTTTGTTTTTCCTCAACGCGATGTCAGTTGCACACGGTAACCGAAAGCGACGTCGGCATCAGTGTGCCGCGCCCGGTGCACCGATCGGCAGCACGGTGCGCTGATGCGCATCGTTGATCACTTCGGCGGCGGATAGATAAAAAGCGAACGCCGCGGTAATCAGGCCGCCGTAGCCTCCCGCCACCTTCAGGCCCGGCATGCCCGTCCATTCGCCCGCCGCGAGCAGGAAGAAGGTGATCCACAGCGCCAGAAACACCAGCTGCAGCGCTCGCGCGGCCTTCCATGTTGCCACCCACATGTACAGGGTGAAAAAGCCCCACATGAAGAGGTACCAGCCGACGAAGGCGGTCGGCACCTTGTCGTGCAGAAACAGCACGAACAGCGCGAACGACCACCAGAACGCGCCGTAGCTGACGAAAGCCGTGGCGCCGAAGGTATTGCCGCGCGGCAGCTCCATCACGCCGGCGATCATCTGCGCGGTGCCGCCATACGCCAGCGCCACCGCCAGCACCATGTTCATGCCGTCGCCGCTGAACCAGCCGGCGTTGATCATGCTGAGCAGCCAAGTGGTCAGTGCGAAGCCGGCCAGGCCCAGCGGCGCCGGGTTGGAAAATTTGGTGGGTATGTGTTCGTTGCTCATCGTGCGAAGCCCCCTGGATGGATCGAATCGGTGATGTCGCTGGTGGTTCAACTCTGGCGTTACTGCCTGCGTACGCCGGTGCGCATGGAGCGCATCGGCCTGTGATGGCTGGGTTCCCCTGGCGCGCCGATGTGGTCACCGACATAGCTTCGTGCCGATTCCCCGTCGACACCGCCGCACGACGTGAGCGTCGCGCTTCGCTCCGAGCATACGCATGCTTGCGTTCGGACTCATGCTGCGTTGCGGTGCGATAGGCGCGCCGTGCAAGGCGTTCGTCGCAGGGAAACACGGCGGTGTGACC
Organism: Rhodanobacter sp. ANJX3; assembly: GCF_014200755.1. Classification (GTDB taxonomy): domain Bacteria; phylum Pseudomonadota; class Gammaproteobacteria; order Xanthomonadales; family Rhodanobacteraceae; genus Rhodanobacter. Next base: position 157,108 of record NZ_JACHCM010000006.1, on the reverse strand, counting down.
GCTTGGCGTCATGAGGCGCGCGGACGCTGGGCAAGTTCCATTTTTTTCGGATTTCTCTATCGCGCATTTCTCTGTACTGTCTCGATTCGGTCGGTGGGTCGGTCCGATCCTGGAGAGCAGCGATGGCGTACGTGGTCACCCGAACCTGTGTGGACAGCAAGTACACGAAGTGCGTGGACGTCTGTCCGGTCGATGCGTTTCGCATCGGGCCCGACATGCTCTACATCGACCCGGACGTCTGCATCGACTGTAACGCCTGTCTTTCCGAATGCCCGGTGCGGGCGATTCATCCGGACAGCGCGGTGCCCGAAGCGATGCTGGAAGACATCGGGCTGAACGCGCGGCTCTCGAAGATCTATCCGGTGATCACGCAAAGCCGGGACGACAGTGCGCCGGCCGCGCGCACGCCATCGATGGGATCGGCACCGCGGCGATTTGCCGTCGTCGGCTCGGGGCCCTCCGGCTTTTATGCGACTGAGGAATTGCTCAAGCAGCTGCCGGGCAGTGCGGTCGATATCTTCGAACGCCTGCCCACGCCGTATGGGCTGGTGCGCTACGGCGTCGCGCCCGATCATCCGAAGATCAAATCCGTCACCGAGAGCTTCGACGCGATTGCTCGCCTGCCCAGCGTGCGGTTTTTCGGCAACGTGCAGGTCGGTAAGGATGTGCGGCGGGAGGAGTTGCTGGCGCACTACGATGCCGTGCTTTATGCCACCGGCGGTTCTGTCAGCCGGCCGTTGGACGTACCCGGTGCCGAGCTTGCCAACGTGCTGAGCGCCTCGGCTTTCGTCGGCTGGTACAACGGCCATCCGGATGTTCGCGACCTGCCGGTCGATTTTTCCGGCCGTACCGCCGTGGTACTGGGGCTGGGCAATGTGGCGCTGGATATTGCGCGCATTCTGGTCACGCCTGTGGGCGAGCTGGCGGTCACCGATATCGCCGACGAGGCGCTGGCCGCGCTGCGCGAAAGCCAAGTGCGCGAGGTTTGTCTGCTGGCGCGCCGTGGGCCGGCGCAGGCCGCATTTACGCCCGGCGAGCTGCGCAAGCTGATGGATATGCCGGGTGTGCGCGTCGTCGTCGATGAGCGTGATTTGATCCTGGACGAGGCCAGTGCGGCCGATCTCGATACACCGCTGAACAGCGAGGCCCGCCAGAACGTGGCGCTATTGCGTGAGGCGCAGGCGCGAACCGTCGACGGGGATCGCGTCATCCGATTGGTGTTCAAGACATCGCCGGAAGCATTCGATGGTGTCGATGGGCGCGTGGCGTCGATACGTGGCGTCATCAATACGCTGCAGCGACATCAGGATGGTTCGGTCGTGGCGCGCGCCACGAATGAGCGTCTGCAGCTGTCGGCCGATCTGGTGATCAACGCGACCGGCTATCAGGGCGTGGCGCTGGATGGCGTCGCGTTCGATGCGGAGCGTTCGGTGATTACCCATCGTGAGGGTCGGGTGCTTTCCGAACCTGGTGACGTGCAAAACCGGGAATACGCCGTGGGCTGGATCAAGCGCGGCGCCAGTGGGGTGATCGGCAGCAATCGCCAGTGCGCGGCACAGACGGTGCGGCACATCACGGCGGATATGGCGGCGATACCGTCATCGGCCGCGGCCACTCAGGCGGATATGCTTGCACTGCTCACCGAGCGCGGCGTCGATGTCGTCAGCTTTGATGACTGGCGTTTGCTCGATCGGCATGAGCGCGAGCAGGGTGAGGCGCAGAGACGGCCGCGTCGGAAAGAGGTTGGCGTGGCAACGATGCTCGAGGTGATTCGTCGCGGGCGCACACCGACCGCCGCGGCGCCGAACGTCACTGGTGCATCGGCAAAAGCGCCGGATATCGCTGCGGGCACCGCTGCCGATGCACCGAAGGCCAGCCTCAAAGTGCACTACCGCACCTGCACGCTGTGCGAAGCGATGTGCGGGATCAAGATCGAACTGGACGGCCAGCGTATCGTGTCGATCGCCGGTGACCCGGACGATCCGCACAGCCGCGGGCATATCTGCCCCAAGGGTTACGCGCTGCAGGATCTGCACAACGATCCGGAGCGCATCCGCACGCCGATGAAGCGCGTGGGCGACACCTGGCTGCCGATCTCCTGGGACGACGCGCTGGACGAAGTGGCCACCCGACTGGTCGCCATCCAGAAGCAGCACGGCAACGATGCCGTCGCGGCTTACTGGGGCAACCCGACCGCACACAATCTCGGCCTGATGCTGACGCTGCCGACGTTTCGCGGGCAGCTGCGCACGCGCAATGTTTTCTCTGCCTCCAGCCTCGATCAGATGCCGCATCAGCTGGTCTCGTATCTGATGTACGGGCATAGCCAGCTGTTCACCATTCCGGATATCGACCGCACCGACTACATGCTGATGCTCGGCGCCAATCCGGCAGCGTCCAACGGCAGCCTGATGTCGGCCGGCGACGTGCTGGGTCGCCTGCAGGGCATTACAAAGCGCGGTGGGCGTATCGTGCTGATCGATCCGCGCCGCAGCGAGACCGCGCATTACGTCAGCGAGCACCAGTTCATCCAGCCCGGCACCGACGCGCTGTTTCTGCTCGGCCTGCTGCAGATCATTATCGACAGGCGACTGACCAAGCCGGAGCGGCTGGCCGATCTGGTAGTCGGTTGGAATGAGTTGCCCAAGCTGCTCAACGTGCTGCCGCTGGATCGCATCAGTGAACTGACCGGCATCGCCGCGGCCAATATCGAACGCATCGCGGTGGCATTTGCCGGCGCGAAAACCGCCGTCTGCTACGGGCGTATGGGCGTGTCGACGCAGAGCTTCGGCACGCTCAACCACTGGCTGATCCAGCTGCTCAATATTCTCACCGGCAATCTCGATCGCGCCGGCGGCATGATGTTCACCACGCCCGCGGTCGATCTGCTGAAGAGTTCGGGCCGTGGCGGTTTCAATCGCTATCAGAGCCGTGTGCGCAAGCTGCCGGAATTCAGCCGCGAGCTGCCGACCTCGATTCTGGCGGAAGAGATCCTCACGCCGGGCGAAGGCCAGGTGCGCGCCTTCGTCAGCGTCGCCGGGAATCCGGTGCTTTCCTCGCCTAACGGTCGCCAGGTGGACGAGGCGCTGGCGCAGCTGGATTTCATGGTGGCGGTGGATTTCTATCTCAACGAAACCACCCGGCATGCGCATATTCTGCTGCCGCCGACGGGGCCGCTGGAGCACGAGCAGTACGACCTGGTGTTCAACCTGCTGGCCGTGCGCAACGTGGCCAAATACACCGGCCCGCTGTTCGAACACGCCGAGGGCGCGCGCTCGGACTGGCAGATTTTCAGCGAGCTAACCACGCGCATGCAGCGCCTGAAGACGAAGCACGCGCCTTTGGGCAAACGGTTGAAACAGCGTGCGTCCGAGCGTGTCAGCCGCTGGCTCACGCCGGCTCGCATCCTCGACCTGGGTCTGCGCAGCGGCCCTTACGGCAAGGGCCTGAATCCACTGCAGCGCATCAACCCCTTCGGCAACACGGGATTGACCCTGGCCGCCTTGAAAAAGCATCCGCATGGTCTCGACCTCGGGCCGTTGCAGCCGTGCTTGCCGCAGCGCTTGTTTACCAAGGACAAGAAGATCCAGCTGATGCCCGCGGTGCTGATCGAGGATCTGCAGCGGCTCGCGCAGCATTACGCGGCCGATGCGGTGGCGCCGGGCCTGGTGCTGATCGGCCGCCGCGATCTGCGTACCAACAACTCGTGGATGCACAACAGCCAGCGGCTGGTGAAAGGGCGCGATCGCTGCGCGCTGTTCGTGCATCCGCAGGATGCCGCGGCGCTAGGTATTCATGACCGGCAGACGGCGCATCTCGCTTCGGCGAAGGGCGAAATCGTGGTGACGGTCAAGCTCACCGACGAGATCAAGCGCGGCGTGGTCAGCCTGCCGCACGGCTGGGGGCATCACCGTTCCGGCATGCGCATCAGCACGGCGCAGGCCAGTCCGGGTGTAAGCATCAACGACGTCACCGATGATCAGGTGGTCGACGCGCTGTCCGGCAATGCGGTGCTCAACGGTGTGCCGGTGACGCTGCACGCGATGGCCGAGGTTGACGTCGCCAGTTGAGTCGGGTGATTGTGTCGTCAGCGCGCGTCGATGCGCGCTGCACGATGTTGTTCGCGAAGCCGCCGTTCCTCGCGCCACACGTGGCGGGCCGCCAGCACCACCATCAGCGCCAGCAGGTACCAGGTGATCGCGTAAACCAGGTGGTTATTGGGGAACGAGATCACGGTGAGGCCGCCGACCGGTTCATCGTTGCCATGGCTGCCGGCGGCACTGGCGTCGGCATCGACGAAGTAGGGCGCAACGTGCGAGAGGCCGCGAGCTGCGGCGATGGCCTGCACGTCACGCGAAAACCAGCGGTTGGCCGCAGGCTCGTTCGCACGCAGAAAACGGCCGTGCGGTTCGCTCAGGCGCAGCAGGCCGGTGATCGTGACAGGATTTGTCTGGGCGGACGACGTGTCCGGCTTCCAGTGGGGCGGAATAAAGCCGCGGTTGATCAGCACCACGCTGCCATCGCTCATTTGTAGTGGAGTCAGCAGCCAGAAACCGACGCCGAGATCGGTACTTGCCTGCACGCGCGTGGATCGGTCGTTGAGCAAGCTACCCGTCAATTGCACGTGCCGGTATTCGTCGCCGGCGGCGGTCACGGTTGGCCATTGCGCCGGTGCCGGCGCGGCGACGGGTGGCGCATGTACGCGCTGGTCGACCCGGGCGATCAGGTCGAGCTTCCACGCGCGGCGATACACCTGCCACGTGCCCAACCCAAGCAGGCCGACGAAAAGAATGATCCCAAGCAGGGACAGAAAAAACAGCGCGGCCCCACTACGGGGGCCGCGCTCAACAACGTTGGATGTGGCGTTCATCGGCAGTCATGCGAGCGCAGGACGCGCGCTCAGGGCATGTTTTGCATCTGCTGTTCCATCATCGACGGCATCATGTTGTGATTCAGGTGATACATCACCCAGATCGAACCGCTCAGCGTGATGACGACCAGCACGATGGTGAAAATCAGCGCCAGCAAGGTCCAGCCACCCTCGGATTTCGAGTTCATGTGCAGGAAGTAGATCATGTGCACCACGATCTGCACGGCAGCGAACGCCAGTATCACCAGCGCGGTCATGCCTGAGGTGTGCAGGCCGCCGCTCATCACGATCCAGAACGGAATCGCGGTAAGGATGACCGACAGGATGAAGCCGGTCATGTAGCCCTTGAGCGTGCTGTGGCCGGCACCGGTGTCGTGATGGTTGTGCCCGTGATTGTCCGGGTGGCCTTCCTGCGGAATGAGGTCGGTATGCGTGCTCATTTCAGCACTCCCATCAGATAGACAAAGGTGAACACGCCGATCCAGACCACGTCGAGGAAGTGCCAGAACATCGACAGGCACATCAGCCGGCGCTTGTTTTCCGTCGTGAGGCCGAGCTTGCCGGTCTGCACCATCAGCGTGATCAGCCAGACGATGCCGAAGGTGACGTGCAGTCCGTGCGTGCCGACCAGGGTGAAGAACGACGACAGGAACGCGCTGCGCTGCGGGCCGTTGCCTTCGTGAATCAGATGCAGGAACTCGTACATCTCCAGGCTGAGGAACGCCAGGCCGAACAGTCCGGTGATGCCCAGCCATACGAGCATCGGACGCAGGCGGTTGCGCTGCATTTCCAGAATGCCGAAGCCGTACGTGATCGACGACAGCAGCAGCATCGAGGTATTGAGCGCGACCAGCGGCAGCTCGAACACGTCCGCACCGGACGGGCCGCCCGCGTAGCTGCGGCCCAACACGCCGTAGACGGCGAACAGGCAGGCGAAGATCAGACAGTCGCTCATCAGGTACATCCAGAACCCCAGCAGGGTGCCGTTCTCCGAATGATGTTCGTGCGTGAGATGAAACTGCAGCGGCCCCGAAGCATGGGCGTCGCTGGCGATGGCGTGGGCGTGGGTATCAGACATGGTTGGCTAACAGCGTGGTGCGGGCTGCCTCGGTACGGACGACTTCGTCGGCCGGAATATGGAAGTCGCGCTTGTAGTTGAAGGTATGGCCAATGGCAACGGCGAGCAGGGCAACGAAGGACACGATCATCAGTGCCCACATGTGCCAGATCATGGCGAAGCCGAACAGCGCGCTGAGGCCACCGAGAAAGATGCCTGCGGCCGTGTTCTTGGGCATATGGATGGCGATGAAGCCTTCGGTCGGACGCTTGTAGCCGGCGTGCTTCATCTGCCACCACGCGTCGACCTCGTGCACCAGCGGGGTGAAGGCAAAGTTGTACGACGGCGGCGGTGACGAGGTCGCCCATTCCAGCGTGCGCCCGTCCCACGGATCGCCGGTGACGTCGCGCAATTGCTCGCGGCGGCGAAAGCTCACGTAGAACTGGATCAGCATGGAGACGATGCCCAGCAGCACCAGGAACGCACCGAAGGCGGCAATCTCGAACCAGATCTGCAGCGATGGATCGTCGAAGTGGCTCAGGCGGCGGGTCACGCCCATCAAGCCCAGCACGTACAGCGGCATGAAGGCGAAGTAGAAACCGGTGATCCAGAACCAGAACGAGCACTTGCCCCAGAACTCGTCCAGCTTGAAGCCGAAGGCCTTCGGGAACCAGTAGTTGATGCCGGCAAACAGACCGAACAGCACGCCGCCGATGATCACGTTGTGGAAGTGCGCGATCAGGAACAGGCTGTTGTGCAGCACGAAGTCCGCCGGTGGCACCGCCAGCAGCACGCCGGTCATGCCGCCGATGGTGAACGTCACCATGAAGCCGATCGTCCACAGCATCGGCACCGAGAAGGTGATGCGTCCGCGGTACATGGTGAACAGCCAGTTGAAGATCTTCGCACCCGTGGGTATCGAGATGATCATCGTGGTGATGCCGAAGAACGAGTTGACGCTGGCGCCCGAACCCATCGTAAAGAAGTGATGCAGCCAGACCAGATAGGCCAGCACGGTGATCACGATCGTGGCGTAGACCATCGAGGTGTAGCCGAACAGGCGCTTGCGGCTGAAGGTGGAAGTGACCTCGGAGAAGATGCCGAACGCCGGCAGAATCAGGATGTATACCTCGGGGTGACCCCAGATCCAGATCAGGTTGACGTACATCATCGCGTTGCCACCGAGCGTGGTGGTGAAGAAGTTGGTGCCGACGTAGCGGTCCAGCGAGAGCAGCGCCAGCACCGCGGTCAGCACCGGGAAGGCAGCGACGATCAGCACGTTGGTGCACAGTGCGGTCCACACGAACATCGGCATCTTCATCAGGCTCATGCCGGGCGCACGCATCTTGATGATGGTGACCAGCAGGTTGATACCCGACAGCAGGGTTCCGACACCGGCGATCTGCAAGGACCAGATGTAGTAGTCGACTCCCACGTCGGGACTCGCCGCTATCCCCGACAGCGGCGGATAGGCCAGCCAGCCGGTGCGGGCGAACTCGCCGACGAACAGCGACAGCATCACCAGCACGGTGCCGGCTGCGGTCATCCAGAAGCTGAAGTTGTTGAGGAACGGAAACGCCACGTCGCGCGCACCGATCTGCAGCGGAATCACGAAATTCATGATGCCGGTGATCAGCGGCATCGCCACGAAGAAGATCATGATCACGCCGTGCGCGGTAAACACCTGGTCATAGTGTTCCGGCGGCAGAAAGCCGTTGTTCGCCCCGAACGACATGGCCTGCTGCGCGCGCATCATGATGGCGTCGGAGAAGCCGCGCAGCAGCATCACCAGACCCAGCACGATGTACATGATGCCGATTTTCTTGTGGTCGATGCTGGTGAACCATTCGTGCCACAGATAGCCCCACAGGCGGTTGTAGGTGATGACAGCCACCAGCGCCAAACCGCCCAGCATGACGGCGATCATGGTGCCCAGCACGATCGGTACGTGCAGGGGCAACGCCTCCCAGGTCAGCCGGCCGAAAATCAGTTTTACGGGATCGAGGTGATCAAACATCTTCTGCACCAAAACTTGAAACATCAGGACAACGGGCGCTCGATGGATAAGCGCGCGATAAAAAAGCGCGGTCGCCGAAGCTCACCGCGGGCTGCCTGCCGGCGCCGGAGCGGGTGAGCTTTTCGGTTCGTTGGCGGTGTGCATGCTGGACATATCCATGCCGGCCATGGCGTCGTCGCTGCTGTCCGAACCGCTATGGGCAGCGGTGGCGTGTTCGCCCGCCGCTTCGAGCGTCTTGCCGTGGGACGGTTCGCCCATCATGTTGTCGGCACACGACTGTCCGGGGGCGACACAGTTCATCATGATGGCGTCGTACAAACGTGGATCGACGCTGGAATAGAAGTGAACCGGCTCGCGCTCGCTCGGTTCGGCCAGGCGCAGATAGGTGTCGCGATCCAGGCTGTCGGCACTTTTTTGAGCCTTGGCAACCCAGGCATCGAAGTCCTGTTCGCTCATGCCGTGAAACTTGAAGTGCATGCCGGAGAACCCATCGCCACTGAAATTGGCGGAAAACCCGTCGTACACGCCGGCTTTATTGATCACGGCGCTGAGCTTGGTTTCCATGCCCGGCATCGCGTAGATCTGTCCGGCCAGTGACGGAATGAAGAACGAGTTCATCACGGTGCTGGCGGTGATCTTGAACTGAATCGGCCGATCTACCGGCGCAGCCAGCTCGTTGACCGTGGCGATGCCCTGTTCGGGGTAAAAGAACAGCCATTTCCAGTCCAGCGCCACCACTTCGACCGTCAGCGGCTTGACGTCGGTGGTCACCGGCTTGCTCGCCGAAATGCGGTCCAGCGAACGGAAAGGGTCCAACTTGTGTGTGCTGACCCAGGTCAATGCGCCCAGCGCGATGATGATCAGCAGCGGCGCCGACCACACCACCAGCTCGAGCATGGTCGAGTGATGCCATTCGGGATCGTAGGACGCATCCTTGTTTTTGGCCCGGTAGCGCCAGGCGAACACAAGCGTCAGCGCGATGACCGGGACGACGATGAGCAGCATCAGTCCCAGCGAGATGATGATCAGATCGCGCTGCTGCAGCGCAATGTCGCCTTCGGGATGCAGCAGCACGGCATGGCAGCCCGCCAGCAGGGCGAGGGCGGGTAGCAACAACAGTCCGCGGAGGTATTTTTTGAGGGGCATTGCGTCGGACTAAACTGTCTGGGGATACGTAAAAAGGTACACTCGTTGCTGCAATGCAGGAATAGGACACTTTGTCCTATGGCGGCGCTACAGCTTGAATGCGATGCTCTGCAACGAGCGTAGTATATCGCTGTCGCAACATACGTCCCGAACCGAGCAAGCCGATGTCGAGCATTCTCCAACAACACCCTGACCCGTCCGCTCCTATCGCGGACTACGACGCCGGTGAGGTCCCTGCAGGCCACTCCAAGGTGGCCCCTGGCGAAATCGCCGTAGGCGTCGTGATCGGCCGCACCTCGGAGAACTTCGACTTCTTCGTTTTCGGCATCGCCTCGGTGATGGTTTTCCCGTCGGTATTTTTTCCGTTTGCCAGTCGCCTCGATGGCACGCTGATGTCGTTCGCGATTTTCGCGATGGCCTTTATCGCGCGTCCTATCGGCACCACGCTGTTCATGGATATTCAGCGTCGCATGGGCCGCGGCTTCAAGCTCACTCTGGCGCTGTTCCTGCTCGGCACATCGACCGTGGGCATGGCCTTTCTGCCCAGCTACAGCGTGCTCGGCGGCGGCGCTATCGTGCTGCTGGCGTTCTTTCGGCTGCTGCAGGGCTTCGCTCTCGGCGGCTCGTGGGATGGATTGCCCTCCCTGCTGGCGCTCAACGCGCCCGCCGCGAAACGCGGCTGGTACTCGATGCTGGGCCAGCTCGGCGCGCCGATCGGATTCATGATCGCCGGCGCGCTGTTCCTGTTCCTGCACGGCAATCTCTCCAACGACGATTTCATGGACTGGGGCTGGCGCTATCCGTTTTTCGTCGCCTTCGCCATCAACGTGGTGGCGCTGTTCGCCCGTCTGCGGCTGGTGCTGACCGAGGAATACACGCAGCTGCTGGAAGAAGGCAATCTGGAGCCGATCGGTATTACCGAAATGCTGCGGGCGCAGGGTTACAATCTTTTCATCGGTGCTTTTGCGGCGTTGGCCAGCTACGCGCTGTTCCATCTGGTCACGGTGTTTCCGCTGTCGTGGATCGCGCTCAATGCCACGCAAACGCTCGACAGCGTGCTGATCGTGCAGATCATCGGCGGCGCCTTGGGCGTGCTGGGCACCATCGCCTCCGGCATGCTGGCCGACCGCTTCGGCCGACGCAATACGCTGGGCACATTGGCAGTGGTGATCGGCATCTTTGCCCTATTCGCGCCGTGGCTGCTCGGCGGTGGTCCGGCTGCGCAGGACGCGTTCATCCTGATCGGCTTTGCGCTGCTGGGCATCTCGTACGGTCAGGCCTCCGGTACGGTGACGGCGAATTTCCTTGCCCGTTTCCGCTACACCGGCGCGGCGCTTACCTCCGACTTCGCCTGGCTGATCGGCGCCGCCTTTGCGCCACTGGTGGCCCTGAGCCTATCGGTCAAGTTCGGACTCGCCGCGGTCAGCGTCTATCTGATATCCGGTGCTGCCTGCACGCTGGTTGCTCTCAGGATCAACCGCGCATTGGAGTCGCGCGATTGAGTGACTAGGGTCCGTCGCGTCGTGGATCGAGGGCCGAGCGCGGTTTCCGCGATATGCACGCGACGATCCACTCGCCATCGGTTCACCGCCACCCGTCGGCTTTTGACTGAGGTGCGCTACCCAGAGAAGCTGCTAATGGAGAATGCCGGTGTCCCTGCGCGCACGCTTGGCGACGTACATGGCAGCATCGGCTTGGGCGAGTAAGGCTGCCGCATCCCGGGCATCCGGCGCAGCGATGATCAAGCCGGCGCTTAGGCCGGCGCAATCGACGACTTGATCGTCCCAATGGAATTGCCCGGTGCCCACGGCCTGAAGCTTGGCGCCAAGCCGCTTCGCCATGGCTTTCGCAGCGCTGCGGGCGACCGTGGCAAGCACCACGAATTCATCGCCGCCGAGGCGTGCCACGAAGTCACTCGATCGAACCGCGCCCTGGATGCGGGCTCCGATAGCGACAAGAAGACGGTCGCCCGTGTCGTGCCCGTATTGGTCGTTGACGGCCTTGAAGCGATCCAGGTCGATAAACGCTACGATCAACGCCTGGTCGCTCAACGCCGTCGAGGCGATGCGTTTCCCCATCTCACTCATCAAGGCGCGTCGATTCGGCAGCTGGGTGATGGCGTCCGTCAACGAGTTGATGGTCAGTATTTCGTTGGCTTTCAACAATGCCAGCACCAGCTTCTCGCGCTCGATCTGTTGGGCGATAAGGATCGAGAACATTTGCAGCACCTGCTCGGCTCCTTCAGCGATGGGCTTGCGTCGATCGCTGGCTGCGCACAGCGTGCCGTAAAGAGCGCCATCGTGGGTACGCACCGCCGTGCTGGCATAGGTAGAAATGCCCAACTCCCTAGCTGCGTCATGGTCGCCCCAGCGTAGGGCGACATCATCGGTATAGGAGCACTCTTCCTCCAGCGCCCGTTTGCACAAGGTGGATTCCCAAGGAACCGATATGCCTTCGGGAATTCGCAGGCGCTGCGTATTGCGCGCAAACAGAACATGCTGAACGCCCGCAGCTTCATCGATGGTCGTGAGATAGGTGGACTCAAGGCCAGTGACGGCTTCCAGCATTTCCAGCAAGGGTCGCACCAGCTCTTCCAGCGTGTGCGCACGAGCCATCGACACTGCGAGCTTGCCGACAAAATCAAATGTTTGCGGCTTGGACCGTGCCGTTTTCATCATCGCAGTGCGCATCGCCAGCGTCGGATAGAGGGAAGTAAAAAAATCCCCGCCAGAATGCCATTTCATCTGCTAAATGCGAAAGTGGCGCCGCATTGCAATGTTTTTTGCATGGCCAACAACACGGTGCTGGCTATAGCAAGCAATGAGTGCTGATCGCTGACGCGGGCCGCATGGGGTTCCGCATGATTATGTATTTCTTGCAAAAGTTGGCTAAAGCCCTGGCGTTCACTCATAGCGGGGCTCATGCTGAATATGATGTCGGCCGAATGTCTGCAGCGGCCGATAGCTAGAGCGCGATGACGCTGCTGCCAGCGCCCTGCAAATACGACGTGGCAAAGACAGGGTGTTGGGAGTGGCGGTCGGCATGCTGTGCTCGCGCAAACGCCAGCAGTGCATCCGCAGAAACAGGTATCGCCCCATCCGCCGCCGCCGATATGTCGCCAGCGGTATAGGCATCCGTCGGCACGCCGAAGGACGCGCGCAAAGCCAGTGAGTCGCCCTGGTCGGCGGCGATACGCTTGCGGATAACGAGATAGCTTTCGGTCACTTCGCGGTCTCGCGGTAAGCCCGATGAATCCAGGCGATCCAGCAACATGCCTGCCAGCGCCGACTGGTTCGTGGCCATGGCCTCCTCTGCCGCATGCACCACGCATATCAGGCAGGGTGATTTGTGCGTCAGCAGCTCATCGACCATGCCGCTCGCCGCCGCGTAGGCCTGGTGATCGATATAAGCACTAAGCAGACTCTCCTGTGCCTGCGTGGAGTCGGGGTATTCGAGATAGGCCCACTGCCATCGCATCACGTCCGACGACCACAGCGGTACCGTGGCGCGCACGTTGGCGAGCGAAGCGAATATCCACAAAGCAAGCGTGCCGAAGGCCGCCATTCTCAGCAATGGCCGTCCCCGCACCAAAGGCGCTGCCTGCGCGAGCACAAGAGGAAGCAGGCCGCACGCGAGGGCGAGAGCGGTCATCGCGTAGCGTTCATGGTAAAGGCTCGCGTCGAACTTCACCGGCACAATGTGCAGCACCGATAGCAGTGAAAACATCGCGACCAGCAGCAGTGTCCCAAACGCTTGACGCCGAAGCATCAGCACAATGGCCGCGCCCACCAGTCCTATGGCGGTGATGTCGGTGGCCATGCTCGCCACAGTCAGGGTGCGAAATTGATCAACCTCAACCGGATGAATCGGGTTCAACCCTGTCATCGGCCACAGCAGCATCCGCAGGTAATGTACGAGCAGATAGCTCACCTCCTGGATTCGTCCAAGCGCCCCCAGGGAACGCCCTTCCGTTGCCTGGACCAAGTGCCCGAGGTAATGGTGACGAAAGGCGAGATACGTAGCGCCAGCCAGCAATAAGCCGCCGTATACGGGCGCATTGGCCTCGATCAATGCACGCAGGCGCGCAACGGTGCTTTTCCCGACACCGTATCCGATCAATAGCCAATCCAAGGCGAACAGAACCAGCGGAAATGAAACGGCCGACTCCTTGCAGCATGCCGCCAAAAAAAAGCACAGGGAAACGGCGGCGACTCGCAGCCACAGTTTCCGGAACGTGATGTGCGCCAGCAGGGCAAGCAGGGTGAACGTCGTCATCGCGAGGTCGTACTGACACCCGATCCACGACACGGGCTCGATCAGCAGCGGATGCACGGCATAGATCAGCATCGGCATAACCGCGACCCGCCAGGAAAGATGGCCCAAAATCAGCTCCGACAAACGCATCGCAAGCAGTCCGACCAGAACCACGTTCAACGCATGAATAGCCAGAGAGACGGCGTGCATAGGCCCCGGCTGGAAGGCGAATAGGTGCAGTTCCAGGCTGAAAAGCGCCATCACCAGCGGTCGAAAATAGGTCGCGAAGCCGTTTGTCTGTCCGATCAGCAGCGGCCGCCAGGGATCGGCGCTACGCGCCGAAATGCTGGTGAGCGAATCCAGCAGTTCGTCCCAAGCGAAGTCGGCATGCATGACGGGCCAATACAGCGCCAGCAGCGCGACAAGCAGCGGTAGCGCGACCACGCAGAAAATGTCTCGCTGGGATAGCTGTTTGATCATCGGGACAGGCACGCGCGGAGGGTGTGGCATCACATGGGTCTAGCAAGAACCATGCGAGCTTGACCGAATTTACGTCGATAACGCGGGAAAGTGTTCGATCGGCGCCCGGAGAGCGGTTTTACGACGCGCCCAGTGCTGAGCGTCCATTCGGAGGTCCCGATAGTGTCCAACGGGTTTTCCGCTGTCCAGGCCAGCGATAAGTCGATCAGAACCTTGGATCGCTGCACCGCGGCCATCGAATAGGCGGCGGATGGTGGGCCCACGAGGACTCGAACCTCGAACCAAAGGATTATGAGTCCTCTGCTCTAACCATTGAGCTATAGGCCCCTGCGGGGTGGCAAGTGTAACCAATGCGGACGGAAACGACGATGGGCGGGTGCCGCCGCGGGTCATCTTGGGGACGTTGTCTGCACATCGCAAACAGCTACTATGGCGCATCGGTCGCGAGGCCGCACACGCATGGCGTGGCCCATGTTCAACGAACGGAGTTTGAAGAATCTATGAAGCGTTTACTGATTGCCGGTTTGATCGCTTTTGGCGTGCTGGTAGCGGCGCCTGCCATGGCACAGGTTGTGCACCATCCCGTGCATCATGTGGTGCATCACCGGCCGGTTCATCACCGCGTCGTGCACCATCGTCCGCCGCCGCGCCGCCATGTAGTGCACCACCCGGTTCGGCACTGACCGACAGAAAGAAAACGCCCGCAATGCGGGCGTTTTCTTTTCAGGCGATAGCGATGTGTTATTCCACGTCGAGGAACGAGCGCAGCTGTTCCGAACGGCTGGGGTGACGCAGTTTGCGCAGGGCCTTGGCTTCGATCTGGCGGATGCGCTCACGGGTGACGTCGAACTGCTTGCCGACTTCTTCCAGTGTGTGATCGGTGTTCATGTCGATGCCGAAGCGCATGCGCAGAACCTTGGCCTCGCGCGGGGTCAGGCCGGCGAGCACGTCGCGCACCGTTTCCATCAGGCCGGTTTCGGTGGCCGAATCGATCGGCGAGCTGGCGTTGCTGTCCTCGATGAAATCACCCAGATGCGAATCCTCATCGTCGCCAATCGGGGTCTCCATCGAGATCGGCTCCTTGGCGATCTTCAGCACCTTGCGGATCTTGTCCTCGGGCATCTCCATTTCCTTGGCCAGTTCTTCCGGCGTGGCCTCGCGGCCGAACTGCTGGAGCATCTGGCGGGAAATGCGGTTGAGCTTGTTGATCGTCTCGATCATGTGCACCGGGATGCGGATGGTACGGGCCTGATCGGCGATCGAGCGGGTGATGGCCTGACGAATCCACCACGTCGCATAGGTGGAGAACTTGTAGCCGCGACGGTATTCGAACTTGTCCACCGCCTTCATCAGGCCGATGTTGCCTTCCTGGATCAGGTCGAGGAACTGCAGGCCGCGGTTGGTGTATTTCTTGGCGATGGAGATGACCAGGCGCAGGTTGGCCTCGACCATTTCCTTCTTGGCACGACGGGCCTTGGCCTCACCGCTGGCCATGGCGCGGTTGATGTCCTTGATGTCGATCAGCGGCAGGAACAGCTTGCGCTCGATGGTGGCGAGTTTTTCCTGCTCGGCGTCGATGGTCTCGCGGTGATTCTTGATGTTCGGCGACCACTTCTGACGCTTGCGGCCCAGCTCGGCGGCCCACTCGAGGTTGCCCTCGTTGCTGGGGAAGGTCTTGATGAATTCGGCCTTGGGCATCTTCACCTGCTTGACGAAGATGTCCATCAGCACGCGCTCGTGGTGGCGGATGTCGTTGACCACTTCGCGCAGCTTGCGCACGAAACCGTCGATCAGCGCGGACGGCAGCTTGAGCTTGAGGAACTCCTCGGCCATCTGGTCGCGCAGCTTGACGATTTTCTTGTCGGTGATGCTGGCGGCTTTCGGCGCGGCTTTCTGGAACTTGCCGTAGTAGTCGCGCAGCAGTTCCATGCGGCGCTTCACTTCTTCCGGATCGGGACCGGTCGGGCCGGCTTCTTCCTCGTCCACGGCGGTGGTTTCGTCGTCGTCGACTTCGGCCTCGTCAGCCGGATCGGGCTCGGGCAGCAGCAGCGCGGCGGCTTCCTTTTCCTTGCGGGCGAGATCGGCGGCTTCCTCCAGATCGAGGAAGCCGGCCAGAATTTCGCTGAGGCGGCGCTTGCCGTCCAGGTGCTGGTCGTATTCTTCCAGCAGCAGCTCGATGGTCAGCGGGAAGCTGGCCAGTGCCGTCTGCACCTGACCCAGACCCTCCTCGATGCGCTTGGCGATGGCGATTTCGCCCTCGCGCGTCAGCAGCTCGACCGTACCCATCTCGCGCATGTACATGCGCACGGGGTCGGTGGTGCGGCCCACTTCGGCGTCGACGGCCGAGAGCAGCGCCACGGCCTCTTCGGCGGCGGCTTCGTCGTCGGTGCTGCTGCCGGCCTTGTCGGCCAGCGGATCGGCATCCGGCGCGGCGTCATGCACTTCGATGCCGACGCCCTTGAGCACCGCCATGATGTCTTCGATCTGCTCCGGATCGACGATGTCGTCGGGGAGGTGATCGTTGATTTCCGCGTACGTCAAATAGCCCTGCTCCAGACCTTTGGAGATGAGCGCTTTGATTTCAGACTGTTGCTCGTGGGGAGCTTTGCTATTCATTAACCGACCGCCGCGGGGTTCAAGAACCGGACATTATAACGATGTGATGCTTTTTTGACCAGTTTTCAAGTGAAAAAATTTAATGCGAACAAGCATTTGGCCAGGCAAAAATCGCGCCATATGAGCGATGTGGGCCTATTTTGAAAGACTGCGCCGAGCCGGTGCGTCTAGTTCGTATCGAGCCAGAAAGTGACCGGTCCGTCGTTGACGAGCTGCACCATCATATGGGCGCCGAAGCGACCGGTTTCCACCCCTGGATGCGCAACTTTGGCCAGTTCCACCAAGCGGTCGAACCAGTGTCGCCCGTGTTCGGGTGGCGCCGCGCGCGTGAAGCTGGGGCGCATGCCGGAGCGGGTGTCGGCCGCCAGGGTGAACTGACTGACCAGTAGCAGACCGCCGCCGGTGTCCGTGAGCGAGCGATTCATCCGACCGCTGTCGTCGGCGAAGACGCGATAGCCCAGCAGCCGTTCCAGCATTCGCCGGGCCTGGGCTTCGCCATCGTCCGGCTGCACGGCCACCAGGGCAAGAAGCCCCGCATCGATGCGGCCGACAAGTTCATCGGCCACGTCGACGCGGGCGGATTGGACGCGCTGGATCAGGGCAATCATGCGGGCGGTTTGATCGAAGGTGTTTCGAGCTTAAAGCCGCACGGCGATCGGCGGAAGCGCGAGCGTCCAGCTGTCGTTTCTGGGGTCAGACGAAGCGCGCTCCCGTAAACTGTGCGGATGCGTGCCGACATGATCCTCGTTTATTTCCTCCTGCGCCTCATCGGCCAGCTGCCTCTTCGTGTGCTGCACCGCATCGGCAGCGGGCTGGGCCGACGGGTGTTGAGACGCAACAACCGCACGGTGCAGAACACCGCGGTGAATCTGCGCATCGTGCGGCCGGAGCTGGATGACGCCGCACAGGCGGCCCTGCTGCGCGAGGTGATGATCGAGAGCGGCAAGTCGGTGGTCGAACTGGCGAAAATCTGGGGCGGCGGCGCGGAGCGCGCGCTCGAGCTGATTCGCGAAGTACGCGGCGAGGCCCTGCTCGACGCGGCCTTGGCCACCGGCAAGGGCGTGATCATCGCCGCGCCGCATCTGGGCTGCTGGGAATTGCTCAATTACTGGCTGTGCCGCAAGACGCCGATGGCGATTCTTTATCGCCCGCCTCGCGTAGCGGCCGTGGAGGGCCTGCTGCGCAAGGTGCGTGGCGCGTTGGCACCCGAGCAGGTGCGAGCCGATGGCGCGGGCGTGCGCACGCTGTACAAGCGGCTTGCTGCGGGCCGCACGGTAGGCATTTTGCCGGACCAGAAGCCGCGTGCCGGCGAGGGCGAGTTCGCGCCCTTCTTCGGCCGGGATGCGCTGACTATGGTGCTGCTGCCGCGACTGGCGGCACGCACCGGGGCAACGGTACTGTTTGCCTTTGCCGAGCGGCTGGCGAACGGCGCGGGGTATCGCGTGCATCTGCTGCCGGCGCCGGGGACGATCACGGATGCCGATCTTACCGTCGCCTGCGCGGCACTGAATCAGGGCGTGCAGAACTGCGTCGAGCTTGCCTTTGCGCAGTACCAGTGGCAGTACAAGCGTTATTCGGCGGACGATCGTCCAAGTCCGTATGACAAGGAAAACGGTTGAGCGCGGCGCGCCGATAATCGACTCAAGGCCGCCGTTCGCCGGTTCGCGTTAACGTTCCGGCGGCTTGGTTTTTTCCAGCCGACGCAGGAACACGGCCATCTCTTTTTCGGCCTGCTTATCGCCGCGTTTTGCCGCGGCAACCATCCCGCTGCGCCACGCTTCGGCTGCCGCCTCCGGCTCGGCTGCATCCAAGCAAGCTTTGCCCAACAGCTTCCAAGCGGCCGAGTAGGTCGGGTCAAACGCGACGGCGCGTCTCAATTCATCCATCGCTGCACGGGTGTCGCCATCACCCAGCAGCGCGCTGCCCAGCGAAAAACGCAGCAGCGCGCCGTCGCGTGGGCCGCCGCACTGCAGGCGCAGGCTGGCAATGCGTTCTTCATTCATCAGCGCGAAGGCTCAAGGCTGCGACCGATAGCGACCTTCCGGAACCGGATAGATCCGGGGGGGTTGGGAGAGTTCGGGCGGCGAACGTCCCGAGTACACATCGGCCAGCGACGTGGCCGGCCAGATCACCATCCACGACGAGCGGAACGGCTGGACCAGCAGTGCATAGCGCAGCGCTTGTGCGTCGAGTTTTTCCGGGTGATCGACGATCAGGCCGTCCGGGTGCGCGCGGGCAAAATCCCTGACAGCCTGCTCACCGAAAAGCTCGGTAATCGGGTGCAGCAGGCGCCCTTCGAAATGGAACTGGCCGTCGTAATTGCCGACGTAGCCGATGGGATGTTGCGCGATATCGGCTTCGCCCAGCAGCCGCGACGACGGTGCCAGATCGTACTTCGGCCACAGAGCGAGCGTGAACAGCGTATTGAGCGCAAGCGTGGCGAGCAGGCCGGCCACCGCAAGCCGGCGCATTTCGCCACGGCCGCGCACCAGCAGCAGCCCGCCGAGCAGCAAAAACGCCACGCCGAACGAACGGCTGTACGCGGCAGCACCGTCGAACCACTCCCCATGCAGATGGTTGCCCGCCACCAGGTTGGGCAGTGCAAACAGGAAAGCCGCAAAAAGTATCCCGCCGATGCCGAGCGGCCAGGTGCCCAGCCACGGGTTGTCGGCCAGCACCGGGCGCCGCTCGCGCAATATGGCGACGGCCGCGGCGATCAGCATCACACCGCCGCCAAATTCGGGCAGCGGGTAATACGCCTGCTTGCCGCTGATCAACGAAAAAACCAGAAAGGTCGGCAGCAGCCAGCACAGCAGAAAATGCAGTCCGGGCTCCAGCGGCTGACGCAGCAGTGCCACCAGCAGTGGCACCAGCAAGAGCAGCATGAGCAGATGCTCCAGCTGCGGCGCGTGCCAGTGAAACGCCAGCAAAGAAAGCAGGCCGAGCCCCGCAACTGCCATCAGCGCCAGTGCGAGTGGCATGCCGCTGCGCCAGGGCTTTTGAAGCAGGGCGATTACCAGGGCGACGCTGGCCCGCGGCCACGCGCTGAAAGGAAACATCAGCACCGGCAGATAGATCAGATACCACCACGACGGATGCGCGTGGCTCTGCAGCGGCTGAGCATGCTGCAACCCTTTCACCACGCGGCCGGCGGTCTGGGTAAAGAACAGCCGCTGCCGATACGCCTCACCGCCGGAAAAACCAGCCGGCAGCGCCCAGGCCAGCAGTACCGCGCCGCCAAGCAGCACGGCGAGCAGGCCGCGGCCGTACCAGCGTGCGCGATGTTCGCGCGCCCAGGCGTTCCACAGCGGCCCGAGCAACCAGGGAAACAGCACGTGAAGCAACATCACCGGCCCCTTGGTCAGCAGACCGGCGCCGATGCACAAACCGAACAGCAGCCAGCGCGGCTCGGCGCGATCGATCTTCGGCGTGAGGCACAGCAGCGCAGCCAGCGCCCATACCGCCAGCAGCACGTCGTACATGATCTGCTGGCCGAACAGAAACGCGTAACTCAGCGCCAGCAGCATCCAGGGGGCGCCCCTGGCGATCCACGGACGGTTTGGAAACAGCCGACGCGCCAGCGCGGACACCAGCACCAGCTGCGTGCCGCCGACCAGCACTTCGAGCACGCGCGGCCACACGTCGCTGACGCCGAAGACAAACCAGCCGGCGTGGATCAGCCAGAACAGCAGCGGTGCTTTTTCGCTGTATGGCTCGCCGTTGATGGTCGGCACCAGCCAGTGGCTGTGACTCCACATCTCCCACGCCACGGCCAGCGTGCGGGTGGAGTACAGCGGCATGGGACCGTGCGAAAAAATCGCCAGCAGTGCTACCAGGGTCCACAGCGGCAGCCACGGCCAGAGCGCGCGCAGGGTTTCGGTACGGCTATTGGCGCTCGGGGACACAGGCGTGCTCGTGTGGGTTCAAGGGAGGATTCTAGCCTGCGTGACCTTGTTCACGTTTATTGCGGGGAAGGGCCGGTGTGATTCACGCCGGCCCCCAGTAACCGATGCGCCGGCGCAGCTTCAGTTTGCGCCACGGATTCCACGGTTTCGGCCGACGGTTGCGTCCGCCGGCAGCGATGAATGCGTCGATCGCATCGAGCACCCGTTCGCTGGAGCGACCGTCGCGATAGGGATGGATCGCGTCGGCGAATTCGCGAATCGCCTGCATCAGCTCCGGCGGCCTGGCCAGCGCGCGCTCGATCGCCGGTTCGAACTGCGCGGGGTCGTCGATGTCGATCAGCTGCGGCCCGGGCCGGCGATTCTTGAAGGTCACCACCGGCTTGCCGGTGAGCAGGAATTCGCTCAGCGCCGACGAGGTATCCGAACACATCATGTCGACCTGCGGAAACAGGTCGAGAATATTGTCGTTCTCGGCGAAACGCAGATACTCGTTCTGCAGCGCCTTGTAACGCGCACGGGTTTCCGGATTCATCTTTGGATGAAAGGTGACGATCCAGCGCCAGCGGCCGTCCCGCGAGAGCCGCTTCACTTCTTCATACAGCGTGTCGGCGGCGCTCCAGGAAGGCGAAAACGTCGAGTGATAGAGGATCACCGGCGGTTCGCGCACCGCGGGCAGCGCGCCTGCGATCTCGCGCATGAACGGGTCCAGTTTGGGCCAGCCGGTTTCGGTTACCGTAAAATGGCCGAGCTTGGCGGCAACTTCGCCAAAGGCCTTGGTATCGCGCGGGCCGGTGGTGCAGTACAGGTCGAAGAAGCCGCGCACGTAGACATGCCGGGGCTTGCCGGCATCGAACCCGTGGAAGGTTTCCACCTTCACGCCGGGAAAGAAATGCGGCAGGTGATTGCTGGAGGTGATCACCGCGATCGGATTCCACGCGCGCACTTCTTCTACCGTGAGCAGGCGTTCGCCGTCGACCAGATCCTCGGCGCCGGGGCCGTCGAAAAACCAGGCCGCCTCGTGGCCGCGCGCGCGGATGGCCTGCTGCACGGGACGAAGAATCGCCAGCGCATAGCGCTCGGAGCCATACAGCAGGTAGTGCTTTGGCGCTACCGCCGCGGACGAAATGGAAGAGGTCGTGTTGCTCATCAACGATCGATGCCGTGGCGAGTGAGAAGTTTGGCCGCCCGATCCACCGACTCCGGATTGCGGCGCATTTCGTAATAGCGCATGCGCTTGTAGATCGCGTAGCTGGCCGCGGTGTGGGCGATCATGAAACCGCGCCAGCCGTCGAGGAACGCCAGCCGAAAAAAGTAGTCCTTGATGAAGGCCAGCGCAAACACGAACGGCGCCTGCCACATCCGCACCGGCTTGCCCTTCTCCAGCCAGTCGCGGCATTTCAGCTCGGCATAGCGCAGCACCTTGAGCTGCTTGTGCGGAAGGGTCGGGTTGTTGATGTGATGAAACGGGGCACGGAAGGTTGGCGCCTCGCCGTCGAAGCGCAGCGACTCGTGCACGCGGGCATCGGTCCAGCGGGCGCGGTCGCGATGGTACAGGCGCGCGAGTTTTTCACCGACGGCCGGACGGTACCAGCGCATCGCGCGGCCCATGTAGATCGTGCTGCGGCGCAGGTAGGCAGCAGGGGTTTTGCCTGCCATCAACGCGGGCAGCCGCTGTTGCAGTTCGGCGGCCAGTTCTGGCGTCAGCGTTTCGTCGGCGTCCAGTGCGAGTATCCACGCGTGGCTGCACTGCGTGGTGGCAAAATTGCGCTGGGCGCCGAAACCGAGCCAGTCCTGATGGACCACGCGCGCGCCATGCGCCTGCGCGATCGCCACCGTGTCGTCATCGCTGCCGCTGTCGACCACCAGTTTCTCGGCCGCAAACGGTACGCTGTCCAGACAGCGCGCGATGGCATCGGCCTCGTTGTGGGTGATGACGACGAGGGTGAGCGGGAGGGCGGCCATGCGGCGGATTCTAGCCGATCGACCCAGGGGTGGTCCGCGGCGAAGCCGGTTGCCGGCTTCCCGGTTAGGTATGATGCAGGCCTGCCGTCATCACCCTTGACGAAACTTTACCCGTAGCGCCGCGCCCGCCGGCCGGACACCGGCGTTGACCATGGGAGAATGCCCGCCGATGAGCACCTTTGCCAGCCGGATCATCCTCTGCGTCCGCGTCGGTTCGCTGCGCCATCGATTTTTTTTCGCCGAGTTGTTGTTGGGAATGTTTGCATGAGCCAGCCAGCGACGAGCTTTGCGGTGGTCGTCACCAGCTATAACTATCGCGACTTCGTGATCGAGGCGGTGCAGAGCGCGTTGGCGCAGAGCCGCAAGCCGGTTCAGGTCATCGTGGTCGACGATGGCTCTACCGACGGCTCGGATGTTTTGCTGCGCGAGCACTTCGGTAGCGACGAACGGGTGCTGCTTATCTGCGGCAGCAATGGCGGCCAGCTGGAGGCGTTCCAGCGAGGCGTGGCGCGGGTCGATGCCGACGTCGTGTGCTTTCTGGATTCCGACGATCGCTGGGCTCCCGACTATCTCGCGCGCCTGGGCGAGCTCTACGACAACCGCCGCGATGTCGATTTCGTCTTTACCGACATGAAGCATTTCGGCGAAGAGAACAAGGTGGTGGGCTTTCATCGCTGCGCCGTCGACCTTGGCTACACCGCGGTGATCACCTATGCGCTCACCCGCTGGTACGGTGCGCCGACCTCGGCGTTGTCGATGCGCGCCAGCTGGGCCAGGAAAGTGGTCGATGTACCCGACAGTTTCCGCGAAACCTGGCGCCTTTCGGCCGACAACTGTCTGGTGTTCGGCGCCAGCGTGCTGGGCGCCAAAAAGTATTATCTACCGACCGGTTGCGTGGATTATCGCATTCACGGAAAGAACGGCTGGTGGTCCAATCGCAGTGCTTCGGTGGCTTACATCAACCGTTTGCGCTCACGCGGGTTGATCGGCTACTACGCGCGGGTCGCCGGGCTGGATGAATCGTGCATCGAGCTGTCCAAGCTGGAATACAAGACCAAACCCGACCCGTTTTGGGCTGAAACCAAGCGCTACGCGGCGTTGTCCATGCGCGGACATGCGCCATGGTGGAAACGCGTCGAGCACATGCTGGCGATTTTGTTCGGATCCAGAGCGTCGGGCCTGCTCAAGAGCGGCTGACCTGCTCAGGTAACGGCTCACGCCTACTTGCCGGTCGACTTTGCGCTCTGCCACGGAACGGTGGCGCGCTCGTCCTGCAGCTGAGGCAGCAGCGCTTCCTGCAGCAGCTTACCGAAGCGCTGCTGATTGCTCTCGAACCAGCGACGCGCGGCCGCGCCCAGCGCCTTGTATTGGGCCGAATCCATACCGCACGCGCGTTCGACGGCGGCTTCGAGGGCCGTCTCGTCAAAGTGATAGCGGGTCGCCGCATTTAACGGGCCGGCGGCGCTGGCCGCTACCAGCAGGCCTCGGTCCGGGCGCACGAGTTCATTCATCGGCGGCGCATCGCAGGTGATCGCCACTGCGCCGCAGCTCATCGCCTCGGCAATGTAATGACCCCAGCCTTCGGCCTCGGACAGACACAAGTGGAATAGATGGCTGTTCTGCAGACGACGGATTTCTTCGATGTTGCGCAAGGTGGCCACACGATGGCGCACGTTGTCTCGATCCGGCGTGGTGGGCATGCCCTGGGCTGTCTGCGGGGATTGCAGCACCAGCAATGGTGGCCATTCCGGATGACGACGCCACACCGCCAGCAGCCGCGCCGTGCCTTTCATGCGGCTGGCGCCCGCCAAATGCAGAAAGTGCGGCTGCCGTGGCATTTCCGGTATCAGGCAATCCGTGCTGCGAAAGCCGATATAGCGGGTCGGCAAGCCGCGTGCCTGAAACGTCGTAGCGGCTACCCTGGTTTTGGCAAGCATCGCCTCGAAGCGGTGCAGATGCCGTTCGTCCCGTTTGGACAGCCATTCCGGATTGGGGATGAAAAAGTTTCGATGTGCGGTGGAAAAGTAGGCCGGTTGAACATGCTCCAGCATGATGTTGACGTCGAACTTCCAGCGCATGCCATCACCACGCTGCAGCGACTGCCTCAGCAACTGCAGGCGAATCCACAGCGCACGCAGCGTCCAGCGGCGGCGTTTCGGGCCGACCGAGGTTATGTGCACATCGTGGCCCTGCAGCGTGAGCGTTTCGCGCAAAAGGCGCAGGTCGTGACTCAGACCACGGCCGTTGTCCCAGCCGATCAGGTTGATGCACGTCCGTGGCGTCTGGTCAGACAATCGGCGCAACCTCCGTTGATGATTTGCGTTTGCCGAGCCAAATCGCCAAGCCCAGTACGAGGAAGAAGTACAGGGAATGTGGCATGGCGCGATAGAAGACGTTGTCGGTCAATCCGCACAATGCGTACATGCTGACTGTGGCGACGCCCACGCATGCGGGAATCATCTCGCTGTGGGGCGCATGCAGCGCGTGACGGGTAAAATGAATGAAAGGCACGGCAAAAATCAGCAAAATAACCAGCAGACCCGGCACACCGCCCGTTGCCGCCGCCTCAAGATATTCGTTGTGCGGGTGTTCGTATTTCACGATGGCGGCGTTGGCATGGCCTTCAGCCACCTGCTGGCGTGCGTAAACCCCGAACTGGTCGATACCCACCCCAGCCAGCGGATGGTCCAGGAACGCGTGACCCGCCGTATGCCACATCTCAAGCCGTTCGCGGATGGCGCCACGGGCGGAGGTCTTGGAGTCGTAGCTGGTCATCTCCGAGCCCACGTCGGCAAATCGCTTCACAAAGACGGACACGTTGCTGGCGGCCACGGACGGTTTGACGGAGGGCGCCGAGGCCGCGGGCCTTTCGAGTACGGCATCGGTGCTTCCCGTGGCCGATGCTTTCGCCGCTGGCATCGGGCTGACGACGGCCGCTGAAGTTGGAGCCGGAACGCTGACGTTATGTACGCTGTTCGCCGCCAGGGCGCCGCCGACGACGATCGCCACAAGCAAGAGCGACGCACACATCCAGCGGCCGGTGCGGCGGCCATAAATCACCAGCATGAACAGCAGTACGGGTATGAATGCCAGCAGCGGCCCCCGGCTCTGGGTCAGCATCGCGCCATACATGCCTAGCATCGCACCCAGGCTGTGCACGGTTTTCTCGAAGAAGCGGCCATTCGCGTAGAAAAGCTGCAGCCATCCGCTCAGCGAAAGCACCAGCAGCACCATCGCGAATTCGATCGCTCCCCAATCGCCACCGTTGAGGCCGAAAGCCCGATCGATTCTGAGCACGAAGTGCTGCACGATGCACACGCCACCCAGAAAGATTGCGGTGGCGCTAAAGCCGAACCAGACCCAGCGCGTGCGCAGCGGCAGACTGAAAACGGCTGCGGTGCCCAGGTAGAGCAGGATGTGCGACGGTAGATCGAACGCATCCCATCCCAACCCGTGGCCGAGGATGTTCAAAGCCGTGTAGACGACGGCCAGGGCGCAAACGGCGACGATCGGCCAGGCCGCCCGGTAACTGTGCCGTGTGGCTCTTCGGCTGAAGAGCAGAATCAAGCCAGCGATAAGCAGTATCAGCGCGGGTAGCGCTTTCACCCGCAAGGGGACGGAGAACGAGAGCGGCATCAGGGCCACCAGCACGGATAACGAGCCAACCCACCATGCGTTCGATCTTGCGTCCACGCCCTCTCCTTTCCGGTTAAGCCATCTCCCTGTGCTGCACGAAGGGTTTGAGGTCTTCAGCACTAGCCTTGAGTTTGGGCATGGTACTTTAGGCAGACCGTGCGACGGGCAACACGTCTCGATGTGATAACAGTCGCGTTCATGTTGTTTGCCTAGTCCATTCTCCAGCGTAGGCGTTCGCCTCGCTTGCAAGGGTCGCTGCCTTGAAAATCCTGTTCACCAATTTCCACGAGGGTGACGGGGGCGGCCACACCACGTATGTAATGACGTTGGCCACGGCTCTTGCGACACGCCACGAAGTGCATGTGGCGGCGCCGCCGGCAAGCCGGCTTTACCGTGAGGCCAGCGGCGAGACCGGCCTTCGTGCGTGGGCACAACCGTTTCCAAATGGGCTGAACAGGCTGGCCGCCCGCCGACGCGCGTGCAGGCAGCTGGCCGGCTTGCTGCGCGGGAGCGATTTCGATCTGGTCCACGTCAATGGCTCGGCCGATCATCGCCTCGTCATGGCGGCCCTGCGTGGATGGCGGCGGCGTCCGCGAATCGTCCTGACCAAGCACAACTCCAAACCGATGACCGGCCTGGGGCACTGGTGGCGCGCCCGACGCGGCACCGACATGGTGATTGCCGTGTGCGACTTCACCTACCGCGCGCTGGCGGCCTCGGCATATCGACGCTGTCTGCTGGCTACCGTGCACAACGGCGTCGACATCGATCATTTCACGCCCTGGCCGAACGCCGAGGCGATCGCGCAGCGCCGACGCTGGCTCGGCGATCGGACGGCGCTGCTGCTCGGCAGCAACGCGGGTACGGCCAACTACAAGGGCTGGATGGATCTGGTCGAGGCGCTGGCACTGTTGCCGCCCGCGCGGCGCGCTCTGGTGCATCTGCTGGTCGCCGGACGCTTGCCGGACGCCGCCATCGAGCAGCGCATTGCCGAGCTGGACTTGAGTGATCAGGTGCATTTCCCCGGCCTGCTCGACGATGTGCGGCCGGCGCTGGCGGCTATCGATGCAGGCTTTGTGCTGTCGTGGGACGTCGAGACCATTTCCTTTGCCTGCCGCGAAATGATGGCGATGGGCAAGCCCGTGCTGGTCAGCGACTACGCCGGCCTGCCGGAAAACATCCGCCCCGAACTGGACGGCTGGCTGGTGCCGCCGCGCAACCATCAAGCCATGGCCGACTGTTTGCAGCGCCTGCTGGAGCAGCGAGCTGACCTGGCGCGGATGGGAGCGGCCGCGCGCGAGCGTGCGCAGAACGAATTTGGTCTGGATCGGTTCGTGGCACGTACCGAGGCAGCCTACGCCGACTTGCTGGCCAATCGTTGAGTCTTACTCGGCATCGTTGTCGTTGTTTTCGCCACTGTGCGGCACACAGCCGGGCAGCACCGCATCGGCCTTGAACAACCACCATTCGCGGCGATTGGCGTGGCCCACGTAAGTGGCTTTCTTGCGATCGACGCACTGGCCCATCGCGGTATCGAGGCTGAATATCCAGCGCTGTGACCGGGCGGCGCGTTGCCAGGCGGTGGCGTCGGCGTACTGCTCGGGCCACGGCTTGAGGAAGCCGAATTCCGCCACCGGCCCTTGCGTCATCAGCAGGTTCTGCTCCTTCCAGGCGAGCAGGCCTATGGTGGCCTGCGGCCCGGCGATGGCGCGGGCACGCTGCATCACGTCGCTGGCCGAGCGGTCGCCGTTGAGCATCGGATAACCCCATAGTCCGTAGACGCTCCACAGCACGGTGGCGAATGCCAGCCAGCCGATCGCGGCGCGACGCACGCGCGTCAGTGCGACGATGACGAGGCCGGCCAGTCCGATGCTCAGCAGCAGCCACCAGATATGCGGATCCAGGCTCTGCTCGAACGGCACGGCCCACGCCGGATGCCATGCCAGCGCCAGCGCCGCGGCGCTGCCGATGCCCGCGCTCAGCAGCAGGGTCAGCACGAAGATCAGGGCACGAACGCCGCGTATGCGCAGCAGGCCCGGCAGCAGCGGCGCCAGCGCCAGCGCCGTCATCGGCAGTGCGGGCAGGATGTAGACATCGCGCTTGCCCGGGCTGATCGAAAAAAACAGCAGGATCAGCACAACCCAGCCGAGCGGCAACAGTAAGCGCGCGTCGCGGCGCTTCAGCCTGCGCCACCAGGCAGGCAGCGCCCAGGGCAGCAGCAGCGACAGCGGCAGCCAGTCGATCACGATGATGCCGAGGAAATAAAACGGCGAATGGAAATGCCCACTCGGCGCTGCGTAGCGATGCACGGTCTGGCCGAAAAGGATGTTGCGCACGTACTCGGCATGCTGCGCATCGCCGTCGGCATGCGCGACCAGCAGCATCGGCACGAGCCAACCGAGGATCGGCACGAAGAACATCACCAGTCCACCGGCCCAGCGCCAGCCGCCGGTGGGCCAGGCGATGTGCTGCCAGTGGCCACGCCGGGCGACGGCATAGGGAATCAGCATCAGCAGGGCGATCACCCCGACGCCCTTGGTCGCCACGCCGACGCCGGCGAAGAAACAACCCACGGCAAACCAGCGCCAAGAAGGCCCCAACAGCAGATGGCGCAGCAGGCCGTAGTTGGCCAGCGTGACCCAGCCCAGCAGGAGCGGATCGATCTGCGCATTGCGCATCTGGTAGGTGAAGTGAATCGTGACCAGCAGAGTGGCTGCCGCCAGCAGTGCGCAGCGGTGGTTCCAGAGGCGGCGCGCCAGATCGTAAGTCAGCGCGAGTGCGCCCAGCCCGGCGGCCAGCGACGGCAGCATGAAGGCGACGCGCCAGCTGCCGGTGAGCAAATAACCCAGCGCCTGCAGCCACATGAACAACGGCGGCTTGTCCGGATACAGCTCGGCGCCACGATGGGGAAACAGCCACTGCCCGTGCTCCACCATCAGCCGGGCCACCAGCGCGAAGCGCGGCTCGTCCGATGGCCAGGGGTCGCGCAGGCCGATGCCGACGCCGAGCAGCAGCAGGGCGAACACGCCGAACAGCAGCAGCTCGCGCGGCGCACTGCGCAGCCAGAGCGGACGAGCGTGGGACAGGGGCTTCACGGCGTGGAGGCTTCCGTTGGGCGATCGGGAAAGGACGCGAGCATAGCCGGAGGTTGGCGGTGCTGTGGCGATCGGTGAAATGACCGGGTCTTCGGCACTGATTTGACCGCGGCGCTGGCCAGCCGTGGCTCGGCACCGTCATCATGGGCGCAGCGGCCTTCGGTTTCGCTTAGCGGCGGCGCAAACGCAAGGTCAAACGTCTTCGACCGATCCATCCTGAGTAGCGGCCACCGTCTTTTCCACCACGGCGTAATACATCCCGTCCAAGTCGCCGTCGCCCGGAAGAATCTGCCAGCCGATGTTCGCGGCGTGCCCCACGGGCAGCGTGAATGCCAGCGCTTGCGCGTCCGATTGTTGGGCGATCAACTCACCCACGATGCTCTCGTTTTCCGCGCGCAGCAGCGAACAGGTGATGTAGACCAGCCGTCCGCCCGGCGCCAGCAGCGGCCACAGCGCCGAGAGTATCCGGCGCTGTTGTTCGTGCATGGCGGCGATATCGCTTTCGCGCCGATGCAGCCGAACATCGGGCCGACGGCGCAGCACGCCGGTGGCCGAGCAGGGTGCGTCGATCAGGATGCGATCGAACGGCTGCCGCTTCCACCAGCCGGTGGGAGCGCCCGCGTCGCCGATGACGATTTTCGCATCCAGCCGCAGGCGCATCAGATTCTGGCGAATGCGTTCGCCGCGCGTCGCATCCACCTCCAGGGCGGTCAGATCGATGTCCGCGCGTTCGAGCAGATGGCACGCTTTGCCGCCGGGCGCCGCGCAGGCATCGAGCACGCGCATGCCGTCCTTGAGGTCGGCCAGATCGGCAGCGACCTGGGCCGCGCCGTCCTGCACCGCGAACAGCCCATCCTCGAACCCTGGCATGCGCGTGACATCGCTGCTGTGCGGCAGCACCAGCGCATCCGCCAGCCAGGGGTGGCTGCTGGCGGCATAGCCCGCCGTCTCGAACTGCGTCAGCAGCGCGTCGCGTGCGATGCGGCGGCGATTGACGCGCAGCATCAGCGGCGGCTCGACATTGTCGGCGGCCATGACCGCCTCGGATTGTGCCGGCCAGTCGCGGGCGAGTGCTTTCGCCAGCCACTGGGGATGGGCATGCCGCGTCTGCGGTTTGGCATCGAGCCGGGCGATCAGGCTTTCGCGCTCGCGTTGCCAGCGTCGCAGCACGGCGTTGACCAGCCCGGCCAGCTGCGGGCGCTTCAGCGCGCGGGTGGCTTCGACGGTGGCCGCCACGGCGGCGTAATCCTGCAGCTGCAGGATTTCCAGCTGCACCAGGCCCAGCACCAGCAGCGCGTGGATGGCCGGATCCTTGTGCCGCAGGGATTTTTCCAGCAACTGATCGATGGCCGCATCGAAGCGCAGCCACCAGCGCGCGCCCTCGCTGAGCAGCGCCATCAGCAGCGCGCGGTCGCGCGGGTCGCGCAGCTTCGGCGCGTTGCGCTCCATCACTTCGCGCAGGGAAGCGCCGCGCATCGCCACTTCGGCCAGCGATCGAGCGGCCAGCGCGCGGGTGTCGACCGTCATCGGCTGCCGCGCAGTTCGGGGCGGGCGTTGAGGTAGTCGGCTGCGCTGATGCGCTTGCCGCCAGCGCGCTGCAATGCGGTGATGCGCAGTACACCCTCACCGCAGGCCAGGTCGATACCGTCGCGACTGGCGCCCAGCACGGCACCGGGCAACGCGCTGTGGTCGCGATCGATGGCATGGGCGGCCCATATCCGCAGCGGCTCGTCCGCCACCTCGGCTTCGGCGACGGGCCAGGGGTTGAAGGCGCGAACTTGGCGCTCCAGTTCGGCCGCCGGGCGCGCAACGTCGAGCCGGGCCTCGGCCTTGTCGAGCTTGTGCGCATAGGTCACGCCGTCTTCCGATTGCGGCGTGGCGACCATGGCCTCACCGGTCAGCGTACGGCGCAGGCCTTCGGCCAATACGTCGGCACCGAGCAGGGAGAGACGGTCGTGCAGGCTACCGCCGGTTTCATCGAAGGCGATCGGCGTGCGCCGCTGCAGCATCACCGGGCCGGTGTCTAGCCCGGCTTCCATCTGCATCAGGTCGACGCCGCTTTCGCTATCGCCGGCGAGGATCGCACGCTGGATCGGCGCGGCACCGCGCCAGCGCGGCAGCAGACTGGCATGCACGTTCCAGCAGCCCAGGCGCGGCGTTGCCAGCACCTTGCGCGAGAGGATCAGTCCGTAGGCGACGACGATCAGCAGGTCCGGACGGTAGCTCGCGAGCGTCTGGCGCACTTGTGTGGACTTGAGCGATTCGGGCTGCTCGACGGTAATGCCCGCCGCCAGCGCCGCCTGCTTGACCGGGCTGGGCGTGAGCTTGCGGCCGCGTCCAGCCGGCCGATCCGGCTGCGTATAGACGGCCACCACCTCGGCGCCGCTGGCGCGGCAGGCTTCGAAGCAGGGAACGGCAAAATCGGGCGTACCGGCAAAGATCAACCGCAGAGGACGCTCATTCAAGCGGTCGCCGCCTGCTTGCGCGCCTTTTCCAATCGCTTGAGCAGCAGGTTGCGCTTCAGCGAGGAGAGATAGTCGACGAACACCTTGCCCTCCAGGTGATCCATCTCATGCTGGATGCATACGGCCAACGGGCCTTCGGCTTCGACGATGATTTCTTCACCGGACGTGTTCTGCGCCTTGACCTTGACCTTGAGCGCGCGGGTCACGTCGGCATACAGGCCGGGAAACGACAGGCAGCCTTCCTGGTAGACCTGCGAACCGTCTTTTTCCAGGATCTGCGCGTTGATCAGCGCCAGCGGCTCATTGCGGTCGTCGCTCATGTCGGTGACCAGTACGCGCTTGTGGACATTGACCTGGGTTGCCGCCAGGCCGACGCCGTTGGAGTCGTACATGGTTTCGAACAGGTCGGCGACGAACTGCTTCAGCTCGGCGTCGAACACGGTGACCGGCTCGGCGCGGGTACGCAGGCGCGGGTCGGGGAATTCAATGATGGTAAGCAGGGACATGGATTTCACCTCGGCGCCGAGAGATGCGGGCGGCTTGGTCAAAAACCCACCCCGACGCGATCTAGAATGTTTCTCATTGTACGTCGGCAAACGCCCGGGCGCAGACGATTTTTGCCCATTCGCGCCTGTTGCGCGTGTTAACGGTTCGGTTACACTCGACCGAGCATCTGGGGAAGGGGGATTCCCGCCAATGATCAGAAAAATTACCGTGTTGCTGGCCGGCATGCTGGTCACTGTGGCCGCCTATGCGGCGGGCGCCCAGCTGCGAGCCAATCATCCGGACAGCTACACCGTGCGGCGGGGCGACACGCTCTGGGCCATTTCCGCCAAGTTCCTCGCCAAACCATGGCTGTGGCCGGAAATCTGGCAGGCCAACCCGCAGGTACGCAATCCACATCTGATCTATCCGGGCGATGTGCTCAACTTGTCCTTCATCAACGGTGGAGGCGGTCCGAGCCTGCGGCTCGAGCCCAGCGTGCACGCCGAAGGTCAGGCGATTCCTGCGATTCCACTGACGGAACTGCAGACCTTCCTCAAGGACATGGAGGTGGTCGATTCCAACACCGCCAAAACCGCGCCGTATGTTGTGGGTCTGGAAGAGGGCCGTCTGCGCAGCACGCCAGGCCAAAATATTTACGTACGCGGTCTGCAGGGAGCGCCTGGCCAGCGGTGGGCTATCGTACGGCCGTCGCATTTCTTCCGCAGCTTTGACGCGCAGGGATCGGGCAAGGGCGATCTGGTTGCCCACGAGTTGGACGATAACGTTGCACTGTTCAAAACGCCGTGGGACGAAAATACCCGCAATGACGGTCATTACGGTAAGGGCGACGATCGCGGCGTCGAAGTCAGCGTGATCGGCACGGCGGAGACGCTGCGCATGGGCGACCCATCAACGCTGCTGTTGTTGAACTCCACCGTCGATATTCGTGCCGGTGACCGCATCATGCCGCTCGACGATGCGCCTTACGATCCCTACTACTATCCGCATCCACCACAGTCGGTGGCCCCGGACGCGCGTGTGATCGGCTTTACCGATGCCATGGATGCGGTCGGTCCGCATCAGGTGGTGGCGCTGTCGATCGGCAAGCGCGACGGTGTCGACAACGGCCAGACCTATTCGGTCTACCAACCGGGTCAGACCATCAGCGACGATGTGGCAAGCAGCAGCTGGCATCGCGACATCGGCAAGAAGGTGATCCTGCCCGCGGAATTCGTCGGTCATGTCATGGTGTTCCGCACCTTCGACCGCGTCAGCTACGGCCTGGTGATGGATGGTCTGCGGCCGATCGAAAAGGGCAACGAGTTGCGCATGCCGGAGTGACCAGGCGGGTTTTTCCTACACAACGGCGCGGCTACCACCGTGCCGTTTTTGTTTGCGCAGTGTTCGTACACTGCAAGGCATGAATGACTCGGATGAATCGCGCGCATGGATGATTGCTCTGCGCACGCCCGGCTTGGGTCCGGGCGGCCTGCGCGAGCGGCTGGCCGCAGCCAGTGGGGACATCCGCCTGGTACTGACGAACCTGCGGCAGCATCCGTCGCTGGACGAGCCTGCGCGGGCCTGGCTGCAGCAGCCGGATGAAGCTCGGATCGCCGAGGACATGGCGTGGCTCTCGCAGCCGTCGCATCGGCTCCTGCGCTGCACCGACGTCGATTTTCCGCCCCAGCTTGAGAACATCCCGCAGCCGCCTGCAGCGCTCTTCGTGGTCGGGGACGCGAGCCTGCTGTTGTATCCGCAGGTGGCGATCGTCGGTGCGCGCCGGGCCAGCACCGGCGGACTGACGCACGCACGCGCCTTCACCGTGGCGCTGGCGCAGGCCGGATTCATCATCACCAGCGGTATGGCCGACGGCATCGACGGTGCGGCGCATCTGGCGGCGCTCGATCACGGCGTACCCACGCTGGCGGTGGTCGGTACCGGGCCGGATCGGGTCTATCCGCGCAAGCATCACGCACTGGCCAAACGCATCGCCGAGCAGGGCGCACTGGTGAGCGAATTTCCGCCGGGCACCACGGCGCGCGCCGATCACTTTCCCCGGCGCAACCGGCTGATTGCGGGACTGTCGCTGGGCACGCTGGTCATCGAGGCCGGGCTGCAGTCCGGCTCGCTGATCACGGCTCGACTGGCTGGCGAGCAGGGCCGAGAAGTGTTCGCGCTGCCGGGCTCTATTCACAATCCGCTGGCCCACGGCTGCCATCGTCTGATCCGTGACGGCGCACGCCTGGTCGAAACGGCCGCTGAAATTATCGAGACATTGGCGCCCGCAGCGCGCATGCTTGGCGCCGATCTGGCCGAGCGGCTGGCGCAGAGCGGCGGCGAACGCGTCAGCAAGGCGGCAGTCGAAGCGGACCATGAGGTACGTTTCGACAGGTCGATCAGCTCAGGCAACGATGCCGAATATTCCCGCCTGTGGGCCGAACTTGGCCACGAGCCGGCGACGTTGGACGAACTTGTGCAGCGAACCGGGCAGCCGGCAAGGGTCTTGTCGTCGATGCTGCTGATGCTCGAGCTGGAGGCGAAAGTGGAGACGCTGCCGGGCAATCGCTACCAGCGTCTTGGCGGTTCCGTCGTCAGCGGCTAAGCCTTGCCGTGGCGCCGTTCGTGGCGATTCGGGATGAGTCCGGGCTTGACAGCCCCGGCTCCGGCGTGTTTTCAACTATATATGTGCGTGGCGCCGCAAGCGCCGCTGATCCTTTCGTGGAAACTCAAGCTTCATGGCAAAAAATCTGCTCATCGTCGAATCGCCGGCCAAGGCCAAGACGATCAACAAGTACCTTGGCAAGGACTTCCACGTGCTGGCTTCGTACGGCCACGTGCGCGACTTGCGTCCGAAGGAGGGCGCGGTGGATCCCGAGCATGGCTTTGCCATGGCCTACGAAGTGATCGAGCGCAACGAGAAACATGTCGATGCGATCGCCAAGGCGGCCAAGCAGGCTGACGATATCTATCTCGCGACCGACTTGGATCGCGAAGGCGAGGCGATCTCCTGGCATATCAGCGAGATACTGAAGGAGCGTGGCCTGCTTGAAGGCAAGCGCATGCATCGTGTGGTGTTTTCCGAGATCACCCCCAAGGCGATCAAGGCCGCGGTGGCCAATCCGCGCCAGCTCTCTCACGATCTGGTCGATGCACAGCAGGCGCGTCGTGCGCTGGATTATCTGGTCGGCTTCAACCTCTCCCCGGTGTTATGGCGCAAGGTGCAGCGTGGCCTCTCGGCCGGCCGCGTGCAGTCGCCCGCGCTGCGCATGATCGTCGAGCGCGAAGAGGAAATCGAAGCCTTCAACGCCCGCGAATACTGGACCATCGAAGCGCAGCTCAAGCACGCCGATGGCGATTTCACCGCACGCCTGAGCAAGCTCAACGGCAAGAAATTCGAACAGTTCGACCTGACCAACGAAGCCGAGACGTTGGCGGCCCGCGATGCGCTTAAACAGGCCGCACGCGGCAGGCTCACCGTCAGCGACGTCAGCTCGAAAGAGCGCAAGCGCCGGCCGGCAGCGCCCTTCACCACGTCCACGCTGCAGCAGGAGGCCGCGCGCAAGCTGGGCTTCACCACCAGCCGCACGATGAAGATCGCGCAGGGCCTGTACGAGGGCGTGGCGCTGGGCGCGGAGGGCAATGTCGGCCTGATCACTTACATGCGTACCGACTCCACCATGCTGGGCGACGATGCGCTGGCCGAGCTGCGCCAGCTGATCACCCGCGATTTCGGCGCCAAGGCGCTGCCGGATGCGCCGCAGGTCTACAAGACCAAGTCGAAGAATGCGCAGGAAGCGCATGAAGCCATTCGACCCACGTCGGCGATGTACACGCCGCGCGACGTCGCCGCCTTCTTGAACGACGACCAGCGCAAGCTGTACGAGCTGATCTGGAAGCGTACCGTGGCCTGCCAGATGATCCACGCGACCCTCAACACCGTCTCGGTCGAATTCGCCTTGCGCGACGTGCCCGGTGGCGAGGCCTCGTTCCGCGCCAGTGGCACCACGGTGATCGATCCGGGTTTCCTCGCCGTGTACGAGGAGGGCCGCGATCAGAAGAACGTCGACGATGACGATGAGGGCCGCCGCCTCCCGCGCATGGAAACCGGCGAGCAAGTGCCGCTGCACGATATCGTCGCCGACCAGCATTTCACCGAGCCACCGCCGCGCTATTCCGAGGCGAGCCTGGTCAAGGCGTTGGAAGAGCACGGCATCGGCCGGCCGTCGACCTACGCCAGCATCATCCAGGTACTGCAGAATCGCGAATACGTCTACCTCGACAGTCGCCGCTTCAAGCCCAGCGATGTCGGCCGCGCGGTCAGCAATTTCCTGACCTCGCATTTCACCCGCTACGTCGATTACGACTTCACCGCCAAGCTCGAGGACGAGCTCGACGCGGTCAGCCGCGGCGAGGAAGCCTGGGTGCCGCTGATGGAGCGCTTCTGGCTGCCGTTCAAGCAGCAGGTGGACGAGAAAACCGAGTCGGTCGATCGCAACGAAGCCACCGGCGCGCGCGAACTCGGCACCGATCCGAAAAGCGGCAAGCCCGTGTCCGTTCGGCTGGGTCGCTACGGGCCGTTTGCGCAGATCGGCACCAAGGAAGACGAAGACAAGCCGACCTTCGCCAGCCTGCGCCCCGGACAGAGCATGCACACCATCTCGCTGGCCGATGCGCTGGAGCTGTTCAAGCTGCCGCGCAAGCTCGGCCAAGCGGAAAACGGTGAAGAGGTCAGCGTGGCGATCGGCCGCTTCGGCCCGTTCGTGAAGCAGGGCGAAACCTATGCCTCGCTCAAGCCCGAAGACGATCCGTACACGATCGAATTGCCGCGCGCCCTGCAGATCGTGCAGGAGCGGCTGGAAATGCTCGCCAACCGGCTGATCCTCGATTTCGGCAATGGCGTGCAGGTACTCAACGGCCGCTACGGTGCTTACATTACGGACGGCGAAAAAAACGCGCGCATCCCGAAAGAGCAGGAGCCGAAAGAGCTGACCGAAGCGCAGTGCATCGAGCTGCTGGCCGCCGCGCCCGTGCGCAAGGGCCGCTTCGGCAAAAAGACTGCAACAAAGAAAACGGCGACCAAGAAAGCCGCGGCCGCCAAAACGCCCGCGGTCAAAAAAGCGGCCACCAAGAAGGCGCCGGCAAAAAAGGCCGCTGCTAAAAAATCGGCGACGAAAAAGGCCGCGACCAAGAAATCGGCGGCCAAGAAAGCCATTGCCAAAAAGCCGGCAGTGAAAAAGCCGATCGAAAAATCCCTCGAGGCCTGAGTGCTGCGCCGCTTTACCCTCGCCGAGATCGATGCCGCCGCCGGGCTTATGCACGGTGGCGGCGTGCTGGCGTATCCCACCGAAGCCGTTTTCGGCCTCGGTTGCGATCCGCACAACGCCGCTGCCTTCGAGCGGCTATTTGTCCTCAAGCAGCGGCCGGCGACGCAAGGCGTGCTGCTGATCGCGGCCGACTTCGACCAGGTCGAACGCTACATCGACCTGGAGTCGGTGCCCGCTGAGATCCTGCAGCAGGTGCGCGCAAGCTGGCCGGGGCCGAACACCTGGATCTTCCCCCGTTCGTCGGCAGTGCCTAGCTGGGTTGCCGGCTCGCACAGCGGCATCGCGCTGCGCGTCACCGCCCATCCGCCGGCGGCCGCACTGTGCCGCGCGTTTGGCGGTGCGGTGGTGTCGACCAGCGCCAATCCGCACGGTCAGGCACCGGCGCGTTCGGCCCAAGCCGTGGACGCCTTTTTCGGCGAGTCGCTGGACGGCCTTTTGGACGGGGCGCTGGGCGGGCAGGCGAGTCCCACGGTGATCCGCGACGCCCTTTCGGGCACTATCGTGCGCAGCTGACTGCGGTGGCGCCGCCCCAGGACAGATGCCGAAACGGCGCTCGAGCGGCAAAGACGCATCGAACGTTGGATCGGGTCACTTCACTGCGTCTTCGGGCTGCGGATGCCATCTTTCGCCCTGCAACGCCTGTTGAGACTTCAGCTTGTTGAACCATCAAAGAGACCGTCGCTTGTCCATTGTTCCCGACATCTGCCAGCGCGAAGCGCCCGAGCTGTTGCCTCTGCTGCATCCCACCGACCCGTCTCGCGTGGTGGCGTGGCGCGACGGCAAACCGATCCAGGCGAGGCTCTTTCTGGCGCATGTGCGCGCCGTAGCGGCGCTGCTGCCGGCCGCCGCCGCGGTCAATTTGTGCGAGGACCGCTACGCTTTTCTGGTGGCCTTTTGCGCGATCGCGATCCGTGGCCAGATCAATCTGCTGCCTTCCTCGCGTGCGCCACAGGCGGTGGATGAGGTGATGCAGGCCTATCCGGGCTGCTACGCCGTCGGCGATATGGATCTCGCGCTCGCGCCGCCGCGCTATCAGCGGCTGCCGCCGCTGGATGCGCTTTCATTCGACGCCGCGGAAGCCGATGGTGCATGGCCGCTGCTCGCTGCGGATCAT
The DNA here is from genome assembly GCF_014200755.1 of Rhodanobacter sp. ANJX3. Lineage (GTDB taxonomy): Bacteria > Pseudomonadota > Gammaproteobacteria > Xanthomonadales > Rhodanobacteraceae > Rhodanobacter. The sequence continues at coordinate 118,681 of NZ_JACHCM010000006.1, read as the reverse complement.
GTGGTGGCCATTGGCTATACCTCCGGCTCCACCGGCATACCCAGCGCCAACCGAAAAACCTGGGGTAGCTTCGTTGCGAGCAACGCCGGCAATTTGGCGATGTTGCGGGCCGTCGTCGGCGAGCGTTTCGACGTGGTAGCTACCGTGCCGCCGCAGCACATGTACGGCATGGAGCTGTCGGTAGTGATGCCGCTGCTCGGCGGCGTGGGCGTGCACGCGGGCCGGCCGTTTTTCCCCGCCGATGTGGCCGCGGCGCTGGCAAACGTACCGGCGCCGCGCGTGCTGGTGACCACGCCGGTGCACCTGCGTGCGCTGGTCGATTCGGGCATTGCGTTGCCGCCGATCGCGGCCATCGTTTCTGCCACCGCGCCGATGCCGCTGGAGCTGGCGCGTGCCGCCGAGCAGCGCTTCGGCGCGCCGCTGCAGGAGATGTTCGGCTCCACCGAGACCTGCGTGTTCGCCAGTCGTCGCCCCACGGTAGACGAAGACTGGCTGCTCTACGATGGCGTCACCCTGCATCCGCAGCCCGACGGCACGACGGTGGATGCGCCGCAGCTGAGCGCGCCTATCGCGTTGGCCGATATCGTGAGCCTGTCCGACAACGGCCGGCGTTTTCGCCTGCGCGGGCGCCACGCCGACATGTTGGAGATTGCCGGCAAGCGCGCCTCGCTGGCCGACCTTACGCGCCGGCTGTTGGCGATTCCCGGTGTGCTGGACGGTGTGGTCATGCAGCTTGCCGATGGCGACACCTTGGGCGTGCATCGCATTGCCGCCCTGGCGGTGGCGCCGGGTCTGGACGAGCAGCGGATTCTCGATGCCCTGCGCCACGCCATCGACCCCGTGTTTCTGCCGCGTCCGCTGCGGTTGGTGGAGGCATTGCCGCGCAACGAGACGGGCAAGCTACCCCGGGCGGCCTTGCTCGAACTGCTGCAGCGCGACTGAAACCGTCGCGCTAACGCGCACGAACGTCCGGCCGACGCTCGCCGATGCACTGAGCCGGCGAGCGTGCGGGATCGGTAAATATCCATTTATCTCCCCATCACAGCGTGCCTTACAATGCGCGTTCGGCTGTCGCCGGCCATCCACTCGCGTATCGGAATCAGGCATGAAAGTTCTTGTTATCGGCAACGGCGGTCGCGAACATGCGCTGGCGTGGAAGCTCAAGCAGTCGCCCCGCGTTACCGAGGTGATCGTGGCGCCGGGCAATGCCGGTACCGCGCACGAGCACGGCGTACGCAACGTCGACGTGGCGGCCAGCGATATCGACGGCCTGCTGGCGCTGGCCAAGCGTGAAAAGGTCGGCCTGACGGTGGTCGGCCCGGAAGTGCCGCTGGTCGCTGGCGTGGTCGACCGTTTTCGCGACGCCGGCCTGCGCATCTTCGGCCCCCGCGCGATCGCCGCGCAGCTGGAAGGCTCCAAGGCCTTCGCCAAGGATTTCCTGCTCCGCCACAACATTCCGACCTCGCGCTACGCCGTGTTCACCGAATTGAACCGCGCGCTCGCTTACGTGCGCGAACACGGCGCGCCGATCGTAATCAAGGCCGACGGTCTGGCCGCCGGCAAGGGCGTGGTGGTCGCGCTGACCCTGGCCGATGCCGAACTGGCCCTGCACGACATGCTCGGCGCGCACAGCTTCGGCGACGCGTCGGCGCGGGTGGTAATCGAGGAATTTCTCGAGGGCGAGGAGGCCAGCTATATCGTCATGAGCGACGGCAGCCACGCGCTGCCGATGGCCAGCAGCCAGGACCATAAGCGCCGCGACGAAAACGATCTTGGCCCCAACACCGGCGGCATGGGCGCGTATTCACCGGCGCCGGTGGTCACGAGCGAGATCGAACAACGCATCCTGAGGGAGGTGATCGACCCCACCCTGCGCGGCATGGCCAGCGAAGGGGCGCCGTTCATCGGTTTTCTCTATGCCGGGCTGATGATCGACAAGAACGGCACGCCGAAAGTGATCGAGTTCAACGTGCGTTTCGGCGATCCGGAAACCCAGCCGATCCTGCTGCGGCTGAAGTCCGATCTGGTCGACCTGATCGACGCCGCGCTGGATGGACGGCTGGAACACACCAAGGCGCGCTGGGACGCTCGACCCGCGATCGGCGTGGTGATGGCCGCCGGCGGTTACCCAGGCCGGGTGCGCAGCGGAGACCTCATCGCGGGCCTGGATACGCCGGCCCAGGCCGACGTCAAGGTGTTCCACGCCGGCACGACGTTGAACGCCGAGGGCCGCGTGGTGACGGCCGGCGGGCGGGTGCTGACCGTCTGCGCGCTCGGTGGCGATATCGCCGATGCGCGCGCGCGCGCCTATGCGGCGATCGACGCGATTCGTTATGAAGGTGCCTTTTGTCGGCGCGATATCGCCCACCGCGCGCTGCATCGCCTTTGATGGTTTCTTCGCAACGGGTGCGGCATCGTCTCTCGGCGACGGAACGCGTAAACGGCGATGGGAGTGGCCTGCGCGGGCGCCCGCATACGCCGGCGAATGGATGCAGCGTTCGCAAAACCGATTTTTAGTTGGCCGACTTTTTCGGCTATGCTCCGAGCTTCCCCCGCGAAAAACCGATGGCGCGCAGCGTCTGACGCTCTATTCGCGCCCGCTTTCATGTTGATGAGGTTTTCCGATGCGCAAGATGGCTTTGTCGCTTATTCCGTTTGTTGCGCTGGCGTTCGCCGGCTGCAATTCGTCTTCGTCTTCGTCCGACGGTGCTCCCGCCTCCGCGAGCACGGCCGGCGCCGCCAAGGTCGCCAACGAGGTGAGCGGTACGGTCACGCTGCGTGCACCGGTCCAGCCGCTGTCGCCGAAGGCTTCGCTGAGCATCAAGGTGGTCGACGTATCGTCCACTGCCGATGCCAGCGCGCCGCCGCTGGCGTTGAAGCTGATCACGCCGGCCACGCAGTTTCCGCTGCCGTTCACGTTGAATTTTGATCCGACGAAGGTCAAGCCGAACGATATCTATGTCGTGCAGGCCGAGCTCAACGACGGCGATCGCCATTACGTCATGAAGATTCAGGCGCTGGTGCTCACCAACGGTAACAAGAACGACGGCGTCAATATCGAGCTGTCCTCCGAACCGACCGCCGGTGAGAAAGTGCTGGCCGCATTTACCGACGTGCAGAAGCAGCTCGGTGCGATGAAGGTGAAGAGCGGCACCAAGCTGGACAAGGACGTGTCGCGCAGCTGGCAGGTGTTTCGCCAAGACAACGATCTGAAGTTCATCCGCGAGCTGGTCGATTACGGCGCCAAGGGCTTCACCAGCACCGACTACGCCTACAAGAACGGCAAGCCCTGGGTCATCGTGCAGCAGACCAAGCCCAACCAGGGCGCCAAGCCCACGGCCATCGATCGCGCCGGCTGGGACGACAACGGCAATCTGGTGCTGAAGCAGCACGAGGTCAACGGCAACGTGCAGCCGCTGGACGATTCGGCCGCGTCGAGCCTGCGCAAACAGGCTACGGATGTGCAGGCGCTGGCCACGGGCAGCAAGTAAAGTTCTGCGAAGTCTTGGAAGGCCGATATCGTCCAGCCTTCCAGACGTCCATTTGTCGATAAAAAAGCCGCCCTGTTTGGGCGGCTTTTTTTATGGCCTGACATATGCGGCGAGATCAGAACCGGTAGCGCAGCCCCAGATTGAAGGCGTTGTATTTTTGCGCGCTGTCGCTGAAGTGCGCGTTGTACGAAAACGTGCCGCTGAGCTGGGCGTTGAATTGCGCGGTCAGGCCGACATCGGCACTGCCCCAGGTCTTGTCGGGGATATAGCCGGCGATGGAAAACTGGCCGTTCAGCGAGTTGAGTCCGGTGGTGACGTCGCGCGCGTCAGCCTTGCTGTCGCGGTTGTAGGCCACCTCGGCATACGGAATGAAGGTGGTGTTGGCGGTCTGCCACTGCCCCTGCAGGCGCCAGCCCAGCGTGCTGATCAGCGCCTTGCGGTGCTGGCTGCCGAACCACATGGCGGTGCTGTCGTCGCCGGCCTCGTGGTAACCATCGACGCGAATGCTCTGATATTCCAGATTGGCAAACGGCCCGTTCTTCAGCGTGCCTTCGCCGAACCACCAGCCGCCGGTGATGCCCGCACCCACATGCGAACCGTTGGGGGCACCGCTTTCCGTGCGCAGCAGCGGCCCCAATTCGATAAGGCGATCGACGTCGGTGAAATTCGAGTGGCCCGCCTCGCCGTAGCCGCCGAGGTAGCCGCCGCCGACATGGTAGGTGACATAGGCCAACGCCGAGGTATCGTTGAGATCGTAATGGCCGCCGCCGTTGAAGTTGGCGGTGTTGCGGCTCAGGCCGAGCGCCACGCCCATCGACAGATTGTCGTTGCTGCGCATGTCGGCGCCGAGCGTTACGTTGGTGTTGTCGCTGGTCGTGCGTGGCGAGTTGTCGGTGCCGTCGAAACGCTGCTGGCCGAAGTTGACCGTGGCGAACACGCGGCTGTCGGCGCCGGTGTCATCGGATTGCATCTGCGTACGCACGGCCTTGGTCTGCGCAGTGCTGACGGCCAGTGGCGCTTCGCCGAGCAGTGAAATCTGGCCCGGCGCGCGCAGTTCGGACAGCACGTACTGACCGAAAATCTCGTGCGCGGCGGTGGTCGGGTGCACGCCGTCGGCGAACAGATAGTTCTGCGCCGCGGTCGGCGTTACCAGGGTGCTGCCGTTGCAGTCGTGCGAGCTCGTCGTGGTGCAGGCGGGCACCGTGGTGTTGACGAAACCGAAGGCCGCCGGATTGGCCAGTACTTCGTTGAACAAGGCGTAGGTGTTCACCGAGAGGATGTTTGCGCCGGTAGCGGCCAGCCCGGCGTTGAGCGTCTGGTTGTAAGACGCCGAGACATTGCTGAGAAAGGTCTGGATGCCAGGTACCAACGCAGCATCGGAAGCTGCTGACGGTGTCTTGCCGATATCCGGCAGATTGAAAACCACCACGTAGCTCGCGCCAGCCTGCTTCAGCTGGCTGATCAGTGCCAGCTCCTGCGTGGCGGCGGCATTGATATTGGCGGTTGCCTGAGCAGCCGTTTCACCGGCACCCGGGAAAATGCTGCCGATACCGTACTGCGTCGCGTGGTAGAAAATATCGTTGGCGCCGCCCCACACCATGTACAGGCTGCGCGGATCGGCCTTGGCGCCGTTGGCCAGATACCCGTCGACCTGTTGGGTCAGCGTGGGAATGGCTGGATCGGGGCCGTCGTCGTCGGTGATCACGCCGGCACCGCCATAAGCGTAATCGCTACCGCCCACGCGCGACGGCTGCAGATTGAAGCCGTAGCCGGCGGCGATGTACTGCACGGCTACGTCGCCGGGATTGGTGGTGAATTTCGAGTACGTGTTGAGCGAGGTCGAAAAGAACTGGCCGGCGTCGCTCAGGCTGTCGCCGAACACGACTACGTTGTCGACCGGCGGTTGGTTGGATGCCTGCGCGTTGGCGGCGAACAGCATGGCGGCCGCGATGGCCGTGACCAGATAACGGGTGCGAAGCATGGTTGAGTCCCCTGAATACGCGGCCCGGAGCAGGGCCTTAACGAGGGCGCAACAATATCGGAAACATCCTCCATACGCATGCGCAGGTGCAGCATGGAAAACCCACGTCCCGCTAGTTTTTGCGGGCCTTGGCGAACGCGTCGGCAAAGGCGCCGTTGGCCGGTGGCGCCGTCGGTTTCGCGGGCATACCGCCGCGCGATGCGGGGCGTGCATCACCGTTCTTCGAATCTCGCGTCGTGCGCGCGTCGTTGCCGGCACCCGGGCGTGCGCGGCTCTGGCCGGGCTCGTCGTCCAGCCGCATCGACAGGCCGATGCGCTGGCGCGGCAGATCGACTTCCATCACCTTCACCTTGACGATGTCGCCGGCCTTGACGGCGTCGCGCGGGTCCTTGACGAAGGTATGCGACAGCGCTGAGACGTGGACCAGTCCATCCTGGTGCACGCCGATGTCGACGAAGGCGCCGAACGCGGCGACGTTGGTGACGCGCCCTTCGAGAATCATGCCGGGCTTGAGATCCTTCACATCCTCGACGCCCTCGGCAAAGCTCGGCGCGACGAACTCGGGGCGCGGATCGCGGCCGGGTTTCTCCAGCTCTTTCAAAATGTCGCGCACGGTTGGCACGCCGAAGCGCTCTTCGGTGAACTGTTCGGGTTTGAGGCCGCGTAGAAATGCGCTGTCGCCGATGACGCTTTTCACTTCGCGGCCGCACTGGGCGATGATGCGCTCGACCACCGGATACGCTTCCGGATGCACGGCGCTGGCGTCGAGCGGATTGTCGCCGTGCGACACGCGCAGAAATCCAGCGCACTGCTCGAACGCCTTGTCGCCTAGCCGCGGCACTTTCAGTAGCGCCTTGCGGTTGGCGAACGGACCGTTGGCGTCGCGATGCTTCACCACGTTCTCGGCGACCGCGGCGGACAGGCCGGCCACGCGCGACAGCAGCGCGGCGGACGCCGTGTTCACGTCGACACCGACCGCGTTGACGCAGTCCTCGACCCGGGTTTCCAGCGCGCGTGCCAACTTGATCTGGTTGACGTCGTGCTGGTACTGGCCCACGCCGATCGCCTTTGGTTCGATCTTTACCAGCTCGGCCAGCGGATCCTGCAGGCGGCGCGCGATCGATACGGCGCCGCGCAGGGTCACGTCGAGTTCCGGGAATTCCTTGGCGGCTATTTCCGATGCCGAATACACCGATGCGCCGGCTTCGCTCACGACGATCTTGGCCATTTTGAGATCGGCGTGCTTCTTGATCAGCTCGCCGGCCAGCTTGTCGGTTTCGCGCGAGGCGGTGCCGTTGCCGATGGCGATCAGATCGACGCCGTGCTGCTTGCACAGCTTGGCCAGCTGCGCGATCGATTCGTTCCACTGCTTGCGCGGCTCGTGCGGATAGATCACGTCGGTGGCGAGCAGCTTGCCGGTCGCGTCGACCACGGCCACCTTGACGCCGGTGCGGATGCCGGGATCCAGCCCCATCACCGTGCGCGCACCGGCCGGCGCGGCCAGCATCAAGTCCTTGAGATTGTCGCCGAACACGCGGATCGCCTCGTCCTCGGCGCCTTCGCGCACGCGGCCGAACAGGTCCAGCGTGAGGTGCAGATGCAGCTTCACGCGCCAGGTCAGCCGCACGGTTTCGCGCAGCCAGGCGTCGGCGGCGCGACCGCGGTTGTGGATATCGGCACGCGCGGCCACGCGGCCTTCGCCTTCGGCATGGCCTTGTTCGCTGTCCACATCGGGGCTCAGCTCCAGCTCGATTACGCCCTCGTTGCGGGCGCGCATCAGGGCCAGCAGGCGGTGCGAGGGAATCTTGCCGATCGGCTCGACGTGGTCGAAGTAGTCGCGGAATTTCGCGCCCTCGTTTTCCTTGCCGGCGACGACCTTGGCGCGGATCTGCCCTTTGGCCCACAGCCAGTCGCGCAGCTCGCCGACCAGATAGGCATCTTCGGCGATCGACTCCATCAGGATCGCGCGGGCGCCGTCGAGCGCGGCGCGCACGTCGGGTATGCCTTTGTCGGCGTCGACAAAGACTTCGGCGAAGGTTTCCGGCGTCTGCGTCGGATCGTCGCGCAAGCCGGTGGCCAGCGGCTCCAGGCCGGCCTCGCGGGCGATCTGCGCCTTGGTGCGGCGCTTGGGCTTGTACGGCAGGTAGAGATCTTCCAGCCGCGCCTTGCTGTCGGCCGCGAGCAGATCGTTTTTCAGCGTATCGGTGAGCTTGCCCTGTTCCTCCACGCTGGCGAGGATCGCCGCGCGCCGCTCTTCCAGTTCGCGCAGATAGCGCAGGCGCTCTTCCAGCAAACGCAGCTGTGTGTCGTCGAGACCGCCGGTGACTTCTTTGCGGTAGCGCGAAATGAACGGCACGGTGGCGCCGCCGTCGAGCAGTTCCACCGCCGCGCGAACCTGGTCGGGCTTGGCGGCAATATCCTGGGCAATGCGTTGTTCGATGCTGAGCATGGGGCTGGGGCGTTCTCTGAAAAATCCGGCCTAGCCGGAGGGGACTGCGAATGATAGCAAGCTGACCAGTCGGCCCGATTCCATCGCTGCGCCAGGATTGCGCGAGGGGCACAAAAAAGCGCCGGAGTGTGGCTCCGGCGCTTGGTTGCTACTCGTGGATCAGGCGCTAAAGGAGTTGTCGTTTCGTCCCGGCGTGGGCTGCTTCGGTTTGAAATTACCGGAGCGTCCGTTGAGCACGAGTGTGCTGACGACCAGGTCGTGCAAAGCCTGCTTGCGTTGCGTCCATCCCGCCATCAGGAAGCCGACGCCAAGGATCAGGGCGCTCAGGTACTTCGCGGGGTAGCGGCCAAGGGCGCGCGCAAAGCTGATCCGCCCGCCCTGCATATCGGTCACGCGGATACTCAGCGCAAGCTTGCCGAGTGTGGCCTGCCAGGCCGAGCTTTCGCAGATCGCAAAATACAGCCAGGTGATCGCGGTGATGATCAAGAGCGCCGGCGTCATGGCGTGGTAGTACTGCATCAGCGCGGCAAACATCACCTGGGGATCACCCGGCGCTGCGAGCTGGGCCTGCTTCATCGCCGCTTCTGCCGCATCGCCGCCCATCATTTTCTGGATCAGCAGATTCGGGATATAAAGAATGATCGCATCGAGAATATAGGCGCCCACGCGCTTCCAGAAACCCGCATAGTCTTCCAGCGTGGCGGCCGTGGTTTGCGGCAAAACGCTTGAAGCATAGGCAGGGGGCGCGGCGAATGGCGGCGCGGTATTAGCCACTTCGTCGGGGAACAGCATCGACAACGGCTGCCAGTCGGCCAGCCCTTCGTACCAGCCGAGGTCGTCGCGGCTGACCTGGCCACTGCGCAGCCACTGGCGGATATCGCCATCGCTGTATGGTCCGTGCCGTTCGCCGTCGCGTCCAATCCATACTTCCATTACTGCGCCTCCCCAAATAAGTCGTGATCAACGCTGCATGATGCCATGCATACGCGGCGACCGAGCAGGCTATCAGGCCGCCGCGCGACGCTTCAGGTGCACCAGCAGCAACGAAATCGCGGCGGGTGTCACGCCGCTGACGCGCGCGGCCTGACCGACGGTGGCTGGCATCGTGCGCTTGAGTTTCAGCAGCACCTCGGCGGACAGGCCGCGGACCTTGTCGTAGTCGAAGCTGGGTGGAATCACCGTGTGCTCGTTGCGCTGCTGGCGTTCGATCTCCTCGCGCTGGCGCTGCAGATAGCCGGCGTATTTCACCTGTACCTCGACCTGGGCGGCCACGTCGTCGCGTTCGACCGCGGGGCCGAGTTCGCCGACCGAGGCAAGCTTGGCGTAATCGAGTTCGGGACGACGCAGCAGATCCAGTGCCGTGGTTTCGCGGCTCACCGCCACGCCAAGATCGCGTTCGATGGCCGCGCCCAGCGCGTTGGCCGGCGTCGCCCACAGCGTTTGCAACCGACGAATCTCGGCATCGACCGCCTCGCGCTTGGCGCGCATGGCATCGAAGCGCGCCTGCGGCACCACGCCGAGTGCGTGGCCGGTTTCGGTGAGGCGCAGGTCGGCGTTGTCCTCGCGCAGGTGCAGCCGGTATTCGGCGCGCGAGGTGAACATGCGGTACGGCTCGATCGTGCCGTTGCTGGTGAGGTCGTCGATCAGCACGCCGATATACGCCTCGTCGCGGCGCGGATACCACGGCGCTTTGTCTTGCGTGGCCAGCGCGGCGTTCATGCCGGCGATCAGACCCTGCGCGGCGGCTTCTTCATAACCGGTAGTGCCGTTGATCTGGCCGGCGAAATACAGCCCGCCGATGGCCTTGGTCTCCAGCCACGGGTTGAGCCCGCGCGGGTCGAAATAGTCGTATTCGATCGCGTAGCCGGGCCGGGTGATATGCGCCTTCTCGAAGCCCTTGATCGACTGCACCAGCGCCAGCTGCACGTCGTACGGCAGCGAGGTGGAAATGCCGTTGGGATAGATCTCGAAGGTGTCCAGACCCTCCGGCTCGATGAAGATCTGGTGCGAGGGCTTGTCGGCGAAGCGCACTACCTTGTCCTCGATCGAGGGGCAGTAGCGCGGACCGACGCCTTCGATCTGACCGGTGTACAGCGGCGAACGGTCCAGCGCGCCGCGGATCAGCTCGTGCGTGCGCTCGGACGTATGCGTAATCCAGCAGCTGATCTGCCGCGGATGCTCTTCGCGCGAGCCCAGATACGAGAACACCGGCGCCGGATCGTCGCCGGGTTGTTCTTCCAGCGCGCTGAAATCGATGCTGCGCATATCGATGCGCGGTGGCGTGCCGGTTTTCAACCGATCGGCCGCGACCGGCAGCTCGCGCAGCCTCGAAGCCAGCGTGCTGGCCGGCGGGTCGCCCGCGCGGCCACCGGCATACTGCGCCGGTCCGATATGGATCTTGCCGGCGAGAAAGGTGCCGGCGGTCAGCACCACGCTGGCGGCGCCGAACGACAGACCCATCTGCGTGACCACGCCGGTGACGCGGCCGTTCTCGATGATCAGGTCGTCGACCGCCTGCTGGAACAGTTCGAGATTCGGCTGGGTTTCGACGATGCGGCGGATCGCCGCCTTGTATAGCGAGCGGTCGGCCTGGCAACGCGTGGCGCGCACGGCCGGTCCCTTCGAGGCGTTGAGCGTGCGCCATTGGATGCCGGCACGGTCGGCGGCGTGGGCCATCGCACCGCCCAGGGCGTCGATTTCCTTGACCAGATGCCCCTTGCCGATGCCGCCGATGGCGGGGTTGCAGCTCATCTGGCCGATGGTTTCGATGTTGTGGCTCAGCAGCAGCGTGCGCGCGCCCGTCCTCGCGGCGGCCAGCGCGGCTTCGGTGCCGGCGTGGCCGCCGCCGATCACGATAACGTCGTAGTGGATGGGATGACGCATCGGACTGCCCCGGGTGTGCAAAAGGTGACAAAACAGGCGCTATTTTAGCGGCATCCGGTGGAACTCGTTCTTGTTGCGCTGCATGGCACGCTTTCTGCTAAACGCCAGTAGCACTTTCACGGGCAGACGCTGCGCGATTCGCGCGCTGAGATCGAGCGGACAGGGGTTCGATTGAGTACTGGGAAAGGTAGCAAGACGGCACCCCTCCGGGGTGCCGTCGTCTTTTGTGGAGTCGCATTTCCCGTTCAGGCTTTCAGCCTCAGCCAAAAGCAAAGCCCCGCCGTTGCTGCGGCGGGGCTTTGCTTGGAATAAATCTGGCGCCGGGCGGTCTCAGGAACAGGGGGAATCCAGGAAGACCGTATTGCCAGGCGCCAGAAAAGGAAATTTGGCACGGGCTGAGTGGGGCTTTTTCAGACCGGAGCTCAATTCTTGTCTCGAACGCGTGAACCCGAAGTGACTGCCGGGCGGATTTGTGCCGGCTCGTGGCAGCAGCTGACGCGCAGCGTCAGCCATGTGATCAAGCTCGCTGTGCAACCGTGATGCCGGTCACACATTGGCATGGCTGTTGCATCGTCATTCCTACCAAAATGAGGGGGACTCAGCATGGATATGAACTTCGAAATGCTTTATCCGCGTCACGATCTGCTGGTCGCGTTGGGCCAGATTGAAATGGCGATGGAGGGCCTGGGCGAGCGCGATGAAAGCGAGCGCAGTTCGTTGCAGCCGCGCCTGGAGTCGCGCATGAGTGCGCTGCTCGAAGCGCTGCGCGATCTCTCGGTATAACGAAGGCAAGTTGCGCAAGCGAATCCACCACGCTTCCCCAAGCCATGATTGCGGTCGCGCCGGTTGCCGCGCGACCGCCCAGGCTGCTTCAGTGCCGAAAGACGTTATCGATGATTTCCGTCAGATTGCGTGACAAGGAATCCTGGCGGGCAAGCGCGGAAATCGCCGTATGAGCCGCCTCGCGCCGCTTCGGCTCCAGCCGTTGCCAGCCGTTGAACGCCGTGGCGATGCGGGCAGCCAGCTGTGGATTGAGTGCATCCAGCTGTATCAGCCGGTCAGCCAGTAGCCGATAGCCGGCACCGTCGGCGCGGTGAAAGCCGCTGGGATTGCCGCGCACGAAGCTGCCTAGCAGCGCATGCACCCGATTGGGGTTTTTCAGCGTGAATAGAGGATCGTTTTCCAGTGCCTGCACGCGCACCAAGGGATCTGCCACGGTGCACTGGGCCTGGATCGCAAACCACTTGTCCATCGCCAGCGCGTTGTCGGCATAACGCTGGCGATAGTGCTGCACGGCGTCGGCAGCCTGCGCCGATTCGCCGCGCAATAGAACGCTTAGCGCCGCCAGCCGGTCGGTCATGGCCGGTGCGCTGCCGTACTGGCTCAGCGCCAGCGGATAAGCCGTCGTGCCGTCGACCAGTTCCAAAAGTTCCAGCACGCGGCGCTTGAGCCGGCGCCGCGCTTGGCTGAGCGGATCGAGCTGTGCGCTGGTGTGTGCCGCCAAGTCGAGATAGCGCTGTTCCAGTGCCTTTGCGCCGATCCGTTCGGCGAGCCGCTTTTGCAGATCCTGGCGCAGCCGATGGATGCGTTGCGGATCGACCACGCTCTCTCGCTCGGCCAGCTCGACTTCGCCCAGCGGCGTCAGCAGATCGGCGAGCAGCGCATCGTCGATACTGTCGCTGGCGAATAGTGTCGCGAGCGTATCGCACCACGCCTGCACGGCATTGACGGTATTGCCATCGCGCAGGTTATCGAAGGCGCGCGCGGCGAGCTGCTGGCCGGCTTCCCAGCGATTGAAGCCATCGATGTCGTGGCCCAGCAGCAGCGCCAGCTGCGCCGGCGTGTAATCGCATTCCAGAATGACCGGCGCGGAAAATCCGCGCAGCAGCGATGGCACCGGCGCCGATTCGACCTTGCCAAAGACAAACGTCTGCTCGGACTGGTCGAGAATCACCACGCTTTCCGTCACCGACGTATCGCCGTTGGCCGTCTGGCCGTCCAGATGCAGAGGCAGCATCGTGCCGCTATCGGCGAACAGCGCCAGCTTCACTGGAATCGGCAGCGGCTCGCCGTCGTGCGCATCGGCGCCGTTGGCGGCATGCTGGGAGAGTGTGAGGGCGTAGGTTTGCCGTACGCCATCGTAATGGCCATGCGCCTTGAGTCGCGGCGTGCCCGCCCGGGCATACCAGGCGAGGTTCGCCATCAGGTCGATATCGTTCGCGTCGCCGAGCGCCGAGAGAAAATCTTCCAGCGTGGCCGCGGTGCCGTCGTTGCGCTCGAAGTAGAGGTCCATGCCGCGCCGGAAGCCGTCCTTGCCCAGTCGCGCCGACAGCATGCGCACCAGTTCGGAACCCTTCTCGTAAACGGTAGCGGTGTAGAAGTTATTGATCTCGCTGTACTGCGCCGGACGCACCGGATGCGCCAGCGGGCCGGCATCCTCGGGAAACTGGGCGCGGCGCAGCAGGGAAACGTCCTCGATCCGCTTCAGCGGTGCCGAGTTCATGTCGGCGGAAAAACTCTGCTCGCGAAATACCGTGAGGCCTTCTTTCAGCGACAGCTGGAACCAGTCGCGACAGGTGACGCGGTTGCCGCTCCAATTGTGGAAATACTCGTGCGCGACCACGGCTTCGACGTGCCGATACTCATCGTCGGTCGAGCTGTCCGGGTCGGCCAGCAGGTACTTCGCGTTGAAAATATTGAGGCCCTTGTTCTCCATCGCACCCATATTGAAATCGTGGGTGGCGACGATGTGGAACACGCCCAGATCGTAGTTGCGGCCATAGGTCTCTTCATCCCAGCGCATGGCGCGTTCGAGCGAATCCATCGCGTAATCGCACTGGTGGATCGCGTCGGACTCGGCCCAGATATTCAGCGTGACTGCGCGCTCATCGGCGGTCACGTAGTGGCGCGAAATCTTTTCCAGTTTGCCGGCGACCAGGGCGAACAGATAGCTCGGCTTGCGGTACGGATCGACGAAACGCGCCCAGTGCCGGCCGCCCTCCAGCTCGCCGCTGCCGTCGGCATTGCCGCCGGCCAGCAGTACGGGAAAGCGCTGTTTATCGGCACGCAGGGTGACGGTGTAAAGCGACTGCACGTCCGGCCGGTCGGGGAAAAAGGTGATGTGCCGAAACCCCTCGGCTTCGCACTGGGTCAGCAGAAAGCCGCTGTCGCGCTTGCCGGAAAAAAACAGGCCCTCCATGGTGGTGTTCGCTAACGGCTTCAGCCGTACGCGCGTCTCCAGCACGCTGCCGTCGCGGGCGCCATCGACTTCCAGTACACCGTCCGCATACCGATAGGCGGATTCCGGCAGCGGCTTTTTGTCCAGCACGATCGAGAGCAGCTCGAGGTTTTCGCCGTCCAGCCGCAGCGGTGAGGATTGTTCGGGATCGCGGCGCAGCAGCAGGCGTGAAGATACGTCGGTGCTATCGATGCCGAGATCGAACTCCAGTTCGACGTTTTCGACCTGCCAGGCGGGTGCGCGATAGTCGCTGAGGCGAATCAGCGCGGCGGTTTTTTCGATGGTGGCGTTCATGTAAACAACAGGGGGCATGGGGTCGCGCAGGTTACCATGCAGCCCACCAACGGCCGAGAACACCGGGAAACCTCATGACGCGATACACCGCCGAACAAGCCTTGCTGGACGATCAACCCATCGTGGTACTGACCGATCACGAGGATCAGCGAAAGCTCCGCGTCGCCTGTCACGGCGCTGCCTTGCTGAGCTTCGAAGTGCCCGTGAATGGCGTGATGCACGACATCGCCGATGGCTACCGCGATGCGCACGAAGTGGCGACGCGTCCGGGTTCACGCTTCGCCATCATGGTGCCGTTCGCGGGCCGCATTGGCGACGCGCGCTATACCTTCGATGGTCAGCCGCAGGATCTGCAGCCCGGCGTTACCGGTGCCGACCGCGCCGCGCGGCACGGTTTCGTGCGCAATACCGATTTCGCCATTGCCGAGCTGGCCGCGAATAACGCCGGCGCTCACGTCACGCTGGCGACGTCGGCGATCCGACCGCAGCCCGGGTATCCGCATGCGATCGATCTGGCCGTCACGTTTACCCTGGACGCTGGCGGTATTGCGCTCGATGTCAGCATGCGCAACATGGGTGACAGCGAGGCGCCGTGCTTCTTCGGCTGGCATCCGTATTTCCGGGTGGGCAACAACTCGCTGGCCGGCACGACGGCGAACGGCTGGCAGCTGCAAATTCCGGCGCAGACGCTGATTCGCACGGATGCGGATCTCATCGCGCTACCGGGCGCGGCGGCCTATGTGCCGCTGGACGACGCGCCCGCGTTCGACTTCCGCGAAGCGCAAACCATCGGCAGCACCATTCTCGATCACGAATACACCGATCTGCACGCCGAGGCGGACGGCTACATCCGCACGCGGCTGCGCGACCCCGCCACAGGCTTGTCGATTGCCGTGTGGCAGGAGCGCGGCGTGATGCACGCATTTACCGCCGACACGGCCGCGCGCGATGCGCGACGCGCGGTCGCGCTGGAGCCGATGGAATGCATGGCCGACGCGTTCAACCGGCCGGAGTGGCACGACGCGATCCGACTGGCACCGGGCGCCGAGCGCCGCTTTCGCTGCGGCGTGGAAGTGCTGCTGCCATGAGTGCGGTGCCGACGAGCGAGGCTTTGGCCAGCGATGCGCTGCCCAGCTATGCGCAGATTCTCGATGCCGCCGCGCGCATCGCGCCGCACGCGCAGGTAACGCCCGTATTGCGCAGCGCGGCGCTGGACGCGCTGAGCGGCGCCGAGCTGCATTTCAAATGCGAGAACCTGCAGCGCGGCGGCGCGTTCAAATTTCGCGGCGCGTGCAATGCGGTATGGGCGCTGAGCGACCAGCAGGCGGCCCGCGGCGTGGTCACGCATTCGTCCGGCAATCACGGCAATGCGCTGGCGCTGGCGGCGGGCACGCGTGGCATTGCGGCGCACGTGGTAGTGCCGGAAGGCGCCGTACAGGCCAAGGTCGATGCGATCGAACGCGCCGGCGCGACGCTGCACCGCTGCGCGCCCACGCAGGCCGCACGCGAAGCCAAGGCCGACGAGATTCGGCGCGCCACCGGCGCGGTGCTGGTGCATCCTTACGCCAACACCCAGGTCATGGCCGGGCAGGGCACGGTGGCGCTGGAGCTGTGTCGGCAGGCGCCGGGGCTGGACGCCTTGATCACGCCGGTGGGCGGTGGCGGCCTGGCGAGCGGCGTGGCCATCGCCGCCCATGGCATGGATGCTTCGCTCAGCCTGTTTGGCGCCGAGCCACGCGGGGCCGATGATGCAGCGCAGTCCATCGCGCGCGGCACGCGTGTGAGTGATTTCGTGCCGGATACGGTCTGCGACGGGCTGAGGGCACTGATTGGCGAAAGCAATCTTGCGGCACTGCGCGCGCACGACGTTCAGATCATTACCGTCAGCGATGCGGAGACGATCGCCGCCATGCAGCTATTGTGGTCTGAGCTGCGCATCATCGTGGAGGTTTCCTGCGCCACGGTGCTGGCTGCCGTTCTGCAGCAGCCGGGGCGTTTCGCCGGGCGTCGCATTGGCGCGGTGCTGACCGGCGGTAACGTCGACCTGCAGGCGTTGCCTTGGAGTATGGGCAAGTAGTGCGAGTCCGCGACTAGGCTGCCTCAGCCTCGGCAGTCGGACGGCCCTGGTCAGTCTCGGCTGCTGCCTTGGACTCTGCCGTCGGCTTCACGTGCTCCGCATGCAGGGCATGCAGTTCCATGGGGCTGAGCGTTTTGAGCGGGATCGGCGTGTAATCCTCGGCAAAAGATACCTCGCCAGGCTTCCAGCCCGACTTGCGCCTCACGGCGCCCAGAAAGCGCTTGGTCGACACCCAGTGCAGGCCGAGCAGGCTGTAGTTGTTGTCAGCATCGACGATCGGGTCGCCCACGCCGGTCGGTCGCGTCGGCTCGCCGTAGAGCGCGGTGCGAAACACCACGTCCCAGATCGAAAACACCTGCCCGTAATTGCAGTTGTGCAGGTTGGGTCGTTCTGGATCCACCAGCATATGGTGCAGTCGATGAAACTTCGGATCGACGAACACTTTTTCAAATAGACGTCCAAAGCCAAATCGCACGTTGGTGTGCGAGAAATTCTGCGCCAGCTCGCCCAGCAGCATCAGCCACGCGAATTCGTCCGGCTGCACGCCGATCAGCAGGCCGACCACGGCCAGCACCATCGACTGAATGAAGCCATCGATCAGATTGCCGCGATCGTTGGTCCAGCAGCTCATCTGACGCTGGCTGTGATGCATGCTGTGCAGCGCCCACCACCAAGGCAGGGCGTGCTGAGTACGATGCATCCAGTAGTAGACGAAATCGTAGATCGCGTAATAGAAAAGAAACAGCAGCAGCGGGTGATGGTCGAACCACGGAATGAGGTGCGAGATCGCCAGCGGCGAGCCGGTGCTGTCGCTGGTATCGGTGTCGCTACCGCCGAACAGATGGCTGAATGGCGTGAGCACCAGATAGGTAAACAGCGGAAAGATGCCCAGCAGCATCAGCACCGTATAGTTGCGATCGACCAGGGTCAGCTTGCGATCGGTCCATTTTTCCGCCGGAAACCAGGTTTCCAGCGGACGAAAAATCAACCCGATGATCGCCACCTGCAATGCGGCGATCATCAGCGCGCCGGCAATCTCGTCGGGATTACCGGCCAAGCCGTTGATATGCAGCAGGGTCAGAAACGGCGTGACCGCGTGGTGGCTAAGCCACGTGATCCCGTTTGACCAGAATTGGGAGAAATCGGGCATGGGGCATTCTTCACAGACGTCTGTGCTGATGATATCGCCGCAGCCGCTTTCGCACGCTGAATATCGGCGCAGGTTTGTGTGGATCGGTCGGGGTGAGGCGATCAGCCGCGGCTGCGGGTGCCAACGCCGCTGACCGCCGCCAATCCGGCCACGACGAAAGCGATACCGACCCACTCCATCAGCGACGGCCTCTCGTGCAGGATGCCCCAGGCCAGCAACACGCTGACGATCGGCACCCCCAGGCTCGACAAACTGGCGACTGTCGTCGGCAGACGCTGCAGCACGATCGACCACAGCCACCACGCAATACTCGAGGCGATGACGACGCTATAGGCCAGGCCGGCGATCAGCGCGCCAGTCCACGCGATCGGTCGCTGCGGCACCAGCAGGGCGACGATGCCTAAGGCGATGCCACCGGCCAGCATCTGCCACGCGGTGAGGTTGAGCACCGACGGCTTGTGTCGAAGGAACATGCGCTTGGTCAGCACCGTGCCCACCGCCCAGCAGATGCCGGCGGCAATCGCCAGCGCCGTGCTAGCCACGCTGCCCATCGCCCGCCACGGTTCGATGATGCAGAGCAGCCCCACGGCCGCCAGCGCCAGCCCGATCACATGCCGGCGCGTGGGTCTGTCGCCGAGCATCAGCC
Source organism: Rhodanobacter sp. ANJX3 (assembly GCF_014200755.1). Classification (GTDB taxonomy): domain Bacteria; phylum Pseudomonadota; class Gammaproteobacteria; order Xanthomonadales; family Rhodanobacteraceae; genus Rhodanobacter. The sequence goes on along the minus strand of NZ_JACHCM010000006.1, from coordinate 100,472 downwards.
ACGCCAGCAATACCGCCCAGAACGGCATGGTGTACGCCAGCAGCGCCACGTGTCCGGCGCCACCGGTGCGCAGCGCCCACTGCCCCAGTCCCTGAAACGCGGCGGTCTGAAACACGCCGATGCCGATGGTCAACAGCAGCGGCGGCGGGCGCAGCGGCTGGCGCGCGATGACCAGTACGATGAAAAGTACCGCGGCGCCGAGCAGGTAGCGCAGCGCCGCAAAATCGAACGGGCCGGCGTAAGCGAGCACCTGCTTCATCACGATCCAGCTGTAGGCCCAGATCAGGATGGTGGCGAGCATCGCGAACACGGCGCCGCGTTGGGAGGATGACGAAGTCGGCATGGGAATCGCTGGCGCGGAGAACGGGCAGTCTAGCGGTTCGCCGCCACGTTCTGCGCCATCCAGCGGGCGGCTCAGCCCAACGCCAGTGGAACGGCGGTGACGGCCAAGCTTCCGCCGCCTTCACAAATCCGTAAGATGGCGCCGCGGTGACAATCGGGTCCCGGGGATTTTCCAGCCATGCGACGACTGTCGTTACGTTTCACCCGGGCCGGCTTCGTCTCGCTCGCGGCCGTGCTGCTGTTTGCGTTCTGCGTGTTCACCACCGCCATGCAGGAGCCGAAGGCGCTGCAGCAGGTCTTTATCATCGCGCTGATGCTGTGCACCTTCGGTGCGCTGCTGTTCGCGTTCGCGCGCTTCGCAACCGCCCTGGTGGTGTGCAGCGCGCTGTTTGGGGCGATCAAGTTTCTGTCGGTGCTGAAGATCAAGTACCTCGAAGAGTCGCTGATGCCGTCGGACTTCATCTATTACGCCGGCACGAGCCTGCTCGATACGCTGAGGCATTACCCGCATCTCTACCTTCTCAGCATCGGTATCTGCGTGGTGGTGCCGCCGGTGCTTTGGCTGGTGTGGCGCTGGGACTGGCGGTTGTTCGTCGGTCGCCGGTCGCTCGCCAAATTCGGCCTGCGCACGGGCGGCATCGTGGTTTGCGTGCTGGCCTTTCTTGTCTGCATGCTGCCGAGCGGGCCGTTTGCCCAGGTACACAACCGCGGCGTATGGGAAAAGCTTTCCGACGACGCGCAGCTGACCAATTTCTTCATCAACTTCGACGACGCCCGCGTGCATCTGCCGGCGATGTCGAGCGAGGCGGTGGCCGAGCAACAGTGGGGATCGACCGCGCAGGGCGAATCCGGCAGCGCGCATCCGCCGTATCCCGACATCGTGCAGGTGCTGGAAGAGAGCACCTTCGATCCATCGATCTTTACCGCCTGCGGCGCGCCGGAATGCCATCTGTCGATGTTCCAGAGCGATGCGCGCACGCGCGGCACCGGCGTGCTGCGCACGCATACCTTCGGCGGCGGCACCTGGGTCAGCGAGTTCGCCACGCTGACCGGCATGCCGCAGGATATTTTCGGCCCAGGCGGCATGTACGCGCCCTACGTGCTGGCCCCACACGTGCGCGACGCGCTAGCCATGCAGCTGCGTCGCCTGGGTTACCTCACCATCGCGATCTATCCGACCGAAGGCAGTTTCATCAACGGGCGCAACGCCTATCGGTCGTACGGCTTCGATCACCTTTACGACGTCAACGAACTGAAGCTGGACGAGTGGGAAGAGACCGACAAGCAGATGTTCGACGCGGCCAAGCGCGTCTACGATCGGGTGAAGAAGCCGGGCCAGCCGGTCTTTATCATGATCCTCACCATCAACCAGCATGGCCCGCACGACGATCTGCCGCTGGCCCAGCTGCCGCCGCCGTTCAACCGCGGCCTGCTGACCGGTCTGTCGCCGGCGGCGACGATCAACTTCAGTGCGTACCTGTCGCGCCTGCACGATTCCGATGTGGCCATGCGAGGCCTCGAGCACGACTTTCTGGATCGCGCGCAGCCGACCCTGCTGGTGCACTTCGGCGATCACCAGCCGTCGTTCGAAGGCATGATCCGCCCGATGGCGCGCACGTTGCCCCCGGCGCTGCAGCCGTATCGGGACTTTCTTACCTATTACATGCTGAAGAGCAACTATGCCGGCGATGCCCTGCCGAGCTATCCGATGATGGATATCGCGTTTCTGCCGAGCATGGTGCTGCAGGCGGCGCGGTTGCCGAAAGATCCGTACTTTTCCGCGCTGCACGCGCTGCGCACGCGCTGCAACGGGCTATACGACGACTGCAAGATACCGGGGCTGATCGACGCGTATCACGCCTGGACATTTGGACGGCTGCACGTCTATCAATAAAGCGAGTGCCCGGCTGCCCGTAAAGCCGGCCGACCTGGTCTAGCCGGCTAGCGACGCGGTTATGTCTCGGTCCTCAAACCACACCAGGGAGCCCGACCGCCGCAGCCGATAAGGCAGAGCGTTGCCGCGCTGCTCGATATACTGCACGGCCTTGGCGGCGAATGACAAGCTCTCCGGGCCGACCGATTCCTCGCGTGGCTGCTGCGTGTCGAAGACGTGCCGGCCATCGGCTTCCAAGATCTGCATCGAATAGAGCTCGATCTCGGAGCGGGCCGCGTGATCGGCAATATCCAGTGCCAGCGAGTGGAGTGTCATGAAGTCGCCGATCTCGGTATTGGGTTTGTCATCGAAGCGATGTGGCATAGCGTCTATCCGGAAAGGCCAAGAAAATACGTGCTGGACTTAAACTTGGATTCGAGAAATTCGAAAAATTTCAATTGTCCCGTACCAAAAATCCCTGCCGATGCCGTCTGAGTCGGAAAGGTAAAAATACTTGCGCGAGCGCTTACGCTGCAAGGTGCACCCCAATGCAGCCAGTTTGAGAATGTCTTTGAGCGCAGAGATACCCAGCGCCGCGTGTCGAACGATTCCACGATACGTGTCGGGATGCCATCCCAATGCACGTTTGCGGCCTTTGTTACGGTCCGCCCCGCCGCCGATCCGGTGCGGCTGGGCCCTGCGCGGTGCGCTGCATGGAAGACTGCTCGGCAAGCACGTCCGGAGGCAGCCATGCCTGTCAGGACGCCGCCCACACTATCGGCTGCTCGGCGGAACTGGCGCCTGCCTCGGCCAGCGCCGCGTCATAGAGGCGGTTGACCGAGCACGAGGCCTTGCGAAGGTTGGAACACGCGCAGGGCAGTTCCTTGGCGGAAGGCTTTTTCACCGCAAAAGTGTATTTACTTCTCCATAATCGGGCAAACGCAGGGGCCACGGTGTTCAGGCCGCGACTCTTGTAGCCTTGTTCTTTCAAGCCGTCGACGGTACCGACCGTCAACAAACCTGCATAAACGCCTGCCATTCTACGCGGCGTTGTCGAATGCACGGCGACGGCTATCGGAGCAGCGCCATGACTCGCTTATGCTTGATCCCTCTTGTTCTTGCCGGAATGCTGGTCATGTCTGTCTCCGTGTGCGCTGCTGAAAAGCCCATTACTGCCCGGGTGCTGGTCATCGGCCACCGCGGCGCCAGCGCGCTGCGGCCGGAACATACGCTGGCGTCGTACGGCAAGGCGATCGCCGACGGCGCGGATTTCGTCGAGCCCGATCTGGTGATGACCAAGGACGGTGTGCCGGTGGCGCGACACGAGAACGAAATCGGCGGCACCACCGACGTGGCCTCGCATCCTGAATTCGCCGCACGCAAGACCACCAAGCTCATCGACGGTGTGGACGTCACCGGCTGGTTCACCGAGGACTTTACCCTCGCCGAGCTGAAAACCCTGCGCGCGCGCGAGCGTCTGCCGCAGCTGCGCAGCACAAAATACGATGGCGAATTCCAGATTCCCACGCTGGACGAAATCATCGATTTCGTCGCGGCCGAGTCGGCAGTGGCCGGTCATCCGGTCGGCATCATTCCCGAGATCAAGCACGGCACTTATTTCCAGAAGCTCGATCTGCCGATGGAAGACAAGGTGCTGGCGATACTTGCAGCGCACACCTATACGCACACCGCGCCGGTGGAAATTCAGTCGTTCGAAATCGCCAACCTGCGCTATCTGCGCGGCAAGCTTGGCGGCAAGGGTGCGCAAAACAGTCGCCCGAACATCCGTCTGTTGCAACTGCTGGGCGATGCGAAGGAGCAGACCTACGACGTGGTGGTCGCCGGCGGCAAACTCACCTTCGCCGACATGATGAGACCCGCCGGCCTGCGGGATATCGCCACGTATGCCGATGCGATCGGTCCGAACATCCGCTCGATCATTCCGCTGGCGGCCGATGGCACGTTGGGTCAGCCCAGTGCGCTGGTGCACGATGCCCACGCGGCCGGGCTGGAGCTGCACCCCTATACGTTCCGGCCGGAGAACTTTTTCCAGGCGAAGAACTTCTGGCAGGGCACTGATCCGAAAACGTTCAACGCGAACGGTTCTGTCGCGGAGATGCGTGCCTACCTCGACGCGGGCATCGACGCGTTTTTTACCGACGATCCCGCGCTCGGTCGACAGGCTCTGGATCAACGCTGAGCTGTCATCGGAGAATGCATAGACGCAGGTTGGCTGTCACAAGAATGCAGTAGTGGCAGCCCAGCATGTGCAGCCTCTTTGCCATCTTGCGAATCGTCCGATGCGTTTTCTACTTTCTTCCCTGCTGCTGGGTAGCTTGTCGCTCGCCGCGGCCCAGCCGTCTATTGCGCAGCCCAGCGCATCGCAGCCGGTGCTGCTGATTTCGATCGACGGCCTGCGCCCGGCCGACGTGCTCGAGGCGCAAAAGCGCGGCCTGCATTTGCCGAACCTGCAGGCCTTTCTGAAACAGGGCAGCTACGCCCATGACGTGCGCGGCGTGCTGCCGACGCTGACCTATCCCAGCCACACCACGCTGATCACCGGCGTGTCGCCCTACGTCCACGGCATCGGCAGCAACCTCACCTTCGATCCGACCAATCAGAACCAGCAGGGCTGGGACTGGTACGCCGCCGATATTCGCGTGCCGACCCTGTGGGATGCCGCGCATGCGGCCGGCTTGACCACGGCCAACGTGCACTGGCCCGTCAGTGTGGGCGCGCAGGTGGATTGGAATCTGCCGCAGATCTGGCGCACCGGCCTGCCGGATGACCGCAAGCTGGTGGCGGCGCTGTCCACGCCCGGCCTGCTGCCGTCGCTGGAAAAAGATCTCGGCCCGTACGCCGACGGCATCGACGAAAGTCTGGCCGGCGACCAGAACCGCACGAAGTTCGCGATCCACCTGCTGGAGACGCGCAAGCCGCAGTTCATGACCGCCTATGTGACCGCGCTGGATACCGAGCAGCACGCCACCGGCCCGGATACGCCAACCTCGCGCAAGACGCTGGAAGGCATCGACTTGCTGATCGGCGATCTGGCCGCTGCCGCACAGCGCGTGCACCCGGACGGCGTGATTGCCATCGTGTCCGACCACGGCTTTGCGCCGGTGAAGCAGGACATCAATTTCTATGCGCCTTTCATCAAGGCCGGTCTGGTCACGATCAAGGACGGCAAGATCACCGACTGGCAGGCAGCCGTGTGGAACGACGGCGGCAGCGCGGCGATCGTGCTGAAAGACCCGAACAATGCCGAGGTGAAAGCCAAGGTCGCCGCGCTCTTGAAGCAGCTGCAGGATGATCCGCAATACCACATCGATCGCGTACTCGATCGCGACCAGCTCGTGGCACAGGGCGGCACCGACAAGGCCAGCTGGTTCGTGCTGTTGAAGATCGGCTACGAGCTGGGCGTGACGCCCGACGCGCCGCTGCCTGCGCCGCCGCACTTCCTGGGCATGCACGGCTACGATCCGGCCGATCCGGAAATGCGTTCCACCTTTCTCATCGAAGGTCCGGGCATCGCGGCCGGCAAGAACCTCGGCTCGATCGACATGCGCGACATCGCGCCGACGCTGGCCCAATTGATGGGTGCCAGCTTGCCGCAGGCGCAAGGGCATGCGCTGCAGGTTTCGTCGCCGGCCCCTTGATCGCCGACATGCTGGATCGCGAGCGCCATTCGCGGCGCTCGCGACGGTTTTTGCCGTGGCGAGCCATTCGTCATGGACGTGCGTCGATAGCGGCTGTCTGCCGAGCCGCGAGGGCTGATGTCTTCGGCGTTCGAGCGGCTATCGCCTCGTGCGCATCTGCAATGCGCATGTAAAGCCGCGTACACAAAGCGCCACCAGAATGATGGGAATGGCCCTTGGGTGGCCTTCCGACGTTCCATTTTTCCATCATGTCGCCGTCGCCACCCTCGCGGGCGGCTGCGCAAAGGATACCTACGCATGTCCGCTTACTCTCGCACCACTCGTCATACGAGCCTGATGCTTGCCCTGCTTGCCGCACTCTACGGTTCGGCCGCCATCGCCGCCGACGCGGATGGCCCGGCTTCGGCCACGCCCGCCGCGGCTCCCGCACCGGCCGCCGATGCCAATAACGCGAAGACCATGGACGCGGTGTCGGTGGTCGCCCCCGGCCAGACTCGGCAGGTGCAGAGCGTCACCATGGAAGACATCAAGGCGACGCCGCCGGGCACCAGCGCGCTGAAGGTGCTGGGCGAGCTGCCGGGCGTCAACTTCCAGTCGTCCGATCCCTGGGGTGCCTACGAGTGGTCGACCCAGATCACCTTGCACGGTTTCGATCAGAGCCGCCTGGGCTTCACACTCGACGGCATTCCGCTGGGCAACATGAGCTATGGCGTCACCAACGGTCTGCAGGTGACCCGTGCGATCACCTCGGAAAATATTGCTCGGGTGGAGCTGGCGCAGGGCGCGGGCGCGCTCGGCACGGCGGCCAACACCAATCTCGGCGGCACCGTGCAGTTTTTTTCCGCCGATCCCGATGCCAAGGCCGGCGTGCGGCTCAATCAGGCGATCGGCTCGGACGATACGCACCGGACCTATTTGCGCATGGATACCGGCGACTACCATGGCTTCTCGATGTACGTGTCGTACGACCACGCCAACACCGACAAGTGGAAAGGCTACGGTTCGCAGGTGTCCAACCAGCTCAATCTCAAGGCGGTTTATCAATGGGGCGACGGCAATCGCATCAGCCTGTTTTCCGACAGCTCGAAGCGTAAGGAATACGATTATCAGGATCTGTCGCTGACCAGTCAGCGCGTGCTGGGTTGGGATTACGACTACTGGCAGCCCAACTGGTCGCAGGCACTGCAGACGGCCAACGCGATCCGCGGCAACGGCGCGTATCCCGCCTCGTTGAACGGTCTGCCGGCCGACTACGACAAGGGCGATGCGAACTATTACGCCGGCGGCGGCATTCGACGCGACAACCTCACCGGTTTGAACGGTTCGTTCACCCTGGCCGATGGGCTGGTCCTGAATCTGGGCGGCTACTACCACGACGATCGCGGTGAGGGTCAATGGGCGACGCCTTACGTGACGTCGCCGGCCTCCGGCCTGCCGCTTGCTATGCGCACCACGGACTATGGTCTGGACCGCTATGGCATTACCGGCTCTTTGCAATACACGGTCGGCAACAACGATATCGAAGTCGGCGTGTGGGGCGAAGACTCGCACAACAACATCGAGCGCAACTACTTCAATCTGTACGGCCCCTACAATGGCCTGTGGAATTTCTACAGCAGCGGGGAGCCGTTTCTGCGCGGCTTCCTGCAGCACTACACGTATGACACCCGGATGGCCTACGCCGAAGATACCGTGCACTTGATGGACGACCGGCTGACGGTCAACTTCGGCGCCAAATCGTTGCGTTCCACCACCGATGCGCAATCGCTGGTGGCCACGACGGCATTCGCACAGGGCAGCATCAAGGCCAGCGATGGCTTTTTGCCGCAGGTCGGCGTCGACTACAAGCTCGACGATCATCAGGATGTTTACGCGTCTTACAGCAAAAACATCAACTCCTACGGAATACTGCCCTTCGCCACGTCGCAGGCTGCCTTCGATGCCAGCAAGAGCAGCCTGAAGCCGGAAGGTTCGCAAACCATCGAAACGGGTTATCGCGTCCGCGGCAGCAGCTTCGAAGCTTCGGCCGATCTCTACTACACCCGCTTCAGCAACCGCCTGCTGCAGACCACGCCGTGTTCGGCCGTGCAAACCTGCGCCAGCATTCTCAACAACGTCGGCAGCGTCAAGAGCACCGGTGCCGATTTGGCGTTGATCTGGAAGCCGGTGGACCACCTGCGCTGGCTGAACTCGGTGTCCTACGACAATTCGAAATACCAGGACGACTATCTCAACGGTGGCGTGGTCGATACCAAGGGCAAATACGTGGTCGGCATCCCCAGCTGGATGTTTACCTCCAGCGCCAGCTACACCTTTGGACCATGGAGCTTCAATCTGGACGGCAAATACACCGGCCGACGCTACATCACCTATACCAATGATTCCCAGGTGCCGGCCTACTGGTTGTTCAATGGTGGCATCAACTACGACGTGGGCGCCTACGGCGGTTTCGAGGACATCAGCTTTGGCCTCAATATCACCAACCTGACCGACAAGCGCTACTTTGCGAGTACGGGCACCAACGGCTACGTAGCCTCCGATCCCCAGGGCTACAACCAGACCCTGCAGGCCGGCGCACCGCGGCAGTTTTTCTTCAACGTCAATGTGAAGCTGTGAAATCGAGTTCGCCGCGTGCAGCCATGCCGATGGCAGCCACGCGGTTCTGATCGAATGGGTGGTATGGATAAAAGCTGGCCCGGTGAGAACCGGGCCAGCTTTTTTATGGGTGGATGCGCGGTGTTGAAGCGGCCAGGGACCGTATGGACAGCCCTGCGAAAAACGGCGTTGGACGCTGCCGGAGCGCGCCGTTTGCCACCGCCACCGGTTTCAACGGATGCGTTTCGCCCGGACTTTCGCGCAAATTGATTTCAATCGATCGATCGTGCCGGGCCGGTCGGTCCGGTGTTGCGATCATCGTTTCGGCTTCGCTCACAGCCATCGGCTCTCGCCGAGGTGGGATGCGTGTCTCTTCATTCGTTCCATGGCAAAGCCAGCGGCCATGCCATGGAACGATGCCGGCACATCGTCGCGCACGCCGATGCCGGACGCCACCGCGGCGTCCGGCCATTGGACCGGTTCCTTTCGGACCAAGGCTCGATGGCCGGTCGAAAGGATCTCGCAGAACTTCCGAACAGGCTCTTACTGCCGCTCGGGGCTGGCCTGGTCGAAATACGTCCAGGTCTTGCCATCCGTCTGCAGCTGCTTCATTTGCAGAACGAAGTCGAATTGACTGGCGGCCAGCGGCGAGCCATCGACGCGTCGGGCGCTCAGGCCGGTTGCCGGTTGCGCCGGTCGCAGCGATGTCGGCGTTACCTTGTAGGCGTCGACGGGTCGGGCGAGCGTGCCGGTAAGCGATTCGTGCAGCACGCGCCCCTGTGCCGTGGGCAGCTTCAGCTGCATGAGCGAGGCGACGGTCGGGGCGAGATCGACGTTGCCGCTGGGCAGCGTGTCCTGGAAGCCCTGGCGAAAGTCGGGGCCGGCGGCGAGCAGGGTATTGTGGACGTCTATACGGCTGAAGCTGCCATGTTCGCCGCGCTCATTGGACTGGCTGGCGTATTCGGTACCCGGGAAGCCCTGGATTTTTGCGTTCGCGTCCCAGGCGTAGCTGATGATGATGTCCGGCCCGCGCGCGGCATTCTCCAGGTGCACGTTCTCGGCCGGCAGCGTGCCGGGAATATCGCCATAGCGCTTGGCCACAAAGACCGCGGCGACGTATTCGCGCGACTGCAGAAACCGCACCGTGCGCTTGACCAGCGCGGCGTCGTGCTCGGGCTGGTAGAGATACTCGGTGCCGCCGTTCGAGGCGATCACCAAAGCATCCTTGGGCAGTTCATCCGGCAGTTTGTAGCTCGGCGTGCTGTACGGGCCGGGCTTGCCGCAGAGGCGGCCGTCGTCGTCGAAGCGGGTCGGGTGCAACTGCGAGCCATCGGCCTTCAGGCCGCTCATCACGGGCGCGTATACGCAGCCGCTGCCGTCGAAGGCGGTGAAGCCGCCCTTGGTCAGCTCATCGGCCAGGCGCACACCGCCCGAGACGGAGTAACCCCAGTCGTTGTCGATGGTGGTGACGCGGCCGTCGTTGATCTGGCGCAGGGGAAACAGGTCGCGCGGGCCGGCGATATTGCTGTGCGCATGGTCGGACACCACGACGATGTCGGTGGTTTGATCCATGCCCAGCGCTTTGAGTTTGTCCTCGAGCTGGCCGAGCAGGGCATCCTGCGCCTTCAGCGCCAGATGAAACTCCGGCGAGCCCACGCCGTACTGGTGTTCGGTGGTATCCGGATTGCGCAGCCACACGATGCTGAGATCGGGGCGGTGCTGCGCCAGCACCTGGTCCAGGTACACTTTCATCATCCAGGCGTTGGCGGCGGCCGGCGTGGTGTCGGCGCCGGCGGTGGCATCGGAGCTGGCGCCGTCCTTCAGGGTCAGCATCTTGCCCTGTTCGGTGGGCGAGTCGTTTTCCTCACTGAGGTTCAGCTGATTGGCCGGGTAGGTGTTGGCGGTGTTTTTCGGCAGCGCGACGCCGGCTTTCTGCAATTCCCTGGCGAAGGCCAGCGGTAGCGCGGTGTTTTCGTCCAGCAGCAGGCCGCTGTTCGGCGTATCGCCGTTGGCGAGTTTGTAGTCCTGCAGAAATGCCGGGCCGGACTTGCCGATCAGCGCGGTCTTCAGGCCGGCCTTGCGCGCCGTGGCGAACAGCGTGGGCAGCTCCAGCAGCTCGTGGCCGTAGTGCGCGTCGAGATCGCGCAGGATGGCGTAGTCCTCGGTGAAGATCGGCGACTGAAAATCCACGGCCTGTCCTTTCGCATCCGTGCCTTTGGCGCCCGGCGCCCAGAAGTGGTTGCCATAGAAGCCGATCGTGCCGGGAAACGCGCCGGTGGCGAAGCTCGACGCGTTGGCCATGGTGAAGGTGGGATAGGTCGAGTGGTTGTCCTCGAACACGCTGCCGCGCGCACCCAGTGCCAGCAGATTTGGCGTGTCCTCGGCGCTGATCGCGTCCGGGCGCATGCCGTCCCAGACGAACACGATGACGCTACGGGGTGGCCTTGGGCCATGGTTCGGCGCAGCGGCAAAGGCCGGTGCCAGCGCAGTGACGGCGAGTAACAGGCAGCCGGCCAGCAGGCTCAGCGGACGCAGGGCGGAACGGGACATGCAGTACCTCGTGGATTCGGCAAGACAACCCAACATGCTGCGCAATACGTGTTGCAGTTTGGTGGCAATCGAATGCCGTTGAGACCTGTGGCGCTGCAGCACGTACTGCGGGATGTGCGGGACTATCATCGGCGCCGACGGTAGGGATATGACAGATCGCCGTCGCCAGCGCCCATCCGGGCTCGATTTGCCGCTATTTCAGAGAGGCTCGATCAAACGATGACTCCCGAACGCATCATGGCCTGGGCCATTCCGGCCTTCTTTGTGTCGATCGCGATCGAGTTTGTAGTGGCGCGTCTGCGCGGGCACAAGGCGTACCGCAGCAACGATGCGATCAACAGCCTCGGGCTGGGCGTGATTTCGCAGATCGTCGGCGTATTCACCAAGTTGCTGAGCGTGGGCATGTACGCGTGGTGCGCGCAGCATCTGGCGCCGTTTCGCCTGCCGGCGAACAGCGTGGCGGTCTGGATCAGCGCGCTGCTGCTTTACGACTTTCTGTATTACTGGTTGCACCGCATGGGGCACGAGGTGAACGTGCTGTGGGCGGCGCACGTAGTGCACCACCAGAGCGAGGATTACAACCTCACCACCGCGCTGCGCCAGACCGGCAGCGGCGTACTGCTGGGCTGGCTGTTCTATCTGCCGATGGCGCTGCTGGGTTATCCGGTGGAAGTGTTCGTGATCGTGGCGCTGATCGACCTGTTGTACCAGTTTTGGGTGCATACCGGCGAGATCGGCAAGCTCGGCTGGTTCGATCGGGTGTTCTGTTCGCCGTCGAATCATCGCGCGCATCACGCGGTCAACGATCGTTACCTCGACAAGAATTACGGCGGCATCCTGATTCTGTGGGACCGGCTCTTCGGTACGTTTACCGAAGAGGACGACCGCGATCCACCGGTGTTCGGCACGCGTTCGCCGCTGCAGAGCTGGAATCCGCTGTGGGCCAATGCCGAGATCTACTGGGCGATGGCGCAGGATGCGTGGCACGCCGAGCGCTGGCGCGACAAACTGCAGCTGTGGTTTCGTCCGCCGGGCTGGCGACCGGCCGATGTGGCGGCGCGGTTTCCCAAGCCGGCCTTCGATATCGATCACCCGCGCTACGATCCGCCGATGTCGCGTGGCCTTACCGTTTATCTGATAGTGCAGTTCGCGTTGTTGCTCGGCATGTCGATGCATTTCCTCGCGTTGGTGCCCATCGGCTCGCTTCCACTGCTGCTCGGCTATGCCGCGTATCTGGTCGCCAGCCTGTGCGTGCTGGGCGTGTTGATGGAAGGGCGGGTGTCGGCGCTGTGGCTCGAGGGCGTGCGGGTCGTGGCAACGGCGCTGGTGTCGGTGCTGAGCGGCCGGTGGTTCGGTATCGCCCATCTGGACGGCTATATGGCGTTGGCGATCGCGTCGATATTCGGGCTCAGTGCACTGGCATTGCCGTGGCTGCGAGGCGATCAGCGAGCCCAATTGGTGCATCCGGGCGCCGCGCCGGTTTGACCGGCGCATTTGTGCCCGTGCCGGAAGCCATGCGGGCAACGGCGGCGCGATTCGCTATGATCGCCGTTCGTTTCCGGGGACTACCACATGCGTTTTCTTAGCAGACTGCTGCGCCACAAGTCGGTCGAACAGCTGCAGGCCGAGGTCGGCCAGCGCGGCGATTTTCGGCGCGTGCTGGGGCTTTGGCAGCTCACCGCGATCGGTATCGGCGGCATCATCGGCGTCGGCATCTTCGTGCTGGCCGGCCAGCAGGCGGCGGTCAACGCCGGCCCGGCCGTGGCGCTGAGCTTTATCATTGCCGGCCTGGGCAGCGCCTGCGCGGCCTTGTGCTACGCGGAATTTGCCGGGCTTATCCCGGTGACCGGCAGCGCTTACACCTACGGCTATGCGGTGCTCGGCGAGTTCGTCGCCTGGATCATAGGCTGGGATCTCCTGCTGGAATACGCGCTGGTGGTCGCCGTGGTGGCGATCGGCTGGTCCGGCTACGTGCAGGTGCTGCTGGCCTCGGCCGGCCTGCACCTGCCCGAATGGGCGCAGCAGAGCATGAGCGCACAGACCATGCAGTATTACCTGCAGCAGATGTTCGGCACGCACGGCGCGCAGGCGATCGCGGCGCCCAGCGACGGCCACCGCTTCAACGTGATCGCTGCAGGCGTGTCGATTGCCGTGGCGATGTTGCTGACCCTGCGTACCGAGTGGGGTGCGCGCTTCAACACCTTTGTGGTGGCGATCAAGGTGATCGGCGTGTTGCTGGTCGTCGGCGTGGGCGTTTTCTATATCCACACCGCGAACTGGCATCCGTTCATTCCGGCACGGGTGGTGGATGCAACGACGGGCCTCGGTCACTTTGGCTGGCAGGGCGTGCTGACCGGGGCCAGCGTGGTGTTCTTCGCCGTGTTCGGCTACGACACGCTGACCACCGCGGCGGAAGAAGCCAAGCACCCGCAGCGTGATCTGCCGCGCGCGGTGCTGCTGTCGCTGGCGATAGCGATGGTGCTGTATATCGCCGTGTCGCTGGTGCTTACCGGCATCGTGCCCTACAGCCATCTTGGCGGCGACGCCTCGGTGTCCGACGCGTTCGAGTCGATCGGCCTGCACTGGCTCAGCATCATCATCGCCATTGCCGCGGTCATCGGCGTGACCAGCGTGCTGTTCGCCTTCATGCTGGGCGCGGCGCGCATCTGGTTCGCGCTGGCGCGCGACGGCCTATTGCCTGCATGGTTCGCCAAAGTCAGCCCGCGCTTCGGCACGCCGGCACGGCCGACCATCATCCTTGGGCTGTTCACGGCCATCGTCGCCGGCCTGCTGCCGATCGGCGAAGTGGCCGAGCTGGTGAATATCGGCACGCTCAGCGCCTTTATCATCATCTGCGCCTCGATCATGGTGCTGCGTGTGCGCCGGCCGGAACTGCAGCGCAACTTCCGCACGCCGGCTGTCTGGTTCACCGCGCCGCTGGGCATCGTTTTCTCCGCGGTGCTGATCTACGGCCTGCCGTGGATCACCTACGAACGCTTCGTGATCTGGATGGCGCTGGGCTGCGTCATTTATTTCGCCTACGGCATGCGCCACAGCAAGCTTGAGCAGGTCGGCAACTGATCGGCCTTGGTTAGGCGAGAACCCAGCTTCATTCATGACCTTCGGCATGGGTGAAGCGCCGCGGCCGGGCGCTAGCATCAAGGGCTTGAGTCCTTGTCGCGGCAGCCTTGCCCGTCCTGGGATGTTGCCCTGCCTCCGGAGAACGCATTGAAAGTCACCCGTCTCGCTTCCGCCATCGCTGCCGCCGCTCTCGGTCTGCCGTCGTTTGCCGTCTTCGCCGATATGGCGAACCCGCTGCCGATTCCGCCGCCGCAGAACGTGCCGTACGCCCCCGGCACGATCAAGATCGATGTCGATGGTACGGATGTGGCGCATCGGATCTTTCGCGTGCATGAAACCATTCCGGTCGCCACGGGCCCGCTCACCCTGCTGTATCCACAGTGGATTCCCGGCAACCACTCGCCGACCGGTCCGATCGACAAAATCGCCGGACTGGTGGTGAAAGCCAACGGTCAGACGTTGACCTGGACGCGCGACCAGTACAACGTGTACGCCTTCCACATCGACGTGCCGCAGGGCGTCAGTGCGGTCGAGGTGAACTTCGAATACCTCACGCCACAGAGCTCGCGCGAAGGCCGTGTGGTGGTGACGCCGGAAATGCTCGACGCGCAGTGGAGCGCCAGCACGCTGTATCCGGCCGGCTATTTTGCGCGTCAGATCAACACCGAGCCCAGCCTCAAGCTGCCGGCCGGCTGGCAGGCGGGCACCGCGCTCGAGGTTGCCTCGAAAGACGGCGACACCATCCACTTTAAACCGATCAACTACGACGATCTGGTCGATTCGCCGGTGTTCGCCGGCAAGTATTTCAAGCGCGTGGATCTCGACCCGGGCGCGGCCACGCCGGTGCATGTCGACATCGTGGCCGACGAAGCGAAGTATCTGGAGATCAAGCCCGAGCAGCTGAAAGCGCATCTGGATCTGGTGCAGCAGATGTACAAACTCTATGGCGCGCACCACTACGACCACTACGATTTCCTGCTGTCGCTGAGCGACAAGATGGGCGGCGAGGGCCTGGAGCATCACCGCTCCAGCGAGGACGGTGTGGGCACCGGCTACTTCACCGAATGGGACAAGAACTGGGGCGAGCGCGATCTGTTGTCGCACGAGTTCAACCACTCGTGGGACGGCAAGTACCGCCGCGGCGCCGATCTGGCCACGCCGAATTTCAACGTACCGATGGGCGACAGCCTGCTGTGGGTCTATGAAGGCCAGACCGAATTCTGGGGTCAGATCATGGCCACGCGCTCGGGCTTGTGGACGATGGACCAGGGCCACGACATGCTTGCCTACATGGCCGCCACCTACGACAAGGGCCGGCCCGGCCTGGCCAGCTGGCGCAATGTACAGGACACCACCAACGATCCGACCATGTCGCAGCGCGCGCCGCTGCCCTACCGCAATTACCAGGGCAGCGAGGACTACTACGTTGCCGGCGAAATGATCTGGCTCGACGTCGACGGCAAGCTGCGCGAGCTGACCGGCAACAAGCGCAGCATCGACGATTTCGCCAAGGCCTTCTTCGGCGTCAATCCTGGCGCCTGGGATGTCGACACCTATACCTTCGACGATGTGGTCAGGACGCTCGACGGCGCCGCTCCCTACGATTGGGCGAAATACCTGCGCGAACGCCTGGACGGCCACGGCTCGCTGACCGGAGGCCTGGCCTCGCACGGCTGGAAGCTGGTCTACACCGATAAACCGTCGGCCGCGGTCAAGGCAATGGAGGAGCGTCGTCATTCCGCCGATCTCACCTATTCGATCGGCCTGTCGATCGGCAAGGGCGGCGACATCAGCGACGTACTGTGGGACGGTCCGGCCTTCAATGCCGGCATCTCGCCCGGCATGACAGTGATTGCCGTCAACGGTCACGACTACGCCCCCGACGCGCTCAAGGATGCCGTCACCGCTTCGGCCAAGGACACCAGCCAGCCGGTGGAACTGCTGGTGAAAAACTTCGACGAGTACAAGACCGTGCGTATCGACTACCACGGCGGCCTGATGTACCCGCACATCGAACGCGACAGCAGCAGGCCGGATCATCTGACCGAGCTGATGAAGGCAAAAAAGTAAGGGGCCCCACCGAAGCTGCCGGCTGAAATGTTCTGTCGTCTGCCCGCTGATTTCAGCGTGCAGACAATAGATCGGCGGTGGGTATCAAAGCCGTCGTCCAATCGTTTCAATGGCTAAGCCGGCATCATGGCTCGGTCAGGTAGGGGCAGCGTGCTGCGCAGTCCGGGCCGCGTGGTCAGCCAACCCCAGCGGCAACTCGGCTATACTGCGCTCCCCGCGGCAACGGCCTTTACGGTTGATCAGCCCGGTCGCTTCACCAATGCGCTCGTAGCTCAGCTGGATAGAGTACCGCCCTCCGAAGGCGGTGGTCGTGGGTTCGAATCCCGCCGAGCGCACCAACTTAAAGTCCAGCGTCATCCCAAACAGTCCAAGAACCCCAGTGAAACTGGGATTTTTTTAGTCTTTTGTCAGAGAGGGTCCGGGGCCGTCTATTGAAATCCAGCCCGTTTGGGGGGCATACAAGGGGGCATTAGACCAGTCTGATAGAGGAGGCGCCCCCATATCGCTGAGCGATGCGGCAATACGTAAAGCTAAGCCGGCAGAAAAGCCTCAGCGTCTGTTCGACGGGCGCGGTTTGTATCTAGAAGCCGCACCTTGCCGCCGGAAGCCTTAAGAGAACGACGGTAGTTATGACGGGAGCGCATGCTTTCGCTCTTAGCCGATTAACGCAGGCCATGATTTTGCGACGTTTGTTCGAGAGAGTCATAGCCACGCTAAGCGGTTGCCAATCTAAAATCGTTTTTCACCAAGAAGGTGAATCAATTGCTTAGATAGCGCTGCTATGCAGCTTCAGCGACTACGGCGGGCTTGATCCTCACAGCTAGAACCACACCTATCGCTAGGCAAAGCACACCGATGACGGTGCCCCACGGCGGCGCCTTTCCCCGCAGAACAAAGGCATACGCTAACGCAGCCATGGTCTCGAAAACGATCAGTTGGCCGGCAACGCGCGTGGGCAATCGCTGGCTGGCTTCGTTCCAGCACAAGGTTCCCGCCCACGAAGCGAGCAGGCCTAGGGCGAACATGAGAGACAGAAATAACGCTGGCGTTTGACCAAACGGCATGGGCGTATCCGCCACTGTTACATGCATGAATAGCCACGTGCAGCCATACCCGATTAGCGCAAGCGGTAATGTAGCGAGCCCCTGTGCAGTCGACCATGTCATCGGGCGGCGATCTGGGTGATGGCGAAGCCAGTCGGCATTACGTAGCGGATACCACGTCCACAAAGCGGTTGCTGCCATGGCGAGTAGAACGCCCGCTGCGTAGCGGCCCAGATCGGCCGGTGTGGCGCCGTGTATCCTGGCGAACTCGTCTCGATTGACGAATCCTATGCCGGCGACGATCAACCCTAATGAGGGTGCAAGCTTCAACCACGGGAGTTGCCCGTCACGCACTGCATTGCGCTGGTTCGCGGCGATGGCGATCACCACGGGCAATGTGCCGATGATCATGGTCGGCAGAGGCGCACCGGCATACTGGATCGCAGCAGCCAGGCAGACGTAGTAAGCAATATTTCCCAGCGCCGAGAGTTTCAGCGCTTCGATCCAATCGGCCCGCTGCAGCTGGCCGAGACTACGGCGGTCCAGCCAACCGATCGGCAACGCCAACAGGCCGAACGCCAGGTACCGTCCGAAGGCTAACAGCGGCGCTGGATAGTCAGGAAGCAGGACGGGTACGATGAAGGCAAGTCCCCACATCAAACCTGCGGCTAGTGCGTAAAGCGTGCCGGTCAGCATGTGCTGGCTCGATATCGGATACAGACGATAAACCGTCCATCATGAGCTGGTGAGTAATGTGCTCGGCTACCTGTCGTCCGAAAAGACCGATCATGCGAAGCAGTGGATATGCCAAGGTTTGTCATGTCGCTTTCTGATTGATCGGCTGACTGTCTCGAGGAGGAGGCCGAAGCCTTAACGTCGTCGTCGACTTCAGCGATAACTCGCGGCGACCAGTGCTCGGTAAGCAACGATGCTTGGCGTTTGGGTGAGACGACGTGCATGCGTAATCACCGGAGTGGTATTTCGGTCATGAAGGATCTATGTGCCGATCCGCGGATATTGTGTCGCCTCCTTATCGCGTTATGGATCGGAGGTTTCAAGATCATCGTCGGACGGGCTGGCCAATGAGCTATCGATCGATGCCGAAGGATCCGACGGCGAACGCTTTGTCTCATAAGGGACGGCGGATTTTTGAACCGGCGTAACGATGTATCCGTGTAGCGAAAGCAGGTCGGTCCATAGGGAGGTCATAAGTATTCACTTCAGAGCAGGAATGGCTTAACGACGTTCGACGACATTGCTGTGCGTCGCCGAGCCGTCGTTATCGGACTCGAAGCGGATAACCGTTTTCCCAAACGGACTGCCGGCCAGGTGATCCAGTGCTGCATCCAGCTGGTCGGGAGCAAAGATGCGATCGACGATGGGATGGATGTCTTGAGCACTCATGAACGCGTTCATCCGTTCAAACATAGCTCGTGAGCCCGTCTCGACGCCCCGTACCCGAAGGTTTTTATTCATCACCGGAAAGATGTCGAGCGCGTTCGTGCGTTCCTGTACGACGCCAACCACCGCAACCGTTCCTTCGAAGGCTGTCGCGCGCACCGATTGTCTCAAGCTGTCCGTCAGGCCCATGTCGATCACCAACTCCGCACCTTTTCCGTCGGTGAGTTCCCGCACGGCAACGTCCCAATCGGGGACGTGCGAGGTATCGATGGTTTTCCCGACGCCGAGGTCGCTGACGCACATCAGCTTATCCTCCGATCGGGAGACGGCGATCACGCGTGCGCCGATGGCTAACGCGAACTGCATGGCAAAAAGCGCCACCGCGCCGGTGGTCTGTACAACTATCGTCTGGCCCGGTTGCACGGCGCACAGTTCGATGACCGCATGCCACGCCGTCACGGCGGCGACCGATAGCGTGGCCGCCTCGATGTCTGATAGGTAGGCCGGTGCATGGACCCATGCCGATTCGTCGATCTGTACGTGCCCTCTCAATACGCCATCGCGTGCTTCACTGCCCAACGAGTCCGATAAAGCGGCCATGGTCAGCGGGCCATCGATCCAGTCCGGCAACACAACCGAACACACGCGATCGCCCACGCGAAACCTTTCCACGTCGGCGCCCACATGCGTCACGATACCGACAGCGTCCGTGCATGGCACGCGGCCCATGGTCGGCGCACGAAACCGATTGCCCCTGATGAAATAATGGTCGCGAAAATTTAGTCCGACGGCTTTGACTCGCACGCGGATTTCACGGGGCGACGGCGCTTCGAGCGGTTCGCTTTGCGCCAGTGCTGCGCCTTTCCCGTCCGTCCTGAAAGCAATATCCATAACACTCCCTCCCAAGATGGCTGCCGCTTTTCGGCCGAATGCCGATGGGGAATGAGTATGTTCCGTTGATTTAATAGGCGCTAGGTACGATAAAGCCAATAGACTATTGCTCCCAGGGCAACAATGGAGCGATTCCGTGGACTTACTCCGGGAGATGGCGGTGTTCGCCCAAGTGGTGGACGAAGAAAGCTTCTCGTCGGCCGGTCGAAAGCTGGGTCTGACAACCTCGGCGGTGAGCCGACATGTCTCTCGGCTGGAGGCTCACCTCGGCGCGCGATTGCTGCAGCGGACGACACGATCGTTGACTCTGACAGAGCTGGGACAACAGGTTTACGTCGTCAGTTGCCGCGTGCTCGAAAGCTCCCGCGAAATGTCTGCCCTGGCGGGTAGCTATAGCGAGAAGCCCACGGGCATCATCCATCTCACGGCATCGGTCGTATTCGGAGAAACCTGGCTAGCGCCGCGGCTTCCAGGCTTTCTGGCCAAATATCCCGGCGTCGGTTTGCGCGTCACCCTCGTCGACCGAACGGTTGATTTGATCGAGGAGGGTGTGGATATCGCGGTGCGCATATCGTCCGAATTGTCACCGGGGCTCGCTGCGCGACCGTTGTGCAAATTCAGCTATGTCCTAGTGGCCTCACCGCAATACACCCAACGGCATGGCGCCCCGCTCGAGCCGCAGAATCTGGTCGACCACCCGTGCATTTATTTGGGTTACGGCCGGTTCGGTAACACGTGGAGCTTTCGCCGCAAGGATGAATCGGTCGATGTTCTTGTTCCATCGCGCATGACGATCAACAACAGCAGCGCGATCGTGGCTGCCGCTCGCGCTGACGGAGGTATCGGACTGGTGCCGAGCTTCGCTGCTCGAGAATTTCTCGTAAACGGTAGCCTAGTGCCCGTGCTGCCCGACTGGGAAATCGGTAAGCCGTATGTTGGCGATATCCATGCGGTCTATACGCCCGGCCGCCACGTGGCACCAAAGATTCGAGCGCTTATAGATTATCTGGCGGGAGCAACCGAGTAAGTGTGATGGTTACACGAGCACTACTTTGACGGCCAGTTGAATGATCATGCCGCCTCTACCTCCGGTACCGCACCGGCCGAAATAAGGTAAAACCTCAAGTTAAGCGGTGAGTCGAGCGCTAGCGATATCCAACATGACCCTGAGGCGATCCATCTGTCTCAAATCGCGGTGATAACCCACCCAGATATCGCGAGAGGGTGGAGCATCGTCAGGGTCGATCAACGTCAATCCAGGTACGGCATCACCCAGGGCGCGGGGCAAAACCGCCAAGCCAGCACCTTGCGCGCACATCTGTGCCTGCACCGATCGGCTCGTACTGGTAAAGGCCCGTCTCGCGCACGGATATTTATCGCGAAGCCATGCGACATCGGGGAAATAGGACTGCGCCGTATCCATGACAATCAGGCCCACCGAAGCGCTGTCTTTTTGAACTCGACGCGCGGTGGCGCGGGTTCCATACAGGCCATACCGCATAGTCATCAGGCGTCGCTGGACAATATCCGGCTCAGCAAAAGGCACGATCCGAAACGCGACGTCCGCATCGCGACGCGAAAGATCGAGTAGCCGGTAGCCTGCAATGATCTCAGGCGTGATCCCGGGATGGATACGTACCAGTTCAGCCAGGATCGGTGCGAGGACGTGGGCGGCGAACCAATCCGCGGCTGATATGCGCAGAATACCTTCAAGGCTTTCGCTAGCCCCGGTCAGTCGCCTTTCCACAGCGAAGGCTGCGCTCTCCATCGCTTCGGCAATCGCCAAGATCGAATCGCCCGCGTCGGTGAGCACCAGTCCGTTCGCCGTTCGACGAAACAGCGGCTGCCCCGTGTCGCCCGTCAGGACAGCGATTCTTCGGCCCACGGTAGGGTGGCTTACTTTCAGTGCGCGCGCTGCGCTGCCAAACGATCCGCCCCGCGCCACCGCCAGGAAGATCCGCACATCGCTCCATTCCATAATCAGGCCGTACAAAAATGTACACGTAATATGCGGCGATGTGAGTCTGCAAGCAAGTTGATTTCAATCACTATGCGCAGCCAGACGACTAAACCGGAACGGCGATGAACTTTCTTTTGAACATAATTGTTCGAATGCAAGATGTGGATGCCAGTACAAAATGCGCGCTTATGAAGCAGGAACATATTGCGGCACGAGAGCACATCGCGAACGGTCAGCTGCGACACATTTGGCGGACGCCAGCGCAGTCTGGAAATTGGAGTATCTGGGACGTCGATAGCACGACGGAATTGCACGAGATCGTGTCAGGACTACCACTGTATCCGTGGATGACCGTCACCGTGCATCCGCTGGCTGCGCACCCCTTGATGCCCCACGTCAAAGAAGCAGGGTTGAGCGGGAGCGATACATGAAGATTGCTTTCGTAGGACTAGGCAATATGGGACGCGCCATCGTGCCTGAGCTGGTTGCGGCAGGGCACGAGGTGTTCGCGTGGAACCGCACGGCGGCGGCTCTCGACGATATCGAAGGAGTGAAACCGCTTCGGAAGCCTCGTGACGCCTTCGCGCATGACGTCGTTATCAGCATGCTTGCCGACGATCGCGCCGTGCGCGATGCGTTGATTTCTACCGATGCGATGTCACAGGGCCGCGCGGGCAGGATCCATATTGTCATGTCCACCATTTCATTGGCGATGGTGGACGAGCTCAAGGCGCTGCACGCGCAGTCAGGCGTGGCTTATATTGCTGCGCCCGTCTTCGGTGTGCCGGCAGTGGCGGCAACCGGGGGATTAAATATCCTCGCTGCGGGGCCTGTCGCGGCGATCGATCGGGTGCAGCCACTGTTCGACGTCATGGGCAAGAAAACGTGGCGTCTTGGAGACGATCAGGCCAGCGCCAACGTGGCCAAGATCGCTGGCAATCTGATGATCACACAGGCTATCGAGTCGATGGCCGAAGCTACGGCACTCACCGAAGCCTATGGTTTATCAGCCAAGGCTTTCCTCGACATCGTCACTCAGACCATGTTCGCTAGCCCCAGCTACCAGCGTTATGCCCATAACATCGCTACCGATACATACGAGCCAGGGTTCAAGTTAACGTTGGGATTGAAAGACGTCGGTCTAGCTATCGAGGCGGCGCAAGCGGCAGGCCTGGACTTGCCGATGTCGGAGGTCGTTCGAAGCAGTTTGTCCGAAGCCTCGTCGGCGGGCCTGGACGATAAGGATTGGTCGGCGTTGGCGAGAGCGGCGCGCGGTGAGCTCGTACGCGATTGTCATCACGCTGCAGAGCCGGTGTCCGTTCTGGTGACGTATACTGGCCAACCCGAGAGTCGCTTCGATAGTGCTTACTACGAAGCGCACCACATCCCGATGGTGGAACAGGCATGGCAGCCGTTGGGGCTGAAGCATGCCCATGTGTTGTACCCGTCCGATAGAAATGGCATGACCGTCGCAGCGTGCCTGTGCCAATTCCGCGATGCGGATTCCATGCGTGCCGCATTCGACTCCCCGGATACCGCTGAGATCATGGCGGACATCGCCGTCTTCACCGATATCGTTCCTATGCAGCACATCCTTAGACCTCGCTGAGGCTCGGTCATGCCCAATAGAGGGCTATCCATGAACCCATTTGATACATCAAATAAAACGATGTTCTCGCCGTTATGGGAATCTGTAGCGCCGCGATTCGTGCGCCGTGGGCACTTCTGGGTTACAGGCGAGCGTATTAAACGAGGCGGCCTCAGCTATCAGGCCGGCCCCATGTATGTTGCTTGGGAGGCGCCGGCCGAAGTTACCCGACCCTATCCGAAAGGTGGATCCCCTACTTCTACCGGTGTACGGCATTCGCGGGAACGGTCATGGCATGATTTACGAAACAATTCTGACGATGTATTGAAAGTTGTTCTCGACTGGTTGATCCGCCTGGAAGGGTTGCAGTACCGCCGCCACTGATATCCGCTGGCCCGAGGCGCGCCGGCATGGCTTATGCGCCAAGTACCCTGAGCGCCTGCGTGATCGCGGCGTCCAGCACGGCGAGGGTGGCGCCGTCACGCGCGAGTGTCGACATGCCCAGGAGAAAGCTATCAAGCGCGGTAGCCGTGGCGCGTGCGTCGACAACAGCACTGAAATCGCCAGTGGCGATGCCGCGTTTGACACACGCCAGTATGCCGGCCCGGTTTCTCGCACGCGCCGCTCTGATAGGTGTGCGTGTGTTGTCATTTCCTGGAGGGCAGTCAGCCATTACGCCCAGGGCGACCATGCAGCCACGTGGATGGCCGCGCTCGACTTGCATCCTGGCCGAGCGGCGCAGTGCTGTTTCGATGGCCTCGCGTGGTGAAAGCGTTTGATCCCATAGGCACTCCATTACCTGCCCGTGGGTAGCAAGGTAAAGCGCAACCGATTCGTCATACAGCCCTCGCTTGGAACCGAAGGCCGCATAGAGGCTGGGCGCAGAGATACCACCGGCGATGCTGGCCTTCAATTCGGTAAGTGAAGTGGCTTCGTAGCCACGCTCCCAAAACAAATGCATTGCCTGCTCCACGGCGGTATCACGATCGAACTCGCGTGGACGCCCCATCTTGGCCATAGCTTAAGTTCCGTAGTGCAGACGACATAAATACTAGTCGATACAGAAGTTGTTGACAACGAACAAAGGGCCGTTAATATCTATACCAATCGGTACATATGTTGCCGCTATTTGGAAAGAAAATGTCTAGCGTCGCGAGGTTCGAAATCAAACAACAGACCACTCGCGAGGAGGGTGCTTTTCCCGTATCCGCGTTGCTGGCCCTCGCCTTGACGGGCTTCACCTGCATCGTCACGGAGACTCTGCCGGCGGGGCTCTTGCCGCAGATAAGCCAAGGGCTGGGGATTCCCCTTTCGCTGGCAGGTCAATCAGTGACCGCTTATGCGATCGGATCGCTCCTATCGGCCATACCGCTTACCTTGGCAACTCGCGCTTGGCGCCGTCGGAGGGTGCTGCTGCTCTCGATCACGGGTTTCCTCGTGTTCAATACGGTGACGGCCTTGTCGTCCAGCTTTCCCTTGACGCTTGCGGCTCGGCTCTTTGCCGGTGCGGCGGCCGGCCTCGCCTGGAGCTTGCTCGCCGGATATGCGCGACGTATGGTCTCTGTAACGCAGCAGGGGAAGGCCATGGCACTTGCGATGGTCGGAACCCCCGTGGCGCTTTCGCTGGGTGTGCCGCTTGGCACATGGCTGGGTGGTGCTATCGGGTGGCGCTTTGCGTTTGCAGCCATGTCGCTGCTGACGATCGCGCTCGTTATCTGGGTTGTATATAAAGTGCCGGACTACCCCGGTGAGCAAGGCCGTGCAGGCCATGATGTCAGAAGCACGTTGAAGGTACGCGGTGTGCGCCCGGTGCTCATCGTCGTCCTGGCCTGGATGCTTGCCCACAACGCGCTTTATACGTACGTCGCACCGCTAATAGCGCCTTCCGGGTTGGCGAGTGAGATTGGCCTCGTCCTGTTGGCCTTTGGCGCGGCTGCGCTCGCGGGCATCTACCTGACAAGTCGCTTCGTCGATACGAGCCTGCGGCGCACGGTGCTGATGAGTCTTGCCGCCTTTGCCACTATATCGTTGGCCATGGCGCTATGGATCCGAGTGCCTGTGGTCATGTGGCTGGCGGTGATCGTATGGGGCATGAGCTTCGGCGGTGCCGCGACGCTGATACAGACCGCGTTGGCGGATGCCGCCGGGTCTGCCGCGGATGTTGCTCTCTCACTGAACGTCGTCACGTGGAATGCCGCGATTGCCGGAGGCGGCATCGTTGGAGGCCTGCTACTTGAACATGCCGGTCCGTTATCGCTGCCCTGGACAGCGCTCATCCTCTCATTGGTCGCCTTGGTCTGTGTTTATCTCAGCCGCTCTCACGGCTTTCCGCCTGGGGCGCGACGGCCTTCTAGCCGTTAGTAATTGTTTGGGAGAACACCTTGGATGTGAACATGCGGTTCGCTTCGGAGCGGGATGTAGCCGTGTTCTTTAGTTTCAACTCCAGATGAAAACTGTCTCATCGATCAGATCGAGGTGGCTTGGCGGCCATTGCCTGCTGCTGCGCTCGTGCAAGAAGTGTTCGCCAGCAAGCTCGGCTTCGGGGCGATGCGCTCGTACATGCATCGGCCGCGCAATTCTGCCCGAACACGCGCGAAATCCGCTTACATGCGGCGCTTGATTCGGCGAAATTTAGCCTTTAGGTGTTTTTCGCTGCGCAAGCATGATGACGGTCTTGTCGATGCGTGCGGCGCGGGTTTCTGGTCTCTTGGCGCTTTCTATCCAGTCAACAAACTCTTTTCTGTGAGAGTAGGACAGGGCTGCAAAAGCTTTGGCTTGGGCGTCTGATTTGTTGAGGATTGACTGTAGGTCATTGGGGACCACGACGTCGCGAGGCGCTTCGTCAAATTCAAGAGTAACCGTAACGGTGTCGCCAGGTACTGCCTTTGCACCTCGCTGCAAATCCTTGTTTAAGCCGAGGATGTGGCTACCGTCGCCGCGTGGCATAAGCGTATTGCGGTAGTCGAAACCATTGATAGCGCCGCGGACAGGAATTTGACCTTTACGCCCGAAAACTTCCAGTGCATTGAAAGGTAAACGGATATATGCCCATGCGCCATTGGGTCCGCGGCCCAAAATTTCTGCTTCAAAAGTGATCGGCTTTGCTTTAGCTAGTGGCACGATAGAAACTCATAACGGGCATCGACATATAGGAATGCAGCTAATGCGCTAGTAGGCGTATCCGCGATTAGTTAAGCATCTTTTATACGAATGCGAAGCGTATCGCAAAGCGCTCCCAGCCGTCTCTAGCTTATATTTGCTCGTTCTCCATGCCTGCCGACTTTCGAGCGGCGGTGCTAATTGTTCTGCACACTTAACCCACCGGTCCCGGACTGGCCGCTGGTCTGCTCGACAGCAAGGTTGCGATGCCAGTTTCTTACGCTCATTCGGTCGAATCGCCGAAAGGTGGGCACATCTATTTGGCGCCACCGACACGCTCTTCGCCAAATCAACGCCGATGGTTATAGTGTTCGTGGAGACTTCCTCTTCGAATGACGGTTGATCAGCATCACCATCGTGGCCCTTGAGGCCGAAAAGGGAGGGAGTCTCTTTTTTTACTCGTTCAAGGCGGACGGCTACGCCGCCGCTTAACTCAGCGTTGGGCCGCACAGGAGACCCCATCATGAGTATCACAGTCCGACAAGATGACCTGTCCTCCACAGAAGTTCAGTCGCTCATCGCTGAACATCTCTCTGGCATGCAGAGCAACTCGGCGCCCGGCCATGTGCATGCGCTAGCTATTGAAGGTTTGCAATCGCCGAACGTCACCTTCTGGGTGGCATTTATTGACGGCATGTTATGCGGCTGTGGAGCACTGAAGGAACTAGATCCACTGACCGGTGAGGTCAAGTCAATGCGTACGCGTGCCGCCTTTCTGCGTCACGGTGTCGGGCAAGCCGTCCTCGATGAGATTGTTCGTACGGCTCGTCAGCGTGGATATTCGCGACTTGTTCTCGAGACCGGGGCGAGCCCTGGTTTCGTTTCGGCGCATACACTATATCAGCGTAATGGCTTCGAGTAGAGCGACGCATTCGGCGACTACACTGCCACACACTTCAACGTGTTTATGGCTAAGGTTCTCTCATAGACATGGTGCGATACCAGTGGGCGTTTAAGCCGATGGTTTTGAAGTCTCGCTTGGCTCGGACGTTCCGCAGCAAGGCCGTGGCTTAACTTAGGTGTTGCCGGCAGGTCAGCCATGATCTTCATCCGAGAGAACTGCAAGCCCATTGAATCCCCCAGCGAAGCCCAGATAGCGCGCGCGATTTCGCTCACAAAGTTTTCCTTTTCTGTGCTTAACCGTCCGAGCCGCTTAATTCAAGCGTTGAACGTCCGCTTCTGGCCTATTCCGTTAAAAAAACTCGGTTAAATCTGCCAGTTGAACCTGGTCAACTGATATCCCGTTAGTCGAGCGGAATTTTCACGATGACGGGTCGTCAGCAAGCTGGGCAAGCACCGTTGTTTTACGCGTTCAATCTCGAAGACCATGTACCCGCCAACCACCTGTTACGCGGGATTGATCAGTTCCTCGATCTAAGCGAGCTGCACCAGCACCTCACTGCCCACTACAGCCACACGGGGCGATCGTCGATCGATCCGGCGTCGATGATCCGGATGTTGATCATCGGTTACTGCTTCGGCATCCGTTTGGAGCGCCGCTTGTGCGAAGAGGTACATCTGAATCGGGCCTACCGCCGGTTCTGCCGCCTAGGTTTGGAAGATTCAACACCTGACCACTCGACGTTCTCGAAGAACCGTCATGGCCGGTTCCGCGACAACGACACGTTGCGGTTTGTGTTCGAAAGGGTCCTGCAGCGCTGTATCGCGGAGAAGTTGGTGAGTGGGGAGGGATTCGCAACTGATGCCAGCGTCATCAAGGCCGATGCGAATCGCCAGCGTGGCGTGCCGGGTGCCGACGTGCAATGGTCTGAAGAGAACATGCTGACGCGCCCCGTGCGTGAGTATCTGGCCGCGTTGGACGCCGCAGAACAGGAGTGTGAGCCACCGAAGAACATCTAGTTGACGGATTCGGCTTCGCAGTGGGCGGCGGCTCCTGGAGGGCCCGCGTTCTATGCTTATTCAACAAACTGCCTGATCGATGTCGCTGCCCGAATCATCGTTGATGTCGAAGCGTCTCCGGCACGCCGCACCGACGAAGTGAATGCCATTCGGACCATGGTCAAGCGGGTCGAAGATCGCTTCGATCTCAAGCCCGCGCGTCTGATCGGCGATACGGCCTACGGTAGCGCCGAAATGCTTGGCTAGATGATCGATGACAAGTCGATCGAACCTCACGTGCCGGTATGAGATAAGTCGGAACGATCGGATGACACCTTCTCTCGAAGTGACTTCATATGGAACGAGGAGGACGATGGATATCGATGCCCGGCCGGCGACCCACTACGCTGTGATTGGAGGAAGTTCTCGGTACCGCGTTCAGGTATCACCAAGGACGACACCATCATTTACCGATCCAGCGTCCACGACTGCAAGCCCTGCCCGATGAAGGCTCAGTGCTGCCCGAACACGCCGACTCGTAAGATCGCTCGCCAGGTTAATGAAGCCGCGCGCGATGTCGCCCGAGAGATCGCGACGACAGCGCGATACCAACAGTCCCGTAAAGACTGCAAAAAGGTCGAGATGTTGTTCGCGCGCCTGAAGCGGATCTGCGACTGGATCGGCTGCGACTTCGCGGGCTGCTTGGTGCGCAAGATGAGATCTTGCTGGCGGCAACAGCGCAAACCTACGCCGAATGGCACAGTGGTTAGTACCGAAAGTACCGACATTGGCTCAATCACTGCCCATAGGTCATCGCCCGAACACAATCTGTTTGCGCCAGTCGAGCTGCTTCAAGAAACCGAGTTTTTCAACGGAGTAGGCCGGAAGCGGACATTGGGCGTAATGCATCTACCGTTAATTTGACTTATCCGACGCATCGGTTTGCAACTGCTTGACCCTGCTTGCAGGCGGCTTGCCACTCAAGCACAGTCGCTCCTCCAAATAGGAGTCTTGACGTGGAATGGAATGACGTTCGCATCTTTCTCGCGGTCGCGCGTCAGGGGTCGATAGGGGCCGCCGCGCGATCCACTGGTCTGAGCCATCCCACGGTTGGCCGGCGCATGCGCGCCCTGGAAAAAAATGTGGGTCATCCTCTCTTCCAGCGGCACAACACCGGAGTGCTTCTCACCGAGGTCGGCTCTAGGGTGCTACGGCTCGCGGAGGAGATGGAAGTGTCCGCACTGGCCTTTGAGCGCCGACTGATCGGTGAAGACAGCAGCCCCTGTGGTTCACTGCGTATCTCCTCGGCAGACTGGTTCGCGACTTATGTTCTGCCACCCGTCATCGAGGCGCTGGTGCATGATCACCCAGGCATACTGCCGGAACTGATCGTCAGTTCGCGGCGCTACGACCTTTCCCGTCGAGAGGCCGACGTGGTGTTCCGGGTCGTGCCGTTCGAGGAAGCAGGCATAGTGCAATGCCGACTCCTGCGCGTCGCCTATGGCCTGTACGCCCGGACCGATACAGTGTTCCCGGTACGCGGCGATGGTCGGGGTTCGAACCTGCTGATCATGGATACAGCGGTAAACAGCTACCCGGAGGTGGACTGGCTCCGAAAGATCCTGCCGTATGCGCAAACGACTGTTATCGCCAATCATCGGGCGTTGCAGGCGCGATTATGTCAACGGGGCATGGGGCTGGCAGTGCTGCCGCGAGCAGTCGGTGACGCGACGTCCGGATTGACGCGAGTCGATCTTGGCGAATCGCCTCCCTCTCGACATATCTGGATGGGTTATCACGAAGACATGCGTGGGATGGACAGGGTCCGGGCACTGGCCGACGTCGCAAGGCGTCTACTCGGCGGCGACGTAGATGGAGAGAACGAACAATAGTGAAGGTGTGACGCACGTTCCTGTCAGTGTGCACGGAACGCTGCCATGGGCAGGCTAGAGCCTCCCTTGCTCTGGATCCTTCTTAATGTGCGATGACAGTCTTTCCTTCTCTCCGCAGTTGATGTCTGACAGTTTTCCACCGACTCGTAAATCGGGCTTCCATCGCTTCCGTATCGGAAGGATGACGATCACGGCGTTGTGTGACGGATACTTCCCACTTTCTGCTCATGACGTCTTGCGAAGCGGCGAAGCATCGCTCGACCTACTCCTGCAGGAAGCCTGTCTTGGCAATATCGTGCCCAGCCACGTCAACGCGTTTCTAATCGATGATGGTCTGCACCGTATTCTTATCGACGCCGGCGCCGGTGACCTGCAGGACGTAACCTTGGGCCAGATGGCGGCGCAGATGACGTCGGCAGGCCATCACCCCTCCGACATCGATATCGTGCTGGTAACACACCTCCATCCAGACCATATCGGCGGCCTTACACGGAACGGCGAAGCGCTGTTTCCGCGCGCCATGGTTTATGTGCCACGTGAGGAGGCCGCGTTTTGGCTGGAAGCATCCCACTACGACAGCGTCGATCCCAGCGTGCGGGCGACGTTCGAGCATGCCCGCCTGATCCTCGCGCCCTATGTCGCCGACGAGCGCTGTTGCTTGTTCGATCCCGAGATGTCTTGGTACGGATGTCTCACGGCAGAAGCCCTTCCGGGCCACACCTGCGGCCATACCGGATACCGCTTGCGCACAGGCGAACGGGATCTCGTGTTCTGCGGGGACCTATTTCACGTTGTGTCAGTGCAACTGGCCGAACCGAGCGTGACCGTCTGCTACGACGACCGGCCTACGCAAGCGAAAACAACGCGAGAGACTTTTCTGGCAGCGGCGTCAAGGAGTGGCGATATTGTAGCTGCCGCCCACTCACCGTTTCCTGGGCTTGGACATATCCAGAAGGCGGCGCACGGGTACGTATGGTTTCCCGTCGCATGACCCCGCCGAGGGCCAATCAGTGAGCGCTTTTTCTGGGAACGACTCTTTCTGATTAAGGCGGCGCTCGCTTTGGTTTAAGCTAGAAAATCTATATCTGTGCTAGCAACAGCTACAGCGCGTGGCCCGAAACTTGAGATATTTGTGAGAGTGGCATTGTGATGAGCAATCACTTGCAAGGCGGAGATAGCGGTGTTGCCAGCCGAAGTGTGCGCATCTGACACAAGTACAACGGGAAAGCCTAGGGAAAGAGCGCGACGGGTAGTTGTGTCTACGCAAAATTCGGTGTGCATACCGCACACTACTAATTGTTCTATGCCGCGAGCTTTCAAGATTGCCTCAAGTTCGGTGCGAAGAAACGCATCAGGCGTGGTTTTGCGCACCTTGATATCTGTGCTCTCGAACTCTAAGCCCTTGGTAAGTTGCCATGAGCTTGAACCATGCTCAAGGAAGCCAGTTTTCGACTCGTGTTGTATAAAAATAACAGGTGCGCCAGCCACTCTAGCTTTTTGGGTAACGACGTTGATGCGAGATATGGTGCCCTCGCAATCAAACGCCGCGCTTTCACCTTCACAAAGACCTTGTTGAACGTCAATTACCAAGACAGCTTTACTCATTTGCAAACTCCACTGAAAGCCTGATCAAGCGTCCTCGTTTTTCCGAGTCACCTGGAAGTAAAGGTGGTTGATGATGCCATGGCGTAAGCGACGGGTGAGAGACCGCCGAGCGAGCGATGGAATCGTTGGTGGTTGTAGCGGTGACGCCAATCCTCGGTCATGCGGCGTACCTCACGCGGAATAGTGAATACGCAACGGTCCAGAATTTCGGCACGGAAGCTGCGATTGAATCGTTACACATTGGCGTTTCGAGTCGGCTTATCGAGGACGCTTCACGCACTCGAGCATGAAATTCATGCGCGACTCTTCATCAGCCGATTCGGCCAAGTCTCTTGCACAATCCTTCAAGACCGATGCCTATCGTTCATCCTATAACCTACATAGGCTGCTGAGCAGATTAGACTATTTTAGGTGTCATTAGATTCAAGTATGGCTTCACGTCCAAACAAAAGCGTTTTTGTTGCCGGTGCAAGTGGCGCTATTGGAAGCGTGCTTTGCAAGCTTCTGCTTGCGGATGGCTGGCGAGTAGTCGGTACAACTCGATCGACTGCCAATGCATCTCTTCTTAGTGTCATGGGCGTCGAGCCGGTAATCGTTGATGTTTATGATCGTCATGCGCTGATCCGAGCCACCCGCGCGGCGCAGCCGGACGTCGTCGTACATCAGCTTACCGATCTGCCCAAGACGTTTAACTCAGAGAGTATGGCGGCTGCTCGTCAACGCAATGCTCGCATGCGCGAGATCGGCACTGACAACCTTGTTGCCGCGAGTGCCGCAGCGAAAGCGAAGCGCTTGGTAGCCCAGAGCATTGCCTTTGCGTATGCCCCGGGTTTGCGGCCTTATTCCGAGACAGCCCCACTTGATCTTTCCACTGCATCTGCCGTCGCGAAACTCGAAGCGCTGGTTCTGGACTGCGGGCTGGAGGGAGTCATTCTTCGCTATGGCAGGCTTTACGGCCCACGCACATGGACGGAGGGGCCTTCTGGAGAAGCACCGGTTCACGTTGAGGCGGCAGCCGACGCTGCCCGACGGGCTATGACGTTAGGAAAGCCGGGCACTTACAACATCGCTGAAGAAGACGGAACAGTTACCAGCGCTAAAGCGCGCGCGGAACTCGGCTGGAATGCTGACTTTCGAGCAGCAACCTGATGTAACCCACTGCGTGATTCGAGCTGACTGCTATTCGCACCAGCCGAGCTCAAACGGTAGGGATGGCTAGTCAACGCTAATCAGAACGGCAGTGTCGAATAAGACTCACTCATCTTGCTTCCACATTTACCACCAAGGCCAAGCTTCAATGACTTCTGAACCTTTCGAGCCACTGCTGACGACCAGGCTCCGATTGCGGTGCGTTGCGCCGGAGGATGCCGCAGCAACATCATCGTTGATGACGCCGGGCGTGAGTCGATGGCTCGCATCGTGGCCTTTACCATTCACTCGTGAGATGGCCTTAGCCAGAATTGAAAAAATTCGCCGACTTGCATTTCGTGGTCACGCTTTACCATTTGCTGTAACCGACAAAACCGATGGCAGATTACTTGGCTGGGTCATCCTAGAGCGTAACGATAAGAGCCGGAGTTCGGCATCGTTAGGGTTTTGGTTAGGTGAAGAACATCACGGAAAGGGCTATATGCGCGAAATTGCTCCTGTGGTGATTGCGGCCGGGTTCGAGCTTCTTGCGCTGGATGTAATCGAGGCCGGGGCACAGGTGGACAATCTCGGATCGTTTGCGGTTATGAAAGCATGCGGTATGAAGCCCATAGGCGGACGCAGCATCTATGCACCTGCGAGGGATCGCGATGAGCTCTGTCACTTCTACGAAGTAAGGCGCTCTGGCAATCAATCCCTGAAGGGCGAGCACCGCGATCGCTGACGATCAGACCATCGACAGAGAAGTTTGCTTTGACTTCGAAGCCGATTTCTCGAACGGCGGGGCGAGATAGTGACAGGTACGGGTCAATCGTCCGATGCTGACCCGTCTGTCGGCATACTTTTTCTTTCCCGCTTCTACCACGCCACAGTTTGGCTACCATAGCCCGAGAGAATGGGGCGGAAAAAGATTAAGAGATGTCTGCATTTGCTAGTGCCGTTCGCAAGGGCGGCGCCCTTTAACTTTCTATTTGGAGTAGCGCGGTGCCCGAATTTCACCACTGGCTTGCGTTCGCGTTCGTCGCACTCGGCCTCGTGCTGACACCTGGCCCGAACATGCTTTACCTAGTCTCACGCTCGATCTCCCAAGGTCGCAAGGCTGGCCTGATTTCGCTCGTCGGCGTCGGTCTTGGCTTTATTGTTTACATGTTGTTCGCCGCGTTCGGAATCACCGCGCTGCTCATGACTGTGCCGCTGGCGTATGACGCGTTGCGCGTAGGTGGTGCGCTATACCTGTTGTATCTCGCTTGGCAGGCGCTGAAGCCTGGCGGGAGGTCACCGTTTCAGATACGCGATCTACCGGTCGATAGCCCGAAGCAACTTGTAATCATGGGATTCCTGACCAATCTGCTGAATCCAAAGGCGGCGGTGCTATACCTGTCGTTGCTTCCCCAGTTTATTGATGCTGATCGCGGCAACGTGCTTAGCCAATCGTTGGTACTCGGTTTTACCCAGATCACAATTAGCCTCTCGATCAACGCGACGATTGCGATAATGGCCGGCACCATCGCGGGCTTTCTCGCCGGTCGCCCGCTTTGGCTCACGGTGCAGCGCTGGTTGATGGGTACAGTACTGGCGGGATTGGCTCTTCGGATGGCGACCGAAGCGCGGCGTTGAAGGACCTTCCGCTGCAGACGTCCGTTTAGTCACGCCTGGAGCCGAACTGAGTTGGCGACGAATTGGGACAGTCTCGTGCACCACTTGACGCAAGGAAACCATGAATACGCCCGTCATTTTCATCCATGGACTTATCGGCACATTAGACGTAATCGATTTTGACTACACGCATGCTTCGCCCGATCTACTAGGCTACGGCGCGGATTCAACCGCTCCCTCCCATTCAATCTCGTTGAATGCGCAAGTTGAGAACGTCCGAGTGTTCATTGATCGTCACTTTGACGGGCGATCTGTCCATGTCGTAGGCCATTCGGTGGGCGGAGCGATCGCGATGCTACTCGCGCACGCTCACCCCGAATATGTTCGAAAGATCGTGAACGTGGAGGGCAACTTCACGTTGGAAGACGCCTTCTGGTCTGCGTCAGTGGGACGTATGACGTCCGCTGAAGCAGACGCCATGCTGAAGGGTTTTCGGGAAGATCCCGTGGCATGGTTAAGCGGCGCTGTGGTCAAACCCACAGAAAAAATGTACGAAACTGCCGTTCGTTGGTTGGGATATCAGCCAGCTTCAACGCTTCGTGCAATGGGACAATCGATTGTGGCGACCACTGGGAATATCGATTATCTCGCAGCCGTCAAGAGCGTCTTCGAGCGGCACGCCGTGTATTTGATCGCCGGCGAACGCTCTCGTGGGGATTGGAACGTCCCGGAGTGGGCATTGGAAAAATGTGCCGACTATCAGACAATTCGACAATGTGGGCATCTCATGATGCTTGAGGATCCCGAGGCGTTCTCAGCAACGGTCAAGCAATGCCTCTTTATGTCCAATTCCTAATATTGAATAGCTTCGGCCTTATTTGAACGCTCGGAAAATATCGGCTTGCCGGTAACTCCGATGTACGGCAATTGGTCCACACCAAAAGCCAGTTCATTGCCGTGTTCTACATCGACCGAGTTCAGATGTATTTGTCATTCTTGGCCGCGGGCGCCGATCAGATATACCTGAAAAATCTTTGGCAATGGGCAGGCAGGGGAGGTGGCAAAGAGGTCTTCTGCCACCTTCC
This sequence comes from Rhodanobacter sp. ANJX3, assembly GCF_014200755.1. Taxonomy (GTDB): domain Bacteria; phylum Pseudomonadota; class Gammaproteobacteria; order Xanthomonadales; family Rhodanobacteraceae; genus Rhodanobacter. The sequence goes on along the minus strand of NZ_JACHCM010000006.1, from coordinate 65,094 downwards.
CTCATGTGTCACACAGTGCTAGAACAAATCGCTGTTTTGGCTTGGCACTAGCGCCGTGTCGGGCGTAGAAGCGCATCGCATCAAGATTCCAATCCGGTGTCTGCCACTGCAGTTCGCGCAATCCCAAAACCCGCGCCTTTTCTTTCACCACATGCAATAACTTCGCACCGACAGCCTGTCCCCGCGCCTGCTCTTCGACGAATAAGCAGTCCATATGTAGATAGTTGCAGGCGGCCCAGGTCGAGAACTCGACTGTCGCTGTGGCGTAGCCGACGGGAACACCATCTTTCCAAGCCATCCATGCAAAAAGCCGAGCCGGATGAGTGAATATCGCGTCCTTGAGTAAACCAAGTTTGGTTGATGGATCGTAACTAGCGCGTTCGTATCGCGCATGCTCCGCACAAAGCACGATCAAACTTGGCAGATCGGCGGGTCGAACCGTGCAGACGCTATAGTCCGCTCCACCGATTCCGATGCTATCGGTATCGACGGACATCAAGCGACCTGCAGTGTCTTCGTTTCGGCAGTTGTAAGCTCAAAGCCCTCGTCTAGCCAGCCAGTGAGGCCGCCTGCCATCAGCTTGACTGGACGACCAAGTTGGGCAAAGCGCAATGCCGCGCGCGCCGCGCCGTTGCAGTGCGGGCCAGCGCAATAGGTAACGAATAATGTGTCGTCGGGGTACGCGCTCATGCGCGATGCAATGATTTTCCCATGGGGGATATTTACTGCGCCAGGCAGATGCCCAGCTGCGTAGAGCGCTGGACTGCGGGCATCGACAAGAATGAAGCCAGGATCATCGGATTGCATCGCTTCATGTACATCCCAGCAGTCGGTCTCGTGAGTAAATTCGGCTTCGAAATGGGCTAAGGCCTCGGCTGAAGGCGCGGCGGGAATCTTGGTAACTGCATTGCTCATGGCGAACTCCTTGAGGATGTAATTGACGAGTTCATTGTCCAATGTGGCGCAGTTTGCAACAATTGGCGTATATGACATTAACCGATCAAATATCGCCAACTACCCGCAGGACGGTGAAGCCCGCCGGTCGCTTGGTTGTCGCTTTGGTCTATGACGGCTTGTGCAGCTTTGAGTTTGGATGTGCGGCCGAAGTATTCGGTCTGCCGCGTCCAGAATTTGGGCCCGACTGGTATCGATTTTCGGCTTGCGCGGTCGATCCGGGTCCGATGCGCGCACTCGGTGGACTGCGCGTGACGGTAGATGGTGGCCTCGGCTTGCTGGCGCGCGCGGACACGATTGTGATCCCAGGATGGAAGGGCATCGATGTGGAGCCTCCGCCTAAGCTTATTCGCGCGCTTCGGGCTGCGCATGCCCGTGGCGCGCGTCTAGTCTCGATTTGCTCGGGCGTATTCGTACTTGCGGCGACAGGGTTATTAGACGGCCGTTGTGCGACTACGCATTGGCGTTATACGGAGAAACTCGCTGCGCGCTATCCCCAAATCGTGATCAATCCTAATGTGCTCTACGTCGATCAGGAAAAGATTTTGACCTCCGCTGGCAGTGCCGCCGGTCTCGACCTTTGTTTGCATATCGTGCGGCGTGATTTTGGTGCAAAGATCGCCAACCAAGTCGCTCGCCGCTTAGTTATCTCGCCACACCGCGATGGTGGCCAAATCCAGTTTATCGAGCGACCTGTATCGCGCTACGAGGCTGGTAACCGGCTGCCATCCTTGCTTGATCGGCTAGTTAAACAGCTAGATCAGCAAATCACAGTGAGCGAAATGGCCGCATTAGTATCGATGAGCGAACGCAGCTTTCTGCGTCGATTCAATGAAACAACCGGAACGTCTCCAGCAGACTGGCTCACGCTCGCGCGAGTGGACCGCGCCAAGGAATTGCTCGAAACCACTTCACTTCCGGTGGAGGCTGTGGCTGTGCAATGCGGTTTCGGGAGTGCGATAACGTTGCGTCATCATTTCCGAAACAAAATTGGATTAAGTCCTCTTGCCTATAGACGGCGTTTCGCGTTGAGCCAGCGGCCAGCGGTTTAATGCAAAATCGTGCTGGCCCACCATTCTCCCGGGTGCCTGGCGTTGGCCTGGCGACTACGCAGTTCTGGACAGATTTTTGAATGCCATCCCTGGCGTGTGAAGTGCATTGCGATCGGCTGTCATGGAGCGCCGAATAAAAGCACCACCTCGTGTGTGGGCAAGGGAGGCAATGAAAGATCGTGGCCAATATCGATGGTGCCAGACGGTGCAGCACGCTTCGGCAGCACGGCGACTGCTAATCCAATCGTCGCTGCAGCGCCCAACACCGCAGCGCCCTTGCCGATAAATACCTCCGTCCAGGCGATGCCGGCGCTATCGAGCGCACGGACCGCCGCCGTGCGGATGCTGCATGTTTCCCCCTGGGTCGATAGCGGCAGCGGTTGACCTGCACGCGGCTGCCAGCGTGCGGCAGCGATCCAAGCAAACGATTCGGCGAATAGGACTTCACCGCTACGCCGACTATCTTCTGACTGCAATACCAAGGCAGCATCCAGCACACCATCGTTGTAGGCCTTCAGCATTTCGTTCGAGCCAGCGACTCGTAGCTCGATCACCAGATTCGGATCGTGCTCGGTCATCCAAAGCAACAAACCGGGTAACTCACTGCCCACCAGTTGGTGGCTGATGCCGATAACCAAACGGCGCTGCTTTACTTCAAATGAGGCGATAGCGCGCTCAGAAGCCCCGACCAGCTCGCGAGCCGACTCCATAAAAGCGACCCCGTCGACCGATAGCCGTACTTGGCGCGGCGTTCGCTCTAGCAGTCGTCGACCCGACTGGTCTCTAGTCGACGCAACTTCAGGCTAACTGCCGATTGCGTGCTGCCCAGCGCGTCTGCGGCGCAGGTAAAGCTCTGCAGCTCTGCGGTCAGAACAAAAGCTTTGATCGCATCCAGGTCGAAGGATTCCATGGCTGATCCATGTCATTTAGAAATGACTGAAATACTTATTCATATGTTTTCTAAATGAATAGTGGCGCTTTACACTGCGCCCCACATCGTCCGTCGAAGCCGCAAATCTTTCATCGGACGCCCACCAGCCAACATCTGGATAGGTACTTGCTCATGCCCTCGCTCTGGCGCGGTCTGCTATCGCTGCACGGCCATGTCATCGATTCGCGTGGCACGTTCCGATGGGCCGATCCGCCAGCATGGAAAACGCAGCGGAAGGAAAGGACGAATACATCAGGTAACAACACAGTCGATTCAACAGAGCCTTGCGGGGGATACCCAAACATGAAATCAGCAAAGACCTTTCTATTCGCCCTACTGACGACCCTTCTCCCGACGTACGCAGCCGCCGCCTCGGGTCCCGATAAAATGATTACAGTCGCGGCCATCGAAGGCACTTGGACGCTCGATTTTGCCGACGTTAAACATCCGGATGGAACACGCACACATGACTTCGGCGATGCTCCCACGGGCATGCTTCAAATTGATCATGCCGGGCACTATTCGCTGTTTATCTTCAATAGCTCTCGTCCCAGGTTCGCCGCAAACGATAGGAACGCAGGGACACCGAGCGAATTACGGGCTGCCTTTTTAGGAACAAGCTCTCATTTCGGCACCGTCGCCATTGACCCGCTGAAGGGCACGCTTACCTTCCATATTGAGGGTGCAACGTATCCGAATTGGGAGGGGACAACGCAGGTGCGCAGTTATGAACTAAGCGGCGACATGCTGAGCTATAAGGTGCCGCCGCGGCCGAATGGAGATATCCCATTGACGGGATGGAAAAGACTACGCATTAATTGAGGCAGCCGCATAAGCCCTTGCCTTTTTGAGGTGGGCCTTCCTTCGTCACTCGAGCCCGAATGTCCCCTGAAAGTACGGAACGCCTGAGAGAGACAACACCGCCCTGCAGTATTCGTGGTCGCTTCAGAGAAGTGCTGTAGTCGGATGAAGCTAGGGCACTTCCGTTCGAAGGCTCATGCTTCGGTCTCGTAAAGCAGACCGTAGCTTCCACTCATTCGCCTTATTCGCGCGAAGCCGAGTTCTCCCAAATGCATGCCGGCGATCAAAAGTCCTTCCGAACTGACCATGTCCAAGAGCCCTGATCGAGTGGTGGCCGCAAGGGAAGGATCTTGATCGAATGCAATGGATACGTCTGGCCGCTTAATCTGGATGTGAGGAAAATGAACAATATCTCCCCAAACAAGCAGGCCCTGATCATAGGATTCAAGGAGATATCCGGAGTGTCCATCTGTGTGTCCCGGTAGTGGCATCGCTCTGATGCCCGGAAGCACTACACCCTTATCGAAGGTGCGAAGCTTATCGCGGTAGGCGTCGAACACCTGACGCGCTATTTGGAAGTTGCCGCGGGCACGCTCGGTGGCGCGGCTTAGGTTTCCGTCATCCTGCCAAAAATTGACCTCTCGCTGATGAGCGACGAGTTCTGCGTTTGGAAACGTGATTTGTCCGGCGGTGTCGACAAGCCCTCCAACATGATCGGGATGGGCGTGTGTGAGCAGGATCGTGTCGATCTCCGATGGTTCGACGCCAGCAAGCGACAAATTGGCTCTCAGGCGCCCGCCCCATTGCTTGATACCCCCGGCCCCGCCGTCGATGAGAATTGTGCGGCCTTCTGCGCGTACTAGGTAGCAGTTGATATGCACGGCGGAAGGCACCTTTTGCCCTGCGTCACTTTGCATTCTGGAGGCCTCGGACGGCTCGATATTCGAGAGGAAATCCAGGCTTGCGTCGAGATAGCCATCGCTGACTGCGGTGATGGTGAAATTCCCGCCTCGCTGACTGGGAAAGGTAAGGGTGGACATAATTTTTCTCCAGAAGGCTTCCTAATTTCGGGCGTGAATGTCCGACGCGGCATAGCCAAAGCAACGGATGCGCGCCCGAAGAGCAGTGCAGTGTGCGATGGTGTCCTCCAGGGCTGCCATAAACCGGTTCATGACCGGGGGCGTGCGAAGCGTCTCCAGACGATATTGAACTTCCGCGAAGACGGGATGCCCGTGCCCGTGTCGAACGGCTACATAGATGACATGAATATTTTCGCGCGCCGCTTGAAGGACATCCGTACAGAGTTTGACGCAGTCGCGGGAAAGCTCGGCAAGCGTTTCATCTGACGGCATCTGCCCTGTAGGAATATAAATAGTGACATTGGGCATGGCGGACCTATCTCTTCCGTTCGGTTGAGACGGTGCGGAAGCTAGTCAATTGTCCAGTCATGGGCACGTAGAGGTGGACACCTTCAGACATGCTCTCGATAAGCTGAGCGTTTCGTCGAGGCATCTTTGCAAGCCAGCGGTTTGCCGGAAACATCTCAAGCGCAACTGCTTGCATGGCCAGCGGCTTGAGTCCCAACTGAATCAGAGGTTCGGGGCCGCTTGCACAGAGCACGAGGAGTTCGTCTGCATTGACCGCCGGCGCAAGGCCAATATCGCTATAAAGATTTCGATGCCAGTCGGTGATGTGTTGCTGCCACTTTGCGAAATTGCCGCCGCCCTTCTGGTGATATTCCTCTCCCGTCAAAACGCCGAGACCATCAATCGTGTGGATGGCTAGGTAGACCGGGCAATCATCGCTTATAGACTTGAAACGCTGCGACGTATGGAAGCCTGTAACAGAGATGAGGGCGGGCAGTTTTTCGAGGCTGTAGAAGCCGTTCCATTCGGCTTCGCTCTTTGGATCGTCGAAGCTGCATTCCACGGTGTAGATCATCAGATTGTCCTTCGAGGCGCATGAACGTGTCGCGCATAGACATTCGTATTCATTGCGGTAACGTAATGCTAATCTGACATTTCCTCGGTAGATAACGATATAACGTCAGCCTTCAGTGATATTTGCTCAAGCTGGTGTAGAAATACGTACGGATGCGACGACAGTCCAATGCGACGTAAGATTCCAAGTAATTCCGCGCTCCTGGCTTTTGAAGCCGCGGCTCGACACGGCAGCTTCGCCCGCGCGGCCGACGAATTGGCGCTGACCGAAGGCGCAGTTAGTCGTCAAATCGGTCGATTAGAAGCGTTTTTGGGCGTCGCCCTGTTCGAGCGTGTTGGAAACCGGGTACGACTTGCGCCCAACGGCACAAGATACTCGGCGCAGGTCCGCGAGATTCTGAATCGGCTGGAACGGGACAGCCTGTATCTGATGGGACAGCCCGTCGAAGGTGCGAGTATTGAGATCGCCGCGCTTCCGACCTTTGCCACCCGCTGGCTTATCCCTCGACTAAAGCGATTTCAAATCAAGCATCCAAACGTTACCGTCCATATCGCCGAACGTATGGATCCCTTCATTCTTCCCGGTAGCGGTTTCGACGCAGCAATCCATTTTGAGCATCCAGCATGGGCGGGCATGCATCAACATCGCCTGTTGGAGGAGGTACTTGTGCCGGTCTGTAGTCCTGCGCTCTTCGCGGACGCTGGTGCAAACATATCGCTGGATGAGTTGCCACGCTTGCATAGGCTACAAAATCCGAACGCGTGGCAGCTTTATGCCCAAGAGGCCGGTATCGTGCTGAGCAACTCGGCGGTTGGCGCGCGTTACGATCTCCATTCCATGCTGATCGAAGCGGCGCTAGCCGGCTTGGGTGTTGCATTGGTGCCGCGTCTTTACATCGGGGCGGAGCTCGAACAAGGTCGTTTGATAGCGCCTTGGCCGGATGGGAAGGCGATCACCAAGAAATTTTGCCTCGTTCTCTCTGATCCGATCGAATTGAGTGAAGCGCCGCTACAAGCATTTGCGAAATGGATTCTTGACGAAGCTCGGGGCTTAGCGCCGTGAAGCAGCGCCTGACGCAGTTGCATGTGTGCCAAGCACCCGAGACTGCTTCTTTCATCTGCGAAGAATATAGAAGCAAATGCCGGAAATCCAAGGCATGATCTGCCGCGACGAACAAAGGATACCTCGCATTGCAAGCGGCATTGTTTTTCGTACTGCCCACGGTGCGTAAGCCGCGTTGCCATTGAGGCCGCGCGGGCAACAATTCGGTGGGCTACAAGGGGTTTCCCGATATCCTTCGATTCTGAGGGCCAAATCTATACGGTGGTGAACCGTGGCCGTCGTCGCGCAAGCTTCGCCATTGGTGCTGGCATGTTCATGACCAGCTTGCCAAATTCGCGGGCGGCGAGACTCTTGGCGCCATGGCTCCAGATGAGCGTAAATTCGGCCTTCGCGAGCGTCGGCAAACCAAATTGACCGTCTACCACTTTCATTCCCGGCTCTAGCTCATCGTGCAGCAGTACTGTGACGGCGAGTCCTGCCTGTACGGCCGCTCGGAGACCTTCATGATTCGGTGAGGTGAAGACGATATGCGTCGCAATGGAGGTTTTTTCCAACGCATCGACTCCGATTTTTCGGGAGACGCACGGTGCGGGGGATAGGGCTAGTGGTATCGATGAGCCATCGCGAATGCCAAATGTTTCAGACGCCGCCCAGACGAATCGGGTGCGTCGCAGGACGGCGTCATCGCCAACGCTATGCGGAGTCGATAACACTACTGCAAGATCGAGCTCCCCGGCGTCAAGCATTGAGCGCAAGTCGGGATAGGTGCTGACCTTTACATCAAGCCGTACTTCGGGAAATGCCCGAGCAAATTGACATAGCAGCAAAGGTAGCCGCTCACCCATGAAGTTCTCTGGCAACCCGAACCTAACCACACCCGAAACCGGCGAAGGCTGGAAGCGTCGCACCATCCTGTCGAGAAGACTTAGAACTTCCCTTGAGTGACGTAAGAAATCCTCACCGTCCTCAGTCAAAGTGATTCGGCGTGTCGTACGGTGCATTAGCGGCCGGCCCACCTGTTCCTCGAGTCTTCTGATCTGGTGGCTGACGGCAGACTGTGTCACGTGTAGTTGCTCCGCCGCCCGCGTGAAACCCTCGGCCTCTGAGACAACTACGAACGTACGTAAGAGTGTGAAATCGAAATCCATCAAAATCATGTCCAAATTTAATGAATATAAGAAATTAAATCATTTATATCATGACTGAGCGGCCTTTACACTCGTTGCTAAATCCTCTCTTGAGAGCGGCACGCATTAGCAATTTACCTTCGGCGTCAGTCGTGCTTTGGCTGACCGAAGGAGCGGCCCAGTCGAGCGACCTCTCATAGAGCTATGACGTACGGGCGGCCTCTATTTGCCAGGCGCACGCAACGATTTCATTCGTCGCGAGCGACTGTCGAGCCATGTTTAAACCAAAGACTAAAATCAATGACCTCTTTCCACGCTGATAGAAACGTACTCGCACTGGCTGCTGTTTGTTTTGCTTCATTAATGGTGGGTCTGGAGATTTCTAGCGTGCCGGTAATATTGCCGACGCTACAACGTGTAATGCATGCAGATTTCAAGCAACTCCAGTGGATCATGAACGCCTACACGATCGGCTGCACCACGGTCCTGATGGGAATCGGGGCACTAGCGGATCGCTATGGTCGCAAGCGAATATCGATGATCAGCATCATGGCGTTCGGCATTACATCGCTCATCTGTGGGCTGACACGGGATGCTTCCGTCCTAATTCTTGCCCGCTTTCTCCAAGGCATGAGTGGGGGTGCAATGCTGATCTGCCACGTTGCTGTTCTCTCGCATCAGTTCCAGGACGAGCGGGAACGTGGTAAAGCTTTCGGCTGGTGGGGAATCGCTTTTGGCGCAGGGCTTGGTTTTGGGCCCATCATCGGCGGTGCCATCGTCGCGCTCTTCAATTGGAAGTGGGTCTTTTTCATCCATGTTTTGATTGCGGTCGCAACGTTGTTTCTCGCCATTCGTGGGGTGCGTGAATCGAAAGATCCGGTTGCAGAAAGATTAGACATTGCCGGCATTGCGACGTTGTCCGTTTCGGTGTTTTGCGTCGCCTATTTCATCACTCAGGGACCGGATCTTGGCTTCGCTAGTCCTACGGCTCTTGGGATCATGGGCGTTGCCGTAATGGGTTTCTTCGCATTTCTATTTGCAGAAAAAATCAACCCACGTCCGATGCTGGATTTCTCAGTCTTTAAGGTGCGCAGGTTTTCTGGAGCTCTTTGTGGCTCTGTCGGCATGAATCTTAGTTTTTGGCCATTCATGATTTATCTGCCGATCTATTTTCAAAGTTGTCTTGGCTATGATGTCGTTTCGGCGGGACTCTCTCTCTTAGCCTATACCTTGCCGACACTGGTAATTCCGCCTTTGGCGGAGCGGCTTTCGCTTCGCTATCAGCCGCGAATCATCATTCCATCGGGAATGTTTACCATCGGATTGGGCTTCCTACTGATGAAATTCGGGGCGGCGAGTGAAAACGCGAGCTGGCTGTCCATGCTGCCAGGCGCCCTACTGGCAGGTATCGGGCTGGGTTTAACTAATACACCAGTTACTAATACGACCACAGGTTCAGTGGATAGTGCGCGGGCGGGAATGGCTTCAAGCATTGATATAAGTGCCCGCTTGATAAGTCTTGCAATCAATATCGCAGTGATGGGGTTTCTCCTGCAAAAGGGCATTCAGTCTTATTTGAAGGGCGTTCTACCTGCCGCTTTTGACGCTGCACAACTGCGATCTTTTTCCGAACTCATCGCTGCAGGTAACAGCACATCCACGCACGTTTTGTTCAAGCAATTGTCCTCAATGGGGGCAACGGAAGCCATTGTCCACGGAGCTCTCGGGCAAGGATTTAGTGTAGTTATGCTCTACGGAGCCCTGAGTGTCTGGGGCCTTGCCTTAATAAGTTTCGTCACATTCGGCTCCAACGGGGCTCGATCTGACGGGTTGAAGAACGCCGACCACCAATCAGCTGAAACCTAACAGCCTCAAGGAACTAACATGACTGGACTGAGAAAAATTGCCGAATTGATGGGGATGCTGGTAAGACTCGTGTTGAGCGTGGTCGACTCGTCTTCAATGACGCACGGAAATTCAATTACATGTCATCTGAAATATTGTTGCTGATGCGGAAATGACCTCCTGAAAATGAACCATTGCATGTCCATATTTTCACTTCCGGCGTCAGCCATTTAGCGTTCTTGGTTTCCTTACCTCTGTATCTTTGAGCGAAAGCTCACGGCCGTCATCGCCCTGCGGAGACATGAAAGGTAATGGTTTGCCAGTTGCTTTATCGATCAACCGCGACGGCCGCTCGCCGCGTGCAAACAAGTGGCGCTCTCCCCATTGTTGCAGGCCCACCATAACGGGAAAAAAGCTTTCCCCTTTCGCCGTAAGTACGTATTCCTGGTAGGTCGTGCCATCCGATGCTGCTTGCGTAGCCAGGATGTCGTGTTCGACCAGGTCGCTTAGCCGACGGGACAGAATGCTGCGGGCCACACCCAAATTGCGCTGGATATCACTGAATCGATGTATGCCATCGAAAACGTCGCGCAAGATTAGCAATGACCACCGATCGCCAATCACATCCAAGGAGCGAGCGATGGGGCATGTTTCCTCATTTATTGACGTGTGGCGTGGCATCAAATTTTCCTGTCGTCATTTTTTATGGCATCAAGTAGTTGCATTTTAGGACTGGTTTTCCTACGATTCAATCGGTCTTTTTTTGAAACTGGATTGATCGTTATGGAGATTTTTTCTGTTCCAGCTAAATCGCCTAGCGACGGCCACGTGGAGACGCCGCAAGACGATATGCCTCGCGGAATGGTGTTGTTGTTTGCTACTGGTGGTGGCTTGAGCGTTGCCAATGTTTATTACGCACAGCCGCTACTAGATGAGTTCGCACGGGACTTTTCTATCGGCTATTCGGCTGTGGGCGGGGTGGTGACGGCGACGCAGATTGGTTGTGCTATGGCACTTTTACTACTGGTACCGCTAGGAGACCGGGTGGAACGTCGCCGCCTCATGGCTATTCAGCTAGCCTCACTAGTAGCTGCGTTGGCCATCGTAAGTTTGGCGCGATCCACCTCGGTGTTATTGACTGGCATGTTGGCGGTCGGCTTATTGGGAACGTCTATGACCCAAGGACTTATCGCATACGCGGCGCGCGCAGCCGCACCTCATGAACGAGGTCGGGTAGTCGGTGCGGCACAGAGCGGCGTGTTCATAGGTCTTCTGCTCGCACGCGTATTCGCAGGCGCAGTGAGTGATCTAGCCGGTTGGCGCGGTGTCTATGCTTGTTCGGCTGTGATGATGCTGGCGCTGGCGGTGCCACTTTGGCGAAGACTGCCGAGGTTGGCTGTCGCACCAAACGTAATGAGCTATCCGCGCCTCATTGCTTCGATGCTTGAGATATTGCGACAGAATCACGTGCTGCAAATTCGCGGTGTGCTCGCTTTGCTGATGTTCGCTACAGTGAACATCTTCTGGAGCGCTCTAGTTCTACCGTTAAGCAAGCCGCCATTCGCTTTTTCACATACCGTCATCGGCGCATTCGGACTGGCCGGCGTCGCGGGTGCTCTAGCTGCTGCGCGAGCAGGGAAGTGGGCTGACCGGGGATTCGGCGAGCGCACCACGTTTGCCGCTTTGATGGTGTTACTCCTGGCGTGGTGGCCGCTGTCGCAGCTTGGTCTGTCGCTGTGGCCACTAGTGGTTGGTATCGTGCTGCTTGACCTCGGTGGCCAAGCGCTGCACGTGACGAATCAAAGCCTCATCTTTCTCGCTCACCCTGAAACGCACAGCCGTCTGCTTAGCCTCTACATGCTGTTTTACGCAGTGGGAAGCGGTTTGGGAGCGATGAGCACGACCGCCGTTTATGCTCATGCCGGTTGGCGTGGCGTGTGCATATTAGGAGCATCCGTTAGCCTGCTGTCGCTGGTGTTTTGGGCTATTACCCGGCGAGATATGCCGGATGTGGTCCTCAAGACCGGCAACTTGAATTCGGAGGCATGAATGGACGAATTGGATTTGATGGCCAATGCCGATTCGCGTGGCTTACGTTACCTAGAGGGAAACACTACACGGCGAGTTTTCCCCTCCAATGAAGCAATCGCAGCATTGAGCGCGTTCGATGGATCGTTACCCACACAGGGCCTGCCGCCGGAAGACACGCTGGCGATGTTGGATGACATCGGATCACCCGCGACAACTGCTTCCAACGGCCCGCGATATTTCGGGTTTGTGATCGGTGCAGCATTGCCAGTAGCAGCGGCGGCGGAACGGATCATGCTGGCGTGGGATCAGTGCGCGTCCACCTTCGACAATTCGCCCGTATCGGCGACAATTGAGCGGATCGCTAGCCGCTGGGTACTTGACGCACTCGACCTTCCACGTGAAAGCGCTGTGGGATTCGGGACCAGCGCAACGGCCTGCACACTCGCGGCCCTAACTGCGGCTCGGCGCTCGTTGCTGGCGCGGCAAGGCTGGGACTTCGACCGCCTAGGGTTGATTGGTAGTCCGGACATAAAAGTCGTTGTGTCAGAGTTAGTGCATATCACCGTAAAAAAAGCCTTGCGGATATTAGGTTTTGGCCTTGATCGGATCATCTACGCTCCTGTCGATGCTTACGGGCGAATAGATGCTGAGCGACTGCCCGTGCTCGATGACAGCACGATACTTTGCTTGCAGGCTGGCGAGGTGAATACGGGGGAGTTCGACCCGTTCGCTCAAATTATGCCTCGTGCCAAGGATGCTGGTGCGTGGGTGCACGTAGATGGTGCTTTCGGCCTGTGGGCGCGCGCCTCGTCGCTAGCGCCGTTGACCGAAGGAGTCGAGTTGGCCGATAGCTGGACTACCGACGCACACAAATGGCTGAATACGCCCTACGACTGCGCAATGGCGATCTGCCGCGAGGCCCAAGCGCTGGCTGGTGCGATGAACAGCGACGCGGTTTATTCGAGCGCCAGCGCAGATGCACAGAAGAACCTTACCCTCGAGTTCTCGCGGCGTCCACGTGGCATTCCGGTATGGGCGGCACTACGCACTTTGGGTCGCCGCGGCGTTGCGGAACTGGTCGAGCGCCACAGCGATCAAGCGACGCGGATCGGCGCTGGCCTCGTCCACGCCGGGTATGAAGTGCTCAACCGGATTGTTCTGAACCAAATAGTTTTTCGTTGTGCTACGGATGCACAGACGCAAGCGATACGCAGCGCGGTGCAGGCGTCCGGCGAGGTATGGTTCGGCGGCACGATCTGGCAGGGAAGGCCCGCGCTTCGAATAAGTGTGTCCTCCTGGCGAACTACCGACCACGACGTACAGTTGCTCGTGCACCTGCTTACGAAGTTGTACGCAGCGAATCATGAAAACTGATGTATGAAACTTCAGTCTGTTGAAGACTTAACTTGATGGTCAAGGTCGGCCAACTGATGATGCCGGTTCTCCTCGCCCCGATGTGCGTGAGCGTACTAACCAACCGGGGCGGCGGACGAAGCGGCCGGCTTATGCGATTGAAGTCCGAGTCTGTTGAATGAATGGAACAACAAGCTTGGCAATGTCGTTAGGTGCATCTTCAAGGCAGTAGTGTCCGACGCCGGTCAGCCGGTGAGTCGGCGCATCCGGAAAGAGGCCGCTGAATAATGGTAGAAAGTGATCAGCATGCAGCGTGCGATCCGCCGCACCCCATATGGCTAACGCGGGCCTGCCGCGAATGATGCGCTCGGCCTCTGTTCCAGGTATCTCAAAGCGGTGATCGCCAGTGACGAAACCCTTGGCCCAGCCGATCGCGCCGAGGCAGTCGGCAACTTTCACGAAATGCGCGCTGTAAGCGGCGAGCCAGGTGTCGGAAATTACGTGATGACGTTCGAAGCCATTTAGCTTGAGTGTGCTCAGCATGTTGAACCCGAGTTGACCCAATACGGATTCGAGACTTCCATCGGCACCTGCTTTTGCGATCCATTGGAACCAGGGTGAAACGATCGCGTTGGCGCCCAGGCGGTCGAAAAGATCAACCTGACCGAAAGGAGTGGGGCCATTGGTCGAGATCAATCGGGCAACGCGATCAGGGTGCCGTGCGGCCAGGCCCATGCCGACCGGCCCGCCGAAATCATGCATCACCAGAGTAATCCGGCGTAGGTCGAGGGTCAGGATGAAACGTTCCAGGTTATCTATGTGATCCTGCAACCAATAGGTGCGATCCTGAGGAGTCGCACTCTTACCGAAGCCCATATGGTCGGGAACGACAACGCGATGCGTAGCGCGAAGTGTCTGAATCAAGTGGCGGAAAAGATAGCCCCAGCTGGGCTCGCCATGTAGGCAGAGAACCACTTCGCCGTCGCGCGGCCCCTCATCGACATAGTGCATCTTGAAGCCGGCGGTCTCGGTGAACGCCGGCGTATACGGGAAAGTTCCATTGAAGTGGTCGTTGGGTAGGATCATGGGAGATGAATTCTGATGATTGATAAAGAATGCGACGCGCAAACCGGATAGTGATCACGCCATGGCGCGATGAGGCCTGAGAGGCCGATTCGAAGCACTAAAGGCTTTGCGCAAATCGCTTAATATGCGCCGCTATCACTTCGCAATGATCTTCCAGCGCGAAGTGGCCGGTATCGAGAAGGTTGAAATCGACCTTATCCAAATCACGCTGGTACGGGTAAGCGCCCGATGCGGGGAAGATGACATCGTTCTTGCCCCAGACAATCAGGACCGATGGCTGATGCTTGCGAAAATAAGCTTGCCATGCTGGATAGAGTCCGGGGTTACTGCCGTAGTCATAGAGCAGGGCCAACATTGCATCTTTATTGCCGGGACGTTCGAGCAGCGCCCGCTGCAATAGCCAGTTGTCCGGGTTGATCTGCTCCGGATTTTTTACACCGTGTGTGTAGTTCCATTCGAGCGCTTGTTCAGCCATGCCTGCGGCGCGGATTTTTTCATAATTTGCTGAAGAGGGGTCTTGCCACAGATCCCGTACTGGCGCCCAGAAACTATCGGGTAGCCCTTCTTCATACGCGTTGGCGTTCTGGATGACCAGAAACATCACCTTTTCAGGGCGTCGAAGCGAAAGACGAAATCCGACGGGACCGCCAAAATCTTGCATATACAGACCGTATTGATCGATACCAAGCAGGTCAGTGAATTTCTCCACGATGTCGGCGAGATGGTCGAACGTATAAGAGAACGCTTCGAGCGATGGTGCATCGCTGTGTCCGAAACCGGGGTAGTCCGGAGCGATGACATGAAACTGGTCAGCGAGTCGTTCAATTAGTTCGCGATACATGAATGATGATGCCGGAAACCCGTGCAGTAAGAGCAGGGTCGGCAGGTCCTTCTTACCAGCCTCTCGATAGAAAATTTTGAGGCCTTCGACTTCGATGTTGCGGTAGCAGGTCACGACAAATCCCTTCGAAAATTGTGGTTTCATTTTGAAACCAATATGACGTTATCACTCGTAGTTTCATTATGCAACCATAGTTCCGGTTCATCCCTTTGCCTCTTAAAACTAGGTGTTGGGAAGCTGGTTCAAGACTCAATCAGGCGCTAAAGCACTGGGAGATTTGCATTGCAGAATCTTTGGTTTTATATTGAAACCAAATAGGAGCGGGGTGCATTAGCGCTCAAGACGATGGTCAAGAGAACCTCTCACCAAGACTCGTTATGTGGCGTAGCACGGCCACTCGACGCCATCGGCGATGGTTGGTCGTTGCTCATCGTTCGTGATGCGTTTGACGGACTTCGCCGATTCGGCGAGTTTCATAAGAGCCTTGGCGTAGCCAAAAACATTCTGTCAGCCAGGCTCCGTGCCTTGGTTGCGCACGGTATCCTCGATTTGGTACCTGCGTCTGATGGTAGTTCTCACCAGGAATACGTACTTACTGATAAAGGAAGAGGTTTGTTTCCCTTATTGGTAGCCATTCGGCAATGGGGCGAGGCGTTCTTCTTTGAGCCTGGCGAACCCCACGTTTCTCTAGTTGATAGGAAGACAGGTCTTCCTGTCCAGAAACTGGAGCTTCGATCGCAGAGTGGACGATATCTGCAGTCAGATGACGTGGTCGTGCGCATGCCTGCACTTCCAAAAAAGCGAGGGAAAAACAGGCAATAGCGTCTAGGTAGTGGGTCCTACCGGCCTTTGATACGTAGGGCATAGCTCATGTCGATATCTTGGGTTCTTCCATGGCACACGAAGGTATTGTGACGCCCAATATAGGAGGGGCAGGGCACCGAAATCCGGTCTCAGACAAGTGCACAGGAAATTACCGGGTAGTCGTTCATTGGATAGTTTGCTTCGATTGGTCGACGTCGTGGCCGCGCATCCAGAAGATATTTCATACCAGCGTTGGGATGGTAGACGTAGTAAGGAGAGGCGTTAGCCTGTGTTCGATCGATGCTTGGCGACTACAATCAGGAACTCACTTTCCAAGTAGGAAGACTGAGCTTTCGATTAGCTTTACTCTCGAATGTGAGGAGAGCGTATGTCAGGTAGCCTGTTGCCATTAAACGCTTTGATGGAGCCGTTGCGCGGCTTTGTTGCTGTAGGACGGCATATGAGCATTACTCTGGCCGCAACGGAGTTGTGTCTCACCCAGTCGGCGGTTAGTCGCCAGGTGCAAGCATTGGAGCAGCGGTTGGGCGTACGGCTGCTGCGTCGAGGTCATCGGTCGCTAGCATTCACCACGGAGGGTGAGCGCCTGTTCCGCAGTGCCGACTTGGCTTTGCGTCAGCTACAGGAAGCAGTGGCGTCTGTGGCACCGGCGCCGAGCGCGCGGCCAGTGACGGTGAGCGCAAGCATAGGTGTCACTTCGTTGTGGTTGCTGCCCCAACTGGGGCGTTTTCAGCAAACTCACCCCGCGATTGACCTGCGTGTCGCGGCAAGCAACCGATTGCTTGATCTTCGCGAGGAAAACGTGGATCTGGCGATTCGATATTGTGCCAGCGCCACCGCGCCAACCGGCGCACGTCGTCTATTCGAAGAGCAGATCGCCCCGGTGGCGCGGCCTATGCGCGGGCAGCATCGTCTCCGTAACGCTACCGACCTGGATGGCCAAGTATTGCTGGAATACGAGGATTCCCAACGCCCTTGGTTGCAGTGGCGCCACTGGCTAAAGGCACGCGGCTGGCAGGTGCGGCCGAAGGCCATATTGCGATTCAATCAGTATGACCAAATTGTCCATTCCGCAATGGCCGGTCAGGGTATCGCCTTGGGTCGCATGCCGCTGCTAAAACATTGGTTGAAGGAGCGGCACCTTCGTATGCTGGATACGCCGCGTCCGCCGCAAGGAACTGACCATGCGTATTGGTTGCTGCAAAGCCATGAGGCACCACGTGACAGCGTGAATTCAGTGATGACTTGGCTAATGGGCGAGGCAGAGTCTGGCTAACCCGGTGCTTTCTCACATGCGCTCAACGCATGTGAGAAAGCGAAAATTGCGGTTGAAGCCGGGAGGGGATGGGGGCTCAATGTATCCATACGCCGCCTCCTCGGCGCTCGCTGGAGCCGCTATGTCCATGGTCCCTGATCCATCCACGCATGCGTCGGATTCGCTTCCGGCCACGCTCACCGCACAGCAGTGGTTGGCACCATCGCCGCCGACGGTGCGGGCAACATTGAGTTACCTCGTACCCGGTGACGAAAAGCCGGTGCACTATTCCTACGAACCGCCACCCGGCGAGCCTTGGGAAAGCGGTCGCTACGAAGAAACGCAGATCAGCATCGGCGATGCTCGAATGCTGGCTGGGCAGCCCTCGATTCATCGCGAAGGTTTCGAGCTATGGGACGCCCCAACGGAGCTTCGAAATTACAACGACCCCGACGAGATCCGGCGTGCCTATTACCCAGAGCTAGAGGCACTTGCAACGCGAGTGACGGGAGGGCGGCGTGCCTACGTATTCGACCACCTCGTGCGCCAACGAGAATCGGATAGAGGGCCGCTTACTTTCGGCCGTTCGCAGCGCGGACAACATGCGGCGCCAAACGCTCGTATCCACAATGATTACACGGAGCAGTCGGGCCGGCGGCGACTGTCATTGGTACTGGGCGCCGATATTTCGGGGGACCCGATGCCACGTTATTGCATCATCAATGTTTGGCGTTCCCTGCGTGGTCCCGTGCTGGATACACCATTGGCCATATGCGACGCACGCAGCGTGGATGCTAGCGATCTGGTCGAGGCCGAGGTGCGCTATCCGCGGCGCAATGGAGAGATCTACCTTGCGGTGCGCGCGCAGCGCCACTCCTGGTGGCACTACTCAGGCCTGGATCGCCACGAGGCACTGGTATTTAAACAGTACGACTCCCGCCTGAGTGGCGTCTCGCGATTCGTGCCGCATGCCGCCTTCCTTCATCCCGAGGCGCCAGCGGACGCGTTGCCGCGCATCAGCATAGAGGCCCGTTGCCTCGTGTTGATGGACTGATCAACAGTAACGGAGCGAGTCATGATTGAATGCTGGTTCGATTTCGGTAGCAACTATAGCTACCTTAGTGTGATGCGCCTTGAGCAGGAAGCGGCGACGTTCGGAGTATCGGTCGCTTGGCGGCCGTTCCTGCTTGGGCCAATCTTCAAATCCCTCGGATGGGACAGTTCACCGTTCGCGCTGCAGGAGGCCAAGGGCAAGTATGTGTGGCAGGACATGCCGCGCCAATGCAGCAAATACGGCTTGCCATGGCGTCATCCCACTCAGTTTCCTCGTCGCGCACTTTTACCCATGCGCGTGGCGCTGCTTGGCGAAGATCAGCCTTGGATAGGTTCCTACTGCCGTCGCATCATCAGTATGAACTTTGCTGAAGACCGCGATATCGATACGGCGGATGCGGTGGGCGAGGCGCTCGCTGAACTCGACCAACCGGTGGAGCAGCTTTTGCATGAGGCACGCTCCGATGCAATCAAGCAGCGTCTGCGCGAGCGAACTGAGGAAGCTAGGGAGCGCGGCATTTTTGGTGCGCCAACTTTCTTGGCGGGCGGAGCTATGTATTGGGGAAACGACCGTTTGGAGGAAGCATTAGCCTTCGCGAAAGCGAGTGAGTCTACGTCCAAAGGGCCGTTGCTCAAGGACACCTAATATTGAAAAGTAGAAGCAGATAAACGCGCTCGACTTTGCTTATGATGGTTGCAGCGATAACGGGGAATCGTGGCGCTTTCTGTTGCATGCGCTCCGATTCGACATCCATGACCGCAACGTAAAAGAACTGGGATGAACTCTATCGTTGGTCGACGCAGCTTCTATAAACTAACTGCAAACGTAGCTTGAGAAAAAATGAACGTCGCTCGTGATCGCATCAAAATTGGCGCAAGTGGCGAAGGAATTGAGCGTTTGGAAGCAATGCTGCACGGCAATGCCTTTTCTCCTCACCGCCATGATTCGTACGCCATTGGCATCACGGTCGCAGGTGTTCAGACCTTTCGCTTCAGAGGTGCAAAATGGCATTGCCTGCCTGGGCAATGCCATATTCTTCATCCAGACGAGTTACATGATGGGGGCGCGGGCACGGACGAACCGTTTGGCTACAGGATGTTGTACATCGATCCATCGCTGGTGCAGCAGGCCTTACGTGGACAACCGCTACCTTTTGTACCCAATCCGGTGCTTGATCCTACGGGTTTGCTTGATGGAGAAGGTTCTGAGCTCTGGGACATCAATGGCAAAGTCGACGAGATCACACGCACGGAGCTAAGTGTCCTAGTCGCCAACCTTCTCGTTGGCGCTGCGCCCGGGGGCACTCGAGCTGGTGTGAGGTCACTGGACATAAAAGCTCTTCTACGCGTGCGAGAGTTTATCGCAGCTTATCCTTCTCAAATTCATTCCATGAAGGAGCTAGAGGTCTTGGCTGGCCTAGACCGATGGACCATTGCGCGTCAGTTCCGCGCTGCCTTTGGCACTAGCCCAAGTCGGTTTCGTACCCAGCGGCAACTGGATCACGTGCGTGACTTGATCAGAGGGGGATCGTCGCTCGTGGATGCATCGATCAAGGCCGGATTCGCCGACCAGAGCCATATGTCGCGACAGTTCAAGAGTACGTATGGACTGACACCGGCAAAATGGGCGTCGGCCATCCTTTAACCAGGCGTATCGGTTCGTGCTTCGATTGCTCGAAGAACAGCCACCATATCCGAGTAACCCAGGCCTAATGCTTGTGTCTCGCCGTAAAGCGCATGACAAGCATCCAGAAGCGGTGAGGCAAGTTGCGATTTCCTCGCAGCCTCGGCGATTAACTGATTGTTTTTCAGTACGTCTGTTATCCCTGCTTGTAGCGCAAAGTCCTTAGAAACAAGCTTCGATAGTTTCATCCGGGAAACGCCGCTTGCCATAGGTCCTGCGTCCAATATCGCGGCGAATTTCTCAAGGTTCAGCGCGTGCCGTTCAGCGAAATGGAACGCTTCAACCAGTCCCGTGACCATGGTGATCAGAAAAAGGTTCACTGAGAACTTCATCAATAATGCGTTGGGCACCGATCCGCAGTCGAACCATTGACGGCAGACTGGTTCAAGTAACGGCTGGATTGTCTCAACTGCCTCGGGGGCGCCAGCCAACATGGCAATTAACAGACCGTCCTCCGCTGGCTTTTTAGAGCCTGATACAGGCGCTTCGACATACCGTCCCTGGACTGCATCAATGTCTTGTTCCAGAAGCCTTGAATATTCCGGTGACACCGTGCCCATCTGCACAATGGTGCGCCCCCTGACCAGCGTCGCAAACTCGGGAGTGCCACGCTGCAACACTGAGTCGATCGCTTCTTCGGTGGCGAGCATCAGCACTACAATTTGAGTTGCTTCGAAGACATGCTCAGCCTTTTCGACAGCGCGCGCTCCAGCGGCAACAAGCGCGTCGGTTTTACCTGCCGTTCGGTTCCACACCACGAGCGAAATGCCCGCTCGTGCCATATTTAGCGCCATGGGCTCGCCCATTGCGCCAATCCCGATGAATCCCACCTTCATGCATGGCTCCAATGCTTTCTAAGATCCGCTACATAGAGCAAGCGAGGCGACCTAATGTTTGGGATCGTTTTTTTTTGCTCTAGCAGCGGCAAAGCTAGTCATGCGAAAGGGAGTTGTCTTGAAGGCTTGTGCATGAGAACTAGCCGAATAGGGTGATGAGGTATCGCGCATCATTGGCGCGCCCGAGCGGGTGCGTGTTTTTTTATTTGCACGTCTACTGTTGAAACGATAGATTGCCGTCATTCTTGAATGGCTGTCTGGTTATCAGCCATCGACGAGCGAATCGGCCAGAAATTTAGAGCGTTCGAGAGAGCTAAAGCTACCGAAAATCATGCCGTGCCCTCCTATGGACCTCAGCGAAAAAAAGAAATTTTCGATGAGGGGGCTCCTTTTAGTTGCGAATAGGCGCTTCGCGCCGCGTGGCGAGAAAACGAATGAACGGTCGTGTTGGTGACAATGTCGAGCAGATCGCCGTGAACGAGGCCGCCGACGATAAATCGAATGACGTATATGCACCGAGGGATAGGCGGCCGCCGAATCCAGATAGGTCTGAGTCGAAAGAATGGGGGCGCAAGCCCCCGTCGGAGGAATCGCTTGGCCGAAGCATTGAAGGCGATATAGTCAAACTCCCGCCGCGGCTATCGCGCCGATTGGGTTCACCAACGGTAGATAAGACCTGGCGAAAAATTATCCTGCTCTGGCTGACAGGCGTACTTGCGGCGGCGCAGCTCGCTAAGCTATCGGCACTCGCTCCCCTGTTGCGGACGCTGTTTGGGATGAGTCTGCCTAAGGCCGGCTTGCTCGTGTCGCTACTGGAAGCGGGCGGCGCGACGTTTGGTTTCGTTATCGGCTTAGCGCTATCGAGAATTGGTAGTCGCCGCTCACTGCTCACCGGCTTGGCGCTACTGGCCGCAGCTTCCGGCATGGAGGCTTTTGCGTCCGATACACAATCCTTGTTCATCGCCCGGGCCGTGGAAGCTGTCGGTTATCTGCTTGTGGTAATCGCTGCGCCAACGATGATTGTGAGTTTGGCGAGTGACATGGCGACACGATCAAAGGCACTCGCCCTGTGGAGCACGTTCGTTCCCGTCGGCGTCGCAGTGGGCAGTGGAATCACCGGGCTGGCAATATCCGTTGTAAGTCTGCGCTTCGTGCTTCTCCTTTGGGCAGTCATCATAGCGGTCAACCTCTTGGCCGCTATTCGGCTCGACGAGCTTCAAGTCGGCCGTCGTAGCGTTGCTATGCCGCCGCCCGCCGTCTGGCTGTTGGCGGCGGGCTTCGGCTGTTACACATTGTTCCTTTGTGCGCTCACTGCGCTATTGCCGAGCTTTTTCGTCGCGAGGTACGGCGCGAGCCTAAGCAACGCCAGCTTGATCGCGGGCGGCATCTCCCTCGCGGCCCTTCCAGGGGCCGTCATCGCCGTGAGGGGGATAGTTAGGCAAGAGGCCTCATTCAGTCGGATCCTACTCGTCGCCGGCACGGCTCTGTTGTTCGCTGCGGTACTGGCTCCGTTTGTTTACAGGATCGGAGGCCTAACATTGAGTGGCCTTCTGGCGGCATTCATTGTGGTTTTGAGTGGTATATCGCGCACCATCCTTTTTACCCGTATGCCCGTGCTCAGCGGCGCGACGGTCGCTGGCGATCCGCGAATCGCCGCGGCGAATGGACTGTTGACGCAATTCGGTGCCGCGGGAGCACTAATAGGTCCGCCCCTGGGTGCACTTGCAGTTGATCGATTCGGCTGGAGCGGCCTCGGCCTGCTTATTTCCGTAACGATGCTGACGTTGCTCGTGCTTCTTGTAAGCGCCGAGCGAAGCGCTATGCGTCGGCTGGGCACCTAAGCGGGAAAGGCGACTTCGATAGTCCGCTGCTGACTTAGTCCAAGCATGATTCTTAGGTGGATGGCGGCTTGAGCGTGCTGCATGGGCTTTAGTCGCGCAACAGTTCCGTCGCCCCCAGGCTAGTGACGGCTGCCACACTGATGATACTAAGCAATGCTGAAAGGGTTACTCGACTCGTCCTGCACAGTCTGGCCGCTGATCGCTCAGAGTGTCCGCTCCGTCGAAGCATAGTGAGAGCGAAGAATTGTTCCCTGGTCTGCAATAGCTGGGTACCCAGTGTGTCCGTGTCATCAGTGTAGAAGGGGTGCGAACCGATAAATTAAATGCTGCGAGGTAGCCGACGTCTAGCAGGATGCGATCGATATTTCGGGTAGCGTGTGATCGGCGCTCGTTATGTGGGATTGCGCTTGCGGCTAAAAATGGCGATTTGGACCGACCAGCCTTTCGTACTCATGACACTCAAAAATACGCACGCATGAAGAAACGAACGGTGATGGCTGCGGAAAGCAACAAAGTTGCGTTGCGTACAAGCGTTGGTTTGAGCCGACGTCCGAGATGCGCGCCAGCATAGCCGCCAAGCACCGCGCCCGATCCGACGAGCAAAGCTGCTTCCCAGCGCACGGTGCCTGCGACCGCAAAGCAGACGATCGCTATGGTGTTCGCCGCGGTAACCATCAACGTGCGAGGCGCGTTGAGCGCCTTGATGTCAGCGCTTTTAAGAAGGCCCCATGCTGCCATCATCATCAGACCAACGGCGCCGCCAAAATAGCCGCCGTATATGCCGAGCAGGAACTGGATGGTGAGAATCGTCGGTTTGCCTGCCGTCAGGTGGGCGCGCAACAAGACGCCTAAACGTGGGCCAAACATCAAAGCGAGTGTGGCGAGCAAAAGCAGCCATGGGAGAACACGATCGAACAAAACGCTCGGTGTCGAGAGCAGCAACAGGCTGCCGCCGAGTCCGCCAAGGAGTGTGACCACAAGCGTGGGAACGAGGGGTACGCCACAGATCGAACCCAGACCATCGCGATAGACCCAGGCGCTCGCCGCGCCGCCGGGGTAGAGTGCCACGCTGCTCGTAGCATTCGCCAATACCGAAGGAACACCACTGGCAACGAGCGCAGAAAGCGTCACGAACGAGCCTCCCCCAGCTAACGCGTTCATGCTTCCAGCCAGTATTCCGGTAAGTACGAGGAAAATTGATGCGTTCATTAGTTCTAGACTGACGAGACGGGCAGCTACTCACAATGCGGGATATGCGAGTGCAGCCTTCGTTTTGCCCGAAGGAGTTATATGCGATTCGATCTGGTGGACTTGCGCCTGTTCGTGGCGATCGTCGAAGCCGGCAGTATCTCTAGGGGGGCTGAAGCGTCGCATCTGGCGCTTGCCTCGGCCAGTGCGAGGATCAGCGGGATGGAAACGGCGCTTGGAGCCTCTCTGCTCGATCGCGGTCGGCGCGGCGTGATTCCAACGGCGGCCGGTCGAGCTTTGCTGCATCACGCGCGTGCGATCGGCAGCGCTGTGGAGCGGATGCGCGGTGATCTTAGAGGGTTCGCTACCGGTCTCAAGGGCGAGATCCGCATGCTCTCCAACACGGCGGCGCTGGTGGAACTCCTACCCGCTGCACTGCGCAGCTTCCTCGCTGCGCACCCCGACGTAGACATCGACATCGAGGAGCTGACCAGTGCCGACATTGTGCTAGCAGTAGCCGAAGGGCGTGCGGAGTTCGGGGTGGTGGCGAACACTACCGACCTTGCGCAGCTTGAGACCATCGCGCTCTTGTCTGACCGCCTAGTTCTGATTGCGCCCAACGCTCATCCGCTCGCTGGACGTGCCGTGATTAGCTTCGCCGAGTTGATCGATGAGCCATTCGTTGGCTTAAGCGCGGGCGCCCTCTATTCGCATCTTGCCGATCATGCCGCCCGGCTCGGTCGTAGAATCAACTATCGAGTGCGGCTACGCAGCTTTGATGCTGTCACTCGACTGGTAGAGGCCGGAATCGGACTTGGCATAGTGCCGATAACAGCGGCAAAGTCTTGTCGTATGGGCAGCGTCGCGATCGTACCGCTTCTCGATGAATGGGCAAATCGCCAGCTACTGATCTGTGCGTCCGATTTTACGGCGTTGAGCCGACATGCCCAACTCTTCGTGGACGAGATCGTCAGAGAGGCAAAAGAAGACAAGTAACGTCTGTTGCCTCAGACGGCGACTCGATGAGCAGATGGGTGCAGTCAAAGCGGGAACTGATTGGTATGGCCGAGACTGCGTAACTTTCATGAAGACTATTTAGAGGTTTCGCGCCGGCAGTCCAAGAATTTCGATGGCGCTTATTCGGTTTCTCAATTTCACCAGCGTGCAACACCTAGGCCAAAGAGATCTAACTGAGATCATCGCGACTATGCGTGCTTTGCATGGAGGCTAGACGCCAAATCAACGCCGCCGCGATCGATACACCGACTGCTACCCACAGTGCAGAGTGCATGCCGACCTCGAACGGATGAAAAGTTGCAATGAGTGTTCCAAAGATGGCAACGCCTAATGCGGCCCCCGTCTGCCGCGCAGAATTGAGGACGGCAGCAGCGACGCCGGCACGGTTCTTTTCGACGGTTCCCATGGCCGGAGCCGTCGCTGCTGGAGAGACGAAGCCAGAGGCAAGGCCGATCGCCAGCAGAGGCGCAATGGCAAGCCAGTAAGGCGATGAACGGCTTGATGTGAGCATGCCGAGCGCACCGATGGCGTAGAAGCCGAACGCCGCGCACATTGACCAGCGCTGCCCCCATAGCTTCACCATGCGGCTGGAGACAATGCTTCCCACTGCGACCATCGCCGTCATCGGTAGTAAAGCGAGCCCAGCCTCTAAGGGAGAATAGCCCCGCGCCTGCTGGTAATAGAGGCTGGTCACAAAGAGCAGGCCGTAAAACACGAAAGCGGAGGCCATAGAAACGCAAGTGGATCCCGTAAAGACACTGTTCTTGAAAAACGAGAGCGGCAGCATCGGATGCGCGTTTCTCGCCTCGGTCATAAGGAATGTGGCCGAAGCTAAAATCGTGACGACGATGCCCGCTACGATCCAGAAAGAGCCCCACCCGAGCATTCGGCCTTCGATTAGTACGCCGATGAGCGCACCGAGCGCAATCATCGCAGTCAATTGCCCTACTGGATCGAAGCGGCTGACCTGGGCGGGCCTTGGGTCACGTGCAATGCGCCACGTCATCCATAATCCAACCAACCCAATTGGCACATTGACGAAGAAGATACTTCGCCAGTCCAACAGGCGGATTAGAACACCACCCACTAATGGACCGGCTGCCATGGCGACACCGCCGCATCCCACCCATATGCCGACTGCACGTGCTCGCTGCTCGGCATCGGGAAAGGCATGGTTGATTAGCTTCAGCGAACACGGCACCAGCATGGCTGCACCCATTCCCTGCAAGACACGGGCAGCTATAAGACTCGGCAAATTTCCCGCTATCCCGCAGATCGTCGAGGCGAGCGTGAACACCACCAAGCCGCCGAGATAGACGTTCCGCGCTCCCCAGCGATCGCCTAACGTGCCACCCGTCAACAGCATGCTGGCAAACGCCAACGTATAGGCGTTCATTACCCATTGGAGACCTGCGATTTGCGTCTCCAGCGATACCGAGATGCGATGCAGGGCGACATTGACGATCGACGTGTCCAAAAGCACGACAATGTAGCTGACGCTGGTTGCCGCTAGAACGCGACGTTGGAGAGCGCCACTCCTTTCCAGACTCGGCACGTTCATACAGATCGCTTGTTCAAGACGAGCATTTTTAGAGCGACCCAATTCCCATAGACCTGGTGACAGGGGATTACCCCATTCGTGATGTCTATCATCTCAAAATGGTTAATCTGGTTGCCTCGGGGCCGGTGGAATGCGGCATCGCTACTTTCGTTCATCGTTATTTCCCATGAGGTTGACGATCCGAAGTCTGGGGCGTGTCTCGACAAGTATGTTTCGATACACATCGAAACGTCTGAGCAGCTTCGGCGGTTCGGGAGGTCATCCAGGGGAACCATCGGACGGTGCAAAATGCTGTATGCGCCAGTGTTGAAGACGATCACAGGCTACCCGGTGCGGGCACCGTTGGAGATACCGCGCCGTGCCCGGCTGTGCTGCATAAAGCGCATGACTAAGTGCAAATATGATCAGCAAAAGAGACTTACAATTGCCGTTCATGCAATCACCCGACCTCAACCTCCTGTTCGCGCTGGATGTCCTGTTGGAGGAGGGGTCGGTAGTAGGCGCAGCCAGGCGAATGAATCTGAGCGCCCCGGCCATGAGTCGTACGCTTGCCCGTATCCGCGAAGCCGTTGGCGATCCGATCTTCGTCAAGGTCGGGCGCAGGATGGTGCCGACGCCGCGCGCCCTGGCGATGCACGAGCAGGTTCACAGTTCAGCGGAAAGTGCACGCCAGCTCCTGAAACCGGAGCGGGAGGTAGACCTTTCGGCTTTGAAGCGTCACTTCAACCTGCACGCCAACGATACGTTCATCAGCGCCTTCGGCCAGGCGCTACTGAGTCGTGTTCGGCGCGAGGCTCCCCATGTTCTGCTGCGCTTTTCGCCCGAAAGCGAGTCGGAAGATATGGTGCTACGCGACGGCAAGGTCGATTTGTACATCAGTGCGATGCGATCGATGGGTGCGGAAGTTCATGTGCAGACTTTGTTCACGACGAAGTTCGTCGGGTTGGCACGCGACGATCATCCCATCTTCCAGAAAGAAATCACTCCGGAGCGATTTGCCCTCTACGACCAAATCAGCGTGTCGCGCCGTGGGCGAGCGACTGGCCCTATCGATACTTCCCTGCAAGCTCTCGGCCTGTCACGCCAGGTTTCGCTGGTGGTTCCAACCTTTCATTCTGGAGTCTTCATGCTGGAAACGTCCGACTTGATACTGGCGTTGCCCGAGCACGTGGCTTGGGCTGTCCAACGAATGGGGATTCGGGCGCGCGCCTTCTCTTTGCCGTTGCCTCTTGAAACGGTCGTCATCGTTCAAGGATGGCACCCTCGGTTCCAGAGTGATGGAGCGCACCGTTGGTTGAGGCGAATTGTCCGCGAAATCTGCACAGCAGGCGCGCCTATCAACTAGACATCGCCTCATCGTGCGTTCAACGCACGACAGTAGTGCAAACATTTCAATTTTCTGATTGATTTGCCGTTCCTAAACTTCCGTCATTCATTCTGAAAACGGAAGGTCTGCGGTGAGCCCTCTTTCACTCTCGAATGCAAAAGACGGCCCTTTTCAAGGGAGAGAGGCGTGAGCAACGCTGTCGTCGCCTCGATCTTGGCTCCAACGCCCAAGAAAGCATCGGCGCCGGCTACGCCGCCAGCTGTGGTCGGCGCACGTATCCTGACCGGACTGGCCGGCGTGCTGCTCGCCGTCGTGATTGCACAGCTCAATGACCACGTTACCGAAGTGGCCATGCCCGACATTCTCGGTGCGCTGGGCGTGAGCCATGACGCTGGCACATGGTTGATCACGGTCTACCAGATCACCCAAGTCTCGGCGATGATGTTCGCTCCCTGGTGTTCTGGAACGTTCTCGCTGCGGCGTTTCACGATCGGAGCCGTTGCTGCGTTCGCCTTGCTTGGCGTTGCTTTTCCGTTCGTGCCGACGCCTGGCTGGCTGCTTCCATTGCGCGCGTTTCAGGGTCTGGCCGGAGGCTGCCTACCGCCCATGCTGATGACGGTCGCGCTACGTTTCCTACCGCCCAGCATCAAGCTCTACGGCTTGGCCGCCTATGCGTTGACAGCCACCTTCGCGCCGAACCTCGGCTCCCCTCTGGCGGCGCTGTGGACTGAATACGTCGGATGGCGCTTTCTGTTTTGGCAGATCGTTCCGCTCTCCCTTCTGTCGATCGGAATGATCACTTGGGGACTGCCGCAGGACCCGCTGCGCCTGGAACGCTTCCGCCAGTTCGACTGGCGCGGCGTGGTGTTCGGCTTCCCGGCCATCGGCATGCTCGTGACGGCGTTCGGGCAGGGCACCCGACTTGGCTGGAACGATTCGCCGCTGATCTGCCTCTTGTTCATCGTCGGCTCGATCATGCTGGTGTTCTTTCTCGTCAATGAATGGTTCCATCCGTTGCCGTTCTTCAAGATCCAGTTGCTGGCGAGGCGTAACCTGACGCATGCGCTGATCACGCTTGGCGGTGTCCTGCTTGTGCTGGTCGCCGTTCCCGGCATTCCTTCAAGCTACCTGGCCGAGGTACACGGCTATCGGCCGCTTCAACTCGCCCCACTGGCGCTATGTGTCGCGTTGCCGCAACTCGCCGCCTTGCCCGCCGTGGCAGCCCTGTGCAACATCCGCCGTGTCGACTGCCGCTGGGTTCTGGCGGCGGGGCTGGCACTGATCTCATGGTCGTGCATGGTCGGCAGCTTCATGACGTCGGACTGGATACGCGACAACTTCTACGCCTTACAGGTCATCCAGATCTTTGCGCAGCCGATGGCCGTAATCCCGCTGTTGATGCTGGCCACCAACGGCATGACACCAATGGAAGGCCCATTCGCGTCAGCCTGGTTTAACACGGTCAAGGGTTTTTCCGTCGTCGTTGGCGCGGGCGTGACCGAGGGCTTTACGACTATGCGCGAACATTTTCACTCGAATGTGCTGGTTAACCAATGGGGCAACCGTCCTTACGTCCTCGGCCTCACGCAGCAAGCACGGCCTGGCCTGTCAGGGCCGGATCATCGAGCGATGCTTACGCTGGTCCGTCTACATATCCGGGAGCAAGCGCTAGTCCTCGCCTCCGCGGATGTGTTCCGTCTGATGGCCATCGTGTCGATCGTTCTCATTGTCCTTATCCCCTTCGTCGCCACTCGCATTTTTCCGCCAGGCTCTGTGGTCGATGGCGCTTCCCGTTAGAGGTTTGATTACCCATGTTTGAATCCATACAAAAAAGGAAGCTATACGTTGCCGTTGCCGTTGCCGTCTTAGTACTCGGCGCAAGCGTGGTGTCGGCCGCTCGTGTCTGGGCCACGTCGGGACAGATGACCAATGATGCCTTCGTCAGTGCGGATTTCACGGTAGTTGCGCCGCGTGTGGCAGGACAGGTCAGCGGGCTCGATGTCGAGGACAACCAGAGTGTGCACAAGGGGCAGCTGCTGGCCCAGATTGATGACCGCGACTATGCGGCTGCTGTGGCGTCCGCCGAAGCGAACGTATCGATGGCTAGGGCTGCTATCGATAATGTATCTGCGAGCATCGCCCAACAGCAGTTCGTGATCGATCAGGCAAGCGCAGCGCTCGCTGGGGCGCATGCAAGGTATGCCTTTGCGCGCGCAGATTTTGATCGCTACGCCGATCTTGCCCGACAGGGTGCGGGCAGTGTCCAGAATGCGCAGCAGGCCCGTTCGCGTATCGACTCGGCCCAGGCTGATGTATCGCGCAACGAGGCAAGTCTTAGGGCGGCAAGGCAACAGGTTGCCGTGCTACTCACGGAGCGCGAACGCGCCGGAGCAACGCTCCAACACGCTCTAGCCATGCTGGATAGCGCGCGCCTAAACCTGTCCTGGACGCGCATCGAAGCACCCATCGATGGGGTGGTTGGGCAGCGGTTGGTAAGAGTTGGCGCCTACGTGACGCCAGGCACCCCGCTGCTTGCCGTCGTGCCGCTGCAACAGGCCTATGTGATCGCCAACTTCCAGGAAACCCAGTTGACTAACGTGCGGCCAGGACAAAGCGCCGATATACGGGTGGACACTTGGCCGAGCCATCTCTTGCACGGAACTGTGAGCAGCTTTGCTCCTGCCACCGGTGTGACGTTCGCAGCGATTGCGCCGGACAACGCGACCGGAAATTTCACGAAGGTCGTCCAGCGCATTCCTGTCAAGATCATGCTGCGCAGAGAACAGCCGATGCTCGACGAGTTGAGGGTGGGTATGTCGGTCGAAGCGACCATTCATACGCAGGATGGCGAGGCCTCTGCGGAAAGCAGAGTTGCGGCGCGATGAGGCTGATGACCTTGAGGACGGCCATTGCGGCTGCCATGCTCGTCTTGGTGGGATGCACCACCATTGGTCCCGATTTCCAACGGCCGGTCGTTGTTTTGCCCGATCGGTGGTCGGTCAGTGCTGTACAAACATCAAACGGCAAGGATCTCAGTAATTCCGATGCCCGCTGGTGGACGGTCTTCAGAGATGCAGAATTGTCTTCGCTGGTGGAGCGAGTGGCTGGAGCGAACCTCGAAGTGGAGATGGCGACGACCCGATGGATGCAGGCACGGGCTGCGCGGCGAATGACCGGGGCGGACGCCGAACCCTCCGTTGGCGCGTCGGCCTCGTACCAACATGCACGGTCTAGCCAGAATGGCTTGCTGGATATTTCCGGCCTGAATGGCAAGAAGGATTACAACGTTTGGCAATCCGGATTCGACGCATCTTGGGAGCTCGATCTTTGGGGGCGCGTGCGCCGCGAAATCGAGTCCGCCGACGCGTCTGCAGAAGCGAGTGCCGATGTGCGGCGCGGCGTATTGCTGTCCGTGTTTGCTGAAACTGCGCGCGACTACATACAACTACGGGGCGTGCAGGCTCAGCAGACCATTCTTCGACAGAATCTGGACGTCGCACGTCACGCTCTCCGTTTGACGCAAATTCGGCTTGCCGACGGTGTCGCAACGCACCTTGAAACGGCTGAAGCATCCGCCCAGGTTAGCGCCATAGAGGCACAACTGCCGGCACTAGAGAACGACCAGTTGCGACTCATCAATGCGCTCAGTTACCTGGTGGGCAGGCCGCCGCGCGCACTTGAGAATGAATTGCAGGCTGTTGCGCCGATTCCGCCGGTACCACCAGCGGTGCCGCTCGGGCTGCCGTCCGAACTGGCAGAACGTCGCCCGGACATTCGCTCAGCCGAGGAACGATTGCATGCGGCGACGGCCGATATTGGCGTAGCCGTCGGCGATTTCTACCCGCGTATCGCGCTCTCGGCCGACGCAGGCCTCCAGGCGATGCATTTCAGCGACCTGGATTCATGGAGTTCGAGAATGTTTGGTGTGGGTCCGGCGCTCAGTGTGCCGATCTTTGAGGGCGGTCGTCTGAAGGAACAACTTGCATTGCGCAAGGCACAACAGCAGGAAGCGATGATCGGTTTTCAGCGCACCGTGCTCGCAGCTTGGCATGAGGTGGACGACGCCATGAGCGATTACAAAACGCGCCAGGAACGCCACGATAAGCTGGCCGCGACGGTCGATCAGTATCGTATCGCGCTAGAGAACGCCAACCGCCAGTACGTAGCCGGCGCAACGGATTTTCTTCAGGTGCTAACCGTACAGAAAGATCTGCTCGCTACGCAGCAGGCACTCGCGGTGAGTTCGACCGACGTCTCCGAGTCACTCGTCAGTTTGTACAAGGCACTCGGTGGTGGTTGGGAGACGACCTTTCCTTTAGCGATATCTGTATCCGTGCCCACTGAGTTAGCCAAGACACCTGTCGCAGCGGGAAACGGGATCTAAGGCTCTCAAGAGATGACCCTTGTTCCGTGCATGGAGTAATAGACGATGCGTATCGGACCTCAAATATTCATCATCCACGACGTTACTCAGTTTCCGTTCGTCGTTTTCAACGAAGACGCGGCGCAATCTGGATATGCGAGTCAATGGAAAGAGGAGATGGCCGCCCTCATGGAAAATGGTCAGTTTTTCGTGGTGGTATATGACCAGCATCGTATGGAAGAAAGTCATGAAGATCGCAAGCGCCGCGGTATCTGGCTGAAAAACAACAAGGGCCCGCTGGGCCGCGTCTGTAAGGCGCTTATCAGCATCGAGCCGGATGAGGGGCTGCGTGCCCAGGTCAAAGCCATGTCCGATATGGCTGTCAAAGCGTTCGGCATTCCACACGAGGTCGTCTCCACACGCGAGGAAGCGTTGGCTCTCGCCCATCGACTTATCGCTCAAAAATGATCGAGCGTCAGCTTGCACATGCCGCGCGGGACATCGAAACGTGTGAGCAGCTTCGGTGGTAGCTTAACGAGCCTTCGATGGAGTTTTTCGATAGATATGCAGCCGAATATCGCATCCGCCGCTTTCTTGATCGCCGATCCGGCTCGTGCTGCCATGCTCATGAGCTTGCTCGACGGACGTTCGCGGCCCGCCGGCGAGCTGGCCTTTGCCGCTGGCGTCACACCGCAGACAGCCAGTTCGCATTTGAGCAAACTCCTTGCGGGCGGCCTGTTGATGGTCGAAGCGCAGGGCCGACACCGTTACTACCGGTTGGGTGGCTCTCACGTTGCTTCCGCGCTGGAAAATCTCTCTATCATCGCCGTGACAGAAGCTACGCGGAGTAAGCCACCTAGTAAGGAAGCGCAAAGGCTTCAGTTCGCGCGCTGCTGCTACGATCATTTGGCCGGGCGCATCGGCGTCGCCATAACCCGCGGCCTACAATCGCGTGGATTTCTTCTTGTCTCAGCAGACAATCGATACGAAGTCACGCCAGCTGGCGTCGAATGGTTTTTTAGCATGGGTCTGGACGTCATGGCACTCAAGCCAAACCGTCGCGGCCTCGCTCGACAGTGTCTCGATTGGACCGAGCGGGAGCACCACCTTGCCGGCCCGTTGGGTGTGCAATTCATGAGCTTGCTATGCGCAAATGGTTGGCTGCGGCGTTCTAAATTATCGCGTGCGGTTCGTGTTACGGAGAAAGGATGGGTTGGCCTGAAAGAGCAGCTGGGTGTTGAGAACGGTCTGCTCGTACCCGTCGCATAATTGTCAATTCTCGCCTGGCTCCGCGCTAGTTGTCGGCTTTACGAGTAAAGACGCACTTGTTGCGCGACATTTGGAGGGCGTTTAATTTCACTCAACCGAATAACCTGGCTGCCGCGATGGCCGGCTGGGCTTCGCGGATAAAACATGTTCACCGGCAGGATTGCCCTGGGTGTACCGCTTACGCGGGACCTGAAACTTTCAAATCAGTTCCTCGTTGGCGTGGGTTCGAAAGTGAGGCCGGGCTCTGAGCCGCTCGTAATAGGCCGCGACGCTGGGTAAGTCGGGGCGTTTGATTTTCGTGCCAAGCCATCGGTGAATCGAAACTCCGAGCACGATGTCCGCCAGGGTGAAACTGTCTCCGGCAGCAAACGCGCCTGTCTTTTCAAGCTGGGCGTCAAGAATTGCCATCTTGCTATTCCACGCTTCGATGCTGGCTGCGATGGAGCCCGTATCTGTATAGCCTGGTCTGCGGCGCTGCAATGCCAGAAAAGCATATCGCCATGAATCGTTAAGGTCGGTCGCTTGCCAATCCATCCAGCACTCGACGTTTGCCCGGCCACGGGGTGTGATGGGCAACAGGTCTTCGCGGCCTGCTTCGCCAACGATGTAGCGGCAAATCGTATTGGATTCCCACAGTGGCCCGGACGTATCGACAAGGATCGGGAACTGGGCATTAGGGTTGAGCGCGTGCAGCTCGACGATTCGTGTGGGAGATAGCACATCCTCCCAGGCTTCAAACTGATAATCGCGATCAATTTCGTCAAGTGTCCACAGCACCTTCCTGACGTTTATGGATGCGCGTCGCCCCAAGATACGTAAAGTCGATGTCATCATTTTCGCCTTTATTGTGTTTTGTGATCGCACGGAGCGAAGCTTTAACGAAGTCGGCGCCAAGTGCTTTAAATGTCGCGGGCCCTTCCGTAAACGAGAGCGCTGCCCCCTGCTAAGACCGGCGCTTGCGCGTACAGCAAGCACGGCACCCCCATTTCCTCGCCTTGGAGAATTTCAATATGATCGGATTCTCGGTGGCCGAGTTTCTGGAGATAAGCGACCAGCGCTGCCGCAGCGGCACCTGTGGCAGGATCTTCATAAATGCCACCTGCCGCGAATGCATTTCGAGAACGGAACCGACTAGCGGACGCCCGGAACACCAGGCAGATCGTTGTGAGGTCCCACTGGCGCATCACGTCTGCCCCGACCTGCAAATCGTAATTCATTCCCACGAGCTGCCCGTAGTCCCAAAGTGGGATTAGAAGATGGCGAGCACCGGCTTCGATGACGGCAGTGGGGAGCTGAGCATCAAGATTGGAATTGGACAGGGAAAAAAGCTTGAGCGAAGCCTCTAAGAGCTCGGCGGAAGCCGGTTCGCTATGGGTAGGCGGAGAGTGGAGCGTTGCGCTCATGTTTCCCGATTCAAACCTTCCCTCCACCCGGACAATACCGGCGTTTGACTGCAGCACAAACGACCCGCTCCCTTCACGACGTGCAAGGGTGGCGCCGAGCGCGATGGTGGCGTGACCACAGAACGGCACCTCGACTTGCGGTGCAAAGTAGCGAACACGGTAGCCCTCCAGAGAGGGAGCGGCGAAGACTGTTTCCGAGTAACCCAAGCCGGCTGCGATCATCTGCATACGTTCGACATCCGGAAGAACCTCGCATACGACTACACCCGCTGGATTTCCCCCCTTGCCGTCTCGCGTGAACGCCGCGATGCGATGTACTTCCAACGCCAACTCCTCGATCGAAAATGTCTTTCGTTACTGTTCTAGGCTTCTACAAGCACTCGCATGGACTGGTCGTCGGAGTGCCTAATGACCCGTTATAGATCGTAGATTTCGCGGAAAGAAACGACGCTGAATCTCATCCGACCTAAGTCTTGGTGAATCCCGAGCACCGCACTATTTCAAGCGCAAGAGCCGTGGCTTTCCAGCGATTCTTCTTTATGAAGAGTACGGCGACGGCCGGTTTTCAGATTGCCACTTCTTCGCCGTGGGTGTTCCTGGTACAGGCGGCTTGAGGCCCTGGATTGTCCAAAGCGCAAATGGCGTTTCGTCAATGTGCATTTCCCACCTAAGCCCGCGATCGGCGACATAAGGGGAAAGTATTTTAGCTACCGCGTTCAAGAACGCCGTCTGCATCTCGGCATCCGTTATCTGCGCGGCAATGTGGTCGATCGTCACCCGTACAAAATCACTTGCTGGTGCTCCACCAATATAAAAAGTCGACTCCGGCAATGGCACGAACATGACGTTGACATAAAAGCGAGGCAGAAAGCTCTGGTAAAGAACGGTAGCTTGCTCTGCGATCGCCGATTTCTCGTCGTTGGTGAAGGCATCTTCGGGATGGTAAATTTTCCAGAGTGGCATCTAGAATCTCCTGATTCGTAAGGCTTAGGAAAATAGGGTTTGGGGTTACGATCGAAGCTGGTAACGCTCAGCCGGCATTCCGGTCTGAGTGACGGCTTTCACGAGATTGCTACGAGCCCCTTCGAGATGCTCCCACGCGGCAATGTCATGCAGCGTAGGAAAGCAAACCATCTCTTCCTGATCTAGCGCTTTGAGCGCGGTGTCTACTAGCGTCTCGGCCGTCATAAAAAGTTGATCGGGAAACGGTGCCGGCGTGTCGCCGAAAAATTCGGAACGAACGGGGCCTGGCATAACGACCTGTACTTTGACGTTGCTACTCGCCACCTCTGCCTGTAGCGAACGGCTAAAGTTCAGGACATAGGCTTTAGAACCTGAATAACTGCCAGCACCGGGTACTGGCATGACTGCCACGATCGAGCCGATATTAATGATTGTTCCACACCTAACATTGGCGAAGCGACGCGCTGCCGTCAGGGACAGACGCGTAAGCGCTAGAACATTGACCTTCAGCATGACATCCACTTTTGATGGATCGACCACGACACCAGGTCCGAGAGCACCCATTCCAGCGCAGTTGACGAGTAGGTCTATATTCGGCGCATCCGCGACGATAGCGTCGATGGCAGCCAAGTCATGCTCATTCGCCAAGTCGGCGATGGCTGTCTCAATGGCGTTGCCATATGCGTGGCTCAAAGTTTCTGCGAGACGTTCCAATCTATCGCCCCGACGTGCGACCAACACGAGATCGTATCCACGAGCGGCGAGGCGGTCGGCGTAAGCTGCACCAATCCCCGATGAAGCGCCTGTAACAACGGCAGTTCGTTTGGCTTTAGTCATCCTGATCTCTCAACGGTCTCGACAGTTCGCACAGTAACTCTTATTATTGGAGTTGCCAAGAGGCGGTTAAGATGCGATCCGGAGATATATCCCGGTCACGGTAAACCGAAGCGCTAATTGGCGGTTCGAACGGAGGAAACATGCGGTCGAATGGCTTTGAAGGAATGGTGTGCTCCATTGCTACGGTGCTCTCGGCGCTGGGCGATCGCTGGGGTGCGCTGATCGTCCGCGATCTGTTTCTTGGCCTGAGTCGCTTCGATGACCTCAAGCGATCGACAGGGATCACAAATGCAACGCTGTCTGATCGCCTCAAGGCACTGGAGAAAAGCAAATTGATAGAGCGCCGCTGCTATCAGTCGCGCCCCGATCGTTATGAGTATCTACTCACTGCCAAGGGCTGGGACTTGGGTCTCGTGATGCAGGCGATGGTGCAAGTCGGAGATAAGTGGTCGTCTGAGATCGGCAACGATCCTCCTCTTTGCTTTGTCGATGCTCGGTCGGGCCGGCATGTGAAACTTGCAACCGTCTTTCCCGATACGGGTAAAGCGGTGAGTCCGAGTGGCGTGAAAATTCAGCTTGGGCCGGGGGCCGACGAACTCATGAAATGGCGCCTTGCACCACCGAGCGTCAAACAAATCGACTGACGCTGACCGCATGAACAACGCTGTCATGGCTGATGTAGTGAAGCAAGAGAAGCTGCTGTTTACGCATAGTAACAAACGCGAAAGCTCTGAATCGGATCAGAGGCCCGGGACGATCCGATCTCGACTCCAAAGTAGTGATATCACGAACGCAGAATTACATCGCAAAAAATAGAATCTTTCCTCCGGCCTAAAGATTCGGATCGTTGGCCACTTTTCTTTACTTCAATTCCTCGTCTTTGTTAGATCATCTGGAATCAATGCCGTGATTACCCCACCACCTGATTCGATAGCTGTAATCTTTATTTCTGGGCGAAGTTCCGCTGATGCAGAGGGCTACGAAGAAGCGGCTCTTGCGATGGCCGATGCCGCGGCTGCCCGGGATGGTTATCTGGGCATCGATTCCTCTCGAGATGAGCAGGGCTTAGGTATCACTGTGAGTTGGTGGAGTAGTCAGGTCGCCGCGCAGGCTTGGCGAGACGACCCCGACCATACGCGCATCCGGGAGCAAGGGCGCGCGATTTGGTACGACTGGTATCGTGTGGTCGTTGCGACAGTCGAGCGAGCCTATGGCTGGACCCGGCCCGAAAACTGATCACCATAACTTTGTTACTTCTTCGCGGCGATGACTCGAACATGCCAGGCAGCCAACGATACCTGCGTTAACGAGCGTGTTTGATAAGAGCGGAAGCGAGTTCCGCAGCCGCAGCTGGACGTCGCGTCAGGAAGAGCGCCGGGTCGATAAGCTCGAGTTCCATGATAACCAAGCCGTGGCTGGTCGGTAATAGATCAACGCGAGCGTAAGGTACGGTCTCGGCATCAGCCGCAGCCGCAGCGAGTGCCTGTTTGGCAAACTCTATCTCCTCGACGCTTGCCTCGTGATCGAAATCGTCCGTGTCTGGGGTTGCCCCCAAATTGAAAGGTATGCGTCGAACAGCATGTGAGTAGGTGCCCGCAATGAAAACTAGCGATCTCTCCATCGCGGTACTCACGCTTGATTCGTAGCGCTGTAGTAGGACTCCGGTACTCATTAAAAGGACCGCTGCGTGCTGCTCCATTTGGAGCCGTTGCTCAGGCAACCGGAACCGTCCTACGCCGATTGAGCTTGCGCCGATAACTGGCTTGACGACGACCTCGTCCCACGGGGCAGTCCAATCAGAGATGGCTTGTCCTCGTTCCCAGTAGTGCGTGGAGATGATCGGTACACCATTGTCTTCAATAGCGAGCAAGTAGCGCTTATCGAAATTCCATCGCAAGAGTTCAGGCGCGTTGACTACGGTGGTTTTCTGCTCGACCAGAGCCAACCATCCCAAAAACTTTTCTGGTTGTAGGTACGCGTCCCAAGGCGACCGCAGAACGGTGCATGCCGACGTCGTCCAATCTATGTCCGGGTCGGTCCACCGCGCGATACGGACGGCACACCCGAGGCGGACGAGTTCTGTCGCGATTAGGCGGTCGCTGTCCGTCAAGAATGGTTCCTTGTCGTAGGTTACCAATGTGATTGACATCCGGTTTGTCGGTGGTGACTTTTCTTTCGAGTTCATGAATCAATGCCAGAAAATATTAGGACGGTCGAAACACTGCGCGACTAATCACCGTTGGACCTCTCGGCAAAGCGACGAGAGAAATATTCCATATCCCACCGCGGCTGCCGTCATCTTCCGAATTTAATGCTGTGGTTAGTACCAATGCCTTCAATTTTTTTCGGTCGCCTTCATCAGCTGACGGGTCAACGTCCTCGCCATCTCAGGCTCGCTAATATTAGTGAAACCCATCAATAGGCCCTTCTGAGGTGTCTTGTGCGTTTGCCAATCGCTTAGGGCCTGGACAGCCAAGCCACGGGACTGTGCCGCGTAGGCCAGCGCCTTGTCGTCCCGACGGGAGGTCAGATTAGCGAGCACATGAATGCCGCCGGCCTGAGGCTGAACTTGCAGATGCGATCCGAATGCCTGCGTTAGCGCATCGACTAAATAGCCGCGTCGCGTCGCGTACAGCAAGCGCATTTTGCGCAGATGCCGGGCAAAGTGGCCCTGCTCCATGAAGTCGGCTACCGTAGCTTGCGGCAGGATCGAGCCTGGACCGGGAAGCTGATTCGCCTTTGCTATAAACCGTCCAACTTGCGACTTTGGAACGACCAAATACGCTAGGCGAAGGCCAGGAAACAGCACCTTGCTAAAGGTACCTGTATAAAGAACGCGTCCATCGCGATCCAGGCTTTTCAAGGCGGGCAGCGGTCGACCGTGGTAGCGGAATTCGCTGTCGTAATCGTCCTCGACTATCCAAGCCCTTCGGTCTCTCGCCCACTCGAGTAGTGCTAGCCGTCGCGGTAAGGATAGGGCGACGCCAGTTGGACTTTGGTGAGTGGGGGTTACTACGACGAAGCGCGCGTGGGGTGCGCGCCGCTGTCCTATATCTACGTTTAAGCCTTCCTCATCCACGGGCACCGGCTCTAGGCACATACCTGCGCTCTCCAGGAATTGGCGGGCGAAAATGTAGCCTGGGTCTTCGTGCCAGCCTATATCCCCGGCTTGCAGTAACGTACGACAAACCAAGTCCAACGCGCCCCGGTAGCCGATAGTGACGAAAACCTCTTCGTGCGAGCACTCAATGCCGCGCGAGATGCCTAGGTAAATAGCGATAGCTCGCCTAAGCGGTTCATATCCAGTTGGATCGGGGTAGGCCATGGCCGCAGAACGGAGGTTCCGCAGCCCGCGGCCAGCTAGGCGCGCCCAGGTCTTGTGGGGAAAAGCATCCAGGGCAGGCAAGCCAAGTTGGAAGGGTAGCGGTTCGGCGACCAACGAGTGCGGCTGGGGTTTGGCCTTGGTGGCAGATCGTCTTATTGCTGACTTATGCCGGGATTCGCCGAGACTTTCCAATCGAGGCGACACGAACGTACCTGCAGGTCCACGTGTAAGGAAATAGCCTTCGCTGGTCAGGGTCTGATAGGCCAACTCGACCGTGCCACGTGCCAGGTTGAGTTCGCTGGCGAGGCTGCGAACGGACGGCACCCGATCGCCGGGACGGAGCTTGCCATCAGCGATTGCGTCCCGGTAGCGCCGATAAAGCTGCAGGTAGATAGGCGCATCTTGTTCTCGTCTCGGCTTCAGCGACTGCGAGTTCATCCAAATGTCCTAGTCATATAGTCATTTCTTGGACCTATATGCTAGGACAAGTCTTTTCTAAAGTACCGGCTCCATCAATAGAAAAACGACATGAATACCCTCCGACTAAGTCATATCGACGACTCCTCGCAGGATTACTTGACCTGCTTCAACGTCATGCGCGAGTTGCGACCTCATCTCACTGATGCCGATGCATTCGTACAGCAAGTGCGCCGTCAGTCACAGCAGGGTTATCGGCTCCTTGTTGCATGGCAAGACGGCCATCTGATGGGCCTGGCGGGGTATCGCGTTCAGGAAAACTTGCTGTACGGGAAGTTCCTTTATGTCGACGACTTGGTGACAGCCGCGAATGCACAACGCCATGGCGTTGGTGGCAAGTTGATCGAGGCACTGCGCAATGAAGCAACGCTGCAGAGCTGCGCGCACCTGGTTCTCGACACGGCTCTGGGCAACGCGTTGGCGCAACGTTTCTATTTCCGCCAAGGACTGCTGTCCAAAGGGCTGCATTTCAGCCAAAAGCTCTGAGAAGTGCGGGCGAACAATGAAGCGTATTCTCTTTCTGGAATGCAGCCCCCACGCCCAGGATTCGTTGAGCGCGGGGCTGGTGCTGAGAGCACTCGCCCCTCTCGAATCTCAGCATCATGGCGTGCGGGTCATAACCCGTAATTTGGCATTGGACCCGCTCGCGATGCCTTCGGCGCGTTACGCCCGGGCCATCACCGCATCGGCCCAGCCTGATGATCCGGCCTTTGCACTATCCGAAAGCTTGATTAGCGAGCTGGAATCTAGCGATGGATTGCTTATCTGCACTCCGCTGCACAACTTCACCGTACCTGCGACGCTGAAGCTCTGGATCGATCTGGTATTGCGCAGGGGCCGCAGCTTCACGGTCGGCCAGGACGGCAAGGTTGGGCTGCTGCGTGATCGTCCGGCCCTGGTTCTTCTGCGATCGGGCAGTCAGTGTGCCGGTGAAGGCTCTACGCAGCCCGACTTCTTGACGCCTTATCTTCGCCATGTCCTCTCGGTCATAGGCATCCACAACGTGCAGTTCGTATACCTGCCGGGGTCATCCCCAACGGCCGAAGCATTAGCGCAAGCATGCAACGCACTGCACTCGCTGTTTTTCACTTCCTTTTCTACCGGAGCCCCACCATGAGCAACCCCCGTTTGTCCTATCAAACCCTTTCTCCAGAAGCCTATCAAGGGTTAAGCGCCACCAAAAAAGCCTTGAATAAAAGTAGTCTTGGCAAAACGCTGGTTGAGCTCGTCTATCTGCGAATTTCGCAGATCAATGGCTGTGCCTATTGCCTAGAAATGCATACGAAGTCTCTTCGTGCGGCGGGAGTACCGGATGCCAAGCTGGATGCTCTAGCGGGCTGGCACGCGAGCTCGCACTTCGACGAGCGTGAGCGCGCGGCACTAGAGTGGACGGAATCGTTAGTAAACGTGGCTCAAACCCATGCACCCGACAAAGATTTTGATGCAGTCAAGGCCCATTTCAGTGATACGGAAATGGCCGACCTCAGCTTTGCTATCGCGCTTATGAGCGCATTCAACCGCCTAGCCATTGGCATGCGTCAGTGAGGCGCCCACAGCGGGCTCTGGGAGCGGCGAGCCACTCGTATTGATTCATCATCACCATGGCGGATGTGCTCGTCGCGGGAAGAGCTGTTTACGAAGTAGGTCTACAGCTTTTGCAGGCAATCAAGTTACAAACAAGTGATTAGTCCAATGGGTAATTCACTTGTCTGTGCGAGGCATAACTACGGCTCTGCGCACTGCCACTGCTGCCCGCCAGATACAAATTTAGTCGGTTGATCCGACATAGGAGATTTCGCTCCCCAGTGTGAAATCTCCTAATTTTTGGCCAAGAAATTCAAGCCAGTGGCAGAACCCATTTACAGCATGATCAATAATGCATAGCCTATGCATATGTTGGTTGCTAACAAACTTGGCGCGCTCGGCGCAGAAATTCACGATCGAACAGAACTCGCATTGGAGAGCTTGTCTCCGAGTGCTGCAGCGGTGCTGTCCATGTTGCATTTCAAATCAGCATTGACCACCACTGGGCTTGCCGACGTAGTCGGCATTAGTCAGCCGACTGCGGTGCGCTTGATTGACGGCCTCGAGCGGCAAGGACTTATCACGCGCGGCGTACCAGCTGGTCGAATAACTCCGCTTTCTCTAACCAAGGCGGGACATGCGAGAGCGAAGCGGCTACAGGCAAGGCGGATGGCGGCTCTCGATGAGCTGCTTTCGGTGCTCACGTCGGGCGAGCGTGAAGAATTCGAAGAGAAGCTTGATCGGATCTTGGCCGCAGCGACCACCTCGCGCGCCCACGCTCGCAGCATGTGCCGCCTCTGCGAACATGATCTTTGTGCAAACGATCACTGCCCGGTTGGCGGGCGAGCGGCGGAAATCGAAAAATAGGAAATGGAAAAATGGTAACGTCATACGAGGAGCGTTCGCCTTCCATCGATCCCGACGCATGGATTGCACCTGATGCCACCGTCTGCGGAGACGTAACGATCGGTCCGGGCAGCCGAGTTATGCATGGTGCTCGACTAGTCGCAGAAAGCGGTGGATCGCTGCGGATTGGTCATCACTGCATTATTTTAGAGAACGCCGTCGTTCGCGCCACCGGCCGTCATAGCTGCACGATTGGAAATCACTGCATGATCGGACCCAACAGTCATGTCGTCGGCGCGGAAATTGGTAGCGAAGTTTTTATCGCAACAGGCGCCGCCGTTTTTCATGGCGCTT
Organism: Rhodanobacter sp. ANJX3; assembly: GCF_014200755.1. Taxonomy (GTDB): domain Bacteria; phylum Pseudomonadota; class Gammaproteobacteria; order Xanthomonadales; family Rhodanobacteraceae; genus Rhodanobacter. The sequence continues at coordinate 22,125 of NZ_JACHCM010000006.1, read as the reverse complement.
TCATAGGGCAGGGGTCTGAAATCAGAATCAATGGCACGGTGCATTTGCGCAGCCATCTGGCAGCCGGATCCACCGTTCCCATTGGCTGGGTTGCAGTGGGGTCGCCCGCCCAAATATTTTCCCCAGACCAGCACGAAGCGATTTGGGCCCTGCAAAAGCCGCTCGACTTTCCGGGTTTCGTATATGGAATAGACCGTGACACTCCGGACATTATGCGTGCCATCACCGAAGATCTGTCTGCACGGCTAGGAATTCACAAGACAGAAGGTAAGTCCCTTGCCGGCACCGAATAGTAAATCTTGATGCGCCGTGACCTCTGCACTTGTCGCGACCATTCGGCTTCACTATTTGTGAGCGATATTTGAAATACTCGGCAGTCGCAGAGCGCGATGCACCAACGCTATAGATAGCTAGAAATTTTAGCTTGCAAGCGTGCACGCCGATTTAGCTGGTCAACAAAAACCATCCACCATGATCGGACCGTCGACGTCCAGCGGGGAGGTCGCCGGCTGGAAGCGGCCATTTTGAGACGTTCGGTGCAGCCGCCTAGATCGCGGACAATTGGCGCGCAAGACAGGTCGGGAACCGGGCCAGTACGACGATAATCGCCGCGGATGCGTCTGCGATGGCAATACGTTAGCCCGACACTGGTAGGCGCCTATGGGCGAATAAAAAGGGGCATTGAATGGAAATCCGTGAGCTTTCGGAAAACGATATTGAACTTGTCTGTCGGCATCGTGAAGAAATGTTTCGCGACGCTGGTCGTACGGGGGACGTTCTGCAGACTATGACTCGGCATTTCCGGGACTGGCTGCGGCCGCGTCTTATTGATCACTCATATTTTGGCTTTGTTGTTTGCGATAAGGGTCAGCCAGTTGCCGGTATCGGTCTGATGCTTATTGACTGGCCTCCGCATCCCTCGCACCCCACGACGAGTAAACGCGGCTATGTCCTCAATGTTTATGTTGAACCTGGATACAGGAGTCGGGGATTGGCCCGCGAGCTGATGCAGCTGGCGGACGCCGAATTTGGAAAGCGCGGGATTCAGTTTGCCATTCTGCATGCAACAGAAATGGGTCGTGGCTTGTATGCGGAGCTAGGGTGGAGTGGTACGACGGAAATGTCGAAGGTCATCCCGATCTGATCGCCGCCGAACGAGTTTAGAGTCGTGTATGTCGATTTCATGAGCGGCGGCCGGTCGACAGCGGCAAACACGTACCGCAAATCGTAATTCCATGTCCGAAAACGGCGAGCATTCTATTCGAATGCGCGGCAACATGCGTCGACCTTAACGACTGTGAGAAATACCGTGCACTCCTTCCAATTGATCGGCATCGACCACACTCCGTTCGAGCCGCTTTTTGAGCTATCAGACGAACAGCTTTCTCATATCGGTGCGGAACGCCACGTTGCCACTAGAAACCCAGGTTTCCCTTGCCGCGTAAGCCTTCAGGACGCCAAAGAAGGAGATGAATTGTTACTGCTGCCATTTGTTCACCAACCTGTCATCTCGCCTTACCACGCGTCGGGCCCAATCTTTGTGCGACGTGGAGTCAAACAACGCATGTTGGACATCGGCGAGCTGACAGAATATGTCACGACCCGACTCCTATCAGTACGCGCTTATGATGCCGCGCACATGATTATCGACGCATCAGTTTGCGAAGGGATCGATGTACGTGCCGAGATCGGACGACTGCTCGGCGACAAGCTCGTAGCGTACATACACCTTCACAATGCAAAGCGGGGCTGCTTTTTCTGTAAAGTCAACCGAGCGTAGTTGTAGGAACTGGTTTAACCCTTCGATCGAGTCCAGCGTGATAGCTCGCTATCCAATTAAAGACGCTCGCGAATGGCGGAAATGGGTCGGAGCAGCACCTGCAGTTGGCGCTTATGTGCGATATCGAGCACAGATGAGTCAGTGCGCAGTAATGCATTAGCCATTGGCCACCGTAACGCGTGGGTCGGATAAGGCGATGCGCTGCACGCGAAAACTCTATACGTTCTGGTTGAGTGCCTCGCGATGGCATTGGGCTCGACGCACGACTGCGGAATGTACGTGTCGTGAGCAACTTGCGGGCGCATCGCCTGCTCGAACGTGTAGCGGTGCGCCAGATCTAGTCGCGTGATGCTGCAGTGCATACCGCGAGCAGAACAGCTCCTCACTCCTCTGCAAGTTGGTTAGTTGTCCGGTCCAAGCCGCTGGTCTCCAGTAAGCTGACAAGATAATCCGAAAACTTCCTCACCTTGGAGCTGAGGTCTTTCCGCGACGGATACACAATAAACAATCCAGTTTCTGCCGAAAGACGCTGATCCGTATCAATTTTGATCAGTCGCCCCTGTTGTATCTCCCCATCGCACATGTGAACCGGCAAGAGAGCGGCCCCAGCACCATCAATTGCCAGCTGTTTTAGCAGAGCAAAGCAGTTTGCAGTGACACTGGGAATGCGCCTTGAAAATGGTGAGGAGGCGGAATGCGAGAGTACGGACGCATTGAAATGACGATCAAACGCCAAGCGGGAATCAAATCCCGCATCGTCATGGACCGCCTCCTCACTCCGACGCATGAAGGCGGGGCTCGCGAATATTCCAAATCGAAGAATCGCGATTTTCCGTGCTACATAATTATCGTTGCCTGGATGCCTGCCGCGTATGGCAAGATCGATATTGTCGGCGATGAAATCACTCACGTTGTCGTCAACGAGCACATCGAACTGTAAGCCCGGGTGTAACTCCCGGAAAGACGTGATTGCATGGCTCAAGACCGCGAATGGAAAGTCGAGCGGCACGCTGATGCGTATTGATCCAGTCAGGGTATTTCCTGAATGCACTGCCCTTTCTTCTGCCTCGCTGAGAGCGCGAATAGCAGGTGCAACCTCTTCGAAATAGCTTCTTCCATCATCCGTCAACGATATCTGACGAGTCGTGCGCCGCAGCAGGCGTGTTCCCAGCCGCGTCTCGAGGGCGGCGACGCGTGCGCCGACCGTAGACCGAGGGATCTGCAGCTTGCGTGCGGCCCCGGAAAAAGACTCGCACTCGACAACCGCGACGAAGGCCAAACAGCAGTTAAGATCCATTGTCTGTTCCACTGGCAAGTCCTGCCAATTTTAATGGTCTTTTCTATCAATCGCGACGCGGCGAAGATAGTTGCTCCTGGGTTCAATTAAGGACCAGAACAACGCGGAGCTCTATCGATCATGCAATCTGAATTTTGCCTGCGTGCGGAAACTGTAAGTTTCTCCAACATGATTGCTCATTTGATTAGTGGAGGGCAGGCTAGTCCCGTCACGGTCATGGACATCTCCATCCATCAAAACGGCGGTGCGCCCCTCCATAAGTCACTTGATGAAGAAAAGATATTTACTCTGATTGATGGCGAATTAGATTTCACTCTGATGCGTGCTACCCGTACGCTGCGTCCAGGTGACAGAGTTACCGTTGCACGCGGAGATGTTCATGGTTTTGTCAACCGAAAGGGAGATGTCGCGCGGTTACTCCTGGTCTCTGCGCCGTCACGCCACGATGCATTTTTTCGCGCTATGGCAGCGCTACCGGTTCCGCATGCCCCGGAGGCAGTTAGTGAGGTGTGCGCAAAATATCGACAGGAAATAGTGGGTCTGTAAGCTGAGTTCTTGACGAAGCGGAAAAATTGGTGCAACGCAACACCATGTGATCCGAAGGGAATGCGTGAAGTCTCATGCAATTCCCGCTGTGGGTCGGTTACTGCAGATCGATGTGGATATGGCGCTGAAAGTAACCGGCGAGCTGGCCATGATCGACTGGTAGCGTGACGCGTTCTGCACGTCGCTCGCGGGCGAGTATTGAGAGAGATTCCTATCCGAAGATTGCGCATCATCGTCAACTCGATGTGGGCTTTGTCTTTAAGTTGATCGTTCGGCCTGTTCGTCTCGGACGAACGATGGCTTCGATATGCCCGAGTTATTGCTGAGATTCGTTAAAGGCCTGGTTAGGCGTTACCGACAGCGATGAGAATGGCGACGCGGAGCCCTCCGCGTCGGAAGAGTTATTGCGTCGCGCCTGCATTGAGCCGCTCTGACTACTGGTCTACACACTGCGCCGAGCCGACGGCAACGCTTCGACCGTCCGATGGATGTCCAATCGTTCGCAAACCTCTAAACCTTTGCGTCCAGACGTACGACGTTCTTAGTCACTCTAATTATTAGATTGACATTCGTTGTGGTAGCGGTAAAGTAGCCTCGCGAATATCGCTGCGAGCGTCCGGGCGTGTAAAAAAATTGCTGAGACCTTGAAGTCAGTGATAGCCGAGTGAACCGCAAGCGCTCGATCTGAAGCAGTGTCTTTTATCGAAATTGGTTACGACGTATGCATCTCAGGGCAGGCGAAGGAGATCGAAAATGGATCAAGCAGAGCCGACGATTCTACGTCGCTGGTCGTCACGAATCAGGACGGAAGATCGAGACGAGTACGTTAGATACATCAAGGGTACCGGTTTGGAAGACTATCTCGGCACGAAAGGCAACCTAGGTTGCCAAATGTTGTTGCGTGATTGTGGCGATGGGCTGACTGAAGTCACTACGTTGAGCTGGTGGCGCTCCATGGAATCCATTCGCGCCTTTGCTGGTAGCGAAGTCAATCGAGCTCGCTATTACCCTCTGGATGACCGTTTTCTTGTTGAAAAGCCTGAGTACGTGGAGCATCACATCGTCGTAGCGGAAGGTTCTAACTTGGCTCATCCATAACACTGCCATCCTGCCGAATCCGGTGTGGATGCGATGACGCGCACGTCATCAGCAGGCGCATCAAGAGGTTCTCTCAAAAGCCTCTCTCCTGTCGAAGCACGAACATCCAATTTTCGGCAGATTTTTTAAACAAAAAGGAAGAAGCAACCGAATGATCCGAAGATCCAGACTCGACGACTTTGATAGGGTCATCGAAATCTGGCGGAAGGCAGTAGATGCTACGCACGGTTTTCTTGCCCCATTGGACAGATCTGCTATTGAAGTAGAAGTGCGGGGGTTTTTGCCTCTGACGCCGCTTTGGTTAGCCGTTGATCATGAGGACAATGTGCTCGGCTTTATTCTGACGGAAGGCTCCCACCTGGAGGCGCTTTTCATAGACCCCGATCAGCACCGCAGGGGCATAGGAAGCCGGCTACTGGTGCATGCGAACAGTATTCACCCCGTCGTCTCAGCCGATGTTAACGAGCAGAACCCAAACGCGCTTCGGTTCTATCAACGTCATGGTTTCACCGAGATCGGTAGATCGCCCCACGATAGCGATGGCCGTCCCTATCCGATTCTTCATTTGCGAAGGAGTGACACCGCGCGTTCAACTTGAGATGTTGTTTAGATCGAAAGTAGAAGCAACATGGATAGAAATCCATCAGCGGTAGGAGCATCTAGCCGGCCGCGATGCTAAAGACTGCGGCTGTCCGTCCGTCCGAAACGCAGACCGCTAACTTCGCAAGAATCACTGTAGAGATCCTGATCGATGGAAAATACTCAATGCCGTGTTAGCTTCCGGGATTCGGCTTGGATGCCAGTTCATCGTGATTGGCAATCGCCGGCTTTCATGGTTCGGTCAGGGAGTGGGTTATCCGCCGGTCTTCGATCCCGCCGCATCCCCATTCTAGTTAACTGAGGAGATGATTGATGGCGAAGTTGGAGCCTCTGATTCTACGTCGCTGGTCGTCACAAATAAGGACGGAGGATCGAGACAAATATCTCAGTTACATCAAGGGCACCGGTTTAGAGGACTATCTATATACGCCTGGCAATGCTGGCTGCCAGATGCTGCTGCGTGACTGTGGAGATGGATCGACCGAAGTCTCGACATTGAGTTGGTGGCGCTCCATGGAAGCTATCTTGGACTTTGCCGTCAACGACGTAGAGCGTGCTCGTTACCACAAAGTGGATGGCCGCTTTCTCATCGAAAAGCCTGAGTATCTCGAACACCATGTTGTCGTCGTTGAAGACTCCAATTTTGCGCCTACATAGCGTTGCCTCTTTTTTAGGCCTTCAGTCGTTGGAATGCCTTTCATTATCTAGACGATATTAAAGAGTACTTCGATGGAACACGTCGTTAGCGAAAACTGCACCCTGTGTCGTTACATCGATCGCGTCGAGGTGCGTCCGGTAGATGGCCTTCACGAGGGTGCGAAATTTCTCGTCACCGACCCGGACTAGCACATCGACTGCGGTGTATGTCGCGGCGAGTCTCCCGTTGGCGCAATCTTATCTTCCTGCGCGATGCCGGCCAGCGAGCAGACGTTCCTCGCGCTGAACTCAACTTATGTCGAAACCCGGCCGAGCGTCACGCTTGTCTGACGTCGACGACAAGATCGCGCTGCTGAAGTCATAGCAACTTGGCAACGATATATCGGCATCGCGGCGAAAACTGGTTTTGATAATCCTGCTTCGCCTTTCATCATTCACGGAGGTTTGTATGGGCCCAAATCCGCTGCAACAGTTCTTCTCGAAGGTCGGTGCCCGCGACGTACCGGGCGCGCTTGCCGTTATCGACGACGCGACGGTGTTCGAGCCGCAAGGTCCGACCCATTTGCCGATCTACGGACGATTCGTCGGTAAGGCCGGTGTTGAGCGGCTGCTTAGCACCCTCGCCGAACAATTCGAGACCGAGATCTTCGAGATCAAGAAATGGGCTGAGGCCGAAGATTACGTATTCGCGTACGGCTTCATGCAACATCGCGTGCGCAAGACGGGAAAAACCTTCAAGAGCGAGTTCACGGTCGTTGCGCAGATCAATAGCGGCCTGATCCGTCACTACCGAATCTTCGAGGATACTTCCGCCGCGGTGGCAGCCTTTGCCTGATCACGATCGCGATGCAGCCGCTGTAGTCAGCGTCGGTGCGCCGTTGCGTGACGCGTTACGCACTCCTGGCGGATTCACAAATTTCGCTCAGCGCGCGGTCGAATTCCTACTTGAGGCGCAACTGAGCTGCGATTGCTGTTTAAACCGTAGTGACAGGCCAGGTCACCGATCCGGCGGCGTGAACTTTCGGGCGACATGAGCGCGTTGGGCCGCAAGTAGGCTGCGCTGACAGACGCAGTTCGCGATGCCGCCACTGTTCAATTGGTCGGTTTTCAATTTGCATGGTGCGGCCGTCGGACGCGAATGTCGTCTAGAGCAATTTAGCTATACCAACTGGAGGTCTTTAGTTGATTCAACTCGATTCTTCATCAGCTCGAACCGACGACATTGCTGCCCCTGAAATAGGCCGCCAAGGTTCGTAACGCTCCTCGAAACGCCGCGTCCGTCCTCGTGGAATGAAGCACAACATCCGAGTCTGGCAACGGAGGCAAATTGTATCGACGACCGACCTCGACGGTGCCAATGGGGGCGACGCTGTGGGCGAGCGCCGCGATAGCCAATCCGGCAGAAACCGCAGCGCCAATTGCAGCCATGCCGCCACCGATAAACACCTCAGTCCAGGCAATGCCAGCTTTGTCTAAGGCTTGAGTTGCGCTTCCACGAACTCCGCATCCCATAGACAGCGACGCAAGTCGCAGAGGACTCGCCTCGCAATGCTCCCAATCAGCCGATGCAAACCACCCAATCCGCTCTCGCGTCAGTTCTTCTCCATCGCGTCTGTCGTCTTCGCGCCGCACTATCGCCGCATCGAGTGTTTTTTTATCGAAGGCTTGCATCAGGCATTGCGAGGAGTCGATATGAACTTCGATGACGAGCGCTGGATCATAGGTACCCAGCTTGGCCAGCAACGCGGGCAATCGGGGTCCCGCAACCTGGTCGCTTATTCCAACGACCAGTCTTCGGGGATTACTGGACAGTCCGCCGATCGCCAACTCGTGCGCGGCAATGAAGTTTCTCGCCGGATTGAGAAAGCCCAAGCCCTGTGCGGACAGTTGCACCTTCCTCGGAGTTCGATCCAGCAATCGAAATCCCAATCGATCTTCGAGGCGTTTCACCTTCACGCTAACGGCTGCTTGGGACGTTCCGATCGCATGCGCCGCCAGGGTAAAACTGCCCAGATCAGCGACTAGGACGAATGCTTGAACGGCGTCGACGTCGAGGCTTGCCATTGCTCAACCATCCTTAGATGTTATGACTCAAATATCAATTCATATCTGTAAATTATGATGAACCAGCATCAGTATCCGGTCAACACCACCCAGGCGATAACGCTCGACTCTCTTTTAAAGGTGTCAGCGCTGGAGCGTCTGTCGGCCAATTCCGGAGTACGTATGCGACCGTTTCCAACCAGACAAATCAGTGACCAGGCAGCTTCAAAAGGAGAACTAAACGCTCAAAGATGGCTGGCTTTAGCCGTCCTTTTGACAGGGGCATTCCTACCGATCCTCGACTTCACCATCGTCAATCTTGCATTGCCGTCGATCCGCAGCGACCTGCGCGCGTCGTCGGGCGAAGTCCAGTTTGTTATATCCGCTTATGCGGCGACTTATGCCGTCATGCTGATTACCGGCGGGCGCTTTGGCGACTTGTTCGGACGCAAAAGGATGTTCGTAGCCGGGGTGGCCGGATTTACCGTGGCGTCCCTGCTGTGCGGCCTGGCGGCGTCTCCACTAATGCTAGTGGTAGGGCGCATCCTGCAAGCGTTAATGGCGGCCATGATGGCGCCGCAGGTGCTTGCATCAATTCGCGTGCTTTTCTCTGACGGTGAGCAGGAGCGCGCAATAGGGATGTATGCCGCCACGTTTGGATTGGCCAATATTTGCGGCCAAGTCTTAGGAGGCATTCTGGTGTCCGCGCATCCCTTTGGATTGGCGTGGCAGGCGATCTTTTTGGTGAACGTACCGATCGGCCTAATCGCCTTTTTTGGAGGCATTTTTTTTCTTCAAGAAAACTTGCCTGAGCACGCAAAAAAGCTGGATATCAGGGGCGTGGTTTTATTGTCCGTAGCGCTCGGGTGCCTCGTCTATCCGTTGATCGAGGGACGAGAGGTCGATTGGCCAGGATGGATGGGGGGAGTGGTGCTTCTGTCAGCTCTGGCGTTCATTACTTTTATCCGATACGAAGCTCGGTTATCTGCTCAAGATCTCGATCCGCTTGTCGAACTATCGCTATTCCGGAATCCGCGATTTGCAATCGGCATCGTCATGGGACTGCTTTTTTATATGCTGTCAGCGTTCTACCTGACCTTCTCGGTGTATCTACAAGGCGGACTGCAAAAATCACCTCTGCAGGCTGGTCTTGCAACACTGCCGTTCGCCGTCGGTTTCTTTCTAAGCTCCACGATATCGTCCCATGTCATGCGGCGCTTTGGTAATTACGCGCTGACGCTTGGATTCGCCCTCCAGATTGTGGGCTTTGGGATCGTCATGGTTTGCGTCAACTATCAGTTAGTGACCGGGCTGGAGGAAGGGTTGGCGTGCGCGGGACTAGGGTACGGCGTGGTAATGCCGAGCGTCATCAAGGCAATCATTGGCGATGTCATTCCGCGCCACGCGGGCCTCGCTTCGGGGATCGTGATGACGACGCTTCAGATTGGCGCGGCGCTCGGGGTTGCCATCGTCGGTGGGGTGTTCTACAGCGCTTTGGGCGCGCGGAAAGACTTGGCGGGCTATGCGCATGCATTCAGTGCCGCAATCGCGTGCAACGTTGCATTGCTCATCGCAGCCGCAGTGCTCTCTCTTTTCCTTCCCAGTGAAAAACGAGTAACCGTTCAGGGCGATACCTGAGGATCCAATCGAATGTCGCTTTAGATATCGAGTATCAAAGCACGACGGTAATTAGGGCGCCGCTCGCCTCTTGCTGATGTATCCACGTCGAACTTGACTTAACAAGATGCGGCTCTCCGACTAAGACCCCAGGAAATATCCATGCAAGAAAACCCTATACCTCCAGTCGATATAACCACCGAGCCCACAACGCGAAGCGGTGTAGTCAACTTAGTACAAACGTCCGTGCGTAGATTCCCCGTCGTTCTAACGTTGCTGTCGATGTCCAGCGTGCAGTTCGGAGCAGCGTTATCGGCTCCTGTGATGAGCGCGTACGGCTCAGTCATGACAACGTGGCTAAGGCTTTGCTGGGCCGCGCTGGCCCTAGTACTCATCGTACGGCCGCCGCTGCGCAGCTATACGGGTTCACACTGGCGCGCGGCGGGCGCATTGGGCGCCGCAATGGCATGCATGACCCTTTGCTTCTTCGCTGCCATCCAACGAATTCCGCTTGGGCTGGCGGTTGCGATCGATTTCCTGGGTCCTCTTTGTGTTGCGACCTTCAGTGTTCGCCAAGCGCGGGCTTTGCTCTGGCCGTTGTTGGCACTTTCGGGGGTTTTGTTGCTTGCGCACGACAAGTCTGGATGGAGCGGCGAGCCTGTCGGCGTGCTCCTAGCGTGCGGTGCAGCGCTTGGCTGGGGAAGCTACATCGTGCTGATGAAAAAAGTAGGAGCTGCGTTTCAAGGAATGGAGGGTTTATCCACTTCACTGCTTGTCGCAGCTGTCCTAGTGGCGCCATTTGGCTTAAGCCAAGGCATAGGGCGTCTAACGCCTGCCGGTGTCGCGGCTACGGCGGGGCTCGCCATGCTGGTGCCGCTGTTGCCTTATTGGCTCGAGATGATCGCCTTGCGCAGAATGACTGCTTCATCGTTCGGCGTATTAATGAGTCTCGAGCCGGCTATTGGCGCACTGGCGGGTTTCGTTGTGCTGCATCAGCCCATGACTGGACTACAGATGACCGGCACGCTGCTCGTTGTCTGCGCTAGTGCCGGTGCCGTCGTAGTAGTGAAGGTGCCTAGTCACTGACGAATGGCGGTTGCGAACGGTTTACGACTGCCATCTGACGCTCGAATTAGAACTGGCATTCGTCAAGCCCTCTGGGCAAAAGGCATGTTCCAGTGCAGGAACGAATGGAATTCAGTACACGAATGCTCCTTGATCGTGAGGGTGCGAGTCGCACCTGCATTTAACGCTGTTGATTGACCAATATCGGAGTATGGATGAGACGAAAAGGCGAACTTGAAACACGTTTAAGCGCGTGGGCGTGTGAATATTTGGCGGCGATTAAATCGGAGCAAACGAATGCACCGTCCGTTTGTAGCATAGCCGCAGAGGTCGAGCAGGCTGTGCGCACGCTGGAAATCCAGCCTCACGGTCGATTTTCGGCTTTAGCGCTCAGGTACGAATACTCGCCCGGCAACGAGCCCGTAGATCTCAAGATGAGGAGGTTGCGGAGACTAGGGTTAGAAATCAACAGCGCCGCCAAGTATTCACAGCTGTTGCGTGAAGCACGACAGCACGTTGCAGCGTGGCTCCACATTCCGTTCGCAGGTGAACTAGACCAGCGGTTTATGACGACCTTGGGCTCGCCTGATGGCAGGCTACAAGAAGCATGATACTTGACGCCCGCAAGTCGCTAGTGAGCTGAGGAGTACAAGCGTACGCCAAGGGCAACTCAGCCCTCGGCGCACCTATTGTGTTCAATAGTGGTGGTGTCCTTTCCCTGCGACTGATGGAAGAGGCCTAAGGCCCGCTTTGGCTGGCCAGTGTCTTCGACGCACCTCAAACCGGCTTGCTTTTGCTGCTATTGGCCAGGCTTCGTCATCGCCTGGTGTGCAGTAAAGCAAGCGGCTCTTTATTGTCGGCTTGTGATTCGCCACTACGATTCACGCCGGACGGCATCGGCCGCCGCTTCGAGGATTTCCAGCGCTTTAGCGCGGCGTCGACGGGCTAGCAACGCTGGACCGATCGCCTCGTCGCCCTTGCGCGCAAGGAGCGCTTGAATCTCCGCGATACGGCTTATTGCGCCGTTCACGCCCCATGTTCCATCAGGCACTTCAACTGGGAATACCCAGAGTCTTGATCCGACATCCTCAAAGCTTGCGTCCTCGGCTCGAGCAAAGGCTTCGGTAACTTCCTTGACCAGAGTGAGAATGGCCTCTTGGGTGTACTTGCCCTCTGGAACACTTGTTGTAAGTCGATACCACGGCTTTGGGGCGGGAGCCCCTCCAACGAAAGTAGCCGAGGGCCGTTGAACGAAGGCAACGGAGACGCTCTGCACCAATTCGTTGGCGGGGTCAAAGCCTTCCGCACTGATGAGAATGTTGGTGATTTCCTTTATCAGTTTCGCTTCGGCTTCAGAGGTGAGGGCGCCCTCAGGGATGGTTAGGTCAATCATTGGCATGGCGATGTCCTTCCGGGAAAAGTTGATGCAAGGAATATCGCCCTTGCGTCAAAATTAAGGCAGTGGCAGTATCGCCATTATTAAAGGAAATTCAGACATTCAGCGTGATCATACGAATATGGGTCTATGAGGGCATTCTTGCCTCGGGTGTAGCCGGGCCGATTGATGTCTTCACCGCTGCCAATAGCTTGATTGCTCGGGAAGCGGCCTCAGGAAAGGTGCCTCTGCAAAAGTTGAGGTGGTCGATCGAATCCCTCGATGGCAATTCAATCCGATCTGCTTCAGGACAGAGCATAGAAGTTGACCGCAAGATCAACCCTCGCCTGCAAGCAGACGCCGTGCTGGTGACGGCGCCCTTCGTCATGGACATGGATGCTTTCATAGCACGGCGCGATCAAATGGCGGCGCTCTCCAAGGCGCTTCAACGCCAGCATGAAGCGGGCGCCATTCTGGCGTCCTACTGCACCGGCAATTATCTGCTTGCCGAGGCCGGCCTCCTTAATGAGCGCCGCGCGACGACCCACTGGGCAAAAGCGAATGACTTCGCGCGGCTCTATCCCAGGGTCGAACTTCGCGCCAGCGAAATCCTGACTGAGCAAGATCGCATCTTGTCCGGCGCGGGAGTCACATCCTATCTGAACCTCGCCATCCGGCTGGTCGCCAAGCTTGTAAGTGCTGACCTTGCGGCCACCACCGCGAAGACGCTGCTGATTGAAACCAATCGTATCTCGCAGGCATCTTACGCAACGTTGCTTGAAGAGCACGGCCACCATGACAGGCTGGTGGCGAAGGCTCAGCAAAAAATGGAGGCGACACTTGATCAAGGATTCCACTTGCCCGATCTGGCAGCACATCTCTCAGTCAGTGAGCGCACGCTCAACCGTCGGTTCAAACAGGCCATGGGAATCGGGCCGCTTCAATACCTCCAAATATTACGTATCGAGGTTGCGAAACGACTTCTGGAAACCGGAAGTTTCAGTGTCGACGGCGTTTGCCAAAAGGTTGGCTATGCTGACATCAGCACCTTCCGCCAATTGTTCAAGCGTAAGACAGGGCTCTCGCCGCGCGATTATCAAGGTAGGTTCAGAACTAGCTAATTAGCAATGCCATTCGTTTTAACTTGTGCTGCTTTGTGATCAGACATAAAAAACGCCTTTCGGAATTCGAGCGTTCAAAGGAAGACGGAGTCAACTATTAGGCCGAGGCACCACGTTTGCACTGAGGCGATCCGGCGCCCCTGCAGCACTCGGTAACGTCTCTGCGCAACCACAAACTATGGCTCCGCTGCAGGCCGAGACCCAGAGCGTGGCCGCTATATGGCTAACTTGTATTACCGACGAGTAAGGAAGTTGTCTGATGCAAGCCCACCTGATGGGCTCCCATCAATCGCATCCTCACCGGCGCGGATGATGAAACGTTTTGTAGCCGTGTGAGTGAGGCGGTTGCGCTTGGCTACAAGTTGTAAGATTCGCCTGCAGCGACATTTAACGGTCGTAGCGTCGTCGTTGCTCAAGCAGGCATCTGACCTTCGGTCGAATCGTTTGCGCCTCAAGCTAAGCCTCTCATTATTGCATCATGCGCTCGACCAACAACTAGAACGTCCTAGGCAACAACGGGATTCGGAGTAAGCAATAGTCCTTCCAAATCTCGCGAGCTGTTAGGAGGCGAAGCGGGTTTTTAAAAGAAAAGCTGGTTATTGGGCAGGCCTAACAACTCGTTAGAGGCGGAGCCTCGATCTAGAGTGGAATAGGCAAAGTTTCGTGTGTCGAGATGGATCGATCACAAGATCAAACCAGTGCTACTAAAAGACCTGATTTGAGTGAAATAACAAGGAGACGAATGAAAGCCGGCGCTTGCCCTCAAGGCGCTTCTCTAGACCATGGCGCGGACTCACTGGCCTAGTTCTTGGAGGTAAGTGTGTACTGAAGTTGCTCGATGCAGACGCGATGTGACCCACCTAAGCCCGCGTCAGGTTCTGTAGCCCGCCTGCTTAAATGGATGTGCATCGGCGAATGCACGGAGTTCAAAGCAGCGTTTGGTTAACGACGAGACCATCGGAAAGGGCGTAATGTCGAGTTGATAGAGTTCGGCGGTGATCACCTGGCCCACGATGCAGATGTCAGCGATGGTTGGCGCGCCCCCAAGCGCGAATGGCGCAACCGGGCGTCGGCTGAGTAGTCGTTCGTAGGTTGCCAATCCTTCCGCCGCCCAATGACGGCACCAAGACTCGATAGCTGCTGCGTCGGCACCGAATGCCACGCCTAGTTGCTTGCGGATGCGCGGCACGACCAGTGGGTGCGCATCGGCCACCGACACGAGCGCAAGCGCTCGTGCATAAGCACGCTCTTTTGTATCGACTGGAAGCAGTCGCGGCTCCGGCTGGATATCATCGAGATACTCCATGATCGCCATCGACTGGAAAATGCGATGTCCCTCATGCACTAAGGTAGGCACGACGTGTTCCGCGTTCAACTCGGCATACTCGGCGTCGAATTGTCGGCCGGACAAGATATCCACTTCGATTTCCTCAAAGGGAAGTTTCTTAAGCGCGAGCGCGACGCGGACGCGGAATGCGGCATTCGAACGCCAGAATCCATACAGCTGCATTGTCATTGGTTTAGTTCTTTTGTGGTTTTAGGGAGCTACTTTTCTATGGGCATGACGCCACCATGTGTCCTCACAGCAGCGCGCGGCGAAAGTCGCCGAGTAACTTTGCAAGTTCAGTGGTGAAGCGCGCAGCAGCTGCACCATCAATGACTCGATGGTCATAGGACAGTGAGAGAGGAATCAGAAGGCGCGGCTGAAAAGCGGCGCCATCCCATACAGGCTGGATAGACGATTTGGAAACGCCCAGGATCGCAACCTCTGGGGCGTTCACGATAGGCGTGAATGCGTTACCGCCGATACCGCCCAGCGAGCTGATCGAGAAACATCCGCCCTGCATGTCGGCAGGGTCGAGTTTCCCATCACGCGCGTTGGTGGCGAGCGACGCTATTTGACACGCGATTTCGCGGATACCTTTTTTATCAGCATCACGTATCACCGGTATGACCACTCCCCGTGGCGTGTCGACTGCAAATCCGATGTGGCAGTAACTCTTTAGGATTAATACTTCGCCGCTCTCGTCGAGCGACGCATTGAAGCGCGGAAAGCGCTTGAGAAGGACGACCGATGCCTTGATTAGGAACGCCAGCATGGTGACTTTAGCGCCATCCTTGTCCGTCTCCCGATTGAGTTGTGCGCGGAATGCTTCGAGCTCTGTGATTTCGGCTTGGTCGTACTGGGTGACATGCGGGACGACCATCCAGTTTCGGGAAACATTAGCTCCAGATACTCTCTGGACATGGCTGAGCGGTTGCGTTTCGACAGCGCCAAACTTGGCAAAGTCGATGCTTGGCCAGGGCAGAAGATTTGGCCCTCCGCGTGCATCTGAGCCTGTAGTCTCAACGCGTCTGTCATCGACGGGCAACGTAGTTCGGGCATGGGTTTCCAGGTCGCCGCGCACTATGCGACCCTTGCGCCCGCTGCCTTTGACTTGAGACAACGCCACGCCAAGTACGCGGGCCAATTGGCGCACGGCGGGACTGGCATATGGCGCGTCGCCGGGCGAGTCGAAAGTGGGCTCCGGTCTCGAACCGGCCTCATTATTGTCGATGCATGGCTCTTCGGCCGGTTCTGCGATGGCAACCGCAACATGCTTGATCAAGGGTGTGTCGTCTGCTTCCCGGGATTGCATCGAATCAGTGAGCGGTGTCGCAATGTCCGCAGTGGCGTCTTTCACTTCGATCAGTGCGATCAAGTTGCCTTCGGAAAGGGTGTCGCCTAGGCGCGCCTTCAGCTCCCTGACGATACCTGCAGCGGACGAGGGCACTTCTATGGTGGCCTTGTCCGACTCGAGCGTGATTACGCCCTGATCGATCGCGACGCGATCGCCAACTTTGACGAGCCATTCGATGACGGGGACATCGTGTGCGCCGCCAAGGTCCGGCACGCGCAACTCTTTCAAGTTATCCATACATTTCTCAGTTGTCGCGCTGCATGCATCGGCGCGTGTGTCGGGTCATCACCGCGACCCGCATCATGCTGCTGCTGGATCGATCTTTTCGGGGTCGATGCCGAACGCTTGGATGGCATTTGCGACAAGGGAGCGAGGCAGCTGTCCGTCATCCGCGAGAGCCTTTAGCGCTGCCAAGGCCACGAAGTGCCGATCAACTTCGAAGAAGGTTCGCAGAGACGACCGTGTATCAGAGCGGCCGAAGCCATCCGTGCCCAGCGCAACGAAACGGCGGCCATGGATGAAAGGGCGGATCTGGTCACTCACGATCTTCATGTAGTCGGTAGCTACAATCACTGGCCCCGGGTGGCTAGCAAGGCATGTCTGCACGTAGGGAACGCGTGGCTCGGCTTCCGGGTGGAGCATGTTCCAGCGCTCTGCGGCCAAGCCATCGCGACGAATCTCAGTGAGACTGGTCGCACTCCAGATATCGCTCAGAACCCCGTAGTTATTCGCAAGGAGATCGGCTGCCGCCAACACCTCGTTGAGGATGGCGCCGCTACCCATTAACTGCACTCGCGGTGTTTTCTTCGATGCGTTGCTACCTTCGCGCAGCAGATAGAGTCCCTTGAGAATGCCGTTTTCCACACCATCCGGCATAGCCGGGTGGGGGTAGTTCTCGTTGAGGATCGTGATGTAGTAGTAGATGTCTTCCTGCTGCACGAACATGCGGCGCATGCCATCCTGCACGATGACGGCAAGCTCGTAAGCAAATGTAGGGTCGTACGAGATACAGCTGGGAATGACTGACGACAGCACGTGGCTATGGCCGTCATCATGCTGCAAGCCCTCGCCCATTAGGGTCGTTCGCCCAGACGTCGCGCCTAGCAGGAAGCCGCGCGTCCTAGCATCGGCGGCCGCCCATGCCAGATCGCCTACGCGCTGCAATCCGAACATCGAATAGAAGATGTAGAACGGAATCGTGGTTAGAGCATGATTGCTGTAAGACGTTCCTGCCGCGATCCATGACGAAATGGCGCCCGATTCGTTGATGCCTTCTTGAAGAATCTGCCCATCCTTGGCTTCCTTGTAATAGCTCAGCTGTCCCGCATCCTGCGGGGTGTAAAGCTGTCCCAGATAAGAGTAGATACCAATCTGGCGGAATAACCCCTCCATGCCGAAAGTGCGCGATTCATCCGGAACGATAGGGATAATAAGCTTGCCAAGATTAGGGTCTTTCAGCAGCGTACTGAGGATGCGCACAAACGCCATGGTGGTGGACTGCCCGCGCTCGCCGCTTCCCTTCAAGAGGCTGTCGAAAGTCGATAGCGCCGGAATAGGCAGTGGAGGTGTCTCATGCAAGCGTGCAGGTAACTGGCCGCCTAGGGCGCTTCGCCGTTTCGCGAAATAGCGTGCCTCTTCGCTGTCCGCTGCAGGCCTTAGATAAGGCATCTCTTCCAGTTGTGCATCGGTGATGGGAAGGGCGAAGCGGTCACGGAAGGCTCGCACCGCGTCCGTGCTCATCTTCTTCAACTGGTGATTGATGTTCTGACCTTCGCCTGCCTCACCCATGCCGAAGCCCTTGACGGTCTTGGCCAGGATCACGGTGGGACGCCCGCTGATACTCACTGCCTGTGAATAAGCGGCATAAACCTTCACAGGGTCGTGGCCGCCGCGCGTGAGCTTCCAGATGTCGTCGTCGGACATGTCAGCGACCAGTTGAAGCAATTCAGGGTACTTGCCGAAAAAATGCTCGCGGACATAGGCGCCATTCTGGGACTTGAACGTCTGATACTCGCCGTCAACGCATTCCATCATGCGTTGTCGAAGAAGGCCGCTCGTATCCTTCGCTAAGAGGGCATCCCATCCGCCGCCCCAGATGACCTTGATGACGTTCCAGCCGGCCGCATGGAAGGTTCCTTCCAACTCTTGGATTACCTTGCTATTGCCGCGCACCGGGCCGTCAAGGCGCTGCAGATTGCAATTGACGACAAAGATTAGATTGTCGAGTCGTTCACGGCCGGCGACGGAAATTGCTGCGAGCGATTCAGGTTGATCCATTTCGCCATCACCGACGAAGGCCCAGACCTTGCGGCCTTGGTGCTTCTTAAGGCCGCGATACTCCAAGTAGCGCATATAACGAGCCTGGTAGGCTGCGGTCAGCGGCCCCAGACCCATGGACACGGTGGGAAATTGCCAGAAGTCGGGCATCAGGCGTGGATGCGGATAGGAGGACAATCCTGCGGCCGTCGTTTCGCGTCGGAAGTTGTCCATCACTGCGTCGTTAAAGCGGCCTTCGACAAACGCCCGGCCATAGATGCCCGGTGCGGAGTGGCCCTGGACATACACCATGTCGCCGTCAAATGTATCGGTGCGACCGCGGAAAAAATGATCGAATCCCACGTCATAAAGCACGGCGGCAGATTGATAGGTCGCGATATGGCCGCCGACGTTGGAATGCTTGCCGGCCCGCAGCACCACTACCATCGCATTCCAGCGAATGTAAGCATTGAGTCGGCGCTCGACAGCGAGGTCACCTGGATAATCGGGTTGCCGTTCCCGTGCAATCGTATTCACGTACGCCGTCGTTGCCCTGCCATGAAGATCACCATGGCGGCTGACGTCGTAGTCGCTTAACTGGTCCATTAAGTAATGCGCGCGAGCCCGCCCATCCGTTTTTGTCACAGCCTCGAGTGCCTCGACCCATTCGCGAGTTTCCTCCGGATCAATGTCGGGCTGCACGAAAGGTTGATTCATGGATATCTCCGAATAACAGGATGGGCCTGACCGCGCGAGGCGGCGGTAGGGCAGCAAGGGTCCAAAGGAATGCGGCATACGATTGCAAGTGCAATCGATAACGCACGATCATGCCGCGATATAATTGCGATTGCAACTCATCAGGTACGGGAGGCACTGCATATGGCTAGCAAGGAGCCGGATCTCTGGTTTTCTTTTGTGCGCTCGCATCGCGCGTTGATTCGGGAAATTGAGCGTCGACTGGCCGAGGCGAGCTTGCCCGCCTACGCGTGGTATGACGCACTGTGGGGAGTGGAAAGCGGCAAGGGCGGCACACGTCGCATGCACGAGCTTGCCGACGCGCTAGTTATTGAGCGTTACAACCTCACTCGCCTGGTTGATCGCCTGGAACATGAGGGGCTTGTAACGCGCGCAAGGTCGCCCGAGGATGGGCGTGCGGCCTATGTCACGATCACGGACGCTGGGCGATCCCTACGCAAGCGCATGTGGAAGATCTATGAGTCAACTGTGGCTGATCTTTTCCTCATCCAGTTCGACGAGACGTCACAGCGTAAGGTTTCGGAGGCTCTTGATCGAGCCACGCTAGCTGCACTGCAGTCCCAGAGCACGCGATAGAAGCGGTGCGTCAAAAAGCTCGCCCTTCAAAGCCCAATGAGATGTGAGGAAATATCGGGTTCACCCCCGATTTCACTGACACTTACGAGAAGGCCGATGAAGGCCGATGAAGGCCGATAGGAGTGTTCATGTCGAAGCGAAGAAAGTTCAGTGTGGAGTTCAAGCGTGGTGCGCTTGAACAAGCGAGCCAACCGGGCGTCGGTTGTGCCCAGGGGGGGGCTCGTGAGCTGGGGATCCGGGACAACCTGTTGACGCGCTGGAAGCGTTGCCGGCACGGGCACGCCACGGGATGAGGAGCTGGCGCGTTTAAAGCGCGAGCTGACGCGAGTGAAGAAGGAACGAGATTTTTTGCGCGAAGCGGCGACGTTCTTTGCCAAGGGATCATCCTGAGATATCGGGTGATCGAACGTTACCGCGATGAGTTCCCGATCCGGCTGATGTGCCGTTGCCTGCGGGTATCGGCCAGCGGTATTACGAATGGAGCCGGCGCCTGCCTCGCGCCGGCCAGCTCGACAATGCACGTTTGCTGGGGCGTATGTGTGAGCTGCACGAAGACGGCCGAGGCGCGTTGGGTGCCGGCCGAATGCAGGAAGACCTGGCCGATGAAGGTCGGCGGGTCGGCCTGAACCGCGTGGCTCGGTTGATGGCCGTGATGGCTTGCAGTGTTGGCCGCGCCCGAAGCGTCGGGGGAATGCGAGCACGGCCGGCACTCACACCGCCAGGCTTGCGCAACCGGCTAGAACGGGACTTCACCGCATTGGAGCCGGAAACCAAATGGGTCACGGACATCAACGAGATTAAAACCGGGGAAGGCAAGCTTTATCTATGCGTCGTCTTGGACTTGTTCGACCATCGGGTGGTGGGTTGGTCGATGCACCATCGGCAAGATCGGCAGATGGTGATCCGGGTCGTACAGACGGCTGTATGGCAGCTACAGCAAAACGAACCGGTGATCCTGCATTCGGATAGAGGTAGTCAGTTCAGAAGCGGTGATTATCGGAAGTATTTGCTGGCCAACGCGCTGGTGTGCTCGATGAGCGCGGTTGGCCACTGCGGCGATAACGCTGCTTGCGAGGGCTTCTTCGGCCTGCTCCAGCGCGAACGGATTTATCGCATGACCTATCCAACACTCGATACCCCAAGAGCGGATGTGTTCGAATACATCGAGCGCTTCCATAACCCAAGAATGCGGGGAAGGACCGCCAGGCAGGATTTGAAGTTTTCCACCCTTTTACAACCGTCCGTGATTTCGGGGTAGAACCCTAATCATGGCAACTATCTTCGTCTAAAGACTGATCCAGGGGGAATAAGATCATGGCAATCACCACGCGCAACTAGTCAGGATCGTGTATTGGTCCATTTGCACGTAACCCACGGCGAATTTCATGCCGCTTGGTATATTCTCGGCAAGTGGCTGCGTCACTTCTACTTTAAGTTCGCTGCCCCCGATTCCGCAGTCAACGATCCTTACTGCGCTGAAATCGAAAAATCGACCGACTGTAGCAGCTGTGGCCTTATAGAAACTCTCTTTAGCGGAAAAGGCTAATGTGAGCGCGAATGCCCAGCCTAATCTTCTAGCGATTGTTGTCAGCGGTGCTAGCTCAGTTGCGTCAATCGCCGTTGCGAGGAGAGCTTCGAGCGCTGCAGGCGTAACAATGTGCTCAATGTCGATGCCTACCCCTTGCACTCTACAGGTGCGCATCGCCACGGCAACTGCGATACTCGAGGTATGGGAAATGCTCCCGGTATAGCCAAGCGGCCATGCTGGAGCGCGTCTTGGGCCGATGGGGAGATCAAGCGCACTTGACCCCTGCTCACGGAGTGCGGCTATTGCAGCGCGACGGCCAGCCAAGTACTCCGCCTGACGTTTGGGTAAACTTCGTAGAACTGAAAGTGGGCAGGCAATTCCATATTCGTCAAAGTTGGCTTCCGTATGCGTTGCGTCAAATGGCAGCACAAAAGCTGGTGGAATACTTACCGGGAAATTTTCGAAGGCAACGCGGCGCATACCCGAAACAGCATCAATAGTCATTGGATTTTTGCTTCGCGATAGATCGGCGCGGCGTCACAAAAGGTTTGGGTAGTATAGCAGCGCGAAAGCGCTCCCCTTAGCTGAGCTACAACAGGGCCCAGTTGATTACGTTGTTTGAGCTGCCAACGTACAATTTACTCTGTTTGTTATAACTGAAGACTAAAGTCCTTCTTTGAACTTTCCTGATTAGCCCCGGCCCTCAGCCGTCCGTCGCGTGAATTGCGACAGCAGCAGCGGACGATACCGCTATCTTCGAGATGGAGGTTGAGCGCCATCGCCATGAATCTTGTGCAGTTCCAACCGGGCCTGTCGATGGTGGAGTTCACGCAATACGGCAACGAAACGAAGTGCTATCGCGCACTGTATCGGGCGCGCTGGCCGCGGCTTCCGCTGCCTGGTCTGCAACGAGCGCCGGCGTTGTCGGTTTCACCGCGGCCTGCAGGTCTACTACCAGCACCGCGTTTACCGGCACAGACCACCCTGCTCAGCGGCGCGATCTTCCAGGCGACCAAGCTGCCGCTGCATACCTGCGACGTCCCCCCGCTTTGAGTAGCGGGCCGGTTTAGAGTCCGGTGTCACTTTAACTGTTTCGCATAGGCGGCAGGTGTCAGCCCGCCCAACGCCT
>NZ_JACHCM010000005.1 GCF_014200755.1 Rhodanobacter sp. ANJX3 | reverse complement strand
AACGGCCATCGCGAGTCTCTGGTCGGAGTTGCTGGGTGTCGAGCGGATCGGGCGCAACGATCATTTCTTCGAACTCGGCGGGCATTCGCTTAGCGTGGTCCAGCTGATGGTCAAGGTGCGCAAGCGTTTTACAATCGAGCTGGCTATGCGCGACATGTTCGCCAATCCGACCTTGCGTGCTTTCGCGATTCTTGTCGGGACCAGGATCGTCAAGCCGGCCACGACGAATATCGTGCCGATTCGTACGGCCGGCTCGGCGCCGCCGGTTTTTCTGGTGCACCCGGGGGGGGGCGGTATCGACTACGTTCGCTTGCTCGCACCGTGGATTCGCGTCGATGTGCCTGTCTATGGCATAGAAGCTGACGGCATGCTTCCGTGGCAGACAGGCTATGCGTCGGTCGAGGAAATGGCCGCGTCCTATGTGGCCGGCATCAAGCAGGTTGCGCCATCGGGCCCTTACCGGATTGCCGGATGGTCGGCGGGTGGCGTCATCGCCTACGACATGGCCAGGCAATTGTCTGACCGTGGCGACGAGGTTGGCTTCCTTGGTCTCATCGATACGACTTTCCCCTCGGCGGACACGACGGCGAGACCGCCGTTCGATCCGCGCAGCGAAGTCATCACGTTGCTATCCCGTCTCGTCGACAGCAAGCGCTTGGCCGAGATCGTCGCCCACACCGATGCGATGAGTTTCCCCGAACTGGTCGCCTATGTGTATACGCAACAGGATATTCGTCTGGCCGATGGCAGTGCGTTGCCAGTGTTCGACGAGGAAACGCTGCGATCGCTGCTACAAGCTCGACATGCCATTGTCGATGCCGTCAGCGAGTACGCACCCGCGCCTAAGACGGAGAAAATTCATTTCTTCGAAGCGGTCGAGAACACCCATCCCAGCTCGCATGCATGGGTAGAGCATCACAGGGAGAACATCGAGGTGATCGCCGTGTCGGGGAACCATCTCAGCATGATGGACGATCCCGCTCATCTAGCTTTCCTCGGTGCATCGCTCTCCGAAGGATTGGATCAATCGACACTTCAACGCGTCTGACACGACAGCTTTGCCTTTAGACAGATTTCGGAGCCTACCCATGTTGGATATCACGCCGCTTTTCCCCGAACACACTGGCCCGATCCTGGCCAGGCCCACGCAGGGGCGTCTATCGTTACTCGATATTGTGGTCGCTCAGCGCGACGACTTTCGATCTCGGCTGACCGAGCATGGCGCCATTTTGTTTCGCGGCTTTCGTGTCGACGAGGTTTCCGATTTTCATGCCCTCGTGGACGGGCTGACCTCGGATCATATGCGTTACATCTACCGGTCGACACCACGCAGCGTCGTGACCGATCGCGTATCCACGGCGACCAGTTATCCCGCGCAACTTGAAATTCCCTTGCACAACGAAAATTCGTACAGCGACAACTGGCCTCTGACGGTGGCATTTTGCTGCACGAAGCCGGCGGTCGAAGGAGGCGAGACGCCGGTAGCCTGCATGCGCGAGGTGACCCGGGACATTGGGTCGGCGCTACTGAATAAATTTCAGGAGCTGGGTGTCGAGTACATAAGGCATTACCACCAGGGAGTCGATCTGCCTTGGCAAGATGTTTTCCAGACAACCGACAAAGGCGAACTCCAAAATTATTGCGACAGCAACGGCATTTCGACCGAATGGCTCGACGGCGACCTTCTGCGCACGGTAAGTCGTGCTCAGGGAGCCGCCGAGCATCCGGGAACGGGTGACCGGGTTTTTTTCAACCAGGCACATCTTTTCCACGTATCGAGCCTGGGTCAGGGGCATGCGGAAGCACTCACTGAATTATTCGGGCTCGACCGTCTTCCTCGCCATGCTCGTTTCGGCGACGGAAGCGAGATATCCGCGGAGGAACTTGCCCGGATAAATGATGCATTCCGAAAAAACACACTTGCCTTTCCATGGCAGACCGGCGATGTCCTGTGGGTCGACAACATGCAATACGCCCACGGCCGTCGACCGTTCAAGGGTGAGCGCGCGGTGTTCGCGTCGTTGATGGAGCCCTACCACCCGAAGCTCGCCGAGGCTGCTGCTTGAGTACCTCAGGACAGGACGCCAAGGTCACGGCGCGCACACCTGCCACATCGATCGACGCGTTGATTCCACTTCACTCCACTCACAGCCGTGCCGTGCCGGTAATCTGCATACCTGGCGCGGGAGCGAGCGTTACTTCGTTCATGCCGTTTGCCTCGGCAATCGGACACCAGCGGCCGACCTTCGGGTTACAGCCGTTGGGCATCGGTCCGGGCGAGACGCCGTGTGAATCGGTAGAAGACGCAGCCTCCTATCACCTGGATGCAATTTGCCGTATCGCTTCTCGCCCATTCCACTTAGTTGGTCACTCGCATGGCGGGCGCGTTGCTTTCGAACTTGCGGTGCGGCTACAGGCCGAAGGTATCAACCCGGCATCGCTCACCCTCATCGACTCGGAAGCTCCAGATCCTGTGGGGACGGAGAACCTCTCGCTGGATGAGGCCGCCATCCGCGGCGAGTTCGTCCACGTTTTCGAAAAAATCCATGCGATAGAACTTTCACTATCGCCCGGGATACACGCGTCGACCGATCGCGAAACTTTTCTATCTGCATTGCATGGATTGCTTGTTGCGCATGGAAGGTTGCCGGCACGAAGCGCCAGTTCGCTGCTCTTGGGGCCACTGGCTACGTTCGCCGCGGCAAGACGCGCGCGCTATCGGCCCACGCGAGTCTTCGAGGGAATACTTCGGCTCGTGCAGGTGCGTGATGTGGACCTCACTCTCGATGACGACCTCGCTCAACGCAATGCGTATGTCGAGGAGTGGGCAAAGCACGCACGAGATACCGATGTATGGCACGGGCCGGGTGATCATTTTTCGATCCTCCAGCAACCGCAAATCAAAACCATGGCCTGCTGGTGGCATGACGGCTTAAAGTCTTAAGGGAGTATTGGTTCTATGTTTGCCTACTACGTAGGAATAGCAGTCAGGAACTTGCGACGAAGCTGGGGGCTGACTCTGCTCATGGTCTTGGCCATTGGTCTCGGGGTTGCCGCTTCAGTGACCACTTTCGCGGTATTTCGCGCGGTATCCGGCGATCCGGTACCCGACAAGTCGTCGCAATTGTTCGTACCCTTGTTCGACATGTGGGGGCCGCGCAATGGCGTTGCGCGCAAGGACCCACCTGACGCGCTCGATTACTTCGATGCGATGAACTTAATGCGCGACCATCGCGCATCGCGCCAGTCGGCCATCTATCCCATCCAGCCCGCGCTCGCTCCAGCGGATAGCAATCACCATTCCAAGAATATCGACGGCAATGCTGTTTACAGCGAGTTCTTTCCGATGGCCGAAGTGCCGTTGCGCTTTGGCAATGGATGGTCAGATAACGATGATCGCCAGCATGCTACGGTCGCGGTCATCAGCTCGGCGTTGAACGACGAACTTTTTGCCGGAAAAAACAGTGTGGGACGCACGATAAATATCGCCGGAAAGGATTTTCGTGTCGTCGGCGTGCTCGATAACTGGAATCCGCAGCCGCGTTTTTACGATGTGCACAACAGCGGCGGCTTCACGACACAGAAGGTCGATATCCTGGTGCCGTTCCAGACAGCCATCACGGCAGGCATCAAAAATACCGGCAACACGAACTGCAACAGTGCGATGAATAGCGCCGGCTTCGATGGTCTCATCCAGTCCAACTGTGTCTGGATCTCATACATGGTCGAGCTGCGCGACGCTTCGGCCGTGCAGGCATTTCGCGGCTACCTCGATGACTACGTGAATCTGCAAAACCGGGCAGGACGTTTCCATTGGAAATCCGACACCCGCTTGATGGGCTTGCGCGAATGGTTGGAGTTCGAAGAGGTTGCACCGAGCGATACCCACTTGTCCTTGTTGGTCGCCATCGGCCTGCTCGCTGTCTGCATCATCAATACCACCGGCCTATTGCTGGCCAAGTTCATGCGTCGTCGCGGTGAGGTCGGCATACGTCGGGCCTTGGGCGCCACGAAGCGTTCGGTCTATCTCCAGTTCGTCACCGAAGCTTCGTTGGTAGGGCTTTCCGGTGGCGTATTCGGGCTGGCTCTGACCGCGCTCGGCGTCGCTGGTGTGCATGCGTTGTTACCGAAAGACATCGCTTCGCTGGCACATCTCGATGCAGGCCTACTCGGCCTTTGCCTCCTGACAGCCGTTGTCGCAACGACACTCGCAGGTCTTTTCCCGGCAGCCCGCGCGTCTGCCGTGCAGCCGGCTCTCCAGTTGAAGATGGACTGAGATAAGTTTGACTATGAAACTACATCCCATTATTGCGGCCATGCGTCGGCAGTACGCCGGCGCCATACTTATCGCTCTGCAGATTGCGCTGACCCTGGCCATTGTCTGCAATGCCATGTTCATCATCGCCCAGCGAGTCTCTCGGATCGATCGTCCGACCGGACTGCAGGAAGATGGCTTGTATTGGGTCACTCAGCAGTGGGTACTTCCGGCCGCCGACGATCCGACGAAAAAGACCGCTCAGCTCGATGCCATGCAGGTCGAAGACATGGCCGCACTTCGGCGGATTCCTGGGGTGACCTCGGTCGCATCGGTAAACACATTGCCGTTACTCAATTCGAGCCGCGACGGTGGCGTCGCATTAGAGCCCAATCAAGCGAGCCCACTGGCACGAACGGTCTACTATTACGGTGACGAAAACATGCTGTCGACGCTTGGCGCGCACCTGGTCGAGGGCAGGGAATTCACCAGTGGCGACGTTTTGCATGAAGCTGCGCAGGCAAGCCATACACCATCGGTGGTGATCATCACCAAGGAACTGGCTAAGAGCGTATTCGGCGAATCGAGTGCGCTGGGTAAATCCATCTACCTCGACGGATCGAGCTCGCCATCCCGTATCGTCGGAATCATTGACCGGCTCCAGGTATCCACCACGCATAGTTGGGCTGATACGTTTACCTATCACTCCACCCTCGTGCCGGTCCGGCTGAGTGACGATAGCAGTACTTATGCGGTTCGTACGACGCCCCAAGCATTGGACAAGGCGATACGAGCTACCGCATCAACCCTCTACGGCGTGAGCAGTGCACGGGTTATCGCAGAAGACGGCATTCGTTCGTACGCGGCTATTCGCGAAGATGCTTATCGTGCCGATATGGGCATGGCGATTCTGATGGCCTCCGTCTGCGCGATTCTGCTTGCCGTCACCGCTGCCGGCATCGTCGGACTGACGAGTTTCTGGGTAGCGCAGCGAGGTCGACAGATCGGTATTCGACGCGCGCTGGGTGCCCGAAAAATCGACATCTTCCAGCACTTCCATCTCGAAAACTTGTTTATATCGAGCGTCGGCGCCGTCGTTGGAATCGTCGTCGCGTTCGCACTCAATGCTTGGCTTATTGAACACTATGAGATGCGGCGTATTCCGATTGTCTTCGTGTTGTTGGCCTCGCTGCTGGTTGTCGCCACGGGGCAATTCGCTGTGTTCGTCCCTGCGCGTCGAGCATCGAAAATTACGCCGATGGCGGCCATGTCCAACCGCACGAACTGAATCTGCCGCGATTGCTGAAATCGACACTAAGGAATATTCGAATGAATCAGAGCAATTTTGATGTGGCGTGTGCAACGTCGGGAATTTCTGCATGAACCCTCTCCACATTGGTTCGCATGACAGACGTCCGTGGCTCGCGTTATCCGGGATCGCCGTGTTGGCTATCGTTGTCTGGCTTCTCCTGGGCCCTTTCGATACGGTCGCCTTGGTTCCCGCCAATGTTCAGAGCGAAGTGTTTTCTGCCGAGAGGGCGCTCGATTTCGCGCACACCGTCATGCCCGACGAGGTGCCGCATCCGCTGGGCAGCAAGGCAAATGCCGCGATTCGCCAACGGACTATCGCAGCGTTCAATCGGCTCGGTTATTCCACACAGGATCTGAGTCGTCCCATTTGCGAATTCAGGTACGACGGCGCGCGCTGCGCCATCGTGCATAACATCGTTGCGCGCCTTCTCGCCAAAGACCAGTCCGCGCGTCCGGTGCTTCTCACTGCGCACTACGATTCGGTTCCTGCGGGGCCAGGCGTGGCGGACGACATGTCGAACGTTGGTGCGCTACTGGAAATTGCACGGCTCCACGCCATCGGGGCGTTGAAGGTGCCGCTGATTTTCCTGCTGACGGATGGCGAAGAACCGGGAACTCTCGGTGCCAAGGCTGCATCAGAAATGGGCATCGACGCAGATCACGTGACGCTCGATCTCAATCTCGAGGCGCGGGGAACTGAAGGGCCGTCCATCATGTTCGAGGCCGGTCCGGCAAGCGGCGAGCTAGTGGATGCATTCCTGCGGAACGTGCGTCCGATCAACACGGCTTCTTACATTTCGTCAATTTACCAACTGCTTCCCAATGACACCGACTATTCGGTGTTCAAGAAGGTTGGCATGCATGGCCTCAATTTTGCCTTCGGTGGCGGTCTTTCGCGTTACCACACGCCTCGCGACGACTTCGCTCATCTCAGCTTGGCCAGCATGCAATTGCAGGGTGCTGCCGTGGTGGGCA
Organism: Rhodanobacter sp. ANJX3; assembly: GCF_014200755.1. Taxonomy (GTDB): domain Bacteria; phylum Pseudomonadota; class Gammaproteobacteria; order Xanthomonadales; family Rhodanobacteraceae; genus Rhodanobacter. The sequence goes on along the minus strand of NZ_JACHCM010000005.1, from coordinate 396,566 downwards.
CCCTAAGCGGCTTGACGGATAAACACGGTGACGTGTCGCCTCTCGCTTTACCGGGTTTCGTCGATCTGTCGCATGCGTTTGTCGTTCGCTGGCCGGCGTCATGGACCTGGCCTCTTGTGGCGTTGTGCGTCGTGTTTGCCGTGCTGGGCTTGGCGATATTGTTTTACACGAAGCGCCTGCGCTATCGCGAATGGTTGGGATCGACCGCGAAGATGATCTTCTCCGCCGCCATCGCTTTGGCCCTCGTGGACGGCGTCATGATGTTGCTGCGGATAACGACCGGCACACCAACGCCTTGGCTGGCGCATACGTCCATCACCTGGGCTGCCGTCTTTGGCGTAGCGTTATTCGTGGTGTTCATGTTTTGGCGCGTTCGCGAGAGCAGGGATGCGGTGCGTGCCATGGCGGGGCTGGTCACGTTTCAACTGCTTGGCTTGATTGCGCTTACGAGTTTGAACGCGGGGCTCAGCGCGTTGCTGCTGGTACAGACGATAGTCATGGCTGCTGGCTTGATAGCCTTGACGCGCGCTCGAAGCGAGGTGGTGCGTGATTTGGTTTTCCTTTCCAGTTGGATAGTCTCGTGCTTGGTTTTTGTTCCGGCGACTCGACTTTTCACCATGATGCTGTCACCGGATGAGGCGGCGATCGCGGCCGTGCCCTCGGTACTCATGATGTGTGCCAGCGTGCTCGTCTTCGGGCGGATGTTTGCCGGACGAATGCGCATGATTGCCCTCGCCATTATAGGTCTGGCTTCCGTTGGCGCGTTGGTCTTTGTGATGATGGCGCCGCACGAGACGGTCAACGATCCAATGGAGGCCAACGTGTATCAGGTGGACGATGTAACCGCCGGAAAGTCATGGATTGCGAACGGGTCGTCGAGTCATCCCTTGCTGACAACGCTATCGGCGGCCGCACGCTTTTCCCATGCCGTGCAAGCGCCATGGCCTCGAATGCTGTTGAATGCCCGCTACATATCACCCTTGTCGGCACCGCATTCAGCGGCTCCTATGATGGATGGCTGCGGAACGAGACCTGTCGATGCGGATGCCTATGCCCAGTGTGTGCACTGGGTGGCCGCATCAGGATACGACGAGCTGACAATGACCGTAGGAGCGGGCCACGGAATCACGACATTGCGTTTTAGCGGTCAAGACTTCCCAGTCGACGCCAAGCTCAGGCAACGCGGCATGTCGATTCATTTCCTCGGGACGGAGGCAGCAGATCAGCCTGTAGAGCTAATAATCGATAGAGCGGCGGCCACCCGCGAAATCATACTATCGGGAACCCGTTACAACTTGTCGGGGAGAGCGTTAGAGATCGCTTCGCTGCGAACCGCCGCACAAGTGCCAACGCAGGAGGGCGACAAGACAATCGTATACGTGCGTCAGTCGCTCGACGGATTTGTTGGAAGAAAATGAATCGAAAGCGTGCTCATGATTCGCTAGTGCTTATTGGCCTAGTCTGAACACTGTTATCGAGTCACACGGCGCCGAAGACGGAATTTCTAGCACACCATGAGAAACCGAAATAGCAGAGAATTGCCGAAACGACTAAGATCTGAGAGCGCTTGAACTGCTAGCGCAATCGAAATATGACAGTAACCGTGACGGTAGGTCGATTTTAGAAACGTTTGGAAACCGCGTAGCACAAGGCTTTTTGACCTTGTGCGAAGCACCCATATCAAAAGCTAAAACTCATACGAAAGATTTTTTAGCTGACGCTGACAGAGACAGCTGATTTCACCCTTATAAGTAGCGTCCAAGGTCATCCAGCAAGTTTGGAGGCATTTCTGGGGCACAGATACTGCCGCCGATCTTACCGATGTTTGCATATCAATGCTTTGTGCGATGAGTTTGGATCCCGCCGGGAGCATGCCGACTTCTCGGTATGTCTCACCAAGTCTCAACATCCACAAAGCCGCCACTATGCGGGCGTTGCCGTTTTGTCGTCATGGTTTAGGCCTGTCGACAACGGATATTCGACATTTAGGCTGATACCTTTTTGAAAACGCATCGTTCGATGCACATTAGAAGTAAAAATCGATGATGAGCGCATGGATGGCACAATGCTTATATTGACCCGCGTTATTGGCGAATCCCTGATCATTGGCGATGACATCGTCGTGACCGTGTTGGGCATCCGGGACAGTCATATCCGTTTGGGTATTTCGGCTCCCAAACATATATCGGTACATCGAGAAGAAATCTACAAACGCATTGAGCGTGAGCGAAGGCCGATGCGCGATGAATTGGATCGTCTCCCCGAGCCGTCGTCCTCGGCTGTTCTCTCGGCGCCGTCTGCGCGTAATGTCACGCAGATACCAGTGACGTCTCGCGGCCGCCGGCCACCGTCCAAGTAACGTTATCCCACCGACGTGGCGTGACATGCGTGCATCCGTCGGCGCAACACGACAACGGGCGTGCGACGACGGACGGATTCAACTACGAAGTGCGCCGCGGTTGAAAGAAGCATCGAAAATTTGTTGTGGCGTGCGCAATCCCAGCCGCTTGCGCGGTCGCTAGTCGAGCTTGTCTCCATCGCCTGGATATCGACGTCGGAGTAAGCGCTCAGATCGCTGCGCTTGGGCAGGTGCCGCCGGACCAAATCATTGGTATTTTCGTGGCTGCCGTGCTGCCAGGATGCGTAGGGTTAGGCGAAGTAGCTTTTGGCGTGCAGGGCGATATCGATCACCGTATGCTTGACGAATTCACTGCCTTTGTCCCTGGTCAGGTATGCACGCGAATCTGCACGGCATGCAGAGCATGGACGACGGCGCGTATGACCGTGTCGCCTCACCGTTGGGTACACGGCGCATCCACAGCAGGGTGGGCCGAGTCTGTTGTGCAAGCCGCTTTTTGCGGACGGCTCGTTTGTACGTGCCCCGAGCGGCGTATTCTTCCCATGCGACATGGAGCGCGCGGTCGCGCCGGGTACCGCGCTCAAGTATTGGTATCGTCGGCCGTTGACTAACGAAGCGTGTCGACGGGTCTCTGGCGTGGCATCGGCGAGCGGCAAATGCGGTGGCGGTTAGTTAGGGCCGGGTTGCTGCAGCGGAGGATGCGGCGGCCTATGGGGATTGAGCGGAGGCCCGCATCGGGGCGTAAAACATGGCAGGAATCTGGAAGCGACTGTTTACGAGCGATGGGCCGCAGGTCCGATCGGTCGTCGTGGCGGCAAAGAGCGGTGCCTCAGCATCGAGTGCTTCAACCTCCAGCATCGACCTGGCGACGGTGCCAGAGGCTCCGGCTCTTGACGGTGCCGACATCGACGACCGCTTTTATCGCCTGATCCTGGGCATGGCCGACTCGACGGTCACCGATATGCGCCTGCCGGAAGTGGCGATGCTCAAGCGGCTCGACAAGCTGTGCGGCGCGGATCGCTTCGACATCGCCAGTTTGCCGCGATTGCCTGCGATATTGCCGCAGCTTTTGCGTCTGCTCAAAAGTGAGCAGGCCGATGGCATCGGGATCGCCCGACTGATCGGACGTGATCCCGTATTGGTAGGCGAAGTGATGCGCGTGACCCAGAGCGCGCATTTCCGCACGCTCAAGCCGATCGTGAGTTTGCAGCACGCCGTCGTGCTGCTGGGCCATGACGGCCTGCGTACGATGGTGACGTTGCACGTGATGAAGCCGATCCTGCAGGGCAGTGCCGGTATGCTCGGCCATTCGGCCGGCCAACTCTTGTGGGATCACGCCGAGCAGTGCGCGCATGCCGGGATGTTTCTGGCGAAAGGTCACAGCGACCCGTTCGAAACGTATCTTGCCGGTATCGTCAGCCATGCCGGTTTCGGCGCGATGATCCGCTTACTCGACCAGGAAGTTTCGCCCACACTCGGTGCTTTCAGTGCGGAGTTTCTCAGCAGCTGCGTGAGGATAGGCAATTATCTGTCCCTGCGTGCCGCGCTGCATTGGGAGTTGCCGGCCAACGTTATCGAGGCATTGCGCGAGCGCATGGAGGCGCGCCGCCAGCCGCCGTGCAGTGGGCTCGGCAAGGTGCTGCTGGCAGCCGATCACCTGGCGATGCTGCAACTGCTCAGTCTCAATGGCCGGATCGAGCGTGGAACGCCGCTGGTCAAGGAGCGGGTCGACGGCCTGTCGGCGGTGCACGTGGAACGGGCGCGAAGCGATTTGTGGCGCCGCTTTGGTTCGTCCGACGGCTTCGACCGGTAAACCGCGAGCCCGCATTCGCGCGCAGGTGGAAGTATGTGTGGCCTGCGGCGATGCGCGCCGCTTGCGGCACGATAGCCCTCGGGCCCTCAGTACGCTTGCCGGTTGGCGAAGTTGTAGACCTGATCCGCCCACTGCGTGGATTCGAGATAAATCGCGGACATTCGTTCGATGTCCTGCGGCTGCGTGTCGGTGGCGCCCAGCTCGCCGGCTTCCCATAGATAGATCTGTCGCAGAGGTACCGCGAATGGGCCGCGATTTTCCACCAAGGCTTCGTGGATTTCCGGAGCCAGCGGTAGATGGCTCAGCAAGAACGTCATCGGAGCGCACATGAGTGTGTCCAGCAGCGAGAGCAAGCCGGCCATGAAGGCCATGTCCCGAAAATGGACCGGCATGTCCTGCGAGAGCTTTTCGCACATGTGGGCGCGAATCAATGCTGCGCGCAACAGCTCCGGCGGCCGGTCGTCCATGCCGCCCAGCGCCATGGTGTAGATCCAGTTGCGCATACGCGCTACACCGAAGAAGATCGCTGCCTGCTGAATCGATTTGAGCTGACGCGGCAGCGCAAAATAGGCCGAATTGACGCAGCCGAGCAGTTTGTAACTCAGTACGGCATCCTCGCGGATAATCTCGCCCAGTTCCACCGGCCCGGGATTGTTTTCCTGCAGCGCCTTCATCAGGCGCAGAAGGTTTAACCGGCTCGCGGTGAGCACCGGCAGGTCGAACTGCTCGGGCAGGAGCAGGTAGCGCCCCTGGATGCCCTGCACTGGCAGGTTTTCGCAACGGCTGTAGATCTCGGGGTCGTCGACGAAGCCGGCAATCACGTTCAGCCCGCGCGCATGCAGCTCGGCGCTGCGTAAAGCCAGGGCCTTCGCATCGATGGCACCCGCGTCCAGCCGCACCCAGGTGGCCATGGCCAGCAGCGGCTCCAGATTGCCGTAGGGCCGCTCTGCCTTGGCGTCCAGCTCGCAGAGGTCGAGCATGAGCGCGCAGCCGCGATCGGCCAGTTGCTGCAGACGTGGAACCAGATCCGCATCGGCGATGCTGACAGGGTCCACGATGATGCCCAGCCGCGGATGCTGAGCCAGCACGTCGGTCTGCTCCATCAGCAAATCGCGCGACAGGCGAACGAAGGCGCGATTGCCGCGCACGAGCTGCCCCATCCCACCATCGGTGATGGCGGCAAGCAGTCGGCGCATCAGCGTCGCTTCGGCATCGGCCCCCAGTTCCTCGCGATGAAACAGCAGCTCATAGGCGACCAGTTGCCCGCGGCGGTCCAGCATGGGACTGCGCACGATCGGCAGCGGCATGTCGAGGTCGAGCGTGCTGGCATCATCGTGGCGATGCGTATTGGCGGGAGTTGAGCTCATGATCTTTCGTCAGCTCGGGCAAATGCTTTGTCGTTGCCAATGATCGGCAAACGAGGGTCGCGGCCGTCGCACGAGTGGTACCGCACGGCTCAGGCTTCGGCCAAAGGCAACGAACGGTGTCCGATATGCAAGGTTCCGCTATGACCGTAGATACCGCTGTCGGAACCATTTCCGGTCAATACGGAAAGCGCCCGGCGCACTTGCAAGAGCCGCTGCCCGACCAGGGCACCGTTGCGCTGGTTCTTGTCCCGGCAGGCGGTGAGATTCTTGAGCAGCTCGCTCCATGCCGGGTCGACCGTTCGCGCCGTCTGTGCGGATGCGGCGCTCAAGTGCAGCCGCTCCGCATCGAGCTGCTCAAGTCTGCGAGTCAGCATCTGCTTGGCTTCGCCGGAGCGATTCAGGGCTTCGGCATCGGCCTGGATCAGCGCCTCGCGTTCTTCATCGAGCACCAGAATCAGCTGCATCGTGGCTGCCCGCATGTCGGCCACGATGGCCTGCAGGGCGCTGTCGAGTTCGGCCTGCAGAGGAGGGGTCATGATGTGCCGTTGATCTGGCTTTCGATCGACGCGAGACGGTCGGCGATCTTGCCGGCGTCGACATGATAACTGCCGTTGGTCAGCGCCTTGCGAATCTGCTCGACTTTGGCCGTATCGACCGGGCTCTGCGCGCTCACGCTGGTCGCCTGATGCAGCGCGTGGGCCGAGTCGGTCAGCTTGATGCTGTCATCGGACTGTGGCGCGGCGGAGCCGCTGGTGCTGGCGCTGCCGGTCTGATTGCTGGCGCTTCCTTGGCTGGTCGTCGCCTGCGGCAGAACGGGCAATCCGTTGGATGAAATGGTCGTGTTCATAGGTCTTAGGATTCTCTTGTGCGTTGAGCCCTGTAGTGAGCTTATCGGCATCAGCGTTGGAAACTTTAAGGTCGCCGATCCGACGCGGGTATTCGGTCCATTGCCACTTTAGGGTAATGCCTTCACTTCGCCTGCGGCCAGCACCACGCCAGGCACGATCAGCCCCGAATGCCCGTTGCGTACGCGCAGGCGCGTTCCGGTGTCGCCGCCGTCCAGCGCCTGGCCTGTGGTGCGCACTTCGATACCGTCGAGCTGGGCGATCAGTTCCACTTGATCGCCCGCCCGCACCATCTCGCGACCGTTCAGCTGTCCGGGCTGGAGCACGGTGCCTGGGCTCAACGGACGCGCCAGCGAACGGCCAGCCACCTGATCGAGGCTCTCGACATAGCCGTAGCCCAACCGAGTGACGTCGCGTTCTTCGCTATGCACATCGCCGGCACCGACGCTGTCCCCGCGCGCCAGGGGCCGGGTGGTGACCAGCACCTGCCGGTAAACCTGCATCTGGACCGGTACGCGGATAGTCCAGCCTGCTTGGGTCGGGCAGCTCACCGACACCGCCACGCGCGAACTGACCTGCGGACCCGTGGGCAGGCGCGCCAGCAACGGCTGCGGACAGGGCGCAAGCCGCAACCGCGGGTTCAGCGGCTGCGGCACGATGACGAGTCGCGTGCCGGCTTTGTCGTATTGCGTGCGCACCGCCTGCTCGGCGACGGTGCGCACGTCGGAAGAAGACATATCCGCGCCGCGCGCCGCGCCGTTCGCCGTCATGGCCAAGACCCATAAAAGAGTGATCAGCCGCGGTCGGGTCATGGTCGATCGTCCGCCAGCATGCTGGCCAGGTGGGTATTCAGGGCTTCTCGCTCGCCTTCGAAGACTCTCGACAATTGGGCGGCCTGATCCAGCTGGCCGCTGCCCAGCAATTCGAGAAAGGCGTTGCCCTGTTCGTGCAGCCGAGCCGCGGATTCACGCAAGCTCTGGCTTGCCGGATGGTTGTCGTGTCGTGCCGCCAGCCGCCCCAGGCTGCGTTGAAGCGCATCGGTATCGAACCAACGGCGGTCCAGAGCGGTGGGTTCCTGCAGCGCCAGCTCCATGCCATGGCGCAGCCCCTGCACGGATTCGCGCACGGTCAGGCTGAGGCTGGCTAGGTCATTGCCGCTTTCGCTTTCGAGCCAGCTCAGGCACAACCGATGCGCCAGCACGGCGGCGCGGTTGAGCCCGTCGCCATGACGACGTACCTCGTTGGCGCGGCGCTGAAGTGCGCCAAGCGATGCCTGGATGGTGGTGGTACGCACCTGCAGGCCGTCCTGATTTTCCCGCAGCGTTTGCACGCGGCCGCGCGCCGTCTGCAGCGCTTCCTTACCCTGCTGCAGCTGGATTTCAGCCGCGCCGATGCTGCTTTGCGCACGCTCCAGCCGCTGCAGTCCGGCTTGCACATCGGTATCCATATGCAACGAGAATTCGCCGATGGCGCCGGTCACGCTTTCGATTTCGGCCGTGGCCAGCGCCGTCTTTTCGGCCAGCTGCTTGACCTCGTCGGCGACAACGGCGAACCCACGCCCGGCTTCGCCAGCGCGCGCCGCCTCGATCGCCGCGTTCAGCGCAACCAGGTTGGTTTGATGAGCGATCTCCTGCACGTTGGTCGTCAAGGCGCGAATCTGGGCGACCTGTTTGGTGAGGTGGCTCTGGTTGTGATTCATCGCCGACAGTGCGCTGCGCAGCAGCCTCAGCTGACCATTCAATTCGCCGACCGTGGTCCGGCTGCATTCGTCGGCCACGCCAGCCGCATCGAGATTGCCCTGCACCTGCTGCAGCGCGGCGGTGATGCCGGCGCTGCCATCCGTCAAACGGCCGACGCTATCGCGGCATTCGCTCGCCGACTGTTCCAGTGAGGCTTGTTCGCGCTGGAGCGCCTGCGCGTTGGTCAGCACAAGACTCTGCTGTTCCAGCGATTGCAGCGCGACGGAGGCGGGTGGACGGGGTGCCAGCTTTGCCAGCAGCGGCGCCAGTGCGCGGGCCGCGGAGGGATGCTTGAGGCTTAGCGCGGTCACCTGCGCCTCGTTTCCGGCGAGTGCGGCTTGCGTCAGGGCGGCCAGATGCTGGCTGAAGATCAGGCTCATAAGCAAAGCAATTCCTAAAGGTCGTGCACCAGAGATCGTCTGGAAGCGCAGAAACTTGAGCAAGCAAAGCACATGCCATGGTCGAGCGGATGAGCGGCGAGGCAACCCGCAGGGCCGGGTCTGTGTGCCCCCTTCCTGCGTCATCACTCGGTCGTGGTCTCTCGTTCTTCCTTGGCCTGCGCGCCAACAGTTCCCGGCGCGGGCCACGCGGAGACGTTGAACAGGCTCTAAAGATTCGTCCGAAATACGGCAGCGCCGCGGAGAACAGCCACCATCACCGCGCTCAAGTCTGTGCTCAGCGCGGCCGATAGCCGTAGATAGGCCGCGCGGTAAAACGTGGCCCAGCATCTTCGAGGATTCGTATGGCTGCCGCACCGCTGTTGGAAAGCGTGGAAAACCACACCCGGCTGGCCGGACACAATCGGGTGGCGATGCTGCTGTTTCGTCTCGGCGATACTCAGCTGTTCGGCATCAACGTGTTCAAAGTGCGCGAGGTATTGCGCAAGCCGCCGCTGGAGCGATTGCCCAGTATGCACGACCTTCTGGCGGGCAGCTGTGACTATCGGGGCAAGACCATTCCAGTGATCGATCTGGGGCTGGCGATGGGTTATCCGCCGTTGACGGCGATGGACTGCGCCCATCTCGTGGTCACTGAATTCAGTCGCTCGGTACAGGGCTTTCTCGTGGCCGACTTCCAGCGCATCGTGCACTGCAGGGGTGAGGCTCTGGAAGCGCCATCTTCTACTCTGGGGTTTGGCAATCGAGTGAGTGCGGTGACTCGTATCGACGGCCAGCTGATGGCGGTTATCGATGTGGAGCAGGTGCTGGTAAGCATCGACGATCCGGTAATCGAGATATCGAGCCGCCTGCAGCAGGCAGCCGAAGAGACGTCGAAACGGCCGCATCGGATACTTGTCGTGGACGATTCGCTCGTGGCGCGGCAGCGCTTGCTCAGCATCTTCCGCCAGATGCACCTGGATTGCGTCGTCGCCTTCGACGGTCGTGAAGGTCTCGATCGCCTGATCCAAGAAGCGGATGCGCCTGACGGGCAAGGCATCGACCTGGTGGTTTCCGACATCGAAATGCCATGCATGGACGGCTATGCGCTGACGCGGGCCATTCGCGAATCTCCTGCCCTGCGAGGAATCAAGGTGGTGCTGCACAGTTCCCTCAGTGGAGTGTTCAACGAATCCATCGTGCGTGACGTGGGTGCGGATCGCTTCATCGCCAAATTTCAACCGGATCTGCTGGCGCAGACAGTACTGGAGCTGTTGACCACGTCAACAAATTGACGCCGGTTCATCGAATCGGACAGCGTCGGGATTTCGTCTCGAACCGTCGGCATACCGTCGCCATCGTGGGTGAGGCGGGCGGCTGCACGCGTCTGACAGGCGCGTAGACCGCCGCCCTGCGCGGCTTTATCGGGATGGCATGCAATTTGCTCCTGACTTCCGGGCGACCATCGCCGCGGGAGTTTGCCCATGACCATCACCACCGACAGCGTGTTCGGACTCAATGCGCCGGCGCTCGAGCTGTGGCAGCGTCGATCCGAAGTGCTGGCCTCCAATCTGGCCAATGCGGATACGCCTGGTTACCAGGCGCGCGACGTCGATTTCCGCGCCGCTCTAAAGCAAGCCGGTGGCGAGTCCGACCAGCTCGCGATGAGCACGCCTAGCGCGGGACAGATGGATGCGAGCAGCGCCAGCGCCGACGCGCTCAAGTATCGCATCCCCATGCAGCCCAGCATGGATGGCAACACCGTCGACACCCAGGTCGAACAATCCGCCTTCGCGTCGAACACCGTTCACTATCAGGCCAGTCTGAGCTTCATCAATGCCACCATTCAGACGCTGCGCCTGGCCATCACCGGAGGTACCAGCTGATGTCGCTCATGAAGATTTTCGATACCGCCGGATCCGGCATGGCAGCGCAGTCGCTGCGGCTCAATACGGTGGCCAGCAACTTGGCCAACGCCGACAGCGTCAGCAACAGTCCCGACTCGGCCTATCGCGCAAAAGAACTCTTGTTCGCGCCGATGCAGAGCGCGTCGGCGGGCTCGGTCGCACAGGATGCCAGCGAAGGCACCAACGGCGTGCGCATGCTCGGCGTTACCGAAAGCCAGCAACCGGTTTCGTCGCGCTACGAGCCGGGCAATCCCATGGCCGATGCCAACGGCACCGTGTACGGCAGCAACGTCAATCCGATCGACGAGCTGGTCAACATGATTTCGGCATCGCGCTCGTACCAGAACAACGTTGAAGTGATGAACAGCGCCAAGCAATTGGCGATCAAGACGATCGAACTCGGCAGCTAATCAGAGGAATCATCGGTGACCATCGGTAGCGTTTCATCCACCAACCCCAGCTCGCTCAGCCTGACCGGCAGTACGGCGACGACGCCCACGTCGGGTTCGCAGCTCACTCAGGCGGACTTTCTCAAGCTGATGACCGCGCAGCTGCAGGCGCAGGACCCCACCAGCCCGATGGACAACTCGCAGTTCGCCTCCCAGCTGGCGCAGTTCAGCCAGCTGTCGGCGACGCAGGATCTCGACACGAACGTGCAGTCGCTGAGCAGTTCGCTGGGCACGTCGATGCAGACCTCGCAGGTGCTCAGTTCGGCCAACCTGGTGGGTCGTCAGGTGATGGTGCCCTCGAGCACGGCGGCCTACAGCGGCACGGCAGCCGTCAAGGGCGCGGTCAATGTCGCCAACGCCGGCGATATCCAGGTGCAGATCACCGATAGCACCGGCACCGTGGTGCGCTCGATCGATCTGGGTACGCAGCAGGTCGGGCTGGCCAACTTCAGCTGGGATGGCAAGGACAACAACGGCAATGCCGTCGCCGCCGGTAGCTACGCGCTGTCGGCAAACAATTCGGGAAGCACGACGGCGCTGACGACCTACGTTTCTGCCGCCGTCACCGGTGTGGGGTACGCGGGTAGCGCGGGTACGTATTTGCAGGTAGCAGGAATCGGCGGCGTTCCGCTGAGTCAGATCGCACAGATCAACTGATCGCGGCACCACCTTAATCACTTTTCGGAGAAACCAGCATGGCTCTCAATCAAGCGCTCAGCGGCATCGTCGCCGCTCAATCCGATCTCAACGTCATCTCCAACAACATTGCCAACGCCGGGACCACTGGCTTCAAGGGCTCGCGCGCGGAATTCGCCGATGTGTTCTCGGTGACCGGGCTCAACCTCGCCGCTACAGCGGTCGGCAGCGGTGCGCGGCTGACCGATGTGGAGCAGCAGTTCACCCAGGGCGACATCCAGACCACCAACAACAGCCTGGATCTGGCGATCAGCGGCAATGGATTCTTCGCGGTCAACAACGGCGACGGCGTCTCCTACACGCGCAATGGCGATTTTCATCAGGACGCGACCACGGGCTTCGTGGAAACCCAGGATGGCTCGCGCCTGCAGGTCTACGCGCCCAACGGCGCCGGCGGTTTCGATACCAGTTCGCTGACCAACCTGCAGCTCAACACCGCGCAAAGCAACGCGACGGCGACCAGCGCGATCAGCATCACGGCGAACCTGCCGTCCAGCGCCACGGTTCCGACCAATACGCCGTTCAACCCGAGCGATTCGACGACGTATAACAATGCCACGTCGCTGACGGTTTACGACTCGCAGGGCGGTTCGCACCAGGCCACGGTCTATTACGCCAAGACCGGCAACAACACGTGGAACGCGAACCTGTATATCGACGGCGCCAGCGCAGGAACCCAGGCGATCACGTTCAATACCTCCGGCCAGCTGACCACGCCGGCCAGCGGCAATCTGTCGTTCACGCCGACCCAGCCGACCAACGGCGCCACGTTTCCGGCCAACATGACGGTCAACCTGTCCAACACGACCCAGTTCGGTACGGCGTACTCGGCAGGATCGACCAGCCAGAACGGTTTCCAGGCCGGCACGCTCTCGTCGATCAATATCGATGCCAACGGCATCGTGACAGCGTATTACTCGAACAATCAGAGCAGTCAGCTCGGCCAGGTAGCGATGGCCAACTTCACCAACCTGGGTGGCCTCGATCAGATCGGCAACACCAGCTGGAAGGCCAGCTCGGCCTCGGGCAGCGCCATCATGGGCACCGCCAGCACCGGCCAGTTCGGCACGATCCAGTCGGGCGCGCTGGAAAGCTCCAACACCTCCGACACCACCGCCCAGCTGGTGGACATGATCCAGGCGCAGCGCGACTACCAGGCCAATGCGCAGGTGCTCAGCACCGACAGCACGCTGGCGTCCACACTGTTCCAGGCCGTGTCCAGGTAATCGGCCGGCATGGATCGCTCTGTCTACATCTCGATGACCGGCGCCACGCAGACGCTGCAGGCGCAGGACGCGGTGAGCCACAACCTCGCCAACGCATCCACGGTCGGGTTCAAAAGCGAGCTGAGCGCTTTTCAGAGCATTCCAGTGCAGGGCGACGGCGCGGCGACGCGGATCAATGCGGTGGCTCAGGGCATCGGCGAAGACGAGTCGCAGGGTACGCCGCTGACGACCGGCCGATCGCTGGACGTCGCCGTGCGTGGTAACGGCTGGATCGCGGTGCAGGCGCCGGATGGCAGCGAGGCCTATACGCGAGCGGGCGATCTGCAGCTGACGCCCGATGGCGGGCTTACCGATGCGCGTGGCAACCCGGTGCTCGGCAACGGCGGTCCGATCAACGTGCCCAACAGCGCGCAGATCAGCATCGGCAACGACGGCACGGTATCCACCGTACCGTTGGGGCAGGGGCCGAGCACGGTCGCCGAAGTAGACCGGATCAAACTGGTCACCGCCGATCCCGGTCAGCTGACCAAGGGCGGCGACGGGCTGATGCATGTCGCCGGCGGCGGTCAGGCGACCGCCGATCCCAGCGTGCTGCTGACGCCGGGAGCGCTCGAAGGCAGCAACGTCAACGCCTCGTCGGAGCTGGTCAAGATGATCTCGCTGTCGCGCCAATACGAAATGCAGGTGCGATCGATCAAGACGGCCGAGGACGATTCGGACGCCAGCACCAAACTATTGCAGACGAGCTGACCGCGGTCGCCTCGTCCCCATGCACTCGGAGTAAGCCATGTTTTCCTCTCTCTGGATCGCCAAGACAGGTCTCGACGCGCAGCAGACGCGGATGGACGTGATCTCGAACAACCTGGCCAACGCCAGCACCACCGCGTTCAAGACCTCGCGTCCGTCGTTCCAGGATCTGATGTATCAGAACGATGGCCAGCCCGGCGGCCAGACCACCGAGCAGACGCAGTCGCCATCGGGTCTGTTGCTGGGCACCGGCGTGAAGGTCGCCGGCAGCGAAAAGCTGTTTACCCAGGGCGCGATTTCGCAGACCGGCAACTCGCTCGACGTGGCGATCCAGGGCCGCGGCTTCATCCAGGTGAGTCTGCCCGACGGCACCGTCGCCTATACGCGAGACGGCTCGCTGCATCAGGACAATACGGGCCAGATCGTCACGGCCGACGGCTATCCGCTGTCGCCGGCGATCACGCTGCCCAGCAACGTGCAGAGTCTGACGATCGGTACCGACGGTACCGTCACGGCCACCACCAACGGCTCCACCACGCCGGCCACTGTCGGCACGATCCAGCTGGCCGACTTCATCAATCCGGCGGGCCTGCAGGCCATGGGACAGAACCTTTATCTCGAAACGGCGTCCAGCGGCACGGCGCAAACCGGCCAGGCCGGCGTCAACGGCATGGGTACGCTGGCGCAAGGTTCGCTGGAGTCCTCCAATACCAATGTGGTCGAGGAAATGGTCAACATGATCGAAGCGCAGCGCACTTACGAAATGAATTCCAAGTCGATCAGCGCCGTCGACGACATGTTGCAGTTCGTCATCAATAAAACCTGAGTTCCCGTCATGTCGCGCCTGCCTATCTTATTCACTCGTTTCCTCATGGTCGTGGCTCTGGCCGCGCTGGCTGGCTGCGTCATGGAGCCGACCCATCCGGACGATGGCAATTGGGCGGCGACGCCGCCGCCGGCACCGCCGCCGGCGACCCAGGCCGACGGCGCGATCTATCACGACATGCAGAACATGGAACTGTTCACCGATGCGCGCGCGCATCGCATCGGCGACATCCTCACCATCAATCTGGTCGAGAGCACGCAGGCCAGCAAGAAATCCGAAACTAGCACCGGCAAGACGGACAAGAGCACGATCGGTGCGCCGACCATCCTCGGGCAGTCGCTCAGCATCGGCGGCAAGACCGCGGACACCAGCACCAACGCGGCGCGCAGCTTCGACGGCACCGGCAGCAGTACGCAGAGCAACCAGCTCAGCGGCGCGCTGACGGTGACCGTGGCACAGCGCCTGTCCAACGGCAATCTGCTGGTGCGCGGCGAAAAGTGGCTGACCATTAATCAGGGCCAGGAACTGGTGCGTATTTCGGGCATCGTGCGCGCGCAGGACATCGAACAGGACAACTCGGTCTCCTCTACCCGCGTGGCCGACGCGCGCATTGCCTACACCGGACGAGGCACCCTGGCCGATGCCAACACGCAGGGCTGGCTGTCGCGCTTCTTCAATTCCAAGTGGATGCCTTACTGATGAACACAACGTTCCGTCGGCGGCGGTTCTCCGCTCGCATCAGTATGGCCACCGGCCTGCTGCTTGGGCTGCTCTGCGCGCCGCTGGCGCATGCGGACAAGGTGCGTGATCTGGTCGAAGTGGCCGGGGTGCGCAGCAATCAGCTGATCGGCTACGGGCTGGTGGTGGGTCTGGACGGCACGGGCGATCAGACCACGCAGGCGCCATTCACCACGCAGAGCCTGGAGAACATGCTCAAGCAGTTCGGTGTCTCGGTCCCGGCGACGGTACAGCCGCAGCTGAAAAATGTGGCGGCGGTGACGATCACGGCCCAGCTGCCGCCGTTCGCCAAGCCGGGTCAGACCATCGATATCACTGTGGCGTCGATCGGCAACGCCAAGAGTATCCGCGGCGGCGAACTGCTGATGACGCCGCTGCGCGGCGCGGACGGCGGCGTCTATGCGATGGCGCAGGGCAGCGTGGTCGTTGGCGGCGTCAGCGCGCAAGGTAAAAGCGGTTCCAGCGTGCAGATCAATATTTCCGCCAGCGGGCGCATACCCAACGGCGCGATGGTGGAACGCAGCGTGGCCTCGTCGTTCGGCAGCGGCGGCGATCTGATTCTCAACTTGAATACGTCGGACTACACCACCTCGGCGCGTATCGCCGAGGCGATCAATCGCTCGTACGGTGCAGGTACGGCGCATCCGCTGGACGGTGGCTCGGTCGCCGTGCGTGGGCCGCTCGATCCGGGTCAGCGCGTGGCCTGGCTGGGCGCGATCGAATCCCTGGATGTGCAGCCTGGCGATGCGCCGGCGCGGGTGGTGGTCAATTCGCGCACCGGCACGGTCGTGATCGGCTCGGATGTGCGGGTGACGGCGGCTGCCGTCGCCCACGGTGCAATCCAGGTCAGCATCAGTGAACAGCCGCAGGTCAGTCAGCCCAATCCCTTGAGCGGCGGCCAGACCGCGATCGTGCCGAACAGCACCGTATCCGTCAGCGAAGACGGCGCGCACATGTTCAAGTTCGGCCCCGGCGTCAGCCTCGATTCGATCGTGCGCGCGGTGAATCAGGTCGGCGCGACGCCGAGCGATCTGATATCGATTCTGGAAGCGCTGAAGCAGGCCGGAGCGCTGCATGCCGATCTGGTGGTGATCTGATGGCAGGCGCGGGCGACGTCGGTGCGCAGACGCTAAGTACCTGGACCAATCTGTCCGGGTTCAATGCGTTGCGTCAGCAGGCGCAGACCGACAGCAAGTCGACCCTGCCGGCGGTCGCCAAGCAGTTCGAGTCGATTTTCACGCAGATGATGCTCAAGTCGATGCGCGCGGCCAGCTTCGGCGATTCGCTGTTCGACAGCCAGGCCGGCGACGAGTGGCGGGACATGTTCGATCAGCAGCTGTCGCTCGATCTGTCCCAACACGGCAAGGGTCTGGGCATCGCCGACATGCTGCTGCGTCAGCTCGGCGGCAAGGATGCGCAGAGTGCGCAGGCAGCGCACGCGCCGGGCGATCCGGCCGCGGCAGGTCTCGTCGATGGCTGGCGTCAGCGTCTTTACGAAGTGGCCGATGCGACGCGTTCGGCGGGACGTACGCTGCTTTCGTGGCTGCCGGCCGACGCCGAGGAATTCGTGCGCGAACTCGCCCCGCAGGCCAGCATCGTGGCCAAGCAGCTCGGCCTCTCGGTGCGAACCGTACTGGCCCAGGCCGCGCTGGAAACGCAGTGGGGCAAGCACATGCCGAAGCATCCCGACGGCAGCAGCAGTTTCAATCTGTTCGGCATCAAGGCCGGCAGCAGCTGGGATGGCGAACGCGTCAACGTGCCGACACTCGAATACGAAGGCGGGGTCGCCGTGCGCAAGCAGGCACAGTTCCGCAGTTACCGCTCGTCGGCCGACTCGCTGGCCGATTTTGCCGACCTGATCAACAACAACCCACGCTATGCGCAGGCTCGCGGTCACGGCGACGACGTGGTCGGGTACGCCCAGGCGTTGCTTGAAGGCGGCTATGCGACCGATCCAGGGTATGTGTCGAAGGTGGCATCGATCGCCAACAGTCCGATGATGCGTCAGGCGCTCGATGCGCTCAAGAAAGCCGTCCCGTTGCCGACACCGTGATAGGTCACGAGTTCATTTCAGGGCGCCGGTACGCCACAGATTTTGATTCTAGAGGGAAGTCGTGATGTCGAACATGCTCAGCAATGGCATCTCCGGATTGAATGCGGCGCAGGTCGCATTGAGCACCGTGAGCAACAACATCGCCAATGCGGGCACCACCGGTTACAGCCGCCAAAGCGTGCAGCAGGTCGAGAGCATTGCGCCGAGCAACGGCAAGTACACGATCGGCAGCGGCGTTGATGTCGTCGGCGTGCAGCGCGCCTACAGCCAATACCTCACCGGCGCGCTCTGGAGCAGCAATTCCAGCCTGCAGGCGGCCACCACCGCCAGCGGACTGACCACCACGTTGAACAGCCTGCTCAGCAACAGCGGCAACCTGCAGAGTTCGCTGGACACGTTTTACGGTGGTTTCAGCAGCGTGGCCAGCTCGCCAGGGTCCAGCGCGGCACGTCAGGCGCTGCTCGGCAATGCTTCGTCGTTGGCGACGGTTTACAACACGCTTGGTCAACAGCTCAGTCAACAGCGCACGCAGGTCAACAGCCAGATCGGCGACGCCGTTGCCAGCATCAATACAGTGAGCCAGCAGATCGCCACACTCAACGGTCAGATCACCGTCGCCAGCATCAACGGTACGCCGAACGATCTGCTGGACCAGCGCGACACTCTGGTGCAGCAGTTGACGGGCCTGACCGGCGCGTCCGCGGTGACCGAGGGCAATGGATCGATCAGCATCTACACTTCGGCGGGGCAAACCCTGGTGAGCGGCACGCAATCGTATGCGCTGTCGACCAAGAGCAATCCGTACGATCCGACCACGACGGACGTGGTGGACAGCGCGGGCAATGACATTACCTCGCAGCTCAGCGGCGGCTCGCTGGGTGCCTTGATCAACTATCGCGACACCACGCTGGTGGCGGCGCAGAATCAGTTGGGCCAGTCGGCCGTGGCACTGGCGGACAGTGTCAATCAGCAACAGGCACAGGGTCTGGATCTCAACGGTAAACAAGGCCAGGCGATTTTCAGCGTCGGCAGCCCCGGCGTGCTGCCTTCCAGCAGCAACTCCTCCGGCGGCGCTACTGTTGCCGCGTCGGTGACGGATGTGTCGCAGCTGACCAGCTCGGACTACGTGCTTCGCTATACCGGTGCAGGTACCGGCACCAATGGCTGGAGCCTGGCCACGACCGGCGGCCAGAGCGTGTCGTTGACGGCCAACGCCGATGGCTCGCTATCCGGCGCGGGGCTGACCTTCAATACCTCGGGCACTGCGCAGGTGGGCGACAGCTACGAAATTCAGCCGACCCGCGACGCCGCCAGCACGCTGGCCGTCAGCCTGACCGACCCGAACGGCGTGGCGGCTGCGGCAGCACTGACGGCCACCGCGACAAAAACCAATACGGGTACCGGCGTGGCCGGTGCCGTCAGCGTCACCGATGCCAACAACGCCAACCTGCTGGCCGGCGCCAAGATTACTTTCGGCGCCGGCAACAGCTACAGCATTACCGATGGCAAGGGCAACACCACGTCGGGTACGTATGCAGCGGGACAACCGATCAGCGCGGACGGCTGGAGCCTCAGTCTGAGTGGGACGCCCGCCAGCGGCGACAGCTTCAGCGTGGCGGCGAATACCAACGGGCTCAACGACAGCACCAACGCGCTCGCGCTCGCCGGTCTGGCCGACGTCGGCATTCTCAATGGCGGCAAGACGTCGATCGTGCAGAGTTACGCCAACCTCACGACGCAGATCGGCACGGCAGGCAGCCAGGCGAATGCCGATCTGACCACGCAGACCAGCCTGTACAACCAGGCGCTGGGCAATCAGCAGAGCCTCTCGGGCGTCAACCTCAATGAAGAGGCGGCCAACCTGGTGAAATTCCAGCAGGCCTATCAGGCATCGGCGCAGGTGATTTCCACGGCGCAGTCGATCTTTTCCAGTCTTATCACGGCCATTCAGGCGTAATCGCGATGATCCGTATCTCTACCAGCTGGACGTACCAGCAGTCGCTGAACACGATGCTCAGTCAGCAGAGCGCGCTGGCGGATACGCAGAATCAGGTCAGCAGCGGCAAGCGCATCGGTGTGGCCTCCGACGATCCTGCCGGTGCTGCACAGGTGGTGACACTTGGACATATTCTCGCCGACAACACGCAGTATTCGAGCAATATCGACAGTGCCAATACGCGGCTCTCGACCGAAGCCAACGCGCTCGATTCGGTCACCAGCCTGCTCAACAACGCCAATGACCTCGGCCTGCAGGCGATCAACGGCGCGTTGAGCGCCAGCGATCGCAACGGCATAGCCACGCAGCTGGTGCAAATCCGTAATGCGATGGTGCAGTTGGCGAATACCACCGATGCCAACGGCGCCGCCCTGTTCGCCGGGACCAGCACCACCAGCTCGGCATTTACCCTCAACGCCAGCGGCACCGTGACTTACAACGGCAACGACGCGCAGTCCTTCAGCGCGGTCGGCGCGGGCGATCAGGTGGCGAATGCCGATCCGGGAAGCGCGATATTCATGAATGTCCCCGCAGGCAATGGCTCTTTCGTGGCCAGCGCCAGTGCATCCAATACCGGTACGCTGGTGGTCGGCGCCAACAGTGTCAGCAGCGCCAGCGATTGGAGCGCGGCCAGCGCGGCCGGGCCGGTCAACGACACCATTACCTTCGGTGCCAACGGCAGCTACGCCGTTACCGATGCCAGCGGCAATCCGGTCAACGACGCCAGCGGCAACCCGATTACCGGCACCTATCAGGACGGCGACTCCATCGAGGTCAACGGCGCCTCGATCACCATGAGCGGCGTACCGGCTGCCGGCGACAAGGTTAGCCTGACGTCGGACAGCGCGCAGAACACGCAGGACGTGTTCAGCACGCTCAACAACATGATCAACGCGTTGCAGAGCGGTGCGAGCACCACCGCCTTGAACAACACGCTCAATCGCCAGCTGGAGTCGCTCAACCAGGCGATGAATAACGTCACCACGACACAGGTGTCGATCGGAGGCCGTCTCGATACCTTGCAGCAGCAGCAGACCAGCTACGCCAACCTC
Organism: Rhodanobacter sp. ANJX3; assembly: GCF_014200755.1. Lineage (GTDB taxonomy): Bacteria > Pseudomonadota > Gammaproteobacteria > Xanthomonadales > Rhodanobacteraceae > Rhodanobacter. Next base: position 376,376 of record NZ_JACHCM010000005.1, on the reverse strand, counting down.
AACGTGACCTACCAGAGCGCGCTGTCCGATGTGCAGAACGTCGACATGGCGACCGCTATCAGCAACCTCTCGCTGCAGTCGACGGCCCTGCAGGCTTCGCAGCAGGTATTCGCCAAAGTCCAGTCGCTGAGCCTGTTCAACTACATCCAGGGTTGAGCACCGCACACTGTTTGAAAAGCGTCGGTCGCGCGGCGCCTTGGCTATGGGCGTGTCATTGCCTGCCGTAAACGCCTTCCAACGCGACGACCGCCGTGTTGACGCGTTGTATGCCGGCTGATTGCAGCAGCGAGCTTTCGCGTATGTCGCCGACAATGGCGCTGACTTGCGAGACGGATGCCAGGATCTCGGTCATCGCGTCGCCGGCGCAATCCACCAGATCCGATCCTTCGTTGACGCGTTCGCCGGCGGCACCGATAAGTGCGTGAATGTGGCTGGCGGCCTCCTTGCTTCGTTTCGCCAGGTTGCGCACTTCGTCGGCCACCACGGCAAAGCCTTTGCCAAGGGTACCTGCATGGGCCGCTTCGATGGCGGCATTGAGCGAAAGCAGATTGGTCTGAAAGCATATCGAATCGATGAGTTCGGCCATGTCGTTGACCGACTTCATGCTTTCCTCGATGGTTTGCATGGTGCGCATCACATCGCGCACGACCGTGTTGCCGTGCTCGGCCACCTGTCGAGCTCCGCTGGCCATATCGTTGGCTTGAACCGCTTTTTGCGCGTTGTTCAAAACCGTCGTCGACAGTCCGACCACTTCGGCCTGCAGCGTGTGCGCGGCGAGCGTCTGCGGCGTAATGTCGGTCGCGTATTTGATGACTTTCAAGGGCCGGCCGCTGGCGTCGAGAATCGGGTTGTAAGTGGCCTGAATCCATACCACGCGGCCATTCTTGCCAAGCCTGCGATACACCGCGGCGTCGTGGACGCCATGACGCAGCCGCTCCCAGAACTCCCGGTAGGCCGGCGAGCGGCTTTCCGTCGCATCCACGAAAAGGCGATGATGTTGTCCGACCACGTCGGCCAGGTCGTATCCCATCGTGTGCAGGAAGTTGTCGTTGGCATGCAGAATCGTGCCGTCCAGGGCAAACTCGATGACGCCCTGCGCGCGGTCTATGGCTTGCAGACGTCCATCCATATCGGCCGCCATGACGCGATCGACGGTGACATCGGTGGCGAACTTCACCACGCTCGTTATGCGCCCGTGGCGATCGAATGTGGGGTTGTAGGACGACTGCAGCCAGACGTCCTGCCCCTGCTTGTGCCGGCGTCGATAAAGCCCTTTTTCGTGCCGGCCTTCGTTCAATTTTTGCCAGAATTCCACATATTCCGCGCTTGCCGCGTATTCGCTATCGACGAAAATCCGATGGTGTTTGCCCACGATCTCCGGCAGCGTGTAGCCCATCGTGGCGAGGAACAGCTCATTGGCGTGACGGATCGTGCCATCGGGCCGAAATTCGATGACGGCTTGTGTCTTGTCGATAGCGGCCAGTTTTCCGCGCATATTGCCCTGGCGCCTGCGCACGGCCTGTAAATTGAGCATTTGCCTGGAACTCCGAGTTAAACGACAAGGCAAAAGTTCGGCTGGACCAGGAAATACTTGAGCCGCCATCATCCGTGATGATTGCGGCCGCCTGCGTGGTCGTTTGTCAGCCAGGCAGCCATGCATTGCGCCAGTCGACCAGGTGCTGACCCTCGAGCATCCAGTCGCGGTGCACCGCATCGCGCAAGGCGTCGCCGGCCCTGGCGGTCGAGTCCATGTCGTCCAGGTGCATGCGGATGCCTGCCATCCAGTCCTTGTAGCGATTTTTCACGCGCGTCACCGGCAGGTCGTTGTCGTAGCAGACGATGTCGCTGCAGACGACCGGAAAACCGCAGGCGCCGTACTCGAGCAGGCGCAGACTGCTCTTGCAGGCATTGAATACGTTGTCTTCCAGCGGCGCCAGCGCGAGATCGAGATCGAGCGAGGCCAGTTTGGCCGGGTACTCCCCGATGGGGACGCCCGGGTGGAATTCGTGAACATAGGGACGAAGCTTGTCCGGGCACATCCCGAAAAAGACCCATTCCACCTCGTTGGCCAAGTCGCGCACCACATCGGCAATCAATTCCAGGTCGCCGCGATGGCTCGCTCCACCGCCCCAGCCTACCCGCGGCTTAGCGCCGATCCGTCGACGATTTTTCAGCTCGCTCCACCACCGCGGCGGCAGCCGGTTTTCCACCACGCGGATATCGGCATGAAACCCCTTGAACTGCTCGGCCAGCACGGCGGTCGATACGATGAAACGATCGACCGTGCCGATCGCCCGGCGAAGCGACTTCACCACATCTTTCGGCATGATGTTGTGGAACGCGCTCTTGACCGGGATATTGGGCAGGTAGTCGTCCAGCTCGTAGATCCGGAACGCGCGCGAAAAGTCGCGATAATTTTCCAGCAGTTTGATCTGCGTATCGGTGACCTGCCGCTGCAGCACCAGCGCCGTCGGCTGGAAACGCTCCATCGCCACCGGCAGCAGATGCTCGGCGGCCACGATGCCTTCGGCCAGTCCCTCGCGCCGCATGGCGTCGAACGGCTGGCGGACACGGTAGTGGCCGCAGCCCGTCTCGTCGGCGGCCACACAGAACAGGCGTGGCAGCAGCGGTTGCACGAACGGTTGCCACGCCGTGCTGCGCTGCTGCTCCAACTCGAAGCCGATGCCATCGATGCTCAGGTTGACGCTATAGGCGGGATCGCGCGCGAGCAGCGGCAGCCACTTGCGATACATCGCGTTCTGTTCGCCCTGGAAGCGTTTCTGTTTTGCCTCCTGCGCGGTCTTGTCGACCTTGTTCTGGCTCACGCTGCCTTCGTGCATCAACCGTGCATACGGCGTCCATACGATGAGATGGCCGGCCTGATGCACCTTCAGGCAGAAATCGACATCGTTGTAGGAGACTTTGAAATCCTGCTCGTCCAGGCCGCCCACCTCGTCGTAGATGGACTTGCGCACCATCAGGCAGGCGGCGGTAACGGCGGTGTAGTTCTGGTCGACCTGCAGCCGGTGCATGTAGCCATGCGCATCCATCGGCTGGCCGATGAACGGGTGATCGGCCGGACCGCGCAGACCGAGCACCACGCCTGCGTGCTGGATACGGCCATCGGGATAGTGCAGCTTGGCGCCGACGATACCCACCTCGGGGCGCTGCGCATGGTTGAGCAGCGCTTCGATCCAGTCCTCGTGCAGCACCGCGGTATCGTTGTTGAGGAGGATCAAGTATTCACCGCGCGCCTGCGCCGCGGCGAAATTGTTGATGGCCGAATAATTGAACGGATGCGGATAGCGCAGCACCCGCAGCTGCTCGCTGCGCAAGCCCTCGATGCCGTCCAGGTACGCGCACGCGGCCGGTTCCTCGCTGCCGTTGTCGACGATCAACAGCTCGTAGTTCGGGTAGCTCGTCTTGGCCAGCAGGCTGTCGATCAGCCCGTTGAGCATGGGCAGCTGGTCGCGGGTCGGGACGATGATCGAAACCATCGGCTGCCGCGCGTGCAGATAGCGTACGCGATTCATGCCGGATGCCGCGCCTGGCAGCATGTCGTGCTCGATATTGAGCCGCTGCAGATGCGCACTGACCACCGCGGCCGATTCCCTGCCTACCTCGGGCGAGGCCAGCCATTGCGAGAACGGCTGGCTGGCGTGATAGAGCACCTCGGCGATATGGCCGACCGCGGCCAGGTCGAAGCGCTCCACGATCCGCAGGACGAGGTCACAGTGGGCAAGCGGCCCAAAGATCGGATTCAGGCCGCCCAGTGCCAGCAGCGCCTGCCTGCTCATCGCCAGCGTGCGGCCGATATAGGGGTAACTGCGCAACAGGTCGAGGTTGAAATCGGGTTTGAACAGCGGCTGGTCGTAACCATCGCCTTGCCAGACATCTTCATCGACATAGCAGCAGGCCAGTTCCGACTGTGCGCCAATGCGATCGGCCAGCAGGAGCAGCGCGTGTTCGGCCAGCTCGTCGCCGGCGTACAGCGGCAGCAGCCATTCGGCATCGGTATCGTGTATCAGCTCGTTGAGCTGGGCGATCCCGTCATCGCGCAGAGGTTGCAGCGATACGCCATCGGCGAGGGCGGGGCTGTCGACCGACAGCACGCTTATGCCCCACGGCTGATACAGCTGCGCGCTCAGGCTGGACAGGCTGCGCTGCAGTCCGGGCATATCGCCGCTGGCATCGATCACCACCACATGGACGCTGCGCAGTCCATGACGCGCCTCTTGCAGCGACACCTGCAAGGGGCTCAACCGCATCGGTTGCAGCCACTGACGATAGGCTTCGGTAGGCGTAGGCGCGCGATGGACGATGCTGATCGCCAGCTCATTCTGGCCATTGACGACGTCACTGCGGAAATAATCGCCGTGGTGGATCGCCGTGGCCTGCGCCACATGCGTATGACTGACGCCCATTTGCAGCAGGCGCTCCCACAGATCCCAGTCGCCTGGATAGAAATACTTCCAGCAACCGGGGTTGTAGCGAAACGTCTTCAGACCGGCGTGATAAAGGCTGCCGATGCGCGAAATGACGCCGTGTACCGGTATCTCGCTACCGACCAGACCCTGCTCGCGGCCGAGGTCGTCGATAAACCGTACTTTGCTGTGCGCCCATTCACTGCGCTGGGTTTGCGCGGCGTGCAACAGGCTCGACAGGTGCTCGGGCAAGAACTCGTCATCGTCGTCGAGATGGGCGATCCAGGCGCCGCGCGCGCAGCGCAAGCCGAAGTTCATCGGTTTCGTGCCGGCGACGTACCACATCGGTCCTTTCAGCGACGGATACTTGCCGCGTCGTTTGAGATTGTGAAAATGCACGCGCGGATCGCTGTCGGCGGCATCGCGCAGCATCGCCGCCTGCGCCTCGTCCATGCGGTCGGCGACGATCAGCAGTTCCCAGTGCGGGTAATCCTGGCGCAGCACGCTGGGCAGGGTGCGCTCGATGATGATCTTCGCGCGGTTGTACGTCGGCACGATGATCGAGATCAGCGGTTGCGCGGCATACGCCGCGGCGTAGTCGGGGCTCGTGCGAATCCGCTCGAGCCGGGCAGCGTCGTTGCGGCGCAGGTACGTTTTTTCGCGCAGGCCATGCTCGTTGAAGAATTGCTGCATCAATTCGATGCGCTGTTGCGCCTGCAGCAGCTGTGCCTGCTGTATCTCCTGGATCGACGGTTGCGGTCCGCTCATGGGCAGCTCTTTGCAATGGTGATGAGATGATGCAAGGCGCTTAAGCGATGCATTGAAAAGGGTGGCTGGCCTGCAAAGCCGCCTCCTGCGCCAGAATTTGCTCGCTCGGCCGCTCGCGGATGCGCCGCGCGGGGCTGCCGACATAGATTCCCCAGGGCGCCAGATCGCGGTTGACCAGGCTGCCGGCGCCAACCACGGTGCCTTCGCCGATGCGGGTGCCGGGCAACAGCACGGTGTTGGTGCCGATCATGGCGTGACGACCGACATGGACATACGAGCGCGAGACATGCCGGAACGGTGCCGGAATCGTCGAGTTGGTCAGGCCGCCGCCAAGGAAATCATCCGAGCCGGTCAGTACCCGCACGCCCGAGGACAGCGCGCAGAAATCGCCTATGCGCAGTTCGCCACCCCCCACCAGCGAGCAGAACGAGGCGATGTGCACATGGCTGCCGATGACCGTCGGGGCCGTGGCGTAAATCATCACAAAGTCGTCGATGATCACGTTGTCGCCCAAGGTGATGAATTCGGCGCCGATGATTTTTGCGCCGGAATAAATCCGCACGTTGCGGCCGTGCTGATGCAGGCCGAGCGTGGTCGTATCAAGCAGGCTCATGCGTGTGCCATTTGCATGGATTCGGCCATGCCGCTGGCCACGCGCCGCATTTGCGCCTCGTCGATATCCACGAAGAAAGGCAGGCCGAGCAGACGTTCGGCCAGCTCGTGCGCAATGGGCAGCGGCCCGGCGGCACACCCGACGAATGCCGGGTGCCGATCCAGCGTAGGGCAATACCATTGGCGTGTTTCTATGCCGCGCGAAAGCAGTTCGGGTTGCAGATCGCGCGCGTGCTGGCCCGGCGGCAACAGCACCACCAGGATCGGGTAGATGCCGTTTTCCGCCCGGCACTGCAGGCGCAGATCGGGACAATAATGATCCAGCATGCGCTGGTAGCGGAACTGCACCGCGCGCCGCCGCTCGACCATCACCGGCCATTGATCCAGCGCGGCATGCGCCACGGCGGCATGGTATTCGCTGAGCTTGCCGTTTTCGCCGGCGACAAACACCTGGCTGCCGCGTTCCAGGTCGATCCCGAAATTGCTCAGGCGACGCACGCGCGCGGCCAGTATCCGGTCGTAGCTCACCACCAGGCCGCCTTCGCCGGCGGCCAGCGCCTTGGTGGCATGCAGGCTGAACACGACATGGCAATGTCGGCCGATGCGTTGATTGCCGTAGGCACCGGCGGCATCGATCACTACGGGTATGCCGGTGTCGAGCGTAAAGGCATCCCAGGCGTCGACATCCTGGGGATTGCCGAAAGTGGCCACCGGCATTACCGCGGCGACGCGATGGTTCGCGACATAGTCGCGGGCGGTATCGGGCGTCAGCAGCCAGCTCGATGCATCGACGTCGCCGATCAACGGCCGATAGCCGGCACGGATCACGGCAGTGGCGGTGGCGACGAAGGTGAGCGCCGGCAGCAGCACGCTGGAGCCGGGCGGCAGTTCCAGTGCCCCCAGTACGAGTTCGAGGCCGGCGGTGCCGCTGGCGGCGGTAATGACCGTCGGCGCGGTCGGCGTCGAGGCAAAGCTTGCCGCGAAGCGCTGCTCGAGCTGCACCACCAGTGGGCCAAAGTTGGTGTACCAGCGATTGGCATCGATCTGTCGCAAATAGGGCAGCAATGCATCGGCGTCGGGTAGCTGCGCCACCAATAAGGGAATCTTGCCGGGTGCGTTCACTGGCGGCATTTCCGATACGCCACGATGATGCGTTCGCATGAATCACTGCCGTGCGCTGGTTGTCGCGTGGCGATCGATGACATCGTGGCGTTCCCTTGGTTGGTCGACAGTATCGGGACCCATGCCGATGCGACGGTTTTCCGTCGCATCGGCATGGGCATGCGAAACCGTGAGCAAACATGATGCCAATCACTTGGGCGTGGATGCCGCGATGCGGTCCAGCCGCGCCGTGTTTCGCCGATAACGGTATTGATCCAAGAGGCAACGCCGAGAAAGTGGCGTTATTGAGCCATGCCATCAATAGAGCGCAGGCGGCCTTGAAATCTGCTGCTTGACATCTTGTCGCGAACTCAGGCTCTAAAGTATTTGCGGGGGATGCCGAAAAACTTACCGAGGCGGCTGGTACTCCGTTTTTGCCGGAAACCCCGCCGGAATGCGTCCAACTCGACAAACCGGCTTTCGGTTCCCAAGGAGACAATCATGTCACTGGTCATCAACACCAATATCTCTTCGCTGAATGCGCAGAACAACCTCAACAAGTCGCAGAGCGCGCTGGCAACAGCGACCGAGCGCCTCTCTTCCGGCCTGCAGATCAACAGTGCCGCCGACAACGCGGCCGGCTTCGCCATCGCCACCCGCTTTCAGACCCAGATCGGTGGTCTCTCCACGGCCAGCACGAATGCCAGCGACGCGATCAACCTGGCCCAGACGGCCGGTTCGGCGCTGACCCAGGTCACCTCCAACCTGCAGGCCATCCGCGATCTGGCGGTGCAGGCGGCCAACGGTACCTATCAGGCGTCCGATCGCGCCGCCATCAATACCGAAGTGCAGCAGCGCCTGTCGGAAATCACCCGCATCGCGAACCAGACCAGCTTCAACGGCACCAACGTGCTCAATGGTCAGGCGGGTAGCTTGTCCTTCCAGATCGGCGCGAACGTGGGCCAGACGATCGACGTAAATCTGGGCCAGGGCGTAACGACCAGCCAGGTCGGCAAGGTTTCCGAAGTGTCCACCGGCAGCCTGAGCGGCGATTTCGTCGATGCCTCCGGCAACGCGACGACGCTCGATCTTTCCAGCATCAGCCTCACCGGTGCCAACGGTGCCACTGTGACATTGTCCGGTACCGCCAGCAGCGCGCAGGACGTGGCCGATGCCATCAACGCGACGGGACTGTCCGGCGTCAGTGCGGCCGTGAACGCCAGTGGCGGCGTCAACATCTTTTCCTCCGGCACGCTGGCAGTCTCTGGCGGTGCGGCGTCTGCCTCGTCGGTTGCGGGCACCGGCAGCAGCCTGACGACCTCGGCAACCTTCAATGGCGTCACCGGCAGTGGCGCGAACTCGCCCACCGTCACGGGCTCGTACACCGCGGGCAACAGCATCTCGGCAGGCGGTTCGCTGCAGGGCGGCGACGTGCTCACGGTGGATGATGCCAATGCCTTGATCTCGCGCGTCGATGCCGCGCTGACCACGGTGAGCAATTTCTCCAGCACGCTGGGCGCGATCCAGAATCGCTTCCAGTCCACCATCTCCACGCTGAGTGCGCAGTCGACCAACCTGCAATCCTCACAAAGCTCGATTCAGGACGCGAACTTTGCCCAGGAAACGGCCAATCTGAGCAAGGCTCAGGTGCTTCAGCAGGCGGGTATCTCGGTGCTGGCCACGGCCAATTCGCAGCCGCAGCAAGTGCTGAAACTGCTCCAGTAACAGCTGTGACCCGGCCATGGCGCGACGCCATGGCCGGGTTTTTGCTTGGGGTGTTCCGGCGGTGCGATTTCCGTCAGAAATCCCACTCGAGTGGCAGGTAAAAACTTCGCATGGCGTGGTTTTTTCCGGCTACTTGGTGATGACGGCGAATAACGCCGCAATGAACCAGAGTTCGATTTTGCGAGGCTTCCATGAGCAGCATCTCAAGTACCGGGTCGGGGCTTAGCGCGGTAACGTCGAGTACCTCGACGTCATCCACTTCGGCTACGGGAAGCGCCGCCAGCGGTGGCATCAGCGGTACCGGCCTGCTCAGTTCGCTCGGTATCGGTTCCGGGCTGAACGTGACCGCGATCATCACGGCGCTGGTCAACGCCAAACAGGCCGGCCCGCAGGCGCAGATTGCCGCGCAGACCCAGCAGGACCAGAACCAGATCGCCGGTCTTACCGGGCTGAGCACGGCCTTGAGCGCCTTGCAATCGGCCCTGGCCGAGCTGACCTCCAGTACGACTTACAGCACCTATAGCGCCAGCCTCGGCACCGCTACCGTGGGGACGGCGTCGACGCTGCCCAATGCCACGGCCGGCACCTACAACCTCAACGTTTCCGCGCTGGCCAGCGCGCAGAAGCGGCTGAGCGGCGCGCAAAGCAGTTCCACGCCGGTCGGCAGCGGCACGCTGAACATCACGGTTGGCGCCAACACGCTGAACTTGGCGGTGTCGTCGACCGATACCCTGAGCAGCATCGCGACGTCGATCAACAACGCTACCAACAACCCCGGCGTGTCGGCCAGCGTCGTCGTCGGCGTGAACGGGTCGCAGCTGGTGTTGACCTCGACCAAGACCGGCGTGGCCAACGGGTTCAGTATCAGTGCCAACGCCACCAGCAGCAGCGGCCTGACGAGCCTGGCCAATTCGCTCAATACGCCCGGCAGCAACGAGGCCAGCGATGCGAAGCTCACCATCGACGGTGTCGCGGTCAGCAGCGCGTCCAATGCGGTCAGTGGTGCCTTGACCGGCGTGACGATCAATCTGGCCGCTACCGGCACGTCGACGCTGACCGTCGCGCAGAACACCGCGCCGATCAGCTCCGCGGTGAATGATCTGGTCAGCGCATACAACAGCTATACCAGCATGGTCGGTACGCTGAGCAGCTACGACACCAGCACCGGCGCGGCCGGCGTGCTGCTGGGCGACAGCACGCTGGCATCGATCCAGCGGCAGATTTCGGGCATAGTGGGCGGCACGGTCGGCAACAACAGCATCGGATCGCTGGCCAATCTGGGCGTTACCCGCAATGCCGACGGTACGATATCGCTAGACAGCAACAAGCTCGCGACGGCCCTCAGCAATCCCAGCGCGGTGCAGAATCTGTTCGCCAGCACGAACGGCATCGCCACCAAGCTCAGCAGCGCCATCAACGGCTATACAAGCAGCGATGGCATTCTGCAGACCCGCATCAATGGCCTCAACACCGACCTGACCAATCAGCAATCGCTGACGACGGCGCTCAATGCGCGCATGGCGGTCTACCAGCAGCAGCTAACGGCGCAGTATACGGCGCTCGATACGCTGATTTCCTCGCTCAACAACACCAGCACCTTTCTGACCCAGTCGCTGGCGTCGTTGAACAGTACCAGCAGCAACAGCAAGAACTGACTTTCTAAGGAAGCGCCATGAGTTACGCCATGATGCGAAGCGCAGGCTCGCTGTATCGCCAGACCAGCGCGCAAGGCAGCGTCGAGGGTGCCGACCGTCACCAGCTGATCGGCATGCTGCTCGATGGTCTGGTGGACCGGGTCAATCAGGCACGCGGTCATATCCTGCATCGGGACATACCGGCCAAGGGCCAGAGCTTTTCCAAGGCCATCGCCATCCTGACCGAGCTGCGGGAGAGCCTCGATCACACCGTGGAGCCATCGTTGACCGGTCGACTCGATGGCCTCTACGACTACGTGACTCGTCGCCTGCTGTTCGCGCAGCTGAACGATGACCTGGAGGCGCTGGATGAATGTCAGCGCTTGATCGCGCCCATTCGCGAAGGATGGCAGAGCATTCGCGGCGACTTTCTTGCTCAGCAGGCATCGACGCCGGTGGCATCTCGATGAGCGATATCGCATACGCTGGGCTGCAAAGGGCGTTGGAGATTACCTTGCAAATGCTCGCCGCCGCCGCCGACGGGCAGTGGCAGCAGGTGGTCGAATTGGACGCCGAGCGCCAGCCATGCATCCGGCAGCAGCGTCACGACCCTCGTAGCCGCGAACTGCTGACGACGCTTCACCAGCACAACGAAGATCTCCTGAAGCGTGCGGATGCCGCGCGCGATACGCTGGAAAGTGAACTGAGCCGGCATAAGTACAACCATCACGCCTTGAGCGTATATATCGCCTCGTCTGGCTGAATAACGATCGGAAGGTATTCGCTGAATGCGCATCGGTCAGAACCTGCGCCACAGCAATGCACCTTTCGATCGGTTGCAGCAGGGTCGGTTCATGGGCAGCGGCAGGAGGGGTGGATGCAAGACACGAAATGGCAGGAATTCTCGCAGCGGATGGTCTACGAGGGCAGTTTGCATGTGAAGGTGGAGCCGCTGGATAGCTCCCCGGATCTTTTGGCGGGCTACAACGAGCGGAATCTGCACGTGCTGCGGGCGCTGGCGTCGCTGGATGAGCGGCGGGTGGACGGCGGCAGCGAGGACGACAATCCGCTGATGCAGGAACTGCTGCGCATGGACAGCAAGATCAACGTCCTGATGGAAGTGGTCAATCGGCTGCTGATCCCGATCGCGCAGCTGCCGGCGCAGCGCACCATCCGTTTCAACGCGCTCGGCATCGTCGTGCCGCAGGATGCATTGCCGGCGGCCGAACAGTTGCTATTGGTCTGCCTGCATTTCGACGCCTGCCGTGCTTTACCGCTCGAACTGCCGGGATCGTTGCACTGTCGGCTCGATGACGGTTCAGCCTATATCGCCTTCATTGAACCCAGTGAGATGGTCGCGGATGGGTTGGAAAGGTTCGTTTTTCGTCACCACCGACGAAAAGTGGCAGAGGCCCGCGCCACGGCGATGTGAAAACGCTATTCCTGGCGGCCTAAAAAATGTGACAGGTATCACTTATCCAGGATCTGGTGGCAAAAATTTTGACGCAACTGTTTTATCCGCCGCTTTTGTAAGTTTCTGTGCATTTCCTTTGACGCTCTTATGCTTGGGTCTCCATCGCCGATCCATGGGCACTTCATGCGCCGTCTTTTTGCGATCGTCGATAGCTTCATGCCGCCTCTTCACATGTCGAGCTGAACCTACGAGAAAAATCTTGGCCTGGTTCTTGCTGATAGACCCTTGCAGGTGTCGCGATGGATCGTTGACGCTCTAGGGGGCAACACGGTTCGGGATCGTTCCGTGTTCGTTCGGCGGTATGGAAGTCGGGTTTTTTGATTATGCATAAAGGCAGTTTTCTGGTGATGGAGCGCGATGATGCACGCGCCGTCAGTATCGTTTCAGCATTGCAATTTCTGGGTTACTACGCGGAACGGTGGGATCCAGCTCGCGAGATTGATTTGGCGCAGGATGACCGGCGCTTCATCTATCTCGGTAGTTTCCTCGACGAAGAGGAAGGGCGTCACGCGCTGGGGGAGCTGCGAAAGCGCAGCGATAACCTGTTGGCGCTGGTTTGCGCCGATGTTCCGCACACCATTTCGCTGGTCGCGCCGGGGGCGGGCTTTACGGGGCGTATGGAATTGTTGGAATTTCCGCTGCGCTATGAGCGTCTGTCGGAGGCTATTCGCAGTTTGCAGACGTCCCAACCGCTGGTGCCGGCTCCGGCAAGCCAGTTGCTGGTGGGTGGATCGGCCGCGATGGGCAGGGTCAACGCCTTGATTCGCCAGGTCGCACCGTTCGACTCGAATGTGCTGGTGCTGGGTGAATCCGGTACGGGCAAGGAAATGGCCGCACGCAGCGTCCACGATTGCTCGCTGCGTCGCGACAAGCCCTTTATCGCAGTCAACTGCGGCGCCATTCCGGCCGAATTGCTCGAGAGCGAATTGTTCGGCCACGAAAAGGGTTCCTTCACTGGCGCGATCAGCGCACGCAAGGGGCGCTTCGAACTGGCCGAGGGCGGCACTCTTTTTCTGGACGAGATCGGCGATATGAGCCTGCCCATGCAGGTCAAGCTGTTGCGCGTCCTGCAGGAACGGGTTTACGAGCGCGTGGGCGGTACGCGTACGCTGCGTACCAACGTTCGCATCATCGCGGCGACGCATCGCAATCTCGAGCAGGCCATTGTCGATGGGCGATTCCGGGAAGATCTCTATTATCGGCTAAGCGTTTTTCCGCTGGAAATGCCTTCGTTGCATCAGCATCTGGAAGACCTGCCCATGCTGATCGCCGAATTCAATCAGCGGCTTTTGCGACGAGGCCTGGTCGGCGTTCGTTTCAGCAGCAGCGCGCTGCAGGCGCTGCGCCAATATCGCTGGCCGGGTAATGTGCGTGAGCTTTCGAACCTGGTGGAGCGGTTGGCGATTCTCTACCCGCAAAGTGAAGTGCGTGCCGCCGACCTGCCGGAAAAATATCGCGGCGCACCGTCCGCCGAAGACGCCGGTGGCATGGCCGCAACGGCGTGGGTGGATATGGTCATGCCATCGGCATTGGCCAGTTCCAGCATGTCATCCGATACCGACATGCTGCTGCCTGAGGGAGGCGTGGATCTCAAAGACCATCTGGCGGACATCGAAGTGGGGTTGATAAGGCAGGCACTGGATGTCACCGATGGCGTAGTGGCGCGCGCGGCAAAGCTGTTGCGTATGCAGCGCACGACGCTGGTAGAGAAGTTGCGCAAATACGGCTTGCAGGCCAACGCGCTTGCGCCGTAACCCGCTTTCGTCGCGTGGCATGGCTTGTGCTTTAACACTCTCAATCACGGTCTAGCGTTGGAAAACCGACATGAGCCAAATTGACGTCAATAGCGTTCTCCTGCAGCTGCGGCAGCTTGGCAGTCAGGCGACGTCCATGGCATCGGAGACGCCGATCGGGACGGCAGGAAACGCCGTCGCCGGCGTCGGCGGGCTCGACTTCGGCTCGCTGCTCAAGCAGTCGATTTCGGCGGTGGCGGATAGTCAGTCCGCCGCGCAGTCGCAGGTCAACGCGTTCGAGCGCGGGGACGCCGGGTCGGACATCGGACGCACCGTCATTGCCGGTCAGAAAGCCGATCTTTCTTTTCGTGCCCTGGTGCAAGTGCGCAACAAGCTTACTGATGCCTACACCAACATCATGAACATGCCGGTCTGACTCCGGATCATCCCCTGACGCTCATGCGTCATCACGATTAGAGTATTCATGGCCGACAACGCCATCACATCGTCAGGAAACGGCTCGCGCCTGGACCCGCTGAAAAGCCTGCTGCGCAACCCGGCGACTCGGCTGCTCATGCTGTTGTTCGGTGTCGCTGCCGCCGTGGCGTTTGGCGTGGCCATCGTGCTGTGGTCTCGTGGTCCCAACTATGCCCTGCTTTACGCCGGGCTCGATCCGAAGGATGCGTCCAGCGTCACGCAGGCGCTGCAGGCCAGCAACACGCCCTACAAGTTGGGTGCGGACGGCGCCTCTATCTCTGTCCCTGCCGAAACGATCGCCGACACGCGGATTCGATTGGCCGGCCAAGGGTTGCCGCAGGGCAGCACCGCTGGCGGCGTCATGCCGGCCAGCGATTCGCCGTTCGGCATGAGCGATCTTGCCGAAAGCACGCGTTACCAGCAGATGCTCGAAACCGATCTCGGCAGCACCATTGCCGGCTTGCAGTTCGTGCGAGCGGCACGCGTCCATCTGGCTTTGCCGAAGACTTCGGCATTCATTCGCGACAACCGGCCGGCCAGCGCATCGGTACTGCTGACGCTTTATCCCGGCCGCCAACTCGACAGCAGCCAGATAACCGCGATCGTGCATCTGGTGTCGGCCAGCGTTCCCGATCTCGATCCGGCGCAGGTATCGGTGGTCGACCAGCAGGGCGCGCTGCTTACCGTAAGCGATCCAGACAGTCCAGGCGCCGTGGGCGACATGCGTCTACGCCTGGCTACGCGCATGGAGAACAGCTACGCGCAGCGCATCGAAACGCTGCTTACACCGCTGGTCGGCGCCGGGCGCGTCCGAGCTCAGGTGCATGCCGATCTCGATTTCAGCCAGACCGAAAAAGCCACCGAAAGTTACGACAGCGCCAATCCGGCAGTGCGCAGCGAGCAGACCAGCAGCGAGCAGAAGCGCGACGATGCAGGTGGCGCCATCGCTGGCGCGTTGAGCAATCAGCCGCCCAATGGCGCACCTCAGCCGACCGCGGCCAAGCCCAATGCCGGCACCAATGCCAATGCCAAGGCGGGCGCGGCAGCTACTGCACAGGCTTCCACGCCCAGCGAAACCTCGTCGAGTTCGACGCGCAATTACGAGTTGGGCCGCACCGTCAGCCACGTCAGCGATCCCGCCGGCCGACTGGTGCGATTGTCCGTTGCCGTGGTGGTCGACAACAAGGCGGCACTCGACGGCAAGGGCAAGAGCGTGCCGTTCGCAGCGCAGGATCTTCAGCACCTCACCGACCTGGCCAAGAATGCCGTCGGTTTCGATGCGAAGCGCGGCGACACGGTCAGCGTGATCAATCAGGCATTTACCGAGACGCCGGCGGATGCGGCGCCCTTCGTTCAGCCGTTCTGGGAGCGCCCCGGCATGATGGATCTGATCAAGCAGGGCGCCGGTATTCTTGTCGCCCTGCTGATTGCCTTCGGCCTGCTGCGCCCCCTGCTCAAGGGTCTGATGCGGGCGCCCGAACCGCTACCGGCGCTGGCCGGACCGCTACCCACGGTTTCGGTGCGCATCGGCGATGACGATCGCATGGACGAGCGCGATGATCCTGTGCGCATCAGCTCGCCGCAGATTCAGTCGATGGCCTACGAACAGAAGATCGGCCAGGCCCGCAAGCTGGTCCAGGAAAATCCAAAACAGGTAGCGCAAGTAGTCATGAACTGGGTAGGCGACGATGGCAGCTGAGTCGATCGATCTTGGGGGCGCTCAGCGCGCCGCGATTCTTCTACTCACGCTGGGTGAGCAGGACGCGGCGGAAGTTCTCAAGCACCTCAGTGCGCGCGAGGTGCAGGCGGTAGGCAGCGCGATGGCCACGCTGACGAACGTGTCGCGCGAACAGGTCGAAAACGTGCTCGGCCGTCTGAACGATGACATCGGTCGGCAGACCTCGCTGGGCATCGGCACCGAGGAATACATTCGCAAGATGCTGGTCAGCGCCCTGGGCGAAACCAAGGCCGGCAGTTTGATCGACCGTATTCTTCTGGGTCGTTCGGCCAAGGGTCTGGAGTCGCTGAAGTGGATGGAAAGTCGGGCCATTGCCGAAATGATCGGCATGGAACATCCGCAGATCATTGCGCTGGTGCTTGCTCATCTGGAGCCCGATCAGGCCGCCGAAGTGATCGGTTATCTGCCCACGCGCACGCGTAGCGACGCGGTCATGCGCATTGCCAATCTCGACGGTGTGCAGCCGCATGCGCTCAATGAGCTGGACGAGATCATGGAGCGTCAGTTTTCCGGCAACTCGAACAAGCTGAAGTCGTCCAGCGTCGGTGGCCTGAAGGCAGCGGCGGATATCCTCAATGCCATGGAAACGAGCCGCGAAACGGAGTTGATGGCGGCGATCCGCAGTCAGGATGCCACGCTTGTCGGCCGTATCGAGGAGTTGATGTTCGTCTTCGAAGATCTCGCCGATCTCGACGACCGGAGCATGCAGGCCCTGCTGCGCGAAGTGCCCTCGGCCCGGCTGGTGACGGCGCTGAAAGGCGCCGAACCGGCGGTGCGCGAAAAGATCTTCGCCAACATGTCCAAGCGTGCGGCCGACATGCTGCGCGACGACCTCGAGGTCAAGGGACCGGTCAAGCTCAGCGAAGTCGATGCGGCACAAAAAGAAGTGCTCACCATCGCACGCAAAATGGCCGACGCCGGTCAGATCAGTCTCGTGGCCAACGGCGATGAGTTCGTCTGATGGCCGGCGTCGTCGGCTGCGACAAGGCGGCTGATTTCGAGCGCTGGGTGCTGCCGCAAATTGGCATCGTTCCCGCAGCGCTTGCCGCACCGGCTCCGCCACCGCAGCCGACGGTTGTCGAACTGGAGGAGATCGAGCGCGTCGCGCGGGAGGAAGGTTACGCTGCCGGTTTTGCCGAAGGCCGCGCCGCGGCCAAACAGCAGATCGACGAGCAGCTGGCGCGCCTCGAGTCGCTTTGTGTCGCGGCCGCCCGTCCGCTCGATGCACTGGACGACATCACCGAACAGGAGCTTGCGCGGCTTGCCACGGTGATGGCGCGTCGTGTGGTCGGGCGCGAATTGCAGCTCGATCCGTCGCTGATCGAACTGGCCGTCCGCGAGGCGGCCGCGGCGCTGCCATCCGCCACCCGCGAACTGCGGGTATGGGTACATCCCGACGACCTGACGTTGTTGCGCGAACTCGGCGTGACCGAGGCGACGTGGCAACTGGGCGCCAGGTCGACGCTAAGCCGTGGCGACTGCATGCTGGAAAGCGAGCGCTCGCGGCTCGATGCGCGCGTCGATACGCGTCTGGCGGCGGTCATCGATGTGGTGCTCGGCAACGATGTCGACGATGGTATCGACGAGGTGGTCGCTTGAGTCCGGCGCTGTCGCTCGAAGCACGCCGGCACCGCTGGCAGCAGCAGCTGGCGAAACGAGCCCAGCGTGCAGCCGCCAGTTCCCTGCTCACCGTCGAAGGCCGCCTGCGCCGTGTCGTCGGGCTGACCCTGGAAGCCGAAGGTTGCGAAGCGGCGCTGGGTTCGCGTTGCCTGGTCGATACCGCGGACGGTACGGTGCTGGATACCGAGGTGGTGGGCTTCACCGACGAGCGTTTGCTGTTGATGCCGGCAAGCGAGATGCACGGCGTGCTGCCGAATGCGCGCGTGCGTCCGTGTTCGCGCGCGGGCGGTTTGCCGGTGGGCGAGGCGTTGCTGGGGCGGGTCATCGGCGCCGATGGCGTACCGCTGGATGGCCTGGGCCCGGTCGAGGTCGACGAGCATGCGGCGCTCAAGCGCGCGCCGATCAATCCGATGTCGCGCAAACCGATCGATACGCCGCTGGATACCGGCGTGCGCGCGATCAATGCACTGCTTACTGTCGGCCGCGGTCAGCGTCTGGGCCTGTTCGCAGGCTCCGGCGTCGGCAAATCGACGCTGCTGGGCATGATGACGCGCTACACCGATGCCGACGTCGTCGTCGTCGGCCTGATCGGCGAGCGCGGTCGCGAGGTGAAGGAATTCGTCGAGCAGACGCTAGGCCACGAAGGGCGTGCGCGTGCGGTCATCGTCGCGGCCCCGGCCGATGCGCCGCCGCTCAAGCGACTGCGCGGCGCGCAATACGCCACCGCCATCGCCGAGTGGTTTCGCGATCGTGGCCAGCGCGTGCTGCTGCTGATGGATTCGCTCACCCGCTATGCGCAGGCGCAGCGCGAGATCGCACTGGCCATCGGCGAGCCGCCGGCGACCAAGGGCTATCCGCCGTCGGTATTCGCGCTGATGCCGGCGCTCGTCGAACGCGCCGGCAACGACGCCGAAGGACGCGGTTCGATTACCGCCTTCTATACCGTGCTGACCGAAGGCGACGACCATCGCCACGATCCGATCGCGGACGCCGCGCGGGCCATTCTCGATGGCCATATCGTGCTATCGCGCGATCTGGCCGAAGCAGGTCACTACCCGTCCATCGATATCGAGGCGTCGATCAGCCGCGTGATGCCGGCGGTGATCGACAAGGAGCAGATGCGCGCGGCGCAGCGTTTCCGCCAGGTGTACTCGGCGTATCGCCAGCAGCGCGATCTGATCGCCGTGGGTGCCTACCAGAAAGGCGCCGATCCGCAGGTCGATCAGGCCATCGCCCTGTGGCCGCGGATACAGGCTTTTCTGCAGCAGGAAGTCGACGAGCCAATGTCGCTGCGCGAGGCGCAGGAACGGTTGAAAGAACTGGTGGCCGAGGTCAGGGCATGACCCGGTCGGAGCGATTGCAGCCGGCAGTGGATCAGGCCGAACGCCGCGAGCAGGAGGCCCTGCAGCGACTTGCCGAACAGCAGCAGCGGTCGGCCTATGTGCAACAGCAGCTGGACGAACTGGAACGCTACCGCAAGGAATACAGCCTCAGTGCTGGCGGCCTGACGGTCAGCGCGCTGCTCAACCGTCAACAATTTGTCGAGCGCATCGATCAGGCGATCGTCCAGCAGCGCCGAGAAGTGGAGCGGCAGCAGCACCTGACCGAAACCACACGGCTGCAATGGCTGCAGGCGCATGCTCGTGAAAAGGCTCTGGACAGCGTGGTCGGCCGCTATCGCACGCTCGAGCGGCAGAGCGAACAGCGTCAGGAGCAGGCCGACATCGATGAACGCATGCAGCAGCGTCGGCGCCCCGCCGCCTCGACCTGAATCGCGTTTCTGCGCTGGCCTGGTTTTTGCTGCGCTCATCGGTAATACGTCGAGCAAGAGTGCCACCGCATGAGCGCCATTCCGATAATCGCACCTCGACCCGCGCCAAGCCCGGCGAGTTCGACCACGCCGCCGTCGCCGGTCGATCAGCGTGCCGACAGCGCAACGTTCAACACGCATCTGCAGGACGTGCAGCATCGGCAGTCGCAGGCATCCGACGCTACCGACAGCCGCTCCTCCAGCGCCCAGTCGTCGCCAGCCAACGTGGCCAGCACGGCCAGCGCCAGCGCGAACGGCAAGGCGGACCAAACAACCGACGACGATGGTGCCGACGCCGACAGTTCGGTCCCGACGGCCACTCAAGTGCTGGGGCTGATCCAGCAATCGTCTGGCGATGCCGCTGCGCCGACAACCGCGTCGACCGATGGCAAGTCGGCGGGCAAGACACCGCCCCAAGCCGCTGAGGCCAAGCCCGGGCAGCCGGCGGTGACCGGCATGCCGATGCCATCGCCGATGCCGGCGCCTGTTTCCACCAGCCAGATGGCTGCATCGTCGAACGACAGCGGCACGCCGACATCCGCTACATCACTCTCGATCACCGCTGCGGTGGCGCCGATGCCGGGCAAAGCGACCGGTGCATTCTCGGCCACGGATGATGCTGAAACGGCGTCCGCCGACGATGCCGGCGACGACAACAGCGACAGCGCCACCGTGCCTGCGGCCAGTACCGATGCTTCGGCCCAGCCCTCGGTCAACAGCCTCTTCGGCAACGCTCATAGCGCACTGGCCGCAGCGGCGGATGCCACCACGCCAGAGGCTGGACCGGCACAAGACGCGGGCGACCTGGCCACCCTTCGTGGCGCGCTCGCGACGCCGGTATTGGTTGCGTCCACGAGCAACAGCGCGGCGCCGCACAGCTTGAACATCTCCGCGAACGTGACCTCGCCCACTTTTTCGCAGGAGCTCGGTCAGCAGGTCAGCTGGCTCGGTGGGCAGGAGGTCAAGCAGGCGCAGATCCGTCTGAACCCGCAGGAGCTCGGCCCGCTGGACGTGAAAGTGAGCGTCGAGCACGGCCGTGTCGATGTGGTGTTTGTGGCACAGCATCCGGCGACGGTCGCGGCCGTGCAGCAAAGCCTGCAACAGCTCAACCAGATGCTAGGCGGCCAAGGCCTGTCGTTAGGGCAGGCCACCGTCGGCCAGCACACGGCGCAGCAACAGTTCGACCATTCGCAGCGGCATGCATCGTCGGCGCCTGCGCAGGCGAACGACGTCGAACCGATCGACCCCGCCGTTTCTCCGTTGTCGGCGCCGCTGGCCATCGGCCTGGTCGACGCCTTCGCCTGAGCAGGGCCGCCAGTTCGCCTTTTCTATGCATGAAAGCTGGCTCTTACATCGACTATCGATGAGCCCGGTTTTAGCCGGTGCGCTCATCGGTAGCGTGCCGATAGCAAAACGCGCCGCCTCCCGGCGATCGATGTTGGCACGACAACGTCGTCGGATTCCGACGGAATCACCACGCCGTGGCAGTGTCTGCTTGTCGACACGCGTCAAGAAAACGTTGCTCACCGGGGCGGGCTCTCCCTAACGCCCGCTGCAGCGGCGTTCGCATCGATGGCATGGCGTTTGCTAAACGATGTCTACGAGGTTCGATCGGGATTCTCTCGTTCCTCTCGATTCGTCCATCCCGGTTTTGTTTGCAGCACAGCGTCGAGTCATTTTTCCAGAGATTGAGTTCGTTCATGGCCAACGCAGAAATTGATGAAGTCGAGTCCACCACCGTCGCCGCCAACGAGGGCGGTCGGCGCAAGAGCCGTACCAAGCTGATCATCATCGGGGGCATCGCGCTGGCCGCGCTGGTCGCAGGCGGTTTCGTATTTTTCCACATGCGGTCGGCCCCGAAAGCGGCCGGCGGCAAGGCGTCACCGGTGAAGATGGCGGCGTTATATCTGCCGCTGGATCCAGTATTCGTGGTGAATTTTCAAGACGGCGACGGCACGCGTTACCTGCAGGTCGGCGTCACCGTCATGGCGCACGATGCGGCGGTGATCCAGACCATCAAGGACAACGATCCGGTCATTCGCAATGCGCTGGTGATGCTGTTCAGCAGCCAGACGTTCGATCAGCTCAGCACCACCGCGGGCAAGCAGAAGCTGCAGTCCGAAGCTTTGGCGGCCATTCGCAAGATCGTCGACGACAAGCTCGGCGGGTCCGGAGTCGATGCGCTGTACTTCACCAGCTTCGTGATGCAGTAAGGGAGATCACGGCAATGAGCGATCTACTCTCACAGGAAGAAATCGATGCGCTGCTCAATGGCGTCGACGACGGCCACGTCGAAACCGCGAGCGACGTGCCGCCGGATCCGTCGGCGATCCTCGACTACGACTTCACTCAGCAAGACCGTATCGTGCGCGGCCGCCTGCCTACGCTGGAAATGGTCAACGATCGTTTCGCGCGGTTCTTTCGTACGTCGCTGTTCGGCGTGCTGCGCAAGACTTGCGAGGTCTCGGTGCTCGGCGTGCGGATGCTCAAGTTCAGCGAGTACGTGCAGGGTCTGGCCGTGCCGAGCAATCTCAACCTGATCAAGCTCAAGCCTCTGCGCGGTACCGGACTGGTAGTGATGGAGCCGCGGTTGGTGTTCACCGTGATCGACAATTTCTTCGGCGGCGACGGCCGGTATCACGCGCGCATCGAAGGCCGCGATTTCACGCCGACCGAAAACCGCGTTATCCAGATCCTGCTGGCGGAAGTTTTCACCGCGATGGTTGAAGCGTGGGCGCCGGTCATGGCGGTGCAGTTCGAATTTCTCAATTCCGAAATCAATCCGCAGTTCGCCAATATCGTTAGTCCGACCGAGACCGTGGTGGTGTCGCGCTTTCACATCGAACTCGATGGCGGTGGCGGGGAGATCCACCTCACGCTGCCCTACTCGATGGTGGAGCCGATCAGAACGATGCTCGATGCAGGTGTGCAGAGCGATCGGGTGGAGCGTGACGATCGCTGGATCAACAACCTGCACGAGGAAGTGATGGACGCCGAGTTGGAGATCAGCGCGCTGCTGCTGGAAACCCACATAAACATCGGCGAGTTTCTGTCGCTTCGCGTTGGCGACGTGATCCCGTTGAGCCTGCCCGAACTGACCACCGTATTTGCCGAAGATATCCCGATATTCCGCGGCCGTTACGGTCAGTCCGGCGGCCGGTACGCGGTGCGATTCAACTCCCAGGTACGTCGTCGCGAATTGCGACCCACCCTCGACTTTAGCGAAGAGAAAGCCCCATGAGTCAGAACATCGAGAGCGGCCCCAGCACGGGCAGTCCCCTTTCTCCCGGCGACGGGCGCGTTGAATTCGATGCCTTGAACGAGGCGCCGGGCGAGAGCGCCGAAGTGAGCCTGGACATGATTCTCGATGTGCCGGTAACGCTTGCCATGGAAGTGGGGCGAACGCGCATCAGCATCCGCAATCTGCTGCAACTCAACCAGGGCTCGGTTGTGGAACTCGATCGGGCTGCCGGTGAACCGCTGGACGTATTCGTCAACGGCATGCTGGTGGCGCATGGCGAGGTGGTGGTGATCAACGAGAAATTCGGCATCCGTCTGACCGATGTGATCAGTCCGTCCGAACGCGTGCGCAAGCTGCGATGATGTTGTCTGTCGCGTTGCCGGTCGCTGCGTCGAGCACGCCCGACATCGATGTCGGTGGCGAGCTGTTGCGCGTGGTACTGAGTCTGGCCGGGATCGTGCTGCTGATTTTCGTGGCCGGTTGGATGAGCCGCCGATTGCAGGCACGTCAGTTCACCGGTGGGCGACGTCTGCGCTGCCTGGAAACGCTATCGGTCGGCACCCGCGAACGCGTGCTGCTGCTGGAGGCCGATGGCAAGCGTCTGCTGATCGGCGTGGGTACGGGCGGCGTGCGAACGCTGCACGTCTATGACGGCATAGCGCCAGCGGTGGCCGCCGAACCGACGCCCATGCCAAGCTTTGGCGAAGTGCTGGGCCGCTGGAGGCGTCGTTGATGAATCGGCCCATGCTGCGCCTGTTGCTGTGTCTCTTGCTGGCCCTGCTGCCGCTGGCCGCTTCGGCCGCGCAGAGCGGCGCGATCGCGCCGGTGGCGCCGATCGCCCAGACGCCCTCATCGTCGGCTGGTATCCCGGTATTCACGGTGCAGAACGTCGGCGGTGGACAGAACTGGAGTCTGTCGCTGCAGACGCTGGCGCTGATGACCGTGCTGACCATGTTACCGGCCGTGCTGCTCATGATGACGTCGTTTACGCGCATCATCATCGTGCTGAGTTTTCTGCGTCAGGCGCTGGCGACACAATCGACGCCGCCCAATCAGGTGCTGCTCGGGCTGGCGTTGTTCCTGACCCTGTTCGTGATGTCGCCGGTCATCAACCACGCCTATCAGGATGGCGTCAAACCGTATATGGATTACCAGCTGGGTGCGGAGCAGGCGATCCCTCTGGCCGCGGCCCCGTTCAAGCATTTCATGCTGGATCAGACCCGCGACGCCGACCTGCAGCTGTTCACGCACCTGGCCAAGGAGAAACCCTACGCCAATAAGGAGGAGGTGCCGTTTCGCGTGGCGATGCCGGCATTTCTCACCAGTGAACTGAAAACCGCCTTTCAGATGGGTTTTCTGCTGTTCATTCCGTTTCTGATCATCGATCTGGTCGTGGCCAGCGTGCTGATGTCGATGGGTATGGCGATGGTCTCGCCAGCGATCATCTCGCTGCCGTTCAAGATCATGCTGTTCGTGCTGGTCGACGGCTGGTCCCTGCTGATCGGAACGCTTGCCGGGAGTTTCTACACATGACGCCGGAATGGGTACTGCAGTTTGGTCAGCACTCGCTTTATGTGGCGATACTTGTCGCTGCGCCGATGCTGCTTACGGCGCTGGCCGTGGGTCTGCTGGTGGGTATTATCCAGGCCGCCACGCAGATCAACGAGATGACCTTGAGCTTCATTCCCAAGCTGATGGCGATGGCGCTGGTCGGGCTGATCGCCGGTCCATGGATGCTGCGTACGCTGGTGCAATTCACCCACCAGCTGATCGTCGGCCTGCCCGACGCCATCAAATGAACAGCGTGGAGCTGGCCACGGTGATGAGCTGGCTCAACGGCATGTTGTGGGCGCTCGGTCGCGTGGGCGGCTTTTGCCTGGTGGCGCCGATCTTCGGTGCCACCGTGCTGCCGACACGAATCCGCGTGGCGACCGTGGTTCTGCTGACCTTCGTGCTGGCGCCCTTGTCGCCGGCCCAGCGCGATATGTTCAGCGCTGCCGGCGTGGCCACGATCGCCAGTCAGATGCTGATCGGCGGCAGCGTCGGCTTTGTGCTGCAGCTGGTGTTTCAGGCGGTCTCCTACGGCGGCATCCTGGTCGGCCAAAGCATGGGCCTGGGCTTTGCCGAACTGATCAATCCCACTTCCGGCGGCAGTGTGCCTGTGCTGGGTCAGTTCTACCTGCTGCTGGTCACCTTGCTGTTTCTGGCGATGAATGGCCATTTGCAGGTCATCGCCTTGCTCGCCGACAGTTTTCGGACGCTGCAGCCGGGTGTGTCGGGGCTCAGCAACAATGCCTTGTTCGCGGTGGTAGCTGCCGGTGGCGACCTTTTTGCGGGCGCCTTTCGCGTGGCCTTGCCGGCGATGACCGCGCTGCTGCTGGTGAATATCGGCTTTGCCGCGATCAGCCGTTCGGCGCCGTCGATGAATCTTTTCGCGGTCGGTTTTCCGATCAGCATCTGCATGGGCTTCATCGCGCTGTGGTTGGCCATGCGCGGTCTGGCCAGCTCCTACGGCGCGTTGCAGAGCGCTGCGTCGGCGCTGATGCGTCAGCTGCTCGGCGGCTGAGGCGCGCGTATGGCCGAGCAGGAAAACGAAGACCGCACCGAACAGGCCTCGGAAAAACGCCTGCAGGATGCGCGCGACAAAGGCGAGGTTCCGCGTTCGCGCGATCTGGGCGGCGCCATGATCGTGCTGGCGGGAGTCACCGCACTGCTGGCCAACGGCCAGCCGATGTATCGCCATGCCCGGCAGATCTACCGGCTGGGCATGAGCTATCCGCGCGAGGCGCTGTTCACCGATAAGTTGCCGCTGCGCGTGTTGTCCGCGGCGGGACATGAGGCCATAGCGCTGCTGCTGCCCGTGCTGATGGCGACCGTGCTTGGCACCCTGGCCGCTCCGATCCTGATCGGTGGTCTGAGCTTCAGCGCGCAGGCGCTGCAGCCGAAGTTCGATCGACTCGATCCGATCGCCGGCATCGGCCGGCTGTTTTCCATGAACGGTCTGGTCGAGTTGGGCAAGTCGCTGCTGAAACTCGGCTTTATCGGCGGGGCGCTGGTCTTGCTGCTGCGACATGCCGAGTCCGCCGTGCTGGCGACCGGCACCGGCTCGGTACGTGCCGGTATCGGCGAAATGCTCAAGCTGTTGGGACAAGCCGGACTGACGTTCGGACTGGTGCTCGGTTTTATCGGTGGCATCGATGCACTCTGGCAGCGCTTCGATTACAACCGTCGTCATCGCATGACCAAGCAGGAAGTGCGCGACGAGCATAAAGACAGCGACGGCAGCCCGGAACTGAAGAATCGCATTCGGCAGGTGGCGCAGCAGCTTTCACGCCGCCGCATGATGCAGGAGTTGCCCAAGGCCGATGTCGTGGTGGTGAACCCGACCCACTTTGCGGTGGCGCTGAAATACGACGACAGCCGCATGCGCGCGCCGCGCGTGATCGCCAGGGGCGCCGACGTGCTGGCCCAGCAGATTCGTCTGGTGGCTGCAGCGCATCGCATCCCTCTGGTCGAAGCGCCGCCGCTGGCGCGGGCCTTGTATGCCACCACCCAGCTTGGCCAGGAGATTCCTTCCGCGCTCTACGTCGCGGTCGCGCAGATTCTTGCCTACGTCTATCAGCTGCGGCAGGCGACCGAACACGGCGACCCCATTCCGCCGCCGCCGCGACCCGAGGTCGATCCCGACTTGCAGGGCCGTTACCGCGAACCGTAACAACGCAGCACACCACCAGGGCAGCATGGCATGGCCACGACAAGCGCATTCGAAACATTCAAGCAGGTGAGCCGCCGCGGTGTCGGTGCGCCGGTGGTGATGCTGGCGATGCTGGCGATGCTGATGCTGCCGCTGCCGCCGTTCATTCTCGACATGCTTTTCAGCTTCAACATCGCGCTGTCGCTGGTCATTCTGCTGGCGGTCGTCTACGTGATGCGGCCACTCGAGTTTGCCGCGTTTCCGACGGTGGTGCTGATGGCGACACTGCTGCGGCTGGCGCTCAACATCGCCTCGACCCGCGTGGTGCTGCTGCACGGTCACGATGGTCCCGGCGCGGCAGGCAAAGTGATCGAGGCTTTCGGCGAGTTCGTGATCGGCGGGAATTTCGCGGTCGGTCTGGTGGTGTTCGCGATCCTCACCATCATCAACTTCGTGGTGATCACCAAAGGCGCCACGCGCGTGTCGGAAGTGACTGCACGCTTCACTCTGGACTCGATGCCCGGCAAGCAGATGGCGATCGACGCCGATCTCAACGCCGGCCTGTTGACCCAGGATCAGGCGCGCGATCGCCGGCAGGAGGTGCGCGAAGAAGCGGATTTCTACGGTTCGATGGACGGTGCGTCGAAATTCGTTCGCGGCGATGCCACGGCGGGCATTCTGATCCTGCTGATCAATATCGTCGGCGGCTTTTTCGTCGGCATCATGCAGCACGGTCTTTCCGCCGGCGAAGCGGCGCGTACGTATACGCTGCTGACCATCGGCGACGGTCTGGTGGCCCAGGTGCCGTCGCTGATGCTGTCGGTCGCCACGGCGGTCATCGTCACGCGCGTTTCCAAGTCGCAGGACATGGGCAAGCAGGTGATCGGCCAGGTGTTCGCACAGCCGCGCGCGCTGGCCGTGGCCGGCGTGGTGCTGCTGGTGATGGGGCTGATTCCCGGCATGCCGAATATCGCCTTCCTCATCCTGGCATCGGCATGCGGAGCCGCCGCCTGGATGATGAAGCGCCGCGACGCGGAAGCGAAAGCCGGCGTGGCCAAGGCCGCGGCCGAGGCGCTGCCGGCACCGCTGCCGGCCGAACGGCTCGAATTGGGTTGGGAGGATGTTGCCAGTGTGGACCCGGTCGGCCTGGAAGTCGGCTACAGATTGATTCCGCTGGTCGACAAGAACCAGGGCGGCGAGCTGATGGGCCGGATCAAGTCGGTGCGCCGCAAACTGTCGCAGGAGCTCGGCTTTCTGGTCTCTGCGGTCCATATTCGCGACAACCTGGATCTGGCTCCCAACACCTACCGGATCACCTTGATGGGCGTGCCGATGGGCGAGGCCGAGGTGTATACCGAGCGCTATATGGCGATCAACCCGGGCCGCGTCCATGGCACCCTGCAAGGCTTGACCACACGCGATCCGGCCTTCGGGCTGGAGGCGGTGTGGATCGAAGGCAGCCAGCGCGACCACGCGCAAAGCCTGGGTTATACGGTGGTCGATCCGGCCACGGTGATCGCGACCCACTTGTCGCATTTGCTGCAGAACCATGCGCACGAATTGCTCAGTCATCAGGATGTCCAGCAGTTGCTGGACCGCCTCGCCACGAGCGCGCCAAAGCTGGTGGAAGATCTCGTGCCCAAGCGGCTCGCGCTGGGTGTCGTGGTCAAGGTGCTGCAGAACCTGCTGGCGGAGCGGGTACCGATCCGCAACATGCGCAGCATCGTCGAGTCTTTGGCGGAGCACGCCGGGCAGAGTCAGGATCCCGGCACCTTGACGGCATCGGTACGCGTTGCGCTGGGTCGGCAGATCGTCCAGGAAATCGCCGGTTTGGGTACCGAAATTCCGGTGCTGACGCTGGCACCGGAGTTGGAACAGATTTTGCTCAGCTCTCTTTCGAGCAGCGGCGTCGGCGGTGCGGCGGTGGAACCGGGCCTGGCCGACCGTTTGCAGCAGACAGTGGCCGAGGCCGCCCAGCGTCAGGAAGTGAGTGGCGAACCGGCCGTGTTGTTGGTTCAACCGCAGCTCCGACCGTGGTTGGCCAGGTTCACTCGGCATGTGGCGCAGAACCTGCATGTGCTTGCCTATAACGAGGTGCCGGACAACCGCCGAGTCAGGTTGGTCCAGGCCCTGGGGCGTTGAGGGACGAGGTCGAACGATGGGTAACGGAGCGCGGCATGAAGTTTGAAAAAATCACGTTGAAGGCGCGAGTCGATCCATCGGCATTCGACGTTCTTAAGGCATCGCAAAGGCTGCGCCGGAGCCGTCCATGAAGATCAAGCGATTTCTTGCCGCGGACATGCGCCAGGCGATGCGTGAGGTGCGCGCAGATCAAGGCGCCGATGCGGTGATTCTTTCTACTCGCCGACTCGACGATGGCATCGAGATCATCGCGGCCATCGACTACGACGAAACGCTGGTTCGTGAGGCCGCACGGCACGGTGCACCGATGCCTGAATCCGTCGCCGGTCCCGCGACGGCCGAACGTCGTGCGCAGGTTTCGCCGCCGCCGATGCCGGTACCGCCGAGCGAACTGTCCACGCTGCAGCCGATCGTCGAACAAAACGTGCTCGAGGCGGCGCGCATGCGCGCTGAGCTGGGCGGCCTGCGCGAGTTGCTCGAACAGCAGTTGTCGAGCCTGGCCTGGAATGACATGGAGCGCCGTCGCCCGATGCGTGCGCGCGTGCTGCGCGACATGACACGCCTGGGTATCGAAACGGATGTGGCGCGGCAGTTGATCGAAGAATTGCCCGAGCAGCTGAGCGCCGATCAGGCGCGCTATTTGCCCCTGGGTCTGCTCAGCCGCAACCTGAAAGTCAGCGGCCGCGATCTGGCTGAGACCGGTGGCATTACCGCGCTGGTCGGGCCTACCGGCGTGGGCAAGACCACCACCGTCGCCAAACTCGCCGCGCGCGCGGTCATGCGCCACGGTCCGGGCAAGGTCGCGCTCATCAGCACCGATCATTACCGTATCGGGGCCGCGGCGCAGCTGGAACACTATGGGCGCCTGCTCGGCGTGCGCGTCTATTCGGCGCACGACGCCGCCAGCCTGACTAGGGCGCTGGACAGTCTGAGCGAGCATCACACCGTGCTGATCGACACCGCTGGCGTTGCCGGCAGCGACCCGCGTCTTGAACAGCAGCAGGAGGTATTGCGCCAGGCCAACGGCGACGGTCGCTTGCGTACCTGTCTGGTGCTGGCGGCGAACGCGCAGGCGTCGTCGCTGGACGATTCGGTGCGCGCCTACCTTCCGCTGCAGCCGCAAGCGTGCATCGTGACCAAGCTGGACGAAGCGCCGAGCCTGGGCGGCGTGCTGTCGGTGCTGATTCGTCACCGTCTGCCGCTGGATTGCACGACGGACGGCCAGCGTGTGCCCGAAGACATCAGCGCCGCCGATGCGCGCGTGCTGGTGTGCCGGGCCGCGCAGGTTCAGCGGCGCCTCGCTCCGGCTGTCGACGATGTGGAAATGGCCGAGCGATTCGGTCTGGCGGTGGCAAGTCTATGAACGGGGCTATTCCGGTGGATCAAGCTTGGGGTTTGCAGAATCTGTTTGCGGCACCGCCGTCGCCGCGGCCGCGCGATGCGGAAGTGCTGCATCAGGCATCCAGTCTTCGCGCGATGACGCCACCGCGGCGCCCGACACGAACGCTGACCGTAGCGGCCGGCAAGGGCGGCGTGGGCAAGACGACCGTGGCGGTCAATCTGGCCATGGCGATGTCGATGGCCGGTCGCGACGTGATGCTGCTCGATGCCGATATGAGCGTCGCCAACGTTGATGTGCAGCTGGGCCTGACGCCGCTGCGGCACGTGGGACATATGCTTGAAGGCAACTGCTCGCTGCAGGACCTGATCATCCCGGGGCCGCATGGGCTGAAAGTGGTGCCGGGCGGCTCGGGTGCACGCCAGCTGGCGCAGATGTGCAACGGCGAGCACGCGGCCGTGATCCGCGCCTTCGACGATCTGATCGTTCCGCCGGAGTACCTGGTGGTGGACACCGCCGCCGGCGTATCGGACGACGTGATGATGTTTGCGGCGGCGGCCGACGATGTGCTGGTCGTGGTGTGCGACGAACCGGCCTCGCTCACCGATGCGTACGCGTTGATCAAATTGCTCAGCCGGGATTTCGGCGTGCGGCGATTCCATATTGTCACCAACATGGTCCGGCACGCGGGCGAGGCGAGGCTTCTTTACGAGAAACTGGCTCGCGTCAGTGAGCGCTTCCTCGATGTGGCGCTCAGTTTGATGGGCGT
Organism: Rhodanobacter sp. ANJX3; assembly: GCF_014200755.1. GTDB lineage: Bacteria > Pseudomonadota > Gammaproteobacteria > Xanthomonadales > Rhodanobacteraceae > Rhodanobacter. The sequence continues at coordinate 346,075 of NZ_JACHCM010000005.1, read as the reverse complement.
CATACCGCATGACGAGCGGCTGCGACAGGCGATCAAGCGCCAGGGTGCGGTAGTCGATCTGTGGCCATCCAGTCGTTCAGCCATGGGATTTAAGCAAATGGCCAGTGCGGTCGATACATGGAAAGAGCCCGTGTATCCGGATCTTGGTCGGATCGCCTTTTTCAGCGGTCAGAACGCTTCGGCAGCGGGGTGGTGAGGATGAGTGTCGCTTCGGAATACCTACAGCTACAGCGTGCGGAAGCCGATCAGCTGGTCAGGCAGCATGCGCCGCTTGTGCGTCGCATCGCCTACCACTTGATGGGGCGTCTGCCGCCCAGCGTGGATGTGGGCGATCTGGTGCAGGCCGGCATGATCGGCTTGCTGGAGGCCGCGCGCAATTTCGCCACCGATCGCTCCGCGAGCTTCGAAACCTATGCGGGTATACGAATCCGCGGCGCGATGCTCGACGAATTGCGGCGCACCGACTGGACCCCGCGATCGGTGCATCGCAAGGCCCGGGAAGTCGCCGAGGTGGTACGCAAGATAGAGAACGAGACGGGCGCAGATGCCGACGCTGCCGAGGTGATGCGGCGATTGGGCATGAGCGTCGAGGAGTATCACCAGGTGCTGGCCGATGCTGCCGGTGCCCGCTTGCTGAGCCTTACGGCGCCTGACGATGGCGAAGGTGGCGAAGGCAGCGGCGCGATGGACATCGTCGACCAGAGCGGTTTGAGTCCGCAGGAGCGGATCGAGCGCAGCGGGATGCGGACGGCGCTGGCCAAGGCAATCACTACCCTGCCTGACCGCGAGCAGCTGGTGATGTCGTTGTATTACGAGCAGGAGTTGAATTTGAAGGAGATCGGTTTGGTACTGGGTGTGACCGAGTCGCGCGTGTGTCAGATCCATGGGCAGGCGCTGATCAGACTGCGTTCGCGGATGGGCGCATGGTGCGACGACGCCAGCCCGTAATGCGCCGATCAGCGCCGCTTGAATGAGGGGCGTGGGAAAGAACGACGGTTGACGCGCGGCGCATGGCAAACAAAGTGGTGTGTTGGATTCGGTATCGCCTGAGACCGACTGGTCTGTGCAGTGCCGATATCCACCGCAGGTCGTGGATTTTATGTGCTGCCTCAGTCGCCCTGGACAGGGCTAGTGGAGAGAGTGTTTGGACAAGAATATGAAAATCCTGGTGGTCGATGATTTTTCCACCATGCGCCGAATCGTTCGCAACCTCCTGGTGGAGCTTGGTTTCAGCAATCCGCTGATCCAGGAGGCCGACGATGGCGAGAATGCGCTTGCCCTTATGCGGACAACGGCATTCGACATGGTCGTCACCGACTGGAACATGCCCAACATGACTGGCATCGACCTGCTGCGCGCGATTCGCGCCGAACCCAAGTGGAAAGGATTACCGGTACTCATGGTGACCGCGGAAAACAATCGCGAGCAGATCATCGCCGCCGCTCAGGCAGGCGTGAACGGTTATATCGTCAAGCCTTTCACGGCCATTACGCTTCGTGAAAAGTTGGAAAAAATCTTCGAACGGCTGGCCGCCGCAGGAGCCACCGCATGAGCGCGATCCAGTCCGACGTCATCGAAAACCTGCCGCCCGAAGTGCTGGCCTTGCTCAATAGCGAGGATGGGCTTGCCTTCGAGCAGGCGCTGGACAGGATCGTGCGAGAGCGCGAACAGCATTTGTTCCGTGCGCTGGGCCGGCTTGCCCGCGATCTTCATGGCGCCATGCGCCGCCTCGGTGGCGAGCTGACGTTCGAAGGCGTGCCGGAAAGCATGGCAGACGCACGCAAACATCTGGTGGAAGTGCTCGACATGAGCGCGAAGGCCGCCCATCGCAGTCTCGACTTCGCCGACCGCATGCGCCCGGAAGCCGTGGCGCTGTCGGCCAATGCCGCCGAAGTGCTCGACTTCGCCAAAGGCACGACCGACCCGGCCGCAGTACTGGCTCACCAGGCCATCGCCTTTGCCGAAAAATGCGGCGAAGGGCTGGATGACATGGTGATGGCGCAGTCCTGGCAGGATTTGTCCGGGCAGCGCATCAAGAAAGTGGTCAGCTTCATCGAATCGGTCGAAACCTCGCTGCTCGAGCTGGTGCGCCTGACCGGTTCCCTGGCATCGGGCGACAAGCCCGAGGCCGTGGCCAAAGTTTCCAGCCAGGACGAAGCCGATCGCCTGCTCAGCGAGTTCGGATTCTAAGGGACGCCAGCTGATGGATCCCACGCTCGACCGTGAACTGCGCGACGATTTTCTGGTGGAGGCCGGCGAATTGATATTGCGGCTGGGCGAGCAGCTGATCCAGCTGGAAACCGCGCCGCTGGACCGGGAACTACTGAACGCGGTATTCCGCGTTTTCCACACGGTCAAGGGCGGCGCCGGGTTTTTGGCTATCGAACCGATGGTGCAATTGTGTCATTGCGCGGAAGAATTGCTCAACGAGGCGCGCAACGGTGCCGTGGTGCTCGGTTCGGCGCAGATGGATGCCCTGCTCGAAGCGCTGGACCAGCTCAACGGCATGATGGATGCGCTGAACGCATCGACGCCGTTGACGCCCCCGCCGATGTCGCTGCTGGATCGTTTGCGACCCGTCGCCGCGAAGCCGGACATCGGCAGCGCCCGGGTCGTGAAAGGCAGCATCCACACCGATACGGTCGAAGAGGCTTTCGAGCGCATGCTGGATCAGTTGAGCGAATCCCCATCGGCTACGGCGAGCGCGTCCGACGCGAATATCACTGAGAGCGAGTTCGAAGCGCTGCTGGACAGTCTTTACGGTACGGGCGGTGCGCCGGGGGCGGATGCTGCCGAGGTGCCGATGGCGCCGGCGGCAAAAAGCAACGTGCCGTCCTCTGGCGCTGGCGTGATCGAGGCGGACGAATTCGAAGCGCTGCTCGACCAATTGCACGGAAAAGGCGTGGCGCCCGGCGTGACCGAAACGGCGGCTGCCGACCCCATGCCGGAGCCTGTTGCCACGGCGATGGCAGAGCCTCTCCCGACGGCCGCGGCCGCAAGCGCCTCGACCGCGGCGCCAGCCAAGCCGAAGGCCGCTGCGGAAACCACTGTGCGCGTGGACACTGCCAAGCTCGATACGATGCTCAATCGTGCCGGCGAGCTGGTGCTGGCGCGCAATCGGCTGTTGACCCTGGCTTCGCGCATCGACAGCGAGCCGCTGAGCGTGGCCGCCGGCGAGCTCGATCGGATTTCCAACGAGCTGCAAACCGCCGTGCTCGGCATGCGGATGCAGCCGGTGGGCCGGCTGTTTCAGCGCTTTCCTCGGATCGTGCGCGACCTCGCGCGACAGCTGGGCAAAGAGATCGAACTGATCCAGGAAGGCGAGGACACGGATCTCGACCGCAGTCTGGTCGAGGCCTTGGCCGATCCGCTGGTTCATCTGCTGCGCAATGCGGTCGACCACGGTCTGGAGACGCCATCGGAGCGCGAGCGGGCCGGCAAGCCGCGCAAGGGCAGCGTGCGCCTAGCGGCGAGCCAGCGCGGCGAGCGCATCGTCATTTCGGTCAGCGACGACGGCCGCGGCATGGACCCGGAGGTGCTGCGACGCAAGGCGGTGGAGAAAGGCGTGATCGATGCCGCGCAGGCGGCGCATCTGTCCGAGGTCGAATGCTATGAATTGATTTTCCGCCCCGGTTTCAGCACGGCCGCCACGATTTCGGATATTTCCGGTCGCGGCGTGGGCATGGACGTGGTCAAGACGCGCGTGGCCGAGCTAGGCGGCACGTTGCAGGTTCGTTCGCGTCTGGGTCATGGCAGCACACTGGAGCTGACGGTGCCGCTGACACTGGCGATCCTGCGTGTGCTGATGGTGCGCGTGGGCGACCGCTTGTTCGCGCTGCCGCTGGGCAACGTCAGCGAGGTCTTCGAGTTGAACGCGGCGCAGGACCATGCGCTGGACGGTCGTCGCGTCGTCGCCCATCGCGGTCGTGCCCTGGTGCTCGGCGATCTCGCCGGCTGGGCCGGTATCGACGATGACGCGGGCGGCCATGTGGTGGTGCTGCACGTCGGCCATCTGCATCTGGGCTGTCTGGTGCACGAGGTCATCGGTCGCGAAGACGTGATGGTCAAGCCGCTGGGGCCGCTGTTCGACGGCGTGCCCGGCGTGGCCGGCGCCACCGTGACCGGCGACGGTCAGCTCGCCCTGGTGCTCGATCTGGCGGTGCTGGCCGGGGACGGTGATCGATTGCTCCCCTCGCTGAAGGTCTCCGCCTGACATGGATCTGATCAGCATCATCGGCACCATTCTGGCGTTCGCCGTACTCATCGTGGGCGCCATCCTCAAAGGTACCGACGTATCGGCGCTTTGGAATCCGGCCGCCTTCACCATCGTTTTTGGCGGCACCATCGCGGCGATAATGCTGCACACGCAGGGGCGCGTGCTCAAGCAGGCGATGGGCATGCTGATCATGGTGTACAAGCCGCCGATGCTGCAGCCGGAAAATCTGATCAGCCGGGTGGTCGGCTGGAGCGAAATTTCCCGCCGCCAGGGCCTGCTCGGCCTCGAGCCGCAGATCGACGCCGAGTCCGACCCGTTCATTCGAAAGGGCATGCAGATGCTGGTCGACGGCAACGAACCGGAGGCCATTCGCAGCGTGCTGGAAGTCGAACTGGAAACGCGCGAACACGCGGATCTGAATGCCGCGAAAGTCTATGAAAATGCGGGAATCTATTCGCCCACGATGGGCATCATCGGCGCCGTGCTGGGCCTGATGGCGGTCATGCGCGATCTCACCGATCCTAACAAGCTCGGTCACGGTATCGCTGCGGCCTTCGTTGCGACGATCTACGGCATCAGTCTGGCCAACCTGCTGCTGCTGCCGATCGGTTCGCGCCTGAAGGCGCTGATCAACAAACAGACCCAGGTGCGAGAGATCGTCATCGAGGGACTCGTGTCGATCGCGCAGGGCGACAACCCTCGCCAGATAGAAAGCAAGCTGCAGGGCTATCTCGCATGAGACGCAAAAAAAAACACGAAGAGCACGTCAACACCGAAGCCTGGGTGATTCCCTATGCGGACCTGCTGACCCTGCTGCTTGCGCTGTTCGTGGTTTTGTATGCCATGTCGAGTGTCAACACGAGCAAATACAGAGCGCTGGCGCAGTCGATCTCCGAAGCCTTCAACGGCACGCGGCAGGTGATTCGGCCGGTGCCGTCGGGCAATTTGCCGGCTAGCGCCTCGATGCAGGCCACCGTACCGTCACCCATACCCAGCGCACCGTTGGCGCGCATTCCGCCACCGGTACCGACGCGTGCGATGATCGTTCCGATCAAGCCGCAGGCGCAGGCAAGCCAAGACAAACCCGGTAACGATCGACAAGATCTGGAGCGCATCCGCAGCCAGGTCGAACACGCGTTGCAGCCGCTGATCGACAAAAACATGGTGGTCGTCAGGCGCACCAACAACTGGCTGGAAATCGAAATCCGCACCGATATCCTGTTTCCCAGTGGGGTGGCAACGCTATCGCCATCGGCCAATCAGATCCTCGCCAATCTCGGCCAGATCCTTGCGCCTTTTGCCAACCCGCTGAGGGTCGAGGGCTATACCGACGATGTGCCGATCAATACGGCGCTGTATCCGTCCAACTGGGAATTGTCCGCTGCGCGCGCAGCGAGCGTGGCGCGGCTGTTCGCCGATCATGGCGTAGAGCCGGATCGACTCGGGATTGTCGGCTGGGGCCAATACCATCCGTCGGCGGACAACCTCAGCCAGGACGGCCGCAATCGCAATCGCCGTGTCTTGGTCGTCGTGTTGAGCAATCCGGAGGCGCCGACACGCTTTTACAGCCACAGCGATCAGATCAATCACACGGCCGATACCGATCCCAACGTGCCCGATGGCCGATCATCGGTTCCGATCGCCACTTCACCGCCGATAACCGCGCCCACCGCGGTGCAAGCCTCCGTTTTGTCTCCTACCGTGATGCCGCCAGCTATAGCGCCACCGCTCGTCATCGCTGGCGCAGATAGACCGGCCATGGCGACGGCGCATCTGGACGCCAAGGACTGACGCGTGGATATCTGGGCTATCGCCAATCAAAAGGGTGGGGTGGGCAAGACCACCACGACTGCCACGCTGGGCGCTTTGCTTGCGGAAGAGGGCATGCGCGTGCTGCTGGTGGATCTGGACCCGCACGCATCGTTGAGCGGGTATTTCTCACTGGAAGACCTCAGCGGCATGGGCAGCGTGTATGAGCTCTTCCGCCAACATCATCCGCCCGCGATCGCCAGCCTGGCGCGGAGTACCGGACACAGTGGTCTGTGGCTGCTGCCGGCGGCGGCACCGATGGCCACGCTGGATCGTCAACTGGCCGCACACAAGGGAACCGGAAGGATTCTCGCCAATGCGCTGACCATGCTCAACAATGTATACGACTACGTGCTGCTCGACTGTCCGCCCACGCTCGGCCTGCTGATGATCAACGCGCTGGCCGCGGCGCAGCGGTTGTTGATGCCGACGCAGACCGAGGCACTTGCTCTGGACGGACTCGAGCGCATGCTGCGCAGTATGCAAATGATCGAGCGTTCGATGGGGCGCGTGCTGCCGCATTGGATCGTGCCCACCATGTACGACGTCGACGCAGCGCACAGCCGGGTCTCGCTGATGAGCTTGCGTGAGCGCTATCGGCACGCGGTGACTCGACAGGTGATTGCAGTCGATCCGCAGATTTGCGAGGCAGCCGAGCACGGTCAGCCGCTGACGTGCTGGCCGGCGGCCCGGCAAAGCACCGAAAGTTACCGCGCTCTCCTGCACGAACTGCTTGCGGCCGGACGAACTTTCACGGAAGCCTCGGCATGAATGGCGACACGCTACCCGCATTCCAGGCGGTCGACGATTATCTGGACGATCTGCTCAGCGACGCGCCGTCGCCGCTGCCTGCCGCCGCCGCCGTGGAGCGGGACTCGTCATGGCCGCCGTCGACCAGCGGTTACCTCATATGCACCGCAGCCGGTGTCGTGGTCGCCATACCGATGAACCAAGTCGCCGACATCCTGCCGGCGTCTTCCGTTGAAGGCGATAAGGTGCAGGCTGACGACGGTGAAACCCGTCGATCCGTACGCGTTGTCGACCTCGCGCGCATTCTTGCCGACCATCTGCATGAGCCTGCGGCCGATATGCTGGTCGTGCTCCACGGCTGGCGCTGGGCTCTGGCCTGTCGCAGCACCGAAGAGGAAACCTCGCGCATCGCCAGTGCGGATATCGACTGGCGGGTGGCGCGCCCCGAACGCCGTCATCGCCCATGGCTTGGCGGTATGTGCAAGAACGGCCGCCGCGCGGTGCTTGATGTCGTGGCACTTCTGGATATGCTGGATCGCGACCACCGAGGTAATCCAAGCGTATGAGTCATCCCTACCATGCAGACACGATCGCGCGGCAGCCTTGGCTGGCGTTTCAGTTGGCCGGGCAGCATTACGCCGCACCGTTGAGTCACGTCAGTGAAGTCATTCACGATCATGCTCCCACGCCGGTGCCGGGCGCAGCAGACGATCTGCTGGGTATCTGCCAGTTGCGCGGCAACATCGTGCCGCTGATCGACGGCCGCCGCCGCCTCGGCCTGGATGCCGCGCCACCGGGCGATGTCGAGTCCGTGCGCATCGTGGTGTTTGCCTATGAAGGCCATCGGGTGGGTTTGCGAGTGGATGCGGTCGGCGACATCCTGCGACCGACGGCCGAGGCGATCGATGCCCCGCCGCCGAATCGATCGAAACACGACGACGATCCGGTACAGGCCGTGCTCGCCTGGCAAGGGCACTTTGTGGCGCTGCTCGATGTACCCCGACTGTGTCGGCTGGCCCCGGATTTGCACCGTGTGGCTTGAGGCAGCGTTGCTGATTTTGCTGGTGCTGTTGCAAGCAGGTTCTTTTGCGCTGCTCTGGTATCAGGGGCGCCGGTTGCGGCGCGATCTGATCACGCAGGCCAACAACGTGCCGGCCCTGTTGACGACCAGCACCCTCGGTAAGATCGAGCATCGGCTGGACGCTCTGGATGAACGCCTGCGGCGAATCGATGAGCGCAGCCGAAGCGTCACCCGCACCTTACCGCTCACTCCTGCGCCTGCGCCGACCGGGCCCGTCCAGCATGCCGTCATGCACAACTACGAATTGGCCCAGCAGTTGGCCCGGGAAGGCAGCGCGCTGGAGGTTCTGATGGAGCGCTGCGGCCTGTCGCGCAACGAAGCGGAGCTGGTTCAACGTCTCTACGCCGACCGTAGCTGACGGCGGAGCCAGCCATACCGAGTCTCAGCCTTCGGTGGATGCGGCATACACGCTCGCCAGCACTGCTGCCGCCGCGTTATAGAGCAGCGGCGGCACGTCCTTGCTCATGCGCAGCGAGGTCAGCAAGGCGGCGATCTGGCCGTCATGGTGCAAGGGCAAACCCAGCGCGCGGGCGCGCTCGAGCAATGTCTCCAATTCATCCGCATTGAGGCTTGGCGGTATCGGGGATGCCTCGGTGCCGCTGGACAGGCGAAGCACGACCTTGCGTTGCGGCGACGGTAGCAGCCGCTGATTCATGCGGTGGCCTTGAGAAACACGGCGCTTCGGCTGGCTTCTGCCTGAGGCAGGCCGGTCTGGCAGCTCAACTGATCCAGGCTCAGGCCGCTGACGGCGAGCGCCGCACGCAGGTTGTCGAACTGCTGCTCCAGCCGCGCGGTGCTCTCGCGCAGCAGGGCCCACAGTCGAACGGACAGATGCAGGCCGCGCAGCACGAGTTCGCCCTGGACCGGACCCAGCGACGGCAGATCGAGAGCGAAGCCGAGCGTCCAGTGCTGGCGTTGTTCGCTGTCGCCGTCGTGCTGCTCCAGCCTTATCTGAAGAACGTCGGCACCTTGCTCACCCTGCACCGGAATCTCGATCATCCAGGCCGGTACTTTGCTGGCCTCCAGTTGCGCCACTTCCAGCCTGGCCAGCGCGGCCTGTACATCGGTGCGCAGCCGCGGGAGGAAACTGGCGGCCTCGCTGTTGTCGGCCAGTTCGGGCGGCAGGGTCAGACGGCCTTGTGGCGTCATCCCGCGCGACTGCAGCGGCGGTGCGACGCTGCCGGCGCTATCGTCGCGCAGCGCGGGTTGATTGTTCAAAGCGTCGAGCAAGCGCAGCAGCGCACCCTTCCAGTCGCCCTGGCCGGTGCTCGCCTCATCGCCACCAGGTTGGACGAGCTGCGATTCCAGAAACAGCCCGCTGCGTTCGATCGCGCGACGCAGCCCATCGCCGGTGGCCAATTCGTCCGTCGTGCTCATGCTGTGTTCGAGCAGCGCCAGCGCATTGCGCACATAGGTGGGAAGCTGACGCAGCACCGGCCATTGTGCCAATGCGGAAACCGTGGCCAAGAGCGGAGCGTAGCCGTTCTGCTGCGGCAGTCGCTCGCGCATGGCCTGATTGACGCTGGTATCCGCAGCGGCTTGCGCCCCGATGATCTCCAGCAGCGGCTGCGGCCCCAGGCTCAGTACCCGAACCTGAAACTGCGACGGTAGCTGAGTGCCGGGCGCCTCGGCTTCGACGGTCAGCGCGCCGATTTGCAAGACGAGCAAACCCTGGTCGTTGAAACCCAGTGGACGCGCGGACAGCACGTTGCCCATGCGCCAACCTTCGGCGCTGGCACCGGCAGCGGCACCGAGCCAGGTCAGTGCGGCGACGCTAGTTGGTTGAATGATCACGCGCGGCTCCTCCGCCAGTGATCGCGTCAAGTTTCTTCTCCCCGCGATCGTCAGGAAATATCGGCCGATTTAGCAAGAACTTGAGTTTGGTCGCCGGCCATGCGCGTGGATCGATCCTAAAGCTGTGGCCGTGCCGGCCGATAAGTCCAACGCACAGACATATTCGGCGAGGTTAAGCGCGTGGGCAAGAGCAGTAGAAGCGGTGCGGCAGACTGTCCGACGGCGACGATCGAACTACCCGCCGATTGCCGTATGGCGGAACTCCCGGCGCTGCGCGAGCAGTGCCTGGCCACGCCGTCGAGCACGCTCGATGCGGCGGCTGTGACGCGTGTCGACACGGCGGCGTTGCAGCTGCTGGTGGCGGTTCATCGCGATGCGCAGACGCGTGGCGAGCATGTCGCCTGGGCCAACGTGAGCGCGCCGCTGCGCGAGGCGGCAGAACGGCTTGGCCTGACCCAGGCCCTGGTATTACCGGCTGCGATGCCAGCCTGAACTTGAGGAAAGACGATGGCAAAGATTCTTGCGGTAGACGATTCGGCTTCGATGCGCGGCATGGTGGCATTTACCCTGCGTGGGGCCGGACATGAGGTGAGCGAGGCGGAGAACGGGCAGCTTGCGCTGGATGCGGCGCGCGGCGCGCGCTTCGATCTGGTGCTGGCCGACGTCAATATGCCGGTGATGGACGGCCTCAGCATGGTGCGGGAGTTACGCACGCAGCCTGACTACAAGGGCGTGCCGATCCTGATGCTGACGACCGAATCGACGCCTGAAAAGAAAATGGAAGGCAAGGCCGCCGGCGCGACTGGCTGGCTGGTCAAACCGTTCGATCCCGAGCAGCTGCTGGCGACCGTTCGTCGCGTTCTCGGCTGAGCGGAGAACGCCATGAGCATGGTCAGTCTGGAGCAGTTCCACCAAGTCTTCTTTGAAGAAAGCCTGGAAGGTCTCGAGGCCATGGAAGCGTCGCTGCTCGCGCTGGATCAGGGCGCCGTCGATGCGGAGCTGATACACCGCATTTTTCGCGCGGCGCATTCGATCAAAGGGGGTGCGGCAACCTTCGGCTTTCCGGATATGGCCGCGTTCACCCATGAGGCCGAATCGCTGCTCGACGAGTTGCGCGACGGGCGTCGGGCGATCGACGGGCCGATCATCGAACTGCTGCTGCGCACCGTGGATTGCCTGCGCGGCATGTTCGATCGCGCCCAGACCGGGCAGCCGCTGGCCAATGCGGAAAGTGACGATCTTCGCCGGCAATTGGCAGCGGCCGTCGGCCGCACCGCTTCGGCCGTGCCGGGACCAACCGCTGCCGCCGCGTCGACGGCCAATGGATGGATCATCGAGTTTCGGCCGCACGCCGGCATGCTGGCCGGTGGCAACGATCCCCTGCGCCTGTTCGGCGAACTGGCCGAATTGGGCTCGCTGTCGGTCGAAGCGCAGCTCGATCGCGTGCCCGCACTGAACGCACTCGAGCCGTCCGAATGTTATCTGGGCTGGCGTCTCGAGCTGACCGGCACGGCGGGCCGGGACGCCATTGCGGCGGTGTTCGACTGGGTCGAGGGCGAATGCGATCTGCGCATCGAACCCATGAGCGCCGCGGCAAGTTCGGTCGAGCCGACGCTGCCGGCCAAAGATATCGATGTGGCACCCGCGCCGACGATGCCGAGCGGCGCGCCGAAAAATACGCCGGCCAGCAGCAACGATGCCGGCTCGGTTCGCGTCGGCATCGACAAGATCGACAGCCTGATCGACCTCGTCGGCGAATTGGTGATTACGCAGGCGATGCTCGATCAGTTCCGCGAAGATTTCGATTCCACTCGACTCGCGCTGCTGCAGCAAGGCCTGGCGCAGCTGGCCCGACACACCCGCACGCTGCAGGAAAGCGTGATGGGTATACGCATGCTGCCGATCGGCTCGGTCTTCAACCGCTTTCCGCGACTGGTGCGCGATCTGAGCCAAAAACTGGGCAAGCAGGTGAAGCTGGACATGGTGGGCGAGCACACCGAGCTGGACAAAACCGTGCTCGAAAAAATCGGCGACCCGCTGGTGCATCTGGTGCGCAACGCCATCGATCACGGCTTGGAAACGCCGGAAAAACGCCGCGCGGCTGGCAAGCAGGAAAGCGGTACGCTGCGACTGGAGGCGTTTCACCGCGGCGGTTCGATCGTGGTGGAAATCGTCGACGATGGTGCCGGTCTCAACCGCGACGCCATCGTGACCAAAGCCATGCAGAAAGGTCTGATTTCGTCCGCTGACAATCTGTCCGACGATGCTGTCAACGAGCTGATTTTTCAGCCCGGCTTTTCCACGGCAGCCACCACCACCGATTTGTCGGGACGTGGCGTGGGCATGGACGTGGTACGCCGCAACGTGGTGGATCTGGGCGGCAGCGTCGCCATCGCGAGTCGTCCGGGCCACGGTACGACCTTCACCATCACGCTGCCGCTGACGCTGGCCATCATCGACGGTTTGAGCGCGGCGGTAGGCGAGGAGTGCTACATCGTGCCGCTGGTATCGATCGTCGAATCGGTACAGCTGAAAGCGGATGCCGTGCGCAGCGTGATCGGCGGCGGTGAACTGTTCCGCTTTCGCGACGCCTACCTGCCGATCGTTCGTCTGCATGAGCATTTTGGTTGCGTCGGTGCGAAACAGCGGATCGAGGATGGTCTGGTGATCGTGGTCGAAGCGGACGGCGGTCGGGTAGGCCTGTTCATCGACGGCCTGATCGGCCAGCAGCAGGCGGTGGTCAAGTCGCTTGAGGCTAACTATCGCCGCATCGAAGGTATTTCCGGCGCGACCATTCTGGCCGATGGATCGGTGGCATTGATCATCGATGTCGCCGGACTAGCGCGCATGCAGTCCCGACGTCGAGCGGCGTAATACGGCCGATCTACCGATCCCCGCTCAAGCCCGCTTCGTACCGGTCGATACATTACCCAGCGCCTGACCTTTGTTATCTGGAATGCCCATGAGTCAGTCAATTTCCGACACCAATACCACTACGCAGTACCTCACCGTCAATCTTGCCGAGGAGGAATACGGCATCGACATCCTGGCCGTGCGCGAGATCCGCGGCTGGACGCCGGTGACACGCATCCCGCAGGCTCCGCAGTACGTGCTGGGCGTGCTCAATTTGCGCGGTGCGATCGTGCCGGTGCTCGATCTGCGGCTGCGCTTCGGCCTGAGTCGCGAGGCATACAACGCCACCACGGTGACGGTGATCATCACGGTCGCCAGCAGGCTGTTCGGCATCGTCGTCGATGCGGTATCCGATGTGCTCGACATTGAAGACACGCACCTGCGTCCTGTACCCGACATGGGCACGGCGGTCGACACCGAATACCTGAAGGGTCTGACCTCGATCGGCGAGCGGATGGTCTTGCTGCTCGACGCCGACAAATTATTGCAGCCGCAGGACGTGCAGCTACTGGATACCGCGCTTAACGCGGTTGGCGATGTGAAGGCTGTGGCCTGATTGGAGTTAAGAATGAGAATGCCCTCGTTTCTACTGAAGTTTTCCCTGCGTAGCGTGCGTGCGCGCCTCTACGGGCTGGTTGCCTTGCTCAGCTTTATGCTGCTGGCCGGCGCGGCCATCGGCCTCGGATCGATGGCGCGACAGAACGACGGCACGCGACAGATCTACGAAGGTGAGATGGCGCCGACGCTGATGGTGGCCCACATAGGGACCAGCGCGCTGCAGTGTTTCATCGCGCTTGGTGAGGCCGCTAACCTGGTCGGCAAGCCGGAGCAGATTAAGCAGAAGCTGACGGATTACGATCGTCTCGAGAACGAAGGGACCGACCTGATGAAGCGGTTCTCGCTGCAGCCGAAGAGTCCGGCGGTGGCCGCGGCATTAAAGGAGTATGAATCCACCGACAAGGACATGGCCCAAGCCAAGAGCGATGTTGTCGATGCGCTGAAGCAGAACGACCCGTCGGCGCAGGATTTGCTGCAGATGGAGATGCGCCCGCTGGTGATGCAGCGTCAGCAGGCGCTGGCGAAGCTGATGGAAGCGCAGCGCGTCGAGGCCGCGGCGATTTTCCAGGCGCAGGTGAGCAGCTATCAGCGCGTCCGCATGATCACCATGGCCGCTCTGCTGATCGGTCTGCTGTTTGCGCTGGTGAGCTCGGTCATTCTGGTGCGTTCCATTGTCAATACGTTGAACTACGCGACCAGGCTGGCCGGTGAAATAGCCGAGGGCAAGCTCGGGCACGATATCCAGGTGCGCGGTACCGACGAGCTGTCGCGTCTGCTGGCCGGCCTGCGTGCCATGGACATGCGCCTGGTGGATATTGTTAACGACGTCCGTCACGGTTCCGATGAAGTCAGCACGGCGGCGCAGCAGATCGCTCGCGGCAATGACGATCTCAGCCAGCGCACGCAGGAGCAGGCGTCGAGCCTCGAGGAAACGGCGTCGTCGATGGAGGAGATGACCTCCACCGTCAAGCAGAACGCCGAAAACGCCAGTCACGCCAATCAGCTCGCACGCGGTGCCCGCGAACAGGCCGAGCGGGGCGGTGAGGTGGTATCGCAGGCGGTCACCGCCATGCGCGAGATCAACAGTTCCAGCCGCAAGATTTCCGACATCGTGAGCCTGATCGACGAGATCGCTTTCCAGACCAACCTGCTCGCGCTCAACGCGGCCGTGGAAGCCGCTCGCGCCGGCGAACAGGGTCGTGGCTTTGCGGTAGTGGCCACCGAGGTACGCAACCTGGCACAGCGCAGCGCCAGCGCCGCCAAGGAAATCAAGCTGCTGATCAACGACAGCGCCGACAAGGTGCACACCGGCACAGCGCTAGTGGATCAGTCAGGCAAGGCGCTCGCGGAGATTGTCGACAGCGTGAAGAAAGTGACCGACATCGTTGCCGAGATCGCCGCTGCGAGCCAGGAACAGTCGGCCGGTATCGACCAGGTCAACAACGCCGTGTCGCAGATGGATGAAATGACACAGCAGAACGCCGCACTGGTGGAGGAGGCGTCGGCCGCCGCGCGTGCCATGCACGAGCAGGCGAGCGAACTGACGCGTCAGGTCGGCTTCTTCCGGGTTGTGGGCGATAACGACGCGGCTGCAGTCGCCCCGCGCGTGGAGAGCAAGGTGGCTGAGATCGAAACTCAGGCGGTATTCGCGGCCGTGCGCAAGACAGCCGCACCCCGTGCCCAAGCGCCGCGCGCCGCGGAAACCGCCGACAGCGGAGCATGGAAGGAGTTCTGATCTTATGTCCGCTCGCCCGACGCCCGAGAATGCCAGCTTGACGTCGACTGCAGCCTTTGGTTTCGTGCTGGCTGACGAGGACTTTGCGTTTATCTGCAGCTTCGTCTACCAGCATTGCGGCATCGTGCTGGGGGAGCATAAGCGCCAGCTAGTTCAAGGCCGACTCGGACGCAGGCTTCGGGCGCTTCAACTGCGGGGATTCGATGCCTACGTCGAACTGCTGCGTAACGATCCGCATAGCGAACTGGGCGAGCTGGCCAGTGCGATCAGCACCAACGTCACATCGTTCTTCCGCGAAATGCATCACTACGATTTACTGGTCGACGAGCTGTTGCCGCGCTGGCTCGACGCGAAGCGTAACGGCGAGAGGCTGCGAATCTGGTCGGCCGGCTGCTCCACCGGCGAAGAGCCCTACGCCTTGGCGATGGTGCTGGCGGAGGCCTTGGAGCAAAGCGGCAAGTCGCTGGATGCGCGCATTCTGGCGACCGATCTTTCGCCGCAGGCGCTTGAAGCCGCGCGTCAGGGCGAATATATGCTCGATCGTCTTGGTGGCGTTTCCGAGGCACGTCGCCGACGCTGGTTTCTGCGCGGCGAGGGAAGCTACCAGGGTTTCGCGCGTATCCACCCGCGTTTGCGCGAGCTGGTCAGCATCGAACCGTTGAACCTGCTGCATGTATGGCCCATGCGCGGTCCGTTCGACGCTATTTTCTGCCGCAACGTGGTGATCTATTTCGACAAGCCGACCAAGCAGAAACTGTTCGAGCGCTACGCTGAACTGCTTTGTCCGGGCGGCTATCTTTTCCTCGGTCATTCCGAGTCGATGCACGGCCTCAGCGACGCGTTTGACCTGGTCGGCCGAACGGTCTACCGGAAGCGCGCGGCATGAATGACTATGCGTCCGGACTGGCCGCGCTGAGAGCTGCGCCGCCGGTGATACCCGGCTTCGAGCATATGCGCCGGTTTTGGGATCCCACCCATAGCTGCATGACGGTAAAAGTCCTGCCCGGCGAGTTTTACGTCAGTGCGCAGGAAGAGATGATTTCCACAGTACTGGGCTCATGTATTTCGGCGTGCGTGCGCGACTCTCATCTGCAGATCGGCGGGATGAATCATTTCATGCTGCCCGAGCCATTGGGTGAACGCGACAGCTGGTCGTCGGCGGTAGGGCGCGCGGCGCGATATGGCAGCGATGCCATGGAACAACTGATCAACGCGATCCTCAAGGCCGGCGGACGCCGGGAGAATCTGGTGGTGAAGGTCTTTGGCGGTGGCCGGGTGCTGGCGCAGATGACCGACGTCGGGAAGCGCAATATTGCCTTCATCAGGCGCTATCTGGCGACGGAAAGCCTGCCGCTGGCGGCGGAGGATCTTGGCGATATCTACCCGCGTCAGGTGCAGTTTTTCCCCGCCAGCGGCCGCGTGCGGGTGCGTCAGCTGCGTGCGGTGCGCGACGTGGCCGTAGCCAATCGGGAAGAACATTACCTCAAGCGTTTGGCAAATGATCCGATAAAGGGAGAGGTGGAACTGTTTTAGCCAGAGCGTGGTGGTCAGGCGGCACGAGCCGATGGCGCATCAACGGGATTTCGTATCCGTCCCTGGGCGGTTTCCATCCATACAAGAAGAGAAAAACAGCAATGGAAAAAGTACGCGTCCTTGTGGTCGACGACTCCGCGCTGGTGAGGAAACTGCTGTCGGCCATGCTCGAATCCGATCCCGGTATCGAGGTGGTGGGATCGGCGGCCGATCCGCTGATTGCGCGCGACAAGATCAAGCTGCTCAACCCCGACGTACTCACGCTTGACGTGGAAATGCCGCGCATGGACGGGCTGACTTTCCTGGAAAACCTCATGCGCTTGCGGCCGATGCCGGTGGTGATGGTTTCTTCCTTGACCGAACGTGGTGCCGAAGTGACGCTGCGTGCGCTGGAACTGGGCGCGGTCGATTTCTTCACCAAGCCATCGAGCGATCTGGCCAGCAGCTTTGCCGAAAGCGCTCAGGACATTTGCGCCAAGGTAAAGCTGGCCGCCATGTCGAAACCGAGGGCCTACACTGCTGTGCAGACGTTGGACGTGCCGCCAAGGCTTTCGGCCGATGCGGTGTTGCCGCGCGTGACCACCCCGGGAAGCCGTGGTGGCAGCAGGATCATCGCCATCGGCGCGTCGACCGGCGGCACCGAAGCGATTCGCGTCGTGCTCGCTGCAATGCCGCCGGATGCGCCGCCGATCGTCATCACGCAGCATATTCCGGCGGCTTTCAGTGGCCCGTTCGCCGCGCGCATGGACCATTGCTGCGCGATGCGGGTATGCGAGGCGCGCGATGGCCAGCCGATCCAGCCTGGTCATGCTTACATCGCGCCCGGCGGCCAGCATCTGCTGGTGATCTGGGACGGCGCCAAGCACGTATGCCGGCTGCACGACGGTCCTCAGGTCAATCGTCACAAGCCGAGCGTCGATGTGCTGTTCCGTTCCATGGCGGCGAACGTCGGTGCTTCGACGGTCGCTGCGTTGCTGACCGGCATGGGCGATGACGGCGCGCGCGGATTGCTCGAACTTCGCGATGCAGGCGCACCAACGCTCGTGCAGGACGAGGCCTCGTCGGTAGTCTGGGGCATGCCCGGGGCTGCCTGGAAGATGGGCGCCGCGAACGAAATGCTGCCGCTGCAACGCATCGCTGCGCGATTGCTTTTGCTGGCCCAACAACCCACTGCCGGCGCATCGCGCGCCGTCTCCTGAAGTATCGGAATTCCTCATGTCACTGCCTAGCGCGAACTCCATTGCACGCCCTTTCATCGGTATCGCCGTCAGTGCGATGGCACTACTCATGTGCCTGTTGTGGCATTCGCCATGGCTGGCGCCGCTGCTGATCTTCGTCATTGCTGCGGTGTGGCTGTGGGAGCACGGGCGGCTGGCCAGCAAGGCGATGACCGCGACAGCTACGGTGTCCGTGGTCGACACCACGCCCGTGCGTGAAGCGCTCGAGGACGTGCGCGGTGCGCTGGTCGACGAGCTGGGCCATGCATCGCGTGAACTGCACCAAGCGCTCGATCTGCTGCGTGACGCGGTGTCCGAGCTTGGTGGCGGATTCGACGGCCTGTCGCAAAAGACCGGTCTGCAGCAGTCTTTGCTCAAGCAGATCATCGACGTTCAGAGCGGCGGCGTTTCGGTCCAGGATTTCGCCACGCGCACCAGTGATCTGCTCGAACATTTCGTCGGTCTGATCGTGCAGCTGTCGCGCGAAAGCCTGCGCATCGTCTATCGGATCGACGGCATGTCGAAGGAAATGGACGCGGTGTTCGCGCTGCTCAAGAACGTCAACACCATTGCGGAAGAAACCAACCTGCTGGCGCTCAATGCCGCCATCGAGGCGGCGCGTGCCGGCGAGGCCGGGCGAGGCTTTGCGGTGGTCGCCGGTGAAATCCGCAATCTGGCCAGCAACTCCAATCAGTTCAACGAACAGATCGGCAGCCATGTCGAACGCGCCCGCACGGCGATGGATCAAGTACGTGGCCTGATCGGTGCGCTTGCTTCGCAGGACCTCAATGTCGCGCTGTCGGCCAAAGGCGGTATCGACGCCATGATGGCCCACGTGACGGAGAGCGACATGCGGACCAATGCCGTTACCGACCAGGCAGTGGAGATCAATCGCGGCCTGAGCAACGATGTGTCGACAACGATCCGCTCGCTGCAGTTCGAGGACATTCTCAGCCAGCTACTCAACCAGACCCGCACTCGCCTGGTCGAGCTGCAAGGTGTGGCGGCGGAAACGACCCGCGATATCGAGGATATTGCCTGCGCTCCGATCGATGCCGGTGCGCTGGAAGAGCGTGCGCAGCGTGTGCGAACCCGGCTGGCCTTGCAGCGCGAAAAAGCCCGCCTGCGCTCCCGTGGTCCTGCCTTGCAGAGCACGATGGATGCCGGCGAAATCGAACTGTTCTGAAGGAGCCCCATCCATGAACCTCAACATCCATCACGACACCGAGCAGGATTGCCTGACCCTGCAATTCGGCGAGCATTTCGACTTCACCGTACATCGCGCGTTTCACGATGCATGCCTGGGCGATCGCAAGCCGGCGCGAAGCTACATCATGGACCTGGCCGAAGTCGACACCATGGACAGCTCCGCCCTGGGCATGCTGCTGCTGCTGCGCGAACATGCCGGCGGCGACCGCGCCGAGATTCGCATCGTCAACGCGGGGCCGACCTTGCGCGGGACGCTGCGCGTAGCGGGCTTCGACAAACTGTTTGTCCTGCACTAAGAGCCTGTTCGAAGTCTCCGCATGGCCCGCGCCGAGAGCTGTTTGCCCGCAGACCAATGAAGAACGAGGGTACGCGGGGAAGCGCCATGGATGGCGCCGGCTTTGAGGAGCGAGGAGTGGACGTCGGTCCACACCGAGTAATGACGCAGGAATGGGGGCAAACAGGCCCGGCCCTGCGGCCTCGCCGTGGCCGCCAGGCGGCAGCGCGCGGTTTACACCTTTTCGGTGCTTGACTTGCCAGCCAGGCAAGCGCTGCGCCACGCACCACCACCTGACGGCTATGGCAAGGCAACGCGAGCTACGTGGAGACTTTGAACCGGCTCTAAGCCATAGGGCAATGCACGTTCATCGCGTTCGAGGCTACTGCTGGGGCGGTTGTGTCTCGATCGCCCAAGGTCCGGCGGCGACTGCCAAGTTTGCCGGAGCGAGCGTCTGCGGCCATGGCCATTCGCGCAGCAAGCCCACCACTCGGCATCCAGGTCAGGCCCGGATGCCGAGTGGTGCAAAACGCCACCGAGCCCGCGCGGCATGCCATACAACTGAAGCGGCTCAGGCCGACCGGCGAAGTTCGGATGGCTTGGCGGGAGTGTGACGGGCCACCACGCATGCCACGGTAGAGCTTCGTGGCAGGGCAGTCAAATGACGTGGCCGGCCCTGCCACCAGTCAGTTACTTACCAGGTGCGCACATCGGTGATGGCTGCCGCGTACGTCTGCATATCGGGCTGATAACGAACCAGCCTGCCCAGGTCGAAGTCGACGGACTGTCCCGGAGAGATATTCGTGGTACCGCCGGGCCAGCCCTGCTTGGTGGCCAGAACGGCACCGCTGCCACTTTTTGCATCGACGCGAACCTGGGCGGCGGCCGGCGTTGCGCAATGATTGACCAGCTTGCCCTTTAGGATCAGGTGCATGGCACCGCCCGAACCGACCGTGCCTGCCTTGAAATCCTCAATCGAGAAATCGCTGGCCGAACAGGCCGCATGAGCGGCCATGGGCGTAAACAGCATGAGGCTTGTAACAAGAAGATATTTCATGATTGGTCCTTCGGTAGCGGATATTTTTCAACGACATCTCACGCTGCTTATCGGCCAAGTGGGCGCAAACTTTAGGTTGCGGTCTCGCTCGCCGAGGGGATGGCTGCGGCCGGTAATCCGCCCCTCTTTCGGGTAAGCGAAAACCGATGATCCCGGCGCGAGGCGCGGTGAGATCGTGAACAGGCTCTAAAGCAAACGCAGTCGACAGCCGATGTCTGAGGGTATCGTCGAGGAGCTTCGCATGCGTGTTGCCACCGCATTCAATAAGTACGTTCAATGCCGCCGCATTTCCTGCTGCCGTCGCAGCGCCCCGTTTGTGACGGGGTCGCAGAGGACACGAAGCGCAGGCAGCCGGCTTTACGTGGAAACGTTCTCTCGGGGAATGGCTTTCGCGCGAGGCAAAAAGCTAGCCAAGCTCATTGCCTCGGTGGCTCTCTTTGGAATGATGGGTGTACTGAAGGCCGCTACGACGTCGGCGTCGTTTAGCGTCAGCATGGTCATCCTGCCTACGTGCACGGTCTCGGCGGGTGATGTGGCGCTGAAGGTCGCCTGCGTGGCGAATGGCGTCGTTCCACTGTTGGTGCTCGGCGATACTCAGCACATGCGACAAACCGTTGTTGACGACAAGACCAGAAATATCACGATTACGTATTAGGCAGTCCCGATATCTGTGGAATGGGTGCCGCCGGAAAGGGTTATTCACCAACCCGAAACGAAAAGGTCTCTTTGTATCCGCCGCGAGGCCCTACTTTGAGTAGAGGTGCCGTTGTTCACGTAAGCGGATACACAAGCAAAAAGGCGCCCGATCGGGCGCCTTTTTGCTTGTGACAGGCTTGAGCCGGGATCAGCGCTTGCCGATCTGGAAGTCCTGGTCGGCGACGGTTTTGCCGTCGAGCGAGATTTCGACCTTGTACTTGCCTTCCGGCCACAGGTCCGGGTTCTGCACCTTGAAGGTGGTGATGGCCGGGCCGTCGGTGCTGATCGACTGGGTGATATTGCTGACCAGCACGCTGGCGCCCTCGGTATAGGTCCACTTGGCGTTGAGCTTGGCGCCGCTGGTGCTGCCGTCGGTGGCGACGCTGGCGTAGATGGTCTTGTCGGTGGTGGCGAAGCTGGTGCCCGGCTTGGTCACCTGATGGTCGTTATTGACCGCGTTGCCCAGGGTCAGCTTGGAGAAGCTCAGCGGCGCGCTGGCGGCAGCGGGCGCGGCCGCAGGAGCAGCCGTAGCCGCTGGGGTAACCGCAGGTGCAGTGGCGGCTGCCGTGCTAGCGGCGGCGGGCTTCACGGCAGTGCTGGCTGGCGCAGGCGCCGTAGCAGCAGGTGCGGGAGCGGGTGCTGCGGTGCTGGCGGCGGCCGGGGCCGGTGCGGGCGCTTCGCTTTTACCGCAGGCGCTGAGCAGGAGCATGCTGGCGAATGTGGCGCTGATCAGCGTGGCGGAACGCGGTGAAAATGACATGGTAAGGCTCCAGGGTTGATAACGTGATGACTGACGGGCCATGGTGACGTGCCCAGTGCGGCCAGTCCAGACGAGCTATTTGGCGCAGCACGCGAGATTACCGGCCTCGATATGAAGCGCCGATTACCGAAACATACGGTGTTACTGGCGGGCGCCGCGTGAATTTGCCGGGCTGGCCGGCACGCTGCTGCGAAATGGGTTGATATCCAGGCCACCGCGGCGGGTATAGCGCGCATAGACGCTGAGCCGCTCGGGTGCGCAGCGCGTCATCACATCCACATAGATGCGCTCCACGCACTGCTCGTGGAACTCGTTGTGATTGCGGAACGAGATCAGATAGCGCAGCAGCCCGGCACGGTCGATCGGCCAGCCGCGATAGGCGATCTGCACGCTGCCCCAGTCCGGCTGGCCGGTTACCGGACAGTTCGAGCGCAGCAGGTGCGAGACCACGGTTTCTTCG
Source organism: Rhodanobacter sp. ANJX3 (assembly GCF_014200755.1). GTDB lineage: Bacteria > Pseudomonadota > Gammaproteobacteria > Xanthomonadales > Rhodanobacteraceae > Rhodanobacter. The sequence goes on along the minus strand of NZ_JACHCM010000005.1, from coordinate 324,013 downwards.
ACGGTCGGAGCGTCGGCGTCGACTTGCAGAAAACTGGCTTCAGGCGGTCCGTAGTGGTCGATATCGATGCGCTGGTCGTCGAGCAGATGGCCGTCCAGATCGACCACGCTGTGCCTGGCGGCGGTGATATCGCTGAGCCGCACCTGGATATCCGCGCCGGCCGCGTGCGAAAGATCGCGCGTCAGCGTCGCCGCAAGCGTCGCCGCATCGGCCACACGCTCCTGCGCAAAGCCGTTCAGATACAGCTTGAACGACTTCGATTCGATGATGTTGGGCGACGTCGCCGGCACGCGGAACTCGGCGATGGCAACGACCGGCTTGCCGCGCGCGTCGAGCCACGACAGCTCATAGGCATTCCAGATATCGACGCCGTGAAACGGCACCGGGTCGCCGACGCCGATTTCCGCACGCTTCTCGGCGCGCGGTATCGGAAACAGCAGGCTGGGGTCGTAGCGGTCGGCGTAGACGGTGCTCTGGCCGAGCTGGGACTGTTCGGGCGTGTTCATGCCGCCCAGTTTAACGGCTTTGCCGGCGTGGCCCGATGGCGGCGCCGGCAGAGCCAAGCTATCGATGATGGTTACACGTTGACCATGTGCATCATCGATTCGGCATAGCGCGTGCCGACCGCGGCATCGGGCGGGAACACCGCTTCGATCGCCTTCAGCTCGGCCGGGCTGAGGGTGACGTCAAGCGCGCCGAGGTTTTCGTCCAGACGCGAGCGACGCTTGGTGCCGGGGATTGCCACCACGTCGTCGCCCTGCGCCAATACCCAGGCCAGCGCCAGCTGCGCCGGCGTGCAACCCTTGTCGTTGGCGAGCTTCTGCACCCGATCGACCAGCTCTAGGTTGTGCCTGAAGTTGTCGCCCTGGAAGCGTGGGTTGTTGCGGCGGTAGTCGTCGGCCTCGAAGTCGTCCGGCGAGCGGATCGCGCCGGTGAGAAAGCCGCGGCCGAGCGGGGAATACGCCACCAGGCTGACGCCGAGCTTGCGGCAGGCGTCGAGCATGCCGTTGCTCTGCGGGTCGCGCGTCCACAGCGAAAACTCGCTCTGCAGCGCCGTGATCGGGTGCACTGCATACGCGCGTTCGATCGTGGCGCCGGAGGCTTCGGACAGGCCCAGGTAACGCACCTTGCCCGCGCCGACCAGCTCGGCCATGGCGCCGACGGTGTCCTCGATCGGCACGCTGGTATCGACGCGGTGCTGGTAATACAGGTCGATGGTGTCCACGCCCAGCCGTTTCAGGCTGCCCTCGCACGCCTTGCGCACGTAATCGGGGTGGCCGCTGACGCCGCGCTTGGTCGGGTCGTTCGGGTCGCGCACGATGCCGAACTTGGTTGCGATGAAGGCGTCGTCGCGACGGCCCTTGATCGCCTTGCCGACCAGCTCCTCGTTGAGAAACGGGCCGTACATGTCGGCGGTGTCGAGCAGGTTGAGGCCGCGGTCGAGCGCGTGCTGGATCGTGGCGATCGATTCGACATCGTCGCGGCCGCTGTAGAAATCGCTCATGCCCATGCAGCCGAGGCCGAGGGCGGAAACCTTGGGGGCCGCGTTTGCGCCGATATCTTTGCCGAGAGTGCGCTTTTGCATGGTGATGTCCTTGAGTGAGAGGAGGGCGTTGGCCGAGGACGGCACCGACAGTCAGACGTACAGCCTGATCGCCCGTGCGGTCGCGGATCTGAACGCATTGCCCCCAGTAGCCTGAATTGGATAAAGGAGGGTAAATTGGTATGTCTATCCAACAAGAATCAACAATGAGGCGGCGATGGATCGTTTCGACACCATGCGCGTGTTCACCCGCATCGTGGATCTGGGCAGCTTCTCCCGCGCGGGCGACGAGCTGGGCATTCCGCGTGCCACGGTCAGCCATGCGCTGCGTCAGCTGGAGGCCCGGCTCGGTACCCAGCTGCTGATCCGCACCACGCGCAGCGTGCGCACCACGCCCGACGGTCAGGCGTATTACACCCGATGCCAGCGCCTGCTGGCGGATCTGGAGGAAACCGAATCGGTCTTCAGCCACGCCGCGGCGCAGCCGCGCGGCTCGTTGCGCATCGATCTGTCGGGGCCGCTGGGTACGGCGGTGATCGTGCCGGCGCTGGCGGATTTTCGCGCGCGCTATCCGCTGCTCGAACTCGATATCGGTGCCAGCGATCGCTACGTCGATCTCGTCCACGAGGGCGTGGACTGCGTGGTGCGCGGCGGCGAGCAGGCCGATTCGGGCTTGATCGCGCGCCGCCTCGCGGTGCTGTCGCAGGTGACCTGCGTCAGTGCGGGCTACGTCGAACAGCACGGCATGCCGCAGGCGCTCGACGAGCTGACGGCGCATCAGGCGGTGGTCTGGCGGTCGCCGACCAGTGGTCGTGCGCAGCCGCTGGATTTCACCGTGGGCGGGGAACTGCGCATCATCGATGTACCCGGCGCGGTGACAGTGAACTCCGGCGATATCTACGCGGCCAGCTGCCGAGCCGGCTTTGGCATGATCCAACTGCCGCGCTACAACGTGGCGGCCGATCTGGCAGCCGGTCGTCTGCTCGAGGTGCTGCCGCAGTATCCGCCGCCGCCGATGCCGGTGTCGGTGATGTATCCGGCGCAGCGGCAGCTGTCGCCGCGCGTACGGGTGTTTGTCGACTGGCTGGTCGAGCTGATGGCCGATCTGCGCTAGCGTCAGCCGACGCACAAGCGGTCAGTCGATGACGATCACGCCACGCCGTGGCGGCGCGCCACCGCAGGTGGTGTCGGTCAACGGAGCGCCCATGGCCGCCAGCACGGCGCGCTGCTCCGACACCGGTGTGCGTAGCGCGCGATCCTCGAACGTGGCCAGTTTGGCAAACACCGGCAGCGCCAGCGTGCGTGCCACCAGGCCGGCGCAGCGCGGCCAGCGTTCGGCATCGATGGTGTAGCGCACGAAACCGGCCATGCGGAAAAAGCTGGCGATACCGATATCGGCGATGGACAGTTCGCCGAAGATGAAATCGTCGGTGGGCAGGTGGGTTTCCAGGTAATCCAGCGCGGCGGGAAGATCGATGTCGCGCGCCTGCTGCACCATCGCGTCATTGGTCTTTTCGCCGAACAGATGCGGTTTGATGCCCAGCTGGTAGAACAGCTTTCCGGCGATCGCATCGCCCAGCGCCACGTCGGCGTATTCCTCCAGCCAGCGCGCCCGTGCCCGATCGGCGATATCGACGGGATAGAGCGATACCTGCGGGTGCCGATCCTCCAGGTACTGGCAGATCACGCTGGAATCGTTGAGCAGAAGATCGCCGTCGCGCATCACCGGAATGCGGCGCAGCGGGCTGAGCTGCGAAAACGTGTCGTTGCCGACAAACGGCGGGATCGGATCGATGCGGTAGTCGATGCCTTTGAGTTCGAGAAACACCAGCACCTTGCGCACGTACGGCGAGATATAGCTGCCGATGATGGTCAGTGGTTCGGACATGGCGGCGATCGGCAGACAAAGGAATCGGCAGGTTGGGAGGCGACCGCGGCCTGCGTCAAGCGCCCCGGATTATTCGGCGGTCGACAGCGGCGGAATCGCGGTGGGCGAGCCGTTGGAATCCAGCGCGATCATCACGAAGCGGCCGGTGGTGCAGACCCGGCGGTCGCCGCTGAGCGGATCCTCGGCGGTCATTTCCACCTCCACCGTCATCGAGCTGCGCCCGACCTTGACCACGCTGGCCACCAGTTCGACCAACTGACCGCTGCGCACCGGCACGCGAAAGTTCACCTCTTCCGAGCGCGCCGTCACCACCGTGCGCCGCGCATAGCGCGACGCCACGATGAACGCCGCCTTGTCCATCCATGCCAGCGCCTGGCCGCCGAACAGCGTGCCGAGGTGGTTGGTATGGTCGGGGAAGACCATCTCCATCAGGCGGGCTTCGTGGGGAATCTTGATCATGGCATTCTGCTGATTGAGTGGACCGGACGTGGTTCGACGGTGTCTCGCATTGTAGTTTGTTGCGACTGCACAAATGTGCGCCGGCATGGACCTATGGCAGGGGTAGTCGGCCGGCTTACGCGCTAGCATCGGACGATTGAGTGGCGGCGATCGCCGACCGTTCGCCGCCTGTCCTGTTTTCATCCGGAGGTTGCATGCATTCGATAGTCCGCACGTCGTGCCGAGCTGGCGCAGTGATGGTGATCCTGGCGTCGTCAGGGGTGGTGGCCGAGAGCCGCACGCTGACCGCCAACGACTATGCACAAGCCGAGCGCTTCATGAGATACAACACGACGCCGCTGGTCGATCACTCGGTGCGGAAAGTCAGCTGGCTGGACGATGGCCACTTCTGGTATCGCGACCACGACAGCGCGGGCGATCATTTTGTGCAGATGGATGCGGCCACCGGCACGGTCACGCCGCTGTTCGATCAGTTGAAGCTGGCCGCCGCGCTGGCCAAGGTCACGGGCAAGCCGGTCGACGACAAGAAGCTGCCGATCAGCGCATACAGCGTGGCGCCGGACGGTCGTCTGGATATTGCCATCAAGGACAAGCACTATCTGTGCGATGTGAAAAACAGCGGCGCCTGCGCCGCGGTGGAACCCGGCAAGAACACCGGCAGCGAGCCGGGCGTGCTGTCGCCGGACAAGAAATCCGAGGCGTTCATCCGCCATTGGAACCTGTGGCTGCGTGACGCTGCCAGCGGCAAGGAAACCCAGCTCACCACCGACGGCGTGGAGAACTTCGGCTACGCCACCGACAACGCCGGCTGGAAGCACACCGACAACGCCATTCTGGAATGGTCGCCCGACTCGACGAAGATCGCGACCTTTCAGCAGGATCAGCGCAAGACCGGCGACATGTATCTGGTGACTACCAACGTGGGCCATCCGACGCTGCTGTCGTGGAAGTATCCGCTGGCCGGCGACAAGAACGTCACCATGATCGAGCGCGTCGTCATCGACGTGCCCAACCATAAAACCGTGCGTTTGCAACTGCCGCCGGACCAGCACCGCTCCACCCTGTGCGACGATGTCAGCTGTGGCCCGGACGGCGGCTGGGACGATGTGAAATGGGCGCCGGACAGCAAGACCCTGGCTTTCGTGTCCACCTCGCGCTACCACCAGCACGAGTGGTTCCGCATCGCCGATGCGGCCACCGGCAAGGTACGCACCGTGTTCGAAGAAACCGCCAAGACCTACTACGAGAGCGGCCTGGGCACGGCCAACTGGGCATACCTGCCGGCCACACACGAAGCGGTGTGGTTCTCCGAGCGCAGCGACTGGGGTCAGCTGTACCTGTACGACCTCGACACCGGCAAGCTCAAGCACGCCATCACCACGGGCGAGGGCAATGTCACCGAGATGCTCAAGGTCGACCCGGCCACGCGCACCGTGTGGTTCCGTGGCGTGGGCCGCACGACGGGCGTCGATCCGTATTACCAGCAGTTCTGGAAGGTCAGCCTCGACGGCGGCCAGCCGACTCTGCTGACCCCGGAAGCGGCCGACCACACGGTCGATCTCTCGCCGGACCACAAGCTGTTCGTGGATGCCTGGTCCACACCTACGGAGCCGCCGGTGACCGTACTGCGCAGCGCCGAGGACGGTCACACTGTCGCCAGCGTCGCCAAGGCGGATATCTCGCGTCTGAAGGCTGCCGGCTGGGTGCCGCCGGTGCCGATCGTCGTCAAGGCGCGCGATGGCAAGACGGATCTGTACGGCATCATGTTCAAGCCATCGCACTTCGATCCGTCGAAGAAGTACCCTGTCATCGATTACATCTACCCCGGTCCGCAGACCGGTTCGGTCGATACGCGCAGTTTCTTACCCAGTCACGGCGATAACCAGTCGCTGGCCGAACTGGGCTTTATCGTGGTGGCCATCGACGGCATGGGTACACCGTGGCGTTCGAAGTCTTTTCACGACACCTGGTTCGCCAACATGGGCGACAATACGCTGCCCGATCAGGTTGCAGGCCTGAGGGACCTGGGCAAGCGCTATCCATGGATCGACTTGGACCGCGTGGGCATCTGGGGCCACTCCGGCGGCGGCAACGCGTCTACCGATGCGATGTTCCGCTATCCGGATTTCTTCAAAGTCGGCTGGTCCGAGAGCGGCAACCACGACAACCGCAACTACGAGGACGACTGGGCCGAGAAATACCAGGGCGAGCAGATCGTCGGTGCGGACGGCAAGAGCAATTACGACGACCAGGCCAATCAGAACCTTGCGGCCAACCTCAAGGGTCATCTGATGCTGGTGCATGGCACGCTGGACGACAACGTGCCGCCTTACGAGAGCCTGCTGGTGGTCGATGCGCTGATCAAGGCCAACAAGGATTTCGACATGCTGATGATCCCCAACGTGCGTCACGGCTACGGTGCGGCGACGGCATACGCCACGCGCCGGCGCTGGGACTATTTCGTGACCAACCTCGCCGGCAATACGCCGCCGAAAGAGTTCGCGCTGAAACCGACGCCGATGCCGTGACCCAACGATAAGGGGCGCTATAACGCGCGAGTCCGGCAAATAAAAAACGGCGCCGAAAGCGCCGTTTTTTATTCCATCAATCCAGTGCGGACATGGCTTAGAACGTATAGCGCAAGGTCACCATCGCCGACCAGCGGGACACCACGCGGCTGGGATCGTAGAAGCCGCCGTCGTAGTAGTTCAGCTGCTGCGGCTGGTAGTTGCCGTTCTTGTCGACGGGCAGCGTATACACGTACTGACCGGCGGCATTCACGCCGCCGTAGCTGGCGAGAGTGCGGGTGGGATAGGTGCCGGTGTACTTCACCAGGCCCCAGTTCTTGTCGATCAGGTTGAGGAAGTTATAGACGTCCAAACGGATCTCGCCCTTGTTGCCCGGGAACAGGCCCGGCACTTCCTGCGAGAAGCTCATGTCCAGCTGGCTGACCCACGGCGAATGCGCGCCGTTGCGGTTGGCGATCTGGCCGCGGTGATCCTTCAGGTACTTGTCGCTGGCGAGAAAATCCTGAAACTGCTGGATCGTCTGCGCCTTGGTGCCGGCCGCGTAAGCCACCTTGGGATCGTTGAGGTTCGGAATATAGACCGGGTCCCATCCGGCAATGCTGTCGCCGTTGGCATCGTTGGCGAAAATCCAGGTGTATGGATTGCCGGTGCGGCCGCTGTAGAACATCGAGACCTGGGTCCGGTAGTTGTCGAAGAAGTTGTGCTGCCAGGTCAGCGACGCCTTCAGGCTCTTGGCCACGTTGTAGTTGGAGGTGGCGCTTTCATTGTCGTTGGGATTCAGGCGCGCCACGCGCTGGTAGCCGCTGTAGGCAATCGTGTCGGTACCCGGGTCGGCGTCGGTGGCGTGATTGAAGGTGACTGCCAGGTTGCCGAACACGCTGTCGGAAAACGGCTTGCTCAACGCCAGCGTAAGGCTGTCGGACTTGCCCTTGTGCGTGTTGGTCAGCAGGGTCGACGCGGTGCTGAAGGCGCGGTTCTGGTTGGCCAGCGCATCGGCCGTGGTCGGCGCCTCGCCTGGCGTTTTCCAGAACTGCTGGCGCCCGTCCGGCAGCACGCCGGTGGGCGCGCCGAAGTTGATGGCCTGGTACAGGATGCCGTCGCGCACTTTGATGTGCTCGTACTCGGCCGAGGCGACCAGCCCCCACCACGGCAGCTCGCGATCCAGCGCCAGGCTCATCTTCCACACGGTCGGCAGGCTGAAGTTCTTCGCCACGGTATCGATCGAACCGGCGCCGCCGCCGGCCGGAATGTTCTGGCCGAACGGGTTCGGGCTGAACGGCGCGAGAGCGGGATTGAACGTGGTGTACGACCGCAGGGTGACGCCGTTGTTCTGGTACGGGTTGGTCAGCCACACCGTGGGCGGCTGCGTCTGAAACAGACCGGCGCCGCCGCGCAGCTGGGTTTTGTAATCGCTCTCGAAGGTGTAGTTGAACGACAGGCGCGGCTCGACCACGCGATTGCTGGAACCGACCGTGTAGTCGTTCGGATAGCCGAACGCCTTTTCAAACGAGGCGTTGTAATCGGGCCGGCCGCTGGAGTTGGGAATATCCACGCGCACGCCGTACTGCAGCGAAAGCTGCGGTGTGACCTGCCAGGTGTCCTGCAGAAACGGCGTGTACTGGCTGTAGGTCCACTTGCCGGCGATATCGTCCAGTGCATAGCCGGGCGCCGGGTGGTAGAGCACGTACTTGTTGTAGTTGCCGGCCTGGAAATTGTCGATGCCCCAGAAGTTGTACACGCCGAATTCGGACTGGCCAAACAGATTGTTGATCTTGGTGCGCGACGCGTCGACGCCGGCTTTGATGGCATGGTCGCCGACGTAATACGTGCCGGCCAGGAAGAACGAGAGCTTCTTGGTATCGATGTGGTTGTAGTGACGAAACTGCTCCTCGCCCAGGTTCACCGATGGGCCTTTGCCGTCGGCCTGCAGGTTGACGTTGACCGACGGCTGCTGGAACGGCGCGGTCGTGTCCTGCACGAACTTCTGGTAGCCGATTTTCGCTTCGGTGGAGAAGCTGTCGGTCCAGTCGTCGAATACGTGGGCCACGTAGTTTTCGGTGCTGATCGCCTTGGTATAGGTGTAGCTGGTCAGGCCCACGCTGTTGGCGCTGTTGCCGCCCACCGCGGGCAGCTGCTCGTCGGTTTTCTGGTAGGTGAAACTGGCGCGGTGGTTGTTGCTGATGTTCCAGTCGATCTTGCCCAGATAACGCTTGTCGTCATACGCCAGACCGGTGCTGCCGCCGAAGGTGCCAGGCGTCAGGCCGAGCTGCTTGGCCACGCCGATGATTTTCTGCAGGTCTCCGGGCGAAACCTTGTTGCTGGTCGACGCGCCGTTGCCGAGCGATTCGTCCAGCCCGTTGGCGGAGTCGGCGCCGATGCCGGTGGTTTTTTCATGCTCGGCCGAGACGAAAAAGAACAGCTTGTCCTTGACGATCGGACCGCCGAGGGTGAAGCCGTAGGTCGAGTCCTTGTCGTAGCCGTTGTAGCCGTAGTTGGCGTTGTTCTTCGGCAGCCAGCCGGCGTTGCCGACCAGTTTGTTGGCGTTGCGGTAGGCGTCGTAGATCGAGCCGTGAAACTGGTTGGTGCCGCTCTTGGTGACCGCGTTGATATCGGCACCGACGGTGTCGGAGATCACGTCGAAATTCGCGGTGGAGATGTTGTACTCGGCGATCGTCTCCGGCGAGATCGGCGACTTCTGATAGGGCAGGCCGTTGGCGTTGAGGCCGAACGGATCGCCCTGGGTCACGCCGTCCACGGCGATGTTGTTGTAGCGGTTGTTCTGGCCGGCGGCGGATATCGAGCCGGTGCCCTGGTCGGTCACGGTCACACGCGGGTCGAGTCGCGCCACGTCGTCGATCGATCGGTTGCCCTGCGGCGTGGCCTGCAGCTGGCGCTGCGAGATCGTGGTCGACAGGCCCTTGTTCTCCGAGGAGAAGGTCTGCGCCAGCGTCGACGCGCTCACCGTCACGGCCGACAGGTTGCTGGCCGCCTCGGCGCCCGAGCTCATGCCCAGGTTGATCGACGACGGTTGGCCGAGCTGCAGATAGACGTCGTTTTTTTCCACCGTGGCCATGCCGCCCTTGCTGGCCTTGATCTCGAACGGGCCGCCCACGCGTAACCCCTGCGCGGTGTAGCGGCCTTCGGCGTCGGTGGTCACCTGCTTGGTCGTGCCCGAGGGCTGATGCACGATGTCGACCGTGGCGCCGGCCACCGGCTGCCCCTTGGCGTCGAGCACGCGTCCGCTGACGCCGGACGTGGTGATGTTCTGAGCGGCCACGGGCGCCGCCGCGAGCAGCGTGGCGATGGCGAATGAAAGCAGGTTCCTGCGAATGGCGGGTGTCATCGTCAATCCTTCTGAATACGCGGGCGAGATGGGAAACGCCGCTCGCACAGACGCCCGTCCCGAGGAATACTCGGGAGAACTGACCTTGGATGACTTTCCCTTTGTTGACCGAAACCCCGGCCTGATTCAGGCAAGAAGCAGGTCGCCGCAGAATATTACGTGCTTTGGATGACAGTTTCACGAAAAAACCGCCACTTCCTGCGAGGTGGCGGTTTTTCTTTCGATCTATGAATCGTGCGGACTGCCGTTCGACACCACGTCGTGCCGCCCGCAGCGTGGGGCATCAGAACGCCATATCGAACGCCACTTCGCCCTGCACGCCGACCTGATAGGCCGAGACGCGGCGCTCGAAGAAGTTGGTCACTTCCTGCACGTCCTGCAGGTCCATGAAGTCGAACGGGTTCTTGGCGCCGTATTTCTTCGGCATGTCGAGCTGGGCGAAGCGCTGATCGGCACAGTATTCGAGGTACTGGCGCATGTCTTTCGCCGACAGGCCGACCACGCCGCCGGAAAGCACGTCATCGGCGAACTGCGTTTCGCAGGCGATGGCGTCTTCCATCATCTCCTCGACCTGGGCACGCATCGCGTCGTCGAACAGCTCCGGCTCCTCGTCGCGCACCGTTCGCACCACGTCGAACGCAAACGCCATGTGGCCGCTCTCGTCGCGGAACACCCAGTTGGTGCCAGCCGCCAGCCCGTGCAGCAGGCCGCGCGAGCGCAGGTAATACACGTAGGCGAAGGCGGCATAGAAGAACAGGCCTTCGATGCAGGCGGCAAAGCAGATCATGTTGAGCAGAAACTGGCGCCGATGCTCGCGCGTTTCCAGCCGCTGCAGATGCTGGATCGAGTCAATCCACTTGAAGCAGAATTCGCCCTTCTGGCGGATCGACGGGATCGTCTCGATCGCCGCGAACGCCGCGTTGCGTTCGGCCGGATCGGGGATATAGGTGTCGAGCAGGGTGAGGTAGAACTGCACGTGCAGCGACTCCTCATACAGCTGGCGCGACAGATACATGCGCGCCTCGGGCGCATTGATGTGCTGGTAGAGATTGAGCACCAGATTGTTCGACACGATGGTGTCGCCGGTGGCGAAAAAAGCCACCAGCCGCTGGATCAGGTGACGGTCGGCCGGCGACATCTTCGTGCGCAGGTCGGAGGTGTCCATGGAGAAATCCACTTCCTCCACCGTCCAGGTGTTCTTGATCGCGTTGCGATACATCTCGTAAAACGCGGGGTAGCGCATCGGCCGCAGCGTCAGTTCAAAACCGGGGTCGAGAATCTGCGCGTTGCGGAGGGGCTGGGCTGACATGGATGGCTTCCTCTGAATAACGATGGTTGACGCGGCGTCGCGACGATCCGGCGTGGTGACGCCGGATCGCGCTCGCGCTTACTGGCAGGCTTCGCAGTACTCGGGATTTTCCAGCGAGCAGAACACCGCGGCGTTGGCCTGCGCCTGATCGTCGATGACCGGCTCGGGCGCGCTGGTCCGGCTGGCGGTGACCGTGGTCTTGGTGATCTTGGTCGCCGGTCGCGAGCGCAGGTAGTAGGTGGTCTTGATGCCGGCCTTCCAGGCGTACATGTACATCGAGCTGAGCTGGCCGATGTTGGGGTTTTCCATGAACAGGTTGAGCGACTGGCTCTGGTCGATGAAGGCGCCGCGCGCAGCGGCCAGTTCGATCAGCGCCTTCTGCGGCAGCTCCCATACGGTGCGATAGATCGCACGCAGGCGTTCGGGGATCGCGGCGATGTTCTGGATCGAACCTTCGGCCAGCTTGATCGCGTCGCGTACTTCCGGCGTCCACAATCCCAGCGCCTTCAGCTCGTCGGCCAGGTAACGGTTCACCTGCAGGAAATCGCCCGACAGCGTCTCGCGCTTGAACAGGTTGCTGACCTGCGGCTCGATGCACTCGTAGCAGCCGGCGATCGAGGCGATCGTCGCGGTCGGCGCAATCGCGATCAGCAGCGAGTTGCGCAGCCCGTGCTGCTTGATGCGCTCGCGCAGCGCGTCCCAGCGCGCGCTGTCGTGGGTCTGCGCCTGCGGCCAGTAGTCGAACTGCAGCTCGCCGCTGGCGGCGCGGCTCTCGGCAAAGCCGGGGTGCGCGCCGACCTGCGCTGCCACCTCGTTCGACATCGACAGCGCGTGGAAATAGATCTCCTCGGCGATGCGCGTGGACAGTGCCAGCGCCTCGGGGGAATCGAACGGCAGGCGCAGCTTGAAGAACACGTCCTGCAGACCCATCACACCGAGCCCGACCGGACGCCACTTGATGTTGGCGGTGCGCGCGGTGTCGATCGGATAGAAGTTCAGATCGATCACGCGATCGAGCTGGCGCACGGCCGTGCGCACGGTGGAGGCGAGCTGTTCGAAATCGAAGGTAGGGCTACCGTCGGCCGCGTGCACCACGTGCCGCGCCAGGTTCACCGAGCCCAGATTGCACACAGCCGTCTCGGTCGCCGAGCTGACTTCCAGAATTTCGGTGCACAGGTTGGACAGGTGGATCACGTTGTCCGCTTTGGCCGTCTGATTGCTGGTGGCGTTGCAGCGGTCCTTGAAGGTCATCCAGCCGTTGCCGGTCTGCGCCAGGGTGCGCATCATGCGCGCGTAAAGCTCACGCGCCTTGACCGTTTTGACGGCCAGACCTTCGGCTTCGGCCTTCGCGTAGTGCTGTTCGAATACCGCCCCCCAACTGTCGACCAGATGCGACACGACCTTGGGATCGAACAGCGACCAATCGCCGTCTGACTCGACCCGGCGCATGAATTCGTCGGGAATCCAGTTGGCGATGTTGAGATTGTGCGCGCGGCGCGCATCGTCGCCGGTGTTGTCGCGCAGCTCGAGGAAATCCTCGATGTCGGCGTGCCACGATTCCAGGTACACGCAAGCCGCGCCCTTGCGCTTGCCGCCCTGATTCACCGCGGCGACCGAAGCATCAAGGGTTTTCAGCCACGGCAGCAGGCCGTTGGAATGGCCGTTGGTGCCCTTGATCAGCGACCCGCGCGAACGCACGCGGGTGTAGGCCAGGCCGATGCCGCCGGCGAACTTGCTGAGCTTGGCCACGTCGGCATATTTGTCGTAGATCGACTCCAGCGAATCGACCGGCGAGTCGAGCAGGTAGCACGAGCTGAGCTGCTCGTGGTTGGTGCCGGCGTTGAACAGCGTGGGCGAGCTGGCGATATATTCCAGCGAGGAGAGCAGGCGATAAAGCTCGAGCGTCTCGCCGATCTCGTTGCCGCCCAGCGCGCAGGCGATGCGCATGAAGAAATGCTGCGGTGTCTCGATCACCAAGCGCTTCTGTGGATGGCGCAGCAGGTAGCGGTCGTACACCGTGCGCAGGCCGAAATACTCGAAGCGGCGCGTGGCCAGCGGATTGATCGCATCGTTGAGCTTGCGTGCGTTCAGCGCCACAAAGTCGCGCAATCGCTCATTGAGGATGCCCAGTTCCGCACCGCGTACGATCGACTGCGAAAAGCTCTGGATCTCCTGGCCGCTCACTTCCTTGTCGATATACGCACCCAGCAGCCGCGCGGCGAGCTGGCCATATTCGGGCTCCTCGGCGGTCAGCGCGGCGGCGGTGCGGATCGACAGCTGGTCGAGTTCCTGCGTGGTGGCGCCGTCGTACAGGCCGCCGATGGTCTTCAGCGCCACACGCAGCGGATCGACGCCGTGCAGGCCTTCGGCGCTGCGGGTCACCGCGCGCACGATCTTGTTGACGTCGACGATCTCCTGGCCGCCGTTGCGCTTGGTCACGCGCATCTGGCCCGGGTTGTGCGGCGGCGTCAGCGCGAACGTTTCGTCCGAGCCTGCGGCGCCGACGCCGACGCCGGCAGTCGGCGCCGTGCTGGCATGTTCGACCACGGTCGACTCGATGACCGGCGTCTCGCCGACGGGAACGTTAAAAGCATCGACGCGAGCGACGGTGCGCTCGCTGACAGCGTTTTCGAGGGGTTGCATGGCGGTGACTCCGGGCATGAAAAAATCAAACACCCGCTCCCGCGCGCAGGGCCTGCAGCAACACATTCCTTGGGCGGTCGCGGAACGAACGCCACGCGGCGTTCTCCCATCGACGCACCTCCCCACGGAAGCCGTCACTACGCACCGGGGCATGTTCGCCCCGATGTGTCGGCAGGTCTTCGGACTTGCGGACATGGATCTTGCGATCCGCCTACTTGCCCCCGCTTCCCAGCCGTGGACGACCAGTGCATGTGGAGGCGTTCGTTTCCGCTTTACCGCTGCGGGGCAGTTCCGGATTTACACCGGATTCCCTTTTAAGCCCGACCGACCCATTGTCTGGACGAGCACCGACGGACACAACATATCGGGTGAGCCGGGCGTGGTCAACCCAACAAGTTGTGGATGGTTCTGGGGATAAGTGGCGTGCGGCCAGCGCGCGGGCGGCTTGCCGACCGGCAAAATTTATTTCCGAGCCGAGCATGGCCACCGGCGCATTTGGGCCGACCCGAGTCAGCCATGCGGACGGGAAGCTAGAGCGCGTCGTGATCCATTTCGCCGGTGCGGATGCGGATGACCCGTTCCAGCGAGGTGACGAAGATCTTGCCGTCGCCGACCTTGCCGGTGCTGGCGGAATGCTGGATCGCTTCGAGCACGCGTTCGAGCTGATCGTCGGTGATCGCCAGCTCCATCTTGATCTTGGGCAGAAAATCGACCACGTACTCGGCGCCGCGATAAAGCTCGGTATGGCCTTTCTGCCGGCCAAAGCCTTTGACTTCCGACACCGTCACGCCCTGTACGCCGACCTCGGCCAGCGCTTCGCGCACGTCGTCCAGCTTGAACGGCTTGATGATCGCCACAACCAGTTTCATGGTATTTCCCCGTCAAGATGCGTTGGCCAAAAGCATTCGGCCCTGAAACGCGGCAGGCGGGCTGGATGCGACGGACCATTTTGCCTGCCGGGGCGTCGCTTGTCGCCTGAATAACGATGCCTGTAGGACAATCCCTACAACTTCTGGTGGAGCATCCCGATGGCAGACCCGATTTCCGTTCACCTACTATTTACTCCGACGAGCTTGAGGCGCTATCCATGATGGATAAGCAGGTTATCGACAAGATTGCCGCGCGACTTGTGTCGTTGGTACCGCCAGGATTGGCTGAGGCGCAACAGGATTTGCGGGCTAACTTCCAGGATGTTTTGGCGCAGGGATTGCGCCGCCTCGATCTAGTCACCCGCGAGGAGTTCGACGTCCAGAGCCAGGTGCTTGCCCGCACCCGTGCGAAGGTCGACGAGCTGGAACGACACGTGGCCGAACTCGAGGCCGCCATCGCCGCCCGCGGAACCTAGCTGCACCAGTCTCCCGGGAGCCGCCCCCGATCCGTCACCCTCACCCCGAGAACGATCGGGGGCGGTTAGTTTTCGCTGAATCTGGAGTCGCTCGATCATGTCAGCCGGGAGCGACCCATCACGGCGCCGGCGATTCCTCGTCGCATGAGCTTTGACACATGAGTCTTGCCGTCACCCTCAGTCGCGCCCAGGAGGGTATCGCTGCCCCGCAGGTGATGGTCGAGGTGCATCTGTCCGGCGGTCTGCCCGCCACGAATATTGTCGGCTTGCCCGAAGCGGCGGTGCGCGAGGCGCGCGACCGGGTGCGTGTGGCGATCCAGAACACCGCGTTCGAATACCCCAATCGCCGGGTGACGGTGAATCTCGCGCCGGCCGAACTGCCCAAGGACGGCGGCCGTTTCGATCTGGCCATTGCACTCGGCATTCTGGCGGCCAGCGGGCAGGTGCCGCGCGAAAAGCTGGACGACTGCGAATTTCTCGGCGAGCTGGCGCTGACTGGCGCCCTTCGGAGCGTCTCAGGTGTCCTGCCGGCCTTGCTGCGGGCGCGCGCCCGCGGTCGCAGCGTGGTGGTGCCGCTGGAAAACGCGGCCGAAGCGGCGCTGGTGCCGGACGTCGATGTGCGCGTTGCCGCCACGCTGGCCGAAGTCTGCGGCTGGCTGCGCGGTGCGCAGGAGCTTTCGGCGCCGATCGGCACGCCGAGCAACGGCGGTGCATATGACGGGCCCGATCTGCTCGACGTACGCGGCCAGCAGCAGGCGCGCCGCGCGCTGGAGATCACCGCGGCCGGCGGCCATCATCTGCTGCTAGTCGGTCCGCCCGGCACGGGCAAGACCATGCTGGCCGAACGCCTGCCGGGCATCCTGCCACCGCTGTCCGAATCCGAGGCGCTGGAAACCTGCGCCGTGCTCTCGGTGGCGGGGCAGCAGACCGATCTGCTGCAGTGGCGCCGCCGACCTTTTCGGGCGCCGCACCACACGGCGTCGGCGGTGGCACTGGTCGGTGGCGGCTCGTATCCGCGGCCGGGTGAAATTTCGTTGGCCCACAACGGCGTGCTGTTTCTGGACGAGCTGCCGGAATTCAGCCGGCACGTGCTGGAGGTGCTGCGCGAGCCGATGGAGTCCGGGCATATCGTGATCTCGCGCGCGGCCCGGCAGTCGACCTTTCCCGCCCAGTTCCAGCTGGTGGCGGCGATGAACCCGTGCCCATGCGGCTACATGGGCGACCCGCGCCAGCGCTGCCACTGCACGCCGGATCAGATCCTGCGCTACCGCTCGCGTATTTCCGGTCCGCTGCTCGATCGTATCGATATCTGCGTGGAGGTGCCGCAGGTGCCGCTGGCCGATCTCGGTGGGCCGCGCAGCAGACAGGATGAAGACTCCGCCGCGGTGCGCGAGCGTGTCTTCAAGGCGCGCCGCCAGTCGCTGATGCGCGCCGGCCGGCCGAACGCCGAAATCAGCACGCTGGAGCTGGAGCGCGATTGCGCGCTCGGGCCGGCCGAACGCCGCTGGTTCGAAACCGCGCTGGAGCGGCTGGGCCTGTCGGCCCGCGCGTATCACCGCGTGCTGCGCGTGGCGCGCACGATCGCCGATCTCGACGGTGGCGTGCCCCTGCTGGAGCGCGAGCATCTCGCCGAAGCGCTGCAATATCGGCGGTTTTAGCTTCATCGAACGCCCGCGTCGTCGTCGCATTCACTGGACGCATCCACCAGTGCATGCTCCGATAGGCGCTCGCGTTCACCCAAGGACAATGAATGACTATCGAGCTCGGCCTGGTGCTTGCCGGGATGCTGATGATCGGCTTTCTGGCGCAGTGGCTCGCGTGGCGGGTGAAGCTGCCGGCGATCCTGTTTCTGCTGCTGGCCGGCATCCTGCTGGGGCCGGTCACCGGCCTGGTCAATCCGGACAAGTTGCTCGGCAGCCTGCTGTTTCCCATCGTGTCGTTGGCTGTGGCGCTGATCTTGTTCGAGGGCAGCCTGAGCCTGCGCTTTCACGAGCTGCCGGGAATCGGTCGTGCAGTGCGCGGCCTGGTCAGCTACGGCGCAGTCGTCTGCCTGCTGTTGCTCGCCCTGGCCGCGCACATCGTGGCCGGGCTGAGCTGGTCGATCGCGCTGCTGTTCGGCGCGCTGGCCTGTGTGACCGGGCCAACCGTGATCGCGCCGATGCTGCGCACGGTGCGGCCGAATGCGCGTATCGGCAACACGCTGCGCTGGGAGGGCATCGTGATCGACCCGCTGGGCGCGCTGTTCGCCGTGCTGATCTACGAGGCGATCGTGTCGCGTCAGCAGGGCCATACCATCGGCATTTTTCTGGCGACCATCGGCTGCGGCATCGTGATCGGCGCGCTGGCCGCCTTCGTCATGGCGTTTCTGCTGCGCAGGCAGGCGATTCCCGAATACTTGCAGAACTTTGCCGTGCTGGCGGCCGTGCTGCTGGCTTTCAGCGTGTCCAATACGCTCACGCACGAATCCGGCCTGCTCGCGGTGACGATCATGGGCATTGCGCTGGGCAACGCGCGCGGTGTGCATATCGAGGACATACTCGATTTCAAGGAAAACCTCACCACCGTGCTGGTCTCGGTGCTGTTTATTCTGTTGGCCGCGCGACTGCACTGGCCGCTGCCGCCCGGCATGCTCGGCGCGGGCATCGCTCTGTTCGTGATCGCGCAGCTGGTGGTGCGGCCGATCACTGTCATCGTGTCGAGCATGGGCAGCGGACTGAGCTGGCGCGAGCGTGCACTGATCGGCTGGATCGCGCCGCGCGGCATCGTGGCGGCCTCGGTATCGGCACTGTTCGCACTGCGACTCAATGCGCTGGGGGTGGCCGGCGGCGACGCCCTGGTGCCGCTGGTGTTCACGCTCATCATCGGCACCGTGGTGCTGCAGAGTGCGACCGCGCGACCGCTGGCGCTGTGGCTGAAAGTCGCCGAGCCCGAGCCGCGCGGCGTGCTGATTTTCGGCTCCGACAACGTCGCGCGCACCATCGGTACGGCGATTGCCGAAGCGGGCTTTCGCGTGGTGTTGGCCGACGACGACTGGAACCAGATTCGCCAGGCGCGCATGGATGGCCTCAACACGTTCTACGGCAATCCGGCGTCGACGCACGCCGAACGCAATCTCGATCTCACCGGCATCGGTCGGCTGCTGGCCATGTCGACCCACCGCGAGCGCAATTCGCTGGCCTGCGTGCACTACCGGCAGGAGTTCGGACGTCAGAAAATCTATCGTCTGCGCAACCTCAGCCCGCAGGAAAATACCGATCGCGCCGCCTTGCCCGGCAGCCTGCTGGCACCGCCGCTGTTCGACGAGCAGATGACGCACGGACGCTTCGCCGAGATGCTCGAACAGGGCTGGCGGGTCAAGTCGACCAAGCTCAGCGCGACCTTCGACTGGCCGCATTTCATCGAGCAATACGGCTCGCATACCGTGCTGATGTTCGGCGTCGAGGAAAAGGGTTCGCTGCAGGTCGCCTCGACCAAGCGCGAGCTGGAGCCGAAGGCCGGGTGGACGGTGATCGCGCTGGTGCCTCCTGCCGCGGAGCCGGTGAGCGACAAACTCGTCGCGGCCTGAGTGTGTCCGTAAGCCGGTAATGGAAAACGCCTCCACTGCGTGAGCAGTGGAGGCGTTTTGTTTCACGTTACAACTGTTGCGTATCGCCCTAAATCACGCCGCTTCGTGGTGGAACTGCGCTTCTTCGGTCGAGCCGGTCAGCGCCGTGGTGGAGGATTGACCCTGCTGGATCGCCTGGGTCACCTGATCGAAGTAACCGGTGCCCACCTCGCGCTGATGCTTCACCGCCGTGAAGCCGCGATCGGCCGCCGCAAACTCCTTCTCCTGCAGTTCGACGAAGGCGCTCATCTGGCGGCGCGCGTAGCCGTGCGCCAGATCGAACATGCCGTAGTTGAGGCTGTGGAAGCCGGCCAGGGTGATGAACTGGAACTTGTAGCCCATCTTGCCCAGTTCGATCTGGTAGCTGGCGATGGTTGCGTCGTCAAGATTCTTCTTCCAGTTGAAGCTCGGCGAGCAGTTGTAGGCCAGCATCTTGCCCGGGAACTTGGCATGGATGGCCTCGGCAAACTTCCGCGCGTCGTCCAGGTTCGGCTTGCTGGTTTCGCACCAGATCAGGTCGGCGTAGGGCGCATAGGCCAGGCCTCTGCTGATCGCCTGGTCGAGGCCCGGACGTACGCGATAAAAGCCTTCGACCGTGCGCTCGCCGGTGATGAAATCCTTGTCGTTGGCATCGACGTCGGAGGTCAGCAGATCGGCCGCATCGGCGTCGGTGCGAGCCACCAGCAAGGTCGGCACGCCGCAGACGTCGGCGGCCAGGCGCGCGGCGTTGAGCTTGTCGACGGCCTCGCGGGTCGGCACCAGCACCTTGCCGCCCATGTGGCCGCACTTCTTCACCGAGGCCAGCTGGTCTTCGAAATGCACGCCGGCGGCGCCCGCCTCGATCATCGCCTTCATCAGCTCGAACGCGTTCAGCACGCCACCGAAACCGGCTTCGGCATCGGCCACGATCGGCACCAGCCAGTCGGTGTCGTCCTTGCCTTCCGCGTGATGCAGCTGGTCGGCGCGCAGCAAGGTGTTGTTGATCTTCTTCACCACCAGCGGCACCGAGTTGGCCGGGTACAGCGACTGGTCGGGATACATTTCGCCGGCGACGTTGGCATCGGCAGCCACCTGCCAGCCACTTAGGTAGATCGCCTTGAGGCCGGCTTTGACTTGCTGCATGGCCTGGTTGCCGGTCAGTGCGCCCAGCGCATTGACGAAGTCTTCCTTGTGCAGTGAGGTCCACAGGCGCTCGGCGCCGCGGCGGGCCAGCGTGTGCTCGACGCCGATGGTGCCGCGCAGGCGCACCACGTCTTCGGCGGAGTAGTTGCGCTCGATGCCGGCCCAGCGGGGGTTGGTTTTCCAGTCCTGCGAGATCTGTTCAGCGGTTGGCAGTGTGTTGCTCATGACGTGCTCCATACAAAGGTGAGACGAGGCGGCTCAGGCGAGCTGTTCGTAGGCGGGCAGGGTGAGGAAATCGCCGAGCTGGTCGGCATGCGTCAGGGTGGAAATCAAGGCGGCGGCGGCCGCAGCGTGTGCGGCGCCGGGGAAATCGCTTTCGCCCACGCGGTGCGTGTGGGCAGCGAGGATCTGGTCAAACAGGGCGAAGTCGATCGGTGCGTGATCGGGAAACTCCAGGCCGCCGTGATGCAGCCACTGCCACAGCTGGGCACGGGCGATCTCGGCGGTGGCGGCGTCTTCCATCAGGTTGTGGATGGGCACGCAGCCGAGGCCGTCCATCCAGGCAGCGGTATAGCGCAGGCACACTTCGATGTTGTTCTCGAATCCCTCGCGGCTGATCGTGCCCAGGCACGGCTCGATCAGCTGGTCGCGGGTCACGTGGACGTCGCTGCGCAACACGTCGAGCTGGTTGGGCGTCGGCATGTGCTCGTCGAAGATGTCCTGCGCGACCGGCACCAGCGCCGGATGCGCGACCCAAGTGCCATCGTGGCCGGCTTTCACTTCGCGCAGCTTGTCCGCGCGCACCTTGGCCATCGCCGCCTCGTTGGCGGCATCGTCACCCTTGATCGGAATCTGTGCGGCCATGCCACCCATCGCGAACGCGCCGCGGCGATGGCAGGTCTTGATCAGCAGCTCCGAATAGTTCTTCAGGAACGGCACCGTCATCAGCACCTGGCCGCGCTCCGGCAGCAGACGGTCGCGGTGACCGCGCAGCGTTTTCAGGTACGAGAAGATGTAATCCCAGCGGCCGCAGTTGAGTCCGACCACGCGGCCGCGCAGCGCGTGCAGGATCTCGTCCATCTGGAACACGGCCGGCAGCGTCTCGATCAGCACGGTGGCCTTCATCGTGCCGGTCGGCAGGTTCAGTTCGGCTTCGGCCACCGCCATCACGTCGTCCCACAGCGCGGCTTCTTCCATCGCCTCGAGCTTGGGCAGATAAAAGTACGGGCCGAGGTCGCGCTGGTGCAGTGCCCTGGCGTTGTGGAAAACATATAGGCCGAAGTCGACCAGCGCGCCGGCCATGATCTCGCCGTCGACGGTGACGTGGCGCTCCGGCAGGTGCCAGCCGCGCGGACGCACGACCAGCACGGCGGGATTTTCCCTGACCGTGTACTGCTTGCCTTCCGGCGAGGTGAAGCCGATGCTGCCGTCGATCGCGTCGCGTAGATTGACCTGGCCGACCAGCTGATTGGCGAAGGTCGGCGAGGAGGAATCCTCGAAATCGGCCATGAACACCTTGGCGCCCGAGTTCAACGCATTGATGATCATCTTGCGTTCGACCGGCCCGGTGATCTCGACCCGGCGATCCTGCAGGGCGGCCGGAATCGGCGCCACGCGCCAGTCGCCGTCACGGATGGCCTTGGTGTCTTGGCGGAAATCGGGCAGGCCGCCGGCGTCATAGCCGGCCTGGCGCTCGCGCCGGGCGGCAAGCAGGTCCAGGCGACGGTTGTTGAAGCCACGATGCAGCCTGGTCAGAAACGCCAGTGCGGCCGGCGTCAGCACGCTTTCATAACCGGCCCAGTCCGCGTGAATGGCGATGGCGCCGTTATCGGCCGCGCGGATATCGATATTTTCCTTGGGGACTGCCATGACCGCACCTCGTCTTCGTGGGACCTTCAAGCTAGGCTAAGCATCAGTGTTTGACAAAGTGAATGTTTCAATCATATGTATTAGCATTGATAATACATACGCTAACGTATTGAAGAAACGCCATGAAAAAGCCCGCTGTCGCGATGAATGAAGGGAAAACCATACGTAAGCGCACGGTAAAAAAAGCGGGCGCGGGCGACTCAGCCAACGAGCAAAGCGCGGAGCGCTTCTATTACAAGGGCAATCGCCACAAGCAGCTCAAAGCCTTTGTCGCCATGGTGAAACTGGGCTCGTTGACCCGCGCGGCCGAGTCGCTCTACCTCTCGCAGCCAACCATTACCCTTCAATTACAGGCGCTTGAACGCGAACTCGGTGCGAGCTTGGTCGAACGCCGCCGCCGCCGCATCAACCTCACCGATGCAGGCGAAGCCCTGTACGAGCTGGCGCGCCCGCTGGTCGAAGGCTGGGACACGCTGGACCGCGATTTCCAGACGAGGGTGAAAGGCCTGCAGGGCGGTCGTCTGACCATCGCGGCCGGCACCTCGACCATCCAGTACCTGCTGCCCGAGCTGGTGCGGCGCTATCGCGATCGCTATCCGGCCGTGCATCTGCAGCTGGCCAACGTCACCGGCAAGGACGGCCTGGCGATGCTGCGGGCGGACGAGGCGGATTTCGCCGTCGGTTCGATGCTCGACGTCCCCAACGACATCGCGTGGGAACCGGTGCATCACTACGACCCCATGCTGATCATGCCGCTCGATCATCCGCTGGCGGCCAAGGAGAAAATCGCGCTGGAGGATCTGTCGGCCTTCGGCCTCATCCTGCCGCCGCAGCGGCTGTCGACCTATCGTCTGGTCGATCTGGTGTTTCAGCAGCGCCAGGTGCCGTATCACGTGGCGATCGAAGTGGGCGGCTGGGATGTGATCAAGGAATACGTGGCGATGGGGTTGGGCATCTCCATCGTCACCGGCATCTGCATCACCAAGGCCGATGCCGGTCGACTGGCCGTGCGCAACATGAAGCAGTATTTCCCGCAGCGCAGCTACGGTGTGGTGATCCGCAAGGGCAAATTCCTCAGCACCGAGGCGCGCGCCTTCGTCGATCTGATTCGTCCGGGCCTGCTGGCCCGCGACTATGACGAGTCGGGGCACTCCCAGCGCTGAGGATCCTGTTGAAGCTTATTCGGTGTCGCGGTATTTACCGTGATAACCACGGAACAGCGCGCGTATCGCGAGCATGTCGGCGTCGAGGTCGCCGGCCGGATAAAACGGCTGGCCGAGCGTAAAGGTCTTGCTCGGATAGTCGAAAAACACCGGCAGCACCGGCACCTTCGCCGCATAGGCAATACGCAGGAAGCCGGTTTTCCATTGCGTCACCGGTTTGCGCGTGCCCTCGGGCGTGATGCCCAGCCACATGCGCGGCTTGCGGGCAAAGCGCGCGGTCATCTGGCCGACCACGTCGGTCGCTGCGCGGCGGTCGATGGGGATACAGCCGATCGGGCGAAGAATCAGGCCAAGCGGGCTTCGCAGTACCTCGCGCTTGATCATGATGTTGACATCCACGCCGAGCGCCACCTTCATCAGCAATCCCCACACGCCGTCCCAGTAGCTGGAGTGCGGAGCGCCGATGACGATCAGCTTCGGCAGATCGGGAAACTCGCCTAGCAGGCGCCAGCCGCCGAGGTGGAGCAGTCCCCGGCACAGCCAGGGCCAGAAGCGGCTGTCGATGCGCGGTGCCTGCGGCGGCAGCGGCGGTACCGTACTCACTCGGGCGACCACTGGCGCGAGCGGTTCTGCTTGGTCTTGCCGCGCTGCTGCTTGCCGACCAGGCGGCGCTCCTTCGAGGCGCGGGTGGGTTTGGTCGCCAGGCGTTTTTTAGGCGGCACCAGCACGTCGCGAATGATTTCGACCAGCCGCTCGCGCACGTCGTCGCGGTTGCGGCCCTGATCGCGAAAGCGACGGCCCTGTATCACCAGCACGCCATCGCCGGTCAGGCGGCGATCGCGACGCGCCAGCAGGCGCTCCCGTATCGCTTCGGGCAGCGACGGCGAGTGGACGACGTCGAAGCGCAATTCGACCGCGCTCTCGGTGCGGTTCACATGCTGGCCGCCCGGGCCGTCGGCGCGCAAAAAGCGCTCGACCAGCTCGGACTCCGGTACGCTGATGCTGTGGCTGACGATCAACATGCGCGGAGTTTAGCTGGCGCGCGCGTCCGCTGCCGTGGGTGGATCGGGCGGCATGGTGGCCGCGTCAGTGAAATCGTGGTCGAGGGGTGGAAGCGACCAGCCGAACCGCGCCAACAGATCGCTGTATTCGCGATCCAACGCAGCGTCGATGACCATCGGCCGCCCGTCCAGCGGATGCGCAAACCGCAGTCGCCGCGCATGCAGCAGCATGCGGTGGCAGCCGAAATACTGCTTGTACAGGCGGTTGTGATCGCCGCGGCCGTGCTGGCAGTCGCCGATCACCGGATGGTGGATATGCGCCAGATGCTTGCGGATCTGGCGGAAGCGCCCCGTCAGCGGCTCGGCCTGAACCAGCGCATAGCGCTGCTGCGGATAGCGGCCCAGCTCGATCGGCACCTCGATCGTCGCCAACCGCTGATAACGGGTGCTGGCCTCGCGTCGCGGCCCGGTTTCGCGCGAACCCGGCAGCGCATAGTCGATCAGCCCTTCCTCGGGCTCCGGCCAGCCGCGCACCACGGCGAGATACTGCTTGCGCACCGAGCGCCCCATGAACTGCTCGCCGAGCGCGGCGGCCATCTCACTGGAGCGGGCGATCAATAACACACCGCTGGTGGCGCGATCCAGCCGGTGCGCAAGGTAGACGTTGCCACCGAGCTGCTCGCGCAGCCGGTCGATCAAAAATTCCTCGGCGTTGCCGACCATCTTCGATCGGTGCACCGCCAGACCAGCCGGCTTGTTGACGGCGATCAGCGCCTCGTCCTGATACAGAATCTCGATCATCTGCAACAATCAGCGCGAGCGCGGCCAGCCGACGGCAAAGGCGATCAGTCCGGCGATGCTCTCAAGCATGGGCGGCAGCGAGCCGTGCTGCGGCGCCAGCGTCCACAGCAGGGCTGCGCTGATCATCAGCGAGCTGCCGAGCAGGCTGCAGGCGATGAGCCGCTGCTGCTGGCGGGCACTGTCCTGCTGCAGTTTCAGCCACTGTGGATCGGGCACGCTGCGCTGTTCACCGCGACCGAGCTGGCGCAGCGCGTCGCGCACGAGCTCGGGAAACTGCGGAGCGTCGTGCAGCCACACCGGCAGGCGTTTGCGCGCTTCGCGCAACGTGCGCAGCGGACTGTAGCGTTCGCGCAGGATGCGCTTGAGCACCGGATGCGCCACCGCCCAGATGTCGATGTCCGGATCGAGCAGGCGGCCGACGCCTTCGATATTCAGCAGGGTCTTCTGCAGCAGGATCAGCTGCGGCTGCAGGGTCAGCTCGAAGCGCTGGGCGGTGCGGAAAAGCTTCACGACGAGGTCGGCGAGCGAAATCTGCGACAGCGGCCGGGTGAAGTAGGGCTCGCACACCGTGCGAATCGCGGCCTCCAGTTCATCGATCCGCAGATTTGCCGGCATCCAGCCGGCTTCCACGTGCAGCTGCGCGATGCGCGCGTAATCGCGCTCGAACAGCGCGATGAAATTCTGCGCCAGAAAATACTGGTCGGTTTCCGGCAGCGATCCCATGATGCCGAAGTCGAGCGCGATGAAGCGTGGCTCTTCCAGCCGCGCGGGGTCAACCCAGATATTGCCCGGGTGCGCGTCGGCGTGAAAAAAATTGTCGCGAAACACCTGCTCGTAGAAAATCCGCACGCCCTTGACGGCCAGCTTCTTGCGATCGAGTCCCGCCGCGTCGATGGCCGCCACGTCGTCGGTGCTGATGCCGTAGACGCGCTCCAGCGTCAGCACGCGCTCGGCCGTCAGGTCCCAATACACGGCCGGCACGTAGAGGTCGAAACCGCTGGCGAAGTTGCGCTTGAGCAGGCTGGCGCTGGCGCCTTCGCGCTGAAGGTCGAGCTCGTTCTCGAGCATCTTCTCGACTTCGGCCACGATTTCCAGCGGGCGTATCTTGTCGGCCCTCGGATGCCAGCGCTGCGCCAGCTCGGCCAGCGAACGCAGCAGGCGCACGTCGCGCGCGATCCGTCGATCGATGCCCGGCCGCAACACCTTGACCACGACCTTGCTGCCGTCGTGCAGTGTCGCGGCATGCACCTGGGCGATCGACGCCGAGGCCAGCGGCGTTTCATCAAAATGGCCGTATAGAAGGCCAATCGGCGACTTGAGTTCACGCTCGACGATGGCGCGCGCCTCGCTGCCAGGAAACGGCTCGACCCGATCCTGCAGCAGCGACAGCTCGTCGGCGATGTCCGCTGGAATCAGGTCGCGTCGCGTCGACATTACCTGGCCGGCTTTGACGAAGATCGGCCCCAGCTCGGTCATCGCCAGCCGCAGGCGTTCGCCGCGCGACAGCGGGCCAACGTCCACGCGCGGTTTGGCAGCGAGCGGACGGAAGAACTTCAGCGGATTGACGCCCTTTTCCTCGCCGACCATTTCGTCGACGCGGTACGCCAGCAAGATCGAGATGACCCGCAGCAGGCCCGGCACCACGCGCAGGGGCATCATGCGGCGTTGTCCTGCAGGCGGCGAGCCAGCCGCTGCACGCGCGATTCCAGTCGCTCGCTGCGCTCGCGCAGCGTATCCACTCCGTCGAGAAAGCCTTCGACTTCGCCCGGTGCCAGTGCGAGACGAGACTCTTCGCGCAGCCAGTCGGCGCTGTCTTCGGTCAGGTGTGCGGCGGTTTCCTTCGCGTGGGCGAGCGCTTTGCGCACGGCCTTGGCGATGGGTACGCCGAGCACATCGCCGAAGGTGCGCGCAAACGCCTCTTCGAAATCGGGCGCGAAGGCGGTAGAGAGTTTTTCCAGTCGACGCGCCAGCTCGGCGTCACCGGCAATGTCGACTTTGCCCGGCGAAATGCCGTCATCGTCGCGTTTGAACAGCATCGCCAGCAGGCTGCCCGGCGTGGCGGCAACGCGCAGCTGGCTACCGGATGCGTTTTCGTCCGGCGGACCGACTTTCAGATGTCCATCTTCCACGGTGACGGCCAACGCGATTTCCGGTCCGCGAAGATGCAGCAATACGCGGCGACCGTTCAGCGCGATCAGCCGCTGCTGCGTATCCGGATCCAGCGACAGCGTATGGTTCAGCGCAGTTTCCAGCGCGCGGCCGGCGAGTCGGCGCAGCGGTGGCGGCAGCCAGGAGTTGGGAGTGGCGTCGGTCATCCGGCGATTGTAGCCGGCCAGCCGTGTTCAGACCTGCATCGCGCCATCGAAGCCCAGCTGCCGCCATGCTTCGTATACGGCAATGGCCACGGTGTTGGACAGGTTGAGGCTGCGGCTATCGGGGCGCATGGGCAGGCGCAGACGTCGTTCGGCGGGTATCGCTTCGAGCACGTCAGCCGGCAGGCCGGCGGTTTCGCAGCCGAACAGCAGCGCATCGCCTGCGGCAAAACGCGCGTCCACATGGGCGACCCGGCCCTTGGTGGTGAAGGCAAACACGCGTGGCTGGCCGATGGACTCAAGGCAAGTAGCAAGGTCGTCATGCACCTTGAGGCTGGCGTACTCGTGATAATCCAGCCCGGCGCGGCGCAGGCGCGCATCGTCCAGTTCGAAGCCCAGCGGGCGGATCAGATGCAGCGCGGCGCCGGTATTCGCACACAGGCGAATCACGTTGCCGGTGTTCGGCGGAATCTCGGGACGGAAGAGGATGACTTGCAGCATCCGCCCATTATCGCTTAGCCCGACGCGTATCGCGGCTAGGCAGCATCCGACAGACTCAGCCGTGCACTGCGGGGCAAACAACACCGTCGGGCTTCATCGCGCACGCGGTCGGTGCCGTCAGCAGGGCGCTGGCCACTCGATTGCCATTGGCATGCTGCAAACCCTGCGGTCGGGCATTCAACATGGCACCCATGATCAGCGCGCACACGGCGAAGCACGCAACGAACAGGCCGCGAAGCATAAAGGTTTCAAATTTCATGGCGTTTCTCCTGGGAAAAGGCCGGTTGGCCTGTACCCAGATATGGCAATCGCCGTGCCAACCGGTGCGATGGCTGCGAAGCCCCGCTGCAGCTGGCTTTTCGTGTTTTGGCATGATGCGGGGCCGTTGTCCGCGGACAGCGGACGGACGCTTCCCGAACAGAGCTCCGGACACGTTTTCGACCAACCCGAGGCGAGTGGCGCGAGCAACGAAAAGTCGGCTTGAAAAATCTGGCCGTAAGCTATTGCGGACGCATCCCCTCGCCGATAGCCTCGACGGTCTTCATCCACGCAACAAGGAGTACGACCGTGGCACGAAAATCCCTGGCTCTCGCGATCGTCGGCCTGCTAGCTCTCGCCGGTGGCAGCATGCTTCCCGCGGCCGCATCGGCGAATAACGAGGCGGCGCTGCAAATTCCGGACATTGCTTACACACGCTTCGTGTTGCCCAACGGCCTCACCGTGGTCGTGCATGAGGATCACAAGGCGCCCGTGGTCGCGGTTGGCATCTGGTATCACATCGGCTCGGCCGATGAGCCCGCGGGCAAGACCGGTTTTGCGCACCTGTTCGAGCACCTGATGTTTTCCGGCTCGGAGAATCACAAGGGCACCTATTTCCAGCCGTTCGAACTGGCCGGCGCCACCGACCAGAACGGCACGACCTGGTTTGATCGCACCAATTACTTTGAAACGGTTCCGACCACCGCGCTTGATATGGCGCTGTGGATGGAGTCCGATCGCATGGGTCACCTGCTTGGCGCGATCGGCCAGAAGGAGCTGGACACCCAGCGCGGCGTCGTGCAGAACGAAAAGAGGCAGGGCGAAAACCGTCCCTACGGTCGCGTGGACGAAAACATCCTGGCCAAGACCTATCCGGCCAACCATCCGTACCACCACGACACCATCGGCTCGATGGACGATCTCAATGCCGCGTCGCTGGATGACGTCAAACAGTGGTTCCAGAGCAACTACGGCGCCGCCAACACCACGCTGGTGCTGGCTGGCGACATCACCGTGGCGCAGGCAAAGCAGAAGGCGGCCGAATATTTCGGCGATATTCCGGCCGGGCCGCCCGTAGCGCGCCAGCAGCCGTGGATCACGCCGCTGGCCGCGTCGACCCGCGGCGTGCAGCACGATCACGTGGCGCAGCCGCGCATCACGCGTACCTGGGTGGTGCCGCAGCTGGGTACCGATGCGGCGATCCAGCTCAATCTCGCGTCGACCGTGCTCGGCGGCGGCAAAACTTCGCGGCTCTACCAGCGCCTCGTTTATCAGGACAAGCTGGTGGACGACGTATCCGCCAGCCTCAGCGATTTTGCGCTGGCGAATCAGTTCCAGATTCAGGCCGATGTGAAGCAGGGCGTCGACCCGGCCATGGTCGAGGCGGTGATCGCCGAAGAGCTGAAAAAATTTCTCGCCGACGGTCCGACCCAGGACGAACTGGACCGCGCCAAAGTGGCCAGCCGTGCCAACTTCATCCGCGGCCTGGAGAAAGTGGGTGGCTTCAGCGGCAAGGCGGTGATTCTGGCGCAGGGGCAGGTGTATCGCGGTGATCCTGGCGCGTACAAAAAGGATCTGGCGCGCACCGCTGGCGCGAGCATCGCCAGCGTCAAGCAGGCAGCCGATCAGTGGCTGAGCAAGGGCGATTACGAGCTGACCGTGCTGCCCGCCGGCAAGAATTTCGATCCCGCGGTCGAAGACAAGGCTGTAGTCGGCCTGAGTGACGCCGCCAATCGTCCGGCACCGCTGCTGCCGCCGAAGCGGGCATACAGCGTGGGCAAGTCGCTGGTCGATCGCCGCAAGGGCGTGCCCGAGGTCAGCCAGTTTCCTGCGCTGAGCTTTCCCCCGCTGGAACGCGGCAAGTTGAAGAACGGTATCGAGGTGATTCTGGCCGAACGCCACACCATTCCGGTGACTCAGGTCGAGCTGCTGTTCGACAGTGGATACGCGGCGGATCGGGGTCACAAGCTTGGCACCGCCAGCTTCACCTCGACGCTGATGAACGAGAGCACCAAGGATCTCGATTCGGTCGAAATCGCCAAGCGCCGTCAGCGTCTGGGTGCCATGACCTCGGTGGGCTGCGGTTTGGACACCTGCTCCGCGTCGCTCGACACGCTTAACGATCAGCTGCAGCCATCGCTGACGCTGTTCGCCGACATCGTGCGCCATCCGGCGTTCAATAACGGCGACATCGAGCGCGTGCGGGGTCAGTGGCTGGCCGGCATCGCACAGGAAAAGACTCAGCCGATTGGCCTGGCGCTGCGCACGCTGCCGCCGCTTCTCTACGGCAGCCAGCACGCCTACGGCATTCCGTTCACCGGTACGGGCAGCGAGGCGGCGATCCGTTCGCTCACGGCGGCGGATCTGGGCACCTTTCAGCAGGACTGGCTGCGGCCGGACAACGTGAGAATCCTGGTCGCCGGCGACACCACGCTGGCCAAGATCATTCCGCAGCTCGACGCGGCCTTCGGGGACTGGAAGGCGCCCGAGTCCGCCGTGCCGAAAAAGAACGTGACCGCCGTGGCGGCGCAGCCCAAACCGCGCGTGTTTCTGATCAATCGGGCCGATGCGCCGCAGTCGCTGATTCTCGCCGGTCTGCTGGCGCCTTCGTCAAAGGCTGTCGACGATTTGGCCATCCAGACGGCCAATGGCGCCTTCGGTGGCACCTTCACCTCACGGCTCAACATGAACCTGCGCGAAGACAAACGCTGGGCCTACGGCGCACAGAGCCTGCTGATGGACGCGCAAGGCCAGCGGCCGTTCCTATTTTACGCGCCGGTGCAGACCGACAAAACGGCCGAGTCCGCTGCCGAGGTGCTGAAGGAGGCGCGTGCGGTGATTGCCGACAAGCCGCTGACCGATGCCGAAGTCGCCAAGATCAAGGATCAAAGCATCCGCTCGCTGCCGGGCAGCTACGAAACCACCGGCGACGTGCTCGGTGCGATGCAGGGCATCGTGCTTTACGACCGACCCGATGACTACGTCCAGACGATGAAATCGCGCTTGGAAGGCATCAGCCCCGCGGCGGCCGAGACAGCGATCAAGGAGATCGTGAAACCCGACGCGATGACCTGGGTGATCGTCGGTGATCTGAAAAAAATCGAGGCGCCGGTGCGCGCGCTGAATCTGGGCGAGGTGCAGGTAATCGACGGCGATGGTCAGCCGGTGCACTGACGCAGCGTCGTTTTTTCAGCGTCGATCACCCGCCACATGGTCGCCGCTGCGCGGAAGGTTGGTGCGGCGGCGATCAAGCGATATGGCGGCGTGCTAGGTTAGGATGCAGCCCGGGCGTTGAACCGCCCTGCCTTCATTCGTCGACCCATCGCGGAGCATGTCATGCGCAAGACCCTGTTGTTGCTCGTTCCGGTACTGCTGAGCGCCTGCACCTACGGCATCACGCTGGATGATGCGGCCAAGAACGTGCGTACGGCGTGGGGTGGCGATGTGTCGGGTTGCCGCGATATGGGCAAGGTCACCGTGTCCGTGCAGGATCACATTGGTCCGGTGGATCGCAACAACATCACCGTACGCGACGAGCTGGAAGTGCTGGCGCGCAATCAGGCGGCCGAGCTGCACGCCGACACCATCAAGCCGCTGGCCGATCCGACCGACGGCTCGCAGCCGTGGGGCGCCTACCAGTGCGGTTCGCGCCCGATCAACCCGCAGGCGCGTCCGCCGGCAGCGCCGAACAACGGCGCTTCGCCGCCGGGCAACGCACAGACCTTTCCGGTCCACGGCGGCTGAAGCGCTTGTCTGCATCGTCATGCTCGGGCGGCGTGTGGCGCTGCAGGCGTGCTGCTGACCGCAGGCTTTCATGAACAAGCTGATGAAGGCGCCGCAGCGCCTGGTCAAGCGCATGCTGCCGTTTCGGCAGAAGGCGGCGTCAAAGGCGCTGCTGAGCGCGCTGCCGGCGTTTGCGGTACCGGCCGATGCGATCGAGGTGCTCCCCGATCCCACAGCGTTCCGGCAGACCCTGCTGCGGCAGATTGCGCAGGCCACGCGCCGCATCCTGATCGTGGCGCTGTATCTGCAGGACGACGACGGCGGCCGCGAAGTGCTCGACGCGCTGTACGCGGCGTACGCGAAAAACCCGTCGCTGCAGATCCACATCTTCGTCGACTGGCATCGCGCGCAGCGTGGGCTGATTGGCAAGGCCAAGAGCGAGGGAAACGCCGGCATGTACCGCGAGTACGCCGAGCGCTTCGGGCCGGGCGTGGCGATCTACGGCGTGCCCGTACAGAATCGCGAGCTGTTCGGCGTGCTGCATCTGAAGGGCGTGATCATCGACGATACCGTGCTCTATAGCGGCGCCAGCTTCAACGACGTCTACCTGGCCAAGCAGGGCCGCTATCGCCTCGATCGGTATCATCGGCTGCTGCATCGTGAGTTGGCCGATGCGATGGCCGGTTTCCTGCGCCGGCATTTTGTCGAAAGCGAGGCCGTGCGCCGGTTGAATGTGCCCGACGTGCCGAGCACGCGCAGCCTGTATCCGGCCATCCGCACGTTGCGCGACGATTTGCAGGGCGCCCGCTACGATGTGCCGCACGATGCGCTGGGCCACGCGGATGTGGCGGTGACGCCGCTGCTGGGATTCGGTCGCGCGGACAACCTGCTCAACGACGTGTTGCTGGCGCTGCTGCGCGGCGCGCGTCGGCGGGTGATTCTGCTGACGCCGTATTTCAACCTGCCGCGACCGGTGCGGCTGGTGATCGGCCAACTGCTGCGCCGCGGCTGCGAGATCCACATCATGGTCGGCGACAAGACAGCCAACGATTTCTATATTCCGCCGCCGCAGCCGTTTCGCACCATCGGCCTGTTGCCGTATCTGTACGAAAACAACCTGCGGCGCTTCGCGCGTGCGCATCGCAAGCAGATGGCCAGCGGCCAGCTGAATATTTACCTGTGGCGCGACGGCGACAACAGCTACCACCTCAAGGGCGTGTTGATCGACGACGATGTGGCCGTCATCACAGGCAACAATTTCAATCCGCGCGCGTGGGCGCTGGATCTCGAAAACGGCCTGCTGCTGCGCGACCCGGGCCACCTGCTCACGGCTAAACACGAAGCGGAATGGGCGGCATTGCGACAGCACGCCGTGCGGCTCACGGACGATCTCGCGCTGGAAAGCACGCGCAGTTACCCGGCCGAAGTGCGCAAGAATCTGAAGCGGCTCAACCGCACGCGGCTGGACCGGCTGGTCAACCGAATCATGTAAAGGTCTTTCGCTTAGCGCGTTCTCGCGTTGACCAGGCGATCCAGCCGCATGCCAAGCCAGCGATCCACGTCCGGCCATTCGTCGGCGAGGATGCTGTAGCAGACGGTGTTACGCAGCGTGCCATCGGGGCGGCGCTTGTGCGCCCGCAGTACGCCGTCGCGCTGTGCGCCCAGCCGTTCGATCGCGCGCTGCGAATCGAGGTTGCGATGGTCGGTGTGAAACTCCACCGCCACGCAGTGGATCGTCTCGAACGCATGGCGCAGCAGCAGGCGTTTGCAGGCGGTGTTGAGATGGCTTTTCTGCCAGCTTTTGGCGTACCAGGTGTAGCCGATCGCCAGCCGCGGCAGCTCCGGTGCCATGTCGTAATAGCGGCTGGTGCCGACGATCGCGCCGCTGGTTTTTTCGCGAATCGCGAACGGCAGCATCAGGCCGTCGGCGTGGCCCTTGAGCGCGGCTTCGATATAAGCGTGTGCTTTACCCGGCGCCGGCGCGCTGGTGAACCACAACTTCCACAACTCGCCATCGGCGGCGGCCGCTTCGAGTGCTCTGACGTGATCGAGGCTGAGCGGCTCGAGCGCGACGTGATCGTCCTGCAGCGTGATCGGGGCGAGTGGTGGCATCGGTAGTCCTTGAGAGAAGCCGTGCTCGAGCGAGTGCGGCGGCGACCTTATTCCGGTCATGCATCCAGGTCGGGAATCAGCTTGCTTTCGAGCCGGGCAATGCTGTCTTTCAGCAGCAGCTTGCGTTTCTTCATCCGGGTCAGCTGCAGCTCGTCGCGGCTGAGGCCGGCGGACAGCTGGTGAATCGCCGTATCGAGATCGCGATGTTCTACCCGCAATTCGGCCAACAGGTGAACGATGGCGGCGTGATCCTTGACCTGCATGGCAACGGGCAACGGCTGGGGAGTAAGCCTCCTAGTCTAGCTCCGATCGCTGACGCCGTTTGCTGCAGCGAGGGTGCAAACGGCGGCCGGCTAGAATGAGGTTAATCTTTGCGTTCAACCTGCCGCGCCACGAGTCGCCATGTCTGCTCAACCCGATACCCGCCGTTCGCCCGCCGCCGAGGCCGATAAGCTGGCACGCCGCTTGCGTCATCAGGTCGGGCAGGCGATCGGCGATTTCGGCATGATCGAAGACGGCGACAAGGTGATGGTCTGCCTGTCCGGCGGCAAGGATTCGTACACCCTGCTGGAGATGCTGCTGCAGCTGCAGGCCAAGGCCCCGGTGCGATTCGAGCTGATCGCGGTGAACCTGGACCAGAAGCAGCCGGATTTCCCCGCGCACGTGCTGCCGGATTACCTGCGCGCCCGCGGCGTGCCGTTCCACATCGTCGAACAGGACACCTACAGCACGGTGACGCGGGTGATTCCGGCCGGAAAGACCATGTGCAGCCTGTGCTCGCGCCTGCGCCGCGGCGCGCTTTATACCTGGGCGGCGGCCAACGGCATCAGCAAGATCGCGCTGGGCCATCATCGCGACGATATCCTGGCCACGTTCTTTCTGAACATGTTCTATCAGGCGCAGCTGAAGGCGATGCCGCCCAAACTGCGTTCGGACGATGGCCGCCACGTGGTAATCCGCCCGCTGGCGTACTGCCGCGAGAGCGACATCGCCGACTACGCCGCGCAGCAGCAGTTTCCGATCATTCCCTGCAACCTCTGCGGTTCGCAGGAAAACCTGCAGCGCAAGGCCGTGCAGCGGATGCTGGATGAGTGGGAAACGCAGCAGCCCGGCCGCAGCGAGAACGTTTTTCGCGCGCTGGGCCGCGTGTCGCCTTCGCATCTGGCCGATCGCGCGCTGTTCGATTTTTCCGCCGGAGACATGCATGCTGTGGGTTCGTCCGCGTGGAACGTCGACGCGGCGGGTGAGACGGCATTCTCGTAAGCTTGGGTGCTGACCCACCCCAGATCGATCCCATTCCCTGAGTAGAGTACGCACCGTGTCTTTTTTTGCATCCGTTGAAATGGCCCCCGGCGATCCGATTCTGGGCCTGACCGAAACTTTTGTGGCCGACGCTCGTCCGGGCAAGATCAATCTCGGCGTCGGTATCTATGTCGACGAACAGGGCCGTGTGCCGCTGCTGCGTTCAGTCTATGAGGTGGAGAAGGCGCTGGCCTCGGCGGCCAAGCCGCGCGGCTATCTGCCGATCGACGGTATGGCCGCGTACGACAAACTGACCCAGCAGCAGCTGTTCGGCGCGGGATCGCCGGTGCTGGAAGCCGGGCGCGTGGTCACCGCGCAGACTGTGGGCGGCAGCGGCGCGCTGCGCGTGGCGGCCGATTTGCTCAAGCAGGTTGGCGGCGCCAGCGGCAAAGTTGCCATCAGCAACCCGAGCTGGGGCAATCACCATGTGATTTTCCGCACCGCGGGTTTCGAACTGCTCGATTACCGCTATTACGACGACGCCAGCCACGGCCTGGATTTCGCCGGCATGCTGGAAGATCTGGGCAAGCTGGAGCCTGGCACGGTAGTGCTGCTGCACGCCTGCTGCCACAACCCGACCGGCGTGGACCTCGATGCGGCGCAGTGGGCGCAGACCATCGAGCTGCTGAAAGAGCGCAAGCTGCTGCCGTTCGTCGACCTGGCCTATCAGGGCTTCGACCAGGGTTTGGATGCAGATGCGACCGCCGTGCGCCTGCTGGCCGCCTCCGGCATCGAGGCGTTCGTGGTGGCCAATTCGTATTCCAAATCGTTCTCGCTCTACGGCGAGCGCGTGGGCGCGCTGTCGATGGTGGCGGCCAACCGCGACGAGGCGGCGCGCGTGCTGTCCAAGATCAAGCAGACCATTCGCGCGAATTACTCCAGCCCGTCGACCCACGGTGCGGCGCTGGTCGCCGGCGTGCTCGGCAGCGCCGAGCTGCGGGCGCAGTGGGAGCAGGAGCTGGGCGAGATGCGCGAGCGCATCCACGCGATGCGTGCCGGCATGGTCGAGCGGCTGGCCGCACACGGCGCCACGCAGTTCGCCTTTATCCAGAGCCAGGCCGGCATGTTTTCGTATTCCGGCCTGAGCAAGGCCCAGGTTCACCGCCTGCGCGACGAGTTCGCCATCTACGCGCTGGACAGCGGCCGCATCTGCGTGGCGGCGCTCAATCGCGACAATCTGGAAACCGTGGCCGCAGCGGTCGCTACCGTCAGCCGCTGAAGTCCCCGTTCGCCACCCGCCGGCGATCTTCGAGATCGCCCGGGTGGCGGTGCAGCCATTTCCGCCTTCGGGCGACCATCATTCGGATATCCATGTTTTTTCGCAATCTCACGCTGTTCCGTTTTTCCCCCGCCGTTGCCACCGATCTGAAGCGCCTTGACGAGGTGCTGGCCGAACACCGCCTGCGCCCCTGCGGGCCGATGGAAATGTTCACCAAAGGCTTCGTGCCGCCGGTTGGGCGCGGTGAGGAAGCGCCGCTGACCCACTCGGTGAAGCAGTGCACGCTGATGACCGTCGGCGGCGAGGACAAGCTGCTGCCCGCGCAGGTGATCAACGAAGAGCTCTCGCGCAAGGTGCAGAAAATCGCCGAGGAAGAAGGCCGCAAGGTTGGCGGCCGTGAGCGCAAGCGCATCAAGGAGGATCTGCTGAACGAGCTGCTGCCGCGCGCTTTCGTGCGCACTTCGCGCATGTCCAGCTATGTCGACATGAAAAACGGCTGGCTGGTGCTGGATACGTCCAGCCGCAAGTCCGCCGAGAACGCGCTGACCCAGATCCGTGAGGCGCTGGGCAGCTTTCCCGCCGTGCCGCTGGCGCCCGAAGAAGGCCCTCGCGTGCTGATGACCGACTGGCTGGCCAACGGCAATCTGCCGGCTGGCCTCACCCTCGGCGACGAATGCGAGCTGCGCGATCCGGCCACCGCCACGGGCGCCATCGCCAAGTGCCGCCGGCAGGATCTGGATGCCGAGGAAGTGAAGGAGCACCTGCGCAACGGCAAGCAGGTGTTTCTGCTCGGCCTGACCTTCGACGATCGCATCAGCTTCGTCCTGGGCGAAGACCTGATCATCCGCAAGCTGAAATTCCTCGACGTGGTGATGGACGAGCTGGGCGACAGCCAGCAGGACGCGCAGGCCGAAATGGACGCCAGCTTCGCCCTTTTGACGCTGGAACTGGAGCGTTTGCTGGGCAAACTCGAGGAGTGGTTTGGGCTGCCGCGCCCCGCTGATGGCTAAGAGCCTGTCCAGCATCTCCCCATGACCCGCGCTGAGCCGTGGCGATTGCCACGACTCAACCCTTCGGACCGGGCCGGTTTGCGCCCAGGCCGGCGTCATCACTCGGTCGTGTACCGACGTACACTTCCTCCTTCTTCCTTGTCCTGAACGCAAACCGCCACCGGCGCCGGCTACGAGGAAATGATGGACAGGCTCCAACAAGAAATCCGCCCCATTTGGACGGCTAAAGCGGCATACTGGCTGTCCGGTGTGCTCGCGCGATTGGCGAAAACATCTCCGCGACAAAAGCACGACGAGGCTCAAACGGGCAGCCGTATGGCGCAACATCTCGAAGGCGATTGGCTGGAACTGGCGACGGTCAGCGGTAACAGCATCATGGTGCTGAAGGCCGCCCACCCGCGCGCGCGGCGGCTGCGCCTCACCGTGACCCCTAAGGGTGCGCGGGTGTCGTATCCGTACGGCACGCATCCGGCCCAGGTCAATGCCTTTCTGCGCAGCCACGCGGAATGGCTGGAGAAAAAGCTCGCCGAGCTCAACCTCATCGTCGACCCGACTCCGCCGCTCCGGCTCGGTTACGCCACTGAGTTCCCCCTGCGCGGCGAAACGCTGACGCTGGACTGGGCCGAGGGCCCGTATCCGCGCATCGAGCCCAGCGTGACCGGCCTGACCCTGGTGATTCCGCGCCCGCATACGCGCGCGCTGCCGATCGCCCGTGGACTGCTGGCCTCCTATCTTGAAGGACAGATGCGCCGCGACGTCTCACGTTGGCTGGCCACCTACGTGCCCTTGCTCGGCCTGGCGCCGACCGCGCTGAAAATCCGTCCGATGAAAAGCCTGTGGGGCAGCCTGGATACGCGCGACCGTATCAACCTCGATCTGGCGCTGGCCCTGGCGCCATCGGCCGCGCTGCGCTACGTGCTGGTCCACGAGCTGTGCCACCTCAAGGTGCGCAACCACTCGGCGCGCTTCTGGGCGCAGGTGGCCAACCTCTACCCCGACTGGCAGGAGCAGCGCGACTGGCTGCGTGTCAACGGCGGCATGCTCAAGGCCGAACTCGATCGCCTGGTGGCCGACGTCGCCGACTGAGCCGGCCGTTGCTGCGTTTCCGCGGCACCGTTGCCTTCGATGCCCGTTCCGCGCACCATCCGCAACGAATGCCGCATGTCGGCCATGCCAGCAGGGACTGATCATGCAACCATCGATTACGACATTGGCCGCTGCGGCGTGGCTGCTGTTTCTGTTTTACTGGCTTTGGAGCGCGCGACGGGTTAAGAGTTCTGCCCGCGGCGAGCCGGTCTGGTCGCGTTTTTTCAAGTACTGGCTGCCGATCATCGTGAACCTGGCGCTGATGTTTCCGACCTCGCTGTACGAAGGCACCCTGCTGGGCACACGATTTATTCCCGACGTTTTGTGGGTGGCCGCGCTGGGTCTGCTGCTGGCCGTGGCCGGCCTGCTGTTCGCCTGCTGGGCGCGCGCCATCCTGGGCAGCAACTGGAGCGCGGTGGTGCAGGTCAAGCAGGACCACGAGCTGATCGAGCGCGGCCCCTACCGCTACGTGCGCCATCCGA
The DNA here is from genome assembly GCF_014200755.1 of Rhodanobacter sp. ANJX3. Lineage (GTDB taxonomy): Bacteria > Pseudomonadota > Gammaproteobacteria > Xanthomonadales > Rhodanobacteraceae > Rhodanobacter. The sequence goes on along the minus strand of NZ_JACHCM010000005.1, from coordinate 285,390 downwards.
TCTACACGGGCCTGCTGCTGGCGCTGGTGGGTACGGCACTGCTGCTCGGCGAGTGGCGCGCCGTGCTGGGCTTCGTGATCATGTTCGTGTCGTTCTGGCGCAAGCTCAGGCTGGAGGAAACCTGGCTCAGCGAGTACTTCGGGCCGGCTTATGGCGAGTATATGCAGCGGGTCAAGGCGCTGATTCCCGGCGTGCTTTGAGCTTGCTCGGTACGAACGGACGCTCTGTTAAAGCGGCTGGAAGCCCGGTCAGGGCTTGCGCGTCTGCCGTACGTAGCGCGTGCCCAGCAGCACATCCCACAGCGGCGTGGTGACGCCGAAATTGCTGTCCGGGTGATAGTGATGCACGTGGTGCGAACCGGCCCAGCGCCGCATCAGCGGATGCTTGAAGCGAACGTGGTGAATGGTGAAGTGGCTCAGGCCGTAGGCGATATAGCCCAGGGTGACCGCGCCCATCATCAGAAAAGCGAAGCCGACCGGCAGGATCAGCACCAGCAGGCCCGTCAGAACGAACAGCACCGCGCCAGGGAGAAAAAAGGGCAGCGAGTCGTAGCCCAGCGGCTTTTCGTGGTGAAGCTGGTGGCCCTGGGCGAACAGCGGTATGCGCGTGTGGAACATCCAGCGATGGAAGAAGTACTCCACGAAACTGAAGGCGAACAGCCCCAGCACGATCGCCGCCAGCCCTTCCATCAGGCCGCCGGTCAGGTGACGCCAGCCTTCGAAGAAAAGCATCAGGGCCAATGTTCCGTCCACAACCACCTCGGCCCAGTAATTGGTCCGCGTGGAAGACATCCGCATGACCGCATCCACGAAGGAGCGCCACAGGGTTCGTCTTATCGGTGATGGCACCATGCCGTCTTCTTGCAAATACACACGCATGTCTCCGTATCGATAGTGTCATTGTCACATGTTGCTGTGCGCAAATCACAATGGCTGGCGATTTGCCGCTGATGCAAAGATAACCAGCACGACCTGACTGGAAGCGTGAATGCGGCCGCTATGAGCTGGCAGCCACTAGTGTGACAGCGCAAAACCCGTAAGGATCTGCGCCGTGGCCTCGGGCTTTTCCAGCATCGGAATATGGTTGCAGCCGTTGAGCGTGCTGCTGCTGATGGCCGCCGAATGGGTCAGACCGTCGCGCAGGCTGTCCAGCGCCGAGATATCGATAATCTTGTCGTCCCGGCACCACACGCCCAGCACCGGCATCGTGAGGTCGCCGAGCCGATTTTGCACGGCGAGATATTGCGAGGGTTCGCGCAGCTCCTTGAAATTCTGCTCGATGAACGCCCGATCGGCTTGATTGCGCTTGATCAGCACGTCGACAAAGCGGCCGGGCAGGTCCAGCGGTTTGTTCAGGGCCAGGGCAGTCATGCGCTCGAAGCCGGCGCGATCGTCGAAAATGAATGGGTCTTTGCCGGCCATGGCGTCGCGCGCAAACGCGTTCTCCTTGTATTGCAGGCCGAACGAATCGATCAGTGCCAGCTCGCTGACGTGGTCCGGGTGCTCGGCGGCATACACCCCCGCAATCGCCCCACCCAGCGAATGGCCGACCAGAATAACGCGCTGCAGCCGTAACGCCTGCACAAAGGCATCCAGTCGCGCCGCCTGGGCGTCGACGTTGTAGCTGGCGCCGACCACCCGCGTCGATTCTCCCCAGCCGGGCAGATCGGGGATGATCAGATGGAAGTGCGGCGTCAGCAGCTTGGCTACGTCCAGCCATACCTCCTTGCTGTCGCCCAGACCGTGCAGCAGCACGATGGTCTGACCCTGGCCGCCCTCGTAATACACCCACTTCGTGTCGCCGACCTGTACCGAATGCTTGTCCAGATTCGCCGCCATCGCCTGGCGCATGAAGTTCGCCTTCATCAGCCACTGCGGCGCAAACAGATAGCTGCCGCCCAGCACGACGATCAGAATGCCCGCAATCCACGCGAGAAACTTCAGCCGCCGCAGCAGCAGGCGCTTCCAGAGTGGGCGGGTGGTAGCGATCGGCTTAGTCGAGGGGGGAAGAGCCATGGCGGAATTCTTTGAAGTGTTTCAGTGAAGACAAGCGTGTCGGTGATATCTCTAGGCCGACGCGAGCATATATGCGCCGCCGTTTACTTTTTAGCAGGGCTCGCTTTTGCCAGGATTCCTTCTACTGCTTGCTGAGTCAGCGGGTGATAGCCAGCCTTGGCTTTCGCGTAAACCTGCTTGGCATAAGCGAGGCCCTCGGGCGTTTTCGCGAAGGCCTTGTACAGCGGCAGCGTGAGATAGAGACGGCCGATGCGGGTCATATGTTCGGCCGCGGCGGGCCATACGTCCTTGTCGCCGGCGACGATGGCATGCACATACCAGCGCATGCCGATTTCCGCGTTGGGCGTGCCGGTGAGGTGCCAGGCGTCGTCGAGCGCCTTGATCTTCACCAGCGCCGTGACATCGGGCAGGCGGTCGAGGAAGTACATCCACTCCTGTGTGTTCCAGCCTTTCGCGTCGAGCTTGTCGGCAGTGAGCTTGTCGGCGAGAAACGCCGCGCGCTCCGTGTCGATGGCGTAGAAGCGCGGCGAGTCGGGCAGCGGCGCGTCCTTGGGAATGCCGCTGCCGTAGACCCAGTCCTGCACCTCGGCCCAGCGCATCTTGCCCGGGTATTTGTCGATCAGATTGGGCTTCATATAGGCCAACATCTGCTCGGTAGTGATGCTCTGAAACGCGAAGTGGTCGAAGTAGCTGCGCAGGTAGGCATCGAAGTCGGCCCGGCCGAAGCGCTGCTCCAGCGTGCGCAGAAACCACGATCCCTTGTCGTAGGCGACGTCGGACAGCGCGTCGTCCGCGTCGACGCCGCGCAGGTCGGGGGTCAGCTTCTGCGCATTGGCAGGCATGCTGCCGATACTCTTTTCCAGCGCGCGCGCCGACAGCAGCGCCTCTTCGTCGGCCAGCGACTTGCCGTAGACGGCCTCGGTGATGCGCCCCTGTACGTAGGTGGTGAAGCCCTCATTGAGCCAGCCATCGCGCCAGGTGGCGTTGGTTACCAGATTGCCCGACCACGAATGCGCCAGCTCGTGCGAGATCACCGATGCCAGGCTCTTGTCGCCCACCACGATAGTCGGTGTGGCGAAGGTCATGTTGGCGTTTTCCATGCCGCCGAACGGGAACGACGGCGGCAGCACGATCAGGTCGTAGCGGCCCCAGCGATACGGGCCGTAGAGTCGCTCGGCCGTGGCGATCATCTTCTCGGTGTCCTCGAACTCGTGCGCCGCCTTGTGCACCATTGAGGGCTCGGCATACACGGCGCTGCGCGGGCCGGTCACTTCGGCGGCGATGTCGCCGGCAGCGATGGCCAGCAGGTAGGACGGAATCGGATGCGGCTGGTCGAACGTATAGTCGCCGTTGAGCGGGTGCTTGGCGTCGTTGAGCGCACTCATCACCACGCGCACGTCGCTGGGCGACGTGATATGGGCGTCGTACGTGATCCGGATCGCCGGCGAATCCTGGATCGGCACCCACGAGCGCGCGTTGATCGACTCGGACTGGGAAAACATGAAGGGCAGCTTTTTGCCCGCGGTCTGCGCCGGCGTCAGCCACTGCAGGCCGGACGCGTCGGGCGAGGTGGCGTAGACGATGCGTACCAGGGTCGGATGCGTCGGCGCGGCGATGGTGAGTTTGCTGCCGAGCGCCTTGTCGCGGGGCGCCAGCACATAGTTCAGCGGCGCCGTTTTGCCGTCGGCCGATACCGACGCAATCGAGGCGATTTTCAGATCCCGCGTGTCCAGCACCAGCGACGTCGCCTTCGGATTTTTCCAGTCCAGTTTCAGCGTCGCCTGACCGCTCAACGCACGCTGCGCAAAGTCGATCGTCAGATCGAGATCCAGATGCGTGACGCGAACCTGATCCGGCTGCGCGTAAGAGTAAGGTTCGGCCGCCATGGCAGCCAGCGGCAACGTAGAAACCGCAACGGCAAATAGGGAACGCAGACGCATGCAGACTCCGGAGAAAGTGAAATGCAAACGGAGAGTATGGCATTGCGGGTTTGCGAGGGCTTGTGCCGAAAGGTCCATTCAGGCGGACGAACTAGGCCGGCGCGGCGATAAAACCGGGTTGCGCTTCAACGCGCCTGATCCACGCAGAAAAATGCGGGTAGCACTTCAGCGGAACGCCGACGCTTTCGGCGCAGGTGCTGTAGGCAAACAGGGCCATGTCGGCGATGGTGTAGTCATCGCTAGCGATGAAGCGTCTCTTCCTCAGCTGATCGTCAACAACCTCCAGCGCACGCTGCGCGGTCTGGCGCATGTTTTGTATCAAGGGTGGCGACTGATTCGACCACTCGCCGGCATGCATCCAATAGCGCAGCGCGCCTATTTTCGACTCGATCTGTTCCTGCTCGAAGCTCAACCACTGCAGCACCTTAGCTCGGTCAAACGCGCTGGTCGGCATGTAGGGGCTGCCCTCAGCGAGATACACGAGAATCGCGTTCGATTCAGCCAGCGCGCGGCCGTCGGCAAGCTGGATTGCGGGCACCTTGCCGGTGGGGTTGATGCGCAGATATTCGGGGTGTCGCCCCTCACCTTTGAAAATATCCACGGTCACCGTTCGATGCTCTCGACCGAGATGGTGCAGCAACAGCCGTACCTTCCATGCGTTGCGCGACGGAAGGTAGTCGAACAAGGTAAGAGAGCTCATATGCCGTTTCTCTATTCCTCAGACATAACGATCCGCCAGCCGATCCGTCGCCCGCACCAGCTGATCGACAATCGCCGGTTCCGATGCGGCGTGTCCGGCCAGCACGATATGCAGTTCGGCTTCGGGCCACGCATCGGCGAGATCGCAGGCACTTTTGACGGGGCAGATGATGTCGTAGCGGCCGTGGATGATGGTGGCGGGAATGTGGCGGATGGTGTCGACGTTGCGCAGTAGCTGGTCCGGTTCGAACCAGCTGCCGTTGCGGAAGTAGTGGGCCTCGATGCACGCAAGGCTGAGGGCGACTTCGGGTGCGGCGAAGCCGGCTTCGGTTTCGGGGCTTTCGGCCAGGGTGATGCCGCCGCCTTCCCAAGCGCCCCACGCCTGCGCGGCGGCGAGCCGAACGGTTTCGTCGTCCGAGGTGAGCCGGCGCCAGTAGGCTTCCAGCATGTTGCCCCGCTCGTCGGCGGGAATGGCCGCGGCGTAGCGCTGCCATTTCTCCGGCAGGATCCACGAGGCGCCGCCCTCTTCGTAGTACCAGCGGATTTCCGCCGGGCGGCACAGAAAGATACCGCGCAGCACCAGACCCAGCACGCGCTCGGGATGCGTTTGCGCGTACACCAGCGCCAGCGTGGAACCCCACGAGCCGCCGAACACTACCCAGCGTTCGATGCCGAGCTTTTCGCGGATGGTTTCGATATCGGCGACGAGGTGCCAGGTGGTGTTGTCGGTGAGATCGGCAAACGGCGTCGATTGCCCCGCGCCGCGCTGGTCGAACAGCACGATGCGGTAGCGCGCCGGATCGAAGAAGCGCCGGTGATACGTAGCCAGCCCCGCGCCCGGACCGCCGTGCAGAAACACCACGGGCAGGCCATCGGGGTTGCCGCATTCCTCCACGCGCAGGGTATGCACGGCATCGACGGTCAGATGCTGCGTGCGGTAGGGCTCGATCTCTGGATACATCTCGCGCATGATCAACATTCCGCCTCGGTCAGGTCTTTTTCGCTGTCGCAAAGTTCAGGGCGGCGGTCAGATCGCCGGGCGCCGGTCCGCCGGCCGCCACCATCGCGTTTTCGCGCACCGTCAGGCCAGGTAGTTTTTCCAGTCCGAAACGGCGGGTGATGAAGCGCGCGATCGAGCCGGTATCGTAAATGGTGTGGTCGACGTAGCCGCGTTTGGCGAACGGCGACACCACGAGCGCGGGAATGCGCGTGCCCGGTCCCCAGCGATCGCCCTTGGGTGGAGCGACGTGGTCCCACCAGCCGCCGTTTTCGTCCACCGTAATCACCACCAGCATGTTCGGCCACTGTGGGCTCTTTTGCAGCGCGTCGACCACACGTGCGAGGTGGCGATCGCCGGCTTCGATATCGGAGGAGCCGGCGTGCATGTTGAGATTGCCCTGCGGCTTGTAGAACGTCACGGCAGGCAACTTGCCCGCGGCCACATCGACCAGGAAGCGATTGCCCGGTGCGGTTTCGCCCAACCCGCCGTCGCGCAGGTGCCGACGGCGCGCCTCGCTGCCGGGTGCCAGGCCGACAAAATAATTGAACGGCTGGTGATGCGGCTGGAAATTCGGCCGGTCCGGGTATTCGCCGAGCGGGCCGTCGCCGTGGCCGTCGAGCGCGGCCTGCCAGGCGCCGCCGTACCAGGCCCAGTCGACCGACTTCGCGGTGAGCATGTCGCCCAGATGCTTGTGTGTCTGCGGCGGGCAGGTGGCGGGATTGCTGGCGTCGGCAAGCGCCGGATTCGTCGGATCGATCTTGAAACTCGGTGAGTACGGCGGCCCCATCGTGTTCACCGCCCAGAAGTCCGGCGTCAGCATATTGGGCGTCACAAACTTGGCCTTGCCGTCCATCGCGCTGGTTGGGGAATCCTCGGCCAGCTTCAGCCGATGATCGGTGACGTCGCCGCTTTCGGTCACCGCGATGCGGGCCTTGGCCACGCTCCGATCCGCGTTCGGATAGAACGGCGGCTGCGCGGCAATCAGATACTGGTGATTGAGGAACGAGCCGCCAAACGCACCCATGAAAAAGTTGTCGCACAAGGTGTACTGCTCGGCCAGCCGCCACAGCCGAAGGTTGACCGAGCTGTCGCCGTAATGGCCCATCGGCATCGCGCCGCTGTCGCCCCAGGCGACGAAGCGATCGTTTTTCCCGCCGTTGATCTGCAGCTGGTTCTGATAAAACGCATGGACGAGATCGCGCGTCACCAGCCCGTGCGGCAGCGGTTCGCCGTCGGGCGTGTGCAGGGCGAACGGCGCGTTGGGCAGGCTGGTGATGTCGGCTTCGCCGATCTGATAGGCACGATGGTTGACGACCTGCTTGTGCGGCACCAGCCCCTGCCAGATCGGCGGCAGCGTCTGCAGCACTTCGTCGTTGCGATCGCGCTGCAGATAGTCCTGCGGCTTCAATGCGCCGAGCGGTTTTTCCAGTCCCGGGAAATCGGCGAACAGATTGTTGAAGCTGCGGTTTTCCGCGTAGAGCACCACGACGGTTTGGATATGCTCGCGAAGCAGGGCGTCCAGCGCATCGTCGGGCAGCGGATGCGGTGCCGTGGCGGTACGGTCGCCGGCCTTCGCTGCACCTGCGCCTGCGAGCGCCACGCCAGCGCCCGCCATGGCCAGCCCGCCAAGCAGACGGCGGCGTTGCGGGTTGGGCGGTGCCTCGTCGTTGGAAACGGGCGGTTTGTCGGTCGGTTTGTCAGTCATCGGATCGTTCGAGATGAAGCGGATTCAGGACTTCGGTACGGCCTCGTCGTAGAAGCGCGACAGGTCGGCCTTGACCTGCTTCAGCGCATTGACGTCGAAATAAATCATGTGGCCGGAAGGATAGAAACCGAATTCGATGTTCTTGCTGATCGACGGCTCCAGCCCGAGGTGGCCCAGATCGAACTGCGTCGCGTAAAACGGCGTGGCCAGATCGTAGTACCCGTTGGCCGAAAATACCTTCAGATGCGGGTTGCGACGCATGGCGCCGGCCAGGTCGGCACCCACGTACGGCGCCTGGGTGAAGCCGTGGCCTTCCGTACGTTTCCAGTCCCAGCCGCGGTTGATGACGCCGTAGTTGTTCGGTAGGTACGGATGCTCTTCGTTGAACTTCAGCTGCTCGCTCGCGTATTGATTGAACGCAGCGAGGTATGCTCCAGTGGCGGCATCGCTCGCGGCGTCGCCTTCGGGGTTTTCGCCTGCGGCGTCGGGATCGATACCGACAAAACGGCCGTCCAGACGGCCCACCGTCCGACGCTGATCGCGCAACAGCTCCTTGCGAAAGCGACTGGGATCGATGCGTAGATTGGCCTCCTTGATATACGCCGGCGACAGGCCGATGTACTGGCTCAACTGATTCGCCACACGGTCAGCCTCGGCCGACGTGATCGCGTCGCCCTTGGCCAGCGCCAGCGTGTAGTCGGTATTGGCGAACTGACGCACGCTGGCCAGAAAGCTGGCGATGTCGGCCGGCTTGTTGGGGACCTTGTCGTGATACCAGGCGATCGCCGCCTCGGTCGGCAGGTTGACGATAAAGGCATGGTCGTCGCCGGTGCTGGCCCAGACGTTGAAGTCGAGGATGGACGACATCAGCACCACGCCGTTGAACTCCATGCCCTGTTCCTGCAGCGTTTTTACCAGCACGGCCGAGCGCGTGGTGCCGTAACTTTCACCGAACAGGAATTTCGGCGAGTTCCAGCGATGGTTGGTGCTGACGTAGCGAGTGATGAATTTCGCGAACGCATCAGCGTCCTGATCGATGCCGTAGAAGTTCTTGCCCTCGGCGCCACCGACCAGCTGCGAATAGCCGGTGCCCGGTGCATCGATGAAAACCAGGTCGGTCTTGTCGAGCAGGCTGTCGTCGTTGGCGACGGTCTGATACGGCGGCGGCGGAATCGGCTGGTCGCCCTTGTTGGCCACGCGCACCGGGCCGAACGAACCCATGTGCAGCCACATGCTCGACGAGCCCGGGCCGCCGTTGTACATGAAGGTCACCGGGCGCTTGCTTGGCTTGCCGTCGTCCACGGTGTAAGCCACATAGAAAAAGCTGACCGTCGGCTTGTCCTTGTCGTCCTTGATCAGCAGCGTGCCGGCGGTGGCCTTGTAATTGATGGTGCGGCCGCCGATGCGCAGGCTGTGCTTGGTCATCACGCTGCGTTCGGGCGGGATGGGCAGTGCGTCTTTCTTGCTGTCCTTGTCGCTCTGCGCCTTGGCGTCCGCGGGCTTGTCGTCGTCGGCGTGCACGGCAGTGCCTAGCGTCAGCAGCAGCGCCAGGGCGAGCGGGGCGAGAATCTTTTTATGCATGGCGATCATTCCGTGTCGATGGGTTGCGATCAGTGCGCGGGCGCGGCGCGATCGTAAAAGCCCGTCAGGTCGCTCTTCAGCTGCTTCAGGGCATCGGTATTGAGATAGATCATGTGACCCGACGGGTAATACAGAAACTGCAGGTTACCGCGCAGCGTCGGGTCGAGATTCATGTGCGCCAGATCGTATTCGGTGATGAAGAACGGCGTAGCGAAATCGTAGTAGCCGTTGACCGAGAGCACTTTCAGGCCCGGGTTGGTGCGCATGGCGTGCGCCAGGTCGCCGGCCACGTAGGCCGTGGGCAGGGGGCGGCGCTGGTCGGCCGCCTTGTGCTTCCAGTCCCAATCCTTGCTGATGTCGCCGAAGGTGGGGCGATAGTCGAGGTCGCTGTGGTAGTTCAGCTGGCCGTCCAGATAGTCGTGGAATGCGCTGACGAAGGCGCCGCTGATGCCGCTGTCCGAGGCGTCGTAATCGGGGGTTTCGCCAGCCGCATCCGGGTCCATGCCGGTGAAGCGGCTGTCGTAGCGGCCCAGCGTCAGGCGCTGGTCGCGCAGCAGCTCCTTGCGAAAGCGACCGAGGTCGATGCGCAGGTTGGCCTCTTCGATGAACGGCACCGACAGCCCCGTGTACGCGGCGAGCTGACGCGCCACGGCGTCGCGCTGGTCGTCCGGCAGGTTCTGCCCCTGGGCCAGGGCCGCCGCGTACGGGCCGCGCGCGAACGTGCGCACCTGCTCGAGAAACGCCTTGAGATCGGCCGGCTTGTTGGCCAGCTTGTTGTGATACCAGGCCGCCGCCGCATAGCTGGGCAGATAGCCGATGTAGATTTCGTCATAGCCGGGCAGGCGGATGCCGTAGTTGAGGATCGACGACATCAGGATCACGCCGTTGAAACTCATGCCGGCATTCTGCAGCGCATCGACCAGCGCGGCCGAGCGCGTGGTGCCGTAGCTTTCGCCGTAGAGAAACTTCGGCGAGTTCCAGCGTTTGTTGATGCTCACATAGCGCTGGATGGCGCGGCTGAACGCGGAGATGTCTTGGTCGACGCCCCAGAAGTCCTTGCCGGTGGCCTTGCCCAGCGGGCGCGAGTAGCCGGTGCCCACCGCGTCGATGAAAACCAGGTCGGTCTTGTCTAGCAGGCTGTCGCGGTTGGGCACCAGATGATACGGCGCCGGCGCGGTGGCTTCGGGGCTGGCGGTTTCGATGCGCACCGGCGCGAACGAGCCCATGTGCAGCCAGACGCTCGACGAGCCGGGGCCGCCGTTGTACAGAAACGTCACCGGCCGCTTGTCGGCCTTGTTGCCGTCAACCGTGTAAGCCACATAGAACACGCTGGCCTGCGGCTGGCCCTTGTCGTCGCGGATGATCAGCGTGCCCGCCGTGGCCGTGTACTTGATCGAGTGCCCGCCGATGCTGGCACTGTGCTGCGTGCGCACGGCGCTTTCGGTGCTCGGTACCGCGGTTTCGTCGACCGCTTGCTTCTTGCTGGCGTCGGACTTGGTTGGCGCGGGTGCGTCGTCGGCATGGCTGGGGATGGTCGGCGCCAGCGCCAGTGCGCCAGCCAGTAGCAGTGAAATCAGGTAACGCATGAAGGCCCCGTCTCGATAAAGCGTCTTGGAAGTATGCGTGGGTGGTTGCCACGGCGACCGTGACAAAAGTACTGGTTGCATCGATCGGGCCGGATAAATGCGTCGCGTGCCGCGGCCTCACGAATTACGATGAGTGCCTGTCCAAGCGTGAGTCCCTCCTGTGAATTTTCTTCGATGACCGGCACCGAACGCCTCGACGGTCGTACGCTCGCCTGTATCGGCACCGCCTTGCTGACGTGGTCGTCGGCGTATGCATCGATCGCCTATGCGCTGCCCTCGTTCACGCCGGGCGAAGTGGCGCTGGCACGGCTGGGCATCGCATCGATCTGCTTTGCGCTGCTGCTGGTGATTCGGCGCGTGCCCCTGCCGGCTTGGCGCGACTGGCCGCAGCTGGCGCTGTTGGGGGTGATCGGGCTGACGGCGTATCACATCTGTCTCAACTACGCGGAAACGCGCATTGCCAGCGGCACGGCGTCGATTATGTTGTCGCTGATTCCGGCAGCGACGGTTGCGGTATCCGCCGTGTGGCTGCGAGAACGGCTGCCCGCGCGCACGCTCACTGGGTTGGGTATCGCCCTGCTCGGCGTGGTGCTGGTGGTGCTGGCCAGCGGCAATCAGGTGAAATTTCAGCCGATGGCCCTGCTGGCGCTGGTCAGCGTGATCGCCTCGGCGATTTATTTTGTCGGGCAGAAGCCGCTGTTCGCGCGCAACAGCATGCTGGGCGTCACCGCGTTCACGTTTTTTGCCGGCACGCTGGGCGCGCTGCCGTTCGGCTGGCAGCTGCCGCAGGCGCTGGCCGTGGCGCCGTGGTCGCGCATCGCAGCGCTTGTATGGCTTGGTGTGGCTCCCACCTTTATCGGCTACCTGGCGTGGAACGCGGCGCTACGCCGTACGTCGGCGTCGCAGGTCTCCAGCTTCATCTATTTCTCGCCGCCGATCGCGGTGCTGATCGGCATGCTGTGGCTGCACGAGCAGCCCGGCGCGCTGACGCTGGTGGGTGGACTCATCACTATTCTCGGCGTGGTGCTGGCCAATACCCGGCGGCGTATCGTTGCGGTAGTTGTGACGGAGCCGCAGTAAGCTCGAACTTTGGGCGGACCTCGATGGATCAGACAAGGATCAGACACATGCGCAGAACCGATTTGCCCCACGGCTTGTTTCGGCTCGGCTTCGCCTTTTCAGTCGTGCTTTTCGGCCTGGGGTTTGCGCCACGATCGATCGCAGCTGCGGATATCGCCGCAACGACGGCTTCCATCAGTGTCATCGTGAGCGGCGAGGTCGGCCATCCGCTTACGCTCGATGCAACGGCGCTGGCCAAGCTGCCGCGCGTTACCGTGCAGGGTAGCGATCACGGCGTCAGCGGCAGCTGGTCGGGGGTACCGCTGAGCGCGATTCTTTCGGCCGCCGGCTTGCCGCTGGGCGAAGCGTTGCGCGGTAAGAACATGGCGCTGTATGTGCGCATAAGTGCGGCCGACGGTTATCGCGTGGTGTATGCGCTGGCCGAGCTGGACCCGCAGTTTCGCAACGAACCGGTGATTCTGGCCGACCAGCACGACGGCAAGGCGCTCGGGGCGAAGGAAGGGCCTTTGCGCGTCATTGCTCCGACCGACCAGCGGCCGGCGCGATGGATACGCCAGGTGACGCGCATCGACGTGATGCGTGCGCCGGATGCGGTCGATCCATCGCGTTGAGGCAGTCCCGCGATCGCGCCGATCGATAGTCGATGATCAGCGCTCGAATGCTTTCGACATACGGCGGGCCTGCCGCCTTGCGACTGCCACCAGCACCAGCGCCACGGCGACGAAGGCCAGCAGTATCGCTACCGCGTTGATCAGCACCTGCAGATAGCCGAGCTTTGGTACATCGAGAAACGGATACGGGTACCAGCCGTTCAGCGCGCCGCGTGCCAGCGCATAGACGAAATAGGCGGTCGGATAGATCTGCCAGGCGCCGACCTGGCGCCAGCGCAACGGTGCCTTGGGTATGACCAGCCACCAGTGCAGCAAAAACAGCAGCGGCATGACGTCGTGCAACAGCACGTCCGCCAGCAGATGCCATCCCTGCGGATGCCACAGCTGGCGCAGCAGAAGGTTGTAGATGATGCTTACGATGACGATGCTCATCGCAGTCATCGAGTGGACGTCTGGACGTCCAAAGAATCGGCTTGTCGAACCGCGCGGGCCGAGCGCCGACGCGCTCAGCGCCAGGGCAACCAATATATTCGTGGTAATCGTGAAATAACCGATCCACTGCCACAGCGCGGCCGGCACGCTACGGTCGTGATCGATCGCGAGTTGAATCGTGAGAATCAGCTGCAGGATCAGCGCGTACCAGCCGAGCAGGGCGGCCGTCGTCGAAAACGCCGTGGTTCGGTTCGCCATCGGCGTCGGCTCAGAGCTTGTAAGCCCGGTGGATCGCCACGATACCGCCGCTGAGGTTGCGCACTTCCACGCGGCCGTAGCCGGCGCGCTCCATCATGCTCTTCAGGGTCTGCTGGTCGGGGTGCTTGCGAATCGACTCGGCCAGATACTGGTAGCTGTGGGCGTCGCCGGCAAACAGCTGGCCGAGCTTGGGCAGCACCTTGAACGAGTGGAAGTCGTAGAGCTTGCCGAACAGTTCGCTCTGCACCTTGGAAAATTCCAATACCAGCAGCCGACCGCCGGGCTTGAGCACGCGCAAGATGTCCGCCAGCGCCTTGTCCTTGTCGGTCACGTTGCGCAGGCCGAAGGCCATGGTCACCGCGTCGAACGAATTGTCGGGAAACGGCAGCGCCTCGGCGTTGAGCTGGGTCCAGCGCAGGCCGCTGACTAGGCCGCGATCGGTCAAACGGTCGCGGCCGACGCCGAGCATGGCGGCGTTGATATCGCCGACCACCACTTCACCGGTCTCGCCGATCACCGGCTTCAGCAGCGCGGCGATATCGCCGGTACCGCCGGCAAGATCCAGCACGCGATCACCGCGGCGCACGCCGCTGATGGCGACGAAATGGCGTTTCCACAACCGATGGATGCCGAACGACATCAGGTCGTTCATCAGATCGTAACTGCGCGCGACCGAGGTGAATACCTCGCCGACCAGTTTCTGCTTTTCGCCGACGGGTACGTCGCGGAAGCCGAAATGAGTGGTGGAATCGGTGCTGGGTTTGGGCTGCTCGTTCATGCCGGCAATGCTACAGGAATGGGGCGTGACGGGGCCTGTGTTGAAGGTCGCGTCGGGTGGCGGCTCGTGAAAGCCGTCGTGGCTGCATGTTGGGTTTCGCCTTTGTCTCAACCCAACCTACGAAGAAGTTTGGTCGTGGTGATGTTCGTGCTTGTGATGTTCGGTGGCTACGTGGCGATCGTGCAGGTCGGCGCTGGAAGCGTCGGTGAGTACGGGTTCGGCGGTCGGCCGGGCTCCGGCATCGACGGGGTCGGCGAGCAGCGCGGGCGAGACCGGCGCGGTGGCTTCTTCCTCGTCGTCGAGTTTGCTGCCGCTGGCCGCGTCTTTCTCGTTGCTGCCGGGGGTGATCTTGAGAATCGAGTGGCGCACTTCGCGCGACAGGATCACGCGCGCGTCGCGCACCATGCCTTCGAGCGCGACATCGTAATCGAGCTTGCCGGCGTCGTCGGTCCACACCACGCGGCGTTCGCGCAGCTTCTGGATGAAGCCGCGGAACAGCGCCTTGTCGAAGAACTCCGGTGAGGACAGTTCCTGCAGCAGGCTCAGCCGCTGTGCGGTCAACGTGCACGCGCTTTCCAGCTCGGCGCTGGTCAGCGTGTGCGGGCCATTCTTGGTCAGCGCCGCGATGGTGATGTAGTAACGCTCGAAGGCCTGGATCAGGCTGCGTGCGATCACCTTCAGCTGGAACGCGCCGTCGTCCTGACCGGCGCTGCGCTCGAGCACGCGACCGTCGCCGCTGGATTCGAGCAGGCCACGGCGCACGAAGAAATCGATGGTGTTCTGCAACTGCGCGCCAAAGCCATCGTCATCCCAAGGCAAGAACAGCTCGCCCTGGATGAACGGATAAATGATGCGGCCCAGTCGCAGCACCGACGCGCGCGACATGCGGCGGTTGTTGAGGAAGCAGCAGGCGACCCAGGCGGCCGCCGCGTTGAGGTGCAGCACGTTGTTGCGGAAGTAGCTGAGCATCGGCGCCTGCTCGGCGCTGACCGTCAGCACGTCGCCCAGCGGATGCTTCACGCGGGCGATCCAGCCCATCTGCTCGCCGTAGGCGATCATGCCAGCCGGGTTCATCGGCGTCATCGTGATGCGATCGGAGTACGGCAGCTCTTCCATCAGCGACTTGCTCAGCGCCAGCTGCTCCAGCAGGTCGCTTTCGGCCATCGCGTGCTTGGGCGTGGCCAGCAGAGCGAGCGCCAGCAGGTTGATCGGATTGATGTCGGCCGCGCGATTGACGTTGATCTGGATTTTTTCGGCCAGTGCGTCGACCACTTTGCGCAGCCAGTCCGGCTTGGCATCCGGGTCCAGCGTGGTCTCGCGCCAGTCGGCGCTGGCGGCGTCGAGCATCGGGTTCAGTTCGATCGGCTCGCCGAAGTTCAAGGCCACGTGGCCATAGCGCTGACGCAATACCTTGAGTCCGCGGATCAAGCCGATCAGCGACTCTTTTTCCTTTTTCTTGCCGCTGAGTTCGCCGGCGTACGACTTGCCTTCCATCAGCTTTTCGTAGCCGATGTAGACCGGCTGAAACAGCACAGGCCGGCGCGGCGCGCGCAAGAACGCACGCACGGTCATCGAGAGCAGGCCGGCGTGCGGTGTGAGCAGACGGCCGGTGCGCGAACGGCCGCCTTCGATGAAGTATTCGATCGGCACGCCGCGGTCGATCAGCTGCGCCATGTATTCCTTGAACACTACCGAGTACAGCGGGTTGCCGGTAAAGCTGCGCCGCATGAAGAACGCGCCGCCGCGGCGCAGGATCAGTCCGACGATCGGCAGGTCCAGATTCACGCCGGCGGCGATGTGCGGCACTACCACGCCCGAAACGTGCAGCTGGTAGGACATCAGTAGATAGTCGGCGTGGCTGCGGTGGCTAGGAACGTAGATCACCTCGAAGCCGGGCGCTGCGGCGCGCGCCTTGTCGAAGTGATGCATCGAGATGCCGTCGTACAGCTTGTTCCAGAAGTTGGACAGCAAGAATGACGCCGATCGCACGACCGGATGCGCGTAGTCGGCGGCGATTTCCATCACCATCTTCTGCGCTTTCTGCCAGGCCTTGGCGTGCGTGATCTTTTCCTTGGCCGCCGTGGCGGCAATTGCCGCGCGCACGGGTTCGGCATTGAGCACTGAGTCGACCACCGTGCGGCGATGCGACAGATCGGGGCCGATCACCGTGGCGCGGATGCGATGGAAATGCGTGCGCAATACGCGGGCGATCTTGCGGGTGAGGCGCTCCGGCGCGATCTGGCCGGCTTCGTCCATGACGCTGCGCAGCGAGATCGGCGCCGAAAAGGTCACCACCGTGTCGCGGCCATTGAGCAGCAACGCCAGCAGCCGGTGAAAGCGCCCGACCATGACCCAGTTTTCCGAGAACAGCACGCGGAACCAGCCGGAGTCGCGCGTCGGTGCGCGGCCGACGTAGATCGACACCGGAACAATCTGGATATCGCGGTCGGGCACGCCCTCCAGCGAGCGCACCAGCTGCGCCAGCGGTTCGTTGGGGCTGCCCTTTTGATGACGCCCGAAGATCCAGCCCTCGCGGCGCGTGAGCGCGAACACCGAACGCTTGCGCCGGGTGCCGGCGAGCGACTGCATCGGGTTGGGCAGGCCGGCCTCCAGGCAGGCGCGCTGAAGAATCAGTGCGTCGGACAGGCTGTCGCGTTCGATCACGTAGCAGACCGGCGCGCCAGCCTGCAGCAGAGCGGCAGGCTCGGCCGGGTCACGCCGGATGCGCACCCACGGCTGCAGCAGCTGACCGGCCAGGTGGAACCACCACGGGGCGCGTTGGCGAGCGGGATGATCCGCGCTGGACATAGTTTGCATCCGACTATTCTAACGGCTGCGCTGATTAGTCTTTTGTTGGCGCGCTGCCGGCACCTGCAGAGGCGGGCGCAAGGGCGCTTGTGCCGCTGGCCACCGGGCTGAATGGTGCACTGGTAGCCGCTACCGCCGGAGCCGATGCGGCGCTCGCGGGTTGGCTCAAACGCTGGTGAGCTTGCCGGACGTTGTCGACCATGTCCTCGCTGTACCAGCGGTTGTCCACCTGCACCAGCTTGGATTCGCTCGACAGCGGCTTGCCCAGCAGGGTGTAGTCGATCTTGACCCGCGCGTGGCCGTTGCTGTTTTCAAGCTCGGTTACCTTGATCGAATCCAGTGTGTCGTCCACCGACAGGCCATAGTTCACCAGCAGCTGTTTCAAGCCGGCGTAGCCGATCGCGTACTTGGTCATCGTGGTATCGAAATCCATCGCGCGCAGTTGATCGGCGCTTTTTAGATCCAGCTTGCGCGCGGTGTCCACCGCAATGCTCACCGTCTGCTTCGCCTTCGCCGCGTCGAACCACGGCGCCTGCTGCGCCCACGGCCCGAGCACATCAAGTGCGGCGTTGACCTGGGTCTTCTGCTCGGCGGTGACGCTTTTACTCTGCGCTACGGCGTTTTTCATCATCGCCTCGCCGACGCTGATCAGTACCGGAATCTGATCCTTATATTTCGATTCCATCATCGCCAGCTTCGGCTGCAGCTCGGCATACAGCTTGTTTTCGGCGTCCGGCCCGGTGAGCTGCTGCATGGTGTCGTTGAAGCGGGCGCGGTCCTGATCGGTAACCGGCGGCTGCATCTTCTGCTGGGTGGCCCAGTCGGTGCGCAAGGTTGCGTAGTCGGCCGGCGGTAGCGCGTGCTTCCACAGGCCGTTGAAATCGCCGCTCTTGATCAGCTCGACCGAACTTTGCACCGCCGATTCCGGAGTGCTGCCGCCAGGCTGCGACGGATCGTCCTTGCTGTGGCAGGCCGTCAGAGCCAGCGCCGCAAACAGCGGCAGCAAGGCGTAGCGAAGGGTCGGTACTCGCATGGTGACGTTTCTCGCAGGGAGCTGGGCCGAAGGGCGGCGCCGGATCGGTCAGGGTAGAGGCCGGCATGGTGCTGAGCAAGGGCGGCACGAAGGATTTTGCGGCATCACAAAAAGAAAACCCCGCGGACCGAAGTCTCGCAGGGAAATCCGGCAGAGCCGGAAGGAAATGGCCTTGCCTGCAAAGCGCGTTGGTCAGCAGGTGTCGGCGGAGAGATATTAGCCGCCGATTGAACTTAAGGCAACGCTTTTCTTTAGTTAAATAAGTTATTGAATAAATTGACTTTTAAATAGAGCTTACTGATAGCGCAGTGCATCCAGCTTTTGCTGCCGCCGCTGATCGCGCGGGCTGCCGTAGTCGTTATTGAACAGCGCCGGCTCCCAGGAACCGTAAGTAGGGTTGGGCAGCACGAACCAGCGCGTGCCGATCCACGGCAGATAAGGAGCTACCGTCTGGCGACGCGCGGCGACCGTATTGGTAGAGACATCCAGAAAATCGCCCAGCTGATCGCCGAACTGCATCAGTACGCGATAGCGGCGGCTGACCAACTGCCGACGGCAGCCTTTTTCGCTGCCGGCCTGCTCGCATCCATCGACCACCGTGCCGAGTCCCAGAAACGCATCCGGTCCGCTGACCGGGAAACCTGCCTGGCGCAGATTGCGCAGGGTGACCTCATCCAGATCCTTCGCCCGATTGGAGATGTAGATCACCGCCACGCCGTGGCTGGCCGCGAACCGGGTGAACTCGACCGCACCGGGCAGCGCCCGCGCCTTGGCCTCCCGACACCACGCGGCCCAATCCGCTTCGTTGAACTCGCCGCCGCTCTTGATCACCCTGGCCTGATACGGCGAATTGTCCAGCACGGTTTCATCGATATCCAGGATCACCGCCGGCCGCAGCTGTTTGAACGCGCCGACCCGATCGGTCTTGCTCAACGCATCCCATCCGGCGTCGTGCATCGCCGGCAGCAGGCGCGCTTCGGCATCGCGATAGGTTTGCAGATAGATAAGGTCGTGCTCGATCGCGGTCTGGCTCCACGCGACGGCGTTGAGATTGTCATCCGCGGGAACTGTCGCGGCCGATACCGCCGGTGCTGGGGTCGCGAGGGAAGAATGCTCCGCTTGCTTCGGCGCGCCAGCGCAGCCGGTCAGCAGGGCCATGGCCAGTGCAACGTTAGAGAGGCGCAGGGCCATGAGAATCCTTGAACAAGTCGTCGGCGAGCGTGCCAGTTTACGACAGCCGACGATCCAGGCTGGCAGGGTCGTCCGCGTACTGACAGACTGCAGGCTCCGCATTATCTTCCGGTGCCATGACATGAACTCTCTGTCGTCCGATCTGCGCGAGCCGTCGCCCGCGATCGTCACCACCAGCTACGTTCTCGCCGCTGTCGCGCTGGGCGTGATTCTCGGACTGCATATGCTGTCGGCCTTGTTGGCCGGGCTGCTCGTCTACGAACTGGTCAACTCGATGTCGCCGCTGTTCGGCCGGCGGATCTCAGGCGCGCGCGCGGGTCATCGTGGTTGCCGCGCTGGGCGTGATCGTGGTGGGGCTACTGATCCTGCTGATTCTGGGCGCCATCAGCCTGTTTCGCACCGAGATCGGCAATCCCGAATTGCTGTGGCAGCAGCAGCTGATGCCGCTGGTGGAAAAAGCGCGCCAGCAGCTGCCCACGGTTATAACCAGTCATCTGCCCGACAGCGTGGACGACCTGCGCGTCGGTGCCGTCGACTTGGCGCGCAAGCACGCCGAGACGCTGCAGATTGCCGGTAAGGGCGCGGCGCGAGCCTTCGCGCATATTCTCATCGGCCTGGTGCTCGGGGCGATCGTAGCGCTGAGCCGAACCCGGCCCGCGCACCAGGTCGGGCCGCTGGCCGCAGCCCTGAGCCTGCGCTGCCAGCGGCTGGCCGAGGCGTTTCACAACATCGTCTTCGCGCAGGTCAAGATTTCGCTGATCAACACGATTTGCACTGCGATATTTTTGCTCGGCGTTCTACCTATTCTCGGCATCCACGTGCCGCTGGCCAAGACGCTGGTGGTGCTGACCTTCGTGGTCGGCCTGCTGCCGGTCATCGGCAATCTCTTATCCAACACGGCCGTCACCATCGCTGCTCTTTCCGTTTCGCTAGGTGTCGGTATCGCGGCGCTGGTTTTTCTGATCGTCATCCACAAGCTGGAGTACTTCCTCAACGCCCGCATCGTCGGCACACAGATCCACGCGCGCGCCTGGGAACTGCTGATCGCCATGCTCGTGATGGAGGCCGCCTTCGGCCTGGCCGGCGTCATCGCCGCACCGATTTATTACGCGTATTTGAAATGCGAGCTTGAGGCGCGGCGGTTGATCTAAATCGATGGATCTAAGTGGCCGCAGCGATTGGTTTTTTAAGTTGATTTAATTCGGCACCCATTGATTTTCTGACGCGTTTTTAGAAGCTCAACGATCAGGATCTCTCACCCTCAGCGATCAAACTCTCTCTGTGGCCATCACACACAGAAGCGTTGGTAGCGATGCTTTTGCCATCGAAGTGCCGTTGGTCTAGCGGAGGGCGAAATTTGCACTCAGCCAACGTTCTACAGCAAAGCGCAAGCAATTGAAGTCTTGCTCGGAATATCGTAATTCCACTCAAAAAAGCAATATTTTGTGATTCTGTGGCTACGAAGACAGCAAGAAATAACTTGCACTTAGGAAAATCATGAAATTACGATTTGGCCGTCTATACGTCTAAATATTACGACTATAAAATGAGTCATTATGTCGCAGCATTCCAGATTTGTTAAAAACAAAAAACGCTGATAAACAGTTATGCCAGGGAAAAGACAAAGACTACCTTCTAGTCGCACGACGCGACTCTTGGGAAGCTTTGGACCACCACGGCAATAGGATGGTCGTATTTCGACAACGCTCGGTTTTCTAGGGGAATGAGAATGCTTAAACGCAAGCTAGTTGTTGCGGTGATGGCCGGATTGGCCGTAAGTTTCGTGTCAGTAGCGCAGGCGAATTCCACCTCTTCGGCCACGGTTCCTGCGAGTCAGTCGAACACAGTGCCATCGGATGCGAACCAGCCGGCTTCCGGTCAATCCACGCAGGATCAGACTCAGGACACGGGGCAATCGGCCCAACCTACGCCAGAACAGAAGAAGGCCAAACGCCTCGATGAGGTGGTGGTCAGCGGAACGCTGATCAACAATGCACAAATTCAGACCGCGACGCCGACCTACACGATTACCGCCGCAGATATCCAGTCGCACGGATTCAACAGCGTCCAGCAGGTTCTGCAGAGCGCGGTGCAAGCGACAGGTTCGGTACAAGGTCCGCAACAAAGCGGCGGCTTCACTCAAGGCGCTCAGACGGTCAGCCTGTATGGCTTGAACCCCGAATACACGCTGACCCTGATCGATGGCAAGCCTATCAGCCAGTTTGGACAGCTGTACAACGGCAGCAGCAACTTCACCAATATTTCCAATATCCCCATTTCGATCATCGATCACATCGACATCATTCCTGGCGGTGGTTCGTCGATCTACGGCTCTGCTGCCATCGCTGGCGTCATCAATATCGTCACCAAGGAACATATGGATGGTGCCGAAGTGACGGTTCGTACCGGTAACTACGATGGAGGCGGCGCCGCGGAGCAGCGTATCGCCTTTGCATTTGGCCACGACTTTGGCAACCTCAATGTGCTCGGTGCGCTGGAGTTCAACAACCAGTCGACGCTCTGGGCCTACCAGCGCTCGTTCACGGCAACGAGTAAAAATCCCTCGGCAGTTGGCCTCATTGCCGACTACGGTTCGATCGAGAACGGTACCTACACGGGCAATGAACTGGGCTACGTGAGCCCGCCGAATGGCTGCGGCGCCATGAGCGGATTGTTCAATGGCAGCACCTATCAAACCGCGTCTAGCGTGGCCACCCGCACGGGGACTTTTTGTGGCTCCAAGGACGTGCTGGGTTACACCACGCTGCAAAACCAGAGCCGCAGCTACGATGGTTTGCTGAAACTAAAGTACGACATTAATGACAAGGTTCGGTTGTACAGCGACATTCTGGTCGACTGGCAGGGCCAGAAATTTGCACCGGGCTCCGATTTCAACTTCTGGGGGCCGATTGATTCACAGTATGGCGGCTACATAGAAGATGCAAACACCACAGATATCCTTTATCCCGAACGCGTTTTCGCACCCGAGGAAGTCGGTAACAACTACTACAACCAGCTGGGTCGGCAGGACGATTTGATGTATCAGGCCGATCTGGGAGCCAAGGGGCAGTTCGGCGAGTCGAACTGGGATTGGGACGTGTACTTTCTGCGTTCCGGCGACCACACCACCACCAGTACGCCAGAACGTCTGGCTTCGGCTGTAGATGGCTATTTCAACAGTATTTTTGGACCTTCGCTGGGAGTCGATCCCAATACCGGGCTGAACACCTACAACCCAAATTACAAAGCGTTCTTCACCCCGCTGACGCCCGCGCAATACGCCAGCTTTTCAGAAAATATCAATGGGTCCAGCAATACCTGGGTCAACAATACCCGGGCCACGATCAGCAACGATGCGCTGTTCGCCCTGCCGGGCGGTAATGCCGGTTTTGCGTTCCTGGTCGAGGGGGGCAGTCAGGCCTGGTACGAGCCGCTCAATCCGCTGATTTCCAATGGCGACATCTGGGGTCTCACAGGAACTGGCGGCGGCGGTACGCGCAGTCACTACGGTACGGCGTCCGAGTTGAACCTGCCGCTGTTCAAGGAGCT
This sequence comes from Rhodanobacter sp. ANJX3, assembly GCF_014200755.1. Taxonomy (GTDB): domain Bacteria; phylum Pseudomonadota; class Gammaproteobacteria; order Xanthomonadales; family Rhodanobacteraceae; genus Rhodanobacter. The sequence continues at coordinate 263,124 of NZ_JACHCM010000005.1, read as the reverse complement.
GACCTTGGATCTGTCCGCGCGCTATGACCACTACAAGGTCAGTGGCGGCACCAACGGCAAGTTCACCTATAAAGCGGGTCTGGAGTATCGGCCATTCGAGACCTTGTTGCTGCGCGGGAACTACGCCACCTCATTCCTAGCGCCCGACATGGCTGCGCTATTCCTCGGGCCCAGCGGTAACTATCAGGACGTGACTGACTATTACTTGTGCGCAACGCAGGGCGGTAACCAAGGCTGTCAGGCAAATTATTCAGAGCAGGTGCAAGGGACGCTCTATGCCAACAAGCAGCTGAAGCCCACGACCGCTACAAGCTGGACCGGAGGTTTCGTGTGGGCTCCGGTCGACCGTGCGAGCTTGAGTGTCGACTATCTGCATATCGCCATCGTTAACGAGGTGGCGCCACAATCCGCGGATCTGCTGATGAGACAGGACGCACAGTGCCTACTGAACCAGCTTCCGGCCGGTTCTCCTATTTGTATGGCCGCATTGGCGCAGGTCACGCGTGATCCGCTCACGGGGCAGGTCACCAACATCGCTCAGTACTACGTTAACGTTTCCAACGAGGTAACCGACTCGCTTACAGCCGAGGCCAAGTACAAATTCGACCCCACGTCGTTTGGGCAGTTCGGTTTGCAGTTCGATTACAACGACATGCTGAAGCACTCTTACCAGATATATCCTGGCAGCCTGCCGATTAACCAGCTAACTAACCCACTCTACAGTTCAGAGTTCAAGACCATCTTCAGCGGCGCTCTTAGCTGGTCGCTGAATGACAGCTGGTCCAGCACGCTGTACGGCCATCGCTATAGCCCCACGCCGAATTACACCGCGTTGGTGGACGGTGCCGGCTACCCGGGGGCTGGTCGAGTTGCACCCTGGATTACATGGAACTGGAGCCTGACCTACACGCCGATCAAGGGATTGGACCTGTCGCTATTGGTCAATAACGTGTTCAATAAGATGCCGCCGAACGATCCGACGTATTCCAGCTTTCCGTACTACAACACGCAGAACTACAACGTGTACGGACGTGAAGTCATGGCACAGGTCGACTGGAAATTTGGTGGTGCGCAGAACTGAGTCAAGGCGAAGATCAAGTGTCTCTATAACGGGCCCTACATGGGCCCGTTTCTCTTCGTGGCCAAGCTTCTTCTAAATCGTCTTGACCCTGCTGCCAGTGACTTGTGAGTTTTGCAATGCCGCCAGTTCGCCACTTTGATGTCTCTTGGCGTTGCCGCGAACACTGGTAGCCATGGACTACATGGTTTGGCAGCCCACCTCCTGAATTTCTAAAGGTGTCCGAAACAAATCGGTATCAAAAAATCACTTCGCTATCGTAGTCATTTAGCTAAGTCTTTTCTCTATAGAACACCTTTCCAACCGTGGTGCCAACGCCAGGTAGCAGGCATGCGCTTGCTCAGTTCGGCGTTGACGTCCCTCAGGTGCCGCGCTTGCAACACGTCTCGCCGACCTTTGCCTCCTGGCCTTCACCCCTTGAAGATCCTAACGATCGGTTACCTCGCCGAACTTCGATTTCTTCGCGCGTAGGCGTAAGAAAACCTCCTCAGCCATCCAAGTGCCGCGACGCGATATCGTTAAGATGGTCTTACGAATTGCGTAAATAATTGTTGCGATTTTTTTCCGCCTCCATGATATTACTTAACACGTCATGAACTTAGATAAGTAAGAAATGGCAGTTAACGCGGCTGCAGATCTGTGCAGACGCCGAGCTCTATGAAGGTAAGTTGATATTTTTTAACAAGTTAATGACTCTGAGGGGAGTTTAAAGATGATCAAGTCAAAAATGGCTGTCGCCATTGTGACCGCGCTTACACTTGTTTACAGCTCCACGCACGCGCAGTCGACGCCCGAGACCGATCAAACGGGTACATCGCAGCAAAGTACGGATAGCGCACCAAGCTCGAAAAAGGCCAAAAAGCTTGACGAGGTCACCGTTACGGGCTCGCTAATCCCGCAGAGTCAGATCGAAACGGCTCAGCCCATCACGACGATTACTGCGCAGGACATCAAAGCCAAGGGTTTCACTACGGTGGCCGAGGCGCTGCAGGCAACCTCTTTCGCGGTAGGCAGCGTGCAGGGACAGCAAAACACCAACTCGTTCACCAACGGTGCCGAAACACTGAGCTTGTTCGGTCTGCCCGTCGGATTTACCAAGTACCTGATTGATGGCCGCCCAATGGGCAATTTTCCGGGCTTGTACAACGGCAGCGATACATTCAACAGCATTAGCGGCATCCCTGCCGATCTGGTCGATCACATCGATATATTGCCGGGTGGTCAATCTTCGCTTTATGGGTCGGATGCCATAGCGGGCGTCATCAATATCGTTCTTAAGAAGCATGTCGATGCACCAACGCTGGATTTGCGCTACGGATGGAGCAAGGACGGAGGTGCTGCGGATCGTCGTGTCAGTTTTGCTGACAGCTTCAGCGCTGGAAAATTCAACTCCCTGATAGGCATCCAATTTGAGAGTACCCAGCCACTGTGGACTCAAGACCGTTCGGTAACCAGTCATTATTTCACTCAGGGTACAAGCCCGGCAGTAGCCCAGCGTGACAGCGTTGTTGTTAACGCAGGCGGCGCTGATCCCGCAGGTTACCTGTTCTTGGATCCGTCAAATTGCGGCACCTCAGCGGGGCTTTTCGACGGCACGCTAGCAAAACAACATCGAGCCGGAAAGGGCGATTATTGCGGCACGTTTAGCCCCCCGAACGGAACGATCAAAAACGGTACGAAAACGGCGAATCTCTATACGCACAATACTTTCGACGTGAGTGATAACCTGCAGTTGTATGGCGACCTGCTCTACAACTACTCAGAAGAAAAGTCCACCACTGGCACAGGCACCTCTTTCTGGAGCAACCTCTACGCTGCGCCCGGTGGCTATTTCTATGATGATAGAAGCAAGGACTTGATTTCGGTCCAGCATATTTTTTCGCCGGAAGAAGTTGGTGGCTATGCGAATACCATGAATTCTCAGACGGAGAATTCCTACATGCTTACCCTGGGTGGCAAGGGCACTTTCGGACAATCCAACTGGGACTACGATTTGGGCTTTACTCATTCGGACGACCATCTGATCAATCGTGATTTTCAACGATTCACCGGGCCGTTAGAGACATACTATAAAAATCACGTACTGGGCGCGCAGATGGGCACCTACTACGGCTACCCAATATTTGAGCCAACATACGAAAATCTGTATAAACCGGTATCGCAGGCGGATTACGCAAGTTTCACTGGCTACACGGACAACCGTGCCAAGACATGGGACAACCTTGTCCGCGGGCAGTTGACTAACGCCTCGCTGTTTACTTTACCGGGTGGCGATGCCGGTGTCGCTGTGGTGGTGGAGGGTGGAAACGAAGGTTGGAATTCGTCCCCCGATCCGCGTTTGCTGGAAACCATTTCCGATGTTTACGACAATGGCAACCAAGATCCGTATGTTTGGGGCAACAGCGCAGTACCGGGTGCTGGTCATCGCTCACGCGTGGCGGCAACTACTGAGTTCCGGGCGCCGCTGTTCAGCCAGTTGACTCTGGACGTGTCTGGTCGTTACGACAAGTACAACGTTAATCCCCAGGACTTTAGCCACAAAACCTACAATATTGGCCTCGAATATCGTCCCTTTGACACTTTGCTTTTGCGTGGTCGGTACGGAACAGCTTTCAAGGCGCCAACGCTGTCGGATGAGTTCCAAGGCAAGAGCGGTTATTTCAGCACTGTCCCCGACTATCTCAACTGCGGTCGCCTGGGATTCAATCCCGCCAACATAACAAGCTGCACCACGCCATATGACAACGAGCAGTTCAACGGCCTGACTTATGGCAATCCGGCGTTGAAGCCCATCACGGCGAAAGTCTGGAGTTATGGTTTTGTCTGGGCTCCAATTGAGCGCATGTCGCTCAGCGTGGACTATTTGCACTTCGACATTAATAATGAAGTCGCACAGTTGAGTGCTAGCCAGCTTTCCAATACCGAGTACTTGTGCGATATCGGAACGCTTGACCCGGCTTCCGGTACATGCGCGCAGGCATTTTCAGCCATAACCCGCGGTCCCGGTAAAACGGTCGACGTTAATGGCGTGCCTACACAGCTTCTGGGTCAGATCACTAACATCTCGACGCCAAAACTGAATGTGGCCAACGAGCAGGTCAATGCAATCACGGCGGCCTTCAACTACGCATATGACTTCGGGAACTTCGGGCGCCTGAGTTACAACATGTCCTATTCGAATGAGTTGAAGCATGATTATCAGGATTTCATCACCGATCCCAAATTGGACGAGCTTCGTCACCCCAACTTCAGCACCGATTTCAAAACCAAAGTCAATGCTTCGCTTACTTGGTCGAAAGGCGACTGGAGCAGCACGGTATACGTCAATCGCTACGGGCGTACGCCGAATTATCTGGCTCAGTTGAATGATAATTATACGGCAAAGGGCGCCGGCAAGTTGGGCGCCTGGATTCTCTGGAATGCCAGCGTTACTTACACCCCAGTGAAGAATCTGGATCTGTCGCTGCTCGTGAACAACGTATTCAACAAAATGCCGCCAGTAGATCACAGCTACCCCGGTCTAACCGCGCAGCCCTACAATACGCTTGATTACAACGTTTATGGCCGAGCTATGTTCCTGGAGGCAAATTACAAATTCGGTTCCAATTAATCTGATTTGGTGAAGGCCTGAAAGTAAAAAAGAGCCCCGTTTTTACGGGGATCTTTTTTATTAACATTAGCGGAATGTCCATTTATCCGATCCAAGCCAAAATTCTAGCAATAGAACTCTAATATGCTGTCGTTACGACGTTTCAGTAGCAACGCCGGCGTTCTCCAGCAGCTCCTGCAAAGCATCCAGTTGCGCGCCATATTTTTTCCAGCGATTCAAAGCGCTTCGGTAAATAGGTGCACGCACCTGCACTGCGCTGGCGGTGGCGACCGGTGACGGATTTTTCTCGAACCGGAGACAGCGCTCGTCCCACGGTAAACCGCAGAACTCGATAAGCCGCCTTGAATGAAGTTCCTGCGAGTCAACCAGTTCTTCGTATTGCACTTCCATGATGCGTCCGGGTAAAACGCGCTGCCAATGCGCCATCAATCGATCAAAGAGAACGTAGTATCTGCCCACGTCCAATAGATCGAATGAATAATCGAAGAAGGGCGATTTGGGCGTAAAGAGCTGGCGGAAATTACTGAGGCAGGTATCCATCGGGTTGCGTCGTAGGCAAACGATCTTTGCGTCGGGCAGCGCTTGGGCGATAAATCCGGCGTATAGAAAATTATGCGGAAGCTTGTCGATAAATTGCGGTTTCTGCCCAGTGCTTGGACGCGTGCTCGATAGATACATCTCGCCCAGTTTCGCCCAGTCGATATCGGCGGCGGCCTGGATCACCTCGGCATCGATAAGGGTCGCAGAATGGCTATTTGAAAAATGTCGGAAGGACATGGCAAAGTTGAGAAGCTCACCCGCCGATTGCACATATGGGTGGCTGGAAATGATCCGCTCTACCAGCGTGGTGCCGCTGCGTGGCATGCCGATGATGAATATCGGCTCGCTGGTCGCGTGGCCGCCAGAGGCAACGACGGGCACTTGGACAGAATCGGTAATTGCAGCAAAGATGGCTTCGTCGCGATGAATGGAATAGTCGCGCCCCGCACCGGCAGCTGTTTTTCCTCTCACAAGGTGGTCCAGCGCCTCCGGATAGCAGGCCAGGTCCTCGTACTCTTTCGAGAGCGCCAGGTGCAGACAGGTAAGCGCGGAAGTATCGCTGTTGGTCTGGCCAATGCCTGACAGAAGCGAGACCAAGCGCTCCACGTGATTTGCATCTGGTGTCTGGCGCCTTAGCTGTGCAAGCGTCAGATGCGCGCGACAGTAATTCGGATTCAGGGAAAGACAAGCATCGAGTTCTACTTCGGCGTCATCGATGTCACCGGCCGCGACCAAGGCTGTGGCGAGGTTGTATCGATAAGGAGCGTGGTTCGGTGCAAGCGCAACGACCTTGCGGAAAGTGGATGCCGCAGATTCGTAGCTGCCGATCTGCGAATAAATGACACCAAGCGTATCGAGTGACAGATGATCCATAGAATCCAGCGACGATGCATGGTCGGCAGCGACCTTTGCCTCGCGGTTCCGATTCGCGACGGTCAGTGCCTTGGCAAACTGAACGGCGTATTCGGCGCGCATAGGCTCCAAGGCCGATGCGCGGCGCAGGCATTCTATGGCCTGGGGTATTCGCTGTAGCTCAAGGTTCGAGATCCCCGCGATGTAATAACCCCCGGGATGACGAGGAGTCAGAGGCAGTAGCTCCGCCGCCATATCCAGTGCGGCGCCCCATTCGCGCTGATTGAATAGCCTGGTTAGCTGCGAGTACAGCGCGTCGGGATTGGTCATGGCTGCTCAAATCTGGACTTGTTCCGGAGAGGCTGTTTCAGCGCCGCCAGATGCACAGTGTCCATGTTTCGAAGCGTCTTTGAAACCGAATTCAGTGGAAAAATGCAATATCCGACTGCTTAAGTAAATCGAGCAAATCGGCCATCTTGGGTTGGTAATGTTTACAGCGATCAATGGATGTTGAGTAAAGCGGCTCGCGCACCTGGAAAACCATCTTGCATCTTGCGAGTTTCCCCTTGCAACGCGATCAAACGGAGAAATCGACACCAGCCTCAACCAGCAGTTTTTTTAAAGCTTCTGCCTGCGTTTCGTAGCTTTTCCAGCGCGTCAGCGAAGATCGATAGATTGGACGTCTTACCTGAAGCGAACTGAACGTGGCGACAGGTGCAGGATTGTTCTCGAAACTCAGGCAGGTGTCGTCCCAAGGCAGTGCGCAGAACTCCAGCATCTGACGTGAAGTTGCTTCCAGGTCATTCACCAAGTCTTCATAATGAATTTCCAGGATGCGTCCGGGAAAGGCTTGCTGCCAGTGTGCCATCAACTGCCGGAACTTGAGATAGTAGCGCCCGGTATCCAGAAGATCGGCGGAGTAATCGAAAGTCGACGTGGATCTGTCGAAGAGCTGACGAAAATTGCTGATACAGGTGTCCATCGGGTTCCGCCGCACGCAGATGATTTTGGCGTTGGGAAGTGCTTTGGCGATAAACCCGGCGTAGAGAAAATTATGTGGAAGTTTATCGACAAAGTACGTCTCATCACGATTGAGAGGGCGGGCGTGATTAAGGTAGTCGTCGCCAAGCGATTGCCAGTCGAGATTTTCCGCGGCGGCTGCCATTTTTTCGTATGAATGAAGAAATGAGCCGCCATTACCTGAGGCACGCTGAAGCGCCATCGCAAAATTCTGCAATTCACCGGCGGAGTAAACGTCCTGATGACTGGTAAGGATGCGCTCGGCCAACGAGGTACCCGAACGAGGCATGCCCATGATGAAAATGGGTTCTTTCGTCGGATGGCCAGCAGTTACCGATTCCGTGATCGGAAAAGCACGCATCAGGTTGTCGAACATTGACGCATCGCGCGCCGACGAATAGGGGCGGCTGCGTTTCAGCGCGGCCTTTCCGAGCGAGAGATGGTCGAACGCCTTCTGGTAGTCCGAAAGGTCTTCGTACTCCTTGGCCAGTGCCATGTTGAGGTGAATTCCTGCTTCCACATCGGCGGGGTTCAGCGCCATCAGCGAGCGCAGGGCCTTAATGTGATTTTGCTCCGGCGTTTGCCGTGTGATATGCGCCAGTGACAGATGCGCTTGCCAATAGCGTGCATCTGTGGCGATGGTTTTCTGCAACTCGGACTCCGCTGCATCCACGCAGCCGAGCGCTATAAGCGAAGTGGCAAGATTGAAGTGCAGCGAAGCTTTGGCCGGAGCGATGTTTATCGCCTGCTCGAACGCTTCGACCGCCTTGCCGTGTGCCTGCGCCTTGGCAAAAATGATTCCCAGAGTGTCCAGCGTGGCGGGATCGTCGGGGGACAAAGATAGCGCTCTCTCGGCGGCTGTTCGCGCCTTATTCCACTGGCCTGTGGCCGAGAGGGCCTTGGCATGAAGCGTTGCGAAATCGGCTCTTGTCGGGTCAATGGCGCTCGCGCGTTCCAGATATTCCGTAGCTTGATCCATTTGCTGCAACTCCATGCATGCGACGCCGGCGATGCCATAGACGCCAGCGTGATTTTGAGCGACGGGGAGCAGCTTGGAGGCGAGCGTATCTGCGTCCCGCCATCGCCCTGCGCGAAAGGCTGTTACAAGCTCTGCGTAGAGTTCAGATGGATTGATCATTTGGACTCACCGGTGCTCCGATTGCACAGTCCGATCGATGCTGGCATTTGTGGATGCCGCTTGATAGTAAGGATTATCATGCTGGCGGCAGTCATCCACCCGCCAGCATTGCCGCAATTTTCGCCATATGCGATTGCGCCGTTTCGCGGGTGACTTCCTTATCCGCTTCGGGGTCTTTGCCTTGCCAGTGCAGGTCGACTTGCGGCAGTTCCTGCAGGAAGCGGCTGGGCTGGTTGCTGTAGACGTCGCCGTAGCGCTTGGTCTTGGCCGACCACGAGAGGGTGAGGAGTTCCTTGGCGCGGGTAATGCCGACGTACATCAGGCGACGCTCTTCGTCGATGCGGCCTTCGTCGATGGCGCCTTCGTGCGGCAGGGTGCCGTCCTCGCAGCCGACGATGAAGACGAAGCGAAACTCCAACCCCTTGGCCGAATGCAGGGTCATCATGCGTACGGCGTTGCCCGGTTCGTCGCGATCAGCGTGGCTGAGCAGGGCGAGCTGGGCGGCGAGGTCACCCGCGCTGTTGCCTTTCTGCATGGCGCGAAACCAGTCCGCAAGTTCTTTCAAATTGCCGAGCCGACGCTCGCGCAGGCTGGCGTCGGGCGTGCTGGCGATGATCTGCGCGGCATAGCCGGTGCGGGCCAGGATCAGCTCGACCAGATCGGCGGCGTTCTGATGCAGAGAAGCGCTGCGCAGTTCGTCGAGCAGGTTGGCGAACGAGGCCAGCGCGGCGGCCGGGCGCGGCGTGAGCTGGCGTAGCACGCTGTCGCTGCGGGTGGCGTCGAGCAGCGACGTCTGCCGGCTTTGCGCAAGCTGGCCGAGTTTTTCCAGCGTGGTCGAGCCGATCTCGCGCTTGGGCACGTTGACCACGCGCAGGAACGCTGCGTCGTCGCTGGGGTTGGTCAGCAGGCGCAGGTAGCACATCACGTCCTTCACCTCGGCCCGGTCGAGAAAGCTCAGCGCGCCGGTGAGGTGATAGGGAATGCGCGCCAGGCGAAAAGCTTTTTCCAGCGGACGCGCCTGGAAGTTGCCGCGGTAGAGGATGGCGATGTCGTGCCAGCGCGCCTTGTACTTTTCCGCCAGCGTGGTGGCGATCGCGGCGACGCGCTCGGCCTCGTGCTCGGCCTCCTTGCATTCCAGTACGCGGATCGGTGGCCCTTCGGGATGCTCGCTCCACAGTTTCTTTTCGTGCAGGTGCGGGTTGTTGGCGATCAGCTGGTTGGCCGCGCGCAGGATGCGCTTGCCGCAGCGGTAGTTCTGCTCCAGCTTGATCACGCGCAGGTTGGGCCAGTCGCGGCCGAGCTGGTCGATGTTCTCGGGGTTGGCGCCGCGCCAGGCGTAGATGGACTGATCGTCGTCGCCGACGCAGGTGATGCCGCCGCGCTCGCCGGTAAGCGCCTTCAACAGGCGGTACTGGGCGTCGTTGGTGTCCTGGTATTCGTCGACCAGCAGGTAACGCAGGCGCTCCTGCCAGGTCGCGCGGCATTCGGCGTCGCTCTCCAGGATGCGCAGCGGCAGCCGTATCAGGTCGTCGAAATCCACCGCGTTGAAGGCCGCCAGCCGCTGCTGGTACATGTCATAGATGGTGGCCGCCTCCAGCTCGCGCGCGCTGCGCGCGGCGGCCAGCGCTTCTGCCGGCGACAGGCCGCCGTTCTTGGCGCGGCCGAGCAGGTTACGGATGCCGAAGAGCACGTCGTTCTTCGCACCCTTGGGCGCCAGCTCCTTGACGATGGCGCCGCTGTCGTCCGAGTCGAGTACCGAAAAGCCCCGGCGCAGGCCGGCGCGGGCGTGCTCGATCTGCAGAAACTTCAGACCCAGCGCATGGAAGGTGCACACGGTCAGCGCCTGTGCGTCATCGGCGCTGACCAGCTGACCGACACGCTCGCGCATCTCGCGGGCGGCCTTGTTGGTGAAGGTGATCGCAGCGATTTTCGAGGCGCTGAGGCCCCTGCGCGCGATCAGCCAGGCGATTTTCTGGGTGATCACCGAGGTCTTGCCGGACCCGGCGCCAGCCAGCACCAGAAGCGGGCTGTCGCAGTGTTCGACGGCGGCCAGTTGTTGCGGATTGAGCATGGTGGGATACGTGGCGTGGGCTGGTGATGGTAGCAAAGGGCGGGGGTGGAGCAGGGGCGAGGGATGAGTAGCGAGGGCGCCCGTTGTTGCTGTTGGTCATTCATCAGCCCCCTGCGGGTGCAGAACAGACCGAGCTGGCCAAACTAGTCTCTCGTCTCTCGCCCCTGCTCCGGCACCCAACGCGCACCCGTCTCCGCGCTACCATGCCCGTCCGACCGTCCGACGCGTGCCCATGGCCAAGCTCTATTTCTACTATTCGGCGATGAATGCCGGCAAGACCACCTCGCTGCTGCAGAGCGCGTACAACTATCACGAGCGCGGCATGCGCACGTTGATTCTTACGCCGGCGCTGGACAATCGTTACGGCGAGGGCGTGGTGGCGTCGCGCATCGGTCTGAAGGCGCAGGCCCGGCGCTTTGGCAGCAAGGAAAATCTGCTTGCTCTGGTCGAGGCCGACGTCGCCGCCAACGGTGCCCTGCATTGTGTCTTCGTCGATGAAGCGCAATTTTTGACGCGCGCGCAGGTCTGGCAGATCAGCGACGTGGTCGATCGGCTGACGATTCCGGTGCTGGCATTCGGCCTGCGCACCGATTTCCGCGGCGAGCTGTTCGAAGGCAGCCAATATCTGCTGGCCTGGGCGGACAACCTCGAGGAGATCAAGACCATCTGCCATACCGGCCGCAAGGCCACCATGGTGGTGCGGGTGGACGAACACGGCCGCGCGGTAAAAGATGGCCCGCAGGTTGAGATTGGCGGCAACGAACGCTATGTCTCGGTCAGCCGCGCCGAATTCAAGAAAATCAGCGAGGGCAGCGCCAGTATCGAGCTGCAGCAGACGGTATTGCCGCTGAACGACTAGTGCGCTGCGCACGTCACCCGAACACGAACCATGACCAGGAAACCCGCATGAGCCAACCGATCATCATCCCCGCCTGGCAGCGCCCGCACTGGCAGCCCAGCGACGAGGAGGTCCTTCTGCAGTTCTACGTGTTCGGCAAGTTCGAGGCAGTGCGTGTGCCTTCGGCGGATTACGGCAGTCCGGGCCTGCCCGCCGGCATCGAGGCGGTGAACCACAATCACGCCAGCCTGCGCCAGTGGGAGGGCTATCCGCTGAAGGGCGGCATGGGCCGCATGTTCAAGGACGATGCGCCCGATGCGTACAAGCTCGCGGTGGACTCGCCCGAGGTGATGGTCGTACGCGGTACGCTCGCGGACAGCGAGGCGACCGGCTACCTGCGCGACACCTTCGGCGTGCTGGCTGGCCTGCTCGATATCGGCGGCGTGGCGATTCTCGATCCGCAGACCCTGAGCTTGCTCGACGCCGATGCGTGGCGGCGCCGTTTCCTCGTGCGCGATGGCGCGCCGATCCGTAACCATGTGCTGATCATGCGCGACGCGGAGTCCGAGCCGGATCATTCATGGATCCATACCCGCGGCATGCGCAAGTTCGGTCGGCCCGACATCAGCATCCGCGGCGTGCCGGATGCGCTGAGCAATCACGCGGGCATCCTCTGCGAGAAGCTGGTCGAACTCGAGGCGCTGGGCGCGCATTTCGTCGATGGTCAGGTGCTCGAAATCGACGGTCTGGGTGCCAGCGTAGTCGCGCAGCTGGGCGGCGGCCTGGATGACGAGGACTTCAACAATACGTTTGTCGAGTTTGAGTGGCCTGAGTAGAGAAGAGCAGGGGCAAGGGATGAGTAGCGAGGGGGTATCAGTTTATGCCGCGGCGGGATTGGTCCATTGAGGCAATTATTCATCTGTCGAAATGCGCGCGTTCTTACTAACCCCTCGCCCCTAATCCCTCAACCCTTTTTTACCTTCACTTCTGACAGCGCGGACACCAGAACGTCGACCGCTGCCCAAGCACCGCCTGTTTGATCGGCGTGCCACATACCTTGCATGGTTCGCCGGCGCGACCGTAGACGTTGAGCTCGCGGAAAAAATAGCCGGGCGCGCCGTCGGGGTTGAGAAAATCGCGCAGGGTCGTGCCGCCGCGTTCGATCGCCCAGGCCAGAATGCGTTTGACCTCGGCGGCGAGCGACGCGTAGCGCTCGCGCGACACCTTGCCCGCGGCGCGGCGCGGGTCGATGCCGGCGGCGAACAAGGCTTCGCTGGCGTAGATATTGCCTACGCCGACGACGTTGGCGTTATCCATCAAGAACAATTTCACCGCGGCAGTGCGTCCGCGCGCGCCGCGCCACAGCGTGTCGCCGTCGAACGCGTCGGTCAGCGGTTCCGGTCCTAGTGTCGCCAATAGCGGGTGCAGTTCGCCAAACGGCTGCCACAGCAGACTGCCGAAGCGGCGCGGGTCGGTAAACCGCAGCACGCGGCCGCGCTGTTCGGCGGTGCCTTCAAGCACGATGTCGACGTGGTCGTGCTTGCCGATCGGCGCTTCGGGCGGCAGCACGCGCAGCATGCCCGACATGCCCAGGTGCAGCATCGCGCTGCCGGCTGCGGTGTGGATCAGCAGATATTTGGCGCGCCGCTCGACGCTTTCGATCACCTGCCCCGGAAGTCGCTCGCTGATTTCCGAGGGAATCGGCCAGCGCAGGTCGCTGCGGCGCAGCGTCACTGCCGCGATGCGTCGACCGGCCAGATGCGGCTCGATACCGCGTCGGGTAGTTTCGACTTCGGGCAGTTCAGGCACGCATCAACTCCAGTCGGCGTGAAAGCTGCCCAGCTTGTCGATGCGCTCGAAAGTGTGTGCACCGAACAGATCGCGCTGCGCCTGAATCAGATTGGCCGGCAAGCGCTCGGAACGGTAGCCGTCGTAATAGGCGATGGCCGAGCTGAAGCCGGGCACGGGCACGCCGATGCGCACGGCCGTGGCCACGACTTCGCGCAAGGCCTCCTGGTACTTCTGCGCGATCTTGCCGAACGTCGGCGCCAGCAGCAGGTTGGCCAGCTTGTCGTCGTGCTTGTAGGCGTCGGTGATGTCCTGCAGAAAGCGCGCGCGAATGATGCAGCCGCCGCGCCAGATCTTGGCGATGGTGCCGTAATCGAGCTTCCACTGGTACTCCTCGGCGGCCGCACGCAGCTGGGCGAAGCCCTGCGCGTAGGAGACGATCTTGCTCAGATACAGCGCACGGCGCACCGACTCGATGAAGGCCTTGCGATCGCCCTTGAACGCCTTGGCTTTCGGGCCATGCAGATAATTACTCGCGGCCACGCGTTCATCCTTCAGCGAGGACAGCACGCGCGCAAACACCGCTTCGGTAATCAGCGGCAGCGGCACGCCGAGATCGAGTGCGCTCTGGCTGGTCCACTTGCCGGTGCCCTTCTGCGCGGCGCGGTCGAGAATCACGTCGACCAGGTCCTTGCCGGTTTCCTCGTCCTTCTTTTGGAAGATGGTCGTGGTGATCTCGATCAGGTAGCTGTCGAGCTCGCCCTCGTTCCATTTGCGGTAGACCTTGGTCAGCTCCTTGTTGGACAGACCCAGCACGTGCTTGAGCACGGAATAGCTTTCCGCGATGAGCTGCATATCGCCGTATTCGATACCGTTGTGCACCATCTTCACGTAATGGCCGGCGCCGTCGTCGCCCATATAAGCCACGCACGGCGCGCCATCAGGCGCTTTGGCGGCGATTTCGGTGAGGATGGGTTCGACCAGATCGTACGCATCGCGCGGACCGCCGGGCATGATGGATGGGCCGTGCAGCGCGCCCTCCTCACCGCCGGAAACGCCGGTGCCGATGAAGTGGATGCCGGCCTTGGCCAGCTCCTGGTTACGCCGGATGGTGTCCTTGAAAAAGGTGTTGCCGCCATCGATCAGCACGTCGCCCTTGCTCAGCAGGGGCTTCAGCTCGGCGATCACCGCATCGGTACCCGCGCCCGCCTGCACCATCAGCAAAATGCGCCGCGGCTTTTCCAGCGAGGCGACAAACTTTTCGATCGTGTAGCTGGGGACGAACTTGGCGCCCGGGTTGTCCTTGAGGACTTCGTCAGTCTTCTCGCGACTGCGGTTGAAGATCGACACCACGTGACCGCGGCTTTCGATATTCAACGCCAGATTGCGGCCCATCACCGCCATGCCGACCACGCCAATTACGCCCTTGCCGGTCGAGGCAGCGTTTTTGCTAGCGACTTTTTTGGCGGCGATGCTTTTCTTGGCAACTGCTTTTTTGGAAACGGTCTTCGTGGCGGATTTAGCCGCTGTTTTTTTGCTTGCTGCCGGTTTGCGTTTGACGGGCGTGGCCATGGGTCGGACTCCTGCTGTCGGTGCATGAAAGATGGGGCGCACACTGCGCCGCGCAAGGTGAAGCTAAGGTAGCTTGCCGGCCTGGCCGCGTGATGCTCGGGGCATATAGCGAACCGATACTAGCGCCACGCGCCCGTCCACGCGCACGTAGCACTGCGGGCCGGTGACCGATATCTCGCCAAAATCCAGCGAGTGGCCGTCCAGTGCCAGGGTGGCACTGGGCGGCGTCAGGCCGATGCGGGCGGGATCGAAATCGCTGGCTGGGCGCCAGCGCAGTACCGGAGCGGCTGCCGTTTCGGTGAGCTCGCCAAGGCGCCCGTCGTCGGCGCGCACGGCGGCACCGTCGATGCGGTACCAGTGCCCGTCCCGCTTGGCGTAATGCTCGGTCGGCGCATTGCCGGTATGCACTTCAACGTGCGAAATGGCGGATGGCTCCAGTGCCAGCAGGGTGCCGGGTGCTTCGCGATTTTCCTGTCGCCATTGCCACGCCGCGAAGGCCAGCACAGCGGCCGCAGCAAGCAATAAAAGAAGGCGTTTGCGAACGGAACGACGCATCCTTCAACGCCGCCGCCGGCGCCACACGATGAGCGTGCCGATCAGCAGCAACAGCACCGGCAGCACGATCAGAAAGCCGACGCTCACCGCGCTGAGCTCGCCCTGCGAGATCTGCATGATCCGGTCCGGTGCGCCGCGCGGCGGCAGGTCGACCAGCTTGTCGTCACCGAGCAGCCAGTCGAACACGCGTTCGCCCAGCGCACGGTTGCCGCCGTTGCCGAGGAAGCTGTTGGAAAGAAAATCGCCGTCGCCGATCACCACCACGCGCTGCTCGCTCTTGTCCGGGCTCGGTGAGAGCCGGCTCAGGGCAAAGCCGAAATCCAGCGGGCCCTTCAACTCACCGGAGGCCGCATCGAAGCGAATTTCCGAAGGCTGGCTGTTGTCGATCGGCTTGAACTCGGTCCAGCTCTGCGGACTGGAGCGCAGGAAGGCATGCACGGCCCAATCGCCCTGCGCGATCTGCGCCAGCGCCGACACCTGCGGAAACAGCGTGGTCAGCGTAAAACCGCGAGTGATGGCATTGGGCACGTAGTCGCCGAGCGCAATCATGCGGGGATCCTTCAGACCCAGCGCGGCACCCGAGCCATCGACCAGCACGCCTGGCAATACCCGAACGCTCAGCGCGGCGGATAGCGGGCCGAGCCCCAGATCGCTGTTGCCCGGTTCGGTCAGCCACAGCAGGTTGCCCCCATTCTGGACATAAGTCACCAGTGCCTGCACCGCGCCGGGTGGCAAGGGCAGGGTCGGGCTGGCAAGCACCACCAGATCGGTGTGTTCCGGCACCGCTGAGACCTGCGAAAAGTTGAGCGGCACGGCGCGCATGCCACGACCTTCCAGCTGTGCCATGAAGGTGCCGAGGTCGGCGTTGGCCTTGCCGTCGGCGCGTCGCTCGTCGTCGCCGGTGACGAAGGCCACGATGCGGTCGTTGCCGCGCACCAGGCGCTCCAGCGCATTGGTGAGACTTCTTTCGGACAGCTCATCCAGCCGCTGCTCGCGGCCGCGGTAGTGGACGATCAGCGCGCCATCCACGGTGATGCCCAGCTCGCGCATCTTTGCCGGGTCCAGCTGCGGGTCGACGAAACGCAGCGTCAGATCGGGCTTCACCTGCTGATAGCGCTGCAGATAACCGGCCACGGTCTGGCGCAGGTCGCCCTGCGGATTGGCGTAGCTGACGATGTCCACCGGACCGTCGAGCGTGGCGAGCACCGCGCGGCTTTCCGGCGACAGGCTGCTGCGCCCGTTGGCGGTCCAGTCCGACTCGTGAAAAATGCGCGTGCTGAGGTAGCCCACAGCGCCGGCTACGAGTAAAAGGATCAGCGCAAACAGCCAGCCGTCCAGACGTCTAAACAAAGTGCGCATCAGCCGCGCTCCCTTTCGGCGGACAGTCGCTGCGTGGCCAGGGTCAGCGACACCGCGATCAGCAGCAAGAACCAGACGATGTCCGTGGTCGACACCAGCCCGCGCAGCATCGGCTGGAGATGCGAACTCATGGCCAGCCAGTTAATGGCGCCGCCGTTGATCCCGGCCATCTGTGCACCCAGGTTGACGTACCACAGCGCCAGCGTGATCACCAGCGCGGCGGCCGCGGCGATCGCCGGGTGCGAAGCAAACGTCGAGCAGGCGATGCCCAACGCCGCCAGCGCGGCGAGCGTCAGAATGAGTCCCAGCGTGGCCGCGGCCAGCTTGCCCCAGTCGAGGTTGACGAGATGAGCCAGTGCCAGCGGCATCGCCAGCGTCAGCAGCAGCCACAGCAGCAGCCATCCCAACACGGCCAGATATTTGCCAAGCACGATGCGCGAGGCCGTCACGCCTGCGGCGAACAGCAGCGGCAGCGTGCCGCTACGCCGCTCGCCGGCGATTACCGACATGGTCAGCAGCGGCACCACCATAAAGCCGAGTTGGACCAGCTGGGCCAGCAACGGTACGGCCACCAGGTCGGTAAAGCCCGGACTATCGGGCAGCGCCGCGCGCTGCATCTGCGACGAGAGAAAGGTACCCATCAGCAGGGTGAAGTTCCACGCCAGCCAGGCCAGCGTGATGGCGGCCAGCACCCAGGCCAGCGGGCGCACGATCAGGCGACGCCATTCCAGCCGCGCCACGGCGGAGGTATTCGTTCCAAAAGAACTCATGCGGCGCGCGCCGCGCCGGCGTTGCCGTGCATGGCGATGTCGAAGAAGGTTCGCTCCAGCGCCCCATGATCGTCGCCATGCACGAGGCCGTCGTGGCGCAGGGTGCCCTCATGCAGGATGGCGACACGGTCGCAGACGGCGGTGACTTCGGTCAGCAGGTGCGTGGACAGGATCACCGCCGTGCCGCTCGCCGCCTGTTCGCGTATCACTGAGCGCAAGGCGGCAACCTGTACCGGATCGAGCGCGTTGGCCGGCTCGTCCAGCACGAGCAGGGCCGGGCGGTGCAGCAGGGCGCAGGCCAGCCCGAGGCGCTGACGCTGGCCCTGCGAGAGCACGCCGGCCAGGCGATGCGCCAGCGGCTGCAGTTCCAGTCGTTCAATGATCGCCGTTCGGGCCTCGCGAAGCGCCGCGCCTTTGAGTCCGCGAAGGCGGCCGTGGGCGTCGAGGTGTTCGCCGACGGTCAGTTCAGGCCACAGCGGCGCACGCTCGGGCAGCCAGCCGATCAGTCGGCTCGCCAGCTCGGGATATTCCAGAAAATCCTCGCCGTTCAGCTGGATGCCGCCACTGTCAGGGCGCAAGGCGCCGGCGATCATCGACAGCGTGGTCGACTTGCCGGCGCCGTTGACCCCCAGCAGCCCCAGCACCTGGCCCGGCTGTAGTTGAAGGTTGAGGCCTTCGACGGCGCGGCGACCGGCGCGGCGGCGGGTGAGATGGTCCAGTTGCAGAACAGGAGCTGACGATCGGGTGTTGGCGGTCATTGCCTGATTGTCATCGCGACACCATGGTTAAACAACAGGTGGCGAGCATGGCGGCGCCATATACCTTTTTCACATCCTCTCGCTTGACCAGCTGTTACTATTATGGTGAGACCATGCTGGCGAGTACGGGATTCGCCATCTAGACTCATCTGACTCACTACCTCTTGGTGTCTCTCATGCTCGACGCGGTGCTGAATTTCCTCAACAACGGTGTCACCGGCGCAAGCTGGGGCGACATGTTGATCTACCTGCTGGTCGCGACCCAGCTCACCATCTTCACGGTGACGCTGTATCTGCACCGCAGCCAGACTCACCGCGGCGTGGATTTTCATCCGGCGCTGGCGCATTTCTTCCGCTTCTGGGGCTGGATCAGTACCGGCATGGTGACGCGCGAGTGGGTGGCCGTGCATCGTAAGCACCACGCCAAGGTCGAGACGGTCGACGACCCGCATAGCCCGATGATCTACGGCATCAAGAAGGTGTTCTGGGACGGCGTCTCGCTATATCGCGAGGCCTGCTATTCCAAACAGGACATGGAGCAGTACGGCCGCGGCACGCCGGACGACTGGGTCGAAAACCATGTTTATGGCGCCCATCCCTATTGGGGCCCGACCCTGATGCTGCTGATCAATCTCGCCCTGTTCGGCGTCATTGGTGCGGCCATCTGGGCGATCCAGATGATCTGGATCCCATTCTGGGCGGCCGGCTTCGTCAACGGCATCGGCCACTGGTGGGGTTACCGCAACTTCGAGAGCGCCGACACCGCCCGCAACCTGATTCCGTGGGCGTTCTGGATCGGCGGCGAAGAGCTGCACAACAACCACCACGCTTTCCCCAGCTCGGCCAAGTTCGCCCTGCGCAAGTGGGAGTTCGACATCGGCTGGGCCGCGATCTGCGGCCTGCGCGCCATCGGTCTGGCCAAGGTGCTGCGTGTGGCGCCGTCGCTGGACGTGCGTCCGAACGTGCCGCTACCGGATGCCGACACGCTGCGCGCCGTGCTGACCCATCGCTTCCAGGCCATGACGGATTTCTATCGTGGTGTGATCGTGCCCACGATCGGTGAGGAAGCGCAGCATGCCGGCGAAAGCCTCAAGGCCGTACCGCGTCGCCTGCGCCGCGCGCTGGCCGACGGCGGTCGCTGGCTCGACAACGAAGGCCGCGATCACCTGCAGGCGGCGCTGGCTAAGCGCCCCACGCTGAGCACGGTGTACGACTTCCGCAATCGCCTCGCGGCGTTGATGGAGCAGCGCGGCGCCGATCAGGCCCTGCACGGACTGCAGCAGTGGATCCGCGAAGCCGAGGAAAGCGGTATCCGCGCGCTGCAGGATTTCGCGCAGAAGCTGAAGGGCTACGCGGTCGCCGCGCACTAAGCCCAGCGTTAGCTGTTTCTAAAAATACCCGCCATCTCGGCGGGTATTTTTTTGTCCACAATACGGGCGAAAGAACGTTATCAGCGAGTAACCCCCTTGGTCGCGGTGGTTTTAAGCGAGCGGGCCTGCTTTGCGAGTTGCCTTGAGCAGTGCGGTGTCAGTTCGCGTCTGGCGTGTCGACGATTCAGAAACGGTTGCGCGTTCAAGCCTCTAGCTGAGTATCAGTCGAGAAAGCGCTCGACGTAGGCGGGATCAGGCAGGCGGCAGTGCGTGCGTCGACCGAACAGACGATAGCGATGCCGGGCGACCCAGCGATAGGTTGGATCGCGGACGAACCGCGGCACGGCGCGGATCATCCAGGCGACGATCTGCCAGCCCCGGCCAAGCCCGGCGAGCACGCGGGTGAGTGCCTCGGTATCCGTGAATCCGAGCCCATCTTCCACCAGTAAAAACGACGAGGGGTCGTCCGCCGAAAGTCCGTGCGTCAGCAGCAGGCGTCGGCCGTGGTTACCTTGCATGGCTGCGAGACGATAGCGGCCGACGCGATCGTGCCGCAGCAAAAAATCGACCCAGCGGTTGCACAGTAGGCAAACGCCATCGAATACCACGATTGGCCGATTCTCAATGTTCATCAACGATCTCCAGCCGGACGCGATATGCCACCAGGTCTCCGAGCAAGAGTAACCGGGCATGAGTGTGGAACGTGTAGCGTCCGTTTTCGACGCGCAGCGAACAGCACACGGAGGCGGAAGCGAGCCAGGCTCGCCGTCATATCTCGATGATGCGTGCTGCCTGATGGCCGCAGCGGGCGCCAAAAGAAAACCCGCCACGAGGGCGGGTTTTCTATCGCGGCCTTGAAGCCGCTGCTACCTGGAAGCTTGCGCTTGCGCGCGATCGATTACTTGATCTTGCCTTCCTTGTAGATCACGTGCTTGCGCACGACCGGATCGTATTTCTTGAATTCGAACTTTTCCGGCGTGTTCTTCTTGTTCTTCTGCGTGGTGTAGAAGTGGCCGGTGCCGGCCGAAGAGATCATGCGGATCTTGTCTTGTGTCTTGTTAGCCATGGCTCAATCCTCAGACCTTGTCGCCGCGGGCGCGCATCTCGGCAATCACGGCTTCGATGCCGTTCTTGTCGATGGTGCGCAGGGCATTGTTGGAAACGCGCAGCTTGATCCAGCGATTCTCGCTGGCAACCCAGAAGCGGCGCTCGTGCAGGTTGGGCAACCAGCGACGGCGGGTGCGGTTGTTCGCATGCGAGACATTGTTGCCGGTCTGCACACCTTTACCGGTGACTTGACATACACGGGCCATAACGACCTCCTAGATTGGGTTTCAAGGCCGAGGCGCGTTGCCAGGATCCATGAGAACCGCGGATTTACCGCCCGTTAGCCAGGGCAGTATCGGCCCAGCGGCGACTGGCGCCACGCGATGCTGGAGGGTGTTTCCAACGCAATGACCGCAAGGCCCGCATCGCGTGGCGGGCTCCCCAGAGTATCTGGGTCGGCAGTGGCTAGCCGCATATTCTCGCAGAAAAACCTCGCGCCGCGCAATCTACGGCTCAATCTGGCCGATCAGCCGGCGTGCGTGCCGCGGGGATGTATGGAACAATCCACCTCTTTTTTGTTCCACATAGACTCAACGACCGAGGAAATTCCGATGGCAGAAATTATCACCAACGGCCAGGCCAACGGCCAGGCCGACCAGCCGCAGCTGGTGGTGCAGAAGATCTATGTGAAGGATGTTTCCTTCGAAGTGCCCAACGCACCGCAGATCTTTCAGGACGTCAACGAGACCGAGCAGCCGCAGGTCCAGCTGAATCTGGGTCAGAAAGTCACCGAGATGGGCAACGACCAGTACGAAGTGGTGCTGAGCCTGACGTTGACCTGCACCGTCGGCCAGCGCACCGCCTACCTGGCTGAAGTGGAGCAGGCCGGTCTGTTCGGTATTGCCGGCTTCAACGAGATGGACAAGGCCGGCATCATCGGCAGCTACTGCCCGAACCTGCTTTTTCCGTATGCCCGCCAGACGATCTCCTCGTTGGTGCTGGAAGGCGGTTTCCCGCCGTTCCTGCTGCAGCCGATCAACTTCGATGCGCTGTTCGCCGAGCAGCAGCGCCGGATGATGGGCGGCGACGAGGTTCCGGCCACGCTCAACAGCTGAATCCGGGCGCTCGACATGGCTGAACGTTCCACACTGGCGGTACTCGGCGCCGGCTCCTGGGGTACCGCGCTGGCGGCACTTACCGCTCGCAACGGTGTGCCGACCACGCTGTGGGGGCGCGATCCGCGAGCCCTGGACGAGATGGCAGCGAGTCGCTGCAATCGGCGCTATCTGCCGGATATCGAGCTGCCGGCCTCGCTTCACTATGAAAGCGATCTGGCTGCCGCCGTGCGCGACGCCAGCATCGTGCTGATCGTGGTGCCCAGTCACGCGTTCGCCGCCATGCTGGTCGAGCTGGCGCCGCTGCTCGACGCCGATACGGCGATTGCCTGGGCGACCAAGGGCTTCGAGCCGGGTACCGGCCGATTTCTGCATGAACTGGTGGCGCAGCAGTTGCCGGGTCGGCCGGCGGCCGTGGTCACCGGGCCCTCGTTCGCGCGCGAAGTGGCGGTGGGTTTGCCCAGCGCCGTGACCGTGCATTCGGACAACGCGGCATTTGCGCAAACCGTCGCCAGCCTGCTGCATGCGCCGAATCTGCGCGCGTATTCCGGCGGCGACATGCTGGGCGCCGAGCTCGGTGGCGCGATGAAAAACGTGCTGGCCGTTGCCACCGGCATCGCCGACGGCATGGAGTTGGGCCTGAATGCCCGCGCCGGCCTGATCACCCGCGGCATGAACGAGATGCTGCGCCTCGGCGTGGCGCTGGGCGCGAGGCCGGAAACGCTGATCGGCCTGTCCGGCCTGGGCGATCTGGTGCTTACCTGCACCGGCGATCTCTCGCGCAACCGCCGGCTCGGTCTGGCGCTGGGTCGCGGCATCGCGATCGATGAGGCCGTGCGGCAAATCGGTCAGGTGGTGGAAAGCGTGCTCACCGCCGACGAGGTGGCTCGGCTGGCCGACAAGCACGGCCTCGATCTGCCGATCAGCGCGGGCGTGCGCGCCGTGCTGCACGGCGAAGTGACGCCGGTCGACGGCCTGCGATCGCTGATGGCGCGCGAACAGAAGCCGGAATATCCGCGCGGCCTGTTCGGCACCGTTTAGCCGGTCCGGCCGGCCCGGTGCCGGCCGTTCGCTCGACTGTTCATAAAGACCGCGGCGGAACGACGGTTGCAAGTCTCCCTGCACTGCTAAGCTCAGTGTTTTGGTCGTCGCCACGGACCGCATGCGCATGCAGCAACCGGACGAAAAAGAGCAGGCCGCGGCGCTCGCCGTCGGCGAAGAGGATACGCTGCCGCTGGCGTGGCGGCGCCTGCTGGCTGCGCCCAAGCCGGTTGCCACCGAAGACCACGGCGTGCTCGGCTTTTTTCTGGAAGTGATGCCTGAAGAGGGTGCCGTCTACGCGCACATCGATGTGGCACCGGTGCTGCTGTCGCAGATCGAGAACGGCCGCTACACACGCCCGGTGCCGCTGGACAGCAAGCATCTCGGGCAGTTGTTGCTACAACCGCACGAGCAGCGCCTCGCCGCCACGGTGCTCGGCCTGCCCCAGAGCCTGCGCAAGAGCCGCAGCTACGCCCGGCTCAGTGGCCACGTCGGCGACACCTTGCTGGCCGAAGTGCTGGATACCGCGCCGTGCTTTCTGGGCGGCTTGGCCGGGCTGCGCCTGTCGCGCGGCAAGTCGCACCCGCTCAACTGGCACTGGGTGATGGAGGCCGACGGCAGCCAGCGACTGCTGCCGCAGCTTTCCAGCAATCAGCGGCTGCTGCGGATCGACAGCCTGTGGTACCTCGATGCCGAGCGCGCCACGCTGGGCATGCTCGACGCGGCCGCCGAAGAAACGCTCTGGCTGGAACTGCCGCCGCTGAAACACGAGCACGGCAAGCGCCTGCGCAGCTGCCTGCCCAACAGCCGCCTCGCCACGCGCGTGCCGCTGCCGCAGGTCTTCGGCGAGCTGCGCCGCTCGCAGCTGGCGCCCAAGCCAGTGCTGACTCTGCACGCGTTGACCCGGCATGCGCGGCTGGCCGCGGGTACGCCGCCGTTGGGCTATGCGCGACTGGCCTTCGACTACGCCGGTGAGCGTCTGCCAGGCCGCGGTGGCGATCCGCTGGTGCGCCGCGTGCGCAACGGCCAGCTGGTGGAAATCACCCGTCGCCGTGCCGACGAACTCTCGGCGATGGAGCAGCTCGAGCATGCGGGTCTGACGCCTGGCGTCGATACCGAAGGGCTGCCCTGGGACGTCGCCGACACCTTGCCCGACGACGCCTGGCTGTTTCCCGGCACCGGTTACGCCGGCGCGCTCGAGGTCAACACCCCGGCGCGCTGGCTGGCGCTGCGGCCGAAGCTCGAGCAGGAAAACTTTCAGGTCGAATACGCGCCGAGTTTTCCGTTCGAAGTGCTCGAAGGCCCGGTGCGCTGGTACGGCCACGCGGTCGAGGACACCGACGATCACGCCTTCGATCTGGAGATCGGCATCGAGCTGGACGGCCAGCGGCACAACCTGCTGCCCGCCGTCGCCCAGGCGCTGACGGAAAATCAGCTGAGCCTGCGCCCCGCACCGAACGAACCCGAGGATGCCGTGTGGTACGCGCCGGTCGATGCGCGCCGGCGCGTGCCGGTGCGTCTGAAGGAGCTGCGTGGCTTGCTGGCGCCGCTGGCCGAATACCTCGAAAAGCCACGCAAAAAACTCCATCTGCCGCGCGTCCAGGCCGGTCGGCTGGAAGAGCTCGTCGACGCCATGCCCGGCGGCAGCGCTCTGGAGGCCTCCGAGTCGCTGCGCGGGTTTGCCGGGCGCCTGCGCCATGCAGCCGAGCGCGCCAGCGACGAGGTGCCCGAAGGCCTCACCGTCGAGCTGCGTCCGTATCAGCGCGAAGGTCTGCGCTGGTTGAATGCGCTGGCCGAGGCGGGCGTCGGCGGCGTGCTGGCCGATGACATGGGCCTGGGCAAAACGCTGCAGCTGATCACGCATCTACTGTCGCTGAAACAGGGCGGTGCGCTGAGCCAGCCGGCGCTGATCGTGGTGCCGACCAGCCTGATTCCCAACTGGCAATCGGAAATCGCGCGCTTCGCGCCGATGCTGAAGGTGCTGACCCTGCACGGGCCTCAGCGCGCCGAGGAATTCGCCCAGCTCGGCGCGCAGGACATCGTGCTGACCAGCTATGCCCTGCTGCCGCGTGACGTGGTGCCGCTGCGCAAACAGCCGTTCGCGCTGATCGTGCTGGACGAGGCGCAGCAGGTGAAAAATCCGCGCACGCAGGCGCGCCGTGCACTGCTCAGCCTGCGCACGGCGCGCTACGTCTGCCTCACCGGCACGCCGCTGGAAAATCATCTCGGCGAGCTGTGGTCGCAGGTCGATCTGGCCGTACCCGGTTTGCTCGGGGACGAGGGCGCGTTTCGCCGCTTCTATCGCGTGCCGATCGAAAAGCAGCACGACGAGGAGTGCCAGCAGCGGCTCAATCTGCGCCTGGCGCCGTTCATCCTCCGACGGACCAAGGCGCAGGTGGCGCAGGAGCTGCCACCGAAAACCGAAATCACCCGCCGCGTAGTGCTCGAAGGCCGCCAGCGCGATCTGTACGAAGGCCTGCGCCTGTCACTGGCCGAAGAGCTGCGCGAGGTCATCGCCCAGCGCGGCATCGCGCACTCCGGCATCGTGGTGCTGGACGCGCTGCTCAAGCTGCGCCAGGTCTGCTGCGATCCGCGCCTGGTGAAACTCGAAGTCGCGCGCGGCGTGCACGAGTCGGCCAAGTTCGAGATGCTGATGGACATGCTGCCGGCGCTGCTCGACGAGGGCCGCAAAGTGCTGCTGTTCTCGCAGTTCACCGGCATGCTGAAGCTGATCGCGGCCGAGCTCGACCGGCGCCGCATTCGCTACGTCACGCTCACCGGCGAAACGCGCGATCGCGCCGAGCCGGTGCAGCGTTTTCAGAACGGTGAGGTGCCGCTGTTCCTGCTGTCGCTCAAAGCCGGCGGCGTCGGCCTCAACCTCACCGCCGCCGACACCGTCATCCACTACGACCCGTGGTGGAACCCCGCCGCCGAGGCGCAGGCCAGCGACCGCGCCCATCGCATCGGCCAGGACAAGCCGGTTTTCGTGTTTCGCCTGATCACCAGCGGCACCGTCGAAGAGCGCATCGAAGAACTCAAAGCACGCAAGGCCGAACTCGCCGCGGCCGTGCTCGAAGGGGGCGGCAGCCGCGAAAAGCTCAGCTTCGATCAGGGCGATCTGGATGCGCTGCTGGCGCCCGGTTGACTATCTGAATCCAGATTTTGACGTCGTCCTCGCGGTTTTTTTTCGGTGAGGTGCACCACTCAATCGCGTCAATCGCGCGAGGCGATCTCGTCGATATGGTGCAGCATGTCGGCCGGATCTTCGTAGACGCGGAACGCGCCGGCCTCCTGCAGTTCGGCAATGCCATAGCCGCCGGATAGCAGACCGACGCCGAGCGCGCGTGCGCGCTGCGCGGCCAGCATGTCCCAGACGCTGTCGCCGATCACCAGCGCGTTGCGGATGTCGACGCCCAGCCGATCGGCGGCGGCGATGAACAGGTCGGGGTCGGGTTTCGCGTGGCGCACCTGATCGCGCGTGACCACCGGCACCTTGGTGGGGTCGACGCCGAGCGCGGCCAGATTGTGGCGCGCGGTTTCCATTCGACCGCTGGTCGCGATGGCCCAGGGGAATTTGTTTTCGGTCAAAAAATCCAGCAGCTCGCGCGCCCCGGGCAGCGGCTGCACCGCATCCGCTGCCGCCAGCCGACCGAAGGCCGCAGCGTGGTTGTGGCGCAGGCGCAGCAGCGAGTCCTCGCTGAGGGTGACGCCGGTTTCGCGCAGCAGCATGTTGAGGAACAGGCCGCCGCTCATGCCGATGCGGCGGTGAATGCGCCACACCGAGACCGGCACGCCTTCGGCATCCAGCGATTCCTTCCAGGCCAACACGTGCTGGTAGACGCTGTCGACCAGGGTGCCGTCGAGATCGAACAGGAACGCGGTTTTATCGAGCGGCATGAGTACTCCTGCAACGCCAAATCAGCATTGGATTATGTCAGGCCGGATGTGACGACCACGCGGCGCGTCGCGACGATTTCGCATCGCGGGTGCCGAAGTTCTAGTCGTGGCGATTCAGCAGCGAGCCACCGGATTCCACGATCGCCAGCGCCGCGGCACCGACCAGGCCGGGTTCCGGATTCATGATCGCCTGCGTCGGCACCTTCTCCATGGTGTCGCGGAAACGGCCCTTCGCTTCGAAGCGCTCGCGGAAGCGGCCGCGCTCCATCCACGGCAGCAGGATCGGCACCAGGCCGCCAGTGAGGTATACGCCGTCCCAGGCGCCGATGGTCATGACCAGGTCGCCGGCGACGCTGCCGAAGATGCCGGCAAAGGTTTCCACCACCTGCACGCACAGCGGGTCGCTGTTGCTGTTGGCGCGCAGGCTGATGTCTTCGGGCTTCAGCGATTCGGGCGTCTTGCCGGCGATCTCGCACAGCACGTCGTACAGGTTGACCAGGCCGTTGCCACAGATCAGCCGCTCGTTCGACACGCGGCCGTAGCGCTGGTTGAGGCGCTTGAGAATTTCGATGTCTTCCGGCGAGTGCGCCGCGAAGCCGGCGTGGCCGCCTTCGGTCTGCAGCACGCTGCACTTGCCCTGGCGGATCAGCAGGCCGCCTACGCCAAGCCCGGTGCCGGGGCCGACGATGACGAAGGTCTGCTCATCCTGCGTGCCGGGTTTGGGCAGGGGCAGACCGCCGACAGGGACCAGATCTTTCGGCTGCAGCAGCATGACCGCCATGCTCTGGGCGGCAAAGTCGTTGACCAGGTGTACCGACTCCATGCCCAGCTCGGCCTGCAGCCTCGGCGCGGAAATGGCCCACGGATTGTTGGTGATCTGCACCGTCTCGCCTTCGCTGATGCGCCCGGCGGCGGCGATCAGCGCACGGTTGGCTTCCAGCCCGCTGTCCTTGAAGTACTGGCGTATCGCGTCGGCCAGCGAGGCGAAGTCGTTGACGTGATAGCGCCGTACGGTGTCCATCTGCAGCGGCGTGGCCCCGTTCGGGTCGGACAGGGCAAATCGCACATTGGTGCCGCCGAGATCGGCTAGCAGGGTCGGGGCGGAAACACGCATCAGAGCTCCATCGGACAAAGCGGAAAACGCCAAGCCTGCCGGGAATGCCGCCCATCGTCCAGCGTTACGGTCAATGACACCCCTTTTCAAAAGGCTGCCGGGCGGAAAGTCCGCCCGGCTCACGCCTTATTTCTTGCCGTTTGCGCTGCCACCCGAGGCGCTGCGCAACGCCGTCAGCAGGGCCTCGCCGTTCGGGCTGCCCAGGCCGGTGCAGGCGTCCCAGCCGGCCGCCGCCTTATAGGTGCCGTTGTTGCCCTCGGTAATGTCGTGAAAGGCGGCCTTGCCGGCCTGATACAGCGCCACATGGCCATCGCCCAGCGTGGTGCCGAGCGCCTGGTTGAGTCGCGCCACCAGCGCCGCCCAGAGTGGCGCGACGGCGCTGGTACCGCCGTACACCACGTCCTTGCCGTCGACGCGTATCTGATAGCCCGTGAGCGGGTCGGCGTCGCCGGCCACGTCGGGCACGCCGCGCCCCTTGAAGCTGGCCGCGCCGGTTGGCACCTTCGATGAGGCCTGCCATGTGGGCAGCGGATAGACCGTACTCACGCCGCCGCCGGTGGCGCCGTTGCCGGTGGCCGTTTCGTTCCACACGACTTCGCTGGCGATCTTGCTGCCGCGGGCGGTGAGCTTGGTGCCACCGCAGGCCAGCACGCTCGGGCTCGAGGAGGGAAAGTCCACGTGCGGCTGGCCGTCGGTCTCGCCATCGGTAGAGCCGGCGTCGCCCGCAGCCACGGTGACGGTAATGCCCAGCGCGATGGCGTCCTGCAGCGCCGACTCCAGCGCGTCGCGACCCTGCGGCGCCCAGCTGTCCTCCGGGCCACCCCAGCTGATCGACATCACCGTGGGCTTGTTGGTGGTGTCGTGCGCCGCCTGCGCGATGGCGTTGTAGAAGCCCTGATCGGTATTGGTGGTGAAGTAGACGACGAATTTCGCGCCGGGCGCCAGCGCGCCGGCCACCTCGATGTCTAGCATCACCTCGCCATCGGCATCGCCGCCGGGCGTATTGCTGCCGCCGTCGACGGACACGCTCGTTACGGTCGGCCCCTTGATGCCCAAACCGGAAAAATACGTATCCAGATCGGCCTGCTGATAGCCGCCGCCCAGCTCGATGATCGCGACGGTCTGGCCGGTGCCATCGGTACCGGCGGGAAACTGGTACAGCTCGCCCAGCTGCAGCGGCGTAAAGCTGTTGATCGGTTGCGCAAGCGGCTTGCGGAAATGCGCGGTGGCGACCGGACGCTTATCCAGGCCAAGCACCGCGATGATCGATGGGTCAGGCAGGGTCGGCTCCTGCGCACAGCCAATGAAGTGCGCACCACTGCTGCCGATCGCGTACTGGCCGAGGTCCACGCCGAAGGCATCCTTCATGCTCTGCGCGGTGCCGCTGAGATGCAGCGTGCGCCGGTCCATGTGGCAATCCAGCTCGCGCATGCCGTGCTTTTTGCTGAGCGCTCGCACGCGCTCCACGTCGGCCGGGTCGGCGCCGTGCCGATCGGCATAATCCGCGCGGGACATCGCCGCGTGCGGCCACGCGGCGGCAGGTGGCGCGGCGCGGTGGCGAAAAACCAGGGTCACGTCGACGGTGGCGTTCGGATCATGCGGCCCGATGTAGCGGACGTCGGCGGGCAGGCTGGAGCGGGTCGTAGCATTCATGAACTTACCTCGGAGCAGTGGCGATCGATGGAGGACACGTCGAGCATGCGCAAGACTGCGCTCATGTGGCGAGATGCAGGACACGTTCGAGATTCGACGTTCAGCCCAGGGTGAGGTCTGTGCAGGTCGCGTGTGCTGTGAAAGCTGCGGCCAGCCGTCGCGCCTGCATCGGCGCGATCTGGCCTAAAATGAACGCCTTATTCAACGTCTGGATTTGCGATGAGCTTTCCTGCCATCCGCATGCGCCGCATGCGCCGCGATGCGTTTTCCCGCGCGCTGATGCGCGAGCACACCCTGCACAGCAGCGATCTGATCATGGTCGCCTTCGTGATCGAGGGCGAAAACCGGCGCGTGGCCGTGCCCTCGATGCCGGGCGTCGAGCGGCTGTCCATCGATATGCTGCTGGAGCTGGCCGGCGAGTGCGTGCGGCTGGGCATTCCCGCGCTGGCGCTGTTTCCGATTACCGACGCGCCGAAAACCGAGGACGCCGCCGAAGCGTGGAATCCCGACGGCCTGATGCAACGCGCCACCCGTGCGCTGAAAGCGACATACCCCGAGCTGGGCCTGATCGGCGACGTCGCGCTCGACCCGTACACCTCGCATGGCCAGGACGGCCTGATCGACGAAAACGGCTACGTCGTCAACGAGGCCACCGTCGACGCGCTGATCAAGATGTCGCTGGCGCAGGCCGAAGCCGGCATGGATTTCGTCGCGCCCTCGGACATGATGGACGGCCGCATCGGCGCCATCCGCGACGCACTCGAAGAAGCCGGCCACATTCACACGCGCATTCTTGCCTACTCGGCGAAATACGCCTCGGCGTTCTACGGCCCGTTCCGTGACGCCGTGGGTTCGTCCGCCAATCTCGGCAAGGGCAACAAGCACACGTACCAGATGGACGTGGCCAACAGCGACGAAGCCCTGCGCGAAGTCGAACTGGATATCCAGGAGGGTGCCGATGCGGTCATGGTCAAACCCGGCCTGCCGTATCTGGACATCGTGCGCCGGGTGAAAGACACCTTCGGCGTGCCGACGTTCGTGTATCAGGTCAGCGGCGAGTACGCGATGCTGAAAGCCGCCACGCAAAATGGCTGGCTGGATGAGAAGGCGGTGGTGCTGGAATCGCTGACGGCGATGAAGCGGGCGGGGGCGGATGCGATTCTTACCTATTTTGCGCTGGATGCGGCGCGGTGGATCCGGGGAGAGTAGTTCTCACTCTTTTTAAGGTTCTGTATTGATTGCAGCGATGGCTCTAGGACTGATTTAGCTATTCACTTTCCAGTTGCAGCAGGATATCAATCGAATAGCGCGTAGGTTGGGTTGAGCCTGCGAGCGTGGAGGCAGGATGCCTGAACTAACATTCGCGCAGCCAATGGCCCGAAGGGCGGCTCGCGGAGGCGAGCCGTCAACCCAGCATGTTCGTAGCCTGATGTTGGGCATCGCTTTGCTCAGCCAAACTACGCCGTCCTTTCTGCGATTCACCACCCGAGTTTGTTTGCCATGACACCCACGCGTCTTGAAATCACCCGCCCCGACGACTGGCATCTGCATCTTCGCGATGGCGATGCGCTGGCTTCGGTGATCGGCCATACCGCGCAGCGGTTTGCGCGCGCCATCGTGATGCCCAACCTGAAGCCGCCGGTGACCACGGTGGCGCAGGCCGAGGATTATCGTGGGCGGATTCTGGCGAGCCTGCCGGCGGGTATGCGCTTCGAGCCGCTGATGACGCTGTACCTCACCGAGGACACCCTGGCCGAAGAGATCGTGCGGGCCAAGGAAAGTAGCAGCGTCTTTGCGATGAAGTATTACCCGGCGGGGGCCACCACCAATTCGCAGTCCGGCGTGCGCGAGCTGTCGCGCGTCTATCCCGTGCTCGAAGCGATGGAGCGGCATGATCTGCCTCTGCTGCTGCACGGCGAGGTCACCGATCCAGATATCGACATCTTCGATCGCGAACGCGTTTTCATCGAACGCCACCTGCTGCCGCTGCAGGCCAGGTTTCCGGCGTTGCGCATGGTGCTCGAGCACATCACGACCCGCGATGCAGTGGAGTTCGTCAGCGGCGCCCCGGCGAATGTAGCTGCCACCATCACCGCGCATCATCTGCTGCTGAATCGCAATGCGCTGTTCGAAGGTGGCATGCGCCCGCACAACTATTGCGCGCCGATCCTCAAGCGGGAGACGCATCGCACGGCCTTGCTGCAGGCGGCGACCAGCGGTGACACGCATTTTTTCCTCGGTACCGATAGCGCGCCGCATCCGCGCGAAGCGAAGGAAACGGACTGCGGCTGCGCCGGTCTTTACACGGCGCACGCGGCGCTGGAGCTGTATGCCGAAGCGTTCGAGCAGGTCGATCGGCTCGATCGGCTCGAAGCCTTTGCCAGCTTTCATGGTCCAGATTTTTATCGTCTGCCGCGCAATAAAGAACGCATCGCGCTCGAGCGCACGCCGTGGATCGTGCCAGGCGAATATCCGTTGGCGGGATCCACCTGCAAGCCGATGCGCGCTGGTGAGTCGGTGGCGTGGTCTATCGTGTCCTAATCGAAGCGATGCATCCACGCCTCATACGTAATGCGCCCACTGCCTCAAAGCGTAGGTTGAGTTGAGCTTGCAAAACCCAACATTTACCGCCAGGTGCTGTTGGGCATCGCTGCGCTCAGCCCAACCTACGGGTTAGCGCTGTCGGCTCAGTACGCGAACTCGCGGAATACCGGGTCGACGCTGCCGTTCCAGGCGCCGTGAAAGAGCTCGAGCTTGCGCTCGGCCGGGGTCTGGTTGGCCTGCACGATTTCGATCATCGGCTCGAGGAAAATGCTTTCGTCGGCGCCGTGCTGGTTGAGCATGGCGCGGCGCTTGAGGCCGTGGCTGGCGATCTTCAGGGCTTCTTCGGACAGGTCACGCACCGTGCCGTTACGGAACGGCAGCTTGAGGCCGTGTTTCGGCACGCCGTCGCGCAGGGCATGACGTTCCTCGCGGCTGAAATCCTTGACCAGATCCCATGCGGCGTCCAGCGCCTCGTCGTCGTACAGCAGGCCGACCCATAGCGCGGGCAGGGCGCATAGCCGATTCCACGGGCCGCCGTCGGCGCCGCGCATTTCCAGGTATTGCTTGAGGCGTACTTCCGGAAAGGCGGTGGTGAGGTGGTCGGCAAAGTCCTTCATGGTCGCCTTTGTGCCCGGCAGCTGCGCCAGTTCACCGGCCATGAACCGCTTGAAGTCCTGCCCGGCCAGGTCGATGTACTTGCCTTCCTGGAAACTGAAATACATCGGCACGTCGAGGATGTAGTCGACGTAGCGCTCGTAGCCGAAGCTGTCGTCGAAGACGAAGTCGAGCATGCCGGTGCGAGCCTTGTCGGTATCGGTCCAGATGTGCGAGCGATAGGACAGATAGCCGTTTGGGCGGCCTTCCGTGAACGGTGAATCGGCGAACAGCGCGGTGGCGATCGGCTGCAGCGCCAGGCTCACGCGGAATTTCTTGATCATGTCGGCCTGGCTGGAAAAGTCCAGGTTCACCTGCACCGTGCAGGTGCGCGTCATCATATCCAGGCCGAGCGAGCCGACCTTGGGCATGTACTCGCGCATGATCTTGTAGCGACCTTTCGGCATCCACGGCATCTCGTCGCGCTTCCACTTCGGCTGAAAGCCCATGCCGAGAAAGCCCAGGCCCATGCCGTCGGCGATCGAGCGCACTTCTTCCAGGTGCGTGTTCACTTCGGTGCAGGTCTGGTGGATGGTTTCCAGCGGCGCGCCGGACAGCTCCAGCTGGCCGGCCGGCTCCAGCGTGATCGAGGCCATGTCGCGCGACAGCGCCACCGGGTTCTCGCCCTCGCGCGTCACGTCCCAGCCGTAGCGGGTGGCGATGGTTTCCAGCAGATGCTTGATGCCGCGCTCGCCCTCGAAGGTGGGCGCGCGCAGGTCGTCGGTGCGAAAGCCGAACTTTTCGTGCTCGGTACCGATGCGCCACGCCTCGCGCGGCTTTTCGCCGGCGGCAAGGTAATCGATGAGCTGCTGGCGGCCCTGAATCGGCGTGTTCTTGACGGCGCTGGGTATGGACACGGGGACTCGCCTTGCTTGGATGTGCACAGACTAATGGGGGGCGCGGCATGACAACAAAAGGGTCGGCCGACGGATAATTGTACGCGAGAGTTCAGATGATGCTCGCGGTCTATGCGGCGTGGATTGGCTCACCGCAGCCACCCGCCCTTCGGTGCGACAGCTAGAAACGAAGAGGCCGGCAATTCGCCGGCCTCTTCGTCTACCGCCAGTCTCAGGCGATTAGCGCTTCATCGAATTGAAGAACTCGTCGTTCGACTTGGTGTTCTTCATCTTGTCGAGCATGAACTCGATGGCGCTCAGTTCGTCCATCGGGTGCAGCAGCTTGCGCAGGATCCAGATCTTCGCGAGCAGGTCCGGGTCGATCAGCAGATCTTCGCGGCGGGTGCCGGAGCGGTTGATGTCGATCGCCGGGTACACGCGCTTCTCGGAGATGCGGCGGCTCAGGTGCACTTCCATGTTGCCGGTGCCCTTGAACTCCTCGTAGATCACCTCGTCCATCTTGCTGCCGGTTTCGGTCAGCGCGGTGGCGATGATGGTCAGGCTGCCGCCTTCCTCGACGTTGCGGGCGGCGCCGAAGAAGCGCTTCGGACGCTGCAGCGCATTGGCGTCGACGCCGCCGGTGAGCACCTTGCCGGAGCTGGGGATCACGGTGTTGTAGGCGCGAGCGAGGCGGGTGATCGAGTCGAGCAGGATGATCACGTCTTTCTTGTGCTCGACCAGGCGTTTGGCCCGCTCGATCACCATCTCGGCGACCTGCACATGACGCACGGCCGGCTCGTCGAAGGTCGAGCTGATGACCTCGGCGCGCACGGTGCGGGCGATCTCGGTGACTTCTTCCGGGCGCTCGTCGATCAGCAGCATGATCAGGTGCGCTTCGGGATGGTTGTACTGGATGGCCTGCGCGATGTTCTGCAGCATCATCGTCTTACCGGACTTCGGCTGCGACACGATCAGGCCGCGCTGGCCCTTGCCGATCGGCGCGATCAGGTCGAGCACGCGGCCGGTGATGTCTTCGCTGGAGCCGTTGCCGCGCTCGAGCTTGAACGCCTTGCGCGGAAACAGCGGCGTCAGGTTCTCGAACAGCATCTTGTTCTTCGACGCTTCCGGCGGATCGCCGTTGATGTCGTCGACGCGCAGCATGGCGAAGTAGCGCTCGCCTTCCTTCGGATGACGCACGCGGCCGGTGATGTAGTCGCCGGTGCGCAGGTTGAAGCGGCGGATCTGGCTGGGCGACACGTAGATGTCGTCGGGACCGGCCAGGTAGGACTCATCGGCAGAGCGCAGGAAGCCGAAGCCGTCCTGCAGGATTTCCAGCACACCTTCAGCCCAGATGCCGCCGCCGGAGCGGGCGTGCGCCTTGAGCACGTTGAAGATCACGTCCTGCTTGCGCGCGCGCGCCACGCCCTCGTAGACGCCCAGCGACTCGGCGAATTCCAGCAGCTGCGGCGCCTTCATGCGCTTGAGCTCGGTGAGGTTGATGACGCGATCGTTGCTGCCCGGATCGGCGTTGTCGTCGTCGACCGGCAGGCCGTTGGGATTCGGCCGCGGATTGTTC
The DNA here is from genome assembly GCF_014200755.1 of Rhodanobacter sp. ANJX3. Taxonomy (GTDB): domain Bacteria; phylum Pseudomonadota; class Gammaproteobacteria; order Xanthomonadales; family Rhodanobacteraceae; genus Rhodanobacter. The sequence goes on along the minus strand of NZ_JACHCM010000005.1, from coordinate 228,328 downwards.
TGCGGACGCTGCGAACCCTGCTGCGGACCGCGCTCGTTGCGCTCGTTGCGCCGGCGGCGGCCGCGCGGGTCGCGGTCGCGCGGGTTGTTGGGGTTGTTCGGGTTATTGCCCTGGTTCGGATGCTGCCCGGCGTTCTGGCCGCCGTTGGAGCCGCCGTTCGGATTCTGACCCTGGCCGCCGTTCGGCTGGCCCGGGTTCGAGCCATGCTGGCTGGGCTGGCCCTGGTTTGACGAAGGCGGCGTCGACGACGGCTGGCCAGACGAAGGCTGATTCGAAGACGGCGGTGAAGCGCCATGATTCGATGAGCCCTGGTTGGATGACGTCTGGTTTGATGAATTCTGGTTGGCGCTGGAAGCGTGCGGCTGCGCCTGATTCCCATCGCGAGGCGCCGCGTTCGGGTTCGGCGCCTGCGCCGTATTGCCCGGCTGGGCGGACTCGTTGCCGTGGCTATTGCCGTGAGACGACGCCGGTTCGCGCGGCTCATGCGAGGCGCGAGGCAAAGGCAGAGGCGGTTGATGGGAAGACGATGCTGCAGGCGGCGGATTTGCCGGTGCCGACGCCTGTGGCGTGGAGCGCTCTACGTTCGGCTGCTGGGCCGGCGGTGCGTGCGCTGCGCCGGACTTCTCAGCCGCCGCGGCCCGCGCGGCAGCCATCTCCGCCGCGGTGCGGCGCGGCGCGCGCTGGCGCGGCTCGGGCTTGCCTTCGGATGCAGGCTTGGTATCGGCGCTTTTGGCGTCGTTGGGGTTTTTATTTTCGTTATCAGACACGGGCTATCCTCGCGGGGCGCCGTTGAACTTCAGGAGGGGTGTTTGTGCGTCGCGCAGAAGGCGCTCGGGGACAGGACTGTCCCGACGGACTGATTGAATCTAGCACTCGTCAGGTGCCGGCGTAAAGCCTCGTGCGCCTACCTGACTCGGTCAGACAGGCGCGGTAAAGCGGTTTGGCTCTGAGCTAGCTCAGATGGCCTTGTCGATCATCTGGGTCAGCTGCCCCTTGCTCACGGCGCCGATCTGGGTCGCTTCGACCTTGCCGTTCTTGAACACCATCAGGGTCGGGATGCCGCGCACGCCGTAGGTCCGCGGCGTCTGCTGGTTCTGATCGATGTTCACCTTGACCACCCGCAGCTTGCCTTCGTACTGCTTGGCCAGCTCGTCCAGCATGGGTGCAATGGCCTTGCAGGGGCCGCACCATTCGGCCCAGAAATCGAGCAGCACGGGCGTGTCGGACTTGAGCACCTGCTGTTCGAAGGCGTCATCGGTTACGTGGGTAATCAGGTCGCTCACGGGAGTCTCCGAGGCTGTGGGGCGAAAAATCGCAGAAGGATTAGATGGGGCGGCGGGCGAATAAATGCAAGGAGTGACGGCGGCAGGCCTTCATCAGCTACACTCACGTGCCCATGAAGCCAGAGTTGGGGCTGAATAGAGGCATCGCCGAACCGGCGGAGCTTCATTGCAGCGTAACTCCGGGCACGATTCAAGGGCGGCCTTGCAAACCGCCCGTCGGACCGCCGTCAAACCCGGCGTCGCCAGCCGCGGCGCGACCTTGCCGACTATTCGACAGTGAACCAAGGCTTCACTGCGCCCCGCGCACCCGTCCTGCACCGCCATGCGCCGATACCGGCGAATGAAGCGGGTGCAGCGCATCACGTCGCCACGACGGCAAGCTGCCGTTGCGGCCAAGGCCCTTATTCCACTTATGTCACAGACCGTACTCACCGATACCTTTTTCACCAACTTCGATCTTCATCCGCTGCTGCAGCAGGGCCTCGACGACAGCGGCTTCACCCGCTGCACGCCGATCCAGGAAATGACCCTGCCGCTGGCGCTTGGCGGGCGTGACGTCGCCGGCCAGGCCCAGACCGGCACCGGCAAGACCTGCGCCTTCCTGGTCGCGATGATGAATCGCCTGCTCACCACGCCCGCCGTGGCCGAGCGCAAGGACAGCGATCCGCGCGCGCTGATCATCGCACCGACCCGCGAGCTGGCCATCCAGATCGACAAGGACGCCAAGGCGATTGGCCGCCACACCGGCCTGCGCAGCGCGCTGATCTACGGCGGCGTCGATTACGACAAGCAGCGCCAGCAGCTGAAGGACGGCTGCGACATCATCATCGCCACGCCCGGCCGCCTGCTCGATTATCACAAGCAGGGCGTGTTCGGCCTCAATGGCGTCGAGGTGATGGTGATCGACGAAGCCGATCGCATGTTCGATCTGGGCTTCATTGCCGACGTGCGGTTCATCTTCCGCCGCCTGCCGGCGCGCGAGCAGCGCCAGGTGCTGCTGTTCTCCGCCACGCTGAGCCATCGCGTGCTGGAGCTGGCCTACGAGCACATGCACAACGCCGAAAAGCTGGTGGTCGAGAGCGACAACGTCACCGCCGACAAGGTGCGCCAGCTGGTCTACTTCCCGGCCAAGGAAGAAAAGCTGCCGCTGCTGCTCAACCTGCTCGAGCGCACCGCGGCCGAGCGCAGCATCATCTTCGTCAACACCAAGGCCGCGGCCGAGCGCGTGACCGACCGCGTGAAGCGCCAGGGTTACCGCGCCGGGGCGATCTCCGGCGACGTGCCGCAGCTGAAGCGGCAGAAGCTGCTGCAGCGTTTCCAGGAAGGCCAGCTGGATATCCTGGTGGCGACCGATGTGGCCGCCCGCGGCCTGCACATTCCCGCCGTCAGCCACGTCTTCAACTACGACCTGCCGCATGACGCCGAAGACTACGTGCACCGCATCGGGCGTACCGCGCGCCTGGGCGCCGAGGGCGATGCGATCAGCTTCGCCTGCGACCTCTATGCGATGTCGCTGCCGGATATCGAAACCTATATCGGCCAGAGCATTCCGGTCGCCAGCATGGATGCCGATCTGCTGATCATGCCCAAGCCGAAGGCGATGGACGCCGAGTTCGCCGCCAACGCGGCCGCCGACAGCGCCGAGTTCGGCGACATCGTGCCGCCGCGTCCGGGTGAAAAGCCGCGCCGTCCCGGCGGTGCCGGTGGCGGCAGCCGCGACGGCAGCCGTGGCGCGGGCGGTGGCCGCAGCGCCGGCGGTTCGCGCTCGTCTTCCTCCACGCCGCGTCCGCCGCGCGAGCGCCGGCCGGACGTGGCGGCCGCTGCCGTTGAATCCGCGCCGATCGACGTGCCGGTGCATGCGACCGAAGGCGTCGCCGTTTCGGCGTCCGCCACTGCGCCAACGCCCGTTGGCGAGGCAGGCGATGCCGCGCGCAAGCCGCGCCGTCGTCGCGGCGGCCGCAACCGTCGCCGCGAAGGCGTGGCAGAAACCGTCGATGCAGCGGGCCAGAGCAGCGATGCTCAGACATCGGCCTTTGCGAAGGAAGGCAGCCGCGCCGCCCCGCGCGGCGAGCGCCGGCCGCCGCGCGAGCGCAGCGGTGCAGAAGCTTCGTCGAACGGCAGCCGCCCATCGCGCCAGGTTGCAGTGACCTCCGGCAACGCAGCGAGCAAGCCTGCCGGCGACGCGCCGAGCGCGAAAAAACCGGGCTTGTTCAGCCGGCTGACGCGACTGTTCACCGGCCGCTGATGGCACCATCCCTTTCGCAGCCTATGCCGCGAAGGGGATCAGAAAACTCGTGAGCAGGATCGCGGTCGTCGCGGCTGAAGAAGCGGCGACTGCAACGCATGCGGGCCAGCCATTGGGCGCGCGCTTCCCTTATCCTTGCCGCTGGCAACACGACACGCAGGTTCGGGGACGCTCGGTGATCCATTTTGATCAAGTCAGCAAACGCTACGACGGCGGGCACGAAGCGCTGTCGCAGCTTTCCTTTGAGGTGCCTACGGGCGAAATGGCTTTCGTCACCGGCCATTCCGGCGCGGGCAAGAGCACGTTGCTCAACCTGCTCGGACTGATCGAACGGCCGTCGCACGGCGTGATCATGCTGGACGGACAGAACCTGGCGAAGGTTCGCGGCGGCGGCGTGCCTAGGCTGCGCCGGCGCATCGGCATGGTGTTTCAGGATCACCGGCTGCTGATGGAGCGCACGGTGTTCGCCAACGTCGAGCTGCCGCTGACTATCGGCGGCGTCGCTCGTCCCGAGCGCGCCCGCCGCGTGCGCGCCGCGCTGGAGAAAGTCGGCCTGCTGGCCTATGAGCGTCAGCTGCCGGCGACCCTCTCCGCCGGCGAGCGCCAGCGCGTCGGCATCGCCCGCGCCATCGTGGCGCGGCCGACCCTGCTGATTGCCGACGAGCCCACCGGCAATCTGGACCCGCAGCTGGCGATGGAAATCATGGGTCTGTTCGGCGAATTTCAGCAGGTCGGCACCACGGTGTTGATCGCCAGCCACGATCTCCCGCTGATCAAGCGCATGAAGAAGCGCGTGATCGTGCTGGACCACGGCCGCCTGGTGGCCGATCTGGCTGCGCAGGAGGTGCTGTGAGCATGCCGCCGGAGAACGTCCCCGTCGTCGATCAGGCCTCATCGCCGCGCGCCGAAAAAACCCAGGGCCGACGCTTTGCCAGCTGGCAGGAGCATCACGGCTGGAGCGCGGCCGCCAGCCTGCGCCGACTCGGCTCGCGTCCGCTGGGCAGCCTGCTGACGATCGCCGTGATGGGTCTGGCGCTGGCGCTACCGCTGGCTTTCTATCTTTTGCTCGGCAACGTGCAGAAGCTCGGCGAAACCTTGGGCCAGAGTCAGGCCATCAGCGTGTTCCTGCAGCCCGATCAGAGCGCGCAGCAGGCGCAGCTGCTGGCCAAACAAATCGGCGAACGGCCGGAAGTGGCTTCGGTCAGCGTCAAGACGCCGCAGCAGGGCATGGACGAGCTGGCCAAGATGCAGGGCTTCACCGGGGCACTGAAAACGCTGGACAGCAATCCGCTGCCCTACGTGCTGCAGCTGCAGCCGCACGAGGAGCTCGGCGCCGCGGCGATCGGGCAGCTGGTCACAGACATCCGCGCCATGCACAGCGTGGACATGGTGCAGGACAGCGGCACCTGGCGGCAGCGCCTCGATGCACTGCTGGCGGTCGGCAATCGCGCGGTGCTGGTGCTGGCCTCGCTGCTGACGCTGGCGGCGCTGCTGGTGGTGGGCAATACGGTGCGCGTCGACATTGCCAGTCGGCATGAAGAGATCGGCGTGCTGCTGCTGATCGGTGCCAGCGGCGCCTTCGTGCGTCGGCCGTATCTCTACGCCGGCATCTGGTATGGGCTGTTCAGCGGCATACTCGCGGCCCTGCTGGCGATCGGCATCGAATTCGCCCTGGCCGACCCGGTGGCGCAGCTCAGTCAGGCTTACAACGGCAAACTGCAGGTCGGCGGTCTGCCGCTGTGGCTGCTGCTGGCCGTGCCGCTGGCCGCGGCCTTGCTGGGCTGGTTCGGCGCGCGGCTGGTCAGTGCCTGGCAGTTGCGCAAGGCGGCTTGAGCATCGGGTCGGCTGACAGTAGTGACGCGCGTCGCAGGCATCGCCGGGCGTTCCGGGCACTCTCAAGGTCAAACGACGGCTCAGACCAGGCATGCTCGCGGTTCGTTCGCGTACATGTTGAGATAGTAGGGTTGAAGATTCACGCAGCACGTACGGCAACGAGTAAGGCAAGTTGACTAACGCAATGATCGCGACCATCAGCAACCGTCTCACCACGACAGCGCCGCGCGTACTGGTGGTCGACGGTTCGCGCGTGGTGCGCCAGCTGCTGACCCGCGTGCTGCTGGCCGAGCTACCCGAAGTCGAGGTCATCGGCAGCGGCAGCGGCGCCGACGCGCTGAAGCTGCTGCAAGAGAGTGCCTTCGACTTCATTACCATTGCGCTGCGTCTGCCCGACATGGACGGGCTCGACCTGGCGCGATCCGTGCGTTCCACCGCGTCGCAGGCCTACGTGCCGATCGTGGTGGTTTCCGGCGATGTCGACGATCGCCTGCTGCGCCGCTCGCTCGGCGAGGACGTCACCGATTATTTCGACAAGGCGCTGGGCTTGCAGGCGCTGGCCGAATTTATCCGCGGCTATGTCAGCCCGCAGATGCAGGCCGAAGGCACCGTGCTGTATGTCGAGGACAGCCGCGTGGTGGCATTGGCCACGCGCCGCATGCTCGAAAAGATCGGCCTCACCGTGCGTCATGTAGTCAGCGTCGAAGACGCGCTGGCCATGCTCGAAACCGACAAGGTCCTGGGCTGGACCGGTGCCGACGTAGTGCTTACCGACGTGAGCCTGAAAGGCGAGCTCACCGGCGGCGATCTGCTCGAGCGCATCCGCAACGAGTTCGGCTACGGCAAGGGCCGGCTGCCGGTGCTGGTGATGACCGGTGATGAAAACCCGGCCAACCAAGCCGCCCTGATCAAGGCCGGCGCCAACGATCTGGTCGAAAAGCCGGTCGAGGAGAAACTGCTGGTGACCAAGCTGCTGTTTCAGCTGCGCGTGGCCCAGCATTTGCGCAGTCGCGCCACCGGCGCGTAAGTGAGTTCGACGGCTTGAGCGACGAACAGGTCAAACGCGATCACATCAAACTGGAGCCGTCGTGGAAGGCGCGCATCGGCGACGCCTTGCTGACCCCGGCCATGCAGTCGCTGGCTGCTTTTCTGCGCAGCGAAAAAAAGGCCGGCAAGAAAATCTATCCGCCCGGCCCGGAAATTTTCGCCGCCTTCGATCACACGCCATTCGACAAGGTGCGCGTGGTGATTCTCGGTCAGGATCCGTATCACGGCCCCGGTCAGGCGCACGGCCTGTGCTTTTCCGTGCGACCGGGCGTGCGCGTGCCGCCGTCGCTGGAAAACATCTTCAAGGAAATTCAGCGCGATCTCGCCATTCCGCGACCCGATCACGGCTGCCTCACCTCGTGGGCCGATCAGGGCGTGCTGTTGCTCAACAGCGTGCTCACCGTGGAAGAAGGGCAGGCCAACGCGCATCAGGGCAAAGGCTGGGAAGGCTTCACCGACCGGGCGATCGACGCGCTCAACCGCGAGCGCGAGGGCATCGTGTTTCTGCTGTGGGGCTCGTACGCGCAGAAGAAGGGACAGCTGATCAATACCACGCGCCACTGCGTGCTGAAATCCGTCCATCCGTCGCCGCTCTCCGCCCATCGCGGCTTCATCGGCTGCGGACATTTCTCCGCGGCCAATCGCTATCTGGAAGAGCGTGGAAGCGCCCCGATCGACTGGTCGCTGCCGCGCGCAGCGTGCTAGAAGATGACGAAAACGGCGTGCTCGACGTGTTGATTAGATGGCAGCCGACCATTGGCGCCTGCTTCAAAAACTTTGCGGATCTGACGTTTTCGTCGTTGCTCATTACGTGTGCTCTACCGGTTTGTCTGATGTATTCGTTCCCTATGTCGGTGGCCGCGCGCAAAGACGATCTCGCGCTTAAAATCCGGCTCGATTCGATCATCAAGAACGACACGCGACACCTTCGGGCGATCTGAAAAAAGCATGTCGTGCAGGTGTCCGGTCATGGTATCCACGGCGCGCAGGACGATACGCCTGCTCTGTGATTCTTCCCATGCCCTGCCCACCATCTTTTCATGGAGTGCATGCCTCATGATCAAACCGCTACGGAAAGTGTTGAGCCTGTTTTTTTGCGCAACAGCGCTCTTTTTCCACGCCTTTGACGTCCATGCAGCCAGTTCCAATATGTCGGACGGCCAAACCGAAGCCCAACCCAGCACACTGGCTGCGGCGAGTACACCGAAGTCGGGTGCCAATGCTGCGGTGTCGATGAATACATACAAGGACATCCACGGCAGGAGCGTGCAGACCGATATCGCGGTGTTCACTGCCGCGGATCAGACCAGCGTGACGCCGGCGGTTTCTCATGGCTACGAGAAGTACGGCGCCTACTGCTTCCGCTGCCATGGCAAAGATGCGGTGGGTGGCGCGTACGCGCCGGATCTGCGCAAGTCGATGGCCAATGGCATGACGTACCCGCAGTTTCTCGCCACGGTGCTGGCCGGCAGATCGGCCAAGGGCATGCCGTCGTGGGCGGGCGTGTTCGGGGAAAAGGACATCCATGCGATCTACGACTACATCAAGTCACGCCAGCTCGATCTGATTGCCGGTGGGTCTTCGCCGTCCGGCTGATCGACAGTCACGCGATCCATCACGTTTTTGCTTGTTGAAGCTGATTGGCAAGTGGCTGTACTCGTGAAGCCATGCGCTGTGGTTGCTTGGGGCGCACGCATGCTGCTGTCGATCGCAAAAGCCGACGCCGTCGCTTAACTTCCTTCGTCCCCTTTTAATGACGAGTGTCATGTGGCCGGTACAACGATGTGCCGGATTCGTGACACCCATCGAGACCACCCTGCATGGGCGTCTCCAATGCGTTGAATCTAGGCGCTATTTCGGCGCTGGCATCTGGCACGCAATCTGCAGTTATCCCACTCAGTAATACAACGGCTGCGTGCAGGACGTCGGCGTGCGGCTGCTAATAGCCGGACAGCCGGCGCGCTACAGGACCAAAGACCCGGTAGGCGGCCATCCCTGGATCAACGTCCAGAATGATTTTCAGTGACACGCAGAGGAGAGGAAATCACCATGAGTTCTCAAAACAGTGGCCGTTCACGGCGGTTTACGTGGTGCGTCACCATGCTGGCCGGCCTGGGGTTGACCGTCGGTGCGACGGCGGTGGCCCAGACAAGCGATATGAGCGCGACTTCAAGCATCGCCAAGAGCGCAGAAAACCCGGACTTGTGGCCCGCGCCGGGTCGCAACAACGAGTTGACGCGTTTCAGTCCGCTGACGCAGATCAACGCCGGCAACGCAGGCAACATGCAGTTCATGTGGAGCCAGTCGCTCAGTTCATTGCGTGGCCAAGAAGGTCAGCCGATCGTTGTACAAGTGGGCGGCAAGCCGATGATGTTTCTGGTCAGCGGCTGGCCGAACGTCGTGCAGGCGCTGGATCTGTCCAACCCGGATGAGCCGGTGACGGTGTGGAATTACGTCAAGAAGGACGGCCGTGACGATAGCGCCGTTGCTATCGCCTGTTGCGATACCGTCAACCGCGGCCTCAACTACGCCGACGGCAAGGTGATCTTCCATACCTTGGACGGTTATCTGATCGCGCTGGATGCCATGACGGGCAAGGTGGACTGGAGCGACAAGCTCGCCTCGCCGGAAAAGGGTCAGACCATGACCGGCGCGGGCGTGATTGCCGGCAAGAACATTATCATCGGCTACGGTGGTGCGGAGCTTGCGGCACGGGGCAGCATTGCGGCCTACTCGATCGACGATGGCAAGAAGGTCTGGGGCTTCTTCAACAACGGCACCGCCAAAGATGTGGGCATGACGGCAGACACCAACAAGGCCGTACCGAAGCATGGCACCCTGAAAACCTTTCGCGGCGTCGATGAGTATCCGGGGGACGAACACACGCGCGGCGGCGCCACTGTATGGGGCTGGATCAGCTACGACGCAAAGCTGAACTTGATCTACTACGGCACCAGCAATCCCGGCACGTGGAGTCCTTCGTATCGTTGCAAAAACGACACCTGGGAAAAGTGCAACGACGGCACCCAGGACAACAAGTGGTCGCTCTCGCTCATTGCGCGCAACGCCTCCACGGGTGAGATGGTGTGGGCCTACCAACTGACGCCGTTCGACGAGTGGGATTACGACGCCATCAACGAGAGTGTCCTGGTCAACATGGACATCGACGGCCAGAAGAATCGCCCGGTGCTGGTGCATTTCGACCGCAACGGCTTCGCCTACGTACTGGACCGCAGAGATGGCAAGCTGCTGCGCGCACACAACTTCGTTCCGGTGAACTGGGCCGAGAAGATCGACGTGGGCGGCACGGATCGCCCAATCAAGGTCAAGGCGCATTCGCCGTTCGGCGTCGACAAGGCCGTGCAGGCTTGCCCGGGCGCCATGGGCGGCAAGGATCAGCAGCCGGTGGCGGTGGATCCGAGCAACCCACAGGTGTTCTACGTGCCTACCAACCAGTGGTGCATGGAGGATACGCCGCTGAAGCGCACCAGCACGCAGCAGGGCTCGGGTTACGCGTTCGCCAATGTGTACATGTATGAGCCCACGGCCGGCCTTGCGGGCCAGGTCCAGGCCTTCGACGTCGACACCGGCAAGATCGTCTGGAAGAACCCTAACAAGTACCAGACCTGGGGTGGCGCGCTGGTAACCGCTGGCGGCGTGGTCTTTTATGGCGACATGCTCGGCAAGTTCCGCGCGGTGGATGCCAAGACCGGCAAGGAGCTGTGGGTGCGTAACCTGGGCTCGGGCATCATCGGCAACCCGATCAGCTACAAGATCAACGGCCAGCAGTACGTGTCGGTGTTCGCCGGCATCGGCGGTTGGAGCGGCCTGCCGGTTTCTGCGGGTCTGAACTTCAGCGACGAGTACGGTGCGATTGGTGCGACGGCCATGGCCAAGTCCACCAATCTCAACCTCGTGCCGCTGGGTGGCACCCTGTATACGTTCCGCCTCGGCGGATCGGAACACCAGGCCGTCGACACCACAAAGTGAGAGCGTGTGCAGCGTTGATTTGTAGAAGTGTGCGAATCAACGCTGCATGTTGAAGTCGGGCCGGGGTTGCCGCGTGCAACCCCGGCTTCGATGCGCAAACGTCACGTGCCGGCAACGAACGTGGAAAGTCTTTTCAAAGTGCGGTCAATGAAATGAAATTCGGCACTGCAATATTCGCTGGATGCCTCGCGCTGACGGCGGCCGGACTGGCGCCGGCGCAGGAAAAAACCTATTACGACCTCGATCAGAAGTTCAGCGAGATGACGGCGGCCGACCAGACCGCTGCAAAAGACGCCGCCCTGCACCAGCAGATGCGTCCGCTGACGGCCTGTGCAGACCCGGCCAACATGCCGTTTTCGGACCGCAATGGCGACGGCATCGATAATCAGATCGTCCAAGTGCTGGCCAAGGCCATGCACACGACGGTGCGTTTCTACTGGATGTCCTATCTGGAATCTGGATTCGTGAAAAGAGCCTTCGGCAGCGCGGCCGAGCCGCTGGGAAATTGCGATCTCGTGGTCGATATTCCGGACAGCGTTTCCGGCGTTTTGATGACCGACCCGATCTATCGTTCGACCTACGTTTTCGCGTACGGCAAGGACAGTGGCATCCATATCAAGAGCCTCACCGACCCTGCGCTGAAGAAGCTGCGCGTCGGCGTGTACGAGACCTCGGCCGTGCGCCAGGCGCTGGCCGAAAATGGCATCAAGAATGATGTCCACGTGCTAAGCGTCAGCTACGACACCGAAAGTAACAACGGCGCCCTGCAGCAGTGGCGGCAGGTTGAACAGGTGCTGGACGGCAAGCTCGACGTGGTGGGCACATGGGGGCCGTTTGCCGCTTACGCGCAGGTGAAGAAACACGCGCCGATCGTGCTGCAACCGGTCAACCTGATGTCCAACGACGTGCAGCTGGAATACGCCATGGCCATCGGCGTGCGCGAAAACGACGTGGTTCTCAAATATGCGCTGGACAACGCGCTGGATGCATCGGCAGACAAGATCAAGGCGATTCTCGACGACTTTGGCGTGCCGCTGGTCCAGTGCAGCGAATGCGTGGTGCAGGGCAACCTGCCGTCGCACGGACCCTATTCGATGGGCGCCAGCAGCTACGCGCGCTATCAGCAGCCGCTTGATACGGAGCTGATCCACGTCGACACATCGCAGACGGCGCCCGGCGAAACCGTCACGCTGCAGGACATCAAGAAATCGCTCGCCGCAGGCGCCGACCGCAGTGCCGAACTGGCGCAGGCGGTGGTGGCATCCGACGCTGCGCGCATCAAGTTTCTCGCCGCGCATGGGGCGGATCTCAATGCACGCGACTCGATGGGCGCCACCCCGCTGACCAGTGCCGCCGGCGCCCGCGACTCCGACACCGTCAAGCTGCTGCTCCAGCTGGGTGCGGACGCCAACGCAAGCAACGGAGACGGCGTGACGCCGCTGATGGCCGCGGCGCAACGCGATCATGTGCCGTCGGTGGAGGCGCTGCTGCAGCACGGCGCCAGCCTGACGGTGAAAGATGCCAAAGGATTGACCCCGCTGTGCGGCGCGCTCGAAAACCGCAGTTTCCTGGCCGCCACCACGCTGCTCAATGCGGGCGCCTCGCCGAACGCGGCCTGCGGTGCCAACGGTCTGACGCCGTTGATGATCGTGGCCACGCACCTGGAGGCGGAGCGCAGCGGCAATGTTCCCGTCGACGACGGCCTGTACCTCAGCGATGGCGTTGCCCCGCAGCAGGTGGGCAAGTTGCTGGTCAGCAAGGGCGCTGATGCGAACGCCCGCAGCAAGAGCGGACTCACCGCCCTGATGGTCGCCGCCGGCCATGACAACGCGCCGCTGATCGGTTTGCTGATCCAGGCCGGCGCGAAAGTCGACGCGCGTTCCGACGACGGCAAAACCGCGCTCGATATCGCCAAGGAAAACGGCAGCGACGCGTCCATACAGACACTCGACGTGATGAGCCGCTTCGCGCCCGTGCAAAGTCCGAGCGGTGCTGCAGCGGAGCCGCCACGATGAGGCGACGCATCGCCATCATTATTGCTGCCGTGCTTGCATCGGCGCTCGCCGCGGCAGGCTCGGCGGCGCCAGTGAGCAAACCAGCCAGCAAGCAGGCCAATAAGCCAGCCGCGAGCAGCGAAGCGAAGAGCAACGAATTCGTCACGCACTACGCATATCTGGGCAAGGCCTACCGTGAGCCGGCGCCACTGTCGCTGCTCAAACCCGCGGTCATTCCTGACGAAGGGCTTGCCGGTGTGCGTCTGGGAACCAACTACAACAACCAAGCGGGAAAATTCCTGGACCTGAAGTACGTGCTGGACGAGACGATGCTGCCGGAGGATGGCGACGTGGTCGCCGCAGCAAAAAAACTGCTGGCCGCCGGTGAGCACCTCATCATTGCCGATCTGAAAGCGCCGGACCTGCTGGCGGTCGCCGATTTGCCGGAAGCAAAAAACGCGATCATCCTCAACATTCGCGCGCGCGACGACGTGCTGCGCCAGACCCAGTGCCGCGTCGATGTTTTCCACCTGATTCCCAGCAACGCGATGCTCACCGATGCGCTGGCGCAGTATCTGGTGTGGAAGAAATGGACGCGCTGGTTTCTCGTGCGCGGCCAGCATCCGGAGGATGTGGAGTACGCCAACGACATCACGCGTTCGGCCGAGCTCTATGGCGCCAAAATCGTGGCCGAACGCGCGTACGAGCTGCAGACCGGCGCGCGCCGCGTGGATACCGGTTATCAGGAAATCCAGACGCAGATGCCGATGCTGACGCGCGGCGTGCCGGATTACGACGTTGCCTTCGTCGCCGACGAAACCAATTCCTTCGGACTCTACCTGCAATACCGGACCACCGATCCGCGGCCCGTCGTGGGCACCGACGGCCTCGAGGCGACGGCGTGGGGCGCCGCGTACGAGTCCTACGCGGCGGAGACGCTGCACGACGATTTCCTGAAGCTTGCCAATCGCGAGATCACGGTGCGCGACTACGAAGGCTGGCTCGCGGCCAGTCTGCTGGAGATGGCGGTGAAGCAGGGCAGCGCCCGCAACGTCGATGCGATCCGCAAATACATCAGCGCCGACAGCCTCAAGCTCGCCGGCTACAAGGGCGAGAGCATGAACTTTCGTGCCTGGGACAACCAGTTGCGACAGCCGATCCTGCTGATGGATCAGCTGTCGCTGGTGTCTGTGTCGCCACAGCCGGGCTTTCTGCACCCCGTGTACAACACCGACACCCTCGGCGTCGATCAACCGCAAAGCCAATGCAAGTTCGCCAAATGAAGACAGCCAAACCCAAGCGGCCCCACGGGCGCTTTGCCGCGATGTGTTTGCTGCTGCTGATGCTGGCGGCGCCGCCAGCATGGTCGGCGACGCTGTTCGTCACCAACGAGCGCGGCAATACGGTGACGGTGCTGGACAGCAACACGCTGAAGACGATCAAGACCATCCCCACCGGCCAGCGCCCGCGCGGCGTGGTGGCGTCGCCGGACGGCAAATGGGTGTACGTGTGCGTAGGTGACAGCAACCGCATCGATGTCATCGAGGTGGCCAAGCTCGCCGTGACGCGTACGCTGCCGTCGGGAGCCGACCCGGAACTGCTGGCGCTGAGCAACGACGGCAGCCGCGTCTACATCGCCAATGAAGACAACTCGCAGGTCACCGTGCTGGAAGCGATGACCGGCAAAGTGCTTGCGCAAATCCCCGTGGGCTCGGAGCCCGAGGGTATGCGCGTGAGCCCGGACAACCAGATCACGGTGGCGACCTCCGAAGGCAGCAGCCTGGTCCATTTCATCGACAACAAGACGCTGAAACTGGTCGCTACCGTGCTGGTGGGTGCACGTCCGCGCGTGGCCACGTTCACGCCCGACGGGCGTTACGTCTGGGCGTCGTCCGAGGTCGGCGGCACGGTGTCTGTGATCGACGGGCTTACGCATCAGGTCGTGCAGACGATCAACTTTGCCATCCCCGGCATGCGCGCCGAGTTCATCCAGCCGGTGGATATCGTGATGTCGAAGGATGGCTCGCAGGCGTTCATTGCGCTGGGGCCGGCGAACCACGTCGCGGTGGTCGATACAAAGACATACAAAGTGAGCGATTACATCGTGGTGGGACAACGGCCGTGGCACATGGCGCTGTCTCCCGACGGGTCGAAGCTTTATGTCGTCAACGGCTTCACCAACGATGTGACGGTCGTCGATACCAAATCGCTCAAGCCCGAGGTTTCGGTAAACGTCGGTCGCTTGCCGTGGGGCATTGCTGTGGTGCCCTGAGCGGTTGGCTGGCGACGCGCAGTGACGGTGGTGGTGCGTAAACACCCGCAGAAATGATTGATTCGTACAGCTATTCGAAGGAGAGGCCCATGTTACGAAAGACCCTGTATAGCTTCACTGCTGCTGCTTTTGCCGTAGCCGGTATCAGCCTGGCGCTCGCCACCAACAGCCTGGCCGGTTCGCCAGCGGGGCAGGCCGGTTCGTCGGCTGCTCCGGCGAGTGCCGCCAGTATTCATGTCCCGGCAACGTACGAGTCGATGGACACCGGGCACACCGGCATCGTGACCGAAAAGGAAGCCCTGGCCGCCATGCCCAACCTGAACTTCAAAGCCGCCGATGAAAACGGTGACGGCCAGCTGGATCGGGTCGAATTTTCGGATTTGCAGGACAAGGTGGCGAACGGAACCTGGACCAACGCGGTGGCCAAAACGGAAGCCGTCAACGCGATAACCGGCTACGACGACAACCCGGTGGACGTGGTCGCCAAGGCCGCGAAAGGTTCGCTGAAAAACCCCTACGATCCGAAGAACGGCACCATCGCCGCCCAGGGTCACGAGCAATTTCTCAATCACGGCTGCAATGCCTGCCATGGTGGCAACGGCGGTGGCGGCATGTGTCCGCCACTCAACAACGGCGTGTGGATCTACGGTCCGAGCGACGACACCTTGTTCCGCCTCGTTGCACTGGGAAGCCAGAAACTGCAGGAGGCGGGTTTCGCACGGATAAGCCCGGAAACTCCCGCCCTGATGCCACAGCAAGGCGGCACGACGATTACCAAGGCGGGTGACCTGTGGAAGATCATCACCTGGATCAAGTCGATGAACACGAAGGACCAGGCAAGCCTGGATCGTGCACCGACGCTCGATCCCGGTGCCGCCGTTGTAGCGTGGGCCACCGCGCACCGTGCGACGGCGAAGGTATGTCATGCCAGCACGGCCTCATCGTGGGATGGCGCGAACGCGCGGTAAGTCGCGATGCAGGTGAAGGCTCAATGACCTCGCCCCGAGTTACGACGCAGCACGGGCTACCGTCCGTGACTGCGCGTGTCCGGCATCGCTCAGCAAACGTCGCACGTCCAGTGGTCTAAGCTGCGATACGAAGGTCACATCGGCGTGCATCGGGAAAGCTCAGCATGACTCGTCGCGTTGCGCAGGAGCGGTAGTCATATGAAACGCGGACAGGCGAGAGTGAACATGGCAACGACTCATTTCATCACGCGCATGTTCGCGCTGTTCTGTGCCGCGCTCCTCACGATGATGCCAACCCCTGCCGTGCGCGCCGAGGTTGCGCACGACGTTCCCGAGTTGCGGGTCGGAGTGCTGGAGTTCGGCTCGGTCGGGTGGGAAATCGATACCGTCCAGAGGCTCGGTTTCGCGAGCAAGCATGGCATCCGGTTGGCGGTGGTGCCGCTGGCGTCGGAGAACGCCTTGAAGGTGGCGTTGCTGGGCGGCAGCGTCGATCTTGTCGTCTCGGACTGGTTCTGGGTCGCGACGCTGCGATCACGCGGTCAGGACTACCAGTTTGTGCCGTTTTCCCGGACGGTCGGCGAGGTCGTTGCCAATCCGAAGGCGGGAATCCATTCGCTCGCCGACCTCAACGGCAAACGCTTCGGCGTGGCGGGCGGCCCGGTGGACAAGAGCTGGTTGATCGCGCGTGCCTACGCGCGCAAGACGTACGGCATCGATCTGCAGTCTGCAGTGAAACCACAGTTCGCCGCAGCGCCGCTGCTCAATCACCAGATGCTTGATGGCGAGCTTCCGGCCGCGATCAACTTCTGGCAGTACAGCGCCAGCCTCGTTGCACAAGGCATGCAGCCGGTGATTACGGTGGAGCAGATGCTCAAGGGGTTGGGCGTCAAGACCGACCCGCCGCTGCTGGGCTGGGTATTTTCGCAACGCTGGGCAGAAACTCACGGCGATGCCCTGCGGGCCTTTATCGCCGCGACCTACGATGCCAAGCAGGAGCTGGCGCGCTCGGATGCCGCCTGGCAGCCGCTGCGCAGCAAGGTCAAACCCGAAAACGATGCGGTCTTCGCCGCGATCCGGCAGGGTTACCGAGATGGCATCGTCAACCGCTTCGGCGCACCCGAAATCCAGGCCGCCGGACAACTGTTTCATCTGGTCGCCGAAGAAAGCCACGGCGAACTTACCGGTGGCACGAGCGAGCTGCCGGCGGATGTGTTCTGGAGCGGATTCCGTCGGCCATGAGTTCTGTCCGTCATCGCGCGGGTACTGGCGAACTGCCTCGAGCCGGCGGCAGGCCCGAGACGCAGGTGGTGGCGCTGACACGGTGGCGTGGGTCACTGCCGTCGGGGCGCGGGTGGCTGTGGCGCGTCGCGTCGCTGATCGGTCTGGCGTTGGTGTGGGAAATCGCGGCGCAACTGGCGGGCAGCAATATGCTGCCCGCGCCGGTCGCGGTGCTCGCCGCTGTCTATCGCGACACCCGCAGCGGTCAGCTTCCGCTGGAACTGGGTATCACCATGGCGCGCGTGCTCGCGGCGTTCGTCGTCGCCATGAGCATAGGCACCGTGATCGGTTTCATGATGGGCCGTTCGCGCAAGCTCAACCTGTTGCTGGACGGTCCGCTGGTGCTTGCGCTGAACATCCCGGCGCTGGTCATCACCATCCTGTGTTACTTGTGGCTCGGGCTCACGGAAGTGGCCGTGATCGTGGCCGTGGCCCTCAACAAGATTCCGGTCGTGGTGGTGACCGTGCGCGAAGGGTCGCGGGCCATCGACGCGCGGCTGCTGGCGGTGGCGCAGGTGTATCGCGTACCGCGCACGGTGACGTTGCGGCGGGTGATCCTGCCGCAGCTTTATCCGTACCTGATCGCCTCGGCCCGAAATGGTCTAGCGCTGATCTGGAAAATCGTGCTGGTGGCCGAGTTGCTTGGACGCAGCAATGGCGTGGGTTTTGAACTGTCGGTCTTTTTTCAATATTTCGACATCACCAGCATTCTGGCGTACACGCTGGCGTTTGCTGCGCTTGTCATGATCATCGAAGCCGGCGTGATGCGGCCTCTGGAAAAACGCGCGATGCGGTGGCGCAAATGAAAGGCTTGAACATTCATGTCATCGAAAAACGCTTCGACGATGTCGCGGTGCTGGCCGATGTCGACATCACCATCGCCGACGGCGAATTCGTCGCCATCGTCGGACCTTCCGGCGTGGGCAAGACGACGCTGCTGAGCATGGTCGCCGGCCTGGACGCCGACTACACCGGGGCGATTCGCTACGACGGCGCGCCGCTGGCCGCGCCCGGTCAGTCACCGTCGGGCCTGGGCATGGTGTTTCAGGAACCGCGGCTGATGCCGTGGCTCACGGTTGGCGAGAACGTGCGGCTGGCGGAAGCCGAGCGTCTGGCGCGCGATCGCAGCTATGTTTCGTGCGCGGATAGCTTGCTCGACGAAGTCGGGCTGCGGGCTTCCCGCGATGCGTGGCCACGCCACCTCTCCGGCGGCATGCAGCGCCGCACGGCGCTGGCGCGGGCGTTTGTGGTCGAACCTTGGCTGCTGTTGATGGATGAGCCGTTCGTATCGCTCGACCCAGCGGCTGCCGATCAGCTGCGCGAATTGCTGCGACGGCTGCGCGCGCGCGTGCGGCCGCTGGTGCTGTTCGTTACCCACAATTTGAATGAGGCACTCGTGCTCGCCGATCGCATACTGTTTCTGGGTGATACGCCGGCGCGCGTCGTACTGGACTATCGCGTCGAGCCGACGGATAGTCACGATCTGAACAGTCCCGAGGTTTCGGATCTCAGCCGTCGGCTGCTGGCACGCCATCAAGGGCTGCTCTCCGAAATGACCGGGTCTGACCCGGACGAAAGCCGGCATGGCAAGGAGGGTGTGTGAAGTCTGGTGCCTCGGTGTGGTGGTTGGCGCTGTGGGCCGCGCGCCCGCGGCGGGGCGTGACGCGATGAATACGCTCAGCGAGGTGTCCACGTCCTCGTCGGCACCATCCGGAGAGGCTGCACTCGCGCTGGCGGTGGAAGAGGTCAGCAAATCCTACGGCGCGGTCAAGGCGCTGGACCGCGTGTCACTGCACGTGGCACGGGGCGAGTTCGTGGCCCTGCTCGGCCCCAACGGCGCCGGCAAAAGTACGCTGTTCCAGCTGCTCACCGGATTGTTTGTGCCCGACGCCGGGCGCATCGAGGTGGCGGGCTTCGACATGCGCCTTCAGGCGCGCAAGGCGCTCGCGCGCCTGGGCGTGGTGTTCCAGCAGCCGACGCTGGATTTGGACTTGAGCGTGGTGGCCAACCTGCGCTTCCACGCACGGCTGCATGGCATGGGGCGCGGCGCGCGCGCGCGCATCGATGCCGAGCTGGAGCGCATCGGTTTGACGGAGCGGGCCAAGGATCGCGCGCGGGCGCTTTCCGGCGGCAATCGCCGACGGGTCGAACTGGCCCGCGCGCTGCTGCACGATCCCGTCGTGCTGCTGATGGACGAGCCGACGGTCGGACTCGATCCCGCCTCGCGCGAGCAGCTGGTGGCGTATGTCCACTCGCTGTGCACGCATCGCGGCGTCGGCGTGCTGTGGGCAACGCATCTGGTGGACGAGGCTGAATCCGCCGACCGGGTCATCATTCTGCACAAGGGTCACTGGATCGCTACGGGCACCGCGGCGGAACTGCGCGAGCGCACCGGCCAGCGCTCGCTGCGCGACGCCTTCCTCGACCTGACCGGCGAATCGTCGGTCGCGCACGAGGAGGCGGTGTGATGGCTACGAAATCCGAATGGCAGCAAGGCGTGCCGGCAAGCCGCTCTGGTTCGATCGTGAGCCACGCCCTGCAGGCGCTGCTGGCGCTGTCCTCGCGCGAAACGATCAAGTTCCTGCACCAGCGCGGGCGACTGCTTTCCGCGTTAGTGCGGCCGAGCCTGTGGCTGCTTATTTTTGCGGCCGGTTTCCGCGACGTTTTCGGCGTCTCGGTGATTCCGCCGTACTCGACCTATATCGAGTACCAGGTTTACGTGGTGCCGGGACTGCTGGGCATCGTGCTGTTGTTCAACGGCATGCAGTCGTCGCTGGCGATGGTCTACGACCGTGAGATGGGCTTGATGCGGCTGTTGCTGACAGCGCCGCTGCCGCGCTCAGTATTGCTGACGTGCAAGCTGCTCGCGGGCACCTTTTTGTCGATCCTGCAGGCATACGCGTTTTTCGCGATCTGCGCGCTGTTCCGGCTCGACCTGCCGTGGTGGCCCGGTCTGCTGCTGGCGCTGCCGGCGATGTTCCTGACCGGGCTGATGCTCGGCGCGCTGGGCTTGCTGGTATCGGTGTACATCAAGCAGATCGAGAACTTCGCCGGGGCGATGAACTTCGTAATTTTCCCGATGTTTTTTCTCTCGCCGGCGCTGTATCCACTTTGGAAGTTGCAGGAATCCGGGGCCACCGTGGTCTATCAGCTGGCGCGCTTCAATCCGTTTACCTACGGCATCGATCTGATCCGCTACGCCATGTACGGGCAGATGAACTGGTTGGCATGTGGTGTGGTTGCCGCGTCGCTCATCGTCTTTCTGGGGCTGGCGATCTGGGGCTACGATCCGCAACGCGGCGCGGTAAGGCACAAACGCCAGGGCAGCTGAGCTACTTCTGCAAAGCGGTCATCTGCCACGGCAGTGCGCACTTCCTTGGTGTCGGCTGTCCCGCACGCGGCACACTGATCTGTCACGAATCCGATACAGCACGCGGATTACGCCGCGACACGGTCGCCGCAAGTGGCTGAATCACGGTGTCCCGGCGTTTTCGCCATCTGGCATCTGATGTGCATGATACGTTCCTGACGGCCCACCTAAGCGGATGGTTAATGGTTTTGTTGATAGTTATAAGGAACGATGGATTATGAAGTCACGAGCTGCAGTTGCATGGGAAGCGGGCAAACCTCTGTCGATCGAGCAGGTCGACGTGGCGGGACCCAAAGCGGGCGAGGTGCTGGTGCGCATCGTCGCCACGGGCGTATGCCACACCGATGCCTTTACGTTGTCCGGTGCCGATCCTGAAGGCATGTTCCCGGTCATTCTCGGTCACGAGGGTGGCGGCATTGTCGAAGAGGTGGGACCGGGCGTGACGTCGCTGAAAGTCGGCGACCACGTCATTCCGCTGTACACGCCCGAATGCGGCGAGTGCGAATACTGCCTGTCGGGCAAGACCAACCTGTGCCAGAAGATCCGCATCACCCAGGGCAAGGGCCTGATGCCGGACGGCACCAGCCGTTTCTCGATGAACGGCAAGCCAATTTTGCACTACATGGGCACCAGCACTTTCAGCGAATACACCGTGCTGCCGGAGATCTCGCTGGCCAAGATCAATCCGGCCGCGCCGCTGGAGAAGGTGTGCCTGCTCGGCTGCGGTATCACCACCGGCATCGGTGCGGTGCTGAATACGGCGAAGGTGGAAGCGGGCGCCACGGTAGCGGTGTTCGGCATGGGCGGTATCGGCCTGTCGGTCGTGCAGGGCGCGGTGATGGCGAAAGCCTCGCGCATCGTCTGTATCGACATGAACCCGGAAAAGTTCGTCATGGCCAAACTGCTTGGCGCGACCGACTTCATCAACCCGAAGGATTACCCCGACACGCCGATCCAGCAGGTGATCGTGGATCTCACCAACGGCGGCGTGGACTATTCGTTCGAGTGCATCGGCAACGTGCACGTGATGCGCTCGGCGCTGGAGTGCTGCCACAAGGGCTGGGGCGAGTCGATCATCATCGGCGTAGCCGGCGCGGGGCAGGAAATCAGCACGCGTCCGTTCCAGCTGGTGACCGGCCGCGTGTGGCGCGGCAGTGCGTTCGGCGGGGTGAAAGGTCGCAGCCAGCTGCCGGGCTACGTCGATCGCTACATGAAGGGCGAGATCAAGATCGACGAGATGATCACCGAAGTGCTGCCGCTGGAGCGCATCAACGATGCCTTCGAGCTCATGCACGCCGGCAAGGTCATCCGCTCGGTGATCCATTACTGAGCGATGGGCGGATTCTTATGCTCGACGAACAGGTCGCTGATCAACGCGGCGCATCCGCATTCACGCGGCGGCGCCCTGATCGACCTGAGCGACATTCTGTGTGCCGGCGTGGTCCCGGTGGCGGATCGCAGGCTCTCCGCGGCGATGACGCCGTGGCCACTCTTTTTTCCAGTGCATTCAAGCGCACGACATCGTGCAGACGCGGGACGGCCCGCAGCGGTTTGCTTCGCATACATCGGCGGTCATCAGCCGCCAGCCACCCCTCGCGGCCAGCGTAGAGCGGCCGGTCACATCCAGCGATACCTCATTCAAGGAGAGACACCATGGCAACTCACATCCATCCCGCGGTCGACAATGGCGTCAAGCCGGGCAAGGACAATTTCGCCGGCGGCACGCTGACCTGTCATTGCAGTGACAAGCCGGTCAAGGTCAAGGTCGGCGCACAGACCGCGCACAACCACGTCTGCGGCTGCAGCAAATGCTGGAAGCCCGAAGGCGCAACGTTCGCGCAGATCGCCGTCGTATCGCGTGACAAGGTCAGCGTGGAAGAGAACGGCGACAAGCTCGCCGTGGTGGATGGCAAAGCAGCCATCCAGCGGCACGCTTGCAAGGTCTGCGGCACGCACATGATCGGCCGCATCGAGGACACCGGGCACCCGTTCCACGGCCTGGACTTCGTGCACACGGAGCTGTCGTCCGAAGAGGGCTGGTCGGCGCCGACGTTTGCCGCGTTCGTCTCCTCGATCATCGAGCAGGGCTACGACCCGAGCAAGATGGACGCGGTGCGCGGCCGCCTCAACGAGCTGGGCCTGACGCCGTACGACTGCCTGTCGCCGCCATTGATGGACGCCATTGCCGCGCATGTGGCGAAAACCAAGGGCACGGCCTACGCCGGCTGAAGGTCCGCCTTGGAAGGCAACGCCAAGCCAGCGCTGCGGGTCGTCCTTGCCGACGACCACGCGGTGGTGCGTGCGGGCTACCGGCGGTTGCTGGAGCTGGAGCCGGGGCTGCGGGTCGTCGCCGAATTCGCCGATGGCGAAAGCGCCTACCTGTGGCTGTCGGAGCATCCGGCCGATGTGCTGATCCTCGATCTGTCGATGCCGGGCCAGGGCGGCCTGGCAACCCTGCAGCGTCTGCATCAGCGCGTGCCGCGGCTGCGCGTGCTGATCTTTACCATGCACGACAGCCCGGTGCTGGCGGCGCAGCTGCTCAAGGCCGGTGCGAGCGGCTATCTCACCAAGAGCAGCCCACCGGAATCGCTGATCGACGCCGTGCATCAGGTGGCGGCCGGTGAGCAGGTGCTCTCGGTGGATATTGCGCAGGCCATGCGAAAAGGCGAAAGCGACCTGCCGCATCAGCAACTGTCGCCGCGTGAGTTTGACGTTTTTCTGCTGTTGGTGCAGGGCATAGCGGTAGAGCAGATCGCCAGCCAGCGCTGCCTCAGCGTCAAGACAGCGGCCAATTATCAAACCATCGTCCGGCATAAGCTGGGCTTGAACAGCGCACTGGAAATGTATCGTTACGCGCAGACCTGCGGGCTGCTTGCCCAGGTTCCCTGAGAGAACCGCGCACGCCATCGCGAGACTTCAGGAAGGATAGTCCGGCTCACCATGGGCGAGTCGATCGTTCGTTAGCGACGTCGCCGATACAGGCTGTAGCGGCAATCGTGCCCGGATGGTCAGCCCCGGTCGCGAGCTGTGCGGGTGAGTGGCAAACATGTCGATCTCACCGTGCAGCGCCCACACGCGTTCGCGCATGCCGACCAGACCGTTGCCGCGATAGGCCGCCTGCCCGGGATCGGTCAAGCCGTTGCCGTCGTCGCACACGGACCACTCCAGTCGACCGTCGTCGTGCAGCGCGAGCCGAATGCCGACGCGCGTGGCCTGCGCATGGCGCGCGATATTCGTCAGTGCCTCCTGCGTCAGCCGGTAGACGGTCAGCGCGACATCGCCGCCGACGGCATGCTCATCGATCGCCATAGCCAGTTCGAAACGTGTGCCCTGATCGGGCATGTCGCGCCAGCTGTCGACCAGCTCGTGCAGCAGACGATGCAAGGGCAGCGGTTCGTCTTCGTCCTCATACGGCTGACGTGCGCGCAACCGCTGCAGCAGATCGCGCAAAGCGTGCTGCACGTGTTCGCAGTGCTCGGCGAGTGCGTTGGCGACATCGGCCAGCGGCGGCTGACCGAGGCTGCGGCGCACCAGCCATGCGGTGTCCGCACGCATCGCCGTGAGCCGCTGGCCCAATTCGTCGTGCAGCTCGCGCGCCAGTCGGCTGCGTTCGTCCTCGCGCAGGCTGCGCAGCTGCAGGTCGAGCCGACGGCGTGCCTCCTGCGAGGACGCCAGCGACTGCGCCATGTGGTTGAGCGCTTGCCCGATCGTGTGCAACTCCAGCAGGCGCAGCGGCGGCAGCCGATAGTCGTAGCGATCGCGCTGGTACTGACCGATCGCGTAGATAATCTTGCGCATCGGTCGCAGCGCCAAGCGCAGCGCCACATAGACCGCCAGCAGCGTCAGCGCGCCGTAGCCGAGCAGAATGCCAAGCAGGCCGGCGATATCGGTCAGCGACTCGCTGCGCTCGCTGCCCGGGTCAAGCAATAGTGTCACGTGAAATCTCCGGCCATCCGCGCGCTGCAGGTTCCATTGCGGCGTGGTGGGCTTGACGCCGCCGTAGGCGGGCGGCAGCAGCCACGCGTAGCCGCGCTGCAGCGGTGTGGATGTTTCCGGCAGTCGCGGTAACAGATCGTTGCCGTGGTCATCCTGCAGCTGCAGCTGCAGATGCCGCAGCCGGCCTTGCGCGCTGATCTGGCGCAGCGCGCTGAGGTGCGCCGGCATATCGCCGGCCGGCCCGCTTTCCAGGCCATCGAGCTCGTCGAACAGGCGCGCTGTTTCGGTGGCGCCGCGCTCTTCGCGCGCGATGTTCAGCCGTGCCTGCCACAGCGCCAGCAGCAGCGCGCATGCCATCATGGCGAGCGAAACAGCGGCGATGCGCAACATCAGGAATCGCGATAGACGCATGCGGTGGCCGCTCGCTGTCGGGGACTCAGCGCATGGTAGCGGTTCGGCATTCGGGAGTTCTTCCCGTAGTCAAAAAGGCCTGCGCTGCTTTAGCTTTGCGCAACGCATTCGCTCGCGCGTCATTGCACGACGCGCGAGCGAATGCGTTGACCGTCAAACCGATCAGGCTGGGGTATCCGATACGATGGGTCATGTCACCGATCATCACGCAGTAATGAACGGATGTTCTCGCCTGCGCATGCTGCCGCGCGCGCTGCTGTTTCTGGCATTGACTGGCGCAGGGTTTGCGCAGGCGCAGGAGGCGCCTGGCAGCAACGCAGCGACGCCCACGGCATCCACCTCGCAACCGCCGACGAATCAAAACACGCCGGCCGAAGCCAAGCAGCTGGCGACCGTCGTGGTGCAGGCCACGGCCTTGCCGGGCGGCAAGGTGCTGGACGCCGACAAGGTGCCGGGTAACGTGCAAAGCCTGTCGGCCGCCGACGTCACGCGCAACGGCTCGGCCAGCATGACCCAGGCATTGAACTCGCAGCTCGGCAGCATCAGCGTCAACGACAACCTCAATGATCCGTATCAGCCGGACATCCTCTACCGTGGCTTTGAGGCATCGCCGGTGCTGGGCACGCCGCAAGGTTTGGCGGTGTATCAGAACGGCGTACGCATCAACGAGGCGTTCGGCGATACGGTGAACTGGGATCTGTTCCCCGACATGGCGATCAACCGCGTGCAGCTAGTCAGTTCGAATCCCGTGTATGGATTGAACGCGCTGGGCGGCGCGATCTCGGTCGAGATGAAAAACGGCTTCAACTATACCGGCGGCGAACTCGAGCTTTCGGGTGGCTCGTTCGGGCAGCGCTCCGCGGGCGCACAGTACGGCGCCAACAACGGCACGTTCGGCATCTACGCGGCGGCCAAGACGCTGAATTCGGATGGCTGGCGTGATTTCTCTTCTGACGCGCTGCGCCAGTTCTATACCGACCTCAGCATGCGTGCCGACGGACTCTCGCTCGACCTCAGCTACACCCATGCGGAAAACCATCTGGACGGCCAGGGCTCGGCGCCGGCGCAGGAGTTGGCCGTGAGTCGACGGCTGGTGTTCACAGGCCCTCAGGCCAACGACAACGAACTGAACTTCGTCACCTTGAACGGCACCTACCAGGCGACCGACCACTGGTCGGTGCAGGGGGTGCTGTACTACCGCCAGTTCACCCAGCGCGTCTCCAACGGCAACACCACCGATTACACCGCCTGCACCGATGCGGCCTTAGCCGGTTCGCTGTGCCAGTCCGACGGCGTGACGCCGGTGAACAACGCGGCGGGGCAGAATCTGCCGGATATTTCGCAAGGCGGCACCGTGCCGATCGGCGAAAACGATTTCGAGACCATCGACTCCTACAGCCACGGCGCGACGCTGCAAATCAGCAACGATCAGTCGATCTTCGGGCACGATAACCAGTTCACCGCCGGCGCCACGTTCGATTATGCGCACACCCATTTTTATT
Organism: Rhodanobacter sp. ANJX3; assembly: GCF_014200755.1. GTDB lineage: Bacteria > Pseudomonadota > Gammaproteobacteria > Xanthomonadales > Rhodanobacteraceae > Rhodanobacter. The sequence goes on along the minus strand of NZ_JACHCM010000005.1, from coordinate 202,199 downwards.
CCGGCGCGCAGATCGGCGTGATCGATGACCAGCTCACCGTGCTGCCATCCAACCTTTATGTCGATACGCCGGAGAGCTCGCCATTTGGCGCCGTGCCGGTGATTCTCGCCGCCAACAATCGTGACATCGGCGGCTACCTTACCGACACCTTCAACGTGACGCCCGATTTCGCCCTCACCGCGAGCGGCCGCTACGACGTAGCGCACATCGATCTGCAGGATCAGCGCGGTACCAGCCTTAATGGCAACAATCGCTTCAGCCATTTCAACCCGGCCGTCGGTGGCACCTACAAACTATCGCCGACGCTCACCGCGTATGCCGGCATCGCCACCAGTACCCGTACGCCGACGGCCAGCGAAATCGAATGCTCCGATCCACTGAAGCCGTGCCTGCTGCCGTCGAACCTTGCGGGCGACCCGCCGAACCTGCGGCAGGTGGTAGCGCATACCGCCGAGTTCGGTTTGCGTGGAAATATCCCGGATGCGTTTTCCGCCGGCGGCGTAGCGACGTGGAACCTCGGCGCGTTTCGCACCAATTCGTTCGACGACATTTACGGCATTTCCACCTCGGTCAGCAGCGGCTTCTACCAGAACATCGGTTCGACGCGGCGCGAAGGTATCGAAGCCGGCTTCAACTACACCACCGACAAGTGGTCGACCTACTTCAGCTACAGCTATGTCGACGCCACGTTCCAGTCCGCTCTGCAGCTGCCGTCGCCGTCCAACCCCTTTCAGGATGCGGACGGCAATATCGAGGTGCGTCCTGGCGACCGCCTGCCAGGCATTGCGAAGAATCGGGTAAAAGCTGGCGTGGACTATGCCGTCACGCCGCAGTGGAAGCTTGGCGCTTCCATCATCATCGCCAGCAACGAGTATTACTTCGGCGATGAGTCGAACCAGAACAAGCCGCTTCCTGGCTATCACGTGGTGAACCTGCATGCGAGCTATCAGCTGGCCAGAAACGTGGAGCTGTTCGGGTCCATCGATAACGTGTTCAACGCCAAATATGCGACGTACGGGATTTATAGCGACCCTACGGGCGTGAATGCGCCTGGCGTACCTGTCGACGGGGTGAGCAACGGCCCCGGTGTCGATAACCGCTTCTACAGCCCGGCGGCACCCACCACCTTTTACGGCGGCGTGCGCGTGACCTTCTGATCAGCCAGGCAGGGCGATATCGTGTTTGCGCATCTTGCGGTACAGCGTATTGCGACTGACGCCCAACGCACTGGCGGCGCGGCTGATATTCCAGTGCAGCCGTTCGAGTTCGCGCAGCAGCGCATCGCGTTCGGCCGACTGCAGCGGCGCCGCGGCATCCTTGCTCGGCTGGCTGGCGGCGGTCGACGCGTCGCCCTCGGTGATCTCGTGCGGCAGGTTGCCGATGCGAACCACGCCGTCGCTGCACAGCGCCGCCGCCGTGCGCAGCGTGTTGCGCAGCTGGCGGATGTTGCCGGGCCATGGATAGTCCAGCAGCTTTTGCATCGCATCGTCGTGGATGCTCGGGATCGGCTCGTTGTTGTCGTCATCGGCCAGCAGCGCCGTGATCAGCTCGCGCTTGTCGGTGCGCTCGCGCAGCGTCGGCAGCTGCAGGGTGATGCCGTTGAGGCGGTAGTAAAGATCCTCGCGGAACTCGCCGGCCTGCACCATCTGCAGCAGGTCGTGGTGGGTGGCGCTGATGATGTGCAGATCCACCGGTACTGCCTGCTCACCGCCCAACGGCACGACCTCGTGTTCTTCCAGCACCCGCAGCAACCGCGTCTGCATGTGCAGCGGCATGTCGCCGATTTCATCGAGAAACAGCGTGCCTCCGCTGGACTGGCGAATCTTGCCCAGATGTCCCTCGCGCGCGGCGTCGGTGAACGCGCCGCGGGTATAACCAAACAGCTCGCTCTCGATCAGCGCCTCGGGAATCGCGGCGCAGTTCACCGCCACGAACGGCTTGTCAGCCCATGCACTGGCCAGGTGCAGCGATTTGGCAAACGCCTCCTTGCCTGTTCCGGTCGCACCCTGCAGCAGCAGCGGTACCTTGCGTGCAAACAGATGGTGGCCGCAGTGAATGTTGTGCTGCATGCGCGCGTCGGCCACCACGTGCTGGCGCGTGGTCGAGTGAACGCCGCTGGTTTCCTTCTTCGGCCCGCGTGAGATGGAGGCGGACTGCGTCGTGGGCGTGCGCACGCGGGCAAAAAACCGGCGCCCGTAGGCGACGTCGCGCACCGGCCAGAGCAACGAAGCATCCGTGGCCGCACGGCGCTGCACGGTTTCGAAATCGAACGGAAAAATCGACGTCAGCGGTTTGCCGACGAGCTGCGCGCGCGACATGCCCAGCTGCGCCATCGCGCTGTCGTTCACGGCGCACACGATGCCGTCGCTGCCCACGGCCAGCAGCGCTTCGTGCAGCAGGCCGACAAACTCCGGCCGGCTGTGAAAGCGCAAGACCCAGGTCGCGGCGCATTCGCGCATGAAACGGCAGCGCGAAATCAGGTTGGCCGACATGTTGACCAGCGCCATCGTGTGGCGCTGGATCAGTCGCGTATCACCGGCGTTGACGGTCGAGGCATCGAGTACGCCGAGCACCTTGCCCTGAGCGTCCACCACCGGCGCACCCGAGCACGACAGGCCGATATTGAAGCGGCGAAAATGCTCATCGCGATACACGGTGACCGGTACGCCTTCGGCCAGGCAGGTGCCCAGACCGTTGGTGCCTTCGTACTGTTCGCTCCACATCGCGCCGATGCGCAGGCCGGCGTCGCGGAACTCGCGCGTCAGGGTCGGGTCGGTGATCGCACCGAGGATCACGCTGTCGGTATCACTGAGTATCACCGCGTAGCCGGAGCCTGCGATCATCTCGTACAGGCTTTCCATCTCGGCTTTGGCCACGTTGAGCAGTTCGCCGAACTGCTGCTGGCGCTCTCGTACGGCCTGCGCGTTGAGCACCGGCGTGGCGCGAACCGCATCGGGAGCGGTGCCGAAATCCTCGACGCAGCGTTGCCAGGATTTACTCACGTGCGGCGCAACGTTGATGCGGCCCAATCGCTCCAGCAGTAGCCCGTCGACGTGCGATGCCGCGTGGGTAATCTGCATTTGGCTGCTCATGCGTGGCTCTCTCGACGATGGACAGCCGTGTCTCAGCGGCACGCGGCCAGCCCCATGGTGGTGTCGTTTGGATCGATGCACCGAAGAATGGTCCCGGCGGCGCCGGTAAGCAAACTGCAGCGCAACATTTGGTACGCAGTGTCACCACGGCTTGTGCCAGAACAGCGACACTGGGCAAGCGCCTTTTCGCGCCGGATGGCCTGGCGCCTGGCGTTGAGCGAGCGGGCAAGGTTGGCTCGGGTTTTGCGTGACTCCAGGCGATCTGCCTCAGCGAACAAGCGCCGTTCGCCGATGGGCTATATCGATCAAGCGACGGGGCGCCGCGCCTGATACTTCGCCCGGCGATTAAGCAAAGGAGGGGCTATGACGCAGGTAAGGGTCGTGCAGCACCTGGCCAACCCGGCAGACCTGGTGTGGGCGATGGTCGGCGACTTCGGCGGCCTGCACCGCTGGCATCCGCAGGTTCGTAGCGTCGATTTATCGTGGGAGGGACGTATCCGCACCGTCCACTACGCCGACGGTAGCCGCGCGGTCGAGCGGCTGGAGGCACGCAGCGACGCTATGCGCCGATACGTCTACGTGGTAGTCGATGGCAAAGTACCGGTCAACAACTGCCGCGCCACCCTGCACGTCAAAGACAGTAAAGGCGGCAGTACGGTCATGTGGTCATGCGAATTCGAACCGCTCGGCGACGGCGAAGCCAGCGCCAGCGAATCACTGCAGGCGCATTATCACGAAGGGTTGAAGGCGTTGGCGTCGGCGTTGGATGGGCCGTAACGCAGAGCGCTGACGTTTCGAATTTGCTGAGTTCGCTCTGTGCGTTATGCCGCTTTGGATATACGAGCGGGACGAAGGTCAGAGATATCTTTTTGCGTGGGCTGCTCGGGCAGCCTCAAGCGTGACGTTGGGGATTGCTGCGCTCTCCCCAACCTACGTCGATGTGATTGATTAGCGCAGCTTGGGAAAAGTAGCTTCGCTTGCGGGCAAATTTAGTTTTGGCGCTGGAGCGGTCTTTGTGCGCAACCGGTGAGGCCTTCGACGGTGACGAAAAGTACCGCAACCACAGACCCGCGGCGCTATTGCCCAGTCACCGCTGCGCCGAGGCCTTTCCGGGATCGCTAAGCTCGCTCGCCGACCAGCTCCCGCCGACGTCGCCGATCAGCGAGACGGTGTCGAGCAGCCGCTGCTGCTGCACGTTGAGCGCGCTTTGCTGGGTACTGAGGCTGGTGGCCTGGGCGGTGGATACGGTGGTGTAGTCGACGGTGCCGGCCTGGTATTCGTTGAAGGCGATCTCGGCGCCGCGGCGGGCGTCGCGTACGGCGGCGTCCAGCGCGTCGCCCTGCTGAGCGAGGATGCGCAGGCCGGAAAGGTCGTCTTCCACGTTCTGGAACGCGGTCAGCACGGTACCGCGGTAGTTGGCGACCGAGGCCTCGTAGGCGGCCTTGGCGGCGACCACATCGGCGTGGCGCAAGCCCCCGTCGAAGACGGTTTCGCTGACGTCGGCACCGAGCGACCAGATGTGGTTGGCAGCGTGCAGCAGGCCGGCCAGCGGCGACTGCGAAAAGCCGTCGGCGCCCGTTAGCGACAGGCTGGGGTAGTACGCGGCAACGGCAACGCCGATGGCCGCATTCTCCGACGCCATCTGGCGCTCAGCCACGGCGATGTCCGGGCGGCGCTGCAGCAGCGTCGACGGCACGCCGGCGGGTACGGTCGGCAGCGCGGGCAGGCTGGTGCTGTGCGGGATATCGAGATCTTCGGGATTCTTGCCGACCAGCACGGCGATGGCGTGCGCGTACTGCGCGCGGGTCACGCCGAGCGCGAGCAGGCTGGACTGCGCGTTCTCCAGCTGGGTGCGCGCGCTGATCACATCCGACGGCTGTATGGTGCCTGCCGCATCCTGGTTACCGATCACGCGCAGCGATTCTTTGTACGTGTCGACAGTTTTTTGCAGCAGGTCGATATTCGCGTCGGCGATGCGTAGCTCGATCACCGCGGTCGCCAGAGCGGTCTGCTCGGTCAGGGTGGCGTTGGCCAGGGTCGCCTCACTGGCCTGCGCGGTCGCCTTGTTTTGCTCGATGGTGCGACGGACCTTGCCCCACAGGTCGGGCGCCCAGCTGACGTTGCCTTCGAGCGAGCCGGAGTTGATCACGCTGCCGCGCGTGCTACCGGCCGCGTTCGTCGCGGTGCCGGTGCTCAGGCTGCCGCTGCCGCTGCGTTCGCGCGTGCCCGAGCCGGTTACGCCAACAGTGGGAAATAGCCCGCTGCGCGCCTGCTGCACTTCGGCCAGCGCTTCCTGGTAGTTGGCGTAATCCTGGCGCACGGTCTGGTTGGACACGGACACCATCGGTTCGAGCTGGTTGAGCAGCGGATCGTTGAACCCGGTCCACCAGTCGGCCTTCGGCGCGGCGGCGGAGGGTTGCGCCACCGTCCATCCGGGCAGCTCCTTGTATTGGGTCGGCACGGCGACCTTCGGCCGCTGGTAGTCGGGGCCGACCATGCAGCCGCCGAGGAGCAGGGCGAGCGAAGCGGCTAGAGCCGTCAGTGGGATCTTTGTGTTCATGCGCGTACGTCCGATCGTTTGTTCCACGGCAGCGTGTCCGACCATTTGGCCAACCTGACGCGCAGGCGGTCGAGGTAGAGGTAGATCACCGGCGTGGTGTACAGCGTGAAGACCTGGCTCAGAATCAGGCCGCCCATCACCGTGATGCCGAGCGGCTGGCGCAGCGAAGCACCCTGGCCGATGCCGATGGCCAGCGGCACGGCACCGAGCACGGCCGCGGCGGTGGTCATCATGATCGGGCGCAGGCGCACGACGGCGGCATCGTGGATCGCCCGCTGCGGCTCATAGCCTTCGTCGCGCTGCAGGTGGATCGCTACGTCGATCATCATGATCGCGTTTTTCTTGACGATGCCGATTAGCAGGATGATGCCGATCATCGCAATCACCGAAAACGGCGTGCCGAAAATCAGCAGCGCCAGCGTGGCGCCGATGCCGGCCGAGGGCAGGGTGGAGAGAATGGTGATCGGATGCACGGTGTTTTCGTAGAGCACGCCGAGCACGATATACACCGCGCCCAGCGCCGCAAGAATCAGCAGCGGCATGGTCGACATCGACTGCGCGTACACCTGCGCGGCGCCGGCGAAACTGCCGTGGATCGACGCCGGCAGGCCGAGCTGCTGCGATACCTGGTTGATCGCCTCGGTGGCCTTGCTCAGCGAACCGCCCGGCGGCAGGTTGAACGAAATCGTGGCAGCGACCAGGCCGCCCTGATGACTCACCTGAGTTGCCGTGTGGTTGCTCACGTAGGTTGCCAGCGCGGGAAACGGCACCAGCGTCTCGGCGGCCGTGCTGTCGGCGCTGCCGCTGGAACTGCCGCCCTTGGCGTTGGAAATCGCGTTGGTCAACTGGTTGGCCTGCGCGTTTGCGTTGAGCGCATTGGTCGACGACGACGTTTCCGTGGTGCTTTCGGCCGACTCGGCGGTGACGCCCTTCACCAGCGCGCTCGACATCTGTGTCTGCGCCGTGCCGCTGGCATTGCCAGCCGCGGTGCTGAAGCGCATGCGGTCGAGCATCTGCGGGTATTGCCAGTATTTCGGCGCCACTTCCATCACCACGTAATACTGGTTCAGCTGGTTGTAGACGGTAGACACCGTGCGCTGGCCGAAGGCGTCGTACAACACGGTGTCCAGCTGGTTCGGCGCGAAGCTGTAGCGTGCGGCAGTGGCGCGATCCATGTTGACGTAGATCTGCAGGCCGTTCTGCTGCAGGTCCGAGTTGACGTCGGACATCTGGCTGCGCTGCTTGCCCAGCGCATCGACCAGCTTCGGTACCCAGGTGAACAGCGCGGTGGGGTCGTCGCTGGTCAGCGTGTACTGGTATTCCGCGGCGGACGAGCGGCCGCCGATATGCAAATCCTGTGCAGCCTGCAGAAACAGCTTGGCGCCGGACACGCCGTTGAGCTTGGGCCGCAGACGATCGACCACTTCCGTCGCCGATATCTTGCGCTCGGCCAGCGGCTTCAGTTCGATAAAGACGTTGGCCGTGTTGAGCGCGCGTCCGCCGGTGAATCCGGCGACCGATTCGACTGCGGGATCCTTCTTCACGATCGCCTGCAGCTGGGCCAGCTTCTTTTCCATCGCCTGAAACGAGATGCTCTGGTCGGCGATGATCTGGCCCATCAGGATGCCGTTGTCCTGCTCCGGAAAAAACGTCGACGGCAGCAGCTTGATCAGAAACACGTTGAGCACGATCAGCCCAACCAGGGTCAGTCCGACCAGCAGCGCGTGATCGAGCACCGTGGTCAGCGAGCGCGAATAAGCGTTCTGAAACCGCTCGAACTGCCGCTCGTACCACAGCGCCCAGCGCGCCTTGGAGTGCAGCGTCTTTCGATTCAGCACGAACGCCGCCATGGTTGGCGTGATGGTGAGCGAGATCACCAGCGAAATCATGATTGCGATGGATAGCGTCACCGCAAACTCATGGAACAGCAGGCCGACGATGCCGGGCATCAGCAGGATCGGCAGAAACACTGCGATCAGCGACAGGCTCATCGAAATCACCGTGAAGCTGACTTCAGCGCTGCCTACCAGCGCGGCCTCCTGCACATCCATGCCGGCTTCGACGTGGCGCACGATGTTTTCCAGCACCACTACCGCGTCATCCACCACGAAGCCGGTGCCAATCGTGAGCGCCATCAGCGACAGGTTGTCGATGCTGTAGCCGAGCAGATACATCGGCCCGAACGTGCCGACGATCGACAGCGGCAGCGCTACCGCAGGTACCAGGATCGCGCGCGGCGACTGTAGAAAGATAAACACCACGCCGATGACCAGCAGCACGGCGATGAACAGCGTGCGCTCGGTGTCGCCGACCGCTGCGTTTACCGACTGCGAGCGATCCACCGCAATGCCCACATGCACATCGTGCGGCAGCGTGGCCTCGATCGAGGGCAGCACCTTGCGGATCTGCGCGACGGTCTTGACGATATTGCCGCCGGGCAGCGGAAACACGATGACCAGCACCGCGTCCTTGCCGTTGTAGAGCCCGGCGTTGCGAATGTTTTCCGCGGAATCCTGCACGTCGGCAACGTCGCTCAACTTCACCGCGGCGTTATTGCGATAGGCGATGATGAGGTCGCGATACGGCGCCGCCTTGTTGATCTGGTCGTTCGACAGCACCTCGAAACGCTGATCGCCCTGATCGATATGGCCCTTGGCGCTGTTCGCATTGGCCGCGCTGATGGCTGCGCGCACGTCTTCCAGGCCGATGCCGTAGCTGTTGAGCTTGTCGGGCTCCAGTTCCACGCGCACCGACGGCAGCGCGCTGCCGCCCAGGGTGATCTGGCCCACGCCGTCGACCTGCGACAGCTGCTGCTGGATGACCGAGTTGGCGGAGTCGTACAGCTGCGCTCGAGTCAGGGTTTCCGACGTCAGCGCCAGCACCATGATCGGCGAGTCGGACGGGTTGTATTCGCGATAGGTCGGGTTGTTGCGCAGGGTGGATGGCAGATCGGCGCGCGAGGCCTGCAGCGCCGCCTGCACGTCGCGCGCGGCGCCGTTGATGTCGCGGCCGAGGCCGAACTGGATGGTGATCTGCGCCGAGCCGACCGAGCTGGTGGAGGTCAGTTCGGTGACGTCGGCGATCGTGCCCAGGCGGCGCTCCAGCGGCGCGGCGACGGTGGAGGCCATGATGTCGGGGCTGGCGCCGGCCATGCTCGCCTGCACCACGATCACCGGAAAGGTGATGTTCGGCAGCGGCGCCACCGGCAGCTGGAAATACGCCAGCAGACCGGACAGCAGGATGGCAACGCCGAGCAGGGTCGTCGCCACCGGCCGCTTGATGAAGACGCCTGGGATACTCATCGGCGCGCGCTCACGGGCGGTGCTCGATCGCCTGATCCGACGCCGGTCCGGAGGAAGGCGCCGTCGGCTTGCGGCGGAAACGCAGCGACAGGCGGTCGAACAGCAGGTAGATCACCGGCGTGGTGAACAGCGTCAGCACCTGGCTCAGGGTCAGGCCGCCGATGATCGCCAGGCCCAGCGGCCGGCGCAGCTCGGAACCGGTGCCGGTGCCCAGCAGCATCGGCAGCGCGCCCAACATAGCTGCCAGGGTGGTCATCAGAATCGGGCGGAAACGCAGCAGCGAGGCTTCGAAAATCGCCTCTTCCGGTGACTTGCCGTGCTCGCGTTCGGCTTCGAGCGCGAAGTCCACGATCATGATCGCGTTCTTCTTCACAATACCGATCAGCAGCACGATGCCGATGATGCCGATCACGTCCAGATCCTCGCCTGCGATCATCAGCGCCAGCAGCGCGCCGATGCCAGCCGACGGCAGGGTCGAGAGAATCGTCACCGGATGGATGAAGCTTTCATACAGCACGCCGAGCACGATATAGACCGCGATCAGCGCGGCGATCAGCAGATACACCTCGCTCGACAGCGAATCCTGGAACGCCTGCGCGGCACCCTGAAACGACGAGGTGATCGACGACGGCAGATGCACGGCCTGCTCGGCCTGATTCACCGCATCCACTGCCTTGCTCAGCGAGGCATCCTTGGCCAGATTGAACGAAATCGTCACCGCCGGGAACTGCGCCAGATGGCTGATCGCCAGCGGCGCCTTGGTGATCTGGATCGCGGCGATGCCCTTCAGCTGCACCTGGCCGCTGCTGCCGGTCTGGCTCGGCAGGTAGATATTGCCCAGCGATTCGATCGTCGGCAGGCTCTCTGGCTTGGCGACCAGGATGACGCGGTACTGGCTGGACTGGTCGAAGATGGTCGAAACGATGCGCTGGCCGAGCGCGTCGTACAGCGCGTTGTCGATCGTGGCCGGCGTGATGCCGTAACGCGCGGCCAGCTGGCGATTGACCTCGACGTTGACGCTGAGGCCATCGTTGTTCAAATCGCTGGTCACGTCGGTGATCGACGGAATCTGTTTCATGCGCGCGACCAGATCGGGCACGTACTGCATGAAAGCCTGCTGGCTCGGTCCGCGCAGCACGAACTGGTACTGGTTGGGCGAGATGGTGGTGTCGAGCGTGAGATCCTGCTCGGGCTGCAGAAACAGCTTGATCCCCGAAACATTCGCCGCTTCGGTCTGGATGCGCCGGGCGATTTCGGCGGCGGTCGAGGAGCGATCCCCGCGATCCTTCAGATTGATCAGAAAGCGGCCGTTGTTGAGCGTGGTGTTGGTGCCGTCGATGCCGACATACGAGGTGAGGCCGGCGACGTCGGCATCTTTCAGAATCGCCTCGGCCAGCGCCGACTGCCGCCGCACCATCGCCGTGTACGACACCGAATTGTCGGCCACGCTGATGCCTTGGATCACGCCCACGTCCTGCGTGGGAAACAGACCCTTGGGGATCACGATATAGAGAATAACGGTCAGCGCCAGCGTGCAGAGAAACACAATCAGCGTGAGCGTCTGCCGCGCCATCACAAAGCGCAGACCGCGCTCGTAGCCGGCCAGCGTCTTGTCGAACAATCCCTCGCTGATCCGCTCGAAGCGGCTCGGGTGACGATCGGACTGCGCGCGCAGCAGGCGCGCACAGAGCATCGGCACCAGGGTCAGCGAGACGATGCCTGACAGCACGATGGTCACGGCCAGGGTCACCGCGAATTCGCTGAATAGACGTCCAATTACGCCGCCCATAAACAGCAGCGGGATCAGCACCGCAATCAGCGAAATGGTCAGCGACAGGATGGTGAAGCCGATCTGTCCCGCGCCTTCCAGCGCCGCTTCGAGCGGAGTGCGGCCTTCCTCCAGATAGCGCACGATGTTCTCGATCATCACGATCGAGTCGTCGACGACGAAGCCGGTGGCGATGATCAGCGCCATCAGCGACAGGTTGTCGATCGAATAACCCAGCTGATACATCACCGCCAGCGTGCCGATCAGCGAGACGGGCACCGAAATGCTGGGGATGATCGTGGCCGGCACGTTGCGCAGGAACACGAAGATCACCAGCACCACCAGCGCGATGGCCAGAATCAGCTCGAATGCCGCATCGGAAACGGATGAGCGAATCACGCCGGTGCTGTCCGAGACGATCTCGACTTTCATGCCCGCGGGCAGGGTGGACTCCAGCTGCGGCAGCTGCTGCTTGATCTGATTGACCGTGGCGATGACGTTGGCGCCCGGCTGGCGCTGCACGTTGAGCACGATGGCCTGGGTCTTGTTGTACCAGGCGCCCTGTTCGGTGTTCTGCGCCGACTGGGTCACCCGCGCCACGTCGCGTAGGTACACCGGCGCGCCGTTCTGATACGCCACGACCGTGGCGAGGTAGTCCTTCGGGTCCTCGATCTGATCGTTGCCGTTGATCGTGTAGTCCAGATTCGGACCGTCGAAGTTGCCCTTGGGCTGGCTTACGTTGACGTTGGCGATCAGTGAGCGCAGGTCGTCGATATTGAGCCCGTAGGCGGCCAACTTCTGTGGGTCCGCTTCCACGCGAACGGCCGGCACGTTACCACCGGCCGGCGTCACCAGGCCGACGCCCGACACTTCGGAAATCTTCGAGCCGAGGCGGTTGTTGGCGACGTCCTGCAGCTGCGGCAGCGACATCGAGTCGGAGGTGACGGCGAGCGTGAGGATCGGCTGGTCGGCCGGGTTGACTTTGGCGTAGGTCGGCGGCGCGGGCAGGCCGGTAGGCAGCAGGCTGTTGGAGGCGTTGATCGCCTCCTGCACGTTTTGCTCGGCGATATCGAGATTGAGTGAAAGGTCGAACTGCAGAGTGATCACGGACGCGCCGGCCGAGCTGCTCGAGGTCATCTGCTGCAGGCCGGGAATCTCGCCCAGCTGCACTTCCAGCGGCGCAGTCACCGTGGTCGCCATGACCGTCGGGCTGGCGCCGGGGTAGAAGGTCTGTACCTGGATCGTCGGGTAGTCGACGTCCGGCAGCGAGGACACCGGCAGAAATTTCACCGCCACCAGGCCGACCATCACCACGGCGATCATCAGCAGCGACGTCGCCACCGGCCTGAGGATAAACAGGCGGGAAATATTCATCGGATCGCCTGCCTGCCGGTTACGAGGCGCTGTCGGCGGAGGCGGTAGCGTGTTTCCGCCCGCCGTGGGGCGGCTGCGCGCTGCTTCCAGCGGCGGCTGGCGCATCGGTGCTGCCGGCGGCGGCCGGGTTGGCCGACTTCTTCGCCGAGGCCACCTTGATCTTGGCACCGTCGCTGAGCCGATCCATGCCGTCGGTCACCACCTGCTGACCGGCGGAGAGGCCGGAGAGAATCACGGTGTTTTTGCCGTCGCTCGGCCCCTGGGTGATCTTGTGTACCGAGACGGTGTTGTCGCTGCCGACCAGATAGACGTAATCGCCCGGTGCGCCGCTCTGCACCGCCGGCGTGGGCACCAGCACCGCGTTCTGCAGCGTATCCACCAGCAGCTTCACGTTGACGAACTCGTTCGGGAACAGCGCTTCGTCGTCATTGGCGAAGGTGGCGCGCAGATTTACCGTACCGGTGCCCGTCGCCATCTGATTGCCCAGCGCGTACAGCGAGCCGGTGGCGATCTGCTTGGTGTTGTCGCTGTCGTAAGCAGTGACTGGCAGCGAGGCGTTGGCGTCTTTGAAACGCGCCAGCACTTTGCTCAGCGAGTTCTGCGGCACGGTGAACTGGACCGTGGTCGGCTTCATCGTGGTGATGGTGACAATGCCCGGCGAGGTCGACTGCGTGACGTAGTTGCCAGGGTCGACCAGGCGCAGGCCCACGCGGCCGGCAACCGGCGCGGTGATATGGCAATAGGCGAGGTCCAGATCGTACTGCGCGATGCTGGCGCGATCGGCCTGCACGGCGGCCTCGTCCTGCTGCACGGTGAATTTCTGATCGTTGTAGGTCTGCTCGGCAATCGACTTCTGCTCGTGCAGCTGGATGTAGCGGGCGAGGTCGGAGCGGGCCTGCGCCAGCGTCGCCTGATCTTTCGCCAGCGTCGCCTGCGCCTGCTGCTTGCTGATTTCATACTGGCGCGGATCGATCTGCGCCAGGAACTGGCCCTTGGTCACGTCCTGGCCTTCCTGATAGCCGACGGCCGTGAGGTAACCGCTGAGCTGCGGCAGCACGTTGACGGTAGCGATCGGCGTCACCGTGCCCAGTTCGCTGAGAGTTTCCGGCATGCTGCCGAGCGTTGCCGTCGCCACGCTGACGACCTGGGCCGGCGTGCCGACGCGCGCCTTTTTGCCGTTGAGCAAGTGGAAAATCACCACGACGACGAGGACGACGACCACCAATATGGCGATCCACAATCCGCGTCGTTTGCGAGGGGGATGGCCGGCTGCTGCGGGGGGCGGGGCGGTCATACGCGTGCTGCCTGGTATGGGTGTGTCATAGCTAAAGCGCTTTCACTCATCAAAACAGCGTCATCCTGGACGGCGCGGAGCCGTCATCCGTGTTCTATCGACAGAGTAGCGTCACAGGAAGAGTTTGAACGGCTTAATGCCGATTCGGTTGACACATCAACGACATGCCATGCCCGACGGCCATGCTCGCAACCGGGACGCACGTGGGTGAATTGCCGCACTAGCGCTATCTACACATCTAGAGGTTCATGCTGCAGGTGCAGCAAGGCCAGGCTCGGGCATCGTGGATTCGCACTTGCTTCATGCCTGCGATATGGACTTGCCAGAGCATTTGTTGTACCATCTAGTACATTAAAGGCCGAGAACTTGTGCGGCCTTTGGCACTCATAGATGGCGAGTGCTAAATTGACACCTAGTTTTGGAGGTTCGACCCATGTCTCAATCTTTGGTGACCGCCAGCCTGCCACTGCCGAGCGTCGTTGGCAGCCTGGATGCGTACATTTCGGCCGTTCACCGCATTCCGGTGCTGACGGTGGAAGAGGAACAGTCGCTGTCGCGCGATTATCTCGAAGAGGCCAACCTGGCTTCGGCGAAAAAGCTGGTCATGTCGCACCTGCGCTTTGTGGTGCATGTGGCGCGCGGCTACAGCGGCTACGGCCTGCAGCTGGCCGATCTGATCCAGGAAGGCAATATCGGCCTGATGAAGGCGGTCAAGCGCTTCGATCCGGATCAGGGCGTGCGCCTGGTGAGTTTTGCCGTGCACTGGATTCGCGCCGAAATGCACGAGTTCATCCTGAAGAACTGGCGCATCGTGAAGGTGGCCACGACCAAGGCGCAGCGCAAGCTGTTCTTCAACCTGCGCAAGAGCAAGAAGCGCCTGGGCTGGATGAATGCCGCCGAGGTGAGCACCGTAGCGAAAGATCTAGGTGTGCCCGAGGCGACCGTGCGCGAGATGGAGTCGCGTCTGTCCGGTCGTGATATCGGCTTTGAAGCGCCGACCGACGCCGACGACGACGCCAAGCCGGCACCGGCCGCGTTCCTGATCGACGAAGGCGCCGATCCGTACGAGAACGTGTCCGACGCCGACCACGCCGACAACCAGATGCAGAATCTGACCGACGCGCTGGCGCATCTGGACGAACGTTCCCGCCACATCGTGCAGCGCCGCTGGCTCGACGACGACAAGGCCACGCTGCAGGATCTGGCCGACGAGTACGGCGTGTCCGCCGAGCGTATTCGCCAGGTCGAGGCCAACGCGATGAAGAAGATGCGTACACTGTTTGCCGCCTGAGCATCGATGCATTGCCGAGCGCGAACGGCCTCCTTCGGGAGGCCGTTTCGTTATGCTAGCCGCTGCCCTTTCTGCATAGATCCACATCGATGCCGCGCATACTGGTGATCGAAGACGACGACGTGACCGCCCGTGAAATTGCCGCGGAACTGACCGGTCACGGCATCGACGTGGATCGCATCGCCGACGGCAGCGAAGGGCTGCTGCGCGCGGCCGACCCCTGCTACGACGCGATCACACTGGACATGATGCTGCCCGGCATGGACGGTCTGAGCGTGGTTACGCGCCTGCGCGCGCAGGGCGTGGCGACGCCGGTGCTGATGATCAGCGCGCTGTGCGACGTGGACGAGCGCGTGCGCGGCCTGCGTGCCGGCGGCGACGATTACCTGACCAAGCCGTTTGCGCCGGATGAGATGCTGGCGCGTGTCGAAGTGCTGTTGCGCAGGCACCGGCCGCAGACGCCGCAGACTGTGCTGACGGTCGCCGATCTTGAGCTGGATCTTGTGCGCCACGTGGCGCGTCGCGCCGGCAAGGAACTGTCGCTGCTGCCGACCGAGTTCAAGCTGCTCGAATTCCTGATGCGTAACGCCGGGCAGGTGCTGACCCGCACGATGATCTTCGAAACCGTATGGGGTTTTCATTTCGACCCCGGCACTAATCTGATCGATGTGCATATCGGCCGGCTGCGCCGTAAAATCGATACTGCAGGGCTGGCGCCGCTGATCCACACCGTGCGCGGCTCGGGGTACTGCCTTGCGCAGAATGACTGAACGATGGCGCTCCACTACGGCGCGCCTGATCATGATCTACGGCGTATTTTTTGCGCTGTGGGGCGGCGTGGTGATCGGCCTGATCTACTGGCAGGCGGCCAGCTATCTGGGCCGCGTATCGGATGAGCTGATCGGCCGCCAGGCGGCGTATTTTTCGATGCTCGACGAGCCGACGCGCCTGCGCGCGCTGAAGGACTACGACACCCTCGAAACGCGGCGGCTCAACGCGTGGGGCGAATTCGACGCGCGCGGAAATTACCTTTCCGGCACGATCACGGCGTTGCCATCGCATGTGCCGATCAACGGCGCTGTAGCCTTGCTGCCCGAAGGCGTTTCGCGCAACGACGTCAGTGGTAACGACCACGGTCGCGTGCGCGCGGCTGCCGTGCGTTTGCGCGACGGCCGCGTGCTGATGATTACGCGCGACACCAGTATCGTCGACCGTATCGGCACCATCGTTCTGCAGGCCCTGCTGTGGGGACTTTCGCTCACTGTCATACCCGGTTTTCTCGGCGGCTGGCTGCTCAGCCGCGGGCCGTGGCGCCGGGTGCATGCCATCCGCGACGCGACGTTGCCGATCATGCAGGGCAATCTGGCGCAGCGCCTGCCGGTCGGTCGCCGCGGCGACGAGTTGGACATGCTGGCCGGCATCGTCAATGCGATGCTCGACGAAATCGAACGCCTGCTCGGCGAAGTCAAAGGCGTGTGCGACAACATCGCGCACGATCTGCGCACACCGCTGACCCGGCTGCGTTCACGGCTGTACCGTCTGCAGCAGCAGTTCGGCGAAGGCAGCGAGGAGGCGGCGGCCATCGACGCCTGCATGATCGATACCGACGCGCTGCTCGATCGTTTTCGGGCGCTGCTGCGTATCTCCGAACTGGAAAACCAGCGCCGCCGCATCGGCTTCGACGAGGTCGATCTGGGCGAGATTCTGCGCGAAGTGCATGCTCTGTATCTGCCGCTGGCTGAGGATCGCGGCCAACAGCTGGCGCTGGAGCTGCCGGTGCTTCCGCTCATCCATGCGGATCGGCATCTGCTGCTGGAGGCATTGAGCAACCTGGTCGCCAACGCGATCAAGTTCACCCCCTCCGGCGGCCGGGTGGAAATCCGCGCACGGCCGGCCGATGATGGCCCGTGGGTCGATGTCGTCGACAGCGGGCCGGGCATTCCCCCGGATCAGCGCGATGCGGTGATTCGTCGCTTCTACCGCACCGAAAGCAGCCGTAGCACCCCCGGCTCGGGGCTGGGATTGAGCATCGTCAGCGCGATCGCGCGGCTGCACGGCTACACGCTGGAAATCGCCGGCAGCGACCGGGGCGCTCAGCTGAGCCTGCACTGCCGCGCGGCTCGGGCGGTATAAGAGCCTGTTCACGATCTCCGCGTGCCGAGTCGGCAAGGGCCATTCGTAACGCTTTTCGCACCGTCGCATGAAAATATCTTCATGCCCGGAATCGCGGTGTAAAAGGCGCCGCGTGGCAAAATTCGCTGCTACGCAACATTTCCGCGGGATACTCCATGCAGGCCCTCGTCCGGATCGCGCTGTCGCGACCCTACACCTTCGTCGTTCTGGCGCTGTTGATCCTGATCATCGGCCCGCTGTCGGCGATGCGCACGCCGACCGACATTTTTCCGGACATCAACATCCCGGTGATCGCGGTGGTATGGCAGTACACCGGCCTGCCGCCGGACCAGATGGAAGGCCGAATCACCTCGCCGTACGAGCGCGTGCTGACCACCACGGTCAATGACGTCGAGCACATCGAGTCCAAGTCGATCGCCGGCTTCGGCATCGTCAAGATCTTTTTCCAGCCGACCGTCAACGTGGCCACGGCCAACGCGCAGGTTACCGCCGTATCGCAGACGCTGCTGCGTCAGCTGCCCGCCGGCACCAATCCGCCGCTGATTCTCAACTACAGCGCATCGACCGTGCCGATCATCCAGCTGGCGCTGTCGGGCAAGGGCCTGAGCGAACAGAACCTGGGCGATCTGGCGCTCAACATCCTGCGTCCGCAGCTGGTGTCGGTGGCCGGTGCGGCGGTGCCCTATCCCTACGGCGGCAAGACCCGTCAGGTGCAGATCGACGTCGATCCGTCCGCGCTGCAGGCGCGAGGACTGTCGGCCAACGATGTAGCCAACGCGCTGGCGGCGCAGAACCTGATCACGCCGGTGGGCACGCAGAAGATCGGCGATTTCGAATACACGCTGCAGCTCAACAACGCGCCCGACGAGCTGCAGGGGCTGGCCGACCTGCCGGTCAAGACTGTCAACGGCACCACCATCTATATCCGCGACGTGGCGCACGTGCTCGACGGCGCGCCGCCGCAAACCAATATCGTGCACGTCGACGGCGGCCGCTCGGTGCTGATGAGCGTGCTGAAGAACGGTTCGGCCTCGACGCTGGCCATCGTCGCCGGTATTCGGCAGCGGCTGGAAGATGCCAAGGCGACGCTGCCGGACAACCTCAAGATCGCGCCGATCGGCGATCAGTCGATCTTCGTGCGCGCCGCGATCTCCGGCGTTGCGCGCGAGGGCATCATCGCCGCGGCGTTGACCAGCCTGATGATTCTGCTGTTCCTCGGCAGCTGGCGCTCGACGGTGATCATTGCGGTGTCGATTCCGCTGGCGATTCTCTCCTCCATCGCGGCGCTGTCGGCCATCGGCGAAACGCTGAACATCATGACCCTGGGCGGTCTGGCGCTGGCGGTGGGCATCCTGGTCGACGATGCCACAGTGACCATCGAAAACATCAACTGGCATCTGGAGCAGGGCAAGCAGGTCGAGCAGTCGATCCTCGATGGCGCCCAGCAGATCGTCACGCCGGCCTTCGTGTCGCTGCTGTGCATCTGCATCGTGTTCGTGCCGATGTTCTTTCTCGAAGGCGTGGCGCGCTTCCTGTTCGTGCCGATGGCCGAGTCGGTGATCTTCGCCATGATCGCCTCGTTCATCCTGTCGCGCACCCTAGTGCCGACGATGGCCAAATACTTGTTGCATCCGCACGTCGATGCCGACGGCAAACACGAAGAGGTCAAGCCGACGCGCAATCCGCTGGTGCGCTTCCAGCGTGCGTTCGAAGCCCGCTTCGAAAAGGTACGCGCCAGCTACCACGGCCTGCTGGCGCTGGCGATGGAGCATCGGCGCCTGTTCGTGACCGGTTTCATGGTCTTCGTGGTGCTGTCGTTCGCACTGGTGCCGACGCTGGGCCGCAACTTCTTTCCCGATGTGGACGCAGGCCAGATCCTGATGCACGTGCGCGCACCGGTCGGCACGCGCCTGGAGCAGAGCGCGCAGCTGTTCGCGCAGATCCAGCGCAGCGTCAAGCGCATCATCCCCGCCGAGGAGCTGGGCACAGTGGTCGACAACATCGGCCTGTCGAACTCCGGTATCAACAACACGTACAACAACACCGGCACCATCGGCGAGCAGGACGGCGATATTCAGATCGCGCTGAATGAGGGACACCACCCGACCGCGGACTACGTACGCCAGATGCGCGAGAAACTGCCGCACGAGTTCCCGGGCGTGACGTTCTCCTTTCCGCCGGCCGATATCGTCAGCCAGATCCTGAACTTCGGTTCGCCGGCACCGATTGCGTTGCAGATCCGCGGCCCGAAACTGCCGGCCAACTTCAAGTACGCCGACACGCTGCTGCGCGAGATCAAGCGGATCCCCGGCATCGCCGATGCGCGCATCCAGGAGTCGCAGGCAAGCCCCGGCTTCAAGATCGACATGGATCGCACGCAGGCACAACTGCTCGGCATTACCGCGCGCGACGTCACCAACAGTCTGGTGGTGAATCTGGCCGGCTCCAGCCAGGTGGCACCGACGTTCTGGCTCAATCCGCAAAACGACATCTCCTATCCGATCGTGCTGCAGACGCCGCAATATTCGCTCGATTCCCTGGCCTCGCTGCGCAACCTGTCGATCACCGGCAGCAACGGCAATTCGCAGGTGCTCGGCGGCCTCGCCACGGTAAGCCGGCAGGCCACCAACGCAGTCGTCGATCAGTACAACATTCAGCCGGTGGTGCAGATCTTCGCCACCACCCAGGATCGCGACCTCGGCGGCGTCTCGGCCGATATCCAGAAAGTCATCGCCGCGCACGACAAGGAGCTGCCCAAAGGCTCGCACGTCGAGCTGCTCGGTCAGGTCAAGACAATGAACAGCGCGTTTTCCGGCCTGCTGTTCGGCCTGCTCGGCGCGCTGGTGCTGATCTACTTGCTGATCGTGGTGAACTTCCAGTCGTGGGCCGATCCGTTCGTCATCATTACCGCCTTGCCTGCGGCGCTGGCTGGCATCATCTGGATGTTGTTCGTCACGCATACCGCGCTGTCGGTGCCGGCGCTCACCGGTGCCATCATGTGCATGGGCGTGGCGACGGCCAACTCGATCCTGGTGGTGAGCTTCTGTCGCGAGCGCCTGCACGATCACGGCAATGCGCTGGATGCGGCACTGGAAGGCGGTTTTGTGCGCTTCCGCCCGGTGCTGATGACCGCGCTGGCGATGATCATCGGCATGGCGCCCATGGCGCTCGGCCTCGGCGAGGGCGGCGAACAGAACGCGCCGCTCGGTCGCGCGGTGATCGGCGGCCTGATTTTCGCGACAACCGCGACCCTCCTTTTCGTGCCCGTGGTGTTCAGCATGATCCACGCGCGCTATGTCCATAAACCCGATCCCCACAAACCCGATCCGGCGCCAGCTTCCGGAGAGCCTGCCCATGTCTGATACAAGCCGGTCCGAGTCGAACTCAACCTTTCCCACGCCCAAGCCGCCGTCGCGTCGAGGGGTTCGCATAGCCGGCGTGATCGCGCTGGTGGTGATCGTCGTCGTCGTGATTCTCGGCCTCGCCACGCGCGTGTTCGAAGCCAAGCATCTAAAGACCTGGACCGACGAGCAGAACGTGCCGACCGTGAACGTCGCCGCGCCCGAGCAAAAGGGTGCCGGTGCACCGCTGCAGCTGCCCGGCCGCATCGAGGCGTATACGCAGGCGCCGATGTATGCGCGCACCGGCGGTTACCTCAAGTCGTGGAAAGTCGATATCGGCGGCAAGGTCAAGGCCGGCCAACTGCTCGCCGAGATCGAAACGCCCGATCTGGATCAGCAGCTGCTGCAGGCCAAGGCCGACCTGGCCAGCGCGCAGGCGAACGAGTCGCTGGCGGCAACGACCGCCAAACGCTGGCAGGCGATGCTGGCCTCCGATTCGGTAGCCAAGCAGGAGGTGGACGAAAAAACCGGCGACTACACCGCCAAGCGTGCGCTGGCCAATGCGGCCAAGGCCAATGTCGATCGCATCGAGGCGACCAAGGGCTACGCGCGCATCGTGGCGCCATTCGACGGCGTGGTCACCGCGCGCAATACCGACGTCGGCGCATTGATCAACGAAGGCAGCAGCGGCGGCGGTCAGCCGCTGTTCGTGGTGTCCGACGTCAGCAAACTGCGCGTTTACGTCCAGGTGCCGCAGGCTTTTGTGCCATCCATTCCGGCTGGCGCCACCGCGCAGCTGACCGTACCGGAATATCCCGGTCGCACGTTTACGGCCAAGGTCGACGCGTCGGCGCAGGCGGTCAACGCCAGCTCGGGCAGCACCTTGCTGCAGCTGTCGGTCGACAACGCCGACGGCAAGCTGATGCCGGGTAGTTTCACCAACGTGCAGTTCAAGCTCGATGCCAATGCGGCCGGCCTGCGCGTGCCGGCCAGCGCGCTGATCTTCAATGCCAGCGGCCTGCATCTGGCGACGGTGGGTAGCGACAACAAAGTCACCTTCAAGACGGTGACGATCCAGCACGACTACGGCAAGACGGTGGAAATCGGTTCGGGCATCAGCGCCAACGATCGCGTAATCGACAGTCCGCCCGATGGGCTGGTCGATGGCGACCAGGTGAAGATTGCCCAGCCGCAGGCCAAGGACAAGCCCGATGCCAAAGCCTGAGATGTCGGGCCGCAACCGCACCGTGCGTTCGGCCGTGGCTTTGCGCTGCCTGCCGCTGGCGATTGTCTTAGCGTTGGCCGGCTGCTCGCTGGCGCCGCCATACAAAACCCCGGCCGTGCCCGTTGCGCCGTCTTACCGGAACGCACCTGCCGACAGCGGCATGTGGCAGGCCGCGCAGCCGTCCGATCAGCTGCCGCGCGATCGCTGGTGGCAGCTGTATCACGATGCCCAGCTCGATCGGCTGCAGCAGCGCCTGCTGACCAGCAATGCCGACATCGCCGCCGCGCTGGCGCATTACCGCCAGGCACAGGCGTTCGATCTGCAGTCGCGCTCGGCGCTGTTTCCCACCGTCAGCACCAATGCCAACGGTCAGCGCGATCGCGAGTCGGATACCAAGCCGCTGCGCGGCGCCACCTCGCCGGCGGACTACAACTCGTTCACTGTCGGCGCCGAAGCCGATTACGAGCTGGATCTGTGGGGCCGCATCCGCAACACGGTCGAGGCGAGCAAGGCCGAGACGCTGGCATCGGCCGCCGACCTGGCCTCGGCTCAGCTGAGCCTACAGGCGCAGCTCGCCGACAATTACATCCAGCTGCGCGGTCTCGATCAGCAGATAGCGCTGTTCCAGCAAAGCATCGATGCCTATCAGAAAGCGCTGAAACTGACCCAGACTCTGCACACCGGTGGCATCGTGTCGGGCTTAGACGTGGCGCGTGCGCAGTCGCAGCTTTCCACGGCAAAATCGCTGTGGTCGCAGGCGCAGGCGCAGCGTGCGCTGATCCAGGACGCCATCGCAGTATTGGTCGGCGAATCGGCCAGCACGTTCGAGCTTGCCGCGCAGACCGACACCATCGACCTGCCGCCGGTGCCGACCGGCGTGCCGAGCACCTTGCTGCAGCGTCGTCCGGATATCGCCGCGGCCGAACGCCGCGTGGCCGAAGCGAACGCGCGTATCGGCATTGCGCGCGCCGCCTATTTCCCGTCGCTGACGCTCAGCGCACAGGGCGGTTTCCAGAGCGCGCAATATCCGGGTCTGCTCACTGCGCCCAATCATTTCTGGGCCATCGGACCGTCGCTGTTCGAGACGATTTTCGACGGCGGCAAGCGCAAGGCTGGCGTGCGTGCGGCCAAGGCGGCCACCGATGAAGCCGGCGCGCGTTATCGTAGCGTGGCGCTCAATGCGTTCGCACAAGTCGAGGACAACCTCGCCCAGATCGATCATATCGGCGTCGCCCGCACCGATCAGAAAAACGCTGCCGACGCGGCGCAGCACTCGGTCGATCTGTCGATGGACCGCTACAAAGAGGGCGCCGTCGGCTATCTCGACGTGGTGCAGGCTCAGACCACCGCACTCGATGCCCAGCGCAGTCTGCTCGGCCTCAACACCAACCAGCTGCGCGCCAGCGTACAGCTGATCAAGGCGCTGGGCGGAGGCTGGTCGACGGATCGGCTGTCCACCGTCACGCATTAAGGTTCATGATGCATGTCGAGTCTTGTGGTCGCGATGCGATCGTTCAGGCCGACATGCATGACTGCGGGTGAAAGTATCGGGTGGGGCCTCAAGCGGCATGCCTCTTGCATGATTCTTTTGCATGATTCCAGAGCGTCGCCGTGCCCGGATCGGACGTTGCCGTTATCTTTCGGGATCCACCGGGGCTTGCGGTCGACGATTTGCCGATTGGACCGCAAACCAAGCAGGCAGCGTCATGAATTTTTTGCCAGGAATAGATTCCATCCATGTCTGAGCACAAACCGCCTTCAAAAAAACCGGCTAGCCGGGTCGACTGGAGCGAGCCGCATCTTGAGGCCTTGCTGAAAAAGACCGAAGGCTGGCTGTTGGACAACCGCGGCAGCTTTTTGCCGCAGGACATTGAAGTCCGGATAGGCTGGGTCGACACCATGACCAGCAGCAGCGTCGACAGCGCCCGACCAGGCTCGCTGGTGTGGGAGCATGATCAGGTGATGGTGATCGAGACGAATTTCACGATCGAGCAGGGTGAGCTTATTCGTATCGAAAGAATGGCGGGCGCGAGCGTGCAAACGGTGTGCGGCACCTTGATCGAAAGTCGGCCTGGCAAGCGAGTCAACGATGTCGAAAAAGGTATCCATCTTCATTGGGTGAATATGCGCTGATTCGTCGCCTGGATCGCCATCCGGCAATCAGACGATGGGGAGACAGCCGCCGGTCGAAAGATTCGGTTGGGCCGATGCGGTACGGTCGTTCGGACCGATGCTCGGCCGATACCTCAGCGATGCGAGCTCGCCCCTCGTCCCAGCGCAATACCCTTCAATACGTTGAGCGCCTGCGACAGCGCATAGTCGCCGGTGGCGAGTTTGGCGTCGTCGGCGCTGCCGTCGTCATTGATGTCGCCGCCGGCGTTCTTGTTCTCGTTGGCCAGATGGTTGGGCAGATCGGATTCGGAATTGATCAGCGCGGCCGGGCTGTCGGCCTTCTTCACGGTGAGATCGGCCAGCGCGATATCCGGCTTGATGCCTTCGGCCTGAATCGAGGTGCCGTTGGGCGTGTAGTAGCGCGCCGTGGTGATCTTGACTGCATGATCGGCGTCCAGCGGCAATACGGTCTGCACCACGCCCTTGCCGAAGGTGCGCTGGCCCATCAGCAGCGCGCGATGGTTGTCCTTCAGGGCGCCGGAAACGATTTCCGCAGCCGAGGCGGTGCCGTTGTTGGTGAGCACGATCATCGGCGCGCCGTTGAGCAGATCGCCCGGATGCGCGCTGAAACTCATATTGGAATCCTGCAGCCGGCCGCGCGTGCTGACGATCACACCGCTGTCGAGGAAGTCGTCGCTGACCGCTACCGCGGCCGTGAGCAGGCCGCCGGGATTGTTGCGCAGGTCGAGCACGGCGCCTTTCTGCGGGCCGTTTTTCTTGATCAGTTCGCCCAGCTTCTTGTCGAGATCTTCGCCGGTATCGTCCTGGAACTGGCTGATGCGGATGTACGCATAGCCAGGCTCCAGTTCGCGCACCTTGACGCTGCTGACCGCGATGTTTTCGCGCACCAGGTGCAGATCGATCAGCTTGTCGCTCTTCGCATGCACGATGGTCAGCTCGATCTTGCTGCCGGGCTTGCCGCGCAGCTTGGCGTACATGTCGTCGATGTTTTCCGAGTTGATCACGGTGCCGTCGATCTTGACGATGGTGTCGCCGGCCTGGATACCGGCGCGCGAGGCGGGCGTGTCGTCGATCGGCGAGACGATGCGCAGCACGTCGCCGTCCTGCAGCACCTCGATGCCGAGGCCGCTGTACTGGCCGGTGGTATCCTCGTTGAGCTGGGCCAGGCCATCCTTGTCGAGGTATTCGCTGTGCGGATCGAGTCCGCTGAGCATGCCGGTGATCGCCGCCTTCATCAGCGTCTTGTTGTCGACCTTTTCTACGTACGCCTGTTTCACCACCTCGTAGACGCGGCTGAAGTTGCGAATGTCGTCGAGATCGACCTGATCGGCACCGGCGGAGCTGGCGCTGGCCGGCGTCGCCGCGGTGCCGGCCGATGCCGGAATGTCGGCAGGCGCGACGCTGGACGATGCGGCGGGCGCGGTCTGCGACTGCGCAAACGGTAGCGCGAGCAGCAGCGGCAGTGAGGTCAGCAGAGCGATCTGGCGGCGAAGCGGACGACGCATGGAATGACTTCCTGTAACCATTAACGATGAAGCGAGGACACGCCGCGCCGTAGCGCGACGAAAGAGGTTGGAGGACGGTACCGCCAGGCGTGTGACAACCGAATGCCGGCGTAATTCATCCTCCGCACGATGCTAGCCTGCGTCGCCATGCCGGCGGCGTCAACGGCGCTGGCTCAGCCAACTGCGCGGGTCCACCGGCTGGTTGTCGCGGCGCAGTTCGAAGTACACGCCGGTATTGACGCCGGTGGTCGGGCTGGCGGTGCCGATCGCGGCGCCCGCTTCGACCTGATCGCCCACGCCGTGCAGCAGGGTTTCGTTGTTGCCGTACATGCTGAGCCAGCCGTTGCCGTGGTTGACGATCAGCAGCATGCCGTATCCGCGCAGAAAGCCGGCGTAGATCACCTTGCCGCGCGCCACCGCGTGCACTTCGCTGCCGCCGGCCGCCTTGATCAGCACGCCGTTGCCGAAGGTATTGACCACACCCGCGGCCGGCCATGGCAGATTGCCGCGGATATTGGCGCTGGCCTTGCCGACGTCGATCGGCGGTGGCGGTGCATTCTTGCCCGGGTGGTTGCGGCGTGCCGCTTCGCGCGCGGCGGCGGCCTGCGCCTGGGCTTCGCGCGCGGCATCGTCGATGGCTTTCTGCAGCTTGGCGACCAGTTCGTTCAACGCCTGCGCGTTCTGCTTCAGTGCGGCCAGCTTCTGCGCCTGATCCTTGTATTGCGCGTCGGTGTCGGCCGCCAGCTTCTGTTGGGCGAGGCGCTGCTGCGCCAGCGTCTTGGCCTGCTGCTGGCGCCGATCGCGGGTGGCCTCCAGTGACTGCTGCTCGGCGGTGATGGCGGTCTGTAGTTCCTGCAGCTTGGCCAGGTCGGCCATCAGCTGCTGTACGCGCTGCACGCGATCCTGCTGGAAATACTTCGAATACATCAGTGCGCGGGAAATCTGCGCCACGTCCTCATCGCCCAGCAGCAGGCGCAGGTCCGAACCCTGGCCCAGCGCGTAGGTGGCGCGCAGCAGTTCGCCGATCGCCGCGTGCTGGCTGTCCAGACTTTGCTTCAGCGTGGCCTGCTGCTGCTGCAGATCATCGAGCTGCTTTTGCTTGGCGGCCAGCTCGGTATCGGTCTGATGCACCGCGCGCGCGGCCGTCGCCAGCGCGGCGGCCTGTTTGGCCAGCTCGGCATTGGCGCTGTCGCGGCGCGCGGCCGTGTCGGCCTGCTGCTTGGCGAGCGCATTCATCTTGGCTTGGATATCGGCCAGCTTTTGCTTGGCGTCCGCCTGCTCGCTGCCGCTCTTGCTATCCTGCCGCGCCTGCGCCGAGGAGGCGACCAGCGCACAGCCCAGCGCGACGGCGACCAGCAGTCCACGGATGAGGGGTTGGGGTGCAAGCGGTCGGGCGAGGCGGGCAGTTGGAGGCATCCGGCAATTATCACCGAGCCGGGGATGTGTAGCGAGCCGCCTGACGAATCGGTGCCGTCAAGCGGGTATGGCCGTACAGGCCGCACCCGCGAAGGGTTGGCGCTGTTGTTAAACAAACGTAGCAGCGCCCAGGCCGTGCGGGCGGCTGTGGTGCGCAGGCCCGTCGCTTCGGCAACGTGCCGCGGCTGCCGTATGGCCGTCCAAATGCTTTGACGCTTCGCAACAAGTGTGTTTTAGTCGGGGCAACTCCGTTCGCAGCCAAGGCGCCATCACCTCGCCGGCTTCGTGCGCTCAATCATTCCATCTGCCGCGGAGGCCCGATGGCGCAGTCAATCTCCACCACGTTGTACGACCCGGCTTTCGAACACGACAGCTGTGGGTTCGGTCTGGTCGCGCAAGTCGACGGCCACGCCAGCGCGTGGGTGGTCGATACGGCATTCGAAGCGCTGGCCAAACTGTCGCATCGCGGCGGCGTCAACGCCGACGGCATCAGCGGCGACGGTTGCGGTGTACTGATTCATACGCCGGCACCGTGGCTGCGCGCGCTGGCCGAGGAGGCCGGCATTGCGCTGACCGAACGCTTTGCCGCCGGCCTGGTGTTTCTCGATCCTGCCGGCAGCGACGGCAGCGCGGTGCTGGAAAATTATCTGTTCGAAGAAGGCCTCAGCGTGGCCGGCTGGCGCGAGCTGGCGGTCAACGCGGATGCCTGTGGCCCGATGGCGTTTTCGAGCTGCCCGCGCATGCGGCAGGTCTTCGTCAATGTTGCCGACGGCATGGACGACGAAAAGTTCGAGCGTGCGCTGTTTCGCGCCCGGCGTCGCGCCGAAACGGCATTGCAGGACGATCCGTCGTTCTATGTGGTGACGCTCTCCTCGCATGTGATCGGCTACAAGGCGATGGCCGCGCCCGGTCATCTGCGCGAGGTCTTTGCCGATCTTCGCCACCCCGCGCTGGTCAGCGATGCGGTGGTCTTTCATCAGCGCTTTTCCACCAACACCTCGCCGCAGTGGCGTCTGGCGCAGCCGTTTCGTTTGCTGGCGCACAACGGCGAAATCAACACCATTCGCGGCAACCGCCGCTGGATGCAGGCGCGCGAAGCGATCCTGCATTCGCCGCTGGTCGACCTGAGCGACATCGGTCCGCTCGTGCGTCAGATCGGCTCGGATTCGGAGAGCCTGGACAACGCGCTGGAAGTGTTGCTCGCCGGTGGCCTGGACATGCTTACCGCGATGCGCGTGCTGGTGCCGCCGGCCTACGCCGCGCGCGAGGACATGGACGAAGATCTCGCGGCGTTCTACGAGTATTACGCGCTGCACATGGAGCCGTGGGACGGCCCCGCGGGTCTGGTGATGTGCGGCAGTCATTACGCTGCGTGTGCGCTGGATCGCAACGGCCTGCGCCCGGCGCGCTGGGCGCTGTCGGATGACAATCATCTGATCGTGGCTTCCGAAGCCGGTTTGTGGGACATGCCTGCTTCGAAAGTCGTCGGCAAGGGTCGGCTCGGGCCGGGCCAGATGCTGGCAGTGGATTTTCGCGCCGGCAAATTGTTGTTCGACGCCGACATCGACGCGATCAACCGCAAGCGCGCGCCGTTCCAGCAGTGGTTGCGCGAAGGCATCACCTACCTCGAATCCGACCTGATCGATCCCAGTCTGGCGGCCGAGCCGCTGCCGACCAACGAGCTGCATCGTTGGCAGAAGCTTTACGGGCTCACGCGCGAAGAGCGCGAAACCGTGCTCAAGGTGCTCGCCGAAACCGAGGCCGAGCCGACCGGTTCGATGGGCGACGACACGCCGATGGCGGCGATGTCGCGTCAGGTGCGGCCGCTGTTCGATCGTTTCCGCGAAGCCTTTGCGCAGGTCACCAATCCGCCGATCGATCCGCTGCGCGAGCTGCTGGTAATGTCGCTGATGACGCAGATCGGCGCCGAGGGAAACATCTTCGAGCTGTCGGCGAAAAACGCCAAACAGATCCTGCTCAATTCGCCGATCTGCTCGCAGCGCAAGCTGCGTCAGATTCTGGCGCTGCCGCAGTACGTCGACGGCACCGTACAGGTCGATCTTTGTTATCCGCCCAGCGAAGGGCTCGAAGCGGCGCTGCGGCGCTTTTGTCGCGAGGCAGAAGCCCGCGTGCGCGGCGGCGCGGGCATCGTCTTCATCACCGATCGCTACCCGAATAAAAAAACCTTGCCGGCGCATGCGCTGCTCGCTGTCGGCGCCATCCACGCGCACCTGACCGAAAGCGGCCTGCGCTGCCAGTGCAACCTGCTGGTCGAGACAGCTACCGCGCGCGACGCGCATCAGTTCGCCTGCCTGATCGGATTCGGCGCCACCGCGATTTATCCGTGGCTGGCGTATCAGAGTCTGTTCGAACTGGGTCGCGACGGGCATATTCATCATGGCGACAACAACCAGCGCGAAATCGGCCGCAGCTATCGACGCGGCATTCGCAAAGGCCTGCTGAAAATCCTCTCGAAAATGGGCATCTCTACCGTCGCGGGCTATCGCGGCTCCCAGCTGTTCGAGATCATCGGGCTGGCGCCGGAAGTGGTCGCGCTGTGCTTCCCCGGCACGCCGTCGCGCGTCGGCGGCGCGGGTTTTGCGGAGCTGCAGAACGATCAGCGCCTGCTCGCGGCCGAAGCGTGGAATGAGGCCAAGCCGCTTCACGCCGGCGGACTGTACAAGTTTGTCTACGGCGGCGAGTACCACATGTACAACCCCGACGTGATCGACACCTTGCAGCACGCGGTGCGTACGGGCGAGATGGCCGACTATCGCCGCTACGCGCAGCAGGTCGATTCGCGGCCGCCGTCGGCGCTGCGCGATCTGCTGTTGCCGCATGGGATGGGCGAGCCGATTCCGCTAGACGAGGTCGAACCGGTCGAGGCCATCCTCAAGCGCTTCGATTCCGCCGGCATGTCACTTGGCGCGCTGTCACCCGAGGCGCATGAGGCGCTGGCCACCGCGATGAATCGTCTCGGCGGCCGCAGCAATTCCGGTGAGGGCGGCGAAGATCCCGCGCGCTACGGCACCGAGCGCATGTCCAAGATCAAGCAGGTGGCCTCGGGCCGCTTCGGCGTTACGCCGACGTACCTGATCAATGCCGAAGTGCTGCAGATCAAGATCGCGCAGGGCGCCAAGCCCGGCGAGGGCGGCCAGCTGCCCGGTCACAAGGTGGATGCGACGATCGCGCGACTGCGCTTCGCCAAGCCCGGCATCGGCTTGATTTCGCCGCCACCGCATCACGACATCTATTCGATCGAGGATCTGGCCCAGCTGATTCACGATCTTAAGGAAGTGAATCCGACCGCGCTGATTTCGGTAAAGCTGGTCTCGCACGCGGGCGTCGGCACCGTCGCCGCCGGCGTGGTGAAAGCGGGCGCGGATCTGATCACCATTTCCGGTCATGACGGCGGCACCGGCGCCAGCCCGCTCACCTCGATCAAGTACGCCGGCACGCCGTGGGAACTGGGCATGGCCGAAGTGCAGCAGACGCTGCGCCGCAACGGCCTGCGTGGCCGCGTGCGCCTGCAGACCGACGGTGGCCTGAAGACCGGACTCGACGTGATCAAGGCGGCGATGCTGGGCGCTGAAAGCTACGGTTTCGGCACCGGCCCGATGGTCGCGCTGGGCTGCAAGTACCTACGCATCTGCCATCTGAACAACTGCGCCACCGGCGTGGCTACGCAGAACGAGCGGCTTCGCAAGGATCACTTCATCGGCCTGCCGCAGATGGTGATGAACTACTTCCGCTTCGTCGCCGAAGACGTGCGCCTGCACATGGCCGCGCTCGGCGTGCGCACGCTGGGCGAACTGGTCGGCCGCAGCGATCTGCTGACCCAGGCCGAGGGCAGCACGCCGGTGCAGCGTCAGCTCGATCTGTCACGGCTGATTTCCAGCGATGGACTCGGCGTCGAGGTGGACAGCGCCTGCGTGATGGCGCGCAACCCGATGCGCGATCCGGCCGCGCTCGCCTCGCGCATCAGCGCCGACGCCGACGAGGCCATCACCAGCGGGTACAGCGCGACCTTCAGTTATGCCATCGCCAATACCGATCGCGCGATCGGTGCGCGGCTGTCGGGCGACATCGCGCGCCTCTACGGCGACCACGGCATGGACGCCACGCCGATCACCCTGAAGCTGGAAGGTGCCGCCGGTCAGAGCCTGGGCGCGTGGAACGCGGGCGGCGTGCAGATCGAGCTCACCGGCGAAGCCAACGACGGCGTCGGCAAGGGCATGACCGGCGGACGCATCATCGTGCGGCCACCGCCGGAGTCGCCGTTCGCCAGCCAGGACGCCTCGATTCTCGGCAATACCTGCCTGTACGGTGCGACCGGCGGCGAGCTGTTCGCGGCCGGTCGCGCGGGCGAGCGCTTCGGCGTGCGCAACTCCGGCGCGCTGGCGGTGATCGAAGGCGCCGGCGACCACTGCTGCGAATACATGACCGGCGGCGTCGTCGCCGTGCTCGGCGCGTGCGGCCTGAATTTCGGCGCGGGCATGACCGGTGGCTTCGCCTACGTGCTCGATCTGCAGCGCACGTTCGTCGACTGCTACAACCACGAGCTGGTCGACATCGTGCGCATTTCACCCGAGGGCATGGAGCATTACATGCAGCATCTGCGTGGGCTGATCGCGCAGCATGCCGAACACACCGGCAGCGCCTGGGCCCGACATTTGCTGGGCGATTTCCGCGGCCTGCTGCAGCGCTTCTGGCTGGTCAAGCCGAAAGCGGCCAGCCTGGCCGCCTTGGCCGACGAACTGCGGAGAGCCGCGTGAGCCATAAGCTATTCCGTTTCATGGATCTGCCGCGACAGCCGCCGCGCTACGTGCCGGTGGCCATTCGCGTGCTCGGCTACGGCGAGATCAGCGGCGACTTCGCCTCGACTGAAGCCAGCGCGCAGGCCGGGCGCTGCATCGACTGCGGCAACCCGTACTGCGAAAACGCCTGCCCGGTGCACAACTACATTCCGAACTGGCTGAAGCTCGTCGAAGAAGGCCGCCTGTTCGAAGCCGCCACGCTGATGCATGAGACCAACCCGCTGCCGGAAATCTGTGGCCGCGTCTGCCCGCAGGATCGCCTGTGCGAAGGTGCCTGCACGCTGGAGCAGGGCGACTTCGGCGCGGTGACCATCGGCAGCATCGAGCGCTCGATCACCGACGAGGCGTTTCGCCAGGGCTGGCGGCCGGATCTGTCGCACGTGGTCGAAAGCGGTCGTCGTGTCGCGGTCGTCGGTGCCGGGCCCGCCGGGCTGGCCTGCGCCGATCGGCTGCGCCGTGCCGGCATCGCCGCCGACGTGTTCGATCGCCAGCGCGAAATCGGCGGCCTGCTGACGTTCGGCATTCCGCCGTTCAAGCTCGACAAGAGCGTGGTGCGCACGCGTCGCGACGTGCTCGAAGGCATGGGCGTGCAGTTTCATCTCGGTGTGGAGATCGGTCGCGATATCGCGTTCGAGCAACTGCTCGCCGACTACGACGCCGTATTCATCGGCACCGGCGCCTATACCTTCGTCGATGGCCAGCTGCCCGGCGCCGAGCTCGACGGCGTGCATTACGCGCTGCCGTTCCTGATCGCCAACGTCGATCGCCTGATCGACGAGCAGCCGGTGCCGGCCGCCCTCGACCTCAACGGCAAGCATGTCGTGGTGCTGGGCGGCGGCGATACCGGCATGGACTGCAACCGCACCGCGATTCGTCTCGGCGCGGCCTCGGTGACCTGTGTCTACCGCCGCGACGAAATGAGCATGCCCGGTTCGCGCCGCGAAGTCGGCTCCAGCCGCGACGAGGGCGTGCAGTTTCTGTTCAATCGCCAACCGACCGCATTGATCGGTGAAGGCAACAAGGTGTGTGCGGTGCAGGTCGTCACCACCGAACTCGTCGACGACGGCAAGGGCGGCGTGCAGCTGCGCAATGTGGAAGGCAGCGAGAAGGAGCTGCCTGCCGACGTGGTGATCCAGGCGTTCGGTTTTCGCGCCAGCCCGCCGGTGTGGTGCGACGCTTACGGCATCGAGCGCGATCGCAGTGGCCGTATCCTAGCCGGCCACGAGGGCCGGCTGCCGTTCCAGACCAGCCATCCGAAGGTCTTTGCCGGCGGCGACAACATGCGTGGCGCCGACCTGGTCGTGCGTGCGGTCTACGACGGGCGCGAAGCAGCCGGTTCGATCGCGCAGATGTTCAGTGAGCTGGAGCTGGCGGAAGTCGAATACGCCGTCTGACCGGATGTGGAACGTGCCTGCTCAGGCGGTGCTGGCGGTTAAGGTGATCGTGTCGAGCGTGAAACTTCCGTCCGCGGCCACGGCGAAATGCTCGCGCACTTCGGGTGGCGCATGGCGCTGCAGGCTGTGGATGGCGGCAACGTGTTCCGCGGCAGTCTTCGTGCGGGCGACCCAGTCGTCGAAGCGCAGCGGCAGCCGGCGGGGCGTGAGGCTTTCGATGGCAAAGCCGGCCTGCGCCAGTGCGGCGATCCATTCGGTCAAGCGGTAGTTGCGCACGTGAGAAATATCCCGCAACACCTCGATCGCCTGCAGGTAGGTATCGAGCAGGGGGTCCTCCGGCGCGATGACGTCGATGAATACCGCGCGCCCACCGGGCTTCAGCACCCGCCTTGCCTCCCGCAGTCCGTTATCCCGCTGTTGCCAGTGGTGCGTGGTGAAACGCGCAACCACGATATCGAAGCTGTCGTCGTCGAACGGCAGTCGCTCCGCCGGTGCCTGTTGCACCGTGATATTAGTCAGGCCCTGCTCGATCGCGGCGGCCTGCACGGTAGCAAGCATGCTAGCCGTAACGTCGCAAGCCATGACCTGATCGACCAGCGGTGCGGCGCGGTAGCTGACGTGCCCGCCGCCGCAGCCCAGGTCGAGCAGGCGCGCGGGTCGATGGTCTCTCAGCAGGCTTTCGATCTGGTCCAGATCGGCGCCCCGGCGGTGGACTTCGCTGGTCAGGTAATCGTTCGCGCGCGCGCTGTATTGTTCGGCGGCAAAAGAAGGTTGGGATGTGCTCACTATGAAGACCTCCATCGGGTGGTTCCAGGATTCTGCATCCGGCGCGCCGCTGGTGTAAGTTGCGTCATTATCCCGGTATGAAAACTTCCCCTCTCGACACGGCTGACGACGCGCGCCACCTGCTGGGCCGTTTTCTGCGCGCGCGCCGAGAGGCGATGCCATGGAGCGCAGCTGGCGCATCGGCCGTGTCCGCGCGGCGCCGCACGCCGGGTTGGCGCCGCGAGGAAGTCGCCGAGCGCGCCGCCATCAGCACCACCTGGTACACCTGGCTCGAACAGGGACGCGAGATGTCGCTGTCGGCATCCGCGCTGGCGCGTCTGGCCGATGTATTGCGGCTTTCCAGGGCTGAGCGTGCCTATCTGTTCGAGCTGGCGCGCCGCCGCGATCCGGCACCGCCGTCCATTGCCGACGACACGGCGGCAGCGCAGGCCTTGTGCGCCGCCGTCCATGCGATGCGCATGCCGGCCTATCTCCTGGATCGAACCTGGCGCCGCTGCGCCTGCAATCCCGCGGCGGCGGAGCTGTTCGCGCCATGGCTGGCCAGTGGCGAGCATTGTCTGCTGCGCTACGTGTTTCTCGATCACTCGGCGCGGAATTTCATTCGCGACTGGGACGAGCGCGCGGGTCGCCTGGTGGCCGAATTGCGCGCCGAAAGCGCGCTGTATCCCGACGATGCGGCGCTGGCCGGGCTGATTGCAGCGCTGCAGCGGGACAGCGCCGCCTTCGCCGATTTCTGGAGCCGACACGGCGTGCTGGCCCGCGAGGGCGGACTACGCACGTTCGACCATCCGCAGCGCGGGCTTGTCTCGTACGAGCAGATCACGTTGGTGCCGTCGTGCAGCCCCGATCACAAGCTCGTGCTTTTGATGGCGGTCGGCGATGTTTCCGGCAACGAACGTCGGCGGCCCTGACCGCATGCTCAACAGACTCTGGTTCGGTTTTTTCCTGGTCGCCGCAGTGGCGGCGCTGTCGCGCTGGCTGATCGGTGGCGACGAGACCGTGTTCGCCGCGGTGGTCGGCTCGCTGTTCGACATGGCCGATCTGTCGGTGAAGGTGATGCTGCTGCTGTTCGGCACGCTGGCGCTGTGGCTGGGCTTTCTCAATATCGCCGAGGATGCCGGGCTGGTCGAACGCACGGCACGCATGCTGGGTCCGCTGTTTTCGCGCCTGATGCCGGGCGTGCCGCGTGGCCATCCGGCGATCGGACTGATCACGATGAACTTCGCCGCGAACGCGCTGGGTCTGGACAACGCGGCCACGCCGATCGGCCTGCGCGCGATGCGCGAACTGCAGACGATCAACCCGTCGGCGGATACGGCCAGCAACGCGCAGATTCTCTTTCTCGTGCTGAATGCCTCGTCGCTGACACTGCTGCCGGTCACCGTATTCGTCTATCGCGCGCAGGCCGGCGCGCACGACCCGACCCTGGTGTTTCTGCCGATCCTGCTGGCGCACTTTGCGGCCAACCTCACCGGACTGTTGTCGGTCGCCTACATGCAGCGCCTGAAGCTGTGGGACCCGGTGGTGATCGCGTGGCTGGGCGGGGGCGCCTTGTTGCTCGGTGGTTTTATCGCGCTGCTGACCTCGCTCACCGCCATGGCCCTGGCATCGTTCTCGTCGCTGTTGGGCAACCTGATGCTGTTCGGCGTAATCCTCGTGTTTCTGTGCGCCGGTGCGTGGCGACGTGTGCCGCTGTTCGAAAGCTTCATCACCGGCGCAAAGCAGGGCTTCGACGTGGCGAAGGACATCTTGCCGTACATGATCGCGATGCTGTCCGCCGTCGGCGTGCTGCGCGCGTCGGGTGCGCTGGACTTCGTGCTGAACGGCATTCGCTGGCTGGTGCTGCATGCGGGCTTGGATGACCGTTTCGTCGATGCGCTGCCGACTGCCCTGGTCAAGCCGTTTTCCGGCAGCGCGGCGCGCGCGATGCTGATCGAGACGATTCATCACTCCGGCGTGGATAGCTTTCAGGCGCTGCTCGCGGCGGTGATCCAGGGCAGCACGGAGACGACGTTCTACGTGGTCGCCGTGTACTTCGGCGCGGTCGGCATCAAGCGCGTGCGGCACACCATCGGCTGTGCGCTGCTGGCCGATCTGGCCGGCGTGCTGGCGTCGATCGGCGTGTGTTACTGGTTTTTTGGAGCGATCAAATAATGCGGGTGCGTGAGTCTGCTGGAGCGCCACGTCCGTGTGCGTAATTGCGCTGGCCTGGAACGCGCATCCACGCTGGCGACTCGTGCTGGCCGGCAATCGCGATGAATTTCATGCGCGGCCCAGCGCGGCGCTGGCGCGCTGGGCCGACACCAATATCATCGCCGGCCGCGACCTGGAAGCGGGCGGCAGCTGGCTCGGGGTAACGGCCCAGGGCCGCTGCAGCGTGGTCACCAACGTGCGCAATCCCCGCGATGCGCAAACGGGTTTATCGCGCGGTCTGTTGGTGACGGATTACCTTACCCACTCCGATGACGCCGCCATGCACGCGGCGCGATTGCAGTCCGTGGCGGCGGACTACCGCCCGTTCAATCTGCTGATCTTCGACGCGGATCGGGCGTTTCATATCGGCAACCGTCCGCGGCCAGCCCTGCATGCGTTGAGCGATGGCATACATGGCCTGTCCAACGCCGAGCTGGATACGCCATGGCCGAAAACACGCCGGCTGTGCGTGCGCATGCGGGAGTGGATCGACGCGGATCGTGGTATGACCGATGCCGGAGATGTCACGGCGCTGTTTACGGCGCTTGCCGATGAGGAAATCGCCGCAGATGCCGACTTGCCGGACACCGGTATCGGCCTCGAACGGGAGCGATGGCTGTCGTCGGCGTTTATCCGCGGCGAGTCGTACGGCACGCGCGCCAGCACGATCGTGGCGATCGGCCACGATGGCCGTGGCGCGATCGTCGAACGCCGCTTCGGCCCGAACGGGCGCTTCGATGGTGAAACGCGGCTGCCCATCGAAGGGCGCCGCCATCACGACGCCGTGTTGAGCTAGCACGCACCGATCGTCGCGTCGCCAGCCTACGCAAGTTGTCGGTGCGTTCGCCTTGGTGTCGCATAGCCTGCGGCCTAGGCTTCGGTATCCACCATGGATGGATGATATCGATGCGCAAGACATGGCTGCTGCCGATGATGTTTCTCGCCGCATGGTGCATCACTGGCGCGCGCGCCCAGGACTGCCCCGCCTGGCCGCCCACGCAGGCGCGTGCGGAGATGCTTGCGCTGCACGATCGGTTGGATAGCTGGAATCGTGCGTACCGGGCGGGCGATCGGTCGCCGGTCGACGATGCGGTTTACGATCGGGCCTTGGAACGATTTCTGCGCTGGCGACGCTGCTTCCCCGCGCAGGCACCGGCAATTCCTGCGCATCTCGCCGACGCCACCGGCAATGTACGTGCGCCGGTCGCGCAGACCGGCCTGGCCAAGCTGCCCGATGCGGCGGCAGTCGGTGCATGGATGCAGGCACGTGGAAACACGGATCTCTGGGTACAGCCCAAGGCCGACGGTGTGGCCGTGACGCTTTTGTATATAGACGGCCAATTGAGCGAAGCCATTAGTCGCGGCGACGGACTGCACGGCTCGGATTGGACAGCTAAAGCACAAGTTATCGAGGCGATTCCCAAGCGCCTGCCGCATGCGCCGGCGCGCGTGGTGCTGCAGGGTGAAATCTACTGGCGCATTCCTAATCATGTGCAGGCCAAGGATGGCGGCATCAACGCACGCTCGGCCGTTGCCGGTGCGATGGCGCGCGACACGCTCGATGCCGCCACCGCCGCACGCATCGGCCTGTTTGTCTGGGACTGGCCGAGCGGTCCCGCCGATATGCCATCACGACTGGCAGGCATGCAGGCCATGGGCTTGATCGATAGCGTGAGCTATACCCGCGCGGTGGGTTCCATCGACGACGTGCAGCACTGGCGCGCGCAGTGGTATCGCCAGGGCATGCCGTTCGCCGCCGATGGCACCGTGGTGCGTCAGGGCCGCCGACCGGCCGCATCGACGTGGCCGGCCACGCCACCGGCGTGGGCCGTGGCGTGGAAATATCCGGCCGCGCAGGCGCTGGCCGAAGTGCGCGCGGTAAACTTCACCGTCGGTCGCAGCGGTCGCATCACACCCGTGCTGGAACTGGAACCGGTGCAGCTGGACGATCATCGCGTGCAACGCGTCAGCATCGGTTCGGTGGCGCGCTGGAAGGAGCTCGATATCCGCCCGGGCGATCAGGTCGAGATTGCCCTCGCGGGCTTGACCATTCCGCGCCTGCAGTCGGTAGTCTGGCGCACGCAGGTGCGCGCGCCGGTGACCGTGCCCGATCCGCAGACGCACGATCCGTTGAGCTGCTGGCAGATGGCGCCTGGCTGCGAAGCGCAGTTCCGCGCTCGGCTGGTCTGGCTCGGCGGCAAACGCGGCCTGCATCTGGATGGCATCGGTACGGATACCTGGCAGGCCTTGATCGACGCGGGGCTTATCCATGATCTGCTGGACTGGCTGAGCCTCACGCCTGCGCAGCTGGTCAAGGTGCCGGGTCTGGGGCAGGCGCGCGCGGCGTCCCTGGCACAGACCTTTGCCGATGCGCGCAAGCGGCCTTTCGCCGACTGGCTTCGTGCGATGGGCATGCCGCCGACCGCGGATATGGCGCTGCCCGACTGGGCGACGCTTAGCCCTCGCAGCGCGGAAGACTGGCAAGCGGCAGGCGCCGGTCGCGCGAAATCGGAACGCCTGGCGGCGTTCTTTGCGCATCCTCAGGTTCGTGCGCATGCCATAAAGCTGCACGCGATCGGGGTGCAGGGTTTTTGAACGCGTCTACCGAGTCAGCTTTTCATCTGGCCGTCGAGGTAATACCACTGACCGTCCTCCCGCACGAAGCGACTGGTCTCGTGCTGGCGCTGCGCCCGCCCGCCACCGAGGCGATAGCGCGCGACGAACTCCACGCTGGCGTGGTTTTCATCCACGTCGTGATGCTGGCGAATGTCCAGTCCCAGCCAGGTGGGTAGGGGCTGCTGTGCATCGAGGCCCAGTGACACGGGCCGAGAGGAGGCGTGCCAGCTGGCCAGAAGAAAATCCTCGCGTTTCAGCACGTAAGCGCTGTAGCGGGCGCGCATCAATTGATCGGCGGTGATCGCGAGCTGGCCGTCGTGTAGGCGGCCGCAGCAGCCTTGGTATCCGGCCGGGTTGCCGCAGGGGCAGGGCGTGGTGTCGGTCGATGTCATGGCGTCTTTTTACGCGAATCGCCCGGTTTTCCCTAGCGGCGTTTCAAGTGCCTTGCCTGCGCCAGACCCGGCAGCGGTTATTGGCCGGCATGGCGATGTCGTCGATCAGGGTGAAGCCGGCGCGTGTCGCCAGCGCATCCACGGCTTCGGCGTCGCGTATGCCCATGTGCGAGCCGCGTGACTGCAGCGATCGATCGAAGGCTGCGTTGCTCTCGCTGCTATAGCGTCCGGCATCATTAGAACGGGCCGTAGATGATCAGCGTGGCGCCGATGTCGGTCACGTGCGGCAACCGGGCGAAAAGCTGCTCGACCTCGGACCACGCCATGATGTGCAGCGTGTTGGCGCTGAATACGGCGTCGAAGCGATCGTCAGGCCAAGGGCTGCTCACGTCCAGCATCAGCGGCGGCGGGGTATTCGACAAGGCGGCCTCGTCCAGCCACGCGCGAATGCCGGGAAGATTTTCTTCACGGTCCGAGGCCTGCCAGATCAGCTGCGGCAGATGGGCGGCGAAATATGCCGCGTGCTGGCCGGTACCGCTGCCGATTTCCAGCACCCGTCGGGCACCGGCAAAATGTTCGCGCAACACGGCGAGGATCGGATCGCGATTGCGTTCGCACGCAGGCGAATGCGGCTTGTTCATACCGTCAGTGCAACCGGAGTGGGACGGCCAAGCCAGGCGCGGCCGCCGGAAGCGCGCGAGCTACTCAGGCCGGATGACCGCGCAGCACGCGTGCCGGCAGAAACAGAATGGCAGTGAGCAGCGCAAACACGGCGCCGACGGTGATGCCGACCAGCCGGAACGGCAGGGCGATCAGCCAGACGATGGGATAGAGCACCAGCGCCAGCAGCGCCAGCGGCCAGCAGAAAACCAGCAGCAACAGCCAGAGCACGAACCCGACCATGTCACGCCCTCCGCGTAGGTAGTGCGACAACTCTAGCGCAGACGGCTGGCGCTGCGTAGATGACTCTCGACACCCCGGTCGGAGACGTTCGATATCGGCTGCGCCGCCAGGGCTGATGTCAGAGCTTCAAGCCTTTGGACGAATGCGGATCGCGAGCGCAACGGCGCCGTCGCGAAGCGTTACCTGGCTTCGCCCGGAACCGTTTCGCCAGGTATCCCCGGCGTGCAATACGCCGACGGCCGTATCGATCTCAGCGCGTGCCGCGTAGACAAGAACCACATCGGGCTCTAGTCGGTAAGTGCCGGGTTCTGCCATGACGACGACGTCGCCCCAGGCTTCTGCCCGGCGCACCATCAGATTGAAATCACGGGTCGCGCCATCGACCAGCGTCACGGCTACGGCGGATTCGCCGGCAAACGCGAACGGTACGAACGGCGTATCCAGTGCGTGCTTGCGATCGTCGTCCAGCGTCATGATGAAACCGGCCCCTTCGAGCAGCACGATATGGCGGTCGATACCCGGGAAGGATGAGAATGGTGCGGCGCTGCTTACTTCGGCGACGCTGACTCGCCACAGAAAGTGGTCGGTATGTGATCCGGACGGCTGGACGGCTATTTCCTGCGTCGTGCCCATGCCGTTTTTCCACGGCACGGAAAGACAATCGCTGCGGCGAATGATCGATGAATCGTCGGAGGGTTTGCTCATGTGGTGCGCTCGATCACGCGTTGAAACGGCGGCAGGGCGCGCAGCATGCCGGCGCCGTAGCGCTTCAGTATCACGCGGCGATCCAGCAGCACGATGCGGCCCTGATCGGTTTCGTTGCGGATCAGGCGGCCGCAGTACTGCGTCAGCAGCCGTGTCGCCTCGGGCACGCTCACCTCAAGAAACGGATTGCGGCCGCGTGATTCCAGCCACTCCGCATACGTGGCGCCGACAGGGTCGGTCGGCACGGCGAACGGCAGCTGGGTAATCACCACCGTCTCGCACAGCTTGCCTGGCAGATCGAGGCCTTCGCCGAACGAGGCGAGGCCAAAAAGCGTGCTGCCCTTACCGGCCTCGATATCGGCGCAGTGCTCGGCGACCAGCTGCGATTTGCCCAGTGAGCCCTGCGCTCGCACTTTGCGCACGTTCGCGATTGGCAGCTTCTGCAGCACGCGATCGAGCTTGGCGCGCGAGGTGAACAGCACCAGGTTGCCGGCGTCCCAGTCGAGGTTGTCGGCGAGCCACTCGCTGATTTCCTCGGCATGCGCTTCGCGCGCTTCAGGCAGGGTGCGCATGGCCGGAATTTCCAGTCTGGCCTGGCTGGCCAGATCGAACGGCGAAGGCAGGCTCACGCACACCGCGTCATCGGGCAGGCCGACCGAGTCGGCGAAGCCACGGAAGTTGCCGCCCGCGCTCAGCGTGGCCGAGGTCATCACCACGCCGCTGGCATTGCCCCACAGCACGGCGCCGAGCATGCCGCCAGCAGATACGGCCGAGGCATGACAGACCAGCTGCTGGTCGGCAGTGAGGGTGACCCAGCGCGCCAGTGGCGGCGCGTTGTCCACGTCGCTGGCAGCCCAGGATCGCCAGCAGCGCGCCTGCTTTTCCAGGCGTTCCAGCGCGATACCGAGTTCGCGCGACAACGCTTCCTGGGTCGGGCCGCCGTCGGTCATTTCGACCACCGCACGGCGCACTGCATTCAACCAGCGCTGGATTTCATCGGTGTAGACGCTCAATACCCGCGCGTGCTCCACCCACGGTTCGGGCAGTTGGCCGAGCGAGCCGCGGTACATCGGCTCGGCCTCGGCCGGATCGGGGAGCCAGCCGAGGCGAATCTCGCGTTCGAGTTCCTCCAGCGCATTGCTGAGCTCCTGCAATTTCTCGTCGCCCTTGTCGAGGCTGAGCTTGCCGATCGACTCCTTGTCCGTCAGCGAGTAGGCCGCATGCACCTGCCGGCCGAGCCGGCCCAGCTGGCGGGCGCTGAGGGTCATGTAGACCTCGGCGGTGCCGCGATCGATCGCCTTGGCCGCCACATGATGGCCTTCGTCGAAGATATAGAGCGTTTCGTCCGGCCGCGGCAGGATGATGCCGCCCCAGCCTTCGTCCTCGCCTGGCATGGTGAGGTCGGCCAGCACTAGATCCTGATTGGCGACGATGATCTCGGCATCGTCCACCGCGCGGCGCGCGGCGAAAAACGGGCAGACCATAAAGTGTGCGCACTTGCGGCTGGTGCAGCCGCCGGCGCTGGTGGTGATCATGGGCCGAACCAGGTCGCTCACCGGTTCCGGCGCGGTGTCCATGTCGCCGTCCCACTCGCGGCGATCGAAGGCGGCGCTGAGCTTGACCAGCGTCTGCTTGTCGCGCGCTGCCGGCGGTTTGCTCCAGATTGCCAGGTCGGCGTCCATGCCGGCCAGGCCCATCTGGCCGGAATCGTCGAGGCTGGCGGTGGCCATGGCCAGATTGCGCGGACACAGGTAGCGGCCGCGGCCCTTGGCCAGCGCTACCTTGGCCTCGATGCCGTTAAGCCGCAGATACTGCGGGATATCCCGCTGCACCAGCTGCTCCTGCAGGGCCACGGTGGCCGTGGCAATCAGCAGCCGCTTTTTCTGGAAGCGCGCCACTTCCAGGCCGGCGATCAGGTACGCCATCGATTTGCCGGTGCCGGTCGGCGCCTCGATCACCGCCACGCCGCCGGTCTGGCCCAGTGCCTTGGCTACCTCGGCAATCATCTTGCCCTGCGACGCGCGCGGGCGGAAACCCGGCAAACCGTCCTTGATGCGTGCATAGGAAGCGCGGATGGCATCTTTCGTGCTGTCAGCGAGCATGGATGAGTGGTTCAGCCTGTGGCGCGAGTGAGGTGCGTAATGGTCGGGGAGCGAGTGAATCATTTAGCGGCATCGACGAGTCGTGCATCGCCATCGTTGCGTGCATGGGCGCGCGGACGGCGCAAGAAAATCCGCTGCGGAAACCATTCGTTAGTTTATCGCCATTGTCGTCGGGCGGCTTTGTTGGTTTGCCCGAAGGGGTATGCTAGTCAAATGGTGAGCGTTGGTAAGCACGGGCTTGGGGGAGTCCATCGATGAATGACGTGGACGTGAAGTCGGCCCACAGCTCCACGCATCTGCTATGGCTGACGCGGCTGATCGCGGCCAATACGCCCGAAGAAGTTGCCACGGTGATCGCTGGCGCCTTGCTTGAGCACCCTCATTGCGCGGCCGCCTCGGTGGTGTGGGCGCTGGATCAACCGGGCAAGCATCGCTGCGTGCCGCCGACTCGTTTTGCTGATGAAGACTGGACTTGGCTCTACGCGGCGGCCAGCTCCGGCAAGCCGCAGTGGAGCGCGCAGGGCGATCGCATGGCCCTGCGCCTGTGCGAAATGCCCGAGTCGGCGCTGATAGTGGTGGCATTGCATCCGGGCTACGAGTGGTCCGACGTTCCCGACGAGCTGAAGGCGCCGATCGTATTGGCCGGCCAGTACCTGCGTCGCGCGCTGGAGTGGTCCGAACTGCAGTACTCGCACCTGCAGTTGGAGCGTTCTGAAACGCTGCAGCGCGCGCTGTTCGCCATCTCCGACATGGCCGGCTCCGATCGCGATATGCCCGACATGCTGCGCGGCATCCACGCTATCGTCAGCACGCTGATGTATGCGGAAAATTTTTTTATCGTGCAGCTCAATCGCGAGCGCGACACGATTCGCTTCCTGTATTTCGTCGATACAGAGGATTCGACTCCGCCGGGCGACTTTCAGGACATGCCGCTGCAGGACATTGAGCACTCGCTGACCTGGTACGTCATCAAGGATGGTAAGGCCCGCATGGGTACGGCCGAGCAGCTGTTGGCCCAGGTCGCCGGCCCGGTGATTCAGATCGGTTCGGACAGCCACGAATGGCTCGGCGTGCCGATGCTGCGCGACGGCCAGCCCGGCGGCGCGCTGGTGGTGCAGAGCTATCAGTCCGGCATCGGTTTCACGCAGGACGATCTGAACCTGCT
Source organism: Rhodanobacter sp. ANJX3 (assembly GCF_014200755.1). Classification (GTDB taxonomy): domain Bacteria; phylum Pseudomonadota; class Gammaproteobacteria; order Xanthomonadales; family Rhodanobacteraceae; genus Rhodanobacter. The sequence goes on along the minus strand of NZ_JACHCM010000005.1, from coordinate 158,692 downwards.
GGAGTTCGTCGGCAGCCATATCCTCACCGCGTTGGAGCGTAAGCAGACCAAGGAGGATTTGGAGCGCCGCGTGCAGCTGCGCACGCTGCAGCTGGCCGAGGCCAATCGTGGGTTGCAGCAGGAGGTCCTGGAGCGCCAGCGCGCCGAATATCTGCAGACGGCGCTGTTTCGTATCGCGCAGCTGGCGACGGCCGACATCGATCAGCAGGAGTTCTATCGCCGCGTGCACTCGGTGGTGGGCGAGCTGCTGAATGCGGAAAACTTTTTTATCGGCCTGCTTTCCGATGATCGTCAGCAGCTGATGTTTCCCTATGCGGTCGATGCGGTGGATGAGCCGCCGCCGAGCCGCCGGCTCGGGCGCGGGCTCAGCGAGTTCGTGCTGCATAGTGGCGTCGCGCTGCGCGCCGACAATACCGACATCGGGCGAATGGAGACGCTCGGTCAGATCGCTTCCGGGCGCACCGGTTCGCCCGCGCGCTGCTGGCTCGGCGTGCCGCTCATCGTCGGCGACGAGGTGATCGGTCTGGTCACGGTGCAGAGTTACACCGAGGAAAATGCGTACGATGCCGCCGACGAGGAGCTGCTCACCTTCGTCGCCACGCAGATCGCCAACAGCCTGACGCGGAGGCGCGCGGCCGAGTCGCTGCGTCGGGCCTACGAGCAGCTTGAGCATCGCGTGGAAGAGCGCACGCAGGCGCTGCGCAAGGAAATTATCGAACGCGAGCGGATCCAGGATCAGCTCAAGCACCAGGTCATGCACGACTCGCTCACTGGGCTGCCCAACCGCAGTTATCTGCGTGACCGCATCAATCGCGTGCTCAACCTGCTCAAGCACGAACCGCTGCACCGCTGTGCGCTGCTGTATCTGGATATCGATCGGTTCAAGATCATCAACGACAGCCTGGGTCATCTAGCTGGCGATGACGTGTTGAAAGAGGTGGCGGCTCGATTGGCCAGCTGCGTGCGTCATCCCGATCTGGTGGCGCGACTGGCCGGCGACGAGTTCGCCATTCTGCTGGAAAACGTCGAAGATGCCTCGATCGCCACCGCGGTGGCGCAGCGCGTGCTCGATGCGCTGAGCGCGCCGATGCCGGTGGCCGGCAAGGAATTGCAGCCTACCGCCAGCGTCGGTATCGCCATTGGCGACAGCCACTACCACGACGCCGACGAAGTGCTGCGCGACGCGGACATCGCGCTATACCGCGCGAAGGAATTGGGCCGTAAGCGTTACGAGCTGTTCGACGAGACGCTGGCGAAAAACGTGGTCGACGTGCTGGCGATGGAGGTCGACTTGCGTCGGGCGCTGCAGCAACAGCAGTTCGAGCCTTACTTCCAGCCGATCTGCCGACTCGACGGCGGTCAGGTCGTGGGATACGAGGCGCTGATCCGCTGGAACCATCCGCAGCGCGGACTGCTGCGGCCGGCGGATTTTCTCAAGATCGCCGAGGACAGTGGGTTGATCGAGGAGATCGACTGGCGCATGTTCGAACTCAGCTGCGGCCTGCTAGCTGGCCACGGCTCGGATGAGATCTTCATGACGTTCAACGTGTCGGCACTGCATCTGCGTCACGCCGATTTCGACACGCGGCTGATCCAGCTCCTGCAAAAAACCGGGCTGCCGCCGCCACGACTGGTGGCCGAGGTGACCGAGGGTGCGCTGCTGGACAATCCCGAACGCGTGCGCGGCACGCTCGACCGGCTGCGCAGCATCGGTGTCGGCGCGGCGCTGGACGATTTCGGCACCGGCTATTCGTCGCTGAGTTATCTGCACTCGCTGCCGCTGCGCATGCTGAAGATCGATCGCGCCTTCGTGCTGGAGCTGGACAAGGAAGGCAATACCAACAGCACCACCGTGGTGGCTGCCATTCTCGCGCTGGCGCGTGCACTCAACATCCAAGTGATTGCCGAAGGCATCGAGACGCAGGCACAGCGCGATGCCCTGCTGGCGATGGGCTGCGAGATGGGCCAGGGCTATCTGCTCGGTCGCCCCGCGCCGATCCGGCAGTGGCTGGAGCCGCACAAGCCGACCGCATAGGTTGCTCGCTCGGCAGGCATCGGACCCAGGCAGAATCAGGCCGGCTGAATGATCTGCCGCAGCGCCTGTTCGAACGCCTCCGGCGGCTGCCCGCCGGAAATCAGATGACGATCGTTGATGATCGTGGCCGGCACCGACTGGATGCCGTGCTGCAAGTAGAACTGCTCCTGCGCGCGCACTTCATCGGCATACACATTGCTGGCGAGAATGCGCTTCGCCTCGGCCGCATCCAGGCCGACTTCCTCGGCCAGTCGCTGCAGCACCGCATGGTCACTGACATCGTCGCCATCGGTGAAATAGGCGCGCAGCAGCACCTGCTTCAGCGGCACGTGCCTGCGCTCCAGCTCGGCCCAGTGCAGCAGCCGGTGCGCGTCGAAGGTGTTGTAGACGCGGGTGTGGCGATCCATGCGGAACGTCACCCCCAGCGAAGCGCCGCGAGCGCGGATGTTTTCGCGATTGACGTCGATCTGTTCGGCCGTGCTGCTGTACTTGCGCATCAGATGTTCGGTGGAATTCTCGCCTTCGCGCGGCATGTTCGGATTCAGCTCGAATGGCTGGAAATGAATGTCGGCAGCCACCTCGTCGCCGAGACTTGCCAGCGCCTGGCGCAGCGAGGCCAGTCCGATCGCGCACCACGGACACGATACGTCGGAGACGAAATCGATCTTGATCGGAACGGGTTTGACGGGCGCCGGCTTGGCAGCGGCGGTTTTGGCTGGATCGGTCACGGAGATACCTCGGTGCGTGCTTGAAACCCACATATAGAGACGCTTGACGCAGCAATCAATTCCGCGAGAACGATTAACCGATCAGTGCGCCACGATACTGAGCGCCACCGCTTCGGCGACCTTGATGCCGTCGACGGCGGCGGAAAGAATGCCGCCGGCGTAGCCCGCGCCTTCGCCGGCGGGATAGAGGCCGCGCGTATTGAGGCTTTGAAAACTGTCGTCGCGCTTGATGCGCACCGGTGACGAGGTGCGCGTTTCCACGCCGGTGAGTACCGCGTCGTGCAGGGCGAAGCCTCTGATCTGACGGTCGAACGCGGGCAGCGCTTCGCGAATCGCTTCGATCGCATAGGCCGGCAGCGCGCTGTCGAGGCTGCCCAGCGTAACGCCCGGCTTGAACGAGGGTTCGACATCGCCTAACTCGCGCGACGGCTGCGCGGCAATGAAATCGCCGACCAGCTGGCCGGGCGCGTTGTAGTTTTCGCCGCCCAGCGCATACGCGCGACTTTCCAGCGCCCGCTGCAGCGCGATGCCGGCGAGCGGGTGGATCTGCCCGTCGGTGGATGTCGGATCGAATGGTACGAAGTCAGCCGGCTCGATGCCCACCACGATCGCGGCGTTGGCGTTGCGTTCGTTGCGCGAGTACTGGCTCATGCCGTTGGTGACCACGCGGCCGGGCTCCGACATCGCGGCTACCACGGTGCCGCCTGGGCACATGCAGAAGCTGTAGACCGAGCGCCCCCTGCCGGCGTGATCGCCGGTGACGTGATGTACCAGCTTGTAATCGGCGGCGCCGAGCAGCGGATGGCCGGCCTGCGCACCGAAGCGCGCGCGGTCGATGATCGATTGCGGATGCTCGACCCGAAAGCCGATCGAGAACGGTTTGGCTTCCAGGTAGACGTTGCGTTTGTGCAGCATCTCGAAGGTGTCACGCGCGCTGTGGCCGATCGCCAGCACCACGTGATAGGCGAGGATTTCTTCGCCGCCTTCCAGGCTCACGCCGCGCAGCTGGCGCGTGCCATCGGCACTGATGTCGATCAGCAGATCGTCGACGCGGCTGCCGAAGCGGATCTCGCCGCCGAGCGCCTCGATCGTGGCGCGCATGTTTTCCACCATCGTCACCAGCCGAAAGGTGCCGATATGCGGCTTGCTGACGTAAAGAATTTCTTCGGGCGCGCCGGCCTTGACGAACTCGGTGAGCACCTTTCGGCCGTGGTGCATCGGATCGCGGATCTGGCTCCACAGCTTGCCATCGGAAAACGTGCCGGCACCGCCCTCACCGAACTGCACGTTGGACTCGGGATGCAGATTGCGCTTGCGCCAAAGGTCCCAGGTGTCCTTGGTGCGTTCGCGCACGGCCTTGCCGCGGTCCAGGATGATTGGGCGAAAGCCCATCTGCGCCAGGATCAGTCCGGCAAACAGCCCGCACGGCCCGGTGCCGATGACAACGGGCCGCCGCGGCAGCTGCGTCGGCGCCTGCGTGACGAAGCGGTAGCTCGTGTCCGGCGTCGGCCCGATATTCTTATCGCCGGCAAACCGCTGCAGCAGTTCGGCTTCGCGCGGCGTATCGACATCTAGCGCGTAGATCAGCAATATCGCGCCGCGCTTGCGCGCGTCGTAGCTGCGCTTGGCCACTGTGAAGCTTAGCGGCTCTTTCGCATCCAGTTTGAGCCGCGCACGGATCGCCTTGGGCAATGCCTCGTCGGGATGGTCCAGCGGCAGCTTGAGGTCGGTGATTCGCAGCATGAGGGGTGGGAGGCAGTCGATCGGCGCGGCTGAGCGCAGCGGCTCGGTCGGCTATTGTCGATGCGATCGCGTGAGGCGACAAGGCGCGCTGTAACTTCGGTCTTACATGGCAAACCGGGATGGATATGCCGTGGCGCTTGGAAATCGGTCGCGCTGGGAAAATTGAGCGGCCACGCTGCGAACAGGTGCCCCGCCGCGTCACCTCACGCGGCCAGCATGGTCAGAAATTGCTCGCCGGTTGCCTGCGGGTGGAGCAGCAGATAGCGCGTGCCCTGACTGCCGTGGCGGCGTGCAGCCGCCCTGCAGATCAGGCCATCGCAAGCCGCTTCCGCCGGCAGCATGGGCGAATCAGCTTGGCGTGGACCGCGGCTGATCGAACCGTGCTGCGGTCCACCAACGATGATGTATTCGATATGTTCCATGAGAGCTCCCTCGCCGAATGGGTTTTCGTGGTACGCCTCAGGTGATGCAGGGGGCGCGCCAGCAGGCGAGGGCAAATCGAGGTACGCATCACAGTTCGGCAAGGTGCATGAAGGCGGCGAGCCGCCGTCATGCCGACACTTTGAACAGGCTCTCAGGCCTTGCCGATAAAGTCCTGCTTGCCCAGTTCCGCGCCGGACTCGCGCAGGATGTTGTAGGCGGTGGTGCAGTGGAAAAACACGTTCGGGAAAACGAAATCGAGCAGGTAGCTCTGGCCTTCGAAGTTCAGCTCGCCATTGCGGGTCTTCATGGTGATCGCGCGCGTTTCGCTGCCGTCGATCTGCTCGGGGGTAAAGGTCTGGATGTACTCGACCGCGCGGGCGATGCGTGCCTGCAGCTCGTCCAGCGTGGTTTCGGTGTCGTCGAACTTCAGCGGCTCCACGCCCGCCAGGCGAGCCACGCCGTTCTTGGCCATGTCGGTGGCGATCTGTACCTGCTTGACCAGCGGCAGCATGTCGGGAATCAGCCGCGTCTGCAGCAGCGTCTGGTCGGTGACGCTCTTCACCGCGGCGTGCTCGGCACCCTTCTTAAGGACATGGGCAAGGTTTTCGAGCGCGCGAACGGTGACGGGTACGGCGGTCTGATACATCGAAATAGTCACGGTGGTGTTTCCTTTGAGTCGTGCTGAAAAGAGGGGAGGGGACGGTCGTTGTCAGTCAGCGACTCGTCACATGGCGGTTCGGGTGCGAAGTGTTTGAACGGCATTGCCGGCGCAAGATCGTCGCTGGCCGCGGGCGCGACGACCTTGTTGGCGCGCGTCATGCTGAAGGCGATCAGCGCGGAGACCAGCAGCAGCGCCGCGCTGAGAATGAACGCCGCGCCCGGCAAGTGAACCGGCGCATGGTCGCTGATGAACAGCGCGAAGATATTGGCGAACAGCGCCGGGCCAAAGATGCCTGCAAGGCTGGCCAGACTGGTCAACGCGCCCTGCAGCCGGCCCTGTTCGTGCGGATCGACCTGCTGGGTCATCATCGCCTGCGCCGGCGGACCGGCCAGTCCGCCCAGGCAGAGAAACGGAATGCCGGCCAGAAAAACCCAGGCGACCGGCGCTAGCCCTAAGAAGAAGTAGCCGATCACGCATAGCAGCAGCCCGCCGATAATCAGCCGGCGCTCGCCGAACGTCGGCATCAGCCGCCGCACCAGCACCGCCTGCACCAGCCCGCTGCACAGGCCTACCAGGGCCAGCGTGTAACCCACCGCCTGCGGCCCCCAGCCGTAGCGGTAGTCGGTGTAGAGCACGTAGGTCGAGTTGAGCGAGAACTGCGCCAGGTTGATCAGAAAAAACACCGCGGCCAGGCCGAACACCTGCGGATAGCGGCGCAGCAGGATCAGCGCGCCCAGCGGGTTGGCGTCGCGCCAGGCGAATCGTACCGTGCGTTTTTCCTTCGGCAGCGATTCGGGCAGCACGAACAGGCCGTAGGCAAAGTTGATCAGCGACAGCACGCCGGCCATCCAGAACGGCAGGCGGATCGACAGATGACCGAGAAAGCCGCCCAGTGCCGGGCCGATGATGAAACCGACACCGAAAGCCGCACCCAGCGTGCCGAACGCGGCGGCGCGCTTCTCCTTCGGCGTGATGTCGGCTATGTAAGCGTTGGCGGTCGAAAAGCTGGCCGCGCATACGCCGGAAATCGCGCGTCCGACAAACAGCAGCCACAGCGACGGTGCAATGGCCATCACCACAAAATCGACACCAAGGCCGAAGCTGGAAATCAGGATCACCGTGCGCCGCCCGTAGCGATCGGACAGCGCACCCTGCACCGGCGAAAACACGAACTGCATCAGCATGAACAGCGCGCCGAACGCACCCGACCACACCGCGGCCTTCGCGATGCTGCCGCCGATCAGATCCACGATCAGATGCGGCAGCACCGGAATGATGATGCCGAACGCCAGCATGTCGACCATCACCGTGACAAAGATGAAAGTCAGCGCGGCGCGACGGTGGGTAGATTCAGAGGTCGGCAGCGGGCTCATGGGTCAGGGCTGGGCAATGAGACGTGCACGATAACCGAACGCCGCCGCACAATCCTGCGGCTGAAAGGCATTTGGGCCTGAGGTTCGGGCAACGGCCGGCGCTAGGCCGGCGCTAGGCCGGCGCGCCTATCCAGTCCGCGACGGCGGCCGGCTGTTCCAGATGCAGATGATGGCCGCCGGCCAGATGGCTGACGACGATGTTCGGCACGCAATCGGCGCGCGCCTGCATCGGGGCGCTGGGCAGGTAGGGCGTCGCGGGCTCGGCGAGCAGCAGCGCGCTGGGCGCTTCGATACCGCGCAGGATGGCGTGGATTTGCGACTCGGCCTGGCGTACGGCGCTGGTCTGCATCAGCCGCGGATCGCTGCGCCAGCGCCAGCCGCCCTCGGTTTCGATCAGGCCGCGCGTGACGATCGGTCGCGCCAGCTCTGCCGCCAGTCCGCTGGCCATCACCCGGGCGCTCACCGCTTGTTCGACATCGCGAAACACGCGCAGCGGTTTGCGGTTGCCGACATGTGGCGTCAGTGCCTCACGAAAGCGCTTCAACGTCTGTGTGCCGTCGTCGCCGAGCGGACCGAGGCCCTCGATCAGGCACAGGCGTTCAATGCGCTGCGGCGTCGCGGCGGCAACCAGGGCGGCGATGCCGGCACCCATCGAGTGGCCGAGCAAGGCGTAGCGATCGAGCTGCAACGCGTCCGCCGCGTCGAGCACGGCGCGTACGTAGTCGAGGTAGTAGTAGCTGGCGCCGCTCGCCAGGTGATCGGAATGGCCGTGACCGGGCAGATCCAGCGCGATTACCTTATATCGCTCGGTCAGCCGCGGCGCGAGCAGCGCATAGCTGCCGGCGTTGTCCAGCCAGCCGTGCAGGGCCAGTAGCGGCGGCGCGCTATCGTCGCCCCAGACCTGCACCGCCAGCGCGAGATGCGGCAGGGCGATGCGGCGTTCAGTCGGCGCGATCACGCAAGGCCTTGGCGCGGCGGTCGGCATCGACGACGCGCTGTTTCGCGGCGGCGGGATCGTAGTCGGTGGCAAACTCGTCCCAGCCCTGGCCGTGGCGTAGGATCAGCGCCGCGAGACTGCTGACCTGCTCGGCGCTGTCATTCAATGCGGGGATGTAGCGCAGCGTGCTGCCGCCGGCTTCGATAAAAAAATCCCGGTTCTGCATGGCGATTTCTTCCAGCGTTTCCAGACAGTCGACCGAAAACCCGGGGCAGGCGACGTCGAGACGTTTCACGCCCTCGGCGGCGAGCTTGCGCACGATCTGGTCGGTATACGGATGCAGCCAGCGCTCGCGGCCGACGCGCGATTGAAAGCTGATCGCCAGCTGCTCTTCGGTCAAGCGCAGGCGTTCGCGCAGCAGGCGCGCCGTCGCATGACACTGGCAGAAATACGGGTCGCCGGCATGCAGGTAACGCTCGGGGATGCCGTGGAAGGACAGCAGCAGCTTGTCGCCACGGCCATTGACCCGCCACCAGCGCTCGATGCTGGTCGCCAGCGCATCGATATGCGCTGGATCGTTGTGATAGTCGTTGACGATGCGCAGCTCGGGTGGCCAGCGCAGCGTTTTGTAGGTATCCATCACCGCGTCGATCACCGAGCCGGACGACGTCGCCGAATACTGTGGATACATCGGCAGCACCAGCAGCTTGCGTACGCCTTCGCGCTGCAGTCGTTCGATAGTGTGGGCGACCGAAGGTTCGCCATAACGCATGGCAAGGGCGACGCGAATCGGGCCATTCGGGCGCTGGCGGCCCAGCTCGGCCTGCAAACCGGCGGCCAGCGCCTCGCTGCCGACCCGAAGCGGCGAGCCCTGTTCGGTCCAGACCTTGGCGTAGGCGTGCGCCGAGCGCGAGGGCCGCAGCCGAAGAATCACACCGTGCAGGATCAGCCACCACAGCCAGCGGCGCACTTCGATCACGCGCGGGTCGCTGAGAAATTCGGCCAGATACGGCCGCACGGCTTTGGCCGTGGGCGCGGCCGGTGTTCCCAGATTGACCAGCAGCACGCCAGCCTGAACGGGCGGCAGGGGCTGCCCGTTGGAATGACCGGCAACGCCGGTATAGTTGTTGTAGGGCATGGTGGCGTCGCGCTTGAAGCAGGCGCATGAGTCTGCCACAAGCCTCGCGCGCTGCGGTGCGCGGCGTCATTAGCTTATTCATCTCCAGCCTCAACTCTTCCACCCTCACGCGGAGCCATCCATGTTCAAGACACCACTGCATCGCCTGCTGCTGATCGGCGCGGCCCTGTTGCTGCCTGCCATGGCCGTGCATGCCGAGGATCCGCCGCTGGTGCGCGCCAAGAATGCCGTGCGCGTGCTGAGCGAAATCATGGAAGCGCCGGACAAGTCGATTCCGCAGGATCTGCTGCGCGACGCCAAGGCGATCGCGGTGATCCCCGACGTGCTGAAGGTCGGCTTCGTGTTCGGCGGCCGCCGCGGCGAGGGTCTTATTTCGGTGAAGTCGCCGGACGGTACCTGGTCCAATCCCAGCTTTGTCACTGTCACCGGCGGCAGCATCGGTTTCCAGGCCGGCGTGTCGTCCACCGACCTGGTGCTGGTGTTCCGCACGCAACGCGGCGTGGATTCCATCGTCAACGGCAAGTTTACCGTCGGCGCCGACGCCTCGGCTGCCGCCGGCCCGGTTGGCCGCACGGCGACAGCTTCCACCGACGCGCAGATGAAGGCGGAGATCTACTCCTACTCGCGTTCGCGCGGCCTGTTCGCCGGCGTAGCGATCGATGGCGCGGCACTGCGCATCGATTACGACGCCAACGAGGCGGTATACGGCGCAGGCATCACGCCGCGTCGCATCTTCGAAGGCGGCGTCAGCAACGTGCCCGGGCCGGTCGTGGATTTTCGGGACCGTCTTGAGGAGTACACTTCACGCTAGTTGTCGGGCTCGGGTTGCAGCCTGAGCTCCATGGGTTCATTCGGAATCGGTTCAGAGGTCATCATGGGTTTTGACAGTATGTGGCACTGGATCATCTTGCTGGTCGTGGTGCTGCTGGTATTCGGTACCAAGAAGATTCGCAACCTTGGCCCAGACCTCGGCGCCGCCATCCGCGATTTCAAGAAAAGCGTCAGCGGCGATGACGAAGCCAAGCAGAAGGAGGCCGAGGCCAAGCGTCAGGACGCGGAGCACTTGCGCGCCGACCCGCCGGTGGACAGCACTCGCACCGGCACCACGCAGGGTCAGCGCGACTCCAGCGAAACCAAGTAAGCGCGCGGCGGGCGGAGCGGGGCCATGATCGAGAGCGTCGATGATCGAGCTTAGTCTCGGCAAAATGGTGCTGCTCGCACTGATCGCCTTGATCGTGCTGGGCCCGGAAAAACTGCCCGGCGCGGCCCGTACCGCGGGCGCGCTGCTGCGCCGCGTTCGCAGCGGCTGGGACAACGTCAAAGCCGAAGTCGAGCGCGAGCTGGAGATCGAGGAGATCAAGCGCAGCGCGCGTGAAGCCGTGGCCAGTGCTGAGGCCGCACAGCAGCACGTTAAGAACACCTTGAAAGAAACCCACGACCCGTTTGCCGAAGCGGCTGCCATGGTGAAGCTGCAGCCGCCGGCACCGGATGCTGCGCTGCCATCGCAAGACGCAGCACTACAGGAGCCGGTCGCCGGCGGGCATCCGGTAGCTTCGCAGCCGGCCGGCGCCACGTCCGCGAGCCCGTCCCCCGCAAGCGCAGCGCGCGCCGCTGAAACGTCAGGCGAGCATGTTAGCGATAGCAGTCAGGCACCGGAGGGTGTGCAGGCCGAGCTGCCGCTGGACGCGCCGCTCACCAGGCCGGAGCGCGATCCCACACATGACAGGGATACGCCGCATGGCCACGCCTGAATCCGATGCCCCCGATGCGGAGGAAGGCCTGCAGGGGCTTTTTTCGCACTTGCTGGAGCTGCGACTTCGCCTGATGTGGGCGGTGGGCACGGTGCTGGTCGTACTTATTGCGCTGGTGCCGTTTGCCAACCGACTCTATGCCGAGCTGGCCAAGCCGCTGGTGGCGCGGCTGCCGCAGGGTGCGCATTTGATTGCGACCGAAGTCACCAGCCCGTTCATCACGCCGCTGAAATTGGCCTTCTATACGGCTCTTTTCATCAGCATGCCGATGGTGCTTTATCAGTTGTGGGCGTTTGTCAGTCCCGGCTTGTACAAGCACGAAAAGCGGCTGGCGCGGCCGCTGCTTGCGGCAGCGCTGGTATTGTTCTACATGGGCGGCGCGTTCGCGTATTTTCTGGTGCTGCCGGCGGCGTTTCGTTTCCTTACGGCGGTGACGCCGCAGGGCGTGGAGATGATGACCGACATCACCCACTACCTCGATTTCGTGATGCTGATGTTCTTCGCCTTCGGCCTGTGTTTCGAGGTGCCGGTGGCGGTGGTGATCATCGCCGCGATCGGCCTGGTCGATTTGGAAAAGCTGCGCAGCGCGCGGCGCTATGCGATCTGCGGCGCGTTCGCGATCGCTGCGCTGATCACGCCCCCGGACATCACTTCGATGCTGATGCTCGGCATTCCGATGTGCCTGCTTTACGAGCTGGGGATTCTGGCGGTGCGCTGGTTGGTCAAGCCCGGATCGCTGCGGCGCGACCTGTCGGAATAGCCGTCGTTGTGTCTGATCGTTCGACCGATCAGTAAAGATCGATCGGATCGACGTCCAGCGACCAGCGCACGTGCCGCGCCTGCGGCATCGCGGTAAGTGCCAGCCGCCACGGCCGCAGCAGGCCATGCAGCACGCTTCGGCTGGCCGCCTCGAGCAGCAGCTGGCCGCGATGACGGCCGGCGCGCAGCGGCATCGGCGCGGGCATCGGCCCGGCGATCTGCAGTTCGGCACTTTCCGGCAGCGCCGCATGCGCGGCGGCAAGAAACGCATCGACCGGCTCGCGCGTGGGCGCATCGGCGCGCAGCAGCACCTGATGGCTGTACGGTGGCAGCTGAATTTGCCGGCGTTCGGCCAGCAGTTCGCGCGCTGCCGCGGCGTACCCGTGAGCGAGCAGCCCGCGCAGCAGCGGATGCTCGGGCTGATGGGTTTGCAGCAGTACGCGGCCGGGTTTGCGCGCGCGCCCGGCACGCCCGGCCACCTGCACCACCAGCTGCGCCATGCGTTCGCCGGCGCGGAAATCGACGCTGTGCAAACCCTCGTCCACGCCGACGATCGCCACCATGGTGAGGTTGGGCAGGTCGTGCCCCTTGGCCAGCATCTGCGTGCCGACCAGGATCGCCGGCTGATCGTTCTGCAGCGTGGCCAGCAGCTGCTCGAACGCGTCGCGCCGGCGCGTGGTTTCGCGATCGACGCGCAGCACCGGCACCTGCGGAAAGTGTGCGATCAGCGCCTCTTCGAGGCGCTCGGTGCCCTGTCCCTGCGGCTTCAGGTCGGCCGATGCGCAGACGGGGCAGGCGACAGGCACGCGCTGGCGAAAATCGCAGTGATGGCAGAGCAGCTGACGGCGGCCGGCGTGCAGGGTCAGCGGCCGGTCGCAGCGTGGGCAGTCGGGGTGCCAGCCACAGCTGCGGCACAGCAGCACGGGGGCGTAGCCGCGGCGGTTGCGAAACACCAGCGCCTGCTCGCCACGCGCCACGGTTTCCGCTACCGCCGCCAGTAGGGCCGGCGACATGCCGTGCTCCAGCCGCTGTGCGCGCATGTCGATAATTTGCACCTGCGGCGGGCGGATCGCACCGGGCCGCGCGCGCAGATGAAGCGTCCGGTAGCGGCCCGCTTCCGCATTTGCCAGTGACTCCAGTGACGGCGTACCCGAGCCCAGCAGCACCGGCACGTTCAGCGCGCGTGCGCGCACCACGGCCAGATCGCGCGCGTGGTAGCGGAAGCCTTCCTGCTGCTTGTAGGCGCTGTCGTGCTCCTCGTCGACGATGATGATGCCGGCCTCCGGCAGCGGCGTGAACATCGCCGAGCGCGTGCCCAGAATCACCCGCGCGCTGCCGGCGCGTGCGCGCAGCCAGGCGCGTGCGCGATCGCCTTCGGACAGGTTCGAGTGCAGCACTTCCACGATGACGCCCAGCCGCTCGCGCAGGCGACGCACGGTCTGCGGTGCCAGGCCGATTTCCGGTACCAGCAGCAGCGCCTGCTTGCCCTGCGCCAGCACCTGTTCGATCAAGGCCAGATAGACCTCGGTTTTGCCGCTGCCGGTGACGCCATCGAGCAGGAACGGCTGATATTCGCCCAGATGTGCGCTGACGGCGGCAACCGCCTGCTGTTGCTCGTCGTTCAACTGCGGCGGCAGCGAAGCGGGCAGGGCGTGATTCAGCGGCGGCCGTTCGCTGCGCTCGATCAGGCCTGCAGCAGCCAGCCGCCGGCTGGCGTCGCGCCAGCCTGGCAGGCGCTCGGTCAGTTCCTGCGCGCTGAGGGCGCGTTCGGCCAGCAAGGCCAGCAGCTGCTTGCTGCCGCCGCGCCGGCTGCCGGCATCGTGCGCGCTCTGACCGGCGGCGCTGAGCGACCAGTATTCATCGCCGATGGCCGGCCGCGGCCGCGGTTCGCGCAGGGCGAGCGGCAGCGCGTTGGCATACGCCTCACCCGGAGCGCCCAACCAGTAGTCGGCGGCCCATGCCAGGGTCTGCATCAGTTCGGCATCGAGCAGCGGCGCGTCGTCCAGCAACCGGATGGCCGGCTTCAGTCGGCTGCTGCCGACTGCGGCCTGCGCATCGATCTCCACCACCACGCCAACCAGCTTGCCTCGACCGAACGGCACCCACACGCGGCTACCCGCCTGCGCTGACCCTTCCGCAGGCGGCAAGTAGTCGAACAGGGTCGGCAGGGGCACCGGCAGGGCAACGCGTAGAACGGCAGGCATGCTTTCCTCGTGATCGGGCAGTGTAGCCGGGGATGTGCCGCTGACCATCCGCCGAGCCTTGCGCCCGCGGGTAAAAAGCGGCGAGTGGAGCTTGCGCGCACTAGCTCCTTAAATATCGAGAAACGAAGGCTAAGTGACTCACCCTGGTAAGGTTTTGCGCTTATCCACAAGACCTGTGGATAAGTCTGTGGATGTAAAGGGGAGCGGAGGCCTCAAGGCCCGCCGTGACGCCCTTCGGGACGGCTTGACCAAGTTTTCATCACGAAAAATAAATCTTTGAAATCAATAATTTGAAATTTTGCGTCACCTGGCATTCACACAATTGACCCAAGCCATTCACACCGCTTGACAGGCAGATGACGCTGTGCAAAACCGACGAAGAAGGGCTTCTTGAGAGCGCATTCCTAGATCGTCCATACCCACCGCAGGCGGCGTCAGTATGCAACGCTGAGCACGCCGGCAATCGCGAGTGCGAACGTCAGCAGCACGCAATAGCACCAGCCGATAAACAGGTATTTGAGGATCGTCATCGGCCAGCCTTGCCGATAAACACGCTTCTGCATGATCAGCAGATAGATCGGCGCCCAAATCCACAACGCCAGATTGATCCAGCCAAGCGGCGTGGCCAACCACGGAGCGGCCGGTTTGACCCAGGCGGCGAGCATGCCGACCAGGGCGCCCAGCATCAGGCTGAGAAAAAGAAAGGCATGGCTGTGCAGCGCCACGATCAGGTGCTCGATGTAAAGGCGGCGCTTGAACAGGTAGACCAGCTTCAGCAGCAGCGCGAAGACGGGCATCAGCACAAACATGGTCGGCGGAAGAACGCCGAAGAAGCCGGTGATCATGCGCTGGACGGATTCCTCGCGCGCGGCCGCGTCGCCATGCCTGAAGTTGTGCAAATTCGCTTGCATGTGCTGGCCAAGCAGGTTGAGGCGCGCGTTGGCCGCATCGGGCAGCCAGTCGATGTGCATGGTCGCCATGCGGGTCATGCCCTCATCGTCATCTTTGCCGCGCCCATGGGCGCGCTTGCCGACCGTCGTATCGGTATCGCTCGCGGTGGATGACGTCGATGTCGGGGGCGACGCCTGCGAGGCGGCTGGCGCGGGCGCTGCCCCCAGGGCGAGCAATCGTTGATTCGCCGCGTCGCGCATTTTCTGCGCAGCCATGTCCATATCCGGCTTGGCTACGTTTGGCAGCGAGGCGCGCGCACGATCCAGTTCGGCCAGTTGCTGCTTCAGCTGGTCGCGTACTTCGGCTTGCGTGTGAGCATCTTCAAACGCGTTGCCGTTGGTCACCACCGGAAGGTTCCCGCGAATCATTTTTTTGCTCAGTGAATCGAGCTGCAGGTGGATCATGAAAAACGCCAGCAGGCTGAGGACGAACATCAGGCGGAACGGCGCGATGTAGCGCACGCGACGGCCACTGAAATATTCCAGGGTGAGAAAGCCGGGTTTCAGCAGCAGCGGCGGTATGGTGTGCACCGCGCGGCCATCGACGTGAAACACGATGTCCATCGTGTCTTCGAGCATGCCGTGGATCGGCTTGAGCACGCTGTGGATCGACTGACCACATTCGTGGCAGAACTCGCCGTGCATGGCCGCGCCGCAATTGGCGCAATGCTGCCCTTCATAGCTGGTGAGCTTGTTCATGAAATCCCCGTCCGGTCGTCTCCGGCTCAACCACCGATCTTTGCACAGGCTGCGCCGTGTGGCAGCAAGCTTGGCTCAGCAGCGATGCAAAGAGGGGTCGCGCCGCTCGGTCGGGCTGCTCGGTTAGAATGCGCCGCTCATGAATACGCCACGTCGATGAAAGCTTTTCGCCCCGAACGCGTGCGTCTGATGCACGAGCTGCGCGCCACGGTGCGTCTTGCGCTGCCGCTGGTATTCGCCCAGCTGGCGGCGATCGGCAGCAACGTCATCGACGCGCTGTTGGCCGGACATTTCAGCGCGCACGTGCTCGGCGCGGTGGCGGTCGGCGCAAGCATCTGGTCGCTGGCCATCGTCAGCGGCATCGGCATGATGATGGCGGTGCCGCCGTGGGTGGCCCAGCTCGACGGCGCCGGTCGGCGGCTCGAAGTCGGTGCGGTGTTCCGTCAGGCGCTGTGGCTGGCGCTCGGCATGGGCGTGCTGCTGTGGTTTGCGGTACGTCACGCCATGCCGTTGATCGAGCTGATGGGTGTCACGCCGAGCCTGCGCCACGACGTGCAGGCGTTTCTGCTGGCGATCAGTTGGGGTGCACCGGCGCTGACCTGTTATTTCGCCCTGCGCGGTTTGTCCGAAGGCTTGTCATTGACTCGGCCGTCGATGTATTTCAGCCTCGGCGGTCTGGCGCTGCTGGTGCCGCTGGGCTATGCGCTGATGTTCGGCAAGTTCGGTTTGCCGCCGCAGGGCGCGCACGGTTGCGGCATGGCCACGGCAGCCGTGCTGTGGATCGAGATGATGGGACTGGGCCTTTACGTGCTGAAGCATCCCAACTACCGCGGCCTGGGTCTACTCGATCATTTCGAATGGCCGCATCTACGCCGCATTGCGGCGCTGGCACATGTCGGTCTGCCGATGGCCGTGACCTTGCTGGCCGAAGCGGGATTGTTCGTCGCCACGGCGCTGATCATCAGCTCGCTGGGCGAGGACGTGATCGCCAGCCATCAGGTGGCGATCAATATCGCCTCGCTGTTTTTCATGATCCCGCTGGGGCTGGCGATGGCGATCACGGTGCGGGTCGGTAACGCGGTGGGACGGGGCGACGCGCGCGGCGTGCGCTACGCGGGCTTTTGCGGCATCGGTTTGACCCTGGGCACGCAGCTGGTCTCGGCGGCGCTGATGCTGGGCCTGCCGCACTTCATCGCCTCTTTATATACGCACGATCCCAAAGTGATCGCGCTGGCGATGCAGCTGATCGTGCTGGCCGGGCTGTTCCAGTTTTCCGACGGCATCCAGGTCGCGTCGAACGGCGCGCTGCGCGGGCTGAAGGACACCCGCGTGCCGATGGCGATTACCTTGTTCGCCTACTGGATGATCGGCATGCCGCTGGGCTGGTGGCTGACGTTCAATCAGGGCATGGGTGCGCGTGGCATGTGGATGGGTCTGATCGCCGGGCTGTCGGTCGCCGCGGTGTTGTTGTTTGTGCGATTCTGGCGCAGCGCCTGGCGCGAGCGCTGGCAGCGTGCCGCAGTGACCGAGCCGGTCTTACCCGTTACGCTTGAGCTTTGATGTCGCGCTTCATTCACTCTGTTACCTCACACGAGCCGCACGCATGACGCCACCACTGCCGCCGCCACGCCGCCCGCGCGGCTTCTGGGCTTTCATCCGCTCGCTGGGGCGGGGCATCAACGTCGTGCGGCTGGTGATCATCAACCTGCTGTTTTTCACGCTGCTGTTCGTCGTGTTTCTGGCGATCGTCGGCGGCCTAGCCGGCGGACGCATGGCGCGCACGCTGCAGAACGACAGTGTGCTGGTGCTCAAACCGCAAGGCCAACTGGTCGAGCAGTACAGCATCGACCCGTTGCAGCGCACCCTCGACGGCCTGTCGGGCAACGAACCGAAGCAGGTGCAACTGCGCGATATCGTCGGCGCGATCGACGCCGCGGCCAAGGACAAGCGCATCACCCGCATCGTGCTGCTGCCGGATGATTTGCAGGGCGGCGGTTTTGCCGCGCTGCGCGAGGTCGGTGCCGCGCTGGACCGGTTTCGCGCCACCGGCAAGCCGGTGATCGTCTGGGCGGTGAATCTGGATCAGGGCCAGTATTACCTGGCCGCGCATGCCGACCGCGTGCTGATCGACCCCCAGGGTGGCGTCATGCTCACCGGCCTGGCCGACTACCGTCTTTTCTACAAGAATCTGCTGGACAAGCTCGGCGTCGACGTACACCTGTTCCGCGTAGGCCAGTTCAAGAGTGCGGCCGAGCCGTACATCCTCGAGCAGGCATCGCCGGAAGCGAAGCAGGCCGACAGTTACTGGCTGGGCGGCCTGTGGGATCAGTATCTTGCCGAAGTCGCCACCCTGCGCAAGATTGATCCGGCGACGTTGCGCAACGACATCGACAACCTGCCGCAAACCATCGCCAGCACGCAGGGCGATCTGGCCCAGCTGGCCTTGAACGAACATCTGGTCGATGGCCTGGCCACGCGCGCCGACCTTATCGCGATCCTGCGCAAGGAAGGCGTGCCGGCCGACGACAAGGGGCACAGCTTCCGCCAGGTGGATCAAACCCGTTATCTGGCCAGTCAGACGTCTTCGCACGGCGGGTTCGAACCGGGTGTGGCGATCGTCGTGGCTGAAGGCGAGATCGCCGGCGGCAAGCAGTCGCCGGGTTCGATCGGTGGGGAATCCACCGCGGCGCTGATCCGGCAGGCGCGTGAGGATCGCAAAACCAAGGCGCTGGTGCTGCGGGTCAACTCGCCCGGCGGCGAAGTGTTCGCGGCCGAGCAGATCCGCCGCGAGGTGCAGCTGACGCGCGAGGCCGGCATTCCGGTGGTGGTATCCATGGGCGACGTGGCGGCCAGCGGCGGCTACTGGATTTCGATGAACGCCAACAAGATTTTCGCCGAGCCGAACACGATTACCGGCTCGATCGGCATCTTCGGTCTGTACTACTCCATTCCCAACACACTGGCCAAGTTCGGTGTGCAGAGCGACGGCGTGGCGACCGGACCGATGGCCGGAGCGTTCGACATCACCCGGGCGTTGGACCCGAAAGTCGGTGCGGTGATCCAGGCGATCATCAACAAGGGCTATCACGACTTTGTCGGTAACGTGGCGACGGCACGCGGCAAGAGCTATGACGCGATCAACGCGATTGCGCAAGGCCGCGTATGGACCGGGCAGCAGGCGCTCGATCGCGGTCTGGTCGATCAGCTCGGTGGCCTGGGCAACGCGGTGGCCGATGCCGCAAGCCTGGCGAAGCTGGGCAGCGACTATCCGGTGCGCTACGTCGAGCCGCCCGCGGGCGGGTTCCAGCGTTTTCTGCTCGGTCTCAATCAGAGCGCCAGCGTCCGTATCCTGCAGTCGTGGGGGTTGCGGTTGCCGAACTGGGTAGCCCAGATGCCGGCACTGGCACCGGAGCTGCAGCTGCTGCGCACGGCCAAGGCGGGTACACCCAATATCTATGTGGACTGCCTCTGCAGCCCGCACTAAGAAGGTGTGTCCGCCGCGCGTTCTATAGACGCGCTTACGGCTACTGCTGCTGCGCCTCGATCTGCTTGCGCTGTTCCTCGGCCTGCCTGTCGACGATTTTCTGCACGTCCTTCGCCCGTTGCTCTTCGGCGCGCATCG
Organism: Rhodanobacter sp. ANJX3; assembly: GCF_014200755.1. Taxonomy (GTDB): domain Bacteria; phylum Pseudomonadota; class Gammaproteobacteria; order Xanthomonadales; family Rhodanobacteraceae; genus Rhodanobacter. The sequence goes on along the minus strand of NZ_JACHCM010000005.1, from coordinate 139,669 downwards.
CATCGAAGGGCGTCGCTATCGGCGGTGCTTTTGCCACCGGCTCGGGCGGTTTGCTGGAGCAGGCGGCCAGGGCAAGCGCGCCGAGCAGAATCGGTAGCGGCTTCATGAGGTTTCTCTGGCGGGTTCGATGGATCCAGTGTCCTGCCATGGACTTGCCTCGGCAAGGTTTGTCTTGCCGACGACGATGCGCGCGAGCGGCATAGGCTTTAAGCTGAGCGCATGAACAGCCGCATCGACGCTTGGCAACTGCAGGGCCATACCGCTTTGATCACCGGTGCCAGCAAGGGCATTGGTTACGCTGCCGCGCGCGAGTTGGCTGGGTTGGGTGCCAACCTGCTGCTGGTGGCGCGCGATCCGAATTATCTCGAACAGGTGATGGTCGAGCTGACCGACGATTTCCCCGAGGTCGAGGTGTTGGCTTTCGGCGCTGACCTGACCCAGGCCGAAGAGCGCCTGGCCGTGTTCGACTGGATTGCCGACCTTGGCGCGCCGCTGTCGCTGCTGGTCAACAACGCCGGCGGCAATCAGCCGCTGGCCACGCTGGACTATCGCAGCGACGAATACCGTCAGATTTTCGAGCAGAACGTGTTCGCCGCGTTCGAGATGTGCCGTCTGGCGCACCCGCAGCTCGTGCAGCATCCGAACGCGGCGATCGTCAATGTCGGCTCGGTGTCCGGCGTCACGCATGTGCGCACTGGCTCGGCCTACGGGATGAGCAAAGCCGCGCTGCACCAGCTCACCCGCAACCTTGCCGCCGAGTGGGCGGTGGACGGCATCCGCGTCAATGCGGTCGCGCCCTGGTATATCCGCACCCAGCGCTCGGAGCCGGCGCTGGCCGACGCAGATTATCTGGACGAGGTGTTGGAACGCACGCCGCTGAACCGGATCGGCGAGCCGGAGGAGGTTGCCGCGGCGATCGCTTTTCTGTGCCTGCCCGCGGCCAGTTACATCACGGGGCAGGTGCTGGCGGTCGATGGTGGTTTCTTGAACTACGGGTTCTGAGAGCTTCTGGCGGCGCTTTGAGTGCCCTTTCTAAAAATCCGCTTCGTGTTCTTCCGCAGCGAAACCCAGAGTGACCGCACCTTCGCCAACATTGACCATACCGGTGATGCCCATCGGCGCCTCCATCAGCTCCACGCCGGATTCCTGGCAGGCCGCCTGCAAACCTGCATAGCCCGGCAGCGTAGCCAGCACCCCGAGATCGCCGCCGTAGCTCACGCATACAAAAGGAACCAGCAGGCCGTTCCGCACGCGCTGCGCGGCATAACCGAACAGCGCCTCGGCGCCGTGTTCGAAGCCGCGTACCTTGCCCACCGGCCCGGTTTCACCGCGATAGCCGCGTAATAACGGCTTGATGTCCAATGCCGAACCCAGCACCGCGCTGAAAAGGCTGACGCTGCGATCGTTCTTTTTCTTGGCCCGCGCGCGGAGGTAATAGAGATCTCGCGGCAGCATGTAGCCATAGCTGTTATTGGCGATGTACGTAAGACGCTCGCGAATCGCCGCAGGCGTCTCGTGGGCCTCGATCATGCGCGCTGCTTCGTAGGCCGCAGGCGCCGATCCCGCAAAAATATTCCGCGTGTCCACTACCCGCATCATGAAAGGTCCCGGTACCCCGGCGGCTTCGCGTACTTTGCGATAGTTCTTGAGGACGGCGAAGCTCGCCCGGTTCACGCGTTCGTTGATCGCGCTGCGCGTGGCCATGATGGTGAGGCAGAACATGCAGTCGTGATCGAGCACGAGCTTTTCCAGGAACAGGCTCTCCACCTCTTCGACTGAGCAGGGCTCGGTTTCCGCCGAGTGGCTGCGGCTGCCCAGGCGGCGGTCGATAAAGCGCTGCATCTCAGCCGGCTCGCGGTCGTCCATGAAAACGTCACCGTCCACCCGCACTGTAATCGGCATCACGACGATCTTGTGCCGCTGCAAAAACGCCTGCGACAGATCGCAACCTGCGTCGATAGCCAGACCCATCCGCATCTCGCGTCCCCTCATGAAAGGCAGGCGAAACATAGCATGCAATGTAATCAATGGCGCAGACTAGGAGGGGGGGCGCTGCCAAGTCTCAACTAGCTGGAATTGCGGCCTTAAGGGAGGGCTAGCCGCGGTGCACGGGTACGTTGCTTCTGAAAATAAAGTCCGGGATTGAGCTATGTCGGCGAATCAGCCCAAGCTAATGACTACCTGTGAAGGATCAAATCAGCCTTAGTTTTCATCGTTGCGTGATGGGCCACGTCACCAGCGCGGTACTGCAGAAAGAGACCATAAGAGACTGTTTAACAAGGCTGTTCATGTACAAAATTTGTTGACAACGCGTAAAATACGCGTGATAAATAGGATCTGGGGTGAAGTCTCGTTAACCGCGGTTACACGGCGTCAAAATTTTGATTTTGCGGCTACGCCTGAGTTTGTGAGTCTCTAGCATGTGCAAAGTGTTCACGAAACGTTACTTCCCTGTTAGTATCGGGACGAAATTAGGGTTTAGTGGGTTTGGAAGCATTGGCTTAGGGGAACTTTAGGCCGGCTGGCATTTTTTGGGCAGACCATTTCTGACCCATGGTGATAATTAATCGGAGGGTGTCGTAATGAAACTTGGGGTCACAAAACTTTCTTCGTCAGTTCGCCTGGCGCTCTCGCTGGGTGCCGTGCTTGCCGTAGGCGCCACCAGCAACGCTGTATTTGCCCAGGACACGGGTAGCCAGCCCGCCTCGACGACACAGTCGCCGAGCGACAAAAAAACGTCCGACCTGCAAACCGTTGTCGTTACCGGTTCGCTGATCCGCCGCGTCGATCTGGAAACGGCCAGCCCCGTCGTAACAATCGATCGCGCGCAAATCCAGGCAACAGGCAAGGCCACCTTGGGTGACTTGATCCAACAGCTGCCGACGATGACGGGCGGCAACGTGAATCCGCAGACCAATAATGGTGGCGGTACGGGCGCCTCTTCGATCAACCTCCGCGGCCTCGGTTCGCAGCGCACGCTGATCCTGGTCAACGGCCAGCGTCTGCTGAGCGGCGATCCGAACGCGATCCCCGCCGACGCGATCGAGCGCATCGACGTGCTTACCGTTGGCGCATCGTCGGTTTACGGCTCCGATGCCATTGGCGGTGCGGTCAACTTCATCCTGCGCAAGGATTACCAGGGAGCCACCTTCACAACCAATGTGGGCGAGTCGGACCACGACGATGGCGACACGTCCGGCTACACGTTCACCTTCGGCCAGTCGGGTGACAAAGGCAGCATCATGGCCGGCGTCAACTACCAGAAGACCGACGGCATCGAAGCAGGCGCACGCAACTTCTCGAAGAATGCGTTGAGCCTGATTTCCACGGGCCACGTCATCGTGGGCGGCTCGTCGTCCACGCCGGTCGGCCATATCCAGATTCCCGGCGACAACGGCGATGGCACTTTTGCTCCCGGAAGTCTGGCGGCACAGTTTGGATGCGGCACCATCTCGCTCAATTCGGGTGGCAACGCGACCGTGCCGACCGCGGCCAACTATCACTGCTATGGCAACGCCGACAAATACAACTACGCCACGGTCAACCTGATTGAAACCCCCCAGGAGCGCACGGGCGCATTCCTGAACGGGGATTACAATCTTACCGATCACGTATCGGCCTACATGGACGCGACCTACCAGAAGACCTCGTCCAATTTCCAGCTGGCTCCGGGGGTGTACGGCACGGACACGTCGGGCGCAACGCTTGACGCGCACAACGCCTTCAATGTGTTTGCTCCAGGTACGGCATACAATGCGAGCACCGGCTATGGCTTCCGCACGCGTACCACTGGCCTCGGCAATCGCTACGCGTTCTCCGGTCGCGAAGACGCTCAGATCAACACAGGCCTGAAGGGCGACTTCAACATTGCCGACAATAACTGGCAGTGGAACGTGGGCGTGAACTACGGCCATGAGAGCGTCACCACCACCACCGAAGGTCTGATCAACGCGAACGACCTGTACACGGGGCCCTCGGTGCTGAATGCCGATGGCACTGCGACTTGCCCGACCGGCATCAGCGCCGTGGCTTGCCAGTTCAACCCCTTTGCCATCAATTCTCCTGGCAGCCTCGCCGCCGAGAAAGCCGCTTCGGCGGTGGCCACCAGCAACGCTTACAGTCAGGAAAAGGTCTGGCACGCCGATGTGAACGGCGAATTGTTCAGCCTGCCTGCGGGCGCCGTGCAGCTGGCCGTTGGCGCTCAGTACCGTACCGATCATGAAACGGTTAATCCGGATACCGAGTTGCTGCTCAACCCGAACACCGGCACCTGCGCCTTGGGCAGCCAGTGCGTGGCGGGTCTGTCGGGTGGCTACAACGTGAAGGAAGTCTATTCGGAAGCCTTTATCCCGGTGCTGGCTGATTTGCCCTTCGTCAAGTCGTTGAATGTGGATATCGGTGACCGTTATTCGCGCTTCAGCTCGTTTGGTAGCACCAACAACTTCAAGTTCCAGGTCGAGTGGAAGCCGTTCGACGACCTGCTGCTGCGCGGCACGATGGCCGACGTGTTCCGTGCGCCAACGATTGGAGAGCTTTACTCTTCCGGTTCGGATGCGCCCTATCTGACCAGTGACCCGTGTAACGGCTACACCGGCCAAGCTAACTTGGCAGCGGCATGCCAGTATGTGCCGACGAATGGCACGTTCGTGAACAAGTCGGTTACGTCGGCCACGCAGATCAGCACGATTACCGAGGGTGCCGCGGTTGCCGGTTTCCCGATCAAGCCGGAAACGGGTAAATCGTTCGATCTGGGCCTGGTGTACAGCCCTTCCTGGGCGGAAGGACTGTCCACAACGGTCGACTTCTGGCATATCTACCTGGACAACACCATTTCGTCGATCGGTGCGCAGGCTGTCCTGAATCTTTGCGCCGGTGGTCAGACGGTGTATTGCCAGTACATCAAGCGTATTGCCTCGGGCCCGAACGCGGGTCAGATCGGCTTGGGCTTTATTGAACCGACGGGCAATCTGGGTAGTCTGGCCACTGGTGGCATAGATTGGTCGGCTCGTTACAAGTTGCCGCAGTATTCCTTCGGCAAGTTCACCGTCGGTGTGGATGCTACGTACCTGAATTACTTCAACCAGCAGGCCGGCGGCACCACTTATAAGGATGCCGGCCAGCTGCTTGCCTACGGTTCGAGTGCGCAGGCCGCCTGCCCGACAAATGCCGGCATCTGCCTGTTTCCCCGCTGGCGCGCTTCGGGCTTCGTCCAGTGGCAGCTGGGCAACTGGGAAGCCGAGTGGCGCCCACGTTACATCGGCACCTATTCGCTGCAGGACAGCTACGGCGGCGTGCAGGGACCGCTGTTCCACGAAGGATCTACGCTCTATCATGACTTCTCGTTCGGTTATAATCTCGAGGTCATCAATAGCCGCATCGATTTTGGCGTCAACAACGCGTTCGATAAGCAGCCGCCGATCTTGTACGCCAACAATACGCTGAACGCCAATACCGATCCGAGCGACTTTGACCTGATCGGGCGCTATTACTGGGCTCGCTTCACCGTCAAATTCTAAAAAATCGTTCGTGTAAAACTTAACCTTATAGGCCGCGTGACTTTTTTCACGCGGCCTTTTTTATGCCATGAATCTTGAAAATACTCTTACCGAAATAGTTGCGGCCATCCAGAGCGGCCAGCCGCACCGCGCAGAAGGGCTGGCGCGCGCTATGCTGCCGTCTCATCCACATAACGAGAGCCTGCTCGTGTTGCTGGCGTTGAGCCTTCAGTATCAGCAACGGCAGCAAGAGGCCGTTTCCGTCTACGCCGAGCTGACCCGCATATATCCTCACAGCGCTTTGCACTGGGGTAACTACGCCGTTGCACTGAACGGTGCGCAGGATCTCGACGGCGCGAAGGCTGCCTACGGGCGTGCGCTTGACTTGGATTCATCAAACCTCACCATTCGTGACCAGTACGGAATGTTGCTGTTCGACTGCCGCGAATATTCGGCTGCCCGCGAAATGCTGCTTGCCGCTCATTTGTTGAATAAGGATGCGATTACGGTACGCGTGCATGCGGCCAAGGCATGTTGCTTGTGCCAGGATTTTGAGAGCGCTGCCGAGCTACTCAGGCATTGGCGCGCATGGTTGCCTCTGGGGGACGACAGCCTGCAGCTTGAGCTGGCCCGAACGCTAAGTCTGCGCAACGAAACGGTGGGTGCGGCGTGGCTGCTTGAAGATCTTCTGATTCATCAGCCTGACCATTTCGAAGCGAAACTCCTGCTGGCCACTATCTACGAGCGGCAAAATCGGCTCGACGATTCCGAGACGCTCGCGCAGCAAATTATCGATTCAGCCGGAAATTCGCGTTCCCAAAAAAACGAGGTCGAGCACCTTCTGGCGAGCCTGGCTCTGCGTCGTAAACAGCCGGAACGTGCGCTCCGTCTCCTCTTGGGCGCCGGCGCGCAAGATGATGATGATGCCGAGCATTATTTCCAATTGGCCGCTGTTCACGACAAACGTGGTGATGTTGCAGCAGCCCTGCAGGCTTTGCAGAAGGCCCACGATATTTCCGATAGATTGTTACGCATCGACGCGCCGGAACATTTCGCTCCAGGTGTTGCGGCGTTGCCGTCGGAAGCGCCTCGGATAAGTGCCGAACAATATCGACGTTGGCCGGTGCTGATGGCGCCGGACATGCTCGATTCCCCGATCTTCGTGGTTGGTTTCCCGAGGTCTGGGACTACCCTGCTGGAGCAGATGCTGGACGCTCACCCGGGGCTGCAGTCGATGGACGAGAATCCGTTCTTCAACCGCCTGATCAACATTTTGCGCAATCACGACGCTCGCGTTCCGAAAGACCTCAGCTTGTTGTGTCAATACGATTGCGATGAATTGCGCAAACGCTATCACACCATGGTTGGCGAACGGATCGAGCGAAATTCGGCCGCACGTCTGGTGGACAAGAATCCGCTGAACATGCAATGGCTACCAATGATTCACCGATTGTTTCCGGCCGCCAAGATCATTCTGGCGGTACGTCATCCGTGCGACGTGATCCTGAGTTGCTACATGCAGCATTTCCGCTCCCACGTTCTGGCGACGGCGTGCGGATCGCTAGAGCGGCTGGCGCAAGCCTATGTGGATACGATGCAGCAGTGGTGTGCCGATGTACAAGTGTTCAAACCCGATGTACTGGTGTCGCGCTACGAGGATCTGGTTGGTGACTTTGCCGGCCAGGCCGAACGCATCGCGAATTTTCTGGATCTTGACGACTGCGCACCGCTGATGCAATTCGACAAGCACGCTCGCAGTAAGAGTTACATCGGCACCCCGAGCTATTCTCAGGTCATCGAGCCAATCAACCGGAAGGCGATTGAACGTTGGACGCGCTACCGCGAGGTATTCAGGCCGGTTCTACCGATTCTTCAGCCGATGCTGGAGTACTGGAGCTATCCAGTCGAGTCGAATTTCTAGACGGCTTGTGAGGTGCCAGAAAAGCGGGTTCAGGAATCGAAGCGGAGAAGCTCAGGAAAAAACTTCTCATACGTGCGCCAGCGGCCCACAGAAGTTTGATAGATCGGCTGACGTGCCTGCCACAAGCTGGCGGTGCTGATCATCCCAGGCGACGTCCTCGTCTCTGATTCGACCTTCGAGTCTGCGTTCAGCCATTTTCCGAGCGACGCGATTTCGGCATCTGGTGCCGCGACCATGGTCTCGTAAGAAACCAGCCGAACGGATGCGGGATAGCGCGCCAGCCAATGTCTCGTCAGCCGATGACAGCCTTGGATGACGGCAGCGATATCATTGAAATTGTAGGCATAGTCGTGTGCGGGATCACCAAAGCGCTGCGTCCAAATCGATAGTGCGTTATCCCTCGTATTGCGCACGCAACAGACAATTTTTGCGTCTGGCCACAGGGCCAGAATGAGATCGATATGGAGTAGGTTGAGTGGTTGTTTGTCGATGAACCAACGCGCATGACGGTCATCCTGACGCAGTTGCAGCTCATATTGCTCTGCCAGCAACGCCACCTGCGCTACGTCGGGCAGCTGCGCGGCCAGTTCAGGCAGCCAACGCAATTCGCCACGCTGCACGATGTCCGATAAAGAAGTCAGTCGCTGCGCTAGTAGGGTGGTGCCGGAACGCGGGACGCCAACGACGAATAGCGGTGCCCAGCCGCGAGATTCCCGCGGACGCTGCGTCATAGGTGCCGCACGAATGCGCGCGTCGATCATACGTCGCCAGTTTTTTCGCGACCAGCGTGAATGCGCATGAGCTAGCGTGTTGGCTTCGCGCCACGCCTCGGCTGCCGCAGCCGCATCACCGAGATCGTCATGCAGCTTGCCCAAAGCAAACAGCAGTTCGATGCGCGCTGTGGGACTGATATCGTTGCGACGCAGCGCTTGCTGGAATCGTTGCAGATCAACGTCAGCAGGTTGCACATAGCGCTGCGACTGGCTCAAGCCTCCGGCGATATGCCACTCCCAGGCCCTCGGCTCGCCAGCGTGTTCAAGCACCGCTTCATAGTGGGCGCGCGCCTGTACAAACTGCCCCAACTGGAGAGCCAGCATGCCGGCATAAGCATGCAAGCGTGCGTCATCAGCACACTCCGCGTTCAACGCACGCTGACATAAGGTGTAGGCCTCCATCTTGCGGTCGGCATCGTCGAGCGCTTCGATCGTCTTGATAGCGAGTTCGGCATCGAGGCTATGCTGAGACACGGCGGCAACTAACTGTTGCGCCATTTGGTTGAACTGGCCTTGCGCCCTCAACACGCGCGCAAGCATGAATGCTGCTCCCAGATGGCTTGGATGTTCCTTCCGAATCGCGTTTAACAGCCTCTCCGCCTCGACGTATCGTTGCCGGTCAAGATAAAACCCGGCCAAGGCAAGCGATAAGCCACTGTCGTAAGGGCAAGAGGCGTGGCCCGCCTCAAGCAAGGCTAGCGCCTCCTGCCCGTAACCGCCTAGCGTCAAACTTTGCGCAGCCTCCAGCCATTCCGCTGGGGGCCGCCCCGGTAGCGACGTGCGCCATGAGATCGACCGCATGTTCACGATCTAGCCTCGAATCTTGCGAGAGTCAAATGTGTTCACGCCCGGAGATCGCCGCCAAAGCGTCACGCAATGGATCGAGCATTGCGCCGTAGCGCTCCAATCGCGCCGTATCCCGGCGTAACGGCTCGCGCACTTGTGTGGCACTGGGGGAGCGCACCGTGCGCGTGCTGGTGTGAAACGCAAGGCACTCTGGCTCATACCTGAGGCTACAGAAAGCCAATAGGCCGCGCACTACGCGCTCTGGCTCGGCAAGTAGATCCTCGTATACATGTTCGTGCACACCGGTCGGCCAACGACCCAAAGCCTCGCGCAGGCTTAAGTCATAGTCGCCCCAAAATGCAGCCAGATCCTCAAAGCGGTTGGCGTAGTCGCTGTTTTGCATGTACTGGCGATAGCACGAAAAGCACGTTTCGAGCGGATCGCGACGGCAGCTGATCACGCGTGCGCCCGGAAGCATGGCGCGGATCGCGTCGATATACATCCAATTGTTCGGCAGTTTGTCGATAAAGATGGGTCGCATATGTCGCCAGTGCGCCGTGCGCTCCAGGTAGCGCCTGCCAAGCCGTTCCCAGTCCGCCGGTTGTGTAGTGGCAACCCAGTGCGGAAAAGGCTGATTGCGGCGTCGTGATTCTTCGGCGATGACCAAGGGCAGATCCGGCAATTCACCAGCGCCTTCCACTTGGGAGTGCGAGGCCAGAATCTGTTCGACCAGGGTGGAGCCGGATCGTGGCAGGCTGACTACAAAGATTACCTCGCGGCCAAGCGCGCTTACCGCGGGCGTCGGCGCCAATGCAAAAGCCTGACGGATACGAGCCAACGCACCGGACATTGCCGCTGCGTTCCATGGACGCCGTTGCCATGCCAGCGCATGGGCCTGATGCAGCGTCTGCAGCGAATCTTCAAATCGTCCTGTGTCGTCGAGAGCTTTGGCCAATGCCAGCCCGATGGCGATACGATCATCTACGCTCGCCTCGCGACATTGAAGCGCAGTTTGCATGGCTTCAACTTCGTTGGAGTCGAAGCGCCGATGCTTAAGATCCGCCAGCCCCCACCAAGCTACGCCTGACCAAGGCCGATCCAGAATCAGCTGCTGATAGCTCTTTTCTGCGTCGACGATCTGACCCTGTGTACGCAGTAGATCTGCAAGCAGGGCGGATGCGTCCGTGCTGTCGGGCTTTAAGCGCAACGCCTCGCGTAGAGCGACCATCGCCTCATCATTGCGCACAGCGCGGGTCAGCATCACGCCGAGGTTGTACCAGGCCAACGCAAATTGTGGCTGCATAGAGCAGCTGTGCCGGAATGTCTGGATCGCTTCGTCGTAGTCGCCGGCAGCACCAAGCACAGTGCCCAACGTATTGTAGTAAAGCGGATCCTCGCCTCGGCGGCTCAACGCCAGCCGCATGAGCTGAACTGCTTCGGCGTGACGACCGCGCTGGCTAAGCAGGCCGGACTGCAGCCGCAAGATTTCCGGATGCTCCGGCGTATCGCGATACGCTGCCTGCAGCAACTGTGCGGCTTCATCGAGACGACCTGCCTCCAGCGCCTGGCTGGCACTGCCTAGCCTGGCAGCATTCACCGCACTCAATCCTTCTAATTGGCCAAGCATGGGCACGGTTGCGGGTATATGATCGAAACAGGTAGGGACGAATATGTTGTCGGCGTGCTAGCCGCCCGCATCGAATTCGAGGCAACTGTCATGGTACTCAAAAAGCCGAGCGTTGTCCCAGCCGATAGGATCCACTACGCCACCGTATCCCGCGCAAGGGTGTTGGGACGCCATACCGAACAATAGCGGTTGATAGAGCGCCTTCCGATTGGCTCTCGCATATCGATAGTGCGACGTTATGCAAGTCACGTGAATTGCCGACTTTCACTTGAGTACAGCGCTGCACAGAGTGCAGGCGCCTGTTCCCAGTTATCGTGATCTCGACATGAACGCGCCTGCCTTTGGCCGTTGGATTAAACGTCGATGCGCCATTTTGGAATGAGGAGAAACGGTGTGGCCGGGCGTTTGGGGCGTGTCGCCTTGCCGCACCACTGTTACGGTGTACGGTGCTGGCATCGTTTCGATCGTCTCTTACGCGATTTTCTCAAAACGGCAGATGAATTGCGCTGGCAGCAGGCGTAGCTGAATCGTCGTGCGCACCGGCAGCTGGACCAGCCAAATCGTAATAGTTGTCCGATGCTAATCCTTGGCGACGCATAAAATGCCATTTCGCACCAGCCGCGCCTCATCGTCAGAGATCCGCTGTAGGTGATACGCGTGACCACACTCCCCTTTCGTCGCTGGTTGTCATACAAACCGCGATGCCCTTCAAGGCCGACGGAAAGTCTTGCTTTATTCCTTGGACCTATAATCTGGTGAACTCCGAGCAGGCGGCTGGTTATGGGTATCGAATTTGAGCATTCGGCTGATGCGCTGCGCGCGTGCGCGCTGGAATATCTGCGTGCCGGCAAGCCGGGTCTGGCCGAGCACGCTTTTCGCAACATCCTGGAGCAGGATCCGAATGACGTCGATGCATTGAGGTTTCTTGCTGCCCGTCATCTCGAGCGGAATGAACGTGTCGCGGCCATTGAGCTGTTCGAGCGCGCAGAAAACGTGCGGCCGGGCCATGCGGCGACGCTGCATCAGTTGGGCATGGCGTATGCCGTGGAAGGGCGTCTTGCCGATGCGATCGCCGCGTTGGGGCGTTGCCTGGAGGCCGACGAAAATGATTTCGTTGGACGCTTGTTTCTGGGCGTGGTTTTGGAACGCCATGGCCAAAAGCAGCGTGCGCTGACACAGTATTTCAGCGCCATAAACAGGGCTCAGGCGAAAGGCTACTGGCTCAGTGACGAAAGCACGGCACCGGCGCTCCGCAAGACGGTGGTCGCTGCCATGCGCACTCTAGACGCGGGCCGGCGTGAGCTGTTTCATAAATTGCTGGAACCCTTGCGTGGCAAGTACGGTGCAATAGCGCTGCGCAGGGTGGAGCACGCGCTATCGATCTATCTCGGCGAACGGCAGCCGCAGTGGCCTGATCCGCGGCAAAAGCCTCTTTTTTTGTATTTTCCGGACATACCTAGTCTGCCGTACTACCCGCGCGAGCGATTTCCGTGGATTGACTCACTAGAAGCCGGGGCTGCCTTCATTCGCGAAGAGCTTCTCAACGTGTTGTCGCATTCACACAATCTGGAGTCGTTTCTGCAAACGGATTCCCCGCATGACGCGTCTGAACTGCTCCGGTCCTCAAACAGCCAAGACCCGGCCTGGGATGCTTATTTTTTCCACCGCCATGGCGAACGCTTTGAGGAGCACTGTTTGAAATGCCCGCGTACCGCCGGTCTGCTTGATACATTGCCTCTCGCATATGTACGCGAACATTCGCCAGAAACCCTGTTTTCGGTATTGAGTCCGGGCACCCACATTCTGCCGCACCGTGGTGTAACCAACACGAGGCTGGTCACGCATCTTCCGCTTATCGTGCCGGCTGATTGCGCGCTTCGCGTAGGCGGGGAGACTCACGTGTGGGAAGAGGGCCGTTGTGTCACGTTTGATGACACGTTTGAGCACGAGGCCTGGAATAAAAGCTCGGAAACGCGCGTCGTGCTGATCGTCGATAGCTGGAACCCGGATCTCAGCGAAGCCGAGCGCGAGGCCGTAGCCGACCTCGTTGGCGCTATCGGAGACTTTAATCGTGCCAGCGAGCTACCCGCGGCTGGCTGAGGTTGGTTCGAGAAGCCATTTAAGAGCTTTGCCACATAACACTGTTATGCATCTTACGGCAAACGTAGCCGAAAATAATCAGATTCAATAAATTGCAGTATCCATTAAAAAATTTTAATGCGAAATATATTGCGGATATTCCACCTCGGGATTTTCTAACTCATTCTTTCCGCTTGGATCTGTTCATTGCCCTGTGAACAATCGAGTTAAAAAACGCAATTAAATACGAATTAAAACTGTTGACTTTTTGTTATTCCAAAGTCTATGGTCGGGTTGCGTTCAGATTGCTACAAGCGTGTGAAAGTAAGGCGACCGTTGCGGGTGTTTTTCGCCTATCTCTTTGATTCTTTAAAATTACTGAAGCTTTGGATTTGGCGTTGGCATAACAGCCACATGCCCGCTATTGGATTGGCTTCATTTGTTTTTGGGTCGAAATTTTTGCTACTGGGGATCTATTTGATGAATGCTAAAAAGCTTGCACTCGCATCTGATGGGAAGGGCGCGCGACGTAACCGTGTCACGGTGAGTCGTACCGCATTGGCAGTCGCTATTGCCGTGGGATTTGGTGTTTCTGGGCAGGTGTTTGCGCAGGCCACCACGGGTTCGGTGTTCGGTACGGCTCCGGTGGCGGCTGGTGAAACAGTCAGGGTCGTCAGCGCTCAGACCGGCCTCACGCGCGAAGTGGCAGTCGGCAGCGACGGCCGCTTTGGTGCCAACCAGTTGCCAGTGGGTAAATACACCGTTTCGCTGCTGCAGAACGGCAAGGTTGTGGCGGCGCACGACAATGTGCAGGTAAGCGTCTCCGGTGGCACGGCAGTGCCGTTTGCCGCATCCGAGATCGGCGGCGGAAGCGTTAATGCTCAGAATCTTTCGACCGTGACGGTGTCTGCGAACAAGCTGCCGCCGATCGACGTATCCTCCACCCGACAGACCCAGGTGATCACTGCGGAGCAGCTGAAGTCGCTGCCGCTGGCTCACACCGCAGAAGACATTGCGCTACTGTCCCCGGGTGTGAACATGGGTGGTTCCAGCCTCGGTACGGGTCCGACCGGTACGCCGCTGGTCTCCATCGGCGGCAACAGCGTCGTGGAAAATGCCTATTACCTCAACGGCTTCAACACCACCGATCCGATTGGTGGCGCGGGCGGCGTGGCGCTGCCGTACTTCGCGATTGCCGAGCAGCAGACCATCACCTCCGGTTATGGTCCTGAATATGGTCGTTCGACCGGTGGTGTGATCAGCCAGATCGGCCAGCGGGGTAGCAACGACTTTCATGCCGGTGTGTACGTGTCGTGGCAGCCGGAGTTTGCCCAAAGCAACTTCGACAATATTCACTATAACAACCCAAATACACCGGTCGGTTCCGTGGACAATACCGGTACCCCTTATTTGGCCAACCAAGGCACCACAAACTATCCTGCCGGCTATGGCCAGATTGCTGTAGGAAGAAAGCAGAACGACAACTGGGAGACGGTGTACGACGCCTACCTTAGTGGCCCTCTGATCAAAGACAAACTATTTTTCTACATTACGGCCGAATGGCAACATGACAGCTCACAAGGCGGTATCCAGACCGGCGCGTCGGGCTTCAACAACGGTCTGACAACGCCGGCAGGCTTTTATCAGTCGCAAGCTGTGAAATCGCCCAAGCTTTACGGCAAGCTGGACTGGAATATCAACGATAGCAACGTGCTGGAGTTCACCGGCGTCCAGACCCAGCAGAATCAGACCAGCAGCAACTACTACAACTACGACTACACGGACCAGAAAGTTGGCTCGCTTTACGGCCCAGGTATAACGACCAAGAACACCTTCAAGGTAGGCATCCTCAAGTACACCTCGTACATCACCGACAACCTCACGCTAGAGGCTCAGTACGGCGTGATGACGGGACAGTATTACGCCAACTTTGCGGGTGAGGCGGGCGTGGCGCCGGTATCTTTTTCAGGGGTCCCCGTGCCTGCGGGCGTTACCGTTCCTAACCTCATCGATCAACAACTCCCGAACCCGGATCACAAAACCAAGACCGCTAATCTGCGTGTAGATCTTGACTGGAAGATCACATCCGACCACGACCTCAAATTCGGTATCGACAATGTTCAGTACCGTGATGACCACGATGGTTTCTCCACCCTTGGTGGCGGTAGCTATACCTACTTCAACGGTTTTCCGCCGAACAACACTGGCCCGAACGCGGTGCCCTATATCGGGAATCCCGGCTCCGGCAATTACGTCGACGAGCAATTTTACGGATCGGACGTAAGTCTAGCCGTGCGACAGAAAGCGCAATATGTTGAAGACCGCTGGCAGGTCACCCCCAACCTGTTGCTTGACCTTGGCGTGCGCAATGATCAGTTCAAAAACCTCGGTATCGGCGGTGTCGCCTACGTGAACGAAGAGAGCCCGCAATGGGCGCCTCGCCTGGGTGCGAGCTGGGACGTGTTTGGCGACAGCACGTTTAAGGTTTTCGGCAATGCAGGACGTTACTACTTGGCGTTGCCGGCAGGCCTGGCTACCCGTAACCCGGCATTTGGCACGATCTATGGCGATGTGATCTATACCTATACGGGCATTGATGCGAATGGCGTTCCGACCGGTCTAACCCCCGTCCCCGTGGCCTTGGCGCCAGGTGTGACGAAGCCCGGGTTCTATTCGTCCGATGGTGAGAACGGTGTCCCCGGCAATACAAAGGACTATGCCTCGACCAATCTCAAGGCGGAGTATCAGGACGAATACGTGCTGGGTTTCCAGAAGATGCTTGGCGAGACCGGTCTGGTGTTGGGCATGCAGGGCACTTATCAGAAAACAGGCAACTTCGTGGATGACACGGATCTCAACGATCCGTATGGCTGCGCTTCCGGTCTGGTTAATCCGGGCAAGACCAACTACATCCCGTGCGCAGGGGCACCCGGGGGCGTGGTGACCTGGAATCCGAACACCGGGCAGGGAGTGCTGGCTGGTTTCCTCCCGACGTACCCCGTAAAACCGACGCGAAAGTACTATGCCCTGGATACGTATCTGGAGCACACATGGGATGGCAAGTGGTTCGGCAAGCTCGACTACGTGTTCTCCCGGTCGTACGGTACTGACGAGGGTCCGACCGATACCGCGACGGGGCAAATCTCGAACTCGCAGGGTCAACATTTTTCCGGTACCACCACGGCGAACTGGGATTACACCGACATCGAGGCAAACAGCAATGGTGTTCTGGCCAACGATCACAAGCACACGTTCAAGGCGTTCGGCTCGTATGCCATTACGCCGGAGTGGATGGTCAGCGGCACGGTCATTGTGCAGTCGGGAGCGCCAAAGGTCTGTCTGAGCGGTTACGGCTACACGATTAATGGAGATCAGTACGGTGGCGCTTATGAGCACTTTTGCGGTGGTGTGCCGAGCGGCATTTCGACTGTTCCTGATCCAGACAACCCAGGCCAGACGATCGGCTATGGTGGTGTACCCTCTCCTGCGGGCGCCACTGGCTTTACGCCGTGGACCCACCAGATCAATCTGAGCTTGACGTACACGCCGGACTGGGCAAACAAGCATCTCACCTTGCAGGCAGAAGTCCACAACTTGCTGAACGAGCAAAAGGCGACGCTGTACACTTCTGCTTATGCTAATACCGAGTTGGGTAATAACCGGGGAGTGACTGTATATAATCCAACTTACAATACCCCGGTCTCGACGGAGTCGCCTCGCTATGTGACCTTCAACGCGAAGTACGACTTCTAAACCGATAGTCCAACCACACGCCGTCGTACGCGGCGGCATATGGGAAAGAGTCGAAAAAACAAAAAAGTCGCCGGGTAGCCGGCGGCTTTTTTTGTGATTGAGTTGATGCCAATGATCGCGAAAAACCGGGTCGTGCGATGCGCTATGTCTGTTTCGACAGCCGCTGCCGCAACGGCTGCAGCCACTCCAAATACGGTGCGCTATGCGCCGTATCCGCACGGATCGGTTCGCGCACCTGCGCTGCGCTGGCGGTACTGAGCACTTCGCGTTTGGTGTGGTGAGGTGTGAGGCAGGCGGCGTCGAAGGTCAGGTCGCAAAAGGCGAGCAGGCGACGTATCTGGGGTTCGGGTTGCTGCACCAGAATTTCGTAGGGGAAATCCAGCACGTGTTGCGGGTGGCGCGTGAGCCAGAACGCGCTGAGGCGCTGGTAGTCGTGGTAATGCTCGGCCATTTCTTCGAGGTTGTAGCTGTAGTGCAGGCCGTCGCGGAACAGCTGGCGATAGCCGGAGAAGCACGTCTCCACCGGATCGCGGTGGCATTGAATGATTTTTGCGCCGGGCAGCATCAGGCGTGCGGCGCCCAGCAGCGGCCAGTTGACGACGTTTTTGTCGGTGAAGCGCGGGCGTCGTTCGCGCCAGCGGGCGGTGCGGGTGAGGTAATCCTGCCCCAGTCGATGCCAATCGTCGGCGGTGGCGGCGGTTACCCACTGCGGGAACGGCTGTCCGCGGCGGCGCGATTCGTCCTCGATGACCTGCGGCAGATCGGCAATTTCGTTGGCGCCCTCGACCTCGGGATGGGTGGCGAGGATGTGTTCGACCAGGGTGGAACCCGAGCGCGGCATGCTGGCGATGAAAATGACTTCCTTGCCCAGCGTGGCATCCGGCGGCGCGGGCAGCCGTCCCTGGAACGCTTCGATGATGCGGTCGATCTGCGCCTGCTCGGCGGCGGCGTCCCACTGCACCTGCCGTCGCTTTTCGGCGTTGGCCTGGCGCAGCGCGTCGAAAGCGCCGGCATAATCGTGCTGGTCTTCCAGCGCGCGGAACAGGCTGAAACCGAGCATGACCCTCGTGTCGGGCGGCAGGTTGGGTTGACCCAGTGCTTGTTGGATCAGGCCGATATCGGCCGGCCCGAGCGGCTCGGTCTTGAGATTGGCCAGCCCATGCCACGCTTCGGCGCGTCCGGGTTGCTGGCGCAGCACGTGCCGGTATTCGGCCACGGCGCCCGGGATGTCGCCCTGCATGGTGGCGATGTCCGCCACGCCGAGGCGGGCCAGCACGTGTTGGGGATCCAATGTCAGTGTGTGGCGAAAGGCTTCGTCGGCATCGCTCAGTTGGCCGCGTTCCTTCAGCGCCTTGCCGAGGTTGTAGCGGAGCTTGGCCTGTTGCGGCGCCAGTTCGCATGCGCGGCGCAGGTGGATCAGCGCTTCGTCGAACGCGCCGGCATCGTGCAGGGCGCAGCCCAGATAGGTCCGCATATTGGCATCGGCGGGCCGTTGCTCGACGGCCTTGCGCAGCCAGTCGACGGCTTCGACGGCTTGGCCGCGCATCAGGCAGGTAATCCCGTAAAGATAGCGCGCGTCGGCCAGCACCGGATTGGCCGCCAGCGCCTGCTTCAGCAGGCGCTCGGCGTCATCCAGCTTGCCCTGGCCAAGCGCCCGGCCGGCTTCCGCCATCCACTGGCTGATATGAGTGGAGGTCGGATGTGCGGACATGCAGCTGGGATCGGCCGATCAGGCCGAATGCCACGCCTCCATGCCGCCCGCCACGTTGTATACGTTGCTGAAACCGTGCGCAGCGAATCGTTCAGCCATGCTCTGGCTGGAGATGCCGACGTTGCAGATAAAGGCCAGCGCCGTGTCCTTGGGCAGGGCGGCGAGGCGCTCGTACCCTTCGTCGTCCAGCACACGTGCCTGCGGCAACGGCGGAACGGCGGCGCGGTTGTGGGCAGGGCGCACGTCGATCAGGGTGACGTCGCCAGCGGCCAGTCGGGCCTTGAGCTCCTGCACGGTAAGCGATTTGATTTCCTGCGGGCCCGGAAATTTCAGGCTCAGGCCTTCGCCCTGCACGGTGGACACCCAGTCGATCACGATGCCTTTGGCGCGTTGGGCGCTGGCGGGATCGAAATGCACCTCGAGGCCGTTGCTGTGCGCCACGATGTCGTGCTCGCCGGCCGGCGCGAGCTGGAAACCGGCGCTGTGGTCGGGGCCGATTTCAAGATGCAGCGCTACGCCCTGCGCATTGGCCGTGCCCTGGCGGATCGCCTCGGCCGCGGCATCGGTGATGGTGATTTCCGGCGGCGTGCGGTCGGGCTTGGCCGCGCCGAACAGCTCATGCAGCTCGCCGCTGGTATAGAGCTGGCGGATGATGTCGGCGCCGCCGATCAGTTCGCCTTCGACATACAGCTGCGGAATGGTCGGCCATTCGCCGTAGGCCTTGATGCCCTCGCGGATTTCCGGGTCTTCCAGCACGTTGATCGTGTGGTAGTCCGGCAGCAGCTCGTTGAGCATGTTGGTGGCCGCGGCGGAAAAGCCGCACTGCGGCTGACGGCGGTCGCCCTTCATGAAGAGCACCACGCGGTGATCCTTGAGCACGGTTTCGATACGTTCGCGGGTGGCGCTGTCGAGGGACATGGGAGGACTCCGGTAGAGAGGTCAATGATCCCACATGGCGCCGCTGCGCAGCAGGTTCAAGCAAAAAGACGGGGTCAAGCCGGCCTTTCTGCGGCAGCCTGGTTGGTTTCAGGCCGCCGGCCGAAGCTGCTCCAGACTGCGCCGGCGTGCCGCCAGCGGGGCCAGCGCGAGTGCAGCGGTGGGTGAGGGCATCAGCAGCTCCCGGCTGGCGCGGCCCAGCGCCGTGGGCTGTTCGCTCCAGTGGATCAGCTCCATCGCACCGGTGTGATCCTCGGTCAGCGCAGTGCAGTGCTCGACCCAGTCGCCGTCGTTGAGATAGAGCACACCACCGATCTCGCGTACCTGACCGTAGTGGATGTGGCCGCAGATATGGCCGTCGAAGCCGCGCTCGGCGGCATCGACGGCCACGCGATCCTCGTAGGCGCGGATATATGCCAGCGCCTTGCCGATGTGCGACTTGATGATGATCGACAGCGGCACGTAGGGCAGTTCCAGCCGTCGCCGCATGCCGTGCAGGCGACGGTTGCTCCAGCAGATGAACCGATGCATCGCTTCGCCCAGATGCATCATCCAGCCGCGGCCGACCTGCTCGGGATCGAACTCGTCGCCGTGACTGACGTGATAGCGGCGGCCGTCCGCACCCTCGTGGATCGCATCGAGGCGAATCTTCACACCGCCGATGGTTTGGCCCGCCATGCCACGGACCGGGCAGTCGTGGTTGCCGGGTATATAGGTGACGTCGACGCCGCGCCGGGCCATGGCCATGATTTCGGACAGCACCGCCGTATGGTCGGCATGCCACCAGTGTCGGCGGGTCAGCGCCTCCATGTCGATGATGTCGCCGACCAGATAGAGCTTTTCGCAGCGCAGCTTGCGCAGAAAGTCGAGCAGGTAGCTCGCCTTGCAGTCGGGCGTGCCCAGGTGCACGTCGGAGATGAAGGCGCTGCGGCAGATGAAGTTCGCCATGACGAGGACTCCGGTAGTTACCGGGTGCTCAGTGTCGGGCCTTCAGGTCACCGTGGCGTGGCGAAATGGTTGCAGTGGTGTTGCGCGAAAGCCGCCGGCGCGAAACGGCAGCACCTTACTCGCGGGTGCGCAGAGCCTGGACCACCACCGGCAGGATCGCCTGCAGCCACAGCGTGTATTGGGCGGAGGAAGGATGGAGCCCGTCGCCGGCGACCAGATCGGCGTGCTGGCGCGATATGACGGTGATGTCGACCCAACGGGCGCCGGCGCGCGATGTTTCGTCGCGTGCGATAGCGTTATAGACGTCCAGCTCGTCGGCGATGCGTCTGACGCCGCGCTTATCGTTCTGCGCAAACGGCGTGGTGCCCCAGTCTGGAATCGATACCACCACGACGCGGTATGGCCGATGCCCTGCCAACTGGATGGCACGCTGCAGCAGTGCGGCAAAGGCGGGGCGGTAGGCACCCGCCGGGCGTCCCCGATACTCGTCATTGACGCCGATCAGCAAGGTCACCAGATCGTAGCTGGTGGTGAGACTCGCCTGATCCATGCCGGTGGCGAGCTCATCGGTGGTCCAGCCGGTGACCGCTACGAGGCGCGGGTCGTCAATGACGATACCGCGCCGGCGCAGCTGCTGGACGAGTTGCGCCGGCCACCGATAGGCGGCCGGCACCGACTCGCCGATCGTGTAGGAGTCACCTAGCGCGAGATAATGAAGCGATGGGGCAACAGGCATCATGGCGAGATGGATCGATAGCGGTAGTTTGGACCGGCTTGGCGCGTGCCGGCGGCAGTCTGGTTCACGCGACTGCCGCCACCGGGCGCAATGGCAGCTTGTCCGCCATGCGCGCCAGTACCCGCTCCATACGCACGAACACCTCGCGCAGTTGTGCAGGTTGCGGCAACAGGGTCAGACGGATGTGTCGACTTGCCGCGACGTTGAAGCTGGAGCCGGGCACCACCAGCACCGATTCCTCTTCCAGCAGGCGAAGGGCGAAAGCGTTGTCGTCGAAGCTGGCGATGCGGCTGGCGCGAATGTGCGGAAATGCATACAGCGCGCCACCGGGTATCACCATGTCGAGATAATCGCTGCGAGCGACGCCGTCGATCACGGCCTGGCGCGCATCGTGCAGCCGACCGCCGGGCGCGGTCAGGCCTCCGATCGTCGGCGCGTCCTGCAGCGCCGGAATCACCGCCCATTGTGCGGTGACGTTGGCGCACAGGCGCAGCGCGGCGAGCAGTTGCAGGGCGTCGCGGTAGGCCGATGTAAGCCGCGGATCGCCCGACAGGCTCATCCAGCCGACCCGATAGCCGCAGGCGCGATGCACCTTGCTCAGGCCACCGAAGCTGATGCACGGCAGCTCCGCGGACACGGCGGCCAGCGGCTGGAACACCGCATCGTCGTAAAGGATCTGGTCGTAGATCTCGTCGCACAGCAGCAGCAGGCGATGCCGTGCGGCTACAGCCACCAGCCGCTCCAACAGCGCGGGCGGGTATACCGCACCCGTCGGGTTGTTCGGGTTGATCAACACCAGCGCACGGGTGCGCGGCGTGATCAGCGCCTCGACTTCGTCGGGGTCGGGCAGGTGGCCGTTGGCCGCGGTGCAGCGGTAATAGCGCGGCCGGCCGCCGTTCAAGATTGTCGCGGCGCTCCACAGCGGATAGTCCGGGCTTGGCAGCAGCACTTCGTCATCGGACTGCAGCAGGGCGCGCAGGCTGATGTCGATCAGCTCGCTGACGCCGTTGCCGATGAAGATGCGCTCCGGGTCGACGTGGCGTGCACCACGGGCGCGCTGCTGGGCGGCGATGGCGTCGCGCGCCATCTCCAGGCCCTGCTCGTGGCCGTAGCCTTCGCTTTCATGCAGATGGCTGGCGATGGCCCCGCGCAGATTCGGTGGTGTCTCGAAGCCGTAGCGGCTGAGGTTGCCGATATTGAGCTTGATGATTTCCTGGCCGGCCGCTTCCATGTCGCGCGCGCGGCGCGTCAGTGCGCCGCGAATCTCGTAACGCACCTCGGCCAGGTGAGAACTGGGCACAATGGCGCCGGGTGTGATTGAGCCGTCTGTCTTCGAAGCCAACGCCGCATCCTTCATCGCAACTGCCGGCGCCTTGGCCGAAACGGCGATGCTAGCAGTGCCTCGCCGTTGGGCGCGAGCTGGATTCTGGCGAAGCCGAGGCAAATCGCGGTTCACGGACGGGCCATGGCAAGGCAGGGCATAATCAGGACACCCGTGAAGCCAGATCTCCCCCATGAGTGATGCCGAATCGATCGAACGCCTGCGACGCATAGGCTGGCGTGGCGACACGCTGCCCGGCGAAGGTCGGCGGCTGGCCCGCGTGGTCGCGCAGCATCGGGCCGGCTACGAGCTGCACGACGGCGAAACGCTGTTCGGCGCCCAGCCCGACGGCCGCTTTCTCAAGCGCGGCATCGATCCGGGCGAGCGGCCCGCCGTGGGCGATTTCGTCGAAGTGGCCGACGGCACGCCGCCGCATATCGTCAGCGTGTCGCCGCGACGTACCGTACTGTCGCGCGCGGCGGCGGGCGAGCGCTACGAGCGGCAGATCATCGCGACCAACATTGACTATGTGATGGTACTCACCGGACTGGACGGCGATTTCAATCCGGCGCGTATCGAACGCTATCTGTCGCTGACGGAGGATTCCGGGGCCCAGCCGGTGGTGCTGCTGAGCAAGCTCGATACCCGCGACGACGCGCAGGAGCAGATCGACGCCCTGCGCGCGCGCCTGCCGGACAGCACGCCGATCCATCCGCTCAACAGCAAGGATCCGGCGAGCGTAGCGCTGCTGGCGCAGTACCTGAAGCCGGGCGACAGCGCGGTGCTGGTGGGCTCGTCCGGCGCGGGCAAATCCACGCTCACCAACACCCTGCTCGGCGCCGACCGCATGGCGACCGCCGCAGTGCGAACGCACGACAGCCGCGGCCGTCACACCACCACGCATCGCGCGCTGCTGCAGCTGCCCAGCGGCGGCTGCCTGATCGACACGCCCGGCATGCGCGAACTGAAGCTTACCGGCGAGGAAAACCTCGACCTGTTCGCCGATATCGAAGTGCTGGCCGAGGCCTGCCGCTTCGCCGACTGCGGTCACGGCAGCGAACCGGGCTGCGCGATTCAGGTGGCACTGGATACTGGGGAGCTGACGCCCGAACGCTGGCGCAACTACCTCAAGCTGCACGACGAGCGCGAGGAGCAGGCGGCGACGCTCGAGGCCAGGCTGCGTCGCCAGCGCGGCGGCCGTCCGATCGAGCGGCCGCACGGGCATCGTGGCCAGAGGGATCGGGACTGAGTCGTTCAGCCGTCTAGATGGCTTTAAGGCTGGGTCTTAGCATTTCCGAACTCAGCCCATTCTGCGGCAACCTCTTACTTGGATTTCGTTTCACCCCGCCCGGTGGGAACTTTGGAAACCTTGCCAAAGAGCGGCAATTATTCACGCTCGCCCCTCGCCCCTGCTTAACGCAGCGCCTCCAGCGTGGCTCGCGCCCCAACCCGATGCAGCGAGTCCAGCGCCCAGGTATAGGCGGCGACAAAGCGCGGCTGCTCCACCAGGTCGCCGAACAGCTCGCGGTTCTCGATAAAGGCCAGCGGATGGCGGCGATTGTTCTGCGCGATCGCATGCAGCTGATCCTTCAGCCGGTCGACGATCTCGATCGGCTCGCCCTGCTCGTCGATGCCTTCGTCATAGCGCGCCCAGCTGGCGACCACGGCGGCGCTGCGCTTGATCTCGCCGTTGTGCGCCAGCTGGTGACGAATCACCGGCACCAGCCATTTGGGAATGCGGTCCGAGCTTTCGGCACACAGGCGCGCCAGCGTGTCGCGGATCTGCGGGTTGGCGAAGCGCTCGATCAGCGTCTTGCGGTAGAGATCGAGATCCACGCCGGGCAGCGGTGAGAGCGTGGGCGAGCCTTCCTCGACCATATAGCCGAGCAAGAAGTCGACGAACAGCGGATCTTGGCAGACGTCGTGCGCGTAGCGGTAGCCGGCGAGGTAGCCGAAATACGTCAGCGCCTGATGGCTGGCGTTGAGCAGCCGCAGCTTCATCAGTTCATACGGCATGACCTCGTCGACGATCTGTACGCCGACGTCCTCGAACGCCGGGCGACCTTCGTTGAAATGGTCTTCCAGCACCCACTGGGTAAACGGCTCGCAGACGACCGGCCACGCGTCGTCGATGCCGAAGCGCTGCCGCACCTCGTCGCGATCGGCATCGGTGGTCACCGGCGTGATGCGATCGACCATCGAGTTGGGAAACTTCACGTGCTCGGCGATCCACTCGCCCAGTTCGGCGTTCTTGCGGCGCGCGTAGGCCGTAAAGGTCGCTTTGGCGACATCGCCGTTGCCCTGGATGTTGTCGCACGACATCACGGTGAATGGCGTGATGCCGCGAGCCTTGCGCCGTGCCAGCGCTTCCGTCACCAGGCCAAAGCTGGTTTTCGGGGCGGCGCCCTCAGCGAGATCGTGCTTGACGTCGGCGTTATCAAAATTGAATTCGCCGCTGACGTGGTGAAAGTTGTATCCACCTTCGGTGATGGTCAGCGACACGATGCGCACTTCGGGGCTGGCCATTTTTTCCAGCACTGTCTCGACGTCGTCCGGCGCGTAGAGGTACTCGACGATGGAACCGATGACCCGCGGCTCGTAGCGGCCGTCCGGATGTTTGACGACCAGCGTGTAAAGGCCGTTCTGCGCGTCCATCACGGTTTTCATGCGCTGATCCGCCGGCATCACGCCGACGCCGCAGATGCCCCAGTCCAGTGCCTTGCCGTCGTTCATCAGCCGGTCGATATACATGGCCTGGTGCGCGCGATGAAAGCCGCCCACGCCGAAGTGCACGATGCCGACGCGGACTTTGCTGCGATCGTAGTTGGGCACCGCGACGGCGGTATCGAGCTGATGGAGCGTGCTGGCATTTAGCTTGTGCATGGAAAAATCTTCTTGGATCGAGAAAGGGGGCGCGGGTCAACGGCGCACAACGAAGCCGATGCGGTGCCTGTTAGCTGGCCGCGGGCGCCTGCAGCAGAGACTGCTCGCTGGTGGCATCGAACACCTGCAGCTTGTCGGTCTGGCAGCGCAGGCGGATCGGCTCGCCCATCGCGACCGTCAGATGGCTTTCGATCTGTGCGGTGACGCGATACGGTCCAACCTGGACCTGGATCATGGTGACCGAGCCCAGCGGCTCGACCACTTCGACGACGCCGGACAGCACGTTCTCCGTGATCGGGTCGTTGGGTGCCAGATAGCTCAGATGCTCGGGACGGATGCCGACCACTGCCTCGGTGCCCGCATGAGCCGCCAATGCGTCGCCGCGCGCGCCGGTCAGGGTCAGGTTGAAATGCTCGTTCGCCACGCTGCGCTTGTCGGCGCCGACCTTGCCGCGCAGAAAGTTCATCGACGGGGTGCCGATGAAGCCGGCGACGAAGATATTGGCCGGCCATTCGTACAGGCGCTGCGGCGTATCGATCTGCTGGATCTTGCCGTTGAGCATCACCACGATGCGCTGACCCATGGTCATCGCCTCGACCTGGTCGTGCGTGACGTAGAACGTGGTGACGGCCAGCTTGCGGTGCAGCTTGACGATTTCCGCGCGCATGTCGACACGCAGCTTGGCGTCCAGATTCGACAGCGGCTCGTCCATCAGGAACACCTGCGGCTGGCGCACGATCGCGCGGCCAAGCGCTACCCGCTGACGCTGGCCGCCGGACAGCGCACGCGGCTTGCGCTCGAGCAGGTGGGCAATGTCGAGTACCTTGGCCGCCTCCTGCACGCGCGCGGTAATTTCCGCATCCGGCAGCTTTTTCAGGCGCAGGGCAAACGCCATGTTTTCGAACACGCTCATGTGCGGATACAGCGCGTAGCTCTGGAACACCATCGCGATGTCGCGATCCTTCGGTGCCACCTGGCTGACGTCGCGCCCATCGATGCTGATCGTGCCGCCGCTGATGTTCTCCAAGCCAGCGATCATGCGCATGGTGGTGGTCTTGCCGCAGCCGGACGGGCCCACCAGCACGATGAACTCGCCGTCCCTGGTGGTCAGGTTGAAACGGTCCACGGCGTTGTCGGCGGCATCGCTGCCCTTGCCTCCGTAGTTTTTGACGACGTCCTTCAGTTCAACGATGGCCATGAATAAACCTTTTCAGCAGATGGGGATGACGCGCTACTTCACGGCGCCGAAGGTGAGCCCGCGCACCATCTGCCGCTGGGCAAACCAGCCGAGCACGATGATCGGCGCAACGGTGAGCACCGAGGCGGCCGACATCTTGGCCCAGAACAGGCCTTCGGCGCTCTTGAACGAGGCGATATAGACGGCCAGCGTCGCGGCGGTGTGATCGGTCATGGTCAGGCTCCAGAACGACTCGTTCCAGGCCAGAATCAGCGCCAGCAGCCCGGCCGAGGCAATGCCGGGCAGGGCGAGCGGCAGGATCACCTTGCGCATCGTCTGCAGGGTGCTGGCGCCGTCGATGTCCGCCGCTTCGACTAGATCCTTGGGGATGTCCTTGAAGTACGAATAGACCATCCATACCAGCAGCGGCATGTTCATGGCGGTGAACAGCAGGGTCAGTCCGACCAGGTTATCCAGCAGGCCAAGCTGCTTGTAGACCAGGTAAATCGGGATCAGCACGCCCACGGCCGGAATGAACTTGGTCGAGACCATCCAGACCAGGGTGAAGTCAGTGCGCTTGGTCGGGAAGAACGCCATCGCGTACGCGGCCGGAATCGCCAGCAGCAGCCCGACCAGGGTGGACACCACGGCCGAGACGACCGAGTTGAGCGCGTAATGCAGGTAGCCGCTGCCCTGCTCCAGCGCCACGCGGAAGCTGTCCAGCGTGGGCACGAACAGGAAATGTGGGTCGATGGTGAACGCGTTCTGCTCGGTCTTGAAGGCCGTCAGCAGCATCCAAAGGATCGGAAAAAACATCACCAGCGCCACGAAGTACGCCAGCGCCGTCAGCAGGATGCCGCCTATGGTTCTGTCTTTCATCGACGGCTCCCCGCGTTCAAGTTGCCCGCCACGAAGCGGATCAGAAAGATCGAGAAGATATTCGCCAGGATCACCGCGCCGATCGCCGCTGCCGACGAGATGCCGATGTCGTACTGGAAAAACGCCGATTGATAGATGTAATAGGGCAGGTTGGTGGTTGCCGTACCGGGGCCGCCGGATGTCGTGGTGTAGATCTCGGCAAACGAGGTCAGAAAGAAAATGCTTTCCAGCATCACCACTACATACAGAACCTGTCCCAGATGCGGCACCACGATATGGCGAAATTCCTGCCAGCGATTGGCGCCGTCCAGCCGCACGGCCTCGATCTGGTCTTCGGGCAGCGACTGCAGCCCGGTCAGCAGGATCAGCAGGGCAAACGGAATCCACTCCCACGACACCATGATGATGATCGACAGCATCGGATACTGCGCGAGCCAGTCGATCGGGTTCAACCCGAGATGGCGAAACACCCAGGCCAGCAGGCCGTAGACCGGATGGAACAGCATATTCTTCCAGATCAGGCCGGTGACCACCGGCATCACGAAGAACGGCGCGATCGCCAGCGTGCGCGCGACGCCGCGTCCGACGAAAGTGCGATTGAAAAGTATCGCCAGGCCCAGCCCGACACTTACCGTGATGACTAGACTGGCACCCACCAGCACCAGCGTGTTGATCAGCGAATCCCAGAACGTGGGGTCGATGAACATCAGCTTGAAGTTGGTGATGCCGGCAAAGCCGGTGACGTCCGGCATCATCAGGTTGTAGCGCCGGAACGCGTAGTACAGCGTCATCACCAGCGGCACGATCATCCACACGAACATGAAGATCACGGCCGGCGCGAGCAGCCGGCGTACGGGGGCGCCGGACAAGTTGGCTTTGGCTTTGGAAGCGGCCGGCTTGCTGCGAGACGGTACGGCGACGGCGGGGGACGACATAGGCGAATCCAGTAGTGTGCGGACCGCTGACGCCAGTGCGTCAGCGGTCGCGAGGGAGCTTTACTTGGCTTTGCCCGATTGGATCATCATGCGCTGGGTGAACGTCTGCGCCACCTGCAGGCCCTGATCCACCGTAGTCTGCCCGGCCAGGATGCCGGCCATGATCTGGCCGACCCGGGTGCCGATAGCCTGGAACTCGGGGATGTCGACGAACTGGATGCCGACATAAGGCACCTGTTGCACCGACGGCTTGGTCGGATCCGCCGTGCCGATAGCCTGTGCGACCAGCTTGGCGAACGGCGCGACCTTCAGATATTCCGGATTGGCGTAGGTCGACTGGCGCGTGCCCGGCGGGACGGCGACCCAGCCCTTGGCCTTGGCCACCGTGGCGATATAACCCTTCGAGGTCGCCCAGTCGATAAAGGTCTGCGCATCGGCCGCGTGCTTGGACGATTTCGGAATCGCCAGCGCCCAGATGTACAGCCAGTTGGAACCGGCCTTGGTCACCTCGTGCGGCGACTGGGCAAAGCCGACGTTGGCGGCCACCTTCGACGTCTTCGGATCAGCCAGGTAGCCCGCCGCCACCGTCGCATCCACCCACATCGCGCACTGGCCGTTGGCGAACAGCGTTTCCGATTCGGTAAAGCCATTGGAGGTCGCACCCGGCGGGCCGTATTGCGTCAGCAGGGTCTTGTACTGGTTGGCGGCATTCTTCCACGGCGCGGAGGTCAGCTCGGGCTTCCAGTTCATGTCGAACCAGCGGCCGCCGTAGGCGTTGACCATGGTGTCGAACAGCGCCATGTTCTCGCCCCAGCCGGGCAGGCCGCGCAGGCAGATGCCGTACGTGCCCTTGGACTTATCGGTGAGCTTCGCGGCGAACTGGCCGATCTGGGTCCAGGTCGGCTCGACCGGCATGGTCAGTTTGGCCGCGGCGAACAGGTCCTTGCGGTAATACGTCATCGACGACTCGGCGTAAAACGGCAGCGCATAGATCTTGTCGTTATACGACAGGCCCTTGCGCACGGACGGCAGCAGATCGTTGACGTCGTAGTCCGCGGTCGGGGCCATCGGCATCAGCCAGCCGTTCTTCGCCCAGATCGGTGTTTCGTAGTTGCTCAGCATCACCACGTCGTACTGGCCGGCGCTGGTGGCAATGTCGGTGGTGACCTTTTGGCGCAATTCGTTTTCCGGCAGGGTGACGAAATTCACCTTGACGTTGGGATGCAGCTTGCCGAACTCGCCGGACAGTTTCTGCATGGTCACCATGTCGGGGTTGTTCACTACCGCGACCGTGATGGCACTCTGCGCGGAGGCCACCGCCGTGGCGCCCATGCCTGCAATGAAAAGCAACGTCTTGATCGTCATCATTCGTCCTTATGCGGCGTGATTCGAGGGTGGTGATTCATGCATCGTGTCAATCATCATCTTGGAACATTGGTAAGCCAATGCACGTGATGGATCGATCTAAATGATTTTGCTGCGTATGCAACAATAAACATCATGGATCGATGGAATGGGTCGGATATCGGGCCGGGGAAAACCTTTCCGGTGGGCCGTCGAGCGGCTTCCGATGATCAATTCGAAGGCGTCGATCGATGTTGCAAAGCGGGATCGTATGGGTGGCCGCGCAATTTCATAAGGCGCTGCAACGTTTCGCGTAAAGCGATGCCGCGGTAGAGCGCACGGGTTCCGCCATCTTCCCTCGGCGCCATTCCGCATTGACGCCAGTCGGGGTTCCACACCGTGGTTTTCAGCATGGACATGTCGGTGGATTTTTCGTCGACGCGGCGGTTCGATTGCGCCTGCGCCTGCGCCTGCGATCGGGGACAGGGCCGCAGACGGCCCGTCGGTCGAAAATTGTCGCTCGAAATACGTACTCGGCCCCCGCCGACACGGAGTCTGGCACTACTATCGAAGCATCGTCATTGCGGATCGCGCCATGCGCCGTTTGTCTTCTACGTTCCACAAAGGGGTGTTTCCACCGATAGGGCTGCTGATCCCGATACTCTCGGGACGGACGCCGTGGAATGCATCGATGCACAGTCGAGCATCGATAGGCTGGCTGTCGATGCTGCCGTCGATCCTCATTTTTCTGGTCGGCTTGGTCATATACCGCAAGCCGATTTTCGATCCGATCGCTGCCGATGTGATCGGGCGTAGCGATGCGTTGCGACAGGTGCGCGAATGAGCGCTCCAACGAGCGCCGTCAAACCCGAGTTGCAGCGCTACGCCGATCTGGACAAACGCCTGCTGGCGGCCGCGCGCGGCATCACCATTCTGCCCACGGTGGCGTGGTCCGCGTCGCTGGAAAACCGCATGATCGCGGCGTATGCCAAGGGCCAGTTTGCGCTGCCTGAGGTGACCTACAAGCGTCCGGATCTCTCCGCGGCGCGCGCAGAGCTGGCGGCGATCGAAGCCGACGCCGGCGGTCGCGACCCTGCCGATATCGATCCGCTGGGCGAGTATCTGCGCCGCACCGCGGAGTCATGGCGGATCGCCGCCGAAATGCTGGAGGCCGTGGGTACCGCAGGTGTCACGGCGCCGTCGATCGTTCTGTATGGACGTCCAAACGATACGCTGCCCGGCAGCAGGCGCAGCAACCTCGATGCTGCGCGCTATTTCGTCGAGCTGTCCGACGAGCTGGGTGCCGACCTGCTGTCCGATGGCGTGCATACCGACATCAGTTCCGAAGCGCTGCGCGACGAGTTGAGCAGAACGCTGGACGATTTTTTCGGTGCCGGCACGATCCGCGTCGAGGTCGATCCCGAACTGACCGCGAAGGCCGCCGCCGGCGCCACGCGCATCCGCCTGCGCGGCGAAACGCACTTCACCGAATACGACCACCACCAACTGCTGGCGCACGAGGCCTTTGTGCACTCGCTTACTGCGTTGAACGGCCGCCGTCAGCCGCTGCTGACCTCGCTGGCGCGCACCTCGCCGCGGGTCACTGCCACGCAGGAGGGCCTGGCTGTGTTCGCCGAACTGATGTCCGGCGCGATCGACATCACCCGGCTCAAGCGCATCAGCCTGCGCATTCTGGCGATCGACATGGCGCTCAACGGGGCAGACTTTGTCGAGGTCTACCGCTACTTCAGCGACTGCGGTCAGAGCCCGGCCGATAGCTTCCACTCGGCCCAACGCGTGTTTCGCGGCGTGCCGCTGACCGGTGGTTCGGCCTTCGCCAAGGACAATGTCTATTTGGCAGGTCTGCTCACCGTGCACACGTTTTTCCGCTGGGCGCTGAAGGAGCGGCGGATGGATCTGCTGCGCTGCCTGTTCGCCGGCAAGCTGGCGCTGCACGACGTGGTGGCGCTGCAGCCGTATTTCGAATCCGGCGCGATTCTGCCGCCGCACTGGCTGCCGCCGTGGATGCAGCACGTGCATGGGCTGGCCGGCAAGCTGGCGTTTTCGGTGTTCGTCAACGGCATCCACATGAATCGGGTGCAGGGCGACGAGCTGTCCCTAAGCGTGTGACCGCGGCAGCGCCGGCACCCGCCGCCGCGGTGATACCATGAAAAGCCACCCGCCAAGGCGAGTGTCGCCCCTTCCTCACTCAAATAAACGCCGCCGATGTCCCTCCCCGAAGAACTGCGTCTTGCCGCCCTCGAGTATCACCGCCTGCCGCGCCCCGGCAAGATCAAGGTCACCCCGACCACGCCGCTGCTGACCCAGCGCGATCTGTCGCTGGCGTACTCGCCGGGTGTGGCCGCGGCTTGCGATGCGATCGTCGAAGACCCCAGCACGGCCGCCGAATATACGGCGCGCGCCAATCTTGTCGCGGTTATCACCAACGGCACGGCCGTGCTCGGCTTGGGCAATATCGGGCCGCTGGCGGCCAAGCCGGTGATGGAAGGCAAGGGCGTGCTGTTCCAGAAGTTCGCCGGCATCGACGTGTTCGACATCGAGATCGACGAATCTGATCCGGACAAGCTGGTCGACATCATCGCCTCGCTGGAGCCGACCTTCGGCGGCATCAACCTGGAAGACATCAAGGCACCGGAGTGCTTCATCGTGGAGCGCAAGCTGCGCGAACGGATGAAGATCCCGGTGTTCCACGACGATCAGCACGGCACCTCGATCATCGTCGGCGCGGCACTGACCAATGCGCTGGTCGTGGTCGGCAAGCGTATCGAGGACATCCGCATCGCGACCACCGGCATGGGCGCGGCGGGCATCTCCTGCGTCGACATGCTGGTAGCGCTGGGCGCGAAGCCGGAGAACATTCTCGCGTTCGATCGCGACGGCGTGCTGCACAGCGAGCGCACCGATCTGGACCCGGACAAGCAGCGCTACGCGCGCGATACCAAGTTCCGCACGCTGGCTGAAATCGTGGACGGTGCGGACGTGTTTCTGGGTCTTTCGGCCGGCGGCATTCTGAAGCCCGAGATGCTGGCGACGATGGCCTCGCAGCCGATCATCTTCGCGCTGGCGAACCCGAATCCGGAGATCACCCCGGAGGAAGCCAAGGCCGTGCGGCCGGACTGCATCATGGCGACCGGGCGCTCGGATTATCCCAACCAGGTCAACAATGCGCTGTGCTTCCCGTATCTGTTCCGCGGCGCGCTGGATGTCGGCGCCACGGTGATCAACGAGGCGATGAAGATCGCCTGCGTCAAGGCGATCGCCGCACTGGCGCGGCGTGAATCCTCTGACGTCAGTGCGCGCGCCTACGGTGGCAAGCCGCCGAGCTTCGGGCCTGAATATCTCATTCCGCAGCCGTTCGATCCGCGCCTGCTGCTGCAGCTGCCGCCGGCGGTGGCGCAGGCGGCGATGGATTCGGGCGTGGCCACGCGACCGATGACCGACTTCGTCGCCTACAACGATCACCTCACCAGCTTTGTCTTCCGCACCGGTCTACTGATGAAGCCGGTGTTCGAGCGCGCCAAATCTGCGCCGCAGCGTCTGGTGTATGCCGAGGGCGAGGAAGAAACCGTGCTGCGCGCGGTGCAGGTGGTGGTCGACGAAGGCGTGGCCAGGCCCATTCTGATCGGCCGCCCGGACGTGATCGAAAAGCGCATCAAGCGCGCCGGTTTGCGGCTGAAGGTCGGCGTGGACATCGAGCTGTGCAATATCCACAGCGATCCGCGCTTCGACGATTACTGGCAGCACTATCACCGCCTGATGGAGCGCCGCGGCGTGACGCCGTCGATGGCCAAGGCGCTGGTGCGCACGCGGCCGACGATCATCGCGGCGCTTATGGTCGAGCGCGGTGAGGCCGACGGCCTGATCTGCGGCCTGATCGGCCAGTACCAGAGCAAGCTGACCAACATCGAGCAAATTATCGGACTGGACGCGGGCGTCAGCGGGACATCGGCGATGGCGGCGGTATCGACCGAAAAGGGCGCCTTCTTCTATCTCGACACCCACGTGCAGGACGACCCCACGCCCGAGCAGATCGCCGAGGCCACGCTGCAGGCGGCGATCCGCCTGAAGCTGTTCGGCATCACGCCGAAGATCGCGCTGCTGTCCGCCGGCAACTTCGGCAGCCGCGACAGCTGTGGCGCGACCAAGATGCGCAAGGCGCTCGAACTGATCCGTGCCAAGGCGCCGCGGCTGGAAGTGGAAGGCGAAATGCAGGCCGACGTGGCGCTGACGCCCGAACTGCGGGACAAGCTGTTTCCGAACTCGCGGCTGGAGGGCAAGGCGAACGTCTTCGTGTTCCCGAACCTCGACGCCGCCAACATCGCGTACAACATGACGCGCATGCTCAGCGACGGCGTGGTGATCGGTCCGATCCTGATGGGCGTGGCCAAGCCGGCGCACATCCTGATGCCGCAGTCGACCGTGCGTCGCATCGTCAACATGAGCGCGGTCGCGTGCGTCGAAGCGCAGATTCGGGCGAGCAATCGCCAGGTGGAATGATGGCGACGCCGGATCTCGTTAGGTCGAGATATCCGGCGTAAATGCCGCATCACCATGCGCCAACGCATGGATGATCGAATTGGCGGCTCCCGCTGCCAGCGGCTAGAATGGGCACTTCGTCCCGACGATCCCCGCGTCGGGCATCCCCCTTCAGGCCTGGCGCCGCCATAGCGCCGCGGAGAATCCCCCATGGATCAGCTCGACGACATCCTCAATCAGGATATCGATCCCACCGAAACCCGCGAGTGGATGGATTCGCTCGACGCCGTGATTCAGCACGACGGCACCGAGCGCGCGCACTTTCTGCTCGAGCGCATGGTCGACAACACGCGTCGTTCGGGCGGCTATCTGCCGTTCGATCCGACCACCGAATACGTCAATACCATCGCGCCGGGTCACGAGGCGAAGATGACCGGCGACGCCGCGATGGAATGGCGCATCCGTACGCTGATCCGCTGGAACGCGATGGCGATGGTAGTGCGCGCCAACCGCAAGCCCGGCGAGCTGGGCGGCCATATCGCCAGCTTCGCCTCCAGCGCCACGCTGTATGACGTCGGCTTCAATCATTTCTGGCGCGCGCCGTCGGCCGATCATCCGGGCGATCTGGTGTTCCATCAGGGCCATTCCAGCCCGGGCATCTACGCGCGCTCGTTTCTCGAAGGTCGCCTGGCCGAGGATCAGCTCGATCTGTTCCGCATGGAAGTCGCCGGCAAGGGCCGCGCGCTGTCGTCGTATCCGCACCCGTGGCTGATGCCGGATTACTGGCAGGTGCCGACGGTGTCGATGGGCCTGGGTCCGATCCAGGCGATCTATCAGGCGCAGTTCTTCAAGTACCTGGAGCATCGCGGTCTGGTGCCGCCCAGCGACCGCAAGATCTGGTGCTTCCTCGGCGATGGCGAAACCGACGAGCCGGAGTCGCTCGGTGCGATTTCGCTGGCCGGTCGCGAGGGTCTGGACAATCTGATCTTCGTGATCAACTGCAACCTGCAGCGCCTCGACGGTCCGGTGCGCGGCAACGGCAAGATCATCCAGGAACTCGAAGGCGTGTTCCGCGGCGCCGGCTGGAACGCGATCAAACTGGTCTGGGGCAGCTACTGGGATCCCCTTCTCGCGCGCGACAGCAAGGGCGTGCTGCGCAAGCTGATGATGGAAACCGTCGACGGCGAATACCAGGCCTGCAAGGCGTTCGGTGGCGCGTATACGCGCGAGCACTTCTTCAACAAGTATCCCGAAACGCGCGAGATGGTCGCCAGCCTCAGCGATGACGACATCTGGCGCTTGAATCGCGGTGGCCACGATCCGCACAAGGTGTACGCGGCGTACCACGCGGCGTCCAACACCAAGGGCATGCCCACTGTCATTCTGGCCAAGACGGTCAAGGGTTACGGCATGGGCGCGGCCGGCGAGTCGCAGAACCCCACCCATCAGCAGAAGAAGCTGGACGAGGAGGCGGTGCGCCACTTCCGCGACCGCTTCCAGATTCCGATCACCGACGAGCAGCTCAAGGACGTGCCGTACTACCACCCGGGCAAGGACTCGCCGGAAGTGCAGTACATGCTGGAGCGTCGCAAGGCTCTGGGCGGCTCGCTGCCGCAGCGTCGGCGCAAGACCGACGTGAAACTGAAGACGCCCGAGCTGGCCGCTTTCGAGCAGATCACCAAGGGCACCGGCGAGCGCGAAATCTCCACCACCATGGCTCTCGTCCGCGGCATCAACCTGCTGCTGCGCGACAAGCAGCTCGGCCAGCGCGTGGTGCCGATCGTCGCCGACGAGGCGCGCACGTTCGGCATGGAAGGTATGTTCCGGCAGATCGGCATCTACGCACCGTTCGGCCAGAAGTATCGCCCGCAGGATTCCGATCAGCTGCTGTACTACCGCGAAGACCAGAAAGGCCAGGTGCTGCAGCAGGGCATCAGCGAGGCCGGCGGCATGGCGTCGTGGATGGCCGCGGCCACCAGCTACTCGATCAGCGATCAGCCGATGCTGCCGTTCTTCATCTACTACTCGATGTTCGGCTTCCAGCGCATCGGCGACCTGTGCTGGGCGGCGGGCGACATGCGTTCGCGCGGCTTCCTGATCGGTGGTACGGCTGGCCGTACCACGCTCAACGGCGAGGGCTTGCAGCACGAGGACGGCCACTCGCACCTGATGTCCGGCGCGATCCCCAATGTGAAGTCGTACGACCCCACGTTCTCTTACGAGGTCGCGGTGATCCTGCAGGACGGCACGCGCCGGATGATGCAGGAGCAGGAAGACATCTATTACTACATCACCGTGATGAACGAGAACTACAGCCATCCCGACCTGCCCGAAGGCAGCGAGGAAGGCATCATCAAGGGCATGTACCTGTTCAAGGACGGCGGCAAGCCGAAGAAGGGCGAGCCGCGCGTGCAACTGCTCGGCTCGGGCACGATTCTGCGCGAGGTGATTGCCGCGGCCGAACTGCTGGAGAAGGACTTCGGCGTCAAGTCGGATATCTGGTCGGTGCCCAGCTTCATCGAAGTGCGCCGTGACGGTTTCGACGCCGAGCGCTGGAACCGCCTGCATCCGGAAGCGACGCAGCGCGTGCCGTACATCACCGGCCTGCTCGAGGGTCGTCAGGGGCCGGCGATCGCCGCCACCGACTACGTGCGCGAGTTCGCCGATCAGGTGCGTGCCTTCATGCCGGACGGCATGCGCTACACGGTTCTCGGTACGGACGGCTATGGCCGTTCGGATACGCGCGCCAACCTGCGCAGCTTCTTCGAGGTCGATCGGTACTGGATCGCACACGCGGCGCTGGCGGCACTGGCCAAAGATGGCAAGGTCAACGCCAAGGACGTCAGCCGCGCGATCAAGGAGTACAAGCTTGATCAGGACAAGCCCAACCCGCAGACGGTTTGACCGTTACGGGGGCTTCGAACGAGCAAAAAAAACCGCCATGACGGCGGTTTTTTTTTTGGCGTCCATTCCGGCAGTAGTCACACGGCCGAAATGCCGTGCCGCTGATCAATCCTCGTCGCTGCGGAACGCGCGGCGAAGCAGGATGAAGGCGCCAATCGTTCCGGCCACGATCGCCACGGTGGCGCCTGGATGGCGGTTCACCTGACGACGCAGACGACGGTAGTGGTAGTTGGCCTCGTCGGCAAAATCTTCCGCGGCGTTGGTCAGGCGGCGGCTGTAGCTGTCGCCCTTCTTGCTGAAACGCTCGACCGCACGCTCGGTAACGCTGCGGCCGCGCTCAAAAAGGTTTTGTGCGCCGCTGGCTGCGTCGTCGGCGTAACCGCGCACGCGGTCGCCAGCACGTTCACCGGCGGCGCGAATCTGACGTTCAATATCTCGGTTACCCATGACTGCTTTCCTCCAAGTGTGGACGAAAAGAATGCCCAGCGAATCGTGAGCACGACGTAGACGGCGAACGTCGTCGCTACCTTTCGTTCAGCCTTCAGCCCAGGCTGTATTCGCCGCCACGTTCCAGCGCGCGCTGATAGGCCGGCATGGCGTGAATGCGCTGCAGGAACGCCCACAGCCGTGGCGTGCTCTGGGCATCGAGACCGCCGCGCGCGGCAAATGCTTCCAGCGGAAAGCTCATCTGGATGTCGGCGGCACTGAACGCGTCGCCGGCAAACCAGGCGCTCTTGCCCAGTTCGCCCTCCAGATATTCCAGATGCAGCTTCAGCTGTGGATCGACAAAGCTGTCCTGCACCTTGTGCGCGATGCCCTTGGCGATGGGTTTCACGAAGAACGGCATCGGCGTGGTTTCCACGCGACGAAATATCAGCTTCAGCAGCAGTGGCGGCATCGCCGAGCCTTCGGCGTAATGCAGCCAGTAGGTGCAGCGCAAACGGTTCGACGTGCAGGCCGGCGGCAGTAGACGACCGTCGCCATAGGTTTCGGCGAGGTATTCGATGATCGCGCCGGATTCGGCCAGGGTGACGTCGCCGTCGGTAATCACCGGCGATTTGCCCAGCGGATGGATTTTCCGCAGCTCCGGCGGCGCCAACATCGTTTTCGCATCGCGTTGGTATCGCTTCACTTCGTACGGCACGCCAAGCTCTTCCAGCAGCCACAGGATGCGCTGCGAGCGCGAGTTGTTGAGGTGATGAAGAACGATCATGGCATGGGTTCCATCGGTGGCTTTACGACAGGGAGGGGCGACGTCGTGCGTCGGAAGGGCTGCAGCGTAGCGAACTCGCGCGTGGCGGTTTGATGATTGTGCTTCGCCCATGCTTGCGTAGTCGGGGCACTATAAAGCCTCGTTCGAAGGCTGCTCGGCGGCAACCGTTTCCGTCTGCAAGCGCTGGCGTCGACGTAAGGTGGGAAACATCACCATCCACAGCCCCACCACCACCAGCGTGCCGACGCCGCCGAGCACGGTGGCATGCACCGCGCCCATCCATGCCGCCAGCATGCCGGATTCGAATTCGCCCAGCTGGTTCGAGGTGTTGATGAAGATCGCGTTCACCGCACTGACGCGCCCGCGCATCTCGTCGGGCGTATCGAGCTGCACCAGCGCGCCGCGGATCACCATGCTGACCATGTCGAATGCGCCCAGCGCAAACAGCGCGGCCATCGACAGCCACAGCGTCGTCGACAGCGCGAACACCAGCGTTGCCACGCCGAAGCCGGCCACGCAGGCGAACATGATCGCGCCCACGCGGCGCTCCATGGTGTGCTTCGCCAGCCATAGCGACATCAGCAGCGCGCCGACCGCGGGCGATGCGCGCAACAGGCCCAGGCCCCAGGGACCGGTGTGCAGAATGTCCTTGGCGAAAATCGGCAGCAGCGCCGTGGCGCCGCCCAGCAGCACCGCGAATAAGTCCAGCGAAATCACGCCCAGCACGTCCTTGCGCGCACGGATGAAATGCACGCCGGCGAACAGCGTTTTCAGCGTGGCCGGTTCGCGCCGCGGCGGCGCCTGCTCGTAGCGCAGGCGGCTCATCATCACGGCGGCGACCAAATACAGAATGGCGGAAACCACGTAGACCACGCCCGGGCCGGCGACATACAGAAAGCCGCCCAGCGCCGGCCCCATGATCATGGCGGCCTGACCGGCCGAGCTGTTGATCGCCATCGCCCGCGACAGAATCGCTGGCGGCACCAGCGCCGGCAGCATCGACTGCAGCGCCGGAAACTCGAACGCCTTGGCTACGCCGATGACCAGCACCAGCGCGAGAATGCCGATTTCGTGGATGTTGTGCGAAAGCGTCAGCGCGGCCAGCGCGGCGATCGCCACCCATTCCACGATCTGGCCGATCAGCACGATGCGGCGACGGTCGAACTGATCGGCCATATGCCCGGCCGGCAGCGCCAGCAGCACCGAGGGAATGAACTGCACCAGCCCGATCAGGCCCAGATCGAACGCGCGGCCAGTGATGGCATAGATCTGCCAGCCCACCGCCACCGAAAGCATCTGGAAGCCGAAGCCGGAGGCGATCCGCGCAAACCAGAACGCCACGAAGGCGGGATGGTGGAACAGCGAATCCGAACGTAGTGGGCGGGCTGGCATCGAATGTCCTGGTCAGGCCAGACAGTATCGTGCCATCGCGCTGGCTGGCATAGCGCGGCAAATCGTCAGTGCCCGCATCGGTGGCTAACGTGCTCCTGCAAAAAGAAGGTGCCGCATCCAAGCCCTTATTTCACGCCTGCTGTCAGCACGGTGCTGACAGCAGGCCGCTCGCGTGCCGGCAGCGGATTGAGCCCGAACAGCGGCCTGAGCCGGCGCGTGCGCCGGATCAGGCACTCGTGCAGCAGCGCGCAGCCAGCCACCGTGCCCAGCAGAATCAGCAGCGGTTCGGCCAGCGGCCCCAGATGCAGCGGCATCACCTGCCAGGCGAAAAACAGCAGCAGGCTCTGATGCAGGATGTACCAGGGATACACCGCCTCGCGCGCATACGGTAGCCAGCGGAATGGGCGGTTGAGCAGCGTGTGGCCCCAGCCGAGTACGGCGGCGATCGCGATCCAGGTGTAGCTGTAGCGCAGCCAGACGTGGAGCAGCTTGAGCAAGATGAGCACCGCGTAGTTATGGATGTTCTGATCGATGTACTGACCGGCCAATTTGTCGAGGAACAGATACAGCGCGAAACAGCCCAGCGCCAGCGTCGACGAATAGCGCCGCAGCCGCGCCAGTTCGGTCCACAGCGCGGTGTCGGTGCCGAGCAGGTAGCCGTAGAAAAACATGGTGGCGTAGAGCGCCATCGCATACCAGTCGCCGACCAGCGCATGGGTCTCCGGATAGCGCCAGGACAGCAGCACGCCGTACGCGAACAGCGGCAGCACCGGGTGCACCAGCAGGCTCGCGCCACGCAGCCGCAGGCAACTCGCGTGA
Organism: Rhodanobacter sp. ANJX3; assembly: GCF_014200755.1. GTDB lineage: Bacteria > Pseudomonadota > Gammaproteobacteria > Xanthomonadales > Rhodanobacteraceae > Rhodanobacter. The sequence continues at coordinate 99,540 of NZ_JACHCM010000005.1, read as the reverse complement.
AGGCGCCTGCCAAGGCGCGATTCCAGCGCCGGCAGCAGGATCAACAGCAGCATCGTGTACAGCCAGACGTAGGGCAGGTACCACAGGTGCGCCCAGGTCAGACCGGCTGCACGGCCGCCGGTCCAGTAATGCAAAAGAAAGGGGCCGAAGCCATCGACGGCAGTGCCTTCGGTTACCGCCTGCACATATGGCTGGATCGGCATCACCACGAGCATGCCGAACACCAGCGGCAGCAGCAGGCGAACGGTGCGCTTCCACGCCAGCCGAGGCAGGCTGAGTCTGCCGCGTAGAAAGTGCACGGCCAGGCCGGAAATCAGAAAAAGTAGCTCCATCCGCCAGCGGTTCACGAACAGCATCGGGTACTGCAGCCACTGCGCCATATGCGCGCTGTGCAGGGGCATGCCGCGCCAGTCGGACAGCGGCGCTACGTACAGCATGCCGAGGTGATAGAAAATCAGCAGCGCAAAGGCGAGCACCCGTAAAGCATCGATATCGTGGCGGCGGTTCATGGCAGGGTCCGGTGTTCAAGAAGTGACCAGCGTGAAGCCATCGCGGGTTTTTGCCTCGTCGAAAGTGACCGGTGGCGAGGTTTGAGTGACGAACGGTGGATGGCGGGGACGAAGGCCGGCCCAAAGCGTCATCCACTCCGTAGAATGCCCGGCATGATTTCCCGGCATCGTTTTACTCTGGACGATTACCTGCGCTGGCGCCGACCGTTCGAGATCGGCCTGTGGGCGGTGTCCTACGTGCTGAGCATGCTGTTCAACTCGGTGACCGCGCAGATCGACCACCCTGCGCTGCCGGCCTGGCAGCCGTGGTGCTGGGAATGCAGCAGCTCGCTGCTGTCGCTGGCGCTGGTTCCCGTCGTGATCGCGGTGGAGCGGCGTTGGCCGCTGCGGGTGAGTGCATGGCGACAGACGTTGCCGCTGCATCTGATGGCCAGTGTGCTGTTCAGTCTGGCCCACGTCGGCGGTATGGTCGCTCTGCGCAAGCTTTGCTACGCCTACGCCGGTTCGCACTACGATTTCGGTCCCTGGTGGCGCAACTTCGGGTACGAATACCTCAAGGATGTGCGCAGCTATTTCGGCATCATCGCTACGGTCTGGCTGTATCGGCTGGCCCTGCTACGGCTGCAGGGCGAGGCGCGGCTGCTGGCAGCGCCGGATGCGGGCCCACCGGTGGAGCCGATCGAGCGGCCGGAGCGCTTTCTGGTGCGCAAGCTGGGCAAGGAATTTCTGGTCAACGCGTGCGAGATCGAATGGCTGCAGGCTTCGGGCAATTACGTCAACCTGCACGTGCGTGGGCGCGACTACCCGCTGCGCGCCACCATGGCGACGATCGAGAACCGGCTCGACCGAACGCGTTTCGTTCGTGTGCACCGCAGCTACTTCGTCAATCTCGACTACCTGGCCGAGATCGAGCCGCTGGACACCGGCGACGCCCGATTGCAACTGCGCGACGGCGCGAAAATTCCCTGCAGCCGACGCTACCGCGCGGCCCTGCGCGATCGCTTCGGCGAAGCGCCGATCACACCCGCCCGAGTGGCCCCGGTTGCATGAAGCCGCCGGCTGGTTCCACTCTACGCTCCTGTCGTTGATGGATGCCTGCCGATGAAATCCTTTTCGTATCGCTCCACCCTGGCCTTGCTTGGCGCGGCCTGGCTGCTCGCCGCCTGTTCGCCGCAGGGCGGCCAGTCGAATGCGCCCGCAGCGGCCAACGCGCAGCAGGCGGTGAACGCCGAGGCGGCGGACAAGCTCAACACGTATCGCGAGCTGCTGCGCATCAAGAACGACGAGATGGTCGTGTCGATGGGCCACGACATTCTCGACCATTACCCGAATACCCCAGCGGCCACCGAAGTGGCGCAGAGCCTGCCGGCGATCGAGGCTCGCTACAAAACCTTCAGCGAAAAGAACCGACTCGCAGCGCTGTGGCTTTATCAGGTCTCGCCGATGGAAGGCGGTACCCAGTCCACTGCCACCATCGACAGCAGCCAGCCCTCCGGCGACGGTCGGGTGCGGCTGGTGCTGCGCCGACATACACAGTGGGGTCAGAACGCGTTTCTGTACGGCGAAGGCCACGGCTTCGTCTGTCGCGCCAACTGCACCATTGCCACTACGGTCGACGGCAAATCGGTCGGCATCAAGGCATTCGCGCCGACCACGGGCGAACCGGCGCTGATGATCCGCGACGACAAGGCGTTTATCGCCATGCTGCAAAAGGCGAAAAGAATCACCATGAACGTGACCCTGGTCGACGGCGAAAAGAAAGAGGCGCTGGTCTACGAGGTCGGCGGGTTCGATCCGTCGAAGTGGGTCAGCGTAGGCAAGGGCAAGAAAAAATAGCCGCGTCATCGGCTTCGGTTCAGGCGCCGCTGGGCCTGAGCGGACTACAACAGCGTGAATGTCGCGCATGGCGTCAGCCGGTCAGCCGCTGGCGCGTTGTCGGTAGCGCCCATCATCTCGTAGAGCGGAGATTCGCCATGAAAAGTCGGTCTTTTATCGCGGCATCGGTTCTCGCCGGCCTGCTCGTTGCCTGCTCCAACGTGCCCTATGCCAAGCGTACCAGCGATCGTTTGGCCGCCTATACGGCCGCCGCTGGCGCGCCGGTGAAAAGCTTTCGCTTCTTCAGTCCGCTGTATTCCTGGGAGCCGCTGAGCGATACCCAGCTGGTGGTCTACACCAAGCTCAAGGAAGCTTATCTGCTCGATCTGGATGCCTGCGCCAATCTGCAGGTGACCAACGGCATCGGGCTCACCTCCAATCTGGGGCAGGTCCAGGTGGGCTTCGATCGCGTCATCACCCGGTCTCCCCGTATACCCTGCGTCATCTCACAGATACGGCCGATCGACATGGCACAGCTGAAGGCCGTGCAGCAGGCGCAGCGGAAGGTTGAAGAAGATCAGCGCCCGGCAGCCTCGGGCGCTTGATATCGTCAGGCGCCTATCGCTCGCCGACCGGGGCGCTCAGTGCAGAAAGAGCTTCTCGGTGATGCGCGCCAACGGTTTTTCCAGCGCCGATAGCAGTCGGGCCGGCAGGTCGAGCGGCTTGAGCAGCATCTTTACCGTCATCTCGGCCGGCAGGTGCCGGCGCAGCAGCCCCTGCGCGCGATCGCTGATGCGACGAAACTCCTTTTCGTCGCCCAGGTGCTGCGGATAGCACTGGTTGAAGACGTGGCGCAGGGCGATGTCGCTGTCTTCGCTCTTGATCTCGTTGACCCGGCGAAGGATTGCGCGAAATACCTTGTAGCGCCCGAAGCCCTCGCGTTCGCGGTAGGCGCGGTAGTGCTGGTAGAAGTGCTTGTAGTGGCGCACTTCATCGCTCTTGATGTGGTTGGTCAGCTGCTTCAGTACCGGCTCGTCGGTGATGTCGTGCAGCGCGCGATACAGGCTGGCGGTGCCGGTTTCCACCACGCAGCGCGCCGCCAGTTCCAGCCCGCGGTTGGATTCCAGCTGCTCCGACGTGCACACGGCGGCGTAGTCGTTCCAGAACGCGGCGAAGCCTTTGTCCCAGTCGAATTCCGGCCAGACCTTGCGCACATAGGCCGTCAGCGCGCGGCCGTGCTGCAGCTCTTCGTGTTCCCAGTGCTCGCTGAGCCAGCGCTGCAATTCTTCATCGCCGGCAAAGTGGTCGACCAGGTTTTGCGTGTACAGATCCGAACCGCTTTCCACGAACGAAGAACTGCACAGCAGAAAAAACAGATCCTCGTTGTGGCGTATGCGTGCGACCTGGATGTTGTCCAAATCGAGACTCTCCAGAGTCCAGGGCAGTGGGTGATAGCTCAACGTGCCGTTTCCCGTCAGTGATGCGTAAACGCTGCCGCGGCAAGGTCTGAGGCTCGCAGGCCGCGCGTTCGAAAGTCGATGCGACAGCATACGGCCTGATCCGCGCATTGGATTAACGCTCGCCCACCTGTCTTGCGCGCTGAGTTCTGCCGGCAGGTGCAGGCAACCGCGTTATCGTCGACAGGGTGAGCGCGCTCCGCTACGTGCGGTGCCGTGATGTTCCAGCGTGCGACCTTTAGCGAACCACGGTGACCGGCACATGCGCGCGGGCCAAGACGTTGCCCGACACCGAACCCATCAGCCAACGCGCCAGCGCGCCTCGCTCGGTATGGCCGATCACGATGTGGTCGACTCCGTGCTGATCGATCTGGCCGAGCAGCACGTCGCCGGGGCTTCCATGAATCAGCTCGATGTCGAGCAAGGTCGCGGCATCCGGCACGATTTGCGCCAGTTCGTCATGCAGCTCCTGTACACGCCGGGCGCCGGAGTCGGCCATCATCAGCGTGCATGCATCCACCCCGCCCTCGGCTACCTGCAGCACCGACACCACGCGCACGCGCCCGCCGCTCACGCGCGCCAACTCAACCGCAAAATCCAGCGCGCGCCGCGATGCCTGGGAACCGTCGTAGCCAACCAGCGAATACCTGACCATAAGTTTCCTTGTGTCACGATGGGCGAAGACTGGCGAAAAAATGGGCGCACCTGTTACTCGCGACGATGCCAGAAAGTCGGCGCTCAGGATTACTTTGCCGCGAAACAAGCCGGTTGGAAATGCCATGCCGTCGCGCCACTCGGCGTCTCGGGAGCGCCGGATCGCCGCGCTCGGTCAGGAACCTGAATGATCGCAGGTTCGTGCACATCGCCATCACGCGCATCTGAACAATCTTGACTCCCCTGACGCGGCTTCACTTTTGTGAAGGCTCCAAAATCGCATCGGCACGATATTCCACCAAACCCTCATGCAATCAAATTAAGGAGATGACGATGATCAAGCGTACTTTTGGAACGGCCGCCCTCGTACTGGCCCTTGCTGCCGGCGGCATGACCATTCTGCCAACCTCCAGCGCCCGTGCCGATACGGCCACGGTGAAGTGCCATCTGCGCTTCAACCTCTCGGGCTGGTCGCTGATCTACAAGCACGCTGAAGGTAACGGTACGATCCGTTGCGACAACGGTCAGCGCTCGAGCGTGAAAATTGCCGTCGTCGGCGGTGGTCTGACCGCCGGCAAGTACAAGATCACCAACGGCACCGGCGAAATCAGCACGGTCAACGGGATCAAGGACGTGTTCGGAGATTACGCACAGGCTGGTGCGGATGCCGGTCTCGTCAAGAGCGCCAATGCTCAGGTCCTGACCAAGGGCACCACCTCGCTGGCGCTGGCCGGTACGGGTGAAGGCGTGAACCTGGGCATTTCGGCCGGCAAGTTCACCATTTCGCCGCGCTGATCACTGGCATATAGCTGGATTGGATGATCCGACGAAGGGCGCCGCATGGCGCCCTTCGCTTTTGAGCGCGTACACTCTCCCGCTGGCTTTTGCACACCTTCCTGTTTGGAGATTCGGTTATGCGTCGTCTGTCCCGTTTGTTGGCGTGGATTCTTTGTCTGGCGCCGATCGCTGGTATCGTCACGCCGGCCCTTGCGGCCGATAGCGTCGCCGGACTGCAGGTCGGGCAGAAAGCTCCCGCTTTCCGTCTCGAGGATCAGAGCGGCAAGTGGGTCACGCAGAGCGGTTTCCACGGTCATTACTTGGTGATGTATTTCTACCCCAAGGATTTCACCGGCGGCTGCACAACGGAAGTCTGCACTTTCCGCGACGATGTCCTCAAGCTTCGTAAGGCCGGTGCCAGCGTGGTCGGCGTGAGCCTGGACGATGTGAAGTCGCACGCCGAATTCGCCGCGAAATACCACGTACCGTTCCCCCTGCTGGCCGATTCCGATCATTCGGTGGCAACGGCTTATGGCGTGTTGACCTCGGACAACGGCGTGCATTACGCCAAACGCACCACGTTCCTGATCGACCCGCAGGGCCGGATCGCCAAGATCTACGTCGACGTCGATCCCGAGAAAAACGCCGGTCAGGTGCTGACCGATCTAGCCGCACTCAAAGCCGCGCCGTAATGGCTGTCGTCGCTCCTTCCGATCGGCCGGCACGCGCGCGTCGACCGATGCTGTGGCGCGTGGTGGTGTGGATGCTGCTGCTGGTATCGGCGTTCGGCTCTCTGCAGTACGTCAGGCATATGCAGAATGTGTGGGAACAGCTGCGCGATAACCTCTCTCTGCAGCCCGCCGAGCTCGATGCGCTTCATGGCATGCTCGGGTGGGACGCGGCGTATCTGCTGGTTGTGTTCGCGCTTATCGTGATCTGCGCCGGCTGCATCATGCGCCAGGCCTGGGCCAGGCCGTGCATGCGCGTGGCGGCAGTGCTTCTGACCATCTGGCTGCTGATCACCGGATATCTGCAGCTGCGCGATCTGCAGGCCCTTGCTGCGAATAGCGCCGCCATCCTGGCGCAGGCCCAGCAGCAGGGCACGGCTGCTGGGCAGATGCTGGTGCGATTGCAGCGAGGCTATCAGCTGGCGCTGGCATTCAAGGCGATCGGCTGCCTCGCGTCGCTCTGGCTGGCCTGGAAGCTTGGTAACCCCGCCGTGCGCGCGCAGTTTCGGACGCGGCGTTAGAGCCCGTTCACGATCTCCCCTTGCCTCGCGCTGGGAGCTCGTCAACAGGCTCTTAGGCTAAAGTCGGCTATCACCAAGGAGAGGCGTTATGAAAAAGTCGCTGTCGGGTCTGTTGTTACTGTTGTTGTCGTGCGCGGCGCTGGCCGCCGGCCCAAGTGAAGTACTCAAGCAGGCTCAGGCGAGCATGCTGGTGACAGGCCAGATCGACGTCACTCCCGAGGGAAAGATCAAAAGCTTCGCCATCGATCAGCAGGACAAGCTGCCGGCGCCGGTGGTCGACCTGCTGCAGAAAAATATCCCGACTTGGGAGTTCAGTCCGGTCGTCGTCGATGGCGCTCCGGTGGAAGCGCGCGCGGAAATGAGTTTGCGCGTGGTGGCAAAACGCGTCGACGATCAGCACGCTTCCATCGACATCGAAGGTGCGCATTTCGGCCAGAGCGGTGAGACACCCGGCGAAACCGTCAGCAAGAAAACCGCCGAAAATCCGAGATATCCCGATCGCGAGATCCAGTCGCGAGTGACGGGTACGGTGTATGTGCTGTTGAAGATCGGCCGGGACGGCAACGTGATCGATGCCGCGACCGAACAGGTCAATCTCGGCGTGTATGCCAGCGAACGCGACATGAATCTGTTTCGCCACGATCTTTCCCAGGCGACGCTGAGGGCATTGCGCCAATGGACGTTCAATCCGCCGTCCGTCGGCAAGCACGCGGCTGACCCATACTGGGTGGCGCGTGTGCCGGTCAATTTCAATCTCTCGGTCAACGGCACTCCACCACCGCAAGATACCTACGGCAAATGGCAAAGCTACATACCCGGTCCGCGCGAGATCATCCCGTGGTCCGATAAAAATCGGCTGATGTCGGCCAGCCCCGATGCCTCCCCCGCCGGCGGCATCTATCAGTTGGATCAGGGACTGGAGCTGAAGACGCCACTGGCCGGCGCGTGATGTCGGCGACCCGTCGCGCCGCCGCGCGGGCCGACATGCCGGTCAGATGAGAAGGCATGTGGCCCGTGCCGCATTCAGCAGGGGTTCGCCGCTCGCGGGGTATCGCTGACGCACTTTCTCAATGAATAACACCCATGCATTTTCCACGTTTCGCTGCCGCGTCCATGCTCCTGCTGAGCGCTGCACCACTCAGCGCGCAGGATCTCGCTACCACCTGCCATGCGACCAGCAGCTACGACGTCACGCTAAATGCCGACAGCGTCGTTTTCGACCGCGCTACGCCCGCGCCATCGCGGGTCGAGATTCAACGCGGCTTACTGCGCACCGATGGCGTCACGGTGCGGCTCAATGCGGAAAATCAGGATCGCATGACTTTGTTCGAGCGGGACCTGCGAGCGCTGGCACCGCGTGTGCGTGCTGTCGCGCAAAACGGCGTGGACATGGCGGTGCAGGCGGTACGCGCCGAGGCCAGTAGCATGCATCTGAGTGCGGCCACGCGAGCCGAGTTGGATCAGCGACTGAGCGACCACGCCAGAGAACTCAAGCAGCGCATCGCCGCCAGCCGCAGTACGCACGACTGGAACGGCGATGCCATCAACCAATACGCCAACCAGATTGCCGGCGACCTGATGCCGCTGATTGCCAGCGACATGGGACAGCAGGCTATCGATGCGGCGTTGAACGGCGATCTGCAGGCGGCGTCGGCCCTGCGCGATCAGGCCGCCGGCCTTGCTACGCAGATCCAGCCGCGTCTGCTGCGGCGCATGCAGGCGCTGCGCCCGCAGATCCAGTCGCTGTGCCCGTCGATTGAGGCGCTGAGCGAATTGCAGGAGGGCGTGCGCACCAGCACCGGTCAGCCTTTGGACCTTATCCAGACCAAGCAGTAATCGGCTTTCAGGCAGCACCTGCGGCACGCAGCCGACTGCAGCCTGACCGGAGTTCTGCCGATTACAGCCGATTTATGTGTTGCTAAGTCGCCCGGGCAGAGGATATGGGCAGGAATAACAGCCCATCCTCAGGAGGTGGCCATGTCCTCGATATCCCCGACGTTGCCGCAGAGCACCTACAACACCTTGATCCAGCGCAGCATCGATCTGCTGCAGCTGTATCGGCACGCAGCATCGTCTTGCGAACCCGGCTTAAAGGTGGTCCTCGACGAAAACGCCCAGACGCTGGCCGCCATGATCGGCGACTTGCAGACGCAGCTGCACGCCAGCGGCGGCAAGCCCAGCCGATCCGGCACGATGCGCGGGGCCATGCGACGTCATATTGCAGGCTCGTTGACCCGTATGGCTTCGCATCGCGATGTAGCCTGGATTCGCGAACTGTCGGACGGCGAAAGCAGTCTGCTGCATGCCTTTGAAAGGGTGGTTGCCGAACTGCCACCCGAGTCGGCGCTCGCTCTGCGCAGACAGCTGCCTCGACTTAACAGCATCCATCTGGATATGGACAACCTGGCCGGCACGGCGTCGTAACTCTTTGCAGCGGTGGGCGGATGAAACGCGCAGTGGACGGCTTGGCGCGCTGGAGACGTTGACCGGCGTATGCCTATAAAGGTGTTCGTGGCGATTCGATCATCAGGTAGGGCGGCATCGCTTCAACTGGCCGGCGCATTCCTCCCAGGGGCGGGGGTAGTTAGGGTCGATGCAGATATGATCGCCGTGAAAACGAGTTGTCGAACAGAGGTTTCTGATGAGCCGTGCTGGCTTCGGACAGGCAGTCATTTTCGGATATGCTGCGACGTGAGCGCGGACTCATTCGCCACGCAACTAGGGAAGCGAGGCAGGACCGTCGATCGGCCGATGACATACAGGAGTGAGCACCATGCGTCGATTACTGTGGATACCGCTATTGGCAATCAGCCTCGGCATCCATGCGAATGACACCTTGCGCATCGGTCAGCAGGTGTTGACTGCCGGCGACCCGGTTGCGCATGTGATCGACCTGCTGGGTACGCCGGTCTACAAGGAACCCTTGCAGAATCAGTACGGCGCGTAGTCGGCGAACGCTGGCAGTACAAGCGCGATAGCGGGCGCGTGGTGACGATCACGATTGTCGGTGGCCGAGTCGCCAATATTGAGGAAAGTCAGACGTATTAAGAATACTTAGACCTACTAGGCTGGCGGCACAAGCCTGACATCGAAGCGCCACGATCTCGCTAGGCTCGCAATAAACTCAGGACTTCAAGCAGACAAGGAGATGTCATGCGTATTCCGCGTATCGTTGTGTTTTCCGCATGTGGCGCAGCGCTTGCCCTGAGTACCACCGTTCAGGCCGTCAGCACCTTGCGCGTCGGCAACCAGGTATTGACCGCTGGCGACAGCGAGGTTCGCGTGACCGAGCTGTTGGGCAAGCCTTCGCATAAATCACGCAGCCGCAGTTCGCGGAGCAGTCACTCCATCAACGGCGGGCGGAGCAGGCGCGGCAGAGTGCGCGTTCTATCCGACGAAGGCATTGGCGAAAAGTGGCAATACCGGCGCGACGATCACGTCACCACGGTGACGATCGTGGACGGCAAGGTCAGCGATATCGAAGATCGTCGCCTCTGAGTAGGGCGCCGTATCTGCGTCCCAAGAACCCGGTGGTGAATTCTGCGGCATCGTGCGATAAACGCGAGCAAGTCGGCGAACAGTCGGGGGGTCTTACACGTGCCGTACCCATCATCAGGCCACTCCCGGTTCGCGCGCGCCGGCCTGCCGCCGCAGGTCAGCTTGCTGCGCCAGCGCGGTGAGCACCTGGAAAGCAAGGTCACCAATATCGAGCTGTTTTTCGATCTGGTCTTTGTCTACGCGGTGACCCAGCTCTCGCATACCCTGCTGCACCAGCTGAATTTGGTCGGCGCGCTTCAGGTGCTGCTGCTGTTTCTGGCTGTGTGGTGGGTCTGGATTTTTACCGGCTGGGTAACCAACTGGCTCGACCCGGAGCGGTCGATGGTTCGAGTGGCCTTGCTGACTCTGATGCTGGCGGGTCTGCTGCTGTCGATCGCTATTCCAGATGCATTCGGCGAGCGTGGCATGCTGTTCGCCGGCGCCTATGTCTTTATGCAGGTGGGTCGTACGCTGTTCATGCTTTGGGCTATTGGCGATGCGGCGCCGGCGAATACACGGAATTTTCAGCGCATCGCCGTGTGGTTGGCGACATCGGGCGTTCTCTGGCTGATCGGTGGCTGGTTGGACGGCCAAACGCGTGCGGCGTGCTGGGTGGCTGCGCTACTGCTGGAGTATCTCGGTCCGGCCATGACGTTTCGCGTTCCGGGCCTCGGGCGGTCGAGCACCGCCGACTGGAACGTCGATGGCGGCCATCTGGCCGAGCGCTGTAGCCAGTTCGTGATCATTGCACTGGGCGAGTCGGTCCTGGTAACCGGCTCGAGTTTTGCCGAAACGCTGCGCCAACCCACTGCACTGCTCGCCTTCATCAGCGCGTTTATCGGCAGCGTGGCCATGTGGTGGATCTACTTCGATCTCGGCGCCGAGCGGGGCAGTCGCGCGATCAGGCAGTCGGACGATCCCGGTCGAACCGCGCGCGTGGCCTATACCTACCTGCATCTACTGATCGTGGCAGGCATCATCGTGTGCGCGGTGGCGGATGAACTGACACTGCGTTATCCGCAGCAGCGCACCGATGTAATCACGTCCGCCGTATTGGTCGGCGGGCCGGCGTTGTATCTGCTCGGCAATGCGCTATTCAAGAAAACGGTCAACCACACCAACTTGCCGCTGTCGCATCTCGTCGGTCTGGCCTTGCTGGCCGCGCTCGCGCTGACGCTCGCTTGGTGGCCGATTGCCGCGCTCGGTGTGGCAACCACCGTCGTACTGCTGGTGGTGGCGATTTGGGAGGTACGCTCGCTGCGGCATGTGCGTGAGTCGATGGAAGAGGGATCGACCCACTGAGGCATTCAGCAAATTTTTCATGCTTGGTTTGCTAGCTTGAATCCGATTTTTTCACGCGAGCCGATGCCATGCATGATTTTCTCGACCGATTGCTGGGAGCGAAGCTTTCGGAAAGCGTCATCCACGTGGGCCTGAATTTGCTGCTCGCGCTGCTGGTGCTGCTGATCGGCATTTGGGTAGCCGCGCGGCTTGCCAACGTGTCCGAACGCGCGCTGCATCGGGCCCAGGTCGACGTGACGCTGAGCGGTTTTTTACGCAACCTTATCTACGGCGTGCTGGTGGCCGTGCTGATCGTGATGGCGCTGATCACTGCCGGCGTGTCGGCGGCGCCCCTGGTTGCCGCGCTCGGCACCGCTGGCTTGGCCATTGGGCTCGCGCTGCAGGGCTCGCTGAGCAATCTTGCCTGGGGCGTGCTGCTGATCGTGTTCCGGCCGTTTCGCGTCGGCGACTACGTTACCGCGGGCAGCATCGAAGGCACGGTGGAGGCGATCAACCTCATGCATACGCTGATCGTGCTGCCCGATAACCGCGAAGCGATCGTGCCCAACGGCAAGGTCGGCGGCGATGCGATCCTCAACTTCAACCGCCGCGGCACGCGCCGCTTCGAGCTGCCGATTGCGATCGGTTACAAGGACGATATCGGCGCCGTGATGGCCGAGATCAAGCGGCTGTTCGACGAAGACCCGCGCATTCTCAAGGATCCCGCGCCCGGCGTCTGGACCGGCGCGCTGGGCGATAAATCCGTCAGCCTGATCGTGCGCGGCTGGACGCGCTCCGCGGACAACTGGTCGGTGAAAGCCGATCTGTTGCGCGCGATCAAGGAGAACCTCGAAAAGGCCGGCGTGACGCTCGCGTTCCCGTGATCCGGGAGACTCGATGGATCAGGGCTGCTGGATGGTGACCGGCCTGCGGTTGTCAGCCGACACCCGGTCGATCAGTTCGTTGTACGGATCGATGCCGGCGTCGAAGGGTTTGCCGGGCACGGTCAACGTGATCGTGCTGTCTCCACTGGGCAGCGTGCGTTTCTGCAGGTAGAGCGGCTGGCCGTCCATACCTGCCTGCGCCGGGGCTGCGAACACACCGATTTCGATAGGCGTGTTCGGCGGCGCATCGGTTTCCTTGCCGGTACCGTCGACATAGACCTTGCCGGCGTGAACCTTCATCGTTACTTCGTATTTGCCGTCGGACAGTTTTTTCGCTGTCGCGTCGGTGATGCGGTTATCGAACAGGGTGATATTCCAGAAGAGGTCGTCCAGCAGCGGCTTCCACTTCGGGTCGACGGCGCGGCCCAGCGCATCCATGAATTCCTTTGAGGTGGTGTAGGGCGGTTGTTGAAAGCCCTTGTCGATCAGAAACTGCTTAAGCATTTTGTTCAGCACGGCTTCGCCGACGTAGTCCTGCAGCGCATAGAACACCAGCGAACCTTTACGGTAATGTATGTACTGCTGGTTCTCCACTTTCGCCAGCGGCTCCTCGGCGACCTTCTCGGTGCCGCGGCCGGCCAGATAGGCGTCCAGCTCGTACTTCAGAAACTTTCGCATCTGGGTGGCGCCATACTTTTGCTTCATCACCATCAGCGCCGAATACTGCGCCAGTGATTCGCTCAGCATGGTCGAGCCCTGCATATTGGCGCCAATTACCCGGTGCGCCCACCACTGGTGCGCAACCTCGTGCGCGGTGACGTAGTAGACATAGTCGATCTTGCGGGTGTCGCGCAGATCGGCGATGAAGCCGATCGATTCGGAGAACGGAATGGTGTTGGCGAACGACTGCGCAAAACTGCTGTAGTTGGGAAACTCCAGAATGCGCAGCTGGTGGAACTGGTAGGGCGTGTAGTTGGCGTCGTAATAATCGAGCGCATCCTTGGCGCTCTGGATCATTCGGTCGACGTTCCAGGCGTGCGCGAGGTTGTAGTAGACCGAAATATCCACGCCTTTCCACAGCTCGTGTTTCACCGCATAGCGCGCGGAGAGGTAGGCGAAGAACGGCAGCATCGGCTGATCCACGCTGTCTTTGGTATTGGCGTCCTGATTCATGGTGTAGTGGAAATAGTGCCGGCCGTTCGCTGTCCACTCCTTTTGCAGATAGCCCGGCGCTACGGCGATCTGATCGGCTGAGGTCGATACCGTGGTATCGAAGCTGATCCAGTCCGCGTCGTTGCTGAGATAGGTATTCGCACGCGCTTTTTCGTCGCCGAGCCTGGGCATGCGCGGCACTTCAGCGCTCAGGCCGTATTTGCGGCGATCGTTGCGGTCGGTAATCTGCTCGCTGCTCTGGTAACCGAACTGCGGGATGACGCTGTTGTTGAAGAAGGTCCCGTTGTACGCAAGGAACTGGCCTTCCGGGCTGTTCGTGAAACCTCTGGGCGCGTATTCGAGTGCGAAGTCGAAAGTCATTGAGGCGCCCGGAGCCAACGGCGTTTTCAGCCGGTAAATCGTGTAGCCAAGCGACTTGTCTTCGCTCACCGTTTCATGCGGCGCAAACTGAAGCGACTTGACGGTGAACTGATCGGCAAAGTTCACATGCAGTTCGCTGATCGGTGCAGCGTGTTTGTTCGTGAGCGTGTACTGGCCGCGAAACGCCAGCCTGCGTTCGTTCGGATAGATGTCCACGTCGGCCTTCACCGCGGTGATGCGCGGCTGCGGTAGATCCTTGTATTTCGCGTATTTCTTTTCGTAATCGGCGTGCTGCTGCAGCTTGTCGGCGCTGCTCTGGTAGTGGTTGAGCACGTTGGTGTTGTAGTAGATCCAGGCACCGCTGCCGACAAAGGCAAGCAGGGCCAGAATCAGCGCAGACGCAGCCGGCGCGCGCAGGCGCATACTTGCTTCGCGCAGGCGGTCGCGCCAGGCATCAGCGGTGCCACGCACCCAGAACAGTGCGGCCAGCACCAGCAGTACGACGGCGCAGCTGGCCCAGTAGAAGTCGAACCACAGTGCGGCTTTCAGGAAATGGCCGAAGCCGTTCATATCCGAATATGGCGTGTCCGGCGCGCTGCCGTAGTTGTACAGATTCTGTTCCCAGTGCAGCAGGCCAAAGCCGATCTGCGCGACCAGCCATACGATGGTCAGCAGATAACCGAGAAACTTGTTGTTCGAGATCACCTGCAGAAACAGCGCCAGCGCAGCCAGCAACAGGAAAGGAATGGCATCCAGCGCCACCGAGCCCAGATAGAGGCCTGGCTCGATATGCGTATAGCCGTGACCTAGCTGCCAGACAACCCCGACCAGCGCGCCGACCAGCAGGAACGTCGCGACGACCGTCGTCAGCGCACCGAGCTTGGCGCTCAGCGGTATCCAGTTAGGCAGCGGAAAGGCGTCGCTGACTTCGGCCGAGCGCTGGCTGCGCTCGCGCCACACCAGCTCGCCGGCGTAGAAGGTGATGATGATGTACAGCAACCACTGATAGCCGCCGCGAATGTTCTCCAGCACCTGATGCGTGACGGGATAGGTCGAGGTGCCGTAGATCTGGCCGGACAGCAGAAAGGCGCCCATCACGTTGGCCACGCCAAGGACCAGCATGATCAGGAACGGCGCGCCGCGCAGTACGCCCAGCGTGTCGAACACGAACAGTTTGCGCAGCTGCAGCCAGTGCGTTCGCGCGTCATCGGAGAGGTGCACGGCTGGCAAAGTCAATGACGCGGCGGTAGACAGCGGCCGCAGCATGGGCGGCTCCGCGCGCTTCTTGCGGCGGGGCAACTGCATGCCTTCGCGATTCGGCCGAAACAGCGCAAAGGCTGCTGCCAGCATCACCACGCTGACGGTACTCCATAGCAGCCGGTTGAACAGCAGCACGCCCTCCAGCGCCGGTAATTCGTGGTTGGACTGATATGCCGACCAGTAGCGTGTGACCAAGGACATGGTGCGCGCGCCGAACGGATCGAGCATCGCCGCGACGAAGTGATTGTTGACGTCCTTGGTCAGCTGGCCAACCACGCTTTGCAGCACGAAGTAGACGATCACGCCGACATAGGTCGCCAGCAGCGAGCGCGTGGTAGTGGCCAACAAAAACAGCAACGAGGCGATGAACAGCATGTCGGGTATCACCATCACGCCGAACGCCCAGGCATAGCCGTGCCAGCTGGCGGGGCCGAGCCTTACCGTGTCGATCCACGGCATAAAACCGCCGACAGCGATGCCCAACGCACAGGCCAGCATGATTGCCAGCGACGCCAGATAGCCCGCGGCGAAGCGCCCGCCGAGATAGGCGCCGCGGCTGATCGGCGTGCTGAAAAAAAGCTCGGCGGTGCGCAGGTCAAAGTCGCGCAGCGCTGCGCCGGCGACGAACAGCGTCACCAGAAACATGCTCAGTACGGTGAGCGCGCTCAATAGCCGCACGATCACCGTAGGCGCATTGCGCAGCACATTGCCGCTGGCGCCGCCGATGACGACGGCATCGGTGCTGACCAGGGTAAACGCCAGTGCGCCGAAGACCAGCGCAACGACCCAAAACAGCGGTGCCTTCAGCTGCTGGCGCCATTCGAATCGGAGGATTTCGAAGAACATCAATGTTCCTGTCGCTGTGCGGTCGTTGACGGTGAGATAAGTGAGTGCGGAATAAGGGCGCGAGAAAGCGAAAGCATCAAGTCGCCTGCGCCACGGCGCCCTGGGCGCGCAGCCTTCCGAAATACACGTCTTCCAGATCGGGCGCCACGGACTCGAAACCCTCGCCTGGCTGTGAATCGGCCAGCACATGCAGCACGGTGCGACCGCCGGCAAGTCGGGTCGACAGAATGTTCATGCGCGCGCGATAGCCGTCCAGTTCGGCCTTGTCGATGCTGCGGCGCCAGACGCGACCGTCGAGCGAGCGGATCGCTTCCAGCGGCTCGCCGCTGAGCAGTACCTGGCCCTGCGCGATGATCGCCATGCGCGGGCACAGGTCGGTCACGTCCTCCACGATATGCGTGGAAAGAATCACCACCACGCGTTCGCCGATTTCCGCCAGCAGATTGAGAAAGCGGTTGCGCTCTTCCGGGTCGAGCCCTGCCGTGGGCTCGTCGACGATCACCAGTCGCGGGTCGCCGATCAGCGCCTGGGCGATGCCGAAGCGCTGGCGCATACCGCCGGAATAACTGCCGAGCTTGCGCTTGCGTACGTCCCACAGATTGACCTGACGCAGCAGCGACTCGACCAGTTCGCGCCGTTCGGTCTTTACCGTGACGCCTTTCAGCACGGCGAAGTGATCGAGCATCGCCTCGGCCGATACCTTCGGATATACGCCGAACTCCTGCGGCAGATAGCCGAGCTTGCGCCGGGTGGCCTGTTTGTCGGCCAGCAGATCGACGCCGTCGAGCGTGATGCTGCCGGCATCCGGATCCTGCAGCGTGGCGATGGTGCGCATCAGCGACGACTTGCCTGCGCCGTTGGGGCCGAGCAGGCCGAACATGCCGTGCGGAATCTCCAGCGACACGCTGCGCAGCGCGCGCACGCCGTTGGCGTAGGTCTTCGACAGGTCGCGAATGGTCAGCATGCTTGGCTTCCTTGGCCGGGTGCGCAGCGTGCGCGTAGTGGCGAGAGTGAGTTCAGCGTAGGGCATCGATCGAGGTTTTGCGTGCGCTCAAGGTCATGCATACGCACGCGCATGGTGACTGCCCTCAGGCTCCGATAGTGCTGTCAAGGCAGACGTATGGCGCAGGCGTTCGTTATGATGGCGGCCTTGCCCGCGACCGCCATCCCCAGGCGGCACGCCACCCCACAGCAGGAGTCCCCATGGCTGATCTGAAAGAAGCCCGCGTTCCCGATATCGGCCAGTCCGACGTTCCGATCATTGAAGTGCTGGTCAAAGCCGGCGATCGCGTCGAAAAAGAACAAAGCCTGATCACGCTGGAATCGGACAAGGCCACCATGGAAGTCCCTGCGCCGTTTGCCGGCACAGTGAAGGAAGTGAAGGTCAAAGTGGGCGACGAGGTGGGCGAGGGCACGCTTATCGCCATCATCGAAGCCGATGACGCGGGTTCGGCAGCCGCTGCGCTCGCCAAGGCCGCCGCGCCGGCTCAGGCCGAGGCACCGAAAGCCGAGCCGGAAAAGGTTGCAGAGACCCCACCGGTTGCCGAAAAACCCGCGCCCATCGGCGGCCGCGCCGTGCTGCCGGGCAATGCGCCCGAGGGCGACGCTGCCCCGAGCGCGCGTCCGCCGCTCGATGCCACCATCGTGATGCCTGGCGACGCGCCGTACGCGAGCCCCGCCATCCGCGCGTTCGCCCGCGAGCTTGGCGTGGACATCGCCCAGGTCAAGGGCAGCGGCCGCGGCGGCCGCATCCAGCGCGAGGACGTCAGCGATTACGTGAAGCATGCATTGGCGTCGGGCGCTCGCCCCGTCGTCGGCAATGCCTCGGCCTCGGTCGGCGGCCTCAACCTGTTGCCGTGGCCGAAGATCGACTTCTCCAAATTCGGCGAGATCGAAGAAAAGCCGCTCTCGCGCATCCAGAAGATTTCCGGCGCCAACCTGGCGCGCAACTGGGCGATGATTCCGCACGTCACCCAGCATGACGATGCCGACATCACCGAGCTGGAGGCCTTCCGCAAGAAGCTCGGCGAAGAGAACAAGGATCTGAAAGTCACGCCGCTGGTTTTTCAGATCAAAGCGGTGGTCGCGGCACTGAAGCAGTTTCCGCAGTTCAACGCCTCGCTGGACGAGTCCGGCGAAAAACTCATTCTGAAAAAATATTTCCATATCGGCATCGCGGTGGATACGCCCGATGGCCTGGTCGTGCCGGTGATTCGCGATTGCGACAAGAAGGGTCTGCTCGACCTGGCGCGCGAACTGGGCGAGATCTCGAAAAAGGCGCGCGAAAAGAAGCTCGGCCCGGCGGAAATGTCGGGCGGCTGTTTCTCAATCAGTTCGCTGGGCGGCATCGGTGGCACCGGCTTTACGCCGATCGTCAACGCGCCGGAAGTGGCGATTCTCGGCGTCTCCAAGGCCGCGATGAAGCCCGTCTGGAACGGCAAGGAATTCGCGCCGCGTTTGCTGCTGCCGCTGTCGCTGAGCTACGACCATCGCGTCATCGACGGCGCGCTGGCCGCGCGTTTTGCGGCCTTCCTGGCTATTCAGCTGGGTGATATTCGCCGCCTGCTGCTCTGACGTTTCGGCGCCTCTCCCGGCGGGGGAGGCGCCAGGGTGAGAGCGGTCGGTCGACCGCCTCCTGCCTGTGCCAGACCCATACTCAAGCTACGCGCCGTTCGTGCCGCGAGCGACTAAAGAAGGATGCTCTCCCATGGCCAACACTATCGAAATCAAAGTCCCCGACATCGGCGGCAACGGCAGCGTGCCGGTCATCGAAATTCTGGTGCAGGTCGGCGACGCGGTCACCAAGGAACAGAGCCTGGTCACGCTGGAATCGGACAAGGCGACCATGGAGATTCCGACCAGCGTCGCGGGCGTGATCAAGGAGATCAAGCTCAAGGTCGGCGACGAGGTTTCCGAAGGCAGCGTGATTGCCATCGTCGAGACGGCGGCCGATGCTGCAGTGGCTCCGGAAGCTGCACCATCCGACGCGCCCAAACAGTCTGCCCCGAAAGCGGAGCCAAGCAAGCCCGAAGCGTCCCAAGCCGCGCCTTCGCCGGCCGCCGACAGCAGCAAGCCGACCGCGCCAGCAGTGAAGGCCGCCGGTGAATCCGGTCGCAAGGCCGATATCGAATGCAAACTCGTCGTGCTGGGCTCCGGTCCGGGCGGCTATACCGCCGCATTCCGCGCGGCCGATCTCGGCGTCGACACCGTGTTGGTCGAGCGCTATGCCACGCTCGGCGGCGTCTGCCTCAACGTGGGCTGCATTCCATCCAAGGCCCTGCTGCACGCCGCTGCCGTGATCGACGAAGCCGAGGCGATGGCCGTACACGGCATCACCTTCGGCAAGCCGACCATCGAGATCGACAAGCTGCGCGAGTTCAAGACCAAGGTGGTGGGCAAGCTTACCGGCGGTCTCACGTCGATGGCCAAGCAGCGCAAAGTGCGCACGGTCGAGGGCACCGGCGCATTCATTTCGCCGAATGAACTGGAAGTCCAGACGAAGGATGGCAAGAAGCTTATCCGCTTCGAAAACGCCATCATTGCGGCCGGCTCGCAGTCGGTGAAGCTGCCCTCGTTCCCGTGGGACGACGAGCGCATCATCGATTCCACCGGTGCACTCGAACTGAAGGACGTGCCGAAGAAGCTGCTCGTCGTCGGTGGCGGCATCATCGGCCTGGAAATGGCCACCGTGTATTCAGCGCTAGGTAGCGAAGTGACCGTGGTCGAGTTCATGGATCAGCTGATCCCCGGCGCCGACGCCGACCTGATCAAACCGCTGGCGCAGCGCATGGGCAAGCGCCTCAAGGGCATCCATCTCAAGACCAAGGTGGTCGAGGCCAAGGCGACCAAGAAAGGCATCGAGGTCAGCTACGAAGGTGACAGCGTGCCGGAAACGACGCTGTTCGACCGTGTGCTGGTATCCGTCGGCCGCTCACCCAACGGCGGCAAGATCGGCGCCGACAAGGCTGGCGTCAGCGTCAGCGAGCGCGGTTTCATCACGGTCGACCATCAGATGCGCACGAACGTGCCGCACATCTTCGCCATCGGCGATCTGGTCGGCCAGCCGATGCTGGCGCACAAAGCCACGCATGAAGCCAAGGTCGCCGCCGAAGCGGTGGCCGGACACAAGAGCTATTTCGATGCGCGAGTGATTCCGTCGGTGGCGTACACCGATCCGGAAATCGCCTGGGTCGGCGTCAGCGAGCGCGAAGCGAAAGAAAAAGGCCTGAAGGTCGGCGTGGCGAAATTCCCCTGGGCCGCCAGCGGTCGCGCCATCGGCAACGATCGCACCGAAGGCTTCACGAAGCTGCTGTTCGATGAGGAAACTCATCGCATCGTCGGTGGCGGCATCGTCGGCCAGCACGCCGGCGACCTGATTTCCGAAGTGACGCTGGCGATCGAGATGGGTAGCGAAGCGGCCGATATCGGCCTCACCATCCACCCGCACCCGACGCTGAGCGAGTCCGTCGGCATGGCCGCGGAAATCTACGAAGGCACGATCACCGACTTGTACATGCCCAAGAAAAAATAGGAATTTTCCTGTGGCACGTCGTTCGATTTTTTGTGCTGTCTTACTGGCTACCTCTATCGTCGCGTCACACGCCAGTGACGCCGTTCACGCGCCAATTGAACAGCGTTGTCCAGGTTTGTCCGCATGGGAAAGCGCTCACCCGCAATGGTCAGAGAACAATCAGGCGGCACGCCTTACGGCGGCTTTTGGAAAGCCGACTAATCCTCAGTTACGCCGGCAACTTTTGGCTATGGTGAAGCCCGATCAAGCTGCACGAGAGGCTGTCGCAAAGTCGGGCTTTCAATCACAGGATGCTCTCAAGAAAATGTTGGCGGTCGATGCTAAAAATCTGGCGGCATTCAAGCCGATCATCCAGCGGCAGGGATTTCCGAAGCCCTCGCAAGTCGGCGTCGACGGGTTCAAGGCCGCGTTCCTGCTGATTCAACACGCTGATCTAGACCCGGTGCTGCAGTCGCAGGTTTTGCCTCAGCTGGTGGCGCTTCATGATCAAGGGATGATCAGTGGAAGCGATGTGGCTTTACTGACTGATCGCGTATTGCGCGCACAGGGCAAGCCCCAGCGCTATGGAAGTCAGTTCGATCAGGATACCGATGGTTCAAGCATGAAACTTCAACCGACTGAAGATATGGCGAATCTGGACAAACGCCGCGCAGCAATGGACTTGCCGCCTATGGTCGATTACGCATGCATGATGTCGGCTTATACGGGAAAGAAAATCAAGCTGGAGCCCTGACGGGTGAGCTCACTCTGCGCTGGGCGTCCCACTCCCGATGCGATGCGCGAAGCGTTTGCCGTCTACCGCTGCTAAGGTTCCCCTCATTCGAGATACGCAAGCTGAGGCGTCATCCGGCGACCTTCAACTTTCTAGAAATTGCAGTTTCTTTTCCCGCGGCAGTTGCTTGATCTGCCATTCTGCGCGCGACGCGCTTGATCGATCAGGGAAACTGCGAAATCCAAGCAGTCGCAGCGGTGGGTTGGCGCGTGTATAGCGTGCGCCGCGACCGGCGACATGGGCGGCGTAGCGTGCGTCGAGCCGATTGGTGATGCCCGCGTAGTAGCTGCCGTTGCGGCACTCGATCAGATACACACACCAACTCTTGAGGGGCTTGGTGGTGTGGGCTGCTGCAGGTTGGGTTGAAATGGTCATTAAGTGTCGTTTTTGCTGCTGACAGATATGGCTACCCGAAATTCATGTCCCATTCGTCCAAGCCGCGCTGAAGCGGGCAGCGCCGGGCTTGACTCACCCGTCACGCAGTGCAGGCTATCAATAGTTTCTACGTGATTGGAGAGTTAGCGATGAAAAAGACACTAGTTCTTACAGCTGGTCTGGCGCTTGGGATGTTTGGGGCGACGTCGTTGCAGGCGCGACAAGTCTGTCACAACGTGCGAGTCAAACATATTCAGTCGCAGGACAACCATCGTCTCATCGGCACCGGCGTCGGTGCGGTCGCGGGCGGTCTGCTTGGACATCAGGTTGGCGGTGGCAAGGGCAAGACCCTGGCGACCGTCGGTGGCGCTGTGGCCGGCGGCGTTGTCGGCAATCAGGTGCAGAAAAACGCGCAGAACAAAAAGGCTTACTACACGACCGAACGCCGCTGCGAAGAAGTCAACGACTGACGAACTGGGTTCGAGAGTTCGCCACTCATAGCCCGGACGCGCCTATCGTCCGGGCTTTTTTATGGGTGTTTGTCGGGGTGCAGCCTTCGTCAGTACGGGGTACCCAACGCACGCTCCCGCTTCAGCGCACGCGCGTACCAGAAAAATTCCTCTAGGAAACGATCGAGCGATTTCTGCGTGTGCGGATCAGTCGGTTTGCCGCCCTCATCCAGCGTTTTGCCGATATGCGGAATCGGGCAAAGGCTAGGCACGCTGGGCATGCCCAGTTCTGCCAACGTCGCTCTCAGCGCCATCGCTGCGCGAACGCCGCCGAATTGGCCCTGCGAATAGCAGACGATGCCGGACGGCCGCCAGAAATATTCCTCGAGGAAGTGATCCAGCAGATTCTTCATCGCTGGCGGTATGCCGTGGTTGTATTCGGCGCTGACGATCAGAAAACCGTCGACGCGGCGGTACAGCGTCGCCAGGGTCTCCAAGACCTCAGGCGCCGTGCCGGCGTCGTACTCCTTGTACATGCGGTCCAGCAGAGGCAGCGGCGGACGCATGGGGTCGACCAGCACCGCTTCGTGGCCGCGTTCTTCCAGCGACCTCATGACCAAGCTTGCGGCGCGTATGCCCATGCGTTCGTGGCGTACTGTGCCGAGCAATACGGCGATGGATAGGGGCTGGGATTCAGTCGTCATGGCAGGCTCCGTGGCTGTGCTCACCTTAGCCGTTTCGAGGTTGTTTTCGCGCATATACGGAACAAAAAATGCCGGCTCGCATCGAGTGCGGCCGGCATGGTGTTTTGAGAGCCACCGACGTGCACGGAGCACATCGGCATGACTCACTGCTCGCTTAGGCAACCGTCAGCGTGACGTCGATATTGCCGCGCGTGGCGTTCGAGTAAGGGCATACAACATGCGCCTTCTCCACCAGCGCTTCGGCCTGGGCATGGTCGAGGCCCGGGATGGTGATCTTCAAAGCCACTTCGATGCCGAAGCCGGTCGGGATCGGGCCGATACCGACATCGCCTTCGACCGTGGTGTCGGCGGGCAGGGCGATTTTCTGCTGGCCGGCCACGTACTTCAGCGCGCCGAGGAAGCAGGCGGAATAGCCCGCGGCAAACAGCTGCTCCGGGTTGGTGCCGTCGCCGCCGGCGCCGCCGAGTTCTTTCGGTGTGGTCAGCTTGACGTCCAGCACCTTGTCGGACGACACGGCGCGACCGTCGCGGCCACCTTGGGCCTTGGCATGAGCGCGGTAGGCAACTTTTTCGATAGACATGGGGCGTCTCCTTTTGGGGGTGGGTGAGTCAGTGGAACATGGGATGGAAAACCGGTCGATGTGCTTGAGCGTCTTCGGTTCGTTGTGCATTTCTGGCTGTTTAAAGTTCGTGCAGCGTGCGCTCAGCTGTTGTTGGCCAGCCGTTCGCGCAAGCCGTTCAGCTGCGTTTTGAGAGCCAGCAGTTCGTCCACCTCACAGCCGGTGGCGCAAAACACTTCTGAAGGCACACTGCCCGCCTGCCTTTTCAGCGCGCGGCCCTCCGCCGTCAGCGAGATGATCACCTGACGTTCGTCCTCGGCCGAACGCGCGCGGTCCAATAGCCCCGCTGCTTCCAGCCGTTTGAGCAGCGGTGTCAGCGTGGCGGAATCGAGGTAGAGGCGTTCGCCGATCTCCGACACGGTCAGCGCATCGCGCTCCCACAGCACCAGCATCACCAAGTACTGCGGGTAGGTGAGTCGGAGCTTGGCCAGCAGCGTGCGGTACACCTTGTTCATGGCGAGGCTCGCCGAATACAGCGCAAAGCACAGCTGCTGATCGAGCTGCAGCATCGACTTGGTGGATGGTGTGGGCATAGTCTTTGGCTTCATGGGCTCGCAATATACATAGCGCGCTATTTAATTGCAAGCTATATATCGTGCGCTGTTCAGGAGCCGACATTTAATGAGATTAAAAAGTCCGGCTCGCCGCTAGCCAGCGCTGTGATGGCTTATCCCGCAGCTAACCAGTGCTCAAGCGCTATCGGCGTTAGACTTCAGCGACAAAACGTATCGGGAACGACGATGACGAAGCTCGCTAGCGGCACCTTCGAAGTGAAGATGACTCCCCAGACGCCGGAGAAAAACGTCGGCGACGCCAGCATCGCCCGCATGGCGCTGGACAAGATATTCAGCGGCGACCTCGAGGCGACGAGCAACGGCCAGATGCTGGCGGTACGCACCGCGGTCGAAGGCTCGGCAGGGTATGTGGCGATGGAGCGCGTCACCGGCACGCTGCACGGCCGCCGGGGCTCGTTCGCCTTACAGCACAGCGGCACCATGGCGCAGGGTACGCAGTCGTTGAGTGTTACCGTGGTACCCGATTCGGCGACCGACGAGTTGTCCGGCCTGTCCGGTACGCTGGCGATCAAGATCGTCGATGGCCGGCATCATTACGCGTTCGATTACCTGCTGTCCGACAGCCCGTTGCCCGACGCCGAGTGATCGGGCCGGCCGTCAACCAGGGTGGTCGAAAAGATCCGTTTGCGCCTGATAACTGTCCCGCTCCACGAAGCCGGCCAGGCCGACGCCGACGAGTCGATAAAGCGCATCTTCCGGGCGCTCGACGCGAGCGCGCAGTGCGCAGGCGATGTCGCCGAGCTCCGTTGCCGACTGCGGGTGCTGTACGGGCGTGAGGCTGCGCGTCAGCGTGCGGAAGTCGGACGTCTTCAGCTTCAGCACGACAGTGCGCGCCACACGGGCCTGCGCCGACCCCGCGTTGTTGCGCAGGTAGCCGGCCCAGGTTTTTTCGGCAAGCCGGCGGATATGCGGTTCGAGTTCGTCCAAGGTGAGGTCTTGTTCGAAGGTGTCCTCGGCGGAAATCTGCAGACTCGCCCGCTCCGGCTGCACGGCGTGATCGTCGATGCCGCGCGCCAGCTCGTAAAGGCGCCGGCCCCATCGGCCGAAGCGCTGCTCCAGTTCAGGCAGGTCGAATGCGCGCAGCTCGCCCACCGTGGCGACACCGAGCACGGCGAGCTTCGCTTCCATCACCTTGCCCACGCCAGGCAGACGGCCGACCGGCAGCGGCATGAGAAACGCATCGATCTGGTGCGGCCGAATCACGCATAGCCCGTCGGGCTTGTGCCAGTCCGATGCGATCTTGGCGAGAAACTTGTTCGGTGCCACGCCGGCCGATGCGGTCAGCTGGGTTTCTTCGCGTATCGCGGCGCGGATTGCCTCGGCCGTCGCCGTAGCCGATGGCAGGCCGGTCAGTGTCGTGGTGACGTCGAGATAGGCCTCGTCCAGCGACAGCGGCTCGATCAGTTCGGTGTGCCGCGCAAAGATCTCGCGGATCTGGCGCGACACCGCCTTGTAGCGCGCGAAGTCCGGCGGCACGAAGACGACCTGCGGGCACAGCCGCTCCGCGCGCAGCGCAGGCATCGCCGAGCGGATGCCGAACACCCGAGCCTCGTAGCTCGCTGCACAGACCACCGAGCGCGCGCCGCGCCAGGCCACCGCCACCGGCTTGCCGCGCAGCGAGGGATCGTCGCGCTGCTCGACCGACGCGTAGAACGCATCCATGTCGATATGCAGAATTTTTCGGGGTGGGGCGATCATGCGCGCTGGCGTATGGCCGATGAAACACGGGACACGATTCTAGACCGTGCGACTGCGCGTATTTCGTGTGCAGGGGTGAGGCGGACGACTTTCGTGTCAGTTCCTGGCCGGCAGCGTTCGCTGCTGTGAGCGGCCGTCGCGATCGCGCCAGGACGCATGCAGGGTGAGTCCTTCAAAACTCACCTGCAGCGTGTCCGCGACGATGTTGGAGGGCAGGGGCAGCACGGCCAGATCGCGACGGTTGGTATCCGTGTCGCCGGCAAACATCGCGCGAACGCGCAGCTGGCCGTCGCTGTACAAAGCGACCCGCTGCTGCGCGATGTCATAAGCTCGAACTTGCGTGAAGGGCACGCTGAGCTTTTGCGGCGGTACAAAGAAGCGCAGTTGCCGAGACGCTTTGTCCGTACCTGACGCCAGCACCGCCACGCCGTTGCTCCAGCTGACGCTGGGCGCCGAAGCGAGCTCGGCCAGTTGGAAAACAAGAATGCCCTGGCGCGCGCGTACCAGGCATCGATGCGCTGATGGCGCACCTCGATGGCAGAAACTTTCGATATGCCAGGGTGGCTGCGTGCGGCCCAGAGCATGCGCTGGCGACATCATGGCGCACAGGAGCAGGAGCGCAGCCGTGGTGGAGGCGAGCATCGTGCAGCCGATGCGGCGGCCTAATCGGTGTAACGTGCCGAGCGGAATCATGCGATGGGCCTGTGCCGTTGCCGGCGCGCCGATGTTTCTCGATGGCTCGCCAAAAGCTAACTATGCGCCCACGCGCCGGATGGTCAAGCGTGCGAGCCATACTTTCCACCATGGTACTGACGCGCCCGCCCACTCGCCGGTTTGTTCGAGCCCGAACGGTGACGACGATGACCCTGCCACACGGGACTAGCTGAAACACCGCGCACAATGGCAAGGTAGCGCTCATGTCGATTGAACCTGCCAATGCCTATGTGCGGCGCCTGACGACCTGGGACGCCGCGATGATCGTGATCGGTGGCGTGATCGGGGCGGGCATTTTCCGCAATCCCGCCACCATCGCCCAGCAAACGTCGTCCGGTCTGCAGGTACTGAGCCTGTGGGTGATCGGTGGCCTGCTCACCCTGGCCGGGGTGCTCTGCTATGCCGAGCTGGGCGCGCGGCGGCCGCAGGCGGGCGGTACGTACGTTTATCTGCGCGAGGCCTTCGGCCAGCTGCCGGCGTTTCTGTTCGGCTGGACCATGGCGCTGATCAACTATCCCGGCAGCGTCGCCGCGGTGGCGACGATCTTCGCCGATTACTTCTGTACGGCGACAGGTTTGTCCGAACTGTGGGTAAAGCCGGTAGCGGCCGGCGGCATTGTCTTTATCGTGGGCATCAATCTGTTCGGTATTCGAGCCGGCGCCTGGGTGCAGAACGTTTTTACCGTGCTGAAGATCGCCGCGATCGCGCTGCTGGTGGCGGTCGGCCTGGTGCTGGCGCGTGGACATCTGGGCACGGCGCTGGCGGTGGACACGTCGCACCCGGTGTCGTCGTGGGCCTTTGTCGGTGCGCTGCTGCCGGTGTTGTTTACTTACGGTGGGTTTCACTACCTCAACGATTTGGCCGGCGAAGTGCGCAACCCGCAGCGCACGCTGCCGCGCGCGCTCGGCATGGGCATGGCCGGCGTGGTGATCTGCTACGTGCTGGTCAACTTCGCTTATTTGGCGGGCCTTGGCCACGCCGGACTGGCCGCCAGCCACGCGCCGGCGGCGGACTTGATGCGTCGGCTGTTTGGCGAAAGCGGCGCCACGGTGATCGCCATCGGCATCGCCTGTTCGGCGTTCGGCTACTGCAATATCGCCATCGCCGGTGGCGCGCGGGTGCTGCAGACGATGGGCGCCGACGGCATGTTTTTTCGGGCGGCCGGGCGCATCGATCCGCGCACGCGCGCGCCGCAAATCGCGCTCGCCGCGCTGGGTTCGTGGGCGATCGTGCTGACCGTCTCCGGCAGCTTCAACCAGCTGCTCGACTACACCACCGTGGGCGAGTGGCTGGCGCACGTGTTCGGCATCGGCACGCTGTTCTGGTATCGCCGGCATTTCGCCGATCAGCCGTCGCCGTATCGGGTGCCGCTCTATCCGCTGCTGCCGCTGGTGTTTGTGATCACCGTGTTCAGCGTGATCGTGGCCACGGCGATCCGTACGCCGGGCGACGCCGGCATGAGCCTGCTGATCATCGCGCTCGGCGTGCCGGCGTATTACGGCTGGCGCCGGGTCTCGCGGCTGCGCTAGCGCGCACCGTTTCGCCGCATCGAATGGTCCGAGCTGGCGGGCTGCGCTTCAGCTGTCGGCGGCATACTTGGGCAACTATCGATCGAGCCGCCCGCCCATGAAACGTTACGCACTGCTCTGGCCGCTGTGCTTGCTGGGACTGAACGCCTGCCATGCGACGGAAGCGGCGACGATCGATCTGGCATCGGCCTCGCCTGCCGCACACGTAACGCTCGCGCAGGTGCAGCGCACGGGCAGCGCCGAGCATGCGAGCGATGGCGTGATGCAGCAGCGTTACGCCTTTCAGCCATCGGCTCAACCGCAGATAACGATCGCGCCCGGCGATGGCAAGACGTGGGAATGGACGGGCAAGGGCGAGCTGCGTCTGCGCGTGCAGAACGCGATGCCGTGGGCGGTCACGCTCAATCTCGATATCGACAGCGGGGCAGGGGCGCAGCATCTGCACGCGACGGTCGGCCTGCCGGCCGGCCCCGCGCAGACGGTGGTGCTGCCGCTGCATGCCGAGTCGCCGCGCGGCGAAGGCATGCAGGCGCCGCCGCCCATGCCGTTCGACGACCGCGGGCAGCTGACCCTGCTGGCCACGACGGTGCAGGGCGCGGTCGATCTGCGCCAAGTCGGCGCGATCCGGCTAAGCATGCCGACACCGCAGGCGGCGCAGACGCTGCTGCTAGGTCGTGTCGACACCGCAGCGGGCGAGGCAACGCTGCACGATACCTACGCCGGCATCGTCGACCGCTACGGGCAGTTCACTCGCGCTCAGTGGCCGGAAAAAATCACCGACGACGCGGCACTGCGCGCCGCCCATGCGGCCGAGCAATCGGCGCTGGCCAAGGCGCCGGACAAGCTCGCTGGTATGGATAACTACGGCGGACGTCTGGACGTCCATAATCTCACTGCCACCGGCTGGTTCCATGCGCAGAAGGCCAACGGCTGCTGGCAGCTGGTGACGCCGGACGGGCACGCGTTTTTCTCGCTCGGCGTCAACGCCGTGGTGGCCGACGGCGGCCGCAGCTATGTCGAGGGCCGTGAGTTCATGTTTAAGGATCTGCCGCCGACCAGCGGCGCATGGTCGCCGTTCTACGGCAGTGGCGACAGCCGCCAGCCGGATCAGGGCGCCAGCCAGGGCATCGGCTACAACCATGGACGCTGGTTCGATTTTTACGCGGCCAATCTTTACCGGGTCGATGGTGACCCGTGGATGGACGCTTGGCGTACACGCACGTTGAATCGACTGCGCGACTGGGGCTTCAATACCGTTGGCAACTGGAGCGATGCGTCGCTCGGCCGCGCGCATCGTGTGCCGTACACGCGCCCGATCAATATCGCCGGCGACTACGCCAACGTATCCGCCGGCTACGACTACTGGGGCCGCATGCCCGATCCGTTCGATCCACGTTTCGTGCAGGCGACCGAGCGCGCGGTGGCGAATGCCAGCCGCGACGTGCACGACGATCCCTGGCTGCTCGGCTATTTCGCCGACAACGAACTGGCCTGGGCCGGCGTCGGTCCGCAGGGTCGCTGGGGGCTGGCGCTGGGCACCCTGCGCGGCGATGCCAAGAGCCCCGCCAAGCAGGCGTTCATCGCGATGCTGCGGAAGAAATACGTGGAGCCCGAAACGCTGGCCAGCGCCTGGGGCATGGCGCTGGGTTCGTGGGATGCGCTGAACGTCACGGCGTTCGCCGCTCCTGTGCCAAACGAGTCGCACCCGGCGATTGCCGCCGATTACAGCGCCTGGCTTCGCCGCTACGCCGACACCTATTTCCGGACCGTGGCCGAGGCCATCCATCGGCACGACACGCACCATCTGTTTCTCGGCGGCCGCTTCGCGGTCAATACGCCCGAAGCAGTGGCTGCCTGCGCGCAGTATTGCGACGTGGTGAGCTTCAACGTCTATGCCGATCTGCCGCAGCATGGCTTCGACGCGGCCGCGATGCACCAGCTCGACAAGCCGGTTTTGATCAGCGAGTTCCATTTCGGCTCCGCCGATCGCGGCCCGTTCGGCAAGGGCGTGGTGTCGGTTTATACGGAACAGCAGCGTGGCGAGGCCTATGCGAAGTTCGTCGCTGCTGCAGCGGCCGACACCCACATCGTCGGCGCGCACTGGTTCGAATACGTCGATCAGCCGGTGACCGGCCGATTGCTCGATGGCGAGAACAGCCATATCGGTTTGGTGGGGATTACCGATATTCCGTTCGGCGGCTTTGTCGAGGCGGTGCGTGCAGCCAACCGCCAGGTCTCAAGTCCGCGTTGACGATCAATCTGACTTGCTAA
This sequence comes from Rhodanobacter sp. ANJX3, assembly GCF_014200755.1. Classification (GTDB taxonomy): domain Bacteria; phylum Pseudomonadota; class Gammaproteobacteria; order Xanthomonadales; family Rhodanobacteraceae; genus Rhodanobacter. The sequence continues at coordinate 69,501 of NZ_JACHCM010000005.1, read as the reverse complement.
CGTCGGTCTGGCTAGCATGGGTTCCCACGTACCACTCACCTTCGGAGGCATGTCATGGATTTTTTCTTCAACGAACCTGGCCGGGTCGTCGATCAAGTATTGGGATCGCTGGCGCAGTCGCAGCCGCTGATCGTCGCTGAGCCGAGTTCCGGGGTGCGCATTCTGGCGCGCGCCGACTGGCGCGGTGAACGGGTTGCCGTGCTGTCTGGCGGCGGTGCTGGGCATGAACCGTCGCATGCGGGTTTTGTGGGGCGCGGCATGCTCACCGCCGCGGTCTCGGGTGAAGTGTTCGCCTCCCCCAGCGTCGCCGCGGTACTGGCCGGCCTGCGGCACTGCGGCGGTAAGTCCGGCTGCTTGCTGGTCGTGAAAAATTACACCGGCGACCGACTCAATTTCGGTCTGGCTGCCGAGCAGGCGCGACGCGAAGGCATCGACGTACGCATGGTGATCGTCGCCGACGACATCGCGCTGGCCGATGCAAGCCAGCCGCGCGGCATTGCCGGCACGGTGCTGATGCACAAGTATGTCGGCCATCTCGCCGAGCAGGGCCTAGCGCTGGATGAGCTAGCCAAGCGCGCCGAGCATTTCGCCGGCCAGCTGATCTCGCTGGGCATGGCCTTGTCCAGCTGCACCCTGCCGGGGCACCCGATCGAGCGACGTAGCCCCGAGTTGGGCTTGGGCATTCACAACGAGCCGGGCGCCGAGCAGGTGGCGCCCGGGGATGCCGGCGAGGCGGTGGCCATCGTGCTCAAGCCGCTGCTGGCCGAGGCGCAGCGGCGCTACGGCGAGAAGCGCCGGCTGATCGTGATGCTCAACAATCTCGGCGGCTGTTCCACGCAGGAAGTGGCGGTGCTGACGGATGAGCTGCTCACGCGCATCGGCGTTGAGCGCATCGCCATGCTGGTACGCCCGGCGGCCCTGACGACCTCGCTCGATATGCACGGTTTTTCGATCACCCTGCTGCCAGCCGATGACGACTATCTGGAGGCACTCAGCAGCCCCGTCGACGTGGCCGCATGGCCGGGCGTCTGCCAGCCGCACGCGCAGCAGACGTTCGCTGTCGCAGGCGATGCCGACGATGAGCCTGCTGTCGGCGAGCGCAGTTCCACCACGGAACAGGCGATTCAGCGAGTCACTGCCGCGCTGCGCAACGCGGAACAACAGCTCGACCAACTCGATGCGCGCAGCGGCGACGGCGATGCCGGCAGCACATTTGCCGCTGGCGCACGGGCCGTCGATGCCAAGCTGGCCAACGGTGCGCTGAGCAGCGCGGAGCCCTCGCGTCTGAATGACGAGCTGGGACGCCTGCTCGCTCGCGCTATGGGTGGTTCCAGCGGCGTGCTGTTGTCCATTTTGTTCACGGCTACCGGCACGGCGCTAGCGGCTGGCAAATCATGGCCCGATGCCTTGGGCGACGGGGTCGAGCGGGTGCAGCACTACGGCGGCGCGCGGCTCGGCGACCGCACCATGCTGGATGCATTGATTCCGGCGATCGCGGCATTGCCGCAGGGGCTTGCGGCCGCGGCGGCCGCCGCTCGCGCCGGTGCTGATCACACGGCCACGATCACTCGCGCCCGCGCGGGGCGCTCGGCCTATGTGCCGGAGCATGCGCTGGTGGGTGCGGTCGATCCCGGGGCCGAGGCGGTAGCGCTGGCGTTCGCCGCGCTGGCCACGCACTGAAAGATTGAGCGTCCGCATATCGCGGTTGAACTTCGCTGACTCGACCGGCCTTCAATCGCCCTTGCGCTTGCGATCCTTCTGCCGGTGCTGGCCTTCCGCCAGCACCTTGAAGCGGTTCAGCGATTGCAGCCAGAGTGCGTTGTGGCTGGCGTCGCTTTCGATGCTGGCTTCGTTTTCGCTGAGGGTGTCGGGAATGCGGTTGAACGGAATGCGCATCGGCGCCGCGTCGTGTTCCAGCGCCAGCTGCATGCTGCCGAAGTAGACCTTGTTGTAGCCGAACTTGGCGTTGATCCGATCGACCAGCGTATCGATGCTGCCGGCGTTGATTTTGCGTGGGTGCTCGACGGTGGGAAACAGCGAACCGCTGCTCTGCGTGCGCGGTACCAGCCGCAGCAAGGTCACGCTGACCGACAGCGGCACGGCATTGGCAGGGCCGGGCAGCAGGCGTGTACGTTGACCACTGTCGAGCATGCCGTTGAGCAGCTGCAGCAGTTCGCGGCTGTCGTCGGTGTGATCGAAGGTGAGATCGCGCTCCCAGCGCAGCTCGTGGCCGATAAAGCGAATGCGCACGGCCAGCGCGCCGCCCAGCATTTCCTCGCGGCGCATGCGCATGGCGGCTTTGACCAGCAGCTTTTTCAGCACGGCGCGGGCGCCGACGGCGTTGCGCAGCTCCGGCCCGAGCACGTGCGAATGGCCGATCGAGCCACGCACGGTCGCTGCGACCGGCAGCCACGCACCGCGCAGCAGCCCCCACATGCGCTCGCCCTCGATGCCGCCCCACACATGCCGCAGGCGATGCTTGTCCGCGGCGGTGAGCTGCGCCACCGTGGCGATGCCGGCGTCGTGCAGGCGCGCTTCCATGGACTGGCCGATGCCGCACAGATCGCGCAATGCCAGCCCGTGCAGCGCCTGCGGCAGCTCGGTTTGTTCGATCACGGTGAGGCCGTCGGGCTTGCGCATATCCGACGCCGTCTTCGCCAGAAAGTCGTTGGGCGCAACGCCGATCGAGCAGCGGATCGCGCCGCCCGGGGCGGCCAGCGCCACCTCACGCTTCACCTGCGCAGCAATCTCCTCGGCCACGGCGCGCTGCCGCTGGCGGCCGACCAGTTCGCACGCCACTTCATCGATGGAGCCGACGCACGCAATGGGAATGGCGCGATCGATCGCTTCGATCAGCCGATGGTGCCAGTACACGTAGCGCTCCGGTCGTGCGACCCGAATCTGGATGCCCGGACACAGCCGCCGCGCGTCGCGCACCAGCGTGCCGGTACCGACGCCGAAGGCCTTGGCTTCGTAGCTCGCGGCGATCAGACTCGTCGTTTCGGCGGCCACCGGCACCACGCCCACCGGGCGCCCGCGCAGCGTTTCGTCCTCGTGCTGTTCTACCGAGGCAAAGTAGCTGTTGAAGTCGACGAAAAGGCTGCGCAGGCTCATGCAAATCTCGTAAGCGAGCAGATGTTATAGCGTGCGCCGGTCTCGCGTGCGGAGACAGTGTCGTCGCACAGTTGCGATTGAATCAGCTAGGCTGGCGCCAGAGGTCTGTGCCGGTAAACCGGAGCTTTCATTCAAGGAGGAAATTTATGAACACTTCCGCATTCGGCGCGCTTGGGGCAATCAGCTTCGTTCCCTTGCTGGTGATGCTTGTTGTCGTTATCCCGCTGGGCGCTTTGCTGCTTTGTCTGGCATTTCGCATCATGGTCGGCCACATGCCGTCTTACCCTCGCGCCATCGGCGTCATGCTGCTTACCCTGATCGTTTCTCTGATTGTTTCCCTGGTCATTGCGCTTGTATGGAACACGACTTCTGCCTTTGGCTGGAGCGCCCTGATCAAGCTCGTCGTGCAGTTTTTAGTGGGTTCGGCGGCAATCCATTACCTCTTGCCCACTCGGGACGGAAGGCAGATCGGTTACGGCCAGGCATGTCTGGTACAGCTGATTTATCTGGTGATGGCCGTTGTTCTAGGTGTGATCGTGGCGGTAATTCTTGGCCTTCTATTCGTTGGACTCTTTGCCGGGACGCACTGATGCGCGCGCCTATTTGAAAGCATTCGAATGGAAGAGCTCACACCAGGCTTGTCGCCACCCCGAAACCGATCGCCATGATCGCGGCCACCGCCATACAGGCGCTGCCGGGGCGAATGCGGCGGGCGTCGATGCGCGGGGTGAGTCGCCAAAGCAGCACGGTGCCTATCAGCATGTCGAACACCAGGGCCACGCGCAGCAGGCCGGAGGCGAGCAGCGGCGCATACGGTGGATGCAGATGGCCTTCAGCGCCGGCCACGCCGAGGATCAGCACGAGGCCGATCAGGTTCCACAGCAGGCAGGCGAGATAGACGCGGTTGAACAGCACGCGGCTGCGCTCGGTCCAGCGCAGCACGGCGTAGGCGATCAGGGCGAAGAACAGGGCGAAGATGGAGCTGTACAGCACCCACCACAGCAGGCTGCTGAGCAGGGTGAGTAGGGTGATCATGTGACCTGCTGAAAGCCCAGTTTGCGCAGCACCTTGGCCATCAGCCAGGCCGGTCCGATCAGCAGATACGACAGGTCGGTGAGGAAGCTTGGTTTGCGCCCTTCGTATTTGTGGCCGATGAACTGACCGATCCACGCAACCACGAACACGGCGACCGCCAGTTCGCACAGCCTCGTTGCGCCCAGCTGGTAAAACAGCGCGTTGGTGAACAGCCCCAGCACGACGAACGCGATCAGCAGCGCGGCGGCCAGACGATGCGAATGTTTCCAGTACCAGTAGAACGCGGCGACCATGGCCAGCACGGCCCACGACCCGGGTCGCAGGAGGCTGGCCGGTACGGGAATCGCCCACAGCAGCGCGATCACGCTCCACACGATCGGCGGCACGCAGATCCAGTGCAGACGCTTGTTGGTCGGGTTCTGATGGTCGCTGCTGTAACTGTCGAGCCAGTTCTGCATGGTGCGCACGGTGGGTTGCCTCGTATTCGCAGGATGGAAGCCGGCGGCTTGGTGGCCGCGCGTGTCTCAACGCTGTGCTGAGCTTAATCCAGCTCGCGCCGGGCGCAACGTCGCGTTGCACCACGCGCGCATCCGCGCCGCGGGAGTCAGTCCAGCGTGATGCCTGCCAGTTTATGCAGCGCCTCGGCATACTTTTCGGCCGTCGCGGCGATCACGTCGTCGGGAATGGTCGGGCCGGGAGCTTTTTTGTTCCAGCCCATGGCTTCCAGGTAGTCGCGCACGAACTGTTTGTCGTAGCTCGGCGGGCTGATGCCGACCTGGTAGTCCTCGGCGGGCCAGAAGCGCGAGGAGTCCGGCGTCAGCATTTCGTCCATCACGTAGAGCTTGCCGTGGGCATCGGTGCCGAACTCGAACTTGGTGTCGGCGATGATGATGCCGCGCTCGGCCGCAAACGCCGCCGCCCACTGGTAGATTTTCAGCGTGGCGTCGCGCACTTCGTTGGCAGTGGCGTTGCCGACCGCCGCGACGACGGCATCGAAGCTGACGTTCTCGTCATGATCGCCCACCGCCGCCTTGGTCGACGGCGTGAAGATCGGCGCAGGCAGCTGCTGGGCCTGCTGCAGGTCGACCGGCAAAGTAATGCCGCACAGCGTGCCGGTGGCTTGGTAGTCTTTCCAGCCCGAGCCGATCAGGTAGCCGCGGGCGATCGCCTCGACCGGCACCGGCTTCAGGCGGCGCGCCACCACGGCGCGCTTCTCGTACAGCGCCAGATCGGTGCCGGGCGGCAGCACGTCGTCCAGTGGCACGTCGAGCAGGTGGTTGGGTACCAGGTGCGCCGTCTGCGCAAACCAGAAGTTGGAGATCTGCGTCAGCATTTCGCCCTTGCCCGGAATCGGGTTGGGCAGCACCACGTCGAACGCGGACAGGCGATCGGTCGCCACGATCAGCAGGCGCGCTTCTTCCGGCGTGCCATCCGGGCGATGGCTCGGCGGCAGCGCGTAGACGTCGCGCACCTTGCCGCGATGGAGCAGTTCCAGGCCGGGCAGATCGGATTGCAGCAAGCTGGTAGGCACGACGTGGGTTCCGCTGGCGGTGGAGGACGAGCATTGTAACTGCTGTGGCCGCGCCGCCGGAACGTCGCACCTCACAGGCCATGTGGCGGGCACTGCTAGAATTGGGCGTCTTCAACCCCATGTCCTGCCGATGCGAACCCTTCAGATTGCGGCATGTTGCTTCGCCGCGGCCCTTCCTGTGCTTGCCCAAAGCCAGTCCGCCATGCAGCCGCCCAGCCGGCTGGGCCTGTGTGCGGCCTGTCACGGCGCCAACGGGCAAGCCAGCCAGCCGGGCGTGCCGAATCTGGCCGGGCAGCATCTGGACTATCTGCGCAGCGCACTCAAGCAATACCGCGACGGCAGCCGCAACGTGGCGCCGATGCGCGCGGCGATCGGGCCGGTCAGCGATGTCGAGCTCGATGCGCTGGCGCGCTGGTACAGCGCCCAGCCGCCGCAGGTGCCGTCGCGATGAGTTACTCCTATACCCTCTGGTTCGCCTTTTTCGGCCTGCTGATCGGTCACGCGCCCGGCGCGATCACCGGCGCCATCGTCGGTTTCATTTTCGACAACCTGCGCCATACCCAGCGCAAAAACGCCACGCCGGAGGCGGGCGGCTTTATCGGGCCGCTGTTCACCCTGCTGGGCGCGGTGGCGAAATCCGACGGCCGGGTGTCGGAAGCGGAAATCGCCATCGCCGAACGGATGATGGCGCGCATGAACCTCGACGCCGACCAGCGCAAGCAGGCCGCCGCCAGCTTCAACGCCGGCAAGCAGCCGGAGTTCGACGTCACCCGGACCATCAACGAGCTGCGCGGCTGGGTCGGCATGCGCCGCGACCACGCCTTCCCCGTGCTCGACGTGGTGATCGACACCGTGCTCGCCGAAGGCAATCCTGCGCCGGAAAAAATGGCGATTCTGCGCCAGCTTGCGTTTGCGCTGCGGGTCAGCGAAATGGAGCTGATGGCGCTGATGGCGATGAAAGGCTACGCCTGGAACGGCGGCGGCCAGCGCGGCTATAGCCGCGGCACCGGTTACGGTTCGAGCGGGAACTACGTGCCGCCGCAGCGCACGGCGCAAGGTCCCGATCCGTACGCGGTGCTCGGGATCGACCGCAGCGCCGACGACCGCGCGGTGAAGCGCGCCTACCGCAAATTGATTTCCGAACATCACCCCGACCGCTTAGGCGATCTGCCCGAAGACATGCGCAAGCGGGCCGAGTCGCGCGCCAGCGAGATCAACGCGGCGTACGACCGGATCAAGGAGCAGCGGGGGTTTAAGTGAACAACCAGGGTCGAGGGGCGAGTGACGAGGGCGCGCTGCATGCTTCACCGTGGCAAACTTGCAAGTCAGCATCAGCGCCAGCACGTTGGCGTCGAAGGTCGGTCCTCGCGCCCTCGCTACTCGTCTCTCGCCCCTCGTCTTCCAATCAGGTTCTCCCATGAGCAAGCAAGCCCCGATGATCGCTCCGTCCATTCTCGCCGCGGATTTTGCGCGGCTGGGTGATGACACTGCCGCTGCGCTGGCCGCGGGTGCGGACTGGGTGCATTTCGACGTGATGGACAACCACTACGTGCCGAACCTCACCATCGGGCCGGCGGTGCTGGAGTCGCTGCGCAAGTACGGCATTACGGCGCCGATCGACGTGCATCTGATGGTGAAACCGGTCGATCGCATCGTGCCGGATTTCGCCAAGGCGGGTGCGACCAACATCAGCTTTCATCCGGAGGCCAGCGAGCATATCGACCGCACGCTGGGCCTGATCAAGGACGCCGGCTGCACCGCTGGGCTGGTGTTTAATCCGGCCACGCCGCTGGATCACTTGGACTATGTGATGGACAAGCTCGACCTGATCCTGATCATGTCGGTGAACCCGGGTTTTGGCGGGCAGAAGTTCATCCCCGGCGCGCTGGAGAAGCTGCGTCAGGTGCGTCGCCGCATCGATGACAGCGGCCGCGCGATTCGGCTGGAGATCGATGGCGGCGTCACGGCTGAAAATATCGCTGCCATTGCCGAAGCCGGTGCGGACACCTTCGTCGCCGGTTCGGCGATTTTCCACGCCAAGGACTACCGCGCCGAGATCGACGCCATGCGCAGGGCCATCGGCTGAGACGGGCATCGGGGCCGGCGCGACTAGCGCCCAATAAAAATCCCGGCGCAGGGCAGCACCGGGATAAACGTCGTCAGACGTGAGAGGAAACATCAATGATTGGCGCAGGTCGATGCGAGCGCATCGGAGGGAGGGGTCAACGCCCGCATCGACACATTCCACGGCTATGGAAGCGCGCCAATCACAGACTCAGACATTGCGTTTTCCGGTTTGGTTCCCGCTGTGCGCGAAATAAAATACGGCCCGCGCGCTTGTAGAGCCTGTGCCAAAAAAGCTCCCCTCATGACCGAGGGGAGAACAGGTCACCATGATCGTTGAACATCGGGCCGATGCGGCGTTAGAGCGGCTGCCAGCCGGGATCGGGTTCCTGCCGCGCATCCGGCGCGCTTCCGTTCGCGCCAGATGCCCGCTCGCCTTCCATGGCAGCCCAGTCGTCGGAGCCTGAGTCGATAAAACCTGAACAGAATGAATGGTTCAGCACGGCCGCGGCCTCAGTGAAAGCCGAGAATCACGCCTAGCAGCAGCGCGCCGATCGCGAGCGACACCCGCAGCGGTTCGAAGCTGCGCAATTCGGCGTTGGGGTCGCGTTCTTTGGATTCGTTGCCCTGCATTGCCGTTCTCCGTGCGTGGTTCATGGTGGCCATCACACCGCGTTTTCGGGCGCTGGCGCCGACGCAATCGGGCGCACCTGCCGCTGGGTTGTGGCAATACGCGGGCAGTGACGACGAATGGCTTGCGCCAGTGCCCTTCACATAGCACGCTGCGCCCACCACAAAGGAGCGCGCCATGGGCCGCAGCATTGCCATCGTTGAAGACGAACCGCTGATTCGCGCCAACTACGTCGAGGCCTTGAACCGTTTTGGCTACGACGCGCGCGGCTACGGTTCACGGCAGGAAGCCTCGAGCGCGTTCGCCATGCGTCTGCCGGAGCTGGTGATTATCGACATCGGCCTGGGCGACGAGCCGGAGGGCGGCTTCGACCTGTGCCGCGAGCTGCGCGCCAAATCGGCCACGCTGCCGCTAATTTTTCTCACCGCGCGCGATTCGGATTTCGACGTGATCTCCGGCCTGCGCCTGGGCGCCGACGATTACCTCAGCAAGGACACCAGCCTGCATCAGCTGGCTGCGCGCATTGCAGCGCTGTTTCGCCGGATCGAGTCGCTGAAGGCGCCGGCCTCCAGCGAAACGGTGATCCAGCACGGGCCGCTGAAGTTGGAGTCCGAGCGCATGCGCATCACCTGGAACGGCGAGGAGATTCCGCTCACCGTCACCGAGTTCTGGATGGTGCACACGCTGATCCGCTTCCCCGGCCACGTGAAGAATCGCGACCAGCTGATGCGCGAGGCCGAGCTGGTGGTGGACGACGCCACCATCACCTCGCACGTCAAACGCATCCGCAAAAAATTCATCGCCGTGGCGCCCGAGTTCGACGGCATCGAAACCGTGCACGGCGTCGGCTACCGGTGGAAGCCGTGATGCGCGCGACGCTCATCGCGCTTGCACTGCTGCTGGTCGCCACGACGGGGCATTCCGTCGATCGCACGGCGGTCGCTCCGGTGGCTGCATCGTCCGCCACGTCGCCGATTCCGCTGTCGACGTCGCATGGCGCCTCGCACGTCTCGCCTCGCGCTGCGACCGCAGCGACCCAGGGTGACGCAAAGACGGTAACCGTCAGCGGCGGTGCCGACGAATCGGTACCCGGCTGGTCCATCGTGACCGTGCCGCCGGCGGGCTGGACCAGCGACTGCTGCCAGTACGCCCGCGCCATCGGCGTCAATCTAGTGATCTACCAGGGCGACTGGACCGGCAACCCTGACCGCGTGATGGTGCTCAACGTGTGGCCGCGCAAGCTGCCTTCGCTGAAGGCGGAGCGGGCGGCCGACCAGGCCAGCTATGTGAAGAAAGATCCGAAAGCCGCGGTCAGTGCGTTCCCGGTCACCGGCACGGCCATGACCTGCGACGGCGTGCTGTATCAGGGCAGCGACCACATGGACGATGCCGTGGTGTTCTGCGATCCCGGCAAAGCTACCGGCATCCGCCTGAGCTGGTCGATGACGGTGGCCGCCAAGGACCCGCAGCGCGCGTCGGTGCTGGCGCTGCTGCGGCAGGTGGTGCAGAAATCGACGTACACGAAATATCAGCGCGGCTACAAGTCCACCAGCCGAACGTCAACGCCGTGATGGCACGCCGATGCCTGCGTCGCGGCTAGTCCGCCGATGAGCCTGCGTAAAAAGCTGCTGCTGGTGGCGCTGTGCACGCTGGCGCTGCCGATCGCGGGTTGGTTATACGTGCGGCAGATGGAGACGCTGTTGCGCGAAGGGCAGGCCGATGCCTTGCTCGCCTCGGCACGCGCGGTGGCGCGCAGCCTGGTGGTCACCGGCGCGGTGCTGCCGGAGGATGCCAACGGCTGGTATGTGCAGCAGGCGACCAGCCCCATCACGGTAGATGGCTACGGCGACGACTGGGCGCCGCTGACGCCTTGGAGTCAGGCGCTCGGCCCCGCATCGAATCCTCGCGGCAAACTGCTGCTGGCCCAGGACGGCGAGTGGCTTTACCTCTACGCCGACGTGCGCGATACCCGCCGCACGCGCGCCGATGCGAGTGACGCCAATGCGCTGGCCGCCGACCATCTCATCCTTACGCTGGCGAACGCGGCGGGCAAGCAGCGCTATCTGCTGGCCAGCGCGGCGCCCGGCCCGCTGACCGCACATTCGCTCGATCCGCCGGTGGCCGGCTTTCCCGATCCGCTGACCGCGCAGTGGCAGGAGGACGGCAGCGGTTATCGCGTCGAGCTGCGTTTGTCGCGCAGCCTGAAACTGCGCGCGCTGGGCGTGGGCGTGTACGACGCCTCGGCCGGTGGTGATCCCACAGCGGCGGATACGCGACCGCTACTTGCCTACTCGACACTCTTGTCCGGTGAACTGGGTCGGCTTGCGCCGGACGACGCGCAGGCGCGCCTACTGGCGCCGCAGGGCTGGCTGCTGGCGCGCAGCGGCCGGCTGAATACCACACGGGGCACCGACGGCCAGCCCGGCTGGTTCGCCTCGATCATCTATCGCTCGCTGCTCGGCAAGCGGCTGGAGGACGCCAGCCTGTGGTCGCAGGACGTGCCTCGACTGGATACGCGCGAAGTTGCCCATGCCGGTGCAGGCAAGCCGGTCAGCGTATGGCGCAGCGGCGAGCAGCGCGGCAGCGTGGTGCTCACCGCCGCCGTACCGATCGGGCAGGGCGGCAAGGTCGATGGCGTGCTGCTGCTGGAGCAGGCCAGCCGCACCGTGCCGCTGCTGGCCAATCGCGCGCTGCTCGGCCTGCTGTTGACCAGCTTTGGCGTGCTGCTGGTTGCCGGCGCGATCCTGCTGGCGTTTGCCACTCGGCTAAGCCTTCGACTCGGTCGATTGCGCAATGCGGCCGAGCGCGCTCAGCTCAACGATGGACGTCTGGACGGCCTTTTCGAGGATGGCCGTTTTCCGATGACCGATTCGATGGATGAGATCGGCGACCTCGCGCGCAGCTTCGAGAAACTGTTCGGCATGGTCGGCAGCTATACCGATTATCTGCGCACGCTGACCTCCAAGCTGTCGCACGAGCTCAACACCCCGCTGGCGATCGTCAAATCGTCGCTGGACAATCTGGAGCACGCGGCACTGACTCCCGAAGGGCGGCCCTATCTGGAACGCGCGCGTGACGGCGTGGCTCGGCTCGGTGCCCTGGTGCGCGCCATGAGCGAGTCCAGCCGCATGGAGCGGTCGATCACCAGCGCCGAACCCGAAGACGTGGATCTGCGCGACGTCGTGCGCGGCTGCGCCGACGCCTATCGCGCACTGATCGGCCCGCGCCGGCTGGACTGCGTGCTGCCCGACGCCCCGCTGGTCTTGCACTGCGCGCCCGAACTGGTGGCGCAGGCGCTGGACAAGCTGTTCGACAACGCACTGTCGTTCACGCCCGAACAGGGTTGGCTGCGGCTGAGCCTGTCGCCGATCGACAACGGCGCGCAGATCGAGCTGGCCAACCAGGGCCCGCTGCTGCCCGAAGCCATGCAGGGTCGCCTGTTCGATACCTTGGTCAGCCTGCGCGACAAGGCCACGCCGGGCGACGTGCCGCATCTGGGGCTCGGTCTTTACGTGGTGCGGCTGGTGGCCGAGCGCCACCATGGCGTCGCCACGGCGCGCAATCTCGACGACGCCAGTGGCGTGGCTTTCGCCCTGCAGCTGCACGGCATGTCGAGGCAGCGTCTGGGCGGCTGAGCCGATGTAAGTCGAAAAAGCCCGGCTGGATGCAAACGCGAGAACTCGCACCCTGCGGTTGAATTCAGCGGCGGCAGCTCACGGGCAGATCCCGCGCCGGTACCGTGCTCTCCGCGCTGCACGTCCAGGTGATCTGGCCGCTGCTGGTTTCCGGCGTCAGCACCAGCGCCTTGTCGCGGATCGTCCCGTTGGCGCCGTCGCCGTCGAACGTGACCGTGATCTTGCCGCCGGAGACATCGACGCTGGAGACGTATTTGCCGGTGATCGATGTCGCCGGCGCGAGGCCGGCGGCGGCGTTGTCCGTCGGCACGGCATGGTGGCTGTCGTAGTACGCGCTGAATGCCGTCTTGGCGCTATCGGCCAGCGACAAACCTTCGGTCACCTGCATGCGGACGATGTAACTCTGATAAGCGGGAATGGCGATGGCGGCCAGTATGGCAATGAAGGGCACGATCAGGACCGTGGCCCAGATAGATCCCTTCGATGCGGCCGGAAAGGTCTGGCCGGTCTGCCGCCAGCGCGCCAGCCACGTCAGCTGTGCCTGCAGGTAGAACATCGGAAAAAAGAACAGGGTGATGCGGCCGATCTCCGAACGGATGCCGTACTGGCCAACCAACCTCTCGATGGATCCGGCCATCGAGAAATAAGCCACCAGATAAAGAATCCAGCGCGCCAGCAAGATCATCCCGCCCAGGCCGGCCGCTCCGCTGTTGCCATGCATTTGAGCCGCGACCCCGATCCAGTAGATCGGCTCACCGATCAAAAAGCAGACCAGCGCGATGACCAGCAGCAGCCGGCTCTTGCTTTGCGGATCGACCCTGCGAATCCAGCTGGCCTGAATAAACGGCCAGATCAGCGAAAAAATACCGAGGGTGAGGATCGAGTACAGCAGCACCAGGCCCCAGTGCAGCGAAGGTGGCTCGGGAATATCGGCACGGTTTGCCTGGGTGCGGCCGGTGTCACCGTAACGCTGGGCCGAAAAAGAATCGCCGCCGAAACCACCGTCTTGCGTTCGAAAGGCCGGCGGTGGTGCCGGCTGTGGCGTCATGCCGGGAGCCGCATAAAAAAAGTGGCTCAGCGGCACCCAGTCCGGCATGCCCTCGCGCCATGCCAGCGCATCGGGAGCGAATTTTCCTTCGGCCAGCCACTGGCGCACCGTAGCCTCGCTGTAGGGCCCATATTTTTCGCCGTTCTGGCCTATCCATACCTGATCGTCAATGGTCACGCGGCGTCCCCTGTCTTCGTGAAGTGAGCTGTGTGCTGCGGGGCTTGGCGAGCAAGCCTGCAGCGAACGACGATGTATCTCCCCTGCCGTCCATGTCGCAGAGTAGATGGGCGCCGGAAAGCTGTCGAGCATGGGCCAACGCCGTGCCTGTCCGCCCGCAGCCTGCTATCTTCAGCAGCCGCTTCCCTTCAGTCAGAGCCGCTTGTGATTTCCCGAGACGAATTCGACGTGCTGGTGGCCAAGGGCCATACGCGCATCCCGCTGGTGCGCGAGGTGTTTTCCGACCTCGATACGCCGCTGTCGGTGTACCTGAAGCTGGCCGATGGCCGCTATACGTTTCTGTTCGAATCGGTCGAGGGTGGGGCGACCTGGGGTCGCTATTCGATCATCGGTCTGCCGGCCCGGCGCGTGTATCGGCTGCGCGGCCACGAACTCGAAGTGGAGGATTCGGGCGAGGTGACCGAGCGCCGCCACGTCGCCGATCCGTTGGCCGAAATCGAGGTGCTGCGCCAGCAATACGACGTGCCGCAGCTGCCCGAGCTGCCCGCTTTCAGCGGCGGTCTGGTCGGGTATTTCGGTTTCGAGACGATCGGCTACATCGAGCCTCGGCTGGCGCAGTGGGACCGCCCCGACGAGCTGGGCACGGCCGATGTGTTGCTGATGCTGGCCGAAGAGGTCGCGGTGTTCGACAACCTCAAGGGCCGCCTGTACCTGATCGTGCACGCCGATCCCACGCAGCCGCAGGCCTATGCCAATGCGCAGCGGCGGCTGGATGCACTGGTCTACCGCCTGCGTCAGGGCGGTGCCTCGTATCCGTCGCCGACGCCATCGGTCGAGCTGGTGGACGAAAGCGATTTCACCTCGTCGTTCACCCGCGAGGAATTCGAGGCGATGGTCGAGCGTGCGAAGGAATACATTCGCGCCGGCGATATTTTCCAGGTGGTGCCGTCGCAGCGATTGAGCGTGCGTTTTAACGCGCGGCCGATCGACGTCTACCGCGCGTTGCGCGCGCTCAATCCGTCGCCTTACATGTACTTCGTCGATCTGGGCGATACGCAGATCGTCGGCTCGTCGCCGGAAATTCTGGCGCGCTTGAAGGACGGCAAGGTCGTCGTGCGTCCGCTCGCCGGCACGCGCAAACGCGGCGCGAGCGAGGCGGAGGATGCGGCTCTGGAAGCCGAGCTGCTGGCCGATCCGAAAGAGCGCGCCGAGCATGTGATGCTGATCGATCTGGGGCGCAACGACATCGGCCGCATCAGCGAAACCGGCAGCGTGGAAGTGAGCGAATCGTTCGCGATCGAGCGCTACTCGCATGTGATGCATATCGTGTCGCAGGTGCAGGGCAAAGCGCGCCCCGGGCTAAGCTATATGGACGTCCTCAAGGCGACGTTTCCGGCCGGTACGCTCAGCGGCGCGCCGAAGATCCGAGCGCTGGAGATCATTCAGGAGCTGGAGCCGTACAAACGCAATATCTACGCCGGTGCGATCGGCTGGATCGGCTGGTGGGGCGATGCCGACACCGCCATCGCGATTCGCACCGCGGTGATCCAGAACGGTCGTCTTCACGTTCAGGCCGGCGCTGGCATTGTCTACGACTCCGATCCTGCGGCCGAGTGGGAAGAGACCATGAACAAAGGCCGCGCGCTGTTTCGTGCGGTGGCACAGGCGGCGAAAGGCTTATGATGAAGAATCGGCGGGCATCGACAATCATCGTCGGACTCTTACTATGCTGTCTGGTCGGCGGCGCCTCGGCGCGTGATACGACAACGGCATGGCCGGATACGCCGGTAGGCCGACTGGAAGCTTTGGCGCTGCTGCAGACCTTCAACGCCGATCTGCTGAGTCACGACAGCGCCACGCTGACGATGGAGCGCTGGTGCGGCGATCACCACATGGCCGAGCCGGCCAAGATCAGCGCACAGCGCGTCACCGGTGAAGACAAGCCGCTGCCTGACGATCTACGCACGCAGCTGGCGATCGGGCCGAGCGAGCCGGTGCGCTATCGCCGCGTGCTGCTGCGCTGCGGCTCGCATGTGCTTTCCGAAGCGGACAACTGGTACGTGCCGTCGCGGCTCACGGCCGCGATGAACGAGCAGCTCGATCACACCGATACGCCCTTCGGACGCGTGGTACTGCCGCTGCATTTTCGTCGGCAGACGCTCGACGCGAAGTTGCTGTGGTCGCCATTGCCCGCTGGCTGGGAGTCGGCCGATAACGCACTGCCTGCCGGCCAGGGCACCTTGTCGATTCCGCACCAAGTGCTGCAGCATCGTGCAGTTCTCTACGCGGCCGACAATCGGCCGTTCAGTACGGTGATCGAGACCTACACCGAGCAGGTGCTGGCGTTTCCGGCGCCGGCCGGTCGCTGACTCGCGATCAATCCGCTTTCGCCAGCTGCTTGCGCAACGCGCCCGCCTGATCGCGAATGGCCTTGCGCTCATCCTCGCTCAAGCGCTCCAGCGACTTCCACTGCAGCGCGGCGCGCGGGTGATGGGCGAAGCGCGTCTGATGACGGTCGAGAAAATCCCAGTACAGCGTGGTGAAGGGGCAGGCGTCGTCGCCGACGGCTTTATCGGGTTTGAAACGGCAGTCGTCGCAGTAGTTGCTCATGCGCTGGATGTAGCGACCGGACGAGCAGTACGGCTTGGATACCATCTTGCCGCCGTCGGCAAACTGGCTCATGCCCATCACGTTGGGTGCCTCGACCCATTCCACCGCGTCGACATAAATGGCCAGATACCACGCGTGGATCTGTGCCGGCTCCACGCCCAGCATCAGCGCAAAGTTGCCGGTGACCATCAGCCGCTGGATGTGGTGCGCGTAGCCGTGTTTCAGCGTCTGCCCCAGCGCTTCGCGCAGGCAGTTCATGTCGGTGTCGCCGGTCCAGTAAAAAGTGGGCAGCGGCGCATGCGCCTTCAGCGCGTTGCCCTGCAGCAGCTTCGGCATGTCGCGCCAGTACATGCCGCGGATGAACTCGCGCCAGCCCAACACCTGCCGCACGAAACCCTCCACCGCGGCCAGTTCGGCGCGTCCGCTCTTGAGGGCGTTGACAGCGGCCTGCACCACCTCGCGCGGGTCGAGCAGCTTGAGGTTCATCGCCGTGGACAGCCGCGCGTGATACAGCCACGGCTCGTCGCTCCACATCGCGTCCTGCCACTGGCCGAAGGCGGCCAGCCGATGATCGATGAAATCCTTCAGTGCCTGCGTAGCCTGTTTCGGCGTGACCGGCCAGTCGAAAGCCTCCAGACTGCCGGGATGATCGCCGAACCGCTCGGCCACGAGATCGAGCACTTCCCGGGTGATCGCGTCCGGCGGGAAACGCTTGGGCGCGGGCAGCATGCCCGGACCTTTCTTGCCGAAGCTCTTGCGGTTGTCGTGGTCGTAATTCCACTGGCCGCCGGTCGGCTGGTCCTCGTCCATCAGCACGTCGAAGCGCCGACGCATCCAGCGATAGAAATGCTCCATGCGAATTTCACGGCGCGCGCCGACCCATTCGGCGAAGTCCTCCGGCTCGATGAAGAAATGGCGGTCGGGATGCTCGGCGTATTCGACGCCTTCGTCCTTGGCCACGGTGCGCAGTGCTTCGCGCACCCGCCACTCGCCGGGGCGCACCAGCACTACGCGTTCGGGTTTCAGCTTGCGCAAGTCTTCGCGCAGCACGCCATCGAGTTGCGCTTGCGTGTGCTCGCCCAGCGCCCGATAGTGCAGCGGCCAGTCGCGCGCGCGCATGTCGTCACGAAAGTGCCGCATCGAGGCGAGAAAGATCGCGATGCGCGCCTGGTGCGACCACACGTGCGTCGCCTCACCGACGCATTCGGCCATCCACAGCGCATCAAGCGCGGGGTCAAAATCTTCCAGCACGGTTGATTCGCGATCCAGCTGGTCGCCAAGCACCACGATCAAGTTACGCATCGGCTAGCTGCCCTGTTTATACGGCAATCGTAGTTGCTCTTGGGCGGCAACCGGAGAGCGTGCGACATCAGCCGCCGCAGAAAAAATATTCGGTACAGCAGTAGGATCCGAAGCGGCTAGGCTTGGGATGCAGAAATCCTAAAGCCTCCGTCAGAGCTCGCTACATGCTTCCGCAAAGTTCCGCGCCTTCGCGACGGTTGTGGAGATTAGGCTGATTCACGACACGCACGACCGCGAATTCATCTGAGCAGACTTCACTCCATTTAACGCCGCAAAATCTTTCGATGCGGCCATCGAATTAAATAGTCGAAATTCCCCACGCGTTTCTGCAAGAATCAGCGGGCACGATGACTGGGGGGTAATCGTGCCGAGGCATCAAGTCGCTTCTACGCGACAACCTGGGCTTCTTCGCCGGGCTCTGGTGCAGGCGTTTCACACTTCCGGTGACTTTTTCAAGCAGGCGTTCTTTCGAACGCCGTGCGTCCGTGTGCATATCACTACTCAAGGAGCGGGAACGATGCATCATTTGTCCAGTAAGAAAGCCATGACGTTGCTGATGATTTGCGGCCTTTCCGGTTGCGCATCCATCGTGGGCGGTACACATCAACACCTCAGCGTGGAGGCTCGTTCGGGCGGCCAAAGCGTCCAGGGCGCCAACTGTTCGGTGACGAATAACCGGGGAACACAAAGCGTCACGACGCCAGGTACAGTTACCGTGCACCGCGACAGCAGTCCGCTCGACGTCCAATGCGTGAAAGACGGCGCTCCGGTCGGAAGCCAGATGACTTACTCCAGCGTGCGCGGCATGGTCTGGGGCAATCTTCTTTTCGGCGGGGTGATTGGCCTGATCGTCGATTTCGGCAACGGCGCGGCGCATCACTATCCGAACACGATCTCGGTGATGTCGAATGCTCCGTCTTCGCACGCCTATTCTTACATCAGTCCTTCGGTGCCGTCGCCGATCAGCTACAGCCAGCCGCAGAATTCACCACAGGTGGATCTGGCCAGTCTCGATGGGCGCATCAGCGCTTCCATGTTCAATGCGGCGCAAAACGTTGCCGCTACGCGGCAGTGTGACCGGGCGATCCGCGTGTTGATGGCAGACGGTCAGCGTGCGTTGTTCGAGTCAACATGCCCGACAACGGCCGCGCTGCAGATCGAGTGCACCGGTGCGTCATGCAAGGCCATGCACCCGGAGGGTTGATTCAGTAGTCGGACCAGCCACTGGCGGGCGATAGTCCGCCAGCGGTTCGCTTCGGTGGCTGCGCAAAAACGTCAGCTTCCCGCAATTATGAAGCGGAACGCAGCCGGCGGCTGCACTACGCAATGCCCATTGCCGCTCTATAACCTTTTTGTCACAGCATTACCCCGTCGAACTGGCGGGATGACGACAGCATGCGTCATCCCGCACAATGACGGCCTGCAGATGCGAGCGGCGGCAGTCCAGGCAGACTTGCCGTTGTCGCACAGCCGGCACGCGCCGTTGGTGGCCCGCGCTGTTTTACCGACAGGATCCGCCATCCCATGCTGCTGATGATCGACAACTACGACAGCTTTACCTTCAACCTCGTGCAGTATCTCGGTGAGCTGGGGCAGCAGGTGAAGGTGGTGCGCAACGATGCGCTGGATGTGGCCGGCATTCGCGCGCTGACCCCTTCGCACATCATGATTTCACCGGGGCCGGGTACGCCGGACGATGCGGGCGTGTCGTTGGATGTATTGCGCGAGCTGTCGGGCGAGATCCCGGTCTTCGGCGTGTGCCTCGGTCATCAGGCGATCGGGCAGGCGTTTGGCGGCAAGGTGATTCGGGCCAAGCAGATCATGCACGGCAAGACGTCGCCGGTACGCCACCGCGGGCAGGGCGTATTTGCCGGCTTGCCCGATCCGTTCGAGGCGACGCGCTACCACTCGCTTGTGGTGGAACAGCACTCGCTGCCCGATTGCCTCGAAGTCACCGCGTGGACCGAGCATCCGGACGGTTCGATCGACGAGATCATGGGCCTGCGTCACAAGACGCTGCCGGTGGAAGGCGTGCAGTTTCATCCCGAGTCCATCCTGACTCAGCACGGCCACGACCTGCTGCGCAATTTTCTCGGTCAGCCGCTGAAGCTCGCCGCATGAGCGCGGCGCATCGCGAGGTGCCGCATCGGGAAATCACGATCACGCCGCAGGAGGCCCTGCAGCGTACGATCGAGCATCGCGAAATTTTCCACGACGAGATGATTTCGCTGATGCGCCAGATCATGGGTGGCCAGGTCAGTCCGCTGATGACGGCGGCGATCATGACCGGCCTGCGCGTCAAGAAGGAAACCATCGGCGAGATCACCGGCGCGGCGCGGGTAATGCGCGAGCTGTCGGCCAAGGTGCCGATCGGCGGTGAGACGCGTCACCTGCTGGATATCGTGGGCACCGGCGGCGACGGCGCGTCGAGTTTCAACATCTCCACGGCATCGATGTTCGTGGCCGCCGCGGCCGGCGCCCGCGTGGCCAAGCACGGTGGGCGCAGCGTGTCGTCAAGGTCCGGCAGTGCCGACGTGCTGGAGTCGCTGGGCGCGTCGATCGACCTTATGCCGGAACAGGTCGCGCAGTGCATGGAAGAAACCGCGATCGGCTTCATGTTCGCGCCGAATCATCATCCAGCGATGAAAGTCGTTGCGCCGGTGCGGCGCGAGATGGGCGTGCGCACGCTGTTCAATATTCTCGGCCCGCTGACCAATCCGGCGGATGCGCCCAACATCCTGATGGGCGTGTTCCATCCCGATCTCGTCGGTATTCAGGTGCGCGTGCTGCAGGCGCTGGGTGCGCTTAACGCCCTGGTGGTCTGGGGCCGCGATGGCATGGACGAAATTTCGCTGGGCGCGACCACCCTGGTGGGTGAATTGCGCGACGGCGTGGTGCGCGAGTACGAAATCGAGCCCGAAGACTTCGGCTTCGCTATGGCCTCCAGCCGCAATCTGCGGGTGGAAAATGTGGAGGAATCGAAAGCGATGCTGCTCGAGGCCTTGCAGGGCCGTCGCGGCGTGCCGCATGACATCGTCTGCCTGAACAGCGGCGCGGCGCTGTACGCCGCCAGCGTGGTCGACTCGATCGACGACGGCATCGAGCTGGCGCGTGCGACCATTGCCAGCGGCGCGGCGCATGACAAAATGAACGCGTTCGTCGAGGCCACGCGCCGGCTTGCCGCATCCGCGTAAAGTGGGCTCGCGTAGCCGCTAGCATGGCCGCGTGCTTGCACAAGCCGAAGCGGCGATACTGCAGCCTGCGCCGCTTGCACGATTCACATACCCACGTTGTTCCAATCAGAGACATGCCATGACCGACATTCTCAATCGCATTCTTGCGCGCAAGGCCGAAGAAGTCGCCGAGCGTAAAGCAAAAATGCCGATGGACGAGCTGATCGCCCGCGTCAAAGACATGCCCGACACGCGCGGATTTGCCGCCGCGATCGAGGCAAAGATCGCCGCCGGCCTTCCAGCGGTGATCGCTGAAGTGAAAAAGGCCAGCCCCAGCAAGGGCGTGATCCGCGCCGAGTTCGATCCGGCGGCGATCGCGCGAAGCTACGAGGAGGCCGGAGCTGCCTGCCTTTCGGTGCTGACCGATGCGGATTTTTTCCAGGGCAGCGAAGCGTTTCTGCAGCAGGCGCTGGGCGCGTGCGCGCTGCCGGTGCTGCGCAAGGATTTCATCATCGACCCGTATCAGGTGTACGAGGCCCGCGCGATCGGCGCGGACTGCGTGCTGCTGATCGTTTCCGCGCTGGACGACGACGTGCTGCTGCAGCTGTCGCTGCTGGCCGCCGAGCTGGATCTGGACGTGCTGTGTGAGGTGCACGATGAAGAGGAACTCGAACGCGCGATGGCCGTGCCGGTACCGCTGATCGGCGTCAACAACCGCAACCTGCGCAGCTTCGAGACCTCGCTGGAAACCTCGCTGGCGCTGCAGGATCTGATCGAATACGACCGCGTGCTGGTCGCCGAATCCGGCATACATACGCCGGAAGACGTTGCGCGCCTGCGCGAAGGCGGTATCCAGGCGTTTCTGGTTGGCGAGGCGTTCATGCGTGCCGAAAATCCGGGCAGCGAACTGCGGCGATTGTTCGGTACGCCGTGACCGAACCATTACCGCATGAAGCGATGCCGGATGAAGCGGCGTTCGCTGCCCAACCGATCGAGCTCGATCCAGCTGCGACGACCGCTGCGATGCCCGGCGAACCCACCATCATCGACGCCAAGGTGTCACGCGTGGTGCTGTTCGACTTTGACGGGGTGCTGATTCACGCCGATTCGTTCGGGCTTTTCATACGCGATCGCTACAAGCGTTCGCTGCTGCGCAAGCTGCTGGTGCTGCCTACCGTGCCGTGGCTGCTTCTTGGCCTAATGGTGTCGTGGCGTTGGCCGGTGCGCACGCTAGTGCACATCGGTCTGCTCGGCGTCAGCGAGCCGCGCTACGCCGCGGCGGCCAAAGCATTCGCCGCCCAGCTGGTGCGTCGGCCCAAGCTGTTCTGTCGCGATGGCCTGCTGGCGCTGCGCCGGCATCAGGCCGCGGGCGACCGGGTGGTTGTGGTGACCGGCTGCGAGTACACCCTGGTCAGCGCTATGCTGCAGGAGCTCGGTCTGACCGATATCGAAGTGCTCGCCTCGCAGCTGCGGCCAAGCTGGCTGGGCATGCGGGTGAAGTCGCACAACGT
Source organism: Rhodanobacter sp. ANJX3 (assembly GCF_014200755.1). Taxonomy (GTDB): domain Bacteria; phylum Pseudomonadota; class Gammaproteobacteria; order Xanthomonadales; family Rhodanobacteraceae; genus Rhodanobacter. Next base: position 47,670 of record NZ_JACHCM010000005.1, on the reverse strand, counting down.
AGGCAAGCGCAAACTGCAGGAGTTGGCGTCGCATGGCCTGCAGGCCTGGCGCGTGGCCTATAGCGATTCATCGCACGACATTCCGATGCTCAAGCCCGCAGCTGAGGCGGTGCTGGTAAATGGCACGCCCAAGCTGTGCAAGAAAATCGAGAGGGCGCTGGGCCGCAGCGTGAAACGCGTCGAGTGGTTCTGAGCGCCATGTCTTCTTCGCACAGCCACGAACGCCAGGGCGAGACGGCTTCGCTGCAGATCGTGCCTTTCGAGCCGGCGCTGCGGGAGCATTTCTATCGGCTCAACGCGCAGTGGCTGGAGCGGCATTTCCACATCGAGGATCTCGATCGCCGGGTGCTCACCGAACCGGAAACGCAGGTGCTGCAATCCGGCGGCGCGATCTTTTTCGCACGGCTCGGTGACAGCATCATCGGCACTTGTGCGCTGCTGCATGAGTCGCCCGGCGTGTACGAACTCACCAAGATGGGCGTGGACGAGAGCTTTCGCGGACACGGCGCGGGGCGGCGCTTGCTCGATGCGGCGATTGCCGAGTTCCATCGGCGCGAGGGCCGACGGCTGTTTCTCGAATCCAGCAGCCGGTTGACCACCGCCTTGCGCATGTACGAAAAAGCCGGCTTCGTGATGCAGCCGTCCACCCGTGCCGATTCGCATTACCGGCGCGCGGACGTGTACATGATTTATCAGTCGCCGGAGCCGGCGGCTATCGACGACTGAACGCAGCTCAGCGGGTGCCGCGCACCACGATGGTCTTGCCGGACACGTCGATCATGCGCTGCTCTTCGAGCTGCTTCAGCACCCGACCGACCATCTCGCGCGAACAGCCGACGATGCGGCTGACTTCCTGACGCGAAATGCGGATCTGCGTGCCGTCCGGGTGGGTCATGGAATCTGGCTCCTGGCATAGGTCCAGCAGCGTGCGCGAAATCCGGTTGGTCACATCCATGAAGGCCATGCGGCTGACTTGGCGCGAGGTGCGCAGCACTCGGGTGGTGAGCTGCGCGCCGATGGCGAAGAGGATTTTCGGGCATTCCTCGCGCAGCGAGGTTTCCATCAGCTGAAACAGGCGCTCGTAGCTGATCTCGGCCATCTCGCACGGTGTGCGCGTGCGCACTATCGACTCGCGCTGCGCCTGCTCCACAAACAGGCCCATTTCGCCGATGAACTGGCCACGACTGATGTATGCCAGGATCAGTTCGCGGCCCTGTTCGTCCTCGGTGCATACGACGAGCGAGCCGTCGATGACGTAATAAAGGGTGTTGGCCGGGTCGCCCGGCCGGATGATCGCGGTCTTGCCCGGATAGCGGCGGCGATGGCAAAGCGCAAGAAATCGCTCCATCGAGGCCGGATCGGGCGCAAGGCTGAGCGGCGCCTGGGAGCTTTCAAAAGCTTGCTGCAGCTGGTATTTGAGTTGCGCCACTATCATTCCCGCCGATGGTTTCATGCCGGCGGCAGCCAAGGCTTACCGCCCAATCAGTAGCCGTTGCCGTCCCCTGTTGGCCTGCATTATGGCAAACCTGAGCGACTTGCCGAAGGTTCAGTTTTTCGGCGTTTTACCGCATACTTCGCGGTCTTTCGGCGAAGGCAATGTTGCGTTGTCGCACGCCGGTCACAATGATCGCGGAAGGTTGCGGCCTGCGCGTCACACCATTCAGCGGGGACCCTTGTCGCTAACCCGCCTCTACTGCTGGCCTCATACCGCCATGGAGCGCCGTCTTGGTTAAACCACTTCCCCGTCTTCGCCTGCAGGGTTTCAACAACCTGACCAAGGCGTTGAGCTTCAACATCTACGACATCTGCTACGCGGTGTCCGAAGAGCAGCGCAGCAACTACATCGAGTACATCGACGATCAGTACGACGCCGACCGGCTGACCCAGATCCTCACCGATGTGGCCGAGATCATCGGCGCCAACATCCTCAACATCGCCCGCCAGGACTACGACCCGCAGGGCGCGTCGGTGACGATGCTGATTTCCGAGGAGCCGGTGCTGGAGAAGCTCGGTCGCGACACCATCACCGGTGCCGTGGTCGCGCACATGGACAAGAGCCACATTACTGTCCATACCTATCCGGAAACGCATCCGCACAACGGCATCGCCACCTTCCGCGCCGATATCGACGTGGCCACCTGCGGTGTGATCTCGCCGCTGAAGGCACTGAACTACCTGATCGACAGCTTCGAGTCGGACATCGTGGTGTGCGACTACCGCGTGCGCGGCTTCACCCGTGACGTGAAGGGCAAGAAGCACTTCATCGACCACAAGATCAACTCGGTGCAGGACTACCTTGCCAAGCACATTCGCCAGAAGTACGAGATGTTCGACGTCAACGTGTATCAGGAAAACATGTTCCACACGAAGATGCACATCAAGGACTTCGATCTGGACACGTACCTGTTCGACTCGCACGCCGACGATCTCTCGTTCAAGGAGCGCCAGCGCATCGAGTCGCTGCTGCGGCGCGAGATCGAGGAGCTGTTTCACGGCCGCAACCTGATGTAACGAAAAACCCGCCGAAAGGCGGCTTTTTTATAGCCGCACCCGCAAAGCCTGCGGGTCAGAGGCGATACGCGACCGCCTTCATCACCATCGAACTGAGAGACATCAGCTTAGGCAGCGGGAAGGGCAGGTCGATACCGCCGCGCTGCTGGGCCTCCTGCGCGTGGCGCACTTCGTCCGCCTGCATCTGCGTCAGCACCGCGCGCGAGCGTTCGTCCGCCGCGGGCAGTTTTTCCAGATGTTCCTGCAGATGCGCCTCGACCTGGCGCTCGGTTTCCACCACAAAGCCCAGGCTCAACGGGTCGCCGGCCAGCGCCGCAGCGGCGCCGATCGCATAGCTGCCGGCGTACCACAACGGATTGAGCAGGCTCGGGCGGCTGTCCAGCTCCTTCAGGCGGGCGGCGCACCAGGCCAGGTGATCGGTTTCCTCGTCGGCTGCATGCAGCAGGTGCTCGCGCGTATCGGCATGGCGTGCCAGCGCGGCCTGACCCAGGTACAGCGCCTGCGCGCAGACTTCGCCGGTGTGGTTGATCCGCATCAGGCCGGCGGCGTGGCGGCGCTCGGCGTCGTCCAGATCCGCTTCCATCACCGCGCTGCCGGGTGAAGGGCGCTGCGCGGCGGGCGATCCGGCCACCGCTTCCAGCGCGCGCTCGCACTGAGCGAGCAGCCGGTCGATCAGCGTCAGGGTACGGACAGTCATGGCGGCTCCTGATTTCATTGGAAAATTGCTTACGAGGTGTTCATTGGCCGGGTCCTGCCCGGCATGGCAGCAAATGCTGCCAGCGGCGAAAGACCCGATGGGAATGCCATTGGACAACAGTAACCGTGGCAGCAACAGCATGGCAGCTTGCCGCAGACCGCTCGCGGCCGGGGATCAACGGTTTCCCAACGCGCCGCGCAGCATGTCACGCAGAGCTCCGACAGGTGCCGGTAACCTGCCCATCCCGGACACAACCGTTGCCATTGCGTCCGCCGGACCGGGCTTGCCATGCCGTACACGGTTGTCGTCTCTGGGGGGACTTTTCAAGCGGCGGGTGCATCATGCTATGATTACCAGCTCACAGCCGGACCAACGTCGGGCTTGCACCGTAGATGACGGCTCCGCTATCATCTCGCGCCTCTGATCGACCGATGATATGCACCGCCTCACGGCGGCAGAACAGGTATTCTGAAATGAAAACGTTTAGCGCCAATGCAGACAACGTCAAGCGCGACTGGTTCGTGGTCGATGCCACGGACAAGACGCTCGGTCGCCTGTCGACCGAAATTGCACATCGCCTGCGCGGCAAGCACAAGCCGGAGTACACCCCGCATTGCGATACCGGCGATTATATCGTCGTGATCAATGCGCAGAAGGTGCACGTCACCGGCCGCAAGCTGGACGACAAGAAGTACCACCGCTTTACCGGTTACATCGGCAACCTGAAGACCACCAGCCTCAAGGATCTGCTCGCTACCTACCCGGAGCGTGTGATTGAGACCGCCGTCAAGGGCATGCTGCCGAAAAATTCCCTGGGCCGCGAGATGTATCGCAAGCTCAAGGTCTACGGCGGTGCCGAGCATCCGCATACCGCACAGCAGCCGCAGGCGCTGGAACTCTAAGGAATCATCATGTCGATCCAGCAGAATTACGGCACCGGCCGCCGCAAAACCTCCGCCGCCCGCGTGTTCCTTCGCAAGGGCAATGGCCAGATCGTGGTCAACGGCAAGTCGCTCGAGCAGTTCTTCGGTCGCGAGACCTCCTGCATGATCGTGCGTCAGCCGCTTGAGCTGACCGATAACACCAGCAAGTTCGACATCCTGGTGACGGTCGCTGGTGGCGGCATCACCGGCCAGGCCGGCGCGATCCGTCTGGGCATCGCTCGCGCTCTGATCGAGTACGACGAAACCCTGAAGTCGCCACTGCGCAAGGCTGGCTTTGTGACCCGCGACGCTCGCGAAGTCGAGCGTAAAAAGGTCGGTCTGCACAAAGCACGTCGCGCCACCCAGTTCTCCAAGCGCTAATTCCCTACCGAATTGCGTTTGTCGGTTCGATGCACCAAAGTCAGAGCGCATCGATCCAGCAGTTTTTGGGAGATCGTCTAACGGTAGGACGACAGCCTCTGACGCTGTCTATCTAGGTTCGAATCCTAGTCTCCCAGCCAAAATAAAAAACCCGCCCCAGTGGCGGGTTTTTTATTTTCGTTGGGAGGCAAAGGAGACGAACCACGTTACTCGGCACATCCTGTGCCTCGCCCTTCGGGCCATCGGCTGCGCCGATGTTCGCTTCGGCATCCTGCCTTCGCAGTCGACAATTTTGTCTGGATTGTAGACAGCCGAAGGCTGGTCCCGCGAAGCGGAGTTGGTCTCAAGGATGGGACCAACAATCCAGGCCGTTCGGCCAAGGGGAGCGAACCAGTCCGGCTTCTTGCATATGGAAAATTCAAAGCATCACACCGAAATCGCGCCCCGTTCTTTCAATCTGGATTGATCTGATTGCAACCTATCGCTAGACAGACCGTACCTGGTTACATATTCCTAGCGAGACATGCGCGGACACCCCGTCGCCCCTCGTCCTTACAAGCAATTGCCTAACCTGGGAGCAATATTGCAGTTACGATAGGATGAAGATGCATCTCACAAGGAATCTTCATCGTGAACACTGCACCAAGGATTGCGAGGTTGTTGTTTGGATGCTTTGGCCTTCTCGCAGTCGCTGCTTGCTCACCATCCACGCCGCCTCCAGCCTCAGGACATCACGCATTGCCCGTGACTGTTCCTTTCCCGATGGACAAAGCAGGGCAAACCGCTCGAATCGAGTTCTCAGTGGTTGAAGGTCAAGCCAACCTCAAGCGCCGCTTCATGGTGGGTCTGGATTTTCCACAGACGCAAGATGGAAGCATCGAGAACGTGATTCAGCAAAAAGATGTGCCTGTTCAGGTTCAGGTCTTTTCGGTTGACCAGGGCAAGATGGTTCCCATCCCAACGGAAGATGAGCAAACCATCTTGGCGGTCTCCAATGGAGCTACACCGAAAGCAGACAGCGACATCGCGAACTTGCATCTCCATGCATACCAAGGAGGAGCATCCACTTGCCTCGTTGCCGGGTTTTATCCATCGCACTACGGTCACTATGTTGCGGTGGTCAAAACCGTAAAGGATCTGCCGATGTTTAAAAACATCCAGACCGAATTGAAGGTTGACGAGTTTTACAACACAGGCGAATGAGGACTCATCATGGATGATAAATACACCGTTACCGTTTACCTCGCTGCACCCGGCACGCCTTTGGTCAACGAGCCGCCTGGCACAACATCGGGACCGGGGCACATGTTTTATACGACAAGCAATGGTCACGACACGCCCAAGAGTTTTGGCTTTGCTCCCATCCAACATGGAAGCATGGATGGGCCGGGCGGCATCACTATTGACGACAACATCAATTACAAAGACCCCATCTATTCAAGGACGATGGAAGTCAGCAAAGCCCAATACGACAAGCTCAACGAATTTGGTGCGCATCCCGAAAAGTTTGGCTTCGATAAGTACTACAAAGATGTCCGGCACAACTGTGTGGACTTCACCTGGGCTGGCCTAAATCATGCCGGTATTGAGCGCCAAAACCATGCAGACATTACTCTGCCCGGCGCGCCCCTCGGGCCCAGCGTTCGACTTCCTTTACCGGGACACGGTGAAGGCAAGAGTGCGCTTCGACCCGCTGAGAATGTGGATGATGTCAAAAGCATCAAGGACCCGGTTCCAGGCAGCCCCCTCAACAGCTCTCACTCCAATCCGATGCCCGCTCACCGAAGTGTGTTGCAGCATCTTTTGAGTGAGCAGCAATTGAATGACCCCAAGCATCCCGACTACGCCATGTATCAACAGGCAAGGGCGGGGGTAGGCAAAATTGATGCCGAACATGGTCGGACGCCAACAATTCACAGTGACAACTTGGCTGCGTCCTTGGTGGTTTCGGCTCGGGCCGGTGGTCTGAATCAAATTGACCACGTCATGGTTGGCTCGGACGGCTCGCGCATCTTTGCCATGGAGGGCCAAATCAAGGCGGGGCATGGGCTCGACGGGAAGATGGTTTATGTGGAAACCATGCAAGGACTCAATACCCCGGTGAATCAAAGCAGTGCAAATTGGCCACAAGCCATGCAGCAGGGTCAACAGGTGCAGGCTCAAGCTCAGCAGCAACAGGTGGCACAGGTTCAACAGCAAGCGCCAACCCAACAACCCGGCGCCGTAATGGGCTAGGTTGGGTTGAGCCCATGATGGCTTACCTTGACGTGACTATTTGTCAGGCACTTTTGAAGCGCAAAATTTTGCCCAAGAAAAAAGCCCACTCGATTTCTTATGTGGGGCTTGGACTTTCAGGACTTACCGCAGAACCTAGGCTTTTGCCGTCCTCTTAGCGGCGGTCTTTTTGACTGCTTTCTTAGCGGCCTTCTTCACGGCTTTCTTTGCAGCTTTGGCGGGAGCCTTTGTGGCCACCCCATCAATCAGAAGGCTCTCAGCGGTCACCCCCCGTTTCTTGATGGCCTGAGTAAACCAAAGAGGCCGTTTGCCACGACCAGACCAGGTCTTCGTCGGGTCAACAAGGTCACGGTACTTGGGGGTTACAGCACCTTTCTTGCTCGTCGCTTTCCTGCCGCCACGGGTTGGATAGATCTCAGCCAACGTCAGACCACTATTACTGAGCAGATGATCAATTTTCTTTCTGACGTCCTCAATCAAATTACTGTGTGCATTTTTCATTTTGGCGTTGGCGTCGGCGATGACCGCTTGAAGTTCTTTAGGGGAAAGGTTTTCGAGGTTGATGGGCATGGGGCTTCTCAATGTGGGGGAGTCGACAGTTGTACAGCTTTATCTATTTTCTCACCAACCCCCGCGCCAACCCCCGCAAATGCGCATCCGTCGTACCCCCGCGCAACTCAAACGCCGTCAGCCTCTTAAAGTAATGACTGACATCAAGCTCGTCCGTCATGCCCATGCCACCGTGGATCTGCACGGCTTGCTGGCCGACGAAGCGTGCGGCCTGGCCGATGGAAACCTTGGCGGCCGATAGCGCGGCGCGTCGCACGTTGGCGTCGGCATCGGTGCAGCGCGAGGTGGCGAGGTAGGACATCGAGCGCGCCTGTTCGGCGTACATCAGCATGTCGGCCATCCGGTGCTGCAGGGCCTGGAAGCTGCCGATGGGTACGCCGAACTGGTTGCGCGAGCGGCTGTAGTCGATGGTGGCGGCGAGGATGCGGTCGAGCGCGCCGACGGCTTCGGCGCAGAGCGCGGCCAGGCCAAAATCGATGACGAGCTGCAGGCCGGTCGTGGCATCGCCGCCGAGCCGCGTGTCGGCACCGGCAGAAGCATGCTTGAGTTCGAGATGGGCCGCGCGCTGATCGTCGACGGTGCGGTAGCCGTGGCGTGTGAGGCCTTGCATGTCGGCGGGCAGCGCGAACAGCGCGACTTCGTCGCTGCCCTTGATGCGCGCGGAGACTAGCAACAGGTCGGCGATGTCGGCGTGGTACACGGCCGGCTTGTGCCCGCTCAGCGTCCAGCCGTCGCCTTCCGGTGTGGCTTCGACGCCGAGGCCTTTGCTCGCGTCGTCATGCGCGAGCACGGCGATGGTTTCGCCGCCGGCGAGCGCGGGCAGCCAGCGCTCGCGCTGCTGCGCACTGGCGAGCTGCACGATAGCCTGGGTGGCGACGATGGCGCTGGCGTGAAACGGTTCGAGCAGCAGGCCTTCGCCGACCGCGTTGGAGACCAGCATCGCGCCGATCGCGCCGGCACCGATGCCGCCGTCGTCTTCCGGGATGGTCAGCGCCAACAGGCCCAGATCGGCCAGCTGCGACCAGGTATCGCGCGACCAGCCGTCGGCGCCCTCGCGAATCTTCATGCGGTGCGCGAAGCTGTAGTCCTTCGCGATCAGGCGGCGGGTGGTTTCCAGCAGCATCTGCTGCTCGTCGTTGAATGAAAAATCCATGCTGGTTATCCCCGTAGCCTGAGAATCATCTGGGCGATGATGTTGCGCTGGATCTCGTTGGATCCGCCGTAGATCGAGAGCTTGCGCAGGTTGAGGTAGTCGGCCATCGCGCGCGGCACGTCGTCGCTGTCGCCGTGACCGTCGAAGGCCAGCGCGTCGGCGCCGAGCACGTCGACCTGCAGCTCGGCGATGCGCTGGCGAATTTCGGTGCCGCGAATTTTCAACATCGAGGCCTGCGGGCCGGGCGCCTTTTTCTGTTCGGCGTCGAAGATCACGCGCAGGTTGGTGATTTCCAGCGCGGTGAGATCGATCTCCACCTGGGCGATGCGCGCGGCGATCATCGCATCCTCGAGCAGCGGTTTGCCGTCGAGCTGTCGCGCGGCGGCCATCTCTTTGAGCCGCTTCAGCTCGCGCTTGGAGCCGCCGATGCCGGCGATATTGGTGCGCTCGTGGCCGAGCAGAAACTTGGCGTAGGTCCAGCCGTCGTTCTCTTCGCCGATGCGGTTGGCGACGGGCACGCGCACATTGTCGAACCAGATCTCGTTGACCTCGTGCGTGCCGTCGAGCAGCCGCGTCGGCTGCACTTTCATGCCGGGCGACTTCATGTCGATCAGCAGAAACGAAATGCCCTGCTGCGCCTTGGCGCCGGCATCGGTGCGCACCAGGCAGAAGATCCAGTCCGCGTACTGGCCCAGCGTGTTCCACACTTTCTGGCCGTTGACGACGTATTCCTCGCCATCGCGCACGGCGCGGGTTTTCAACGACGCCAGATCGGAGCCGGAGCCGGGCTCGGAATAGCCCTGGCACCACCAGTCCTCGCCGGACAGAATGCGCGGCAGAAAGCGCGCCTGCTGCTCGGCATTGCCGTAGCGCATCATCACCGGCGCGACCATTTTCAGGCCGAACGGCAGCTGGATCGGCGCATCGGCCAGCGCGCATTCGGTCTCGAAAATGTATTGCTGGGTGGTGCTCCAGCCGGTGCCACCGAAGGCCTTCGGCCACGCCGGCGCGCCCCAGCCGTGCTGGTGCAGAATCGACTGCCAGCGCGGAATGTCCTGCGCAATCTGGCTGTCGTCGCCGCGGCCGATGCGCGTGCTGATCTCGCTCGGCAGATGCGCTTTCAGAAACGCGCGCACCTCGTCGCGAAAGGCGTTTTCTTCAGCGTTGAAATCGAGGTCCATGAAGGCTCCGTGGCAACTGTGTTGGATCGTGTTGAAAAAAGGCGCGTCAGAACCAGCTGTCGCGCATGTCCAGCGTGCTGCGGTCGAGTGAGGCGAGCAGATCGAGTTGCGCGCTGACCTTGGGCAACTCCCACGCAAAGAAATACTGCGCGGCCTGCCGCTTGCCGTGATGGAAATCGCTGTCCTTGCCGTGCGCGGCCGCAGCCTGCTGCAGCCAGATCCAGGCGATCACGATATGGCCGAAAGCTTCCAGATACACGCTGGCGTTGGCCAGCGTCAGCAGCGGATCGCCGGCGGACCACAGCGTGCGCGTGACCTGCTGCAGCCGCTGCAGCTGGGCGTGCAGGGCGTCGGCATGCGGCGCCAACCCGGCGAGCTTTCGCGCCGCGTCGATCGTGGCGGCGACGCGGGCGCTGAATTGTGCCAGCGCGGCGCCGTCGTTCATCGTGACCTTGCGCCCGAGCAGGTCCAGCGCCTGGATGCCGTGGGTACCTTCGTGGATCGGGTTGAGGCGGTTGTCGCGATAGAACTGCTCGACCTTGTACTCGCGCGTGTAGCCGTAGCCGCCGTGGATCTGGATGGCTAAATCGTTGCCCGCCAGGCACCACTGCGACGGCCAGCTCTTGGCGATCGGCGTGAGCAGCTCGAGCAGCTGTTCCAGCGCGGCGCGTTCGCTTTGGTCGGCGGTGACGCGCGCCTGATCGACCAGCAGCGCGCAATACAGGTTCAGGCCGAGCGCGCCTTCGGCGTACGATTTCTGCGCCAGCAGCATGCGGCGCACGTCGGCGTGTTCGATGATCGGCTGCTGCTTGCTGCTGCGTGAGCCGAGCGTGCGGCCCTGCGGACGATGGCGCGCGTAGTCGAGCGAATGCAGATATGCGGTGTAGCCCAGCGCGGTGGCGCCCAGGCCGATGCCGATGCGCGCCTCGTTCATCATGTGGAACATGCAGGCCAGGCCGCCGTGCAGCGGGCCCACCAGGTAACCGACCGCGCCGGCCTTGCCGCCCGGTTTATACGTGGTGCCTTCGCCGAAATTCAGTAGCGTGTTGACGATGCCGCGATAGCCCATCTTGTGGTTGATGCCGGCCAGGCGCACGTCGTTGCGCTCGCCGAGCGAACCGTCTTCGTTGACCAGATATTTGGGCACCAGCAGCAGCGACAGCCCTTTGACGCCGGGAATGCTCTGGCCGTCCGTATCGACCGTGCGCGCCAGCACCAGATGCACGATATTGCCGCCGAGCTCGTGATCGCCGCCGGAGATCCACATCTTGTTGCCGCTGACGCGATACTGCGGGCCGAACGGCGATTCGCCCTCGTACTGCGCGCGCGTGGCAACGTCGGCCAGCGATGAGCCGGCCTGCGGCTCGGACAGGCACATGGTGCCGAACCACTCGCCGCGCAGCTGCGGCTCGGCGAACGCGGCGATCTGCGCCGCGTTGCCGTGATGCAGCAGCAGGCGGGCGTTGGCCAGCGACAGTAGCGGATACGCGGTGGTCGAGATATTGGCCGCGCACAGATACGACCAGGCGGCTTTCTCGATCACCGTGGGCAGCTGCATGCCGCCGCGCTCGTAGTCCTGCGTGGCCGCAGGCAAACCCGCTTCGGCAAACGCCTGCAGCGCCGGGCCGATCTCGTCGATGAGGGTGACGCGCTCGCCGTCGAACTGCGGCTCAATGCGGTCGGCCTTCTGATAGTGCGGCGCAAACTTTTCATTGGCCAGACGTTCGCAGGCGTCGAGCACGGCGTCGTAGGTTTCACGGCCGTGATCGGCGTAGCGGCTCGCCTTTGTCAGCGTAACGACGTCGAGCCATTCGTACAGCTGGAACTCCAGATCGCGCCGCGACATCAGCAGCTCGTTGCTCACGCCGGCAACACCTCGAACAGGCCGGCAGCGCCCTGGCCGCCGCCGATGCACATGGTGGCGACCACGTATTTCGCGCCGCGCCGGCGGCCTTCGATCAGCGCGTGGCCGACCAGTCGCGCGCCGCTGACGCCGTACGGATGGCCAACCGCGATGGCGCCGCCGTTGACGTTGAGCTTTTCCGGATCGATGCCGAGCTTGTCCATGCAGTACAGCACCTGCACGGCGAAGGCTTCGTTGAGCTCCCACAGATCGATGTCGTCGACGGTGAGGCCGGCGCGCTTGAGCAGCTTGGGCACGGCGAACACCGGCCCGAAGCCCATTTCGTCGGGCTCGCAGCCGGCTACCGCAAAGCCGCGGAAAATGCCCAGCGGCTTCATTCCGTGCTTGGCCGCGTAATCCGCGTCGGCAATCACCGCGGCCGATGCGCCGTCGGAAAACTGGCTGGCGTTGCCGGCGGAAATCACGCCGCCGGGAATGGCCGGTCGAATCGTCGATACGCCTTCATACGTGGTGTCTGGACGAATGCCTTCGTCGGCGAGCAGGGTGACCTCGCGCGTGAACAGCCGGCCGGTGGCCTTGTCGGCCACGCCGGCCAATACGGTGATCGGCACGATCTCTTCGTTGAAGCGTCCGGCGGCCTGCGAGGCGGCGGCGCGCTGCTGGCTCTGCGCGCCGTAGCGGTCCTGGCGCTCGCGCGAGATGTCGTAGCGCTTGGCTACGGTCTCGGCGGTGCGCAGCATCGGCCAGTAGATTTCCGGCTTGTTTTCGCGCAGCCAGCCTTCGGTAAACATGTGCGTGTTGGCGACGTTCTGCACGCAGGAAATGCTTTCCACACCGCCGGCCACAAACACGTCGCCTTCGCCGGCGATGACGCGCTGCGCGGCCATCGCGATGGACTGCAGGCCGGACGAGCAGAAGCGGTTGATGGTGGCACCGGGCACGCTCACCGGCAGGCCGGCACGCAGCGCGATCTGCCGCGCGATATTGCCGCCGTCGGCGCCTTCGGGGTACGCGCAGCCGATAAGCACATCTTCGATGGCGCCGGGCTCCACGTCGGCGCGTTCGACCGCGTGCGCGACCACGTGGCCACCCATGGTCGCACCGTGGGTCATGTTGAGTGCGCCCTTCCAGCTTTTGGCCAGCGCGGTGCGTGCGGTGGAAACGATGAGTGCTTCTTTCATGCGGGCTTCGCCGATGTGTTGAAGGACTGGCCGGCGTCGGCCAGTTGCTGGAGGAGGGGCGCGGGCTTCCACGCGTCGCCCTGATAGCCTTTGGCGTAGCGGTTCATCGCCGCCACGACATTTTTCAGGCCGACGGTATCGGCATAAAACATCGGGCCGCCGCGCCACACCGGAAAGCCGTAGCCGGCCAGGTACACGACGTCGATGTCCGAGGCCTTGGCGGCGATGCCTTCTTCGAGAATGTGCGCGCCCTCGTTGACCAGCGAATAGATCAGCCGCTCGACGATTTCCTTGTCCTCGATCTTGCGCCGCGTGACGCCGATGTCGGCCGAGTGCTTGACGATCAGCGCGTCGACCTCGGCCGACGGATGCGCGGTGCGGTCGCCTGCCTTGTAGTCGTACCAGCCGGCGCCGGTTTTCTGGCCGAAGCGGCCCAGCTCGCACAGCAGGTCGGCGGTTTTCGAATAGGTCATGTCCGGCTTTTCCTGATAGCGCCGCTTGCGGATCGCCGAGCCGATGTCGTTGCCGGCCAGATCGCCCATGCGGAACGGGCCCATCGCGAAACCGATTTTTTCGATCGCCTTGTCGACCTGCTGCGGCGTCGCGCCTTCGTCCAGCAGAAAGCCGGCCTGGCGGCTGTACTGCTCGATCATGCGGTTGCCGATAAAGCCGTCGCAGACGCCCGAGACCACGGCGGTCTTTTTGATTTTTTTGGCCAGCGCCATCACCGTGGCCAGCACGTCTTTGGCGGTGTCCTTGCCGCGTACGACCTCGAGCAGCTTCATCACGTTGGCGGGGCTGAAGAAGTGCGTGCCCAGCACGTCCTGCGGCCGTGAAGTGAAGTGGGCGATGCGGTCGACGTCGAGGGTGGAGGTATTGCTGGCGAGAATCGCGCCGGGCTTGGCCACCTTGTCGAGCTGCTCGAACACCGCCTTCTTGGCGTCGTACTCCTCGAACACCGCCTCGATGATCATGTCGGCCTCGCCGAGGTCGGCATACTGCAGCGTCGGCGTCAGCAGGCCCATGCGCTGCTCCACCTGCTCGGCGGTCATACGGCCCTTCTTGGCGCTGTTGTCGTAATTCTTGCGGATGGTGGCCAGACCGCGGTCGAGGAACTCCTGCTTCACCTCAAGAATCGTCACCGGGATGCCGGCGTTGAGGAAATTCATCGCGATGCCGCCGCCCATGGTGCCGGCACCGATGATGCCGACGCGCTTGATCTCGCGCGGCTTCACGTCGCTGCCGACGTCGGCGATCTTGCTGGCGGCGCGCTCGGCGAAAAACGCGTGGCGCAGCGCCTTGGATTCGGTGGTTTCCATCAGCGCCATAAAGCCCGCGCGCTCGACCTTCATGCCCTCGTCGAACGGCTTGAGCACCGCCGCCTCGATCGCTTCGAGGCAGCGCAGCGGCGCGGGGTAGGGACCGGACGCCGCAGCAATGGCGGTGCGCGAGAAGCCGAGGAATCCCTCGGCGTTGGGGTGATCGATTTCCCAGTCGCGCACGTGCGGCAGCGGCTTGCCCGCGGCCACCACTTCGTGCGCCAGCGCGATGGCGGCGTCCTGCGCGTCGCCGTCGGTGATGCGATCGAACAGGCGCGTATCGGCCAGCTTCTTCGCCGGCACCGGCGTACCGGACACGATCATGTTGAGCGCGTTTTCCAGACCCGCCGCCCGCGGCAGGCGCTGCGTGCCGCCCGCGCCCGGCAGCAGGCCGATTTTCACTTCCGGCAGGCCGACCAGCGCATCGGCCGAGGCCACGCGGTAGTTCACACCCAGCGACAGCTCCAGGCCACCGCCCAGAGCGGTGCCGTTGATCGCGACGATGACCGGCTTGGGGCTGGCCTCGTAGGCGTCGATCACGCTGTGCAGCGAGGGCTCCATCATCATCTGCGGCGTGTTGAACTCGCGGATGTCGGCGCCGCCGGAAAAATAGCTGGGGCCGCCGGTGAGGACGATGGCCTTGACCGCCTCATTCTCCAGCGCCGCGTCGAGCGCATCGATCAGGCCGCGGCGAATGGTCAGGCCGAGGCCGTTGACCGGCGGGTTGCTGAAGGTGATGACCGCGACGGTGTCGTGGATCGCTGTGGTGACGGACATACGGGAATTCCTGAGCTGTCGACGATGAGGTGAGATTTCGCCCGCGCGTCGAGTGGATCAACGCGCACCTACGTAGGTATGTGGGCTTCGAATAGCGGGCCCACTCGCCGGGCCGAAACAACAGCGAGCGGCGCTGTAAGTTCTGCTGTATGAAACAATATTTTGGGTAGGCGGACCGATGCTATCGGCGCTAGAAAGCGAACGCAAGCGCGTCACGGAATCTTAATTTGTCGCGCTGCAGCAGGAATTTTCTTCACCTTCCAAGACTTGCGCCGGCAAGCCGGCGAGGCCTACGCTACGGCTCGATCAGGCTGTTTAAGTTTCATCATACGAAAGTAAATTTTGCAGTCTCTGAGTGTCAACGCTGTGGTGGGCGATGGATCAGATGCTGCCGAGTCGAGCTTTCGCGGAGTCATGGATGGGCAATCCCAAACGCAATATCGACGCCTTTCGCTCGGTCGATGCCAGCCACCCCCAGTTCGTCAGCGCGGTGTCGCGGGCGTTCGCGATCCTGCGCTGCTTCGAGCGCGGGGAGCGCTATCTCGGCAATCGGGACATCGCCCAGCGCACCGGCCTGCCCAAGCCGACGGTGTCGCGGCTCACGTTCACCCTTTCAGCGCTGGGCTATCTCAGCTATTCGGCGCGTGAGGAAAAATACGCGCTCGGCACCGGTGTGCTGGCGCTGGGCCACGCCTTCGTCAAGGGCAACGATGTGCTGAGCGTGGCGCGTCCGCTGCTGCGCGAGTTGGCCGACTACACCCAGTCGGCGGTCATGCTGGGCGCGGCAGACGGATTGCGCATGCTGGTGCTTGAGGTATGCCAGGGCGATCGCACGTTCGAAATGAAATTGGAAACCGGCTCGCACGTGCCGCACGGAACGACCGCGCTGGGCCGTGCCGATCTGGCCGCGCGGCCGTTGGAGGTCTTCGAGAAAAAACTGCTGGAGCTGGAGCGCGAATGCGATCCGGCGGCCTGGCCGAACATTCGCGCCGGGCTGGTGCGCGCACGCCACGATGTCGAAAACTTCGGCTTCTGCTTTTCGCTGGGCGACTGGAACCCCGACGTGTTCGCCATCGGCGTGCCGATGGTATCGGCCGATCGCACGCGCGTGCTGGCGTTCAACTGCAGCGGCCGGCTGTCCACGATGACGCGCGAAAAACTCATCCACGATTTCGGACCGCGCCTGCTGGCGCTGCGCAATACCGTTTACGAAGCGACCGAAGGCCACTTTTAAGCACGCTCACCACCCGCTGCTGTACTGGAGATTCACCGCTATGAATTTCAGTTCCTGGCCACCCGGTTTGCCGCACGACCTCGTCGTGCCGCAGACATCGCTCTATTTCAACCTTGAGGTCGCCGCCGCGCGCTATCCCGAGCGCCCGGCGATCATCTACTACGACAGCGTGATCAGCTACCGCGAACTCAAGCGGCAGGTCGATGCGCTGGCGGGTTTTCTGCAGCAGCGTTGTGGCGTGGCCAAGGGCGATCGCGTGGCGCTGTACGCGCAGAACAGCCCGCAGTTCGTCATTGCGTACTACGCGATTCTGCGCGCCGACGCGGTGGTGGTGCCGATCAACCCGATGAACCTGCACGACGAGCTGAAGCACATCATCAAGGACAGCGGCTCGACCGTGATCGTGTTCGACCAGGCGCTGGCCGCCAACGTCACGCCGCTGATCAGCGGCGGTATCGTGCAGCATGCGATCGCGGCGACGTATTCCGACTACCTCACTACGCCAACCGATCTGCCGGTGCCCGAGGCCGTTTCGGCGCCGCGCGCGCCGATCGATGGCGCGCTCGCATGGAGCGACGCGCTGGCAGCGCAACTAAAGCCTTCCGCGCACAGCGCGGGCGCGAGCGACTACGCTGTGATTCCCTACACCTCGGGCACTACCGGCGAGCCGAAGGGCTGCACGCATACGCACGCCAGCGTGATGCATACCGCCGTCTGCGCGGTCGAATGGGTGCGCATGGCGAAGGATGGCATCGCCCTGGCCTGTCTGCCGATGTTCCACGTGACCGGCATGCAGAACGGCATGAACTCGCCGATCTGGCTGGGCGGGACGATGGTGATCATGACGCGCTGGGACAAGCGCTGCGCCGCGCAGCTGATCGCGCGCTACAAGGTCACCTCGTGGACGGCGATCCCGACGATGCTGATGGATTTTCTCAACCAGCCGGATCTGCGCGGCGAGGAGCTGGCCTCGCTATCGGTGCTGTCGGGCGGCGGCGCGGCAATGCCCAAGGCGGTCGCCGAACGGATCGAATCGCTGTGGGGCATTCCGTATATCGAAGGCTACGGCATGTCCGAAACCATGGCGCCCACGCATATCAACCCGCCGCAGGCGCCGAAGGCGCAGTGTCTCGGCCTGCCGATCTGCAACACGCGCGCGATCATCGTCGATCCGGTGACGCTGGAGCGCGTGCCGCTGGGCGACGCGGGAGAGGTCATCGTCAACGGGCCGCAGGTGCTGACCGGCTACTGGAACAATCCCGCGGCCACGGCGGCCGCCTTTGTCGAAGTGGATGGCGTGCGCTACCTGCGCACGGGAGATCTGGCCTATGAGGACGAGCAGGGCTACTTTTTCATGGTCGATCGGGTCAAGCGCATGATCAATGCGTCGGGCTACAAGGTCTGGCCGGCCGAAGTGGAGGCGCTGCTGTACGGCCATCCGGCGGTGCAGGAAGCCTGCGTGATCGGCTATCACGACGCGCATCGCGGCGAGAGCGTCAAAGCGCTGGTGGTGCCGCGTTCCGGCGTGCAGGCCGACGCCGAACACATCATCGCCTGGGCGCGCGAGCATATGGCCGCATACAAGGTGCCGCATGCGATCGAATTCGTCGACAGCCTGCCCAAGACCGCCACCGGCAAGGTGCAGTGGCGTGCGCTGCAGGAGCAGGAAAACGCTCGTGCGCACGCAGCTGCCCATTGATGCGTTGCCAATACACTGATGTTTTCGAATAGCCGTCTGGACGTCCGATGAGCCAATGCGACAATTACCGCCATTTCCTTCCGGTGCCCACGCGCTGGAAGGACAACGACATCTACGGCCACGTCAACAACGTCGAGTACTACAGCTATTTCGATACGGTCATCAACACGTATCTGATTCTCGAAGGCGGGCTGGATATCCACGCCGGCGGCGTGATCGGCGTATGCGCCGAATCGCACTGCAAGTTTCTCGGCGAGCTGGCCTTTCCGGAGACCATCGACGCCGGGCTGCGCGTCGAGCATCTGGGCAACTCCAGCGTGCGCTACGGCATCGGCCTGTTCCGTCCCGGCAGCGACACGCCGGCGGCGGAAGGCTGGTTCGTGCACGTGTTCGTCGATCGCGCCCATCGGCGTCCTACGCCGTTGCCGGCACCCATGCGCGCCGCGTTGGAAAAGCTGAGGACGACGCCATGAAGGTGCGCGCTGCGGTGCTGCGCGAAATGGGTTTGCCCGCGCCTTACGCGCAATCGAAGCCGCTTGCCATCGAGACCATCGAACTGGCGCCGCCGGGCCGCGGCGAACTGCTGGTGCGGGTACTTGCAGCGGGCCTGTGTCACTCCGATCTATCGGTCATCGACGGCTCGCGCCCGCGGCCGATGCCGATGGTGCTGGGACACGAGGCGACTGGTGAGATTGTCCAGCTGGGTGCGGGTGTCGACGGTTTCGCGGTGGGCGACCGCGTGGTGTTTTCGTTCGTGCCGATGTGTGGCCACTGCGAGCCGTGCGCCGCAGGCCGGCCGGCGCTGTGCGAACCGGGCGCACAGGCGAATGCGGGAGGCCGCCTGCTCGGCGGCGGCATGCGCTGGCACGACGCGGACGATGCGCCGCTGCAGCACCATCTGGGCGTATCGGGCTTTGCCGAGTACACCGTCACGTCGGCGCATTCGGCCGTGCGTATCGACCGCGATCTGCCGCCTGAAATCGCCGCCTTGTTCGGCTGCGCGGTGATGACCGGCGTGGGCGCGGTGATCAACACGGCGCGCGTGGCGCCCGGTGAAAGCGTGGCGATCTTCGGCCTCGGCGGCGTCGGTCTCGCGGCCCTGCTCGGTGCGCGGGCGGCGTCGGCGTACCCGCTGATAGCGGTGGACACCGTGCCCGAAAAGCTGGCGCTGGCGCGCGAGCTGGGTGCGGATCTGACCATCGACGCAAGCCGCGAAGATGCGGTGACGGCCATCCGCGAGCACACGCGCGGCGGCGCCATGCACGTGATCGAATCGGTCGGCAACGAAAAGGTGCTGGCACAGGCCTACGCGGCGACCCGGCGTGGGGGCAGTACCGTCACGGTCGGCTTGCCGGGGCCGCAGCAGATGTTGAGCATTCCCGCGGTGAGCCTCACCGCCGAAGAGCGCACCATCAAAGGTTCCTACATGGGCTCGGCCGTGCCCAGTCGCGACATCCCGCGCTATGTCGCGCTGTATCGCCACGGCCGACTGCCGGTCGATCGGCTGCTGTCGCACCGGCTGAAGCTCGACGACATCAATGTCGGTTTCGATCGGCTCAAGCGCGGTGAAGCGATACGTCAGGTCGTGCTGTTTGACTGAGGGGCGTACCGCTCAGAGCTTGCTCGATATTGAACAGGCTCTTTAGGCGGCAGCGATAAACAGCCCGACCACGCAGCCCATGGCGGCGAACCAGATCAGGCTGCGCAGCGCCGCCAGGTTGGCGATGTAGAGCACGCCGTAGATCAGCCGCAGCGCGACCCAGGCGATGGAAAGCACATCGATGGCATGCTGCGAGGCGTGAGCATACTGGGCGACCAGCACGGCGGCGGCGAACGCGGGGAACGCCTCGAAGCTGTTGAGCTGCGCCGCGTTGGCGCGACTCGCCGGTCCCTTGAGGTTCGCCAGAAAGTCGCGCGGATGCTGGTTGGCGCGCAGGTCGTAGCGCCCCATCGACTTGGCTACGCCGGTCCACAGAAACGGCATCAGCAAGCCGACCAGCACGCACCAAAGCCCTATCGTCATCACGCTACTTCCCCTTGTGTTTAATCAACGCAGAGGCCGATCGCTCCGTTGAGGTCAGCCCCTGTATCACCCCATCAACCGCTTCAGATTTCCCGATCGCCGACCAACACCACGTCGGCGGGACGGTGTGCGAACAGGCCGACGGTGACGACGCCGGCGAGCTGGTTAAGATCGCTTTCCATCGCGCCGGGATCGGTGAGCTGCCAGCCGTGCACGTCGATGATCCAGTTGCCGTTGTCGGTGATCACGCCGTCGCGCCACACCGGCTGGCCGCCGCGCTTGACGATCTCGCGGCCGATCAGGCTGCGCGCCATCGGAATCACTTCGATCGGTACCGGAAACTTGCCGAGCAGCTCGACCTGTTTGCTGGAGTCGATGATGCAGACGAATTTCTTCGACGCTGCGGCGACGATTTTCTCGCGCGTCAGCGCCGCGCCGCCGCCCTTGATCAGGCGCCGGTGCGTATCGCACTCGTCCGCGCCGTCGATGTAGATATGCAGCGGGCCGGCGCTGTTTAGGTCGAGTACCGGGATGCCGACTTTCTTCAAATGCGCGGTGGACTGCTCCGAACTCGATACCGCACCCTGGATGCGGTCTTTCAAGTCGGCCAGCGCGTCGATGAAAAACGCCACGGTAGAGCCGGTGCCGACGCCGACGATCGCGCCGTCCTCGACAAAGCGGATGGCGGCTTCGCCGGCCTGGCGTTTTTCGTTGGCGTTGCTGGTGCTCATGCGTCGATTCTCTGCGGATTCATTCGGTCGGATGGGTTTGGCCGTCCAAACGCTAGCGCCGGGCGGAGGTTTGGCGAATCGGTTTGCAACTTATTCCAGGGCGAGAATCGTACGCCACTCGGCCGCGCTGACCGGCATCACGGACAGCCGGTTGCCCTTGCGCACCAGGGCCATGTCGGACAGCGCTTCGACGCCTTTGAGTTCGTCCAGGCTGATGGTGCGGCTGAGCTTTTTGACGAATTTCACTTCGACCAGCATCCAGCGCGGCTCTTCCGGCTTGCTGGCGGGGTCGAAATAATCGCTTTTCGGATTGAACTGGCTGGGGTCGGGATAGGCATCTGTCGCCACCTCGGCGAGGCCGACGATGCCCGGCACGGCGCAGTTGGAGTGGTAGAAAAACACCTTGTCGCCGGGGCGCATGCCGTCGCGCATGAAGTTGCGCGCCTGGTAGTTGCGCACGCCATCCCACGGCTCCTGGCCTTTGCGCTTCAGATCGTCGATGGAGAACGTGTCCGGCTCGGATTTCATCAGCCAGTGTTTCGGTTTCGCGGTCATGCGTTCGTCTCATTGTCTTCGGCCGCGTTGCAGTCGATCAGCTCGCACTCGGTGGCGATGAAATCCAGCGGCACGTCCCAGTCGGCTTCCTCGAGTTGCGGCAGTTCCTGGAAAGCGTAGGCGATACCGACCAGCAGCGGCTCGGTCGGGCGCACCTGCTCGTTGAGAAAGGCGAAGCTGCGATCGTAATAGCCGCCGCCGTAGCCCAGCCGCTGGCCGCGACGATCGAAGCCGAGCAGCGGCACCAGCACCAGGTCGATCTGAAAAGGTTCGAACAGTTCGCGCGGATGGACCGGCTCCGGAATGCCATAACGGTTGGGCTGCACGTCGTCGCCGGACTGGTACGGCGCAAACTTCAGCTTCTGTCCCTTGCCGACGATGGGCAACAGAAACTGCTGGCCGCGCTGGGCCAACGGTGGAATTACCAGGTTCAGCGGCAGCTCGCCCTGGGTAGCCCAGTAGCCGGCGACGCGCGCGTCGGTCAGGTATTCGGGCAACTGCTCGAGGCTGCGGCGCAGGCCCTGCGCGGCGGCGATACGTTCGGCGGGGGCGAGCGCGCGTCGGCGTTCGGCCAGACTCTGGCGAAGCTCGCGGCGTTGGGCGGTGGCGTCCACGTGTCGCGCGTCTCCATCGAAAGCGCGCTTGGTTGGCGTCGCTGCGTGTTGCTGGTTGTCGGCGCTTCACCCTGACGTCGTGAACAGGCGACAGCCGGAAAGAGGTGGCGTTAACCGCGATGCCGCTGCCCACCAAACGACCTTGATCCAAAATGGATCAGGTGGGAGGGCTACATGGTCTACAGGCTTTCCGCACGAAGCGGACATGCGCAACAACCGATGTGAAGCCGACCCGGGGCCGTAATTAGGAACAAGGCAAATGTAAGAGTGTGCTGGCGCACATCGCAGAAAACGCCGGGTTTGATTTTATGCTCTTGCTGCCGAATGTGCCACCGGCGTCGGACTGGCCGGGTTCATGAATTCGCGCGGCAGCACGGCACTCGAACCGATTGTCGCGGCGGCGTGAGCCGTCGGGCGACACCGCTTTCACGTAGGCGCAATCAGCGCTTCAGTCCGTCCATTTCCAGCGCGGCATCCAGCTTGCTGCGAAGCGCCGCGAGGCCGTGGCTGAGCCGCTGCTCCTGGCCATCGTGCTGCTTGCGCAGCAGCAGGAACTCGTGCGCTACGCTGATGGCGGTGAGGACCGCCAGCCGTTCGAAGCTGGGCGCCTTGGCATTGGCGCGCAGCTCGCGCATCTTGCGATCGAGAAAGCTGGCCGCCTCGATCAGGCCCTCGCGCTCTTCCGGTTCGCAGGCAATCAGAAACTCGCGATCGATCAGCCGCAGGGCGACCGGTTCAGTGCTCATATGCTGTCCTTATTCCCCGTGCGCCAAACGCCGCATGCCCGACCGCACGCGCTCAACCGTTGCTTTCCAGCGATTTCAGCCGCTGGATCATCGCTTCGACCCGCCCGCGCGCCTGTTCGTTGCGCGCCAGCAACCCTGCGCGCTCGCCGGACAGTTGCTCCTGGCTATGTCGCAGGCTGCGGTTTTCCTCGTTCAGCCGACGCACCGTTTCCAGCAGCCGATCAAGCTGCTGGCTCAGCGCGGCCAGCTCCTCGCGGACAGGATCGGAACGGACAGGGTCGGGTGTGCTCATGGTCGAAACTATAGCAGGAGGCCCGTCGGGATTTGGCGTGCCATTGTCCGGTTGCGAAGGAATCCGTCGGGCAACGTCGCCTGCATTAAACTGGTCGTCATTCTTTGACGGAGCACGGCCATGGCGGACAACGAGCCGGTGGGTTACGACGAACTCGATACGCTGGCCATCAGCCTTCGTCTGGGCACCGAGGCCAGCGAACTGCACGGTTCGCTGTGCGGCTATCTGGCCGGCGGTGGTCTGCTGGGCAAAGTGGCGCTGCTGTCGGCGCTACAGCTCGATGGCGAGGCCACGCATCCCTCGACCGACGATCAGGCGCTGCTGGATAAGCTGGCCAGGCAGTGCGAAACCGAACTGGCCGATCCCGAGCTCGGCTTCGAGCCGCTGCTGCCGGCGGACGATCGTCCGCTCACCGAGCGCGCCGAAGCGATGGTCGATTGGTGTCGCGGCTTTCTCGGCGGCTTCGGCCTGGCCGGCACCGGCGCACACGCGCAGCTGTCGGAGGAAGCGCAGGAGGTGCTGCGCGACCTCGGCACCATCGCGGCATCGTCGTTCGACTTCGGCAATGAAGACGAAGACGAGGATGCGCTGATCGAAGTACAGGAGTTCGTGCGCATCGGCGCGATGTTGCTGCACACCGAATGCACGGCGCACGGCAAATCGGCCAGCGGCACCCTGCATTGAAGCGAGCGGCACCCAAACTTTCCGCCATCGGATCGGCCGGTTTCGGTGCCGGCGGCGTCAGTCTGGCGTCGCTGGCGATCACGCCGGAAGAGTTCGCCAGCCGCCGTCGCCAGCTGATGCAGATGGCCGGCGACGATGCGGTAATGCTGGTCGCCGCCGCGCCCGAGCGTATGCGCAATGCGGATGCGGCGTGGCCATACCGGCAGGATTCGGATTTTCACTACCTGGCCGGCTTTCCCGAGCCGGAGGCGGTGCTGGCACTGCTGCCCGGTCGCCAGCACGGCGAGGCGGTGCTGTTCTGCCGCGAGCGCGACGCGGTGCACGAGCGCTGGCACGGCGAGTCGATCGGCACGGACCGCGCGGTCGCCGAATTCGGCATGGACGACGCGTTTCCGATCGAGGACATCGACGACATCCTGCCCGGCATGATCGAGGGGCGCGCGAGGGTCTACTGCCATTTCGGCAGCGAGCCCGAATTCGATGCGCGCCTGCTCGGCTGGATGCGCCGGCTGCGCCAGCTGCGCGGCGGCGGCGTGGTGCCGAAGGAGTTCGTGGCGCTCGGTCATCTGCTGCACGATCTTCGGCTGTACAAATCGCGCGCCGAGCTGAGGCTGATGCGCGCGTCGGCCTCGATCGCGGTGGATGCGCATCTGGCCGCGCTGCAGGTGGCCGTGCCCGGCCGGCGCGAATACGAAGTGGAGGCCGAACTGCTCAGCGTCATGCGCAGCCGCGGCGCGGTGTCGGCGTTCGCGCCGACGGTCGCCGGCGGCGCCAACGCCTGCGTGATGCACTACCAGAGCAATCGCGCGGCGCTGCGCGAGGGCGACTTGCTGTTGATCGATGCGGGCGCCGAACTCGATTGCTACGCGTCGGATATCAGCCGCACGTTTCCGGTCGGCGGTCGTTACAGCCGTGAGCAGCGCGCCCTGTACGAAGTGGTGCTTGCCGCGCAGCTGGCCGCGATCGACGAAGTGCGGCCCGGCCATCCGTTCAACGCGCCGCACGCCGCGGCGGTTCGGGTGCTTGCCGAAGGCCTGTGCGAACTGGGTCTGCTCAAGGGCAGCGCGGACGCGGCGATTGCCGACGAAAGCTACAAGCGCTTCTTTCCGGCCAAGACTGGCCACTGGCTGGGCATGGACGTGCACGACGTCGGCGACTATCGGGTCGGCGGCGAGTCGCGCGTGCTGGAGCCCGACATGGTGCTGACCGTCGAACCCGGCCTTTACATTCCGCCGGACGATCGCTCGGTGGCCGAGCGCTGGCGCGGCATCGGCATCCGTATCGAGGACGATGTGGCGGTCACGCGCGATGGCCACGAAGTGCTGACCGAGCGCATGCCGAAAGAGGCTGAGGCGATCGAGGCTCTGCTGGCGGATCGTTGAGTGCGGCTCTGCAGCTGGCTGTTTGTCCAGAAAACTCCGAAGTTTCAAGCGCTACTCGATGAAGGTGAAAGCGCTAATGCCGGCCACGCTACTTCGTTGATATTGGCGCTTGCGGCCGGACGGTAGTGGGCGCCAGCAGCGCTGGTGCGAGCCGGTGCGGCGTCGCCTCCACAGCAACGGGCGCATTGGCATGGGGCGCAAACAGCAGCCAGCCGATCAGCACCAGCAAGGCGATCTTGGCCAACGCCACAACAGCCACCTCGACGACTACGCGACCCAGCGGGCGCCTGGCGTGCACATGGCGGTAATGACGATAGCTGGATGGCGAAGAGTCGATGCGATGGTGCTCCGTGAAGGTGTTTTTCAGCGTACGTTCAACGGTCATCGCGTGGATGCCCGCGTACGAAGATCTCAGCTCAACAGCGCGAACGCATCGCGCGTCAGGTTCTCCGGTGCGTCGTCGGTGCATACGACGTCGTCCTCGATGCGAATGCCGCCGAACTTTCGGAAGGCATCGACCTTGTTCCAGTCGATATCGCTGGCGACCGGCTGGCCGCGAAGTTCTTCCAGCAGCATGTCGATGAAGTACAGGCCCGGCTCGATCGTCACCACCATGCCCGGCTCCAGCATGCGCGTCATGCGCAGATACGGATGGCCGTCTGGACGGCTGATCGTGCCGCCACGTTCGCTCTGCTGAAAACCGGCGACATCGTGCACTTGCAGGCCGATCGGATGACCGAGCCCATGCGGCATGAAGGTGCTTGTGACGCCCGAGGCTACGGCGCTCTCTGCGCTCATGCGGATAAAGCCGTGTTCGCGCAACACCTCGGCCAGCACGTGATGCGCATGGATATGCAGCTCGGGATAGCTCTGGCCCGCGCGCACTTTGCCTGCAAAGCCCTGTTGTGCCTGGTCGACGCTGTCGATCAGGGCCTGAAATTCGGCGGCGCCAGCCGCGGCGTAGGTGCGCGTAATGTCGCTGGCATAGCCGGCGGCGCTGGCGCCAGCGTCGATCAGGAACGAGCGGCTCTGCGCCGGCGCCGTGCGATCGAAATGCGTGTAATGCAGCACGGCGCCGTGTTCGTTGAGCCCGACGATGCTGGCATACGGCAGTTCCGCGTCGCTTTGGCCGGCGGCGACGAGATACGCCATATGGATACCGAACTCGCTTTCACCCGCTCGAAACGCCTGCTCGGCGGCGCGGTGCGCGCGGGTGCCGATGCGGTTGGCCTCGCGCATCAGCTCCAGTTCGTACGGTGTCTTGTGGCTGCGATACCAGTGCAGGTAGTCGAGTACGGCCGGCGGATTGTTCGCCTCGACGCCGTCCATCGCCGCATAACCCGCGGCAATCACCGCGCGGTTCCCGTCAGGCAACTGCGCCACGGCCTCGGCCGCGGTGCGCACAATGCTTATATCGAACGCATCGACCCAGTAACCGCCGGGCTCACCCGGCACCACGTGCCAGTAATCGCGCGGCTGCAGAAAGATCAGCTTGGGCTTGCTGCCAGGCGTGTAAACGATCCAGCTGCCCGGTGCATCGGTCAGCGGCAGCCAGTGTTTGAAGTGCGGGCTGACGATGAAGGGCTGGTCCTGATCGTCGAGAAACTTGCGCAGCGGCATGCCCGCGGCGATCAGCAGATGATCGAAGCCGGCCAGCGCCAGCGCCTTGTCGGCGCGCTCGCGCAGGGTGCTGAGATGATCGGGATAAAGCGAGGCGAGGCTGGCGGCGGGCATGGATTTTCCTGCAGATGAGCGCCGAGGCGTGAGCGTCACGCACGGCCTGATTGCTCATGATAAGACCAGACAACCACGCGCGTGACGGCGCGCGGCGGAAGCGCCGTCGGCCGCTCAGTCCGCCAGGCGATCAGTTCCGGTCGAGCCAGCCGTGGAGCCGCTCGGCGTCGGTATCGCTGATCGCCACGATCCGGTAGCCGGCCCACACCTGGCCTGGACTAGCCGCGTGATCGTGCCACTGCTCCTGGATGCCCACCTCGATCAGCGCAGCGGAGCTTGGGTCCTGGCCCGGTTCGGGCAGCGGCAGCTTCACCTGGAACAGTGCTTCGCTGCGCGGCGCCTGCGTGCTGATCAGCAGCATGCCGTTGCTGGACAGATTGCCGACGTAGCCCATCATGCGGCCGCTGATGGCGTCGGTGACCTGCGCGGGAAAGGTCACTCGCTTGCGTTCGATGCGGCGCTTTTCGCCGTAGACTTCGCGGATATTCATGGACGGTCTGACTCCTGTCGTTGCGTTTGTCCCAAGATGGTGGACTGGCGCAGGCTGCCGGTGAGGCTGCGCCAGGCGCGGTCGAGCAGCCCTTCGCGCTGCGCCGGTACCTGGCTGACGCGGCCGGCCACGATTTCGTGTGCGAGCTGCGCAATATTCATTTCCTCGCCGCGCTGGCCGCGCTGCGTCACCAGCAGACAGCGGCCGGATATCGGCGAATGCCAGACCAGTTTGCGTCGCACCATGCGCCGGCTGACGGGATCGATAAATTCGAACCAGCTGCCAAAGGGCAGGTCGCGCAGATGCTGCTGCATGGCGAGCTCGCGCGGATCGATCGTGGCCTCCTGCGCGATCTCCGGAGCCGCTGATTCCTGGTTGGCGCTTTCGCCCAGCCGCTGGTGCTGCTTTAGCCGCAGCGCCAGATCGGTGGTGCTGGGCAAGTCGATATTGGCATCCGGATCGTCCAGCCCCAGCAGCCGTTGCGCGACCTGCACGGCTTCTTCGGCGTGCATGCCGATCTGCTGCAGGCCTACTTCCACGTCGACCTGCAGCTGTTCGACATCGCGTATCGGCAGGCGGCCCAGCAGCTGGTCGGTGATCGCCAGCTGTGCCTCGAACGCGCCGCTGTGTTCGCCGTGGCGCAGCAGGGTCAGCGCCAGCACGTCGGACCACGCGCGATCGAGCAGTGCACGCAGCAGACCGCGCGGCGGCGCCTGTGCAAAACGCTCGGCCATGTACTCGCTGGCCCGCTGGCGCGCCTGATCGAGCCGCTCGCGGCCCTTGGCCGCTTCCAGATGGCGACTCTCGGCGGTCTGCGCCTTGCGCGTCAGCAGCGATAGATGATGTTCGATATCGGCCAGCAGGCTGGTGTAGAG
Organism: Rhodanobacter sp. ANJX3; assembly: GCF_014200755.1. Taxonomy (GTDB): domain Bacteria; phylum Pseudomonadota; class Gammaproteobacteria; order Xanthomonadales; family Rhodanobacteraceae; genus Rhodanobacter. The sequence continues at coordinate 19,819 of NZ_JACHCM010000005.1, read as the reverse complement.
GCCTGCGGTCGGCGGCTCCTGATTGGCGCGCGCGACCAGCTGGTCGAGCTTGGCCGCCAGCGGACGGCCGCTTTCGTCGTCGCTGCCGTCGAGCCAGTCGTGCGCGGCAGCGGTGACGGTATCGAGCAGCTTGCGCGCAGGATGGTCGCGTTTTTCCAGAAACTCCGGTTCCGCCACCGCGATGCGTGTGACCGGCAGCTGCATGTTGCCGAGCAGGGCGTGCGCGTTCTCGCCGTTGCCGTGCAGCTGCTGGCCGAGCTGCTCGAACAGCATCGCAACCAGATCCACCGTGTCGCCCTGCTCAACGCTGAGCTGTGTCTGCGTTGCGCCGGCGGGCTTGCCGAGGTTGAGCTGGGTCAGCAGCTCTTCGCGTAGCCGCTGCGCGCTGCGCAATTCGCGGCTGGCCTGATCGGTGACCTTGACCAGGTGTTGCTGCAGCGCGCCGAGCGCGACCTGCAATTCATCCGCGCTGGCGGCGCGACCGGCGGGCTGATCGGGCGATGCGCTGCCGGTTGTGCGACGCTGGGTCAGCAGTTCGCGCAGCGATTCGAGCACCTCGATGGAGTCGCTGGGTGCCGCACCCGAAGCGCTGGCCTGACGGACTTTCTCCGTTGGCGCGGCGGCGGGTTCGGGCGCCACGGCGCCGGGTCGTGTGTTGACCTGGCGTGGCACCGGAATGCTGCGCAGCTCGGGCAGAATGCCGTCCTCCAGCAGCCTTGCGTTGACGGCGTCGTAGATCGGCGCCAGTGCCTGAATCAGCTGCTCCTCGACGCTCTGCATCAGCAGCAGGTGATGCTCCAGCGGCAGTTCGAGCACGAGGCTGGCGGTGTGGATGGCGCGCGTCAGTGCGTAGGGGCCGATGGGCAGCGAACGACCGTCCAGCGGCGGCGCGCCGATCAGCACCGCCAGCCGGTAGCCCAACTCGTAAAGCACGCTGTTGTGGCGCATTTCGCCGCGCGCGCCGAGCCGCTCGATCGACATCACCATTTCTTGCTCGGTCTGATCGAGCAGCTGCAGCGACAGCCGCGATCGCGGGCTGACCGGTAAGTCGGGTTTGAGCGAGGCCTTGTCGATCTCGTTGAAGGCCCCGGCCAGCTCATGCAAAAACCGCTCTTCGAACGCCACGCGGTCGTGCATCACGCGCAGGCGGCTGATCAGAAAATCCTGTTGCTGCTTGGGTAGCTTGGCGCTTTCGGCCTGCTTGAACAGCTTCTGCTCGAAATCACCCAGGCAATGATGCAGCGGTTCCTGCAGGCCTTCCACGCAGAGCGCGTAAGAAGAATCGAGCAGTCGCTGCGCGCGCGCAGGCCAGACTCCATCTTTCAGACGGAATGATTGATACGCCTCGAAACGACGACGTCGATTCTGCTCGACATCCATGATGCACTCGCCCTGTCCCCAATCGGTTGAGTTTATGCCGCTTGTCACGGACGCGCTACTCGATAATGGTGTAGGCGCGGGCAAAATCGAGGTGGAAGCGTCAATCCAGAAAACTGGCGATGACGTCGTTCAGAAAGCGCTGGCCGAGTGCGGTGGTCTGGAGTTTTTCCGGATCGTCGGTCAGCCAGCCGCGCTGGCGGGCGGCGGCCAGCGCGGGTTGAATCGTCTCCACGGGCAAGCCGGTACGCGAGGCGAAATCGGTCGCGGGCACGCCGTCGACCAGCCGCAGCGCATTGAGCATGTACTCGAACGGCAGCTCGGCGTCGTCGACCACGCTGTCGCCGCCGATGCGCTTCGCGCTGTCGCCGGCGTCCATATAGGCCTTGGGCAGGCGCGACTTCCAGCGACGGTGAACCGCGCCGCTGGCGGTGTCGCTGATCTTGCCGTGCGCGCCGGCACCGATGCCGAGGTAGTCGCCGAAGCGCCAATAATTGAGGTTGTGCGCGCAGCGCCGGCCGGCCTGGGCATACGCCGAAATTTCGTACTGACCGTAGCCGCCCGCAGCCAGCGCTTGCTCGCAGGCTTCCTGCATCGCCCAGGCGTGGTCGTCGTCGGGCAGCGGCGGCGGGTTGGCAGCGAAGGCTGTATTGGGTTCGAGCGTGAGCTGGTAGTGCGAGATATGCGTGGGCTGCAGCGCCACCGCGCGGGCGACATCGGCCAGCGCACCGTCGAGCTGCTGCTGGGGCAGGGCGTACATGAGGTCAAGATTGATGTTGCGGTAGCCGGCATCCTGCGCCGATTTCACCGCGGCTTCGGCCTCGGTCGCGGAGTGGATGCGACCCAGTCGCTTCAGCTTGTCGTCGTCGAAGCTCTGGATGCCAAACGAGATGCGGTTGACGCCGGCCGCCAGATAGCCGTCGAAACGGCCGTGTTCGACCGTGCCGGGATTGGTTTCCAGCGTGACTTCGACCTCGGCGTCGAACGGCAGGCGTGCACGCGCGCCGTCCAGAAACCGCTCGATCAGCGCCGGTGCAAACAGGCTTGGCGTGCCGCCGCCGAAGAACACGCTGACGATCGGGCGCTGTTCCAGCACCGCGCCGAAGTCGCGCCGGTCGGCGTCGAGATCGGCCAGCAGATGATCGATATAGGCCTCGTACGGCGGCGGCTCGCTGCGCAGCCCGTGCGAGTTGAAATCGCAGTACTGGCATTTTTTCACACACCAGGGCATGTGCACGTAGAGCGACAGCGGCGGTGCGATCAGCCTCGACATGGGTTCACCGTCATCGGATCAGCCAAGCTGCGCGCGGAGCCTGGACAGCGCCTGGCCGCGATGGCTGATGCGCGACTTCAGGGACGGATCGAGCTCGGCCGCACTGGCGCTCTGGCCGTCTGCGACAAACAGTGGGTCGTAGCCGAAACCTTGGACGCCGCGCGTTTCGCCGAGCACATGGCCATGCCAGCGACCTTCGGCGATCAGCGGCGCGGGGTCGTCCGCGTGCCGGATCAGCGCGAGCACGCAGATGAAGAAGGCGCCGCGCTGTTCCGGCGGCACGCCGTCCAGCTCGCGCAGCAGCTTGGCGTTGTTGGCCGCGTTATCGCCGTGCTTGCCGGCATAACGAGCGGAGTAAAGGCCCGGCGCGCCGCGCAGATGGTCGACGCACAGGCCGGAGTCATCCGCCAGCGCGGGCAGGCCGGTGGCGCGGGCGGCATGGCGTGCCTTCAGCAGCGCGTTTTCGACAAAGCTGAGGCCGGTCTCCTCGGCATCCTCCACGCCGAGACTGGCCTGCGTCACCACTTCAAAGCCGCTATCGGCCAGCAGCAGGTTGAACTCCGCGACCTTGCCGGGATTGCTGCTGGCCAGAACGATGCGCTGCATAACGGACTCAGCCGGCCGGCGTCAGCGCCGCGCGCTGTGCCAGCACCAGTTCGCCGATGCCTTTCTCAGCCAGCGCCAGCAGCGCGTTCATTTCGTCGCGGCGAAACGCGTGGCCTTCGGCGGTGCCCTGGACTTCGATGAATCCACCACCGTCGTTCATCACGACGTTCATATCGGTATCGCAGTTGGAGTCCTCGGCGTAATCCAGGTCCAGAACCGGCACGCCTTTGTAGATGCCGACCGAGATCGCCGCGACGGCGCCGACGATAGGGTTGCGCTTGAGGTTTTCGCGCTTCATCAGGTGATTGACCGCGTCGACCAGAGCGACGTAGGCACCGGTAATCGCGGCGGTGCGGGTGCCGCCGTCGGCCTGGATCACGTCGCAGTCGAGCGTGATGACGCGCTCGCCCAGCGCCTGCCGGTTGATGCAGGCGCGCAGGCTGCGGCCGATCAGCCGCTGGATCTCCATTGTGCGGCCGCCCTGGCCGCCGCGCGCGGCTTCGCGCTGCGTGCGGGTGTTGGTGGCGCGTGGCAGCATGCCGTACTCGGCGGTGACCCAGCCTTCGCCCTTGCCGCGCAGCCAGTTCGGCACGCGGTCCTCGATGCTGGCCGTGCACAGCACGCGGGTGTCGCCGAAGCTCACCAGCACCGAACCTTCGGCGTGGCGGGTGTAATGGCGTTCGATAGTGACGCTGCGCAGCTGGTCGCTGGCGCGGCCGCTGGGGCGGGTAACTGCATTCATGGAGGGCTTCGCTTCGGATCGCCGGGTTAAGCAGGGCGGGGCCGTAGAGTTTACCATTGCGTTCTCTCACGACGCCTGGATGTCACTCGAATGATTCGCAGCATGACGGCTTATGCCAGCGCTGAAACCACCGGCCCTGCAGGCACGCTCAGCTGCGAACTGCGCACGGTCAACCATCGCTATCTGGAACTGAGCCCGCGCCTGCCGGACGAACTGCGCGGCTTCGAGTCGCTGCTGCGCGAGCGCATTGCGGCCAAGTTGTCGCGCGGCAAGCTGGATATCACCGTGCGCCTGCGCGGCAACGATGCCCGCAGCGACAGCCTCAACATCAATGAAGCGCTGGTGTCCAAGCTGGCCGAACTGGCCTTGAGCATGCGCACGCGCTTTCCGCAGATGCGCGTCGAACTGACCGATTTGCTGCGCTTTCCCGGTGTGATGCAGCAGGCGGAGATCGATCCGGAAGCGCAGCAGGCCGCGCTGTTCGAGGTGCTCGATCGCGCACTCGACGCGCTCACGGCGACGCGCGAGCGCGAGGGCGAAAAGCTCGGCGAGATCCTGCGCGACAAGCTCGATGGGATCGAGCGCGTGGTCGCCGACGTACGCAGCTGGATGCCGGAAATCCGTGCGGCGTTGCGCACCCGCCTCGAAGGCCGGCTGGCCGACATCAAGCAGCCGATCGAGCCGGGCCGGCTTGAGCAGGAGCTGGTGATGCAGATCACCCGCACCGACGTGGACGAGGAGCTGGATCGTCTCAGCACGCATATCGGCGAAACCCGCCGCGTGCTGGGGCTGAAGGAGCCGGTCGGCCGCCGGCTGGATTTCCTGATGCAGGAGTTCAACCGCGAGGCGAACACGCTGGGCTCGAAATCGGTCGATACGCGCAGCACCAACGCGGCGGTCGAGCTGAAGGTGCTGATCGAGCAGATGCGCGAGCAGGTGCAGAACATCGAGTGACGCGTATCAACAACCGGATTTCCATAACCCGATCGGGTCGTCTCGATAATTCTCGCCAGTGAGGCCCGGTCGCCGAAATCTTGCAGTCAGAAGTTACTCGGACATCGATGGCGCGGACGGTGATTTCATCGCATGTTCAAACGCGCTGGCCGTCGTGATGAAGATCGTCCCCTCGTCGGCCGTCGTTCCAATGCCTTCGAAGTCGACCCTGAGATCCGCCATGGCCCAGCTGGCGCTGATGCCCTCGGCCGCTTTTCCCGTCCTGCCGTTCTGTCCGCGCGCCTTGGCCACCGAGGTAGGGGTGCCATACTTTTTTCTGAGCATGGCGTAGACGGCTTTCTGGCTGTCCAGTCCGCTGGTGCGCGCGACAACCCCCTGCACGGTGCCGTCCAGTATCACCAGCGCGAAGCTGCGCGCGTGGACGCCCGCCGCCAGCGCAGGTTCTTCGGCGCGGCTGAAGTGGACCGGCAGGGTTTTCGCGCGGCCATCCGCGCTTGTGTCGGCATGCGTCGGCGACTCCATGCAGGTGCTGTCGAGCGTCGGCGACCAGGACCTGCTGTCGAAGAGACCGTCTCGCGTGGTCGGGCAAGGGATCAGCGTCGGCGGCTGCCCCAACGCGAAACCCCAGACCTGAAGACTGGGTGCCGATCTGTGGCCCGTACTGCGGCTGAATTTGGCTGCCTGCGCGGTTGCGGATACGCTCGCGGCGCTCAGCGCGAGCATTAGAAAAAGCTTTGCCTTCATCTTGCTGCGTTTTTCCCTGTGGATAGCTGCAGCCTAACAAACATCCGGGCCGCCGAATTCAGTACGTTGGCCGAACGCCACAAGACCAGCGGAAGCTTCCGATCCGACGTGGCGGCCGAGCGGCCTGCGTTCAGCCGCTATACTTCGCCGATGAAAGCTGCCCCTTCGATGCCAACCGACTGTCTTCGCGCCGCCACGGATCGTTCGGGTGACGAAACGCTGCGGCGTTTCACCCTCTCGGTACGGCATCGGACCTGATCGGCATGAGTGCACCTGCGTCTACCGTTTCCACCGTCGATCTCGAAGGCACGCTGTTCGTCGTGGCCGCGCCGTCCGGCGCGGGCAAGTCGAGTCTGGTCAATGCACTGCTCGAGCGCGAGCCGGCCATCTCGCTGTCGGTGTCGCACACCACGCGACCGCCGCGGCAGGGCGAGCAGTACGGTCGGCACTATTTTTTTGTGGAGCGCGCGGAATTCGAGCGTGAGATCGGGGCGGGGATTTTTCTCGAGCACGCCGAAGTCCACGGCAATCTCTACGGCACGTCGCGCACCACCGTGCAGTCGCTGCTGGGTCAAGGCCGGGATGTGCTGCTGGAGATCGACTGGCAGGGCGCCGAGCAGGTCCGTCGCAGCAAGCCCGACTGCGTCAGCATTTTCATCCTGCCGCCCTCGCGGGCCGAGCTGGAGCGCCGGCTGCGCGGGCGCGGTTCGGACAGTGCCGAAGTGATCGAGCGTCGGCTGCATAACTCGCGTGGTGAAATTGCCCATGCGCACGAATTCGACTACATCCTGATCAACGATGCTTTTGCCGATGCATTGAATGATCTGCAGGCCATTGTGCGGGCGGTGCGCCAGCGCAGCGCGCTGCAGTGGCGGCGGCACGAGGCGCTGATCGCGGAGCTGCTGGCCGGAGGTTGAGCGATCTCAGGGCTGAGCGAGAGTTAAGCGGCGCGCGGGTATTCATGGTCTTCGTACGGCTCTTCGGCTACCTTGAACGTCTTCTTATCGCCGTTTCCTTCCCATGACCGATCCCGTACGCAACCCGCCTGACGACAGCACCCTGGTGCGAGTTCGCGGCCTGACGACGGTACTCAATGGCAAGACCATTTTCGACAAGCTCGATCTGGACATTCCGCGCGGCAAGGTCACTGCCATCATGGGACCCAGCGGCACCGGCAAAACGACCCTGCTCAAGCACATCACCGGGCAGATGACGCCGGATGCCGGACAGATCCTGGTGGACGGCCAGGACGTGCCGAAACTGTCGCGTGAGGCGCTGTACAAGCTACGCGAGGGGATCGGCTACCTGTTTCAGAACTCGGCCCTGCTGACCGATTTCAGCGTGTTCGAGAACGTGGCCTTTCCGCTGCGCCAGCACACTCAGCTGCCGGAAGTGCTGATTCGCAACGTGGTGCTGCTGAAACTGCAGGCGGTCGGCCTGCGCGGTGCCGCACAGCTGATGCCGAACGAGCTTTCCGGCGGTATGGCGCGGCGGGTCGCGCTGGCGCGCGCGATCGTGTTCGATCCCATGCTCATTCTTTATGACGAACCGTTCGTGGGACTCGATCCCGTGGCGTTGAACCAAGTGCTGAAATTGATCCGTACGCTCAATGAAACGCTCGGCATCACCAGTGTGCTGGTGGCGCACGAAATCGAGGCGGTGAAGCGGGTGGCGGATCACGTGTTTCTGATCGCCAACGGCAAGGTCGTGGCGCAGGGCGATCCCAAGACCATCGCCAATGACGGCTCGGCGTGGACACGTCAGTTTTTCGGTGGCGACGAGGATGGTCCGGTGCCGTTTCAGTATCCGGCCGGCGACTACGCGCAGGCGCTGGGCTTTTCCGGAGCCGCCAAATGAGCACGCGTCCCGTACCGACCCGCAATGCGTTGACCGGCGCGCTGGCGCAGGTCGGCGGCTGCGGGCTGTTTCTGCTCACCCTGCTGGCGGCGATTCCGCGCAGCTTCCGCTACGTGCGCGAGACGCTGCGCCAGCTGTGGTTCGTCGGCGCTATGAGCTTGACCATCATCATGGTCTGCGGCCTGTTTGTGGGCATGGTCCTGATGCTGCAGCTCTACCACGTGCTGTCGATCTTCGGCGGCACCTCGGCCAGCGGCATGGTGGTGGCGCTGTCGGTGTATCGCGAGTTGGGGCCGGTGGTCACCGCGCTGCTGTTTGCCGGTCGAGCAGGGACGTCGATTACCGCCGAGATCGGCCTGATGCGCGCCACCGATCAGATCGACGCGATGGAGATGATGGCGGTCGATCCGATCGCCTACGTCGGCACGCCGCGCTTCTTGGCTGGGCTGATCGCGATGCCGCTGCTGTGCTGCGTGTTCTGCGCCATGTCGGTGCTCGGCGGCCATCTGGTCGGCGTCACCTGGCTGGGCATCGATAACGGTACGTTCTGGTCGAACATGACCGCGGTGGTGGATCTGCGCACGGACATCGTCAACGGCGTGCTGCTGAAAAGCCTGGCTTTCGGCGCCGTGGTGACGCTGATTGCGGTCTATCAGGGCTTCACCACGCCGCCGACCAGCGAAGGCGTGGCCTACGCCACGACGCGCACCGTGGTGGCCTCGTCGATCGCCATTCTGGCGCTGGACTTCGTCCTCACCGCATTCCTGATGTGATGGCCGCCATGCATCGTTCCGTTTTTTCTCAGCCCCTATTTTTCCATCGTCTATCGAGGATCGTGCCGTGAGCCAACCGAGAAATTCCTATGCCGTCGGCACCGGCCTGTTCATCGTGCTGGGTTTTGCCGCGCTGGTGTATCTGGCGACCCAGACCACCTCTGTCGCGAATACGCACCAGGGCGCCAGTTATATCGTCGACACTCATTTCGCCAACATCGGCCAGCTGAAAGAGCGCGCGCCGGTAAAGATCGCCGGCGTGCGCGTCGGCCAGGTGCAGTCGATCACCCTGGCGCCCGGCGCCGAGGTGGCCGACGTGAAGCTGGCCATCGACAAGAACTACGACAAGATTCCGCTCGATTCGGTCGCGACCATCTTTACCAGCGGCCTGCTGGGCGATCAGTACGTCGGCATCGTCTACGGCACGTCCAAGAAGACGGTGGCCGAAGGTGGCACCCTGGCCCTGACCAAGCCGGCCGAGCAGCTGGAGGACATGCTGGGCAAGTTCTTCGGTGCTGGCGGCATGGCCGACAACCTGGGCGGTACGTATACGGTCACGGCGACCTTCTCGAACGTCGGTACCCTGTCGGCCGGTGCGGCGGTGAAGATGGCCGGCGTGCCGATCGGCAGCGTGCAGTCGGTCGTGGCCGACCCGGTCAAGCTCGATGCCAAGGTGACCCTGGCGATCGACAATCGCTACAACCAGATTCCCGACGATTCCTCGGCGGCCGTGTTCACCAGCGGCTTGATCGGCTCGCAGTTCGTCGCCATCCAGCCGGGCGGTTCACCGGATGCACTCAAGAACGGTGATGAAATGGTGCTGACCCAGTCGGCCATGCAGCTGGAGGATTTAATCGGCAAATTCCTGGTCAATGGTTCCTCGTCCACCGACAAAAAAGACGCCGGCAACGGCAAACCCGGCGACAAGTCGTCGGATACACCTTCCCCCACTACCCCCGCCGGCAAGCAGTAATCCGGTCATTGTCCAAGGAGTTTTCCATGTTGCGCAGACTGGCTCTCGCCACCGCTATTGCTATGGGCACCCTCGTTGCCAGCCCGTCGTTTGCTCAGGATCCGGCGCCGGCCGCCGCGTCCGCCACGCAGACGCCCGAGCAGATCATTCAATCCATTGCCGACCAGCTGGCCACCGCCATCGACGGCCATCGCGACGAGTTGAAGCAGAATCAGGACAAGCTGATCAGCATCATCGATGAAGTGCTGCTGCCGCACTTCGACATCGACTACGCGTCGATCCTGGTGCTGGGACAGCACGCCCGCGAAGCGACGCCGGCCCAGCGCGAGCGTTTCGCCAAGGCGTTTTACAACTCGATCACCCATCGCTATGCCGAGGGTCTGCTCGACTACACGCGCGGACGCGTCAAGGTGCTGCCGTTCAGCGGCGACCTCAACGACAAGCGCACTGTAGTGCGCACCCAGGTGGTGATGGACGACGGTAAGCTGGTGTCGATCGACTACGCGTTCCGCAAGAGCCGTTCCGGCGACTGGAAGGCCTACGACGTGATCATCGAAGGCATCTCCTATGTCACCAACTACCGCAATCAGGTCGATGCGGAAATTCGCAAGAGCGGCATCGATGCGTTGATCACCAATCTTGAAACCAAGGGTGGTCAGGCGCTGGACTCGATGGCGAAGGACACCAAGGGCGGCCAGTGACCATCGTTGCCGACCGCGGTTTCGAGGTGACGACAAAGACGCCGGGTGTGCTCGGCGTCTCGGGTCTGCTCAACTTCAATACGGCGGCGGCAGCCACCGAAGCCATCGAGGCGGCGTTGGCGGATCGCTCCATCGCCCAGCTCGATCTGTCCGGTGTGTCGCATGCCGACAGCGCCGGCCTTTCCTGCCTGGTGACCGTGATGGCGAAGGCGGCAAGCAAGGGACGGCAGCTGAAAATCGTGCATATGCCCGGCGGGCTGCAGGCGCTGGCCAAGGTCTCCGAGGTTGATCACCTGATCGGTTAGTTCGGTAAGTTGCACGCACAAAAAAGGGGCTGTGGCCCCTTTTTTGTGCGTCGTATTCGGGTGTCGCCGACTTACTGGCTGCCCTTGTTGGTCTGCCCCGGATGGCTGTTTTCCCACTTGTGCTGCTGATCGAGCAATTCGTCTGGATCGAAATTCTTGTCATCCAGCCCCTGCATATGCTGGATCGCGCTGTCCGGCGGGTTACCGTCGTAGATGTCGTAAAGCCGCTGCTGGCGGTATGCATCGCGCAGAAACACGTACGGGTCGTAGGCCGAGTTGAGGAAGCTCTCCGCATCGATGGCACGGGCGCGCAGATTGACCAGATAGATCACCTGCGGCAGGTACTGCAAGCCGTGATAGTGATAATTCGACGAGAAGTAGCTCAGCGGATCAAGGAAGTAGCTGTCCACCGGGATGCGCCAGATGTCGCGGCCCGTGCTCGGACCGAACAACGGCAGCATCAGGTAATCGCCTTCCGGAAAGCCCCAGCGGGCCAGCGTGATGCCGAAGTCGCTGTTGTCCAGCGGAATGCCGAACTGGCTGGCCGGATCGAAGAAGCCGACGAAACCGATCGTCAGATTGACCACAAACCGCCCGGTGCTCTGCGCCGCCTGCTTGGGGCGCGCCTGCAGCAGGTCATTGACTACCGTGATCGGCATGCGGATATTGGTAAAGAAGTTCGTCACGCCCTTGCGCACGGGTGCGTTGGTTACCTTGCGATAGCCAATAGCCACGGGGCGGATGATCGCCTTGTCGAGCGAGTCATTGAATTTGTAGACCTTGCGGTTGTACTTCTCCAGCGGGTCATCGGTGCGCGGTGGGGCGATGGTGGCGCAGCCAGCCAGCATCACGATCGCAAGCAGCAACAGCCAGCGACTCAGGGAGAGGGATCGGGGCATGGAAGGCATCGTTGCAGAGGGTTCGCGGGGAGGGAGGCGGGATAATTGTACTGACTGGTTTTATATCTTGCACGACTTTCAGTGTGCTTTCAGCCTGATAAAGCTTATGTGCAGGCAGCCGGCCATCATACGCGCAGGCCGCATTGCCAGCAAAGCGCCCGCTGGCTACACTACTGGGCCGCATAAGTCATTTATTTTTTGAGGATTTCGCATGGCACGTATCACCGTTGAAGACTGCCTCGAGGTGGTCAACAACCGTTTCGAGCTGGTGCTTATGGCTACCAAGCGCGCGCGCCAGCTGGAAAAGGGCGCCGAGCCTGCGGTCAATCCCGAGCAGGACAAGCCGACCGTGCTGGCCCTGCGTGAGATCGCCGAACGCCGCATCGATCAGAACATGATCGACCAGATCGACACCGCCGAACGCGAGCGTGCCGAGCGCGAGGCGCTGGAATGGGCCGCCGCCGAAGTCGACGACGATCTTTCCAAGGGCGGCGACGATTGATGGACGCCGGCTGTCGACAGCGTTCTTGGCGCACCGTCTTTTCCGGTGGATCGAAACCTGCGCGTGCAGCCGTTCGTGTTTTGTCCATTAGCGTTTCTCGTGTTGCCGAGGTAGGCGCCTGAGACGGCGCCGACTCCCATGACAGCGGCCACGCATCCTGGTTCGGTCGACTTGTCGGTATTGCCTCCCTATGTGTTGGCATTGAAAGAGCGGGTCGCCTATCTGTCCGAAGCGCAGATCGCCAAGGTCATCCGGGCTTTTGAAGTGGGCGCCGACGCGCATGCCGGGCAGGAGCGCAAAAGCGGCGAGCCCTATATCACTCACCCGGTCGCGGTGGCCGGCATCCTGGCCGAACTGGGGCTCGATGCCGAAACCATTATTGCGGCCATCCTGCACGACACGCTGGAAGACACGACGCTGAGCCGCGAGGCCTTGGCCGGCGAATTCGGCGAGGTGGTGGCCGAGCTGGTCGATGGCGTGACCAAGCTGGACAAGATGCGGTTCGGTACGCGCCAGGAAGCCGATGCCGAAAGTTTTCGCAAGATGCTGTTGGCGATGGCGCGCGATCTGCGCGTGATCCTGATCAAGCTGGCAGATCGCCTGCACAATATGCGCACGCTGGGCGCCAAAGACCCTGCCTCGCGCCGCCGCATTGCCCGCGAAACGCTGGAAATCTACGCGCCCATCGCGCAGCGCCTGGGTATGAACAAGTTCAAGGCCGAGCTGCAGGATCTTGGCTTTCGCGCGCTGTACCCGGATCGGTACCGCGTCATCAGCGAGCGTATCCGCGCCGCCATCGGCAATCGCCGCGAGGCGATGGGCAAGATCGAAACGGCGCTGGCGAGCCGCCTGAGCGCCGAGCATATGCAGAGCGATGTGGTGGGGCGGATCAAGTCGCCGTGGAGCATCTATTCGAAGATGCGCGAGGAGCACAAGAGCTTCGCCCAGCTGATGGACGTCTATGGTTTTCGCGTGATCGTCGACAGTGCGATGAGCTGCTACATGGCGCTCGGCGCGGTGCATGCCCTGTACAAACCGGTCGATCGGCGCTTCAAGGATTTCATCGCGATTCCCAAGGCCAACGGCTACCAGTCGCTGCATACCGTGCTGCTCGGCCCGTTCGGTGCGCCGATCGAGGTACAGATACGCACTGCTGAAATGAACTCGGTGGCCGAGCGCGGCGTGGCGGCCCATTGGGCCTACAAAACCGACAGCGGTCCGGCCAACAGCGCGCAGGCGCGTGCGCGCGAGTGGCTTTCGTCCTTGGCCGACAGTTCGGCCAACACGTCGTCCTCGGCGGAATTCATCGAGGCGGTGAAGATCGATCTGTTTCCGGACGAGGTTTATCTGTTCACCCCGCGCGGCGACATTCTCTCGCTGCCGCGCAACGCGACCGCGCTGGATTTCGCCTACGCCGTGCATACCGACGTCGGCGATCATGCGGTGGCCGCGCGCGTGGACAAGAAGCTGCTGCCGCTGCGCACGCGGTTGGCGTCGGGACAGCTGGTGGAAATCATCACGGCGCCTTCCGCGATGCCGAATCCGGCCTGGCTCGAATCCGTGGTGACCGGCAAAGCCCGCACGGCGATTCGGCAGTACCTGAAAAACCTGCAGCACGAAGACGCAGTGGACTTCGGCCATCGCATGCTCGATCGCGCGCTCGATGCGCAGGGCAGCAGCCTGGATGGCGTGCCGACGGCGGTGCTGGAACGATTTCTCGAGGCCTCGAAGTTCAGCCGTCTGGAGGAGCTGTTGTCCGACATCGCGCTGGGCAATCGTATGCCCGACGTGGTCGCCACCCAACTGCTGGCCTCGCGCGGCAAGCGCCTCGACGGCACGCCGCACACGTCGCAGAATGCGCACGAAAAAATTCGCATTACCGGCGCCGAGCGCGGCGTACTGAGTTTCGCCAACTGCTGCCATCCGCTGCCCGGCGATGACATCGTGGGTTATCTGTCCTCGGGCAAGGGCATCGTCGTGCACCGTGAGGAATGCCCGAACGTGATCGAGCTGCGCAAGTCGCCGGAGCGCTGCGTGCCGATCGAATGGGACCGCGATGTGCAGGGCGATTTTCGCGCGCAGTTGCGTATCGAAGTCATCAACCGTCCCGGCGTGCTGGCCACGGTGGCGGCCGCCATCGCAGCGGCGGATTCGAATATCGACAACGTCGAATACGTCGAGCGCGACGCCGCTGCCGCGACGCTGTTGTTTTCGATGGAAGTGAAGAGCCGCAAGCATCTGGCGGAGGTGATTCGTCGCGTGCGGCGCACCGGCGTGATCAGCGGTGCACATCGCTATCCGTTGTAAGGCGCAAGCGTTCTTTTTATGACGATTCCCTGAGGCGGCTTGCCAAACGTGCGCGGCGTCTTATGCTCGTCCCGTTTCCCGCCAGACCACCTCGGGTGGTTCCCCGCTCCCCGTTTCCAAGGAAAATCATGTCCCGCATCATCATCGCTACCGAGCTGGCGCCCGCCGCTATCGGCCCGTATTCGCAGGCCGTGCGCGCCGGCAACACTGTGTATTTTTCCGGCCAGATTCCGCTTGATCCGGCCACCGGCGCGTTGGTCGAAGGCGATATCGCCGAGCAGACTCGGCGAGTGTTCGACAATTTGACCGCGGTTGCGCAAGCGGCGGGTGGCTCGTTGGCGCAGATCGTTCGCGTCGGTATCTACGTCACCGATCTGGCCAACTTCGCTACCGTCAATGCGGTGATGGCCGAATACTTTCAGTCGCCGTATCCCGCACGATCGACCATCGAGGTTTCCGCCTTGCCGAAGGCGGCGCAGGTCGAAGTGGATGCGGTGATGGTGCTGGACTGATCTTCGTGCGCGGCGCGTGCCGACAGGGCGCGTCGGCCTAGCCCGCAACGTCAGGCTTACAGCAACTGGCGTGGCTCGGTTAGGCTTGGCGACCATGAGCGCGCGCACCCCTCGACCTTCACCAACGGCCAATGCTGACCCGGGTCTTGCGCCGGTAAGCACGCTGAGCGGCGTCGGCCCCGCGCTGATCGTGACGCTGGCGAAGCTGGGTTTGGAGCGCCTGCAGGATCTCTGGTTTCATCTACCGCTGCGCTACGAGGACAAGACGCGCGTCACGGCCATCGCCGATCTGCGTGTGGGCGAGCGCGCGCAGGTCGAGGGGGTGATCGAGGCGGTGGAGCGAGGCTTTCGCTTTCGCCCGCAGCTGAAAGTCGCCATCGGCGATGTCAGCGGCCAGACCCTGACGCTGCGTTTTTTTCATTTCAACCGCGCGCAGGCCGAGCAGCTGAAAGTCGGCGCGCGCGTGCTTTGCTTCGGCGAGGTTCGTCACGCGGCGCAGGGTCTGGAGATGGTGCATCCGACCTATCAGCGCCTGAGCGGCGATGAGCTGGCTGCGGTCGACGAATTGCTGAGTCCCGTGTATCCCACCACCGAAGGCCTCGGTACGAAGCGGCTCGCCGGTGTGATCGCCAAATCGTTGGCGCTGCTGCCGCCCGCCGCGCAGTTGGAACTGATTTCGCCGGAACTCTGCGCCGAGCACGGGCTCACGTCACTGCGCGATGCACTGCTTTACGTACACCGGCCGCCGCCGGACGCGAACCTGGCCCAGCTGACGCTCGGCCGTCATCCCGCGCAGCAGCGGCTGGCCTTCGAGGAATTGCTGACCCAGCACTTGAGCCTCAAGCGCATGCGCGCCGCCGTACGCCGTCGCCGCGCGCCCGCGCTTGGCGGCGACGGAAACTTGCGCGCGCAGTTGCTGGAGGAGCTGCCGTTTGCGCTGACAAGCGCACAACAGCGCGTGACGGCCGAAGTGGTGCGCGATCTCACGCAGCGCAAGCCGATGCTGCGGCTGGTGCAAGGCGATGTGGGCAGCGGCAAGACCGTCGTGGCTGCGCTGGCCGCATTGACAGCGATCGAGGCGGGCCAGCAGGTGGCGCTGATGGCGCCGACCGAATTGCTGGCCGAGCAGCATCTACGCAATTTTCGGCACTGGCTGCAGCCGCTGGGTATCGCCGTGGAATGGCTGGTCGGCAAACAGCAGGGCAAGGCGCGGCAGCAGGCGATGCAGCGCATTGCCGACGGTGCCTCGATGGCGATCGGCACCCATGCGCTGATGCAGGAAGGCGTGACGTTTTCTCGGCTCGGCCTGGTCATCGTCGACGAGCAGCATCGCTTCGGCGTGCAGCAGCGTCTCGCGCTGCGCGACAAGGGGGCCGATCACGTCAGCGGTCTGGTGCCGCATCAGCTGGTGCTTACCGCTACGCCGATTCCGCGCACGCTGGCGATGAGCGCTTATGCCGATCTGGACGTATCGTCGATCGACGAACTGCCGCCGGGCCGCACGCCGGTGCAGACCATCGCGATCTCCAGTGCGCGGCGCTTCGACGTGATCGAGCGCATCCACGCGGCATGCGGCGAGGGCCGGCAGGTCTATTGGGTGTGCACGCTGATCGAGGAATCCGAGCAGCTGCGTGCGCAGGCGGCGGAGGTGGCGCATGCGGAGCTGTCGTCGGCGCTGACCGGTTTCAATGTGGGCCTTATCCACGGCCGGATGAAGCCGAAGGAAAAACAGGCGGCGATGGATGCGTTCAAGGCCGGCGAACTGTCCGTACTGGTGGCGACTACCGTGATTGAAGTGGGCGTCGACGTGCCCAACGCCAGCCTGATGGTGATCGAGAACAGCGAGCGGCTGGGCCTGGCGCAGCTGCATCAGCTGCGCGGTCGGGTAGGGCGCGGCGCGGTGGCGTCCAACTGTGTGCTGCTGTACCAGCCTCCGCTCGGCCAGCTGGCGCGCGAGCGGCTGCAGGTGATGCGTGAAACCAACGACGGGTTTCGTATTGCCGAAAAGGATCTGGAGCTGCGTGGCCCTGGCGAAGTGCTCGGCACGCGTCAGACCGGGCAGCTCAGCTTCCGCATTGCCGATCTGGCTCGAGACGCGCACCTGCTGCCGGCCGTGCAGCAGGTCGGCGAGCGCATGCTGGCCGAGCACCCGGTGCAGACTGAGCAATTGATTGAACGGTGGATCGGCGGCGCCGCACGGTACGTGCATGCTTGAGGTCAGGGAGCGGGGAGGAGGGAAGATGAAAAGCGTCGGCTCTTGTTCCCTGTTCCCCGTTCCCCGCTCCAATTAAGCTATTCGGCCCCTTCCTGACTTTGCCTATCCGATGACCCGACCTCAGCTCCTTATCGATACCGACCCCGGCGTAGACGATGCGCTCGCCATTTTGATGGCGCACGCGCATGCCGACGTCGCGGGCCTGAGCATCGCGGCGGGCAACGTCGGTCTGGGCCATACGGTGCGCAACGCGCGCACGCTGGTCGATTTGCTGGGTGTCGCGACACCGATCTTTGCCGGCTGTGCCACGCCGCTGGTGCGCGCGCCGGATGAAGATGCCGCCTTCGTGCACGGTCAGGACGGCTTTGGCGACGTGGGATTCCCGGCGCCGCGCGCGGCGCTGACGGACGAAGCGGCCGCGCTGGCGCTGCTGCGGCTGACCCACGAGCGCCCCGGCCAGCTGACCCTGGTCGCACTGGCGCCGCTGACCAATCTTGCGCTGGCCCTGCGCATCGATCCCTGCCTGCCCGAGCGCGTGGCGCGGCTGGTGATCATGGGCGGTGCGGTTACGGGCCATGGCAATACCGGCAACGTGCCGGCCGAGTTCAATATCGGCTTCGACCCGGAGGCTGCGCACGTGGTGTTCGAGGCGTTTCCGCAGTTCGAGCTGGTGGACTGGGAGGCCACGTTGCGGCATGCGTTCGACGATGCCGAGTTCGAGGGCTGGCTCAAGCAGGGCGACGAGCGCGCCGGGTTTTACGACAGCATCGCCGGCACCGCGCGTGCCTACAACGCGCAACATGGGCGACGCGGGGTGATTGCCGCCGACGCGCTGGCGATGGCCGTAGCGATCGATCCATCCATCGTCACGCGCAGCGAAAAGCGCGCCGTAGCGGTCGAACTCGACGGTCGGTTGACCCGCGGCGCCACCGTCGTCGATTGGGCCAAGCGCCTGGGCCGGCCGGCCAACGCCGATATCGTGCTGGAGGTCGATCAGGCGCGTTTTGCCGCCATGGTTCGCCGCGCGCTGGGTGCGCAAGACTGAGTCGAGTCCGCGAGGGTTGCGGTGGCCGGCAAACGGCGGTTACAATGCCGCTCTTATTTCCATCGCTTTCGAGTCTGTCATGAAGCCTGATATCCATCCGAACAACAAAGCGGTCGTTTTCCAGGACCTGTCGTCCGACTTCGCGTTTCTGACCAAGTCGACCATGTCCAGCAAGGAAACCATCAAGTGGGAAGACGGTAACGAGTACCCGCTGATCAAGGTGGATATCTCCAGCCATTCGCATCCGTTCTACACCGGCAAGCAGAAGACGCTCGACGTCGGCGGCCGTGTGGACAAGTTCCGTCGCCGCTATGCAGGCGCGACCAAAGAATAATTCGCGGTCGGGCCACTCCACTGATGGCCTTGCAGAGTCGAATCGAGATACGGGGTGAGCGCCAGCTTGCCCCGTATTTTTTTGTGCCGATGGCTTGTCCATTCGCGATCGAATGTTCACAAGGCCTTATGCGATAATTCATGGCGAACAGCGCTTCGGTGCTCGCTTTGCCGCATGCACGTCCCCGTATGCAACGACCAAGCATTCCCCTCGCCGACCGGCAGCGCCCGCACGGGTGAACCCGGTGGTGATCCACATGTAAGGAGATTCCCGTGTCCGATACCAAGATCGTCAAGCTGGTCGATGAGTCCACCCAGCGCAGTAGTGAGCTGCCATTGATCAGCGGTACGCTGGGGCCTGCGTGTATCGATATCGGCACGCTGTACAAAGACACCGGTCACTTCACTTACGACCCGGGCTACGGCAGCACCGCCAGCACCAAGAGCGCCATTACCTATATCGACGGCGACGAAGGCGTGCTGCTTTATCGCGGCTACCCGATCGAGCAGCTGGCGGAAAAATCCAGCTTCCTCGAAGTGTCGTACCTGCTGCTCAACGGCGAGCTGCCGACCAAGCCGCAGTTCGACGCTTTTGACCACGAGATCACGCATCACACGATGATGCACGAGTCGCAGAAGAACTTCTTTCAGGGTTTCCATCACGACGCCCACCCGATGGCGATGCTGGCCGCTTCGGTGGCGTCGCTTTCCGCGTTCTACCACGACGATCTGAACGTCGACGATCCGGCCGACCGCCAGCTGGCGGCCATCCGCCTGATCGCCAAAATGCCGACCATCGCGGCGTCGTGCTACCGCTATTCGATCGGCTGGCCGGCGCGCTATCCGCGCAACAACCTCGCCTACGTCGACCGCTTCCTGCACATGATGTTCGAAGTCCCGAGCGAGCCGCTGGAGATGAGCCCGGTGGCGGCCAAGGCGCTGGACCTGCTGTTTATCCTGCATGCCGATCACGAGCAGAATGCCTCGACGTCGACGGTACGTCTGGTTGGCTCCACCGGCGCGAATCCTTATGCGTCGATCGCCGCGGGTATCACGGCGCTTTGGGGCCCGGCACACGGCGGCGCCAACGAGGCGGTGCTCAAGCAGCTGAAGGAAATCGGCACGCCGGATCAGGTCGAAAAGGCCGTGCTGCGCGCGAAGGACAAGAACGACAGCTTCCGCCTGATGGGCTTTGGCCACCGCGTCTACAAGAACTTCGATCCGCGCGCCAAGATCATCCGCGAGATGTGCCACAAGGTGTTGGAAGAACTCGGCGTCAACGACCCGCTGCTCGACGTGGCCATGAAGCTGGAAGAGGCGGCGCTAAAGGACGATTACTTCGTCGAGCGCAAGCTTTACCCAAATGTCGATTTCTACTCCGGCATCATCTACAAGGCGCTGGGCATTCCGACCGAGATGTTCACCGTGATGTTCGCCATTGCGCGCACCTCGGGCTGGATCGCGCACTGGATCGAGCAGCATGAAACGCCGGGATCGCGCATCGGCCGCCCGCGCCAGATCTACACCGGCGCGGATGTCCGCGACTACGTGCCGGAAGCGAAGCGCTAAGCGCTTTACTTCGTTGAAAAAAAGCCCGGGTTCGCCCGTAATGCTGTTCACTTAAGCATTGCATCGTAGCCAAGGCGTCCCAAGAATCCGGCCTTCACCTGTTGAAGGCCGGATTTTTTTGTGTCCCTGCAA
>NZ_JACHCM010000004.1 GCF_014200755.1 Rhodanobacter sp. ANJX3 | reverse complement strand
GACGACCTCGGCCTTCCAGGCCGAGGTCCGTCAAAATATCCAAGACTCGCTACCCCGTGAATCGAAAAGCCGCTCCGCTTAAGTGAACAGCATTACGCACAAGGCGGGGTTTTCATGTATTGCCGAAACGGGATCCGCTTATTGGCTGTCAGCAAACCCGATTTTGGTCAGGTTGTAGCTCTTCGCGTCGGCCAGCACCGTGGCAACATACTGGTAGGCCGCAGCGTCATCCGCCGTGATCTGGATTTCCGCCGGATCGGGCTGCTGCGCGATCACCGCCAGCTGCGCCTTCAACCCAAGCTCGTCCACCGGAGAGTCATTCCAGTAGAAGGCACCGCTCTGATCGATCTTCAGCTTGATCGGATCTTTGGGATTGGTCGGCGGCGGTATGTTCTGGTTGGGCTGAGGCAGATCGACCTTGATCTTGAGCGAGAGCACGGGTGCCGTGATCATGAAAATGATCAGCAGCACCAACATCACGTCGACCAGCGGCGTGACGTTGATATCCGCCATCGGGCCGCCACCGCTATTGCTGGAAAATGCCATCGGTCACTGTCCCTTCGTTGGAGCGGTGGTCATGAAGGCAACGTGGACCATGCCCTGGCCTTTCGCATCACTGATGATCTTTTTCACGATCTTGAACTCGGTCGCCTTGTCCGCACGAATCTGCAGTTCGGGCTGAGGCGTCTGCTGGGCTTTCACAGCAAACTGCACCTTGAGCTCTTCCGCCGTGATCGGATGGTCATTGAAGTACAGGCTGCCGTCCTGTTTGACCGCGAGATCCAGCGGCGGCGTCTTGACTTCCTCGTCCTTGCTCTTGGGGTTAGCCTTGGGCAACTCGATCGTGATCGTGTGCGACATCAGCGGCGCGGTGATCATGAAGATGATCAGCAGTACCAACATCACGTCGACCAGCGGCGTGACGTTGATCTCCGACATCGGACCACCGGAATTACCACCTGAGCTCATAGCCATGAGTCAGACCTCACTTCAGGGTCGGTGCGGCGCCTTCGACGCGCGAGCCCGTTGCGAAGAAGTCGTGCAGGTCATGCGCAAATTCATCAAAGCGAGCGTACGTGAGACGGTTGGAGCGGTTGAAGAAGTTGTACGCAAGCACGGCCGGAATAGCGGTGAACAGACCGAACGCGGTCATGATCAGCGACTCACCGACGGGGCCGGCCACGGCGTTCATCGAAGCGTTACCGGAGGCGGCAATACCGATCAGCGCGTGGTAAATACCCCACACCGTACCGAGCAGACCGACGAACGGTGCCGAAGAACCGACGGTTGCCAACATGGTCAAGCCACCTTCCAGACGCAGGCTTTCGCGAGCCACGGCCTGGCGCAGGGCGCGGTCGATGAATTCCGAACGGCTCAGCGACTCGGCAAGACGACCGGAGCCGGTAGAGGACTGCTGGTGATGGGCCACAGCGGACGCAGCGTCAAGAGCGATCTTGGAGAACGGTTCGCCCTTGGGCTGGGCTTCCAGCTCGCGGATCGCATCCTGGGTGGAACCGTTGTTCCAGAACCCGTCGATGACCTTGTCGCGACGCGAGGCCACCATCGAGTTGCGGATCGAGTTGGCGATGATGAAGTACCAAGAGGCAAGCGACATGATCAACAACACGACGAACACGACGAGTCCGACAACGTTTTCGCCATGAACGAAACCGTCGACGAGGTGACCGACACCCATTTGCTTCATGGCATCGGCGGTGGAATTGGCGCCAGCGGCTTGTGCGGCGTCGGATGCTGCAGGAGTCTGTAAGAACATAACGCTACCCTAGGAAGTCAAGCGTGAACTGTAACTGTAATCCAGTGAAATGGACGACAGATGATTAATTACTCGGCCAAGTTGAAGTTGATTGGAACGCGTGCATAGCCTTCCACCTTCTTTCCGTTCTTGACCTCCGGATTGAAGCGCCACTTTTGTACTGCATCCATTGCTGCGCGATCCAGCTCGTGGAAACCGCTGGATTTTTCCACCTTGACGTCTTTCGGTGTGCCGTCCAGGCCCACTAGGATCAGCAACGTCACCGTACCGGTATGGTGCTGGCGAATTGCCTGAGGCGGAAACGTAGGCGCGGGACGGCTGCCGTAGCTCAGATCCGAACCAGCTGCAATGTCAGCCGGTGGTGCCGGAGGAGCGGGCGGCGAAGGCGGCGGAGCTTGCACCGCGTTCTGCGACACCTCTTCGACCGCCGGCGGCGGTGTCGGCGGCGGCGGTGTCGGCGGCGGCTTGACCTGCTGAATGATCTTCGGCGGCGGCTGCTTGGGCGGCTCCGGCGGCGGCGGCGGCGGCGGCGGCGGCGGCGGCGGCGGCTCGATAAAGCTCACCTTGACGATCTTGTCGACCTGCTTGTCTTTCTGCGTTTGCGGGGCCGAAGGCGCCACCATGAACAGAAAGGCGAAAGCATGCAGGCCAATGGCAAAAGCCAATGCCGCCGTGCGCTTCCAGCTGAAGCCTTCGTTCTCGTTGTCTTGTCTACTTGAGGCCATCTTTCACTGTCTGAAGCTGATCAATCGGAAGAGAACGTTGCCGCAGGGCGTGGCCTGAAACCGCCTGATGAATCGACGGAACTCGCCGCTGGGGAGACGCAGGAAAAGGTTTTCAACGGTACAACAGCATCCTGCTTTTGTATAGCTCGACAAGACAGATAAATGGACGTCCATCTGGCCTGCGGAGCATTTGCAGCGACGCTATTTGCCTGCGCCCGCTTTTTTCAACCACGCGTTCGCCTTCTCTGCCGTCTGCGGATCCTGGGCGGCCTGTTTCATCGCGGCAATGGCCCCGGCCTTGTCCTTCAGACCACGATCGCTTTCGGCGAGCAGCATGTATGCCGCGCCTTTCTGCTTCACGCCCTTGTCGATGCCCTGCTGGATCATCGATTTCGCGGCGCTGTATTTCTGCTGCGAAAGAAGAATCTGTCCGCCGCGGATCGCAGCCTCTCCGTCCTTCGCTGTCGGCAACGCCTTGGTGTAGGCATCGACAGCCTTGCTGGTATTGTCGGAGAGCTCGTCAGCCTCTCCCAGCAACAGGTAGTTGTCTGCGCTGGCGGTAACGATGCTCTTGCTCATGCCGTCCTCCAGCACCTGTGCGGACTTCTCGGCATCGGGCTTGGAGTCGGTGCTGCTGGACTGCGCACGAATCAGATAAAGCTTGGCCAAATTCACGTAGTTGGCTTCGGTCTTCAGCGAACCGCTCGCGCGCGCCTTCTCCATCACCTGGATGGCTTCGTCGTTCTTGTTGGCCTGCATCAGCACGGCCACGGTATTGTCCAGCGCGTTGGGATCGTTCGGGTTGGCGGCCAGCGCCTGCTGTGCGACCTGCGCAGCCTGATCGCCCTGTCCGGACTGCGAGTAACTCGCCATCAGAATCTGGTTCCAGGCCGGATCGGGCTTGTCGGTCAGTGACTGCGCTTTCTTGATCGCGGCAATGGCTTCGGGGAACTTGCCGAGGCGGTAATCGATGTTGCCTTCCAGCGCGTAGGAGTTGGCAGTTTCCTTCTTACCTTCGGCACGCCACTTGGTCAGTGTGTCCAGCGCCGGCTGATACTCCTCGTCGGCGACCTGGAACTGCGCCAACATGTATTCGAGCTGGAAATACGTGTCGTTCGGCAGCACGCCATTGGCCAAGGACTGCTGCAGGAGCGCGATGGCCCCCTTCGGGTCGTTGTCGATCTGATACTTGATCGTAGCCAGACCCTGCAGGGCCAGCGCCTGGGCGTATTTGCTCTTGCTGCCGCCGTCGGCGATGGGCTGCAGATACTGCAGCGCCTTGGCTTTGTCATTCGCCGTGACGGCATCAAGACCGGCGTTGAGGTTTTTTTGATCCTTTTCGCTGGTCAGGTCGAGTTTGGGCGCGACGCGGGTCGCGTTGGGGTACTGCACTTCCGGCTTGTCCTTGGACGAACTGTCTTTCGCCAGCACCGGGCTGCTGCTTGCCAGCATCAGCATCAGAGCGGCGCTCGCCAGCGCGGTGAATCCTAGGGCTTGCTTCATGGTGATCCTCGTCGTTCAGTGACTCGCCGCAATGCGCGAGTTGACTTCCGAGGTTAACCCGGGAGTGATGACAATAACAAGCTGCGCTGCCACATTAAATATTCATTAAAATCAGAAACTTGAAACACAGCGTTCGCAGACAGCTGCCGAACGGCGATGCAACCGGTTCTGGCTCCGGAGCGCGATCAAGGCTCAGACGTCGAGGTTGGCAACCTTGAGCGCGTTGGCTTCGATAAAATCGCGCCGCGGTTCGACCGCCTCACCCATCAGCATCGAGAACATCTGATCGGCAGCAATCGCATCCTCTACGCCGACCTGCAGCATGCGGCGGGTTTCCGGGTTGACCGTGGTTTCCCACAGCTGCTCGGGATTCATTTCACCCAGACCTTTGAAGCGCTGGATGCTGCGGCCCTTTTTCGCCTCGTCCAGCAGCCAGTTGCGGGCCTCGACGAAGCTGAGAATGCCGCGCGATGCATTACCTCGACGAACCACCGCATCGGGCTGAATCATCGCCGCCACCTGCTGGCTGATGCTGAGGATGGCACGGAACTCGTTGCTGGCGAAAAACGGCTGCGGCAGGAACCAGGTATGGCTGAGCCCATGCTGCTCACGCACCACTTCGATCGCGGGCGGCTGTTCGCCGGCGGCGGCGCGCAGCGAGAGTTTGTAGCGCGGCTTGCCCAGTCCGCTGGCCGCGAGCCGCTGTTCTGCTTTCGTCAACCAGTCCTGCATGGCTGCCGCATCGTCCCAAAGTGCCGGCTCTAGCGGCGTGTGCTCCAGCAGAGAAATCAGCACAGTGGCGTCGAAGCGATGCGAAAGCTTGGCGATCTGGTCCAGCGCCTGCTGATAGCCGCGCAGCAGCTTTTCCAGAGCCTCGCCGGTAATCGGCGGAGCATCGGGGCTGTAGGTCAAGGAGGCGTTGTCGACGGCACTGGAAATCAGGTAATCGTTCAGCGCGGTATCGTCCTTGATGTACAACTCCTGCTTGCCCTGCTTCACCTTGTACAGCGGCGGCAGGCCGATATAGATGTGGCCGCGTTCGATCAGTTCGGGCATCTGGCGATAGAAAAACGTCAGCAGCAGTGTGCGGATATGCGAGCCGTCGACGTCCGCGTCGGTCATCAGGATGATGCGGTGATAGCGCAGCTTGTCCGGGTTGTATTCGTCCTTGCCAATGCCGGTACCCAGCGCGGTAATCAACGTACCGACCTCGGCCGAGGCCAGCATGCGGTCGAAGCGAGCCTTTTCGACGTTGAGAATCTTGCCCTTCAGCGGCAGCACGGCCTGAGTCTTGCGGTTGCGGCCCTGCTTGGCCGAGCCGCCGGCGGAATCGCCCTCGACCAGGAACAGTTCGCACAGCGCGGGATCCTTTTCCTGACAATCGGCCAGTTTGCCCGGCAGGCCGGCGATGTCCAGCGCGCCCTTGCGGCGGGTCATCTCGCGTGCCTTGCGCGCCGCCTCGCGCGCGCGCGCCGCGTCGACCACCTTGGAGGCGATCGCCTTGGCTTCGTTCGGATGCTCCAGCAGGAACTCGCTCAGCTTTTCGTTGACGACCTGCTCCACCACCGTCTTGACCTCGGACGAAACCAACTTGTCCTTGGTCTGCGACGAGAACTTCGGATCGGGCACCTTGACCGACAGCACGGCAATCATGCCTTCGCGCATATCGTCGCCGGTCGGCGAGACTTTGGCGTTCTTGGCCAGACCCGATTTTTCGATGTAGTTCTGCAGCGAGCGCGTCAACGCAGCGCGGAAACCGGTGAGATGCGTACCGCCGTCGCGCTGCGGAATATTGTTGGTAAAGCAGAACATCGTTTCCTGATACGAGTCGGTCCACTGCATCGCCAGTTCGACGGTGATGCCGTCCTGCTCGGCGCTCAGGCTGATCACGTTCGGATGCAGCGCTGTCTTGAGCTGGGCCAGATGCTGTACGAACGAGCGGATGCCGCCTTCGTAGGCAAACGTATCGGCACGACCGTCGCCGCGCTCGTCCTTCAACTCGATGGTGACGCCGGAGTTGAGGAAGGCCAGCTCACGAAGGCGCTTGGCCAGGATGTCGTAGTGAAACTCTAGATTATTGGTAAACGTGGCCGGGCTGGGCTTGAAACGCACCATGGTGCCGCGCTTGGTCGATGCGCCAACCGACTTCAGCGGGTAAAGCGGTTCTCCGTGCGCGTATTCCTGCTGGTATTCCTCGTCGCCGCGGTAAATCGTCAACCACAGCTTTTCGCTCAGTGCGTTGACCACCGACACGCCCACGCCGTGCAGACCACCAGAGACCTTGTACGAGTTAGCATCGAATTTGCCGCCGGCGTGCAGCACCGTCATGACCACTTCCGCGGTGGATCGGCCCTCTTCGGGATGCGTGTCTACCGGAATGCCGCGGCCGTTATCGATGACGCTGACAGACTCATCCTCGTGGATGGTCACGATGACCGTGTCGCAGTAACCCGCCAACGCTTCGTCGATGGCGTTGTCCACCACTTCGAACACCATGTGATGCAAGCCAGTGCCGTCATCGGTATCACCGATATACATACCTGGACGCTTGCGCACCGCTTCCAGGCCTTTCAACACCTTGATGTTGCTTGAGTCGTAAGTCGGTTCGTTCGTGGTTTCGTCGTTCATTCGATGACCGTTTCCTGGCGCCCATGATCCCCTGTGTCGCGCAGGGATCTGGCAAGAGTTATGCACTAGCGATGGATGCAACCTTTCGATTATAGCAGGCGCGCGACCTGCCCCTGTTCCACGTGGAACACCACTGGGGCAGTCGCACGCAGGACTTCTGGCGTTTCCGTACCTGTGATCAAAACTTGAGCACCCGCGGCCACGAGTTGCGCCACTACCGCTGCCTGATGGCTCTGATCGAGCTCTGAAGCCAGGTCATCGAGGCAGACAACCGGCCATTCGTTGCAACATGCGGCATAGAGTTGCGCCTGAGCCAGAACACAAGCCATCGCGGTGAGCTTTTCCTGACCTCGCGAGAGATGTTCGCGAAGCGGCGCGCGCTCGAACGCTACAGACCAGTCCGCGCGATGAGGACCTGCTGTCGTATGGCCTCGCGCGATATCCCTGCTTCTGTTGCTTTGAAGCAACTGACGCAAATCCTGCTCATCCGACCAACCCCGGCGATAACGCAAATGGGGCTCTCCCAGCTCCGGGAGGAGACCTGCAAGGCTCGCCTCGAGCGCAGGTCGAAGCAAGTCGAGGTAGCGCCGACGAAATTCGTCGATTCGGTTCGCCGTATGGGCTAGCTCAACTTCCCACGGGTCAAACAGATCGTCGGAAACGCTATTTCCCGAGCGGAGCAAACTGTTTCGTTGCTTGAGCGCGCGCTGATAGCGTCGCCACTGGCCAAGAAAATCGTGTTCCACGTGGAACACGCCCCAGTCCAAATACCGCCTCCTTTCATCGGCGGCGCCGGCAATAAGTGCATGCGAACCCGGTTCGAAACACACGACAGCGCACTGCCTGACCAATTGGCCAATGGCCACGTTTTCGCCATCGACCCTCGCTTCCCAGCGCGCGGACTCCCGGCCCAGACCAATACGTATCGTCCGCTCGTCCTGATGAACCAATTCAGCGAACACTGACAACCGACGTGCATCGCGCTGCAGCAGCGCATCCTTGGATCCGCTCCGAAACGAACCGGCATGCGAGAGAAGAAATGCGGCCTCCAGGACGCTGGTCTTGCCGGCTCCGTTGTTCCCCACAAAGAGATTGATCGCTGGGCTCAGTGTCAGATCGGTATCGGAAAGACAGCGTAAACCGCTGATGCGAAGCCGTTCGATCCTCATGCAAACGATCCGCACACACAAGAACGCCGGAATCTCGTACGGAGGTTCCGGCGTTCTCGAGACCGACGACCCATCAGATCGGCAAGCATCGAACAGCGGTCAGAGGCGAAGCGGCATGATGACGTGGCGCGAGTGTTCGTTGTCGTGCTCTTGCACCAGACAGCTGGACTGCGCATCGCGCAGGCTCAATCTGGCCTTATCACCGCGCAGTGCCGCCAGCGCATCGAGCAAATAACCCACATTGAAGCCCACGGCAAGATCGGACACGTGGGTGTCGGCTTCGACCTCCTCCACCGCTTCTTCCTGCTCGGGGTTATGCGCCACGATGCGTAACTTGCCGGGGGAGAGCTCGAGACGAACGCCACGGTATTTTTCGTTCGACAGGATCGCGGCTCGCTGCAATGCGCCGCGCAGAACTTCGCGATCCAGTGTCGCCGACTTGTCGGCACCTAGCGGAATCACCGCTTCGTAATCCGGGAAACGTCCGTCGATCAGCTTTGACGTAAACACCACCCCGCCGCGACGAACGCGCAGATGATTGCGGCCAAACTCCAGTTCCACCTCACCATCGCCGACTTCTAGCAGTCCCACCAGTTCGTTGACGCCTTTGCGTGGGATGATGATCTGCCTGCGCGTGGTGACAGAACTCTGCAACTGAGTTTCTTTCATGGCCAGACGGTGGCCGTCGGTGGCTACGCAGCGCAACGTGTGCTCCTGCAAATCGAGCAGCATGCCGTTCAAGTAATAGCGCACATCCTGATTCGCCATGGCGAAGGAAGTACGCTCCATCAGGTCGCGCAGCACTTCTTCCGGCAAGCTGACTTTTTCCACCAGCTCGATTTCGTCGACCGTGGGAAATTCGCTGGCGGGGAGCGTGGTTAGCGTGAAGCGACTGCGGCCCGCATTGAGCGCCACACGATCCCCGTTGAGCTTCAACTCGATCTTGGCGCCATCAGGCAGCGCTTTGACGATATCGAACAACTTTCGGGCGGGTATGGTGATTTCACCATCGTCCAGTTTTTCTGCTTCCGTGGTGGCGACCATCTCCACTTCAAGATCGGTACCGGTGAAGGACAAGCGTCCATCGGCCACTTTGACAAGTAGGTTGGCCAGAACAGGCAGCGTCTGGCGTCGTTCCACGACTCCTACTACTTGTTGCAGGGGTTTGAGCAGCGCTTCTCGTTGAATGCTGAATTGCATATCTATGCTTTCCTGTAACTGCTGTTCTGTCTTTTAAAAGAAGTTTAGTAGTAGTAGTAGAGGCGGTGGATAACTTTTATTCACATTTTTATCTTTTAAAAACAATAAGTTGAGCGTTTTTCTGACTGTGCTTGTGGCCTGTTCTTTCCTGTGTGTCATATGTGGATAACTGCAAGGCCTAAGTGATCCACCATTTATCCACAGCCCGCCAACCCGCTTATCCTAAGCTTTGCCGCGATATTGCAACAGGCTGAGCTCAGCCGGTCAGTGTGCGAATGAGCTGCTCCCAGTCCTGGCGCATGCGCGCGTCGGTTTCGACAAACTTGCGGATGGTCTTGCAGGCATGCATCACCGTGGTGTGGTCGCGGCCGCCAAATGCCTCGCCGATCTCCGGCAAGCTGTGTTCGGTCAGTTCCTTGGACAGCGTCATGGCCATCTGCCGAGGCCGTGCCAGCGAACGTACGCGCCGCTTGGACAGCAGGTCTTGCAGGCGCACGTTGAAATACTCGGCAGTGATCTTCTGGATATTTGGAATGGTGATCGCCTGCGCGTGTGTCGCCAGCAGGTCGCGCAGAGTCTCCTCGGCGAAATCGGTGGTGATCGGCTTGCCGTAGAAGTTGGCCCGGGCTGCCAGCGTGTTCAACGCGCCCTCCAGATCGCGCACGTTGGAGCGAATTCGTTTCGCCAACAGCATCGCCACGCTTTCATCCACGGCGACACCCTTTTCGTGTGCCTTGGCCAACAGAATCGCAGCGCGCGTCTCGAAGTCCGGCGGTTCGATCGCCACGCTCAGGCCCCAGCCCAGGCGCGATTTCAGCCGCGGCTCGAGCTTGTCCACTTCCTTCGGGTAACGGTCGCAGGTCAGGATGATCTGCTGCTTGGATTCGAACAGCGCATTGAAGGTATGGAAAAACTCTTCCTGCGTGGTGTCCTTGCCGGCGAAGAACTGGATGTCGTCGATCAGCAGCGCATCGACGGAGCGGAAACGCTTCTTGAACTCGTCCATGCTCTTGGCGCGCAGGGCTTCGATCATCGAACCCACAAACTGCTCCGAACGCAGGTAAAGCACCTTGCAGTTCGGGTTGTGCTCACGCATCAGATTGCCCGCCGCATGCATCAGATGGGTTTTACCCAGACCGGTGCCTCCATACAGCAGCAGTGGGTTGTAGGCGCGGCCGGGATTGGTGGCCACCTGCATCGCAGCGGCCTTGCCCAGCTGGTTCGATTTGCCTTCGACGAAGGTTTCGAAGGTGTAATGCGGGTCGAGATTGTGATGGAACGTCGGCGCCGCCGGCTCGGCGGCCTTGGTGCGCGGAGGCGCTACCGGTTTTGCCGCTGCGACAGGTCTTGCCGTATTGGAGCCGACGTCGATGCGCACGGCGATGGCGCGCCCGGCCAGCTGGTTCAGCACTTCGCCGATCAGCGACAGGTAACGCTCTTTCACCGTGTCCAGCGTATAAGAATTGGGCGCGAACAATTGCAGGCCATCCGCTTCGTCGCGCGCCTGCAGCGGCATCAGCCAGGTGTGCAGGTCTTCGGCGCTAACAATGCCTTCCAGACGCTCAAGACAGCGCCGCCACAAATCACTCATGAATAGTTTCAACCACAGACTTTAAGGGCGCTTTCGCGCGTGACGGGCAGGCAAGTCTAGCAGCAGCGTCGGCAGCGTCACCGGCAATTATCCACACGCTTGCCCACAGCCCTGTCCACAGGCCGGTCCCCGCATGATGTCAATCCCATTTGACACTCGAACTACAAACCAGACATACTTTGCGACCTTTTATTAACATTCCCTTC
The DNA here is from genome assembly GCF_014200755.1 of Rhodanobacter sp. ANJX3. Taxonomy (GTDB): domain Bacteria; phylum Pseudomonadota; class Gammaproteobacteria; order Xanthomonadales; family Rhodanobacteraceae; genus Rhodanobacter. Next base: position 527,887 of record NZ_JACHCM010000004.1, on the reverse strand, counting down.
GGAGTACGCCATGAAGCGGACCTTCCAGCCAAGCAAGCTCAAGCGCGCCCGCACGCACGGTTTCCGTGCCCGTATGGCCACGGCCGATGGTCGCAAGATCATCAACGCCCGCCGTGCGAAAGGCCGCAAGCGCCTGATCCCGTAATCGAGCGGTAGATCATGTCGTCCGCCGGTTTGCCGCGCGATGCGCGGTTACGCCGGCCGGGTGAATTCGCCGCCTTGCGGTCGAGCAGCGGACGCGCAGGCGGCCGCTGTTTTCATATGCGCTTTCGCGGCAACGAACTCGGCCACGCCCGGCTTGGCCTGGCGATATCCAAGCGTGTTTCCAAACGCGCAGTCGAGCGCAACCGGATCAAGCGTCTGTTGCGTGAGTCGTTCCGGCGGGTACGCCACCAGCTCCCTGCCGTCGACCTGATGGTCATGGCGCGCGAGCAGGCGGCCGGTGTGCCGGGGCCCGAACTGCTGGCGGAAATCGATCTGCTGTGGAAGAAGTTGCTGGCAAGTCGCAACGAAACATCGCGTTGAAACGCTCCCGCCATTGAAGCCAGCCGCCGTGACCGCCACAATCGCGTGTTGACTGCTGCCCTTTATCCCATCCTTTCTTCCCGACCATCCGCGGCTCTGCACTGTCGTGGCGTTACCCGGATTTGCTACGCGATGAATCAAACGCGCACCTTTCTCCTGTTCGCCCTGCTCGCCGTGGCGTATTTCCTGTTTCTGGCCTGGGAAAAGGATTACGCGCCGCTGCCGCCGTCCATGCCTATCGCCAGCTCCAGCAGCGCGGGCACACAGGCCGATGGCAGCGTACCGGTGGCCGCCAACGACGGCGTCAATGCCAGCGCGGCGATCCCTGGGGCAACGCCTTCCAGCACCGCGCCGTCGGCCACGGCGACGACAGCTAAGCTGGTCAACATCAATACCGACGTGCTGCATCTGACCATCGATACCCGCGGCGGCAGCGTGGTGAAAACCCAGCTGCTGGCCTACCCCTCGTTGCCGCCGACCCATGCGATGCCGCATCCGGCCCCGACCGTGCTGCTGGACAATAGCGAGGACGATTATTTCGTCGCGCAGAACGGCCTGGTCAGCAGCAGCGACAAGGCGCCGGCCGATCAGCCCAATCACCAGGCGATCTTCACCGCGGCGCAGACCGACTACACCCTGGCGCCGGGCCAGAACGAGCTGAAGGTCGATCTGACCTGGCAGGACGCCGCCGGCGTCAAGGTCACCAAGACCTATACCTTCAAGCGTGGTAGCTACCAGATCGGCCTGACTCAGCGGATCGACAACGGCGGCACACAGCCGTGGCAGGGCTACGCTTATCAGCAGCTGCTGCGCGCGGCGCCGCCGAAGCCGAGCAGCTGGATCAAGGGTTATACCGACCCGCAGACGCGCTTTGCCCAAGGCGCCGGCTGGTACACCGGCGAGAAATTCGAGAAGCTGCCGTTCAAGAATTTCTCCGAGCCGAAGGATCAGCTGGACGCGCAGATCAAGGGCGGCTGGGCCGCCATGCTGAAGCTGTACTTTTTCGCGGCGTGGATTCCGCCGGCTGACCAGACCGACCGCTACGTCACCAGTACCATCAACCCGGACAGCGGCCAGCCGCATTATCTGATCCGCACGATGGGTCCGGGTCTGAGCGTGGCGCCGGGTCAAAGCGTCAGCAGCCAGTCGCAGCTGTATCTGGGCCCGAATATCCAAGGCAGCCTCGATGCGATTGCGCCGGGTCTCGATCTCACCATCGATTACGGCATGTTCAAGGCGATCGCCGTGCCGATGCACTGGGTGCTGTCGCAGCTGCATGCCATCGCCAAAAACTGGGGCGTGGCGATCATCCTGCTGGTGCTGCTGATTAAGGGCGCCACCTGGAAGCTGACGGCGATGCAGTACAAGTCCAGCGCCAAGATGCGCAAGCTGCAGCCGCGCATCGCGCAGCTGAAAGAGCGCTACGGCGACGACAAGTTGAAGATGCAGCAGGCGACGATGGAGCTGTACAAAAAGGAAAAGGTCAATCCGATGGGCGGCTGCCTGCCGGTGCTGATCACCATGCCGGTGTTCCTGGGCCTGTTCTACGTGCTGGAATACAGTATCGAGCTGCGCCATGCGCCGTTCCTGTGGATTCCCGACCTCAGCTCGCCCGACCCGTTCTACATCCTGCCGATCATCTACGCCTTGGTGATGCTGGGCACGCAGTGGCTCAATCCGGCGGCGGCCGGCATGGATCCGGCGCAGGCGCGGATGATGAAGGTAATGCCGCTGCTGTTCACCCTGCTATTCGCGTTCTACCCGTCCGGCCTGTGCCTGTACTACGCGATCAACGGTCTGGTGGGTCTGGGCCAGCAGTGGTGGGTGACGCATCACGTGGATCGCGAAGAAGGCATCAAGGCGGCTTGAGTCCGTTTCGATAGAGACGCCTCGACAGCCGCGAGCGGGAAACCGTCGCGGCTGTCTTCGTTTAGAGTGCATGCCGATGACATCCACTTCCCCGTCCGATCAGGTGATCGATCTTTCCAGCGAGACCGTCGCCGCCGTGGCCAGCGCGCCCGGCATGGCCGGTGTGGGCGTGGTGCGGGTGTCCGGACCGGCCGTTCCGGCGATCGCACAAACGCTGTTGGGTCGTGCGCCGACGCCGCGCTACGCGCATTTCACCGCCTTCCGCGATGCAGCGGGCGAACTGATCGATCGCGGCCTGTTGCTGTACTTCCCGGCGCCGGCCTCGTACACCGGCGAACACGTACTGGAACTGCAGGGACACGGCAGCGCGGTATTGCTCGATCTGCTGCTGCGCCGCGCATGCGAGCTGGGTGCGCGTCTGGCGCGTCCCGGCGAATTCACCGAGCGGGCCTTTCTCAACGGCAAGCTCGACCTGGCGCAGGCCGAAGCTGTCGCCGACCTGATTGCATCGCGCTCGCACGCTGGCGCACGTGCGGCGCTGCAGTCGATGGAAGGCGTGTTCTCACGCAAGGTCGACGCGCTGCTGCAGGCGCTGGTCGCGCTGCGCGTGCATATCGAAGCGGCGATCGACTTCCCGGAAGAGGAGATCGACTTTCTCGCCGACCCCGCCATCAATCGCCAGCTGGTGACCGTGCAGGCCGAGCTGGCCGAATTGCTGCGCGAGGCGCGCCGCGGTTTGCGGCTCAATGACGGATTGCGCGTGGCCATCGTTGGACGTCCAAACGCCGGCAAGTCGAGCCTGTTGAACGCGCTCGCCGGCAGCGATCGCGCCATCGTCAACGCGGCCGCAGGCACCACGCGCGACGTGCTGCGCGAGCAGCTGAGCCTGGACGGCATCGTGCTGGAACTGGCCGATACCGCCGGCCTGCGCGAGACGGATGATGTCGTAGAACGCGAGGGCGTGCGCCGCGCCCACGGTGAGCTGCAGCGGGCCGATGTGGCGCTGTTGGTCACGGACGCAAAGCAGGCCGATGCCGATCTCGCGTTGCTTGTCGATGTGGCCGAAGGCGTCGAGCAGCTGGTGCTGGTCAACAAGATCGATCTCGACAGCGCGCCGCCGCATGGCGAGCAACGCGACGGCCGCCGCTGGCTATGGGCCTCTGCAAAAACCGGCGTGGGGCTGGACGCGTTGCGCGAGACCTTGAAGCAGCTTGCCGGTGCCGGCAGCGGCGAAGGCGCCTTCAGCGCACGCCGCCGCCACGTCCTTGCCTTGCAACAAGTAGACGTCCATTTACATGACGCCGCAATTCATCTGCGCGAAGGCCGAGCTGGCGAAATGGCCGCCGAAGAGCTTCGCCAGGCGCAGCAGGCGCTGGGTGAAATCACCGGAAGCTACAGCAGCGACGATCTGCTTGGAGCGATCTTCAGCTCGTTCTGCATCGGAAAATAACGACGATGCCTGCAGGCAGAAATTTCGCTGGCTGCAGGCATCGAACCGTCGAACGCTTCAGTGACTCGACTTAACCGCCGTCATCGTCGCTACCACCGCCGGCAGCAGGTGCACCCTGTTTGTGATCGAGGCGCTTTTGCATCGCCTGCTGCTGCATCTGCTGATACTGCTGGCGCTGGCTGTCGGTGAGGATGGCCTGGATCTGACTGTCGGTGTCCTGCTTCAGCGCGCGCATTTTCTGATGCACATCGCGCGGCGAGGATGACGTGTCGCCACGCATTTGCTGCATCTGCTGCATGCGGTTGGCCAGGATCGGCTCGATCTTCGCGGCCTGGTCCGGCGTCAGCTGCAGTTTGCGGCTCAATCGCGCGGTCTGCTTCTGCGGGTCGGGCATAGCGTGCTGCCCGTGCGCCGAGTCGCTGTTTCCGGCAGGTGGCGTGTCCTGAAAAGGTTGGGCATTAGCGGCGCTCGTGGCGACGAGGCCGAGGGCGAAGCCGAGCACGGCGAAACAACGGACAAACTTCATAGCGATATCTCCGGTAGTGTGCCGAGCGATGGCAACATCTCGACCAACGCGAGCCACGGGTGGCGGGTTGACGACACGCAGGGCCTTTCTTCGCAAAGTCTTATCGGCAGCTGGGCCATATTCAGACGCTGGCTTGACCGTACTCACCGCGTGCCCGAGGATTCCCCATGATCGAACTGTATTACTGGCCAACGCCGAACGGCCACAAGATAACCATGTTTCTGGAAGAAGCCGGGCTGGCTTACGAGATCAAGCCAGTGAATATCGGCAAGGGCGAGCAGTTCGCGCCGGCGTTCCTGAAGATTTCGCCCAACAACCGGATGCCCGCCATCGTCGATACCGATCCGCTGGGTGGCGGCGAGCCGTTGAGCGTCTTCGAATCCGGGGCGATCCTGCAGTACCTGGCCGAAAAGACCGGCAAGTTTTCGCCGAAGGATGTGCGCGAACGCTACGTGGTGACCGAGTGGCTGTTCTGGCAGGTCGGTGGACTGGGCCCCATGCTGGGTCAGAACCATCACTTCAACCGCTATGCGCCGGAAAAAATTCCTTACGCGATCGACCGCTACGTCAATGAAACGCGCCGGCTTTACGGTGTGCTGGACAAGCGGTTGGAAGGCCGTGCCTATATTGCCGGCAAGGACTACACGATTGCCGATATGGCCGCCTATCCCTGGATCGTGCCGTACGAGGCGCAGGGCATGACACTGGCCGATTTTCCGAATCTGAAAATGTGGTTCGAGCAGATACGTGATCGCGACGCAACAAAGCGCGCTTATGCGCTGGCCGACACGATCAAGGGCAAGACCGACCTGGCCACCGACGAGGAAGCGCGAAAGCACATGTTTGGACAGGGCGCGCTGAAGAAGTAGCGCGTGAGCGGCAACCGCTGGCATCCGTCCGGAGCCGGCGGTTGCGTGTGGTCAGTCGGCGAAGTTGGTGCGCACCAGCTCTTCGACTTCCATGCCGCGTCCGGCGATGATGGCCTTGGCCGAGTAGAGCGCGGTGTGCAGCACCTGCCCCACCTCTACTTTGGGCGGCATCACCAGCTCGTAGCGATTGACCTTGACGTCGAGCAGCGCGGGGCCGGGCTGCGACAGCACATCGCGCACGGCTTCCTCCAGCGTCGACGCGTCGTCCACTCGGCGACCGTAGAAACCGATGGCTTCAGCCAGCTTGGCAAAGTCGGGGTTCTTCAACTCCGTAAACGCGTCCAGCAAGCCTTCGACTTTCTGCTCCATCTCGACGAAGCCGAGCGAGCTGTTGTTGTAGACGATCACCTTGATCGGAATGTTCTCCTGCACGGCGGTAAGCAGGTCGCCCAGCAGCATGCTGATACCGCCGTCGCCGGAGAGCGAGATCACCTGCCGACCGGGCAGCGCCTTTTTGATGCCGAGCGCCTCGGGCATCGCATTGGCCATGGTGCCGTGGACCAGGCTGGTCAGCGTGCGTCGTTTCCCATTGCTGGTGATGTGGCGCAGTAACCAGACCATCGGGCTGCCGCCGTCGGCGGTGAAGATCGCATCGTCGTCGGCATATCGATCGATCAGCTTGGTCAGATACTGCGGATGGATCAGGCCGTCGCTGCCGGCGTGCTCTTCCTCGGCGATCTGCTTGAGCGTGGCTTCGCGATGCTTGAGGCTGTTGCGCAGGAAGGCGTGCTCCTCGCGCGCGTGCAGGCGCGGCAGCAGCGCTTCGATGGTGTCCTTGATGTGGCCTACCACGCCGATATCGACGGGATGGCGTCGGCCTAGGTGGGTGGCGTCGCTGTCGATCTGGATGAGCTTGGCCTCGTTCGGGTAGAACTGGCTCCAGGCGAAATCGGCGCCGAGCAGCAGCAGGGTGTCGCACGCGTCCAGCGCGCGGAAACCGGATTCCACGCCGAGGATGCCGGTCATGCCCATGTTGTATGGGTTGTACGGCTCGATGAAATCCTTGGCGCGCGAGGTATGCGCCACCGGCGCCTTGATCTTTTCGGCCAGCGCGACGATCTCCTGCTCGGCACCCTCGCAACCGGAGCCGCAGTAAAGCGTGACGCGCTTGCCCGCGTTGATCACCGCGGCGATCTCGTCCAGCTCGGCATCGGACGGCCGCAGCACCGGCTGCGGCTGATGCGGGCGGAAGGCCAGACCGTCCTCGACCTCCATCTGGCTGATGTCGCCCGGCACGATGATCACCGCGGCGCCGCGCTTGTTGAGTGCGGCCTGTGCGGCGAGCGCGGTCACGCGGCGCGCCTGCGCCGGCGAATGGATATAGGCGCAGAAATGGCTGCAGGTATCGTAGATCGGTTTCAGGTCCACTTCCTGCGGAAAATCCATGCCCATCTCGCTGGTGGCGACCTGGGTGGCGATCAGCACCACGGGCGCGCGGTTGCGGTGCGCCTCGAACAGGCCGTTGATGAAATGCAGGCTGCCCGGCCCGCAGGTACCCGCGCAGGCGGTAAGGCGGCCGGTGATCAGTGCTTCGCCACCGGCAGCCATGGCGCCGGCCTCTTCATGCCGCATATGCACCCACTCGATATCGCTGCGGCGAATCGCGTCGGTGATGTGGTTGAGCGTGTCGCCGACGATGCCGTAACAGCGCTGCACGCCGGCAGCCTGCAGCGTTTCGATGATGATGTCGGCGACTTTTTTCTTGCTCATGGGTGATCTCCGCGAAAGACAAACGCGGGCACCGGGCGGCTCGCGCAAAGCTTGATTGAATGCGCGTCGGTGAAAATTCCGGGTGAATGCAGGGCGGCGCCAGCGGGTGCGAACACGCAAACGCCCGCCGCTTTTGGCGGCAGGCGTTCGTTGTCACGCCATACGTTTACTGCTCGGGGGCGACGTCAGATCAAATGCGGCTGACGCCGGCATCGCTCTGTTCCAGCGGCGGCGCCGTGCCGGCTACGGCCAGCAGCGCCTGCGCGTAGCTATCCTCGATGCTGACGGTAGAAACCTCGTCCCAGCCGAAGAACGAGACCTCGCGCATCCATTCCGCGTCGGGGCTCAGCTCCTGCATGTAGAAGCCGTCGTCATCCATGCTGGCGAGACGGCCGATGTAGCAGACCTCTGACTCGTCTTCGCTGTCCACATGCACGCCGATCACCGGCGCCTGTGCGCCCGCGGCCTGGATCACTTCGCGGATGTTGTCCAGCGGAAACCCGCGCGGCGGCCGCGGCAGAATGTGCTTCAGCGCCAGCGCCTTCTCGAAGAAGATATGGTGTTTGTCTGGCGCCTCGAGCTCGGAAATATCCCGATGGCGCATGATGTACATGCCATCGTAGGTAATGCCGTCGCCGACCACCCAGAGCAGAAAAAATTCCTGCCCGACGCCCCCCACGTAGCCGCAAAAGCTGCCGTGTTCGAGGTCTTCGCGCCACAGCCGGATCAGCGTCTGCTTCTGCTGCGCTTCGCGCAGCTGGGCGCGCTGGCCGGTGGTTTTGAGTTCAATGATGTTGCTCACAGGCATGATTTTACCAGATCGGGTCAGGCGGCTTGTTAGGGCTGGCTTTACAGGGGGCGTTTGCGCAGCAGGAACTTGCGAATGGTCCGATTCCTCAGAGAACCCGCCTTTTTATTTAAAGGATGTATCGGCTCAAATCCTCGTTCTGCACCAGGCTGGCCAGGCTGCTGTCCACCATGGCGTCGTCGATCCGATAGTGCTCGCCGGACTTGTCGGCCGCCTCGTAGGAAATCTTTTCCAGCAGCCGCTCCATCACCGTATGCAGCCGCCGGGCGCCGATGTTCTCGGTGCGTTCGTTGACCTGAAATGCCACCTCGGCCAAGCGGTCGATGCCGCTGTCGACGAACTCGAGCGTGACGCCTTCGGTACCGAGCAAGGCCACGTATTGCTTGGTCAGCGCGTTGTGCGGCTCGCGCAGGATGCGCTTGAAGTCGTCGACGCTGAGCGCCGACAGCTCCACGCGTATCGGCAACCGGCCCTGCAGCTCGGGAATCAGGTCAGAAGGCTTGGCCAGGGAAAACGCGCCCGAGGCGATGAATAGCATATGGTCGGTCTTGATCGGGCCGTACTTGGTCGACACGGTGGAGCCTTCGACCAGCGGCAGCAGATCGCGCTGCACGCCCTCACGGCTGACGCCAGCGTGACCGTGGTCGCCACGCTGCGCTACCTTGTCGATCTCATCGATAAAGACGATGCCGTTCTGCTCGGCAGCTTCCATTGCCAGCGAGCGGATTTCATCGTCGTTGAGCAGCTTGCCCGCCTCCTCGTCGATCAGCATCGGCCGCGCCACCTTGATGGCGACCTTGCGCTGCTGGGTCTTGGCGCCGCCGATGTTCTGGAACATCTGCTTGAGCTGCGCGCTCATCTCCTCCATGCCTGGCGGCGACATGATTTCCACGCCGACGTTCATGGCGAAATCCAGCTCGATCTCGCGCTCGTCCAGCGCGCCTTCACGCAGCTGCTTGCGCAGCTTCTGCCGCGTGTCGTTCTCGATCGCCGGTGCGGGTGCGTCATGCGTCCAGTCGGTCGGCGCGGACTGCCGCCGCGGCAGCAGCGCGTCGAGAATGCGATCTTCGGCGCGATCTTCGGCCTGCGTGCGCACGCGCTTGACCGCCTGTTCGCGGGTCAGCTTGTACGCCACATCGGCCAGATCGCGGATGATCGATTCCACATCCTTGCCGACATAACCGACCTCGGTGAACTTGGTCGCTTCGACCTTGACGAACGGCGCGTTGGCCAGGGTTGCGAGGCGGCGCGCAATTTCGGTCTTGCCCACGCCGGTCGGGCCGATCATCAAGATGTTTTTCGGCGTCACCTCATTGCGCATCTCCGGCGCCAGCTGCATGCGCCGCCAGCGGCTACGCAGCGCTACGGCCACCGCGCGCTTCGCGTCGTTCTGGCCAATGATGAAACGGTCGAGTTCGTTGACAATTTCGCGGGGAGTGAGTTCGGACATGGTGTACTTCTTAAAAGCGGGAATGGGGAACCGGGAACGGGGAACGCGTGCTTTTTGAATGGCTGAAAGTTTGGTACGCAGACCGCCAACAAGAGGTCTGAAATCAGAGCGGGATGCGAAGGATTACGACGAACGGCACGTTTCCCGTTCCCCAGTCCCCTCTCCCCGCTCGACTCAAAGCTCTTCGATCGACACGTTGTGATTGGTGTAGATACAGATGTCACCGGCAATCTTCAGCGCCTTCTCGACCACGGTGCGCGCATCGAGCTCGGTGTTTTCGAGCAGGGCCAGGGCGGCGGATTGCGCAAACGGACCGCCGGAGCCGATCGCGATCAGCCCGTGTTCTGGCTCCACCACGTCGCCGTTGCCTGAAATCAGCAGGGAAGCTTCCTTGTCGGCAACCGCCAGCATCGCCTCGAGCCGACCAAAGCGACGATCGGTGCGCCATTCCTTGGCCATTTCCACCGCGGCGCGAGTCAGGTTGTTGTTGTGCTTCTCGAGCTTCTGTTCGAACAGCTCGAATAGCGTGAACGCGTCGGCGGTAGCGCCGGCGAAACCGGCCACCACATCACCCGCCTTGCCGAGCCGGCGCACCTTGCGCGCATTGCCCTTCATCACCGTGTTGCCCAGCGTGACCTGGCCGTCGCTGCCGATCACGACGCGGCCTTCGCGACGGACGCAGACGATGGTGGTGGCGTGAAACGATTCCATGAGCGCTCCGCATGATGTGCTAGTGACACGATGTGCGGTCACGTGACGAGGATTCAACGCCTAAAAAGCGCTTCAGGTCGCCCTGGGTCGCCTTGAAAGGATCGGTGACTCGATATAGCGGTAGGAGAGATAGGCCAGCGCAAGCGTGGTCGGAAGCACGACGCCAAGTACGGCTAACGGCTTCAAATGGGTTCGAACAACCAATAGCCAAACTATTGGCCAGTGCCACAGATAGATGCCATAACACATCAGTCCGAGCTGGCGCAGCGGTCGCGATGACAGGAGACGCTTCACGGGGGTGTCGAACGGGCTGGCCAAGGCGACAAGCGTGCCGCATGACAATAAGATAATCACGCTCTGCTGCCAGGCAAAGTACTGGACTTCCCAGGGGTTCCAGTTCATCACCAATACAAAAAGCGCAAGAAAGCAGCCCTGCCAAGCAATATTTAGCCAACGCTTGCGATAGAGCATGTCGTTCGATCGCTGCCAAAGCATGGCGAGAACGCCGCCAAGCAGAAATCCATCAACACGGGTGTCCAAACCGTAGTAAATGCGTGACCACGGCACGCCTGAGCCAATCAGATAATTGCGCCAGATGAGCGTGATACTCGCCAGGCACAGACACGTCACGAGCATTCCTTTGGCCGAGATACCCCAGCGCAGCAAGACCGTGAGCAGCAGCGGCCACAAAAGGTAGAACTGTTCTTCGATCGACAGCGACCAGCTGTGTGCGAAAAGAGGGGGATACACGTAGTTGTAGAGCTTGGTCCAGTTGGACACGTACAACAGGGTTTCAATGCCATCCGCGTAAAGTCGCGCGGGGTGATCAATCAGAAAGCTTCCCAGGACAAGATATACGCTCACCACGATAGCCAGCATTGGATAAAGACGCTTGAAGCGCCGCGCCCAAAAAACCTTCAGTTCGATCTTGCCGTCACGGTGGATATTGTTCAGAAGCAGCAGCGTGATCAGAAAGCCGGAGACCACAAAGAAAATGTCCATTACCGCCGGTGCCCCCGGAAACCAGGATCGATTCACGTGCATCAGAATCGTACCGATGGCGAGAATTCCGCGTAATCCGTCGACCGCAGGAAAGTAGCGCGCCGGCTGATCGCTTCGCGCAAGATCGTCGACAGCACGGATCGCGTCGTTGTCCAAAATGGTTCGGCGCTCGTTGGAGTTAGGCAGATCCGGCGACGATGACCGCAGAAGCGTGCGCATTCAGCCCCTTTTCCGTGCGCGCGGGTGCGCGGCGTCGTACACCTTGGACAGGTGCTGGAAGTCGAGGTGCGTGTAGATCTGCGTGGTGGCGATGTCGGCGTGGCCGAGCAGCTCCTGCACGGCGCGCAGGTCGCCGGAGGATTCCAGCATGTGGCTGGCGAACGTGTGCCGCAGCAGATGCGGGTGGATGTGTTTGGGAATGCCCTGCTGCAGCGCCAGCTTTTTCATGCGCAGCTGGATCGTGCGTGGATTGATCGGCGCGCCGCCGCGGCCGCGGAAGATCGCACTTTCGGCGATCATGCCCTCCTCGGCGCCGAGCGCGCGCAGCGCGCTCACGGCATGCCGACCGACCGGTACGATGCGGGTCTTGCTGCCCTTGCCGAGTACGCGCACTTCGCCGCCGTCGAGGTCAAGATCGAGCCAGCGCAGACCGACCAGCTCGGACAGGCGCAGGCCGCTGGAATAGAACAGTTCAAGCATGGCGCGATCGCGCACGGCCAGCCTGCCTCCGCTGTCGGTTTCGACCAGCGCGCTGGCTTCGTCGACATCCAGCACCTGCGGCAGCTTGCGCCGTACCTTCGGGCCGCGCACGCCCAGCAGAGGGTCGTGGCTGAGCCGACCTTCGCGGGTGAGCTGGCGAAACAGGCTGCGGCAGGATGACAGCAGCCGCTGCAGGCTTTTCGGCGCCAGTGCTTCTCTGCCCTTGCTGCCGCGATGTTCGGTGGCGACAAAGCTGCGCATGCGGTTGGCGTCGAGCGCATCGAACGATGCGATGGCGTTTTCCTGCATAAAGCGGGTCAACTTCGCCAGGTCGCGCCGGTAGCCGGCGACCGTGTGCGGGGACGCCTGCCGCTCGCTGGCGAGGCGTCCCAGCCAGTCCTCGATCTGTCGTTCAGGCGTCACTGTCGGCTCAGGAAACGTCCCGCGAGCGGGCCAGGGCCGCGGTGATCGTGGCGGCGATCATTTTCAGGAACAGATTGCCCATGCCGGGCTGGAAGCGGTCCGGATCGCCGCTGCCTATCGCCAAAATGCCGGCGGCACCCAGGCGCATCATCGCCACCGAGCGGGTTTCGGACGCGGCGCTGCCGAACAGTCGCTCCAGCCTTTCCTTCGACAAGCGGCCGGACATCGGCTCGTTCTGCTGCAGAAAGTCGCTGAACTCCGGCAGTGCATCCGGTCCCGTCACCTGCACCAGCCATTCGGCGCGCGGCAGCAGCGCTTCGCTGCCGAACAGCACCAGGCGCACCTGATCGGTGTGGAAATCGGCCGTCAGTTTGGCCACCACACTGCGCGCCGTGACTTCGATAGTGTTGGCACGCAGCAGCGCAACGGTAAGCGCATGCACGCGCTCCATCAGCTTTTCGTTCTCGGCCGCAATCGCGATGAGTTCGGCCAGCCGGCGTTCGAGCTCGGCGTTTTTCTCGCGCAGACTCTGCAGCTGATAAGTCGCCAGCGAGGCGACCGGACCTTTGTCGTGCGGCATCTTCAGCTGTGCCGCCAGCTCCGGATAGTCGCTGAGGAATTCCGGATGCAGCTTCAGGTAGGAGGCAACAACACGCGCCTGGGTCGCGTCATTGAGCAGGGTGGCGGTCATGCGGGTACCTCGGAGCAGGGCGGGTCGAAACAAGGCCTGTGCGCGCAAAAAGCGGCGTCGGCTGGCGCAGTGTGCGATGGACCGGCCCGCGCTTCAACTGCGAGGCCCGATGAGCGACGAAAACGCATGGGAAATCGCGTGCCAGCGTTTACGGCAAACCCTCGGGCACGATCCATTCGCCGTCGAAGACGAAGGTTGCCGAGCCGCTCATCCACAGTGGCTGGCCGGGGCCGGTCCAGTCGATCTGCAGCATGCCGCCGGGCAGGCTCACCTGCACGCTGTCGTCGACATCGCCGCGTTGATGCAGCACGGCCATGGCGGCGCAGGCACCCGTGCCGCAAGCCAGCGTCCATCCCGCGCCACGCTCGTGCACGCGTAGCTTCAGGTGACCCCGATCGATGCGCCGCACGAAGCCGGCGTTGACGCCTTCAGCGAAGCGTGCGTGGGTAGATAGCAGCGGGCCGAGCCGTTCCAGTTCGGGACTGTGCAGATGCTCGACCTCGATCACCGCGTGCGGGTTGCCCATCGAGACCACGCCGATCTGCCGTATGGCGCCAGCGATATCGATCGGGTAATGCGTGGCCGCGCGCGTCGCATCGAAGCCGCTTTGTGCCGGCTCGAAGACGGGTACGCCCATGTCGACGACGACTTCATTGGCGTCGATCAAGCGTACGGCTACCGGACCGGAGGGGCTTTCGATGCGTACCGTCTCGCCGATCGCCAGCGCACCTTCCCGATGCAACCAGGCGGCCACGCAGCGCACGCCGTTGCCACACTGGCCCGAGGGCGAGCCGTCGGCATTGGAGATGCCGTAATAGAACGCGCAGGTAGGATCGCTCGGCCGGCCGATCCCCAGCAGCTGATCGAAACCCACGCCGGTATGCCGATCCGCCATGGCGCGGATCTGCGCCATCGTCATGGAAAAAGGCGTGTCGCGGCAGTCCAGCACGACAAAATCGTTGCCGATCCCATGCATCTTGGAAAAGCGCTGCTTCATGATCGATCGCGACTCAGTACTGCGTGTTGTCCGGCCGCTGGTTGTCGGGTATCGCGCTGTTACCAGTGATGGCTGGCTGCTGCGGTTTTACCGTGCTGGTGGCCGAGGCTGGTACCGGCTTGGTGGCCGGCGGCAGGTACAGCGGGCCTTTCTGGCCGCAGCCGGCGAGCGTGCTGGCTGCGATGCAAAACGAGACCAGCAAAAGCGAATTCAGTGAGATCGGTCGGCGCATGACGAGGTTTCCTGAAGAGGCATGCAGTATAGCGAGGCGCGCCCGATTCACCGCAGCACGGCGTGGTCATGCCGTTATGATGCGCGCATCGAATCACGTTACGCCCGGGCGGCGAGGATCTCACGATGGACTGGAGCACATTGCTGCGCATGCCGATGACCGTGCTGCTGGTGCTGGCGGCGGTTTTCCTGCTGATCACGCTGGTGCAACTGGTCGTACTGCGTCAGCACTTGCACGGCGGTCGCCGAGCTGCCGCCGCGGGACGCGCGCTGCTATGCGTGATTTTCTTCGTGCTGGCTCTGGTTCTGGGCGGCACCGGTTACGCGCTGCGCGGCTATCGACTGCTCAGCGAAGAGACGCCGGTGGTCGACATCGAGGCCCATATTCTCTCGCCACAGCGCTGGGCGCTGACCCTGAGCTGGCCCGACGGCAGTACGCGGCAGGTCGAACTCGCGGGCGACGACTGGCGGGTCGAGGCCATCGTGTTGAAATGGAAGCTGCCCGCCCTGCTTTCGGGCATCCCGCCGCTGTACCGGCTCGATCGTCTGTCCGGTCGCTACGACGACCCCGCCCAGGAAATGAGCGCGCCGCGCACGGTCGTCAGCTTCGATCACGCCGATGGTTTCGATCTGCTCGACCTGCACAAGCAGTATCCCGACTGGCTGCCCGAGGTAGATACCTTGTACGGCAGCGGCGCCTTTCTGCCGCTGGTGGATCAGGGGCACTACACCGTGAGCCTGATGCGTACCGGCGCGCTGGTGGCCAGGCCGGACGAAGCGACACAGCAGAAGATCGGTCAGCCGTTCGGCGGCTGATGCGCGCCGGACGCCGGCCTCGGGTTGTTCAGAAAGCGCTGCCGTGAAAGCGATCGTTCAGTCGAGCTGCTTCTCGTAGCGCCAGCCATCGGCACCATCCTGGTAGTAGCCGGGGAGTGAACCGATACATCGGTAGCCGAGGCGCTCGTACAGCTTGATGGCGCTGACGTTGTCGGTGCGCACTTCGAGCCGCAGCCGTCGGCAGCGGCGCAGTCGAGCCGCCGCCTCGGTCGCCTCGACCAGCGCGGTACCTACGCCCTTGCCGCGCGATTCGGGCTGGCTGGCCAGCGAGTAAAGCCGCGCCACGCTGCTGCCTTTGCGGAAAAACACCACGGCGGTGCCGAGAAAGCGGCGGTGGTTGGCGCTGGCGACCAGCACCAGTGCCGTATCGCTGTCGAGATGACGCCGATACTGGTCGCGCGTCATGCGATCGCTGTCGAAGGTGCGATCTTCCAGCGTGACCAGATCGTCGAGATCGGAGGTTTCGGCGCGGCGCACGCGCACGCTGGCGGTGGACGGCGTTGGACGCATGCTGGCGGGATCCTGGTGTCGCACGTTTTCCAATGCCATCGGCGGCTGACGGTCAGTGGAAGAAAATCCTGATGCCATGGAGTCGAAGTCCCGCAGTAGATGAGTGACGCGGCGGATGTGCAGAGAAATCGAATCGCCATTCGAACCGCGCGGACTCTAGCAGCCGGCGGCATTCGCCGCGTGTATTTTTCATTGCAGCCAACGTCGGCGCGGATCGCGTTTAATCCCGCTTCAGCGCTTTGACTTGTGCGATGCCGCCCCTGTGCCAAACTGCGCGCCGTGCAAATCGCGCCCCGCCACTGCTGGGCAATCTGCTCCAACCGCATTGCCTGAGTGGTGTCATGACCCGTCTGGTCATCGTTGTCGAAAAAGCCTCCGACTGGGCTTCGTACTACCCGTCCGTCGACGTGATGAGCGCGATGGACTATCTGCGCGAGCCGATCAGCAACGACGACGAGCGAACCCACGTCATCAACCTGTGCCGCAGCTACAAATATCTCGGTACCGGCTATTACGTGTCGCTGCTGGCCGAAGCGCGCGGGCACAAGGTGATGCCGTCGGTACGCACGGTCAACGATCTGCGCCGCCGCTCGCTCTACGGTGTGGATATCGACGATCTCAACCAGAAGCTCACGCACTTTCTCCCTGCCGGCGGCCGCGATACCACCGACCTCGGCATCTTGGTCTACTTCGGCGAGACGGCGTATCCCGCGCTGCAGGATCTGGCGCGGCAGGTGTTCGAAACCTTTCCCTGCCCGCTCATGCGCATCGAGTTCGAGCGCGACCGCGTATGGCAGGTGAGCTCGATCAAGCCGGTCGGCCTGCACACGCTGGACGACGCGCAGGAAGACGCGTTCGCCGAAGAGCTCGACCGCTTCTCGCGCAAGCTGTGGCGCAAGCCGCGCGCGCGCAAGCTGTATCGCTACGACATCGCGATGCTGGTGGATCCGAAAGAGATGATGCCGCCGTCGAACAAAAAGGCACTGAAGTCCTTTGTGGCGGCAGGCAAGCAGCTCGGTATCGAAGTCGACATGATCGGCAAGAACGACTATCAGCGCCTGGCCGAGTACGACGGTTTGTTCATTCGTGAAACCACCGCCAGCGACAATCACACCTATCGCTTCGCCCATCGCGCCGAGAAGGAAGGCATGGTGGTGATGGACGATCCCACGTCGATTCTCCGCTGCACGAACAAGATCTTTCTCAACGACCTGATGGTGTCGCGCAAGCTCGCCGTGCCGCACACCGAAATTCTGTATCGCGACGATGCCAAGGGCATGAAGGAAGTGGTCGGCAAACTCGGTTTTCCGCTGGTGCTGAAAATCCCCGACGGCTCGTTCTCGCGCGGCGTAGTGAAAGTGCAGAGCGAGGAAGCGCTGGAAAAGGCCGCCGGCGAACTGTTCCAGCACAGCGCGCTATTACTGGCGCAGGAATACCTCTATACCGAGTTCGACTGGCGCATCGGCGTGCTCAATCATGAGCCGCTGTTTGCCTGCAAGTACTACATGTCGCGCGGTCACTGGCAGATTTACAACCACGGCGCCAAGGGCACGGCCAAGAGCGGCGGCTTCGAAACCATTGCGGTGAGCGAGGCGCCGGCCGACGTGGTGAAGCTCGCGCTGAAAGCCACCGCGCCGATCGGCGATGGCCTCTATGGCGTCGATCTGAAGCAGGTGGGCAACAAGCCGGTGGTGATCGAGGTCAACGACAATCCGTCGATCGATGCCGGCGTCGAAGACGACCACCTGGGCGACGCGCTGTATCTGCAGATCATGCAGGAGTTCCTGCGCCGGATGGAGCGCAAGCGGCAGGGCATCACCGGTTAGGGAATTCGTTGGTCGGGTCTCAGTGCCACATGGCCGTGCGCAGGGTGCTTTGGCGGGGCCGCCGCAGGGCGAGCAGCTGACGCGGCAGCGACGGCTCCAGCGTCAGCAGCACGATCAGCGGCGCGCCGACCAGCCAGAACGCCGATGTCCAGCCAAGCATTTCGCTATAAACCGGCACCAGGGTGGTGGCCAGCAGAAAGCTGCCGGCCAGAAGCCACAGCACGGCGCTCCCGAGCAGGTGCCGGTGGCTGGTATTGTCGCGGTGGTTGTCGGAAAGCGGTTGTGGTCGCATCGGCAGACTCCTCGGGTTCGGATGCCTGCAGCTTCCAATACGCGTATCTCACAGGCTGCGACCGGTCGGCAGTCAATTCAAACGGGTGGTGCCGCGACGGCAAGCGGTTCCGGTTTCCGCAGAATCATCGCGAATAGATGGCTAGTAGAATGGCCTCGATGAGGCCGGACGCGGCGAACCCCCCAGCATTCTGGAAAACCATGGCTCCCCTTTCCTTTGCCGTCTTCGGCCATCCGATCAAGCACAGCGTGTCGCCGCCGATCCATCGGGCGTTCGCCGAGCAGTTCGGCATTGCGCTGGAATACCGAGCCATCGACGCGGCGCCGGCCGAGTTCAACGATGCTGTGCAGCAGTTCTTTGCCGACGCTGGCCGCGGCGCCAATGTCACCCTGCCGCACAAGGCCGCGGCCTTTGCTCTGGCCGATGAGCGCAGCGAGGCCGCGACACGCGTCGGCACGGCCAACGTGCTGACGCGTCTACCGGATGGCCGTCTGGCCGCCCATAACACCGATGGTGCCGGCATGGTGCGAGACATGACCGAACGGCATGGCATCGCGCTACGGAGCAAGTCGGTGCTGATGCTGGGCGCCGGCGGTGCGGCTCGCGGCGTCGCGTGGAACCTGCTGGATGCCGGTGTGCAGACGCTGACCATCGTCAATCGTTCGCGCGCATCTGCCGATGCGCTGGCCGGCCTGATCGACGATGCCGAGCGCGTGCAGTCCCATGACTGGCAGCAGCTGGCCGAGCTTGGCTGTTTCGACCTGATCGTGCACGCCACCTCGGCAGGGGTGCTGGGCGAGGCGCTGCCGCTGCCTACTTCATTGGTCGACGAACATACGATCGGCTACGACCTCTCCTACGGCGCGGCGGCTGCCGGCTTTCTGGCATGGGCCAAGAGCGCCGGTGCACGCCAGGCCGTCGATGGCCTGGGCATGTTGCTGGAAACCGCCGCCGATACGTTCGCCCTATGGCACGGCCAGCGCCCGCAGACGGAGCCGGTCTATCAGTCGATGCGCCGGCAAACCGCGTGAGCGGGTTGCCGTGCCGCGCGGGCTGTGGCGCCTGCTGCATTGCGCCGTCGATCAGCTCGTCGATCCCAGGCATGCCGAACGGCAAGCCCGCCGGCGTCCGCTGCGTGCAGCTCACCGAGGAAAACCGCTGCGCCATTTTCGGTGACCCACGTCGCCCACCCGTATGCGCGAGCCTGCAGCCGGAGCCCGCGATGTGCGGCAGCGATCGCGGACAGGCGATGGCGTGGCTGACAGCACTCGAGACCGCCACCGCTGCCGGCTGACCCGTGTTGTGAAGTGCGGCAGATATTTCGCCGCGTAATTTTCTGCACCCCGCTTTTCATCCCTCAACCGTGTGCTACTTTTCCCAAACAGGGGCACCATCTCGTGGGGGAGTCACGCATGTTGCCGAAAGGGTTTTTCGATCGTCGAGCGGTAGTTATGGCGGGTCTGGCCTTGGTTCTGGCCGGCAGCGCCTTTGGCGCCGCTGCCAGCAACACCAGTCCGATCGGCTCGACCAATGTCACCGTAGCCGATCCCACCGTGCCGCGGCCGCCGGGCACGCCGTGCACGGTGCAGCTGTTCAGCGGCGTGGCGTTCAACGACTTCAACCCGCGTCCCTATGCCTACACGCCGCCGACGGGCTGCGGCACGCACTGGTCGAAAGTGGTGCTGGAAGCGGATTTTTCGGTCACTGCCGGGCGCCAGTTCGATCGCACCGCCACTCTTTGGCTCGGCGGTGTGAACCTGTATTTCGGTACGACCGAGGAACCCTCGTCCACGGTCGCACCGAGCTGGCACGTCGAGCGCGATCTCACCGACTACAGCGCCCTGCTGCGTCAGGCCGGCAACGGCCAGGCCCTGATCGGCAACGTGGTCGACAGCACCTATACCGGCGTGATCTACGGCAGCGCGAAGCTGCTGTTCTATCCGGTCTCGATTCTGGCACCGGCGGCGCCCGCGCCCGACGCCGTGATCCCGCTGGGCAGCGATCCGATCGGGAACACGGTGTCGCTGACGACATCCACCAGTCAGCTGAGCAAGTCGCTGACCCTGCCCACTAACGTCGAGCGTGCCTATCTGGACGTATTCGCGCAGAGCCAGAATGCCGACGAGTTCTGGTACACCTGCGTGCCCGATCAGTACGCCGCCGAGGTACAGGAATGCGGCGGCGGCAATTTCCGCGAGGCCGAAGTCAGCATCGATGGCCAGCCGGCCGGCGTGGCGCCGGTGTATCCATGGATCTACAGCGGCGGCATCGATCCTTACCTGTGGCGGCCGACTACCGGTGTGCAGACGCTGAACTTCATGCCGTACCGCATCGACCTGACGCCGTTCGCCGGCGTGCTCAGCAACGGCGCGGCGCATCAGGTCGCGGTAAGCGTCGCGGGCGCGAACAATTATTTTTCGGCCACGGCCAGCCTGCTGCTGTATCTCGACCCGCATGCGAAAACCGTCAGCGGCCAGATCGAGCGCAATACCTTGGTTGGCCAGCCGCCCACGCCGACCATCGGCAGTACGCTGAGCACCGATGCCTCGGGCAATATCACCGGCGCCATCACCACGCAGCTGAGCCGGCATTTCATCATCACAGGGTACGCCAATACCTCGCGTGGCCGCGTGGAAACCACGGTGGATCAGACCGTGGGTTTTGGCGACGTGCAGACGTTCACCATCAACGACACCACGTACTGCCAGGTGACCGATCAACAGACCTCGTCCGATAGCACCAGCCAGAGCAGCATCGGCGGATTCGTTACCGGCAAGTACAGCGAACACGTGCGCTATCCGTTGCATCTGGATGTCAACGAAGCGATTGCTGCCGACGGCAGCTTTAGGTTGGCCACGGTGGCGCATCAGGGCGACGAAAAGAGCACGGTGCATCAGCTGTTCGGCATCACGCTGTATTCGGCCAAGCTCAACAATACAGTCGATAGCGACGACACGCTGGCCTTCGACGCCAGCGGCAACCTTACCTCGCACAGCAACCAGCAGAGCACGCAAAGCTTCACCTTCAACGATTCGCTGGGTGGCTGCTATCGCACCGACGTCGGCAGCTTCAACGGGGCGGTATCCAGCTATGCCACCGGCACCGGCTGCCCGAACAAACAGAACCGCGTGTTCTGGTTCACCCACCCGGACGGCTCGCCGGAGAACGGCAACGCCGTGCTCGGCTGGTGATTCTCGCGCACGCTAACAGGTGATCGTCGCTTGCGTGGAGCGGCGACGGTTACATAGCCGTATTCTTCCTCGCGTTTCGTCACGCCGCTGACATATGGCATGACTATGGTGACGACCGCTTCCGCCGAAGCGCCCGATCGCGGGCGCCTTCGCGCGCGGTACGATCACTATCCGAGCGCCATGTCTACTTTTTCGTCTGCTGCGTTTTCCCGACGCGGACCAATTTTTGCGTCTGGCTTGGCACTCATTGTCTTAGCCGGCGGCATCGGCTGGTATGTTCACGCGGCAGGTTCAGCCCAAGCCGAAGCCGCGGGTTCCGGCACCTCGACCGACGCCAGCGGCGAGGGCATTCTGCTGGGCCTGGCGAAATCCGCGGTCAGCGAACACCGGCTCGTTGCGCCCGCCGGCAGCAATGCCTACGAGTTCTACCTCAGTCTGCTGCAGCTCGATCCGAAAAATGCGGTTGCGCGGGACGACCTGAATACGCTTTTTACGCAAGCCTGCAACGACGTCGAGCAAGCCATCAACGCGCGCGATGTCGACGAAGCGCAGCGCGAGCTTTCCCTGCTGCGCGATTACGACAGCAACAATTACAAGCTGGCACTGCTGGGCAGCAAGCTCAGCGCCCAGCGCATGGTGATGATGCGCGAGCACGAAGCGCAGGCGGCGGCGATCCAGGCGCGTACGGAAAGCGCGACACTGTAGCTCCTCGTCGCGTGCAGGCGGCGGGCGCGACATCTGTCTATCGCAGCACAGGCCCCACTTTTCGAAGCAGCAGCTCGATCAGCTCGGGCTGCATGAAAGCATAGTTGTCCGGAATATCCAGCACTACGACGTGCTTGCCTTTCAGATACCCGCGGTGACGCTGCATCAGCCGTCGCCGGTGCGACGGCTCCATCACGACGATCAGATCGGCCCATTCCAATTGCTCGCCCGACAGTGACACGTCGGCGTCATCGGCGAGCCCGGCCGAGTCGGTTTCAACATCGGGCCATGCGGCAAACACCTGTTCTGCCGTCGGGCTGCGCAGCCGGTTGCGGCTGCAGAGAAACAGTACATGGCGCACAGCCATCAGCCGGCTGCCAGATACTCGTCTTTCAGGCGCACGTAGTGGCTGGCCGAGTAATGCAGCTGCTCGATCTGGGTGTCGCTGAGCAGCCGCACGAACTTGGCCGGGTTGCCCAGCCACAGCTCGCGCCCGCCGACGACTTTCCCCGGCGGTATCACGCTGCCCGCGCCGACGAAGCCGTACTTTTTTATCGTGGCGCCATCGAGCACGGTCGAGCCCATGCCGATCAGGCAGAAGTCCTCGATCGTGCAGGCGTGAATTACCGCGCCGTGGCCGATGGTGACGTCCTCGCCAATGATGGTGGGAAAGCCGCCGGGCGAATACGGGCCGTCGTGAGTCACGTGCACGATGGTGCCGTCCTGCACGTTGCTGCGTGCGCCGACGCGGATGTAATGCACGTCGCCGCGCAGGACCACGCCGGGCCAGATCGATACGTCGTCACCGAGTACGACGTCACCGATCACGGTTGCCGCGGTGTCAACGTAGACGCGTTCGCCGAGGGTTGGGAGCAATCCTTTGTAGCTTCGTATCGAGGTCATGGCAGCATTCTAGCGTTCGCGATCGTGCGGCGGCGGTCGATCACCGCAGCGCGGTGTATTCGCTTTCCCATTGCTTCGCACGCCATGACGCTAATCGGTGCCGAAAACAGGTCGTTGCCTAGTTTTCTAGGCACTTTCAATGGATTTCATCACGCTTCAAAACGTCCGAGGCGTAAATTCTTGTCATGCCGCGATGTGACACAGAAACTTGTTGACAGGTTGGCGTCTCTGAAAGCACTGTCCAGAGGCGGAACTTGGATATGGGGCACGATTGGACTGTTAACCAATTAGGTCCAAGGAGTTTCGCGAGCACGTGAACGTCAATGTCCGGAGCTGGCTCCAATGGTGCGATTGATCTAGTAAGGGAGCTACCGGATTCTTCAATACAACTCATGATTGATACAAATCATGGTCAATAATCAAATGGAGAAAGATTATGCAATTGAATGACGAAATCGTTTCAGGTTGGCTCAGCGGTTCCGATAGCAGCAGCGGCTACGACAATCCGGCTGGACCGCTGTATATCGAGGGACTGGCCGTTACCGAAGCGGCACTGACGAGCGCAGGTCCCGAGATAATCACGTTGACATTGCGCGGAAGTACGACCTGTTCAGTGGCTGGTGGTTGCGCCTGCTGTTGATCTAGGTTGCCGCCTGCGGGTATCAATTTTTTTGTGCTTAGGTACGCGCAGGCGGTCTTTCCAGCCAATTTCGGCCCCATGAACTGAAAGGACTCTTGGTGCACGATGACCGAAACCAACGCATCGGATGCCTTCGCGCGCATCATCGAACACTTTGCTGCTCCAACGTGCGTTTCCTTCGCCGCGCAGCTTGCGGAAATCGCATATGGACTGGATCCTGAAGAAGCGGCACTGATCCAGTCGGTTGCCGAACAAGCTCTGCAAAATAGTGCGCGGCTCAGACTGAGTCGATTAATGCTGCTGGAACTTCATGCGTCCAAGTTGGCGGGCGAGCTGAACGCAGGAGACGAAGCCGGCCAATTTGCACAATTCGTCGAAAATGCATTAAAGCCTGCCTTCGCCGAACATCTCGACCGCCGCTATCCCCCATTGCGCGCGCGTCTGCGGCGCCTGCTCGCCCAGCAGTCCAACGCCATTCACTCGCTGGTGGTGCGCTTTATTGCCGATCGCGCAGAACTGGGACACCTGCTGAAACAGCCTGCCGGGCGTTTGATCGGAGTGACTTTGGGCCAGGGCGATTTGCATGCGGGTGGCCAGACCGTGGCTCGGTTGTCGCTGGAAGGTGGCGAGGTCATGTACAAGCCACGTTCGCTGCGTGTCGACGAGACGCTTGAGGTGTTTCTTGGCAGCGTATTCGGTGACGCGGTCGATCGTGTGCGTGTGCCGCAGGTGATCGATCGCGGCGACTATGGTTGGGCTGCCTTTGTCGCGCATCGTTATTGCTCCGGTGAAGATGAGCTGCGGACCTTCTATCGTGGCTTGGGTCACTGGCTGGCCGTATTACGCCTGCTCGGTGGTACCGACATTCACCTGGAAAACCTCATTGCCGTCGGTCCGGTGCCGATAGTGATCGATGTGGAAAGCCTGTTTTCGACTCCTATTTCCGCGCCACCTTCCGGATACGGCCAAGCCTACGATCTTGCGGCCGCGATGATCCGCAGCTCGGTATTGCGCACGGGCATCGTGCCGTATCGCACGCCAGCGCTTGGATTCAATGGGGTCGATGTTTCCGCTGCTGGCGCACTGCCCGATCAACAGCCATTGGTGCACAAGCCGATCATTGTCGACGAAGGCACCATGTCGGCAAGGGTCGAGGTCGTCAGCGTGGACATGGTTTCGGCATTGAACCATCCCAGTCCGCGTCCGAAGGTATCCCTTTACTGGGACCAGATCAGCGAAGGATTCCTCGAAGCCAGCGCACGTCTGCACTCGCTGGATGCCGAGGAGCGTCTTGCACCGCTGCTGGCTTGCTTCGAGGGTTGCCGAGTGCGCGATGTCCGTCGACCTACCCAGGCTTATGTGGAGCTTGGTCGCATGCTGTGGCATCCAGCTTCGCTGCACGATGAAGGCAAGGCCATCGAGCGCGTTCGCGACCTTCTCGCACGCAATGCCGCCATAGTGCCGATCGCACCATCGGCGCCAGAAGAGATCATGGCCGAGATCGACGACCTGCGTCATGGCGATGTGCCGATCTTCGTTGCGTCGTTGAGCCGGTCCCAGATCGATGAAGTTTATGCCGACTGGCGGGCCATGCGCATCGAGCTTGAGGAACTGACGATACGCAGTGCGCTCGTTGCGACCGATCTCAACCAGCGTCTTCGCGATCGCGAAGAAGAAAGTAGCGGACGTTTCTACGCCGCTCAGCGGCCACACACCCACCGGCTCGACGAACGCCGACGCAAGCTGGCCGCCAATGCGGTCGAGCGTCTGTTGCGGCTGGCCGTGAGGGGCGACGATGGATCGGCAACCTGGATTACGCCAGAAATCGGTCGGAGCGGTTGGGCGGTTCAACCCGTCTATGCGGATGTGTACTTCGGTCTCGGCGGCATTGCGTCGGCGTTGGCTGGCTACCGGTTCGAGGTCGAGCATGGCCGTGCCGACGCAGTGCCTGGGATCGATGAAGCATTGGCGGGAGCCTTGAAGGTCATGCGGTCCATGGAGGTGGCCGACAAACCGCAGACAGTTGGCGGTTTTTCCGGCTATGGCGCACAGATCTGGGCCTGGTTGAGCCTGTATGAGCTGCAGCAAGATCCGGAGTTGCTGGCGCGTGCCATTGCGCGTGCCGAAGCTCTGGAACAAGAAGGTTTCGAAGGCGACGAACTGTTCGACATCATTGATGGCGCCAGCGGCGCGATCATTCCGTTGCTGGGGCTGGCCGAAGTCACCGGCGACTCACGCTGGCACGTGCTCGCAGCTCGCGCGGCGCAGCGTCTGGAAACGACCGCGATCATTGACGAGCGCGGTGCGCGCTGGCCGATGGCAGGGACCGCGGAGCCGGCCGGTGGATTCGCGCACGGTGCGGCCGGCGTCGCCTGGTCGCTGGCGCGGCTGGCGCTGACCGCCGCTGGCAGCGCGGAAGATCGAGCTCGCTGGGTTGCCCTATCGGATCAGGCGTTCGCCTTTCAGGACTCACTCTACGATGAGGCGCAAGGCAACTGGATCGACATACGCGCAAATGCCGGCGATAACAGCTTCCATACCTGGTGCAACGGTAGCGTCGGCATTGGCCTGGCTGCCGGCGATCTGTATGCGCGCACGCGCGATCTGCGTCATTTGCGGACGTTGCGCCGTGCGGCTGCCGCTGCCCGCGGGAAGTGGGGTGCCAGCCATACGCTGTGCCATGGCGACATGTCTCTATGGGAACTGCACGTGCGCGCCGCGGAACTGGACCCCGACGGCTGCGCTACCGATCCGGACGAGGCCACCGCAGAGATCGTCTCTGCCATTGAAGAGCACCGAGGTATGGTCGGCGGGCTGACGCGTGCGGCTTTCACACCGGGTCTCATGACTGGCCTGGCTGGGGCGATACACGGCCTCAACCGAATGCATCCGCAGTGCACTCTCGCCTCACCGTTGCTGCTTGAACGTCGTGGGCAGAGACATAACTTGAAAAGTGCCGTTTTGCAGAAAACGATCCAAGCGTCAGAGATGCAGGCTGAGCGATAATCGGCCAAAAGATCGAGCCGAGCATCGCTTCAATCAAGCTATTGCAGCTGATTCAGCACCTCGATCGCATGCCGGTAGCCCGAGTCGATCGCGCGCTGCCAGTCCTTCCAGTCGAGCATGCCGATGTGATCCAGCGGCGGTGTGAACAGCAGCTGTGCCTGCGCGCGCCGGCGCAGGCTGGCTTCCTCGCCGTTGACCATGCCGGCGCGCACCAGGGTGGAAACCAGCCCCGGACGCTGCAGTGTTTTTCGTTGCAGCAGCAATCGCCACCACGGCGGGCTGGAGGATTCGTTGACGTCGGTGCGCAGCGCGATATCCGCCTGCACGTCCAGCGCGGTGATGTGGGCGATGCCATCGGCGACCATCACGTCGGTGGGCAGGTTGTTGACCAGCGCGCCGTCCACATGCACCTCGCCGTGCTGCAGCACCGGCGGCAGCACGCCGGGTATCGCGCTGGAGGCGCGTAGCCACAGCCACAGCGGCCCGTGCCGGTGCACGGCCTGACCGCCGCCGGAGAGCCGGGTCGATACGCAGAAATAGGGTAGATGAAGATCCTCGATGCCCAGCACGCCGAACGTGCGGCGCAGCATGCGCGAGGCGTGTTGGCCGCGGGTCAGTGCCAGTAGCGGCAGGGTCCAGTCCGACAGCGGTCTTCCTTCGACGAAGGCACGGCGGAAGATCTCGGTCATCGTTTCGATATCCCAGCCGTTCGCCACGCCGGCACCGAGGATGGCGCCGATGCTGGTACCGCCGACGGCATCGAAATCGTGGCCTGCCTCGCGCAGGGCGCGCAGCACGCCCAGATGCGCCAACCCGCGCGCGCCGCCGCCGGCCAGCACCAGTCCGCGACCGTGGCCGCTGACCAGCCGCGCCATTCGCGCGATGTCGCCATCGCCGCAAATATGGTGATGCTGCAGTTCGCCGCTGAACACCGCGCGCCAGCGCAGCGCTGCGCCCAGCGCCACCTGATGACCGGCATGCAGCAAGATCAGATGCCGCGGCCGATGGCGCGCACGCGAAGCGTGCACCGGCACCATCGTCGGCCAGTCGCGCGCCGGCTGTGCCGCGAGGGCCGGCAATAGCAGCACGTCGGCCTGACGCAGGCAGCGTTCGCGCCAGAGGCCGTCGTCGTTTCGTTGGCCGGGCACGTCGAGATAAATCACGAAGCGATGCTGTGCCTCGCGCGCGGCAAACCAGTCGCTGCCGCGTCCGTGTCCCAGTTCGGCGTCGACCACGAGACAGCTGCCGTAGGTTTCCAGCGCCATCACCAGCTGCATGGTCAGCGCGCGCGCCGGCACCGCGCCATCGAACGGCAGCACGGCGAAGGTTCTCGGCAGCCCGGGCGTTTCTTCGCCGCGGTCACGCCGCTGCAGGCGTTCGATCGCGGCGCGCGCGACGCCGAGCAGCGCCTGCGGATGCCCGGCCAGCACGCGCTCGAACGCGGCCCGGTCCAGTCGCAACAGTTCGCTGTCGCGCAACGCTCGCACCATGCGGCCGCGCGTCTCGCCGCCGAGCAGGCTGATCTCGCCCACGCTTTCGCCGGCGCTGACGAGGTGACGCAGCACCGTCGGGTTGTCGAATACGCCGAGGCTGCCGCTTTTTACCAAATACAATGCGTCGGCCGGCTCGCCCGGCTTGAACAGCGGCCGTCCGCCGGGCAGGCCGAACCAGACCAGCTCATCGGCCAACGCTTCCAGCGCCGCCGGCGGCAGCTGCGCGAACGTGGCGCTATCTTTCAGCAGTTCTCTGACATCTGTTCGCCACATGGCGAGGATGTTACGGGGCCAATCATGACAATACGGCGCGTACGGTACGCGAACGTGGCGCAAGCGCGCCCTGTGCGGCTTTGTTCCGCTTGATTTCGCGCGCTGGCGTCGCCACGCTGGGGGTCTTGAGAGAACTTGCATGAGATGCGCATGAACCAGGCCAACCCGCTGCTCGCCGACGACGTCCTGCCGGCGTTTTCCCAGATTCTTCCGGAACACGTCGAGCCGGCGATCGATGCGCTGCTGGCCGACTATCGCGACGATATCGCCGCGCTGACCGCGCCCGACGCACCGCGCGATTTCGCCACCGTGATGCTGACCCAGGAGCGGCTCGAACAGCGCCTGTCGCGTGCGTGGGCACCGGTGGGCCACCTGCATTCGGTGGCCGACAGTGACGCGCTGCGCCAGGTCTACGGGCCGGCCGAGGAGAAACTGACCGAACACTCGATCGAACTAGGTCAGAACCGCGAGCTGTATGCCGCCGTGCAGGCACTGGCCGATGCGCCGGACTTTGCGCAGCTGCCGCGGCCCGAGCGCGCGCTGGTGGAGCATTCGCTGCGCGATTTCACCCTTTCCGGCGTGGCGCTGGATGAGCCGGCGCGGTCGCGCTATCGCGACATCGGCGTGGAGCTGTCCAAACTCTCTACCGAATTCTCCAACGCGGTGCTCGACGCAACCGAGGCATGGCAGGAGCACGTGACCGACGAGCGCGATCTGGCCGGCATCCCCGAATCCGGCCGCGCGGTGCTGCGTCAGTACGCCGAAGATCAAAAGCTCGCCGGCTATCTGGTCACGCTGAAACAACCCAGCGTGCAGGCCGTGCTCGGCTATGCCGACAACCGCGGCCTGCGCGAGCGCGTGTACTGGGCGTACCAGACGCGCGCCTCGGATCAGGGCCCTAACGCCGGCAAGTTCGACAACTCCGAACGCATCGAAAAAATCATGGCGCTGCGGCACGAGTCGGCCCAGCTGATCGGTTTCCGCAACGCCGCCGAGGAATCGCTGGCGACCAAGATGGCCGGCTCGCCGACCGAGGTGATGGAATTCCTGCATGACCTGGCCGCACGGGCCAAGCCGGTCGCGCAGCAGGAGCTGGCCACGCTGCGCGACTTCGCCCGCGACGAACTCAAGCTCGACAACCTCGAGCCCTGGGACGTCGGCTACGTCTCCGAAAAGCTGCGCCAGCGGCAGTACGCGCTGGATGAGGAACAGCTAAAACCGTATTTTCCGCTGCCGGCGGTCATCGACGGCCTGTTCGCGCTGACCAGCAAGCTCTACGGCATCACGTTGGCGGCCCGGGACGATGTCGACGTGTGGAACCCTGACGTGCGCTTTTACGACGTGCGCGATGCCGACGGCCGCGTGTTTGCCGGCGCCTACATCGACCTGTATGCCCGCAACGGCAAGCGTGGCGGCGCATGGATGGACGTCTGCCGAGCCCGTTTCGATGACGGTGAGCAACGTCAGCTGCCGGTGGCCTTTCTCACCTGCAACTTTCCGCCGCCGACCGGCGGCAAGCCGGCCCTGCTCACCCACGACGACGTGCTGACCCTGTTCCACGAATTCGGCCACGGCCTGCATCATCTGCTGACCGAAATCGCCCTGCCGTCGATCGGCGGTATTGATGGCGTGGAGTGGGATGCGGTCGAGCTGCCTAGCCAGTTCATGGAGAACTTCGGCTGGAATCGCGAGGCGCTGGACCTGTTCGCCCGCCACTACGAGACCGGTGAGCGGCTGCCTGACGAATTATTCGAGCGCATGCTGGCGGCGCGGCATTTTCAAGCTGGCCTGTTTCTGGTGCGTCAGCTGGAGTTCGCGCTGTTCGATTTCACCCTGCACCTGGAATACGACCCGGCCCAAGGCGCGCGGACCATGAGCGTGCTGGACGAGGTGCGTAAGCAGGTGGCGGTATTGTATCCGCCGGCCTGGCAGCGGTTTCCGCACGCCTTTAGTCACGTCTTTGCCGGCGGTTACGCGGCCGGTTACTACAGCTATTTGTGGGCCGAGCTGCTCTCTGCCGACGCCTTCGGCACCTTCGAGGAGCAGGCGGAAAAATCGGGCAGCGTCATCGACCGCGCCACCGGCGATCGCTTCCGCCGCGAGGTACTGTCCGTGGGGGCCAGCCGGCCGGCGCTGGAGAGCTTCATCGCCTTCCGCGGACGAAAGCCCGAGCCGGAGGCGCTACTGCGCAGTCACGGTTTGGCGTGAGCCAGAACTAGACGGTCGCCGCTCGTTCGGGGGGCGACCGAACTTTCATGCGTTCCTGGGCGTGGCTTCTGCATTTCCGGTGTGCCGGCCAGCCACGGCCATAAAAAAAGCCCGCCGAAGCGGGCTTTTCAAATCGCTAAAGTCCGAAGGACTTAGGCAACCTGGACTTCTTCAGCCTGCAGGCCTTTCTGGCCCTTGGTGACTACGAACGTGACGCGCTGACCTTCCTGCAGGGACTTGAAGCCCGTGCCCTGGATCGCGCGAAAATGCACGAACAGGTCATCACCGCTTTCCGGCGTGATGAAGCCAAAACCTTTGGCGTCGTTGAACCACTTGACTGTACCGCTCTGACGATCCGACATGTAACATTACCTTTGAAGCAGTGATGGTTTGCGGCTCGGAGCGAATAGCACTTTACCGCAGTATGAGCAGGAACCTAGGGTCTCCCCGAGGGCTTGCTTCCTAAGCATACACCGTAAATACGGTTACCGGTCGGTTTTATCCCCGAAAATCCTGAAAGTTCCTTTTCCTCATCGGAAAAAGGCCGCTCTTTTTGCGCTTTATCCAAATCTAATCAAGGGTTTTGCCGGTTTCAGGGTCATGCTCGATCGAGCCCCTTGCCTGGCCTGCGGTCGCTGATGATGGCGGGATGGTTGAAATAGCCGGGGCCGGCATTGGCTCATCCCTTACAATATCGCCATGAAAATCGCCTCATGGAACGTCAACTCGCTGAAGGTGCGTCTACCCCACCTCACCCAGTGGCTAGCCGACGCGCAGCCGGACATCGTCGCCCTGCAGGAAACCAAACTGGAAGACGCCAAGTTTCCGGTCGACGAGCTGGCGGCCGCCGGCTATCGCGCGGTCTTTTCCGGCCAGAAAACCTATAACGGCGTGGCGATCCTGACGCGAGCCGATACCTGCGCCGAGCCGCGCGACGCGGTGACCGACATTCCAGGGCTGAACGATCCGCAGCGGCGCATTCTGGCCGTCAACATCGGCGATCTGCGCGTAGTCGATCTGTACGTCGTCAACGGCAAGGCGGTCGGCGACGAAAAATACGCGTACAAGCTGGACTGGCTGGCCAGAGTTCGTGACTTTCTCGAAGCCGAACTGGTGCGCCATCCGAAGCTGATCGTGCTGGGCGATTTCAATATCTGCCCGGACGATCGCGACGTCTACGACCCGGTCGCCTGGGGCGAGGACATTCTGTGCTCGCCGCCGGAGCGTGCCGGTCTAAAGGCCATCACCGAGCTCGGCCTGCACGACAGCTTCCGCCTGTTCGAGCCCGACGCCGGACACTTCAGCTGGTGGGATTATCGGCAGGCGGGATTCCGCCGCAATCTGGGCCTGCGTATTGACCTGATCCTGATCAGCGATACTCTGAAATCGATAGCCAAGGCCGCCGCCATCGACCGCGAACCGCGACGCTGGGAGCGCCCTTCCGACCACACGCCGGTGCTGCTGGAACTGGACACGAAATGACTGCAAAGACCGAATGGCCCAGCTCGCTGGACGATAACGAACTGGAAGAACTGGACCGCTATCTACGCGCCCATTCTGGCGAAGGTGACCTGCTGCTCGATGGCGTGCACGGCCTGCTCAGCGCGCTGGCGGTCGGCCCGCTGCTGGTGCTGCCGGACGAGTGGCTGCCCGAGGTGCTGCACGAGCCCTTCGCCGACGAGGACGAGGGCAACCGCGTGCTGGCCCTGCTGGCCAAGCTCAACGATTCGATCAGCGCCGAACTCGATGTCGACGCGTACGAGCCGATTCTCGGCGAAGTGGAGCTGGAAACCGGCCCGATGCTGTCGGCCGCCGGCTGGTGCGAAGGCTTCAGCCGCGGTATCGATCTGCGCGCCAGCCTGTGGGAAAACCGCCTGTCGGAAGACCCGCAGCTGATGGAGCTGCTTGGCCCGGTGATGGCGCTGGCGGTGGACGAAGGCATCCTCAGCGCCGATACCGAATTCGAAAAGCTCAGCGACGACGAATACGACGAGTGTCTGTCGCAGGTGCCGGCCGTGCTCGGTGCAGTCAATCAATACTGGCAGGCCAAGCCGGCGACCGAGGCCGAGGTGGAGGCGATGGTGCAGGCCATCCCCGAGACCAAGGACGACGACAACGCCCCGCCGCGCCAGCGCAGCGGCCACTGGGTGCATTGATTCGAGCGACGCTCGTCCCGGCCGTTGGGCGGTCGCGCGCCGTCATCGATCACGCCGTTATCCATACCGTGTCGACAGGGAATATCCATGGCTTATGAATACGGTTCCAGCGCCAAAGGCCTGGATTTTCCCAATCCCTTCCGCGTCGAAAACGTCTTCCGCTTTATCGCCGCGGCGATTCTGATCGGCGGCGGACTGATCGCGCTTTTTCAGGGTCGCGCCGGCCTCTACGCGCATATCGGCGGCTGGGCGTTGGCGCCCATCATCGTCGGCGTGGCGATGTTCGCAGCAGGCATTCAGCACGCGGCGGTGGGGCTGAGCCGGCTGCGCTTTTTCTTCGGTCGCGGCAAACCGGCCGGCCTGGCCGGTGAATTGGCCGACGCCCAGCTCGGCGAACTGGCCGGCGCGGTCGCGCTGAAGTCGACCATTCGCGGTGGCGCCATCTCGGTCGACGAGCCCACGGGCGCCTTGAATGGCCTGCTTTACAGCCTGGTGCGATCGTTGATCTGGGCGCCGCAGCGGATTCAGTGGGTGGCGCAGCGTTTATTTCGCACCGGCCTGACTCTTGCCGTCGTCCTGCTCGGCCTGCTGGTCTCGTTGCTCGGTGTGCTGAGCGAAAAGGACATGGCCTGGCTCGGCCTGTTCTTTTTCATCTACACCGCTGCATTGCTTCTCAAACCGCTGGAAAGCGGCTCGCAGGCGAGCACGCACCTGGGCTCCGCCGGGCTGATCGTGCTGGTACTGGTGGCGATACTCGCGCCGGTGTTGATCCATACGATTTCGCCCGCGCTGCCCAATCTCGGCGGCATCGACCTCAGCGGGCAGGCGCTGTTTCTGCTGCTTTGCGCGCTGATATCCGTACTGGTGTTTTTCGTCGCCGTGCTGCGGCAGATGGTGGCGCCGCCGCAGACCACCATGGCCTGCGAACTGGCGACGGTATCGATGAACGCGCCGCCGAACCAGATCCTGGTCGAGCTCGATCGCGAAATGCAGCGCAACTGGATCGAGCAGATTCCCAACCGCCGCTACGCGCGCTACGTGCCGCAAACGGTGGGCGACAACGGAACCTTCCACGGCGAACTGCTGGAGGAAACGCAGCCGATGCCGCGCGAGGACATGCGCACGGTGAGCTTTTCGCACGCGCTGGCCGAACCGCGCTACCGCTGGCTGACCGTGCTAAGCGCGCTGGGCGTTCTGTATACCGTGGCCGGTTCGATTGCGCTGCTGCTGTTTACCCATCAGGTGACGATGGGCGAGCTGGCGCCGACGCTGTGGAAATACGTCTGCTACGCGGGCGGCATGTTTTCGCTGGCGCTGTTCTGCCTGCGCGCCGGGCATATTCTGTGGGCGCGGTTTGATTTTGTTTCGCTTATGACCTGGGTCGAGATCGACGGCAGCTTTCAGCGCGCGCATACGGCAGTCGGTGCGCCGTTCACCGATCGCGTGCGCACCGAGAAAGACATCGTCAGCGTCAACGACATGACCCTGCGGGTGTGGGTGGCCGAAGTGGACTCGGTCACTTTCGGCAGCGAATCCGAACGGCGCATCGTCGGCCTGCGCGGCCTCACCGATCGGGCCAGCGCCTTGCGCAAACAGCTGGAAAACTTTGCCGCGGACCAGAGCAGCGTCGACATGCCGACCTCGCGCCGCGACGTTGAAAAGATCGCCGCGCTGGGCGCGATGAATCAGTTCGGCGGCCGACCCGCCTCACCGGATGCGCTGCTCAAGGCGATGGGCGGTGCGCCCGCGCCAACCAGCGCGCCGACCGATGCACCGAAACCACCGGCCTTTTGCCCTCACTGCGGTGTAGCGACATCGGTCGGCGCACGTTTCTGCGCCAGCTGCGGTCATTCTCTGGGAGCCATGTGAAGCCATCGGGTCTATCATCGACGTCAGACAGATGCTAGTCGAAAGGAATCAGCGTGTCGCAAACGCATTTGAATGTGCTCGCCATCTTCCTTTGCGCTGTCCTCGCGCACGTTCTTCCCGCAACGACATGGCTCGGCGCCTACGCGGTCCTCGGTCCGGCCCATTACCTCACCGAAATTTCCTGGCTGCATGACCGAAAGTATTTTGTGAGCCGTCCAAGGCTGTGGATCATCACGGCGCTTGCGGTGCTGATGATCATGCTCGTGCGCCCGAACCAGCCCGAGGCCGACGGTGTGTTTTGCGCGTTGCTTGGAGGATTGGTCGCCGCGGACCTGGGCATGTCGATGGTCGTGACTGTCCTCGTCACGGCTTTCTCGGCCGGTATTGGCATGGCGGGCGCAAAGCTGGGCTGGGGCTTCGTTCTGGCGGTGGTCGTGCTCGTGCCAACGCTTATCCACGTCTTTGCATTCACGACGATGTTCATGCTGGCCGGTGCGAGCCGCACGCGCCAAACAAAGGATTGCTTGCCGCTTGCTGCTCTGGGGCTGGCGGCGGCCAGTTTTCTTTTGCTGCCGACCGTGGATCTCGGCGACGGCAGCTTCTTGAAGACGGCCGAAAAAAGTTTTCCACGACTATTGGAGTTGTTGTCGGTACCAGGCCACGGTGTTGCGTTACGGCTGGTGGGCTTCCTGGGCTTTGCTTATGCCTATCACTACGTAAACTGGTTCCTGAAAACGGGACTGCTGGGCTCGCACCGTGTGTCATCGACGCGGCTGGTGCTGCTGGCGAGTGCGTGGGCTGTGGTGATGTTTGCCTATGCGCAGAGCATCGTTGTCGGCCTGCTTGTCAGCTTGCCGCTGAGCCTTGGCCATGTGCTGCTGGAGCTTCCGTTGAATATGCGCACGGTACGCGGACTTTGCAGCACATCGTTCCTGCGCCCCCGTCTGCCTACGGCCTGATTCAAGCGCATCGAGCCCTAACTGGCGAGCTCTAGGAAACAATCCGTTCCCATGAGCGCCCTTGGCAGCGTGCCGCGTCGGGTCCATCTTGCTGGAATCTTTTGACGGAGAGCAGACATGACCGATCGCCATATCGTCCGCCGTATCCGCGGCATGGATACCTCCGACGGCGCGGGCGTCAAGCTCAAGCGCATTATCGGCCAGCCGGGGCTCGACATGCTCGACCCGTTCCTGATGCTGGACGAATTCCGCTCCGATCAGGCGGGCGACTATATCGCCGGTTTTCCCGAGCATCCGCACCGCGGCTTCGAGACCGTGACCTACATGCTCGCTGGCAACATGCTGCACAAGGACAACCACGGCAACAGCGGCGATCTGAAGCCCGGCAGCGTGCAGTGGATGACGGCCGGCCGCGGCATCCTGCATTCGGAGATGCCACAGCAGGAAAACGGCCTGATGTGGGGTTTCCAGCTGTGGGTGAACCTGCCGGCGAAGGACAAGATGATCGCGCCGCGCTACCAGGACATCGCGCCGGAGAACATCCCGGTCGTGCATCCCGCCGACGGTGTGGAGGTGCGCGTGCTGGCCGGCGAGCTTGCTGGTGCAACCGGCCCGGTCGAGGGCATCGCCACCAACCCCGTCTATCTGGATGTCAGCCTGCAGGCGGGCGCCGCGCTCACGCTGGATCTGCCGAAGGGTCATCACGGCTTTGCCTACGTGTTCGATGGCGAGTCGGCCCTGGTCGGCGGTGAGCAGCTCAAGCGCAGCGAGTTGGGCGTGTTTTCCGACGGCGACAGCATTCAACTCAAGGGCGCTGAAAAGGCCTCGCGACTGATTGTGGTCGCAGGTCGCCCATTGAACGAGCCCGTCGCCCGTTACGGCCCGTTCGTGATGAACACGCAGGCGCAGATCCACGAGGCGATTGCCGACTTCCGCGCCGGCAAGTTCTGAGGCCTGTGCCTTCCGCCACGGGAAGGCAAGCTCACTCGGTCTAGGGAATTCAGCGCGGGTGCTGCACGCGCAATTGGGCAGGAACGCGGCGAATGACGATTTCGTCGCCGCGCCACATCACCGGACGCCCATCCAGCGACGCGTTTTTTGCGCCTGGCTTGCCCGGGTAAGGCCATGGTAGAACCAGACCGCCGGGTGGCACGGTCAGGCCGCCGTCGATCTTCAGTTCGAGTGCCGTGCCGGTTTCCCGCAGCGAATAACTCAGTTCCCCGTACGGGGTGCGCAAGTGCGCGATGCCGACACCCTTGCCGCCCATCCACGCCGGTGAGATGCCGGCCGCCAACACCAGCGCGCGATCGCTGCTGCGCTCATAGGCAAACATGTCGTAAACCGAGCGCATGAAATCCGAGGCGATCCACGCGTGCGGCATGTCGCCGACAAAGCGCGGTTGGCGCGGGTCGTGTCCGACCACTTCGGCCCACTGGTTCCATGCCGCCGGGCGGCGGCCGTCGAAAAAGAACGTAAACAGCTGCTGCAGTCGATCGCGCCAGCCCAGCCGCACGAAGCTGCCGATGGTACGGATTTCGTACGGTGTGTAGTCGGTCCACGGCTGCTTGCCGTCGCGACGCGCGATGAAATTTTGCCAGTAGCGTTCGAATGTGCGTGGCAGCAGGTCCGGTGGCAGCCAGTCGATGGCATCGCCAGGCGACAGGGCGATCGTGGTCGAGGTCGCGTCGAAATCGCCGAGCTCGGCCGAGCCCGGAACGTAGTCGATGTGATGCTGCTGCATGGCCAGCAGGATCGAGGCCTTCAGATCGGCCTGGAACTGATCGCGCGAGGCGGCAAATTTCTTTGTCTCTTCGGTCTTGCCCAGCGCCGTGGCCAGCTGCACGGCATCCTGATAGCCGATCAGCGACCAGAAATCGTCCCAGTACGAATGCATGGGCTTGGCCCAGTAACCTTCGTGACTGATCGATGCGGGCATCAGTCCATACAGGGCACGCTTCGCATCCGCGGCGTTGACGGATGTGCGCTCGCTTGCGCGCAGCGTGTCCATATAGGCGACGGTTTGTTCGACGTGCGGCCACAATTTTTCCAGGCCGGTGCGATCGCCGCTGTAGCGCCACCACTGCGCGATGGCGAAAATCAGCTCGCCCTGGCTGTCGTTCTCGGGCACCGGATCGGCGCCGCGCTTGTCGATGCAGCAGGGCACCTTGCCGGTATGAAACTGCTGCGGTGCGTACCAGTTGATAAAGTCGCCGGCCGCGTCGGCGTGGCCACTGCGCAGAAGAGCCTCGCTCATCATGGCGCCGTCGCGGATCCACGAACGAGCGTAGGAGCGCGTGCCCGGCTGCAGCGCGTCGCCGTCGCGCGACATCAGAATTTGCGCCAGCGTGCTGCGCGCGGTATCGGCGATGGCCTGCTGTCCGTCGGGCAGCTGCAGCGTGACGCGGTTGAGCTTTTCGCGCCAGGCCGCCGCGGTTTGATCCTGCTGCTGCCGAAGCCACTGCGCAGCATCTGGTGGCAGCGCGAACGACGGCTGTTCCCCGGTAGCGCCCAGGTTGGGCACGACGAGCCCGAGCGTTGCCTCGCCATGCGCGGGCAAGGTGAGTCTGTAGAGCAGTGCGCCCTGAGCGTAGCCGGAGCCGTCGTGCAGTGAGGCCTTCTCGATGCCCGCATCGATTTTCGCCGGTGTGCCGCTGGCCAGCTTTTCGGGCAAGGTGACCGTGCCATGTGGGCTGGCCACAAAGGCAGACGGCGCCTGCAACGGCACGATCTGTTGCGAATCGTTCACGCGCAGCGCGCGGCCGCTCCAGTCCAGATCGTGGATCGGGCTGATGCCTGATTTCATATTCAGGAACTGCGTCGGCGGATTGACCTGGAACGGCCGGACCAGCAGCGCGAGCATCAGCGAGCGTGGCGCGTCGCCGTCGTTATGCAGCCGATACTGCGCGAAGAGGTTCGAATCCTTTGGCGTGCCGCTGGCGAAGGTGGTCGTCTCCAGACTTAGGCCGTTCGCCTGCCAGCGTACCGTGGGTATCGGCAAATAGCCGTCCAAAAGCTTTTGCTGCGTTTTTACCGTCGCCCAATCGATGACCGTATGGCCATCGAACAGCATCGGCTCGATCGACCAGCCGCCCTTGCCCACCTCGATCGCGCCGTCTTCGGACATCAGTGCCGAATGCGGCGCGCCACCATCGACGCCGACAAGAGTCCAGTAGCTCTGTTCGCCGCTGAGACCGCGCGGGTACATACCGCGTACCGCACGCCGCGCCTGCTGCACCAGCGGGGTCTTGTTCGGATCTTCGGTTGGCGTAGTCTGTTCCGAAGCAGCGGTCACCGGCAGCGGCGTCAGGCGCAGGTTGCCGAAGCAAAGCTCGCCCTTGCCGCCGTGGCCGGCGTAGACGGTGAACTCGATCGCACTGCTCTGGTGCAACACCTTGTCCTTGGCGGTTCCCCAGGCGAAATCGATATCCCGCTTGCCGACCTCGATCGTCTGCCAGTTTTCGCCGGGCTGAAACGCCTCGTGACGGTACCACCACACATTGTCGCCACTGGCATCGACCAGGCGCAGCTGCAGATCGTTCGCCGGCATCGCACCACGCACGTCGAACGACAGCGCATAGTTGGCGGGGAACCGGATAGGCAGCGCGCGGTGCAGCGTCACACCGCCGGACACGCCGTTGAAATTGAAATCCACGCAGACGGCATTGCCGCTTTTGCCCTTGACCGCTTTTACCGACGTACTGATGTCATCAGTGCCGGTGGCCTTCCAGGCGTCCGGGTGGCTGAAATCATCCAACGCTTCGACGGAAGGCATCTTTGCCGCATGCCCCGCGACGGCTAACGTCAGCAACAGGCCAGCCATCAGCGTCGCGCCGCCAGGGCGACAAACGTCAATGCACACGCGCTTCAATGGCTTAACCATCATCATTTCTACCCTGCCTGCCCTATCCCGTGTGTTTCAACCTCTGCCTGCCTCAGCCTTTGACGCTGCCCAGCAGCAGACCTTCCAGGTAATAGCGCTGCATCGCCAGAAACAGCACCAGCACGGGCAGCACGGTGACGACCGAACCGGCCATCATCAGTTCGCTGTCCTGCGAGTGCTCACGCGCCAGCGAGGCCAGCCCGATCGGCAGGGTGTAATGTTCCTGCCCGGTCAGCACGATCAGCGGCCACATGAAATCGTTCCAAGCGGCGAGAAAACTGAAGATCGCCAGCGTCACCATGATCGGCTTCAGCAGCGGCATCACGATCTGCAGAAAGATCCGCCATTCGCCCGCGCCGTCGATGCGCGCGGCTTCCATCAACTCGTCGGGAATGCCGCGCGCATACTGGCGCACCAGAAAGATGCCGAACACCGTGGCCATCCCGGGCACGATCACGCCGGCATAGCTGTTCACCAGTCCGATGTATTTCAGCAACAGAAAAAGCGGCAACATCGCGACCTGGGCGGGAATCACCAACGCGCCAATCAGCGCCTGGAACAGGCGCTCGCGCCCGGCGAAGCGCAGCTTGGCGAAGGCATAGCCGGCCATCAGATTGAACGACAGCGACAGCAGCGTGATGGCACCCGATACCAGCAGGCTGTTGAGCAGGTACGTACCCATGCCGGCATGCACGAACAGCTCGCGATAGTTGTTGAGTGTTGCATGCGATGGCAGCAGCGGCGGCGGCAGCGAGCTGGCCTCGCCCGGCTGCATGAAAGACACGGACAGCATCCACAAAAGCGGAAACAGCGCGATCACGGCGCCGCCGATCAGCAGCCCGTTGATCATTGCCTTGGCCATGCGCGGGCTCATGCGTCGGCTCCTTCGCTGCGCCGGGACAGGCGCAGCATCATCGCCGTCACCGCAAACATGATCAGGAAAAGCAGAAAGGCCACGGCGGAGGCCGAGCCAAGATTCCACCACTTGAAACCTTCCTCGTACATCAGGTACAGCACGCTGGTCGTGCTCTGCAGTGGCCCACCCTCGGTCATGACATAGGGTTCGGCGAACAGCTGGAAATAGCCCGACACCGTGAGAATGCTCACCATCAACAGCGTCGGCCCCAGCATCGGCAGGGTGATGTGGCGGAACTGCCGCAACGCCGAGGCGCCGTCGATGCGGGCGGCCTCGTACAGATCGATCGGAATCGCCTGCAGGCCGGCCAGAAAGATGATCATGTTGTAGCCGAAGTTCTTCCACACAGCGAACAGAATGATCGTCGGCATGGCCCAGTGCGGATCGCCGAGCCAGTCGATCGGATGGACGCCCAAATGTCCGAGCACATAGTTGGCTATGCCGTACTTGGTGTTGAACAGGTAGCGCCAGATCACCGCCATCGCCACCACCGTGGTCACCACTGGCGCAAACAGCGCGGTGCGGAAGAACGGCTTCATCCGTGCCAGCGGCGAGTTCAGCAGCATGGCGGCGCCCAGTGAAGCTCCCATCGACAGCGGTACGCCGACGGCGACGAAATACACCGTGTGCCCGAGCGCCGACCAGAACAGCGGCCGCTGCAGCAGCAGCCAGTAATTGCTCAGCGCCACGAAGCGCAGGTTGTGGATATTCGCCAGCGCATAGATATCGTAGTCTGTCAGGCTCAGCGCCAGCGCCGCAATTACCGGCAGCAGAAAGAACAGCCCCAGCACGATCAGTGCCGGTGCCAGGAATAGCCATGCCATGCGCTGCTTGTTCATCGGAAACCTTTCATCGTGCGTCGCTCCGCAGCGAGTGATCGAGCATCCAGCGACGCTTCTCGAGAATCGCGTCGGTACGCTGATCGAGTTTTGCCGTCGCCTGGTCGATGCTGAGTTCGCCGGCGATGGCCTGCGCCGCGACGAGCTGCATCTCGCTGGCGATGCGCTCCCATTCCGGCACCGGCGGTGTCGGTTTCATACGTTCCATCTGTTCGCGGAAGGCGTGCGCCTTCGGGTCGTCGCGCAGGCTGGCACCTTCCCACGACGACCGCCGCGGCGGCATGTCGCCCAGCAGATCGTAGAAGCGCTGCTGCACCGCCGGCTGCGACAGGTATTCGATCAGCGTCCACGCCGCCTGCTTGTGCGTGGACGTGCGAAAGATCACCAGGCTGGAGCCGCCGGCCACCGATGCGCCGGGGCCGTTCTCACCGGGCAGCGGCATCGTCGACCAGTCGGCCTGTTCGGTAGCGGGAAGGCGTGAGCGAAACTCGCCGATATTCCAAGGGCCGGAAAGATAAAACGCGTAGACGCCGCGGCCGAAT
Source organism: Rhodanobacter sp. ANJX3 (assembly GCF_014200755.1). Lineage (GTDB taxonomy): Bacteria > Pseudomonadota > Gammaproteobacteria > Xanthomonadales > Rhodanobacteraceae > Rhodanobacter. The sequence goes on along the minus strand of NZ_JACHCM010000004.1, from coordinate 486,821 downwards.
TCGGACCACGGGTTGCCGGCTTCGACATTGGTGATCGCCGGTGCCTGATGCAGCTTGAACGTGTCCACATAAAACGTCAGCACCCGCTTGAAGCCCGCGCTTTCGAAGTTGCCGTAGCGTCCGCCGTCGCGCAGCAGCGGGTCGGGTGACTGCAGCGCCAGCGCCATCAGCGGTTCGTATTCATTCGTCGGTAGCAGAATGCCGTAGCGGTGCCTTGCAGGATCGCTGAGTGCGCCGAGAACGTTTCGCCACTGCGCCCAGTCCTGCGGCGAGCGGTCGAAGCCGGCCTGCTTCAGCAGATCGGTGCGATAGAACAGAATGCGCGTATCGACATACCACGGTACCCCGTACAGCGTGCCGTCGATCAGATTGGTCGACCAGATGCTCGGGAAGTAATCGTCGCGTTTCACGATGCTCGAACGATCGACGCGCGACTGCAGCGGTTCCAGCGCATCCAGCGCCACCATTTCCGGCAGCCAGGTGTTGCCGAGCTGGGTCAGGTCCGGCGTCGAGTTGCCGGCGAAGGCGGTCAGCAGTTTCTGGTGGGCGGCGGTCAGCGGCAGCTGCTGCACCTTGACGTGGATATCCGGATTTAGGCGTTCGAAATCCGGCAGCAGTTTGGCGATGGCTTCGCCTTCCCGACCGATCGTCCAGAACACCAGCGCGTTATCGTCTACCGTGGTTTTCGCGCAGCTGCCAAGCGCGCCAAGGCATAGCAGAAGGCCGACCGACCACAGGCGTCGATAGCGAAAGATGCGCAGTGAGCGAAGGCGATTCACGGCGCTGCCTTCTCCGCATCCAGCCAGCCGCCGGTGAAGCCGGCGCGCTCGAGCCCCTTGCGGATATAGGGGTTCTTCCGCATCACCCGCCAGACAAAACCGCTGCGCCAGTTCTCGCTCATCAGCACGATCGGACCCTGGTCGATACCCAGCTGTTCGGTGTCAAACCAGCCCTGGCCTGGCAGCAGCTGACCGGTGCGCGTCTCGGTTTTGGTGTGGAAGGTAGGGTTGAACGCGTCGACGAAGCCGAATCGGTTGTACACGCGCTTGCCGTAGCGGCGCTGCATTTCCTGCAGTGCGGGCACCACGATTTCCGGTGCAAAGGCGATCGAGCCGGCCGCAGCCGTCGGTGCGATGGTGCCGTCGTCGCTGATGTAATCCATCCCCGCACCGCGTGCGGTGTAGCCGTAATACGTGCGCTCGCCGCCGGCATCCTTCACCACGAAACCGCCGGGGCCGTTGCTGGCGGTCAGGCCCCAGATGTTTTTGCCGTAGTCGTTCCAATGGCCCGGGTTGGCGATCGCATACGCCTGCTGCGAGTAGGCCGCGCGGCGGCTGTTCTCGAAATAGTCCAGATCGTGCTGGCGGTTCCACGCATCGCGGATGCCGCGAAAATCGATCCACGACTGGCTGTACTGGTGGCCGAACAGCGGCGCGAAGTTCAGCAGCTGCTGCCCCTGAAACTTGCCCCACTGACGATCGTAGGTGGACGTCCACGCCGCCCACGCATCGCTGCCCACGGCATGCGTCGGCGAGCCCAGCGCCAACACGTAGATCAGCATGCCTTCGTTGTAGCCTTCCCAGTCGTGCGGTATGAACTTGCCGCCGGGCGTCCAGCCCATATTGATCAGTGGCGCGCGAGGCTGTGCCCAGGTCCAGTCGACGCCGCGATAAATGGCGTCGGCCAGCTGACGGATTTCCTTTTCCTTCGGCGTGTCGCGGTCGTAATACGACTGCGCGAACAGGATGCCGCCGAGCAGCAGCGAGGTATCCACGGTGGATACTTCGACCCAGCGCGCCTCGCGTTTGCCGGTCTGCATATTGAGGAAGTGATAGAAAAAGCCGTGGTAGCCGGTGGCATCGTCCTCGCTGTCGTTCTGCGGCGCTTCCTTGAAAAAGTGCAGCGTGGCCAGGGTTCGATCGATCGCCTGGTCGCGCGTGATGTAGCCGCGCTCCACACCGATGCCGTACGCGGTCAGGCCAAAGCCGACCGACGCGATGCTGGCAAACGAATCCGCCGGGTAGTGGTCCGGTATCAGGCCGTTGACGGGGTTGGCGCTCTGCCAGAACCAGTCGAAGCTGCGTTTTTCGATATCCGCCACCATCGCCTGCTGCGGCTTTGCCAACGCAGCGTAGCCAGTGGGGACGTCTCTGGCAGATAGCGCAGAGACACCGCCGATGCCGACGACGAGAAGCGAGACAAGAAGTTTGGTAGCGAGGGTGCGAAGCAGTTTTTTTGCCATCGTCAAAAGGCTCGATGTTGTTGCGGTGAAGGGGAATGTGCGGCCAGGCAATCGCGCTCGACCGCGGAGAACATGTCGGCTGCCGTTAGAAAGTCACCTTTGGCGCGGCGCAATGCCGGTCGATAAACGCCTGATGCATCGGCATCGCATCGACGCAGCTGGAGATCACGTGACCCACGCTGGCCATGAATTTCTGCAGGTCGTCCTGCGGCATCTGATCGACCATCGGGTGATAGCCCTGTGGCACGATCCCTTGGCCGATCATCACCTGCACCCAGCTCACGCTGGCGAACATCTCTTCGGCGTTGCGATAGAAGCGCCCGCTATCCTCGAACAAGCGCATGTTTTCCCGCAGCGATTCAGGAATCGACAGGGTGCGGCAGTCGTTCCAGAACGCCGTGTCGTCGCGCTGGGTCGCGCAGTAGTGCAGGATCAGAAAATCGCGGATGCGCTCGAACTCGAAGGCTGTTTGTGCGTTGTAGCGGTCGGCCAGAACCGTGCTGCAATCGCGCTGCGGAAACAGGCTCAGCAGACGGGTGATGCCGGACTGGATCAGATAGATGCTGGTCGATTCCAGCGGTTCCATGAACCCACTGGCCAGGCCGAGTGCGACCACGTTCTTGTTCCAGCCCTTGCGGCGCATGCCGGTGGTAAAGCGCAGCGGTCGCGGTTCGGCCAGTGGGCGACCGTCGAGATGCTTCAGCAGCGTGGCGGCCGCCTTGTCGTCGCTGAGGTGTGCGCTGGAGTAAACGTAGCCGTTGCCGGTACGGTGCTGCAGCGGAATGCGCCACTGCCAGCCGGCCGCGCGCGCGGTCGAGCGCGTATACGGCGTGGGCGGCCCGACCTTTTCGCAGGGTACTGCGAGCGCCCGATCGCACGGCAGCCAGTGGGTGAAATCGATATAGCCGGTATGCAGCGCCTGTTCGATCAGCAACCCGCGAAAGCCCGAGCAGTCGATGAAAAGATCGGCCTCGATGGTTTCGCCGCTTTCCAGAACAACGGATTCGACAAAGCCGTCGTCCGCACGGAGGCGCGTCTGCGCGATCTTGCCCTCGGTGCGCGTCACGCCGATGCGCTCGGCGTAGCCGCGCAGAAATTTGGCGTACAGCCCGGCGTCGAAGTGATAGGCGTACGCGATATCCGCCAGCGGCGAACCGGCGGGAACGTCCGTCGCCGACGGCATGAACTTGCCGCGCGGCGCCGCTACGGTATTGATCGAATACGCGCCGATGTCGGTCGCGAGACCCAACTGACGGGCCTTGATCCAGAACTGATGAAAAGGCAGCAGGCTGATGTCGTGGCCGATGCTGCCGAAGCCATGAATATACGAGTCGCCCAGCTGACCCCAGTCATTGAACTGGATGCCGAGCTTGAACGTGCCCTGGGTCTGTTTGACGAACTCGATGTCGTCGATGCCGAGCAGGTCGTTGAACAGCTTCAGATGCGGCACTGTCGCCTCACCCACGCCGACGATGCCGATCTCTTCCGACTCGATCAGGCGTATCGAATAACCGGGGCCAAGTACCTTGGCCATCGCAGATGCAGCCATCCAGCCGGCCGTGCCGCCACCGACGATAAGAATGTTTTTGATGCGGTCAGCTGTCATCGAAAAGCGCTCATCGTGTCGCAAAAAACAAAGCCCGCACGTCGCGGGCTCGGGTCGAGGCCCGCGTGCCGTTGCCGGCACGGAGCCTACAGGGCAAGCCTAGAAGTTGATGCCTACGGATACTTTCAGCGTGCGCGTGTAGCCGGTGATTTCGCCGGTCGGGTTGTACGAAACGCGTACCTTGTTGAGCACGCCGTTGGCGCCGAAGGTTTCAATATAGTCGGTGTAGTTGTCCCAGTTGAACGCGTTGATCAGGTCCAGCCGGACGTAGCCACCCAGGCCGCCGTAGAAGGTAAAATTCTTCGTTGCCTGAAAATCGATGTCGCGATAGCCGAAGAACTTTCCACCGATCAGAAAGCGGCCGGTGGCCGCCGGAGCAAACGACACCGACCGACAGCCCGCACCGTTGATACCGTTGGCATCTTGATTGGTGGCAGCGGCCCCGTAGCAAGCCAGGTTGAGATCGGGTACTGGCGTGGAAAGCGTCAGCTTGGAGCCGAACACGAAGCCCCAGGGGCCGTCGATGGTCCCGGTGGCGACCAGGCGATGTTTGGAAACGCCCGAGCCGGTATACGGGTAGTTGCCGATCGTCTCGTAATCGAATGCGTACTGGTCGTCCGGCGAGTTGTTGTCGTTGTTCTGCAGCGCATGGGTGTAGGTGTAGGCAATGGTCGCGCCCCAGCCGGATTCGTGGGTGTACGGTTTTTCGGCTGACAGCAGTACCTGAGTGGTCTTAGTGACCAAGCCGTTGTTGCCGATGATCAGGCTGCCGAAACCGGGAATACCGTTGCCCCAGGGCTGGCTGCCGTTCTGCCAGAAAGCGCCGTCCGGATAGCGGTTGCCGAGCGTGTAGACCAAACCATCGTGGCTGTGCACATAGGCCACCGCGGCGCTGGTATTCCAGTCGCCCAGCTTGTTGCGCATGCCGAGACTGAGCTGGTCGGAATACGGCGCCTTCAGGTTGTTGGTGATCAGATCGACTTCCTTGCCGGAGGTGCTGCCTGCCACGAGCGCCTGCAGATTGGGAATCTGGTAGTACTTCGGATCCCACGCGTAGCAGGAGTTCTGCCCCACGACGCAGGGTTTGTCGGGTGTATTGAAAAGCAGCGTTGGCTGCGACAGGACCGACTTGGTCTGTTCGACCTGCAAAGCCTCGTACAGGTCGCGGTCGTAAGAGCGGCCGATGCCGCCAAAGATCACGTGCGCCTCGTCGCCGTTGAGGTCGTAGGAGAAGCCCAGCCTTGGCTGGAACTCGTTCTTCGGCGCGCTGCGGTTGTGACCCGTACTGATGTAATCGTTTACATTGACGCCGCCTTTAGCCAGCGTCTGGGCATAGGTCTGGCCCGGCGGCGCGTTGGGATCCTGGCTGTTGAAGGCGTCGATGACATTTTGCGGCGTGACGTAGTTGAGGTACGACGGCGTTTTCTCGTAATCCCAGCGGATGCCGAGGTTCAAGGTCAGCTTGTCGTTGACCGCCCAGTCGTCCTGGATATACGTACCGAACTGTTTGTCCGAGCTTCTCGCCACCGGGCTCAAGCCCGGTGTAGGCGAGCCGAACTGCACCTGATACGGAATGCTCTCGGTGCCATTGTTCTGGCTGACGGCGTAGCTGTAGAGCGCGTTCGTGTCGCCAGCGTCTTGTGCGGTGAGCTTCGCCTCCTTGTACTTCACGCCCATCTTGATGACGTGGTCGCCATGCCATTCGAAGTCGTTGAAGGTCAGGTCGTCCTGCAGCGCCGGACCTTTCTGACCCTTGTTCTGCTGGGACAGCGGCGAGTTGCCGGTAGTCAGAATGGTCTGGTTCTGGTTCTGCTGCTCGACGTAGGCGCTGCCGTCACCGGTAAACACAGGCGTTGGCGTGTAGAAAGCATTTTCGTAGGTTGCCTGCAAACGGTTGAACCAGCTGTCCGTGCTGTGATCCCAGCGGATATCGAAGCGTTTGTCGAAGTTCTTGGTATTGAGTGCGGCGGTGGCAGCGATAGGCCCACCAATGCCGCTGATCGCGCTTTCATCGCGATATTTGCCGCTTATTTCGAAACGATCGCGGTCGGTCGGCTCGAAGTCTATCTTGCCGAACCAGTCGTTTTCCTTGAACGGCAGGCTGGCTGGGCCCAGCAGGCTCTGCACGCTTGTGGGCAGCTGGCTGATGTAAGAAGCGTCACCGGCCGGGACGACGGTCGTCGGGCTATCGAATTCCTTGCCTTCGTAAGCAATGAAGAAGTGCGCCAGGTCCTTCGCAATCGGACCGCCCAGATCGAATCCATAATCCTTTTCATGCGACGACGTTTTCTTGTCGGCGGCCTGTTCGGCGGGCGTTTCCGCACGCATGGCCGTGTTGGTGAAACTGCCCAGCACATCGCCGTGGAATTCATTGGTGCCGGACTTGGTTTCGGCGGTCACGGCGGCGCTCGATATCTGGTCGTATTCCGCCTTGTAGTTGGAGGTAATGACCTTGTATTCGCCGACGGCAAGTTGCGGGAACGGATTGCCCTGGCTGTTGTTCTGGCCGGTGACGCCGCCCGACAGCACGTAGTTCTTCTGGCCGACGCCGTCGATATACACGTTGATGGCCGATGTCGCCTGAGCACCGGCGCGTAGGCTGGTGGTGCCATCGGCGCTCCGGGTGAAAACCATACCCGGCACGACGTCGGCAAACTCGAGGAAGTTGCGCGAGGCTTGCGGCGTGGTGTTGATCTGATGCAGCGAGACCGTGGTGCCGACTTCCGACGTTTTGACTTCGCGCAGATCGGTGGCCGACACGGTGACGCCGTTGAGGTTGGTGGCGTTGGCGGTCGATGGTGCGTTGGCGGCCGCCGCAAGCAGGTCGAGAGACGCGGTGGAGGCTACGCTCAGCGTGACGGTTCTTTCGGTTCCCGGACCGGCATCGACCTGATACGTGCCCGGCGGCAAGCCGACCAGCGCATAGCTGCCGTCCGTGTCGGCCTTGGTGCGACGAACGGCACCGGTGGAAATCTGCTTGGCCGTTATCACGGCTCCAGGAGCGGCATGTCCTCGAAGGTTGGCATCGGCACTCGCCGCGACCGACATACTGGGTACACCCGCAGCGATCGCGGTAACCGATGCCGTGATCAGACTGGCGAGCAATTTCTTCTTGAAGCGCGTTGACGTTTTCATGATTCCCCTCCCCGGGCAATGTGACGTGCTAATTCGGACTTTATTCGTGGGACGCTGGGGCGCCACGGGCGCCGCAGGTTTCGCGCACAACGATTTCGCAGCCGAAGGTCGGTCCGGCTGTGACTTGGTGATCGGGGTTTTCCAGCATGCTCGCCACAGCCTCGAGCGCGCTGCGTCCGAGGTCGACGATGCGCACGCGCACCGTGCTGAGGGGCGGCGCGACATAACGGGCGACCGGAATATCGTCGAAGCCGGCCAAAGCGATGTCTTGGGGTACACAGACACCGGCTTCGCGGAATGCGTGCATGCAACCGACCGCCATCATGTCGTTGGCCGCGAATACTGCATTCGGTCGCTTCTTCCGAGCTAGCAGTGCTTCACCGGCGCGAAAGCCGGCTTCCTCGGTGAAGTCGCCGGCGACGACAACGGGTTCGACCTTGGACGCGTACTTGGCCATCGCCGCGCGATAGCCGTTCTCGCGCTGCTGTGCGTCGAAGTTGTTCTCTGGGCCGGCAATAAACGCAATGTCCTGGTGACCGGTGTCGATCAGATGCTTGGTCATCGCGCGCGCGCCAGCGTAATTGTCGACGTTGATGACGCGGTAGGCCTCATCTTGCACCGGGCTGTTGATCAGTACGGTCGGCAGATCCTCGGGCAGATTGGCGCGCAGGAATGCGTCGTCGACGTGCGCGGACATGATCAGCATGCCGTCGACGCGGCCCTGCATGGCGCGCAGGGCCGCGGCGGCGTCCTCGGAACTGTCGTGGGAGCTGGAAACCAGCAGATGCAAGCCGTGCGCGCGGGCGGCCAGATCGATGCCGCGAATCAATTCGGAAAAGAATTCGCCGTATAAATCCGGAAGCAGGGCGCCGATGGTGTTGGTGCGACGGGTGATCAGCATGCGCGCCGCAGCGTGCGGGATATAGCGCAGGCGCAGGGCCACGTCGCGAATGCGCTGGCCGGTTTCGGCGGTGACGCCGCTGCCGCCGTTCAGCGCACGCGACACCGAAGCCACCGACACGTTGGCTTCGCGCGCTACATCCTTGATCGTGATGGTTGCCATGACAAGCTTCGCTAACCCCCGGAATCCCCCAGTGGCGGGAACGTAAACGTTTTCATGGCTGCTTGTAAAGTGTTTGCAAAACAAATATTTGTTGCAGCGCAAAAGGGTTTTCGGGATGCCGAGCGTGCCGAATCGGAAAACGCCTAATTGGCGCTAAATATTACGTTTGAGCGTCGAAAAAACCAGTGCGGCTCCGCAACATCAGGCGCTGACGCCGTCGGGTCTCGGGATCGGGCGATGGGTGACTTTTGCATCGTCACACGCTCAGTGTCCTCGCTAAAGTTTTGGCGCCAGCAGACGTTTAAGTAGATGGAGACGATCACGCACGCACCCGCGCTGAACGGAAAGCGTTTGGAGAAAGCGACATGGCTGTCGGTGATGGGTGGCGTTGAAGGGGGTGCGTATTTGTTGCCGGCTACTTGGATCAAGCCGGCCGCTGATTGATCGCCGAGGGTTATGTCCACGCAAAAAGAAGGACTTGTTAAAGTTTTGCAGATGCCGTTAAATCAAGGTTAATGTTTGACCGCTCAAGCGCCTGTACCATCAACTTCCTGCAAACAATCACCATAAAGCGATTAAGTCGCTGTTTCTGAAACATTATGTTCATCTCGCTCATCGTTATCGCCCTGTTCTTCGCCGCGCTGTTCGTCAGCGCCGTCAAGCGCGTGCCTGCGGGTCAGGTCTACAGCCTCTATCGCCAGGGCAAGCCGGCGCGGCTGCTGCAGCCGGGTGTGCACGTGGTGCTGCCGCTGGTGGAGCGCATCGCCAACAAGATCAACCTCTCCGGCCAGGTACTGCGATTCGAAGAGCCGATGGCGGACGATCGCGACGTCAGCGGCACGGTTTACTGGCAGGTGCTGGAGCCGGAGCGCGCCGATGCGGTATTCGGCCAAGTCGACCAGCTGATTCTTCGCGGCGCTCACGAGGCGCTGTGCACCGAGCGCGATGTGGCGCATGCCGATCGCCGCGTGCTCGGCTCGCATATGAAGCAGCTGCTCAACCAGAGCCTGCGCGAGCGCGGCATGATGGTGACGCGGGTCGAACTGGACGCGGCCTGAGCCCATTGCGCCGCTCGACTGGCGTCAAATAGGCCGAGTTGCTCGCACGACTGGCAAACCGAAACCCGCTGCGGCGGGTTTTCTTTTGCATAGTTTCTTGGCACGCGCTTTGGCATTGCCGGTCGTTGCCGGAGATACTGCTCTCTTACGCCAAGCTACCAGGAATCCGGATGACCGCGCGCGACCTCTTGCAGACCCAACTGGTACGCGGCATCGCCGAGTTGGGGCTTGGCCTGCCGGCAGAGGCCGTGTCGCGCTTGCTGGATTATCAGGTACTGCTGGAGCGCTGGAACGGCGCCTATAACCTCACCGCCGTACGCGACGCGGGCGAGATGATTACCCGCCACCTGCTCGATTCGCTGGCGATTCTGCCCTATGTGCGCGGCGCCACCCTGGCGGATCTGGGCACCGGCCCCGGGTTGCCCGGCATCGTGCTGGCGATTGCGGCGCCGGGCCGGGAGATGCTGCTGGTCGATTCCAACGGCAAGAAGGTGCGTTTTTTGCGCGAGGCGATCCGCGCGCTGAAGCTCGACGGCGTGCGCGCCGTACAGTCGCGCGTGGAAGACGTGCAAGGCCAGTTTGACTGCGTCACCGCGCGCGCCTTCGCCAGCTTCGCCGACATGCTCGGTTGGGGCGGACACCTGCTGGCGCCCGACGGCATCTGGCTGGCCATGAAGGGCAAGCTGTCGGAGGACGAACTGTCGGGCGTGCCGTCCGGTTTCGCCGTGCGGGAAACGCATGTGCTGACGGTACCGGGGCTGGATGCCGAGCGCCGTCTCGTGGTGCTCGGCAGGGCCTGATTGCAGGGTGCCGGAAGGTCAGGTGGCGTGTCGCGCAACCTGACCTTCGTGGATTTACCCCTGTTCGTCCAGCACGGCGCCGTTGCTCCCGATCACCTGGGCGTAGAGTTTGGCCGTCGCCTTCGCCGTGCGCTTCTGCGTGGCGAAGTCGACGTGGTAGAGCCCGAAGCGCTTGGAGAAGCCCAGCGACCATTCGAGGTTGTCCATCAGCGACCAGGCGTAATAACCCTTGATATTGACGCCCGCCTCGATCGCCTTGTGCATGGCGCCGAGGTGCTTGCGTAGATAGTTGGTGCGCAGCGGGTCGTCCAGCACACCGTTCTCCGCCACCGGTGGATCGTAGAAAGCCGAGCCGTTTTCGGTGATGTACAGCGGAATGTCGCCGTAGCGGTGCTTGAACCAGGTGAGCGTGTCGGTCAGGCCCTGCTCGAACACTTCCCAGCCGGTTTCCGTGTAGGTCTTGTTGGGCTGGCGCACCGGCACGGCTTTCAGCGGATACGCGTCGACGTCGTGTTTGACCACGGCGCGGGTGTAATAGTTGATGCCGACGAAATCGACCTTCTGATTCGTCAGCTTGAAGTCGTCTTCCGGAAAATCCGGCCACGCGTCGCCGAAGATTTCCTTCAGCTCGGGCGGATAGCTGCCGAGCAGTGCCGGGTCGGCAAACTGCTTGTTCATATACGCGTGGGCGCGCTTGGTCGCGGCGAGATCCTCGGCGCTGTCCGAGGCGGGGTACTTGGGCTCGATGTTGAACACCACGCCGATCTCGTGCTTGCCGTGCGCGCGATACGCCTGGATACCGGCGCCGCTGGCGCGCATCAGATTGTGCGCGGCGATCGGCGCCTCGTACTTGCTGCGGTGTCCGGGCGCCAGCGCGCCGTGCAGGTAGCCGCCGTCGGTGACGACCCAGGGTTCGTTGAGCGTGGCCCAGCGCGGCACGCGATCGCCGAGCGCCTTGAACATCACTTCGGCGTAATCGGCAAACCAGTGCGCGACGTCGCGGTTGAGCCAGCCGCCACGATCGTCAAGCGCCGCCGGCAGGTCCCAATGAAACAGCGTGGCGTTCGGCACGATGCCGTTTTCCAGCAGTTCGTCCACCAGGCGCGAATAGAAACCCAGGCCCTTGGCGTTGACCCGGCCGGTGCCCTCGGGCAGCACGCGTGCCCAATTGATGCTGAAGCGATAGCCCTGCAGGCCGAGCGCGCGCATCAGCTGCACGTCGTCCTTGTAGCGGTTGTAGTGATCGCAGGCGACGTCGCCGGTATCACCGTTGGACATCATGCCTGGCGTATGCGCAAAACGCTGCCAGATGCTGGGGCCGGCGCCATCGGCCAGCGGTGAACCTTCGATCTGGTAGGCCGACGTGGCGGCACCCCAGTGAAAACCCTCGGGAAAACGAAAACGACCGGTCATGGAGCTTCCTGCAGATGAAAACGGGTGATTAAGGCTTGATGTAAACGATTACGTAGGCAGAATAGCCGAATGTTTCGCCGATGTGCAGACACCTTCACACGCCGAATGCTGGCCTTTGTGGCCGACCGCACAGGAAATGCCGATGGCCACCGTTCGTCTGGATCAACTGCGCAAGGTTTACCCCGGCGGCCACGTCGGCGTCGCCGGCGCGAGTTTCGATATCGCCGATGGCGAGCTGCTGGTGCTGGTCGGGCCATCGGGCTGCGGCAAGACCACGTTGTTGCGGATGATTGCTGGGCTGGAGTCGATCAGCGGCGGTACGCTGAGCATCGACGGTCGCGTGGTGAACGACGTGGAACCGAAGGATCGCGATATCGCGATGGTGTTCCAGAACTACGCGCTGTATCCGCATATGACCGTAGCGGAAAACCTGGCCTTCGGCCTGAAGCTGCGCGGCCAGTCCAAAGGGGAGATCGACCGCCGCGTGCGTGAGGCCGCCAAGACCCTGGAACTGGAGCCGCGGCTGGCATCGCGGCCAGGTGCATTGTCCGGCGGTCAGCGCCAGCGCGTGGCGCTCGGTCGGGCGCTGGTGCGCGATCCGAAAGTGTTTCTGCTCGACGAGCCGCTGTCCAATCTGGATGCCAAGCTGCGGCTGACCATGCGGGTCGAGATCGCACGGCTGCATCGCCAGCTCAAGGCCACGATGATCTACGTCACGCACGACCAGATCGAGGCGATGACGCTGGGCCAGCGCATCGTGGTACTCGACGGCGGCGTGATCCAGCAGATCGACACGCCGATGCATCTGTACGACCGGCCGGCCAATTTGTTCGTAGCCGGCTTCGTCGGCAGTCCCGGCATGAACCTGCTGCGCGGCAGGCTGACTCTCGGCAGGGGCTGGTCGGTGGTGACCGAGCACGGCGAGGTGATGCTGGGCCGGCCGGCGCAGGCGGCGGGCTGGCAGGAATGGCGCGATCGCGAGATCGTGCTGGGCATGCGTCCGGAAGACCTGCTGCCCGTGGAAGCGGATGAGGCAGCGTTGATCGCACAGCTCGAAGTGCTCGAACCGGTCGGCAATGAGATCTTTCTCAACCTGCGCTACGGTAGCCAGGCGCTGGTGTCGCGCGTGTCGCCGCGCGCTTTGCCCGAGGCCGGCAGCACGGTGCCGCTGGGGCTGGCTGCCGAGCGCCTGCACCTGTTCGATCCCGCCAGCGGCCTGCGCATCGGCGTTTGAGCCAGGGCGGTACGCCGAGCGCCGTCAGCGCACCGGTCGGGTCGACGCATTACACTAGCCCTCTTCACGCGTCCGGTAGCTATCTATCCATGGCCCGCATCATCGCTGTCGCCAACCAGAAGGGCGGCGTCGGCAAGACCACCACTGCCGTCAATCTCGCGGCCGCCTTGGCGGCGGCGAAACGTCGCGTGCTGCTGGTCGATCTGGACCCGCAGGGCAACGCCACCATGGCGTCGGGCGTGAACAAGCGCGAAGCCAAGCCGAACGCGTGCGAAGTGTTGCTGGAAGAAGCGGAGATCACGGCAGCCATCGTGCCCACCGACGCCCACTACGACCTGCTGCCCGGCAACGGCGACGTCACCGCCGCCGAGCTGAAGCTGATGGATGCGCTGGCGCGCGAGCACCGGCTGAAGGAAATCCTGGCCAAGGTGCTCGGCAGCTACGACACCATTTTGATCGACTGCCCGCCGTCGCTGAATCTGCTGACGCTGAATGCGCTGACCGCCGCCAACGGCGTTTTGATCCCGGTGCAGTGCGAATATTTCGCGCTGGAAGGTCTGTCCAGTCTGCTCGATACGGTCAAGGCCGTGCGTCACCGGTTGAATCCGAAACTCGAGATCGAAGGCCTGCTGCGCACGATGTACGACGTGCGCAACAACCTCGGCAACGAGGTCTCCGCACAGCTGACCCAGCACTTCGGTGACAAGGTGCTGCGCTCGATCATTCCGCGCAACGTGCGCCTGGCCGAGGCGCCGAGCCATGGTCAGCCGATCCATCTGTACGACCGCAGCTCGCGCGGGGCGATCGCCTATATCGGTCTGGCTGGCGAAATCATCCGGCGCGAACGGGGTTTGCCGCCGGCTGCGAACGTCGACGCGGAAGCCGATGTCGAAGCGGTCGAACCACCGGCCCCAAGCAAAAACGGCCCGACGCTGAAGGCGCCGGCGGCCAATCAACAGGACTAGGCATGGCTGCTGCAAAAAAACGTGGACTTGGACGCGGGCTCGACGCCCTGCTCGGCGGCGATGGTGACGTCGAGGGCTCGCCGTCGGTGATCGGGCAGGAAGGCGAGCTGCGCATCCTGCCGATCCAGCAGATCCAGCCCGGCAAGTATCAGCCGCGCCGGCATTGGAACGACGAGGCGCTGGACGAACTGGCCGCATCGATCAAGGCGCAGGGGCTGATCCAGCCCGTGGTGGTGCGCGCGCTGGGCAAGGACAGCTACGAGCTGATCGCCGGCGAGCGCCGCTGGCGTGCGGCGCAGCGCGCCCAGCTGAGCGAGCTGCCGGCGCTGGTGAAAATCGTGCCCGAGGCCTCGGTGCCGGCGATGGCGCTGATCGAGAACATTCAGCGCGAAGACCTCACTCCGCTGGAAGAAGCCGATGCGCTGAAGCGGCTGATCGACGACTTCGCCCTCACCCATCAGCAGGCGGCCGACGCGGTCGGCCGTTCGCGCGCGTCGGTATCCAACCTGCTGCGTCTCACCGAACTGCCCGCCTCGATCAAGAAACTGCTCGACGAAGGCAAGCTCGACATGGGCCACGCCCGCTGCCTGCTGACCCTGCCCGAACATCAGGCCGAAAGCCTGGCGCTGGAAGCCGCGCGCAACGGCTGGAGCGTGCGCGAACTCGAAGAAGCCGCGCGGCGCGCCCAGACCGTGCCGAAGGGCAAGGCCAAAGCTGCCCCGGCGCGCGATCCGAACATCGGCGATCTGGAACGCGAGCTGGGCGAGCGCTTCGCCACCCGCGTCGAGCTGGCGCAGGGCCGCGGCGGGCGCGGCAAACTGGTCATCCACTACCACAGCAACGACGAGCTGGAAGGGATTCTGGGCAAGATACGGTAAAGCAGGGATAGAGCAGGGAAGAGGGCGAGGGGCGAGTAGCGAGGGCGCTCCGACGGGATGCGACGAAAAATGTGGAAAAGACTCATGCTGTGACGCCCCGAATCTAGACAACTTGGCGGCGGCACAAGCGACCAGCCTTCCCCATCGCAGCTATCGCAGACGCAGAAATCGCGGTTCTTGCAACTGTTTTCTAACGTATCGCCAACTGACCGATTCGACGAACGCCACCGATGCGCCCTCGCCTCTCGCTTCTCGCCCCTTTCTTTCTCCAAACGCCCCCACCCACTAGAATCCGCCCAGCGCCTGCGCGCCCCGTCCCCGCAACAAGGCTTCCCCATGCCGCAACTGTCCGTCGTCGTTCCCGTCTTCAACGAGCGCGACAATATTCCGCCGCTGCTCGCCGAAATCGCTGCCGCCCTGCGCGGGCAGATCGATTACGAAGTGATCTACGTCGACGACGATTCCGCCGATGACAGCCGCGCCGTGCTGGCCGCGCAGAAGGCGCTTCATCCGGAGCTGCGCGTGTTGCATCACGTGACCCGCAGCGGTCAGAGCACCGCCGTATGGAACGGCGTGCGTGCGGCGAAGTCGCCGTGGATCGCCACGCTCGATGGCGACGGCCAGAACGATCCGGCCGACATTCCCAAGCTGCTGGCGGCGCGCGACAAGGCGTCGGCGGATTTGCGCCTGTTCGCCGGCTGGCGCACTACGCGCCGCGACAGTTTCAACAAGCGCATCTCCTCCAAGATCGCCAATGCGGTGCGCTCGCGCATGTTGAAGGACGCCACGCCGGACACCGGCTGCGGACTGAAGTTGTTCGATCGCGAAGTCTTTCTGCGTCTGCCCTACTTCGATCATATGCATCGCTACCTGCCCGCGCTGGTCAAGCGTGCCGGCTTCGCCTGCCAAAGCGTGCCGGTGGGCCATCGCCCGCGCACCGCCGGTGTATCCAAGTACGGCATGCTCGATCGTCTATGGGTGGGTCTGGCCGATTTGCGCGGTGTGGCCTGGCTGATGCGTCGTGGCAAGGTCACCCGCATCGAAGAGCTTTGACTTCGGCTGACCCGCGTCGGCTAACGCGGTTGATGTGAAACCGGCTTCCAGTTGGAGAATGCGGCGCGGGCTCGCTGTCGTCCCAGTTCGATCAGCTCGCGGGCGCGATAGAACTCGTAGGCGGTGGATGCGTTGCGCGGCATCTGGATCAGCAGGTCGGGCGCATACGCCGCGAGACGCAGCCGTGAGAGATTGGCCTGCATCAGGTCCATTGACTGGTTGAGCAGTTCGAACGCGCCCGGTTCGCGCGGCTTCGGTTCGCTGTGCGGCCTCAGCCGACTCAAGAATTCGCCGATCCGGTGCCGTGCCCCGTTGGCCGCCGGTTCTTCCAGCTCCTGCGTTTCCACCGGTGTGAATTCGGCGGGACCATCTACGCTAACGGCCATGATGTAGTCGGCGGTTTCGCGAATCAGCGGCGACACGGGTAGCGGGTTCAACAGCGCGCCGTCGACCAGCACGCGTCCGTTGAGGTGGTACGGGCGAAAGACGGTGGGAATGGCAATCGACGCGCGGATCGCATCGAACAGCGAGCCGCGGGTCAGCCAGACCTCGCGCTCGCGCTCCAGGTCGGTGGCAACGGCGGTGAACGGGAACGGCAGCTCCTCGATGCAGGTATCGCCGATCAGCTCCAGCAGCGTGCCCATGATGCGCTCGCCCTTGATGAAACCACCGCCGGAAAACGTCCAGTCGAGCAGCTTCAGCACGTCGAACTTGGCCAGCGTCGAGACCCAGTCGCGGTAAACGTTGAGCTTGCCCATCGCGTAGATGCCGCCGATCAGTGCGCCCATCGAGCAGCCGGCGATGGCGACGATCTCAAAACCCTGCGCCTCGATTTCTTCAATCGCGCCGATGTGCGCCAGCCCCTTTGCGCCTCCCGCACCAAGGGCCAGCGCTACGGTGGGACGGCGTGATTCGGAAAGCGCTGCGGGCAGCGCGGTAGGGTCGGCGATATCGGTGTGTGTCATGCGCAGCTTTCAATTGTGGTCGGAGCGGCCGCCACCCGCTGACGGCATGCGGCGTCTGACAAGCATGGACGCGCCACAAATTCTCGGCAAGCTGCCGTGGCCTTTCAACCTATTCATGCCGCAACAGTCGCTGCGGGAATCTAGGTTTTCCCGCGTGTTGCGATCAGAGGCTAGGCTGATAGCCGCTCATCGCCAGCTGCAGCAGGATCTTCATTTCTTCGCGCAGCGGCAGCGGAGAGACGATCTCGGCGTCGGGGCCGTACTTGAGCACGTCCATCAGCAGCTCGCGCGAATTGGAGTAGGGCACCTGCAGCTCGTAGCGACCGTCCGGCAGCCACTCGCCGCGCTGCTGCGAATGCCAGTGCTCGTCGGCGACCCAGCGCGCGGCATGCTGCGAAAAACGGATCGTGGCCCATGCCTTGGGCTTGCCCGCGAAGATGCCGTAACTGGAGGCCAGCAGTTCGTTGAGGTCGTTCTCGGCCACGTCGATAGCCGCAGCATCCAGCGCTTGCGGTTCGACGATGCGATCCACGGCGAAACTGCGCAGTGCCTCGCGGTCGTGATCCCACACGTCGAGATACCAGTTGTCGCGATAGTGGGTCAGCCGCTGCGGCGACACGGTGCGGCGGCTGTCGGTATTGGTGGTGCGCGCGCGATAGCGAAAGCGCAGCTGATGCCGCTTCAGCACCGAGCCGGCGACAATGCGGAAAACCTGCTGGCTGAGCTTGCGTTCGCCCCACGGAATCACCCGGATGCGCTCGATCGGCAGTGGCTCGTCGTTGCCTTCGCGATTGGACAGCAGGCCTTCGATGCGCTTGCGCAGCGGCGTCAGTGCGCCGGCCAGCACGCCGGTGCCGGAGCGATCGATCAGTTCGTTCAACGCCAGCAGCGCGGACAGTTCGTCCGAGGTCAGCCACAGGCCGGGCAACTCGAAGCGTTCGCCCTCGCCCACTTCATAGCGAAACGCGGCCTGGTCGCCGCCGGCGCTTTCGACCGGCGCGCCCAGCGCGTCACGCAGAAACGCCACATCGCGATAAAGCGTAGCGCGCGAGCATTCGAGCTCCTCGCGCAGCCGGGCCAGGGGAATCGGGTAATGCGCCGACTTGAGCAGTCGGTGCAAGGTGGATATGCGTTCGTAGCGGTCCATGTGCCTGATCGAAAGTATCGGGAGTGACAGCGTTTGTAGCATGGTTGCAGCCGCGCGCGGCCGCTTCAAGGCGTTGATTCGCCGCCTCGATTGCCGCAGGATCATGAAGTTCTCCGCTGCGGCGCAGCAGATTGTTCATTTCAAGTTCAATCCGGGCCGTTAAGGTAGCCAATCACTATTCTTTAACAAATGGATCATCACCCATGAAAAAGACCTTGATCGCCTGCGTTTTGCTGGCTTCCATGGCAAGTTTCGCCGCTCAGGCCGACAATGCCGCACCGGCTTCCGGGGCTGATGCCAACAGCACCAGCAATGCGGCCAACAACGGCGGCTGGAGCGGATCGGGCGAGTTCGGTTTTGCCTCCGCTACGGGCAACACGCGCTCGCAGAACGTCAACGGCAAGCTCAACCTGAATCAGGAAAACGAGCAGTGGAAGAACAACTTCTACGTCGATTTCTTGCGCGCGAAAAGCCAGCAGGCGGTGACCAACGCGTCGGGCGTCACGGTGGAGCAGTTCAACGAGACCGCCAATCGCTACGACGGCGGTGCCTCGGTCGGCTACAAGCTCGATCCGCGCAGCTATATCGTGACGGCCGCGCGCTACGAGCATGACGACTTCGGCGCCAATATCTGGCAGGGCGTGGTGTCGGTCGGTTACGGCTATATCGCGCTGAAGGACGACACCAACGAGCTGTCGTTTGAACTCGGTCCCGGTTACAAGCGCTACCGCCCGGCGGTTCAGGACACGCTGATCAATGGTGTTGAAGTGCCGCAGGAAGCGAACGGTACGCAGAGCGAGGCGATTGCCCGTGGCCTGGTCAACTACAAGCACAAGCTCACCGACAACACCTCGTTCGAAGATACATTCCTGACGGAAGCGGGTTCCAAGAACACGTATCTTCAGAATGACGCCGGTGTCTCGGTCAGCATGACCAAGAAGCTGGCGGTGAAGGTCGGTTTCCAGGTGCGCCACAACACCAACGTGCTGCCGGGTATCCGCAAGAACGACACGCTCACCACCACCAATATCGTCTACAACCTCTGACGCGTTTGTTCGGTCGAGGAGCCGGAAATGGCTCTTGCATTTCCGGTTTGGCGGGTATCCATGGCCATAACCGGAAATTGCTCCTGCATTTCCGGTTTACCGGCCATCCATGGCCATAAAATCAAAAAGCCCCGCGGTTCGCTGCGGGGCTTTTCTGTGCCGCACCTGCAGCGACGCAGGCTCATTCAGAGGCCCAGTATTTCGCCCGCGCCCTGGTCGATCAATGCGGCGGCCACCTCCCGCCCCAGCGCTACCGCGTCGTCATCGGCCCTCATCGCCTCGGCATGCAGGAGCCGACCGGATGCTGCATCGCCGACCATGCCGCGCAGATGCAGGCCGCGCTCGCCCAATACGCACCACGCGGCAACCGGTACGGTGCAGCTGCCACCGAGCGCCTGGTTCATCGCCCGCTCGGCGTCGACGGTCAGGCGCGTATCGGCATCGTCGAGCGCGGCCAGCAGGGTCAGTGCGGCCGAATGATCCGAGCAGGCCTCGATCGCAATGGCGGCCTGGCCAGGCGCCGGCAGCCAGTCCGGCGGGGTGAGACGCGAGCGGATGCGCGCGGCGAAGCCCAGCCGCTCCAGCCCCGCGCAGGCCAGCACGATCGCGTCGTAGCCGCCGGCATCGAGCTTGGTCAGTCGTGTGCCGACGTTGCCGCGCAGATCGAGCAGCTGTAGATCCGGCCGCAGCGCGCGCAGCAGCGCCTGCCGTCGCAGCGACGAGGTGCCCACCCGCGCGCCCTGCGGCAGCGCGGCGAGGTTGGCGTATTCGTTGCTGACAAACGCATCGGCTGCATCGGCGCGCGGCAGGATCGCCGGCAGCGTAAAGCCGGGTTCCAGCGTCACGGGTACGTCCTTGAGCGAATGCACGGCCAGATCGGCGCGACCTTCCATCATCGCGACCTCGAGCTCCTTCAGAAACAGGCCCTTGCCACCGACCTCGGCCAGCGGCCGGTCGAGGATCTCATCGCCGCGCGTGGACATCGGCACCAGCTGCACCGATAGCGCCGGATGCGCCGCGCTCAGGGCGGCCGCCACGTGCTCTGCCTGCCACAGTGCGAGCGGGCTCTTGCGGGTGGCGATACGCAGGATGGAAGGGCTCATCGGAACTCCGCGACGTTCGGCAAGGTCTCATTGTCGCGTAGTTATGCAGCTATGCGCGCAATGCGGTCAGCGTGCGCGGCTGCGGCGGGCCAGATACGATGGCGACGAACTCATCGGAGCACTTCATGCAAAGCGGCAACCCGGCACTGAATAAGAATACCTTCCTCGACGCGGCCAGCGGCTTGGTCGTATCGCGCAACGGCGAGGCGATGACGCTCAACGGCACGGTCAACAAGACCGGCCTGCTGCTGATCCTGGTACTGATCGGCGCCATGTTCAGCTGGAGCCACTTCAGCGGACCTGGCAGCATTCCGGCGATGTGGCCGCTGGCGTTGGGTGGCGCGATCGGCGGCCTGGTGCTTGGCCTGGTCACCTCGTTCAAGAAAACCTGGGCACCGGTCACCGCACCGCTGTACGCGCTGGTGGAAGGCGTGTTCATCGGCGCGCTGTCGGCGATTTTCGAGATGCGTTATCCAGGCATCGTGGTGCAGGCGGTCGGGCTTACCTTCGGCACCATGGCGGCGCTGCTGCTGGCCTATCGCAGCGGGCTCATTCGCGCCACGGAAAAATTCAAGCTCTGCATCGTGGCCGCCACCGGCGGCGTCATGCTGCTTTATCTGGCCAATATGGCGATGAGCTTCTTCGGCCATCCGATCGGCTTCATCAACGGCCACAGCACCGTCGGCATCGTGTTCAGCGGCGTGGTGGTGGTGATTGCCGCACTGAACCTGATTCTGGATTTCGACATGATCGAAACCGGGGTCAACGGCGGCGCGCCGAAATACATGGAGTGGTACGGCGCGTTCGCGCTGGTGGTTACCCTGGTCTGGCTTTATCTGGAGCTGCTGCGGCTGCTGTCGAAGATGCAGTCGCGTAACTGACGCTGGGCGTGTACATCGACCAGAGCGGGAGCCCGGCGGTGCGCCGGGCTCCCGCTTCGTCTATCGGCATTTTACGCTTTCTTCAGCAGCGCCTTGGCATGCGCGATCACGTTGTCGACAGTGAAGCCGTACTCGGGCAACAGTACCTTGGCCGGGGCCGAGGCGCCGTAGCGATCTACGCCCAGCACGGCGCCGTGCGGGCCGACGTAGCGATCCCAGCCCATCGATACGCCCATTTCCACCGCGAGCTTGGCAGTGACGTCCGGCGGCAAAACTTCATCGCGATAGCTCTGCGGCTGGGCTTCGAATAGATCCCAGCTCGGCATCGACACGCAGCGAACGGCTACGCCGTCGGCCTGCAGCTTCTCGGCGGCCTCCACGATCAGGCCGACTTCCGAACCGGTGGCGATCAGCACGAGCTCAGGCTTGCCCTCTTTCGCATCGCTGAGCACATAGGCGCCCTTGCGCAGGCCATCGGCGCTGGCGAACTTGGTGCGATCCAGCACCGGCAGCTCCTGCCGGGTCAGCGCCAGCAGCACCGGACGCTCGCGTGTTTCCACGGCGACCTTCCACGCGACCGCCGTTTCGTTCGCATCGGCCGGACGGATCACCGTGACATGCGGAATCGCCCGCAGGCTGGCGATCTGTTCGACCGGCTGGTGGGTCGGGCCGTCTTCGCCGACCGCGATGCTGTCGTGGGTGAACACGTGCACCACGTGCAGCTTGGACAGCGCGGCCAAGCGAATCGTCGGGCGCATGTAATCGGAGAAGATCAGAAAGGTGGAGCCGTACGGAATAAACCCGCCGTGCGCGGCCAGCCCGTTGACCACCGCGCCCATCGCATGCTCGCGCACGCCGAAGTGCAGGTTGCGTCCGGCATGGCTCCAGCCGGCGCTGTCCGAGCCCTGGGTGTCTTCGCCAGCGGTGGCGGCCGAATTGAAATCGCCGAAGCCTTTGAGGTTGGTATTGGTCGACGAATCCAGATCGGCCGAGCCGCCGAACAGCGCCGGCAGCTTCTCCGCAAACGCATTCATGATCTTGCCGCCGGCCGCGCGCGTCGCGATGCCCTTGGCGTCCGCCGGGAATGTCGGAATGTCGGCATCCCAACCGGCGGGGAGTTTGCCGTCCAGGCGATCGCGCAGTTCGGTCGCCAGCTCGGGGAAGGCTTTCGAATAGGCGTCCATACGGCCATTCCACTCGCTCTTCTGCTCCTCGCCGCGCTGCTGCGCTTCGCGGAAGTGCTCCAGCGCGGGCTGCGGTATCAGGAAATCGGGCTCGACCGGCCAGCCCAGCTTCTGCTTGGTTTCCTTGACCTCTTCGACGCCCAGCGGCGAGCCGTGCGCCTTGAACGATCCCTGCTTGGGCGAGCCGAAGCCGATCTGCGTGCGCACCAGAATAAGCGACGGGCGCGTGGTGTCCGCCTTGGCCTTTTCGATGGCGGCATCGATGGCGGCAATATCATTGCCGTCGGCCACCGTAATCGTCTGCCAGCCGTAGGCTTCAAAGCGCTTGGCGCGATCTTCGGTAAACGAGATGTCGGTGCCGGCAGCCAGACTGACGTAGTTGTCGTCATAAAGGCAGATCAGCTTGCCCAGCTTGAGATGGCCGGCCAGCGAGGCGGCCTCGGAAGCCACGCCCTCCATCAGGTCGCCGTCGCCCACCAACGCCCAGGTGCGGTGATCGATAACAGTGTGGTCATCGCGGTTGTAGCGCGCCGCGAGGTGCGCTTCGCCGATGGCCATGCCGACCGCGTTGGCGATGCCCTGACCGAGCGGGCCGGTGGTGACTTCGACGCCGGCGGTGTGGCCGCGCTCGGGATGCCCCGGCGCCTTGCTGCCCCACTGGCGAAACTGTTTGATGTCGTCCAGCGACAGGTCATAACCGGTCACGTGCAGCAGGCTGTACAGCAGCGCCGAACCGTGGCCGGCCGACAGCACGAAGCGATCGCGATCCACCCACTCAGGGTTGCTCGGATAATGCTTGAGATGCTTCGTCCAGAGCACATAGGCCATGGGCGCGGCGCCGAGCGGCAGCCCAGGGTGGCCGCTGTTGGCTTTCTGCACCATATCGACCGAAAGAAAACGGAGCGTATCGATGCATTGCTGATCGAGCGAGGAGACAGTCATGGGGAGTCCTTGGGGAGGCAGGTATTCACTGCGGGGAGGCATATCTAGAACACTTAGCATGACGGTTGCCGGGTAAAGCTACCGTCAAGTTTTCAGACAGGCTGCGCAAGCCGGTGCGCACACGCGTCAAAACAGTCAGGCCGCATGTCCGATCAGCGCGCCAATGCCGGCGGTCATGGCCATGGCCAGCGCGCCCCAGAAACCGATGCGCAAAGCACCTGCCAAGACACGGGCGCCGCCCACGCGCGCAGCGAGCGCGCCCAGCAGCACAAGAAACAGCAGCGCGCTAAGAAAGATGCTTGGGATCAGAATCGGTTCCGGCGTCACAGCGGCTACCAGCAGCGGCAGCGCGGCGCCGATCGAAAAACTCAGCGCCGAGGCTATGGCGGCCTGCAGCGGTCGCGCCCGCTGCGTGTCGGTGATGCCAAGCTCGTCGCGCGCGTGCGCATCCAGCGCGTCGTGCGCCATCAGCTGCACAGCCACCTGCGCAGCCAGCGCCGGATCGAGCCCACGGCCGACGTAGATCGCAGCCAACTCTTTGTGCTCGCCTTCGCTGTCGGTGTGCAGCTCGAGCTGCTCCTTGGCCAGCTCGGCATTTTCGATATCGGCCTGGGAGTGCACCGACACGTACTCTCCTGCGGCCATGGACATCGCGCCGGCGACAAGGCCTGCCGTACCGGCGACCAGAATGCTGGCGTGGCTGGCGTGCGCTGCAGCGACGCCCAGCACCAGACTGGCGGTGGAAACGATGCCGTCATTAGCGCCCAGTACCGCGGCCCGCAGCCAGTTGATGCGGGCTGTGACGTGGCGTTCGGAGTGCTTTCGGGAACGGGACAAAGGGTCAGCCTTTCAACGGAATCACCCGCGGGATACGGTACGCGTGCCCTGGATGTTTATCAGACGCGCACCGCTGTGGTGCGCGTCTGCGTGCTCAAGAGGCGCGCTCCATCATGCACCACCGAGCGAGGCGTCGACGATTTTCTGCGCTTCTTCCAGGATCGCTTTCAGATGATCCTGACTCTTGAAGCTCTCGGCGTAGATCTTGTAGATCGCCTCGGTGCCGGACGGCCGCGCGGCGAACCAGCCGCTAGGCGCGATGGCCTTGATGCCGCCGATCGCGGCGCCGTTGCCAGGGGCCTTGTCGAGCACTTGGGTGATCTTCTCGCCGGCCAGCTGATCGCTGTGCAGCTGATCCGGCGACAGCTTGGCCAGCTTGGCCTTCTGCGCCGGTGTGGCGGCGGCCTCGACGCGGTCGGCGAACGGTTCGCCGAGATCCTTGGTCATCTGCGCGTAGATTTCGCCCGGGTCCTTGCCGTGACGTGCGGTGATCTCGGCCGACAGCAGCGCCGGCACCAGGCCGTCCTTGTCGGTGGTCCACACCGAACCGTCGCGGCGCAGCAGCGAGGCGCCGGCGCTTTCTTCGCCGCCGAAACCGAGCGAGCCGTCGAACAGGCCTTCGGAAAACCACTTGAAGCCGACCGGCACTTCATACAGCTTGCGGCCCAGGCGCTTGGCCACGCGATCGATCATCGCGGTGCTGACCACGGTCTTGCCGATGGCTGCCTTGTCGCTCCAGTGCGGGCGGTTCTGGAACAGGTAATCGATCAGCACCGACAGGTAATGATTCGGCTCCATCAGCCCGTTGCTGCGCGTCACGATGCCGTGGCGATCGTGGTCGGTATCGCAGGCGAACGCGACGTCGTACTTGTCCTTCAGCACGATCAGCCGCTGC
Source organism: Rhodanobacter sp. ANJX3 (assembly GCF_014200755.1). Lineage (GTDB taxonomy): Bacteria > Pseudomonadota > Gammaproteobacteria > Xanthomonadales > Rhodanobacteraceae > Rhodanobacter. The sequence goes on along the minus strand of NZ_JACHCM010000004.1, from coordinate 462,374 downwards.
ATCGCGTATTTCGACGACGGGTCCATGCGGATCTGGCCGTCCCAGTCCACCGTCATAAAGGCGAACTGCGGATCGACCGTATCGCTGACCACGGTGAGGTCGAGCTTGTAGCGTTCGGCGATCGGTGCCCAGAAATGCACGCCCGCGCCGCCCAGCGGATCGACGCCCATGTGCACGCCGGCGCTGCGGATGATGTCGAAGTCGATCATATTGCCGAGGTCGGCCACATACGCGTCGAGGTAATCGTGCGTGTGCGTGGTCGAGGCCTTGCTCGCCTGCGCGAACGGCATGCGCTTGACCTCTTTCAGGCCGCCTTCGATCAGCTTGTTGGCGCGGTCCTGCACCCAGTTGGTGATGTCGGTATCGGCCGGGCCGCCGTTGGGCGGGTTGTACTTGAAGCCGCCGTTGTCCGGCGGGTTGTGCGACGGCGTAATTACGATGCCGTCGGCTAATCCCGTCTTGCGGCCCTTGTTGTAGGTGAGTATGGCGTGCGAAATCGTCGGCGTGGGCGTGAACTCGCCCTTGGCCGAGATCATGGTTTCGACGCCGTTCGCCGCCAGCACTTCCAGCGCGCTCTCGAACGCGGGCTGCGACAGCGCATGCGTATCGAAGCCGATAAACAGCGGACCGTCGATGCCTTTGCTCTTGCGGTATTCGCAGATCGCCTGACTGATCGCCAGGATGTGCCATTCGTTGAAGCTGCGCGTAAACGAACTGCCGCGATGGCCGGAGGTACCGAACGCCACGCGCTGCGACGCCTCGGCCGGATCGGGCTTCAGATCGGCATACGCGGCGAGGAGCTTGGCGATGTCGATCAGGATCGACTGCGGTGCCGGCTTGCCGGCGAGCGGGCTGATCTTCTGGCTCATTTCGGTGCCGCCGGTGGTGTGCGTGCGTCTTTCAGGCGGCCATCGCGCAGCTGGCGATAGCGGTGGATCAACGCGTTGGTCGAGCTGTCGTGCTTGAGCTCGGGTTCGTCCTTCGCGGTCAGTTCGGCGATGGTGGTTTTGGCCAGCTGCTTGCCCAGCTCCACGCCCCACTGGTCGAACGAATCGATATTCCAGATCGTGCCCTGCACGAACACGCTGTGCTCGTACAGTGCGATCAGCGTGCCGAGGATGTGCGGCGTGAGGCGCGATGCGAGAATCGTGTTGCTCGGCCGATTGCCCTCGAACGTGCGGTGCGGCACCAGCGCCTCGGCCGTACCTTCGGACAGCACTTCGTCGGCGGTCTTGCCGAAGGCCAGCGCCTCGCCCTGGGCGATCAGGTTGGCCATCAGCAGGTCGTGCTGATCGCCCGCCGGATGGTCGCTGCCGTCGTGCACCGGCAGCGGGTTCAGCGTTTGGCCGAAGCCGATGAAATCGCAGGGCACGATGCGCGTGCCCTGGTGGATCAGCTGATAGAACGAGTGCTGGCCGTTGGTGCCGGGCTCGCCCCAGTAGATCGGGCCAGTAGCGTAATCGACCGTGCTGCCGTCGAGCGTCACGTGCTTGCCGTTGCTCTCCATCGTCAGCTGCTGCAGGTAGGCCGGGAAGCGCTTCAGATACTGCTCGTACGGCAGCACCGCCACGGTGGCGGCATCGAGGAAGTTGTTGTTCCAGATCGCCAGCAGGCCCATCAGCGCGGGCAGGTTCTTTTCCAGCGGCGCATGCCGGAAGTGCTCGTCCATCGCGTGAAAGCCGGCCAGCATTTCGCGGAAATGATCCGGGCCGATGGCGATCATGGTCGACAGACCGATCGCCGAATCCATCGAGTAGCGTCCGCCGACCCAGTCCCAGAAGCCAAACATGTTGGCGGTGTCGATGCCGAACTTGGTCACTTCTTCGGCGTTGGTGGACACGGCGACGAAATGCTTGGCGACGGCCGTGCCCTCGTCGGCGCCGCTGACGCCGAGCGCTTTCAGCGCCCAGGCGCGGGCGGCGTGCGCATTGGTCAGCGTTTCCAGCGTGGTGAAGGTTTTCGAGCAGACGATGAACAGCGTTTCGGCCGCGTCCAGATCGCGCGTGGCTTCGGCGAAATCGGTGCCGTCGACGTTGGAGACGAAGCGGAAGCTGATGTCGCGCTGGCTGTAATCGCGCAGCGCCTCGTAGGCCATCACCGGGCCGAGATCCGAACCGCCGATGCCGATACTGATGACGTTGCGAATGCGCTTGCCGCTGTGGCCCAGCCACGCGCCGCTGCGTACCTTTTCGGCGAAGGTGGTCATGCGGTCGAGCACCGCGTGCACGTCGGGCACGACGTCCTTGCCGTCGACCAGGATCTTCTCGCCGACCGGTGAGCGCAGTGCTACGTGCTCGGCCGCGCGTTTCTCGGTGATGTTGATCTTGTCGCCGCGGAACATCGCCTCGATGCGCTTGGGCAGGTCGCACGCTTCGGCCAGCTCGCGCAGCAGGCGCAGGGTGTCGGCGTTGACGCGCTGCTTGGAGTAGTCGAGGTACAGGCCGACCGCTTCGGCGGTCAGCGTGGTGCCGCGATTGGCATCGGCAGCGAACAGCTCGCGCAGATGCTTCTCGCCGATCTGCGCAAAGTGCTTCTTCAGCGCCTGCCACTGCGGCCGGGAAACCAGGGGTGAGCTCATTTCTGGGCCGATCCTTTCGAGTCGTCCTCGAGCTTGCCGGTCTTGTCGACGATGCGCTTGAGCAGTTCTCCCCACGACTTGACGAACGACGCCGCGCCTTCGGTCTGCAACTGGGCCGCCAGCGCATCGATATCGACGCCGGCCTTGGTGATCTTCGCCAGCGTTTCTTCCGCCTCCTTGCCGTCGGTCGGCATCACGCCGTGCAGCTGGCCGTGTTCGGCAAAGGCCAGCAGGGTTTTTTCCGGCATCGTGTCGATGGTGTCCGGTGCGGCCAGCGCGCTGACGTACAACGTGTCGGAGGCAGCCGGATCCTTGGTGCCGGTGCTGGCCAGCAGCAGGCGCTGCGGTTTGGCGCCGGCGGCGGCGAGCTTCTTCCAGCGCGGCGATTCCAGCAGTTCGCGATAGGCGCAGTAGGTCTGCTGGCACACGGCGATGCCGAGCTTGTTGTGCAGTTCGTCGGGCAGCTGCTTGTTGCTGGCGACATCCCAGCGGCTGACGAATACCGACGCCACCGAGCCGACGTCCAGATGCTGACCGGCCGCATGACGACGCTCCAGGCCGCGGAGATACGCCTCGGCCGAGGCCAGGTAGTGCTCGCGCGAAAACAGCAGGGTCACGTTGATCGGAATGCCGAGGAAGATCGCTTCCTCGATCGCCGGAATACCCTCAGGCGTGCCGGGAATCTTCACGAACAGGTTCTCGCGCTGCGCCAGCGAGTGAATTTCCTTGGCTGCCGCGATGGTGCCTTCGGTATCCGCCGACAGCAGTGGCGACACTTCCATCGAGACCCAGCCGTCCACCTTGTGGGTGGACTTGAAGATCGGCGCGAACAGGTCGGCGGCGCGGCGCAGGTCTTCCAGCGCCAGCTCGTTGAACAGCTTTTCGCCGGACAGCCCGGCCTTGGCCTTTTCGCGGATGCCGGCATCGTAGGCATCGCCGCCGCCGATGGCCGCGTCGAAGATGCTGGGGTTGGAGGTGAGGCCGGTGACCGAATTCTCGGCGATATAGCGCGCCAGCGTGCCGTCGTCGAGCAGGGTACGGGTGATGTTGTCGAGCCAGAGGCTCTGGCCGAGATCATGCAGTTGCTGGGTCGCTTTCATGGTGGCTCCTGACTACGTATGGAAGATGGCGGTGTTGCGGATAGGTCGTGTTTTTGAAGATGGGGACGAAATAGCGGGGCGCTAGTGACTAATGCACGGCGCTATGACGGGCGGATGACGTGAGCGCAAAGTCCGCCAGCGTGTACCCGAGCAGATCGCCGATGCGATCGATCTTGATGTCCGGTGCGTTGCGCAGCTCGGCCGAGGCGTTGGCCGCGTATTGGCCCTGGCGCACGAACACCGTGGTGAGTCGATTGCCGAGCACGTTCTTCATGTCGGCGAGGATGTTCGGCTTGTCGTCGATCATCACGTAGTGTTTGGCCGGATAGCGCCGCTGCATCAGGTCGAGCTCGTGCTGCTTGTGCTCGTAGATCAGCACGTTGCCGCCGAAGGCGTCGAACACGCCAGAGTGCGCTACCTTACGCGGCTGGAACACCATGTCGCCGTCGGACAGTGCCGAGGCCGGCGCCAGCGTGCGCAGGTGCGCCACGACTTCCAGCGCGTGCGGATAGAGCAGATCGGCAAACGGAAAGTCGAGCAGGAACGGTGACATCTGCAGCAGCGCCGGATCGTTCTGCAGGCCGACGCGAAATTCCTGCATGGTGCCGAGATAATCCGATATGCCGTTCTCGGCCCAACGCTTTTTGTGCAGCGACCAGTAGCGCTCGCGCTCGGTCACGTTGAACGATGTTTCCAGGTGCGCGGACAGCTCGATTGCGAAACGGTCGTTGTCGAACAAGGTGTTGTCGACATCGACCAGGATGAACACCTCCGCCGGCGCGTCGCTGCTGGCAACCGCACTCAGCATGGAAAAGATTCCTCGGGCGTCGGGTCGTGCCAGCCTTCCTCGCCTTGGAATATTTTCGCGGCCTCGGTCGGGCCCCAGCTGCCGGGCTTGTACAGCACGACCGGCTTCTCGTGCGTCAGCACCTTATCGACCACGGCCCACGCCGCTTCCACGCTTTCATCGCTGGTGAACTGCGAATTGTCGCCGCGGATGGCATCGCCGAGCAGGCGCTCGTACGGCAATTTTTCCCGCTGCGGGTGGTGCCGTGCCACCAGCTCGACCGGCTCGCCACGCATCTTTTCGCCGGGCTTCTTGACCCGCGCGCCTTCGGCGATGATCACCTCGGGATTGAAGCGGAAGCGGAAGTAATTGGACTCTTTCTGGCCGATTTCGTCGAACAGCGACAGCGGCGGCGTCTTCATGTCGACGATCACCTCGGTGGCGGTGATCGGCAGGTTTTTGCCGGCGCGGATATAGAACGGCACGCCGTTCCAGCGCCAGTTGTCGATATGCAGACGCAGCGCCACGAAGGTTTCCACATTCGAGTCGGGCTTGACGCCTTCGACGTCGCGATAGCCCTTGTACTGGCCGCGCACTACGTCTTTAGGATCGACCGGTTTCATCGCGCGGAAGATGCGCAGCTTTTCGGCGCGCAGCGAGTCGGCGTCGCTGCCCACCGGCGCATCCATCGCCAGCATGGCGATCACCTGCAGCAAGTGGTTCTGCACCACGTCGCGGATCGCGCCGATGTCGTCGTAGAACGCGCCGCGGCCCTGTACGCCGAAGTCCTCGGCCATGGTGATCTGCACGCTTTCGACGTAGTTGCGGTTCCACACCGGCTCGAACAAGGTGTTGGCGAAGCGGAAATAGAGCAGGTTCTGAACCGGCTCCTTGCCCAGATAATGGTCAATGCGAAAGATCGACTGCTCGGGAAACACCTCGTGCAGCGTGGCGTTGAGCGCCTTGGCCGAGGCCAGGTCACGGCCGAACGGTTTCTCCACCACCACCCGGGCGTTTTCGGCGCAGCCCACCTTCTGAAGGCCCTGCGCCACGACGGCGAACAGGCTCGGTGGAATCGCCAGATAGTGCAGCGGCCGCTTGGCCTTGCCCAGCGCCTTCTTGATCGCGTCGAAGGTGGCCGGATCGTTGTAGTCGCCGTCGACGTAGTGCAGCAGCGCCGAGAGTTTGTCGAAACCCTCCTTGTCGAATTTGGCGCCCTTGTCCTTGGCTGCCTTGGTCAGGCTATCGCGAGCGCGAGCGCGCAGATCCTTGATGGTCCAATCGGAGTGGGCGACGCCGATGATGGGCAGGTCCAGCCCGTCATTGAGAATCATCGCTTGCAGTGCGGGGAAGATTTTCTTGTAAGCCAGGTCGCCAGTGGCGCCGAAAAAGACCAGGGCATCCGAACGAGGTGTCGGCATAGCGGTAACTCTCTCCATGTGGCTTGGATTGTACGGCGGCCATCGCGGCGACACCGGGGGAAACATTTTGCCGCGTCGGGGGCTTCGATGCCGGCGGCGCTTCGAATCGGCAGTGTAGCTTGCGCGCCGATGAGTGAAGTCTTCGCTAAGATCGCCCGCTTGGCGGTGACGACAGGAGCCGGATCGTAGCTTCCTGTCGTCACCGCCAAGCGGTTTCAAGGCATGTTCAGTGCGAGCGCGGATGCTGCAGTTGCACCCGATGCTCCTGGCCGTCGTTGATCAGCAGCACGCGGCCGTCTGCCATCGGCTCGCCGTCCAGCCGCAGCGTGCGCGGCGTATCCGCAGCAACTTGCGTCACCTCGATCTGATACCAGGTCTGGCGATAGCGATAGCGCATCGAAAAACCTTCCCAGTCGGCGGGCAGCACCGGCGCAAAGGTCAGATGGCCGGCGTCCATGTGCAGGCCGAGCAGCGATTCGACCACCAGTCGATACATCCAGCCGGCCGAGCCGGTGTACCAGCTCCAGCCGCCGCGGCCGACGTGCGGCTGTACCGCGTAGACGTCTGCACTGACCACATAGGGTTCGACCTTGTAGACGTCGATTTCGGCCGCGTCGCGCGTGTGGCTGAGTGGGTTGATCATGCGCAGCAGTTCCCACGCGCGGGCGCTGTCGCCGAGCTCGGCGAACGCCATCGTCGCCCAGATCGCCGCATGCGTGTACTGGCCGCCGTTCTCGCGTACGCCCGGCACGTAACCCTTGATGTAGCCCGGATCGAGCGGCGATTTGTCGAACGGTGGATCGAGCAGCTGCACCAGCCGAGCCTCGCGCTTGACCAGATGCTGATCGAGCGAATTCATCGCCTGCTGCTGGCGCGCCGGATCGGCGACGCCGGAGATTACCGACCAGCTCTGCGCGATCGAGTCGATGCGGCACTCATCGTTCGGCGCCGAGCCCAGCGGGGTGCCGTCGTCGTAGTAGGCGCGGCGATACCAGGCGCCGTCCCAGCCGTTCTGCTCCAGCGCGATCTTCAGCTTGGCCACTTCGCTTTCGCAGAGCAGGGCGAACGCTTCGTCGTCGTGCAGGCGCGCGACGTCGGCGAAGCGGTTCATCACTTCGCACGAGAACCAGCCAAGCCAGATGCTTTCGCCGCGGCCTGCTTCGCCGACCCGGTTCATGCCGTCGTTCCAGTCGCCGCAGCCGATCAGCGGCAGGCCGTGCACGCCGCGCACCAGACTATGTTCGATCGCCCGCACGCAGTGGCGGTAGAGCGTTTCGCGCAGGCTCGAGTGCTGCGGCAGGTCGTAATACGACTCTTCACCCGGATGCAGCGGCCGGCCCTCGATATAGCCGACGGTTTCGTCGAGCACCTGCCGATCGTCCGTGGCCAGCACGTAGCGCGCGGTGGCCAGCGGCAGCCACAGATAATCGTCGGAGCAGGCCGTGCGTACGCCGCGATCGAGCGGTGGATGCCACCAGTGCTGCACGTCGCCGTCGGGGAATTGGTGCGCGGCGCACAGCATGATCTGCCGCCGCGCGCTGTCCGGCGCGGCGTGAATCATCGCCATCGAATCCTGCAGCTGGTCGCGGAAACCGAACGCGCCGCCGGACTGGTAATAGCCGCTGCGCGCCCAGAACCGGCAGGCAATGGTCTGGTACAGCAGCCAGCCGTTGGCCAGCACATCGACGGCCGGATCAGGCGTTTTCACCTGCACCGCACCCAGCGTGCGCTGCCAGTGGCCGCGCACCTTGTTCAGGGCTTCGCCCGCGGCCGCAGCGCCGCGGAAGCGCTGTACCAGCGCACTCGCATCGGCGGTGTCGCGGCCCAGCCCCAGTCGGAACACCACGTCGCGTTTTTCGCTCTCGCCCAGCTCGATCGTCATCTGCAGTGCACCGCAGGGATCGAGGCCGGCGCCGAGGCGACCGGACAGATGCGTGCGGCCGAGCGCGGCCGGCGCGCGCGTGCTGCCGTTGCGGCCGAGGAACTCGCTGCGATCGCCGCCGATCGAGCGGCTCGGATCGTCGACGTCGAAGAACGCCACGCGGCCGGGGAACTCGGTGTTGTAGGCGTTGCGGGCGAACAGCGCACCACTGGCCGGATCCGATTCGGTGACCACGTGCATGGCGGTCTTTTCGCGCAAGTCGCCCAGCATCCACTCGACGTAGCCGGTGGCGCTGATCCGGCGCGCGCGGCCGGAATCGTTGCGCAATTTCAGCAGCGAGAACTTCACCGACGCATCCAGCGCCACATACACCCACAGCTCGGAATAAATGCCGTCTTCGGTGTGTTCGAACACGCTGTAGCCGAAGCCGTGACGGGTTACGTATTCGCCGGTACCGCGCGCGGGCAGCGGCGTCGGCGACCAGACCTGGCCGGTTTCCTCGTCGCGCAGATAGATCGCCTCGCCGCTGGTGTCGCCGACCGGGTCGTTGTGCCAGGGCGACAGGCGGAACTCGTGCGCGTTCTCGGCCCAGGTATAGGCGCCGCCGCTTTCGGAAATCACCGTGCCGAAATGCGGGTTGGCCAGCACGTTCGCCCATGGCGCCGGCGTGGCGTCGTTCGGGCCCAGCACGATGACGTACTCGCGCCCGTCGGCACTGAAGCCGCCGTACGGGTTGCTCAGCTGCAGGCCGCGTGCGACATGTCGGTCAACGTCCGCCACCGGCGGCGCCAGCAGCGCCGGCACGACGGCCGGCGCGCTGTGTCGCGGCTTGCTCGGCTCGAAGCGCGGCATGTGCGTTTCGACCCAGCGCCGGCTGACCTGTTCGGCCAGCGTGCCGCGGGTGTCGGCCAGGATGATGCGAGCGCTGGCCTGGACCAGGATGCGGTCTTCGCTGGACAGCTGCTGCGCCGGGCGCACGAAGATGCCGCCGGGACGATCGAGCAGGCTCGCTTCGCTGCCCGAGGCGATCAGGCCCATGATCTGGTCCTGCAGCTCCTGCCGGTAGCCGGCGCGATCCTCGTTCCAGATCACCAGATCCACCGCCAGACCCTTCAAACGCCAATACGCATGCGCCTGCACCAGCTGACGGACCAGTTCGATCCGCGCCGGGTCGGCGATCTGCAGCAACACGATGGGTAGATCGCCGGAAATCGACTGTCCCCACAGGCCCGACTGGCCGCGGTGGTTGGCCGCGATCATGCCCGGTTCGGCGCGCATATTGGAGCTGGGGTAGATGATCGAGGTGGCCATGTGCTCGTACAGCTGCGCATCGGCCAGCGACGCGTTGAGCTGGCGCAGCAGCACCTGGCTGTGCGTCCAGGCCAGGTCGAACACGCGGTCGGCCAGATGGCGGTCGCGGTATTTGCCGATCAGCTGCACGCAGGCGTCGCGGGTGTCGCCCATGCCGGTGACAAAATCCACCGTGACCGATTGCTCCGGCTCCAGCGTGATGCGGCAGCGAATCGATACGATCGGATCGAGCACCGAGCCCTCGCTGTTGGAGAGCCTTGGATGCGGGTCGCTCGGCGTGCCCATCGCCAGCGGCGCGGCGGCGCTGCGGCCGCGACCGATAAAGCGAGCACGGTCGGTCTCGTAGGAGATTTCGTCGATGTGCCCGTTGTGCACGGCCAGCAGGTGGCACATCCACGGCACGGCTTCGTCGTGCGCGCGCGGGCGGCGGGTGCAGACGATGGCCTGCAGCTCGGGCATCAGCTCGGTCTGCACGAACAGCTTGCTGAAAGCCGGGTGCATCGCGTCGGCGATCGGCGGCGCCAGCACCACTTCGGCGAAGCTGGTCAGCTCGATCGTGCGACGCGTACGGCTGCGGTTGGTGATGCGCGTGCGGCGCAGTTCGATGTCGTCTTCGGGCGACACCACGATTTCGGTATGCGCGTCGAACTCGCGCTCGCGCACGCGGAACTCGGCGCGGGCATCGGAGAAGATCGCTTCGAACAGTTCGGCCTTTTTCAGCGTCGGCTGGTGCGCGGTCGACCAGTACGCGCCGCTGGCCACATCGCGCAGGTAGCAGAACATGCCCCAGTTGTCGCTGGTGATGTCCTCGCGCCAGCGCGTCAGGGCCATATCGCGGCAGCGGCTGTAGCCGCCGCCGGCGCTGCTGACCATCACGTGATAGCGGCCGTTGGACAGCAGCTGCACGGCGGGGCGGGCGCGATCGGGCTCGGTGAAAACGCGCAGGCGCGCTTCGGCGGCGCGCGACTGGCCGTCCATTTCGGGGAAACCCGAGGCGTGCAGATATTCCGCGGCGGTCTTCGGTACGCGCTCCTGCAGCAGCAGGCTGGTGGCCTGGAACTGCGGATCGGATTCGAAGCGGCGCTGCATCGGCTTGTCCAGCAGCGCATAGTCCAGCGCCAGCAGGCTCATGCCCTGGTGGTGGACCATGTACGACTGCACCAGCGCCGAGGACTGGCCCAGCGGCAGGCGCGCGGGCGTGTAATCGATCGCTTCATAGAAACCCAGCCGCCCTTCCGCGCCTGCATCGACCAGGCGCTGCATGTTGCGGGTGGAGGCCGTGGGCGCCACCATCATCGCCATCACGGTGGCATACGGTGCGATCACCACGTCGTCGCCGAGCCCGCGTTTCAGGCCCAGGCCGGGCACGCCGAATGCGCGGTATTGATAGGTGAAGTGCGCATCGAGCGTGTTGTAGCCCGATTCGGAAACGCCCCACGGAATGTTGAGCTGGGTGCCGTATTCGATCTGGCGCGCCACCGCGGCACGGCAGGTCTGGTCGAGCAGGGTGCCTTCGTAGCTGGGCATCACCAGCATCGGCATCAGGTATTCGAACATCGAGCCGGTCCAGGACAGCAGCACCGGCTGGCCGCCGCTGGTGGTCAGCAATCGCCCCAGCGAGAACCAGTTGTCCTGCGGCAGCTGGCCCTGCGCGATGGCGACGAAGCTGGCCAGGCGCGCTTCGGAGGCCAGCAGATCGTAGAAGCCGGCGTCGAGGCGGCGCTCGTCGACGTTGTAGCCGATCGCCAGCAGATCGCGCGCGCTGTCGTACAGAAACCGGTAATCCATCAGCGCCAGTTCGCCGGTTTCCAGCGCCACCTGTTCGAGCGTGGCGATGCGTTCGCGCGCCCGTTCGCGCAGGGTTTCCGCATCGGCCTCGTCGGGCCAGATCAGCGGCTCGATGCGCGACAGCTGGCGCAAGGTCGGAATGCCCTTGAAGTTGGCGTCGTCATCGGGCGGCGGGTTGAGATGGAAGTGGCTGGTTTCATCGAGCAGGTCGCTGCACTGCTGCAACAGGGCGTCGAGCCAGAACTCGGCGTCGCTGTCGGGCTCGACCGGCAGCGAACGCGCCAGGGCATGCGCTTGATCCAGCAAGGTCTGCAGCAGTGCCACGGCCGCGCCGGTGGTCGCCGGCGGCGACACCAGCGCGGCCTCCAACGGACGCTGCAGCGGGCTCAGCGAAGTGGCGCTGGCGCCGGGCAGCGAGTTCTGCAGCACGGCCAGCGTATCGAGCAGCCCCTGCAGCGCGCGCGGCTGGAATACCGGTTCGTCAGCCAGCGCCAACAGGCCCGGGCGCAGGGTCAGCAGGTGCCCAGCGAGGTTGCCGCTGTCCACCGCCGAGATGTACAGCGGCGCCAGTGGCTGCAAGGTCAGCGTGTCGTACCAGTTGTAGAAATGCCCGCGATGGCGCGGCAGCAGGCGCATCGTCGCCAGCGTCTGTACGGTGCGGTCGAGCAGGCGGCCGGCGCTGAGAAAGCCGAAATCGTAGGCGGCCAGATTGGCCAGCAGGGCCAGTCCGATATTCGTCGGCGAGGTGCGGTGCGCGATTGCCGGGGCGGGCTGGATCTGCACATTGTCTGGCGGCAGCCAGTGATCGGCCGGGCCCACATGCGTGTCGAAAAACGCCCAGGTCTTGCGCGCCAGGGTGCGTAGAAACTGCATCTGCGCGGCGGTCGGCGAAAAAACCGGCGGCAGGTTCGGCTTGCTGATCCACCAGGCGATCGATGGCGAACACAGCCACAACAGGAGCAGCGGTGCGGCGACCAGCAGGGCCGAAGGTCGATGCCAGGCCAGTACGGCGGCCAGCACCACGGCCAGTGCCGGGCCGATCCACATAAGCCGCCACAGTGCGGCCGGCGCGTTGCTGCTGCGCTTCTCGACATCGCTGGAGGTTTGCCACTGCAGCAGCAGCCGACGACTGACCGTCATGCGCCACAGCGTGCGCAGGATCGCATCGACGCTGTACAGCACCTCATGCGGCAGCCACGCGAGGCCAAGCGCCATTCGCGCCAGGTGCTGGCCGGTGGAATGCATGGCCGCGCGCAGGTGCTGATCCATCTGCACTTCGGCCTGCTTCTGCACCAGATCGAGCATCGCCGACAGCACCGGCGGAATCAGCACCATCGCCAGTACGGCGAGCATCCAGGAAAACGCCGGCGACAGCAGCAACCAGCCGGTCAACAGCAGGGCCAGCAGCGATACCGGCACCAGGCTGCGGCGCAGGTTGTCGAGAATCTTCCAGCGCGACAGCGCGGTCAGCGCATTCTTGCGCCAGCCGTCGTGCGCGGTCGGCGCCCACGGCAGCAGCCACGGCAGCAGCTGCCAGTCGCCGCGGATCCAGCGATGCCGGCGCTTGACGTCGGCGCTGTAGCGCGCCGGGTATTCCTCGTACAGCTGCACGTCGCTGAGCAGGCCCGAGCGGGCGTGGCAGCCCTCGACCAGATCGTGGCTGAGGATGGCGTTGTCGGGGAAGCGGCCCTCGAGGCTGAGTTCGAATGCATCGATGGCGTAGATGCCCTTGCCGATGAACGAGCCTTCGTGGAACACGTCCTGATAGACGTCCGAGACCATCTGCGTATAGGGATCGATACCCGCGTCGCTGGCGTACAGCTGCGCATAGCGCGAGCGCGCCGTGCTGGGCAGGCTGATGCCCACGCGCGGTTGCAGCACGCCGTAACCGGACACCACGCGACGCAGTGCGGGGTCGTACACCGCGCGGTTGAGCGGATGGTCGATCGCGCCGACGAACTCGTATGCCGATTCGCGCGGCAGCTGCGTGTCGGTGTCCAGCGTGATGATGTATTGCACCGGCGGCAGCGTATCGATGTCGCCGACGATCAGCAGGTAGCGATCGCGCGCGCCGCCACGAAGCAGCGCATTCAGATCGCCCAGCTTGCCGCGCTTGCGTTCCTGCCCCATCCAGCTCTGCTCGGCGGCATTCCACTTTCGCGGCCGGTGGAACAGGAAAAACCGGTCCATTTCAGCGGTGGCGTATTTGTCGTTGAGCGCCTCGACGCGGCGTCGGGCCAGCCGCAGCAGCGCGTCGTCGCCGGGCAGCGTTTCGCTGGCTGCGTCGGGAAAGTCGGTAAGCAGGGCGAAATGCAGCTGCGGATCGCGGTTGCCGAGGAAGCGAACCTCCAGCGCTTCGACCAGTTCCTCGATGTCCTGCGCGCTGCCGAACAGGCTGGGCACCACGACCATGGTTCGCGCGCTTTCGGGGATGCCGGCCGAGTAGTCCATGCGCGGCAGCTGCCGCGGCGCCACGGTCAGCGTGGCGATCCAGTTGAGCAGGCTCATCGCCAGCTGGCTGGCCAGGATGACCGACGGAATGGCGATGGCGATCAGGCCCCACGTCGGCAGGTCGTTGTGCGAGGCGGATACCACCAGCGCGCGCGCCAGCGCGAAAGTCAGCAGCGCCAGCAGCCCTAGATAGATCGGCAGCGGCGCGCGGTCGAGCACCCGGCGCAGCGTCTCGGCCACGGTCAGCTTCACGCCGAGCCGCTGTTCCAGCGTGTTTCGCCCCTTGTCGATCAGATAGAAGCCGACGTGTCGCGCGACCGCGCTGGCGTCCGCGCCGGCACCCTCTCGACTGAGCGTCAGCGCGGCCTCGGCCACGTCCGGTTCGTTCAACTTGTGCCTGCGCGAGATCGACTCGATCACGTGGCGATAGTCGTCGCGCGTGGTGAAATCCATCGAGCTATAGATTCCGGCCGGGTCCTGACGCAGGAACTGGTCGACGATGCTGGTGTGTTCGACGAAGTCGCGCCAGTCGATCGCCGACAACGCACGCAGGCTGCCGATGCTGTTGCCGATCGACACCTGATCCGCGGCCTGCTGCTGCGCCTCGAGCTGTACCAGATGCTCGATGGTCTGGCCCGATTCCGACAGGCGCTGCTCGATCCAACTCAGCGGCAGCGCCAGCGCGGGGCTCTGACCTTGCAGGCGGCGTGCCATTTCGGCGACGAATGGGCCGGTCATCGGCGGCTTGGAGCGCGCCATGTCGGCGACCACCAGCACCACGCTTTTCGGATCGCTCTCGGCGGTGGCGGTGAGGTTGTCGGCCCAGCGTGCGGCCTTGCCGCGGTACTGCCAGTCGGCGATCACGCGCGCGGCGACGCGGCGCAGGTTTTCGATCAGCGCCAGCCGCAGCATGATCGGAATGGCCCACAGTTCGCCGAGCTTGAGCGGCGTCACCGTCTGATAGGCGTTGACGAAACGCGACAGGCTGGCCGTATCGACGCGGCCGTCGCCGTGCGAAATAATTTCCAGCGCGATGTCGTACACGCGCGGCAGTTCGGCCGAGGGGCCGCTCTCCAGTCGCGGCAGCTCCTTGCTGTAGCCCTTGGGCAAATGCCGCCGGGCGATGCGGATCTGCTCTTCTATCAAATAAAAATTGTCGAGCAGCCATTCGCCGGCCGGCGTGATGCGCCGGCGGTGGCGAGTGGCCGCCGTGAGACGTTCGCAGGTATGTGCGAGCACCGCTTCGTTGTCATCCAGGCGGGCCAGCAGCAGGTTGCTGGTTTCGTCCGGGCTCAGGCGATGTTGGCCGGCGAGTACCTGGCCGTGCCGTTCCATCTGGTCAGCGCTGAACAGCTCCGAGCGTAGCGCCGGCTCCTGCTCGGGCTTGGTGCGGGCGGCTGCGCGTTGACGACGGAAAGCGCGCAGTCGGCGCAGTTTGAGCAGATCGAGTGTGCGGACGATGTCCAATTCCAGCTTTCCTTCCGGGGGTTCAGGGTGACACAGCCGGCGTTGTGCCTCCACGCATCCTCACCACCCCGTGGCGAGTGATGACTGATGAAAGCATCCCCGGCACTCGGTCGGGGAAGGTACGCGCCACCGCGTGAAGATCACGCACGCTACGATAGTCCAACTAGCACCTTGCCGGAGTTGTCTTGTGCCTTCGTTGCTGATTCGCGCCGCCACGCCGGACGACACGTCTTCGCTGCTCGCCTGGAATGCGGCGATGGCGTGGGAAACCGAACACAAGCGGCTCGACCCGGCCGTGCTCGAACGCGGGATCGCCGGCATCTTCGAACGACCTCAGCGCGGTTTCTATCTGGTCGCCGAACGCGATGGCGTGGCGGTCGGCAGCCTGATGGTCACCTACGAATGGAGCGACTGGCGCTGCGGCGACTTCTGGTGGATTCAGAGCGTCTACGTCGCCCCCGAAGCGCGCCGCGGCGGCGTATTCCGCGCGTTGTACGCGGCCGTGGAGCAGCGTGCGGCGGCGGCCGGCGCGGTCGGTCTGCGGCTGTATGTGGAGACCGAGAACGCCAACGCGCAGGCGACCTATGTCGGCCTCGGCATGCAGCGCTGTCGTTACTTCATGTATGAAAGCGCGCTAGCCAGCGCCGACGAAAGCTAAACCAGCAGCGCCTCCAGCGCCGATGCCGGCATCGGCACCCCGTAAAGAAAGCCCTGCAGCTGCGAGCAGCCCGCGCGGCGCAGCAGGTCGCCCTGCTCCAGCGTTTCCACGCCTTCGGCGATCACGTCCTTATGCAGACTGCGCGCCATTGCGATGATGGCCTGCGTGATGGTGGCGGTATCGGCATCGGTAGTGATGTCGCGTACGAAAGTGCGATCGATCTTCAGCGCGTCGATCGGGAAATGCCTCAGATACGACAGGCTGCAATAGCCGGTGCCGAAATCATCCAGCGACAGCCGCACGCCGCGCTGCTTGATCCGCTGCAGCAGTTCGGTGGTGGCGTCGCCGCCGGACATCACCATGCGCTCGGTCAGCTCGAGCTCGAGCTGACCGGGCTCCAGCCCGCTTTCGTCCAGTACGGCGTCCAGCCAGGCGTAAAAATCGGCGTGCTGAAACTGCAGCGGCGAGACGTTGACGGACACCGGCAGATCGATCCCGATGTCGCGCCAGCGCTTGGCCTGCTGGCAGGCTTCGCGCAGTACCCAGGCGCCGATCGGCATGATCAGGCCGGTGTCCTCGGCGACCGGAATGAACTGGTCCGGCGCGTACAGCTGGCGGCCGTCGACCAGCAGCCGCAGCAGCGCTTCGGCACCGACGATGCGCCCGCTTTGGGCATCGACCTTGGGCTGGTAGTGCAGCGCCAGTTCCTGTCGCGCCAGCATGTGGCGCAGCGCGGTTTCGATCTTGCGCCTTGCCTGGGTGCGCTCGCTCATCGACGCGGTGAAAAAACGGTAGCCGTGCTGGCCCTGCGCCTTGGCCGCATACATCGCGGTTTCCGCCTGCTGCACCAGGGTTTCGGCCTCGGTCGCGTCGTCCGGAAAAAGGCTGATGCCCATGCTCACGCGCAGCGCCAGTTCGGGGATGTCCGGCACGCGGGTTTCCTGGCAGTAGGCAATCAAAATCTGGCAGCGGCTGGCCACCTCGCCCGCGCTGCCAAGATGCGGCAGCATCACCACGAATTCGTCGTCGCCGAAGCGGCTGATCAGCTCGCCGTTGGGCAGGCCCTTGCGCAGTTGGGCGCTGAGCGCGCGCAGCGCGCGATCGCCGTCGGCGTGGCCATACAGCTCGTTGATCTGCTTGAAGCGATCGACATCCAGATACAGCACCGCGGCGCGCTGCTGGCGCCGCGTCGCCGTGACCAGCGCGTGCGCGATATGCGCATGCAGCTGGCTGCGATTGGGTAGGCCGGTGAGCGTGTCGTGCTGGGTCAAATGGATCATCTTCAGCGCCAGCGCGCGGTTCTCGCTGACGTCGTGGAACACCAGCACGCCGCCGATCACGTTGCCGGCATGATCGTGGATGGGCGCGGAGGAATCTTCGACCGGGGTGTCGAAACCGTGTCGGTGGCGCAGCAGGATCCTGCCGACCAGATCGGCGATGATGTTGCGTTCCATGGCAGCGCGCAGCGGATTGGCCACGGCCTGGCCGGTCTGCGCGTCGAACAGCTGGAAAATTTCCTCGATCGGACGGCCCTGCGCCTCGGCACTGGTCCAGCCGGTCATCGCTTCGGCGATCGGGTTGAGCGAGGTCACGCGCAGTTCGGTATCGGTGGTGATCACCGCATCGCCGATCGAGCGCAGCGTCACTTCGGCCAGCTCGCGCTCGCGGTGGAGCGCCTCCTCGAACGCCTTGCGCTGGCTGATGTCCTGCGCCTGCGACACGAAATAGCGCGGCTGCCGATGCTCGTCGCGTACTACCGACACGCTCAGCTGCAGGTGCACTGCGTGGCCGTCCTTGTGGAAGTTGCGCTTCTCCAGTTGATAGGAGTCGCGCTGGCCGGACAGCAGCTGGCCGAGCAGTTCCACGTCGGTGTCGAGATCGTCCGGATGGGTGATGGCGGTGATGTCCAGCGCCAGCAGCTCGTCCTCGCGATAGCCGAGCATCTGGCACACCGCGGTATTGACGCGCAGGAAGCGGCCGTCCGGATGGATCAGGGCCATGCCGATCGCGGCGTGCTGAAACGCGCCGAAGAAACGCTGCTCGCTCTCTTGCAGCTTGAGCTCCAGCGTGCGCCGCTCGGTGATGTCGACGAACGCCGTGAACACGCCACGCACGGCGCCGCTCTCATCGACGTCCGGCTGAAAATTGCCGTGCACATAGCGACTCTGGTTGCCGCCGAACGCCTCGCCCTCGTAGCTGGCCATCTGCCCGGCAAACGCACGCTCCAGGGGCGGACCCATATTCAGATAATTGCGCCGGCCACCGACCTCGATCAGGGTGCGGCCGATCAGCTGTGCGGGGTCGACGCCCAGCCAGGTGCGATGGGTTTCGTTGGCGTAGACAAAGCACCGCGACGTGTCGATGTAAGAGAGCAGTGCGGGCGCGCCACGCAGCATCCGCGCGGACCATTCCTGCGCCTGGGTTTCAAGTGATGGCGACACCTCGGCAGGCTCTTTCGGCTGCATGGTCGTTCCGTCCCCCGGTTTGCCGCCATCATGCGCCGGCCAGCTGCCGTTTCACAGCGGCCTGTCGCCTCAGTGGAGGGTCGTGGCCGGCGCGCTCAGGGCGCCCCGCGGATCGAGCGTGATCGGCCCGTGGGCGCGCTGCTCCGCCGTGGTGCCGTAGCGCTCGGCCAGCAGGTTCAACAACGGGTTCAGCGCCTGCGGCTGCAGCGGATAAGCGTGCGCCAGCGCGCGGGCGCGGCCGCCCTCACCGCGCTGCACCACGGTGAGGGCGACCACGCCCAGGCCGGGCGCCTCGTGCGCGAACAATGTCGGCGGTTCGCTTGTATCGTCCACCGCCGCCAGCGTTTCGAGCAGATAACCGGCACTGGCTTCGACAGTGCGGTCGGCGCTTGGGCGCAGCCGCAGCGGCAGCCGATGGGCGTCGAGCAGCGCGGCGTATTGGCGCAACTCGAAGACGATGCCGGCGAGCGCGTGGCGGCGCGCAGCGTGGTCGTCGTTGTCCTTGGTCGGCTGCTCGATCAGCCACTGCGACGGCGACTGAGCGAACACCTTGCCTTCGGCATACTGCAGCGCCAGGCCACGCGCGGTTATCGCGGACTCTTCGCGGTACGGCGTCAGCAGCGCGGCTTCCAGCAAGGACCACAGCGCCGCAAGGTTGACGTGCTCGTACTGCACGCAGGTCAGCGCCAGGAGGTCGTTGCGGCTGAGATAGCGCACGTGCTCCAGCCGGATGCCGAGCGTACGCATCAACCAGTCGGCGGTCAGCGTTCCGGCTTCGCCGCGGCCGACCAGCTGCACTTCCAGCTGTTCCGACAGCTCCTCGGCCAGCGTCTCGGGCGCCAGCAGGCTCAGTGGCAGCAGGCGCATCGGGCCGTCGGCAAACGTCGGTGACGGTTCCAGCGGCTGTGCCGGCATATGGCCATCGTGGCTGCCGAAGGCGACCACATTCTCGATATGTCCGCGCGGCACGCGCCGGGCCAGTTCGTCCAGCGTCGACCACACCGGAAAGCCCGGCCGCAGCAGTTCGACCTGATCGAATAGCGCGCCGGCCAGTGCCAGCCGCGCCCGGTTAACCGGCGGCACCAGCGCGTGCAGATCGGCCGCCACGAACTGCGCCAGCTCCGCCGCTTCGTCGCGGTTGAAGGTCAGGCGCGGCACCGGCTGGCCTTCGGCCAACTCCAGTGCCAGTACCACCGGCAGGGCGAGCAGCGTTTGCGCTTCCACGAAAGCAGCTCCAAAACGTACGAACAAGAGGCGAATCGTACCATTCAGCGTTTTGGGCTTTCGCCGCACGGCATCGCGGGTTAGCCTTGGAGGCCTTGAGTTCCGGACTGTTCTGACCATGGAAAAAACGCAAAAACGCGTGGGGGTGATCGGCGGTGTCCGCATCCCGTTCTGCCGCAACAACACCGCCTACGCCGACGTCGGCAACTTCGGCATGTCGGTGAAGGTGCTCGGAGCCCTGGTTGAACGGTTCGGGCTGCACGGTGTGGAACTCGGCGAAGTGGCGATGGGCGCGGTGATCAAGCATTCGTCCGAATGGAACCTGGCGCGCGAGGCGCTGCTGAGCTCCGGCCTGGCGCCGACTACGCCTGGCATTACCACGGCGCGGGCCTGCGGCACCTCGTTGGACAATGCCATCATCATCGCCAACAAGATCGCCGCCGGCCAGATCGAAGCCGGCATCGCCGGCGGTTCGGATACCACCAGCGACGTTCCCATCGTGTATGGCGCGCGGCTGCGCAAGCGGCTGCTGGCCGTCAATCGCGCCAAGACGCCGATGGACAAGTTCAAGGCGGCGACCCGTGGATTCTCGCTGAGCGAATTGAAGCCTTCCTTCCCCGGCGTGGCCGAGCCGCGGACCGGTAAATCGATGGGCGATCACTGCGAGCTGATGGCCAAGGAATGGCATATCGGCCGGGTCGAGCAGGATCAGCTGGCGCTGGACAGCCACCGCAAGCTGGCCGCCGCGTACGAGTCGGGCTTCTTCGACGATCTGCTGGTGCCGTTCCGCGGGCTCAAGCGCGACGGTTTCCTGCGCCCCGACTCGACCATGGAGAAGCTGGCGTCGCTCAAGCCGGCGTTCGACAAGACCTCGGGCCAGGGCACACTGACCGCGGCCAATTCCACCGGCCTCTCCGACGGCGCCGCGGTCGTGCTGTTGGGCAGCGACGAGTGGGCGGCCAAACGCGGCCTCAGCATTCAGGCCTATTTACTGGACGCGGAAGTTTCCGCGGTGGATTTCGTCCACGGCGAAGGCCTGCTGATGGCGCCGACCGTCGCGGTACCGCGCATGCTGGCGCGCCACGGCCTGACCCTGCAGGATTTCGATTACTACGAAATCCACGAGGCCTTCGCCGCGCAGGTGCTGTGCACGCTGCGCGCGTGGGAAAGCGCCGACTACTGCAAGAATCGGCTCGGGCTCGACGCGCCGTTGGGCAGCATCGATCCGGCCAAGCTCAATGTGCACGGTTCCAGCCTCGCCGTCGGTCATCCATTCGCCGCGACGGGCGCGCGCGTGGTGGCGACGTTGGCCAAGTTGCTCGAACGCAAAGGCCGCGGCCGCGGTTTGATTTCGATCTGCACCGCCGGCGGCATGGGCGTCACGGCGATACTCGAACGGCCGTAAGCGGCTCACCCCATGTTGCGCCTGCGCACCACTGTCGTCCTTAGCCTGCTGGCACTGGCGGTCGGTGTGGCCGGCACGCACTGGCTCAGTCAGCGCAGCGCCGACGAACCGCTGGCCATGCCGCTGAAGCGGCATGGCTCCTCCAATCATTTCGCCGCTGCACGGCCAGCGACCTCACACCCGCCGGCACCGCTATCGATACGAAGCCATCGGCCGCGGCAGCCGCCCATCGATAGCCATATCGCCGGCCAAAGCACCGAAGCGCCTGCCGCGCTGCCGCCGGAGCTGGTGCCGCTGGACATGCCGGTGAATCGCGATGTGGCCTACGACAGGCTGCGTGGTCATCTGGACGGCCGTGTGATCATGCACATCAGCATCGATGGCAGCGGCCGCGTCACGGCGGCCAGCGTGCTCGAGTCGAGCGGGGATACAGTGCTTGATGCGCACGCCCTGCGCAGCGTCCGCGGCTGGCGTTTTGCCGTGCCGCCGGATCATCCCGATGGCCTGAGTGCAGACTTGCCGATGCGCTTTTCCTCGCACGACGATCCAGTCGCCAGCCTGCGCTGAACCGCGCGGACGCGAGGCAAGGGCAGAGCGTGAACAGGCGCCTAGAGGATGCCCGACACGCCGGCGCCGAACGCGGTAATGATCAGGGTGAAGAACATTTTCGGCGAGACCGCCACGTCGGGGAAATCGCCCACCGGCTCGTAGCAGGCGAAGAAGCCCGGGTCGCTGACGCGCATCGGCTGGCAGCCAGGCTTGAGCTGATAGCTGGTCGCGTAGCGGAACGGCCACAGGTCGAACAGCGGCAGCTGTTCGGAGACGCTGCCGATGGCGTTGTTGATATCCGTCAGTACCGGTACGCCCGTGCGCCGCGGCCCGATGACCCATGCGTTCTCCGGCTGCGTGTCGCGCAGAATGCTCTGGCGCAGCTGCGTGGCGAAACGCTGGTCGTAGATGATCACGCCGGCCTCGGTATTGTAGTGATCCGAGCGCGGGTCGAAATTGTGCGAGCCGACCATGGCGATGCCGTCGTCGATCACGATCGACTTGGCATGCAGGCCAAAGCGGCGGCCGCCGCTGATCAGCGGGGCCGGACGCCGACTGCTGCCATGGCTGCCCAGCAGTCCGCGGTTCTCAGTGTCCACAAAATGGCGCGAGGCTTCGTTGCTTTTGCTTTTGCCGCCGCCGTCTCTGGGAGCGCCTTCGCTGCCGGTCTGGCCATCGGCATTGGCGGTGCCGGTGCCGCCGGTCGTTTCGCCGCTGTCCATCGGCGGCGCACTTTCACTGGTCGATTCCATGCTGGCATAGGCATTGGCTTCGGCCGGCCCCGGCGCGTGCGGCTTCAGCTCGTAGATCTCGAAACCGTAGTCTTTCAGATAGCGTTTGCGGTGTTTGTAGGAGAGCGCATACACCGCGAAGGCGTCGGTCGAGGCCAGTGAGTTGGTCGCGACAATAATGCGTGGAGGCGGCGTCTGCTGGTGCAGTTTGTCGAAAATCTTGCGCGCGCGGCGGCTCATCACCAAGTACGGCGTCTGCAGAACCACTTCGCTTTTGGCGCTGGCCACCATCTGCATCACGTGGCGGGTGAACTCGCGCGCGCTCTTCTTGTTCGGCTTGTCGGTCTTGGCCGGCATATCGCTGAAGAATTCCACGTTGCCGGTGCGGATGCTGTCGGCCAGCACGTGCGCACGCAGCCAGTCGGGATCACTGGCTTCCTGCTGGGCTCGATAGGCGCGTTGCGGATGCGCGAAGGTCGGCGCGGGCCACTCCGGCGCAGCCGGATGCGC
Organism: Rhodanobacter sp. ANJX3; assembly: GCF_014200755.1. Classification (GTDB taxonomy): domain Bacteria; phylum Pseudomonadota; class Gammaproteobacteria; order Xanthomonadales; family Rhodanobacteraceae; genus Rhodanobacter. The sequence goes on along the minus strand of NZ_JACHCM010000004.1, from coordinate 440,047 downwards.
CACGATATAGCGATTGACGTCGCGCAGATGGGTCAACGGCACCGAGCGGCGATGGTTCCAGAACAGCAAGAAACTGTCGGCCATGGCCTTGGCAGCCGGTCCACCGACCAGTACGTCGCGGTCGACGTAGTCGAAGTCGTCGTCCCAGTCGAAGTAGCGATTTTCGTAATTGCGCCCGCCGGTAATGCCGGCGCTGTCGTCGACCAGCAGCACCTTGTTGTGCATGCGCTGGTTGAACTTGAAGAAGCAGCAGGCGATACCCGCAGCCCATTGCAGCGGCGAGGTATGCGCGTCGTGGAATGTCGGGTTGTACAGCCGCACCTGCAAATGGGGGCTGACCCGCGCCAGCCGGTTGAGCACGGCCATGTCGTCGAACGAGGAAAGCTGATCGGCCAGTATGCGCACCTGCACGCCGCGCCGCGCCGCCTGTACCAGCTCGTCGAGCACCAGCTGGCCGACATCGTCCTGCTCCCAGATATACGTCTGCACGTCGATCGAGTGGCGGGCGCCGCGGATCAGGCTGAGCCGCGCCACCATGGCGGCCTCGCTGTCGTTGAGCAGGCTGACGATATGCACGGGCCGCTGCAGTGTGGATGCGGCGACGGCATCGGTCGCGGCGTCCAGCAGCGGCGACGCCGCGGCGCAATGGTCCGGACGATCGCAGCTCGTGCGCGTGTCGACGGTGGCGGCGACGACCGCATCGGCACGGCGGATCTGCGTTTTCGACGCGACACAGCCCTGCAGCAGGGCTGCAGCGAACAGAGCCGGGAGAAAGATCGAGCGCGGAGACATGTGCCCGCATGATACGGGTTGTCGGTGTCAGTTCGGCGTATGTTCCAGCGCGATCAGCAGGCCCAACTGCACCTGGTCAGAGAGCGCGGTTCGATGCGAGGCCATGCCGAAGGCGGTGCGCGACAGCGAACCACGCGCTTCGATCAGGCAGGTCTGCCGTACGCTTGGCGTGCAATGGGCGGGCAGCAGTTCAAAGCGCATCGGCTGGGTGACGCCGCGCAGGGTCAGCTGGCCCTGCAGCACGCCGCCAGTGGTAAGCATGCTGAAGGTGATCGGCTGCGACAGAAAACGGATCGTGGGGTACTGCAGGGCGTCGAAAAAATCCGGCGCCATCACCCAGCGGCGCAGCCGGTCGGAGGCCATCTGGATGCTGCTGGCGGTGATGCGGGCATCGACCGTGGCCAGGCCGTGATCGTCGAGCTTTACCTCACCGGCGATCTGGGTGAAGCGTCCGGTGATGGTTTTCAGCCACAGCAGTCGGACGCCGAACTCAGCGTCCGAGCGGGCTGAGTTGATGCGGTAATCCATCGCGCGCGCCGTCGGCGCTGCCAGCACCAGCGCGGCGAAAAGCAGCGACGCCAGCAGCGACGCGGTGGCAACAGGCTGAGTCACGGCGACCAGAAAGCATCCAGCCTGGCGTTGCCCGGCTCCAGCGCGCCATTCAGATGCAGCACGGCCAGAGCGCCCGGCGGCATGCCGCGGTATTCGTCGGAGCGGCCCTCGACCAGCAGCGCCACCAGCCGTTCGATGCCTGGGTTGTGGCCCACCAGCATCACGGTGTCGGCGTCGCCGTGCTGGTCCAGCAGGGCCAGCAGTTCGCCGGGAGAGGCGTCATAGATTTCGCTGGCCAGCTGCGGTGCGGGCGCGTTATTGATGGCGGCCAGTGCAAGCCGGGCGGTTTCGTCGGTGCGGCGGCTGGGCGAACACAGCACGCGGTCGGGGTGGGCGCCGTGTCCAGCCAGCCAGCGCCCGGCGGCCTGGGCTTCCTGTTCGCCGCGCGCGCTGAGCGAGCGTTGCTGGTCGTCACCGGCCTTGTCTATGGGTACGGCCTCGGCATGTCGCAGCAGAATGAGTTCTTGCATGGTGGACTCCGTCAGGTGATAGCGCGCGAGCTGCCCCGAGTATCGATGCAGGCAGCGGAAGGCGAGATTGCTGGATGGACTTTCACTGCTGGCGCTTGATCCAGCGCAGCAGGGCTTTCCAATCCTGCTGGTGGTTGCGCACCTGCTCGGACTGGTAATCGAAGATGCCCTTGCCCAGCGCGCTCAGCAGCACATAGGCCTGACTGTCGCGCAGCTGTGCGGCGATCGGAAAGGGAGATTGCTCGGCGAGCTGGGCGACCGCGTCTTGGCTGGCATGGGTCCATGGCTTGAGCCGGTTGGCGACCAGCGCGACTGGCAGTTTGCCGCGGCGAATGCGGTTGATCTTCTGCAGCTCTTCGATGAAACCGAGCGTGGCGTGCAGATCGAACGAGGACGGCAGTACCGGCACCAGCAGCACGTCGGCCGATTCGATGTAGGGCTCAAGCTCGCGTTCACCCACGCCGGCCGGTGTGTCGATCAACAGCTGCTGCGTGTCGGCAGGCACCTTCTGCAGGGCTTTCTTGCCGCCTTCGAGCGCCAGTACGCCGGGTACATTGTCCGGCCGCAGGGCCGCCCAACGAAAGCTGGAGCCCTGGCGGTCGGCATCGATGATGGCGGTATGCTGACCCGCCTGCGCCCAGTGCGAGGCCAGCTGGGTTACCAGCGTGCTCTTGCCGCATCCACCTTTGCTGCTTGCCACCAGCGTCGTAAGCATCGACTCACCCCTGCCGCGGAAGGTGGCCCAAGCCTACACGGCTGCGGATGCGGCGCAAAGCTGCGCTGCGACGAGATCAGCCCTGCGGCTGTGACGCGGACGGCGGCTTCCAGTCGGCCGGCGCTTCGGTCGGGATGTTGTTGTCGCGCAGGGCGGTCAGCAGCAAGCTCATTTCGGTGCCGCCGCGGCGGGCGATGGTCACCAGATGCTGCGCGACAGCGGCGTCATTCTGCGCGCGACCGAGCAGACGGCTGAAGCTCTGCACCTGCCAGATCAGGCTCAGGCGCGCGTGCTTGGCATCTTCCTGCTGCGCCGGATCGTCGGCCAGCACTTCGCGCAGATGCAGCCCGAGCGAACGACCCAGCGGGCTGGAACCCCACTCGAGCACCTTGCCCAGTTTCAGACAGTCGGCCTTGATGGATGCATCGCCGGCGGCGCTCTCGCACAGCTTGGCGGTCACCTGCAGCACGGGCTGCGGCTGCGCGTTGGCCAGGCCGTAGACGAGCACGACCTGCACCCCGGCCGCACCGCTGGCGTTGGCGCTGTCGTACGTATCGGCCGGCGGCGGCAGTATGCCCACCGAGTTGGCCAGCGCCTTCAGGCTGGTGCCGGCGTAATCCTCATACAGCTTGGCGTTGGCCGCCTTGGCCAGATCGGCGCGCGCCGCGTCCTGCTTCATATTGCGGGTGTCTTCGCCGATCTTGAGCAGCCACACGGCGGCGTTGTCCGGCGCCTGCGTGGTGAGCTGTTCGAGCGCCGATGCATTGGGGCAGGCATCTGCCTTGCTGTCGCAATCGGCCAGCCGCGTCCAGCTGATGGCCGCCGCGATATCGGCGGCGCCATCGGCCTGCGCCGCGCGGTCGATCAGCCCGTGGAAATTGTTGAACTTGGGCAGGTCGGTCAAGGGCCGCGACAGGATGGCGGCGGCCAGCAGCGGCATGGCGTCGGCGCGTGGCGCCAGTACGCTGACCAGATCATGCTGGTAGGCCAGCAACGCCTTGTCGCGCGAGGGTGCGGCGACCGCGGGATCCGCGGGCTTGGCGGCGTCGGCGGCAAATGCAGGCGCGAAGGCGAGCGACAGGGCGCAGGTCAGGGCAAGGCGGTGCAGTCCACGCATCATCGGTTTCCGTCTACAGATTAAAGCGGTCAGCATACCCTGCGCCGATTAAGCCGGGCTGATCCAATCACCCCGGCGGACGGGCAGCCGCCGCGATGCTTGTTAGGATAGGACTCTCCATATGCATGGCTTGTGGAACTCATGGGCAGCTGGCGCGCCACCGCGACGGGCCCGAACTGGTTGGGAGAACGCATTGGATCATTATTTAACCTTCGCTACAGGCGCACCGTGGTTTGCGGGCTGGGGCACGCTGGCGCTGGTCAACGCGGCGCTGGCGCAGGGCAAGAACCGCAGCGGCCTGCTGTGGTTCTTGCTGTCGCTGTTGTTCGGGCCGATCGCTACGCTGCTGCTGGTGCTGCTGCCCAAGGTACGCAGCAAGCTGTTCTAGCCGACGCTCGGGCCACCCCCCGACGCGCGGCGTGCTCCGCCGCAGACAGGGCTCCGGCCGGATTACTCGCCCAGCGCCTCGCGCATGAATTCCGGCTGCGCCAGCGCGGCCTTGTGAATGTCGGCGTTGTAGTAGCGGGTGGGGAAATTTTTGCTCAGCGCGCCGCGTTCGCGGAAACCGGACAGGTCGCCGCCCTTGCGCACCATCGTGCAGCTCCACCAACCGGTGGGGTAGCACGGCTGCGGAAACGGCAGCGTGCGCACGGCAGAGAAACCCGAGGCGCGCATGGCCGAGCGCATCGATTTGATCAGGTCCAGATGGACCAGCGGCGATTCGCTCTGCTGTACCAGGATGCCGCCGTGGCGCAGCGCCTTGTAGCAGCTGGTGTAGAAAGCGGCATTGAACAGGCCTTCGGCCGGTCCGACCGGATCGGTCGAATCGACGATGATCAGGTCCAGCGATTCCGGCTCGGCGTCGGCCATATACTTGATGCCGTCGATAAACAGCAGCTCGGCGCGCGGATCGTGGTTGCTGTCGCACAGCTCAGGGAAATATTCCTCGGCCAGCCGCGTCACGCGCTCGTCGATTTCCACCTGCGTGGCTTTTTCCACTTCCTCGTGCTTGAGCACCTCGCGTAGCGTGCCGCAGTCGCCGCCCCCGATGATCACCACGCGCTTGGCGCGCGCATGGGTGAACAGCGCCGGGTGGGTCATCATCTCGTGGTAGAGAAAATTGTCGCGCGTGGTCAGCATGACGCAGCCGTCGATCACCATCAGGTTGCCCCAGTCGGTGGTCTTGTAGATCTCGATGGTCTGGAACGGCGTTTTCTCGGCGTGCAGCTGCTGCTCGGTGCGAAAACCGATGGAGGAGCCGGAGGCCTGGTGGGCTTCGGTGAACCAGCGGACTTCATTCGGCGTGTGCTGCTGCGACATGGCGGGAGTTCCTGACGTGCAAGGGAGAATGGGGCCGGCCATTGTAACTGCTGAAACGGCATCCTAAAGAAGCGCGGCGCAAAGGCGCAGTTCAACGGCCATACGCATATCGTCACAGGCGACCATTACAATAGCGGTTCGGTCGGCGGCGCAGCGCGTCGCGCGGCCGGCAAGTTCGACCGGCCCCGCGGCGTGCGAGGCTTCCGGCCGGTCGAACTTCGTGCCCGCTGACGTGCCGCCGCGAGCCGGCGGCCGGCCAACGGGCGATACCGTCAAGGCTCGCCGCTGCGACGCATTCGTGGGCTACATGCCGTTGATGCAGGGCCTGCGGCCGTCCAGATCTGGTCACTTGAGGAGATTCGCCGATGGCGAAGCAGTGGAACACATCCGATTGGAATACACCCGATTGGAGCACCGACGTCGCCCGCGACACCTACGCGATGGCGCACTGGGGTGATGGCTATGTCGATGCGGATGCCGGCGGCGACATCGTCATTCGCCCGCGAGGCCCGACGGGTCCCGCCCTGTCCTTGCCCGGCATCGTGGCGCGTGCGCGCGACGAAGGTCTGCGCCTGCCGCTGCTGGTGCGTTTTCCCGACATTCTCGCCGATCGCCTGTCCAAGTTGCAGGACGCCTTCGCCAAGGCGATCGGCGAATGGAATTATTCGGGCGGCTATACGGCTATCTACCCGATCAAGGTCAACCAGCAGCGCGGTGTGGCCGGCGAGCTGGTGGCCGCGGGCACGCATGGTTTCGGCCTGGAGGCCGGTTCCAAGCCCGAGCTGATGGCCGTGCTGGCGATGGCGCGCCCCGGTTCCATCGTGATCTGCAACGGCTACAAGGACCGCGAATATGTGCGTCTGGCGTTGATCGGGCTGAAGCTGGGGCTGCGCGTGCACATCGTGATCGAGAAGCTGTCCGAGCTCGAGCACGTGTTTGCCGAAGCCAGCGCGCTAGACGTCGAGCCCCTGCTCGGCGTGCGCGTGCGGCTGGCCTCCATCGGCGCCGGTAAATGGCAGAACACCGGTGGCGACAAGGGCAAGTTCGGCCTGTCGCCCGATCAGGTGCTCACGCTGACCCGGCGGCTCGATGCCGCCGGCCTTAAGCACACGCTGAAGCTGCAGCACTTTCACATGGGTTCGCAGATTTCCAATGTGCGCGACATCGCCAACGGCATGCGCGAGGCGACGCGTTACTTCGTCGAGCTGACCCGCATGGGTGTGCCGCTGGAGATCGTCGACGTCGGCGGCGGCCTCGGTGTGGACTACGAAGGCACGCGCTCGCGCAGCCACAACTCGATCAACTATTCGATCGAGCAGTACGCGTCGACGATCGTGCAGTCGCTGGCCGAGGCGGTGGAAGCCGAAGGGCTGAGCGCGCCGCACATCCTCACCGAAGCGGGCCGCGCCATGACTGCGCACCATGCCGTGATGGTGGTCAATGTCACCGAAGTGGAAGAAGTGCCGACCGGCGCGATTCCGCCACCGGACGCGGCCGAGGCGGCGGTGCTGCGGCGCTTGCGCGAAACCCACGAGGAGATCGACCGCCGTCCGCCGCTGGAGCTGTTCCACGAGGCCCAGCATCACCTCGCCGAGGGCCAGACCTTGTATGCGCTGGGCCAGCTCACGCTGACCGATCGCGCGCGGCTGGACGAGATGTACTACGCCATCGCCAATGCTGTGCGCACGCGGCTGCTGCCCGCCGAGCGATCGCACCGGCAGGCGCTGGACGAGCTGGACGAGAAGCTGGTCGACAAGTACTTCGTCAATTTCTCGGTGTTCGAATCGGTGCCGGACATCTGGGCGATCGGACAAATCTTTCCGATCGCACCGATCGCCCGGCTCGACGAACGGCCCACGCGCCGCGGCGTGATCGTCGACCTGACTTGCGATTCGGACGGCCGCATCGATCATTACGTCGATGCCGAGGGCGTCGACGTGAGTCTGCCGCTGCATGCGCTGAACGAAGGCGAGAGCTACCGGCTCGGCATTTTCATGGTGGGTGCCTATCAGGAAACGTTGGGCGACATCCACAACTTGTTCGGCGACACCGATGCCGTCAACGTGCGCGTCGATGGCGACGGCTACGTGTTTGCGCACAAGCGCAGCGGTGATACGACTGATCTGATGCTCGACTACGTCGGCTACGACCTGGCCGCGCTGCGGCAGAGCTATCGTGATCGCATCGCTGCCGCTGGCGTCACCGGCACACTGGCCGACCAGCTTTACACCACGCTCGACGGCGGTCTTACGGCGTATACCTATCTGGCCGAAGAAGGGCGCTGAAGCCTTTCCGCCCGATCATGGCTTTACGACATCAATCGAGGAATCACTGATGGCACGTCTGGATGGCAAGGTCGCGTTGATCACCGGTGCCGCCAGCGGTATCGGCAAGGCCATCGCCGAGCTGTACGCCCAGCACGGCGCCAGCGTGGCGATCGCCGATATCGATCGGTGCGCCGCCGACGCGGTCGCCGCGGCGATCAATGCGAGCGGCGGCCGGGCTGTCGGCATCGCGATGGACGTCACCGACGAAGCAGCGGTCGACGCGGGCACCGACACCGTGATCAAGGCGTTCGGACGTCTGGACGTCCTGATCTCGAACGCCGGCGTGCAGATCGTCAATCCGATCGACCAGTTCGCGTTTGCTGACTGGAAGAAGATGCTGGCCATTCATCTCGACGGCGCCTTTCTCACCACCAAGGCCGCGTTGCAGTACATGTATCGGGAAAATGCCGAAGGGCGTAGCCATGGCGGGATCGTCATCTACATGGGATCGGTCCATTCGCACGAGGCGTCGAAGCTGAAGTCGGCTTACGTCACCGCCAAGCACGGCCTGCTCGGCCTGGCACGCACGTTGGCCAAGGAAGGTGCCGCGCATGGCGTGCGCTCGCACGTCATCTGCCCGGGCTTTGTGCGCACGCCGCTGGTGGAGCGGCAGATTCCGGAGCAGTCCCGTGCGCTGGGCATCAGCGAGGACGCCGTGGTCAAGGACGTGATGCTGAAGGATACGGTGGACGGCGAATTCACCACCGTTGAAGACATCGCGCAGACGGCGCTCTATTTGGCGACGTTTCCGTCGGCGGCGTTGACCGGACAATCCATCGTGGTGACCCACGGCTGGCATATGCAATAGCCGCTGCGCTCGACTCGGTGCACTCTTGCGAGTGCGCCAGTGCTGTACCGGTGGTGCCGCGGCAAGAATCGACTATCCGCAAGGAATACATATGAGTATCAAGACAGGTTTCATCGGTTTGGGCGCAATGGGTGCGCCAATGGCGACCCACCTTCACGAACGCGGCCTGCTGGTCGCGGTAGCCAATCGCACGCAAGCGAAGGCAGCGGCACTGGCGGAAAAACTCGGCGTGAGCGCACCGGAGACACTGGCTGAACTGGCGGCGCAGTGTGACGTGATCGCGCTGTGCGTCACGGCGGATGCCGACGTGCTTTCCACGGTCGAGGCGTTGGCGCCGCACCTGAAGCCCGGTGCCATCGTCATTGATCATTCCACCGTGGCGCCGGACACGGCGCGCCGCGCCGCGCTGCGGCTCGGCGAGGTAGGCGCGCACTTTCTCGATGCGCCGGTGTCTGGCGGGGTGGAAGGTGCGAAGAACGGCAAGCTGTCGGTGATGGTGGGCGGCGAAGCGGACGTGCTGGAGCGCGCGCGCGCCGTGCTGGAGGCCTATGCCTTGAAGGTGACCCATCTCGGCGCGGTCGGCGCGGGTCAGGCGACCAAGGCGGTCAATCAGGTACTGGTGGCCGGCATCGCGCAGGCCGTGTGTTCCGGACTTGCCTTGGGCGAGGCGCTGGGCCTCGATCCGGAGCGCCTGATCCCCACGCTCGGCGCGGGTGCGGCGGGCAACTGGTTTCTGGAAAAGCGCGGCGCGACCATGTTGCGCGACGAATTCAGCGTGGGCTTCAAGTTGGCGTTGCTGCACAAGGACTTGGTCATCGTGCGCGGTATCGCCGAGCAGGCCGGTACCGACACGCGGGTCATCAAGCAATCGCTTGCCGATTACGCGGAGCTGATGAGCCAGGGTTATGGCGATGACGACATTTCAGCCTTGATCCGCCTGAAGCGCAAAAGCTGAGCGGTTCGCGCCGCCCGGCTTTTGCGTTGGCCGATCTTCGGCGGCTTTATTTCGCCTTGGATTGCGACGAGGCGATCGCCTGCTTGAAGAAACCGTAGACGCCATCGTCATTCATGCGGCGGGCGTTGGACAGCTCGCCGGCCTTGGTCGAGTAAAGAATCTTGTCGTCCGGCGACACGATCACCGCCGCCGGAATGCCGTTCTTGGTCGGATCGTCGTAGCGCTTGGTGATATCGAGGTTGTGGTCGAAGTTGCCCACGTCGATCTTCACGACCTGGAACTGCTGATGGATCAGCGCCGCATTTTTTTCGGTATTGAGCGCACGGTTCAGCGAGCGGCAGTCTTCACACCAGTTGGCGCCGAAGATCAACAGCACCGGCGTGCGCTTGGCTTTGGCTTGCGCCAGCGCATGGGCGATATCCGCGTTGGCATCGGCCGAGGTGTTGTAAGGAAGTTCGGCGGCAGCGACCTGGGCACCGACCAGCAGGGTAAGCAGCAATAGCAGACGTTTCATGGACGCGATCCGTGACGGGTACGAACGCCGAGCATAACCGTTTGCGTGCTTTGTGTGCTTTTGGCCGTCCAAATAAAAAAGGCGTGGCTTATGCCGTTTGGGCATAAGCCACGCCTAGTTCGAAGCGCCTTACTTGCCTTCTTTCAAGGCAATCGCATTGATGCCGGCGCTGGCCAGCCGCTGCTTGGTCGACTCCAGGTCGGTCGCCGAGCGGAACGGCCCCAGGCGCACGCGGTGATAGGCCTGCCCACCCACGTTGACGGATTGCACCGAGGCTATGAATCCTTGCATCGCCAGTTTCGCCTTCAGCGTTTCCGCATCGGACGGATTCGGGAACGCGCCGACCTGCAGCAGATAGCCGCTACCAGCGGCAGGACTCGCGGGTGCCGCAGCCGGCGCCGCGGTAATGCTCTCCTTGACTGCCGGCGGTGCAGTGTTGGTCGGCGTCGACGGCGTGGAAGCGGTTGGCGGCGCTGCCACCGGCTGGGCGGCCGCCTGCTTCTGCTGTTCGGCGCGCGCCTGTGCGCTGATCACCGCATCGGGAATGCGCACTTCTTTTTCCGACAGTACGGAATAGAAATCGAACTGCGGTTTCTTCGGCGCCGATTCGGCCGGCGGTGGCTGCGCTACGCCCGGATCGCTGCCGCTTTCGGCGGTGGCCTGCGGGTTGGCCTGCGGGCCGTCGGGTTTATGCAGACTGTCGAACAGCGAGCCGCGCATGACCACCGCCATCATGATCGCGCCGACCAGAATGCCGATGACGGCGTAACCCCAGCCGGGAAAACCGCCGCTGTTGTTACGCACGGCCTGCCGGCCTTTGCCCTTGCGTGGTGCCATTACATGCTCTCCGGGGCGCTCAGGCCCAACAAACCCAGACCATTCTTCAGGACTTGCCGGGTGGCTACCACCAGCGCAAGTCGCGCATTACGCAGCGCGTCGTCGTCGACCAGGAACTGGTGCGAGTTGTAGTAAGTATGAAACGCGTTGGCCAGCTCGCGCAGCCACGCGGCGAGAATATGCGGTTCCAGATTCGCCGCCGCGGCCTCGACCAGCTCCGGATACTTCGACAGCTCGGTCAGCAGGATCTGCTCGTGCTCGGTGTCGAGCCGTTTCAGATGGGCGAGGCCCTGCTGCAGATCGACAGTGAAACCCTTTTCAGGCGCCTGGCGCAGCACGCTGCACACGCGGGCGTGCGCGTACTGGATGTAATAGACCGGGTTGTCGTTGCTCTGCGAACGCGCCAGATCGATATCGAAAATCAGCTGCGAGTCGGTCTTGCGTGCGATCAGAAAATAGCGAGTGGCGTCCCGCCCGGCTTCGTCGATCAAGTCGCGCAGGGTGAGATAGCTGCCGGCACGTTTGGAAATTTTCACTTCTTCGCCGCCGCGCATCACGGTGATCATCTGGTACAGCACGTAATGCGGCCAATCCTTGGGGATACCGACATCGAGTGCCTGCAAGCCGGCTTTCACCCGTGCCAGCGTGCCGTGATGATCCGAGCCGAGCACGGTGACGGCGTTCTCGTAGCCTCGCTGCCATTTGCTCAGGTGGTAAGCCACGTCCGGCACGAAATAGGTGTAGGTGCCGTCGGACTTGCGCATCACGCGGTCCTTGTCGTCACCGTAGTCGGTCGTACGCAGCCACAGCGCGCCCTCGCTCTCGTAGGTGTGGCCGTGGTCGACCAGCCCCTTCACGGTTTCCTCGACCTTGCCGTCGCTGTAGAGCGACGACTCCAGGAAATACACGTCGAAGCCGACGCCGAACGCCTTCAGGTCGAGATCCTGCTCGCGGCGCAGGCTGGCCACGGCGAAACGACGGATCGCATCGAGATTGTCGACATCGCCCTCGCCCACCACGGTTTCGCCATCGGCAACGACCGACTCGCGATCCAGATAGGCGCGCGCCACGTCGGCGATGTAGTCGCCGCGGTAGCCGTTCTCCGGCCAGCCGCTGTCGTCCGGCAGGATGCCGCGCGCGCGCGCCTGCACCGAAATAGCCAGGTTGGCGATCTGCACGCCGGCGTCGTTGTAGTAAAACTCGCGCTTCACGTTCCAGCCGGTGGCATCGAACAGCCGGCTCAGGCAGTCGCCGATAACGGCATTGCGGCCGTGACCCACGTGCAGCGGGCCGGTCGGGTTGGCCGACACGAATTCCACGCCGACCGTCTTGCCGACGCCGCTTTCGCTGCGGCCGTAGGCATCGCCGCGGTCGAAGATCTGCCGTACCTCGGCGTGATAAGCGCCGGGCGACAGGTAAAAATTGATGAAGCCGGGACCGGCGATCTCGACTTTCTCTACCAGCGCGCTGGGGGGCAGTGCGGCGACCAGCTTTTCGGCCAGCTCACGCGGCTTGGCCCGCGCCGGCTTGGCCAGCAGCATGGCGATATTGCAGGCGAAATCGCCGTGCTCGCGGCTGCGCGCACGCTCGATCACAAAACCGGGCAAGGCCAAGTCCGCGGGCAGGATGGTGTCGTTTTGCAAAGACTTGATCGCCTGCAGAACCAGTTCGCGCAGCTGTGCTTTCACGGGTGAGATCGAATGCGGATGGAACCGCCGATCTTAACAGACCGGTTTGCGCCGGAGGCAGTAAATACCGCTGAGTCAGGGCGGCGCCTGGGGTTGGACCAAGCAAGCCGCGTGATGCGCCGCCGCGATAGGGCCTGTGGATAAGTCTGTGGGGAAAACCTGGAGCCTGCTGGGTATGTTGGGAGTTCGGCAGCCATTGGCGCCATATTTGGATAAAAAAAACAATAAATTCAAATATTTAAATTATCTATCTCGATGATGCGGCATGACCCGTCTCGCAAGCACTGTTCTCACCGTTTTGTGTATAAGTTTCGGCGACATGCGGCACTCCTTTCGAAACGCGCAAGTCATTCGGTTGTCATGCAGCATAGCCAAGATGCAACGGTGCCTGGCATGACTCCCCTCCATGACATGGCATCGGAGACGCCGCTCTCTCCCACAGTCAAATCGGCGCCGCGGCGTGGTTGATCCACGCCGCTTTTTTGTGGGCTGAAAGACGGTCGCAGCAGCCGGGTCGGCAGGCTCTTAGAGTAGGCCGCGCGCCGCCATGGATATCGGATCACCGCTGCCGATCACCAGATGATCGAGCACGCGCACGCCCACCAGTCGCAGGGCGTCACGCAATTCGTGTGTAATCGCATGATCGGCCGCGCTGGGCTCAGCCTCGCCCGACGGGTGGTTGTGCGCAAAAATCACCGCGCAGGCGTTGTGCTGCAGGCAGGCGCGTACCACCTCACGCGGATGCACGCTGGCGCTATCGACTGTGCCGCGGAACAGCTCCTCGAAGGCCAGCACGCGATGGCGGTTGTCCAGATATAGGCAGCCGAATACCTCGTAAGGCAGATGGCGCAGCTTGGCCCGCAGGTAGTCTCCGCTGTCGCGCGGATTGCCCAGACTCCGACGCTGCAGCAATTCCTCGGCCAGACTGCGCCGCGCCAGTTCGAGAGCCGCGACGATCCGCGCCCGCTTGACTGGCCCCAGTCCTCCCGCGCGGATCTGCCGCTCGGGGCGGCTCAGCAGTGCGCCGAGACTGCCGGCGTTGTCGAGCAGTTCGCGACCCAGCGCGATAGCGTCCTTGCCGCGGCTGCCGCTGCCCAAAAGCACGGCCAACAGCTCGGCATCGGACAGCGCCGCGCTGCCGCGGGCCAGTAGTTTTTCGCGGGGACGTTCGCCTTCGGGCCAGTCTCGTATGCTCATGCGAAGACAATGCCGGCTGGTGACTGGCGGATACAGCAGCTGAAACAAACGAATCCGGTAAGCTACGCGTCTGCCCGATTGTCAGGCCCGCCTTACATGAGTCTTGCCCAACGCCGCATCTTGCTGGGAGTGTCAGGCGGCATCGCCGCTTACAAGTCCTGCGAACTGGTCCGCCGCCTGCGCGACCTGGACGCCGACGTGCGCGTCGTGATGACCGAAAGCGCCACGCATTTCGTCAGCGCCACCACCTTCCAGGCGCTGTCGGGTCAAAGCGTGCGCGTGAGCCTGTGGGATGCGCAGGCCGAAGCGGCGATGGGCCATATCGAGCTGGCGCGCTGGGCGGAGCGCATTCTGATTGCACCGGCCAGCGCCGATATCCTCGCGCGGCTGGCGCACGGTCTGGCCGACGATTTGCTCACGACCCTGTGCCTGGCCAGCGCCGCGCCGCTGTATGTCGCGCCGGCGATGAATCAGCAGATGTGGGCGCATGCTTCGGTGCAGGTGAATGTCGACACATTGCGCCAGCGCGGCGTACACGTGCTCGGCCCCGCCTCGGGCGACCAGGCCTGCGGCGACGTCGGCAACGGGCGGATGCTCGAAGCGCACGAATTGCGGGACGCCCTGGCTGCGTCGTTTGGCGACGGCTCGCTGGCCGGTTTGCATGTCGTTGTCAGTGCCGGCCCCACGTACGAAGATATCGATCCGGTGCGTTTCATCGGCAACCGTAGCTCCGGCCGCATGGGCTTTGCGGTGGCGCAGGCGGCCGCGCTGGCCGGTGCGCAGGTGACCCTGGTCGCCGGTCCGGTGAGCCTGGCGACACCGGCCGGCGTGGCGCGCCGCATCGACGTGCGCAGCGCGACGCAGATGCATGCCGCAGTGCTTTCGGCGGCGGAGCAGTCGGATATCTACATCGGTGCAGCAGCCGTTGGCGACTTTCGTCCGAACGAGGTTTCCGTGCACAAATTGAAGAAATGCGATGGCACTGGCCTGTCGCTGCAGCTCAGCGAAAACCCGGACATTCTTGCGACCCTGTCGGCGCAACCGACGCATCCGTTTCTGGTCGGCTTTGCCGCCGAAACCCACGATGTGGCGAGCTACGCGCAGCAGAAGCTCAGCCGCAAGGGGCTGGACATGATTGCCGCCAATCAGGTCGGTGAAGGCCTGGGTTTCGAGGCGGCCGACAATGCGTTGAGCGTGTATTGGGCCGACGGATCGATCGATCTGCCGCGGGTCGCCAAGCCGGAACTGGCCCGTCAGCTGATTGCCCAGGTGGCGCAGCGTTATCGCGCGAGCCGCGCCGGATGAGTCGCCCGGTGATCGACGTCGCGATGAAGATTCTGGACGCGCGTCTTGGCAAAAGTATTCCCTTGCCGGAGACGGCCACCATCGGCAGTGCCGGTATGGATTTGCGCGCGGCGCTTGATCAACCGCAGACCCTGGCGCCCGGCGACAGCGTGCTGGTGCCCAGCGGCATCGCGATCCATATCGGCGATCCGGGCTGGTGTGCGCTGATCGTTCCGCGCTCGGGACTGGGTCACAAGCACGGGCTGGTGATGGGCAATCTGGTCGGCGTGATCGATGCGGACTATCAGGGCCCGCTGATGATTTCCTGCTGGAACCGCGGCACGCAGCCGTACACCATTGAGGTCGGCGACCGCATCGCGCAGCTGCTGCTGGTGCCGGTAGCGCAGGCGCGCTTGAACGTCGTGACGGAATTTGTCGCCAGCGAGCGCGGCGCCGGTGGCTTCGGCTCGACCGGTATCCGTTAGGATGGGGCTGGACGCGGTGCCGGTAGGCCGCGCATCCAGAACTCCCGGGGATGGACTATGGCGTTAAGCATGGCAAAGGTTCGCGCGCGACAGTCGCCGGTCGACTGGCGGCGCCAGCTGCCGCTGGCCGGCGGTACGTTGCTGCTTTTGCTGGGCCTGTTTTGCGCGTGGCAGACCTATCTGATTGCCGACGAATCCACTTCGATCGACCATGTCCACGCGGCGCAGGATCGGGCGCTGCGGGTGCTGGCCGCCGAGATAGCCGCGCAGCGTGGCAAGGTGCAAAGGGCCGTCCATTCCGTCGATCCCGCTACCGCAGTGGCCGATCCGGCAAAGACTCTGGATGCGCTGAAATTGCAGTTGCCACAGGCGAAGAAGGTCGAGCTTTACCGCGGCGATCTCAGCGAGGTGCTGCACGCGAATTACCACGACTTCGGCTATGCCAAGGCGGCGCAGCTGATGGCCGCGAAAGGCGCCGATGGCACTGTGCCGGTGCAAAGCGTGGCTGCCGGCAACGGCGACCGGCATCTCACCCTGATCACGCCGCTGGGAGCGCCGCAGGATCCGCTCGCCTGGGTGTGGGTCGAGCTGCCGTTTGCGCCGCTGCAGCAGCTGTTCGATTCGGTATCGCCGGCCGGCGGTAGGCTCGAGCTGCGCCAGGACGACGAGCACGGCGAGATGAGCCTTTCTTCACACGGTGCGGCTTCGGCAGTGGCGGAAGTGTCGGCCAAGCCGGTGCCCGGCAGCGCGTTCAGCGTCAACGCGGCGTTGCCGGACGCCTTTATTGTTCTTCCGCACGTCTGGCCATTGGCCGCGCTACTCACCCTGCTCGGCGTCGGCGGTGCGTTTTTCCTGTTGCGCCTGCGCCTGCGGCCAACGGCACCATTGATCGTTGATGAACCCGAGGATGTCCCTGTGCCTGAAAGAATCCGGCGAATCAGTCCGCCGAGCGACGCAGCAGCGGCTTCTTCTCCTGCATTGCCCAGCGTGCCGACGGTCAAGCTCGACTCGAGTATTTTTCGCGCTTACGACGTACGCGGCGTGGTGGGAAAAACCTTGAACGCGGAAGTCGCCCATGCGCTCGGCCAGTCGATCGGCACGCTGATGAGCGAGCAAGGCCTGCGCGAAATCGTGGTTGGCCGCGACGGTCGCTTGTCGGGGCCGGAGCTGGCAGGTGCGCTGTGCGACGGTCTGCGCGCGGCCGGCATCGATGTGATCGACCTCGGGGCGGTGCCGACGCCGGTGGTCTATTTCGCGGCCTTCCGCTACAACACCGGCTGCGGCGTTGCGGTGACCGGTAGTCACAATCCGCCAGACTACAACGGTTTCAAGATCGTGGTCGGTGGCGAAACCCTGGCGGAGGACGCTATCCAGAATCTTTACCAGCGCATCGCCACCGGCGCGCTGAAAAGCGATGGCCAGGGCGCGCTGCGCCAGGTCGACGTCGCCTCCGATTACATCGAGAAAATCGTCGGCGACGTGCAGGCCGAGCGTCTGCTCAAGATCGTAGTCGACTGCGGCAACGGGATTCCCGGAGCGCTGGCGCCGCAGGTGCTGGAGGGCGTCGGCTGCGAGGTGATTCCGCTGTACTGCGAGGTCGACGGCACCTTCCCCAACCATCATCCCGACCCGTCCGATCCGCACAATCTGGAAGACCTGATCGTCTCGGTCAAAAGCACCGGTGCGGATCTGGGTATCGCCTTCGACGGCGATGGCGATCGCCTGGGTGTAGTCACGCGCTCGGGCGAAATCATCTTTCCCGACCGCCTGCTGATGCTGTTCGCGCGCGATGTGCTGTCGCGTCAGCCCGGCGCCACCGTCATCTACGACGTCAAATGCACGGGCCATCTGAAAGGTCAGATTCTCGACGCCGGCGGCAGCCCGCTGATGTGGCGCACCGGTCACTCGCTGATCAAGTCGAAGATGCGCGAAACCGGGGCGGAGCTGGCCGGTGAGATGAGCGGCCACTTTTTCTTCAAAGAGCGCTGGTACGGTTTCGACGACGGCATATACGCCGCCGCGCGGCTGATGGAAATTCTTGGTGGCGACATGCAGGGGCGCTCGCCGGAAGAGATTTTCGCCACGCTGCCCAAGAGCGTCTCCACGCCCGAGTTGAAGATCGAGCTGGCCGAGGGCGAGCACTACACCTTCATGGATAAGTTTCGTCAGCAGGCCAGCTTTGGCGACGCCACGCTGATCACCATCGACGGTCTGCGGGCGGACTGGCCCGATGGGTGGGGGCTGGTACGCGCGTCCAACACCACGCCGGTGCTGGTATTGCGCTTCGAAGCCGACGATGCGCTGGCGCTAAAGCGCATCCAGCAGGTTTTCCGCAAGCAACTGCTGGCGGTCGACTTCACGCTGAAGATGCCGTTCTGAGCGAGGAGCCTTTGCTACGCCGAACCAAGAAAAAAGGCCAGCATCGCTGGCCTTTTTTATGTATGAGGTGATCGATCCGGCGAGTTGTCCGGGGCACCAGCTCACTGCGCCGGCTTTGCCTGCGCCGCCTTGATCTCGCGGTAGTGAGCCAGTTGCGCGGCTTGGTTCTGCAGCATCTGTGCACGCGCAGCCTGCTGGCGCTGCAGGGTGTTCTGCTGACCGGTAACCACCGCCCGCTGGCTGGCGATGCTGTCATTCATGAACTTCGGCACCGTCTTCTGCGTGCGTTCGATTTCCGCCGCGCGGCCGAGCAGATCGGTCAGCGCTTTTTCCTGCGTCTTCAGGTTGAGCTGGGTGGTGTGGATCTGCTGGTCCAGCGTATCGAGCGCCTGCTGTTGCGAGATCTTGTACATGTTCTCGTCCGGGTACGCCTCCAGCATCTGCGCATCGGCGTTAATGCGGTCCTGCTCGATACGCTGCTTTTTCGCCTGCTCGATGGCCAGTTGGCTGGCGGCGGCACGCTCTTCCGGCGTGAGCTGGCGGGTGACGTGCTGAATCACCAGGCCCTGATCGTTCACCGCGTCGTAGCCATATTTCATCGCTTCAGCATTGAGGCTGTCGCTGAAGTGGACCTTACCCTGGGCATCGTGCCACTTGTAGCGCAGGCCGCTGCCGGTCGAGGGCGTCTGAGCGACGATCGCCGTGCTGGTAAACAGCGTGACGGCGGTGAAGATCAATAAGCGCTTGTGCATGGACTCTCCCCTGTTGGCGTCAGTATAACCGTCGCTATCGCGATACCAGCTCTCCACGTCGGCAAAATCGTCGGTTGCCTCAGGGTGTTCAGCGCTGAACGCCGTAGCGTTCGCGGTAGGCCAGCAGGCGACGGTGGTCGTCGGCGAGCTGTGGTCGCTCGCCGGCATAGGCCAGCACGTCGTCGAGGCTGGTGATGGCGATGACGGGTATGCCGTAATCCGCCGCCACTTCCTGCGCGGCGGAACGTTCGCCCTGCCCGCGCTCCTGCCGATCCAGTGCGATCAGCACACCCGCCGCGGTGGCGCCTTGCGCCTGAATCAAGGCCAGCGATTCGCGCACGGCGGTGCCCGCGGTCATGACATCGTCGACAATCAGTACGCGGCCTTTCAGCGGCGCGCCAACCAGCGTGCCGCCTTCACCGTGATCCTTTGCCTCTTTGCGGTTGTAGGCCCAGGGCAGGTCGCGCTGATGCTGGTCGGCCAGCGCGATGGCCGTGGACGCCGCCAGCGCGATGCCCTTGTATGCAGGGCCGAACAGCATGTCGACCTGGATGCCGGAATCCACCACGGCGGCGGCATAGGCGCGACCGAGCTGCGCCAGCGCGGCACCGGAATCGATCCGGCCCATGTTGAAAAAGTAGGGGCTCAGACGCCCCGATTTCAGGGTGAACTCGCCGAAGCGCAGCACGTCGCGGCCGAGGGTGAGTTCGATGAAGTCGCGCTGGTAATCGTGCACAGATCGCCTCGCTTGCAATGACGTGAAAGAGAAAAGATTCGGCCGTATCGGCGGTTACTCGACGCTACGCGGCGCGACGTCGACCATGGTAACGCCGCTCACAGTCCGTGACGCCCGCTGAGGTTGTTATGATCGCGCATCACTTGCTGGAAAACTTCATGCGCATCATCAGCCTCAATGCCAATGGCATCCGTTCGGCCGCGACCAAGGGCGTATTCGACTGGCTGCGTACGCAGGATGCGGACGTGGTCTGCCTACAGGAGACCAAGGCGCAGGAGGATCAGCTCGGCGACCCGATGTTTCGTCCCGATGGACACCACTGTTTTTATCGCGATGCGACGAGCAAAAAGGGCTATAGCGGCGTCGCCATCTATGCCAAGCGCGAGCCCGATCAGGTGCTCACCGAGCTCGGCTGGGACGAATTCGACAATGAAGGCCGCTACATCGAGGCGCGCTTCGGCAACCTCTCGGTGGTGTCGTTGTACTTCCCTTCTGGATCGTCCGGCGATGAGCGCCAGCAGTTCAAGTTCAAGGCCATGGACTGGTTTACGCCGATTCTCGACGGCTGGCTGAAGAGTGGCCGCGACTACGTGATCTGTGGCGACTGGAACATCGTGCACACGAAAAACGATATCAAAAACTGGAGTTCGAATCAGAAGAACTCAGGCTGCCTGCCGGAAGAGCGCGCATGGCTGGATCTGCTCTTCCAGCAGCGCGGCTGGGTCGACAGCTTCCGCGCGCTCAAGCCCGATGCGGTGGAGTACACCTGGTGGTCCAACCGCGGTCAGGCGCGCGCCAACAACGTGGGTTGGCGCATCGACTATCAAGTAATCACGCCCTCGTTAAAGGATCGACTGAGGGACTGTTCGGTCTATCGCGATCAGCGCTTCTCCGATCACGCGCCTTATATCGTCGACTATGCCGACTGAGGCGGTCGGCCCAAATCGGTCGGTACAGGCCGCAAGGAGCGCCAGGCCATCGGTCTGGAAATCCTTTGCGCAGCCGGCGGCATGGACCATGCTGTTGTTCGGGTTTTCGTCGGGCTTGCCATTTCTGCTCGTGGCCGGAACCTTGGCGTACTGGCTGAAAGAAAACGGCATTTTGCTGAAAGACATCACGATGATCGCGAGCGCAGGCATGACCTATGCGCTGAAATTTCTGTGGGCGCCGCTGCTCGACCACTGGCGCATCCCCGGTTTTTCGCGCCTCGGTCGGCGGCGCGGTTGGCTGCTGTTTGCGCAGCTCGGCGTGGTGGCCGGTTTGCTGGCGATGGCCGTGCTGACACCCGTGCAGTTGGTGCCCTTTGTCGCGGCGACGTTGATCGTGGCGTTCTTTGGCGCCACGCAGGACATTGCGGTCGACGCCTATCGTATCGAGATTGCACCGGTCGATGCACAGGGTGCGCTGGTCGCCACGTATTCGCTGGGCTATCGCATTGCGTTGATCTTGGCCGGGGCGCTCGCATTGATTCTTGCCGACCATATAGAGTGGAGCTGGGTATATCTGGTGATGGCTATTGCCATGGGCGTGCCGATCGCTGCCACTCTGGCGGCACGGGAGCCCGACGTGCACTTCATCGCTCCACGTGGTTGGCGCGTTGCGATGCGCGAGAGCGTGGTCGATCCCTTTGCGGATTTCTTTCGTCGTTATGGCTGGCATATAGCCGGCGTGACGCTGCTGTTTATCCTGCTGTTCAAGATTCCCGAGCAGGCCACGATCGGCGGCGTGATGAGCCCTTTCTATCGTGACATGGGATTCTCCAAGACCGAGATCGGCAGCATCACCAAGATTTACGGTATCTGGATTGGCATCGTCGGCGTCTTTCTTGGCGGTGCCGCGGTAGCGCGCTGGGGCGCTTGGCGATCGCTGGGCGTCACCGTTGTGCTGTGTGGCTGCAGCAATCTGCTTTATCTGGCGCTGATCGCGCACCCGGGCAACCTGCTCGTGCTGACGATGGTGATTTCCGGCGAGAACCTCACGCTCGGCATGCTGGGGCCGCCGACGGTGGCGTTTCTTTCGTCACTGGTCAATCGCGAACACACAGCTACCCAGTACGCGCTGCTCAGTTCGATGGTGAATCTGCCGGGCAAGGTTCTCGGCTTCTTTGCCGGCGGGATCGCGGCGGCGACCGGCTACGGCGAATATTTCGTGATCACCGTGCTGTCGATCATTCCGGCCACGCTGTTGTTCTTCTATCTATGGCCGCGGTTTCGTCATGCCGACGCATCGGCGGCAGGGGCCGAGTAAATCGCGCCGAGTACGCGAGGTCCACGCGCACCGGTGACGGCCGGCAGATTGCCTGGCCGCCTCAGCAACCGCTGACGCGCCAGCCACGCAAAAGCGGTGGCTTCCAGAAAATCCGGGTCGATGCCGTGTGTTGCCGTGCTGCTGACCATGCGCGGCGCGAGCCGTTCGGCCAGCCTCTGCATCAGCCGTTGATTGTGCGTGCCGCCACCGCAGACTAGGACATCTGCCATCGGTGGTGTTTGCTGCGCGATGGCTTCGGAGACGCTGCGCGCCGTCAGCTCCAGCAAGGTGGCCTGCACGTCGGCAGGGCTGAGGTTGGCGAGGTGTGGATGCGCCGCCAGCCAGCCGAGATGGAAATGTTCGCGCCCCGTGCTCTTGGGCGGCGCCAGCGCGAAATAAGGGTCGGCCAGTAGTGCATCGAGCAGCGAGTTATCGACGGTGCCGCTGGCAGCGAACGCACCGTCGCGGTCAAAGGATTCGCCGCGATGACGTAGGCACCATGCGTCGAGCAGTCCGTTCGCCGGCCCGGTATCGAAACCCAGTACGGTGCCGTCGGCGTTCAGTACGGTGATGTTGGCAATCCCGCCCAGATTCAGTACCACGCGGCTGTGACCGTCGTGCGCCAGCAGCATGGCGTGCAGCGCCGGCAACAGCGGTGCGCCCTGCCCGCCGGCCGCAACATCGGCACGGCGAAAATCCGCAACCACATCGATGCGGCAACGCTCCGCAATCACGCTGGCATCGCCCAGTTGCAGAGTGAATGGATGGTCGCCGGTCGGCCGATGGCGTACGGTCTGGCCGTGAGAGCCGATGGCGCGCACCGATGTTGCCGGCGTGCCGCTTTGTTCCAACAGCCGCAGTGCGGCTTCGGCAAAGCAGCGCCCGATTTCGACGTCCAGACGTCCAAATGCATCGAGATCGAGCGCGACCTCGTCCTGCATGAGGGCGAGCATTCGTTCCCGAAGCACGGGTGGCCAGGGGTAAGCGTACGTGGCCTTAACTTGCGGCGCGCCGTCTGCAAAGCTGACCAGCGCCGCATCGATGCTGTCCGCGCTGGTGCCGGAAATCATTCCGAGATAGAGCGCCGAATCGTCAGTCACGCCGCCGCCGCAATCAGTTGTCGTTGTTGGCAGGAGCGTTGGTCTTGGCAAGCTTGATGCGTGCGTCAAGCTCGGTCAGACGCGCCAACTGCGGCTGCACCACCTGCGATTTGAATTTTGCCAATTGCGCGGCCGGCAAAAGCTCCGGCTTCGGCAAGGTCACGGTCTGCGGATTGCGTTGCGTGCCATTGACCCGGAACTCGTAATGCAGGTGCGGCCCGGTAGCCAGACCGGTCATGCCGACAAAGCCGATGACCTGCCCCTGGGTGACGTGCTGGCCGAGGCGCTCGCTGCCGAAGCGCGACATGTGGCCATAGGCGGTGCTGATGGTGCCGCTGTGCTGGATGATGACGAAATTGCCGTAGCCGTTCATCCATCCTTTGAACTTGATCACGCCATCGCCGGCGGCGTGGATCGGCGTACCGGTCGGTGCCGCGTAATCCACGCCCTTGTGCGCGCGCATCAGGCCGAGCACGGGATGCAGCCGCGCCGAGCTGAACGTCGACGAGATGCGGGTGAAATCCACCGGGATACGCAGAAACGATTTCTGGATCGGCCGGCCGTCTTCGCTGAACCAGCCATAGTCGCCACCAGCCTTCTTGAAGCGGTAGGCGGTATAGCGCTGGCCCTGATTGATGAATTCCGCCGCGACGATATTGCCTTCGCCATAACGGACACCGTCGCGATAGACGTCATCGTAAATCACCGTGAAGCTGTCGCCCTCGCGCAGGTCCTGTACGAAATCGACGTCGTACTTGAACAGGTCGGCCAGCTTGCCGACCATGGCGGCGTCGAGGCCGGCCTGATCGCCGGCGGCGTAAAGACTGCTGTGAATGACGCCATGGGCCACCTGTTCGCGCATGTCCATGTCGCGAGGCTGGATACTGACCGTCGGCTGGTCGCCGTCGAGACGGATCGTGGCGCGGTTGGCGTCGTCCTGATCGAAGCGCAGGCCTTTGAGGACGTGATTGCTACCCAATAGAAAATCGAATTCTTCGCCCGGATGGATGTGGTGCAGTGCCGTCTTGGCCGGGCCGGACGCATCCACGACCTTCTGTAGATCGGTCATGCTCAGGCCGCGGCCGGTAAAGATGTCCGAAAGGGTCTGCCCCGGCTGCACGCGCACAACCTGCCAGTCGTCCACGGCAGGCGCCGGTGCGCTGACCTCGGCGACTTTGGGCAAAGCCAGCTTCAGAACCGTATGCGCTTCGGGCACCGCCGCGGGTCGCATCGCGCTCGCCCATGCCGGCATGATGAAACCGGACAGCAGCGTGATCAGCATCGCCATACCGGCAAGCACCCAGCGCTCGCGATGCCAGTGGATAGGTTCAACGACATCCGACTGGTGAAACGACCAGTGGGCGAAACGCTCGTAAAAATGCGAGTGTTGCTGCTGCGCTTTGCGGCAAATGGCCTGTTTGCGCGCTTTGCGCGCTCCCTGCTTCTCTTCCGCCATTTCGACACGCCCCGCAAATACGTTCACAAACAGGTCGTACCATAGCGGCCGCGTCTAAACAGCGTCAACGTCCTTTTGCATCAAGGGTTTGCGCGATATTTTCGATTAACGCACAATTAACGTTTTGGCGCAGTCGGTTTACGTCGACCGTCAGTCCTCCACTTGCGATCTGAGGGAAACACGAATGAACGAGCTTGAGCAGGCGTTGGCCACGATCACCCGAGGCGCCGACGAAATCATCAAGCGCGAGGAGCTGATCGAGCGCCTGAAAAGCGGCCGGCCGCTGCGTATCAAGGCGGGCTTCGACCCGACCGCGCCCGATCTGCACTTGGGTCACACTGTATTGCTCAACAAGATGCGCCAGTTTCAGGATCTGGGGCATCAGGTGATTTTCCTGATCGGCGACTTCACCGGCATGATCGGTGATCCCACCGGCAAGAACGTTACCCGCAAGCCGCTCACCCGCGAGGATGTGCTGGCCAACGCCGAGACCTATGCCAGCCAGGTCTATAAGGTATTGGACAAGGAGCGCACCGAACTGCGCTTCAATTCTGAGTGGTTCGGTCAGATGTCGGCGGCCGATCTGATCAAGCTTGCGGCGCAGCACACGGTGGCGCGCATGCTGGAGCGCGACGACTTCGCCAAGCGCTATGCGGCGCAGCAGCCGATAGCTATTCACGAGTTCCTCTATCCGCTGGTACAGGGTTACGACTCGGTGGCATTGAAGTGCGACGTCGAACTCGGTGGTACGGATCAGAAATTCAATCTGCTGATGGGGCGTGCGCTGCAGGAGCATCACGGCCAGCCGCCGCAGATCGTGCTGACTATGCCGCTGCTGGAGGGGCTGGACGGCGTCAACAAGATGTCCAAGTCGCTCGGCAATTACATTGGCATCAACGAGCCGGCGATCGATATGGTCACCAAGACCATGAAGATCGGCGACGAACTGATGTGGCGCTGGTTCGAGCTGCTGAGCTTTGACGTATCCATGGACGAACTGGCGCAGATGAAACGCGCGATCGCGGACGGTTCGCTCAATCCTCGCGATACCAAGCTGCGCCTGGCACGCGAACTGGTCACGCGCTTCCACGATGCGGCCGCCGCCGACCAGGCCATTGCCGGCTGGCATGCCGTGGTGCGCGGTGAAGGAGATACGTCCTTGCTTCCGTTGAGCGACATCGCCGTTCCCGCCGAAGGCATCCGGCTCGCCGCCTTGCTTACCGCCGCGGGCATCACTGCCAGCAATTCAGAGGCAAGCCGCAAGTTGAAGGAGCGGGCCGTCCGCATCGATACCGAAGTTGTCGAGGATGCGCAGCGCGTTTTCAGCGCGGGGTTCGAAGGCGTGCTGCAGGTCGGCAAGCGCAACTTCGCCCGCGTGCGGCTCATCGTAGCTTGAAAATCGGCCGGCGAATGACGATGGCGCGCCGATTTTCAAATTAGTGCTTGTGCTTTTTTCTGTAGCTCGTATGATGCGCGGCCCGGAGTCGTCCACGCAGTTTTTGACGAGTCGCGGCATCTTCGAAAAAGTGAAATGAAGGTGTTGACGGCCACAAAAAACGATATAGAATGGGCGGCTCACCTAGGACGAAACGTCTTAGACGCAACACGAGAAATCGGTTGCAAGTGGTTGATCTTTGACAGTGTGCGCAGGTGAATTGTGTGGACGTCTTGCGATGGAGGGTTACGACCTGTCCAAGAAATGCAAGCGTCCAATGAAAGAAAAAGTCAGTAATGAGTTTTGATTTTGTTGGGACTAACGCTTCAGAAAGATAGATTGTCTTCGGACAGTCGAAAACTTAAGTGAAGAGTTTGATCCTGGCTCAGATTGAACGCTGGCGGCATGCCTAACACATGCAAGTCGAACGGCAGCACAGCAGAGCTTGCTCTGTGGGTGGCGAGTGGCGGACGGGTGAGTAATGCATCGGGATCTACCTCAACGTGGGGGATAACGTAGGGAAACTTACGCTAATACCGCATACGTCCTACGGGAGAAAGCAGGGGACCTTCGGGCCTTGCGCGGTGAGACGAACCGATGTTCGATTAGCTAGTTGGTGAGGTAATGGCTCACCAAGGCGACGATCGATAGCTGGTCTGAGAGGATGATCAGCCACACTGGAACTGAGACACGGTCCAGACTCCTACGGGAGGCAGCAGTGGGGAATATTGGACAATGGGCGCAAGCCTGATCCAGCAATGCCGCGTGTGTGAAGAAGGCCTTCGGGTTGTAAAGCACTTTTATCAGGAACGAAATACCACGGGTTAATACCCTATGGGGCTGACGGTACCTGAGGAATAAGCACCGGCTAACTTCGTGCCAGCAGCCGCGGTAATACGAAGGGTGCAAGCGTTAATCGGAATTACTGGGCGTAAAGGGTGCGTAGGCGGTTAGTTAAGTCTGTCGTGAAATCCCCGGGCTCAACCTGGGAATGGCGATGGATACTGGCTGGCTAGAGTGTGTCAGAGGATGGTGGAATTTCCGGTGTAGCGGTGAAATGCGTAGAGATCGGAAGGAACATCAGTGGCGAAGGCGGCCATCTGGGACAACACTGACGCTGAAGCACGAAAGCGTGGGGAGCAAACAGGATTAGATACCCTGGTAGTCCACGCCCTAAACGATGCGAACTGGATGTTGGTCTCAACTCGGAGATCAGTGTCGAAGCTAACGCGTTAAGTTCGCCGCCTGGGGAGTACGGTCGCAAGACTGAAACTCAAAGGAATTGACGGGGGCCCGCACAAGCGGTGGAGTATGTGGTTTAATTCGATGCAACGCGAAGAACCTTACCTGGCCTTGACATGTCTGGAATCCTGCAGAGATGCGGGAGTGCCTTCGGGAATCAGAACACAGGTGCTGCATGGCTGTCGTCAGCTCGTGTCGTGAGATGTTGGGTTAAGTCCCGCAACGAGCGCAACCCTTGTCCTTAGTTGCCAGCACGTAATGGTGGGAACTCTAAGGAGACTGCCGGTGACAAACCGGAGGAAGGTGGGGATGACGTCAAGTCATCATGGCCCTTACGGCCAGGGCTACACACGTACTACAATGGTCGGTACAGAGGGTTGCGATACCGCGAGGTGGAGCCAATCCCAGAAAGCCGATCCCAGTCCGGATCGAAGTCTGCAACTCGACTTCGTGAAGTCGGAATCGCTAGTAATCGCGGATCAGCTATGCCGCGGTGAATACGTTCCCGGGCCTTGTACACACCGCCCGTCACACCATGGGAGTGAGTTGCTCCAGAAGCCGTTAGTCTAACCGCAAGGGGGACGACGACCACGGAGTGGTTCATGACTGGGGTGAAGTCGTAACAAGGTAGCCGTATCGGAAGGTGCGGCTGGATCACCTCCTTTCAAGAAATGACGGTCGCGAGCTCTCTCGCGCAAGACGTCCACACAAGGCACCTGTATTTTACGAAGTTGTTCCAGGTCGCCTGGTCTAGGTTCTGGGGTTCAGTCATCACTGGGTCTGTAGCTCAGGTGGTTAGAGCGCACCCCTGATAAGGGTGAGGCCGGTGGTTCGAGTCCACCCAGACCCACCATATTCCAAGGGTTCCTTGGGGCCTTAGCTCAGCTGGGAGAGCACCTGCTTTGCAAGCAGGGGGTCATCGGTTCGATCCCGATAGGCTCCACCATGGAATGACCGGTTCGTAAAATATAAGCACACCTCAAGATTTTGAAGTCATCCGGCGTTGAGGCCGGCGTGACGTTCTTTGAAAAACTGTAAACGAGTGACAAGCGTCTTGGTTCGAAACCGAACCGAGATAAGTGTTAAGGCAACGAAACGAAGTAACTTGGCTGCACCTGATGAGGGTGCATGCCCCGAGGCGACTTGGGGTTATATGGTCAAGCGACTAAGCGTATACGGTGGATGCCTTGGCAGTCAGAGGCGATGAAGGACGTGGCAGCCTGCGAAAAGTGTCGGGGAGCTGGCAACAAGCTTTGATCCGGCAATGTCCGAATGGGGAAACCCACTGCGCAAGCAGTACTGCATAGTGAATACATAGCTATGCAGGGCGAACCCGGGGAACTGAAATATCTAAGTACCCGGAGGAAAAGAAATCAACCGAGATTCCCTGAGTAGCGACGAGCGAACGGGGACTAGCCCAAAAGCACATTATGTTTTAGTCAAACGGTTTGGAAAAGCCGGCCATAGATGGTGATAGCCCAGTCGACGAAAAGACATTTTGTGTGAAATTGAGTAAGGCGGGGCACGTGAAACCTTGTCTGAACATGGGGGGACCATCCTCCAAGGCTAAATACTACTGACTGACCGATAGCGAACTAGTACCGTGAGGGAAAGGCGAAAAGAACCCCGGAGAGGGGAGTGAAATAGACCCTGAAACCGTATACGTACAAGCAGTGGAAGCCCGCAAGGGTGACTGCGTACCTTTTGTATAATGGGTCAGCGACTTACTGTCTGTGGCAAGCTTAACCGTATAGGGGAGGCGAAGAGAAATCGAGTCTGAATAGGGCGCATAGTCTCAGGCAGTAGACCCGAAACCGAGTGATCTATCCTTGGCCAGGTTGAAGGTGCGGTAACACGCACTGGAGGACCGAACCCACATCTGTTGCAATAGATGGGGATGAGCTGAGGATAGGAGTGAAAGGCTAAACAAACTCGGAGATAGCTGGTTCTCCTCGAAAGCTATTTAGGTAGCGCCTCGTGCGAATACTGTTGGGGGTAGAGCACTGTTATGGCTAGGGGGTCATCGCGACTTACCAAACCATGGCAAACTCCGAATACCAACACGTACTACACGGGAGACACACGGCGGGTGCTAACGTCCGTCGTGAAAAGGGAAACAACCCAGACCCGCAGCTAAGGTCCCAAAGTCATGGCTAAGTGGAAAACGATGTGGAAAGGCATAGACAGCCAGGAGGTTGGCTTAGAAGCAGCCATCCTTTAAAGAAAGCGTAATAGCTCACTGGTCGAGTCGGTCTGCGCGGAAGATTTAACGGGGCTAAGCCATGCACCGAAGCTCGGGGTGTGCACATTTATGTGTACGCGGTAGAGGAGCGTTCTGTAAGCCTGTGAAGGTGGATTGTAAAGTCTGCTGGAGGTATCAGAAGTGCGAATGCTGACATGAGTAACGATAATGGGGGTGAAAAGCCCCCACGCCGAAAGCCCAAGGTTTCCTCGCGCAACGTTCATCGGCGCAGGGTGAGTCGGCCCCTAAGGCGAGGCAGAAATGCGTAGTCGATGGGAAGCAGGTTAATATTCCTGCACTTTTCTATAGTGCGATGTGGGGACGGAGAAGGTTAGGTCTACCGGGCGTTGGTTGTCCCGGGGAAAGGCGGTAGGCATGGGTCTTAGGCAAATCCGGGACCCTTTATGCCGAGCACCGAGACGAGCCCTATTGGGCGAAGTGACTGACACCACGCTTCCAGGAAAAGCCACTAAGCTTCAGCTATAGAAGAACCGTACCGCAAACCGACACTGGTAGGCAGGGTGAGAATCCCAAGGCGCTTGAGAGAACTCGGGTGAAGGAACTAGGCAAAATGGCACCGTAACTTCGGGAGAAGGTGCGCCCTTTAGCGTGGTCACATGCGTGACTGAGCGTTGAAGGGTCGCAGTAACCTGGCCGCTGCGACTGTTTATCAAAAACACAGCACTCTGCAAACACGAAAGTGGACGTATAGGGTGTGACGCCTGCCCGGTGCTGGAAGGTTAATTGATGGGGTCAGCCGCAAGGCGAAGCTCTTGATCGAAGCCCCAGTAAACGGCGGCCGTAACTATAACGGTCCTAAGGTAGCGAAATTCCTTGTCGGGTAAGTTCCGACCTGCACGAATGGCGTAACGACAGCGGCGCTGTCTCCACCCGAGACTCAGTGAAATTGAATTCGCTGTGAAGATGCAGCGTTCCCGCGGCAAGACGGAAAGACCCCGTGAACCTTTACTATAGCTTTACACTGAACGTTGAGTTCTTCTGTGTAGGATAGGTGGGAGGCTTTGAAGCGCAGACGCCAGTTTGCGTGGAGCCAACCTTGAAATACCACCCTGAAGTGCTTGACGTTCTAACCTAGGCCCGTAATCCGGGTCAGGGACCGTGTATGGTGGGTAGTTTGACTGGGGCGGTCTCCTCCCAAAGAGTAACGGAGGAGCACGAAGGTACGCTCAGCGCGGTCGGACATCGCGCACTGTGTGCAATGGCATAAGCGTGCTTGACTGCGAGATCGACGGATCAAGCAGGTACGAAAGTAGGTCATAGTGATCCGGTGGTTCTGTATGGAAGGGCCATCGCTCAACGGATAAAAGGTACTCCGGGGATAACAGGCTGATACCGCCCAAGAGTTCATATCGACGGCGGTGTTTGGCACCTCGATGTCGGCTCATCACATCCTGGGGCTGTAGCCGGTCCCAAGGGTATGGCTGTTCGCCATTTAAAGTGGTACGCGAGCTGGGTTCAGAACGTCGTGAGACAGTTCGGTCCCTATCTGTCGTGGGCGTTGGAGATTTGAGGGGGGCTGCTCCTAGTACGAGAGGACCGGAGTGGACGTTCCGCTGGTGTTCGGGTTGTCATGCCAATGGCATTGCCCGGTAGCTATGAACGGAAGTGATAACCGCTGAAAGCATCTAAGCGGGAAGCACGCCCCAAGATGAGATCTCCCGAGAGCTTGACTCTCCTTAAGGCACCATCAAGACTAGGTGGTTGATAGGTCAGGTGTGGAAGTGCAGCAATGCATGGAGCTAACTGATACTAATGAGCCGTGAGGCTTGGCCATATAACCCCAAGTGGCTTTAGTTCGTGTGCTTTCCCTGCACGAGAAAGCGGCCATACCATGGCCGCACTCTTCAGAAGAGCATGCCTTGAAGCTTGTCCCGTCCGATTTCACCTCGACGCTTGTCACTCGTTTACACCTCTATTTGACGCGAGTCCTTTTCGCGAAGAGCCAAGCCCGCCATCCGTGGCGGACTCTTCAAAAGGGCTCGACCCAGATTGAAGCCGGCGCGTCATGCGCTGCTTCAACCCCTTCCCTGGCGGCCATAGCGGCGTGGTACCACCTGATCCCATCCCGAACTCAGAAGTGAAACGCGCATGCGCCGATGGTAGTGTGGCTTTGCCATGCAAGAGTAGGTCACCGCCAGGGGCCTTATACTGATCAACCCTCACCGGACACGGTGGGGGTTTTTCTTTTTAGCGATGTCGGCGCGCGCAGCGCCCGGGCCTGTAACCGCTCTACGCCAGCGCCCTTATACCCAAACCCTCGCCGGTGACGGTGGGGGGTTTTGCTTGGGCGACTCCTCGGTACTCGCACAGTCCAAACCGCAACGGCATGCGCGGCGCTGCATACCTCGGACCGCCTTGATCAGAATGATCGGAAGGGTGCTTTACGGCATTAGAGAACTGCGTAACTGGTGGCATGCAGCAGCGCGATCGATCGCGCTGACGTGAGTGTCTGAGGGACTTATGATGGTCGGGCCAACCTATTTCGGATTGGTGCCGAAGGACTGAATGTGTTTATCCACGTCGAAACACGCCGCCGCCCCCGCTGGCACTGGGCGACCTTGCTGATGGTGAGCCTGTGCGTCGTGTGCTTTCTGGCTCTGGCGCTGACACCAGAGCCCCAGCGCGGGCTGTTGCTGCTGGAGTGGGGCACGGTGCCGGCGAATATCTTCAACTCGCATGAGCCTCTCCTGCCGCAGCTGGCTGATCCGGCGCTGTTGCGCCTGTTTACCGCACTGTTTATCCACGTCACCTGGCTGCACTTGCTAAGCAATGTTCTCTTCTTGGCGATTTTTGGATTACCGGGCGAACGTGCGCTGGGGTCGTTTAGGTTTCTGCTGCTGTTTGTGTTGGGCGGCATGGTGGCTAATCTCATAGGCGCGCTGTCACTTGCCGGTGTGCGATTGCCAATTATCGGATGCAGTGGCGCGGTGTCGGCCGTCGTCGGAACCTACGTAGCGTTATTTCCCCGTGCAAAGCTTGGGCTCGTCTTGCCTCTGGGACTCTATCTCGAGTTCGTCAAGGTGCCGGCGTTTCTACTGATCGGGTTATGGGCGCTGCTGCAGCTGCTCTTCAGCTACATAGGACCGAGCTATGGTGCCTATGTCTGGTGGGCGCACATCGGAGGGTTCATGTTTGGGGTCGTGTTCGCGCTTTTTTCGCGCGACTCGATCGCTCGACGGTTACGCGGTTGAGCCATTACAAGGCATCAGTCCAGCACATCGACCCAGCCATGGATGCGCGAAAAGTGGCGAAGTAACCCCCGCGCTATCGGTGTCGCCGCCACCGCCTTATAGATGCTGCGAGGGTCGGCTCCTTCGCGACGGATATCGGCATGTTTGCGCCGGACATAGTCGCGCATGACCTCCGCGTTGAACTCGGGGTGGAATTGTGTGCTGATCGCTTTGACGCCGTACCGCAGCAGTTGGTGCGGATCGCGCTGCGATCTTGCGAGTACGATTGCGCTCTTCGGCGGTTCGATGACGCTCTGTTCGTGAGTCGTATGAACGCGAAAACTCGCTGGAAGGCTCGAGGTCAGTTCGTCGCGCCGCGCTTCATGAAGAAGTTCGATCGGCTGTGTGCCGATCTCGCGCCCGCCGGGAAGATAGTCCACCCTACCACCCAGGGCATGCGCCATCAGCTGGTGGCCATAGCAGACGCCGAAGAGCGGTACCTCCGTTTCCATGGCATGACGGATCCAGCCGGCAGTGCGCTCGCTCCACTCGGCTCGCTCGGTCACCATGGCGGCCGAGCCCGTAATAATCGCTCCGGCCACCTCCCGCGGTGCCGGCAAGGATTCACCGGCGCTCACATTCACCGTTCTCAGCCGATGGAACGCTAGCCTTGTGCTGATCCGAAACCAATGCGGAAAATCGCCGTGGCGGCCACGTATGGGGTCTGGCGCGCGGCCAGTTTGAATAATCAGTACAGGCTTCATGCAGTGTCGGGTCGATGGTGATTTCGGACGTCTTTACGGCTGAAGTTCTTCGGTAATCGTGTCATCGAAATTTTCCACCGGAGGCAGTACGGACAAAATTTCCTGCACGGTAGTAAGGCCAGCCGCGACCTGATCGGCTGCGGATATCCGCAGCGGCCGCATGCCCTCCAATAGCGCCGCCTTGCCGAAATTGCCCAAATCCAACTCGGAGGAAATAAGGCTGCGCAGCCGTGGCGATAGCCTCATCATTTCGTAGATGCCGGTACGTCCGAGAAAGCCGGTGTTGCGGCATTCCAGACAGCCTAGCGGTTCGAAGACCCGTTCCGGAACCGGAATGTCCCAACCGTGGGTGAGTACATTCCAGGCCTGCGGGTCCTGCGTCGTGGGCTGCTTGCAGTGCGGGCACAGCGTGCGGACCAGGCGCTGGGCCACCACGCCGGTCAAGGTGGACTGGATCAGGTAGTGCGGTACACCCAGATCCAGCAGTCGCGTCACAGCACTTGGCGAATCGTTGGTATGCAGGGTCGACAACACCAGGTGACCGGTCAGAGACGCCTGCACCGCCATCTGCGCCGTCTCCAGGTCGCGGATTTCGCCGACCATGATGATGTCCGGATCCTGCCGCAGCAGGGTGCGCACGCCGGCCGCAAAATCCAGATCGATCGCGGCATGCACCTGCATCTGGTTGAATTCCGGCGAGACCATTTCGATCGGATCTTCCACCGTGCAGACGTTGAGCTCGGGTGTCGCCAGATGCCGCAGGGTCGAATACAGCGTGGTGGTCTTGCCCGAACCGGTGGGGCCGGTGACCAGCACAATGCCGTGTGGCCGCTCGACCATGCTGCGCCAGAGCACGCCCTCGCCCGGAGAGAAGCCGAGTTGGGCGAAATCCTTGACGACAAGATCCGGATCAAAGATACGCATCACGACTTTCTCGCCGAAAGCCGTCGGCATATTGGAAATGCGTAGCTCGACCTCGCGACCGGACGCCGAGCGAGTCTTGATGCGGCCATCCTGCGGACGGCGCTTCTCGGCCACATCCATGCGCGCGAGGATCTTGATGCGCGCCGTTACGGCTGTCATCACCGGCGAGGGCAACTCGAAGACTTTGTGCATGCGCCCGTCGATGCGGAAACGGATCATGCCCACTTCGCGCCGTGGCTCCAGATGGATGTCCGAGGCGCGCTGTTCAAAGGCGTACTGCAGCAGCCAGTCGACGATATGCACGACGTGACGATCGTCGGCACCGACTTCGCCCGTTTTGCCCAGCTCGACCAACTGCTCGAAGTTGAGTATGGCCGACGAGGTCTGGCTGGTGCCTTTGGCATCGTGCGCCAGCTGGATCGAGCGCTGGACGCCATAGAATTCCTGCAGATAGCGGTTGATGTCGATCGGGCTGGACACCACCCGCTTCACATCACGGCGCAGCATTTGCGCCAGATCGGTAGACCATGCGGAATCGAACGGCTCACTGGTGGCAAACGTGACTTCGCCGGGAGACACCGCGACCGGCAAAATACGATGTCGCTGCGCGTAGGCGTGGCTGACCACCTGTGTCACCGAGCTGGCGTTGATCTTCATCGGATCGATTTTCAGATAGGGCAGCCCAGCGTGTCCGGCCAGCCATTCGGTCAGCGTCTCCAGGCGCAGCGGTCGGCCGGGATCGCGCTGGTTGACCATTTTGGCGTTGGCGATCAATACCAGCGGATGCAGTTCCACCGTGGCGCGCCCGGCGCGTGCGCCCATGCGCACCTGCTTGGCGTCATCGGCGAGCAGGTAGCCGTCGACCACCAGCGCGGCCAGCATCTCATCCAATTCGAGGCGGCCGCGACGGCCGAGCAGGGATGCGATTTGCGGTGATACGGCCATCGCGCGTGACTCCGATAGTGTCCCGGTTGACGCGCATTCCAGTGAAAGCGCCCGGTGAAAAAGCAGCTGCAGCTATACTAATACGCTTTATCCACGGTCACGGAAAACCATGTCCGCGCGCACTTTTCAGGACGTCATTCAGACGCTCAACCGCTACTGGGCGGCGCAGGGTTGCGTGCTGCTGCAGCCGCTCGATCTCGAAGTCGGCGCCGGCACATTTCACCCGGCCACGTTTTTGCGCTCGCTCGGCCCCGAGCCCTGGGCGGCGGCCTATGTGCAGCCGTGCCGTCGGCCGACCGACGGACGCTATGGCGACAACCCCAATCGTCTGCAGCACTACTACCAGTACCAGGTCATGCTCAAGCCGAATCCGGAAAATATTCTGGAGCTGTATATCGGCTCGCTGAAGGAACTGGGCATCGACCCGCTGGTGCACGACCTGCGTTTTGTCGAAGACAACTGGGAGTCGCCGACGCTGGGCGCCTGGGGGCTGGGCTGGGAAGTCTGGCTCAACGGCATGGAAGTCACCCAGTTCACCTATTTCCAGCAGGCCGGTGGACTCGAGTGCCGGCCGGTGACGGGCGAAATCACCTACGGCCTCGAACGCCTGGTGATGTATCTGCAGAATGTGGACAGCATCTACGACATCGTCTGGACGCACGCGCCCCATGGCGTCGTGACCTATGGCGATGTGTTCCATCAGAACGAAGTCGAGCAGAGCACTTACAACTTCGAACAGGCCGATGTGGCCGAGCTGCTGCACTGGTTCGACGTCTGCGAAGCCAGCGCCAATCAGCTGATCGCCGCCAATCTGCCGCTGCCGGCCTACGAGCAGGTAATGAAAGCCAGCCATACCTTCAATCTGCTCGACGCGCGCCGCGCGATCAGCGTCACCGAACGCCAGCGTTATATCCTGCGGGTGCGTACGCTGTCGCGTAGCGTGGCAGAAACCTACGTGGCGCAGCGCGAAAAGCTCGGCTTTCCCGGCCTGAAACACTCGAAGGAGCAGGCCGCATGAGCGCCACGAAATCGCTTCTGATCGAACTGGGGACCGAAGAGCTGCCGCCGAAGGCGCTGGATGAGCTGTCGGCGGCGTTCTTGCGCGGTATCAGCGACGGTCTGGCCAAGCGCGGTATCGCCGGCGATCTCGATCAGGCCGCGGCGTATGCGTCGCCGCGCCGTCTGGCTGTCCATATTCCCAACGTCGCTGGGGGGCAGCCGGAGCAATCCGTCGAGCGCCGAGGTCCTGCGCTCGGCGCCGCGCTCGATAAGGACGGTCAGCCGTCAAAGGCGCTGCTGGGTTTTGCGCAGTCCTGCGGCGTCGATGTGGCGCAGCTCGAAAAACTCGAAACTGACAAGGGCGGTTGGTATGTCTGGCGCACGCTCAAGCCGGCCCAGCCACTGTCGGCGCTGCTGCCGGAGATTGTCGACGAGGCGCTGAAAGGCCTGCCGATTCCGCGGCCGATGCGCTGGGCCAGCCACGACTACAGCTTCGTGCGTCCGGCGCACTGGCTGGTGATGCTGCACGGTGCCGACGTTATCAACGGCGACATTCTGGGCCTGACGAGCGGGCGTGCATCGCGTGGTCACCGCTTCATGCATCCGAGCGCGGTCCAAGTGGCGGATGCCGATAGCTGGCTCGATGCCATGCGTGCGGCCAAGGTGCTGGCTGATCCTGCAGAACGTCGTCAACGCATTCGCGACGAAATTGCGGCGGTGACGGCGCAGACTGGCGGCGTGCCGCGCGTGACGGATGAGCTCTTGAACGAGATCGCCAACCTCACCGAATGGCCGGTCGCTATTGCCTGCACCTTCGAGCGCGAATTTCTCGCGGTACCGCCCGAGGCGCTGGTGACGACGATGGAGACGAACCAGAAGTTCGTTCCGGTGTTCAATGCTGCGGGTAAGCTGACCGAGCATTTCATCGGCATCGCCAACATCCAGAGCAGCGATCCGGCGGAGATTCGTAAAGGCTACGAGAGGGTGATCCGTCCGCGCTTCGCCGACGCCAAGTTTTTCTGGGACGAGGATCTGAAAACGCCGCTCGCTTCGCAGATGGAGCCGCTGAAGACGGTCACCTATCAGCAGTCGCTCGGGAGCGTGTGGGACAAATCC
The DNA here is from genome assembly GCF_014200755.1 of Rhodanobacter sp. ANJX3. Lineage (GTDB taxonomy): Bacteria > Pseudomonadota > Gammaproteobacteria > Xanthomonadales > Rhodanobacteraceae > Rhodanobacter. The sequence goes on along the minus strand of NZ_JACHCM010000004.1, from coordinate 403,398 downwards.
GTCCGCGTGGCCGAGCTGGCGCGGATCATTGCCAATCGCGTCGGCGTCGACGCCGGTCTGGCGACGCGCGCAGCGGCGCTGAGCAAATGCGACCTGCTGACGCGCATGGTCGGTGAGTTTCCCGAATTGCAGGGCATCATGGGTCGCTACTACGCCCGCCACGATGGTGAAACGCCCGAGGTCGCCGAAGCGCTGGACAGTTTTTACCAGCCGCGCTTTGGCGGCGACGCGATCGCGGCTGACGCGGTGGGCCGGGTGTTGGCCGTGGCGGAAAGGCTGGACACGCTGGCCGGCATTTTTGCCGTCGGCATGAAGCCCAGCGGCAACAAGGATCCGTTTGCGCTGCGCCGCGCCGCGCTCGGCATGGCACGTACGCTGATCGAAGGCGGGCTCGAGATCGACCTGCGCAGCAGCTTTGTCGAAGCGCTGGAATTGCTGCCCGATGCTGCACTCGCCGCCGGCATCAAGCCGGGTAAAGACGGCGCCGCGCCCACGTTGAATGCCGGCCAGCGTCGGGCGGCGCTGGCCGGAGAGCTCTACGACTTCGTGATGGACCGTTTACGCGGCTACTACGCGGACCAGGGCTTCCTCAGTGCGCCCTTCGAAGCGGTGCTGGTCGTGCAGCCGGGTAGCCTGCCGGATTTCGATCGGCGCCTGCGTGCCGTGGCCGAGTTTGGTTTGCGGCCGGAAGCCGCCAGTCTGGCGGCGGCCAACAAGCGCGTGGGTAATATTCTGCGCAAGCAGGCCGAAGAGCCCGGTGCAATAGCCATCTCTCGCACGGTCGATTCGGCGTATTTCGAATCCGCGGCGGAACGCGACCTGGCCGAGGCGCTTGCCTCAGCGCAACGCGATACGGCGCCGTTTCTTCAAACCGGCAACTACACCGCTGTTCTGGACCGACTGTCCCGGCTGCAGGGTCCGGTGGACCTGTTTTTCGAGAGCGTCCTCGTGAACGCGGAAGACCCGGCCGTGCGAGCCAATCGGCTGGCCCTGCTAGGCCAGTTGAAAGCGCAGTTCGGTGCCATCGCGGATATATCGCTGCTCTGAGTACCTCGGCAACAGCCCATAAAAAAAGCAGCCGTGAAGCTGCTTTTTTTATGGGCTGCAGGTGTGAGCGATTGAACGATGTCTCAAGCCACCGTATTGCTTCGACCTTGACGGATCCGCTTGGCTAAGCGGTGATTGAACGTCACCATCGCCGTGGTATCGACGTTGATGCCGCCCGGGCCGAGGATTTCATAAAGATCGGCCAGCATGTCCGTATTGTCGGCCAGCGTCAGCGGGCTGTCCGCCAGCTCCAGCTCGGACTGCAGAATCTTCATGGCCGTGTTGAGTCGCTGCGAGTCCACGCCGTTGTCGTGCGCCGGCAGCATGCTGACCGAAGCGCCTCCCAGCCGAAGCTTCGGTCGCTGCGTCGATACCACCTCGGAGCTGTATTGATCGTCCGGCGTCGTGGTCGATGGGTCGGTCTGAATGGCGCCCTCGCCGGCCACCAGCCACACCAGCGATATGCCCAGCGTGCGCGCTAGCGTCACACAGCGTGCTCGGGACGGATCGGTGTTGCCGTCGCGCCAGCTGCGCACCACGCCTTCGGAAAAGCCGCACATGCGGGCTATTTCGGTAGCGCTGCCGACCCTTTGGATCAGCAGCTTGATGCGGTCCGAAAAGGTGCCTCCTGGGGAGGGTGTAGGCGTATACGAAGGCTGCATATTCATGATGATGGTGGCCGTGGCAGATGGTGCAAAAAATTACGACGCTGGGGCCGGACAATCCGGCTCGAAACATTGAACCGTGGCGTTACGTAGATTTTGTGCCGTTTTTAACGGGAGATGTGCGCACATTATGCCTTTATCGCAAATATTTACACATCTTTACTTCATTGACTGTGCTGGCAATTATCGACGATCACAGCTTCAAACCTTGACCTATTGGCGTTTCCTGAACTGTCGATTCAACCTACGCGCAGTTTCTTTCTTGGGCGTTTCGTAAGCTAACCTTCGGCAACGCGCCAGCGTGAGCGCGGTTGACAGCCTTCGGGCTATCCCAAGGAAAGAGATGAGCCAATTCACCCTGCTGGGCAATCGCCGGTTTGCGCCCTTCTTCTGGACCCAGGCACTGGGTGCGTTCAACGACAACGTGTTTCGCAACGCCCTGGTGATGCTGGTGGCCTTCCAGATGGGGCTGGACGATCACACCGTGTCGCTCTACACCAACCTGGCGCCGGCGCTGTTCATCATTCCGTTTTTCCTTTTTTCGGCTACGGCGGGGCAGTTGGCCGAGAAGTTCGAGAAGACCCGAATCGTCCGCTACGTCAAACTGTTTGAAATCGCTGCGATGGTGTTGGCGGCCGTAGGTTTCTACACGCACAACACGATGCTGCTGCTGGTTGTGCTTTTTCTGATGGGCATGCACTCGACCACCTTCGGGCCGATCAAGTACGCCATTCTCCCGCAGGCGCTGAAGCCCGGCGAACTGGTGGGCGGCAATGGCCTGATCGAGATGGGCACGCAGCTGGCCGTATTGATCGGACTTATTGTCGGCAGCTCGCTGATGCAGATCCCGCATCTAGGGCCGGTGCTTGCCGGTGCAGCCACGATTGCGGTGGCAATCGTCGGCTACCTGGCCAGTCGCCGCATTCCCGCCGCTCCGGCCACAGCCCCGGAACTGAAATTCAACTGGAATCCGTTCACCGAGACGGCGCGCGTGTTGCGCATCACCAAACAGGATCGCGGCGTGTTCAACGCCGTGCTGGGTATTTCCTGGTTCTGGTTTTTCGGCACCGTGCTGGTCGCTCAGCTGCCGAATTACACCAAGCTCAATCTTGGCGGTGACGGGTCGGTCAATATTCTGGGCCTTACGCTATTTTCGATCGGTACCGGCATCGGTTCGTTACTGTGCGAAAGAATGTCTGGTCGCCGCGTCGAAGTAGGTTTGGTGCCGCTGGGCGCGTTCGGACTCACGGCGTTCGGTATCGACCTGTTTTTCGCCCGCTCGGGTCTGGCGCCGACGCAAGGGCTGAACTGGCTGGCTTTTTTGCGTGCCGCCGGCAGCTGGCGCATCGCGATGGATTTGACTTTGATCGGCGTTTTCGCGGGCTTTTACGTGGTTCCGCTATTTGCCTTCATCCAGAGCCGCACGCCGCGCGACCGGCTGTCGCGGGTGATCGCCGGCAACAACATCCTCAACGCGCTGTTTATCGTTTGCGCTGCCGGTTTCGGTCTGGGCCTGGGCGCGCTGGGCTTCGGCATACCGCACATCTTTCTCGCCATCGCGATTTTGAACGCGCTGGTGGCACTGTACATTTTCACCCTGGTGCCCGAGTTCGTGATGCGCTTTATCACCTGGGTATTGGTGAACACCTTGTATCGGGTGCGCGTGGATGGTACGCAGAACATTCCTGAAGAAGGCGCCGTTCTGCTGGTGTGCAACCACGTCAGTTTTATGGATCCGCTGTTGCTCATGGCCAACCTGCGACGGCCGGCGCGCTTCGTCATGTACTACAAGATTTTCAATATTCCATTGCTGCGCTTTGTGTTCCGCACGGCAAAAGCCATTCCGATTGCCGGCCATAAGGAAGACCCTGCGCTGTTGCAGAAAGCTTACGACGCGATCGACGAAGCGCTGGCCGACGGCGAAGTGGTCTGCATTTTCCCGGAAGGCGCGCTGACGCGCGACGGCCAGATCGCCACATTCCGCACCGGCGTGGAAAAAATCCTGGCGCGTCGCCCGGTGCCGGTAGTGCCGATGGCCTTGCGCGGACTGTGGGGCAGCGTCTGGAGCAAGCGCGATTCGATGCTGCACCGTTCGCGTTTGCCGCGGCGATTCCGTGCGCGCGTGGAGCTGGTCATCGATCAGGCTATCGCGCCGGCCAATGTGACGGCGGCTTCGCTGGAACAGCGTGTGGGTGAACTGCGAGGAACGATGGCCTGACGCGCCGTGGTTCCATGTCCGTCAGCTGAGCCAGCCACCAATGACGATCAAGGCCACCGCGCTCAGCCATGCCAGCAGCGCGCGCAGCAAGGCGCCGCGCAATCGCAGCAGCTCGATCAGCGGTTCGCTGCGCTCTTCGAAATAGCCGTCGCCGGCTTCGATATCGCTGAGGATATCGGCCTGTGCCGCGGCGCCGAGAAAGCCAGGCTCTGCGCTGTACCAGCTGGTGGGTGCGGCCTGGCTGTGCCAGCGACGCCACGCACCGATCACCGCTTCCCAATGCCCGACTACGGCAAGCGTGAACGTCAGCAGCTGCGCAGGCAGCCAGTCCAGCGCGTTGGCGAGATAACGCGCTGCCGTGCAGCTGCTCGCATCGAGCGCAAGCGACTCCTCACGCGCCAGCGTCTGCGTCAAGCGATAAAGCAGTGCGCCAAACGGACCGAGCAGAAAAAACCAAAGCAGCACGGCAAACCGGCGACGAAGCGCAGCGTAAGCCACTGCTTCGCCCAGCGCGGGCGCGGTCCAGATCACCGCGCCACCGTTGTCGACCAGCTGCTGTGCGGCAGCCTGCCGACTGGCGCCGTCAGGGGCTTTCAGAATCGCCTCAATGTCTACTTCGAACTCGCGCGGCCCAAAGCAGAACAACAGCACGACCAGAGAAAACAGCAGGCCCAGCAGCTCGCCCAGCGGCGGATGATCGAACAGCCACGACAGCAGCAGACAAATCGCCAGCGGTGGCAGCAGCGCCAACGCCACGCGGCCGCTGCCGCTGGTGTCAGCCAGCTGTGCGACCCAGCGTCGAAACAGCCCATCGCGACGCCAGCGCGCCAGTTGCGGCATAACGTGCAGCAGGCCAAGAGCAATAAGAGCGGTAAGCAGTCGGATAGCCATGAAGACAGACTCGCGAAGCGAGTGCGCATTGTATGCGAGTGGTCAGGCGTCAGCGATCAGCTGCGGCGGAATAACCGTTGGTACCTCATCGAGGCAATCAGCGGGCGTTAGCGACAAGCACGTCCAGATCGAGCCCCGCACGCTGCTTCAGCCAATACGCCAGCAGCTGGTAGGACACCGACAGCGCCATCGAGGGGAGAAAGCTGCCGTCGGCCAGGCCGTCGACGATTTGCTGCGGCGTGAACCAGCGCGCGTCTTCCAGCTCGCGGTCGCGCAAAGTGATGTGTGGCGACGAGGCGGTGGCGATAAATCCCACCATCAGCGAGGCCGGCATCGGCCACGGTTGCGACGAGTGGTAGTGAATGTCGTTGACGATGACGCCGGATTCCTCCGCCACTTCGCGGCGCACCGCATCTTCCAACGATTCGCCGGGTTCTACAAAACCGGCCAGCGTCGAATAGCGCCCCGGCGGCCAGCCCACTTGGCGGCCGAGCAAACATGCGCCCTCGTACTCCACCAGCATGATGACGGCGGCATCGGTGCGCGGGAAATGCATGTGGGCGCCGTCCGGGTTGGTACAGCGCGCGCGGTGTCCGGCGGCGACCAGCTCTAGCGGTGCGGCGCAGCGATGGCAGTAGCGCATCTCGCGCTGCCAGTGCGCCAGACCTTTGGCATAGGCGAACAAACCGGCTTCGTCGGCTGCCAGCTGCAGGCCGACCGAGCGCAGGCTCATGCGACGCGCGTCGAGCACCTCTTCGAGCTGATCGACCGACGCGGTCTCCTCAAGCACCAGCAGAAAATGCGGCGTTATTTCGATCAGGCCGAGAAAGCTGGCCGGTATGCCGAGGCCCAGGCTTTCGTACTCGCGCTGGTCGAGCCAGCGCAGCGCTTCTCGATGGCGATGCATGAACGCTTCGCCCGCGGCATCCAGCAATAGGTACCGAGCATCCGGCGCGCCGGCCTGTGCCGCGATCCATTCGCCATCGTCGCGCCGCTCGGCCGCCCGGTTGAGTACCAGGCTCAGTCCAGCAAACGTGTTCTGGTGCGGCGGTGTGTCCCGGTCCATCAAGACAATCCGTTCAAGTGGAGAACGATGAGCCGCAGCCGCAGGTGGTCTTGGCGTTCGGGTTGCTGATGACGAACTGCGAGCCGCTGAGGTTTTCGGCGTAGTCGATCTGCGCGCCGGTCAGGTATTGCAGCGAGAGCGGATCGCACAACAGCGTGACGCCTTCGCGCTCCAGCGCAAAATCGTCTTCGGCCTGCGCTTCGTCGAAAGTGAAGCCGTACTGGAAACCCGAGCATCCACCACCGGTGATGTAGACGCGCAGTTTCAACGCCGGATTGCCTTCTTCGGCGATCAGTTCGTGCACCTTGTGCGCGGCGGCGGCGGTGAACAGCAGCGGTTCGCCGCTGCTGCGATAGTCGGGGATGGTGAGCAAGGTTTCCATGGTCTTTCAATGGGGGCCGTGGCGGACGGGTGCAAGCATACGCCCTATGCCGTTACACCTTCATTCAATGCGCTGGGCGAGGGCAGCTCGCGCGGCGCCTCGTCGGCCTGGCGCGCGATGCGCCCGTTGACCTGGGCGCCGGCGGCCATTTCCATCGTGTGGTAACGCAGATCGCCATCGATGCGCGCCTGCGCCGCCAGTTCCAGCCGCGCGCTGACGTAAACGTCGCCGGTGACATGGCCGTTGATCACCGCATGCGGCACCCGGATTTCGCCCTGCACGTGGCCATGCTCGCTGAGGGTGAAAACGGCATCGTCGCCTTCGCCGAGCACGGCGCCCTCGATGCGGCCGTCCAGATGCAGCGCGCCGCTGAAGCGCAGGTCGCCGCGGATGACCGTGCCGTGCGCGATCAGGCTGGTGTCCTGGCTGGTCGGGCTGCGTTCGTTGCGTTTACGGTTGAGCATCGTGATCCCCCTGAGCCGTGATGATATTGCCACTGAGCGCGTCTTCCCAGGACACGGTTTGCATTACGGACGCTTCGCCTGCCGACTGAATGCCGATGTGCAGACGCATCGGACGAAAATTCGCCGGCAGCACGATCGTGCCGTGCAGCTGCTCAAAGTACATCAGGCGGAACGGCAGGCCATCCTTTTCCGCCACATTGCCAAGCGCGGCCCAGTCCAGCTGCACCACCTTATTGTCGCGCAGGCCTTCCACGCTCACCGTGACAGTGCCGGTGATTTCGTCGTTACGCTTGGCCGCTTGCATAAGGCTCAGCATCAGATTCCAGCCGTGCGAGCCGGAGATCGGCTCCAGCTTGGCTTCCTGCAGCTTCAGGCCCTGGTGCTGCGTATCGCCGCCGACCAGCCGCGAGTAGAAGCCGAGATTGGCGCGCAGGCCGCTGATTTCCTCTTCGCGCTGGGTCAGCGTGACGCGCAGCGACTTGGTGGCCACATCGTTGACCTGCGCATCGCGCTGCGCGTTTGCCAGCTGCTGCTTGAGATTCTCGATTTGCGCATTCAGCGCGCGCTGCTGGCGGTGATCCACGGCAACCGGGTCGGCGTGGTGGCTCAGCAGTCCCACCAAAAGGCCCGTCACCAGCAGGCTGCCGATCCAGGCGGCGGCCAACCAGAGCTGGAGCCGCTTCGCACTGACGTCGTCGTGCCGGCGCACCACGAAACGCGGCGGGGGTCGTGACACCATGCGGGTCGTTCCGAGGAAAACCCAAGGTATAGCCCCGGCGCGAGGAGGGCGTCAAGAAACGCGCGCCCTCTGGCAGCGATCGCGGGGCGCGCGTTACTGATGCTCCCCGCGGCGAGCCTCAGCTCTTGGCTTTGTTCTGCAGGTAGCGCTCGGCGCCGATGTCCTTGATCAGGCTGAACTGGGTTTCAAGCCAGTCGATGTGCTCTTCCTCGTCGTGCAGGATGGCCTTGAACATGTCGCGGCTGACGTAATCGGCCACGCCTTCGCTGTAGCCGATGGCCTCGCGCAGATCCTTCACCGCGTCGATCTCCAGGTCCAAGTCGCCCTGGATGCACTCCAGCACGTTCTCGCCGATGCGCAGCTTGCCCAGATGCTGCAGATTGGGCAGGCCGTCGAGGAAAAGAATGCGCTCGATCATGCGATCGGCATGCCTCATTTCCTCGATCGATTCCTTGTACTCGTGGTCGGCAAGCTCGGTATAGCCCCAGTCCTTGAACATGCGGTAATGCAGAAAATACTGGTTGATCGCGGTCAACTCGTTGTAGAGCACCTTGTTGAGGTACTCGATAACCTTGGCATCACCTTTCATTGGGAGTCTCCGACTGGCCTTTCAAAACGTGCCGACACTATACAAACGCCAACGGCCGGGCGGTTGAATGGGAATGGCTATGGTTTGCTTGCGCGATAGCCGACTCTGCGTGGGGCGTCGGCGAGTGCATCGATCGGCAGCACGCTGACGTGCCGCAAGCTTGGAATCAGGCGGCGACGCCCGGCCACTGCACCAGCGTGTGCTGCTCGATAGCCTTGGCCAGCGTGGCCCGGGCCATCGACTCGCAGCATCCGCAGCAGTCCGAACAGCCCGTGCGCGCCTGCAGTTCGCTGAAAGACTGCACGCCATCGGCCGCCTCGCGGCGGATGTCATGGTCGGTCACGGCGTTGCACAGGCAGATATACATGCTGCGCATGAGAACGCGAATGCGAACGATTGTCAACAATCCTCGAGAAGGCGAGGCTTTATGCGGCTTCGCAGCCCTTGCGCGGACCGCCGCTCGACGGGTCGTCGTTATTCCGGGGCGGGAGCGTGCCCAGCTGCAGGCTGCACAGCCCCTCGACGTGCGGCGCAAAGTGGCGCAGCGCGCGCTCGTACACTTCCCGCTTGAAATTCACCACGTGCGCGGCCGGATACCAGAAATCCACCCAGCGCCACAGATCGAATTCCGGCTTGTCGCAGGCGTCGAGCTTCAACGCCTCTTCGCCGCCGACCAGCTTCAGCAGAAACCACACCTGCTTCTGTCCGATGCACGTCGGGCGCTGGTGATGCCGCACATAGCGATTGGGCAGCCGGTAACGCAGCCAGCCGTGGGTGGCCGCAACTACTTCGACGTGCTGCGGCGCCAGGCCGGTTTCTTCTTCCAGCTCGCGGTACATCGCTTCCAGCGGGGTTTCATCGGTGCGCATGCCGCCCTGCGGAAACTGCCAACCGTCGCGGTTGACCCGGCGCGCCCAAAACAGCTGCCCCTGGGCATTCAAAATCACAATGCCTACGTTCGGACGGTATCCATCAATGTCGATCATCGGGCCTCCTGGTGCCATGCCGCGCAGTGCCTGCGCGCATCGCCTAGCCGCTTCCATGCCCGATTCAACCACAGCCCATCGACCAGCAGCAAGCGCCGCACTTGTACCGCCAGGCGGCCGCCATTACACTTTCGCGCCCCGCCGAGGTCGCCCGGATCCGGTATAGTGGGCAATCCCATGGCTATGTAGCTCAGCCGGTTAGAGCACAGCACTCATAATGCTGGGGTCGGTGGTTCGAGTCCACCCATAGCCACCACGTCCTTGGCGGATCAAGCCGCTGGATGATGTGAGATAACCCCGCTTAATGGCGGGGTTTTTTGTGCCTTCAGCCTCGCCGGGCCTTGGTTGTTGCTCAGGGAGACGAGGTTGGCCAACCTCGGTTCGATGCTCTTGAGCCGAATAAACCGCGTAATCGGCTCACACAATGAGCTCATCATGAAGGTTATCGCTTTATATTCTGGGACAGAGCATCGTCGGCAGCACTGACTCAGAGAGGCGGCCAATATAGCCGCGTGTCTTACGTCAGTCGGTTGGAACCATCAATCGCGCGACTGCGCCACGACGCTGCCGTCGGTCGGATCGACCAGCAGGTGAATGTCGCTGCCTTGCGGCGATTTGGCGGCGACGCTCCACAGGCCGGCATCGAATTTGACGTCGGTGGGGTTTTGGTACCCGGCCGTTGTGAGTTTGGCTTTGACTTCGTCCGCATTGAGGGCGGACGGCGCATCGGCTGGATAGACTCGGCCGGTGACCGGGCCGACCGCCAGCTTCGACCATTGTTTGTTGCCGCCGCGGGCTTTGGTGCGCCACACGCCGTCTTTGAACGCGAGGCCTTCCACTTCTTTATAACCGGCGTTGGCGATCGATGTTTCGATGGCGTCCTGGCTGAGTGCGCCGCTGATCGGTGTTGCCCAGGTCACAGTGGTGGTCGTCATCTGGGTAGCGGCGGCTGGCGCGGGTGCGTTCGTCGGTGCGTTCTGTGCCATGGCGGCACTGCAAACTGACAAACCCAGCAAGAGGGGAAGCATGCGCTTGTTCATGGTGAAGTCCTTCTGTGTCGACGAAGTGTGGAGGGCCAGCTTGCGCAGGTGCCCCGCAAACCGGCGTGAACGGGCGAATGCCGTTTAGTCGCGACTCAGGCCGCCGTAGCGAGGCGTCGTTGGGCCTGAGCGGTCTCAACGGCGGGCGGGCGCTACAATGCGCGCATGGATATCTTTAAGATCTTTACCCTCGAGGCGGCGCATCGCCTGCCCAACGTGCCTCCGGGCCACAAGTGCGCGCGCCTGCACGGCCATTCGTTCCGGGTGGAGATTCATCTTCGGGGCGAGTTAGGCGACGAAACCGGCTGGGTCATGGATTTTTCCGACGTAAAGACGGCTTTTCAGCCACTTTACGACCAGCTGGACCACCACTACCTCAACGACATCGAGGGTCTGGAGAATCCGACCAGCGAGCGGCTGTCGATCTGGATATGGGATCGCCTCAAGCCTGTGCTTCCTCTGCTTTCCGAGGTTGTGGTCCATGAGACCTGCACCTCCGGCTGTCGTTACCGGGGCATGTAAGTTCGGCGGCGATTTCGATGCAAGAGCGGATCGCATCAGTGGCTAACATATTGCGTCGCGACATGTTTTTCTTTGCGAAATCCATTGCTATCCGCCAGTAACTCGGTTGTCGTGCCGCTGGGCCGGCTGGTATACTTTTCGGGATTGGGATCGTGGCCCGTGGCTGTAGCGGTGCCGCCTGGTGTAAACCGTGCGGGGACCTTTACATGCTCAATAGTCTTGCCTCCGGTCGACGTCTAGCCTTGCGCACCGTGTTGCTGCAGCTTGCTGTAGCCGTGCTGGCCGGCCTCGTTTTTTTGACGCTGGGGCGTCGTGAAGCGGTGTCTGCTGCCATGAGTGCGTCATTAGTGGCGCTGGGCACCATGCTGTTCTCTATGCGATTTTTTAGCGGATTGAACGGCGCGGGTATGGCTTTTAGCCGTTTGATTGCGGGCGTGATTCTGAAGTGGTTCGTGATCGTCGGGGGGCTGCTATTGATCCTGGCTAAATTTAAGTTGCCGCCGCTAGCTGCCATAACGGGGCTGGTGGCTGCTCTCGCGGTTTATCTGTTGGCGTTCCGATTCAAGGGTTGAGACACATGGCAAGCGAGCCGCAGGGCGGACTAACCGAATACATTCAGCATCACCTTACCCATCTCACCCCGCATGCGAACAGCGGTGGCTTTTGGGCAGTGCATCTTGATTCTGTTTCCGTGTCGCTGGCGCTCGGCGTGATCTTTTGCCTGCTGTTCTGGCTTAAGGCGCGCAAGGCGACTTCGGGCGTGCCCGGTCGTGGCCAGGCATTTGTCGAGCTTGTACTCGAATTTGTCGACGGTCAGGTGAAAGATGTTTTTCACGGTGACCGGCGTGTACTCGGTCCAATGGCGCTGACCGTGTTTGTCTGGGTTTTCCTGATGAACGCAATGGATCTGCTGCCGGTGGATTTGTTGCCCTGGATCACTGAAAAATTCGGCCTTGGTCACTTCCGTGCTGTGCCTACAGCCGATATCAATATGACCTTTGCGATGTCGCTGACCGTATTCGTGTTAATCATTTTTTACAGCTTCAAAGCCAAAGGCTTTGGTGGCTACATGCATGAGCTGTTCACAGCGCCCTTTGGAGCGAACCCGCTGCTGTGGATTCCGAATTTCTTGCTGAATGTGGTCGAGCTGCTATCCAAGCCGGTTAGCCTGGCGATGCGACTATTCGGCAATATGTATGCTGGCGAGCTGGTTTTCATGTTGATCGCCGGATTGTTCAGCGCCGGTAGCTGGCTGCTTTACGGCATGGGCATCATCGGTTACACGGTGTGGGGCATTTTCCACATCCTGATCATCGGCATTCAGGCGTTTATTTTCATGGTGCTGACCATCGTTTACATTTCGATGGCGCACGATCACCACTGATTCTTTTGAATCATCCCTTTTCAACTGCTCAAATTTTTTAGTTTCAATTTCTCAGGAGACCGTCGTGGAATTAGTCGCTCACATTGCTCAAGTCCAGTCCTTCACCGCTATCGCGCTGGGTCTGATCATCGGCCTCGGTGCACTCGGTGCTTGTATCGGTATCGGCGTCATGGGTTCGAAGTTTCTTGAAGCCGCCGCCCGCCAGCCGGAGCTGGTGCCGCTGCTTCAGGGTCGCATGTTCCTGCTGGCCGGCCTGATCGATGCAGCGTTCCTGATCGGCGTGGCGCTGGCGATGTACTTCGCCGTGGCTAACCCGCTGCTCTCGAAGCTCGCCGCGGGCTAAGTTGTTCGACGGCGCTAAGGCGCCGTTTAGCTCGGCATGGATAAGTAATGCCCATGCTGGTTTTATTCCGTATCTACAGGTAACGCAGCGATGGATTTCAACGCGACCTTGATTGGCGAAATGCTTTCGTTCGCCATCTTGATCTGGTTCTGCGTCCAGTTCATCTGGCCGCACATCAATAAGGCTATCGAAGATCGTCAGATCAAGATCGCCGAAGGCCTCAATGCGGCCGAGCGCGCGCACGCAGAATTGCGTGAGGCTGACACGAAGGTCGCAGCCGAGATCAAGGTGGCTCGTCAGCAGGCTGGCGAAATCATCGACAAGGCTCAGCAGCAGGCCAATCAGATCATCGAAAAGGCGCGTGCCGAAGCGGTGGTCGAGATCAACCGGCTGAAGGCTTCGGCGCAGGAAGACATCGCCTCGATGGCGCAGCGCGCCCGTGACCAGCTGCGAGAGCAGGTGGGTGCGTTGGCCGTGCAGGGCGCCAGCAAGATCGTGCAGCGCGAAGTGGATGCGTCGACGCACAAGGCGTTGCTCGACCAGCTAGCGGCCGAGATCTGATCGATGGCTCAGGCAATCACTCTCGCTCGCCCGTACGCACGCGCTGCTTTCGAAGTGGCGCATGCCACCGGGTCGCTGGATAGCTGGTCGCAGTCGCTGGCGTTTGCCGCGGGGGTGTCGGCGGATGCGCGCGTGGTCGATCTCGACAACGATCCGCGGGTCAAGCCCGAGCAGATCGTGGCGCTGCATTTGCCCGAGGGCGTGGCCAGCGACGCGCCGTTTGCGCAGTTTCTGGCCGAGCTGGTGGAAAACCGCCGGGTGACCCTGCTGCCGGAAGTGGCCGAGCTGTTCGAAGGCTACAAGCGCGAATCCGAGTCGCAGCTGCTGGTGAAGGTCACCAGTGCAATGGCGCTCGATGCCGCGCAGTCCGAGCAGCTGAAGGCGTCGCTGAAGCGCCGTTTCAAGCGCGAGATCGAGCTGGAGACCGAGGTCGATGCGTCGCTGCTGGCTGGCGTGGTGATCGATACCGGTAGCGAAGTGATCGACGGTTCGGCCCGCGGACGCCTTGAACGAATGGCGAGCGCGCTGACAGTCTAGTTTTACGCGAAGTCCGTTTCGCGAAGAGCAAAAACCGGCCATCAACGGCTGGACTCCGGAAAACAGTTTTACGCGAAGTCCCAACGCGAATAGTAAAAAACCCGGCCATCCATGGCCGGACTCTTGAAAAAGAGATCTAAAAATTCAGGATAACCACCATGTCCAGCACCACCTTGAATCCGTCGGAAATCAGTGAGCTGATCAAGACCCGCATCGAGCAGTTCAAGCTCGGCGCCGAAGCACGCAACGAAGGCACGCTGATCAGCGTGTCCGACGGCATCGTGCGCATCCACGGCCTGGCCGACGTGATGCAGGGCGAAATGATCGAGCTGCCGGGTAACTCGTTTGCCCTGGCGCTCAACCTGGAGCGCGACTCCGTCGGCGCCGTGGTGCTGGGCGAATACCAGCATCTGCGCGAAGGCGACACTGCCAAGACCACCGGCCGCATCCTGGAAGTACCGGTGGGTCCGGAGCTGCTCGGTCGCGTCGTCGACGCGCTGGGCAATCCGATCGACGGCAAGGGTCCGCTCAATGCCAAGATCAACGCCGCCATCGAGACCGTGGCGCCGGGCGTGATCTGGCGCAAGTCGGTCGACCAGCCGCTGCAGACCGGTTACAAGTCGGTCGATGCGATGATTCCCGTCGGCCGCGGCCAGCGTGAGCTGATCATCGGCGATCGCCAGACCGGCAAGACCGCGCTGGCCATCGACGCGATCATCGCCCAGAAGGGTTCGGGCATTAAGTGCATCTACGTGGCCATCGGCCAGAAGCGCTCGTCGATCGCCAACGTGGTGCGCAAGCTCGAGGCCAACGGCGCTCTGGCTTACACCATCGTGGTGGTCGCCTCGGCATCCGAGTCGGCCGCGCTGCAGTACGTGGCGCCGTATTCGGGTTGCGCGATGGGCGAATACTTCCGCGATCGCGGCGAAGACGCGCTGATCGTGTACGACGATTTGTCCAAGCAGGCCGTGGCCTACCGCCAGATCTCGCTGCTGCTGAAGCGCCCGCCGGGTCGTGAAGCCTACCCGGGCGACGTGTTCTATCTGCACTCCCGTCTGCTCGAGCGCGCAGCGCGCGTGTCCGAGGAGTATGTCGAGAAGTTCACCAATGGCGAAGTGAAGGGCAAGACCGGTTCGCTGACCGCGCTGCCGATCATCGAAACCCAGGGTGGCGACGTGTCGGCCTTCGTGCCGACCAACGTGATCTCGATCACCGACGGTCAGATCTTCCTGGAAACCGACCTGTTCAACGCCGGTATCCGTCCGGCCGTGAACGCCGGTATCTCGGTGTCCCGCGTCGGCGGTGCCGCGCAGACCAAGATCGTCAAGAAGTTGTCCGGCGGTGTGAAGCTGGCGCTGGCGCAGTACCGTGAGCTGGCCGCGTTCGCGCAGTTCGCCTCGGATCTGGACCCGGCCACGCGCGCGCAGTTGGACCGCGGTCAGCGTGTGACCGAGCTGATGAAGCAGGGCCAGTATTCGCCGCTGTCGATCGCCGAACTGGCGCTGTCGGTGTACGCGGCCGAGAAGGGCTACCTCGATGACCTCGCAGTCAACCAGGTGCTGCCGTTCGAGAAGGGTCTGCATGCCTTCATGCACCAGAACCACGAAGAGCTGATGACCAAAATCGTGGCCACCGGCGACTGGAACAACGACATCGAAGCCACCTTCAAGGCCTCGCTGGACGAGTACAAGAAAACCGGTAGCTGGTGAGTAAAAGCGGGAACAGGGAACAGGGAATGGGAAAGTGGCGTTTGACGCAGTACTCCATTCCAGAGGGAGCTTCAGTTCCCCATTCCCCGTTCCCTGTTCCCCCGAAGCGAGCATAGCGAGCGAGACAGATGGCAAGCGGACGCGAAATCAAAACCAAGATCAAGAGCACGCAGAACATGCGCAAGGTCACGCGCGCGCTCGAAATGGTCTCGGCGGCGAAGATCCGCCGCGCGCAGGACATGATGCGCGCCTCGCGCCCGTATGCCCGTGCGATGCGCAAGGTGATCGCGCACGTGGCCCAGGCCAGCACCGATTTCAGCCATCCGTTCCTGACCCAGCGCGAGAACGTGGCGCGCGTCGGCTATATCGTCGTGTCGACCGATCGCGGCCTGTGCGGCGGCCTCAACTCCAACCTGTTCCGCCGGCTGCTGCCGTCGATCGCCGAATGGCAGAAGCAGGGCGTCGAAGTGGACGTGGTCGCGATCGGCCAGAAAGCCATCTCGTTCTTCCGTCGCATCAAGGGTGTCAACCTGATCGGCAGCGTGAGCCATCTCGGCGAAAAGCCCAAGCTTGAGCAGCTGGTCGGCGTGATCAAGGTGATGATGGACGTCTATACGTCCAACGGCCTGGATCGCGTGTTCCTGGCCTATAACGACTTCGTCAACACCATGACGCAGAAGCCGACCATCGACGCCCTGCTGCCGCTGCCGGCGGTTGCGGCGGAGATGGAAAAAACCGACGGAGCCAAGCTCGAACAGAAGAACGACTGGGATTACATCTATGAGCCCGATGCGCAGAGCGTGCTGGAGCACGTGCTGGCCCGCTATGTCGAGTCGCTGGTGTACCAGGCGACGCTGGAGAATCTGGCCAGCGAGCACGCCGCGCGCATGGTCGCCATGAAGGCGGCGTCGGACAACGCCAGCAAGGTGATCGGTGATTTGACGTTGGTCTACAACAAAGCGCGTCAGGCGGCGATTACCCAGGAAATTTCGGAAATCGTGGGTGGCGCTTCGGCGGTTTAGTTTTAGCGATCATCCGTGATCGCAGTGGTAATAAAAGCGATCATCCGTGATCGCAGTACAAGATCAAAAGGCGGCCATCCGTGGCCGCACTCGGTGTAAGAGCAACGTTTCATTACAGAATTTTGGCGACGCGCAGGAGCGGCGCCGCAACAAACCTTAAAAATTACATCCGGAGCATTTCATGAGCCAGGGCAAAGTAGTTCAGATCATCGGCGCAGTCGTCGACGTGGAGTTCGCGCGTCATGAAGTGCCGCAGGTGTATGACGCACTGAAAATCGACGGCACGGCGATCACGCTGGAAGTGCAGCAGCAGCTGGGCGACGGCATCGTGCGCTGCATCGCGCTGGGCTCGACCGACGGCCTGCGCCGCAACCTGGTAGCCCGCAACACCGGCGAAGGCATCAAGGTGCCGGTCGGCAAGGCCACGCTCGGCCGCATCATGGACGTGCTGGGCAACCCCATCGACGAAGCCGGTCCGATCGGCGAGCAGGATCAGTGGGTGATCCATCGCGAGGCGCCGAGCTACGACGAACAGGCGGCCGGCAACGATCTGCTGGAAACCGGCATCAAGGTGATCGACCTGATCTGCCCGTTCGCCAAGGGCGGCAAGGTCGGCCTGTTCGGCGGCGCCGGCGTGGGCAAGACGGTCAACATGATGGAGCTGATCAACAACATCGCCAAGGCGCACGAAGGCCTGTCGGTGTTCGCCGGCGTCGGTGAGCGTACCCGTGAGGGCAACGACTTCTACCACGAGATGAAAGACTCCAACGTGCTCGACAAGGTCGCGATGGTCTACGGTCAGATGAACGAGCCGCCGGGCAACCGCCTGCGCGTGGCGCTGACCGGCCTGACCATGGCCGAGTACTTCCGCGACGAGAAGGACGCCAGCGGCAAGGGCCGCGACGTGCTGTTCTTCGTCGACAACATCTATCGCTACACGCTGGCCGGTACCGAAGTGTCCGCGCTGCTCGGCCGTATGCCGTCGGCCGTGGGCTACCAGCCGACCCTGGCCGAGGAAATGGGCGTGCTGCAGGAGCGCATCACCTCGACCAAGACCGGCTCGATCACCTCGATTCAGGCCGTGTACGTGCCCGCGGATGACTACACCGATCCGTCGCCGGCCACCACCTTCGTGCATCTGGACTCCACCGTGGCGCTGTCGCGCGAAATCGCCAGCCTGGGTATCTACCCGGCGGTCGATCCGCTGGCCTCGACCAGTCGCCAGCTCGATCCGCTGGTGATCGGCGTGGAGCACTACGAAGTCGCGCGCAAGGTGCAGGGCACGCTGCAGCGCTACAAGGAACTGAAGGACATCATCGCGATTCTCGGCATGGACGAGCTGAGCGAAGAAGATAAGCAGTCGGTGACGCGCGCACGCAAGATCGAGCGCTTCTTCTCGCAGCCGTTCCACGTTGCCGAAGTGTTCACCGGCTCGCCGGGCAAGTACGTGCCGCTGAAGGAAACCATCCGCGGCTTCAAGATGATCGTCGACGGCGACGTAGATCACCTGCCGGAGCAGGCGTTCTACATGGTCGGCGGCATCGACGAGGCGATCAAGAAAGCCGAAGACATGGGCGCCAAGAAGGCGGCCTAATCTTGTAGAAGCGGGAACAAGGAACAGGGAACCACCCGAGGTGGCCCGGCGGGGAACAAAAGCAAAGAAGCCTCGGCATCCACGCTTTTGATCTGACCGTTCCCTGCTTCCCCATTCCCCGTTCCCGTCGAGCACAGCGAGACCACCCACCATGACCAACACCATTCGCGTCGACATCGTCAGTGCCGAAGCCGAGATTTTCTCCGGCGACGCGACGATGGTCATTGCCACCGGCGAGCTGGGTGAGCTGGGCATTACGCCCCGCCACGCGCCGCTGATCACCCGCCTCAAGCCCGGCCACGTCGATGTGGTGCTGGACGGTGGCGAGCGTCAGCAGTTCTACGTTTCCGGCGGCATTCTGGAAGTGCAGCCGCAGGTCATCACCGTGCTGGCCGATACCGCCGCCCGCGCCTCCGATCTGGACGAGGCCGCGGCACAGCGCGCCAAGAAGGAAGCCGAGGACGCGCTGGCTCATCGCACCGAGGCTCTGGATATCGCCGAGGCGCAGGCGAAACTGGCCGAAGCGATGGCCCAGCTGCAGGCGCTTGAGCGCCTGCGCAAGAACCTCAAGCACTGAGTTTTGTGCGCTCGTCCCTGAGCGCAGAGCACGATCGAGAGGCGGCCATCCATGGCCGCACTATCAGTAAAAGCGTCGTCGCCTGAACTGCGGGCGGTTGACCTGACGCCGGCCTTGCGCCGGCGTTTTGCCATCCGCGCGTCGCTTTGTCGCCAGCATTTGCCGCCACGCAGACACGGGCGCGACTAGAATGCCCCGACCGCACCGGGAAACGATCGCCATGAAGTTTCGCTACCGCCGACATCTGGGCGTGCTGATCATTGTCATCGTGATGCTGCTGATCATTCGCGCCGCCATGCCGTATGCGGTGCGGCACTACCTCAACAGTCGCATGGACAAGATGGGCGACTACCACGGCCAGATCGCCGATATCGATCTGCACCTGTGGCGCGGCGGCTACACCATCAACCAGCTGAGCATCGTCAAAGTCAGCGGCAAACTGCCGGCGCCCTTGCTGGAAACCCCGCGCACCGACATTTCATTGAGCTGGGTAGCGCTCACGCACGGCGTCTTTCGCGGCAAGGTGACCTTCACCCAGCCGACGATCAATTTCATCGAAGGCAGCAACCAGGGCGCCAGCCAGACCGGCAAGGGCGTGAACTGGCGCGACCAGCTGAAGCTGCTGGCGCCGATGCGGCTGGACGAGATCAACGTCATCAATGGCACGGTGACGTTCCAGAGCTTCGTCTCCAACCCGCGCGTCGACCTGAAGATGACCGACGTCAACGGCACCGTGACCAACCTGACCAATATCCAGCGCCGCAACGGCAACCGTGTGGCCGAGCTGCACGCCACGGCCAAGATCTTCGGCAATGCGCCGTTCGAGACGCAGGCAACGTTCGACCCGATCAATCAACTCGGCGATTTTTCCTATGCGCTGCGCGCGACCGATATCCCGCTGGTGAACGCCAACGGTCTAGCGCGCGCGTATGCGGGCCTCGATTTCGCCGGCGGCACCGGCGATTTCACGATGGAGCTGCAGGCCCAGAACGGACAGCTGGACGGTTACGCCAAACCACTCTTCCACAATCTGCAAATCTTCAGCTGGAAGAAGGACGTCGAGCAGGAAAAGAAAAGTCCGCTGAAAGTCGCCTATGAGGCTGTCGCGCAGGGCGTCGTTTCGGTGTTCAAGAACCAGGAGAAAGACCAGTTCGGCACACGCGTGCCGATCTCCGGACGCATCGGTGACAAGGTGGCTGATCCGTCGCAGGCCATTCTCGGCATTCTGCACAACGCCTTTGTGCAGGCGTATTCGCCCCAGCTGGAAAAACTGAAGCCCGCGCCGAAAAAATGATCGGTCGTCGGTAGAGCATTTTTTCTTGAAGGCGTTCGACCGGATCTCTTGGAGATAAGCGCGCAGCACGCGCGATCACTTGTATCCTGCGTCGCTGACTACCTCTTGTTTCGATCACGTTGGTGCTGTCATGCCTAATTCCTCGCTGCACGTCATCATTCTTGCTGCCGGCGAAGGCAAGCGGATGAAATCCCGCCACGCCAAGGTGCTGATGCCGCTGGCCGGTCGCTCGCTGCTGGCCCATGTACTGAGTACCTCGCGCGCCTTGCAGCCGGCGGCGATCCACGTTGTCTACGGCCATGCGGGTGACGAAGTGCGCGCGGCCTTCGCCGGCCAGTCCGATCTGCACTGGGTGCTGCAGGCCGAGCGGTTGGGCACGGGCCACGCCGTCGAGCAGGCGCTCGCGACCATCGCCGACGGCGCGCAGGTACTCGTTCTATACGGCGACGTGCCGTTGATCCGTGCCGACACGTTGCAGCCGCTTGTGCAGGCCGGCGGCGCTCTGCGCCTGCTCACCACGCGGCTGGACGACCCGCACGGCTACGGGCGCGTGTTTTGCGATGCGGCCGGGCAGATCGCCGAAGTCGTCGAAGAGAAGGACGCCACTGCGGAACAGCGCGCCGTCACGCTGATCAACACCGGCATCCTCGCCGCCGACGCGGCCGCGCTGCGCGGCTGGATCGCACGACTGGATCGCAACAACGCACAGGGCGAGTACTACCTCACCGATATCTTTGCCATGGCGGCGCGGGAAAATCGCGCCGCGCTGAGCGTCGAATGCGCCGACCCGGTCGAGGCGGCCGGTGCCAACGACCCGTGGCAGCTGACCGAGCTGGAGGCGCATTTTCGCCGTCGCGCCACGCGCGTGTTGGCGCTCGACGGCGTGCGCATGGCCGACCCGACGCGCATCGATGTACGCGGCACGATCCGCGTGGGGCAGGATGTCGAACTCGATATCGATGTGATCCTCGAAGGCGAGGTAGTGCTTGGCGACGACGTGCGCGTCGGCGCCTTCACCCGGCTCAAGGACGTGCAACTCGCGGCCGGTACCGTCGTGCACGCACATTGCGACGTCGAGGGTGTGATTACCCACGGTCCGTGCGTGATCGGCCCGTTCGCGCGCCTGCGCCCCGGCACCGAACTGGCCAGCGGCGTGCACGTCGGCAATTTTGTCGAGGTCAAGAAAACCACCGTCGGCGAAAACAGCAAGGCCAATCACCTCAGCTACCTCGGCGACAGCATCATCGGCCGAGGCGTCAACATCGGTGCCGGCACCATCACCTGCAACTACGATGGCATCAACAAGTCGATCACCCGCATCGAGGACGGCGCCTTCATCGGCTCCAACAGCGCACTCGTCGCGCCGGTGACCGTCGGTGCCCAAGCCACGATCGGTGCCGGCTCCGTCATCACCCGTGACGCGCCCGAGGGCGAACTGACGCTGACCCGCGCGAAGCAGGCCACGCTTCGCGGATGGGCACGGCCCACCAAGCGCGATACCTAAGCGTCCCGACCGAAGGCCTGTTGTGAATCCAAGGGCGGGTGTCTAAAAAACAGGGAAGGGGGAGCCGGAGGCCATGACGATTGAAATTAGGATCAGGGTGGTGGCGGAGATTTATCGGGGCATCGATTTTCCCGATGACTGGGTTTCGCGCTCGACCGCTATCACGGCGGCCATGGGTAAGGAGTTGCTCGTATCCGTGATCGCCTTCCTCGACCAAGAAAAACAACCTGTAGCCGTCTGCTGGCAAACGGCGGAAGGCGTCGAAAAGTTCGCGCGTCAGCGCTTCGATAACAGCGCCGACGCAAGCGTTCTGGATGGACTCGAAAGCGATCTCGCGCGGCTGGATCAACAGCTTGGCCTGCCGGACGGACTGCTCGACACCTTTCTGTGGGATCCGCCCTTAGTGCCACGCAACCAGGCGGAGCCTATTTTCAAGCAGGTCTTTTCCAGCGGTAGGTATTCGTCCACCTTCGAATGGAACAAGGCGCCGCGTGAGATCTTCGAGCATGCCAACGACCTGATTGTGATGGTTCGAAGTGTTGAGAGTGGTTCCCTGTCGACGCTTCCGGCAAACGCCGATGACATGCGCAACGCGCCGGAGGCAACGAATGCTGAAACGTTTCTTATCCTGCCCATCAGGCCGGGCAAGATCGATAAAGATGCCGGGAAGCCTGTGGGCTCACCGCATATCGCGTTTTTCTTCGGCGGCGCCATGCTCATCGCTATTGCACTGGTCAGTGCGTACCTTGCCGGTGACCTCTGACGGCGCGGACCAATGGCTGGCGCGAGCTTACTGAGGCGAAGTTCGAACCCGCGAGTACGCGCTACGCATACCGCCACCCATCGATCTCCACCAGCAGTTCGCGGCGGCAGATATCGCCGTGCAGCAGCAGCACCGGTACGCCGGGCAGGCGGCGACGGAAAAAGTCGCGCACGCGTGGGGCGTCGACAGCGTGTCGCACGTAGGCTTTGAGCGGCGAGTGCGTGTCGAAGCCCGCAGGCATGTCGGCGCTGGCGAGCAGCGTTTCCAGGTTGATCAGGGTCTCGTCGAGCTGGGCATCCAGGTCGTCGTCATGGGCGGAGGCATGGCCGACGACCGCCGCTGTACCGGAGATCGCGAGCACGTCGTTGCCAGGAAGGTTCATGGCGCGGGCAAAGCTCGGTGGCGTGCGGCCATATTGGCGCGGATAGCGCCAGGCGCTGACCTGGCGCGGGTTTTCCACGCGCTCGCCGGGCTGGTCGCAGGCCAGCAGGTAAATCTGCAGCCGGTGCGCCGGGCCGTGATGACCGATGGCGCTGGCAGCGGGAAAGCCGTCGGCGAAGAAACTGCTCATACCCGCGGCGCGACCGTCGCAGAACTGTTTGTAGCGCTCGGCATCGCCGACGCCTTCATTGATGGCGCCGAGGTAATTCCACAGGCGCAGCACATGTCGCTCCGCGCGCTGTTCGAGGAACTGGCGCACCTGCGTGTAGGCCGTGTTCGCCGCGCCTTCCGGACCGCCGTGCTCACGTTCGTCCAGCTCGATGGCGGCAAAAAGCCAGCCGCCGCCAGCCGACCAACGCAGGGCGTCGACGCGACCATGGGTCACCGGTGCATCGACCTGCCAGATCTCCAACGGCGCTGGGGCGTCGAAGCTTTCCAGCGCGATTTGCAGCGCACGGGGGTCACCCGTTTTCTGGCTGCCGGCGCCGAAGCCGAGCAGGGCCAGCGTGCCGGATTCGTTCAGCGCGGCGGCGGTATCGCCAACGCGATACGACACGCGCGGGGCGCGGCGCAAAAGGGGGTCAAACTGCGGTTTTTCACTTCCCTGAACCATGCGGTGCAACCAAGAACGTTAAGATCGCTATGTTACACTGCATGGCCGTCGCCACCGGGTGTAGGCGAAGTAAACCCCAGTCGGAATCGAGCATGGCAGAGCAAACAGCGTCGGAACACGAATTGGCCACGTTGATCGTGGAATGCCTGAACCTCGATACCGTGACGCCCGACCAGATCGACCCCGACGCGCCGCTGTTCGGCGGCGATCTCGGGCTGGATTCGATCGACGCGCTGGAGATCGCCCTGGCCGTGTCCAAACGCTACGGCTTTCAGCTGCGTTCGGACAACCCTGACAACCGGCAGATCTTCACCAGCCTGCGCACGCTGTCGGCGCATGTCGAGCAGCATCGCCTCGCCGCCTAACCACGCGTGTGGCAAACCTGCCCGTGTGTTCGGTCATCACGGTATCCGGTATGACGCTTCCGCCTCTTTCAGCTGAGCCGCCGCGGCGTATCGTCGACACGCGCCGCTATGTGCTGCCATTGCTGCTTGCCTATCCGGTTTTGGCGATCGCCGGCGACGTGACGCATCGACAGATCTTTCCATTGATCGCGCTGCTCCTGCTGGCCACCGCGCTGATGCTGCCGCGGCTGCTGATGCTGCGCATGGGCGAGTGGCTGGTCTGGCTGGCGATTCTGGCGGCGCTGCTGCTGTCGTCGGTGTTCGGCTTCGCGGACCTGTTGCTGGAGAGCGTGCCGATTCTGGTCAGCGCACTGCTGGCCATCGGTTTTGGCAGGACGCTCGGCACGTCCGAACCGTTGGTCGCCCGTTTCATCGTGGCGCTGGAAGGTCTCGAGCGCCTGGCGCAACCGGGTGTGGCGCGCTACGCGCATGACATCACCTGGAGCTGGACGCTGCTGCTGGCGGCACAGGCCTTGCTGCTGGCGATGCTGCTGTTGTGCGCCGAGCACACGGGCGTGCTGGCGCGTCTGGGATTCACCTCACCGCTGCCGGTATCGGATCGCTGGGCCGCGATGTGGTTGCATGTCGGCGGCTATCTGGTGCTGGCGGTGGCCTTTGCGCTGGAATACGGCTACCGCCGCTGGCGCCTGCGCCATCTCAGTCATCTCGGTCTTCACGACATGCTGCTCAAGCTCATGCTTCAGTGGCCGCAGCTGATGCATGGCAAAGGGGCGTCGCCGCGATGAGTGCCGATGTGATCAAGACGGACGCAGACGAGACGGCGACACTCCATGAAACCTTTGAGCACCCATTCTGCATTGGGCTCGATCATCCTTCCTTGCCCGGTCACTTTCCCGGTCATCCGCTGGTGCCGGGCGTGATCCTGCTGGAGCAGGTCGCGATGGCGTTGCGCACATGGCGCGGGCAGCGACTGGCCCGTGTGATGGACGCGAAATTCGTGGCGCCGCTGCTGCCGGCCGAAACCGCCGTTGTACGCCTCACGCAGGCCGCTGCCGAGCGCCTTCGCTTCGAGATTTTTCGCGGCGACACGCTGTTGGCGCGCGGCACGATCGAGGCGGCAGCATGACCACCAAGGAGCACTGGCAGGACCGCCCCGAGGGCGGCGGCTTTTTCGCGATGTGGATCATCCGCACCATCGCGCTGTACGGCGGCCGCGGGCTGGCCCGCGCGTGTCTGTATCCGATCACGCTGTATTTCTATCTGCGGCGCAAGCCCGAGCGCCTCGCCTCGCGGCAATACCTGCAGCGTGTGTTTGGCAAGCCGGCCACGATGCGCCAGGTGTTCCATCACATGCACAGTTACGCGGCGACCAGCCTGGACCGGATCTTTCTGCTGGCGCGTGGCGAGTCTCTGTTCGAGATCGAAACCGAAGGGCTCGAATTGCTCGATGCCTGTATCGACCGCGGCCACGGCGTGCTGCTGTTCGGTTCGCATCAGGGCAGTTTCGAAGCCCTGCGCGCGGTGGGCGCGCGGCGGCCGGACATGTCGATCCGCGTGGTACTGGACAAGCAGAAAACGCCGGCGATGACGCGCCTGCTGGAAGACCTCGCGCCCGACATCGGGGCCAACGTGATCGATGCCTCGAAGGACGGCACCAGCATCGCGCTGGCGATGGCCGAGGCCTGTCGGAGCGGGGCGATGGTGGCGATGCTGGCCGATCGCGGCCGCGGTCACGAGTCGCTGCGTCATGCGGAGTTTCTCGGCTCGCCGGCGCCGTTCCCGATCAGCCCGTGGCTGCTGGCGCATACGCTGCAGGTGCCGGTGATACTGTGCTTCGGCCTGTACCTGGGCGGCAACCGCTATCGCGTGGTGTTCGAGGCGATGGCCGACCGGGTGGAGATTCCGCGCAAGCAGCGTGGCCCGGCCCTGGACGCACTGATCACCCGCTATGCCCAACGCCTGGAACACTACGTCCATGTCGCACCCTACAACTGGTTCAACTTCTATGATTTCTGGCAGCAAGATGTTCGCGGTACTGCTGTGCATGACGTTGCTACCCTGGGCGAGCGCGTCGAGGTCTGAAACCACCGCAGCTGCGGCATCCTCATCGGCCACATCGCAAACCTTGATTGCGGCATTGGGCCAGCCCGCACCGGCGCGCACGCCGTTTGCCGAAGCACGCTTTCTGAAAGTTTTGGACAAGCCGCTGGTCGTCTCCGGCGAGCTGGCCTGGCTCGGCGGCGATCAGCTGCAGCGCCGCGTCGATCATCCGAATCAGGAAACGGCCAGCATCGCCAACGGCGAAGTGACGCTGCAGCGCGCGGGCAAAAGTGCGCGCACGTTTTCGCTGTCGCACGCGCCGCAGCTGCAGGTGCTGTTGGACAGTTTCGTAGCCTTGCTCAGCGGCGACGGCAGCCGCTTGCAGCAGGCGTTCAACATCAGCCAGACCGGGCAGGCCAGCGGCGCGTGGACGCTGACGCTGACCCCGCGCGATGCGAAAGTCGCCAAGACCGTCGCCAGCATCGTGATCGACGGTGAAGGCAAGCAGCCGCGCTGCATGCAGATGCAGGAAGCCGATGGCGATCTGGCCATCGACCTGCTCGGCCCGCTGGCCGACCAGATGCCGTCGCAGCCGACGCGCGCCTCGCTGCAGGCGCTGTGCAAGGGCGCGCACTGAGCATGAGCCAGCGCGGGCGTGTCACGCTGCTGGTCCTGTGGCTGCTGGTACTGGCCGGGCTGGGCTGGATGGTCAGCCAGCGGCTGAAGGTCAGCACCGATCTGCGCAGCTTCATGCCGGCACCGACCACGCCGGATCAGCGCCTGCTGATGGCACAGGTCGGCGACGGCGCCGGCTCGCGCCTGCTGCTGCTGGCCATATCGGGCCAGCCCGACGCGAAGCTCGCCGCGCTCAGCCAGGGCCTGGTCGCGGCGCTGAAAAAAGATCCGCGCTACAGCCAGGTGCTCAACGGTGGCTTCGATCTCGGCGCACTCGACCCCAAGCTTTTGCCTTATCGCTACCTGCTGTCGCCGACGCTGGATACCCAGCCGCTCGATGAGGCCTATCTTGCCGACCAGCTGCAGCAGCGGCTGGACGATCTGTCCTCGCCCGGCGCCAGCCTGCTCAAGGACCTGCTGCCGCGCGACCCCACGCTGGAAGTGCTGAAGCTGGCCGAACGCTGGGCGCCGCCGAGATCCCCCGAGCTGCGCGAGGGCGTATGGTTCTCGCCGCAGCACGAGGCGCTTCTGGTGGTGCAGACCGCCGCCGCCGGTTTCGATCCCGACGCGCAGGCCAAGGCCATCGGCGGCATCGAGCAGGTGTTCCGTGCTTTGCCCGGCAGCGCCGGCGCGCATCTGGATCTGAGCGGGCCGGGTTACTTCAGCATGGTGATCGGCGCGCAGACGCAGCATCAGGCCGAATGGATCGGGCGTATTTCCACCCTGGGTTTTATCGCGCTGTTGCTGCTGGCCTATCGCAGCGTGAGCTCGCTGCTGCTGGGCGCGCTGCCGATCGCCAGCGCGGCCCTGGCCGGCATCGCGGCGCTGACGCTGGCGTTTCCCGAGGTGCACGGCATTACGCTCGCTTTCGGTTTTACCCTGCTCGGCGTGGCGCAGGAATACCCGATCCGCGTGCTCAGCCATCGGCGCGCGGGCGAGGACGCCGTGCAAAGCGTGCGGGCGCTGTGGCCGCTGCTGCTCACCGCCATCGCGTCGGCCTGCATCGCCTACCTGGCGTTCTATGCGTCGGGCGTGAGCGGCCTCAAGCAGCTGGCGGTGTTCACCATCGTCGGCCTGCTGGTCGCCGGCTTCAGCACGCGCTACCTGCTGCCGCATCTGCTGCCGCGCAAGGCGCGCGACGTGGCCGATCTGCCCTGGCTGGTGAAGGCGCGCGAGCGGGTCGATCGCCTGCCGCGGCCGCGGTGGATTCCGCTGGTCGTGGCGCTGGCGATCGTGCTGATGCTGGCGTTCGCGCCCGGACCGTTCTGGCAGAACAACCTGGCGGCGCTAACCCCGCTGCCGCAGGACATGCTGATGCACGACGCGCGCCTGCGCGAAGCGCTGGGCGCGCCGGACGTGCGCTACCTGCTTGTCCTGCAGGCGCCGACCGAGCAGGGCGTGCTGGCGCTGTCCGAGGCGCTGCAGCCGAAGGTCGATGCGCTGGTGGCGGCGCACGCGGTCGACGCTCTGGAGCTGCCGTCGCGCTATCTGCCCAGCGTCGCCTTGCAGCGATCGCGTCAGCAAAAGTTGCCGGATGCCGAGGCGCTGAAACATTCGCTCGGCGATGCCCTGCAGGGCCTGCCGTTCCAGCCGAATCTGTTCCAGCCGTTTCTCGACGACGTGGCCACGGCGAGCCAGCTGCCGCCGCTGACTCCGGCCTTGTACGCGGCCTCGCCGCTGGGACAGCGTCTGGCCTCGATGCTGACTAAGCGCGACGGCCACTGGCTCGGGCTCGGCTCGATCAGCGGCCTGCACGATGTCGCGGCAGTGCAGGCGCTCGGTGACAACAGCGGCGGCACGGTGCGCCTGCTCGATCTGAAAGCGGCGTCCGAATCGCTGGTGGTCGACTACCGTACGCGCATCCTGCAGGCGCTGCTGGCCGCGACCGTGCTGCTGATCGTCACCATCAGCTTTGCGCTGCGCAGCCTGCGTCGCGCCTGGCACGTGCTGGCGCCGATGACGCTGGCCACCTTTCTGGTGCTGGCGGTGGAGCGCGTGGCCGGCATCGAGATTTCGCTATTCCATCTGGTCGCGCTGATCCTGGCCGGCGGCCTGGGCCTGCACTACGCGCTGTTCTTCGAGCGCGATACCGGCGACCCGGCCGAACAGCGGCGCACCCTGCATGCGACCGGAGTCTGCGTGCTGTCCGCGCTGCTGGTGTTCGGCATGCTGGCCTGGGCGACCATTCCGGTGCTGCGCGCGATCGGGCTCACGGTGAGCCTGGGCGTGGCGTTCCACTTCTGTCTTTCCATCCTGATGGCGCCGCATGCTTCCGAAGACTGACTGGGCGGCACTGATTCCGCACGCCGGCGCGATGTGCCTGCTCGACGCCGTGGTGGCGTGGGACGAGCACACCATCCACGCCGTCACCGAGGGCCACGCGCGCGCGGACAATCCGCTGCGCGGTACGCAGGGGCTGCACGCGGTGCATCTGGCCGAATACGGCGCGCAGGCGATGGCCGTGCATGGCGCCCTGCTGGCGCGCGCCGCGGGCGCGAAAACGGCCAAACCCGGCCGGCTGGTCAGCCTGCGGGATGTGCAGCTGCTGGCCGAGTATGTCGACACCTGCGATGGCCGTCTGGACGTCCATGCGCAATGTCTGCAGGCCGGCGAAGCCAGCGCGCAATATCTGTTTCGCGTCGAGCACCGCGGCCGCCTGCTGGCCAGCGGCCGCGCGGCCGTCATCCACCCCGACTCCTGAGATCTACGCCATGACCGCGATTCCTTCCTTGCGTCGTGCTTTGGTCACCGGTGGCAGTGGCGAGCTGGGCAGCGCGATCTGCCACGCGCTGGCCGCTGGCGGCTATCACGTGATCGTGCACGGCAATCAAAGCCTGCATCGCGCCGACGACGTCGCCGCGGCCATTCGTGAGCAGGGCGGCAGCGCCGAGTCGTGCGCCTTCGACGTCACCGACGCGGGCGTGACGCGCGCCGCGCTGGACGCGCTGCTGGCCGAAGGCACCATCCATGCCGTGGTCAACAACGCCGGCATCCATGACGACGCGCCGATGGCGGGCATGTCCGACGAGCAGTGGCATCGGGTGATCGACGTGTCGCTGCACGGATTTTTCCACGTCACCCAGCCGCTGCTGTTGCCGATGGCGCGCGCGCGCTTCGGTCGCATCGTGTCGGTCAGTTCGGTCGCCGCGCAGGTCGGCAACCGCGGCCAGACCAATTACGCGGCGGCCAAGGCCGCGCTGCACGGCGCGACGAAGTCTCTGGCGCGCGAGATGGCTTCGCGCGGCATCACCGCCAACGTGGTGGCGCCGGGCATCATCGAGGGCCGCATGATCGGCGACGACTTTCCGCCCGAGCGTATCCGCGAGATGGTCCCCGCGCAGCGCGCCGGCAAGCCGGCCGAAGTCGCGGCGCTGGTTGCCTTTCTGTGCAGCGACGCGGCCGCCTACATCAACGCCCAGGTCATCGGCATCAACGGCGGCATGGCCTAAGAGAAATTCTCAAGCGGCGAACAGCATCGGCCGCAGCCGCGCGCGGGCCAGGTCGCGCATGTCGCCGCGCAGCGCGTCGCCACCGTCGGCCACCGCGCGCTCGACGATACTGGCAGCCAGCCCTTCGAGCAGGTCGAGGTTTTCACGCAGGCGCATACGCAAGGCGGCATCGCTGAGCTGATCGTGCAGGGTGGCATTCATTTCGGCGAACCACGGCAGCATGCCCTGGTCGAGCATGCCGCGCGGATTGCGCCCCTGCGACAGCGCATGCCAGCGGCCGAAGAAATGCTGCATGCGTTCGTTGAGCGCCTGCGCCGCCTCGAGTTCGCGCGCCATGTCGGCGAACAGCGCGGCATCGCCCAGGCGCTGCTGGAACACCAGCTGGCACAGCACGCCCCAGTAGTAGGCGTAGTCCCAGATCACCTTGATCGGCAGCACTTCGGCGTTGCCGAACAGCGGGTACTGATGCCGATAGAGCTTGAGCGTGCTCTCGTAGAACGACAGGAACAGCCGCTCGTACAACCGCGCGTACGGCGCGATCGGCTGGCCGGCGCGATCGATCGCCACCAGCCGGCAGATATAGGTGTTGGCGATCGCGATGAAGTCGGTGCCGGGCGAATAGAACGGATCGAGAAACGGCCCGGCCTCGCCGGTGAGCGCCCAACGGTCGGCGCTGAACATGCGCGCACAGCCGTAGGAGTAGTGGCGGAAAAACGCGAAGTCGAGCAGCTTGTCCTGCCGCTTGCCCACTTCGCGCGCGATCGCCGGCTGGTGCACGCCGAGCCAGTCCTGCGCGCGCGCAAAAGTGTTCATCGTGTCGATCGGATGCATCGCCGCGTCGGCCACGATACCGACCGAGTGCGCGCCCGAAGCCAGCGGAATCAGCCAGGTCCAGTAACCCGAACCGCACAGGTGGTTGGTCGAGCGCCAGCGCTCGGCGGGGTTGCAGCGGCTCTGCCAGTCGCTGTCGTCGCACCAGCCGTCGATCGCCAGACGGTCGTCGAGGCGAAACCACACCGCGTTGGCGTGGTGGCCGTTGTCGCGGGTCAGCTCGAGCCGGCGCCGTATCATGCCGGCGCGGCCGGAGGCGTCGAGCAGCCAGCGCGCGCTGAGCGCATGCGTATCGCCGCCGGCGTCGCTGTAGCGCACGCTGTGCGCGCCGTCGTGGCTGCCCAGTTCGAACGTCTGCACGGTCACGCCGTCGCGAAAATCGATGCCGCGCCGGCGCGCTTCGTCGCCGAGAAAATTCTCGAAGATGCCGCGATCGATCTGGTAGCTCGGCGTCGGCAGCACCCGACGAACGCCCAGCTCCGTGACGTTCTCCAGATCGCTGCGGCCATCGGAGAAAAAAAAGCGGAAGCCGAATTTGCGGATGTGCTCGGTTTCCAGATGCTCGCGCAGGCCCAGCGTCTCGGCCAGATAATGCGCGGCAATCTCCACCGTCGACTCGCCGATCTTGTGCGCGGCGGCGGGCAGCGGATGCGCGCGGCGCTCCAGTACCACGATGTCCATGTCCGGAAATTCGCCGCGCAGCTGCAGTGCCAGGCACAGCCCGGCGAGGCCGCCGCCGAGTATTACCGCATCGTGGGACGTGTTGGTCATGCAGACTCCGCGCCGCCGTTTCGGCCTTGATTATGCACCGTTTGATCGTCGCACGGCGCCGGTGTTTTGGGCGTCAGCGGCGCGGCGTATCGACGCGTAATTTCGCCGCATGCGCGCGGCGATCGATCGATTACGGCACCGGCGCCAGGGTGGTCAGCGGCGCGCTCGCGCCGATTTGATCGACCACCAACGGCTGCGCGCGCGAGCGCCGGTAGCTTTTCACGATGTTGCCGTAATGAATCACCCGGCCGATGGTGTAAGTGGTGATGCGGGTGACGTCGCGCACGGGGGCGAAGTGGCTGCGCCGAAACGTGCCGTGATAGCGCGAGGCGATGGGCACCGCGACGACGCCGAGCTTTTTTTCACGCGAGGCGGCAATCAGGATCGCCGCTTCGAACACGAAATGTTCGGCCGGCAGGTCGACCAGTTCCATCGCACGGCGCGGATACCAGCGCTGGCCGCTCTGGGTATCCGCCACCGGCTGCGCGCAGGCCCAGGAAATGCCCCAGTCGGCCACTGCGTTGGCGCGGCGTCGACCCTTGGGCTGCTGGTCGCGATCGAGCAGGCGCGCGCCGATCACGATGTGCTCGGGATGGCCCGCGGCGGCCGCGACGATACGCGGAATATCGGCCGCCAGATGCTGGCCGTCGCCGTCCATGGTCAGCACCGCGTCGAAGCCTTGCCGCAGCGCTTCGCGAAACCCGCAGCGCAGCGCCTCGCCCTTGCCGCGCCGCTGCGCGTGACGCAGCAGGGTCACCGGCATGGCCGCGACGATCTCGGGGGTGCGGTCGTTCGAGCCGTCATCCACCACGATCACTTTCGCGCCCAGCGCCAGCACCGACTGCACCACCGACTGGATTGCCTCTTCCTCGTTGAGGCAGGGAATCAGCACGCACCAGCGGGCGGTGGAGGCGATCACGCGACCTGCTCCGCGGCGCGGCTTGGCGCGTGATCTTGCCGAGCTGCGGCGGCCCGCAGCTCGATCCGCAGCGCCAGGCTCGCCGCCGCCTTCAGCTCGCAATGGCCGTGGCCGCGCGCCAGTACGGCCAGCAGCGGCAGCGCTTCGGCGGAGGCGTTGGCGGTGCGCCAGCCGGCCAGTGGTTCGGGCAGCGCGTCGTCGGCCAAGTCCTGAATCGGCGCCAGCGTGATGTCCAGCGAGGCCAGCGTGCTGTCGCTGAGGTCGGGAGTGATCACCAGCGCACAGCCGAACGACTGCGTGCAGCCGGTTTCTTCGACCAGCGGAAACACGCCGGCGATGTCGCTGCACACCAGCAACACCGGGCAGCGGTCGGCCAGCGCATGGCTGATCGCTTCGAGCAGCCCGGCGCCAAAACTCATCCGCTGTGCGCACACGGCGGTGGACGGTTCGTGGCAGCCGGTGGCGATGGTCCAGTAGCCGGCCGGTGCGTTGTGCACCGAGTTGTGGAAGCGGATAGGCGAGAGCTCCTTGGGCGCGCTCGCCAGCGTGGCGCACATGTAATCGGTGATCGCCTGATCGCCGTGCGAGGAGGAAAACACGCAGGTCAGCGAGTCTGCCGTGCGGCCGCTCATCGCCACCGCCTGGCCGGCTACCTCGGCTGCCAGCAGCACGCTTTCCGGTGCGCGGCGGCGTTCGTTCGGCGGCAGCGTGGTGGCGGCCGGTTTCGGTGACGGCGGCTCGGGTGCGTGGCCGCCCAGCAGCGCCTGCAGCGCAGCGAAGTCGCCCAGTTGCTTCGACCAGAGGCCGATGCCTTCGACGTGAATGCGCAGCGGCCTCATGCGGCAAACTCCGCGCGGGCGAAGGCGAGGCAGGCGTTGTTGCCGCCGAAGCCGAACGAGTTGCTTAGCGCCACGTCGACCCGCCGTTGTTCGTTCGTCCAGGCAAACTGTGGACCGCAGCCGGCGTCGGGCGTCGCGCCGCCGAGGTTGCCCGGGATCAGGCCGTGTTCGATCGCCTGCAGCGCGATGGTCGCCTCGATGATGCCGGCGGCGCCCAGCGTGTGGCCGGTAAACCCCTTGGTCGAGCTGCCGCGGGTGCGCGCTGGAAACGCGCGGCTGACCAGTGCGGCTTCCACTTCATCGTTTTTCTGGCTCGCCGTGCCGTGCAGATTGATGTAATCGACCCGATCGGCGTCGATGCCGGCGCGCGCCAGCGTGTCGCGCAGCGCCAGCTCGGCGCCGAGGCCGTCCGGGTGCGGCGTGGACATGTGGTGCGCGTCGCTGGCTTCGCCGTAACCGAGCAGGCGCGGTGCCGCCGGGGCGATGTCGACCCGCTCGAGCAGGGCGAAGCCGGCGGCCTCGCCGATCGAGATGCCGTTGCGCGCGGCGTCGAACGGCCTGCACGGCTGCGGCGAGACCAGCTCCAGCGCGTTGAAGCCGAACAGCACGCTGTCGCACAGGGTATCCACCCCGCCGACCACGGCGGCATCGACAAGGCCGAGCCGGATCAGCCGTTCGGCATTGGCGAACGCCTTCGCGCTGGACGAACACGCGGTGGAAATGGTCAGGCACGGACCTTCCAGTTCCAGCGCCGCGGTGACAAAGGCCGCCAGCGAATGCGGCGCGTGTATGGCCGGGCGACGCATGTCCGCGGGAAAGCCGCCGTCGGCGTCGAGCCGGCGGTAGGCGGCTTCCGTCTCGCCGATGCTGGCGGTGGAGGTGCCCAGCATCAGCGCGATGCGGTGCGTGCCGTAGCGTTGGCGCGCGGCGCGCACGCGGTCGAGAAAACCGTCCTGGTTCAGGCCGAGCCAGGCCAGCCGGTTGTTGCGGCACTCCCACACGGCCAGCGACGCCGGCAGCGGTGCGTCCTCTACGCCAGCCACGCGGCCGA
The DNA here is from genome assembly GCF_014200755.1 of Rhodanobacter sp. ANJX3. Lineage (GTDB taxonomy): Bacteria > Pseudomonadota > Gammaproteobacteria > Xanthomonadales > Rhodanobacteraceae > Rhodanobacter. The sequence goes on along the minus strand of NZ_JACHCM010000004.1, from coordinate 369,507 downwards.
TCCAGCAATCCAGCGGGGCGCTGCTGAAGTCGTTCGGGCGCAGGCCGCTGCGGGCCGCTTGCAGGGCATCGAACTGCGCCGCCAGGCCGTGGCCGATGGCCGAGGTGGCGGTGTACGCGGTAACCGCAAGCGGTGTCATGGGATCGGGCATCGCAAAAGCCTACCGGTCGATTCGGGGATTGCCTAGCCTTCCGATGGATCGGCGGCAGACGGCGCCGATACTGAAGTTTCGGGCATGAAGGCCGCGGGAACGCCGACGCCTGCCGTGACGCCTTGTTAAGCTCGCCGCTGTCGAATGGATCGGGACAAATGATGAGCGAGCAGGCCGAACGTGCCGAAACCTTCCTGAGAGGACTGCAGGACCGCATTTGCGCCGCCGTGGAGCAGGTCGACGGCCGCGCCCGCTTTGTCGAGGATGCCTGGACGCGCGAGGGCGGCGGCGGTGGACGCACGCGCGTGCTGAGCGAAGGCGATGTGTTCGAGCAGGCCGGCGTCAATTTTTCCTATACCCGGGGCAAGTCGTTGCCGCCTGCCGCAACGGCACGCAAGCCCGAACTCACCGGTGCTTCGTACGTGGCGGCCAGCGTCTCGCTGGTGCTGCATCCGCGCAATCCGCACGTACCGACCACACACGCCAACGTGCGGTATTTCGAGGCCGGCAAGCCGGGCATGGACCCGGTGTGGTGGTTCGGCGGCGGCTTCGACCTCACGCCGTTCTATCCGTATGAAGAAGACGTACGGCACTGGCACGGCGTGGCGAACGCGCTGTGTACGCCGTTCGGTCTGGATGTCTATTCGCGCTACAAGAAATGGTGCGACGAATATTTCTATCTCAAGCACCGCGACGAGACGCGCGGCGTCGGTGGCCTGTTCTACGACGACCTCAACGAGGGCGGTTTCGAGCGCTGCTTCGATTTCATGCAGGCGGTAGGCAACGGCTTTCTCGACGCCTACCTGCCGATCGTCGAACGCCGCAAGGACACGGCATACGGCGAGCGCGAACGCGAATTCCAGCTCTACCGCCGCGGCCGCTACGTCGAGTTCAACCTGGTCTACGACCGCGGCACGCTGTTCGGCCTGCAGTCTGGCGGGCGCACCGAATCGATCCTGATGAGCCTGCCGCCGCGCGTGCGCTTTGAGTACGCCTACGCGCCGGAAGCCGGCTCGGCCGAGGCGAAGCTGGCGGATTATTTGAAGCCTAGGGATTGGATTGAGAGTTGAGAGATGAGGGGCGAGGGGCGAGGGGCGAGGGGTGAGCGAAAGGCGGAGAGCCGACTCGCGCCGACTGCCGGCTTCCCGCAGCGCCTTCGTCTGACGCCCTCGCTACTCGCCCCTCGTCCCTAGCTCTCGCTCCCGCTCATCAAGGAGTCGCGCCACTAAACTTCACCACGGTGGCGCCTTTGACCGGGCCGATCTGCGCGCTGTCGCTGACTTTCAGGATCACCTCGCGACGAAACTCCAGCGTGCCCTGTACCACGGCGTGCGGGCCGATCACGATCACCGGCGTGTGGGTATTTTTGTGGATCCAGCCGTGCGACTCGTCGACCAGGATGCCGCCCTCGACGTGCGAATTGGCGCCCACGGTGACGTCACCGGTGACCGTGTCGATGCCGCCGGCCACGTGCGCGGCCTCCAGCGCGATCACACCGTTGACGTTGCTGACCTTGCCCAGCACCTCGGCGCCTTGGGCCAAATGCAGGCCACCGTTGACGGCGGTGACGTCACCGCTGACGCGACTGGCACCTCCCAGCGTCACGGCGCCATTGACCGTTTCCAGCGACTTGGCCTGCCCCTTGTCGCCCAGATCGATCGAACCATTCACCGTATTGGCTTTCTCCACCGTGGCGCCGTCGCCGATATGGACCGAACCGTTGACCGTGCTCACGTCGCCGGCCGGCTGGTTGGCCTCGACAGTGACCGAGCCGTTGATCTTGCTGATGTCGTCGCCGCTGGCCCAGGCCGCCGAGGGCAGGCTCGCCAGCGGCAGGACCACGGCAAACGCCGCGCTGATGAAAATCGTCGGGAATCGACGCATGGCAGTCTCCGTAGATGATGTGTGCAGTTAGGATGCGCCGGCGCGCCTCAGGGTTTACCGTGACCTGTGGCAGGGGTCGGATTTGACGCTGCCGGCTCGCGGCCGCACCATGCCGGCCTGTCCACACCTGATGATCGCCATGCACAAGCTCGTACTGATTCGCCACGGCCAGTCGCAGTGGAACCTGGATAACCGCTTCAGCGGCTGGGCCGATATCGACCTCACGCCGCAGGGCAACGCCGAAGCGACCGCCGCGGGCGAGCTGCTGAAGTCGTCCGGCTATACCTTCGATGTCGCGCATACGTCGGTACTCAAGCGTGCGGTGCGCACCCTGTGGGGCGTGCAGGACGCGCTGCAGCAGATGTGGATACCGGTGCTGACCGACTGGCGCCTCAACGAACGCCACTACGGCGGCCTCACCGGCCTCAACAAGGCCGAAACGGCAGCCAAGTACGGCGACGAGCAGGTCAAGATCTGGCGCCGCAGCTACGACATCCCGCCGCCGCCGCTGGAGCGCAGTGCCAACGAGTCGGTACACGATCCGCGCTATGCCACGCTCGATCCCAAGGAAATTCCCGACACCGAATGCCTGAAGGACACCGTGGCCCGCGTGCTGCCGTACTGGCACGAGACACTGGCGCCGGCGATCCGCGCCGGTCAGCGCGTGCTGGTGGTGGCCCACGGCAATTCGCTGCGCGCGCTGGTGAAGTACCTGGACGATATTTCCGACGAAGCCATCGTCGAGATGAACATTCCCAACGGCATTCCGCTGGTTTACGAGTTCGACGAACACCTCAAGCCGCTGCGCCACTACTACCTCGGCGACGCCGCCGAGATCGAAGCGAAGATGGCGGCCGTCGCCAACCAAGGTAAAGCGAAATAGCCATGGCCAAGGCCACCTCACCGCAGGCCGTAGCCGCCGCGCTGACCGAGTACTGGTCGCCACGCGTGGTGGGCGAGCTCGAGGAAAACTACATCAAGGTCGCCAAAGTGCACGGCAGCCTGTGCTGGCATAGCCACGACGACGAGGACGAGCTGTTCCTCGTGCTCAAGGGACATCTGCGCATCGAGCTGGAAAACGCCGAGGCGATCGAGCTGGACCAGGGCGAGATGTTCGTGGTGCCCAAGGGCGTGCGGCACAATCCTGTTGCGTCGGACGAGTGCCACATCCTGCTGATCGAGCGCAAATCGACCCTGCATACCGGCGATGTGGTGATGGACAAAACGCGCTCGCTGGCCGAGCAGCTCGGCGACGCCTAGCAACGGTTTAGGGTGATGCCCGGCGCATGACAGTCGTCATGCGCGACGGCGGTATCCCGTCAGTCGTCACTGCCTCGGCGCTGGATTAAGCTGTGCCGGTATCCACTCACCGGCGATGCCCATGCCTGCCCACCTGTCCCAATATCTCATCATGCTGCCGATCATGGCGTGGGTGGTTTGGCGCCGCGTCAGTCGCTCGTTCGGCCGCCAGCCGATCAAGCGCAAGACCATGATCGCGCGCATCGCGATTTTTACCGTGATCGGCGTGCTGCTCGCGCTGGCCGGCCTGCATAAAATCGAACTGGCCGAAGGTTTGTTCGGCGGCGTGATACTTGGCGCGGCGCTCGGCATCCTCGGCGTGCGCCTGACCCGCTTCGAAGTCGATCCGGTACGCGGTGACTGCTACGTCCCCAATCCCTGGATCGGTGCGTTTCTCACCGTGCTGCTGCTCGGCCGGCTCGCTTATCGTTTTGTCGTGGTGATGCCGCAGGTACATCAAGCCCATGTCGCCTTGCAGGGGCAGGGCGTGCCCGACGCCGGCGCACAAGCCTGGTCGTCCGCCTACACCTCCAGCCCTCTCACCATGCTGGTGATCGGCCTGCTGATCGGCTACTACATCCTCTACTTCACCGGCCTGCTCATCCACCATCGCCGCTTCCAGCGCGCGCAGTTGGGCGCCACAGCGGTGTAGGTTGGCTGTGAGCGGAGCGCGAACCCCAACGGTCCTCAGCGTTCGATGTTGGGGTTACAGCTCGCTCCTGCGGCCCTTCGGGCCATTCGCTGCGCGAATGTTCGTTTCGGCATCCAGCCTCCACTGTCGCTTCGCTCACCGCCAACCTACGTCTTTGCTTCGGCCAGCATCGCCGAAAACTCCCGGGCGAATCGGTGCACGTCGCCGGGCCAGCGGGCTGACAGGTAATTGCCGTCGCGGACCACGAATGCCGGGGAGTCGTCGGTGGCGCTGTCGCGTGCGATGCCGTTGGTTTTGCGCGCGTAGTCTTTCACATCGGGGGGCACGTCGCGGAAATCGGCGGGGTCGGCCAGCGCGCGCGTCACTTCCTGCTGCACCGACATATAGCCGTCCGTTTGATCGGTCGCCTCGTTGTAGGTTCGGTAATAGTGAGGATCCCAGAAGCGAGTGATGCGCGTCGTCATCCACGCCTTCTTCTCGAAGGCCCAGGTCAGTGCGGTGGTGCGGCGGCCGAACAGCACGGATTTGCCTGTCTTGGGCGAGCGGCTGCGCGCGGCGAGCAGCACGCCATGGCAGATCGCCGCCACCGGCTTGCCGGCATCGAAGAATGCCACCGCGAGCTGCTGCAAAACAGGGCTTTCCAGATACTCGCGCATGCCACGCGCGCGATGTCCGCCAGGCAGCAGCAGTCCATCGAAGTCGTTGGCATGGAGCTCGTCCCAGCGCCGTGGCGAACCAAACGCAATATCGTTCTGCATCGCGGCGTAAGCTTTGCGCGCATCGCCATTGGCGCGCAGCACCAGCCCGACCACGCGCAGCCTGCGTAGACCCGGCAACCAGCCCCACGGGTCCAGCCCTATGCCGCTGAGCATCAGCTCATCCGAGTGCGCGGGCTGTCCATCGGACGTGGCGAACACGACGACATGCCCATCGCTGCGCAAGGTCTGCCAGCTCACCGCGACTTCCGACGGATCGGAATCGCGGCTGGGTAAAGGGATAAGCACGTTGGCCATGGGGAGGGGCGCTCAGGCCGCCGGCCCATTCAAATAATCCAGGCTCGCCTGCAGCATCGACTCCATGCCGATGGTCAGCGCGCCTTCGTCGAGAAAGAACTTCGGCGAATGGTTGGACGGCGCCTTCGAGGCGTCCTGGCCCTTTGGCGTGGCGCCGACGAAGAAATACACGCTAGGTACCGCTTGCGCGAAGTAGGCGAAGTCTTCCGAGGCCATCCACGGCTTCGCTTCGATCGCGTGGTCGCTGCCGATCGCCTTGCCGATGCTGGCGCGCACGCGCGCGGCGAGCGCGGGGTCGTTGACCAGCACGGGATTGCTGTCGCCGACCGGAATCTGTTCGTCGACCGTGGCGCCATTGGCGGCGGCGATGTGCTCGGCCGTCATCTTCAAGTCGTCCACCGCCTGCTGGCGCATGCCGGCGTCGAAGGTGCGCAGCGTGCCCTGCAGTTCCACCTGGTCGGGCACGATGTTGTAGCGTGAGCCGCCTTCGACGATGCCGAAGCTCAGCACGGCGGGCAGCGTGCTGATATCCAGCCGGCGACTGACGATGGTCTGCGCGGCGGTGATGATTTCCGCCGATGTCACGATCGGGTCAATGCCGTTCCAGGGCATGGCACCGTGCGTCTGCTTGCCGTGCACCACCATGCGGAACCAGTCCGAGCCGGCCATCGTCGGCCCCGGCCGTACCGACACCGTGCCCACGTTGAGCGAGCTGACCACGTGCATGCCGAACATCGCGTCCGGTTTGAAATCGCGAAACAGGCCTTGCTTCAGCATCAGCGAGGCGCCGCCTTCCTCGCCGGCCGGCGCACCTTCTTCGGCCGGCTGGAACACGAACAGCACCGAGCCGTGCAGGGTCTTCTTCATGCCGCTGAGCGCCTGCGCCATGCCCAGCAGCATCGCCGTATGCGCGTCGTGGCCGCAGGCGTGCATCACGCCGGTCGGCTTGCCGCGGTATTCGCCGGTCGCCGTCGAGGCAAACGGCAGTCCGGCCGGCTCGGTCACCGGCAGCGCATCCATGTCGGCGCGAATGGCCAGCCGCGGACCGGGCAGATCCCCCTTAAGCAGCGCGACCACGCCGGTATGCGCGATGCCGGTATGCACCTCCAGCCCGAACTTTTTCAGCTGCGCCGCCACCAGCGCCGACGTGCGCACCTCGCGGTTGCTGAGCTCGGGATGCTGGTGAATATCGCGCCGCCACGCGGTGACTTGCGGCAACTCTTTCTGCGCCATTGCCTGCACGCTGGGCGCGGGCGTATCGGCGGCGTGCAGCGACGAGATTACGACGGTGGCGAGCGCAAAAGCGAGAGCGGTGCGGCGCATGGGCATCTCCGAGCCAGGGACGACCGATGCTAGCGCGTGCGGCTTGCTTCGTGCGGCTTTCCCATATCTGCGCTTGCGATCGTTACGAGCGCAGTAGTGCCTCTAGGTCGACAGTCTCCGCCATGGCCTTGTTACCCGCGTCGCCGGGATGCAGGTGGTCGCCGGAATCGTAGGCGTGCAGCAGGCGCGTGGGGTGGGCGGGATCGCGCAGCAACGCGTCGAAGTCGACAACGGCATCGAATTCGCCGCTATGGCGTATCCAGTCATTCACCGATTGCCGCATGCGTTCCTTGTCAGCGGAGTAGTAGCCCATCAGGGGAGTGTCTTTCAGTGCACCCTCGAATGGCGTCAATGTTGCGCCGACAATGCGTACGTTACGCGCATGGGCTCGGGCGATGATCTGTCGATAACCGGCGATCAGCTGTTCGGCATCGGCAGCGCCGTCGTCGGGCGCAAACGCCATATGGTTCCAGCTGATGTCATTGATGCCGATCAGCACGATCACCGAGGCGATGCCCGGTTGGCTCAATACGTCGCGATCGAGCCGGGCGAGCGCGTTGTCGCCCATTTTGTCCTGCAGCAGTCGCGCGCCGGAGATGCCTGCATTGAGCACGGCCACATGTTTGTCTGCCAGCCGCGCCGCCAGGAAATCGGGCCAGCGGGTGTCGCGATCCATCGTCGCTCCGGCGCCGTCGGTGATCGAGTCGCCCAGGGCCACGACGGTGCGCGTTGTCGATGGTGCATTGACCAGGATCGCGCTTAAAAACAGGCGGCTGGTCAACGTCGACTCTGGCGCGATCGATGCCTCGGCCGTCTGATCGCCGGTCACCACGTAAGCGGTCTGTCGCCCGTCCCAGTGAAAGGTGGACGGTGCGGTCGGGTGCGGAAAATACAGGCTCACCGATACGCGCTGAAGTGCGGTCACGGGAAGATCGATGGGGTCGCTCAGAGCCGGTGCGCCGGGCGGGATGGTGACGGAACGCCGGCCCGAGAACGTGATCGGTCGATCCGTGCCGTTGACGATATCGGCACCGTCGCCTGCCAATGCCAGGTGGGCCGAACCGACGACCAGCGGTGCGGTGCCGTAGGCGTTCGACAATTGAATACGAACGCTTCGCCCACCGACGCTGATGCGTGCCGTTTGCCGCAGGGTCTGGTTCCAGACATTGAACGGGACATGGGTCGGCAGGGGAAAGTCGCCGGCCCAAAGCGGCTGCGGGCTGGCCGTCCATGTCGTGATCCAGTGCGCGTCGCTCGTCGTCGGCAGTGGAGCTGCCGCTGCCATAGTGGCGAGGCAACCGGCGATGGAAAACAGAATCAGATGCATGAGTCGGCGGCCGGCGTTAGGCATGAGGAATGGATACGTCGTAGAGCGACGCGTGTGGGAATGCATGACGATCTCCTGATCGGGATGTGCGCTTTGCTTTGAGCTTAGGCGTGACCGGTGGCGCAAGCGCCGCGATCCAGCGAGACGTAAGGTTGAGCGCGGTCCAACCGCACGCTTACCAGCGCCACCAACAGGCCGGACACCGTCACCAGTGCAGCGACCCACGTCACGGCCCCAATGCCAGGACCGTGCGAGATCACCACACCGCCCAGCCACGCACCGATCGCGTTGCCCAGGTTGAATGCGGCGATATTGAAGCTCGATGCCAGGCTCTGCCCGCCGCCGGCGGCTTTCTGCAGCACGCGCAGCTGCAGCGGTGCGACGGTGGCGAAAGCGGCGATGCCGAGCAGGCCGGTGAACGCGATCATCGCCGCCTTGCTGTGCAGCGCGAAGGTCATCGTGCCCAGCACGACGGCGAGCAGGATCAGCGAGCCCAGCAGGGTCGGCGTGAGTCGGCGATCGGCCAATCGACCGCCGAGCAGATTGCCGACCACCAGGCCGCCGCCGAACACCAGCAGGATCGGCGAGACCGCGCTGTCGGCAAACCCCGTCACCGTGGTGAGAATCGCCTGGATATAGGTAAACACGGTAAACACGCCGGCAAAGCCCAGCACGGTCATCAGCAGGCCGAGCAGCACCTGCAGTTTGGCGATGCCGCGCAGTTCTTCGAAGAATTTCACCGGCGCCGCATCGCCGCGATCGGCCGGCACCCACAGCGCAATGATCGCCGTGGCGACAACGCCAATCACGGTCACCGCCCAGAACGCCGCGCGCCAGCCGTAGGCGTGTCCGAGCCAGGCGCCGGCCGGTACGCCCAGCAACGTAGCGACGGTGAGGCCGGTGAACATGATCGAGATGGCCGAGGCCTTGCGGTCTTCTGCCACCAGTCCGGTGGCAACCACGGCGCCCACACCAAAGAAGGTGCCGTGCGCCAGCGAGGTAATGATGCGCGCGATCATCAGCACCGCATAGTTCGGCGCCAGCGCGCTCGTCAGGTTGCCGACGGTGAAGATCACCATCAGCGCAACGAGCGCGGTCTTGCGATGCAGTCTGCTGGTCGCCGCGGTAAGCAGCGGCGCACCGACGAACACGCCCAGCGCGTAACCGGTGATCAGCAAGCCGGCGGCGGCGAGCGTGACGCGCAGATCCGCGGCCACTTGCAGCAGCAGACCCATGATCACGAATTCGGTGGTGCCGATGCCGAACGCGCCGGCCGTCAGCGCGTAGAGCGCGATCGGCATGCGAGGTTTGGCCAAAGAGGTGGCTGACATGATGACGCTCCAACAAAAGATGGCGTCAGCGTAGGTCGTTGCGTTTTACAAATAAATGGACAGAATGCGTAATCATTTTCAATAAATAGTTGATAGTTATGGATCGCGTCGGCGACCTGAGCCTGTTCCTGCGCGTACTTGATCTGGGCACGATCAGCGCGGCGGCGCGCAGCCTCGGTGTTTCCGTAGCCGTGGCCAGCCAGCGTCTGAAGCGACTCGAGCGCGAACTCGGCGTGGTGCTGTTGCATCGAACGACGCGCCAGCTGCACGCTACGCCCGAAGGCGCAGCGTTGGCCGCGCAGGGCCGCGTGCTGGTGGAAGACCTCGAGGCGCTGACCAGCGGCCTGCGCCAGGCGGCGACTGAAGTTTCCGGGACATTGCGCGTCACCATGCCGGCATCGTTCGGCCGCCAGTACGTCTCGCCGCTGCTGCCGGCGTTTCTCACGCGGCATCCGCGCATCAAGCTCAACGTCAATCTCAGCGACGAACTGCTCGACCTGGTTGGCGCGGGTTTCGATCTGGGCATCCGCGTGGGCGTGCTGGGGGACTCGAGTCTGGTCGCGCGTCAGCTGGCGACCAATCGACGGGTGCTCTGCGCGTCGCCGGCGTATCTGAAGCAGCACGGGCACCCTCGTCACCCGAAGGATCTGGCCAAGCACGAATGCCTGTTGCTGGTCGGTACGTCCGGCCCGCAGGATATCTGGCGCTTCGCCGACGGCAACGGCGGCGAGATCGTGCAACGCATGCGAAGCCGCTTCGAAAGCAATACCGGTGAATTGCTGCGCGACGCAGCCGTCGCCGGCGTGGGCATCGCCATTCATTCGCTCTGGCACGTTCACGAGGAGCTGCGACGCGGGCAGTTGCAGGTGGTATTGCCGAAGTATCCGATCGCGACCACCGGTATCCACGCCGTGATGCCGCAACGACGCATGGTGCCGCCCCGCGTGCGCGCCTTCGTGGATTTTCTGGCCGAACACTTTGGCGAAAACCCGCCGTGGGAACGTCATCTGAAGGTTCGACGCAGCAAGGTCTGAAGCCCGCAACCGACGTTCGTTACCAACGCATCGCTTCGATTGGCCGCCTACCGATCGCAAAAGCGTCAGCGGCGCGCACGGCTTGAAGAACTGCTGCCACCACTGGACTAGAATGATCGGCTGTCGAAAGTGAAGAGAGCTTTTGTTGGCCTATATTTTTGTATTGGCTGTAGCGCTGGTTGCGGGCTGTCTGAGTGGCGTTATCGGGACGGGATCGTCGATCATGTTGCTACCAGTGCTCGTGTTTGTTTATGGGCCCAAGGAGGCTGTGCCGATCATGGCCGTGGCGGCGGTCATGTCCAACGTGTCGCGTGTCGTGCTGTGGTGGCGTGACCTGAATTGGCGCGCTTTTCTCGCCTACTCGATTCCGGGAGTGCCGGCGGCGGCGCTGGGTGCGCGTACGCTGTTGGCCTTGCCAACCCATGTCGTCGAAGGTGCGCTGGGCATTTTCTTTCTGCTGATGGTCCCGGCACGCTATCAGCTTGTCCGACTGAACATTCGTCTACGGCTGTGGCAACTGGCCGTGGCGGGCGCTTTCATCGGTTTTCTCACCGGCCTGGTGCTGTCGACGGGTCCGCTCAGCGTGCCGGCCTTCGCCGCGTATGGATTACTGAAAGGGCCATTCCTCGCCACCGAGGCGGCCAGTTCTCTTGCGCTGTATACCAGCAAGGTTTTCGCCTTTCGTGAGTTGGGTGCGTTGCCCGTGACTTCCATCGTCAAGGGGCTGATTGTCGGCTCTTCACTGATGGCGGGAGCCATTGCCGGAAAAGCGGTCGTTTTGCGGATGAGTCCTGGCCGTTTTCATCTCATTCTCGACGCGGTGATGATCGTTTCGGGCGTGTCGATGCTGTGGGGCGCTTTGCGTTGATTCTCGTCGGGACGCCAGCGAATATGACGCCGTCATCGATCTGACGAATAAGATTCAAGTAAATGAAATATATGGAAAATTTTCTATTTTTCGTTCAAGTTTCCGCACCTTCCGGTCGACAAGGGATTGCCCCTTATCCCCGCAAGGTTTTTCCATGCTTTTTCGTACCGATGTTCTTTCGACGCTGACGCTCAGCTCTCGCCTCCTCATCCGGCTCGTGGGGTCGGCACTGCTGTTGATCCTGGTCTGCGGCGCGGGCGCACTGCAGTTAACACGTGCGGACGAGCGGATTCGGGCGGTCGTGGGCGACACGCTCAAGCCGGTAGCCGAGCTCGGTCGCGTACAAAACGATTACGACGACATCATGCAGGCATTGGTGCACGCGACGCTGACGGAGCTGCCTTCGTCGGTCGACGATGCGGTCACGTCGATAAAGAGCAACCGGCTGGATATCCAGCGCCACTGGCAGCGGCTCAGTGGCAGCGGCCTGACGCACGATCAGCGCCAGTTGCTCGATCTGACGGTAAAACATCGCGCGGATATGGATGCCGCCGTGGACGATACGATGCAGTTATTGAACGCGGGGCAATTCGATATCGCCAAGCTCAAGCTTTCCAACGATGTGCAGTCTTCCCTGGTGCCGTTAAAGAGCGATTTCTCCAATCTCTTCAGCCTGTCGCTTGCCCAGGGACAGGCGCAGGCGGACCAGCAGCATACGAACAACCGCCACGGCCTGCTGCAGCTGCTGGTGCTGCTCGTCGCGGCGCTGGCGGTAGCGGCACTGGTGGACATATCGATCATCCGTTCGCTGGGCCGGCGCCTCGGCCTGGCTTGTGCGGTCGCAACGCGCATCGCCACCGGTGTGCTGGGCGAGCCGATGGCGCGCGGACGCATGGACGAAATAGGTGCGCTGCTCGATGCCCTGGCACGCATGGACGAACAGCTCGCCAGCGTGGTGGAGCAAGTGCGTACGAGAGCGTCGTTCGTCGAGCAGTCCGCTGCAGGTATCGCACAAGGGAATGAGGCTTTGAACCAGCGCACGCTGGCACAGGCGCAGCGTCTGGAGCAGGCGGCCATGTCGGTGGCACGCATGAACCACGCGGTCAATCAGGGAGTAGGGCATGCCGATAAGGCCGACACTGCCGCTACCGATGCCCTCTCTCACGCTACCGAGGGTAAAGCCGTGGCAAGCAAAGCGATCGGATCGATGCGGGAAATCGATCGCACAAGCCGGCGCATGTCCGATGTGCTCGATCTTGTCGATCAGATCGCCTTCCAGACGCAGCTGCTGGCGCTCAACGCCGCCATCGAGGCCGCCCGCGCCGGAGAATACGGCCGCGGTTTTGGCGTCGTCGCCGCCGAGGTGCGTCAGCTCGCGCATCGCTGCAGCCAGGCCGCCAAGGATATTCGTGCGTTGATTACCGAAAGCGACGACGCCGTACAAACAGGTATGGCGTTGGTCGATCAAACCGGCGCGAAGCTCGCTGGGATTGTCGCCAGCATCGAGCAGCTTTCCCTGTCGGTTGCCAAGATGGGCGCCGCCGGCCGCGGACACGCCAGCGACATCGGCGTGATCGGCCGCGCGATGGTCGACATCGAAACGATGACTCGGGAAAACGCCGCCTTGGTCGATCAAGCGGCGGCGGCCAGTCGCGCCATGCGGGAAAGTGCCGGCGCACTGCTGGAACAGGTCGACTTTTTCACGCTGGTTGACGACGAACCCGAACCCGATGCGGTGCCCGTCGTGCCGGATGCGCTCGTCATGCAGCGCGACGAACGCGAGCTAGCCGATGCCCTTGCCGACTGAGCGTATGCCGGAACGATCCGGCTCGCTATCGCGCTTTGCTTGAATAGCGCGATAGCGCCATCCATCCGTAGCCTTATGAAGCGAGTGGTTCCAGCCGGCGGTGTGCGTGGAGACTTTCGTATCGTCGTACTGAAGGCTCGACGCGGCGGCTGTTCGCGCAGGGGAAGTACGGCGATCGATAGCGCGAGCCGGCCATCAACGGCGCAGTAACATCAGCACGATCTCAAGCATGATGAGCACGACCACCGATACCTCGAGCAGTTCGGCGCGACGGCTCGAGGCTTCACCGTACAGCGCTGCGTAGGTGTCTCGGATAATGGCGAGCTTTCGATCCACCGATTCGCCCAGCGCCGGCACGCGGAACAGGCCCAGAGCCGTGCTGTAGACCCGCGCTAAATAAACATCCTCGGTGACCTGCAAGGCGTTGTCCACGCGCTCGGTCAGTTCGGTGACTTCGGCGACCAGGGTGTACAGGCGCCTCGCCAGGTGCGCGAATCGCCGCGAGGCGAATAGCGACATCGCACCGCGCGCGCTTTCCACGCGATCGTACATGCGGGGAAGTTCGTCATCGAGCAAGGTATCGTAATAGCGGAATTCGACCAGCTGGGCGTTCGCCACTTCGATGACGTCCGCCACGTCGGAATCGCTTCGCGGCTCGTAGATAAAGGCCCGATCCCAGGTCAGCACCACCAGGTCGTCGGCGTAGTAGGAAAAGCTGCGCGACAGCAGCTCTCGCCGGGATGCGGCCGATAGCGCGCGTTTTTCACCCGACAGCAGCGCAACGAGGTCGACACGGTCACGAAGTTCCGATGCATCGATCGGCGTGCTGAAGGCGTGTACCGTGCCGATGAGGTAGTCCTCTTCCAGCGACGCATCGGCGGCGGGGCGATCGAGCGCCGGCCTTATGACTTCACGCACTCGATCGAGCCATTGCGTCCAGAAGGTGAGCGAGGCCGGACCGACGGCGCGGTCCAGCGCGTCGAAGTTGGCGACGTATTCGTCCCAGCCGAGGTCGGCGACGGCAATGCGCGCGGCCAGCGCCGCCACGCCGAAATCGTACAGCCGCACGGAGAGCTCGGCCGTCACCTCGCGCTCGCCCAGGCTGAGCGTGGTCGATCCCAGAGAAAACAGCAAAGGCGCGACGCCGAAAGTGACGGCTTTCGGTGGCGTACTGGTCAGCTGGGAACGGCTGGCTTTGCCGCCCTCGCGGGCCGCCCATAGCGATTCGGCCTGCGCCAGATCGATGGTGTATGCAATGTCGAAAAGGCGCAGCGCCGTCAGCTCACCCGACTTTACCGCCAGTCCCGCTGAGTTCACTTCGCGCCGCCTGATGAGAAATAGACACCCCAAGTGTAGTCTGGCTGCAAGACATGCCCATGAAAGGCGCAGTCCGCTCTCTTGGCTGTCGCGTCAGGCGACGCGGTCGTTTCGACCGGCGGCGTCATCGCGCCGCACGCCAGCGGCGGACAGATACCGTTCCGACGCTGCCAGGGGCAGGGAAAAGGGCGCGCGACAGCCGTGGTAGCGGCTCCGCCCTTTGCGACAGCTCGCCTAGCCAACGTGGGCATGGCGCGTTAAGTTGATCGTTCGCTACAACACCGGAGCGCTTATGAGCCGCAGTACGGATGTGATCGTGATTGGCGCGGGGCTGGCCGGACTCGTCGCGGCGACCGAGCTGACGGATGCAGGCAAGCGCGTGCTGGTACTGGAGCAGGAGCCTGAGCAGAATCTGGGCGGGCAGGCGTTCTGGTCGTTTGGCGGGCTGTTCTTTGTCGATTCGCCGGAGCAGCGCCGCATGGGCGTACGCGATTCACCCGCGCTGGCGCTGAGCGACTGGATGGGTACGGCAGGCTTCGATCGTGACGAAGACCTCTGGCCCCGCCGCTGGGCCGAGGCGTACGTGGATTTTGCCGCAGGGGAAAAACGCACGTGGCTGCATGCCATGGGCATGCGCTGGTTTCCGGTGGTTGGCTGGGCCGAGCGCGGGGGCTACGGGGCGATCGGTCACGGCAATTCGGTACCGCGTTTTCATGTGACCTGGGGCACCGGTCCGGGCGTGATCGAGCCGTTTGTGCGCCGTGCGCGTGCCGCCGAAGCCAAGGGCTTGCTGCGTTTTGCGTTTCGCCACCGTGTCGATGAACTGATCGTGGAAAACGGCGCCGTCGTCGGCGCGCGTGGCACGGTATTGATGGCCGATCTTGCCGAGCGCGGCAAACCGACATCGCGCGAAGCGATCGGCGCATTCGAGCGGCGCGCGCAGGCGGTGATCGTCTGCTCCGGCGGCATCGGCGGCAATCACGAGCTGGTGCGCCGCTACTGGCCGTCGCGCATGGGCGAGCCGCCGAAGCACATGCTGTGCGGGGTGCCGGCACACGTCGACGGTCGCATGCTCGATATCGGCGTTATAGCGGGCGCGAATCTGATCAACCGTGACCGCATGTGGCATTACGTGGAAGGCATTGAGAACTGGAATCCGATCTGGCCGCGGCACGCGATCCGCATTCTTCCCGGCCCGTCGTCGCTGTGGTTCGACGCTACCGGTCAGCGGCTGCCCGGTCCGCTCTGGCCCGGTTTCGATACGCTCGGTACGCTCGAGCACCTGCGCCGCACCGGTTATGACTACAGCTGGTTCATCCTCGATCAGCAGATCATCCGGCGCGAGTTCGCGCTCTCCGGCTCGGAGCAGAACCCCGATCTCACCGGAAAAAACTGGCGCCTCGTGGCCAAGCGCGCGCTCGCCAAGGGGGCGCCGCCGCCGGTGGAGGCGTTCAAACAGCACGGCCGCGATTTCATCGTACGCGACACGCTGGAGGAGCTGGTCGAGGGCATGAATGCGCTGGCCGGCAGCGCGCTGATCGACATCGCACACATACGGCGCGAGATCGAGGCACGCGATCGGCAGTTCGACAACCCGTATGCCAAGGACGGTCAGGTCATGGCGATCCACAATGCGCGACGTTATCGCGGCGACAAGCTGGTGCGCGTGGCCAAGCCGCATCGCCTGCTCGACCCGAGCAAAGGGCCGCTGATTGCGGTGCGGCTCCATATCTTGACGCGTAAGAGTCTCGGCGGTTTTCAAACGGACCTCGACGCCCGCGTGCTGGCGCCGGACGGCCAGCCGCTGCCCGGCCTCTACGCGGCGGGCGAGGCGGCCGGTTTCGGCGGCGGCGGCCTGCATGGCTATCGCGCGCTGGAAGGCAGCTTTCTCGGCGGCTGCCTGTTTTCCGGCCGCGTTGCCGGTCGCGCCGCGGCCAAGGCCTGCGCGTGATCGCGTCGACAGGACGGATCGTGGTCTATGGTGCCGGCAGTATCGGCAGCTATATCGGTGGACGTCTGGAAGGCCAAACGCCGATTCGCTATATCGGTCGGGACAAGGCGCTGCAGAGCCTGCGCGAACACGGACTCACCGTCACGGACTATCGGGGCCATCAACAGCGGACAGCGCCGGCCGCTTTGGATCTGTGCTCCGAGCCTCGGGCGGCAGCGGATGCGGCGCTGGTGCTGGTGTGCGTGAAGTCGGCGGCGACAGTGGATGCCGCGCAGCAGCTCGCGTCCGTACTCAAGCCCGGCACGGTGGTTATCAGCCTGCAGAACGGGCTCTACAACGCCGACGTGCTGCGCGATGCGCTGCCGCAGTGCACAGCGCTGGCCGGCATGGTGCCGTTCAACGTGGTGCAGCGCGTGCCGGGTGTGTTTCATCAGGCATCGTCCGGTGAACTGATGGTGGCGTCGGACGTCAGGCTCGCCGCGTGGTTGGCCGCCTTCGCCAATGCCGGGCTGCCGTTGGAGCTGCGTCACGACATGGCCGCCGTGCAGCGCGCCAAGCTGCTGCTCAATCTCAACAACGCGATCAACGCCCTGTCCGATCTGCCGCTGCGCGACGAGCTGTCGCAACGCGGCTGGCGCCGCTGCCTGGCTTTGGCCCAACGCGAGGCGCTCGACGTCTTCCGCCAAACCAGGCTGCCGGTGGCGAAGCTGACGCCTGTGCCACCCTCGTGGCTGCCGCATGTATTGCAGCTGCCGGACGCGCTCTTCCGTCGTGTCGCCTCGCGCATGCTGGCCATCGATCCGATCGCCCGCTCCTCTACCTGGGACGACCTCAAAGCCGACCGCCTGACCGAAGTCGACTACATCAATGGCGAGGTGGTGAAGCTGGCGCAAGCACAAGGTCGCCTGGCGCCGGTCAACGCCAAGCTGTGCGAATTGATCCACGCGGCCGAACGCAATCACAGGCGCTGGACATCGGAGGAGCTGTTGGAAGAGCTGTCGTAGCTAGGGTTGAGCCTGCGAAACCCAACTTCGTCGACGCGTGCTGTTGGGTTTCGCAGGCTCAACCCAACCTACGAGAGCGCATGTAGCTGACTGGGGGCTAGGTTGTGCCCAAGGCCAACGTATGTCGCATTACCGGAGCGAAGGCATCGCCCGCGGCGAGATAGTCCCAGCGTTCGACGAGGACTTGTGGCGACGAGCCGTCATGGCGAATCAGGTTGACCGAGTTCGGTATGCCGTCGCGCACGCGTGTCGAAACCGCAGTGCCTGCCTGCACCGCGTAGACGCGGCGCGGCAGGTCTTGCAGCGGCATGACATAGGGCAGGTGAATATGGCCGCCGAGGATCAGGTCCACGCCTGCGCGCGCCCACGCGGCGATGGCCTGCTCGCGTCCGTGCAGCAGGTTCTTGTGATCCGAAGCCACCGCAGCGGCAACAGGCTGATGTGTCACCACCACACGCAGCTGTCGCGGCGTGGCACGTTCGAGCTGGCTTGCCACGCGCTGGATCTGTGCGTTGGAGACTTCGCCGTCTTTGTGCCGGTAGCGCCGCGTGGTTTTCAGGCACAGGACCAGTGCGTCGTGCGATTCGTGCACGGGTTCCAGTGCGTTTCCGAACGCGCGTCGATAATTGGCGTAAGGGTTGAAGGCGCGCGCTGGCAAGTTGAATAGCGGTATGTCGTGGTTGCCCGGAATCACCAACGCCGGCACGGGTGCGAGGCGATCGACGAATTGCCGCGCAGCCGCAAATTCGCCGCGCCGCGCCCGCTGGGTGAGATCGCCGGACATGACGATCAGCGTCGGTTGCTGCTGCTTTACCAACCGCAGCAGCGCCTCGACGACCGGGGGCTGCTCGGTGCCGAAATGCGGATCGGAAATCTGCAGCAGCACGGTCATGCACGATGCTCGTCGGCAACGTCGGGCTCGTACTTCAGCAGATACAGCGGCTCGTCGCCAACGCGAAATACCAGCGGCGTTTTCAAACGATGCACTTCGCCGTCGGTCGCTATCTTGACGCGCCGCGATGATGACCTCACCGTGATCTGCCGAAAGGCAAGGCGGTTGACGTCGTCGGCGTCTCCCAGCGCGCCCGCGGCGCCGTGCAGGGACAGCACCAGCTGCCTCAGTCGACCCACGGCGCGAGGCGCGATCGCCACCAGCTTGCCCTGTTGCAACGAGTGTGCCTCCTTCATGCCGATCTGCTCAAGCTGCAGCCGGTTGTTGCCCACGAACAGCGTCGATGTCCGAACGTCATGTTGCTCGCCGTCGTGATCGATATGCAGGCGCAGATGCCGGTGTGGCCGCAGCAAGGTGACCAGCGCCGACCACAGCGCGACGAGCCGGCTGCGGCCGAACCGCTGCTTGTACGCCTCGCGATCCTCCAGCAGTTTCGGATACAGGCCGAGGCTGGCGTTGACCAGAAACATCTGCTCGTTGACGAAGCCGACCTGCACCGGAAAGGCGCGCGCATTCAACAGCAGCGTAATGGCTTCGGCCGGCTCGGCGGGAATGCCGTGATCGCGGCTGAAGTAGTTAAAGGTGCCGCGCGGCAACACCGCGAACGGGCAGCCGCTGCCGTAAACGGCTTGCGCCACAGCGCACAGCGTGCCATCGCCGCCCGCGCCGACGACAACGCCGCGGGCTGCTTTCGCGTCGGCTACCGCCCGTTGTGCCACATTGACAAGCTCGTCCGCGTTCTCCACCAGACGAAACTCAAACCGTCGCTTGGCTGCGCCGAGCTTTTCCTCAATCAAGGCCTTCGTTTCGTCGCCCTGCTTTTTGCCGGAGCCGGCGTTCATCACGATAAAGAACGGCGCGTTCCTGTCGACCGTTCGCGGCGATGCGCGGGTGGCAGATGGTGTGCTGGTATCGAGTGCCGTCATCGCTTCGACGCCGCCTTCGTAAATAGTTACGATCGACTATAGCCAGCGTCGTACATGCGATTCGTGATTGCGGGAAACCTCACACATGACGAATCGTCGGTGGGGGCTGAGCGCAGCGATGCCCAACCTACCGTGCGGCTGCGATCTTGCATTGCCGTGCACAGGTGAACCATGCCGCCCGGTCGGGATAGTCGATGGTCATGACGAAACGGGCAAAAATATTGCCACCCGCCGAACCTTCCACGCGCTGGTCAGTGTACTTAGACATGAAGTCGTGGAAATTTTTGTCCGGACGCTCGGTAAACCACACCGGGCCGGTGACCCACCCGGCTATCTCGACGCTTGGAACCTCGATCAGTCGGCTCGCGTGCCCACTGCCGAACAAGTCGTCGCCGTCGGCAACCACGCGCCAGTCCGGGTGCCTCTGATGCCAGCGTTCCAGCACGCTGGTGGTGATGTAGCTGGTGACGCCGATGCCGTGTTCCGTCGGTGTGCCGCTGGCTTCCTTACCGGCGGTCGTCGGTTTGGCGGTGGCGCCGGTATCGAGCAGCAGATCCAGCGGCTGGCCGTCGACCTTCAGGGTAATGCGGGCCATTCCGGAAGCGCCTTGGGCATTCGTTTGAAAGCCAAGCGCCGTTCGATGTGCGCCCGACGGCGCTTGCCATGTGGCCGGCTCCAGCCACAATTGCTTGGCGGGATAGTCGAACGTCCAGACATTTTCTGGAAGATAGCCCGCACCCAGCTGACCATCTTCAGTATCTGGCATGCCCTTTCCCGCCGGGATCACGAATGCGGCCGAATGGCACGGCGTATTCGACGACACGGGCAGACCTTTGCCGGGACGAAAAGCGGGCGCTTTGATCAGCTCGGCCGTCTCACCGCCAAGCGCGCACTTGATGGTGCCAAGCCCCAAACGCTGGGCCGCCGGTGCCTTGATAACGTACAGCCCCTTCGCACCGCCTCCGCCAGTGTCTACCACCAGGCGCATGGTCTTGCCATTCACCAGTTCCGGCGTCGCGTAAAAGTGGCCCGCCTCGTAGACCGTGGGCAACAGCATGCGTGATTGCGCAACGGCATGCATGCTGAAGAAGGTTGCGCCAATGCCGAGCCAGGCGGTCATTCGAAACATGTCCCTGTTCCCCGTGAAATGAAGTGCCTGCTGAGCGTAGCAAACGGGAGGGCTTGGATCTAACCAAAGTGATCTGCCAGCAACGTCGACGGCAATGCTCTCCAGCAAGACAACGGATCAAGTCCGATATTGCCGCCGCCGCTGCGGATCGCGATACACCAATACCGTGGCGATCAAGCCGCACAGCGCCGCAAACGACAGCCACAATCCCGGCGCCGCGTTGTTGCCGGTGAGGTGGATCAGCCACTGCGAAATCGCCAGGCTCGAACCGCCAAGCGTGGTGGCGAGACTGTAGGCCAGCGAGAAGCCGGCGGTGCGCACCTCGGTCGGCATGATTTCGGTGAGTGCCACCACCATCGCGCCGTTGTAGGCGGCGTAGATGAAGGACAACCACAGCTCCACACCGAGCAGGCGATCGAAGCCGGGCGATGCCACCAGCCAATGCAGCACCGGGTACGCCGTGAGCAGGGCGAGCACGGTGCAGGCAACCAGCAGCGGCCAGCGGCCAATGCGATCGGACAGCGCGCCCATCAGCGGCAGCCAGATCAGGTTCGACAGGCCGATGCACAGCGTCACGATAAATACGTCCGACGACGATAGCTTCAGCACTTCCTTGCCGAAAGTCGGCGTGTACGCGGTGATCAGATAGAACGACACGGTGGTCATCAGCACCATCGCCATGCCGAGCAGCACGATGCGCCAGTTGGCGATCATCGAGCGGTAGATTTCGCTGGCCGTCAGGTGATGCTTGCGTGCGAGAAAGGCCTCGGTCTCTTGCAGCGAGCGGCGGATCAGAAATACGAACGGCACGATCAGGCAGCCGACGACGAAGGGGATGCGCCAGCCCCAGTCGTTCATCGCCTGCGCAGGCATCCAGCGCTGCAGCAGCAGGCCCAGCAGCGCGGCGAACATCACCGCGACCTGCTGGCTGGCCGATTGCCATGCACAGTAGAAGCCGCGATGTCCGGGCGTGGCGATTTCCGACAGATAGACCGACACGCCGCCGAGCTCCACGCCGGCGGAAAAGCCCTGCAGCAGTCGGCCGGCGAGCACCAGTAGCGGCGCGAGGACGCCGATGGTCGCGTAGCCCGGCACGGCTGCGACCAGCAGCGTTCCCATGGCCATTAGCGCCAGCGTCACGATCAAACCCTTGCGGCGGCCGTGGTGATCGATATAGGCGCCCAGCACGATCGCGCCGATCGGCCGCATGACAAAGCCCGCCGCAAACGTCAGCAGGGTCAGCAGCAGCGAGGCGTACGCGTTGTTGCTGGGGAAATACGTACGTGCAATGGCCGAGGCGTAATAGCCATAGACCATGAAGTCGTACATTTCCAGAAAGTTGCCGCCGACCACGCGGAAGATGGATTTGACGCTGTCGCTGCGTGAGCGGGATTCGTTTTGGCTCACGGAAGTTTGCCTGTAGAGATTGGGCGCAGGTGGAATAATGCTAGCAGCGTGACATGTAGGTTGGTGGTGAGCGCAGCGAATGGCCCGTAGGGCAACTCGCAGGAGCGAGTTGTCACCCCAACATATCCAATTTCAATCCGCCCGATGCTCCAGCGCCAGATAATCCTTGCTCTGCATTTCGATCAGGCGCGACTCGGTGCGGCCGAATTCGGCGCGCAGGCGTTCGCCGTCGTACAGCTCGGTGATCGGCGCGGCGGCGGACAACACCAGCTTGACGTGGCGGTCATAGAATTCGTCGACCAATTGCACGAAGCGTTTGGCTGCATCGTCGCTGTAGCTGTTGAACTGCGGCACGTTGGCGACGATCACGGTGGGGCCGGCCTTGGCCAGCGCGATGTAATCGGCGACGGCGCGCGGCCCCTCGCACAAGGCCTCGAAGTCGAACCAAAGCACATTCTCGGCGCGCTTGCGAAACGGGATGTCGCGACCGTTGATGCTGAGAGTGCCGTTCTGCTCGACGGTGCCGCTGGCCTGGCTGCTGAAGATGCGCTCCAGCGCGCGGTGCGACTCGGCGCCCGGCGGCGTCAGATACACCGGTGCCTGCGCCAGCGCACGCAGCCGCCAGTCGTGCGACGAGGCCATTTCCACCACGTGGCAGTGTTTTTCGATCAGCGCGATGGCTGGCAGAAAGCGCGCGCGCTGCAGGCCGTTCTTGTACAGGTCGGCCGGCGCGGTGTTGGAGGTGGTGAGCAGGGTCACGCCGCGCGCAAACAGCGCATCGAGCAGGCCGGCCAGGATCATCGCATCGCCGATGTCGTTGACCAGAAACTCGTCCAGACACAGCACGCGGCAGCGTGCGGCCAGCCCGGCCGCTACCTCGACCAGCGGATTCTGCCGGTTGCCCAGCGCGCGCAGGCTCTCGTGCACCTCGCCCATGAAGCGGTGGTAGTGCCGACGCAGCGCGGTGCCCTGCGGCAGGCTGGAAACGAACAGGTCCATCAGAAACGTCTTGCCGCGACCCACGCTGCCCCACAGATACAGTCCTGGCACGGCGGCTGCCGGCTCGCTGCCGAGCAGCGACTTCAATCGTCCAAACAGTCCACTGCTGCCGTCGGCTGGCGCGCAGAGTGCCGCGTGCATGCGGTCGAACTCCGGCAGCAGCGCCAGCTGCGTGGGATCGGATTCCCAGCGGTGCGCGGCAACGCCTTCCTGATAGCGCGCGCTGGGCGCGAGTTGCGGTGATTCACTCATCGGGCGGAACGTCTTGGATGTGGGACGAGGGCCGAGCCAGAAACGCGGCTGGTGGAGAAGCTCAACGCGTCGGCGGCAACCAGCCGCGCACGGCGTGTTTGATCGCACCACGCAAATCCATCAGGCGGCGATGGAAGAAATGGCTGGTATCGGGCATGCGCACCAGCTCGGGCTTTTTCTCCAGCGCATCGATCCATGCGAACACCGCTTCGGGCTCGACCACTTCATCGGCTTCGCCCTGCACGACCAGCCATGGGCAGGTCGGCACGGTCAGCTCGCCGAAGGCCCAGCGGCCTACCGGTGGCGCGATGCTGATCAGCGCATCGGCGTGCAGTTCGGCGGCGCGGGAAATGGTCACGTAGCTGCCGAAGGAGAAGCCGGCCAGCCATAGCGCATCGTGCGGACGCGTCTTGCGCACCCAGGCCACCACGGCAGCCAGATCGTCGCCTTCGCCAGCGCCGTTGTCATATTCGCCGGGCGAGTTGCCGGTGCCGCGAAAATTGAAGCGCACGGTATCGAGGCCCGATTCGCGCAGCGCGCGTTCGGCCATCGTCACCACCTTGTTGTGCATGGTCCCGCCCTGCACTGGATTCGGGTGACAGATCACCGCCACGCCGCGGCGCGCGTCGGCGGGTTCGGCGATATCGGTGATGGTTTCCAGCTTGCCGGTGGGACCGTCCAGCATGAAACTGGCGGCCTGATCGGGAAACTGCGCGGGATCGGCGGGGAGCACGGTGGGATTCATGCCTGCCATGATAACCGGCCACGACAGAGCGCTGCCGATCGGGCCGATTTCACTGCTGTAACGCGATCGGCTCCCCATGCAACACGACACCGACCGAGAGCACGCCATGACGAAAGCCGCCGAACGCCCACGCTGTTCCTGGGGCGCGATCGATCCGCTGCTGCGCGACTACCACGACACCGAATGGGGTACGCCGCTGCACGACGATCGGCAGCTGTTCGAATTTCTGTGCCTGGAAGGCGCGCAGGCCGGCCTGTCGTGGCGCACGGTGCTGGCCAAGCGCGAGCGCTACCGCAAGGTGTTTCACGATTTCGATATCGCCCGCGTCGCGGCGATGAAGGATCGCGAACTGGAGAAACTATTGCTCGATCCCGGCATCATCCGCAATCGGCTGAAAGTGTTTGCCACCCGCGACAACGCCATCACCGCGCTGGGCGTAATCGAAGAGTTCGGTAGCCTGGATCGCTATCTATGGTCTTTCGTCGACGGCCAGCCGCTGGTCAATCGTTGGGCGGACAGCGGCAGCGTGCCGGCGAGCACGCCGCTGTCCGACGGCATGAGCAAGGCAATGAAAAAGCGTGGCTTTCGCTTCGTCGGCAGCACCATTCTCTACTCGTTGATGCAGGCCACCGGCATGATCAACGACCATGTGGTGACGTGTTTTCGGCACAAAGCCTGTTCGCCGAAAAAAGCATGATGATCGAGCGCGCGTCATTACGACCGCAAGCGATGGTCGCGTTTTCTCAGGCCAGTTCGAACAGCGGCTGCCCGATGTAGCCGCCCTCTTTCACACCGGGCGGGCAGGCAAACAGGCCACCGCCGACGTGGGTGACGAACTGGTTCATCATGTCGAACTTCGACATCTTGTCGAAGATTTTCACGAAGCCGGTGCGCGGATCGCGCTGGTAACAGATAAAAAGCAGGCCTGCGTCGAACTCCATGCCCTGGTGCCACGGCGGCCAACGCTCGGCGATATAGCTCAGTCCGTTGTCGTACGAATACGCACGGCGCAATATCTGCGCGCCGTCGTTGTTTTCCGGCGCGCCCAGACGCACGTGGGCATTTTCCGGAATGATCGGGTTGCCGCTCGCGTCGTTGGTATCGAGCGCAAGGCTATCGTTTTCGTTCTTCTGACCCAGCGGCGCGCCGGAGTGTTTTTGGCGGCCGACTACCTGCTCCTGGAAGCTCAGCTTCATCCGATCCCAATGCTCAAGCGCGATGCGTATCGGGCGCGCGACCATGTACGTGCCGTGCTGCATCCAGCCGCTTTCGTCGCCGGCCCACACATAGCGGTTCATCGAGGCCTCGTCACGGATCGGCACATTCATGCTGCCGTCCTTGAAGCCCATGAGATTGCGCGGCGTGCTCTTGTCTTTGGGTGCGGCCATAAAGCCGCTCTGTGCCCAACGGATATTCGCCGTGCCGTAGGCGAGGCGCGACAGCTGACGCACGGCATGAAAAGCCACCTGCGGATTGTCGGCGCAGGCCTGGATGCACAGGTCGCCGCCGGTGCGCGCAGGCGCCAGTTGATCGCCGTTGAAGCGCGGCAGGTCGGCGAGCGCCTCGGGTCGGTGTTTGGCTAGCCCGTAACGATCTTTACCATCCTTGGTGAACATGCCTGGGCCGAAGCCGAAGGTGAGCGTGAGCCGATCGGCATTCAGTCCAGCGGCGTCGTACGAATCGGGCTCGGGCGATGCGGGATCGTCGGTCAGCGCGACCGCGCTCAGGCCTTGAGCCAGGCGCGCCGAGGCCGCGGTCCACGCGCGCAGCAGGGCGACCACGTCTACGCGTTTTTCGGTTGTTAGATCGAATGCAGCGAAATACACGTTGGCTTGTGGCATCGTGGCCACACCCGCTTGGTGCAGGCCGAAGAACGGCTCCCTGTCGCCGCCGCTCTCGCTTGAGCTTGAGCTTGACGATGTTGCAGCGCGCCCGTGCGCCGCCGCCGCAACCGGTGCCGTGGCGGCCACCGCCGCCGCTGTCGCCGCCGACGCCAGAAAACGGCGTCGACTGCGCAGCTTGGGATCGTCTGATTCGCTCATTTTCCTGCTCGCATCAAGGTGTTCATATCATCTTCGACGTAATAAAAGCCGGCGCCATCCGGCGTCATCGCGATGCCGAAAAGATCGCCATTGCCCGGTGGCGACTGTGCCTGGTCGGAGTCGATCCACTGGCTGTAAATCTGCTTCCCGGTGCTTGTATCAACCTCGACTACTTGGCCGTCTTTGCCGTTGCAGGCCAGCAGGTGCCCGGCCGGGGTGTAAACCATCGCCAGCGGCCAGTTGAGCAGGCCGCCCTGAGTGACGACCTTGCCGGTGCCTGCGCTGGATGTGCGGCTAAGCGCGTCGGGTATCGCGGTGATGATGTTGTCCAGGCCATCGGTGACGTACAGGGTGTGGTCGGGCCCCAGTGCGAGACCGGTGGGCCCGAGCAAAAAGTTGTCGCGGTCGGCGCGCTGCGAGAACCCGTCGCCCACGACCGTCTGGCTGACCAGCACTGGCGGCTTACCCTGCGGAATCTGCAGCTCCAGGCGCAGCACGGTGGCTTTCTTGATCCTTACCGGAAACTTGGTGGCAGGGTCGATCACGTCCGGGCTCTGCAGCCCGAAACCCGCCATGCTGATAAACAGCGTGGCCGTATTGCCGTTGTCGACCACCGCCATATTGCCCCACGGGTCGTTGATGTTGGCACCGGACCACGTGGCCGCGACCTGGCCGTTGGGGTCCAGCACGATCACGCAGCCATCGCCTTTGGTGGCCGTCGTGCCGTCGGTACTTGGCGTGCTGCCGACAATGATCCAGCCGGTTTTCAGCATGGTCATGGCCGTGGTCAGGCCCACACCGCCGGGACACTGCGGCAGATTTTGTGGCAGCTTGGCGAATAGGGTGGTCTGCTTGGTCGAAGGCCGGTAGTCGACGATCGTAGTGCCGGTGCCCTGCAGGTTGGACAGGTTGTTGAAGTTGTCGACCAGCACGTCGTCTTTGGCGATTTTGCCCGCCGATACCGGCGCCACGACGATGGCATAGGGGTTGAGGTCGCCGTTGTCGGTGACGGTGGAGGCAAGCGTCACGTGGCGATGCACGGTTTCGAGGAAGCCGATTGGCGCCTTGTCGGCGAGGGCATTGCTCACACTGAGAACAGCAACGGTAGCAACAAGCGCGCGGGCGGTCAGGCGGTGGATCTTATTCATGGCGTGGCTCATGTCGATCACTATCAGAAAAGGATATTGGTGCGCAGGCCGAGCACGAGCTCGTTGCCCACGCGTCGGTTGGGCTGGTTCGGATTGAAGATGCCGCCGCCGGGGTTGAAAACGTATTGCAGGTCAGGTTGCAGCTGCCACCACGGGCGCAGCTGATACTGATACGTGGTCTCTACATACGTTTCGGTGTGGCGCACGATGTTGAGACTGCCCGGGTCGACAATCGCGGCAAAGCTCGCGGTATCGCGATCGAGCCCCGACACATTGCTGCCGACCTTGACGTAGCCCATGCCCACGCCAAACGTGTCATCCGCGCGATTGACGAACGGCTCGTGGTACACGAAGCCGGCGTTGGCGCTGAAGCGGATAAAGTTGCGGTCGTTTTGCGGCGTACCCATGACACGCACAAAGCCACTCAGCGAGTTGTTCGGGTCGTCCTTGTTGCGCCAGAGCATCTGGTCGGCCACCGCGTATAGCGAGAAGTCGCCGCGATGATTAGCCGGTACGCCGTTGCTTGCCGGGTTGGCCAGCGACAGGCCGTTGCTGTCGTAGCGCTGGTCGGCAAAATTTTCGGTGTCGTACCAGGCGCCCAATTTATAGGTGCGTGATAGCGGTGCCGATTCGCCGGGATAGACCATGCTGCCCAGCGAGGGATACGCATACTGCAACTCGGCCATGATCAGCCGGCCGCCGCCGAGCGGAAAGTCAGTCCCGTTGTGGTCGCTTCGCTGAGGATCACCTTCATTGCTGCTGGCCGGGCTGCCGTTGAAAACGCCGAGCAGCAGATTGATCGAATCGACCGGCCGATAGCGCAGGCGGACGCCCACCGCCGACAGGGGATACGCCGGGCCACCGCCGGGCATGTCGTAAGAAGGCAGCGCCGGCCAGCCAAACATCGTGTTGACGAAGTAGGCGGCGTTGGTGCTGACCATGAATTCCTGGTCGACGCTCTGCTGGCCGACCTTGATGTCCAGCCGATCTTCGTCCAGAAATTTCTGGTCGTACCAGAGCTCCCATAGACGCGTTCCGCGGTCGGCCTCGATGCCGCTGGAGGTCTGGATGGTCGACAGGTTGTCGGCGCTGAAATTCTGGCCGTGGATTTGCAGCGCGCTGATGTTGAACAGGCCGCCGTAGAGGCCGAAGGCACGCTGCGTATTGAGCTGCATGATGACCTGCGTGAGCCCGTCGTACTGCGCGCCTTTTTGCGTGCCACCCTTCGGGTTGCCCAGCACCTCGCTGGTTTCCTGCGCGACCAGCGTGATGCCGTACTTGCTCAGAAACGTACGCAGGCCAAACATGTCACCCAACAAGTAATTGCTGCGCCGGAGATTGGTCAGAAACGTGGCCTGATCGGCAGGCTGGCCATCGGCAGATTGCTGGCTGACGGGCACCGCGATGCGCTGCGCGGTGGCTTCTTCCGCAGGAGCGGCGAGCAAGGCCAGGCCGACTGTCAGCGCAGCAGCAGACACTCCACAAAAACCGCGCCGAGATTTTCGGTGGCGATTCATTTCCCTTTTCATAATGACCCTTTGCTCAGATGGTTGGGCGCGTGGCGTCATGAACCGAGACAGTCATGAGTGGCTGGCTGAGCAGATATGATGATGCGAATCATTATCAAAAACAATCAGGCTATGGGTCATCCGCCGCCGGGCAGTGGCCGGTGCCCGGGGTTATCGATCGCGCTAAGCGTATTATATTTCGAAAAAGATTTTTATTTTCTTATAAATCATGGGTATTCAGTTTTCCAAGCCGGAACTAATCGTAAGTAGATGCGCCTAAAGTCGCGTTCGGTTGGCGCTGGGGTACCACGCGGTAAGAAATCTCCGTTTCATCGCGAGCCCAACAGCACTATGCGCGAGAGTCCGACGGTCGCGCGAACTAGTGGCTGGAAAGCTTGGCTGCGTCCGGCGAGCTTCGCGATTCTGAAAGTGAATGGCGGCGGAGACGATCCGTCCCGTCGAATGCTTTAACAACATACAGAATGGCCAAACCAGTCAAGCTCGCCCTTTGATGGTTCGCATGGCCTTTGCGACATGGCCGCCTCGGGGTAACGCGTGAAACGACTTCTTCCCCGTCCCAGGGCAGATGCCATACCTGGCAACGAGATCTATCGCATCCTGGTTTGCCGCCCGAATCATCGGCTCGGCAATATGATTTTGGTGACGCCGCTGATCGCCGAGCTGGAACGGCTTTACCAGGGCGCCGAAATCGACATCGTCGCCGAGGGAAACGCGGCAGTCGACGTTTTTCAGACATTCTCCAGCGTTCGACATATTTATTGTTTGTCGCGCCGAGGCTTTAAGCATCCCTTCGTTTTTCTCTCGAAAATACTGAGAATTCGCAGAACGGATTACGATTTGATTATCGATCCTTGCCTGGGTTCCGGTTTCAGCCGCCTGCTGGCACGATTATTTAAGGGGCGCCGCAAGCTTGGCTTTGACGACGGGGCGCGCCGTAGCCGCGGCATGACGCATCTCGTACCAGCCTCGATGGCGCCGCATCACATGGCAAAACGTTCGGTGATGCTGGTGCGCTGGTATGCATCGCACCAGATTAACGAGGCCGAAGATTTTCCCGCGCTGGACCTGCGCCTGACCGCGGCGGAGAAACAGCACGGTGAGCAGCTGATCCGCCGCCTCGTCGTGGCGTCGGACCAACCCTGCGAGGGTGGCGTGATCGGACTGTTTGCCGAGGCGACGGGTAAAAAGCGCTATTGTCAGGCGTGGTGGAACGATTTTGTCTCGGCCGTTCGGCTGGCGATTCCGGAATGCAGCCTGGTTGAAATCATTCCCGCGCATGGCCGCTCGATGCTGGATTCAAAATGGCCCGGCTACTACTCCACCAGCATTCGTCGGATGGCGTCGGCGATGGCCGGCGTCGACATGATGATCAGCGCAGACTGCGGCGTGATGCATCTGGCGGTAGCGTCCGGAACGCCGACGATTGGTATGTTCTCGGTTACCGATGCGAAGATCTACGGACCCTATGGATCGCACAACGCGCATGTGGCCACGCAAGGCATGAGCCCGCAGCAAGCGGCGAAACGAGCGGTCGCTCTCTACCGAGAATCGTTCCGGCTACGAAGCATGCCGCAGGCCAGTCATCGACTAGAAGCCGCGTTGCTATGAAGTGGGCCAGCGGCTTTCGCCCACGGCCAGCGCAAGCTTATTTGGAAGATTCGTCCCGTCGAACAGCCGGACGGTTGGCCGCGGCATAGGCCTGCGCGGGTGCGGAATGAAGCGTCACCACAGCCACGTCGTCGACGATGCGCAGGCTGTAGCCGCTGGTCGTGCGGACGAATGATGTGTGGCTGGCCCTAGCGATAATGCCCGACTGAATCCGCAAACTGGCCGGATCGGTGTGCCGGCCCAGGTTGTCGACGCCATCGACGTAATACATCAGGAAATCGGTGGTGTGGAACCGATCCCCGGATTCGATATACGGCGATATCAAGAGCTTGATCATGGGAAACTCGTCGGCCACATGCTGGGTGATCGGCGAGAAGCCGATCGCGCCGTCGAGCAAAAAGTGGCGAACGCCATGACTCGCCTTCAGTTCGAGCAGGTCGTCGGCCAAGCTGGAGGCGATATGGTCCTCGTAGGCTTTTTGCTCGCCCAATGCATTGCCGTAGGCGCTCGCCAGTACGCACATGCCCAAAGCGAGCATGCACGCAGCAACAAGCGTCCAGCGCGGTGAGTAACGCCACTGCGTCAAGGCAGCCCGCATCAGGATCAAGCCGGCCACAAGCAGCGCGCCGACGCCCATCATCACTCGCGGCTCAAGCTCGGGAGTGAGCAGGATGAGCATGGGTCCGGCCACGCACAGCACGGCGAGTAGCGGCAACAGAACGCCCGCGAGTACCAAGGCCGTCGTCATCCAGCGTGGCTGTCGCAAGCGTTGCCCCAGCGCGTAGCGAATACCGACGATGATGGGAAACGCCGCCAGCACGAGCAGCAGCGGCAGAAAATAATTCCACCACTGCCGGTCGAAGCAGCTTTCAATGAACCGATAGAAGCCGGCAATATTGGTCGCCACCAGCGGCAACTGGCTCAGGCTGTGGATCTTCTGGCTCTCGCGGCCGACCCAGCCGTGGATATGGATGCCGATAATCAGCTGATACGCGAGTATAGCCACGCCGATCTGCAGAACGCGCAGAAAGAATGCCTTCAGCCATGGACGAAGCGGCTCGTCCTGCAGCTGCGCCAGAGCCACATCCAGCAGCACGAATATCAGATACAGGTTGATCGCCGGCTGATAGAAACCAAGGCTGCCGAACAGCGCCAGTACGCCGAGCCACCATCCGCGGCGGCTCTGCCCGATGCTGAGCAGAGGCAGCAGTGCCAGCCATATCGCCACGCTCATGCTCAGCGCGTCGAATTTGTACGACAGGTTTTCCAGATAGAACGGCTGCGCGCCGAGCGGGAAGACGATCAATGCCGCCAGCCACGGCGAACGCAACGTGTAGCGCCGGGCGATCAGTACGCCGACCCAGGCCAGCACCGCGACTGCGCCAATCTGCGTCAGCGGCGAGACGTCGACCAGCGCGCTGTCGTAGCACTGCAGCAGCCGCATCAGCAGGGTGGTCAGCGGTCGGCCGTTGGAATCCCAGCCGGTGTGGCCGATGAGCGCGCGCTTCAAATCATCGTTGTAGTAACGATTGGCCCGCAGGATCGGGTACAGAATCAGAAAATACAGCGCCAGCAGGATGGCGAAGAGTTTGCTATCGCCGCGTCCCGGCAGTGCTTGTGTTTCGCCATCGAGTTTGTGCTGGAATGGCGCGGTCACGGGGTCGAGTCTCTGGCATGCGCATCGGCATCGCGGCGAATCGCCATGCGTCCCCGAAGAACAACGCGCGTAGGCGCCTGTTGGAGGACAGAGGCGAAAACGATCGTATCGGGCTTGGCAAGTAGCGGGAGCAACGGCTATGCCCCTGCTCGGCGACTGACACGTCGAACGTGGTCAGCGACGAGCCTGCGGTCGCCGTGCGCAAGCAACGGGTCGCCATACGCGGCAAGCCGAACGCACAGATGGCGCGGGATAAGGCATGAGCGACGCATCAGCGGATTCCAGGTAGCCGAACCTGAAGAGATTCAGCTCCTTATCGTGCTGAGGCAATCTTACGATTTGCTTTCAATCGGAGAGAGCCTCATCCGACCTTGCCAGACATACCGAGCGGCACTAGCGGTTTGCAGGGGCTGACTCGGCAAGCGCCGGTGCTAGCGTCGACTGCCGCGCAGGCTGTCGACCGAAAAGCTGGCGATTTCGCCGCCGTCGGTACCGCGGCGGCCTTGTCCGGGCGGCGGCCCCCAGGCATGGGCGGTAACGACTTCCCAAGTGGCGGGGATGCGCCCGTCAATGCGCATGCTTTCGTAGGCGGCGAGCATGCGCTTGTAGCGCGCCTTGCCGGTCAGGCCGCGCTCACGTGTCTGGTCGGCGTTGGTGGCGCCCAGACCCTGCAGTTCCTCCAGCAGCTTGCGCGGTTCGCTGTAAGTCAGCGTGTAGCGGTGCACGTCGAGTACCGGATCGCGCAGACCGGTGGCGAGCATCGCATCGCCGACGTCGTGCATGTCGAGAAAGCGGCTGACGTGCGGCTGTTGATCCGCCTCAGCCCAGGAGGCACGCAGTTCTTTCAGCGTGTCTGGACCGAAGGTGGAGAAGGCGAGTAGCCCGCCGGGCTTCAGCACGCGCACGCACTCGCCGAACAGAGCCTGCAAATCGTCGATCCACTGAAAGCAGAGGTTGGAGTGCAGCACGTCGACGCTGTGATCGGCCAGTGGCAGCGCCGTGGCTTCGGCGCAGACGCGCTGAAAGGGTTTGAGCCAGCTCGCGTGCTGCTTGGCGGCGCGCAGCATCGGCAAGGCAAGATCAACCGCAATCACCTCGGCTTTGGCATAGCGTTTTTTCAGCAGCGCCGTACCGCGGCCCGTACCGGCGCCCACATCCACAATACGGCCAGGATCGGCCGTATAGAAGTTCAGACGTTCGAGCAGCGTGGACTGCACTTCCTGCTGCAGCACGTCGTGTTTTTCATAGCTGGTGGCGGCGCGGCCGAAGTTCTGCCGCACCTGCCGCTTGTCGAGATGAAAATCGCTCATGGAATTCGCTCTAAAGTCTGTTGTAGCAACGGCTCGAGCGCCTGTATCAGCGCGTCGACGTGGCCGAAAAACGGCGCATGCCCGGCATGTTCGATTTCCGCAAAGCGGCCGCCGCACCGATCGGCCGACCACTGCATGGCGCGCGGTGGAATCAGCCGGTCGCGGCGACCGGCAATCCATGCGCTGGGTATGCCGAGATTGGGCAGGTCGGGGCGCCGGTCGCCTTCTTCGAGAATCCGAATGCCCTCCTGCAGTACGCGCAGATCCGGCTCGCCGCGGTCGAACACCAGCGTGCGCAGATGCCGAAGTTCGGCGCGCGGATCGGCGCTGCCCATCGTCTCCAGCGCCATAAAGCGCTCCAGCGTGGCGTGATAGTCGGTTTCCAGATCGGTCGCCAGATGACGTACCTGCTTGGCGTCGCTGCCGTAAGGCCAGCTGTCGTCGCGCACGAATTTCGGCGTCGCGCAAAGCATCGCCAAGCTGAGTACCTGCTGTGGCAGCTCCAGCGCTGCCGTGAGCGCGATCAAACCGCCCATCGACCAGCCCAGCCACATCGCCGACGGCGTCGCTGCGGCAATCGCGGCAGCGCTGGCGCGCGGCTCCAGCGGTAGCGTGCAATCGCGCGAATAGCCGTGCCCCGGGAGATCGACCACGTACATGGTGCAACGTTCCTTCAGCGCATCGACCAGCGGCGACATCACGCCGCCGTGCATGGCCCAGCCGTGCAGAATGACCAGCGGGATCGGGCCGTCGCCGACGACGTCCATGTAAAGCTCGGTCATGCCGAAACGTCCTTCTCATTGTCGAAGAGAAGACGCGCAGGCTGCAGCGACTTGTCGATCGCGCCGCGCTCGTCGAACACGAAGCAGTCGCCGTGCCAGTGTGCACCGTCGGTCTGTTCGAGATATTTCAGGATGCCACCTTCGAGCTGGTAGACGTGCGGTATGCCGAGGTCCTGCATATGCAACGCGGCCTTTTCACAGCGGATGCCGCCGGTGCAGTACGACACCACGGTCTTGCCGTCGTAGCGTTCGCGATCGGCGGCGACGGCAGCGGGAAAGCCGGTAAAACTGGTCAGCCGGTAGTCCACTGCGTCGTCGAAGGCGCCGACTTTGGTTTCGTAGTCGTTGCGCGTGTCGAGCATCAGCAGTGCGCGGCCGTCGTCGTCGTGACCCTGCGCCAGCCAGCGCTGCAGCGTGGGCGCGTCCACTGCCGGCGCGCGGCCGCCTTCGGGGCGGATCGTCGGCAGCCGCATGGTGATGATTTCCTTTTTCAGCCGCACGCGCATGCGGCCGAACGGCGGCGCCTCGGACAGCGATTCCTTCGGCGCGATATCGGCGAAGCGATGATCGGCGTGCAGCCATGCGATGAAGCCCTCGATCGCTTGGCGCGTGCCGGCCAGGAACAGGTTGATGCCCTCCGGCGCCAGCAGCACGGTGCCCTTCAGCGCCAGTGCGGTGCAGCGTTCCAGCACGCGCTCGCGCAGCGCGGGCAGGTCATCCAGGCTGATGAATTTGTAGGCGGAGATATTGACAGTGGACATGCGCGGTCAGGGTTGGAGCAGCGTGTAATTATACGGGGCGTGTTGGTGGCGCTCTTGCGTCAGCTTGTCGCCGGCGGCAGCCGCAGCGCTTCCAAGGCGTCGAGCAGCTTGTCGACGTGCGCGTCTTCGTGCGCTGCCGACAGCGTGATGCGCAGGCGGGCACTGCCGGCCGGCACCGTCGGTGGTCGGATCGCGGTAACCAGCAGGCCGCGCCATTCCAGCGTGTTGGCGGCGTCCAACGCGGCCTGCGCGTCACCGAGCACGATCGGTTGGATCGCGGTCGTCGACGATGACAGCGTGAGCCCGAGCTGGCCTGCGCCCGCGCGAAAACGTGCGATCAGCGCGTTGAGTTTTTCGCGGCGCCAGGTTTCGGCCTGCGCCAGCTGCGTGGCGACCAGCGCCGCCGCGGCCAGCGCCGGAGGCATCGCGGTGGTGTAGATGTACGGCCGCGCAAACTGCATCAGGCCCTGGATCAGCGCATGCGAGCCGGCGACGAAGGCCCCGGCGCAACCGAGCGCCTTGCCCAGTGTGGCCATCAGCACCGGCACCTCGTATGGGTTCAGCGCGGACGCTTCGAGGCTGCCGCCGCCGCTGTGGCCGAGCACGCCAAAGCCATGCGCATCGTCGACCATCAGCGTCGCGTGCTCGCGCGTGCAGAGCGCCGCCAGCTCGCGCAGCGGCGCCACGTCGCCGTCCATGCTGAAGACGCCATCGGTAGCGAGCACAGTGGCGGCGCTGTCGTTGCTGGTCAGCTGGCGCGTGGCGGCGTCAACATCGGCATGCGGGTAGCGCTTCAACTCGGCGCCGCTCAGCCTGGCGCCGTCGATCAGGCAGGCGTGGTTGAGCTTGTCTTGCACGCAGACGTCGCCACGTGCCAGCAGCGCCTGCATCACGCCTAGATTGGCCATGTAGCCGGTGGAAAACAGCACGGCGCGCTCGCGGCCGGTCCAGGCCGCCAGTGCCTCTTCGAGCTCAGCGTGTTCGGTGCGGTGACCGCAAATCAGATGCGCCGACGTGCTGCCTACGCCGCATTCCGAGGCCGCGCGGCGCAGCGCAGCGATCAGCTGTGGGTGCTGCGCGAGACCGAGATAATCGTTGCTGCAGAACGAGAGCAGGCGCTTGCCGCTGATGTCCAGCCAGGGTCCGTCGGCCTGATCGACGGTACGAACGCGGCGCAGCAGGTTCGCCCGTTCGCGTTCGGCCGTCTGGGCGGCCAAACGCTCGAGCAGATCAGGCCGCGGCGGTGCAGCCACAGCCTTGCCCGCAACCCGCTTGCGCAGCTTCCGTTTCGAGAATGTCGGCGTGCACGGTGCTGTCGGTCTCGACGATCTCCAGCGGGTGCAGGTCGAGCCGGCGGAACAGCGCGCGGTCGTCGGCCACGTCCGGGTTGCCGGTGGTCAGCAGTTTTTCGCCATAGAAAAT
This sequence comes from Rhodanobacter sp. ANJX3, assembly GCF_014200755.1. Classification (GTDB taxonomy): domain Bacteria; phylum Pseudomonadota; class Gammaproteobacteria; order Xanthomonadales; family Rhodanobacteraceae; genus Rhodanobacter. The sequence goes on along the minus strand of NZ_JACHCM010000004.1, from coordinate 333,877 downwards.
CGAGTTGGCCCCGGCCAGGAAGCACAGCGCCTGGATGCCGTCGCCCAGCTGCTGGCGGCCGGCCGACAGCCGCACCATCGAGGCCGGCATCAGCAGGCGCGCCACGGCGATCGTGCGCACGAATTCGAACGGGTCGAGCACCTCGGTGCCGGCCAGCGGTGTGCCTTCGACCTGCACCAGCTGGTTGATCGGCACGGACTGTGGATGCTCGGGCAGGTTGGCCAGCGTCTGCAGCAGGCCGGCGCGCTGGCCGCGCGATTCGCCCATGCCGACGATGCCGCCGCAGCAGGTTTTCATGCCGGCCGCGCGCACGTGTTCGAGCGTGTCCAGGCGATCCTGATACTGGCGCGTGTGGATCACCTCGCCGTAGAACTCCGGCGCGGTGTCGAGATTGTGGTTGTAGTAATCCAGCCCGGCCGCCTTCAGCGACTGCGCCTGGGTGTCGCTGAGCATGCCCAGCGTGGCACAAGTTTCCAGGCCCAAGCCCTTCACCGCGCTGACGATTTCGGCGACCTTGACCACGTCGCGATCCTTCGGGCTGCGCCAGGCAGCGCCCATGCAGAAGCGGCTGGCACCGGCGGCCTTGGCCGCCTTGGCGCGCTCCAGCACCGCCTCCACGCTCATCAGCTTCTGCGCCTGCACGCCGGTGTCGTAGCGCGCGGCCTGCGGGCAGTAGGCGCAGTCTTCCGGGCAACCGCCGGTCTTGATCGACAGCAGGGTCGACACCTGCACCGCGTTCGGGTCGTGGTGCTCCCGGTGCACGCTTTGCGCGCGGTGCATCAGCTCGTTGAACGGCAGGGCGAACAGCGCAGTCACTTCTTCGCGGGTCCAGTCGTGGCGGATCACAGCTTCGGCCATGGAAAACTCCCATCAGTAAGCCGGGAAGTGTGTGAGCGAACCGGCCACCAGTCAACCGCGCAGGCTGATTTCGAGTTGACGTGACCCCGCGCAGCTGCTGCGGCTACCATCGTGTATTCAAAGAATGGGAGCTATAGACATGAGTTCTGGACAAGGTAGCGGCGGCAACGTGCTGGCGGCGATCTGCAGCTTTTTTATCCCCGGCCTCGGCCAGCTGGTGCAGGGACGACTGCTGAAGGCCCTGCTGATGTTCGTGCTGGCCGGCTTGTTGTGGATCGTCTGGATGGGCTGGATCATCCATATCTGGTCGATCATCGACGCGGCGATGTTCAAGCGCTGAGGGCGGACCATGACCACGCGCAGGGAGGCGCTTTCGAACCTCGGCAGGCGGCTGCAGCACTGGCTGTTGCCGCTGCGTTGCCTGCTCTGCGGCGCGCCGGGTAGCAATGGCATCGATCTATGCGCTGGATGTGTCGCCGACCTGCCGCGAAATCGTTCCTGCTGCGCACGCTGTGCCCTGCCGTTGGCCGTTCCCGCAGCGCTGTGCGGGGAATGCCAGCGTCGGCCGCCGCCATGGGACGCCGCGTGGGCACCGTTCCGCTACGCCTGGCCGCTGGATCGGCTGGAATCGCGCTACAAGTTCGGCCGCGACCTCGCCGCCGGTCGCGTATTGAGCACACTATGGCAGGCCGAACCAAGAGCGGTGCTACTGCCCGATCTGATCGTGCCCGTGCCGCTGCATCGCGGTCGCCTGCGTCGGCGCGGCTACAACCAGGCGCTGGAACTGGCCAAGCCGCTGGCCAAAGCGTTGGGCATCCCATTGCGGCACGATCTGCTGCAGCGCCAGCGCGCTACCCCAGCGCAGACCGAACTCGATGCCGTTGCCCGGCGCCACAACGTACGCGGCGCCTTTGCCGTGCGCTCGGCTGTGCCGCTGCCGAAGCACGTAACCATTCTCGATGACGTGATGACCACCGGCGCCACTCTGGCCGAATGCACCCGCGTCCTGAAGCGCGCCGGCGCAAAGCGCGTGGATGTATGGGCACTGGCGCGGGCGCCGTCGCCGCGCGGGCAACCCTAGCTGGGTGCGTCGATCGTCCGTAGAAAGTTCGACACGTCTCGCGACAGCTGGCCCAGCGCAGTGAAGTGGTTCTGATCGAAATGACCGGAGTTCTGCTCGATCTGGATCAGTTCAAAACCGGCTAGCGTCTCGCGCTTCAGCTTGTCGTAGAGATCGACGGCTTCGGCGACCAATGGACGATGGGGTTCGGGCACCGCCGTCAGTTCGTAGTGACGCACCTTGCTGCCGCTGTAATAGTCGCCGGCGTGCGGCAGTGGCGTGGCCAGCCAGCTTTCCAACTTTCTGAAAGTGGCCGGCTCCACGGCTTCATGAAAAACTACCTCGACGTGCGGCAGGTTGCGCAATACGCGGAAGAACAGCTGCACAACCACGAAATAGCCTTTAATCACCTCGGCATACGTCGATACCGTGCCGCCGTTGAGTTCGGCCAGACCACGCGTCGACATCAGCACGTCCAGCGGGTTGCGGAAGGTGAAAAGGTAGCGCGACGCGTAGAAGTGACGGCAATGAAAGTCGAAAAGTTCGCTCGCGCGATCTTCAGCCTCCAGAGGATTGATCACGATCTTGGACCCGACGTAGCGATACGTCTGGGCCAGGCGCGCAAGATATGCATACCAGCTCGCGTCTTCTTCAAATAGCGGCGGGCAATAACTGCTCTTGTTTTCCTGATTGCCCCAGCTTCGGTGCATGGCGTTGTAGCGTGCTGCGAAATCCTCACTGTCGCCTTCGTTATGAAAGGCGGGTTCGCCGAAGAGAAAAATCGCGTGCGAATCGTTTAGCGCATTCTGCAGAATCGTCGTTCCGGTGCGCGCCGCGCCGATGACGAAAAGCCCCTGCGATTCGATCCGGCGGCAGACGCCAGCGAGCGACATATCCGGCATCGGTACCTCGAAGACTTCCGCGCCAGCCGATGCCAAGTGGATACGCTGCCGTAGCTTGTCAATGATGGAAGGCAAGGCGCAGGTTCACTCAATGCTTGATTGGGCGGATCCAGCGGGTTGATCCGGACGCCGCAGTCTCGCATGGTCAGCCGAAACGTGCAGGCTCGGACTCGAACTCGCCGCCCACCGATCACGGAGCGGGCGTCATTGCGCGGCAGGTTCGCCGCCGGTTCCGGCAAGGATAGTCCCCGGCCTTACTGCCCGCTTCACCAGAGCTTGAAACGCCGCCAGCGGGCAGACGTCCGACGGCGGGCAACCGGGCATGCGCAAGGTGGCCAGATGCATGGCGCCGGCGCCGCTGACGTCAGCGGCGCGCAGCGCGGCGAGCGTGGGCAGAGCGACCTGCAGACGCACGCCATACTCACCGTGCGTTTCGACCAGCTGAAAAATCAGCGCGCCGCCGGGCGGATAGTCGTCTGGCTGTGTGGTGTTGTGCCAGTCCAGCCCGAGCAGGCCGGCCTGGCTGGCCAGATCGGTGTCGTGGCCGAGCAAAATCAGCGCCCGGGTATCGGCCGGTGCCAGCGGCGGCAGCTTGGGCGGCTGTCCGGCCGCTGCGGCCAGCGTGGCCGCGATATGGGCCAGCATATTGCCGCCGCGGGCATTGGCGGCGGCGGGCGTCTTCTTGGCCAGCGCAAACTGCAGGTTGTGCAGGGTGATTATTTTTCCTACGCCGGTGGCATCGAGCCGGCCCCAGCCGACCTGCGCCGCAGGAAAATCCTGGGCGTATTCCAGCATCAGGTTTTCCGATAGCGTGCCGGCGCTCTTCAGCGCCTTGGCCGGGGCCGTGCCGAGCAGCAGTTTCTTGCCGCTGGCCGCTGCCTTGCCGAGACAGGACTCGTCGTGACAGCCCAGCAGCACCTGCTGCAGATCGGTCAGTGCGGGCATGGCCGGTGGGTTGGTGACCGGCGTATCGGCGTCGTCATCGCCGTTGCCGCGAAACAGCGGGTCGGGCTGATTGGCGGCAAAGGCAAAGTAGCCGCGCGCACACGACGGCGACAGTCCGGCCTGCATGGCGGCGGCACTGTCGCGATTGCGAGGCGTGCTGTCGGCAATCAGCTTGATCCTGGCCGGCGTGTCGCAGGCGCCTGTCGTGACGCCTTCGGACATCAGCCGCTGGCGATACCAGCTGCCCAGCGAATGCATCAGCTGGGCACCGTGCGGCGTGAGCTGCCCCGGTTCGACCGGCCACGCCGGCCACGGTTCGGACGCATAGACGGCCAAAGCATCCGGCGAAGCCGTGGGTGAACGGATGCCGTGGCGGATCAGCACGATCTGCTGCACGATCCGCTCCGGCGTCGCCGCGTGCGCGGCCTCGGCATAGGCAGATGCGCCGCCCGATGCAGCAAGCAGCGCCAGCGCGATGCCATAAAAACGGCTTGAGCGAAAATAGCTAGTCATAGGATTTCCTGAGTGCGGATCGCGATCACGGCGAGGTAGCCTGCCCCGTAGAAAGGCCGAAGGATGGCGCATGCTAGAGCTTCATCGATAGATCGAGAAACACGCCGCGGCCGGGCAGGCCGAAATACAACGCATTGCCGCTGACCGACTGCGTGCCCGCGTAGCCGGTCAGCTTGTGCACGTTGAACAAGTTGTTGACGTCCACGCTGATCGAGTAGCCCTTGTTCGACACGCCGCCGTGCTCGGAGCGAAAGCCCAGCGCCGCATCTACCGCGACATAGCCACCCAGTCGCTGGCCGTTGGCGAATACCGTATCCCCGTTGGCGTCGGTGGTGTTGTCCAGTCCGTACTGTTTGCCGATGAACTTGCCCATGAGTGAACCGAAGTAGCCGCTTTCGCCGCTGTAGAGCAGGCCCAACGCCGCGGTGACCTTGGGCGTGGCCGCTACCTGCACGCTACTGTGCTTGTAGGTGGCCTCGTTGTAGCTGGCGTTGCCGTACAGGCTCCACTCGTGGTTCAGCGCGTAGGTGCCCTCCACTTCGGCGCCCTGGTAAATCGCGCCGCCGCCGTTGATATAGGTCAGCTCGTTGCCCTCGGTCGTGGCTACCTGAGTTTCGGTGAGATAGTTGGTGAAGTCGATGTAGTAGACGTCCGCGCCGAAGGTGAAGCTGCGGGAGGCGAAGCTGGTACCGAGCTGATAGTTGGTGGTCTGTTCCGGCTTGAGCCCGCGCGAGGCATTGGTTTCGATCACGTCGATCGGTGGCGCCAGAAAACCTTTCGCCGCCTGCGCGTAGGCCGCCCACTGATCGCTCAGTTGGTCGTGCACGCTGAGCGAGGGCAGGGTGGAGTGATAGGTCGCCTCGGCATCCAGTGGCACTGGCGTTGTCTTGTTGATCGCCGCGTTGATCGAACGGGTCACTTCCGAGTAGCGCAGGCCGGGGCTGACCGTAATCTGGTCGCTGACCTTCCAGTCGTATTGCAGGTAGGGCTGTACGGTGTCGGTACGATCGCCGAACAGGTAGTTGTCGAGATAGCCGTACTTGGTGCCTGTCTGTTGGCCAGTCGTGAGGTCGAGCGGATATTGGTAGCGCGCGTCGATGTTGCGCTCCAGCCACGCACCGGCCTGCACGGTGCCCGGCCCCAGATCGCGGCTCAGCCGCAGTACGTCGCCGAATGCATGGAAGCCGGCGTCGGCGAGCTTGCCGGGCACGTCATTGGCGGCCTTGCCGACCTTCTTGCCGGCGGCGTTGTAGAAGGTCACGCCGTTGTCGGCGGAGTTGTTGTCGCTGGCATCGGTGGTCTTGCGCGACCAGTGATCGAAGCTGTTGTAGTAGACCTTGTTGTCCACGCTCCAGTCGCCGATGCGGCTGGTGAGGCCGAGGTAGTTGAAGCTGGAGTAGTACGCGGCGTTGTTGTAGCCGCTGTAGCTTTGAAGCGCGGGGTTGTCGGACAGGCCGTAGCGCCAGCCGAACTGCGCGATCTCCTGTTTCGTCGCGCCTTGCACGGTATTCTGGTGTTCCTCGTTGTAGCTGGTGACGAAGGTCAGCGCGGTGTCGGCGCCAAGGTCGGTGATTGTCTTCAGGAAAATATGGTTGCGCTGATCGTCGGTGCCGTTCAGATAGGTGTCGCTGGACTCCTTGGAGACGTCGGCGAATACCTGGGTGTGTGCGCCGAGCTGACCGTCCGCGCTGATGCCGCCGGCGCGCGTGTTCCAGCTACCCAGCGTGAGATACGCGGTGACGCCCGGTACGCTGCTGGGATCGCGCGAGCGCAGGCCCACGGTGCCGCCGAAGGTGGCGTTGCCGATCGTGCTGCCGCCGCCCGGGCCGCGGTCGATTTCGGCCTGCCCCAGCACGTGGTTGTTGAAGTACGCCGAGGTGGTGTGGTGCAGATCGCTGGCGTCGCCGAAGGGAATGCCGTCGAAGGTGATGTTGAACTGGCCGTCCTGAAAGCCGCGGATGCTGATGCCTTCGTTCTTGCCCAGGCCCGGGCCTTCGGGTGATGTCACCGTCACGCTGGGCGCGTACTTGATGATGTCGTCGAAGTTGGCGTTGAAGCGCAGGCCGTCGCGGATAAAGCGCTCGTCGATCACCGAGGTGGGCTGGATGGCGTCCAGCGGTGCGGCGCTCGGCGCCAGCGTATCGACCGCATTGGCGCTGACGCTGACCGGTGCCAGGTCATGCGGAACATTGGCCGCAGCCTCGATCGGCGGAATGCTGCGCGGCGCCCGCGCGCTTGCGGCGGGCGCGTTTCCCGCCGTGTGCGCCGCCACGATGGTCACCGTAGTCGGTGTGACGAAGCGGTAATCCAGTCCGGTGCCTTTCAGCAGCAGATGCAGCTGCTGCCTCGCACTCAGGCCTGCCGCCGCACCGTTGCTGCGCACCGTGCTGGCAACCTCGGACTGATAGACCAGCTGCAGGCCACTGCGTCGGGCCAGCACGTCCAACGCTTCGGTCAGCGGCATGGCGCCGATCGCTTGGCTCTGGCGCGAATCCGCCGTCTCGGCTGGCAGGCTCTGCGCCGATGTAAGAATGGGCAGCGCACTGCCGAGCAGTAGCGCGATATGGATGGCGAGTTGTCTACGCATGGCGGTGACCCTTGATGGTTGAATGCATGGCTGGCGACAGCGCGCGACGCGCGGCTTGCCGCCACATGACCATCTACGAGTGCCCGGCCAGCGAACCGGGTACCGCTGATTTGATGAATTTTTTCTTACAGCCGACGGTGTCAGCGTTTCGACGAAGCGGCCGCGACCACCCGTACACGGGCGCCATCGCGCTTCACTTGCACGCCGTGCAGGCTGGACAAGTACGCCAGAAAGGCATCGACATCGTGCGCGTGGAAGCGGCCGCTGATCCGCATGCGGGAAACCTGCGGATCGTCGATCATCAGCGCAGTGGTGGTGTACGCATTGAAGCGGCGCGCCACGTCGCCCACCGTGCTGTTGCGGAACTGGATATCCGCCGGAAGCCACGCCGTGGCCCGATCGATATCGGCGCGTTTGTTCGAGGCGATCACAGCACCGTCGGCGGCAACTACGGCCTGCTCGCCGCCGCCGAGATTCGCGACCACGTGGTTCGGCCCGGACGAACGGCCAAGCCGGCGCGCCAGCGCATCCAGCCATGGATGGGTGGGCGAGAGCACGTCGACCCGCCCGCTGATGACCGTCACCGCATTGCCGGCATCGTCGCGGCGCACTGCGAACACGGTACCGATATCCCGCAGCATGCTCGCGCCCAGACGTACCTGCAAAGGCCGCGAAGGATCCTTGCCTACGTCGAAGAGCGCATTGCCGTGCAGCAGCTCGATACGGCGCAAGCTTGGGCCGAAGTCCACCGCAATAGCGCTGTTGCGGTCCAGCTGCACGAGAGTGCCATCGGGCAGTTCCAGGCTATGCCCCTGGCCATTGGTCGAGGCGTAGACATCGCCGCTTGGCCGGCCGGGCGTAAACAGCAGCGCACCGCTCGTGAAAAGTCCTAACGCAGCGATGCCTGCGGCAGCCAGCCAGCGTTTTGATCGACGACGGCGAGGGCCCTCGCCGCGCGTCCTTTGCTTGGCCGGGACGCACGGCGTCTTGCGTTCGCCGTGCAGCGTGACGACCGCCGGCTCGCTCGCCGCCAGCGTGCGCAGCTCGGCGGTATCCATCGTCTCCATCGCGGCGGCGCCGCGCAGGTCGCCGTGCATGCGGGCGATGGCGAGGTATTCGCCCACATGCAGGGGCGACTGCTTCAGCCAGAGCAGAAATGCGAGCTGCTCGGTTGCCGACAATCCTTGGCGTTGATCCAGATACCAGCTGGCCGCCTGCTCGGTCGCGCGGCGCATATCGGCGCCGGAGACATCCCGTGTGGATCGATCAGTCATAGCGGCCCATTCCCTGACGGCACACGGCAAGCGCCTTGACGATATATTTCTTCACCATGCTGGCTGAAATGGACAGCTGCTCGCCGATTTCGCGATAGCTGAGTTCGTCGCGGTAATGCATCACCAGGACCGCCCGACATTTCGGCGACAGCCGTCCGATCAGTTCGCCCAGGCGCTGTCGTCGCACCTCGCGATCCACACCGGCGGCCGCGTCGCACGGCGTGGCCAGTCGCTCGATGATGTCCTCCAGGCCCTCAGTTCCCACGGGCGCACTGCGCCGCATCACCGCATGTTTCTTCATCAGGTTGGCGGCGATGGTATAGAGGTAGGCTTCGGGATTGCGGATGCTTTCCGCGCCGTGCTGATCGGCGGCGAGCAAGCGCAGATAGGTTTCCTGTACCAGATCCTGCGCGTCCCACGCGTGCGCCGTGCGCTTGAGGAAATAGCTGTTCAGCGGCGCGCGCTGTTCGGAAAACAGGCGCGAAAAGCCGTGGGCATGGTCCAGCTTCAAAGGCATGTCCACAGGGGAGAGATCGACCGGCAACTGTTTCCGAATCCACAAATCTAATGAGCCTTCATGACAGCGCCATGAAATAGCCGCCGACACACGCTCGAACAAGGTGCGATCTTGGTGGCGACAGTCGACAAGCGCGCAGATGCCAAAGGCCGCGCCGTGTGTTGTCCAAGCATGCGCGGGCGGCCTGCCACGGGTTCACGTCCTTGCGGTGGGGCATGGTCCCAAGTGGTTCAGCCGAACCTGTTCGCAATCGTTCAAGGCTTCAGTATGCTGACGAGCGAATTTACAGATTCGCGCTGTGTATGATGCTGTTTCTCTCGGCGGAATCGTTGCGAGCCGGCAGCGGATTGATTCCCTGCAGGGGTCCGTTCGGAACATTCACCGAACAATCCATCGGAACGACCGACGTTGATGAAAGTACAACTATCTTTTGACGCAGAACAAGAGCGGGTCGTGCAAAAACTGGCGCTTGTCGCCGCTCTGACGGGCGCGATCGTTTTCACTCTGCTGCTCGATCCGTCGATTGTCGATCCCTTCCGGATTGGATGGCTGGCCAGTGGCGACCCCGCGCAAAGTTATCTGGGTTGGCTGTTTTTTCGGCACGAGCCGTGGTCGCTCCCGCTGGGCCTCACGCACACGATGGGTATGGAGCAAGCCGGTTCGATCGTCTATTCCGATTCCATCCCGCTGCTGGCTATCACATTCAAGTTGCTGCGTGCATGGCTGCCGGAAGCATTTCAGTATCACGGATTGTGGCTGTGTGCCTGCTATGCCCTGCAGGGCTATTTTGCGCTGCGCCTGCTGGCGTTGTTTACCAGCCGTCGATCCGTGCTGGTTCTAGGCGTTCTGCTTTTTCTGCTCAGCCCGATCATGCTCTTCCGGGCGCAGTGGCATCTGGCGTTGACGGCGCACTGGTTCATTGTGGCGGCGCTCTATCTCTACTACGCGCCTCCACAAGGACGGCGGACCCTGCATTGGCTCGCCTTGCTTTGGCTGGCGCCATTGGTACACGCCTATCTTATGTTCATGGTGTACGCGATCTGGGCAGCTTACCTGCTTCGATACGGCGTGCTGGATCGCCGGTGGTCGATCGGCCGCGTGGCAACGGCGGCAGTCCTTTCGGTCGCCGGTTCGGTCTCGATCATGTGGCTGGCCGGCTATTTCCTCGACATGGATGTATCGAGCGGCGGCTTTGGTTATTTCTCGATGAATTTGCTTGCGCCCTTCTCGTGGATAGGTGCGGGGCCGGTTCTGCCGAACTCGCCGCAGGGCGCCACCTCGGGCCAGTACGAGGGTTTCAACCATCTCGGTATGGGTATCTTGATGGCGTTGATGCTTGGGATTTTTCATGCCATCGCCACACACTTTCGGCAACCCGGCAGCGCGGCGGGAAACTGGCAAAAAGCACCGGAATTGGCGCTCATCCTCAGCTGCGCCGTTCTGACATTGCTGGCGATAAGCAATGAAGTGACGTTGGGCTCCCGCGTGCTTTTTGTCTTGCCGATGTCCGCGAAAATCACATCGGCGATGAACGTATTTCGGGCGTCGGGAAGGTTGTTCTGGCCCGTTTACTATCTGTTGATGCTGGCTGCCGTACGAAGCACGTTGCGCTTTTCACGGCCTGTCTGCATCCGTGTATTGCTGTTGTTTTTTGTCGTACAGCTATTTGACCTGTTTCCTTTTTATCATGCGATCAATCGTGCTTCCACAGCCACGGTGGCCAACAGTAAATTTCCTGTCTTTCCGTCGGCGTTCTGGGCGCAGGCCCGATCGCGCTACGCGAATATCTACGTGATCCCCGGGCAATATAAAGACGGCGAGAATATTGCTTATGAGTCCTTGGCAGGCGCACATGGCTTTGCCATCGATACAGCGTATGCCGCGCGGCTACCTGCCGCCGCGTTGCAGGAGCCTCGTCAGATCCGACACGAACGGTTTTTCGAGGGCCTACTCGATCCCAATGGTCTTTATCTGATGCAATCATCAGCCCTTGGGTCGCTGAAAACAGCGCAGCGGTTATTTCCGCCAGACACCGGCATGGGGCTGATCGACGGAATGACGATCGTTGCTCCCGGCTGGTTCAAAAACGCGTCAGCCCCTTATCTGCATCGATTCGACATTAACGATTTTGCCGATGCCGCGATCGGAGAAACCTGCGTATTCGGTAAAGACGGCAATGGCATACCGTATATGCTGGCCGGATGGGGCGAGCCAGGGGATGACGCTACCTGGTCGGTGGGACCATCGGCAATTCTGGCTTTTCATGTGCCGCCGGGCGATGCTGACTTGAAGATTGTTCTGAATGTGGATGCCTATCTGCCAGAGGCTTTTCCACACCTGACAGTGAACGTGGACATGAACGGGCATCGTCTTGCGCGCTGGCAGTTCGAGCGAGGCAAGCCACCGCCGGATACGACCTTGCCGCTGCCGAGCGCCCTGAACCAAACGGACGGCAACATCGCATTACGCTTCACGTTCGACCAGGCCCGATCACCTTCTGAAAGTGGCGAGAGTGTCGATGCGCGCAAACTTGCCCTGCTGTTGCGCAGCGCCTCCATCCAGCGCAAGTGATCCTGATGCCGCGAAGCGTCTACGTGGCCGCTGTGTTGGCCGAAGATCAGCGCACGGCCAGCGCCAGCACGATGCCGATCCACAGCGTCACGCCGAGCCAGTTGTTGTGACGAAAGGCCGCGAGGCAGGCGTCCCTGGCGCGGTGGCGGATCAGCCATAGCTGGTAGCCGAATAGGGCGGCAGCGATGAGCAGCCCGACCCAGTACGGCCACCCCAGCGCGGCGCGCTGGCCGACAAACAGCATGGCCAGCAGGAAGGTGCCCATCAGGATACCTAGGATGGGCAGGTCGGCATCGCCGAACAGGATGGCGGTGGACTTCGCACCGGCCCGAATATCGTCCTCGCGATCGACCATTGCATACTCCGTGTCGTAGATCACCGACCACAGGATGTTGCCGATGAATAGCAGCCACGCCACCGGCGGCACGGCGCCGGCAACTGCGGCGAAGGCCATCGGGATCGACCAGCCGAACGCGGCGCCGAGCACCACCTGCGGCATGTGCGTGTAGCGCTTGGTAAACGGGTAGGCCGCCGCGAGCGCAGCGCCGATGAACGACAGTTTGATCGTCAGCGCATTGGTGAAAAGTACCAGCACGAACGCGAACGCGAGCAGCGCGACGAAAACGATCAGCGCCTCGCGTGGAGTGACGCGACCGCTGGCGATCGGTCGCCCTGCCGTACGAGCGACCTGCGGATCGAGCTTGCGGTCCGCATAGTCGTTGATGGCGCAGCCGGCCGCGCGCATCGCGAACACGCCGAGGGTAAAGACGATCAGCGGTTTCCACGGCGGAAAATCGCCGGCGGCCAGCCACAGCGCCCACCACGTCGGCCACAGCAACAGCAGCGCACCGATCGGCCGATCCATGCGCGTGAGCACGAGATAATCGAGCGCCTTCTCACGGTAGCGCGGCGGCAGCTTTTGCAAAAGCCAGTTCAGTACGCGCGTGGCGCGCGTCGAGCTGTCGGCCGGCCGTGGTGGTTTCTTCTCTATGGGCCTCGGGGCGCCGGGCCGCGTGCGCGGCGTGGACGAAGGTGCGGCTTTGCGCGGCTGACGTTTGCGGGGCGGTGGCGACATACCGACAGTCTAACGTGAGGCTTCGGCCTGTCGATGCCCGAGTCGTCGACCTGGCCGTCCGTGGCCAGTGCGACCCCGAGCAGAAGCTCCCGCGGTGGCGCGGAGTTAACGATAGCGTTGAATTAATTCAGGCAGCTCAATCCTCATCGCTCTGATTGGGCTGCCCAAACGGATGAAGCGTACGCGGCAGGCCTAAGGCGTGCCGCCGATCGCCTTAGAGAACGTCGTCGTCGCTATCCGGCTCCAATGGATCCGGATCAGCGTCGACTTCAGGATGCGAATGTCCCGGACTGTCTATCTCTCGCTCCGGCAAGCCTTTGCCGGGCTCGGCGAAGGGCGGTTGCGGATTCATCGGATTGCCTGGCATGAAACGGTGCTCCACGTTGTCTGGGAGCTCCAAGACTGGCGACGCGCACGTTAACGGCATGCGATTGCACAGTGAGGATAGCGATGACTACCGTTCGATAAGCCGGCTAAGTGCCGTTTACGATGGCAGTATCGTTACCGAGCAGCAGCCGATAGGCCGGATTTTCGCTCTCATCGGAATGCGGATAACCCAGCGTGCCGAGAAACTGCTGAAACATGGCGCGCTCGTGCGGCGGCACCTGGATGCCGACCAGGATGCGGCCGTAGTCGGCGCCGTGGTTGCGATAGTGAAACAGGCTGATGTTCCAGTCCGGGTGCATGTGTTCTAAAAAGCGCCGCAGCGCGCCGGGCCGCTCGGGAAATTCAAAGCGGTAGATTTGCTCGTCGCGGGCCAGCGCGGAGCGTCCGCCGATCATGTGACGCAGGTGCAGCTTCGCCAGCTCGTCGTCGGTCAGGTCGAGCACGCCGAAACCCTGCTCCTCGAACGCCTCGCGCAGCGCCTCGCGGTCGGCGCGAATGCCGATCTGCACACCGACAAAAATATGTGCCGAGGCGGCATCGCCGATGCGGTAGTTGAACTCGGTGATACTGCGCTGGCCCAGCGCGGCACAGAACCGCTTGAAGCTGCCGCGCTCCTCCGGCACGGTGACCGCGAATACCGCTTCGCGCTGTTCGCCGATGCTGGCGCGCTCGGCGACGAAGCGCAGCCGATCGAAATTCATGTTGGCACCGGAGACCACCGCCACCAGCGCGCCGTCGCTAGCGCCATGCGTGGCGACATACTGCTTGAGTCCGGCCAGCGCCAGCGCGCCGGCCGGCTCCGCCACGCTGCGAGTGTCCTGATAGATGTCGCCGATAGCCGCGCAGATGGCGTCGGTGTCCACCCGCAGCACGCTATCCACATGGCGCCGGCACAGTTCGAAAGTGTGCGCACCGACCTGCTTGACCGTGGTGCCGTCGGCAAACGGACCGACTTCCTCCAGCGCGACCCGTACGCCGCTTTCCAGCGATTGCGCCATGGCGTCGGAGTCGGCGGCCTGCACGCCGATCACCTTGATCCCCGGCCGCAGCGACTTGATGCAGGTCGCCACGCCAGCCAGCAGGCCGCCGCCGCCGACCGGCACGAACACTGCGTGCAGCGACTCGGGATGCTGGCGCAGGATTTCCAGGCCCACGCTGGCCTGTCCCGCGATCACGTCGATATCGTCGAACGGATGCACGAATACGCTGCCGAACTCGCGCTGCAGGCGCGAGGCCTCGACCTGCGCATCGCTGTAGGAATCGCCGACCAGCAGCACCTTGACGAAGGCACCGCCGAAGCGATAGACCGCGTCGATCTTCACTTGCGGGGCGGTGACCGGCATCACGATGGTGGCCTGGATGCCCAGCTTGGCCGCCGCCAGCGCGACGCCCTGCGCATGGTTGCCGGCGGACGCGGCGATGACGCCGCGCGCACGCTGAGTTTCGTCGAGTTTCACCATGCGGTTATAGGCGCCGCGCAGCTTGAACGAGAAAACGGTCTGCTGATCTTCGCGTTTCAGCCAGACGTCGCTGCCGGTTTTCGAGGACAGCAGGGGAGCGAATTCCAGCGGCGACTCGCGCGCCACGTCGTAGACCTGCGACGACTGCGCGCGACTGACCATCTCGCTGTCGTTGGGTGTATCGACAACCTCGACTGGCTGCGGCGTTGCCGCGATGAGGGATTCAACGCGGGCATTCACGAGTGTGAGGGTACCGCGGCAAGTCGTGCGCTCTCGCTCTCGCCGTCCTCAGGCATGAGCGTGATCACGTCGAGCACGTCGATCAGCTTGCGCGTCTGCCGCACGATCTGCTCCAGCGTGGCCTCGTCGCCGTGCAGCACCAGGGTCAGCTGGGAGATCGCCGGGTCGATGGTGGCGGCGACGTTGAGCGCGTCGATATTGACGTGGCGCGCGGCAAACATGCCGGCGACGCGGGCGAGCGCGCCGGATTCGTTCTGCAGCAGTATGGAAAGCGTGTGGCGCATGGGTTCGGGCCTCAAAACATGTCGACAAGCGGCGTGGACGTCACGGGCGGCGCCGCACTGGCATCGCGCGCCGCGATGTGTTCACCGGTGATCATCTGTGCATAGGTGGCGCCGGGGCCCACCATCGGATAGACGCCGGCATCGGGGTCGATCATCACTTCGAGAAAGGCGGGGCCCTCGAAGCGCAGGAAGTCGGCGACGGTGCTCGCCATGTCCTGTGGATGCTCCAGCCGCTTCGCCCACTGGAAGCCGTCGGCCTGGGCGGTCTTGACGAAATCCTTGGTGCGCAAGCTTTTGTCCGAGGCGGCGAAGCGGCCCATGAAATACAGCTTCTGCCACTGCCGCACCATGCCGTCGCCGAGGTTGTTGAACACCAGCACTTTCACTGGCAGGTTGTAGGTGGTGCAAACCTCCAGTTCGCCGATATTCATGCGGATGCTGGCGTCGCCGTCGATGTCAATCACCAGCGCATCGCGCCTGGCGAACTGCGCGCCGATCGCCGCCGGCAGGCCGAAACCCATCGTGCCCATCGAGCCCGAGGTCAGCCACTGGCGTGGTTCGCGAAACGCCGAGTACTGCGCTGCCCACATCTGGTGCTGGCCGACGCCGGTGCTGATGATGGCGCGGCCGTGCGTAGTCTTGTTGATCTCCTCGATCACCGCGTACGGCTGGATCAACGCGCTGGCGCGGTCGTAGTTCATCGCATGCACGCGCTTGAGTTCGGCGATGTGCGCGTGCCACGTCTGCAGTGAGGGCCGCTTGCCGTGCGTTTTGCCGTATTGGGTCAGGCGTTCCAGCGTGCGCACCATCGGTCCGCAGTGATGCCACTGGATCGCCTTGACCTTGCCGAACTCGGCCGGATCGATATCGATCTGCGCGATGAACTTGGCGCGCGGCGCGAATTTGTCCGGCACGCCGGCCACGCGGTCGTCGAAGCGGGCGCCCAGCGTCAGGATGAAATCGCAGTCCTCGACCGCGTAGTTGGCGTAGGCCGTGCCGTGCATGCCGAGCATGTGCAGCGACAGCGCGTCGCCGGTGTCGAGCGCGCCCAGTCCCATCAGCGTGGTGGTGACCGGCAGCCCGAAAGCATCGACGAAGGCGCGCAGCGCCTGCGAAGCTTCGGCGGCAATCACGCCGCCGCCGGCGTAGATCAGCGGCCGCTGCGCCGCATCCAGCGCGGCGAAAAAAGCGGCGCATTCCGCATCGTCCAGCCGCGCTTCTTCCACCGCGCGCAGGCGCGCACGATAGCCCGGAATCGGCAGCCGCGACTGGCCGTCGAAAGTCAACGCGGTGTTCTGCACGTTCTTCGGAATATCCACCACCACCGGACCCGGCCGGCCGCTGCGCGCAATTTCAAAGGCCGTGCGCAGCGTCGCTTCCAGCGCCTCGGCTTCGGTGACCAGGAACACGTGTTTGGCACAGGCGCCCATGATGTTGCTGACCGGCGCCTCCTGAAACGCGTCGCTGCCCAGCGAGGTGGTGGCGACCTGGCCGCAGATCACCACCATCGGCGTGGAATCGGCCATCGCGTCGCGCACCGGGGTCACCATATTCGTGGCGCCGGGGCCGGAGGTGACCACGGCCACGCCGACCTTGCCCGAGGCGCGTGCATAACCCGACGCCATGAAGCCCGCGCCCTGCTCGTTGGCAGGCACGATCAGCGGCATCGGCTCGCTGCCATCGGCGCGCAGGTGCTCCGCGTTGTAGCGGTACAGCGCGTCGTAGACCGGCAGAATGGCACCGCCGGAATAGCCGAACATCACCTCGACGCCCTCGTCGGCGAGCACCTGTACTACCACGTCGGCACCGCTCATCGGCGTGCCGGCGAGCGGATGCCTTGCGTCGTCGATGGCGATGGAGGGTATCGGCTTGTGCGCTTTCAGCGTTTGCGTAGTCACGTGAATTGTCCTGAGTCAGCACGTATCGGCTGTGTGCGGAATATCGGCTTGCTATTGGCGAGCCCATTCGGAGCGTCGATCGTTTGGACGTCTAGTTGCGGATGAGCTCGAGCGCATCCATGTCGATATTGACCATGGCGTAGGTCGGTTCGCCGTAGATCGACTCGATCAGCGCCTCCTGATCGGTGACGGAAAAATTCTCCCATTCGATCCCGTTGGGGTCTTTGGAAATGGTGAAGCCCTTGGCTTCGTCGTCCTCGAAGCCGATATGCCGGACCTGGCCGGCCTGCTCGGGCATTTCGTTGATCGAGAAATTCAACTGCCGGGTGCGCCACAGGGCGTACTTATCGCGTACGACCAGCTGCGGTTGCTGGCCGAGTCGCGCGCTGTAATCGGCAATGGAGTCATCGAGGTTGCGCACAGCCAGAGCGATATGGAAACGTTTCATGAGCATTCCTTGATGAGATGTTGCGGTTGGGTGTGACGGCCGCCGCGCGGATGGCATCGCTCGGCGGCCGTGGTGCTTAGCTTCAGCCGACTTTCTTCAGCGGCTCGGCGGCCGGTGCCGCCTTGCTCGACTGCAGCCACGGCATGCGCGCGCGCAGCTCCTTGCCGACCTTCTCGATAGGATGATCGAGATCGGCCTGCTTGAACTTCTTGTAGTTCGGCAGGCCGGCCTTGTATTCGGCCGTCCAGTTCTTCGCGAAAGTGCCGTCCTGGATGTCGGTGAGCACGTCCTTCATGCGCTGCTTGGTGGCGGCATCGACAATGCGCGGGCCGCTGACGTAGTCGCCGTACTGCGCGGTTTCGGAGACAAACTCGAGCATGCGGGTGATGCCGCCCTCGTAGAACAGGTCGACGATCAGCTTCAGCTCGTGCATCACTTCGTAATAGGCGATCTCGGGCTGGTAGCCGGCTTCGACCAGGGTTTCGAAGCCGGCGATGACCAGTTCGCTGGCGCCGCCGCAGAGCACGGCCTGCTCGCCGAACAGATCGGTCTCGGTTTCTTCCTTGAAATCGGTCTGGATCAGCATGGCGCGACCGCCGCCGATGCCGTCGGCATAGGCCTTGGTGGTGGCCTCGGCGTGGCCGCTGACGTCCTGATACACCGCCCAGATGCACGGCACGCCGCGACCGCGCTCGTACTCGCTGCGCACCAGCGCACCAGGGCCTTTGGGGGCGACCAGGATCACGTCGATATCGGCGCGCGGCTTGATCTGGCCGAAGTGGATATTGAAGCCGTGCGCGAACAGCAGCGCAGCGCCGGGCTTGATATTCGGCTCGATCACGTCCGTGTACAACGTGGGCTGCACCATGTCCGGCGTCAGCACGGCGACAAGGTCGGCACCTTTCACCGCTTCGGCAGGCTCGACCACGGCGAAGCCGTCGGCCTCGGCTTTTTTCCAGGTCGGACCGCCGGGGCGCAGGCCAATCACCACATCGAGGCCGGAATCCTTCAGGTTCAGCGCATGGGCGCGGCCCTGGCTGCCGTAGCCGAGCACGGCGATGCGCGCCTTGGCGAGAGTGTCGTTGGTGGTGGCGTTGCTCATGCGGTGGCTCCTGGGTTCGATGGGGTAGGCGTTGTTGGGGTGGAAGAGGTTTTGGACGTCTGAATGGCCGGACGGCTGGAGGCATTGGACGGTTGGGTCGTGGCGCCATCGGAGGCGGAGCCGACCAGCAGCGCGTACTTGGCCAGCGCGCCATGGGTGACTTTGGGTGCCGGCGGATGCCAGTCGGCGCGGCGCTTGGCCAGATCGACGCTGGTGCGCAGCTCGCGCTTTTCGGCGTCGATGATCACGGCGTCGCCTTCGCGCAGCAGCGCAATCGGGCCACCGCGAGCGGCTTCCGGTGCGATGTGGCCGACCATGAAGCCGTGGGTCGCGCCGGAGAAACGGCCGTCGGTGATCAGGGCCACGTCGTTGCCAAGGCCGCGTCCGATCAGCGCGGCGGTGACGCCGAGCATCTCGCGCATGCCGGGCCCGCCGGCCGGGCCTTCGTTGCGGATCACGATGACGTCGCCGGCGTGAATCTGATCGCCCTGCACGGCGGCGAAGGCTTCCTCTTCACTCTCGAAGACGCGTGCCTTGCCCTCGAACTGACCGCTGTCCTTGCCGGCCAGCTTGAGGATGCAGCCGTCCGGTGCGAGGTTGCCGTACAGGATGGAGTACCCACCGCGCGGCTTCAGCGGGCTACTGACCGGATGCACCACGTCCTGCTTGTCGGCGCGCGGTGCGGCGGCGGCTTCCTCGAACAGGCTGCGGCCGGTGACCGTCGGCGCATCGTCCAGCATGTCGACGGCGATCAGCTCCTGCGCCACGCGGCCGCTGCCGCCGGCACCAAAGAGTTCTACCGCGGTGTAGCGGCCGGCCGGCAGCAGGTCGGCAATCACCGGCGTGTGCACCGAGGCCGGCTCGAAATCTTCCAGGTTCCATTCGATGCCGGCTTCGCGCGCGATCGCCAGCAGATGCAACACCGCGTTGGTCGAACCGGCTGTCGCCGCGACCATGCGCGCGGCGTTGCGGAACGAAGTGCGGCTGAGCAGGTCGAGCGGTTTGCGGTCCTCCCTGAAACATTCCATCACTAATTCGCCACAGCGGAACGCCGCGTGCCCCTTGGCGGGATGCGTGGCTGGAATATCGTTCAGGCCCATCGGCGACAGGCCCAGCGTGGTCAGCACCATCGCCATCGTGTTGGCGGTGAACTGGCCGCCGCAGGCGCCGGCGCCGGGACAGGCGTCTTTCTCCACCGAGGTCAGCTCGGCGTCGCTGATCTTGCCGGCGCCGTGCGCGCCGACGGCTTCGAACACCTGCTGGATGGTGATCGGATGGCTGTCGTGCGTGCCGTGCGCGATGCTGCCGCCGTAAAGCGCGACGGCAGGGATGTTGAGTCGCGCCATCGCCATCGCTGCGGCGGGAATGGTCTTGTCGCAGCCGCACAGCACCACCATCGCGTCCAGGCAGTGGCCGTCGACGGCCAGCTCGATCGAGTCGGTGATGACCTCGCGGCTGATCAGCGAGGCGCGCATGCCCGAGGTACCCATGGCGATGCCGTCGGTCACCGCGATGGTGTTGAATTCGATCGGCGTACCGCCGGCGGCGCGCACGCCGGCCGCGGCATGTTCGGCCAGTTCGCGCAGGTTGAGGTTGCACGGGCTGACGTTGGACCACGTATGCACGATCGCTACCAGCGGCTTGGCGATCGCTTCATCGTCCAGTCCGGTAGCGCGCAGCATCGCGCGGGCGGGAGCCCGGTCGGGGCCGGTTTTTATCTGATCACTACGCATGAAAGATTCCAGAAGTTTTAAGTGACGCCGGTAAGAAACGCCTCTGCCGAAACGGCGGCAGAAAAAAACTGGACATGTCCGTATGTCCAATCGGGGAACTGCAAGGATGTTGCTGCGAGGACCTCATGCGCTGGCACCGGCGAACGAGGCGTCGGAGGTTTCGACGTGATGCTCGAGTGCGCGCAGCACGGCATCGCGCACTGCTTCAGTGCCCGCATCGCCGCCGATGTCGCGGGTATGCGGGCCGTCGCGCAGCACCTGGCTCACGGCAGCCTCGATCGCGGCCGCCTCGGCGTCCAGATGCAGCGAATGACGCAACAGCATCGCGGCGGAAAGGATCGCACCGGTCGGATTGGCGATTCCCTTGCCGGCGATATCAGGCGCCGAGCCGTGGATCGGTTCGTATAGCCCGTTGCGCCCGTCGCCCAGCGATGCCGACGGCAGCAGGCCGAGCGAACCGGCAATCGCGGCTGCTTCATCGGTGAGGATGTCGCCGAACAGGTTCTCGGTGACCACCACGTCGTAGTGCGAGGGCTGGGTCAGCAGCAGCATCGCCATCGAATCGACCAGCTGATGCTCGACGGTGACGTCGGCATAGTCCGGCGCGATGCGCTGCACCGTGCTGCGCCACAGTCGCGAGGTTTCCAGCACGTTGGCCTTGTCCACCGAGGTGAGGTGCTTCTTGCGGCCGCGCGCCAGATCGAAGGCGCGGCGCACCACGCGCTCGATCTCGTGCACGGTGTATTTGCACTCGTCGGTGGCGGTGTCGTCGGTGCGCGTCTTGGCACCGAAGTAGGTGCCCCCGGTGAGTTCGCGCACGAACAGCACGTCCACGTTTTTCAGCTTGTCGTTCTTCAGCGGCGACAGGTTGGCCAGCGACGGATGCACCTGCAGCGGACGCAGGTTGGCGTACACGCCCAGCGCCGCGCGCAGCGCCAGCAGGCCCTGCTCCGGGCGAACCTTGGCGTTCGGGTCGGACCACTTCGGACCACCGACCGCACCCAGCAGCACCGCATCGGCGCGCCTGCACGCGTCGAGCGATGCAGCCGGCAGCGGCTCGCCGAACGCATCGATGGCGCTGCCGCCGATCGCGTGCTCCTCGAACTGGAATTCGTGGCCGCCGTGTTTGGCGACCGCTTTCAGAACGGCGACGGCCGCTGCGGTGACTTCGGGGCCGACGCCGTCGCCGGGCAGGGTGACGATATGCGCCTTCATGCGGCGACCTCCTGCCGTTCGTGCTGACGTTCATAAGCGCTGATGGCCTCGTCCTGCTGAAGCAGGTAGCCGAGCTGATCGACGCCGTTGAGCAGGCAGTGCTTGGCGAAGGGTTCGAGCTCGAAGCCGATGCGGCTGCCGTCGGGCAGCTCGACGAACTGCTCGCGCACGTCGATGCTCAACTCGATGCCGGGCTGCTCTAGCAGACGCCGGTGGGCATCGGCCGGCAGCACGATGGTGAGCAGGCCGTTCTTCAGCGAATTGCTGCGGAAGATGTCCGCGATCTCGGACGAGATCACAGCCTGCAGGCCGAAATCGAGCAGCGCCCACGGCGCGTGTTCGCGCGACGAGCCGCAGCCGAAGTTGTGGCCGGCCACCAGAATCGCGCAGCCTTTCGTTTCCGTTTTGTTGAGCGGGAAATCGGGGTTGTCGCTGCCGTCGGCCTGGTAGCGCCAGTCGTTGAACGCGTACTTGCCCAGCCCCGAGCGCTCGGTGGTGGTCAGAAAACGCGCCGGGATGATGCGGTCGGTATCGATGTTCTCGAACGGCAGCACCGCGGTGCGCGAGCGGATTTCGGTGACGGGCTTCATGCGGCCTGCTCCAGAAAGGCGGATGGGTCGGTGATTTGGCCGGTGACCGCAGCGACCGCCGCCACCAGCGGGCTGGCCAGCACGGTGCGTGCACCCTTGCCCTGCCGACCTTCGAAGTTACGATTGCTGGTGGACACCACCAGCTGGCCCGGCTGGGCGATGTCGCCGTTCATGCCGATGCACATCGAGCAGCCGGCTTCGCGCCATTCGGCGCCCGCGGCGCGGAACACTTCGTCCAGGCCTTCCGCCTCGGCTTCGCGCTTGATCAGCACCGAGCCCGGCACGATCAATGCGCGCACGCCGGGGGCGACTTTACGGCCGCGCATCACGTTGGCAGCTTCGCGCAGATCGGATAGGCGCGAATTGGTGCAGCTGCCGACAAAGACCACGTCGACTTTCTCGCCGGTCAGCTGCTGGCCGCCGCTGAACTGCATATAGGCCAGCGCTTTTTCTTCCTGCGCATCGCGGGCGGCGGGAATCGCCGCGCCGATCGGCGTGACCATGCCCGGATGCGTGCCGTAGGTGATGGTGGCGCCGATGTCGGCGGCGTCGATGAATACCTCGTTGTCGTAGCGCGCGCCCTCGTCGGTCACCAGGGTTTTCCAGTGCTTGACGGCGGCGTCCCAGGCGGCGCCCTGCGGCGCGCGCGGACGGCCCTTGAGCCAGGCGAACGTGGTTTCGTCGGGGGCGATCAGGCCGGCGCGGGCGCCTGCTTCGATCGACATGTTGCAGACGGTCATGCGCTGTTCCATCGACAAGGCCTCGATGGCACTGCCGCGGTATTCGATCACCTGGCCGGTGCCGCCGCCCACGCCGATGCTGCCGATCACATGCAGGATCAGATCCTTCGCGCCGACGCCGGGCTTGAGCTTGCCGCTGACGTGGATGGCCAGCGTCTTGGGCTTGCGCTGCAGCAGGCACTGCGTGGCCAGCACGTGGCCGACTTCGGTGGTGCCGATGCCGAAGGCCAGCGCGCCGAACGCGCCGTGCGTGGCGGTGTGGCTGTCGCCGCACACGATCGTCATGCCCGGCTGGGTGGCGCCGTACTCGGGCCCGATCACGTGCACGATGCCGCGGTGATCGCTACCCCAGCCGTTCAACTCGATGCCGAATTCTGCGCAGTTGGCCTGCAGCATGTGCACCTGCTGTTCGGCTTCGGGTGTGACATAGGTGTAGTGGCCGGCCGCATCGGCGGGCGTGGTCGGGGTGGAATGATCCAGTGTCGCCAGTACCTTGTCGGGCCGGCGCACGGGCAGGCCACGCTGGCGCAGTTCGGTGAATGCCTGTGGTGTGGTCACCTCATGGATCAGGTGCAGATCCACATAGAGGGTTGCCGGAGTGGCCTCGGTTTCGGCCACGACCTCATGGGCATCCCAGACTTTTTCGAATAGCGTTTTCGCAGTCATCCGATGATCTCCAGAGTGGATGGCTCGTGGTGAGGAGTGCGGCCATGGATGGCCGCTTCTTGATCTTCGCGGTCAGGGACGACCGCACTAACAGGCGTCAACCAACCTCTGGTGTCTTCGGTACGCCCATCGAACAGGCCGAAGAAGGCCTGCTGCAGCGACCGCGTGATCGGGCCGGGTTCGCCCTTGCCCACCGGCTTGCGATCGACCGAGCGCACCGGCGTGACTTCCGCGGCGGTGCCGGTCATGAAGATCTCGTCGGCCGAGTACAGCGCCTCGCGCGGCATGTCGCGCTCTTCCACGCGCAGGCCCATCTCTTCGGCCAGGGTGATGATGCTGTCGCGGGTGATGCCGGCCAGAATGCCGGCGCTGGTCGGCGGGGTGAACAGCCGGCCTTTTTTCACCAGGAACAGATTCTCGCCGGCGCCTTCGCTGAGCAGGCCGTTGTGGCCCAGCGCGATGCCTTCGTCGTAGCCGCCACGGCGCGCTTCAAACGCGATCAGCTGGCTGCTGAGGTAATTGCCGCCGGCCTTGGCCCAGCTCGGGAAGGTGTTGGGCGCGGCGCGATTCCACGACGACACGCAGACGTCGGCACCGACCTCCAGCGCATCGCCCAGATACGCACCCCAGTCCAGCGCCATGATCGACACGTCCACCGGCGAACCGTCGCGCGGCAGCACGCCGAGCCCACCGGCGCCGCGAAACACGATCGGTCGCACGTACGCCGAGGCCATCTCGTTTGCGCGGATCAGTTCGATGCAGGCGGCGTTGATCTCCTCTTCGGTGTAGCCGATGTCGATCTCGTACATGCGGGCCGACTCGAACAGCCGCTGCGTGTGATCGGCCAGACGGAAATACGCCGGTCCGCGATGCGTCGCGTACACGCGCTCGCCTTCGAACACCGAGGAGCCGTAATGCAGGGCGTGCGCGCTGACGTGGACGGTGGCCTCTGCCCAGGGCTTGATGCGGCCGTTGTGCCAGATGAAAGGTGTAGTCATGACGAGTTCCGAAAGAAGTGCGGTGCGTGTGATCAGAGATGTGCGACGGCAACGCGCTGCGTGGCCGGCGTGTGTCGTTCGATACGGTTGACGATGTCCAGCGCCGCCAGCGCGGTTGCCTCGACGATGTCGGTGCTGATGCCGTGACCGTGCCAGTCGCGCTCGTTGTGGCGAGCGGTGAGCTGCGCATGGCCCTGCGCGTCGCCGCCTTCGCTGACCGAGCGCACGGAGAAATCGGTCAGCTTCATTTCACTGCCGGCGGCACGCTCGATCGCGCGCAATACGGCGTCGACCGGACCATCGCCGATCGCCGCTTCGCTGGTTTCGCGGCCGTCGTCGTGCGCCAGCTTTACCGATGCCGAGGCGCCGCCACCCAGATGCGTGGCGCTGGTGAGCTGCACGATCCGCCACGGCCCGGCCATGTCCGGATCCAGACCCATGGCGATCGCTTCCAGATCTTCGTCGTGGATTTCGCGCTTCTTATCGGCCAGCGTCTTGAAGCGCGCGAAGATGTCGTCCATCGCGGTTTCCTCCACGGCGTGGCCCAGGCTTTCCAGACGCTGGCGTAAGGCTGCGCGGCCGGAGTGCTTGCCCAGCACCATGCGCACTTCGGGAATGCCGACATCTTCCGAGCGCATGATTTCGTAAGTGCCGCGGTGTTTCAGCATGCCGTGCTGGTGGATGCCCGACTCGTGCGCGAAGGCGTTATCGCCGACGATGGCCTTGTTGCGCGGCACGTGCTGGCCGGTGATCTGGGTCAGCAGGCGCGAGGTCGGATGCAGCTTGCGCGTGTCGATGCGCGTGTCAACGCCGAAATAGTGCCCGCGCACCTTCAGCGCCATCACGATTTCTTCCAGGGAGGCGTTGCCGGCGCGCTCGCCGATGCCATTGATGGTGCATTCCACCTGACGCGCGCCGGCGCTGATCGCGGCCATGCTGTTGGCCACCGCCATGCCCAGATCGTCGTGGCAATGGCTGGAGAGCACCACCTTGTCCGCGCCCTTGACGTTGTTGCGCAGGTAGGTGAACAGCTCGAAGATTTCCGACGGCGTGGTGTAACCGACCGTATCCGGCGCATTGACGGTGGTGGCACCGGCCGCGATGGCGGCGCTGAACACTTCCACCAGGAATTCGGGTTCAGTACGTAACGCGTCCTCGGCGGAGAACTCCACCTCGTGGCAGAGGCCGCGAGCGCGCTCCACTGCCATCACGGTAGCGTCCAGCACCTGCGCCTTGCTCATGCGCAGCTTGTGCTCGCGATGCAGCGGGCTGGTCGACAGGAACACGTGGATGCGCGAACGCCATGCTTTTTCCAGCGCGCGGCCGGTGGTGTCGATATCGCCGGCCTGGCAGCGCGCCAGGCCGCAGACGGTCGTGGTCTTCAGCAAGCGGGCGATGTCGGCCACGGCCGCGAAGTCATCCGGCGAGGCCTGCGGAAACCCGGCCTCGAGTACGTCGACGCCCAGCGCTTCCAGCGCCTGCGCCATGCGCAGCTTGGCACGACGGTCCATCGAGAAGCCGGGCGCCTGTTCGCCGTCGCGCAGGGTGGTATCGAAAATTCGCACGTGATCGGCCGCTACGTCGCTAATGCCGTCGTCAGATGGTTGATTTGGATTTTTCATCATGGCTCCGCTGTGTTGTGCGTTGCTGGAGGCAAAAAAAACCCCGCTCCGTTGCCGGTGCGGGGTTTTTGGGAGTCTTCAGGTTTGTTTCTATTTACCTGGACACATGCCCTCAGCCCGCACCTCCGTTGGTAATAAGGAGTACGAGTACAAGGGTAAGAAGAAGCTTGCCACGCAGCTGCAGCAGCGCATCAATCGCGATGAGTGGGCGGGTCTGGGTGTTGCTGCGGTGGCTTGTGCGTTGCGACATGTCCCTGACCGTAAGGCACCTTGCTAAAGCCTGTCAACCTTTTTCTGAGGTAGTTTCGTTAGAAACTTTTTTCGTGCCACCGAATAGTCGTTTGGACGGCTGGGCGTCCAGATGCTTTTGTAAGCGTGTGATTCAAAGCGAAAATGTGAATTAGCGAGTCTTCTCGTCGCCGCGCGCTCGATTGATGCAACTGGTTTGCGTTAAGTAAGCGCGTTCATCGGTGCATAGAGCACGTTTACTGCCGGGTATCGTTGTTTTGCGCTCCATTTGGCGCAGAGACGATGGCCGATTGCTTGCCGAAAAAGACAAGCATCCAAGGCACATCATTCCTCGCCGATGATCCGCTTTGATAGGTGCCCGGGGTAATAACCAGGCCACCGCTGATAGGTCCAGGCACCGCTTGTTCTATTTGCATAGAGGATCCGGCGGAGCGACCGGATCGCCAAGTCTGGTTATCCGCTCGCCACGTTTCGGCGTAGCCAAGATATTCCGTTTTCAGTTTCGGGATGGCTACCGCCAATGGAATCAGCATGGAACAGACCAGAAGTATTCCGGCGTGCCGGCGACCGCGAATCGGCCAGCGTGCTGCCATATAGCTGGCTATCGAACCGATAGTGATAAAGACGTACTCCTGGCGCATCGTGGCATGCCGCTCGCAGCAGGGAGATCCAAAATTATAGAGCGCAGCAGCGAGCGTCAGCACAGCTGTCGCAATCGCTGCGATGGCGAGAATCAGTCTTAGCTTCTGGACTCGCGGAGCAAATTTCCCCCTCGCGGATATAACGATGTAGACGCCGCAGAAAAATAAAAGCTTTGTGACCAGGCCCGAAATGAGGAGTGTGAATGCGTGATGTCCGCTATCACCTTTCAAAAGCTCGAAAAGCAAATGCTTCGCGACGGCTGACATGGTCGCGACCGGATGGTGCGCGACGGATGGGTCACCGAAAACCTCGCCACCAACCGCGACACGCCCAGTGAATTGCAAGTAAAGCACTGCAGCCGAAAGCAACAATGGAATGGTGAAGATCAGGCAGCGATAACCGTCTTCTACGCTGCGGATGGCAAACAGCAGTACGACGTAGATTGCCGTAAAAAGCGCCCCAACTTCGGAGCTCGCGGCAGAAACCGTCAGGGCCAGGAAAATCCACGCGTTGCCTGAAGGACCTTCGATTTGACCGCCCCAGTCGAGGGTCAGCAGAAGTAGTGCGGCTGCGACCGTCGGCAAATAGGCGACCGTCGCGAAGGGCCAGTAGAAAACTTCGGCGACCGGGTGACCCAGTAAAAGCAAAGCCACCAGTACCGATGCGCACAGGAAGCCTTTGCCGTCGTGCAACACCGGCCACAGTGCAGCGGCCACGAACATAAGCCAGAAGATCGCCAGAAATTCGGCAATTAGAGGTGAGTCAACACGGTAGACGGCCAGACCGTACATGTAGGCGAAAAATTCAGATAACGGACGCGGGCTCCAATGCAGCAGGCGCTCGCCAAGGTATGCGATGCCGGATTCGTGAAAATGGTAAAGCGTGAAATATTCATCGTGCCAGCGGCCCAGAGGGATGAGGCCGGCGAAGACCAAAAGTGTGGCAAGACCAAGGGCTGTGGCGAACTTGGCGCTCAACGTCATCTGATGTATTCCATAGTGTTTAGCGCAAAAGGCTAGCAGACAAGCCGGCTTTGCCTGTCAAGCTGCCTACAATCACGTGACGAATTGAGCGTCAGCGCCGCAAGTACATTTTCAGTACGTCATCATCTGCTGCCATTGGATCGGCCGTCGCCCACCGCTCTAGCATCGCGGCGAGAGGCGCCGGCACATCGACGGCATGCCCGATCAGCGGCTCGACCACGCTATCGAACTTGGCCGGATGAGCAGTGGCGACCACGGTCCAGGCGTCTGTGTCGCCGGCGGCGCGCAGTTGGTCGAGCCGGTGCATGGCGGTGGCGGTGTGCGGGCAGAACACTTCGCCGTGCCGGCGCGCATGGGCGGTGATGGTTTGTCGAATGGCCTCATCGCCGACGCTGCGTGCTTGCAGCAGTTGCCGTAAAGCGCGCTCGTCGGGGAAGGTCCAGCGCAGACGCTCGACGTTGCTCGGCGCACCCACGTCCATCGCGTTGGCAAGCGTGGTGATGGCGGCGCGGGGCTCGTACTCGCCGCCGGCAAAATAGTCAGGCAGCGTCGCGTTGGCGTTGCAGGCCAACTCTACCTGGCCGATCGGCAGACCCATCTCGCGCACCCACAGGCAGGCCATCGCGTTGCCGAGGTTGCCGGTCGGTACGATGACATTGAGCGGTTCGCCCCGTTCGCGCCACCAGCCCAGCGCCGCATGCGCGTAGTAACTCATCTGCGGCAGCAGGCGACCGAGGCTGATGCTGTTGGCCGAGGTCAGCGGCACGGCGGCCTGCAGTTCGGCATCGCCCAGCGCCGCCTTGGCCATGCGCTGGCAGTCGTCGAAGCGCCCGTCGATGCGCAGCGCGTGCACGTTGTCGCCGAAGCAGCCCAGTTGATGCGCCTGGCGCGGCGACACCTTGCCGTCGGGGTACAGGATCACCACCCGCAAGCCGGGCTGGCGATGGAACGCTGCGCCGACCGCGGCGCCGGTATCGCCCGAGGTGGCGACGAGTATCGTCAGCGGCCGCGCGTCGGCACGGGGGAGGCGCCGCATACAGGCGGCGAGGAAGCGCGCACCGACGTCCTTGAACGCCGCCGTGGGGCCGTGAAACAGTTCGAGCACGTGTGCCTTGGCCTGCGGCAGGGCCCGCAGCGGAATATCGAGATTCAACGACTCGGCGCAGATGGCGGGCAGCTCACTGGCTAGCGCATCGCCGACAAAAAACGGCGCCAATAGCGTTGCGGCGGTATCGGCCAGTGCGCCGCCGGGATCGAATGCGGCAGGATCGAGCCGTGGCAGCGTTTCGGGAACGTAGAGTCCGCCGTCGGGCGCAAGGCCGGCGGCAATCGCGGCGCTGATCGATACGGCGGGGCTGCCGGCGCGCGTGCTCACATACCGCATCGGCGAGGCAGCGGCCTGGGTTTTCAAACTCGCTGCGGTCATGCGCCCTCGCCAGCGGGGGCGTCGGCCCAGGTCTTTTCATCTATGGCATCGATCAGTCGCGCGGCGGGTCCATCGACTGGTGCGACGTAGGTGTCGCTGTCGAGGCCCGCTTCGGCGAACGCGGCGCGCATCGCCGCGGCGGCGGCCTCGGCCTCGCTGCGGTGTTCGTACCAGCCGAACACGCTGGGGCCGGCACCGGAGATGCTGGCGCCCAGTGCGCGATGATCGAGCGCGGCCTGCTTGACGCGGGCGAAGTTCGGCACCAGTGAGGCCCGCCGCGGTTCGACCAATACGTCCTTCAGGCCTTCGCGCACCAGCGCGGCGTCGCTGAGATAGCAGCCGGCCAGGACCAGGGCGAGGTTGGCGCTCTGCGCCACGAAAGCGCTGAGCGGGTAGTCGCCGGCCAGCGCCGCGCGCGCCTTGCGCGTCTCCAGCACGAAGTGCGGATGCACCAGCGCGCAGTGCCAGCTCGCCGGCACCGGTATACGCAGCAACCGATCGTGAGTGGCCAGTACCAGGCCACCGAGCAGCATCGGCCCCAGGTTGTCGCCGTGTCGGCTGCCGCTGGCCACCGCTTCGCCGTCGAGGGCAAAGCCGTACAGCGCTTCGTGCGGCAGTGGCTTTTCCAGCAGCGCGTTGGCGGCCACCAGCGCAGCCACGCACGAGGCGGCCGAACCGGCCATGCCCGACCCCAGCGCAATGCCCTTGTGCAGCACGATGTCGAAACCGTGGCGCAGGCCGAGCGCCTTGCGCAGCGAGATCAGTGCGGCGCCGGCGGTGTTGCCCAGCGCGTCGGTCGGCAGGTCGACCACGCTGCCGTGGATTGCCGAGATGCGCACCACCGGCTCCTCGATGCGGCGCACGTCGGCGCGGTCGCCGGCGCCGGCCATGCTGTGACCGAGGATATCGAAGCCCACGCCCACATTGCCCACACAGGCGGGGGCAAAGGCGAGGGCGCGGCGGGCGCGTGGCGGAGCGGACTTCATGACTTCCTGAGCGGGGCTTTTGACGGATGCAATGGTTGAGGACAGGGTGCTCATGCGTGTACCTGCAGCGATTCGGCGATGCGCAGCAGATCGGCAAACACGCCGGCTGCCGTCACTTCCGGCCCGGCGCCCGGACCTTGTACCAGCATCGGATTATCGCAGTACCGACGGGTACGAAACTGCACCACGTTGTCGGTCAGCCGCGTATGGGCGAACGCATGCGACGCCGGCAGCACCATCAGGCGCACGCTGGCATGGCCGGCGTGGTCCAGATGGGCGACGTGGCGCAGCACGCCGTGGCAGGCGCGCGCCTCCGCCAGCTTGGCCGCCATCGGCGAATCCAGCTCGTCCAGCCGCTGCATGAATTCGTCGCGCGGCAGCTGGGCCAGCGCTTCCGGTACCAGGCTTTCCACCGAGACGTCGTCCAGCGAGAGCGACCAGCCGGCCTCGCGCGCCAGGATCACCAGCTTGCGCGCCACGTCCATGCCGGACAGATCGTCGCGCGGATCGGGCTCGGTGTAGCCGAGCGCATGCGCCTCGCGCACCAGCGCGGAAAACGGCTGGGCGCCGTCGTGGCGATTGCACAGCCAGGCCAGCGTGCCGGAGAACATGCCTTCGGCGGCCAGCAGCTCGTCGCCGGTATCGAGCAGGTCGCGCAGTGTCTGCACGACCGGCAGCCCGGCACAGACCGTGGCCTCATAACGGAAGCGCGCGCCATCGGCGCAGGCGCGCTGAATCGCCTGCCAGCGCTCCAGCGGACCGCTGCCGGCAAGCTTGTTCGGCGTCACCACGTGCAGGCCGGCCTGCAGCCAAGCGGGATAACGCGACACGATGGCGTCGTTGGCGCTGCAGTCGATCAGCAGTGCATGGCGCCCGCTGTTGCGCACGTGCTCGGCGAAGGCATCCAGATCGTTCGGTCGCCAGGTCTGCGCGCCGCCGTGGCGGCCGTTGAGCTCGGCGTCGTCGCAGTCCAGCCACATGCGCTTGCTGGCGACCACGCCGCGCAGCTGCAGGGCTAGCCCGGTATCGCGCTGCAGCCGCGGCTGTGCGACGCGCAGCTGGTCGAGCAGGGCGCTGCCGACGCGGCCCGGTCCGATCAGTCCCACCGACAATACGCGCTGGCGTAACGATGGCGGCGCCAGCGGAAAGGCCGCGCGGCGTTTGAGCGGTTGTTCGGCGAGTTGGGGTGCACAGATGTTCACAGTAGCCTCCGGATGAGGCTCCGACTCCCTGGCGGGTCGGACTGTGCCGGCTCGCCTCTTGGAGGGCGGAGCCGTTGCGCGTTTGTTGAAACCTATTCGCGCACCGACTCCCAGCCCGTACCGGTACCGGTCGTGCTGGTAATCGTAATGGTGGACGAGGAAATGCCACTCGACAAGGTGCCTGCCGGCAACAGCAAGGCGCCGGCGTTAACCGGTGCAAAGTGCGTGCGGGCGGGCAGCAAGTTCGATGACATGAGTCGAACATAGATGCGATGCAGCAATGGCGTCAATAGGTGCAATTGAAACTTTATTCGCAGATAAAGCCTGCTTCCAACCGCTTGGATTTTGGAAAAAGACTTTAAGAATGAGGTGCGAGGAAAAGCGCGGGTCGACTGCCGCCTTTAGGGATATTTATTTAGGAGCCCCCAAGTGGCGTCACCAGATGCAGCCCCTGATCGGCAAGAGAGACGCTTCCATCCGGAAGTGCATCTATATCGCGATCCGCTATCCGGCTTTGGCTATACCAAGGATTTTGTTCCACGGGGCCAGGCACGTAGATTTCCCACTTGCCGTACTCGGGTGTCGGACGCTCAAGTGAGTCCGCAAAACTAAAGTTTATGGGTACTCGTGCGTACCAGTAGCCATCCGTGGAATGGTCGTTTGATCCAGGGCTACGGAATGTCCATTTGCGAACGGCCTCAAGAGAGGCATTGGCAAGGAGGGCTCTCCACCTTTTCATAGTCGACTCAGAAGGCATACCCCCTGGTTGGGCATCAAGGTTGACTTGTTCGGCAAAGGCATCGACCGCCTGCCCCTGCTTATTCACTCGAACTAATAAATACACCGAGCCGGCAACATGATCCCGGATTGCCGAAGCAGGGTACGTTGGAGGAATTCGGTTTGCATGTAGGGAGTCCTTGGCATTCGTATTTTGATCGAATTGGGCTCCGCTCATCCGGAGAACGTAATTTCCGTTGTCTTGAGGCTGGGCAATAATGCGGACGCTCATTCTTGCCGCTGCGGCGACTGGCTGGCCGTCACGCTTCGTCTGCGCAAATCGCCATGACGGAACGCCCTTATTCATCAGATCCACAACAGCGCTGGGAAGCTTGCTGGTTTGGTCCAACGTAAAGCTGCTAACGGTCCCGTCGGGCGCCACGACAATGGAGCCGGTAACGAGCATGCTCGCCTGGAACTGCTTTTGTGAGCTAGCTGCTGCGGTGAGTGCTGTGCAAGACAGAACAGCGAGAAAAAGCCAAGACGTTAAACGATTCATCCCTGATCTCCCCTGTGACTTACTTCAAGTCTATCCAGTTTCTCTTCGCATTTGGGTTAAAGCCGACGCAGGATGGATCTTGGCCAATAATGGACTTTTCGCAAACGGTCTGTCAGCGCGCCAGGCCGTAGCTCAACTAATTCGATAATTAAAAAGCACTTGGGCAAATGCTGTGCGGTCGTTGTGCCCACTCGATGAGAGCCACTTTCGATTGGATGAGAGGCTGTCTCGCCTCAGTAAGTGGCATTGGCTACTCTTCTCGTGTGCCACAAGTGCTGGTCCGATGAAAGGCACGGATGTTACGTCTGTAATTTTGCTGCGTTACTGCAACGAACGACGCAATCTTTTTGCCATCCATCAAAGCTTCGCCGAAAACGTCAGCTCGTAGCTGCGCGCCGGTATCGTGAAATACAGCGGCGTGTTGTCCTGGGCGGTGTAGCCGGAAAGGTAGTAGACGCTCTTGTTGTCGAAGACATTGTCGACCTGCACGCCGATCTTGACGCTCTTGAGCGCTCCGAAACCTTCGGCAAACGTATAGCTGGCGGCAAAGTTGGTGGTGGCGTAGCCGCCGAACGGCTGCTGCAGACCGGTATCGCCATAGCGGTGACCGACGAATTTGTCGATCAGCGAGGCATACAGCGGTCCGCTGTTGTAGATCATACCCAGCGCGGCGGTCTTGCTGGGCGCGTTGGGCAGCCACTGGTTGGTGGCGTTGTCGATGGCACGATTGAGCGAGCCGTTGGCGTACACGCTGAAGCCGTCAGCCAGCAGATAGGTCGCCTCTCCCTCCAACCCTTTGTAGACCGCGCCGCCGGCGTTGTAGAAGGTGGTGATGGCGCCGACCGTGCGGCTTTCGATCTTGTTGTTGAAGTTGATGTAGTAGCCGTCCGCCGACAGCGTGAGGCGGCCGTCGGACCATGTCGTGCCGAGCTGCTTGTTGATGGTCTGCTGCGGTTTGACCGTATTGTCCTGCGGTGCGCTGGTGTAGAAGGTGTTGAGGTTGGGCGCCAGGAATCCCTTGGCCAGCTGTGCATAGGCGGTCCAGCTGTCGCTCAGCTGCCAGTGCAGCGCCAGTGACGGCAGCACCTTGCTGTAATCCTTGGAATACACCAGCGGCTCGCCGGTTTTCTGGTTCACCAGGGCATTGATGTCGCGCTTGAAGTCGGCATCTTTCACGCCGCCGGTCAGGGACAGCCGGTCGGTGATGTTCCAGTTGTATTCGAGATAGGGCTGAAAGGTGGTCAGCGTATCGCGCATGTCGCGATCGGTGGCGGCCAGCTGGGTCGGCGCGTTGTAGGCGTAGTTGAGATTGGCGTCCACCTCATAGAGCGTGCGCAGGTTGCGCTGGTGGTCGTACCAGAAACCGGTGCGCAGCTCGCCGGGCCCCAGTTCCTTGCTCAGGCGGAAAATGTCGCCGTACGACGTGTAGGTATTGCGCAGCGCCTGGGCCGGCACGTCGAGCGGGCTGTAGATGGTGCCGTTCGGCGTTTCGCCATTCGGGTCCTCGCCGTTCCAGCCGAAGTGGTTGTACGAATAGGTGTAGGCCTTGTTGTCGATCGTCCAGCCGTCGAACGCCGAGTGCAGGCCGACGTAGCTCATATAGGTGTCGATATTGTCGATGTTGTAGCAGTAGTAGTCCTGGCTGTACGGATCGTTGTTCAAGCCATAGTTCGGGCCGTATGCCTCGATCTGGGCGCGCGTCGCGCCCAGCGGCACGTTCTGGTGGATGTTGTTGTACATGCCGACAAACGTCAGCGTGGTGTTGTCGCCGATCGGCTGCACGATCTTGGCGAAAACGTTCTGCCGGCGCTGCCCGGCGTACGTCAGATAGCCATCCGACCGGACGTTCTCCAGGTTGATCAGCGCCGTGGTGCCGCCGGTCTGCTGGATCGCACCGGTATCGAGCTGAGCGCCCTCGACCCAGGTGCCGAAGCTGCCGAAACTCAGATAGGGCTCGATACCCGCGGTATCCGACGGCGTGCGTGAGCCCACCGCAATGGTGCCCCCGAACGTGGCGTTGCCCAGCGTGCTCGCGGTGCCCGGGCCACGATCGACCACGATGCTGCCGGTGTCCTGGGTGGTGAAGTACGAGGTCGAGTGATGGGTGAAGTCGTTCGAATCGCCCCACGGAATGCCGTCGAAGGTGACGTTGTACTCGCCGTCCTGGAAGCCGCGCATGGTGACGCTCTGCGCCTCCATCAGGCCCGGACCGTTCGGCGCGACCGTGGAGATGCTCGGCGCGATGGAGATGGCGTCGGTGTAATCACCGGTCGGCGCCACGTTTTCGCGTAGGTACTGCTCACCGATGATCGACTGCGGCTGGATCGCCATCATCGAACCCTGGGTCGGCGCGATCTTGTCGACTGTGATGGCGGCACCGGTCACCTTCACCGCGTCGAGATTCTTCACCTTCTTGGAAGAGTCTGCGCTGGCGTCATTCGTCGCTGTCGCCGGGATAGCGGCTGTTGGCGTGGCATCGCTGGCGTAGCTGGCAAACGGCAGGTTGGCTATCAGACAAAGGGCAAGCTGAGTGCTCGTGAAAAGAGTCGTGCGACTGATCCGCTTCATGATTATCCAGAAAATAGGGTCGTTAATGACCATCTATTTCTATTCATGAACTGTGACATTTTTATAACCGAAGATGGATTATCGATATTATTTTTCAAATGCAGAAATAATCATTTAAACTAAGCGAAAACTAAGTATTCGTAAGAACTGGAGCGCAAAGGTTTACGCTGGTGCCGATGCCGATATCACCCGAGGTTTTCGGACTAGAATATCGCGGAAAATGGCTGATTTCCATAGCTGCATCGCACTTCGGGCGAAATTGCAGAGTATCGGTTAAGGCCATTTGATCAGGGGCGAAGAATGCAGCCCGATCGAAGGGTCGACTAGTGCTCATTCGCCGATCGGAAAACATGGTCAGATGTAATGCAGGATTATCTGGCGACCCCGTGTATCGCCGTGGATTCGTTTTGGCACCGTTGAAACGCGCGATCCATTTTTTGATTATCGGCACTTCGACACGCGACGGCCCCGGCCTGCGCGCAGCTCGGGGCCGTCGTGATGGTTATCAGTCGCGGCGTTTCAACGTAAACCCGATCAGCATCGGCATCACCAGCAGCACCATCGGATACTGCAGCATCAGTCCGGCGATGATCGCGATCGCCAGCGGTTGCTGCAGGCCTGAGCCCTGGCCGATCGCGAGCGCCAGCGGCAACAGGGTGAGGATCGCGGCCAGCGTGGTCATGGTGATCGGCCGCAGGCGGTCGACGCTGGCCTGACGCAGGGCCATCCGCGGCTCCACGATGTCCGCCAAGCTCACGTACTCGGAGACATAGAAAATCGCCATCTCGGTGCCGATGCCGATGATCATGGTCATGCCCATCATGGCCGTGATGTTGAGATCGACGCCACTCAGCCATAGCGCAATGAAAACTGCCGTGGTGGAGAACAGCGAGCAGCTCAGCACGATCAGCGCCAGCCACAGCCGCTGGTACAAAAACATCAGCAGGATGAATTCGGCCACCAGTGCGGCAGCGAAGACCTCGCTCAAACCGACGAAGGCGATCTGCTGCTGCTGGTAAAGGCCACCCAGCTCGTAGCGCACGCCCGCATCCAGCATGCCGGGTTTGGCCAGCAGCGCTTTGACATCGGCCACCGCCGCGCCGATGCCACGACCTTCGATGCGCGCCGTCACGGCGACCATCGGCTGCAGATCCTCGCGCGAGATCTGCGGTTGTCCGCTGACCGGCTCCAGCGTGGCCACGCGCCCGAGTGGAAACACGTGGCCGTCCGGCGCGCGTATCGGCAGACGCGCGAGCTGCGGAATCTTCAGCTGCATCGCGCCGGGAATCCACACGCGCACGCCCACGCTTTTGGTCAGCTGCGGCAGCTGCGTGGCGACCGTGCCGGAAACGGCCTGATCGACGGCCTGCGTGATGGCGTCGACGGTCATGCCTTCGAACGCGGCACGCGCTGCATCGATGTTCACGTTGAGCGCATCGCCGGCGAGCTGCACGCCGCTTTTGATCTCGACCACGCCGTCGATTTTTCCGATCGCCTTGGCGACCTTGTCGGCCTGATCGTCCAGCTCACCGGGGTTGGTGCCGTAGAGTTTTATCTCGATCGGCTGCGGCACGGCCGTGAGATCGCCGATGAGATCTTCCATCAGCTGCGCCAGTTCGATCTCCACGCCGGGCACTTCGCTTTCGATACGGGTGCGTACCGCGCTCATCACCTCCTCGGTGGCGCGCGCGTGATCGGGCTTCAGCTTGACGAAAAAATCGCCGTGATAGGACTGTCCGAGATCGCCGCCGAGGCCGGTGCCGAGCCGGCGCGAAAACGTGTCGACCTCGGGTTGGGCTCTGAGAATGGCCTCGATCTGGCCGACCTGCCGCGAGGTTTCCGGCAGCGATGTGCCGGGCGCGGTGTAGTAGTCCATGACGAAACCGCTTTCGTCGACCGTCGGCATGAAGCCGGTGGCGACCTTGGTGTAGGCGACGTAGCCGAGCACCAGCAGCGGCACCAGCACCACGGCCAGCAGCCACGGCCGCCGCGTCAGCCCGTCGTAGAGCGGCCCATGCGCGCGCCGCAGCCAGCCGCGCGGGTTGCTGCCGGGGTCCTGCCAGCGCTGAAAGTTGATCAGCTGGCGCGCCAGCAGCGGCACCACCAGCGCGGTCACCAGCCAGGACACGATCAGCGCGCTGGCCATGGTGATCGACAGCGCCTTCGAAAACGCGCCGGTCACGCCGTCGAGGAAACCCAGCGGAATAAACACGATCAGCGTGGCGAGACTCGATCCCGACAGCGGCGCCATGAATTCGCGCGCCGCCGGCAGCACCGCATCGGCGCCGACCGCGCCGTGCGCCTGGGTGGGCGCGGCGCCGGCGCGGCGCGCGATGTGTTCGATCATCACGATCACATCGTCGATCACCAGGCCCACGGCGGCTGCGATGCCGCCCAGCGTCATGATGTTGAAGCTCAGCCCCAGCACGCTCAGCAGCAGCACCGTCACCGCCAGCGTCGCCGGCACCACGATGACGGTGATCAGGGTCACGCGCAGGTTGCGCAGGAACAGCAGCATCACGATCGCGGCCAGCACCAGGCCGATGATCACCGCATCGCGCACGCTGTTGGCCGACTCGGTGACCAGCTCGCTCTGGTCGTACCAGTTGCGAATCGTCACGCCGCGCGGCAGCGCGAAGCCGGACAGCTTGTCGCGTACCGCCTGCGCGATCTGCACGGCGTTGCCGTCCGGCTGCTCGTAGACGTTGAACAGCACCGCCGGCTTGCCGTCCTCGGCGACCTTGATCCACTGCGGCAGGTAGCCGTTGCGCACCGTCGCCACATCGGCGAGTTTGAGCCAGCCGGTCGCATCGCTTTTCACCACGACGTTGCGCAGCGCATCGATCCCTTTGAGCGAATGATCGGCGACGACGAGATACAGCTTGTTGTGATCCTGCACGCGGCCGACCGCTTGCCGCGCATTGGCGCCGGACAGCGCGGTCACCAGGTCACTCAGCGCCAGGCCGTGCAGGGCCAGCTTCTGCGGATCGGCCTCCACTTCGATCTCGGCCGTCTCGCCGCCCTGCACGTCGACGTGCGAGAGCCCGGGCACGGCGGCCAACAGCGGCACGATCTGATACTGCGCGAGGTCGCGCAGCGCGACTGGCGACAGCGTGTCGGAGCGCAGGGCGTACGAGATGATCGGAAACACGGTCGGGTCCATCCGACGTACGCCGTACGTGCTGCCCACAGGCAAGGTGGGCAGCACGCGCGCGATCGCCGCGTCCACCAGTAGGGTCGACGAGGTCATGTCGCGGCCCCAGCCAAAATCGATCGACACCTGGGCCGATCCGCGCGTGGTGTCCGAGCGCAGGCTCACCACGCCTGGCACGGTGCGGATCGCTTCTTCGACAGGGCGTGTCACCAAAAGCGCGGTCTGATCGGCCGGTCGATCGCCGGCATCCAGATCGACCACCACGCGCGGAAACGACACTTGCGGAAACAGGCCGACCGGCAACGACAGCGCGCTGAACAACCCGGCCAGCATCAGCGCCAGCGCCACGATGATCAGCGTTCTGCCGTGACGCGCGAGCCAGTCGGGGCGCCTTGATATCGGCTCGCTCACTTCACCGGCTCCGCCGTACGGACCGCCATGCCGTCCTCGAGCTGGGTATTGCCGACGACGACGAGCGGGCGTTGTGCATCCAGCGTGCCGCTGACCACCGACACCGTATCGGACTCGCCAACGAGGGTGACCGGCACCTTGACCGCCTTGCCGCCAGCGACCTGAAACACTTGCCACGCCGTACCGTCCTCGACCAGCGCATCGCGCGGTATCAACCAGCCATGCCACTGGCCGACGGTGATGTCGGCGCGATAGCCCATGCCGGCGATCACCGGACTGTCGGGCGCGATGTCGGCGTTCTGCAGATGCGTGTGCGGGTCGAGCATGCCGGCCACGCGCTTTACCACACCGGTCACCGGCGCACCGGCGCCCAGCGGCACCAGCGTGACCTTGTCGCCGGGCACGGGTGCATGCTGCGGATTCATCTCGAGGCCGACGCTCACCAAGACGCCGCCGCCGCGCGCCAGCGACAGCAGCGCTGCGCCGGGCTGCAGCGTATCGCCGCGGGTCACGGCGATGCTGCTGACGATGCCGTCGAACGGGGCGAGCAGCTCCATGGTGCGGCCGTCGCCCTGCTGTTTACGCAGCGCATCGAGTGCCGAGCGCGCATCGCTCGCCGCCTTGTCGGCTTGCGCCAGCTGGTCGCGCGTGGCGAGCTGGTGGGCCAGCAGTTGCGCAGTGTGTTCGCGTGCAGCCTGCGCTACGTTCAACGCCGTACGCGCCTGCTGGTAAGCCGCCGCTGCCGTTGGCGACAGCGTGAAGGTGAGTAGGCGCTGGCCGCGGTGCACGGCGGTGCCGGCCGTGACGTCGAACTGTGTCACCGCCCCTTCGGCCTGAATGCTCAGCGTCGAGGCCGCATCGATCGCGGGTGCCGCCGTGCCGTAGGCGCTGACGACGTCGGGCAGGCTGCCTTGATGCACGGCCTGCGTGATGACGGCGGCGCTGACCTTGTCACTGCCGCCGGCGTCCGAATCGGCGGCGCTGCCCCCGCAGCCAGCCAAGGACAGGGCGACGAGCGCAAAAATGCATCGGCATAGACGCGTGTTCATGGCGCAATGACATCCTGGGGAAGGGAATCGGGCATGCCGGTGCCGAGCAGCGTATCCATCGCCACCTGCTGCTCCAGCACGGTTTGCTGCAGGGTGATGGCCGCGGCCTGGCGGCTTTGCGCGGCGACCAGCAGATCGACGTAGGTGCGCAGACCGATCAGCCCCTGCTGCTGCGCGGTGGTTGCCTGATCGGCGTCATGCACGGCCGCGGGCAAGGTTGGCAATAGGTCGGCCAGCTGCGCACGCGCCAGCGCCTGTTCGGTTAGCAGTGCATCGATGTCGCCGTGCGCCGACGACAGCCGCGCGGCGTATTCGTCGCGCAACTGCTGCTGGGTCGCTTTGGCGATCGCGATAGTGCCCTGGTTGCGGTCGAAGATCGGCAGGTCGAAGGTGATGGACGGCCCGCCGTTGCGCACGCGGCTGTTGTCCTGCGATGCGGCGTAGCCCAGCGAGAACATCGGAAACTGCGCCAGCACGGCGGCGCGCAGCGTCGCTTCCTGTGCCTGATAGCCCAGCTGCAGCGCGACGAGGTCGGGACGCCGTCGTTCGATGTCCCGCGCGCTGGCCCGAATGCGCGCGTCGTCCGCCGCGGGGATTTCCAGCGCGGCCGGCAGCGCAATCGCGGTATCGGCCGCCAGGCCAAGTAGCGCGGCCAGATCGTGATGCTGGCTGAGCAGGCGACGCTGCAGATCGTCATAGGCAGTTTGCGCGTCCGCCGCGGCGACGAAATCCGGTGCCGCAGCGGTAAGGTCGGTATTACCCTGATTGACGCTTTGCCGCAGCTGCCGGTTGCGCTGCGCCAGCTGCTCCAGCGTGTGGCTCTGCAGCGCGCGTAGGCGCTCGCCCTCGACCAGATCGACCACGAGCAGCCGCACCTTGCCGATCGTCTGCCATTCCTGCCACAGCAGGCTGGCGTCGATCTGCGCGGCGGCAGCTTTCGCCGCCTGCCGTCGCGGCGACAGGGTGATCAGCGCGCGGATGTCTTCGCTGAAGCCTGCCGTCCACGCGGTGGCATCGCCTACGCCGGAGATCAGATAGCCGATGCTGCCGTTGATCGCCGGGTTGGGCAGCAGCCCGGCTTGCAGCATTTGCGCCTGCGCCGCGTCGTGCTGAGCGCGCGCCGAGCGCAGGTCGGGATTATTGAGTAGTACGAGACGTTCGATCGTCGGCAGATCGAGCACGCGCCCATCGCTCGGTGCGCCCTGCAACCGCGCCACGTCATGTGGCAGTTCAACAGCGGTCGGCAGCGGCGCAGGGCGGTAAGTGGCGCATCCTCCGAGCATGCTGCTACCGATCCAGCATAGTCCGATGATCAGGGCGCGCGACCGCGCAGCCGAAAATATCGGCAGCGCGTCATCGGTCTGCTTGAGTACTGATCGCGACAAGCTGCGCTCCGGCCATGCTGATGTGGCGCCCTACGTTAGCTGGCACGGCTTAGTAGGAACTTTGTGGAGCGTGACACTTTGACTTAATGGATGAAGGGCGGCGGGGCAGGATCTTGCGCGCTGTCACTAAGGTGGCAGTAAGGGGATGCTTTCATGCTGACACGCGATCGATCTCTCCCTCATTCGTCAGGACCGTCTCATGCACAAACTTTTCCGCCACGTTCTGCCTGCGGCGCTCGCCCTGTCAATCGCCGCTCCGTCCATCGCAGCCGACGCCGGACATGCCGGCAGCGGCTACCAGGTGATCTCGCGCATGGATCTCGGCGGTGACGGCGGCTGGGATTACCTCAGCTTCGACGCGCCGCGCCATCACCTGTTCGTCAGCCGCGGCGATCGCGTGCTGGTGATCGATGCCGTAAAGGACAGGCAGGTTGGAACCATTGCTGATACCCAGGGCGTGCACGGCATCGCCGTGGCGCAGGATCTCAAGCGCGGCTTCACCAGCGACGGCAAGGCGGCCACGGTCACGGCATTTGATCTGGATACGCTGAAGACCGTGGCGGTGATCAAGGGCACTGGCCTCAACCCCGATGCCATCGTCTACGACGCGGCTTCGCATCACGTGCTGACCCTCAACGGCAAAAGCAGCAGCGCCAGCGTGATCGACCCGGCAACCAATGCCGTGATCGCCACCATCGCCCTGCCAGGCAAGCCGGAGTTTGCGGTGTCCGATGGCGCCGGCCACGTGTACGTGAACATCGAGGACAAGTCCGAACTGGTCCAGATCGATTCGGCCAAGAACACCGTACTGAACACCTGGCCGCTGGCGCCGTGCGAATCGCCCAGCGGTCTGGCGCTCGATCGCCAGCATCATCGGCTCTTTTCGGTGTGCGACAACCAGAAAATGGCCGTGCTCGACGCGAACAACGGGCATCTCGTCGCCACGCTGCCGATCGGCGACGGTCCCGATGCGGTGGTGTTCGACGATGCGGCCTCGATGGTCTACAGCTCCAACGGTCAGAGCGGAACGGTTACCGCGATCCACGAGGACGACGCGGATCACTACACGGTGAAAGACACCATCGCGACGCAGGTCAGCGCGCGTACGCTGGCGCTCGATCCGTCGTCGCACCGGCTGTATCTGTCGGCGGCAAAGTTCGGAGCTACCAAGCAGGCGAATGGACGTCCATCTGTCGTACCCGGCAGCTTTACGGTGCTGGTGGTCGGTCGACACTGATCGGTTCGATCAGCTGACGGGGCGGCGTCTTGCAGAGCTGCCCGGTTAGTCGGCCAGTGGCATGGCGACCCGCACGCGCAGGCCGGTGCCGAACGGCGAATCGAGCAGTTCGATCGACGCGTTGTGCAGCTCGGCCGCGCGCTGCACGATCGAAAGGCCCAGACCGTAGCCTTCGCCGCGGCTGGATTTTTCGCGATGAAAACGTGCGAACACGGCGGCGCGCTGTTCGACGGGAATGCCCGGGCCGTCGTCGATGACGTCGATCGTGGCTTCCTTCTCCGCCTGCCCGATGATCAGCTGCACCTGGCCGCCTTGCGGCACGTGGCGTAGCGCATTTTCGATCAGGTTGCGCAGCAGGGCGGCCAGCGCGGCCTCGTAACCTTGCACGACGACGTGTGGATGGAGCCGCATGAAGTCGAGCTGCACACCACTTTCGGCGATGATGGTGGTCAGCTCTTCGATCACATCGCTGGCGACCTCGACCAGATCGATTGTCGTGTGCTGGCGCGCGGCGACGCCGGCTTCGAGTCGCGCCAGGGCGAGCAGCTGTTCGATCCGCCGCGCCAGTGCGACCACGCTGTGCTGCGCGCCGCCGAGACTGTCCTGCGCCTCTTTCAAATCGTGGGTGGCCAGCGCGCTCTCGAGATTGATCATGATCGAGGCCAGCGGTGTGCGCAGCTCGTGCGCCACGTCCGCGCTGAAGCGCCGCTCGCGCTCGAGCGCATCTTCCTGACGTTCGAGTTGGGCGTTGAGCGCGGCCAGCACCGGCTGCAGTTCCTGCGGTGCTTGATTCAGATGAATCGGCTGGCGGCTGCCCGGCTCGCGCGCCGACAGCGCCTGCGCCAGCGTCGCCAACGGGCGCAGGCCGCGCGTCACCGCCCAGCCGACCAGCAAGGCCAGCAGCGGCAGTCCCAGCAGCAGCGGCACGCCGTGGTCGAGCCAGAGCGCGCGGAGAATGCCGTTGCGGCTGTCGTAGCGTTCGGCGGTGCGGATCACCACGCCCTCGGCCGCATCGCGCAGCGTATAGACGCGCCAGAGGTAGTCACCGATGCGCAGGTCCTGAAAGTCCGCGTCGCCCAGCCTGGGCGCGGGCAGGCTCACCACGTTGGCGGTGGCCAGCGTGGGACGCTCCAGACGATCGAACACCTGAAAGCCGACCTCGGCCTCGTAGGTGTAGGAGTGTTTGCTGCGCGCCAGCTTAATGGCGGCTTCGTTCGGTACGGGCACCAGATCGCTGTGGCCGTCGGTACCACGCAGCGAGTCGATGCCGGCGTGCCCGATCAGTACTTCGAGCGTGCGCGCGGATTCGGCCAGCCGGCCGTCCATCAGCTCATCGACTTCTCGGATGGTGCGCTGAAAGCTCAGCACACCCAGCGGCACCAGCACCACGACCAGCACGATCACGATCAACCA
This sequence comes from Rhodanobacter sp. ANJX3, assembly GCF_014200755.1. GTDB lineage: Bacteria > Pseudomonadota > Gammaproteobacteria > Xanthomonadales > Rhodanobacteraceae > Rhodanobacter. The sequence goes on along the minus strand of NZ_JACHCM010000004.1, from coordinate 290,211 downwards.
GCGCAGCCGCGCACGCAGGCTGGTCGGCGTCATTGCGGTTCTCGCGGAATCATGTAGCCGAAGCCACGAACGTTCTGGATCGTCTCGAAGCTCAGCTTGCGCCGCAGCGCGTGCACAAGCACTTCCAGCGCGCTGCTGCCCACGGCGTTGTCCAGCCCGTACAGCGAGTTCTCCAGGCTTTCGCGCCGAACCAGTCGACCGGCGCGCTCCATCAGCGTCTGCAGCAGCGAAAACTCGCGTCGGGTCAGCTCGACACGCTCGCCGCGAAAGGTCACTTCGGAGGTGCCCAGGTCGAGGCTGAGCGCGCCTGCCTCGATGCGATTGGCGGCCAGACCCTGCACGCGTCGGGTCAGCGAACGGATGCGCGCGCCCAGCTCGTCGAGATGGAAGGGCTTGACCAGATAATCGTCGGCGCCGGCGTCGAGGCCGGCCACGCGCGCTTCCAGCGTATCGCGCGCGGTCATCACCAGCACCGGCGTCTTGATGTTGTTGCGTCTGGCTTCGATCAGCACGTCCAGACCATCCTTGCCCGGCAGGCCGAGGTCCAGCAGCATGAGGTCGGCGGTTTCATCGCGCAGCGCGGCCAGCGCCGCGCGACCGTCGTGCAGCCATGTCACCGTATAGGACAGACGTTCCAGCGCGCGCTGAATCGCGGCGCCGAGCGGTGCGTCGTCTTCCACGAGAATGATGTGCAACGTGCGCTCCTCCGGTTGTCGCTCCGCATGGTCTGTCGGAGCGGCATGGGACAAGCGCACAGTATTGCGCCGATCGCTTTCAAACGACTTAGAGGCGATGTGCGCTTACCCCTCGATCAGAGTCCGAACGACACGGACGCGAACCAGCTGCGGCCCGGTAGTACGTAATACGAGCCGGTGTTGCCGCTGACCGAGTTAATCACCAGGTTCTGACTGGCGAACAGGTTGTCCACTTCCAACCGCACTTTGTAGCTCTTGAACACCGGGCCGTTGAGGTTCTGGCCATAGCCGATGCTGGCCGCCGCCTGCCAGAAGCCGCCGCTGTGGATGGTCGAGGTGGCCGTGCTGGCGATGTCCGGATTGAACGTGCTGTTGTAGGCAGTCTGGCGGCCGGAAAACTTGTCGTAAAGCGACGCGGAAAAACCCTGGTCTTCATACAGCACGCCGATCGCCGCGGTGCGGTCGGGCACATTGGGCACGTCGAGCTTCGAGCCCTTGAAGGTGGCGTCCTGTGCCGATCCGTTGACGAATGCGCTGGTGCCGGCGCCTAAGTAATATGTGGCTTCGGCCTCGATGCCCTTGATGTACGCGCCCTTGGCCTCGTAGTTCAGCGGATCGGTGGTGCCGGGAATGGTGGTGGAAAACGCGTAGTTCTGGAAGTTGATGAAATAGACGTCCGCGTCGGCGTTGAAGCGATCGGTCTTGTACACCGTGCCGAACTGGTAGTTCTTGGTTTCCTCCGGCTTGATCTTGTTCTGGCCCGGATTGCTCACGTAGAACTCGTCGAGGTTGGGTGCCAGAAAGCCCTGCGCCACGGTGCCATAGATGCTCCAGTCGTCGCGCAGCAGATAGTTGGCGGTAAGAAAGCCCAACGTCTTCTGCGAGGTCTGGTCGTAGTACAGCGGTGTCTTGGTGGTCTGGTTGATCGGTGCGTCGATATAGCGCTTGAAGTCGACGTTCTTCACGCCGGGCGTAATGGTCAGCTTGTCGGCGGCGTGCCACTCGTATTCGGCGTAGAGCTGGGTCGTGCGCATGCGATCGTTCATGGTGTACTTGAACGGTCCGCTGTACACGCCCTTGGCGTTGAACGAGCCGTAGATCGGCTGGCCCGGCTTGACGTCGATGGCGCCGCCGCGGTTGTAGTCGATCGCGATGCTGCTGCGGTCGTTGCTGGTGAACTCGTACCAGCCGCCGGTGCGGAACTGGCCGTAGTCGTCGGTATGGGTCAGCTCGAACGTATCGCCGAAGGCACGGTATTTGTTGATCTTGATGTAGCCGCCGATATCCGTCGGCGAGGTCTTGGTGCCGACGTACGGGCTTTCGTGGCTGGTGTTGCTATAGGCGTAGGTATAGACCTTGTCGTCCAGCTCCCAGTCGCTGGGCAGGCGGCTGTGCACGCCGATGTATTCCAGATCGGTTTCCTTGGTCTGGTAGTTGTAGCAGGCGCAGTTGGTGCTCTTGGGGTCGTTGTTCAAACCGAAGTTGCGGCCGAGCGTGGCGATCTGCTGCAGGGTGAGCGAGCTGAGGTTGGGATTGTTGAAGCGGATGTAGTTGTAGTTGCTGAGAAAGGTGATCTCGGTGCTGTCGCCGATGGGCTGCACGTATTTCACGTAGCCGGTTTTGCGCGAGGATTCGCTGTCCGTCTTGGCCGTGTCGGTAGTGAGGTATTGCGCGCTGGCGATCAGCTTGCCGCCGTTGTCGAAGGTGCCCGAGTTGAGCTCCAGATGGGTCAGCGAGGTGCCGTAGCTGCCGTAGGTCTGCGAGGGGATGAACGAGAAATTGTCGCGGGCATCCTTCGAGCTCAGCGCCACCGTGCCGCCGAAGGTCGCCTCGCCGATCGTGCTGGCGTTGCCGGGGCCGCGATCGATCAGCACCTGGCCGATCATCTTGGCCGGGAAATAGCTGCTGGTGTGATGGCTGAAGTCGTTGGTGTCGCCGAACGGGATGCCGTCGTAGGTCACGTTGTAGCTGTTGTCATTAAAGCCGCGCAAGGTCATCTGCTTCGACTCGCCCAGGCCCGGGCCCGCCGGGCTGACGTTGGTGACGCCCGGCGCGATGGCGGCGATGGTGGCGTAGTCCGCGGTCGGCGAGACGTGGTTGCTGATCCAGTCCAGGCCGATGATCGACTGCGGCTGGGTAATGGTCAGGTCCGCCTGCGTTGGCGCCTGGGTCAGCGCAGAGGTGCTGGTGTTGCCGCGCACTTCCACTTCCTCGAGCTGCTTGGGCGGCGTGACGGGCAGGGCGGTGACATCCGCCGGCGCCGTCGCATTCGGTGCCGCATCTGTGGCAAACACGTTGCCGCTCAGCGACAGCCCCGTCACAAAAATCCAGCCCAGGGGTGCCATGCTCTGGCGCAGACTGCGGATCAAAGGGCGCAGCGCCAACGAGCGGGAGCGGTGCGGCAGAGCGCTGAATCGACTTGGCATACGAACCTGCACGGTAGTGGGAATAGTCCGCTAGCGTGATCAGGCCATATGACAGTTCTGCGGCAGCCGCGTGTAGCGCGACCACCGTTTTCTTAGTTTTGTCTTAGAGCGTGGGCTCAGGCACGAAAAAACGCGTGGCATGGTATCGGATGGCTCGCCACGGGCGACGTATCCACGCAAAAACTCGGATCAATCCGAGATCGCCAGAATGCACTCGCCCGCGCCAAAGCTGCGGCAGCAGACAGAAAATATCGAGATCTGGTGCGACTGCACAGCCGGCGTCAGCAGACCTTCCAGAAAGCCGCTGAAAAACACGCAGCCGGATTGACCGCTCTCGCTGCAGATCGGGCTGTGATGGATATGCAGCTGCTCGGCCTGTTGATCGACTTCGACCAGCAGGCCGAGCGACGGCATGCCGACGCGCTCGATCGCCTCCAGCAATCCGAGCCCGCGGCTCGAGCCGTGGTCGTGTTCGAATATCGACGCGCCCAGGCGCTGGCCCGCCAGCTGCAGCGATGACGCACGGGCGGCTTCGGCTACCGAATCTTCCAGCTTCTGCAGACGGGGGAAAATATCCGGGTAGTCGCTCAGTAACTTGGGGAGCATCTGGTCGACGGACGTGACGTCGGGGCCGAGCGGGATCATTTCGATGAAGGGCTCGATCGGAGGTGCCGTGGGCGCTGGCGCTGGTGCCGATACAAGGGCAAACGGGACATCAGCCGCCATCACCTGCGCATAGTCTGGTTCGGTCGGTAGCTCGACGGCGGTGACGACTTGGGACTCTTCGGCTGCGTCGATCGTCTCCAAAGCAGGCGCGGGCGCTTCGACAACCGTGGGTTCGACAGGCGGCTCGGTAGCCGGGGCGCCGGGCTGATACGCGATGCGGCGCGAGGCGGCGAAGTGCGGCTTCTGCACACCTTCTTCGAACGCCGATATCTGATAGCTGATGATGCGCTCCTGCGCATCCATCGCCGCTGCCAGCGCGCGCTGCTTACGCTCCGGTCCGCGCACTACCATCGTCAGCAGCACGCCGTGCTGGTCATCAGCCAGGCGCTGACGCTGCAGGGTGAACCCCTGTGAGAGGACGACGCGACCGATCTCGATCAGCAGGTTTTCGCGTCGTTCCGACAGGGCCTGGATTTCCAACGCGATCATCGGTGCCTTAACGTTGTGGTTGATCGAAGGGGTGAGTTGCCTTCAGCGAATGCCATCGGTGCCCCGCGGCCGATGAAACCCATGCCGAACAACCGTAGGCGATATGTCGCCCACGCTATCCGTCGATCACCTTTTCGACAAGTCGATCGTGTAGGTAGCCGTGCCGTCGCCGTGGTCTTGGGATAGGCGGATGTTGGTCAGCCCGGCCGCGTTCGCCACATCCCGCTTGCCGCTGGCGCCGGTGAAGACAATCGGGCCGCGGGTTTTCAGTGGTGCAAACGTCCACGAGGTCGCTTCGAGATCGCTCGCATCGATCCGCTTTTTCTGCTTCAACCAGTCGGCCAGAATTTCGCGTGTGCCGTCCGGCGCGGCCAGCACGATGCTGCTGCCGTCGAGCCCGGGAAAGTGGCCGCCGCCGCTGGCGCGGTAGTTGTTGGTGACCACGACGAAGGGTTGCTCGGGCGTCACCGGTTTGCCGTGATAGGTCAGCGCGGTGATGCGCTGGCCGACGGGCTTTGATACGTCGATGATGTAGTGGATGCCGCCCTGGATCTGGTCGACGTTGAAGCCGGGGTATTTGTCGTTGATGAGGGCTTGCTCACCGGCCAGGGTCGGATCGATGCGATTGAAGCGCTCGGCCGATTTCTCCAGCCACGCCTTGAGGCCGGCGCCGTCGGTTTTTACGGCAGCCAGCGTGTTGGGATAGAAGTACAAATCGGCCGCGCTGCGCAGCGTCAGCGAGCCGGCGGCGACGTCGGTGTAATCGTCGGGGCCACCAAAGCCGGTGCGGAAGGCCGCGGCGCTGGACAGCACCGGCACGTCGCGCAGCTCGGGATGCGTGCGCGGCAGCTCGCGCCTCACGTAGTCGGCCTGCGCGGCGTTGACCACGGCCAGCGCGGTCATATTGCCTTCGTCGGCAAAGTAGCTGCTGAGGCGCACGCGGCTTTCGCCGATCGGCGTGTTGACGTAGGCGATGGCGGCCGCCTGGGTCTGATCGAGCAGCGGCGCGATCTGCGGATCGGCCGGCACGCACTCGGGCTTGGCCGACTTGCTGGCACCGGGGGCGGCAACGCAGATCGGCCGCACTTCGCTGTGCGAGCCGCTGCGATCGATTACCCAGCGGCCCTGCTGCCGATCGAGCGCCAGCTCGATCACGCCCAGGTCCTTTCCGAAGAAGCCGCCCATCACGGCCGGCACGCCGCGCACGAAGCCGCGCTGCGCATCGACATCTTTCATGTCGGCGTAGTGTGGGCAGGGGAATTCGGTGTGCGCGTGGCCGAGCAGCAGCGCGTCGATGCCCGGCACGCCGGCCAGGTACCAGCCGCCGTTTTCCATCGCCGGCGTGTACGGCGCGGTGTCGAGGCCGCCGTGCAGGATGGCCACGATCAGGTCGGGATGCTGCGCCTGCAGCTGGGGCAGGTATTTTTGCGCCGCCTCGACCACGCCGGTGACGGTGACCTTGCCAGCCAGATTCTGCTTGTCCCACTGCATGATCGGCGGCGGGGTGAAACCAATGATGCCGATTTTCAGCGGCACGCGGATCGTCTTGCCGTCGGCTGTGGTGGCTTCGATGGTTTTCGTCACCACCGTCCACGGTTTGAAGATGGGCTGGCCGTCGCGCGCGCTGTCGACGTTCGCCAGCACCAGCGGAAAATGCGGGCCGGCGCAGCGATCGGTGCGGCCGCCGTCGACGTTCATCGGCGTGCCGGTGGCCTGCGAGAGAAAGCCCAGGCCGTAGTTGAACTCGTGGTTGCCGGCCGTGCCGCCGTCGTAGCCGATCGTGTCCATCGCACGGTAGATCGCCAGCTCCTGATCGCAGGCGATCGGTTTGACCAGCGCCTGATAGTCGGCCAGCACGCTGCCCTGGATGGTGTCGCCACTGTCGAACAGGAAGGTGTTGGGAAATTCCGCGCGGGCGCGGCGGATCAGTGTGGCGGTGCGCTCGTAGCCCAGTGTGCTGTCCGGCTTGAGCTTGTAATAGTCGTAGCTCAGCACGTTGGAGTGCACGTCGGTGGTTTCCAGAATCGCCACCTTGGCCCGCATGCCGTCGGGCAGCTTGGTGGATTGGCTGGCGCAACCGGCGAGCAAGGCAAGAACAGCGAGAGCGACCAGACGAGACGACATGCAGTATTCCAGTAGAGGGTGGCGATGCGTGCGACCGAAGCCGGGCACCGACGCTAGCAGATGCCGATGACAGTTTCCGCGATGCGGTGCCCGACGCACATACAGCAACGCCGCCCGAAGGCGGCGTCTGTAGGTGCGATGGGGGCGGCTTGGTAATTCGGCTTACTTGGCCTGATCGACGATCCAGGTGACCGCTGCCTTGACCTGCGCGTCGGTGAGCGCGGGGTTGCCACCCTTGGCCGGCATGTAGTTGCCGTCCGGGCCGTGATAGCCCTCGATGGCATGCTTGACCAGCGTGTCCAGGCCCTCGGCGATGCGGGGCGCCCACATGGCCTTGTTGCCGACCTTGGGCGCGCCGGCGACACCGGCGGTGTGGCAGCTGGTGCACAGGTTGTCGAAGATGGTCTTGCCGTCGGTGGTGCCGCCGTAGGCCACCTGCGAAGCCGCGGCCTTGGCCGCCGCATCGGCCGCCGCCTGCATCGCGGCGCGGCCGGTATTGCCGGCATAGACGGCGCCGGCGGGCGCGATGCGATCGGCCACGGCCGCGGAGGCGTTGGGGTTGGTTTCTTTCGGTGCGTGGTCGTAGATCTCGTAGCCGGCGAACATCAGGACCAGGGTCAGCACGACCAAGCCGCCCACCATGATGACCAGCTGACGGATGGTGGCCTTGTCGGAATTGCTCATGGAACCGCTCACGCACGTACTCCTTTCAGTAGGCAGGGCGGTGAGCCAGTGCGGCTGTTCCGGCTTACCTGATGGCTGTTCTGTTGCACCGGTGGTCTGGCCAGACCTGCACTGGGGCAGCTGCAGCGCTGGCTATTGCGCGCGGTTGCCATGCTCGCTCAAAGGCAACCAGCGCAGGATTATAGACGAAGCCCGTTATAAGCGAAGCCCGCCCGGCGCATCTGCATCCACGGCGCGAATCACGCCCAAGGAACGATTTTTCGGGACCGAGCGCGCAGCGTGAACGAAGCCGCCGAAAAGAGGTCTGCAAGAAGCCGCCCCTGCCATCGGTCATGGCCGACCCCTGTCAACTGGCATTGTTCAAGCCCGCTGCACTGCACCTATCATTTCGTCCCAGTGGAGCCGCCGGTCGTCGTGCCGGCCGGGGGAGACCCGAATAGCTCCGATAAATACGCCATGCGTGCCAACCGGTGCATGGCTTTTGCCTTGTGGATCACGTTGCCGCGTTGTTTCAAGTCCAGGAGTTTCACATGTCGCGTTTTTGGAAGATCGCCCTGATCGTCATAGCTGTGATCGTGGTGGCGTTAGTGGGCTTTCGGCTGTTGCACAAACCGGCGGAGACGGCCGGTGGCCATCATCGCCGCGGCGCTGGCGCGGATGCTTCCGCGGCCAAGGGCCAGGATGCCCAGGGCGAAAAAGATGCCGCGCCGGTGCCGGTCACCGTGCAGCCAGTGGTCAGCCAGGCCGTGCCGATCTATCTCACCGGCCTGGGCACCGTGCAGGCGCTCAACACCGTGACGATCAATCCGCAGGTCGGCGGCGAGATGATGACGATCAACTTTACCGAAGGTCAGTCGGTGAAGAAGGGCGACGTGCTGGCGCAGATCGATCCGCGCACCTACCAGGCCAACTACGACCAGGCCGTGGCCAAGCAGAAGCAGGACGAAGCCCTGCTGGGTACCGCGCAGAGCACGCTCAAGCGCAACCAGGCGCTGGTCGGGCAAGGCTACGTGGCAGCGCTCGACATGGACACCTACCGCAATACCGTCGCCTCGGACGCAGCCACCGTGGCCTCCGACGCCGCCGCGGTGAAATCGGCCAAGGTCCAGCTCGACTACACCAAGATCATCTCGCCCTGCGATTGCGTTACCGGCATCCGCAGCATCGATCCGGGCAACGTGGTGACCACCACCACCGCCATCGTCACGCTGACCCAGATCCATCCGATCTACGTGATCTTCTACCTGCCGGAACAGAATCTGGAAACGGTGCGCAATGCGGTCAAGGGTGGTGCCCAGCTCGCGGTGGCGGCGCTGGACAAGACCGACGCGCATCCGCTGGCCAGCGGCGGCGTGCTGCAGGTGATCGACAACCAGATCAACACCACCACCGGCACGTTCAAGCTGCGCGCGCAGTTTCCGAATCTGGACAGCAACCTGTGGCCCGGCCAGTTCGTCAACGTGCAGCTGAAGGTGAGCACCACGGCCAACGGTCTGGTGATTCCGGCGCAGGCCGTGCAGCGCGGCCCGGACGGCGACTACGTGTATCAGCTGCAGGCCGACAAGACGGTCAAGATGCAGCCGGTCACCGTGGCGAACGAAGTGGGCGCCAGCAATGTGATGATCAGCAAGGGTCTGGCCGTTGGCGATCAGGTGGTGACCGAAGGCCAGTTCCGGCTCAAGCCCGGCAGCAAGGTGCAGGCGCTCAAGCCCGGCGAAGTGCCGGCCGCACCGACCGCGGCCGAGATGCAGAAGGCCAAGCAGGGCGGTGGTCGTCGTGGTGGGTGAGGTTGAGTTGAGCGCGGGAACCGCTTTGGGTGGTTCCCCGTTCCCCGTTACTCGCGGCGTTGCCGCTCGCCCTTCGGGCCGCCTGCGGCGTTCGCGCTGCGCGCGTCCCCGCTCTTAACTGCCAACGGTCCGACGCCTCATGGGATTCTCCACCCTCTTCATCCGCCGCCCGATCGCCACCTCGCTGCTGATGGTGGCGGTGCTGCTGCTCGGCATCCTCGGTTACCGCGAGCTGCCGGTGTCGGCGCTGCCCGAGATCGAGGCGCCCAGCCTGGTCGTCACCACGCAGTACCCGGGCGCTAGCGCGGCGACCATGGCGTCGCTGGTAACCACGCCGCTGGAGCGCAATCTCGGCCAGATCTCCGGCCTGTCGATGATGACCTCCGACTCGTCGGCCGGCCTGTCGACGATCGTGCTGCAGTTCGATATGGATCGCGATATCGATATCGCCGCGCAGGACGTGCAGTCGGAGCTCAATCAGGCGCGCGGCACGCTGCCCAGCACCTTGCCGTATCCGCCGGTGTACAACCGCGTCAATCCGGCCGATGCGCCCATCCTCACGCTGCAGCTGACCTCGGACACGCTGCCGCTGCGCGACGTCAACAATTATGCCGATTCGATTCTGGCGCAGAAGCTGTCGCAGGTGCAGGGCGTGGGCCTGGTTTCGATCGCGGGCAACGTGCGCCCGGCCGTACGCGTGCAGGTGAATCCGGCGCAGCTGGCCAACCTCGGTCTGACCATGGAGGACGTGCGCAACTCGCTCACCCAGGCCAACGTCAATGCCCCCAAGGGCACGCTCAATGGCGCCACGCAGAGTTACAGCATCGGTACCAACGACCAGCTGGCCACTGCGGACGAGTACAAGAACACCATCATCAGCTACAGCAACAATGCGCCGGTGCGCTTGTCCGACGTGGCCAGCGTGGTCGATGGCGTAGAGAACGATCAGCTTGCCGCGTGGGCCAACGGCAAGTCCGCCGTGCTGCTGGATATCCGCCGTCAGCCGGGCGCCAATATCGTGCAGACGGTGCAGTCGATCCGGCAGATTCTGCCGCAGCTGCAGGCCGTGCTGCCGGCCGACGTGCATCTGGACGTGTTCGCCGATCGCACCGTGACCATCCGCGCTTCGGTGCACGACGTGGAGATGACCTTGCTGATCACCATCGCCCTGGTGGTGGCGGTGATCTTCGTTTTCCTGCGCCGGCTGTGGGCCACGGTGATTCCGTCGGTGGCGGTGCCGCTGTCGCTGCTGGGTACCTTTGCGGTGATGTCGTTTACCGGCATGTCGCTGGATAACCTTTCCCTGATGGCGTTGGCGGTCGCCACCGGCTTCGTGGTGGACGATGCGATCGTGATGATCGAGAACATCGTGCGCTATATCGAGCAGGGCATGGACGGCAAGGAGGCGGCCGAGGTCGGCGCCAGGGAAATCGGCTTCACCGTGCTGTCGCTGACCGTGTCGCTGGTGGCGGTGTTTCTGCCGCTGTTGCTGATGCCCGGTGTTACCGGTCGCCTGTTCCACGAATTCGCCTGGGTACTGACCATTGCGGTGGTCATCTCGATGCTGGTGTCGTTGACGCTGACGCCGATGATGTGCGCGTACCTGCTGAAGGCCGACGAGCTGCCCGACAGCGACGACGTGCACGAGCGTCACGCGGCGGCGGGCACCAAGAACCTGTGGACGCGCATCGTCGGCGGCTACGAGCGTTCGCTCGACTGGGTGCTCGACCACCAGCGGCTGACGATGGTGGTGGCCGGCATCACCGTGTTCATCACCATTATTTTGTACATCATCATCCCGAAGGGCCTGCTGCCCGAGCAGGACACCGGCATGATCACCGGCGTGGTGCAGGCCGATCAGAACGTGGCGTTCCCGCAGATGGAACAGCGCACGCAGGCGGTCGCCAATGCGCTGCGCAAGGTCGACGGCGTGGCCGGCGTGGCGGCCTTTATCGGTGCCGGTTCGGTCAACCCGACTTTGAACCAAGGCCAGCTCAGCATCGTGCTGAAGGATCGCGGCGATCGCGCCAATCTCGACACCGTCGTCGCCGACCTGCAGAACGCCGCGGCCAATATTCCCGGCGTGGCGCTGTATCTGAAACCGGTGCAGGACGTGACCCTGGACAGCCAGGTGTCGGCGACCGAATACCAGTACTCGCTATCGGACGTGAACTCGACCGAGCTGTCCGGTTACGCGAACCAGATGACCCAGGCGCTGCGCAAGCGGCCCGAGCTGGCCGACGTCGACAACAACCTGGCCGACCAGGGTACGGCGCTCAAGCTGACCATCGATCGCGACAAGGCCAGCCGTCTCGGTGTGCCGGTGCAGACCATCGACGACACGCTGTACGACTCGTTCGGCCAGCGCCAGATTTCGACCATCTTCACCCAGCTCAACCAGTACCGCGTGGTGCTGGAAGTGGCGCCGCAGTTCCGCAACAGCACGGCGCTGCTCAACCAGCTGGCGGTGAAGAGCAACGGCAACGGCGCGCTGACCGGCAGCAATGCCACCAGCTTCGGCCAGGCGGCGTCGAGCAATTCGTCCACCAGTACCGGTATCGCGGTGGCCAATACCGGCGTGATCATCGGTACCGGCAGCATCATCCCGATCGCCTCGCTGGCCAGCTCCGAGGTCACCACGGCGCCGCTGGTAGTAAGCCATTCGCAGCAGCTGCCGGCGGTGACCGTGTCGTTCAATCTGGCGCCGGGCTATTCGTTGTCGCAGGGCGTCGACGCGATTCACGAGGTGGAAAAGCAGCTGAAATTTCCGGCGCAGGTGCGCGGCCAGTTCATCGGCAAGGCGGCCGAGTTCTCCAACAGCCTGGGTGATGAGGTGCTGCTGCTGCTCGCGGCGATCATCGTGATCTACATCGTGCTGGGCGTGCTGTACGAGAGCTATATCCATCCGCTGACGATCATCTCGACGCTGCCGCCGGCCGGTGTCGGTGCCTTGCTCGCGCTGATCATCTGCGGCATGAGCCTGTCGGTCGACGGCATCGTCGGCATCGTGCTGCTGATCGGCATCGTCAAGAAGAACGCGATCATGATGATCGACTTCGCCATCGAGGCGAAACGTACCGGGCTCAACGCGCGCGAGGCGATCCGCCGGGCCTGCCTGCTGCGCTTCCGCCCGATCATGATGACCACCGCCGCGGCCATGCTTGGCGCATTGCCGCTGGCGCTGGGCAACGGCATCGGCTCGGAGCTGCGTCGCCCGCTCGGCGTGTCGATCGTCGGCGGCCTGCTGCTGTCGCAGCTGGTGACGCTGTACACCACGCCGGTGATCTACCTGCATATGGAGCGCTTCTCCGACTGGATGGAAGCGCGCCGCCAGCGGCGTGCGCTGGCCCATGCGCAAGGAAGCCGCCAGGTGCGGAGCGTGACGTGATTCCAGCGGTTCGATGGCGACCGTCCGTTCATGTGCGGACGGCACGACAGGAAAGGGGCGCGGCGCGAGCCGTTCGCCCCTTTCGCCTTGATGGTGATGCGCTGGCATGCCGCGTCATGACCGTGCCGCAAACGCCACTTTTTGCCCCACTTTTCGATTTCGGATGTTCTGTGCAAAGCGTTTTTCAGGTTCACTCTTTCTTCGACGTAGCCGCTGACCATGGCACGAATGTTCATCAGCCCAGCGCCGGCCTCGTGGGTCGCCGCGCCGCATGAATATCTCCGGGCCTTTCATCCGTCGTCCGATCGGCACGTCGCTGCTGGCCATCGGCATTTTTGTGGTCGGCGTCATCTGCTATGCCCTGCTCGGTGTGGCTGCGCTGCCGGACATCCAGGTACCGGTGATCTACGTGCAGGCCAGCCAGGCCGGCGCCAGCGCGGGCACCATGGCGTCGACCGTGGCGGCGCCGCTGGAGCGGCACCTCGGCCAGGTGACCGGCATCGATACCTTGCGCTCGTCCAGCTCGCTGGGCAGCACGCAGGTGTTCATGATTTTCGACGGCGGGCGCAATCTCGACGATGCGGCGCGCGACGTGCAGGCGGCGATCAACGCCGCGCAGTCCGATCTGCCATCGGGGCTCAACAATCCGCCGAGTTACGAGAAGGCCAATCCGAACGACGATCCCATCATTGCCTTCGCGCTGACGTCCGACACGCAGTCGGCGCGCGATCTTTACGACGTCGCCGATTCGCTGCTCGCCCAGCGCCTGCGTCAGCTCGAGGGTGTGGCGTCGGTGGATATTGCCGGCGCATCCACCCCCGCGGTGCGTGTGGACGTGAATCTGCGCGCGCTCAACGCGATGGGTCTGTCGCCGGATGATTTGCGCAACTCGCTGACTGCCGCCAACGTCACCTCGCCGCAGGGTTTTCTGTCCGACGGCAAGACCACGATGGCCGTGACGGCCAACGACGCGCTGCACGATGCCGCCGATTTTTCCAGCCTGGTCATCTCCAACCAGAACGGCGTGGCGGTGCGTCTGTCCTCGGTCGCAACGGTGTACGACGGCCAGCAGGACGCGTATCAGGCGGCCTGGTTTCAGGGCAAGCCGGCGGTGCTGATGTACGTGTACAAGCAGTCCACTGCCAACATCATCGGGACGGTGGACAGGGTCAAGGCGGCGATACCCGAGCTGCGCGGCTTCCTGCAGCCGGGCACCAAGCTGACGCCGTATTTCGACGGCACGCCGACCATCCGTGCTTCGCTGCACGAGGTGCAGGCGACCCTGCTGATCAGCCTGGCGATGGTGGTGCTGGTGATGGCGATGTTCCTGCGCCGGCTGGCGCCGACGATGATTGCAGCGCTCGCCGTGCCGCTGTCGCTGGCCGGTGCGGCGGCTACGATGTACATCCTCGGCTATACGCTCAACAACCTCACCCTGCTGGCGCTGGTCATCGCCATCGGCTTCGTGGTCGACGATGCGATCGTGGTGATCGAAAACGTCGTGCGGCACATCGATCAGGGCATGACGCGACGCGAGGCCGCGCTGGTCGGTGCGCACGAGATCGGTTTCACCATCGTCTCGATCACCGGTTCGCTGGTCGCGGTGTTTATCCCGCTGCTGTTCATGGGCGGCATCACCGGTCTGTTCTTCAAGGAATTCACGATGACGCTGGTGGCGGCGATCGTCATATCGGCCATCGTGTCGCTGACGCTGACGCCGTCGCTGTGCGGGCTGTTCCTGAAAGGCCACAGCGAGCCGGAAAAACCGTCGCGCCTGGGTCGGGCGCTGGAGTCGATGCAGGACAAGATGCTCGCGGTCTACACGCGCGCGCTGGATTTTTCGCTGCGCCATGCGCTGATGCTTTCGCTGACGCCGCTGTTGCTGATCGTCTTCACCATTTTCATGTTCACACAGGTCAAGGCCAGCCTGTTTCCGCCACAGGACACCGGCCTGATCCGCGGCCGCGCGACCTCGGGTGCCACGGTGTCGTTTCAGGATTCGGTCAACCGCCAGCAGCGGCTGATCGACATGCTGCTCAAGGACAGGGACGTAGCGACCGTCGGCTCGCGTTTGGGCAGCGGTCGGCAGGGCGCCAGCGGATTTTTCGATATCCAGCTGAAAAGCCACGCCGATGGCCGCACCGACGACACCTTCGCGGCGCTGGCGCGGCTCAGCGCCAAGGCCGCGCGCTATCCCGACCTCAACGTGCGCCTGCGTCCGATCCAGGATCTGCCGAGCTTCGGCGGTGGCGGCACCAATCAGGGTGCGCAATATCAGGTGTCGCTGCAGGGCGACGATCTGGCCCAGCTGCAGTTGTGGTTGCCCAAGCTGGTTACCGAGCTGCGCAAGAATCCGAAGTTGAAAGATGTCGGCAGCGACGTCGATGACGCCGGCCTGGAGCAGGACATCATCATCGATCGCGACAAGGCGGCGCGGCTGGGCTTGTCGATCGGCACGATCGATGGCGCGCTCTACGACGCGTTCGGCCAGCGTCAGGTCTCGACGATCTACTCGGATCTGAACCAGTACAAGGTGGTGATCAACGCGCTGCCGAATCAGACGGCCTCGCCAGCGTCGCTGGACAAGACCTACGTCAAGTCGAGCAGCGGCCAGATGATTCCGCTGACCGCTTTCGCGCATCAGCAGGCAGGTCTGGCACCGACCCAGGTCACGCACGAAGACCAGCAGACCACGATGGATCTGAGCTTCAATCTGGCGCCGGGCGTCAGCCAGGGCGAAGCGCTGCAGATCATCCAGGCCACCGCCAGCAACATGCGCATGCCGGGCGACATGAAGCTCAACATCGGCGGCGATTTTCGCCGCTTCCAGCAGTCGCAGAGCGGCATGCTGTGGCTGGTGGCCGCGGCGATCATCACCGTCTACATCGTGCTGGGCATGCTGTACGAGAGCCTGATCCATCCGGTGACGATTCTTTCCACCTTGCCGGCCGCCGGCGCCGGTGCGCTGCTGGCGCTGTGGATCACCGACACCGAGCTGTCGGTGATCGCGCAGATCGCGCTGGTGCTTTTGATCGGCATCGTCAAGAAAAACGCGATCATGATGATCGACTTCGCCCTGGTGGCCGAGCGCGAGCACGGCAAGAACCCGCTCGAAGCGGTGCGCGAGGCCTGCCTGGTGCGCTTCCGCCCGATCATGATGACGACGATGGTGGCGATTCTGGCTGCCATGCCGATCGCGATCGGGCTCGGCGAGGGCTCGGAGCTGCGCCGGCCGCTGGGCATCGCGATGATCGGCGGCCTGCTGATCTCGCAGAGCCTGACCCTGCTGAGCACGCCGGCACTGTACGTGATTTTCTCCTGCCTGGCCGCGCACTGGAAAAGCTGGCGGGCCCGGCGGCGAGAGCGTGTGCGCTCCCGGCGGATCGTCGGCGTAAGGGGTTGAGTCCATTCAAAAAGGGCGCCGCCCTTCATGACGGCACCCGATCGGCGTGTTACCTGATTGTCCTGCTCACCATCGGTTAACCCGCCAGGGTTTATTGCTGTCCGTGGTTGAACGCTGGGAATGCGCCATCGGCGTGGCATGAAAGGGGTTTGCACCGCTGTTCGACTGCCGATTTTTGTCCGTACCGCTCCAGAACACGCCGGTTCTCAAGTGATCCGCCAGCGGGCCATCTTCTACAACGACCGCGCCAGGTGATAGCCTGTACACGGTTGCCTGGTAGTTTGACGGCAGCGCCGATGCATGGAAGCCGCTTTTGATGCCCGTCGTGATCAGCTTATGGACCCCGATCGGATCAGACCCGGTCAGATGTAAAAAATTTCCTTCCAACCCTAGAACTGGAGATGTTTGTATGAAGATGACCCGCACCCTGATCTGCGCTGCCTCGCTGGCCGCCGTCCTGTCCCTCAGCGCTTGCGGCAAGAGCGACGATTCTTCGTCGGCGCCGGCTGACTCGACCCCGCCTGCCGCTGCCACCGCCGCTCCGGCCGCCACGCCGACCCCGGCTTCCACAGCTGCAATGGCTCCGGCTTCGACCGCCGCCATGGCTCCGGCTTCCACCGCTGCGACGGCTCCGGCCAGCACGGCGGCTGCCCCGGCCAGCACCTCCACCGCCGGACACTAATTCGTCCAAGCGGTAGAGAGCTTGCTCGATGGCCGGTAACGGCCCCGACAAGCCGCTCGCAAGAAACACGAAAAGAGCGCGGTTATCCGCGCTCTTTTTTATTGGCCGCCCGGCCTCGATACGCTTGGTTGGTCATCCGCTGCACCACATGCTTCTCATTGGCGCTGACAGCGCCGTTCCCTTTGCGCAGCGCAGCAATGAACCGCCGCCTGTGGTCGGCATGGTCAGCGCGCTCCATTCGGGCGAAAATGGGCGTCTTGTGTCTGTCCGGGGCGGCGCCATGTCGTCCTGATGTTTTTGCAGGTTCCGATTCACCAGCCGGAGATTTCCATGTCTGACAACAAGCCCACGCCACCGAGCGGCGGCAGCAAGATCACCATTACCGACGGCACGCTGCATGTGCCGAACCAGCCGATCGTGCCCTTCATCGAAGGCGACGGCATCGGTCCCGATATCTGGCGCGCTTCGGTGCGCGTGCTCGACGCGGCCGTGGCCAAGGCCTACAACGGCGAGCGCAAGATCCACTGGATGGAAGTGCTGGCCGGCGAAAAGGCCTTCAACGAAACCGGCAGCTGGCTGCCCGACGAAACCGTCGAGGCCTGCCGCGAGTACCTGGTGTCGATCAAGGGTCCGCTGACCACGCCGGTCGGCGGCGGCATTCGTTCGCTCAACGTGGCGCTGCGTCAGCAGCTGGATCTTTACACCTGCCTGCGCCCGGTGCGCTGGTTCAAAGGCGTGCCCTCGCCGGTGAAGAAGCCCGAGGCGGTGGACATGGTGATCTTCCGCGAGAACTGCGAAGACATCTACGCCGGTATCGAATTCCAGGAAGGCACCGACGACGCAAAGAAGTTTCTGCAGCTGCTGCAGGACAACTTCCCCGACCGCTTCAAGAAGATCCGTTTCCCGACCACCTCGGGCATTGGCATCAAGCCGGTATCGAAGGAAGGCACCGAGCGCCTGGTGCGCGCGGCCTTCAAGTACGCCATCGACAACGACCGCAAGTCGGTGACCCTGGTGCACAAGGGCAACATCATGAAGTTCACCGAAGGCGCGTTCCGCGACTGGGGCTATGCCCTGGCCAAGAACGAGTTCGGTGCGGTCGAGCTGGACGGCGGCCCGTGGATGAGCTTCAAGAATCCGACCAACGGCAAGGAAATCGTGGTCAAGGACGTGATCGCCGACGCGTTCCTGCAGCAGATCATGACCCGCGCGGCCGAGTACGACGTAGTCGCCACCTTGAACCTCAACGGTGACTACATCTCCGATGCCCTGGCGGCGGAAGTCGGCGGCATCGGCATCGCGCCGGGCGGCAACATCAACTACGTCACCGGCCACGCGGTGTTCGAGGCGACCCACGGCACGGCACCGAAGTATGCAGGCCAGGACAAGGTGAACCCGGGTTCGGTGATTCTGTCCGGCGAGCTGCTGCTGCGTCACCTGGGTTGGAACGAGGCGGCCGACAAGATCATCGAGGCGATGGACAAGGTGATCGCGGCCAAAACGGTGACCTACGACTTCGCCCGCATGATGGACGGCGCCAAGGAAGTGAAGTGCTCCGAGTTCGGCGACGCGCTGATCGCAGCGCTCTGATCCACCGGCACGCCAGTTGAGTTGAACAAAAGGGGTCGCGTTCGCGGCCCCTTTTTTGTTGGCGCAGTGCACACGGGTCGTTTTGAATTGTACTAAGGTAATCCCAACGAGCGTTTGGGGTGAACGGACAGGAGGTGTTTGGCGCACGATGAAGTGGGTGCTGGCGATTGCGTTTGTCTTCTTGCACGTGGCCGCCATCACGCTTTGGCCGGCACACGCGATGGTGGCGTCCTATGTTTTTCTGATCGCTGCGCCGCTGCTGGGTGCGGCGATCGCGTTTCGTCGATGCCGGATTGAAGGTTTCGCTCTGTCGCGGGGCTGGAGCCTGGCGGCGATCAGTTTGCTGCTGTGGACCCTGGGCATGATCAGCAGCCTGGATGCCGACCTTTCGCTGTCCGATCCGAGCCAGGTTCCGGGCGGCAGCATGCTGCTCTATATCCTCTACGGCGTGCCGATCACCTATGCCGTCGCCACCATCGGCGTGGACCGCAGCAATGGGGTACAGCGCGGCATCGACGCGTTGCTGGCTATCGTGCTGGGTTATCTCTATTTCGTACTGACGTTTTCGTGGACCACCCTGCACGGCGTGGTGAGCAATCAGTCGGCCACCATCATTTCGTACACCTTCGATTTGGAAAACGTTTTTCTGGCAGCGACGACATGGATCCGCTACGCAGCCTCGGAAACGTCGGCCGACCGAAACCTCTTTCGCACGTTGGCAACATATTCCGGCGTGTACGGCATTTGCGCCGCGTACTACAACCACCATGTCGCGCTCGGCGTGGCGCCGGATATCGGTAGCTATTACGACGTCGTGATCGATGCGCCGTTTCTGCTGTTTGCGATGGTGGCGTGGTCGCCAACGTCCCGCGTGGAGGTAGTCCACAAAAGTTCTCTGTTCGTCCACTTCGTCCGCAGCGGCAGCCCGCTGCTGCTATCGCTATCGGTACTGACGCTGTCGCTGCTGCTGCTCTATCAGCGTCAGCACACCGATCTGGGCATCGCCGGCGTGGTCGTTGCCGTGCTCGGTTACGGCCTGCGCAGTATTCTCAGCCAGGTTCGGCATATCGAGACGGAAGACCTGCTGCGGCACGATCGCAGTACGTTGGCAGAGCTGGCCATGCACGACGCACTGACCGGCCTGCTCAATCGCCGTGCCTTCGACGAGGCGATCGAGCGCGAATGGCGCATGGTGCAGCGGGGCGATCAGGTCATTTCGCTGGTGCTCATCGATATCGACCTGTTCAAGCAGTACAACGACAGCTATGGCCATCCCGCCGGCGACGCCTGTCTGAAGCTTGTCGCGGACGAACTGCAAAAGTCGCTGCGCCCGGCCGATATCCTTGCCCGCTACGGTGGCGAGGAGTTCGTCGTCATTCTGCCGGCGGCGACGCTGGCGGCGGCCAGCGCGGTGACATTGCGCATGTGCGAGCGCATCCACGCGCTGGCGCTGCCGCATGCGGCTAGCCCCTTCGGACATGTCACGGTCAGTGCGGGCGTTGCCTGTTCGTCGCTGGCTAGGGCTGGCACGCCGGAAAGCCTGATCGACTGCGCCGATCGCGCGCTTTACGAAGCCAAGCGCCGGGGTCGTAACCGCGTCGAGCAGGCCAGCTGAGGCATCACCCATCAGTGTTCGACACGGCCAGCGCTAAACTAGCCTGATGACCCCTCCGCGCGAGCCGCCCGTTCCCGCTCTCGCCATGCCGCAAGCAAGCGCTGCGGCGGCGTTATTGGTCGACGCGTTTGCCGACTACAACGCCCGCTTTGCTGATATCACGCGTCGCGCGCAGCGGCGATTCGAGCGGCGTGACTGGCAGGGGAGCGCGCTGGATGCGCGCCAGCGGATCGATCTGTACGACAGCTGCATCCGCGAGACCCAGGGACGGCTGGACGGCCTGTTGGATGATCGCGTGCGCTCACGTCCGCTGTGGGCGTCGATGCGGCAGGCGTTTGAGCAGCAGATCGCCGGCCTGACCGACCGCGAGTTCTACAAGACCTGGTTCAACTCGCTGTCGCGCCGCCATTTTCATACGCGGGGCATTGCCTCGGATATCGAATTCGTGGCGCTGGAACGCGAGCCGGATTCCGAAGGCAGCGACGCTGCGCCGCATCGGCACTACGAGGTCGGCGGCGATCTATCTGCGGCTTGCGCGCGTCTGTTGTCGGATGCCGGCTTCGCCTTTGCCGACCGGGTTGGCTGCGCCGCTGCGTTGGCGCGCAAGCTGCAGGCGCGCCTGCAGGCCGCCGCTCTGCCGGCGGTCGAAGTCATCGATCTACTCCAGGCCATTTTCTACCGCGATCGCCGCGCCTATCTCGTCGGGCGCCTGCGCGTCGGCCATCGGCGCCATCCGCTGGTGATCGCCCTGACGCACGCGGATGACGGCGTGCGGGTCGATGCGTTGCTGACCGTGCGCGAGCAGATTTCGATACTGTTCGGCTATGCGCGCAGCTATTTTCACGCGGATATCGGCAACGTTGGCGCCGTGGTTTCCTTTGTACGCGCCTTGCTGCCGCACAAGCCGCTGGAGGAGCTCTACGCCGTGCTCGGCCGCGCCAAGCAGGGCAAGACCGAGCGCTATCGTCGTGTATTCAGCCATCTGGCCGTCCATCCGGAAGAGCGTCTGGTGCACGCCGACGGCAAGCGCGGTATGGTCATGGCGGTGTTCACACTGCGCGATCTCCCGGTGGTCTTCAAACTGATCCGCGACCGCTTTGCGTGGCCGAAGGACATGGTGCGCAAGCAGGTCGAGGAAAAATACCGGCTGGTGTTTCATCACGACCGCGTGGGCCGTCTGATCGACGCGCAGGAGTTTGGCCAGCTGCGTTTTCCACTGCGCCAGTTTGAGGAGGGGCTGCTGCAGGAGCTGCTGGACGAATGTGCGCAAAGCGTGCGCGTGGACGGCGACGATCTGGTCATCGGCCACTGCTACGTCGAGCACCGCATGCGCCCGATGGACCTGTACGTGCGCGAAGCCGAGCCGGCGGAAGCGGTGCGCGCGATGTGCGACTACGGCCAGGCGATCAAGGATCTGGCCGGCAGCAATATTTTCCCCGGCGATCTGCTGCTGAAGAACTTCGGCATCTCGCGCAACGGTCGCGCCGTGTTCTACGACTACGACGAGCTGTGCACGCTGGGCGAGTGCCATTTCCGCGCGCTGCCCAAGCAGCACGAGGACGACGAGATGCAGCCGCTGCAGGACTCGGTCTATGCCGCGCCGGACGACGTGTTTCCGGAGCTATTCGTCAACTTTCTCGGGGTGCCAAAGGTGCTGCGCGACGCGCTGATCGACGCGCACGGCGAGATCTTCGATCCGGTGTGGTGGCGCGGCCTGCAGGATCGCCTGCGCGCAGGGGATTACGTGGACGTGCCGCCGTACCCGCCAGAAGCGCGTCTGGCCCATGACGTGACGCCTGCCGATCAGCAAAACGCGCTGCGATGAGCGCAAGCGTGAATGCCGGATGTACTTCCACGCGCCGTCACGCACCTTCCAGGGAAATGGCGGTCAATACTGCAGCCCGACGATTGGCCCATCAAGGAAACTCTATGCGCGTTGTATCGGCATTCTGCCTGCTTGCTCTATCGCTCGGTGCGGCGGCGCAGACCGCGCCGGCGGCGGTGCCAGCCTCTCCCTCCAGCGTGACCAACCTCGCGGCCGTGGCGGTCAGCGGCGTGCAGCCCGGTCCGGGGCTGTGGAAAGTCAGCAAGGGTGGGCACAGCATGCTGCTGCTGGGCGTGATCTCGCCGCTGCCGCAGCTGATGCAGTGGCGCTCGGCCGACGTCGAAACGGCAATCTCCGGCTCGCAGCAGGTGCTGCAGCTGCCCGACGTCAAGCTCAAGGTCGACGTGAGCTTCGTCGGTAAACTGTTTCTGCTGCCGTCCGCCTATAGCGCCCGCAAGAATGACAACGGTGCCACCTTGCAGCAGGTGCTGCCGGCACCGCTTTACGGGCGCTGGGAGACACTCAAGCTGAAGTACATCGGCAGGGACAGCGGGATCGAGCGGTGGAAGCCGATCTTCGCCGCGCAGGAACTGTATAAAAAGGCGCTGAAGGCTAACCAGCTGAGCAAGTCCGGCGGCGTGCAGGCCAGCATCGACGCGCTGGCGAAAAAGTACAACGTCCCGGAAACCTCCACCGAATATCCGCTGGTGATCGAGCATCCGCACGATGCGATCAAGGCGTTCAAGTCGTCCGGCCTGGACGATATCGCCTGCTTCGGCCGCACGCTCGATGCGGTCGAACAGGACATGCCGGCCATGACCCTGCGCGCGAACGCGTGGGCCACCGGTGACCTGGAGGCGCTGCGCAAACTGCCCGACAGCGACCGTCGCGGCACTTGCATCACCGCCGTCACCGACGCGGACTTCGCCCACAAGCTCGGCCTGTCGGACGTGCCGGCAAAGATGGAAGCCAACTGGCTGGATCTGGCGCGCGCCGCCCTGGCAAAAAACACGCAGACTTTCGCCATGCTGCCGATCAAGGAGCTGCTCTCGCCCGACGGGTATCTGGCCAAGCTCAAGGCCGAGGGCTATCAGGTCGAAGCGCCGGATGACGGCAGCGATGACGGCGATCCGGCGGCAGCCAGTTCGGCGGCCGCGAGTCCGGCACCGCGTGCACCGGCCCCCGCCACGTCGCCAACCGGTCATTGAGCTGACGGAGCAAGCCGCGCATGTCGATCTCCCGAACTATCGCGCAACGACTGATGGCCTTGTGCCTTGCCGGCCTGGTGTCGGTGGCCGCCGCCGTCGAAGCACCGGTGTCTTCATCCTCGATCACGACCTCGCCACCGGGCAAGGTCACCGAGCTGCAGGGCGTCAGCGTCAGCGGCGTCCAGCCCGGGCCGGGCCTGTGGAAGATTAGCAAGGGCGATCATGTGCTGTGGGTGCTCGGCACGCTCGATCTGCTGCCCAAACATATGGACTGGCAGGCGCGTGACGTGCAGGCGGTTATCGCCGAATCGCAGCAGGTGCTGGACCGGCCGCAGGTCAAGCTCGATGCCAAGCTCGGGTTTTTCGGCACGCTCGGCCTGCTGCCCAGCCTGATCGGGGTACGCAACAATCCCGACGGCAAGCGGCTGGTCGACGTGGTGCCGCCGGATCAGTACGCGCGCTGGCTGGTGCTCAAAAAGCGCTATCTGGGCTGGGACAACGGCGTGGAAAAGCAGCGGCCGATCTTCGCGGCGGCGGCGCTGTTCATCGCGGCGATCAAGCAGGCCGACCTGAGTAACGACATGCTCGATCCGCTGATCAAAAAGGCGGCGGCGCAGCACGATCTCAAGCCGACCCCGGTTACCTACACCGTTGTCGTGGATCAGCCCAAGGCCGTGGTGAAGGATTTCAAGAAAACCCCGATGGATGACCGCGACTGCTTCGCCAAGACGCTCGATCATCTCGATAGCGACGTGGCGCTGATGCGTGCGCGGGCCAACGCGTGGGCCACCGGCGATCTGGATACGTTGCGCCGCCTGCCGCTGAGCGATCAGCTGCAGGTGTGTCTGGCGGCGGTCGACGCATCGGGCATCGCCCACGAACTGGGCCTGACGGCCATCGAGGACCATGTCGAGGCGACCTGGGTAACGGCGGCGAGCAAAGCGCTGGCAACCAACCGGGTAACCTTCGCTCAGCTGCCGATGCAGCGGCTGCTTGGCGACCATAGTTATCTCGCCGCACTGCAGTCTCTGGGTGATACCGTGACTCCGCCCGACGGCCTGTCTGACGGCGAGCCGGCGGCACCTGTCGTGTCACCGACTACTTCTGCGAAACCTGACGCTGCCGGGCATCGCTGAGCAGCGTCAGGTTTATTTATCGAGCCGAACCCGTCGGTAACGTCACTCGCTCGCGGTGTTGAGCTGTGCTACGTCCTCATCGCTCAGGCTGAGCTCGGCCGCGCCCATCAGTTCATGCAGCTGCTCCACGCTGGTGGCGCTGGCGATCGGCGCGGTAATGCCCGGACGCGCCATCAGCCAGGCGAGCGCGATCTGGGCGGGCTTCGCGTGGTGCGACGAGGCGATGTCGTCCAGCGCGGCCAGAATCTGCATGCCGCGCGGAGTGAGATACTTCTTCACCGCGCCGCCGCGCGCGCTGCTCTTGGCCAGATCGCTTTCGCTGCGGTATTTGCCGCTGAGAAAGCCGCTGGCCAGCGAGTAGTAGCTGATCACGCCAATGTTTTCCTTGCGGATCAGCGGCTCAAGATCTTTTTCATAGCCCGCGCGATCGATCAGGTTGTAGTCCGGCTGCAGGGTTTCATAGCGCGGCAGATGGTTTTCGCTGGATACCTTCAACGCCTCCGCTAGCCGGTCGGCACTGTAGTTGGACGCGCCGATCACCCGTACCTTGCCGGCATCGATCAGGCGGCTGAAGGCATCGAGCGTCTCTTCCAACGGCACGCTGGCGTCGTCCTCATGCGCCTGATACAAATCGATGTGATCGGTCTGCAGACGCTTCAACGAACCTTCCACCGCCTGCGCAATATTGATCGGCGAGAGGCCGGGCTGCTTGTCCCATTTGGCCACCTTGGTCGCGATGATCACCTTGTCGCGCTTTCCGCTTTGCTTGAACCATTTACCGATGATGGTTTCCGAATCGCCACCGCTGTTTCCAGGCACCCAGGCCGAATACACGTCGGCGGTGTCGACCAGATTGAAGCCGGCGTCGACGAACGCGTCCAGCAGTTCGAACGAGCGCTTCTCATCCGCGCTCCAGCCGAAGACGTTGCCGCCGAAGGCGAGCGGGGCGACGGACAACGACGATTTGCCAAGGGGACGCTGTTGCATGGAGACATACCTCGTGCAATGGAAAGTACCAAGCATGCACTCGTCCAGGCAAAGCGGGCGTGACGTATAGGGCCATGACGTAGCGCAGACCGACCGGCCGATTTGCTTCAGCGCGGCGCGATCAGCCTTGGCCACGCCAATGCGCAGGTCGACCGCGCCACGAACCTCGGCTTGCCGATGGCGATGACCGCCTTGGGTGGATTCGGCGGGATGCGCGTGTCGGGTTTCCAGGCCAGCTCGGCGTGGGTGATGTGGCCGTGCAAGTACAGCAGATTTTTCCACAGCGGATTCATAAAGGTGACTCCCTTGAGGCCTTGGGTTTGGGCTGTGCTCAAGGTAGGCGTCAGGTCCTGCTGGAAAAAGCGATATATTCACAAGATAGACTTGAGAGAAATTCAAGATGAGTAGGTTGCCGCTGAGCCTGTTGCAACAATTCGTGCTGGTCGCCCGCCTGGGCAACCTGTCGCGTGCCGCGGAGCAGGCGAGCCTTACCGTCAGCGCGCTAAGCCACCAGATGCGCCAGCTGGAGCAGCGGATGGAGCGCAAGCTGTTCGACCGCGGTCCGCGCGGCGTGCAACTCACCGCCGAGGGGCGCCGCCTGATGGAGGCGGTGGCGCATCATTTCGAGGGTATCGAGCTGGCGATGGCGACTTACCAGTGCCGTCGTGAGGCGGCACTGACCATCAGCACCCTGTCCGGCGTGATGTCGAGCTGGTTGATGCCGCGCGTGGCCAGTCTAGTTGCCATGCATCCCGAGCTGGAGCTCAATCTGCAGTCCTCCAGTGCGCTGGTCGACTTTGCGCGTGATCCTGTCGACGTCGCCATACGCTATGGCAAAGGTCATTGGCATGGCGTGCGCAGCGAACACCTGTTCGACGAATGGATCGTGCCGGTGGCGTCGTCCGCCCTGCTGCAACATTTGCCGGGCGCAGACCCGGGCGACATGAGCCTGTGGCCGTTGCTTGGCGACCCCAGTGAGCGCTGGCGCGATTGGTTCGAGCAGATCGGCGGCCACGCGCCCAGGCGCTTCGTGGCGCAGTTCGACACGACGGACGCGCTACAGCGTGCCGCGCTGGAAGGGATGGGCGTGGCCCTGGGGCGGATGGTGATGGCACGCCCGCTGATCGATGCAGGCCTGCTGCATGTGCTGGGTCAGCGCTATCTGCATATTCCGGAGGCCTACCATCTCGTCTATCCGGAGCGCTCGCTTGGGCATGCCGGTTTTCGCGTGTTCCGCGAATGGATACGCGAGGAGGCGCATCGCTACGGTGAATCGATGACGTACATGTCGGTGCAAGCGTCGGCCGATATGCCGATGACGGAGTCGAGAAAGGGCAAATAATGCGAGGGTTATAGACGGTCTATGTCTGATTGGCCACCGAGCGTAACGTAGAATGCCTTCACGCCAGCGCGCTTCCACATGCGCTACGGTCGTTATGACACGGACGGAGACGGCGTCAGTTCAATCACCATTGAAGCTAAGGGCAAAGGGGCAGGCAGTATGGAAATGAATCGTTCGCGCGCGCTTGCAGCATGTTTGCTGGCCGCCTGCATCGGCTTGCCGACATTGGCGATGGCGCAGGCTGCGCCGGCTTCGACGGTGCAGGATCAGCCGGCCGATGCCTTGGTGCCTCCCACCAGTGCCAGTGATTTCACCGGCCAGCAGCTGGATGCCGCTCTGGCTGGCGACTGGCGCTCGCCCAACAACCGCGCGCGCGACGTTTATCGCCACCCCAAGGCGACGCTGCAGTTTTTCGGCATTCGCCCGGATCAGACGGTGATCGAAATCACGCCCGGCGGCGGCTGGTACAGCGAGATTCTGGCGCCGCTGCTGCACGATAACGGGCACTACGTGGCTGCCGTGGAAAAGCCCGACAGCAGCGACGAGGCGCGCAAGGATCAGGATGCGCTGCAGCGCAAGTTCGCCTCCGACCTGATGCGCTACGGCAACGCGAAGTTCGTCGCGTTCGACCCCAAGGCGCCGGTGTTCGGCGCGCCCGGCTCGGCCGATCTGGTGCTGACCTTTCGCAACGTGCACAACTGGGTCATGGCCGATACCACGCCGGCGATGTTCAAGGCGTTCTATGCCGTACTGAGGCCGGGTGGCGTGCTCGGCGTGGTCGACCATCGCGCCGACGACGGCGCGGCGCTGGACGCGGTGAAGAAGAGCGGCTACCTGCCGACCAAGTATGTGGTGAAGATGGCGACCGACGCCGGTTTCGTGCTGGAAGATAGCAGCGAGATCAATGCGAATCCGAAGGACACGAAGAATTATCCGAAAGGCGTGTGGACGTTGCCGCCGACGTACGCGCTGGGCGATACCGACAAGGCCAAGTATCAGGCGATCGGCGAATCCGACCGCATGACGTTGCGCTTCATCAAGCCGGTGATGCCGGCGGCCGCCAGTTCGACCCACTGAACCGTCGGATGAGTCAGCGGCAGGGCAGCGTGGCGCCGTGTTGATCGCGTTGAACAAACCGTACGGCGTGCTCTGCCAATTCACCGACGAAAATGGCCGGCGTACGCTGGCCGATTTTGTGAAACAAAAAGACGTCTATGCGGCTGGACGGCTCGATCAGGACAGCGAGGGTCTGCTGCTGCTGACCGACGATGGCGCGCTGGCGCATCGGCTCACCGATCCGCGGCACAAGCAGCCGAAAACGTATGTGGTCCAGGTCGATGGCGAGATCGACGACATGGCGCTGCTCGCATTGAGGACGGGCGTGTCGTTGAAGGATGGTCCGACGCTTCCGGCCGAGGTGAAGCGCGTTGATGAGCCGGATTGGCTATGGCCCCGCGATCCGCCGGTGCGCTTTCGCAAGCACCTCCCGACCAGCTGGCTCAGCCTATCCATACGCGAGGGCCGCAACCGGCAGGTGCGACGCATGACGGCGGCGGTGGGCTTTCCTACGTTGCGCCTGATACGCGCGCAGATCGGCGAGCATGCGCTGGATGGTCTGGGACTGGGCGAGACGCGCGTGCTGTCCCGGTAAGCAGTCACACCCAGGCAGCCCGCGGGCGCCGCGCCGCCATCGCCAATCACGATAGCCGGAAAAAGGCCTCGGCCGTCGCCGTGCTGTTGGCGGCGGTGACGTCAGTCGTTTCTCCCCGATCGCGCGCGATCTCCTCGCAGATGTGCCGCAGATACATCGGCTCGTTGCGCCGGTGTTTGGGCTGTGGCCGTATCGTGCGCGGCAGCAGATACGGCGCGTCGGTTTCGATCATCAGGCGATCGGCAGGAATCTCGCGCACCAGTTCGCGCAGATGGCCGCCGCGGCGTTCGTCGCAGATCCAGCCGGTGATGCCGATATGGCAGTCCAGCGCCAGATAATCGCGCAGCGCTTCAGCGGTATCGGTAAAGCAGTGCACCACCGCGGCCGGCACCTTGTCGCGATAGCGCCGCAGCAGTGCAAGAAAATCCTGATGCGCGTCGCGCTGGTGCAGAAACAGCGGCAGCTGCAGGTCGACGGCGATCTGCAGCTGCCGCTCGAATACCTGCAGCTGCACCTCGCGCGGCGAATAATTGCGGTTGTAGTCCAGCCCGGTTTCGCCGACGGCGCGCACGAAGGGATCGCGCGCCAGTTCGCGCAGCAGCGCATCGGTGGCATCGTCGTAGTCGATCGCGTGATGCGGATGCACGCCTGCAGTAGCCCGCAACAGGCCGGGATGCGCCTTGGCCAGCGCCAGCGCATGTGCGCTGCCCTCACGCGAGGCGCCGGTCACGATCATCCGGCCCACGCCGTGCTCGGCCGCGCGCTGCAGCACCGCGTCGAGATCGGGCTGAAACGATTCGTGACCGAGATTGACGCCGATGTCGAGCAACTGCATGGTTGAACCGCTTTGAGCAAAGCGCCATTGTCCCAGACATTGACACGACGACAAGCCGGTCGGGCGGAGCTTCGGATCCAGGCTCCGGCGCATCTCGCGCGGTTCGCCCGGATGCACGGCGATGCCGTTGGCTCTGGCCGTGGGCATCGGTCGGCATGTTCATCGGCACGCCGTCTACACTGGCGGCGAAATCCGTGCCGTGATCGAGGTTGTATCGCGCAGAAAATACGGGTCGGCCCTGCTGTGGCCCGGGTCCTGGGTCACGACCCTGCCGGGAGTGACTTCGAGCACCTTGCCCGGGCGCAGTAGTGGAATATCGTGCAGCGACAAGCTGGGGGTGACACCCTGCGGTGCGGCATTCGATGTGTCGATGCCGTTGTCGCAGTGACCTCGACCTTTGAACAAGCTCTTGATGGGGCAAGATTTTCGCCAAAAAATGTCGAGGATGCGCACCGGCGCGCTGTCGGCGGCAGCGCTATCGACAGGCTGTGCATGCGCGCAAAGCATCACCGATGGCGTGAGAGTGGCTAATGTCGCCGATATGTTTTTCGTATGGGCGGCATCGGACCCCAGCATCCATCGTATTCCGCAACCCCGACGCTCATCGAGCGTGCCGGCAAAAGCCGCAGTTCCCGTCGGCCTTTCGAACTAACCGTCGGCACTCGGGTCAGACTCAGATAGTCCGCTGCCCCACGGTGGGGATGCAGGAAATTTTCCTAAGCTAGGAATGCGCCGCTGGACGATTGGAAACGTCACAATGGTGGGTGTTTTGCGTGCGATGCGTGTCGGCGGGTAGTTCAGACGCCATCGCAGGAAACAGGGTGTGACGGCCGTCGGTCCATTCATCGGTGGCCACATCTGGATAACGAAGTTGTGCTAGTTATGGTGGTCATTTCGTCGGAGCGGGTGGTTTGCGCAAACCAGCGTTGACGGCTCACACAGGCATTGAGCGGGGTGGAATCATGTCGGCAGTCATCAAGCCGGCGGTAAGCGGGGCCGGCACGGTGGCAGACGATCGCGAAGCGGAAGTTTGCGCGTGGCTGGTGGCGCGTGGCCGCCTGAAGGACAGCGACCTGGGCCGCGCGCGTCGTCTGCACGAAGAGTCGGCCGAAGGCACGCTGACCACACTGATGGCGCGCCTTGGTCTGGTTTCCGAGCGCGATCTGGCCGAGGCCTGGGCCGAGCTGCTGCAGGTACCGCTGCTGGCGGCGCGCGACGCGCCCGAGCTGCCGCCGACCGATCTGGACATTTCCCTGCGCTTTTTGAAGCAGCAGCACGTGGTGCCGGTACAGGACGAAAAAGACGGCTTGGCCTTGATCGTCTCCGATCCGGCCGATCCGTATCCGCTGCAGGCGGTGACGCTGGCGGCCGGCCGGCCGGTGGCGCTGCGCGTGGGCCTGCGTTCGGAAATCGACGGATTGATCGAACGTTATTACGGCACCGGCCGCTCGGCGATGGGCACCATCGTGGAAAACCTCGACGGCAGCGCCGCCGAAGAGGACGACGTCGAGCATCTGCGCGACCTTGCCTCCGAAGCGCCCGTCATTCGGCTGGTCAATCTGATCCTGCAGCGCGCGGTCGAGCAGCGCGCTTCGGACGTGCATATCGAGCCGTTCGAAAATCGCCTGAAGGTGCGTTATCGCATCGACGGCGTGCTGCACGAGGTGGAAGCGCCGCCCTCGTCGTCGACCGCCGCGGTGATCTCGCGCGTCAAGATCATGGCGCGGCTCAATATCGCCGAACGCCGCCTGCCGCAGGACGGCCGCATCCAACTGCGCGTGCAGGGCAAGGAGCTCGACCTGCGCGTGTCGACCGTGCCGACCAGCTTCGGCGAGTCGGTGGTCATGCGTATCCTCGATCGCGAATCGGTGGTGTTCGATTTCGCGTCGCTGGGGTTTACCGACAGCTTCCAGCAGCGCTTCGTCGACGTGCTGCAGCGTCCGCACGGCATCCTGCTGGTCACCGGCCCGACCGGCTCGGGCAAGACCACCACGCTGTACACCGCGCTGTCGCAGATCAACACGTCGGACGTGAAAATCATCACGGTCGAAGACCCGGTCGAGTACCAGCTCGAAGGCATCAACCAGATTCAGGTGAAACCGCAGATCGGGCTGGATTTTTCCGGCGCGCTGCGTTCGATCATGCGCCAGGATCCGGACGTCATCATGATCGGCGAAATGCGCGATCTGGAAACCTGCCGCATCGCGATCCAGTCCGCGCTCACCGGTCACCTAGTGTTGTCGACCCTGCACACCAACAGCGCGGCGGGAGGCATCACGCGTCTGCTCGACATGGGCGTGGAGGATTACCTGCTCGGCTCCACCATCAACGGCATCCTGGCCCAGCGGCTGGTGCGCCGGCTCGATCCGGAAACGGCGATTTCTTACGAAGCGCTGCCCGAGGTGATCGAACAATTCGAACTGGAAAAATACACCGACGAGCGGCCTATCCGATTGTGGAAGCCGGGCACCAGCGCGGCCAACCCGACCGGCTATCGCGGCCGTCGCGCGATCATGGAATTTCTCACCATGAGCGATCCGTTGCGCCGGCTGGTGATGCAGCGCGCCGACGCCGGCGAGATCGAGCGCCAGGCGCGCAGCGAGGGCATGCGCACCATGTACGAGGACGGCATCGCCAAGGCCGTGGCCGGCGTGACTACCCTCGAAGAAGTCATGCGCGTCACACAGGACGGTTGACGTGGCGCAATTCAGCTACAAGGCGGTCAGCGATTCGGGCGAAATGCTGCAGGGCCAGATGGAGGCGGCCAGCGTCGAGGACGTCATCGGTCGCCTGCAGGATCAGGGCCACACTCTGCTGGCCGCGCAGCCGGCCGACGGCGCCGCGGGCGGCAGCGGGCTGGCCGGCTTGTTCAAGCGCGGGCCGTTCAGCGGCGATCAGCTGGCCCAGTTCACCCATCAGCTGGCGACCCTGTTGAGCGCAGGCCAGCCGCTCGATCGCGCACTGAGCATCCTGCTGGACCTGCCCGAGGGCGAGCACGCCAAGAAGATGGTCGAACGCGTGCGCGACCGCGTGCGCGGCGGCACCACGCTGTCGCAGTCGATGGACGAGGAGCTCGGCGTGTTTCCCAAGCTGTACATCAGCCTGGTCCGCGCGGGCGAGGCGGGCGGCTCGCTCGAAGAAACCCTGCGTCGTCTGGCCGACTATCTGGAGCGCGCGCAGGCGCTGCGCGGCAGCATCGTCAACGCGCTTATCTACCCGGCGTTTCTGATGGTGGGCGTGCTCGGTTCGCTGGTCCTGCTGCTGGCCTACGTGGTGCCGCAGTTCGTGCCGATTTTTGCCGACATGCAAGTACCCATTCCGTGGATCACCCAGGCGGTACTGGTACTGGGCAATACGCTGCAATCCTGGTGGTGGCTGATCCTGCTGCTGATCGGCGGTGGCGCATTTTTCTGGCGCGCGCGCCTGCGCGATCCCGATGCGCGGCTGGCCTGGAATACAAAACTATTGACGATGAAGCTGGTCGGTCCGCTGCTGTTGAAAGTCGAAACGGCACGCATCGCCCGCACGCTCGGCACGCTGCTGAAAAATGGCGTGCCGCTGCTGAGTTCGCTGACCATCGCGCGCCAGGTCACCAGCAATCGGGCGCTGGACGCCGCGCTGATCCAGGCGCATGAGCAGGTCAAGGGCGGCTCCGGTCTGAGTCTCGCGCTCGGCCAGTCGAAGCTGTTTCCACGGCTGGCGATGCAGATGGTCCAGGTCGGCGAAGAAGCCGGCCAGCTCGACACCATGCTGCTGAAAGTCGCCGACACCTTCGAGCTTGAATCCAAGCGTGCGATCGATCGCCTGCTGGCTGCCCTGGTGCCGGCACTGACCATCGTGATGACGGTGATGGTAGCGATCATCATGGCGGCGATCCTGTTGCCGCTGCTGAGTCTGACCAGCAATATCCAATGACGATTTTGAACGGAGAGATGACGATGGGTTATTTGATGAAGCGGGAACGGGGAACGGGGAATGGGGAACATGAGAGTGCTTTGCCAAATCAACTCTTGCGCAGCAATGTGAATCCTTTCGAAGCGCGTGACGAAAGTCCGCGATCAACCTCCCGTTCCCCGTTCCCCGTTCCCCGTTCCCTGCGCGCATCGCGCGTCTCAGGCTTCACCCTGCTCGAAATGCTGGCGGTGATCGTGCTGATCGGCATCATCGGCGCGGTGGTGGTGACCCAGGTCGGCAAGAACGTGGACAAGGGCAAGTACGGCGCGGGCAAGGCGCAGTTGATGACGCTCAGCCAGAAAATCGAGAATTACGCGCTCGACAACGGCTCGCCGCCGCAACAGCTCGACGACCTGATGACCAAGCCGGCGAACGCGACGAACTGGCAGGGTCCGTACGCGAAAGAGTCCGAGTTGAAGGATCCTTGGGGCCACCCGTTCGGTTACCAGTATCCGGGCCAGCACGGCAACTTCGATCTGATTTTCTACGGGCAGGACGGCAAGCCCGGCGGCGACGGCTACAGCCAGGATGTCGGTAACTGGCAATGAGCATGTTTAGGAAACGGGGGACGGGGAACAGGGAACGCCAGTGCCAGGCAGGTTGTCTGTCCGCGCCTGTGTTCCCCGTTTCCCGTTCCCTGTTCCCCACGCGCTCACCGCGCGCCCAAGGCTTCACCCTGCTCGAAATGCTGGCCGTGATCCTGCTCATCGGCATTGCGGCAGCGGCGGTTTCGGTGTCGGTGACGCAGGGTCTGGCCAGTGCGCGCATCAACGCGGCCAGCAGTGAGTTGGCGGCCGCGCTGCGCGCCGTGCGGGCGCAGGCCATCGTCAAGGGCGCGCAGCAGAATTTCGACGTCGATACGCGCAGCGAGACCTATCTCAATCTCAAGCGGCAGCCCGTCGCGTTGCCCAAAGGACTGAAGCTCAGCATGACCAGTGCCAAGGACGACCAGCCGAACGATCATACCGGCCGCATCCGCTTTTTCCCCGACGGCAGCTCCACCGGCGGGCGCATCACCCTGGCCAGCGGCAAGCGCGAGTGGCATATCGATGTCTCGTGGCTGACCGGCGAAGTGCGGGTGGTGGATACGGCGACCGCGGTGGCGATGCGATGATTCGCCGGGCGTCGGGGCAGCGCGTGTCGTCGATCTTGCCGCAGCGGGCGCAGGCCGGCTTCAGCCTGCTCGAAGTGATCGCCGCGATCATGCTGCTCGCCATTGCGTTTGCCGCCTTGATGAAAGTGGCCGGTGGTTCGATCAGTCTCACCCAGAAGGCGGCCGATTACAGCGAGGCCTCGCTGTGGGCGCGCGGCCTGCTCGACAGCGCCTTCATCGGTACGCCGATAAAAACCGGCAGCAGCGCGGGTCAGTTCAACAACCGCTTTCGCTGGCAGCTCGCGGTGACGCCGTGGACCGATGCCGGCACCCCGCCGCCGGAAGCGCCCTTGCATTTGTATCAGCTGGATCTGGACGTGCTCTGGGGCCCGACCAGCCATCCGCGTTCGGCGCATTTTCGAACCCTGCGGCTGGCCGGGCAGGACGCTGCCAACATGACACGGCCGGCACCATGAGTGCGGTTGCGATCAAGCCGATGGCCGGCTTCACCCTGCTCGAGGTGCTGGCCTCGCTGGTGCTGCTGTCGCTGCTGCTGGTCGGCGTGTATTCCGGTTTGCGTACGGCCACGCACAGCGTGCGCTCGGGCACGGCATCGGTGGAGCGGATCGATCAGATCCGCTCGGCCCAGCAGTTTCTGCAGCGCGAGCTGGCGCAGACGATGGCCCAGCCGATCCGCAGGAACGATAGCGGCGAAAACATTTATTTTCAGGGCGACGCGCACGAGATGCTGTTCGTCGCGCCGATGCCCGGCTATCTCGGCAAGCTCGGCCCGCAGCTGGAAAGCCTCAAGCTGATCGACGATGGCCACGGCGATGCGAGCCTGGTGCTTACCTTGGCCGTACTGCCGCCGGACGGCTCGCCGCCGAAGGCGCTGGGCGATCCGCAGGTCTTGCTCGATCACATCAAGAGCGGCGGCTTCACCTATCGTGGTGTCGATGCACAGGGCAAACCGGTGCCATGGTCGACTGCATGGCCGGACGGCCGTTTGCTGCCGCTGCTGGTGCGCATTCAGCTGCAGCCGAGCGGCAATTACGCCTGGCCGCTGATGGAAATCCCTCTGCGGGTCAATCCGCTGGCTAGCGGTACGCCCAGCGGCCTGCAGCCGTTGAACGGGATCGCGCGATGAAGCGGCAGCGCGCGCCGCTTTCGCCGGCACGCTCGCGCCAGCGCGGCGTCGCCCTGCTGCTGGTGCTGTGGGCATGCACGCTGCTGGCGATTCTGCTCGGGGGTTATGCGGCATTGGCGCGCACCGAAGGTTTGCAGACGCGCTATCAGTTCGCCCAGACGCAGGCGCACTATGCCGCCGAGGCCGGCATCATGCGCGCGTTCTACGGCTTGCAGGATCCGATCAACAAGAATCGCTGGATCGGCGATGGACGCATCTATTCGCTGGCGTTCGATCACGCCGACGTCAAGGTGTCGGCGATCGGCGAAAGCGGCAAGGTGGATCTCAACGCGGCTTCGCCCGACGTTCTGCAAGCGCTGTTCCAGGCCGCAGGCACGCCTGCGGCGGACGCCAGATCGCTGGCCGCCAGCGTGGCGGATTGGCGCAGCGCGCCGCTGATCTCCAGCGATCTGGACAAGCGTCGCGCGCAATACACGGCCGCCGGTCGCGACTATGGCCCGCGCAACGGTCCATTCGTCAGCATCGAGGAACTGCAGATGGTGCTCGGCATGACGCCGGCGCTGTATCGCACGATCGAGCCCGATATCACGATCTGGTCCGGCAATGCCGCACCCGATCCGAATACCGCGCCACCGCTGGCGCTGGCTGCCATTCCCGGCATGACGCCGGAGCAGGAAGCGATCGTGTATGCGTCCCGCAACAGGAGCGCGACCGATCCCAGTATGGTTCTCAACAACGGAGTAACGCATAGTATCCGGTCGGAAGCGACGCTGGCCGACGGCACGCGCGCCGTGCTGAGGGCGACGATGCGTTTGCAGCAGGGCAATCAAGCAGGCGCACAGCCGTACGCGGTGCTGCGCTGGCAAGAGGGGGACGGAGAATGAGCAAGGCTTCGCAGTCGCTGCGGCCACTATTGGATCGCATGCGCCGCGCGTGGCGTGGTTCGCCGTTGCCGGACTTTTTTCGCTGGTGGGGCGGCGAGTTGCGCGCACTGCTGCCAGCGAGCTGGCAGCGTCTGTTCGGCGGTGGCGACGACTGGTATCTGCTCGAGCACGAAGGCAACCAGTGGTCGCTGCGCCACGCCGGCAACAGTCTGGCGATGACGCGCTGGAGCGACAGCGATGACAGCCTGATCCAGCAAGCGGCGTTGACCAGCGCGCTGAAGCATGTCGATCGCGAAGATCTGCGGCTGGCTCTGCTGCTGCCTGCCGCCGCTGTCCTGCGCCGCACGCTGGCGCTGCCGCTGGCCGCGCGCGACAACCTGCAACAGGTGATGGGATTCGAGATCGATCGGCAGACGCCCTTCAGTGCAGCGCAGGTGTACTACGCCGTGCGCGAACTGCCGCAGGCTGCCGCCGCCGCCGGACGCGTCAATGCCGAACTCGTCGCGGTAACGCGCGGCGCGCTCGATCCGCTGCTGGAGCGCCTGCTCGCGCTGGCCATATCGATCGATGCGGTGGACGTCGTCGCGGGGCATGATCGCCTCGGCATCAACCTGCTGCCGCCGGAACGCACGCCGCACCGCGTGCGGCCACGTCTGCGCCTGAACCTCGCGCTGGCAGCATGTTGCCTGCTGCTGCTGCTGGCGTCGCTGGCGACGTATCTGCACAACCGGCAGACCGCGCTGGCGAGCATGCAGGACACCGTCGAAAGTATGCGCAGCGAGGCACAGCAGGTTTCCTCCTTGCGTCAGCAGCTGCAGGACAACGCGGGCGCCGCCGGCTTTCTGGCCCGGCGCAAAATGAAGGCCGTCAGCATGTTGAGCCTGATGCAGGACATCACCGCCCGTCTGCCGGACACGGCCTGGCTGGAGCGTTTCAGCGTGGATAACTCCGGTCAGGTCGGCCTGCAGGGACAGAGCGTGCAGGCCGCCAAGCTGCTCGACGCGCTGAAGGATTCCAAGCTGATTACCGACGCGAGTTTCCAGGGCAGCATTCAGCCCGACCCCGCCACCGGCAAGGAGCGTTTCTACCTCACCGCGCAGCTGCGCCAGCCGCCCGCCGGTAAAGGGAAATCGTCGACGGCCGGCGGCGGAGGTGTGCCATGAAAAAACCGACTCTGAGCCCGCGCGACAGTCGCTTGGCGGCGATCGGCCTGCTGCTGCTTGCCCTGGTGATAGGTTACTTCGTGCTGCTGCATTGGTGGTTCGTGGCGCCGCTGCGGCAGATCCGCAGCGACATGGTCGATCTGCGCGATACGCAGAGCCGCTTTGCCGCGGCGATCGCCGAGAAGCCGGCGCTGCAGCAACGCATTGCTGCACTCGGTGCAGGGCAGGCGGCGAGCAGCGCGTTTCTGGCCGAGGACGACCCCAATACCGCCGCGGCCGATCTCATGCAGCGCGTGGTCGACGTGGTCGGCAGTCATACCCAGAGCGGCAGCTGCACGGTCAGTCAGAAAGTGCCTATTCCCAATCCGCCGACAACGCCGGGCGAGCCGTATCGCAAGGCTGCCGTCAGCATCAACCTCAGCTGCGATATCGAATCGCTGGCGCAGGTGCTGCAGGCGCTTGAACAGGGCACGCCGTACGTATTCATCGACGATCTGAGCATCTACCGCAACCCGGTCGCCACGCAGCAGAATCAGGCGGCACCGCTGGAGGTGCAGTTCACGTTATCGGGCTATGTGCGCCCCGCGCGCGCAACCCCGTCCGCTGCGCCGCCGGCGGGCAATGCGGCTGCCGGCGGCGGTCAGGGAGACCGCTCATGAACGCTGCCAGCCAACGCCGCCTTACGCCGGTGCTTGCCGGCATCGTGGTGGTGCTGGGCATCGCGCTGGTGGCTCTGATGAGCGGACTCGGCCGCAAGGTGCACTGGGACGAGGCGCGACCGCCTGTCGCGCTGCCGCCATCCACCGACGCGACCCATCTACCGACGCCGCTGCCGCTGGAGAGTTTTGCGCTGGTCTGGCAAAAGCCCCTGTTCACGCCGGACCGCAAGCCGATCGCTCGCGTCGCCGACGGCGGTACGTCGCTGGGCGATCTGTCGCTCACCGGCATCATTCTCACGTCCGGTCTGCGCATGGCCCTGTTGCACGACAAGAACGGCGACCGCCAGATTCGCCTGCGCGAAGGCGAGGCGCTGCCCGATGGCAGCGTGAAGCTGGTCGAGGTTCGCCCACGCTCGGCATTGTTCGACGCATCCGGCGGTCGAACCGAATTGAAGCTGCCCGCTGGCGCACCGATCGACGAGCCAAAGGGAGCTGCACCCGCGCTGGCGAACGGCGATGCGAATGCCAACGGTGCACAGGTGCCGGCCGGTTCAGTGATGACCATTGCGCCGCCGCGTCCCTACGGCAACCCGCCGGCTAATGCACCCACCGAGTCACCGTTGATCGATCGAATCAGACAGGCAAATCAGAGACGCCGTGCCCAAAACGCGGCTTCCCACTAACGAGTAGGTGATTCATGCTTCGCAAGCTCTCTCAGCAAATTCTGCGCGTCGGCGCCATCGCGGTGGCCGTGTCGCTGGTCGGTTGCGCCAACGCACCGGTGCGCGATGACAGTGCGCTGCAGCGCGAGGCGATGGCCGGCACGCAGAATCCGGTGCCCGCGCCGTTGCCGTTGACCAACGGCCTCAATGACGTCGGCAGCGGTGCCGCGCCAAAGTCGGATATCAGCAAGGGCAGCGGCGACTTCATCCATCCCACTGCGCTGGCTACGCCGCGCGCGGCGGCTACCGGCGACGGTGCGGTGACGTTCAACTTCGAAAACCAGCCCGTGCAGGCCGTGGTCAAGGCGATCCTCGGCGACCTGCTCAAGCAGAACTACACCATCGTGCCGGGCGTGCAGGGCAACATCTCGTTCTCCACATCCGAGCCGGTGGACAGCAGCCAGGCGCTGCCGATTCTGGAAACTCTGCTGTCCTGGACGCACAACGCGCTGATCAAGCGCGCCGGCGGTTATGTGGTACTCCCGGAAAAGGATGCCGTCGCTGGCAACATGGTGCCTAGCCTGGGCGCCAGCGCACCGACCGGCGGCCTGCAATCGCGGTTGTTTCCGCTGCGCTATATCTCCGCCACCGAAATGCAGAAGCTGGTCAAGCCCTTCGCCCGGCAGGACGCGGTGTTGCTGGCCGACCCGTCGCGCAATCTGATCGTGATGTCCGGTACGCCGGAGGAACTGGCCAATTATTCCAGGATGGTGAAAACCTTCGACGTCGACTGGTTGCGCGGTACGTCGATCGGCGTGTTCAGTCTGCAGCACGCCACGGTAACCGAGCTGATGCCACAACTGGACGGGCTGTTCGGCGAGCACGGCAGCACGCCGCTGGCCGGCATGCTGCGTTTCATTCCGATCGAACGCACCAACGCGATGGTGGTGATCAGTACGCAGCCGCAGTATCTGCAGGAAGTCGGCGACTGGATCGCCCAGATCGACGCCGGCGGCGGCAACGAGCCGCAGTTGTTCGTATACGACGTACGCAATATGAAAGCCTCGGATCTGGCGAAATATCTGGCGCAGATCTACACCAACGGTGCGGGCAACGGCAGCCCCAGCGATGCCAACGGCAAGGTCGGCCCGGGCCAGACCGCCGGCACCCTGGGTAGCGGCAACAACAGCAGCTCGCAAAGCCTGGGCAGCACGGCCGGCAGCTTCGGTTCGTCTGCGTCCGGCTCCACCGG
This sequence comes from Rhodanobacter sp. ANJX3, assembly GCF_014200755.1. Lineage (GTDB taxonomy): Bacteria > Pseudomonadota > Gammaproteobacteria > Xanthomonadales > Rhodanobacteraceae > Rhodanobacter. The sequence continues at coordinate 250,864 of NZ_JACHCM010000004.1, read as the reverse complement.
CATCGGCGGCTTGGGCAGTTCGAGCGGCAGCACCGGCTTGAGTGGCGGTCTGAGCGGCAGCACCGGTGGACTCACTTCGGGTATCGGTGGCAGCAGCGGCGGCCTGGGCGGCTCGACTTCCGGCGTTGGCGGACTCGGTGGTGCCAGCGGAAGCAGCATGGCAAATGGCAGCAACGGCGGTGCGTCGTCGGACGAGCAGTACAGCTCATCCGACGGCAGTGTCCACATCGGCTCGGTCGACAGCAACAATCAGCTGCTGGTCCGCGCACGGCCGGCGCAGTGGAAAGAAATGCAGGCGGCGATCAAAAAACTCGACAACGTGCCGCTGCAGGTGCAGATCGAGACGCGCATTCTCGAGGTGACCCTCGTCAACCAGTTCGCCTTCGGCGTGCAGTACTACCTCGATGGGCTGACCGGCGCCACCACGAACTCCAACGGCTCGATCACTCCCGGCCAGTCGTATCGCCATCGCAATATCGGCGTGGGCGGCGGCGGTACGGTACCGACCAGCGGCGATACGCTGTTCTACTCCTTCATCAACAGCAATACCCAGGTCGCGATCAGCGCGATGGAAACCAGCAGCAATACCAAGACGCTGTCGGCGCCGTCGATGGTGGTCATGAACAACCAGCCGGCGCATATCCAGGTCGGCAACCAGATACCGATCAACCAGACTTCGCTGATTGGCCTGGGCGGAACCGCAAGCACCGATACCACGGCAAGTTCCGTAACTTACATTCCAACCGGCGTTATTCTGGACGTGCAGCCGCGTGTGAATCCGGGTGGCCTGGTCTATCTCAACGTTCACCAACAGGTGAGTACGGCGTCGACAACGACGAATTCGCAGGGCAATCCCACCATCGCCCAACGCGATGTGGCGACTCAGGTCGCGGTGCAGAGCGGACAGACCGTACTTCTCGGTGGTCTGATCACGCAAGATGAAAGTAAAGCCGATACCGGAGTTCCATTTCTCAGCGACATTCCCGTGTTGGGACGCCTGTTCGGTACCACCAATCGCAATCGCGATCGTACAGAGTTGATAGTACTGATCACGCCGAAAGTCATCCGCGGCAGCGAAGATGCCAAGCAGATCACCGACGATTACCAGAGCAAGTTCGAATCGCTCGAACCATTGCACACATCGAACAACCATGCCAGCAACAGCACATCGCCGATGAATCTAGCGCTTGAAACCGCCCTGCAGGCGGGCGTTTCGTCAGGCAACAGGCCGGCCGTAGTCACGCCGCTGCCGACATCATCGAACGCTGCTGCAAGCTGGCCCGAGCAACTGCAGCAGCATGCGGAAGATGCACTGCGCCAGGCCGACTTTGCGAACGCGCAGGATCTGGCTATGCAGTCGTGGCGGCAGGGTACGCATCGCGGATCGCTTTGCGCGCGCAACTGGCAGGTGATCGTGCAGGCGCGCCAGCACAACAACCGACTGGGCAACGTCGACGCGGCGCGCAAGCAGGAAAACGCGTGTATGGCCGCATCGAGCTCGCCGTAGCGGAATCACAACTGTCGATCGGCGAACCACGGAGGGTTCGCCGTGCATCGATCCGGGAATGCCTGTCGCCAGCCGTTATCATCCGCAGCGATGAATGCGATGTCACCAGACTCCCCGAGCCTCCTGTTTCCGATCACGCCACTGCTGGCGCAGATCGGCGCGTCGCTGGCGGACCATCCGCGACTGGTACTCGAGGCGCCGCCCGGCGCGGGCAAAACCACCCAGGTGCCGTTGGCGCTGCTCGACGCGGCGTGGCTGGCGGGCGACAAAATCATCGTGCTGGAGCCGCGTCGTCTCGCGGCCCGCGCCGCCGCGCAGTTCATGGCGCAGCAGCTCGGCGAAGTCGTGGGACAGACCGTCGGTTACCGCATCCGCTTCGAGTCGAAGGTCAGCGCCACGACGCGCATCGAAGTGGTTACCGAGGGCATTCTCACGCGATTGATCCAGCGCGATCCAGAGCTGGCCGGCATCGGTGCGATCATCTTCGACGAATTCCACGAGCGCCATCTCGCCGGTGACTTGGGCGCTGCGTTGGCGCTCGACGTGCAGGCCACGCTGCGTCCGGACCTGCGGCTGATCGTGATGTCCGCCACGCTGGACGGCGAACGCATGGCGCAATGGCTGGATGCGCCGCGCGTCAGCAGTCCCGGCCGCAGTTTTCCTGTGCGTATCGAGCATCCGCCGGCGCGCGCGCAGGAGACGATCGAACATCATCTCGCGCGCGTCGCGCGCCAGGCCCTGGAACAAAACGAGGGCGACGTGCTCGCCTTTCTGCCGGGCCAGCGCGAGATCGCTCGCGCGAGAAACGCGCTGGCCCAGACCGTAACGCAGGACAACGTCGAAGTGCTGGCGCTGCACGGCGAGCTGTCGCAGGTCGAACAGCAGGCTGCGTTGGCGCCGGCAGAATCCGGCATGCGGCCAGCTGGTATGAGGCGTGTAGTGCTGGCGACCAATGTGGCGGAGTCCAGCATCACCCTGCCGGGCATTCGTGCGGTGATCGACGCGGGGCTGGCGCGCGAACCGCGCTTCGATCCGAATTCCGGTTTCACGCGGTTGGAGATCGTGACTATTTCGCAGGCTTCGGCCGATCAGCGCGCGGGCCGTGCAGGTCGCGTCGCGCCCGGTACGGCGTATCGCCTGTGGCCGCAGAGCAAGCGGCTGGAATCGGCGCGGCGTGCGGAAATCAGCCATGCCGAGCTGTCAGGACTTGCGCTGGAACTGGCGGCCTGGGGCGTGACGACCAGCAATACCGACACGCTGCCGTGGCTGGATGCGCCGCCCAGCGGCGCGTTGGCGCAGGCGCGCGCGTTGCTGATCGGTCTCGGCGCACTGGATGACGCCATGCGCATCACGGCGCTGGGTCGCGCCATGCTGGAGCTGGGCGCCAGCCCCCGACTGGCGGCGGCTGCGTTGCGCGCGCCGGCGGTTTTGCGGCCGCTGATCTGCGATCTTCTGGCGCTGATGGAGGCGCGTTCGCCCATGCGCGGCGCGCAGGCCCGTGGCGACGACTTCCGCGTGCGCGTCGCGGCGTTGCACGCATGGCGCGATCGGCGCGGCGGCCCGTCGCGCGGCGCTGGTCCATCCATGGACGTCGGCCGCTCTCGCACGTCCTGTGCTCGCGGCACTAGTCCATCCATGGACGTCGATGTCGGCGCGCTGGCGGCGATCGAGCAGATCGGCAAGGGCTGGCGAAGACGTCTGGACGTCCGAACGCCGGCCAGCGGCGTACCAGACAGTCACGCCGTCGGCGATCTTCTGCTGCATGCGTTTCCCGATCGCGTGGCGCGCCGCGACGAGTCCAATCCCCTGCGCTACACCCTGGCCAACGGTCGCGGTGCGCGCCTGCACGAAAATACCGCGCTGCATGGCGAGCCGTGGCTGGTGGTTCTGGATCTGCGGCACGAGACACGCGATAGTTTGATCCTGGTCGCCACACCGTTCGACCCGGCTGTGTTGGAGCGCGACTATCCGGCGCAGTTCGTGCGCGAGCGCACGCTGCGCTGGAACGAGCCGCGTGCGCTCGTCGAAGCGTTTGACGAACACCGCTTCGGCGCCATCGTGCTGGAGCGCCGCAGCGTGCCGGTGCGGCCGGAAGATGCGCTGCCCGCGCTGCTCGCCGTCGTACGCGCCAAGGGCATCGCCTCGTTGCCTTGGGGCGAGCACGCCAAGCGGCTGCGCGCCCGCATGCAGGCATTGCGCGCGTGGATGCCCGAGCTCGGGCTACCGGACGTATCCGATATGGCCCTGCTCGATTCCGTCGACCGCTGGCTGGCACCCTATCTCAGCGGCAAACGGTCGCTCGATGCGTTGGGCGCGGATGAACTGGCGCAGGCGCTGGCTGCACTGTTCGATTACGAGCAACGCCGCATGCTCGACTTGCAGGCGCCCGAGAGTCTTGTCGTGCCCAGCGGCCAACAGCGCCGCCTCGACTACGCGCCAGACGAGCCGCCGGTGCTCGCGGTCAAATTGCAGGAGCTGTTCGGTCTGGCCGATACGCCGCGCATCGGCGGCGGGCGGATTCCTGTCACGCTGCACCTGCTGTCGCCAGCGGGTCGGCCGATCCAGGTCACGCAGGATCTGAAAGGCTTCTGGGAGCGCACCTATCCCGAGGTGAAAAGGGAATTGAAGGGCCGTTATCCCCGGCATCCGTGGCCGGACGACCCGTGGACGGCGGTACCGACGCATCGCGCAAAACCCCGTGGTACCTGATTTGGGTGCCACGTGACAAACAACGTGCGCAAGCCGATGATCGGCCGTCACCTTGGGTTGGGATAATAAAGCCTGCACTCCAATTTCATCGTGGCAGGCGTTTCATTTATCGTTGTGTTGCTGTACTGAGTTTCAACCCCACAAGGAGAAGACCCATGAACAAGCGTTTTGGATTGATGGCCCTGCTGTTTCTCGCCCTGCCTGTCATGGCTCACGCGTCCTGCGACGACGTGAAGTCGAGCATCGATGCGAAGATCAAGGCCAAGGGCGTCAGCGACTACAAGCTCGATGTCGTGTCCAGCGACAGCGCCGGTGCGGACGCCAAGGTCGTTGGCACCTGCGAAGGCGACAAGAAAATCGTCTACACCCGCGGTGAAGGCGGCAGCTCGGACAGCGCGTCGTCGGACAGCGCGTCATCCGACGGCTCGGCCCCAGCGGATGCCAGCAGCGCCCCGGCCCCGGCGAAAAAGCATCATCATATGAAGAAGGCGACGGACGATTCGTCCGCGCCCGCACCCGCTACTTCCAGCGGCGGTTGATCGGTTCGCTTTGGCTATAAGAAAGGCGCCGAGGGGCGCCTTTCTTATTGACCAGAGCCACTCAATGGCCAGGCGCCGAACTGCTGCTGGCAGGCGCGGGCGACCGCGTGAAGCTGCCCGGGTCGCCGGGGAACACGACCGGACTTTCGTAACCGTCGGCCGATACCGACGAGACGCCGAAGAACCAGTCGTCGATCACCACATCCTTCAGCACGGCGCTGCCCACGTCGCCGATACTTTGCTGATGCTGCCATTGCGCCGCGGTGGTATCGCGCCAGTGCACGCGATAGTCGGCAGCGCCGGCGACCTTGTTCCACTTCACGGTCGTGTCCGTGGCCAGCGCGCCTTCGATGGTGACGCCGGTCGGTGGTGCCGGCGCACGGCTCAGCGACGCCATCGTCAGCGTATTGAGCGCGGTGACGCGAGCGAGATAGTGGAAGTCCACACCGGCGATGGTGTCGCCGTAGCGAACGCCGCGATCCTCGTCCGAGGTGCCGGTACGCAGATCCTGATGCTGGTGGGTATAGTCCTCGTGGGATTCCGTCACGCGCACGGCGGGAAAGCCGGCCTGGAGAAACGGCACCTGATCCCCGCCGCGGCCGTAGCGGTCGGTGCGATAAATCATATGCACGCGCAGGTCGGGCAGGTAGGTGTCGGCAAGGCTGGCCATGTAGCGCGCCATATTGCGCGAGGGCGAGTCGACCTCGCCGCCGTGGTAGCTGCGGGCCGTGGCCTGCGCCGCGGTTTCGTTGCTCTTGGTGCCTTCGGAGAACACGCGCACAGAGGTGTTGTCGATGGCGCCGTTCTGGCCGCGGCTGTTGCCGACGATGTCGTTGTTGAGATCGGTTTCGACCTGCCAGCCTTGCGCCACCGCGTAATCGGCCAGCACCTTACCGCCGTAGAGGCCTTGCTCTTCGCCGGATAGCGCGGCGAAAACCAGGGTGGCCCGATTGTCCCGTTTCGACAGCAGGCGCGATGCCTCGATCAAGGCGGCGACGCCGGAGGCATCGTCGTTGGCGCCGGGCGCATCGCTCTTGCTGTTCATCACATCGGTGACGCGCGAATCGAGATGGCCGGTCATCACGATCACGCGATTCGGATCGCCCGTGCCGCGCTTGATCGCCACGATGTCCATCACTTCGGTCGGCGTGGGCAGGCGCTTGCCGGTGAAAGTCTGCGACGGCGTCACTACCTCGATGCAGCCGCCGCAATCGCGCGAGATGGCTTCGAAACGCGCTTTCACCCACTGCCTTGCCGCGCCGATGCCGCGTGTCTTCGACGTGGTATCGGACATGGTATGGCGTGTACCGAAACTGACCAGCTTGGTGATCGTGGCCCGAAGTTCGGTTTCACTGGGCGCGCTGGCCAGCGCTTGCAGACTGGCTTGATCGGATGGCACGGTCGAGGCGCTCTGTGCCATCGCGCCGACGCTGATGGCAGCCAGCAGGGCAACGGAAAAAATAGGTAGACGAGTCATAGCAGCTATCCACTCTCAATGAATCGATACGATACAACGGCCCGACCGACAATGGCTGTCGCCAGCTGCCGGGCGTGACTTCGATGAACGGCCAGACTGGCATCATGTCTGTTCGACACTTCGCATGAGGTGAGCGTCGCCACTTACTTTTTGGATCAACCATGCCGGACAATGAGGCATGCCTGATCGAGCGCACCCTTCCTCGGACTCCCCGCCGGCGGCCGACGTTTCGCCCAGCCGTCAGGACATCGAGAGACTTACCCAACTGGTGGGTAAGCAGCAACATGCGCAAGCGCAGTCGCTGGCGCGACAACTCATCGCGCGTTTCCCCACCCATGGCTTTGCATGGAAAGCGCTTGGGACATCGCTGAAGTCGCAGGGCCGAATCGCCGATGCGGTGGTCGCCGAGCGACAGGCGGCATCGCTTCTGCCGCACGATGCGAGCGCGCATCACAACCTTGGCAACGGGTTGATGTTACTGGACGACCCAGCTCAAGCCGCCGACAGTTATCGTCGCGCCCTAGCCATCCGGCCGGATTATTTCGAAGCGCATTTCAATCTGGGCAGTGCGCTGGAGGCACAGGGCGAATGGAGTGATGCGATCGACAGCTATCGTCACGCGCTGGCGATTCGACCGGGCTTTATCGATGCGCATGCGCGGCTTGGTCATGTGTTGATCGCAGCGGGAAGGCACGTCGATGCCATCGCGCATTTTCAGCAGGTTTTAGCGGCGCGTCCGGACGATGCCCTGTCGCACCATAGCCTAGGCATCGTCTATCGCAGTGAAGGCCGACTGTCCGAGGCGGAGGCCCGCTATCGACGCGCGCTGGCGATCGATCCGAACTACGTCGAGGCGCTCATAAATCTGGGCAACGTCTTAGGTGCCCAGGGCCGTCTGGCCGATGCGGAATCGAGCTATCGCCAGGCGCTGGTGCTCGACGACGGGTATGCCGAGACGCACTTCAATCTTGGCAACATTCTGCGCGATCAGAACAGGCAGCTCGACGCGGAGCAGAGCTATCGGCGTGCGTTGAAGATCGCGCCCCGTCATGTGAAGGCGCTCAACAATCTGGGCCTGTGTCTCAAGCGGCAGGGGCGTCTGGACGAGGCTCGCGAATGTTTCGAGGCGGCGATCGAGACTCGGCCGGATTTCGTGCAGTCGCATTGCAACCTCTCGCCGCTCAAAACCTACGCCATCGACGATCCTCATCTCGCTTTATTCGAAGGCCAGCTGCACCAAGTCCCGTCGCTGCCGAAAACGGGGCAGAGCAGCTACTGGTTTGCGCTGGGCAAGATGCGCGAGGACGTCGGCCGGTACGACGATGCGTTTGCCGCCTATGCGCAGGGAAATCGCTGTCAGCATGAGCTGTTTCCGCACGACGAGGCGCGTGAGGTGGCGTTGGTGCAGCGGCTGCAATCGGTCTTTAGCGAGGCGTTCTTTGCTAACCGCGCAAAACCGACTCACGCAGACAAGGCGCCGATCTTTATCGTGGGCATGCCGCGTTCGGGTACATCGCTGATCGAACAGATTCTTTCCACGTATCCTGGCGTGTATGGTGCCGGTGAGTTGACCGATCTGGACAACGTGGTCCATTTGGTTGAAAAAAGTTTGGGTGAGCGCAAGGCCTCCTATCCGGACATCATCGTCAACCTTTCCGCCGACGAACTGCGTCGCCTGGGTGAGATCTACATCGATCGCGTTTGGCGACATACGCCGCAGGCCGAGCGCATCACCGACAAGATGCCGGCGAATTTTCTGCACATCGGCATGATTCATCTGATGCTGCCGCAGGCCCGAATCATCCACGCCATGCGCGATCCGATGGATTCGTGCTTCTCGTGCTACTCGCGCCTGTTCGCGGGCAACAATCTGGATTTTGCCTACCGTCTGGAGACGGTAGGCCGCTATTACGTACGCTACATCCAGATGATGCGGCACTGGCAGCGGGTGCTGCCGCTGGGCACGGTGCTGGATGTTCGCTACGAAGACATGGTTACGGATACCGAGGGGCAGGCGCGGCGCCTGCTTGCTTATCTGGGCCTGCCCTGGGACGAGCGATGCCTGGCCTTCCATCAGAACCAGCGGGTCGTACGAACGGCCAGCGTCGCCCAGGTACGCAAGCCGATCTATCGATCGTCCGTGGCGCGATGGAAGCATTTCGAGGCCCATCTGGCGCCTCTGTTGGAAATCGTGAAGGACTATCGCTGACTCGGCGCTTGCCGCTGTCCACTGCACGTCGCGCAACAAAAAAGAGCCCGGCCTTGCGGTCGGGCTCTTTCGTTGGTTCGCCGAGACAGCGGCCAATGAAGGCAACTGTCCGGTTTACTTCGCTTACTGCACCGTCAAGGTCACGTCATCGAGCGTGAAGTCGGTATTGCCGGAGGACGAAGTCTCCTTGCCGGTGAACTTGATGGTGACCGTCTGGCCGATATATGCGGACAGATTGGCCGTCTCCACCGCATAACCGGTGTTGGTGTTGAGGCTGGTGAAGGTCGACAGGGTTTTCAGCACCGTACCGGACGAGTTCAGCACCTGCACGGTGAATGTATCGGCCGCCGTGGTCTTGGTCGAGTCGATATGCAGGTAATACTGCAGCGTCGCCGTGGTCTTGCCGCTCGGAATCGCTACCGACTGCGAGGCCGTATCGGTATGCGACGCGCCGTAGCCGTCAAACCACGCGAAGTAGGTCCCGGCGTGCGGGCTTTCGCTGCTGCCGCAGCTGCTGCTGGAGCAGAGCACGCCAGAGGACAACGTCCACGGTGTCGCCTTTCCAGTTTCGAAACCGGTGTTGACGAGCAACTGCGTCGGCGTGCCGCCGCCGCTGCTGCTGACCGTGACCGATGCCGTCTTCGCGCTGGTCTTGCCGCTGACGCTGTCCGTCACCGTCTCGGTCACGCTGTACGTGCCCGCAGCGGCATAGGTGTGGCTCGGGCTAGTGGCGGTCGAGGTGCTGCCGTCGCCGAAGGTCCATGCGTGCGTGCTGATGGTGCCGCCGGAGTCGGTAGACGAATCGGTGAACGTCGCGGTCAGACCGCTGGTGGTGTCGCTGAAGTTGGCTGTCGGGGTACCGCCGGTGCCGCCACCGCCGCCCGTGCTGCTGATGTTGCCAGCCAGTGCGCTGACGATCAGGCTGCCGAAGCCGGTGGTGTAATCCCAGCCCACGGCCGCCGTCTCACCGCTGTTGTTGCCGGAGGTGATGTCGTGGAAGTCGGTCGCATAGTTGGCCGCGGCCGCCTTGTAGATCAATGGAGCGGCGAAGCCCAGTGCGCCACCGTTGGCGGCCTGGATACGCGCCCATGCGCCGACGAACAGCGGCGAGGCCAGGCTGGTGCCGCCAATCTGCTGGTTGGCCTGGCCGTCCACGATAACCAGCGCGCCGGAGACCGGGCTGGCGTCGAACGCGATATCGGGCACACCACGGTATTTGGACGTACCGTTCTGACCCACGCCGACCTGCCAGCTGGGAATCGGCTCGAAGGTGCTGGGGCTGCCGCCGGTTGCACCTTCACTGGAGCTGAGGTTGTTCCAGACGGTCTCGCTGCCCCACGTGGTGGTGCCCGAGGTATACAGCTCGGTGCCGCCCGCGGATATGACATATTGCGAGCTGGCGGGCCAGCTCGGCGTTACGCCGCCCGTGCCGCATTCGTCGGCGCCGGAATCGCCGGCGGACACCGAGAAGGTCTGGCCCTGCGCCACGGCCTGTTCGAAGATCGTGTCTTCCGTTGTGGTGGTACCCGCCGACTTGGCATCGGTTTCGCATTCGCCCAGCGAGACGTTGATCACCACCGCCTTGTTGTCGGTGACGGCCAGGTTGTAGTCGGTGGTGAGCGCCGCGTCGGAAAGGCTGGCTGCGTCGTACAGGATCAGGCTCTTCACGCCGCCGGTCATCGCGAGGATGTCCTGGGTATCCAGATCCCACTCCCCGTCGCCGCTGGCCGAGACGCTGCCGGTGTTGCCGGTACCCTCAATGGACGGAACCAAAGAAGGCAGGCCGTTGGTGCTCTCGAACGACTTGATGTCGCTCAGCACGTCGCTCATCTGACCCGACACGACGTTGCCCACCGTCACGGTCGACGCCGTAGCGAGGCTGCTGGCGCCGTAGATTTTCGGGAAGTCGAGCGGGTTATGGCCCACCGCAGTTCCCGTGGCGAGCGGATGCGCCGTATCCGCATGCGCCCTGACCGCGAATATGTGCGAGAGATGCACGTTGTCCAGACCGAGAACGGCTTGCACGGTGTCCTGCAGGGCGGCGGGAATCATGACGGGGCTGGTGTTGTGATAGGCGTTGCGGCCGTCGTGGGTATGCACGCTCTCGAAGTTGGTATTGAAGGTTGCGCGCACCGTGTCGGAGGTGGCATCACCTTCCACCAGCAGGCGGTTCGGCGCGATGGTGACGTTTGTGTAGCCGGCCTTGGTCAGGTAGTCGGCGACAGCCTGTGCCTGCGCCTGGGTCGGCGAATACTGTGCGGCAAACTGCTCCGGGGTCATGGTGCGCTGGGCCACCGGTGTACCCGGCTGTTCGGCTTTGGCCACGAAGCTATCCAGGTCTGCCTTGTTGCGCAGCTTGAGCGAGACCACGACATGCAGCGGCTGCGAGAAAGCCAGCGGGCCGGTGGATACGTCGCCGTTACGCAATGTATTGACGTTCTGCGTGGGCAGCGCAACGAAAGCGCTACTGACATTGCTTGCGGGGGTGGCATACACAGACGCAGTGGCCGCCAGGGCGATGGACGCAACGAGCAGTTTGAGACGGAAATGGCTTTGCATTGGAACTCCCGAAGTTTTTGAGGCAAAACGAACCCGCACGGGGCGCGAAGACCTCATGTAATGGAGCGCCGCGGAGAGACGCGGCACCGGTGACTTTCTTGGATTGCCCTGCGATCTCGTCGGCGTTGCGTAAGCTTTTTATATATCCCTAATAAGATTCAGTACGAACGTTTTGACAGGGCGACGCCAAAATGCACGATGACGTCGTGACAAGACCGTTTGCCAAAATCCCCATTGGCGAACTACTCGACGTTAGGGTGAATGCTCAAGTACCGTCAATAGGATTTTTTGAAGTATCCAGTGATTGCAATCACAAAATCTCCGGGGCGTTTGAAATGGCTATAGGATGTAATCGTTTTCGCTGCAAAGGAGCGGTTCGAACGCTGATTGTTACGCACGAGGGAGACACCAGGCATCCGCTATTTTCAGAAAATTTATTGAATAAAAACAGTAAATTAAATGATGTCCGTGCCGCGGCCGGCGACGGATATTTCAAGCAGGCGCGCTCACCTATTGCGCCGCCTCCAGCAATAACTTGCCGATTCGCAATTTAATACGTTTAGATCGATATAAAATCCTCACCAGGCTGGAGCCCGAATGGCGCCTAGTGAATGGCAGGCTGCATTCTCGGCCATATAAAATAGAATAATCATATAAATAAATTTTCTAAATAATATGGAGAGAGTGATATTAAAAATATTCCTGATAATTAATTTTTAGGGATTCGATGGCGCGGTATGAAGTGCGAACCAAAGGGCTTGATCGGACCGTCGAAAAATATGGGCCTAGCCTAGGAAGTAGCGCTCGCGCGCCGACGCTGCTTTGGCCGGTCGAGCCGACGTGCCACCATGGATGGATGACTGAAGCCGACACTCCCCGACTTGCGATCATTGGCGGTGGCCCTGCGGGGCTGATGGCCGCCGAAGCGGCGCGTGCTATCGGCATGGAGGTCGATCTATACGACGCGATGGGTTCGGTCGGCCGAAAATTTCTTCTGGCGGGCAAGGGTGGCCTCAACCTCACGCACGCCGAGCCGATGGCCGACTTCGTCAGTCGTTTCGGCGCGCGCCAGACAGCAATCAGCCGCTGGCTCGAGACCTTCGACGCGCAGGCCCTGCGAAAGTGGGCGAGCGGCCTCGGTGTGGAGACCTTTGTCGGCAGCTCCGGCCGCGTGTTTCCTGCCGATATGAAGGCCGCGCCGCTGCTGCGCGGATGGCTGCATCGGCTGCGCGAATCGGGCGTCGGTTTCCACATGCATCACCGCTGGCTCGGCTGGCAGCGTGATGGCGTGCTGCGCTTCGGCACGCCGCATGGCGAGTGCACGGCGAAAGCCGATGCGGTGATATTCGCCCTGGGCGGCGCCAGCTGGCCGCAGCTCGGCTCCGACGGCGCGTGGGTGGATGCCATGCAGCAGCTAGGCGCCGAGGTTTCCCAGCTGCAGTCCGCCAACTGCGGCTTTGAAATCCCCTGGAGCGAGTACCTGATCGGCCGCTTCGCCGGCGCACCTTTGAAGCCTGTGATCGCGCACTGGACCGATCGTCAGGGCATCGCGCATGCGCGGCAGGGTGAGTTCGTGCTGACCGAATACGGCATCGAGGGCAGTCTGATCTACGCGATCGGCGCCGAGCTGCGCGAGCAGATCGCCGCAAACGGCGAAGCCGTGTTGACCTTGGACCTGGTGCCGGGCTACACGCAGGCCGCACTCGCCGAACGGCTGGCCGCGCCGCGCGGCAAGCACAGCATCGGCGACTGGTTGCGTCGTCGTGCAGGGCTGGATGCGTACAAGAGCGCGCTGGTATTCGAGCGGGTCGACAAGCCCACGCTGGCCGATCCCGTTGCTCTGGCGGCGCAGCTCAAGGCACTGCGGCTGCATTTGCGCCGGCCGCGACCGATGGCGGAGGCGATCAGCACTGCCGGCGGCGTGCAGCTGGAATCGCTCGACGATGCCCTGATGCTGCGTGCCAAGCCCGGCGTGTTCTTCGCCGGGGAAATGCTGGATTGGGAAGCGCCGACCGGTGGCTATCTGCTGACCGCGTGTTTCGCCAGCGGTTTGATAGCCGGTCGCGGCGCGGCGCGGTGGCTGGAGCAGGGCGGGAGAATCATTTCCGATACCGACACATCCGGCACGGACTGACGTACGTTCGAACTCCTGCGCTCCTGGTCGCTTAGCCAGGACAACGACCAGTACCCAGCGACCGGCGCGCCGTGGCGTCGGGAGTATCGACATGGCGAACCGGAGAGTCCTGAGCGCTTATGTCGCCGGCTGTTTCACCAGCTTGATCTCGAACAGCTTGGGCCAGCGCTTGCCGGTGACGAAAAGCCGATCGTGCTTGGCGTCGTAGGCAATGCCGTTGAGGCAATCGTTGACCGGCTCCGGTAGCTGACTCACGTCGAACAGGCTGGCGAGATCGAGGATGCCGGTCACGTGTCCCGTGGCCGGATCGATCAGGACGATCTTGCTGGTGAGCCACACGTTCGCGTAGAGGGTGCCCTTCACCCACTCCAGCTCGTTGAGGTTCTTCACCGGCTCGCCGTCGGCGGTGACGTCGATGCTGCCGATCTGCTGCAGCGTATCCGGGTTGAGCACGCGCAGCGTCGGCGTGCCGTCGCTCATGTAGAGCTTCTTGCTGTCGCGCGTCAGCGCCCAGCCTTCGCCGGGATAGGTGAAGCTGCGCTCCAGTTTGAACGTGCTGAGATCGTGCACGAAGCCGATCTGACTTTTCCAGGTGAGCTGCAGCAGCTTGCCCTTCCAGTCCACGATGCCCTCGCCGAAATACTGCGGCGGCACGTCGTAGCGCTGCAGCACCTTGCCGGTTTCGAGCTCGACCTTGCGCACGGTCGATTCGCCCTCTTCGCCCGTGGCTTCGTAGAGAAAGCCGTCCTTGTAGAACAGACCTTCGGTATAGGCGGTAATGTCGTGCGGATAGACGTGCACGACCTTGTAGCTATACGTGGGTATCGCCGCGCCGGCGGGCGCGCAGCAGGTCAGCAGGGCAAGCGCGAAGAGATAAGTCAGCCGTCGAATCATCGGAGTCATTCCGTCGTCTGTTTAGATAATAGATAGTCCGCAATCAACCCAGCGGGCGAACGCGAAAGCTGCGGCCCTTGATCTTGCCGGCGCGCAGGCGCTCCAGCGCCTTGGCGGCGAGCGAGCAGCTGATGGCCACGTAGGCGCGCGTCGCATAGACGTCGATCTTGCCAATGTCCTTGGCGGCGAGCCCGGCGTCGCCGGTCAGCGCGCCGAGAATGTCGCCGGGGCGCAGCTTGTCCTGTCGTCCTGCGTCGATCACCAGGGTTTTCATCGGCGCCAAATGCAGGGTCTTGCTGCGCTGGGGCGCTACTTTCAGCGGCCGCCAGGCGAGCGGCGTACCGTTGAGCTCTTCGATGTTGAGTGCCTTGGGCCGTTCGCGCGGCGCGCACAGTGTGATCGCCAGGCCCGATTGACCGGCGCGGCCGGTGCGTCCGATGCGATGCGTATGGGTTTCCGGATCGTGCGCGATGTCGTAGCTGATGACCAGCGGCAGCGAGACGATGTCCAGCCCGCGCGCGGCGACGTCAGTGGCCACCAGCACGCTGCAACTGTGATTGACGAAGCGCACCAGCACCTCGTCGCGGTCGCGCTGGTCCATGTCGCCGTGCAGGGCCAGCGCCGAAAAGCCGCGGCGGTCGAGTTCCAGTGCGACTGCATCCACCTCGCGGCGCATATTGCAGAACACCAGCGCCTGCTGGCCGGATACGTCGGCGCCGCGCTCGCCGCTGAGCAGCTGCGCCAGCGCATCGATCTTCTGCGCCGGCTCCACTTCGTGGAAGCGCTGCTCGATCGCCGGCACCTCGTTGGCCGGCGCGTCCACCGTGACCTCGACCGGATTCTTTTGCAGGCGCTGGCTGACGGCGCGAATCTCCTGCGGATACGTGGCGGAAAACAGCAGGGTTTGATGATGCTTGGCGATGCGTCCGACGATGTCGTCGATCGCGTCGCTGAAGCCCATGTCGAGCATGCGGTCGGCTTCATCCAGCACCAGCACCTTGATGCCGCCGCCGTGCAGGCTGCCGCGCTTGAGATGCTCCTGCACGCGGCCCGGCGTGCCGACCACGATATGCGGATCGTGGGTCAGCGAGGCCAGCTGGGGGCCGAGCGGCATGCCGCCGCACAGCGTCAGCAGCTTCACGTTGGGAATATTGATCGCCAGCCGGCGGATCGCCTTGCTCACCTGATCGGCCAGCTCGCGCGTGGGGCAAAGCACCAGCACCTGCAGGCGAATGGTGTCGGCGTCCAGCGTCTGCAGCAGGCTGAGGCCGAAAGCGGCAGTCTTGCCGCTGCCGGTCTGCGCCTGCGCGATCACGTCGCGACCTTCGAGCATGGGCGGCAGGCTCTGCGCCTGCACCGGCGTCATATCGGCATAGCCCAGCGTTTCGACGCTGTCGAGCAGGGCGGGTTTGAGGGCAAGCGTATTGAACGTGGTCATGCGCCTATGATCGCATGACCGCCGCTGCGGCAATCGGCGGCTTGCATCTGCGGGCCGGCTCGCCGACCCTGTGCCCCTGATCAACGGGCAATGCTTTCCATGGATATCGTTTTCATCGAAGACCTGCGTATCGATACCGTCATCGGTATTTACGACTGGGAGCGTCGGGTGCGCCAGACGCTGTCGTTCGACATCGAGATGGCCTTCGACAACACGCGCCCGGCCGCCAGCGACAACATTGCCGATACGCTCAATTACAAGGACGTATCCAAGCGCCTGATCGGCTACGTCGGCGAATCCAGCTTCGGGCTGGTCGAGACGTTGGCCGAGCGCTGCGCGCTGATCATCCGTGAGGAATTCGGCGTCAGCTGGGTGCGCCTGAAGCTGTCCAAGCCCGGCGCGGTGCGCGGCGCCAAGTCGGTCGGCGTGCGCATCGAACGCGGCACGCGGCCGGACTGATGGCGCGCGTGTATCTCAGCCTGGGCTCCAACGTGGAGCCTCAGCGTTATCTGCGAGCTGCTGTCGACGAACTGCGCCAACGCTTCGGCGCGCTCGCCGTGTCGCCCGCTTATCGCAGCAAGGCAGTCGGTTTCGAGGGTGCGGAGTTCGTCAATCTGGCCGTGGGTCTGGACACCGATCTTTCGCCGACGGCGTTGAACGAGTGGCTGCATGCGCTGGAAGATCGCCACGGCCGCCGCCGCGACGTGCCGCGCTACGCGGACCGCACGCTGGATCTGGATATCGTCTTCTACGACGATTTAATCATCGATGGCCCGGGCCATCTGCAGATACCGCGCAACGAGCTGCAGTTCGCCTTCGTGCTGCGCCCCGTCGCCGATATCGCGCCGGATTTCCGGCATCCGCTCAGCGGCGAAAGCATGGCCGAGTTGTGGCGGAAGTTTCCGGCTGAGAGCGAACCGATGAGCGTTGATACGTCGATGGATTTGTCGGCGGGCTAGGCAAAGGCTTTCCTATTTCCATGCCAGCTGCATGGACTGGTTGTCGGTCTCAAGCGAAGTCACGCAGTGTTTTGCCGTTTTCCATTGCCTGCCAAGTCAACTCGTTTGCTTGCCCGCCCGTTCGCACTGAGCGTCGCTTGCGTAGCAAGCAGAGTCAAAGTGGCTCCAACAACTTACCCTTCCACTGCGCCACTGCGCCACTGCGTCGCTACGCTCAGGGTAGACGGAGTTGAGCGCTTCCGGGCGAGTCTGGTCTTTTGGCTGCTAGCGCCCTGCGCAATCGCCATTTCCCTTCCCCGCCATTCGTCACTGTTGCAGCATTTCAATCGGTGCTAAAACAGCAGCGTCATCCACGGGGGAGAAACGTCATGGCGGGGAAGTTTTCGCGAAGCTGGGCTTTGATGAAGGCCAGCGCGGCCGTACTGCAGTCGGACAAGTCGCTGTTGATTTTTCCGCTGCTGTCGGGAGCGTGCACGCTGCTGGTGGCGGCGAGTTTTCTGCTGCCGGTGATACTGATGATGGTCGGCAACGAACACGCCGGGCAGGATTTTCATCAGCGCATGTCGGCCGGCTCGTATCTGCTGATGTTTGCGTTTTATCTGGTGCAATACTTCGTCATCATCTTTTTCCAGACGGCGTTGACCGGCGTGGCGCTGATGCATTTGCGCGGTGAGCCGACCAGCGTATCGGCGGGCTTCGCACTGGCGCGTTCCAGGATCACGCACATTCTGGGCTATGCGCTGATCGCGGCGACGGTCGGGCTGGTGCTGCGCATGGTGCAGGAGCGGCTGGGTCTGATCGGTCGTTTTGTCGTCGGCTTTCTGGGCCTGGCCTGGACGGTGGCGACGTTTCTCGTGGTGCCGATTCTCGCCAGCCAGGAAGTGGGGCCGGTCGATGCCGTCAAGCACAGCGTGGAATTGCTCAAGCGCAGCTGGGGCGAAAACTTGATCGGTAACGGCGGTATTGGCGTAGTGTTCGGCGTCTTTATGGTGCTTTCCGTCGTGGTGGCCGCGGTGCTGATCGGCGGCGCGATGGCGCTGCAGTCTGTTGCGGCGCTGGTCGTCGCTATTGTCGTGGTGGTGCTCGGCCTGACCCTGCTCGGGCTGATTCAGGCATCCTTGCACGGCATCTATGCGGCGGCCCTGTATCGCTATGCGGAGTCCGGCGAAACGAGCGTGGGCTTCGATTCGGTGCTGCTGGATCAGGCGTTTCGCAGCAAGAAATAATCGCTGCAGCTGGCGTTACATTTTGAACAAAAAGGCCTCCGTATCGGGAGGCCTTTTGTTGGCAGGTTTCAGATGGACAGGATGCGTCCGCCGTCCACGTGGATGACCTGGCCGGTTGTGTAGTGCGCATCGCGCAGCAGCCAGAGAATGGCGCTGGCGACATCCTCCGGTGTGCCGGCGCGCTTCAGCGGCGTGCGCGAAAGCAGTTCGTTCTGTTCTTCCTCACTCTTGCCTTCGGACGGCCACAGCACCGCGCCCGGCGCGATGCCGTTGACGCGAATGTCCGGGCCGAGCTCCAGCGCCAGCGAGCGCGTCATGGCGGCGAGCGAAGCCTTGGCCATGCAGTACAGCGTGTAGCCGGCCAGCGGCCGCTCGGCGTAGATATCCAGCATGTTGACGATGCCGCCGCCGCTTTTACGCAGCGCCGGTATGGCTGCTTGTGTCAGAAAAAACGGTGCCTGCGCGTTGGAAGCGAACAGTTCGTTCCACTGCGTGGATGTGGCGCTGTCCAGCGGCGTGGCATAGAACGCGGAGGCGTTGTTGATCAGCGCATCGAGCCGGCCAAAGTGCGCGAGCAGCGTGTTGATCAGGGCAGGCAGTGCAGACAGATCGGCCAGATCGGCCTGCATCAGCAGCGTGCTGTTCGGACGCTGCGCTTCCAGATCGTTCGCCAAGGCTTGTGCCTCATCGCTGGAGTGGCGATAGTGCAATGCCAGATCGTAGCCAGCCGTGTGCAACGTGCGCGCGACGACCGCGCCGACGCGGCGGCTGGCGCCGGTGATCAGAGCAACGGGTCTAGGATGTGCCGTGGTCATGCGTGGGCCACGCCGCCGAGTGCCGGAGCTTGCGGGTTCATTCGGACTTCGGCTTGCGGGGTTTGGCGGCCGCTCGTTTGCTGGCGGCTTTGCTCACGCTATCGGCCTTCTTGGCAATCTTGCGCGCAGTGCTCGCCAGCGCCTTGTTGGCGGCCTTTTTCGCGACTTTCTTCACCGCTTTTTTCACCGCCGTCTTGGCGGCGCTGACAGTTTTTGGCTTGGGTTTCAGCACGGCCGCAGTGGCTGCGGCGGCGCCCGAGGCGGCGACTGCATCATCGGCGTCGTCCATCATTTCCATATTGCCGCTGAAGAGCGCAATGGCCGTGCTGGCGACGTGACCGGTGTCGTAATAAGCGTAGGCGCCCACGCCGATCGCGCCGACAACCGGCAGCCAGCGTGAGATGCCTTCGCCGACGGTGCGCTGGGTCAGCTTGATGCCAACCTGCTTGGCCACGCGTTGTGCGATGCCGTGCGACATGCGACGAAACACCAGCCGGTCGCCCATCTGCACCACCAGATCGCGGAACGCTTGGGCGGCGGTATGTCGAAACAGGCACCACAGCATCTGTTCGCGGCCGAGCGACGCGTGATGGCCATACGCCGCGGCGATATCGCTGACCATCTGCGCCTGGATTTTCCAGATCAGCGTCAGCTCCGGAAGAATGGTCAGCCAGCCCAGAGGGCCGGGCGGCAGCGCCAGCGAACCGGCGGTCAGGGCCGCGCGTCGGGCGGCCGCGTTGGCGATGCGGTGCGCCTCCGCGTCGGGATTCGCACTGCTGTCGATCTTGCTCGCCGGCACCTTGCTGACGAAATCGAGGATGGCCTGGGTCACCTTGTTGTGCTCTACCGGCTCGATAACGGCCGGTACGTTCTTGCTGGTCTTGCTCATGCGTGGCTCCCGAATGCCTGATTCAGCGACGGATGCGCTTGGCGCGCAGGCCGGTTTTCCAGAGGGTAGGACGCAGTCTAGGCGAACGGCGTGAAGCTCGGCTCAAAGAGCGGCATTTTGCCGGATCGACGCGTACCGTTCTTGTCGGCGCGTTGTGTGGCTGCATCGGTAAGCTCAGGACTTCGCGTGGCCCCGGTCCGGAGGGTTGCCATCGCGCCGCCGCCTGACGACCGCTCCGATGACAATGCGATATGCGGGCAGGTCATGAACAGGCTCCAGGGGCCAAATGATCATCGATACCCCCGCAAGCATGACTTCTGGCGCATACGCGCTACACGCTAGTTAAGTAATGTTATAACATTACATACACACCTCCTTTTTACTGCCCCTGATGGAACCCCCGATGAAGCCCTCCCTGCTTGCCCTGAGCCTTGCCCTTGCCCTGGGCACACTATCCGCTCAGGCCGCCGACACCACGCCACCGACCAATCCATCCGCACCCGTCACGAGCGACAGTGCTGCCAGCGACAGTGCAACGACGGATGGCACGGTCGATCATGGTTCGCGCAACAAGCAGCCGTCGAAAGATGCCAAGAACCTGAGCGCGGTGGACGTGACGGCAGCGCTCGATCAGGCGCGCAACTCGCTCTCGCCGGACACCGGCAGCAGCCAGTACGTGATCGACCAGAAGGCGATCGAGCAACTGCCGCTGGGTGCATCCACACCGCTCAACCAGGTGCTGCTGCAGGCACCGGGCGTGGTGCAGGATTCGTATGGCGGCATCCACGTACGCGGCGATCACGCCAACCTGCAGTACCGCATCAACGGCGTGCTCATTCCCGAGTCGATCTCCGGCTTTGGTCAGGCGCTGGACGCGCGCACGATCCAGAATGTGAAGCTGCTCGACGGTGCACTTCCGGCGCAGTACGGCGACCGCACCGCGGCGGTGGTCGATATCACGACCAAGAGCGGCCACGACCTCGGCAACGGCGGCAGCGTCGGCGTGACCACCGGTTCGTTCGGCACGTTCAATCCCAATGCGTCGATCTGGGGCAGCAACGACCGCTGGAGCTACTTCCTCACCGCCAATTACATGGAAAGCGACGTCGGCATCGAGAATCCGACGGCAAGCCGCACGCCGATCCATGACCATACCAACCAGGTGAAGGCCTTCGGCGACGTGTCGTACCTGATCAACAACGACACGCGCCTGAGCTTCCTTTTCGGCGTTTCGAACAACCGCTTCCAGATTCCCAACAACCCCGGCCAGACGCCGACCTACGGCTATCTCGATACGGTCGATTTCAACTCGGCCAATCTCAACGAGCAACAGAACGAAAAAACCCGCTTCGGCGTACTGGCATTGCAGGGTAAGCTCGGCGACACCGCCTATCAGGTGTCCCTGGGACGGCGTTATACCAGCGTAGGCTTTTTGCCGGATGACGTGGGCGACCTGATGTTCAACGGTGTTGCTGCCACCATCAATCGCAGCAACGTGGCCAGCACGCTGCAGGCCGATTTCTCCACGCCGCTGGGCGACAGCAACACGCTGCGCTACGGCGTTTACGGCAACTTCGAGCGCGCGGTGAGCGGCAATAACTCGCTGGTGTTCCCGGCCGACGCCGACGGCAACCAGACCAGCACCGTGCCGTTCAATATCTTCGATGAGAGCCGCATCGTCGCCAAGACCTATGCGGCCTATCTGCAGGACGAGTGGAGCATCAGCGACAAGCTGACCATGAACTACGGCCTGCGCGCCGATGAATATCAGGCCTTCCGCACCGAAAGCCAGCTGAGCCCGCGCTTGGGCCTGGTCTACCAGGCCACCGACAGCACCACGTTGCACGCCGGCTACTCACGTTACTTCACGCCGCCGGCGACCGAGGCGATCACCACCACCGACATCATCAAGTTCCAGGGCACCACCAACGCGCTGCCCAGCAACGGTAACAACACCCCGTTGACCGAGCGATCCAACTACTACGACGCCGGCATCTCGCAGAACTTCGGTTCGGCCTGGACCATCGGCTTCGACAGCTACTACCGCAAAGTCGACCGTCTGCAGGACGAAGGCCAGTTCGGCGCGGCGCTGATCTTCTCCACCTTCAACTACAACTCGGGCCGCATCCGCGGCAACGAGTTCACCCTGAACTACGATCAGGGCCCGCTGAGTTTCTATACCAACATCGCCTTCAACCGCGCGATGGGCGAGCGCGTGATCACCGGCCAGTACAACTTCTCGCCGGTGGATCTGGCCTACATCTACGACAACTACATCCACCTCGATCACGACCAGAAGATTACGTCTTCCGGCGGCATCACCTACGCGCTGACCGATACCACCAAGGTGGGCGCGGATTACCTGTTCGGCACCGGTCTGCGGCGGGACGGCGACACGCCGAACGGCCTGTCGCTACCGGATTATTTCCAGCTCAATCTCAACGTGTCGCACGATTTCAATTTCGCCAGCATCGGCAAGCTGCACACGCAGCTGGCGGTGATCAACGCGCTCGATCGCACCTATGAGCTACGTGACGGTACCGGTATTGGCGTGGGCGCGCCGCAGTACGGTCCTCGTCGCGGTCTGTACGTCACGCTGCAGAAGGATTTCTGAGGCGGCAACGAAGCGACGAGCTTTTGTGGGACGGCAGCTAGACTGACAGACGGCACGGCATGAGAACGGTAGGCCACGCGTTCATCCGCTATGCTTGCCGCGCTTTTGGTCAATGGCAACGCCGCCCATGCAGTCCCGACTTCCCGAACCCGGCACCGACGAGCGCGCCCATTCCGATCGTCTGGTGCAGCTGCTGCACCAGACGATCGCTGCGCAGGGTCCACTCCCGTTCGCACAGTACATGGAGCGCTGCCTTTATGCGCCCGGCCTGGGCTATTACAGCGCCGGCCGCACGAAGTTTGGCGCTGCCGGCGATTTCGTCACGGCGCCCGAGCTCGGCGAAATGTTCGCCGGTTGCGTCGTCAACGCGGTGCAGCCCACGCTGGCGTCGCTGGGTAAGGAGGCGGACTTTCTGGAGCTCGGCGGTGGCAGCGGCGCCTTTGCCGAAACGGCGCTCAAGGCGCTGGCGGCGAGCAACACCCTGCCGCGTCATTATCTGATTCTGGAACCGAGTGCCGACCTTCGCGAGCGTCAGCGCGAGCGGCTGCTGGCCAATCTTGCGCCGGAGATAAACGCCCGCGTGCGCTGGCTCGACCGCCCGCCCGAGGCGGATTGGTGCGGGGTTCTGTTCGCCAACGAAGTCATCGATGCGCTGCCGGCCACACGCTTCACCGTGCGCGATGGCGAAATCTTCGAAGAGCATGTCAGTTTCGACAGCAACGGTCGACTGCAGCGCATCGATTGTCCGGCCGATGCGCTGGTATCCGGCGCGGTACGCCATATCGAGCGCGATCTGGGCACCCGATTCGTCGACGGCTATCGCTCCGAAGTGCTGCCGCAGTTGCCGCTCTGGATTCAGGCGATTGCCGGCGCACTGACCGCCGGCATCATGTTGTTTGTCGACTATGGTTACGTGCGCCGCGAGTTTTACCTGCCAGAACGCGACGACGGTACGCTGATGGCGCATTACCGCCATCGCGCGCATAACGATCCGCTGTATCTGCCCGGCCTCAACGACCTCACCGCCTCCGTCGATTTCACCGCCGTGGCCGAAGCCGGCAAGAGCGCGGGCTTCGATTTGGCCGTCTATCTGCCGCAGGCGTCCTTCCTGATCGGTGCAGGCCTGCAGGATATCTTTCAAAGCATGCAGGGCGAGGCCGGCGACGATCGCGCCGCCTACCAGCTCGCCCAGCAGGTCAAACGCCTGATGCTGCCCGACCAGATGGGCGAGCGCTTCCAAGCCATGCTGTTCACTCGCGGACTCGATACGCCGCGCTTGCCGGTCGACCTGTTCGCCGCCGATCAGTCGGCTCGTCTGTAGGTCTCGATCGAATGGATCAGCGCGAGCGCTGCCGCCAGACATCGGCAACCATCGTCCACGGGTGAAACACAAAACGGATGACGTGAAGACCGGCCGGCACGCACACCGCGCGGAACATGCCGTTGGCGCGATGAATCGTCAGGCTTGCACCGTCCACATCGGCGACCCAGCCGGGGAAGTCCAGCTCGCTCAGCACCAGCCAGCCGGCGCCGGATGACTGCGTACGCATGGACAGCTGCGTCGGCGTTGCCTGCACGTCGGCGATCGCCAGCTGGGCAGTGCATGCGGTTGCCACGTTCTCACCCGTGCGCTGATCTTCCGTGTCGCGTGGGGTCAGCCAGACCGTAGTGCGAAAATCCGTTGCGTCGAAAGCCGATGGCGAAGGGAGCTGCCATGGGGACAAGGCGATCGCATGCGTCGGGTTGAGCCACCGCGGGTACGCCTTGTCGTTTTGCCAGACTTCGTTATGGGTTTGGCTGTCGGCGAAGATTTTTTCGTAACCCGACGGGGCCGGCCACGGAGTTGTTTCGGTCTTGTGCACATCGATTACATAGCGTACGCCGAGAAGATCGCTCAGCTTGCTGTCTGGCGCCGTGTTGAACAGCGTGTTGACCCGCGATGGTGCACCGTCGAAACCGCTGCCGTTGCCGCGTGCGCCGTACCAGCGATCGTAGAGCCCGTACCGCAGTGGGTTATAACCCTGGGTCGATTGCAGGTCGCGCAGCACCACAAGGTTGTCCCACTGGCTGCCCGCATCGACGGGCTCCAGCCTTGCCGGCAACGTGCCTGGAGCCGGCTGCATGCGCGCGGACAGAAAGTCGGCGGTGGCGTCGTGCAGGAAGATCTTCGCCTTGTCGGGACCTTCGTTGAACGTGCCGTCGAGGTTGAAACAGCGGTAATCCACCACCAGGAGTACCAGCAACCACGTCGCTGTGCGAAGCGTCGTGCCCGTACGCCGCAGCCGCCAAAACGCCAGTACGGCGACGACGGCGGCAATCAGGCTTTCGCCGTGCCAGCGCGCGTAGGTGTGATGCATGGGCAGGCTGGAGAGCGTCAGCCACAGCGCCGCGACGGCGAGCAAAGTGGCGACATGGCGTCGTGAATCCAGCCGAAAATGACTGGCCGCCAGCCCGCTGAACATGGCCAGAGAAAAATTCAGCAGGTAGGCTGCATCTGATGGCCGACGGAACTGCTGCACGCCAGGCAGCCACGCATAAAGCCACGCATAGAAAGGCGTGTTCACGCCCAGCATGTAGAAAAAGGCGATCACGGCTACGGCGGCAAAAAAGATCAGCTGCCGCCGCTGCGGCGGTTCACGCCAGGCCATGCCGATACCCGCGAGCATCAAGGTCGGCATGGCGCCGATGTATAGATACGCTTCGACGCGGTCCGCCGGGCCGCTGTAGCTGCCGCGCAAGGCATGCAGCGCGTTGGGGTCGAAGAACGTGAGCAGCGCACGCCAATCCAGTGAGGCGCTCGCCGAGGTAGCAAGCGGTAGCGTGGCGCGGTTCGACAGCGTCGTATAAGCCCAGGTGAAAAGCAGCTGCGGCAAACCGATAGCCGACGCAAAGAGGATCGCGAGCAGCATGCCGACGAACCAGCGCCATCGTGCTGCCGCGCCGTAGTCGCGCCAATGCGTAACGCTGGCACCGGCCGCATAGGCGACCATCATCAGCGTCAGTACATAGGTGAGTTGCACCAGCTGCGTGACCATGGCGCCAGCGACCAGACCCAGCAGCAGTCCGCGGCGCCAGTCCGGCGCCTGGAGGAAGTGCCGCAGTACCAGCAGCACCAACGGCGCATACGCGTAGGCCAGTAGGATCGGCGTATGTTCCATGCGCGAGGCGGCGACGCCACCGGCCATGAACACCGTGGCGCCAACGAGCGCGCCAAAAGCATTCGCACCAGAGCGCTTCAACAGGGCGAGCATGGCGGTGCCGCCCATGAGCAAGTGCAGCAGCACGCCCCATGCAAACCAGCTGGCGCCCGGCGCCCTGCGCAGCAGCATCCATGCCATGAGCAGCGGCGAAAACAGCATGCCCTGGGGATCGGCGATCTGCGGGTAGCCTGAATAGATATACGGATTCCACCAGGGCCACAGGCCCATACGCAGGCTATGCGCGTTGAAATAGACGGTCGGATAGGACGAAATCATCGCGTCCCAGGGCAGCACGCGGATGTTCAGCAGCAGCGGCAGATTCAGCGTCAACCAGATCAGGCACAGGCCGGCGAAGAGCCGCACAAAGGGACGATGCTGCAACATCTGAAGAGGCCCCTGGTCAGACAGACATGAAGACGTTGAGACGTCTGATGGCATTGGACGGATGACGTCGCACTTGCCTTGCCGATCATCCTGCGGCTCGAACTTGCCGCAGGATGATGCCATGACGCTTACGTGCCGGTGGGAACTTTGCTGGCGCTGGTAGCCGGGGCTGGCGCCATGTCCGGTTTCGCCGGTAACGTTGGTGGGGCCGGCAAGGGCGTTACCGGCGTCGAATCGCTGGGACGATGCGCCAGCTGGCCGCGCCGGAACTGTTCGCTGGCGACCTGGTAATACGCCACCGCCTGATCGATCAGGGTCTGGTTCTGTGGATTGATCGGCGTGGCGTCACCGGTGGCGTAGTCCGGCGTGAACTGCTCCAGCTTACGCTGGGGCTCCAGCACGGTGAGCGCGTTGTCGCGCAGATAGCCGAGCTTTTCGTAGGTACCCGGCAGCGCATGTCCCTCGTTCGGCGGCATCGCGAACACGTCCTGGCCGAAGAAGCGCGTACGGTAGCTGAAGTTGAGCATGCCCAGCACGGTCGGCGGAATATCCAGCTGGCCCATCCACTGATGCACGCGCTGCGGTGGAAAATTCTTCGGCGAATAGATCCACAGCGGGATGTGGTAATGGTTGATCGGAAGCGTGGTCTTGCCGGCGCTGGAGGCGCAGTGATCGGCGGTGATGACGAACACGGTGTTGTCGAAGTAGGGCTTGCTGCGCGCTCGCTCGATGAAGTCCTTGATCGACCAGTCGGTGTATGCCACCGAACCGGGCCGCGACGGGCTGACCTGCGATACGCGGCCAGCCGGGTAGGTATACGGCCGGTGGTTGGAGGTGGTCATGATGTGCAGGAAGAACGGCTTGCCATCGTTGTGGATGTCGTCCATCTGTTGCAGCGCCAGCGTATACAGATCCTCGTCCGACACGCCCCACACGTTCTGGCTGTGGATCGGCGCATCCTTGGGAATGTCGCCGCGGTCGACCGTGCGATAGCCGTTGTGGCTGAAGAAATAATTCATGTTGTCGAAGTAGCCGTAGCCACCGTAGACAAAGTCCGACTGGTACCCGCGATCGTTGAAGATGTCGGCCAGCGAAAACAGATTTTCGTTGCGGTGTTCGCGGATCAGCGAGTCGCCCGGCGTAGGCGGTACCGATAGCGACAGCGCTTCCAGCCCGCGTACGGTGCGCGTGCCGTTGGCATAGAGGTTGTCGAAGAACACGCTCTGGCCGACCAGCGAATCCAGATATGGCGTGAGATTTTCCTTGTTGCCGAACGTCCCCAGGTAATCGCCCGAAAGGCTCTCCACGCTGATCAGCACCACGTTGAGATGCTTCTCGTTGCCGCTGTGCCGGATCTCGCGTGTGAGGTCCTGTGGATCGCGGCTGACGAACGTGGCGTCGGGCGTCTTCAGCTGCTCGCGCAGAATGCCGAAGGCCTTGTCGTCGGGCAGGGTGCGATAGAACTTGGCGTAGTCCAGATGCGAGCTGCGGAACGCGGCGAAAAACTGGTAGATGCCGTTGCCGGCCAGCTCGTTGACGTAGCTGTTGCGGGTTTGATCCTTCATGCCGCCGTTGACGGCAAACAGGGATGCCACCGTCAGCACCAGCCACAGCAGCGCCACGCTGCCGCGCTGCCAGAAACGACTGCCGTCGTCGCGCGTGCGCAGGCCGCGCCTGCTCAGCGCGAACAACACCAGGGTCGCGATCACCAGCAGGCCGAGCCAGGTGAAGATGGGATACGACTCGCGGATATTGCCGATGACCTCGGTGGTGTAGACCAGATAATCCACCGCGATAAAGTTGAAGCGCACACTGAATTCGTTCCAGAACACCAGCTCGCACGCCGCCACGAACAGCAGTCCGTAGAGCAGCGCCAGCCCCATCAGGTACATCGCCCACTGGCCGCTGCGCCCTGAATACGCCAGCGCGGGCATGGGCAGGAAAAACAGAAACAGGATCACCAGCGGCCACGACTCGTGCACGTGCACGTGCCAGCGCAAAAACACCAGACCCAGGCAGGCCGCGTACAAAAGCGCCATGCCCAGCAGGTAAAGCAGCCACTGTCCGACACCGGAAATCCGCGCTCGTCGCGCCGGCACCAGCCACAGAAACAGCACCATCGGCCACGCCACGTAGATAAACGTGATCAGGTCGTAGCCCAGGCCCACGCCGAAGCTGTAAAGCAAGTTCAGCGGACTATGCGATACGTCGGCACCGGACATCACCAGCAGTGCCACGCGGGTCACCAGCGCGATCGCAATAAAGGTGATGGCCAGCCACAGCAGCGGACGGAAACGCTGACGCATGGGTGAGACCGTGGTGAAAGCTCGCGGCACCGGTAACTCCAGAAAATGAAAACCAATCGGTCAGCGCGCGTTCCGGGCGCCATTTATCCAGACTTTATACAACGCGCAGCTTTTACGAATGTTCAGTTTTCACTAGCGCGATCGCCTCGATGCGGGCCGCGTTCATCGCCGCGCCGATCGCCGGGCCGACCAGTCCCTGCGCGATGAAGCCGCTGGCGTCGATCGCCGCCGCGGCGGCGCGGGCAGTGCGCAGGTAGTCGGCCTGCGGATAGGCATCGTCTTCGTGGCCCAGCCGGCCGCGCTTGTCGGCCTCGCAGGCCGCAAGAAAAAGCTCAAGCCTTGCCGGCCTGCGCAACGCATCCAGTGCGCTCAGCAGCTTCAGTACCGTGGCCGGCTTCAGCTCGAAGGCGCGATGGGCGTTGAGATGTTCGCGGCATACCTGTTCGGCCAGCGCCGCGTGCTCGGTCGGCACCTTCAGTCGCTCGGCCAGCACGCGCAGCGGCGCCACGCCGCGATGCTCGTGGCCGACATGGCGCGGCAGTTCACCTGCCGGCGTCAGCGCCTTGCCCAAGTCGTGCGTGAGCGCGCAGAAGCCGGCAATGTCGTTGCCTGGCGCGATACGCGCCGCGGCATCGAGCACCATTTCCAGATGCACGCCGGTGTCGATCTCGGGATGAAACTCCGCCCGCTGCGGCACGCCGTAGAGCGCGTCGACTTCGGGAAACAGCACGGCGAGCGCGCCGCATGCACGCAGTACGCGCAAAAACGCGGAGGGCTGCGGCTCGGCCAGCGCCTTGCGCGTTTCCGCCCATACGCGTTCGGGTACGAGGTGATCGACCTCGCCGTCGCGCACCATCTGCCGCATCAGCGCCAACGTTTCATCGGCCACGGCGAAACCCAGCGATGCGAAGCGCGCGGCGAAACGCGCCACCCGCAGCACGCGCACCGGGTCTTCGACGAACGCCTCGGACACGTGGCGAAGCACGCGCGCCTCGATATCGCGCACGCCGTGATACGGATCGGTCAGCGCGCCGTGCTCGTCCTGCGCGATCGCATTGATGGTGAGGTCGCGTCGTGCAAGATCCTGTTCCAGCGTCACCGTCGCGTCGGCCTGAAACACGAAACCGTGATAGCCGCGGCCGGTTTTGCGCTCAGTCCGCGCCAGCGCGTACTCCTCGCCGCTGCGCGGGTGCAGAAATACCGGGAAATCCTTGCCGACCGGCCGGTAGCCCTGCGCAAGCAATTCGTCGGGCGTCGCGCCGACCACCACGTGATCGCGATCGACCACCGGTCGCCCGAGCAGGGCATCGCGAACCGCGCCGCCGACTAGATAGGTTTGCATGATGAAGGGTTTGCCATGCGCATAGGTTTCATCCGAAAAAGCGCCGTAGGTTGGAGTGAGCGGAAGCGAACTCCAACACCTTCGCCCGCACCGCGTTGGGATTCGCTGGCGCTCATCCCAACCTACGATCCTCGCGGGTCTATCGCCGGGCGGCGCGTGCCTGGTTCAACCGGTTTTGCAGCGGCGAACCGTGGATCAGCCGCGGCAGCCAGGGGGTGAAGGGTTGCGGCACGATGCCGAGCGTGGCGTAGCCGTCGGTCTTGCCGACGGAGTCGGTGCGCAGCGACAGAAAGTTGTCGAGTGAGAAGGGTTTGCCGGGCAGCAGGCCGGCGACCTGCGCCTGCAGGCGGCCCAGGCTGTCGGGCAGCGCGATGATGGTGCGCTTGAGGCCGGCAGTGTCGCTGATCTTGCGCACGATCTCGCCGAGGGTGAGCACTTCGGGGCCATAGAGTTCGAAGCTGCTGCGTTTGCCGAGCTTGTCGCTGGCGACGCAGCGGGCGATGGCTTCGCCGACGTCGCCGACGTAGGTCGGCGCCATTCGCGACTTGGCGCGAGCCAGCGGAAACACCGGCAGTTTTTTCAGCAACGAGGCGAATCGGCTTACCAGGCCATCGCCCGGGCCGAAGATCACGCTGGGCTGGTAGATGGTCCATTCGAGCGAGGATGCCTTGACCAGCGATTCGGCTTCGCCGCGCGTTTTCAAGTATTGCGACAGCCCCTGGCCGGCCTTCAGCGAACTCATCTGGTGCAGGCGCGCGACGCCGCTGGCATGACAGGCGGCGATCACGCGTTTGGTCAGTTCCACGTGCGCGCGCTGGAAGCTGTGCGGGCCGCCGGCGTTGAGAATGCCGACGAGGTTGATCACCGCATCGGCACCGGTGAATTCCTTGCGCAGCACCTCGTCGTTATAGACGTCCGCGGTGCGAACGACGACGGTGGGCAGTACGCCCAGCGCGCGATGCTGCTCGCGGTTGCGGCTAAGCATCACGACGTGGTGGCCATCGGCGGCGAGTCGGGGGACGAGATGGCTACCGACGAAACCGGTGCCGCCGAGGATGACGATTTTCTGTGCGGCCATGGGGCTGGATCCTGCTATGTCTCGAAAGGGATGGACGACGTCATCAAGTATGGCGCTTCACGGTGACGCGCCGGGTGTGGATGACGCCCCTACGGGCGTGACGGCCGGCGCTGGGGCGGGAATGGGCGCCGGCGTGCTCTCCGGTTTGTCGATGACCGCGCTGGCCGGGCAGTCGATGGAGCGCTTCACCGTCATCGCGTTGGGCAGCTCGTACGTCTGTCCAATCGGGCTCATGCGGGTAGCCAGCGGTACGGCGTTACCGTTGAGGCGCCAGTCGTAGATCACGCTGAAGGCCATCACGCGCGCCACGTACTCGCGGGTTTCCTTGTACGGCATGGTGGCGACGAACACGTCCGGCGTCAGCGTGCCGCGTGCAGCCAGCCACTGGTCAAGTTTGTTCGGGCCGGCGTTGTAGGCGGCGCTGCCCAGCCACGGCGCGCCGTTGTAGCGGCCGGCCAGCTGGGCGAGATAGCGCGTGCCCAGGGTGATGTTGACCGTCGGGTCGTACAGCGAATCGCCGCCGTTCCAGTTGAGTCCATTGCTGCGCGCCACCATGGCAGCGGTGCCCGGCACCAGCTGCATCAGTCCGCGTGCATCGGCGCCGGAGCGCGCATCGGTCATCCACGCGCTTTCCGCGCGCAAAATGCCGTAGGCCCAGGCCGGCTCGATGCCGGCCTGTTCGGCCTGCGGTACCACGCCGTCCTGGCTGGCCAGCGGAAAGCGCAGGTCGTAGAGTCGCAGCGCGTCGCCGCTGCTGAGGCTGAACACCGCGCGGTCGTACCAGCCGCGCTGGTTGGCCAGATCGGCGGCCAGTCGAAGCGTGCTCTGGTCGTCGCCCTGCAGCGCGCGTGACCACTCGCGCCGGGCCAGCTTGGGCAGGCCGACGACGTAAAGCTCGAAGGCACGCAGCAGCCCCGGCCGGGCCAGCAGCGCCTGCTCGCGCTGCGGATCGCCGGCCAGCTGCAGCGGGCAGATGGCGTAGGGCTGGTTGAGTTTGTCGGCTGCCATGAAGCCGAAGAAGGTGGGCTCCTTCGCCAACGCGCCGAACACGGCTTGCGCTTCGCTGCTGCGGTTCAGCGCGGCCAGCGCACGGGCGCGAAAGTAGCGCCACTCGCCGTCGGCTTTCTGGGCGTCGCTCATTGCCGCGATCGCGTCCAGCACGGCGTTCCAGTCCTGCTGCGCCAGCGCGATGCGCGCGCGCCACTCGCGCGTGCTGTCGCTCTGCGCGGCGGCGGGCAGGTCGATCAGGCGGGTCAGCGCGTTTTCGTCGAAGTCGGTGGCATGAAACAGCGCCAGCGTGCGCAGGATCTGATCGCGCTGCGACGGGCTGAAACTGAAATGCGTCTGCAGGTTTTGCCAGCCCGTGTCGGCGCTGGCGGACTGCCGTCGCGCCAGCCGCGTCAGCGCCAGGGTGGCCGCTTCGCGCGTGCGCAGCGTGTCCGGCCAGCTGGCTGCCGCGGCAACCGCTGAGGCGGGATCGCGCAAGGCCTGCGCAAGCTGCTGGGCGGTCGCGCGATCGCCTTGCGGCAGCCAGCCGGCCAGCTTGCTTATGGTGCCGGGCTGTCCCGCGTCGGCAGCGCGATCGATACGCGACCACAGTCGGGTGCTGGTCAACAGGCCTTGATCGTTTGCCGCGCTCAATACCGGATCGCAGGCGTCGGGCAGGCTGGGCTTGCTCCACAGGTCGGCCAGGTCGCGATCGAAATCCAGTGTGGCGCCGCGCGACAGTTTCGCCTGCAGCGCATCGCAGGTCAGCGTGTCGCCGAGATTGGGCTGATAGAGGGCCAGGAAATCGTTCCAGTCCTGCCGTCGCGCCAGTTCCAGCAGAAAATCGCGGCGCAGGTCGGCGGCGGGAATCCAGTCCGGGTATTGCTTGATGTAGGCCTGCACCGTGGCAAGGTCGTCCTGCTTGAGATCGTGCTCCAGCGCGGCAGCTTGCAGGTAGGGATACAGCGGGTAATCGCGCAGGCCGCTGGCCAGCTGGCGCCAGTCGTCGCCGCCCTGCTGCTGGGCGCTGGCATAAGCCTGCTTGAACGCGGCGCGCTGCGCGTCCGATGGCTCGACCGCATGCGCGGACGAAGCGCCCAAAAGCATGGTGAGGCTCAGCAATAAACCGGCAATCGAAATGCGCCTAGGCACAGTAGCGACGAACATGGGAACTCCTGCAATCGTTCGACCGCCAGTGTAGTGGATGCCCCGACGGCGCATGACAGCGCGGTTCACGATGGCGGGCATCGCAAGATTAGTGAGCCCGCACGGGCCTGCTAAACTCGCACGCTTATACCGTTTATACGAGATGGATTCGGCATGCCTCCAGAGCCCTCGCCCACGCATCGCCGGCACGGACTCACTTGGCTATTGCTCTTGCTTGCCGCTGCGGCGGGCGCCTGGTGGTGGTGGTCGATCGGCAGGCCGGTCGAGCTGCCCGATGCGCCGTCATCGCGCATCGCCTGCGTGTCCTACGGTCCCTTCCGCCGTGCCGGCGAGTCGCCACTCGATCCCAAAGCCTTCATCAGCCCTGAGCGGGTCGACGCGGACATGCGCATGCTGTCGCAGCGTTTCGACTGCGTGCGCACCTATTCGCAGGGGCAGGGCCTGAGCGCGGTGCCGGAGATCGCGGCGCGGCATGGCATGAAAGTGCTGATGGGCATCTGGCTCAGCCGCAATCCCACGTTGAACGATGAGCAGATACGGCTCGGCATCGCGGCGGCGAAGGCGAATCCGCAGGCCATCCGCGGCATTATCGTCGGCAACGAAGTGCTGCTGCGCGGTGAGCTTTCCTCGGCGCAGATAGCCGGCTATCTGCGCGAGGTGAAAGCGGCCGTCAGCGTGCCGGTGACCTACGCGGACGTGTGGGAATTCTGGCTGCGCCATCCCGAGCTGGCCTCGTCGGTCGACTACATCACTATCCACATTTTGCCTTACTGGGAAGACAAGCCGGTGCCGTCGCCGCTGGCTGTGCAGCACGTGGAGGAGGTTTCAGCGCGAGTCGAGCGCGCCTTTCCCGGGCGTCAAATAATGATCGGAGAGACCGGCTGGCCCAGCGAAGGACGTCCGCGACAGGGCGTGCAGGCGAGCGTGGTCGACGAGGCGCGTTACCTGCGCGAGTTCATGCGTTACGCGACGACCGCCCGCATGCCTTACAACGTATTCGCGGCATTCGACCAGCCGTGGCAACGGGTTCTCGAAGGTACGGTGGGCGGCTACTGGGGCATCTTCGACGTCAATGCCAAACCGAAATTTCCGATGCAGGGCCCGGTGACCGAAGAGCCGCATTGGGCCTACGGCTGGTTGGCCGGCGCGGTCGGTGCGATCGTTTTCTTGCTGGCAGGCAGTTGGCGCCGACGCTGGAACCGCAAACGCGGTTGGCTTGCGCTGATGCTGCTGGGATCTGCCAGCGGCTGCGCGCTGGCCTGGCAAGCGCGGCAGATGTGGTTTGCCTGCAGCAACACGGTGGAGTGGGCGCTGTCGATCGCCGCCTGCGTGGCGGCTCTGGCAACCGCGCTGCAGCTGGCGCGTTGGATCGCGGCGCGTCTGGCAGGCTTCACGCCGCCGATGAGGCCGTCGGCGTGGCTGCGGTTTGGATGGCTATTCCTGTTGACGTACTTCGACTTGCTGCAGGTGTTCGACGGGCGCTATCGCGATTTTCCGCTAGGCCTGTTCGCGCTGCCGTGTATTGGCTACGCCCTGATGGCGCTGCTGTCGGATCGGCATGAGGCGAGGATGCCGATGGTCGAGGAGCGCTTTTTGGCGGCATGCCTGCCGATACTTGCCGCTGTGGTGGTGCTGCAGGAGGCTGGCGTGATGCCGGTGGCCTGGCTCTGGCTGCTCTTGAACTCGGCGATTGCCGCGCCGGTGCTAGTCGGCTGGCGACAGGCGCGGCAGCAGCTGCGCCTGAATCCGCAGCAGGCGTAGGCACCCGATCAGCAGCGCCAGCGCGCCTGCCTCGAAGCAGTACATTTCCAGCGCAAAAGCACCGAACGCTGCGGCCAGCCATGCCGCCCACGGCTGCTTCCACAGCAGTGACAGCGCCGCGGCAATCAGGGCAGCGATACCGAAGCCATTGCTCAGAAAGCCGACCACGATGGCCTGACGCGTGCTGCACCACCACGGGGCATGTCCGTTTTCGCACAGCTGCACGACGGCGCTGGGTTCGACCATGCCGTAGCGCAGCGCAGCGGCGAGTACGCCGACGATGATCAGCAGCAGCCAAGGCAGCGTCTTGCGCGACCAGCCGGCGGGATTCGATGAGGACGTCATGCACTCGTGCTCGTGCGGGTTATTGTGCGAAGGTTTCGAATGGGCAGGCGGTTCATCGGTGGCGTCCTTGCGTCGCGGTGCCGACGTGCGCAGGCAGCCTAATCTCCGCCGCGATGGGCAGATGATCGGAGAAAGCCTGCGGCAGCGTCCAGGTCTTGTCCAACTGGATCGCCGCCGTTGTAAGGATGTGATCCAGCGCCCGCCGCGGCTTCCAGCTGGGAAAGGTTGGGGTGGACTGCGCTGGCGGCTGCAGGCCGCACTTGGAAAACAGGTAATGCATCTCCGCGCTGTGCGGCTCGGTATTGAGATCGCCCATCAGCACCGCGTGCGGAAAATCCTGCAGCAACTCGGCGATAAACCCAAGTTGTTTTGCCCGCGCCGGCGCACTCAACGAGAGGTGCGCCACCATCACCGCCAGCGCGCCGTCGCCTTCGCCGAACCGCGCCAGCAGTGCGCCGCGGCCGGGGATGCGGCTGGGCAGCGGATAGTCCAGCACCGAGCTCGGTTCCATCCGACTGATCAGCCCGTTGGCCGAATGCGCCAGTCGCGCCATCGGGCGATTCGGCTGGTGGCTCCAGAACGGCATGCCGGAGGTTTCGGCGAGGTAGCGGGTCTGGTTGAGAAAGCCCGAGCGCAGGCTGCCGGCGTCGGCTTCCTGCAATCCGATCACGTCGAACTGCGGCAGCACCTCGGCCAGCCGGTCGAGGTTGTCCATCTTGCTGCGCCCAGGCAGCACGGCGGTGAGGCTGCGCGTGACGTATTCGCTGTAACGCTGCACGCTGGCGCCAGCCAAAATATTGCAGCTCAACAGGCGCAGGCGGCGCTCGGCAGGTGCAGCAGGGGGACTGGCGGCGCGATTCATTGCAGCACACTACACGGGGAAGGAAGGCGGTGGTTCGGCGAGCAAACAGCGCAGAGTCCTGCTGGCCAGCCACCGCGCGAAGCATGACGTACCCGACGTGAACACCATGCCAGCCGCTCCGTCGGCTTCGACGCTTCAGGCATCGGAGATTACTTCTTGTTGCTTCCCAACTCGCGCTTGGCCAGCCAAAGCGCGACCGCCGCAAGTTCATCCATATCCTTGGCGCCGGTCACGCGGTACTTGCCGTCGACGACCAGCGTCGGCGTGCCGTCGACCTGCCATTTCTGGATAAGCGCCAGATCGCTCTTCATCTTGTCGGTGACTTCGTCGGAGGTCGCGATGCGCATAAATTCATCGCGGTTGACGCCTTGCTTGGCATAGAAATCGGCCAGCTCGTCCATCGAGTTGATCGGATAATTCTGCCCAAACTTCTCCGCAAAAAGCTCCTGATGCGTGCGGTCAACCACGCCTAGCTGCTTGGCGGCGTAATAGGCGCGCGCAAACGGCAGCCACTCGGCGCTGAACGGGGCCGGCATCAGCTTGAACACCACGCCGGGCGGAAGCTCTTTGCGCAGCTTTTCGGCGATCGGCGCAAAATGCGCGCAGTGGATGCAGCCGTAGGAAAACACCTCGACCACCTCGACCTTGCCCTCGGCGCTGTAGAGCTGGTTCGGCGCAGGCAGCGTCACGTACTGGGCGCCTTCGGTATACGGCGCCGCGGCCGTCGAGTTGGATTGTGCGCCGCAGGCGCTGGTCAGCAGCAGGCCGCCGAGCAGGGCGAGCAGGCGCAGATGGGAAAATCGCTTCAGCATGGGCTTCTCTCTTGCGTGGTGGCCGCAGCCAGCGTCGTTCGGATTGGGGCGATCAAAGTTGCGCGAGTGATTACTTGCCGGCCGTTTCCTTGGCGACCAGCCACTGCACCAGCTCGATGGTCTGCGGCAGGCCGCCGGCGTCTTTCGGGGTCAGCCGGTATTTGCCGTTGACCACGAGGGTCGGCGTGCTGTCGACACCCAGCGCCTTGAGCTCGTCGTCGGCGCGCTTCATTTGCGTGTTAATGCTGAACGAGTTGGCGACGCCGACGAACTGCTTCGGGTCGACGCCGTACTTGGCATAGAACTTGGCCACGTCGTCCAGGGTGGGCCACGCCTCGTGCGGCTTGGGCTTGCCGGCCTGCAGGTCGTAGGTGGCCAGTTCGCCGGTCTTCCAGGCGGCATCGAACATCGCGTCATAGGTCTTGTCGGCGACGCCCAGCGCCTGGGCGGCATAGAAAGCGCGCTGGAACAGCGGCCAGTTTTCGTCCGGACGGAACGAGGCCGGCAGGTAAACGACCACGGCATTCGACGGCAGGCTCTTGACCAGCTGGTCCATCGTAGTGTGGAACGAATTGCAGGCTGGGCAGGCGTAGGAAAAGACCTCGGTCACCTCGACCTTGCCCGGATGGCTGGTCGGTTGCGCCGGATCGACCAGGTAATAGTTCTTGCCCTCGACCCATTTGCCGTCATCGACGAACGGTGCGGCCGGCTTCGCCGGTTTTTCGTCGGCGGTCGCGGGCGTCGAGGCGCTGGCGGCCGGTGCAGCGCTGGCCGAAGGTGCGGGCGCGGTGCTGGCCGGCGTCGGAGCGGTACTTGCAGCGGCCGCGCTGGCTGCGGTGGTCGATGCAACGGGCGCCGCCGCGCTGTTGTCGCCGTCGTGGCTGCAGGCGGCAAGTGCGAGCAGGGCGGCGCACAGGAACGGTAAACGCTTCAGCATGAGAACCTCGGAACGGAAGGGGAGCGACGCCGGGGGCGGCCGTGAATTGAGTGAATCGCAAAAACCGAATGGAACTCAGACCGCCAGCGTCGACGCGAGTTCGGCCCGTTCCGCGCCAGCATCGACAATCAGGGGGTCGCAGGCGCCGCGGTGGGCTGGGCGCTGTGCAGCCCCTCGACATAGCTGGCCAGCGCGGCGATGTCGTTGGAGTCGAGCTTCTGCGCGATCGCCGGCATGATCTGCGAGTGCGCGTCGTCGCCCCAGCTGGTGCCGTCGTGCCACGCCTTCAGCTTGGCCTGGATGTACTGCGCGTGTTGGGCGGTGAGCTGCGGATACATGGCGCCCGGGTTGCCGCGGCCGTCGATGCTGTGACAGGCCATGCAGGCGGGAATGCCGCGCGTGGCGTCGCCTTCGCGGAACAGCGTCTGGCCGTGATCGACCAGCGCTTGGTCGGCCACGCCGGGCAGCGAAGTCTTGCTGGCGAAGTAGGCGCCGATGTCCTGCATGTCCTGTGGCGACAGCGGCGTGGCCATGCCGAGCATGATCGGGTTCTGGCGCTTGCCGGATTTGAAGTTCGCCAGCTGATGGGCGATGTAGGCCTCGCTCTGGCCGGCCAGCTTCGGATATTGCGGATCGCTGGAGTTGCCATCGAGTCCATGGCAGGCGCCGCAGACGGCGGCCTTGCCCTGGCCGACGGTTGCGTCGCCGGGTTTGACAGCCACGACGGCGGCGGGCGCCGCTGCCGTGCTGGCCGACGGTGGCGTGGTGGCGGCTGTGGCTGCGTTATCGGCGCTCGCTGCGGCAGCGGGTTTCACTGCGGTGCCGGCGACGGCAGGCTTGGCCGCCGTGGTGGAAGCAGCTGGCTTCGGCGCATCGGCCTGGGCCATCACCACGCCGGCAGACAGGGCAAATGCGAGAGCGGTGGCGGAGCCGAGAACAGCGCTGCGAAAACCGGCGGACCGAAAACTCATACACTGGACTCCCGAGAAACTTGCGAACACCGCCGCGGATCGCCGCCATTCGGCTTGCATCAGGCAGTAACTCAAGAATTATCCCTGTGCCACCGTCCCTTGGTCAAACCATTCCCATGTCCAATCCCTTACAAGGCGCGCAGTTCATGCTCGCTGCCCATCGCATCAGTCAATTGCCCGCCGATCAGGGCGCCGAAGTGGCGTTCGCCGGACGCTCCAACGCGGGCAAGTCCAGCGCGCTCAATGCGCTGACCAATCACAAGGGGCTGGCGCGCACCTCCAAAACGCCCGGCCGCACGCAGCAGATGGTGGCTTTCAGCTTGCCGCCGCACAAGGATGTGCCAGTGCTGCGAGCGCAGGAAGCGCAGGAGCGACCGCCGCCGAAGGAGGTATCGGGGTCGCGAGCGGATCCGGCCAACGGCCAGCCGCCGCTGGATCTGCGTCTGATCGATCTGCCCGGCTACGGCTATGCCAAGGTGCCGCTGGAGATGCGCGAGCACTGGAAGCTGGAGATCGATGCCTACCTGCATCAGCGCCAAAGCCTGCGCGGGCTGGTGCTGATCGTCGACATTCGCCACCCGCTGAAGGAGTTCGACCGGCAGATGCTCGAGTTCTGTCTGGGTACCCAGCTGCCGTGCCATCTGCTGCTGACCAAGGCCGACAAGCTCTCGCGCAATCAGGCCATGCAGGCGCTGGCGACGCTGCGCAAGCAATTCGCGGCTGAGGGGCTGCATGCCACGGCGCAGATTTTCTCGTCCTCGGCCGGCACCGGCGTGGACGAGGCGCGCGAGGCGGTGATGACGCTGCTGCGCCAGCCGCGGGTTCTCGGCGCGCGCTGATCGAGCGGCGCCGCATGGTGCGGTATCAGCGCGGTAGGGTTTCCATGAACGCCGCGCACAGCGCTTCCATGCCGGCGCGGTCGTCGTCGTCGAAGCGCTCGATCACCGGGCTGTCGACGTCCCATACGCCGAGCAGGGTGCCGTCCGCTTTGACCAGCGGTACGACGATTTCCGACTGCGAGGCGGCATCGCAGGCGATATGGCCCTCGAACGCGTGCACGTCGCGCACCAGCTGGGTTTGTCGATCCTGCGCGGCCGTTCCGCATACGCCCCGTCCCAGCGCAATGCGTATGCAGGCCGGCTTGCCCTGGAACGGGCCCACGACCAGCTCGCTGCCGTCGAAGAGATAAAACCCGGCCCAGTTCACCTCGGGCAGGCTGTTGAAGACCAGCGCGCTGAAGTTGGCGGCGTTGGCGATCATGTTGCTTTCCCCCAGCATCAGGCCGCGCGCCTGCTGTACCAGATCGTCGTACTGTTCGCGCTTGCTGGCATAGGTGGTCGTGGTGGTTTCGAACATGGCGGGTGTCTGCACGCTAAAGAACCGTATTATGCCCGGCGCTGGCGATGGCGTAGCCACTGATCGAACGGATATCCGTTTTCGCCGCAAGCCTGGCCCGGCTGTCGACGTCGCCGGGTGTTTTTTACCGATGCCGACCGTGCCGCGGCTGCGTGCCGCCCGGCGGTATTACCTCCATGGAGTCATCGCGTGAGTCATTCCGCTGTTTTCATCGCCGGCACCGATACCGGCATCGGCAAAACGCACGCCGCCTGTGCCCTGATACACGCCCTGCGCGAGGCCGGTCACACCACCTGCGGCATGAAGCCGGTGGCCAGCGGCTGCGAATCGACGCCGCAAGGTTTGCGCAACGAGGATGCGCTGGCGCTGCAGGCGGCGAGCAGCATGGCTGTCGATTACGACCTGATCAATCCGATGGCGTTGAGCGAGCCGATGGCGCCGCATCTGGCCGCGGCGCACGAGGGTGTGGCGATATCCCTGTCGCCGCTGCGTTTCGCCTTCGATCAACTGCGTGAAAACCATCGACGCGTCGTGGTCGAGGGCGTCGGTGGCTGGCTGGTGCCGCTGGCGCCGGAGTTGTCGGCGGCGGATATCGCCAAGGAGTGGCAGCTGCCGGTGATCTTGGTGGTCGGTCTGCGCCTGGGCTGCCTCAATCACGCCCTGCTCAGCGCGCGCGTCATCCAGACCGATGGCTGCCAGCTGCTGGGCTGGATCGGCAACACGATCGATCCCCACATGCTGGCGCTGGACGAAAATCTGGCTACGCTGCGCGAGCTGATGCCGGTGCCCTGCCTCGGTGTATTGCCGCACAACCTGGCGCCCGAGCAGGCGGCGACGCATTTGCAGGCCGCGGTGGTTGCCTTGGGCTGAGCTTCACATGCCGCGTGCTTCGATGACGGAGCGCAACCTAAGCTTTGTTCAACTCAAAAGTACCTCGCCGGAGATACCATGGCCCGCAGCCACTACTACCTGTCCATCGCCGATCTCGCCAAGGCGCGCGGCAACGATCCTCGGTTTTCCTACAGCGGCGCCGGCCCGGACGACTTCGCTACGGCATTGCAGCAGGCATTGCGCGATGCGGATCTGTTCAACCGCTGGCGTGCGGCGCAGCCCGATCCCGACGCGGTCGACGGCAATCTGGCAGAAACCGATCCGCAGGCCCAAGTGAATGCCAAGGTCAGCGATCTGCACATCGACGTGGAGCTGCTCACCACGCTGCCGATGAGCGTGGTGCGGCAGCGGCTGAACCTGCTGATCGGCAGCGCGTGGCAGCTGCGCGACATGCGCTCGGCCTGAGCGCCGACGAGTCTTTCATCGAGTCGACGATCCAGCGTTGCGCCGGCGGTGACCCATCGGGGGAGTTGGCGCGCCTAGCGTCGGCCGCGAGGACATTCGGCGTCGCGCCATCAAGGCCCCTGACTTTCGGCCCTTGGAAGAACCGGGCCGAAATCGTTAGAGTCGATAGCCGACTATCGTCCACCTGTTCTTTGGACGCGTTATCCTGCACAACACTTGGGGAAACTCGATGCTTCGTCTTCGCATGATCGTTATCGCTACATCAATGGCCCTGACCGCCTGCTCGCCGTCGTCCGACGACAGTGGCAAGCAGCCCGCGGCCAGCGCCACGGTGGCGCACGCCAGCACTGCCGCCGCGCCGGCGCCCGCCGCGACCGCGAGCAATCCGTTTTTCGCCGCCAGCACGCTGCCGTTCCAGGCCCCGCCGTTCGACAAGATCACCGAGGCCGATTACCAGCCGGCGATCGAAGAGGGCATGAAGCAGCACCTGGCCGAGATCGAGAAGATCGCCGACAACCCCGATGCGCCGACCTTCGAAAACACCTACGTGGCGATGGAGAAATCCGGCGCGCTGCTGACTCGCGCCATGATGGCGTTCGAAGGCGTGGCCCAGGCCAATACCAGCGACACGCTGCAGAAGGTCGAGGAAGAAGAAGCGCCTAAGCTGGCCGCCCATCGCGACGCGATCACCCTCAACAGCAAGCTGTTCGCCCGCGTGCAGGCGGTATACGACCAGCGCGATTCGCTCAAGCTCGATCCCGAGTCGCTGCGCCTGGTCGAGGTGACCTACAAGAATTTCGTCCGCGGCGGCGCCAAGCTGTCCGATGCCGACAAGGCCAAGCTCAAGGACCTCAACAAGGAGGAGTCCACCCTCAGCACGCAGTTCAGCAACAAGCTGCTGGCGGCGACCAAGGCCGGCGCGCTGGTGGTGGACGACAAGTCCAAGCTCGATGGCATGTCCGACGCCGACATCGCCGCGGCAGCTGGTGCCGCGAAAGAGCGCAAGGTCGACGGCAAATGGGTCGTGGTGCTGCAGAACACCACTCAGCAGCCCGCGCTGCAGGACATCAACGATCGCGCCACGCGCGAAGCGCTGTTCAATGCCTCGTGGAATCGCGCCGAGAAGGGCGACGCCAACGACACCCGCGACATGATCGAACGCATCGCGCAGATCCGTGCCCAGCAAGCCAAGTTGCTCGGGTATCCGAACTACGCCGCGTGGACGCTGGACGACCAGATGGCGAAGACGCCGGATGCGGCGATCAAGTTCATGCAGAATCTGGTGCCGGCCGTCACGGCGCGCGCCGAGCGCGAGTCGAAGGACATCCAGGCGGTGATCGACCAGCAGAAGGGCGGCTTCAAGGTCGCTGCCTGGGACTGGGAGCATTACTCCGAGCAGGTGCGCAAGGCCAAGTACGATCTGGACGAGTCGCAGATCAAGCCGTACTTCGAACTGGACAACGTGCTGCAGAACGGCGTGTTCTACGCGGCCAACCAGCTGTACGGGCTGACCTTCAAGGAGCGCAAGGACATCCCGGTGTATCAGCCGGACGTGCGCGTGTTCGAGGTGTTCGACAAGGACGGCACCTCGATGGCGCTGTTCTATTGCGATTACTTCAAGCGCGACAACAAGAACGGCGGCGCCTGGATGAGCAACTTCGTCACCCAGTCCAAGCTGTTGGGCACCAAGCCGGTAATCTACAACGTCGCCAACTTCACCAAGCCGGCGGCGGGCCAGCCGGCGCTGCTGTCGTTCGATGACGTGGTCACCATGTTCCACGAGTTCGGCCACGGTCTGCACGGCATCTTTGCCGACTCACAGTACCCGAGCCTCTCGGGTGCCAACACGGCGCGCGACTTCGTCGAGTTTCCGTCGCAGTTCAACGAGCATTGGGCATCCGATCCGAAGGTGTTCGCCAACTACGCCAAGAACTACAAGACCGGCGAGCCGATGCCGCAGGTGTTGGTGGACAAGATCAAGAAGGCCGCCACCTTCAACAAGGGCTACGACATGACCGAGCTGGTCTCGGCCGCGCTGCTCGACATGGGCTGGCACACGCTCGGTGCGGATGCGCCCAAGCAGGATGCCGACGCCTTCGAGGCAAAGACACTGAAGGACGACAAGATCGATCTGAGCTACGTGCCGCCGCGCTATCGCTCGAGCTATTTCGCGCACATCTGGGGCGGCGGCTATGCGGCCGGTTACTACGCCTACCTGTGGACCGAGATGCTGGCCGACGACGGCTTCGAATGGTTCAAAGAGCACGGCGGCCTGACCCGCGAGAACGGCGATCGCTTCCGCGCGATGGTACTGTCGCGAGGCAATACCGAAGATCTCGACACGATGTACAAGGACTGGCGCGGCAAGGCACCGAGCATCGAACCGATGCTGATCGACCGCGGATTGAAGGATGCGCCGAAAAAATAATTCGCGCACTTTGAATGTCACGCCGTCCGATCAGGCCCGCCATGTGCGGGCCTGATTTTTTGAAGCTCCGATCGCACCGTTCGTGGCTGCGTACAAAATTGCGACAGAAACGGCACGGTCGCTACCCGCGTGGAATAATCGAACGCCATCGATCCAACGGAGTTACCCACGCGTGGACAGCTCGCAATTTCTGAAGACTGCCGTGGTGTTTCTGCTGGCGACGGTCATCGCCGTGCCGCTGACCAAGCGCTTCCGGCTGGGTTCGGTGCTGGGTTACATGATCGCCGGCGTGGCGATCGGTCCACAGTTGCTCGGGTTGATCAGCGATACCGAAGGCGTGGCCTCGATTTCCGAGTTCGGTGTGGTCCTGATGCTGTTTGTGATCGGCCTGGAGCTGTCGCCGCAGCGGTTATGGGTGATGCGCCGCTCGGTCTTCGGCACTGGCCTGCTGCAGGTGCTGAGTGCGGCGCTGGCGATCGGCGCGGTCGGCTATTTCCTGTTCGGTCTCACCGAGCGGGCCGCGGCGATCGTCGGCGGCAGCCTGGCGCTGTCGTCCACCGCGTTCGGCCTGCAGATACTCGCCGAGCGCAAGGAGGCCGGCTCCGCGTATGGCCGGCAGGTCTTCTCGATTCTGCTGTTTCAGGATCTGGCGGCGATTCCGCTGATCGCCGCGGTGCCGCTATTGGCGACGACCTCGGCCTCGCACGGTATCGATCCGCACAGTGTGCTAAGCACCGTCGGGGTCATCGTGGCGGTGGTCGTAGGCGGACGCTATCTGTTGCGTCCGGTGTTCCGCTTCGTGGCCAAGGCCGACTCGGTGGAAGTGTCCACGGCCACGGCGCTGCTGGTGGTGATGGGCACCGCGCTGATCATGGAGCTGGCGCATGTTTCGGCCACGCTGGGCGCGTTCCTCGCCGGCGTGCTGCTGGCCGATTCGGAATATCGGCACGAGATGGAATCGCATATCGAGCCGTTCAAAGGGTTGTTGCTGGGTTTGTTCTTCATCAGCGTCGGCATGTCGATGGATCTGTCGCTGCTGCTGTCGCAGCCGCTGCTGATAGTGGAGCTGGTGCTGGGCCTGCTGCTGCTGAAAAGCGTCCTGCTGTGGCCGCTGGCGCGGCTGCCGGCCGGCCTCAATCGCTCGGACAGCTTGCGCCTGATCGTGCTGCTGGCCAGCGGCGGCGAGTTCGCTTTCGTGGTGCTGAAGCTGGCGGCCGAAAAGCAGCTGATCGACGGCGGCCAGCGCGATGCGCTGGTGCTGGCGATCACCCTGTCGATGGCACTGACGCCGTTGCTGGTGGTGATCGCGGCCCGGATGCTCGACGTCAAGCCGAAAAAGCCCACGCGCGAATACGACACCATCGAT
This sequence comes from Rhodanobacter sp. ANJX3, assembly GCF_014200755.1. Lineage (GTDB taxonomy): Bacteria > Pseudomonadota > Gammaproteobacteria > Xanthomonadales > Rhodanobacteraceae > Rhodanobacter. The sequence goes on along the minus strand of NZ_JACHCM010000004.1, from coordinate 206,297 downwards.
GCCGATACGCCGCGCGTCATCATCGCGGGCTTTGGCCGCATGGGCCAGATCGTCGCCCGCGTGCTGCGCGCGCAGGGCATTCCCTTCGTGGCGCTGGAGCATTCGGTCGAACAGGTGGAGGCGTCGCGCCGCTTCGGCAGCATCAATATTTTCTACGGCGATCCGACCCGTCCGGAGCTGCTGCGCGCCGCGCAGGCGGACAAGGCCGAAGTGTTCGTGCTGGCCACGGACGACCCGGAAACCAGCCTGCGCACCGCGCGTTTGGTCAAGCGGCAGTATCCGCATCTGAAGATCGTCGCCCGCGCACGCAATCGCCAGCACGTGTTCCGGCTGATGGACATGGGCGTCGACGAGCCGGTGCGCGAGACCTTTCACTCCAGCCTCAAAATGACGCGCAAGACGCTGGAGGCGCTCGGCCTGTCGCACGAGCTGGCGGTCGATCGGGTGGAGCGCTTCCGCCTGTACGACGAAGACCTGCTGAAAAAGCAGGCGCTGGTCTACGACGACGAGACCAAGCTGATCCAGAGCGGTCGCGACGCCATGGCCGATCTGCAGCAGTTGTTCGAAGCCGACGCCGAGCCCGGCGCGGAGCGCGAGCGCCAGCGCGACAGGGACAAGCGGCTCAGCGCCGAGGATTGAACCGAGCGAACCAACCGGCGCCATGCGCGCCGGCCGTGGATATAGCGTAGAAAGGAATGGCTCGGGGAGCATTGCCTGGATCTGGCAGGCTCCGGATGGAATTCACGCGCCTGCCGTCAACCGCAAACCCCGCCCAGCGTTGCTTGGAGTCATGCCTATGACCGCAAGACATTCCGCGCCGCTCGATCCTCCGTCGGCCGATGGATCATCGTTGTCGCCGGCTGCTGTCACGCCGGTGGTCATCCGGTTTGGCCGTCTGGGCGACACGATTTTGCTGCAGCCCTTGCTGCGCAAGCTGCAGCAGCGTTACGGCAAACCCTGCCACGTGCTGGCCCTGGGCGACTGGCCGCAGGTGCTGTTTTCCGCGCAGCCCGAGGTGGACGGATTCATTCCGCTGCGCAGCCAGTACGGCTCGCTGCTGTTCAGTCCGCCGCGCTGGCGCGTGGCGATGGCGCTGCGAAAATTCCGCGACTCGCCGATCTACGTCTGCGAGCCGGAGCCCCGCGCGAGTACCAAGGTGCGCCCGCTGCTGGCGCTCGCCGGCATACCGAAAGAGCACTGTGAGTTCATCCAGCCGATGACCATGCGCGAGAACGAGCACTGGATCGACTGGCTGCTGCGCTTCGGCAGCCAGACGCCGGCGGCCTTTCGCGCCAGTCACCCGGAGACGGTGCCCGAAGAGCGCACCGAGATCGCGCCACAACTCAAGGTTACCGCGGCGGAACGAAACGATCGCGATGCATGGCTGCGCATGCAGGGCATGCTGGGGCGTCCGCTGGTGCTGCTGCAGCCGGCGAACAAGCGCACCATGCGCTGGAACGGTGTACGGCATGCCGACGATGACGAAAAATCCTGGCCAGCGCAGCGCTGGGGCGAACTGGCGCGGGCGATCAGCTATCGCCTGCCGCAGGCGCAGATCCTGTTCTGCGGATCGGCCGCCGAGGCCGGTTATATCGAATCGCTGCTTGCCGCGACCAAAACCCATTCATTGCGCATCGATACCGCCGTGCTGCCGCTGGGTCGACTCAAAGCGTTGCTCGAGATAGCCCACAGCATGGTTTCGGTGGATACCGGGCCGGCACATCTGGCGGCGGCCGTGGGCTGTCCGCTAGTGGTGCTGTTCGGCGGACGATTCCCGTCGATGTGGGCACCGCGCAGCGGGCATGGCAGTGCCGTTACCGTGATCGGCGGCCTGCCGGAAACCAGTCGTGTCGACGAGATCGATGCCACGTCGGTGATTTCTGCCTGGCGTACGCTACCGCTACGTGCGGGTTCGCCAGCCGCCGCAGAGTTATCCGCCGATTGAATAGTGGCCGATCAGTCCGCCGGCGCCGCCGGCTGGCGCAGTGTCTGCCGCACGCTGGGAATCGCACCGACACGCGGTGCCAGCTCGTGCGCGATGTCGATGTAGCCCACCTGGCGCGCCACATCCGCCGCGGTACGGCCGAATGCATCGGCGGCCAGGCGATCGGCGCCGCGCGACAGCAGAACGCGCGCCGGCGGTAACAAGGCATGCATGGCGCAGGCGTGCAGCGCGGTTACACCGCGCTGATCGGCATGCCCGACCAGCGCGCCAGCATCGAGCAGCACGGGCAACAGCGCGCCGATATGCGTGGCGTCGCAGTCGCTGCCAGGCCGCAGCTGCGCGCCGAGCAGCAGCAGCAGCGGCGTCTTGCCCTCGCGGTCGGCCTGGTTGATATCGGCGCCGCGCTTCAGCAGCGCGTCGAACAGCCGGCGTGCGCGCAGGCTGTCGTTATGCTCAAAGCCAAACTGCGCTGCGGCGTGCAGGGCGCTGCGGCCGCTGGCGTCCAGCGCGTTGACGTCGGCGCCGCCATCGAGCAAGGCCTCGACGATTTCCGGATGCCCCAGCGCGGCGGCCACCATCAGTGCGGTCGTTTCGTTGGGCAGTCGCTGATCGATCGCGACCTGATGTTCCAGCAGCAGCGCAACCAGCGCATCGCGCCGTGCGGCGACCGCGGCGGTCAGGGGGGTGACGCCGCTGCTGGCCGCGAGCGACGAATCGGCGCCGGCATCGAGCACACAGGCGGCAATCTCGCGATGGCCGGCGCCGCAGGCGCGCAGCAAGGCGGTGGCGCCCTGGTCGTCGCGTGTGTCGACCGCAAAACCCAGTTCCAGCAACCGCTGTACGGTCGGCAGCGCGCCGGCGGCTGCGGCAGCCGGCAGATCGGTGGCACGCAGCGGCCGAGCCGGCCGTGTCCAGTCGTGCCAGTCGAGCCAGCGCTCGACAGTCGGGTGTTCCAGCGCCAGCCCCAGCGGGGTTTCGCCGTTGCTGTCGGCGGCCTCGGGATTGGCGCCGTAGACGATCAGCGCGCGCACCAGCGGCAGCGCGTCGGCGCCGTGTTCCAGCGCAGCGAACAGCGGCGTGCGGCCGTCGCGATCGCGCGTGTTCGGATCGCAGCCGCGCGCCAGCAGCGCCTGCAGCAGGCTCAGCTGGCCGTTGACCACGGCCAGATGCAGCGGCGTGCGGTCGCGTGCATCGACGCCGAACGGATCGGCGCCGCGTTCGAGCAAATTCAGCGGCAGCGCGGCACACGCGGCCGAGCCGTTGAGGCGCGAGAGCGCCTGTGCCAGCAAACCGGTGCCGGCCGGGCTGGCGCCGGCCTGCAGCAGATCGTCCAGCGCCTCGGTCGAGGCGGGCAGCTGCGGCAGCAGTGCGTCGAACAGGCGCCGGCCCAGCGGCGGCAGGGTTGGCGCATTTGCCTGCGCGGTATCGACGTCGTCGGAAAGCTGGGGTGGCAGTCGCGCCTCGGCATCGAGGCCGTGCTCCAGCAGCCAGCGTCGGGCCGGGCTCAGACCGGGCGTGGCCAGGTCCAGGTAAAGCTGCGCCAGTTGCGCTTGCGGCCACTCGCGCACGCGTTCGGCAAAACTCGACACGATCGCCCAGTGCGCAAAGCGCAGCGCGTCGAGCAAGTGCGCCGGCGTGTCCGCGCCTTCCGTCAGCACGTCGCGTCGATGCGTGGCCGGCAGTGGCGTATCCGGATCGAGCAGCGCGACCAGATCCCAGCGTCCCGCGGCGGCGGCATGGTCGAGCGCGCTACGGCCATCGCCACCTACCGCCTTCGGCTCGGCGCCGAGCGCCAGCAGGGCGCTGATGGTTTCGCCGCGGGCGTGCGGCGACTGGCAGGCGAGCGTCAGCGCATCGCGGCCGTGGTGATCGCGCGCGCGCGCGTCAGGCTGGGATTCGGCCAGCAGTTGCACGATGCCGCCGGCGCCGGCGCGCGCCGCTTCCATCAGCGCAGTGCTGCCGCGGTGATCGGCCAGCGTGACGTCGGCTCCGGCCGCACACAGCGTGCGTGCGATCTGTTCGTGGCCTTCGGCCGCAGCGGTGAGCAGCGCGCTGCGGTGGCGCGCGTCCACCGCATTCACCGCTGCGCGATGCTTCAGCAGCAGCTTGACGCCGGTGACGTCATCGTCGGCAATGCCGGCGGCGGCGACCAGCGCGGGCTCGCCGTTCGCGGGTGCGGGTTTGGCCCCGCGCTCCAGCAGAAATTTGACCAGCGGCCAGTTGGCAGCGCGGCAGGCGACCGCTAGCGGGCTGACGCCCGAGCGGGTCAACGCGTTGATCGGTGCGGAGGCATCCAGCAGCATCGCGGCGACACCCGCTTCGGCGCTGAGCACGGCACCATGCAGCGGCGTGCTGCCTTCGGCATCGGCGGCCAGCGGGTTGGCGCCGTTGGCGAGCAGAGTCATCACCGCTTCGGCGCGACCGTGCCAGCTGTCGCGGGTAGCAGCGAGCAGGGGCGTGATGCCGCCGCTGGCGCGATTCACGTCTGCGCCCTTGGCGATCAGCGCACGCAGCAGGCGCGTATCCGGCAACAGCGCTGCCAGCATCAGCACCGGGCGCTGGTCGCGATCGTCGGCAGCCGGTGTCGTGTTGGGGTCCGCGCCGGCTTCGACCAGGGCGAGCGCGCGATCGATATCGCCTTCGCGCGTGGCCTGCAGCAGCGCCTGGGCCTGCTCGGGCGTGCCGGCCGTGCGCTCCTGCTCGTTCAACACCACGACCGCCGGCGGCCTGGCAGGAATGGACTTGATCGCCTCGGGCGCCGCTGCCGCCGCGGGCTTGACGTGTTTCGCGCAGAGCAGCGCGCGCAGCGTGCGGTTGGCAATCATCAGACAACCCAGCGGCAGCAGCACGACGCCATAGATCGCCAGTGCCGCAATGCGGGGCTCGGCCGGCAGCACGCCATACAAGCCGGTCAAGGCGACGGCACCAAAGGCCAGCACCAGCAGCGCCAGCGCGGCCGGCAAGTAGTGGCTGAAGAAGCGCTCCTCGTGCGACAGATGCCGACCGAACGCCAGGCTGCGCAGGGTCGCCGTGAAGATCCACGAGCTGTCGCGCTGCGCCGGGTAGGCGTCATCCCAGATAAACACCAATCCAAACGCGGGCCACAGTCGCCACAGCGCCGCCAGCGCAAGCACCAGGGCCGCGGCGAGAATCAGCGCCGCGCCCAAGCTCGGCGTATGGCTGAGTTGCAGCATCGGCCACGCCACCAGCAAGAACACCAGTACGGTATAGCCGGTGAACATCACCAGATGCGCCGCGCCGCGGCGCAAGACCGTACGACCGAAACGCGGTTCGGGATCGAAACCGATCGCGTGGCAGATCGCGGCCATGGTCAACGCGTTGGCCAACAGCAGCGGAATCAGCGTCAGCGGATGGTTGACGAAACCGGCCGCCGCGATCGCCAGCAACCCAGGAATGAACCACGCGATAGATTGCGCGAAAGGAGGGCGTCGTCGTGATTTGGGCTGGGTCATGCCGACAGTATAGAAATCGCGGCGACTTCAGACGGTAACCTGGTGTTAACACCCGCACTATTTTTCGGCGTTTTATTCCGCGCGTGCGGCGAGGCGTTCATTCGCCCAGCCTCAGTCGTCACGATCGTCGCGCGTGGCGGATTCGCGATACGAGGGATGATTGGCGACGGCCAGCGTCTGCTGTGGCGGCAGCTGCAGATGCCAGCCCTGCGTGCGCAGATGGTCGAGCACTTGTTCGGTGTCCTCCACCGGCAGCTTGCGCTGCTCGTCCAGGTGCACTTCGACCACGAAACGCAGCTCGCCCAACAGCAGCAGCAGCGATTCGGACAGCACATCGAAACCATCGCGACGGGCCAGCCATACGTAGCTGTCGGTTTTGCGCTGGCTGGCGTAGACGAAACACTGCATGGCCGTACTCCCGTGGTGATGCCAACACCGGTCGTGCTGCTCAAGACGACCACGAGGGTAACAGCGACGGCCGCCGCGTGCTCGGCTCGATCCGAAAAGCTCGATGCGCCATTCGGCATGACCGCGCCCGCAAGCGCAGCCTGCGCTGCCCTGACGTCGATCAGCCGCGCTTGATCAGCATGTCCACCATGCGATGGAAAAACGCGCCGTACGGCGGCCCGAGCATGCCGGCGCCGTTGAGCCGTGCCTGCCGGAACACCGGCTTCATGTGCGAGAACGTGCGGAAGCCCGCTTCACCGTGATAGCCGCCCATGCCCGACGGACCCACTCCGCCGAACGGCAGGCCGTGCTGGGCGATGTGGTACAGCGTGTCGTTGACGCTGACGCCGCCGGCCACGGTGCGCGCCAGGACCGAGTCGATCAGCGCGCCGTCTTCCTCGAACAGGTACAGCGCCAGCGGGTGCGGATGGGCGGCGACATACGCGACCGCTTCGTCGATCGAGTCGTACGGCAGCAGCGGCAGCAGCGGGCCGAAGATCTCGTCGCGCATGATGTCCATGCTGTCGTTGACGTCGCTGACCAGTTGCGGTGACAGGCGTCGATGCGAGGCGTCATCCGGCGCGTCGCCCAGCAGATGTACTTTCGCGCCCGCCGCCACAGCCTTGTCGCGCAGGCCGACCAGGCGCGCGTACTGGCGATCGGAAATGATGCTGGCGTACTGCTTGCTCTGCGCCAGCTGCGGATACATTTTCGCCACCGTGCGCTTGGCCGCGTCGATGAATTCGGCCATGCGCGTGCGCGGCAGCAGCACGTAGTCGGGCGCGATGCAGGTCTGTCCGGCGTTGACCAGCTTGCCGAACAGGATGCGCTCCACCGCGTTGTCGAAGCGCGCGCCGGGGCCGATGATCGCCGGCGACTTGCCGCCCAGTTCCAACGTCACGGGTGTGAGGTTGGCGGCGGCGGCGCGCATCACGTGGTGGCCCACGGCGGTGGAGCCGGTGAAAAGCAGATGGTCGAACGGCAGCGACGAGAATGCCTGCGCCACGTCGGCGTCGCCGGTGACTACGGCCACTTCATCCGGCCGGAAATATTTGCCGATCTGCGCGGCGAACAGCGCCGAAAAGCCCGGCGTGAATTCGCTCATTTTCACCATCGCGCGATTGCCCGCGACCAGCGCGTCGACCAGCGGGCCGATGGCCAGATAGAGCGGGTAGTTCCACGGCACGATGATGCCGATCACGCCCAGCGGCTGCGGGATCAGTTCGTTGCGCGCCGGCAGAAACGTCAGGCCCGGCAGCGAGCGTTGCGGGCGCATCCAGCCGCGGCCTTTCTTCAGAGCGTGGCGCACCGCGGACAGGCTGGGGAAAAACTCCAGCAGGTCGGTTTCTTCGGTCGGCCGCTGGCCAAAGTCCGCATGGATAGCCGCCCCGAACGCGTGTCGCTGCTCGTTGAGCATCGTTTCCAGCGCACGCAGCCGTCTGGCGCGCGTCGGCCAGTCTGGCGTCGGCTGGCTGGCATGCGCCAAACGCTGTTGCTGCAACAAGGCGCTGAGGTTCTGTTGGTCTTGGCCGTTCATGGGAGTGCCTCTTTGCTGGGCGCTTCACTGGTCAATCGCGGGTACTTGCCACCCCCAGCCTGACCCGAGTGCTGGAGAATATCTCTGCATAATGCCCGATAAGAGCCCGAACGTTGCGTCCGCCTGCGGAGGGCGAGCCACTTTCTCGCTGCGCGGCCAGAGAAAAGTCACCATGGCGCCGCTGGAGAAGTGCGAACAGCGCCGCTGGCATGCGTGGGGAGAGCGGAGTGAAGAAGCGATCGTCGCGACTTGGTGCTTGCCAGGCGGCTTTCGCAGGTCCATGAATCGCGGCCGGGCTTTTGGACGGCCTCCCCTGCGCTAACGAACAGAGCCCCACGGCTCCCTCCTGCGATATGGCTCACTGTCGGAAGAGGGGAAGGTCAACAGCAACGGCGGGCGCGTCGCGAGCCTGTGCGACAGCAAGGGCAGCCGCTACGGCGGCTGATAATTATTGTTTAGATAAATAAAATTATTGTTTTACGATAATTTATGCTAGGATTCTCTCATTCGCGAGAGAGTCTGACCATGCCAGCTGAATCCATTGCGTCACCCAGCCCGCGCCTGATCCGCGATGGCAAACGATTTTCCTGGTTAGCTGGCGTGTGTTGGCTGATAACGCTTGCTATAGCCTTGCTGGAAGTGGGCGCTCTGGCCTTACGGTCCGGTCACGCCGGTCTTTTGCATGGCGGCTTCGCCTTCAATGTGGATCTGTCGTGGCTCGATATGGCCGACGCTCCAGATCCGGCGTTCGTGCCGATCGACCATTTCACCATCGGGCAGTCTCTGCTGTGCACTGCACTGCTGGCGCTGCGGCTGCTGCCTGGCCAGATCATCTTGTGGAGTCTGATGCGACTGTTCGGTACCTACGGTCGTGGCGAGGTATTCACCGCACGCAACACCTATCGCATCCGCGTGGTCGCGTGGTCCTTGATGGCTTATGCGACCGTGCCGCTCATCACGCATGCAAGCTTGTTTGCCGCCGGCATGAGCGAGGTGGCCGTCAAGTTAGAGGTTCGCCAGTTGGATGCGTTCGTGACGGGACTGGTTGTTTTGGCGTTGGCACGAGTCGTCTCATTCGGTTGCGCTATCGACGAAGACCGCCAGGGTTTTGTTTGATGGCTATCGTCGTACGGCTCGACGTGATGCTGGCACTACGAAAAGTTCGCTCCACCGAGCTGGCGCGTGCCGTGGGAATCACTGAAGCCAATCTTTCGTTGCTCAAGTCCGGCAAGGTGAAAGGCGTGCGCTTTGAAACGCTGGAAGCGATCTGTCGCCATCTGGATTGCCAGCCGGGCGATCTCCTCGAATACGTCCCCGATAGCGAAGAAAGCGAGTCGTAAAGCCGGCGGGGTCATCGCACCTTTTATCACCGGAGAATTGTCATGCGTCGCCACCGTACAACCGTCGTCCCTGTCGTGCTTGTTATCGCCATGGTATGCGCCGCTTTTGCGAAAGCTGGTCATGCCACCGTCTCATCGAAAGTGCCGCTGACATCCGCCAATGACGGCCACGATACGGTACCCGTCTACGTGAACGGACAAGGGCCTTTCCCGTTCATTCTGGATAGCGGCGCCGATGGCTCGGCGGTTTACCAATGGTTCGCCGACCAAGCCAGGCTCCCTAAGTTAAAGGGAAAAGATCAGGATCTATCCGGGCAGACCGGTTCATCCAAAGTGTCGATGTATCGTATCGACCAGTTGTCGCTGGCCGGTCTTTCCATCTCAGGCGTCGAGGCGTTTGGCCTTCCAAATCGACGTGACGCTGGAAAACAGGCAGGGGTACTCGGAAACGACTACATGGACAAGGCCGTCGTGGCTTTCGATATCCAGTGCCGCCACGTAACCATTTATCCAAAGCCGGTTGATATCACTACTGTGGTGGGCCGTAATGCCCAGCCGATCAAGGCCCGCATCGATCCTGGCACCACGCTGCTCACCGTGCCGGTCACGGTCAACGGTTTCGCTGGCGTGGCGATACTCGACACGGGGTCGAGGCGCACGCGCCTGACGCCTGGTTTTGCTAAGGGTGCGGGTATCGATGCAGCGCGCCCGCCATTCCACGACGATGAGCCCATCTACGGCACCAGCATCATCAAACAGGTGCCGCGCGTGGGCCCGATTGGTCTAGTGCGCGTCGCCAATGCCGTATTTCCCGACGCCACCGGCCAAGTGCTCGATCTTTCCGTGCTGGCGCATGATTTCGGTCGTAAGCCGGCGATGATTTTGGGTGCCGACCTGATTGGCCGCTATCGGTTCGTCTACGACCATGCAGATCAAACCGTATGGTTCCTGCCGTCGGGTTGTTCCAGGCGATAGATGTTTTCTGGCGACGCAGCGGCGACTTTTGTCTGTTATTCAGAGAAAAGCTACTCGCTCCGAAGGAGCGAAAAGCCTTTGATTCAGCAGCACCCATCTCCCAGACCGTAGCCTATCGCTTCGCTCTGGGGGATGGGGAATATCCATCACTCGCCGATAGTCAGCAGTGATGCGTTGCCGCCGGCGGCGGTGGTGTTGACGGTCAACGTGCGCTCGTTGGCGAAGCGCAGCAAATAATGCGGGCCGCCGGCCTTCGGCCCGGTGCCGGACAGGCCTTCGCCGCCGAACGGCTGCACGCCCACCACCGCGCCGATCTGGTTGCGGTTGACGTAGCAGTTGCCGACGCGGGCGTGGCTGCTGATGTAGTCGATGGTGTCGTCGATGCGGCTGTGGATGCCCAACGTGAGGCCGTAGCCGGTGGCGTTGATCTGCGCCACAACCTTCTCCAGCTCGCTGCCCTTCCAGCGGATCAAATGCAGGATCGGGCCGAACACTTCGCGCTGCAGCACGTCGAGCGAGGCGATCTCGTAGGCGCGCGGAGCGAAGAAGGTGCCGTGGTCGGTGACGGCGGCGTCCAGTTTCACTTCGCCAATCTTTTTCGCTTCGCGGTCCATTCGCGCGGCGTGGTCGACCAGCAGCTTGCGCGCGTCCTCGTCGATCACCGGGCCGACGTCGGTGCTGAGCTGGCCGGGGTCGCCGACCGTCAGCTCGCCCATCGCGCCGGCGAGCATGGCGACGACCTTGTCGGCGATGTCTTCCTGCACGAACAGGATGCGCGCGGCCGAGCAGCGCTGGCCAGCGGACTGGAAGGCCGAGGCGATGACGTCCTTGACGATCTGCTCGGGCAGGGCGGAGGAGTCGGCAATCATCGCGTTCTGCCCGCCGGTTTCGGCGATCAGGGTGGCGATGGCGGCGTTGCGCGCGGCCAGCGAACGGTTGATCGCCCAGGCCGTGTCGGTCGAGCCGGTGAAGGCGACGCCGGCGATGCGCGGGTCTTTCGTGAGTGCCGCGCCGACGGTGGCGCCGTCACCGGGCAGGTATTGCAGCACGTCGGCGGGTACGCCGGCGGCATGCAGCAGCTGCACGGCCAGGTGGCCGATCAGGGTGGTCTGTTCGGCCGGCTTGGCGATGACCGCGTTGCCGGCAGCCAGCGCAGCACTGACCTGGCCGAGGAAGATCGCCAGTGGGAAATTCCACGGACTGATGCAGACGAACACGCCGCGGCCGTGCAGGAATAGCTGGTTGCTCTCGCCGGTCGGGCCGGGCAGCTGCTCGGGCTGGCCGAACAGCCGGCGCGCCATGGTGGCGTAGTAGCGCAGAAAATCAGCCGCCTCGCGGATCTCGGCGATCGCGTCGGGCAGGCTCTTGCCGGCCTCGCGCACGCACAGCGCGACGAACTCGGCGCGGCGCGCCTCGAGCTGGTCGGCCGCGTGTTCGAGAATCGCGGCGCGGCTGGCCGCCGGCAGGCGGTCCCAGCCCGGCTGCGCGGCGGCGGCGCTGGCGATGGCCTGGTCGACCGTGGCGCTGTCGGCGCTGACGTAGCTGCCGACGGTCTGCCGGCGGTCGGCCGGATTGGTCACCGTCACGGTCGGGCCGCTGGCGTTGGCGCCGGGCACCAGCGGGCCAGCTTTCCACGGGCCGGCGTGGGCATTCACCGCGTCGGCCAGGGCTTTGAGTTCGTTGTCGTTGGCAAAGTTGACGCCCATGGAATTCTTCCTGGAAATAGCATTGGAATGCGGCGCCAGCGCGGCATTCTCAGCGTAGAGATTCACCGGCAGCGGGATGCGCGGGTGCGGGATCGAAGTGAAGGACCGAACCGTTTCGCACGGATCGGCGACCAGCTCGCGCACCGGCACGCTCTCGTCGACCACGCGGTTGACGAAGCTGGTATTGGCGCCGTTCTCGAGCAGGCGGCGCACCAGGTACGGCAACAGGTCCTCGTGCGTGCCCACGGGCGCGTAGACGCGGCAGGGCACGTTCAAGTTCTGCGGGCCGATCACTTCGGCGTAAAGGTCGGTGCCCATGCCGTGCAGGCGCTGGTTCTCGTACGGCCGCCCCTGCGCCAGGTGATGGATCGCCGCGATGGTGTGCGCGTTGTGGGTGGCGAACTGCGGGTAGATCAGGTCGCTGCCGGCGCCGAACAGGCGCCGCGCGCAGGCCAGGTAGGACACGTCGGTGTTCGGCTTGCGGGTAAACACCGGATAGCCGGGCACGCCGTTTTCCTGCGCGCGCTTGATCTCGGCGTCCCAGTAGGCGCCTTTGACAAGGCGTACGTACCAGCAGCGGTTGGTGGCGCGGGCCGTTTCGATCAGCCAGTCGATCACGAACGGCGTGCGCTTGGCGTAGGCCTGTACCACGATGCCCAGCCCGTTCCAGCCCTGCAGCGAGGGATGTGCGAAGACGTCGCCGATGATGTCCAGCGACAGCTCGAGACGATCGGCCTCTTCGGCGTCGACCGACAGCGCGATGCCGTACTTCATCGCCAGCTGCGAGAGCTCGAGCAGCTTTTCGGTCAACTCGCGGCGGGCACGCTCGCGCTTGGCGACTTCGTAGCGCGGATGCAGCGCCGACAGCTTCACCGAAATCGACGGCGCGTCGGTGTGATTGGCGAACGGGCCGCGCCGACCGATGGCGGCGATCGCGTCGCGATAATCCTGCTGATAGCGTTCGGCCGTGGCGCTGGTCAGCGCCGACTCGCCGAGCATGTCGTAGGAATAGCGGTAGACCGCATGCTCTTTCTTCGCGCTGCGATCCAGCGCCTCGTCGATGGTGCGGCCCATCACGAACTGGTGGCCCATGATGCGCATGGCCTGGCGCACCGCCAGCCGGATCGCCGGTTCGCCGGCGCGGCCGACCAAGCGGCGCAGCGCGCTGGTGACGTCGTGGCGGGTTTCTTCGGCCAGGTTGACCAGGTGTCCGGTCAGCATCAGTCCCCAGGTGGAGGCGTTGACGAAGACCGACTCGCTCTGGCCCAGATGTTTTTTCCAGTTGGCGTCGCCGAGCTTGTCGCGGATCAGCTTGTCGGCGGTGGCTTTGTCCGGGATGCGCAGCAGCGCTTCGGCCACGCACATCAGCAGCACGCCCTCCTCGCTGGACAGGTCGTACTGGCGCATGAAGGACTCAACCACGCTCTGGTCCTTGGCGCGCCGGCGCACCCGGCTGACCAGGTCGGCGGCCACGTCGATGACTTTTTCGCGTTCGGCAGGCGGCAGGCTGGCCTGGGCGAGCAGGTCGTTGACCGCTTCGGTTTCGTCGCGAAGCCAGGCGGCGGTGATGCGCGCACGCGCAGGCGACGGATCGCCGGGGAGTTCGGAGCTGAGAATAGGCTGGGTCACGGGCTTGTCGGAAGATCCGCGCAGGCGGAGGGGAGCGCGGGATTGTACGCCGGCCTTCGCATTTTGCGTGCGTCATCCGGGCGCATGCCCGGCGCGAGGTCGACGCTGTGTGGTGTGCCGGACGACCTTTCCACTGCTCGCTTCGCCGTGGCCGTGGCCTGCGCGTTTCACATTCGTCCTTTGCTGCATTGTTGCCCACTGCCGCGCCGCGGCCTATCATCCCGACGTTACTGGCACGCTGGATCCCCATGATCGTGCTTCGACCGGTTGCCGACGATGTGCTGGGCGTGACGATGTGGCTCAAGCCCAATCGATCGCTCAGCCGCCGCGGCATGCGTCGACTGATCGGGGTGCTGGCGGTACTGGCGCTGACAACGGCGGGACTGGGCGCGTGGCAGGGCAATGTGTTTGCGCCGCTGTTCGCTCTGGTGGAATCCGTAGCTGTGGCGTGTGCGTTGAGCGTGGCCTGGCGGGCCGGCGATCGCAGCGAGCGCATCACCCTCGACGCGTCGTCGCTGGAGGTGCAGCTGCTGCCGAGCCGACGCTGCATGCAATTCCAGTCGTACTGGGTGCGCGTGCTGCTGAAGCCGGGCAATGGTCGTCATCGTCTGCTGCTGGCATCGCACGGGCGCGAAATGGAGATCGGCGTTTTTCTGGGAGAGCAGGAACGCGTCGAGCTGTCAAAGAAACTCAGGGTGCTGCTGGCCACGATCAACGACCAGCCGCGCAAGTAGGTTCATCAAAGGTGCAACACATGACATCTGGCAGCATCAGGCGATCATTCACGGCAGCGGCGACCCTTGCAGCAGCGCTGTTCGGCAGCGCTGCCAGCGCGGACCCGTCGCCGTATCAGTTGAACATGCAGCCGGGCGGTTCGACCTGGTCGCACGTGCCCTACGAGCTGAACAACTGGTCCTTCGGCGTGTGCGTGGTGATCGGCGTGCTGGTGTTCGGCGCGATGTTCATCGCGATGTTCCGCTTTCGCAAATCGCGCGGTGCGGTCGCCGAAAAGTGGTCGCACAACACCAAGCTGGAAATCGTCTGGACGACGATTCCGGTGATCATTCTGATCACGCTGGCTTACTTCGCCACCGGTGGCATCACTTCCTGGGCCGATACCACCGGCTCGCAGATGACGGTCAAGGTGACCGGCTATCAGTGGAAGTGGCGCTACGATTACGTGGATTACCTGGGCAAGCCGATCAGCAAGGTCGGCTTTATGTCCAAACTCGACACGCAGAGCGACCAGACGCGCCAGCTCGGCTCAGGTATGGACCCGTATGCGGTCAAGTCGGGCAACGAAAACACCTATCTGCTCGATGTCGACAAGCCGCTGATCGTGCCGGTCGACACCAAGATTCGTTTCGTCATCACCGGTGCCGACGTGATCCATTCGTGGTGGGTGCCGGCGCTGGGCTGGAAGCTCGATGCGATCCCGGGCATCGTCAATGCGGCCTGGACCAACATCAAAGAGCCGGGCATCTACCGCGGCCAGTGCGCCGAGCTGTGCGGCCAGGATCACGGCTTCATGCCGATCGTGGTAGTCGCCAAGTCCAAGCCGGATTTCGCCAAGTGGTTGGCTGACGAGCAGGCAAAGGCCAATCCGCCGGCCGCGGCCCCTGCTCCTGCCGCTGCGTCGACGGCAGCGGCACCGAAGACCGCCCAGACTGCACCGGTTGCCGACAAACCCTCCACGGCCAAGCAGGGCTGAGCTTTGCTTTTGTAACCACGCTTTCGCACACGTCATCTACGTCGTCGCATTCCCATCAGGTTGAGGTCAAGCCCATGTCCCACGCAGCCACCCATGATCACCACGATGATCACCACGGCGCGCCGAAGAGTTTCTTCCAGCGCTGGTGCATGTCCACCAACCACAAGGACATCGGCACGCTTTATCTGGTGTTTGCGCTGACGATGTTCTTCATCGGCGGCAGCTTCGCGATGGTGATCCGCGCCGAGTTGTTCAAGCCGGGCCTGCAGCTGGTACAGCCGTACTTCTTCAACCAGATGACCACGTTGCATGCGCTGGTAATGATCTTCGGCGCGATCATGCCGGCCTTCGTCGGGCTCGGTAACTGGATGATTCCGCTGATGGTCGGTGCGCCGGACATGGCGCTGCCGCGCATGAACAACCTGTCGTTCTGGATCATGCCGTTCGCCTTTGTGCTGCTGCTGTCCACGCTGTTCCTGCCCGGCGGCGGCCCGGCCGGCGGCTGGACCATGTATCCGCCGCTCTCCCTGCAGAGCAGCTCGCTGGCCTATGTGGTGTTTGCGGTGCATCTGATGGGCATCAGCTCGATCATGGGCGCGATCAACATCATCGCGACCATCCTCAATATGCGCGCGCCGGGCATGGATTTGCTGAAGATGCCGGTGTTCGTGTGGAGCTGGCTGATCACGGCGTTCCTGCTGATCGCGGTGATGCCGGTGCTGGCCGGTGCGGTGACGATGCTGCTGACCGACAAGTACTTCGGCACCAACTTCTTCAACCCGGGCGGCGGCGGCGATCCGGTGCTGTATCAGCACATTTTCTGGTTCTTCGGGCATCCCGAGGTCTACATCATGATTCTGCCGGCCTTCGGCATTATCTCGGAGGTGATTCCGACCTTCGCACGCAAGCCGATCTTCGGCTACAAGGCGATGGTGTTCGCCATTGCGTCGATCGCGTTCCTGTCGTTCATCGTGTGGGCCCACCACATGTTTGCCGTCGGCCTGCCGATGGGCGCCGAGATCTTCTTCATGTACGCCACCATGTTGATCGCGGTGCCGACCGGCGTGAAGGTGTTCAACTGGGTCAGCACCATGTGGGGCGGCTCGATGACCTTCGAAACGCCGATGCTGTTCGCCATTGCCTTCGTCATCCTGTTCACCATCGGCGGCTTCTCGGGCCTGATGCTGGCGCTGGTGCCGGCCGACTTCCAGTATCACGACACCTACTTCGTCGTGGCGCACTTCCACTATGTGCTGGTGACCGGCGCGCTGTTCGCGATCATCTCGGCCACGTATTACTGGCTGCCGAAATGGTGCGGCCATATGTACAGCGAGTTCTGGGGCAAGATGCATTTCTGGAACAGCGTGATCTGGGTCAACGTACTGTTCTTTCCGCAGCACTTTCTGGGTCTGGCCGGCATGCCGCGCCGCATTCCCGACTACAACGTGGCGTTCGCCAACTTCAACATGATCAGCTCGATCGGCGGCTTCCTGTTCGGCGCCTCACAGCTGATCTTCCTCGGCGTGCTGATCCACGCGATCTGGTTCTCGAAGAACAAGGCCACCGATCGCGTATGGGAAGGTGCCAAGGGTCTGGAGTGGACGGTGCCGTCGCCGGCGCCTTTCCACACCTTCGACGTGCCGCCGGTGATTCGCGATGAAGATCTCGCGCACGGCCACGTCAACGATTGATCGGCAAGCCACCGCTACCCATGACGCCCGTGCTCACAAGTGACGAGATCGAAAAGCGCCGTAAAGGCGTGCGACGCACGGTGACCATTCTGGTGTCGGTCGTGGTGGCGTTTTTTTTGCTGTCCTTTATCCAGATCGTGCTGATGAAGTAGCCGTATCGTCGCAGTGGCAGGTTATGCTCGGTCGTCGACAGCGGCCGATCCGTTTGCAGTTCCCGCGTCACCACGCGGGGTAACGTCATCAAGAGAAGTCCACGGGGTTTCAACCATGGGTCAGTCGCACGACGCGTATTTCATTCCGACCAAGAGCTACTGGCCTTTCGTGGCCGCGGTGGTCATGTTCACCACCATGTTCGGTGCTGCGCACTGGCTCAATGCGCCGCCGGGCGATTCCGGCTTCGGCAAGACGGTGCTGATCGTCGGCGTGATCGGCGTGCTGGGCATGTTCTTCGGCTGGTTCCGCTCGGTGATCAACGAATCGCAGGCCGGCAGCTACAACCACCAGGTCGACACCTCGTTCCGCATGGGCATGATGTGGTTCATCTTTTCCGAGGTGATGTTCTTCGGCGCCTTTTTCGGTGCGCTGTTCTACATCCGCATGTTCTCGCTGCCCTGGCTGGGTGGCGAAGGCCATGGTGTGCTGACCCACGAATTTCTGTGGAGCGACTATGCCGCCTCGTGGGGATCCAGCGCCGGCAATGGACCGCAGCATATCGGCGGCGTGTTCCGCACCGTGCCGGCATGGGGCTTGCCGCTGCTCAATACACTGATCCTGCTGTCGTCCAGCGTCACCGTGACCATCGCCCATCACGCACTGCGTGCCGGGCATCGCGGCAAGATTCTGGTGTTCCTTGGTCTCACCGTCCTGCTGGGCGCGCTGTTTCTGAATTTCCAGGCGCACGAATACATCGAGGCCTACCGCGAACTGAATCTGACCCTGCACAGCGGCGTGTACGGCTCGACGTTCTTCCTGCTGACCGGTTTCCATGGGCTGCATGTGACGCTGGGTACGATTATGCTGGCGGTGATCTGGTTCCGCGTGTTGAAGGGTCATTTCAACAAGGAGCACCACTTCGGTTTCGAAGCGGTGGCCTGGTACTGGCATTTCGTCGACGTGGTCTGGCTTGGCCTTTTCATGTTCGTCTACATTCTCTGACGCGACTGCGCGAGTATCGAAAGCCCGTCCTGCGACGGGCTTTTTTTTGCGTGGAGTGTTGCTCCGCCTCATTTCGCTGCCTGTCGCCGTGCCATCGCCACGCTGCGGCAAGGCTGCCAAACTAGAGGGTCTTCAGGGAATCACCGCATGCAGCCTCTGGAAAACGCCAAAATCGCCGTCGTCGGCCTGGGTTACGTCGGCCTGCCGCTGGCCGTGGAGTTCGGCAAGCGCTACGAGACCGTCGGCTTCGACGTCAACGCCGCGCGGATCGACGCGCTGCGCGCAGGCATCGACGCCACGCTGGAGGTGGATGCCGCAGAGATGGCTGACGCCGCGCGGCTGCGCTTTACCGCTGCTCTGGACGAGATTCGCGGCTGCAACGTTTACATCGTCACCGTGCCGACGCCGATCGACGCGGCCAAGCGGCCCGACCTGACGCCACTGGTCCAGGCCAGCGAATCGCTGGGCAAGGTGATCGCAGCCGGCGACATCGTGGTGTACGAGTCCACCGTGTATCCGGGCTGTACCGAGGAAGTCTGCATTCCGATACTCGAGCGGGTCTCGGGCCTGGTCTATAACCGCGATTTTTTCGCCGGCTACAGCCCCGAAAGGATCAACCCGGGCGACAAGCAGCATCGGGTCACCAATATTCTGAAAGTGACATCCGGCTCGACCCCGGAGATCGCCGAGTTCGTGGACCGGCTGTATGGCTCGGTCATCACCGCCGGCACGCACAAGGCCAGCTCGCTGAAGGTGGCCGAGGCGGCCAAGGTGATCGAGAACACCCAGCGCGATCTGAATATCGCGCTGGTCAATGACCTGGCGAAATTGTTCAACAAGCTCGGCATCGATACGCTGGAGGTGCTGCAGGCGGCGGGCACCAAATGGAACTTCTTGCCGTTCCGGCCCGGCCTAGTCGGCGGTCATTGCATCAGCGTCGATCCGTATTACCTCACGCACAAGGCGCAGGAGGTCGGGCATTACTCCGACGTGATTCTCGCTGGCCGCCGCACCAACGACAGCATGGGCCAGTACATCGCGGGCGAAGTGATTCGCCTGATGGTGTGCAAGGGCATCAATCCGGTGCGGGCGCGCATCCTGATTCTCGGGCTCACCTTCAAGGAAAATTGCCCGGACCTGCGCAATACGCGCGTGGTCGATATTATCGATGCGCTGGCTACGTACAACGCCCAGATCGACGTGTTCGACCCGTGGGTGGAGGTTGCGGCCGCCAGGCACGAGTACGGTATCGATCTGATCGGCGAGCCGGCCGCGGGGCAGTATGATGCGGTGATCGTAGCGGTGGGGCACCACCAGTTTGCCGCCCTCGGCGCCGAGGGCATTCGAGATTTCGGCAAATTGTCATCGGTGCTGTACGACGTGAAGTACGTGCTGCCGCGCGATGCGGTGGACGGTCGTCTCTGATTTGGCCGTCCAAACGCCGGCCATGGTTGGATTGGCTCAAGCCGGCATCGGACAGAACTGACGCGTCAGCGCGTCGATCAATCGAATGGATGACAGCGGCATGAAAATTCTTGTCACGGGCACGGCCGGGTTCATCGGCTCGCATGTCGCGATGCGGCTGCTGGCGCGCGGCGATCACGTCGTCGGCGTCGACAACCTCAGCGACTATTACGACGTCAATCTGAAGAAGGCGCGGCTGGCGCGCTTTGCCGAGCATCCGAATTACACCCATATCACCGCCGATCTGGCCGACCGCGCCGCGATCGAGTCGGCGTTCGCCACGCACAAGCCGCAGCGTGTAATCAATCTGGCCGCGCAGGCCGGCGTGCGCTACGCAGCGCAGAATCCGCACATCTACGTGTCGACCAACGTCACCGGTTTTCTGCACGTCATCGAGGGCTGTCGTCATCACGATGTCGAGCACTTGGTGTTCGCCTCCACCAGCTCGGTGTACGGCGCCAACACCTCGATGCCGTTCTCCGAACATCAGTCGACCGAGCATCCGCTGACTCTGTACGCCGCATCGAAAAAAGCCAACGAGATGATGGCGCACAGCTATGCCCATCTCTACGGCATGGCTTGCACGGGCCTGCGCTTTTTCACCGTCTACGGCCCGTGGGGGCGGCCGGATATGGCGCTGTTTCTTTTCACCCAATCGATTCTGGCCGGTGAGCCGATCAAGGTGTTCAACCACGGCCATCACAAGCGCAGTTTCACCTACGTCGACGACATCGTCGAAGGCGTGATCCGCATACTGGACAACGTGCCCTCGGGCAATCCGCAGTGGGATGGCAACAAGCCCGATCCCGCGACAAGCCTGGCGCCGTATCGGCTCTTCAACATCGGCAACCAGCAGCCGGTCGAGCTGCTGCGCTATATCGAGGTGCTGGAGCAATGCCTGGGCCGCAAGGCCGTCATGGAACTGTTGCCGCTGCAGGCAGGCGATGTGCCCGATACCGAAGCCGACGTGTCCGCGCTCGCGGCGGCGGTGGACTACACGCCGAAAGTGTCGGTCGAAGAAGGTGTTGCCAGCTTCGTGCGCTGGTATCGGGATTACTACAAGGTCGATTGAAGGTTGTCGCAGGCGCAGTGCGCGCTGCATCGATTGACGCACCGCGTCATTGCCGAAACCGTTCGGGGCGCGATTTGTCGCGGTGCGGGCCCGGTGCGTGGAACGCCCGGGTACAATCGCTCGTTGCGATTATTGGCCCACGTCGTGCGGGTGCAGCCAGCCCATCCAGATGCCGAGCGCGACCATGCCAATCAGCAGCAGGGACAGGCCGATACGCCGCGTCAGCGCCCACACCGTGCGCTTGTCGTTGTCCTTGTCGGTCATCATGAAATACAGCGCCTGGCCGAGGCTGAAGATCACCACCAGCAGCACGATCACGAGTGCGGTTTTATAGATGGTTTCCAAGTGATAGACCCGATCCAGGTTGATGTCCCGAGTATAGCGGCCGCTATGCGGTACTCCGCATGAGCGGCTTTCGCCGTCCGTCGTGGTGGGCATTGCTGTTGACGGTCGTCGGCGCGTTGCTGTTCATACGTCTTGGCGTGTGGCAGTTGCACCGCGCCGACTTCAAGGACGCGCTTCTGCGTCGGTATGCCGCATCGGCGACGGCACCCTTGCAGGACTTTCCCAAGGTCGCCGATACGCCGCCGGATGATGGCTTTCCGCGCGTGCATGTCAGCGGTCGTTACCTGACCGATCGCATCTACCTGCTGGACAACCCCAATCATGACGAGCGCGGCGGCGTGGAAGTTTTCGTGCCGCTCGCGCTGCACGATACGCAAAAGCTGCTGTTGGTGGATATGGGTTTTCTGCCCGGCAACGGTACCGGTCAGGAGCCACAGCTGCCGGCGTTGCCGAGCACCGAGGTGAGCCTGCAAGGTCTTTACGTGCCGATGCCGCCGATCGGTTTTCAGATGGGCGGCAACGCGCTGCAGCAGCAGTCGCGCTGGCCGAAGAAAAGCATTTTTCTGGACCCCGTCGACGTCTCGCACGATCTCCACCGCACGCTGTATCCGCGCATGCTGGCGCTCGATCCCGATCCGGCGTCGATCTACGTGCGCGTGCATACGCTGGATTTTTCATCGATGCCGCCGGCGCGCCATCGCGCGTATGCTTTCCAGTGGTTTACGTTCGCGCTGGCGGCGGTGGTGCTTCTGCTGGTGCTGCATCGCAAGCGCGGTCCGCGCCATCGCTGATATCGCCTGAGACATCAGATCCACTCATCAACATTTGCTGCGACTTCATGCCTACTCATACCCACGATCCTGCCGCTTTGCGCAAAAGCCGATTCTTTCTGGTGCTGATCGCGCTGGTGTTTGCTGCGCCTATTCTGGTCGCCGGCCTGCTGACATTCACCGGCTGGCAGCCGAGCGGCAAGGGCAACGGCCAGCCGATCATGCCGCAACGCAATTTTGTCGACGAGAAGCTGCGCGTGCAGCTGGCCAATGGGCAGACGTATGCATGGCGCGACAGCGAGCCGCGCATGACGCTGATCGCGCTGCCCGGGCCCGGCTGTGCGGTGCAATGCCTGGACGACCTCACGGCGATGGCCAAGGCCCGCATCATGCTCAGCCGCAACCAATCGCGCCTGCGCCTGCTTTATCTGGGCCAGCCGCCGGCGGGCGAAGGTCTGGCCGCGATTCGAAACTACTGGCAGCTCGGTACCGACGTCGACGGCAAGCTGGCGAATTATCGACCGACCACGCCGGACAGCGTCAGCGCGGTGCTGGTGGAGTCCAACGGCACCGCGCTGTCGCTGTATCCTGCCGGCTCCGATCCGGCCGGTCTAGCGCGCGATCTGCAGAAGGTGATCCACTGATGTTCTCCAACGCGATGTCTCCCCGCATCGTCAAGACGCTGCGCGCACTGACCCTGCTGGCGGCGCTGTTCGCGTTCGGGCTGGTGATGTTCGGTGCGTTTGTGCGCCTCTCCAACGCGGGGCTGTCATGCCCCGACTGGCCGACCTGCTACGGCAAGGCCACCTGGCCCACCCACGCGCACGATATTGCCGCGGCCAATCTGGCCTATCCGGATCGCCCGGTGGAAACCGACAAGGCCTGGCGCGAGCAGGTGCATCGGGTGTTGGCCGGTTCGCTGGGCGTGCTGGTGCTGTTGATCGCGCTGATCGCCAGCTGGCGCAAGGCGTCGGCTCGCTATGGCGTCATCTCGGCGGCGATCTTCGCGGCGGTCGGCGTGGTGCTCTATCAGCGCGGCGAATTCGCGCTGTCCTCGCTGCTGTCGGCGCTGGCGATCGCTCTGCCGATCATCGCGGCGCTGGCATTGAAGCGCAGCGGTGCGTGGAAGGTCAGCGTGCTGGCGCTGGCGATGATCATCTTCCAGGCCATGCTTGGCATGTGGACGGTGACCCTTCTGCTCAAACCCGTCGTGGTGATGGGCCATCTGCTTGGCGGCATCACCACGTTCGCACTGCTGGCCTACGCGGCGCTGCGCTTTGCCGGCGTCGGTGCGTCGGACCATCGTCTGGCGGATCTGCGTCGGCTGGTGGTGCTCGGCATCGCGCTGCTGTTCTGCCAGATCGCGCTGGGTGGCTGGACCTCGGCCAACTACGCCGCGCTGGCCTGCGGCTATGGCACCGGCGCGTTTCCGCAATGCGGCGGTCAATGGATGCCGCCGACGGATTTCCACCAGGCATTCGTGCTGTGGCGCGGTATCGGCGTCAATTACGAAGGCGGCGTGCTCGACATGGCGGCGCGCAGCGCCATCCAGATGACGCACCGCTTCGGCGCGCTGGTGGTCTTCTGCTATCTGGCCTGGCTGTCGTTCAAGGCGGCGCGTCGGGGACTGCGCCTGTTTGCGATCGCCATCGCGCTGGCCCTGGTGTGCCAGGTTCTGCTGGGTATCAGCAACGTGGTGTACGGCCTGCCGCTACCGGTAGCGACGGCGCACAATGGCATGGCCGCGCTGCTGCTGTTTACCCTGCTGGCGACGCTGGCGCGCACGCAGATGCGCAAAGACGTATCACCCACGCTGCTATCGGAAACCCGCTGAGATGAGCCTCGTCCGCGAATATCTGCAGTTGACCAAGCCGCGCGTCGTCGCGCTGCTGGTGTTCTGCGCGGTGATCGGCATGTTCCTCGCAGTGCCCGGCATTCCACCGTGGCGTGCGCTGGTATTCGGCACGATCGGTATCTGGATGGCCTCCGGTTCGGCGGCCGCGTTCAATCATCTGATCGACGAGCGTATCGACAAGCTGATGGCGCGCACCGCCCGCCGCCCGCTGGCCACCGGCAAGCTCACGCCGCGTCAGGTG
Source organism: Rhodanobacter sp. ANJX3 (assembly GCF_014200755.1). Classification (GTDB taxonomy): domain Bacteria; phylum Pseudomonadota; class Gammaproteobacteria; order Xanthomonadales; family Rhodanobacteraceae; genus Rhodanobacter. The sequence goes on along the minus strand of NZ_JACHCM010000004.1, from coordinate 182,941 downwards.
CTGGTGTTTGCCATTGCGCTGGGCATCGCCTCGATGCTGGTGCTGGCGGTGCTGGTCAATCCGCTGACCGCGCTGCTGACCTTCGGCGGGCTGATCGGCTATGCGCTGGTGTACACGGCCTATCTGAAGCGCGCCACGCCGCAGAACATCGTGATCGGCGGCCTGGCCGGTGCCATTCCGCCGGTGCTGGGCTGGACCGCCGTCACCGACTCGCTGCATCCGTTCGCGCTGCAGCTGTGCCTGATCATTTTCGTGTGGACGCCGCCGCATTTCTGGGCGCTGGCAATCTTTCGCCGCGCCGACTATGCCCGCGCGCAGGTGCCGATGCTGCCGGTCACGCATGGCGTGGCGTACACGCGTTGGCACGTTTTCTACTACACCGTGCTGCTGGTCATCGTCACCCTGCTGCCGACCATGACCGGCATGAGTGGACTGATCTATCTGGGCGGCGCGGTGGTGCTGGGCGCCGGTTTTCTGTATTACGCCGTGCGCCTGCTGCGTCCGCCGGACGAGTTTTTCGCGATGAAGGTGTTCAACTACTCGATCGTTTACTTGATGGCGCTGTTCGCATTCCTGCTGGCCGACCACTGGCTGGGCGCGCTGTCGGTGCATCAGGGGCTGGCATTTCGCTCGGTGGGGTGAGAATCGCTTCTGGCGTTGCCCTGCACGCCATCGATGATGCTGGCTTCGTATCAACTTTAGCCACAAAACCCGGTTTTGTGCGTTGACTCTCGCGTGCTGCAGTCGCAAAATAACGGGGCTGAGCGGCGTGTCTTGCCCTCGGCTCCCAGTTCTGACAAATAAAGGCATATGGACGTTTACCCTAGTCGCAACGTCGACATCCGCGAGCATCGGGTGCCGGCAATGCATCACAAGCTGATTACCTGCGGCGACCGCCTGCGGTCGGCTGGCGTTTTCCTCGACTAGGGAAACCCGGCCCACCTCCTCCGGCGCTGCATGCGTCGTTATGAGGAGATGGGCGATGACACTCTTTCGCACCCCCGGTTTTTTGCGCGCTTTGCGCTCACTAGTGCTGTCCGTTCGCCGTGACCGCCCCCGCGTGGCGCGCGTGATCACCGTGCCCGCGCCGTTGAATCGCCCGGACGCCGAGGCGGTCGTGATCCAGATGCCGCGCCCGGCCGATCTGTCGGCCGCCCGCGCCGCCGCGGCAGCCCGGGTTACGGTCGGCCGTCGTCCGCTGCAAACTCACCGCAACATTGCCCTGTTATCAAGGCAGGCGTGAAGCTGCGTGTGATCGGCAAGTCGTGGCCTGCGCCAATGGCGGAGACACGCTCGATGGATCCGTTGCGACCGCTCTGACGATCGCGACACAGCCTCGTGCCTCGCGCACGATCTGGCCACCTCCGTGCTGTATCCGGGCGTGCACCAGCCGTGGGCTTATCAATACTTTTCGGATAACGCCATGATCAAGCAAGTGATCCCTACCGCTGCGGGCAAGAGCGGCTCAGCCGCCGTGCGCATCGTGGTGGCACAGGAAGCCTACCGCGAGCGTGACGCGCTGCTGGCGTCGCTCGACACCAGCATGGCCGGTCTCGACGAAGAGCAGATCGCCGAGCGGCTCGACCGCGACGGCGTCAACGAGGTGTCGCACGAAAAGCCGCCGCACTGGACGGTGCAGCTGCTGCATGCGTTCAAGAACCCGTTCATCGTGGTGCTGCTGGTGCTGGCCTGCGTGCAGCTGGCGACCGACCATACCAACCTGACCGGCCCCACCATCATTTCGGTGATGGTGCTGATCAGCGTGCTGTTGAGCTTCACCCAGGAATACCGTTCGGCCAAATCCGCCGAGAAGCTCAAGGCGATGGTGCGCAACACTGCCACGGTGACACGCCGTTCCTCGGATGGCCACAGCGAGCGCATCGAGGTACCGGTCGCCGAGCTGGTGGCCGGCGATATCGTGCATCTGGCCGCCGGCGACATGGTGCCGGCGGATATCCGCCTGCTCAGCGCCAAGGATCTTTTCATCAGCCAGGCGATCCTCACCGGCGAATCGCTGCCGGTGGAAAAACTCGCTCCGCGTGCCGGCGCGCCGACGGCGGAAGAGCTGCAGGGGGCCATCGACAGCCCGCTCGACCTCAGCACCGTGTGCTTCATGGGCACCAACGCGGTCAGCGGTACGGCCACCGCCGTGATCGTCGCAACCGGTCCGCGCAGCTACCTCGGTTCGCTGGCGCACACGATGGTCGGTCAGCGCGTGCAGACCAGCTTCGACCGTGGCGTGAAGAGCGTCAGCTGGCTGCTGATCCGCTTCATGGCGGTGATGGTGCCGATCGTGTTTGCAATCAACTGGTGGGACAAGGGCAGCTTCCTGGAAGCGTTTCTGTTCGCCCTGTCGGTCGCGGTCGGCCTGACGCCCGAAATGCTGCCGCTGATCGTCACCGCCAATCTCGCCAAGGGCGCGATGGCGATGTCCAAGCGCAAGGTGGTGGTGAAGCGGCTCAACGCGATCCAGAATTTCGGCGCGATGGACGTGCTGTGCACCGACAAGACCGGCACGCTGACGCTGGACAAGATCGTGCTGGAGCGGCACCTGGACTTGAACGGCGAAGAGTCCGACGAGGCGCTGGAATACGGCTATCTCAACAGCCGCTTCCAGACCGGTCTGAAAAATCTGATGGACAAGGCGGTGCTGGAGCATCGCGACCTGGAGCCGACCGCCGAAACCTATCGCATCGTCGACGAGATCCCGTTCGACTTCCAGCGTCGGCGCATGTCGGTGGTGGTGGCCAAGGGCGATGATGAGGAGCTGCTGGTCTGCAAGGGCGCGGTCGAAGAGATGCTGTCGATCTGCGGCCATCTGAAATCGGGCGACGAGATTCTGCCGATGACCGACGCGCGACGCGCCGAGATCAAGGCGATGACGCACGAGCTCAACGAGGACGGCCTGCGCGTGCTGGTGGTGGCGATCAAGCGCTACCCGCCGACTACCGACCGCAGCTACAGCGTGGCCGACGAAACCGACATGATCGCGGTGGGCTGCCTGGCCTTCCTCGATCCACCGAAGGATACGGCCGGCACCGCGATCGCCGCGCTGCGTCATCACGGGGTCGACGTCAAGGTGATCACCGGCGACAACGAGGCGGTGACACGCAAAATCTGCCGCGAGGTCGGGCTGGACGTGGAGCACTCGGCGCAGGGCAAGCACATCGAGGCGCTGGAGGACGATGAACTGGACGCGCTGGTCAAGCGCACCACGGTGTTCGCCAAAATGTCGCCGCTGCAGAAGGCGCGCGTGGTGAAGTCGCTGCAGCGCATGGGCCACACGGTCGGCTTTCTCGGCGACGGCATCAACGACGCGCCGGCGCTGCGCGAGGCCGACGTCGGCATTTCGGTGGATACCGCCACCGACATCGCCAAGGAGTCGGCCGACATCATCCTGCTGGAAAAGAACCTGATGGTGCTGGAGGAGGGCGTGATCGAAGGGCGCGTGACCTTCGGCAACATCATCAAGTACATCAAGATGACCGCCAGCTCCAACTTCGGCAACATGTTCAGCGTGCTGATCGCCAGCGCGTTCCTGCCGTTCCTGCCGATGCTGCCGCTGCAGCTGCTGGTGCTCGATTTGCTGTATCACACCTCGCAGCTGTCGATTCCGTTCGACCGCATGGACGAGGAATACCTGCGCAAGCCGCGCAAGTGGGACGCCAGCGACATCGGCCGTTTCATGGTGTGGATCGGTCCGGTCAGCTCGATCTTCGACATCACCACGTTCCTGCTGCTGTGGCACGTGTTCGGCGCCAACTCGTCGGCGCATCAGACGTTCTTCCAGACCGGCTGGTTCGTCGAGAGCCTGCTGACGCAGACGATGATCGTGCACATGATCCGCACACGCAAAATTCCGTTCCTGCAGAGTATTGCCGCGGCACCGGTGCTGGCGCTGACCGCGGCGGCGATGCTGGTCGGTATCGCGCTGCCTTTCACCGCGCTGGGTGCGAAGTTCAACATGGTGGCGATGCCGGCGGTGTTTTTCGGTTGGGTCGCGCTGACGGTATTCACGTATTGCGTGCTGACCCAGCTGGTCAAGCTCATCTACATCCGCCGCTACAGCCGCTGGCTGTAACAGCCGCAGCCGTATGCGCTGCGGTTGCGTGAAATGAAAACCAGGCGTGGTCGCATGCGCTGTATCGCAGCGACCGCGCGTTTATCCGCTCGCGTAGTTCACGCACGGAGACTTGTGCCATGAACGGAACCCTGATCCTGCTCGATATCGCAGGTTACGTCGCCCTGCTCCTGTGGGGTACCCATATGGTCACCAGCGGCGTACTGCGCGGTTACGGCAGTGCCTTGCGCCGCTGGCTGGGCCGCTACCTGAGTTACCGCCCGGCGGCGTTTTGTTTCGGTATGGGCGTCACCGCGCTGCTGCAAAGCAGTACCGCCACCGGCATGATGGCCATGTCCTTCGCGGCCAGTGGCTTCCTTGGACTGGCGCCGGGCCTGGCGGTGATGCTCGGTGCCAACGTCGGCAGCACGCTGGTAGTGCAGCTGCTTTCGTTCGATATCGCGCTGGTGGCGCCGGTGCTGGTGCTGATCGGCTTCGTGGTCCATCGCCGCAGCGACGACGCGCGTTACGAAAACATCGGCCGGGTGGCGATCGGGCTCGGTCTGATGCTGCTGGCTCTGCATCTGCTGGTGGTGTCGCTGGCCCCGGTGGAGAACGCCTCGGCGCTGCACGCCGTGCTGCAGGCGCTGGCCGACCAGCCGCTGCTGGCCGTGCTGGTGGCCGCCGTGCTCACCTGGGCATGTCATTCGAGTGTAGCGGTGGTACTGCTGATCGTTTCGCTGGCCACCACCCATGTCATCGACGCGCAGGGAGCGCTGGCTCTGGTGCTGGGTGCGAACGTCGGCGGCACGCTGCCGGCGTTGTTCGATGCAAATGGCAATGTGGCCAAACGGCTGCCGCTGGGCAATACGCTGGTGCGGGTATTCGGCTGCCTGCTCTGTCTGCCGCTGCTGCATCCGCTGATGCTGTTGCTGGCACCGCTCGGCGATACGCCAGCCCGCCTGGCGGTGAATTTCCATACCGCTTTCAATCTGGTGCTGGCGCTGATCTTCATTGCGCCGGTGGAGAGCTTTTCGCGCTTGCTGATCCGACTGTTGCCGGAGCCACCGAAGCCGGCCGATGCCGGCGTGCCGCAGTATCTGGACGAGGGCGCGCTGGACAGCGCCAGCGTAGCGCTGGCCAACGCCGCGCGCGAGTCGATGCGGATGGCCGACATGGTCGAAAACATGCTCAAGGGATTGGTCGAGGTGTTCGGCAAGGACGACCGCCAGCGTGCGGCAGCGATCAGCCGCATGGACTCGACGCTGGATCGTCTGGGCGTGGCGATCCGCGAGTACCTTGCCGGTCTCGGCGGTGAGGCCTTGAATGAGGAGGATACCGAGCGCGCCCAGGAGATTCTGACCTTCGTCATCAATATCGAGCATATCGGTGATATCACTGCCAACAATTTGATGGAGTTTGCGGCGAAGAAGGCGCAGCGCGGCCAGGATTTTTCGGCGGACGACATCCAGGATCTGGCGATCATGCAAGCCCACGTCATGGAAAGCCTGCGACTGGGCATGGCGGTGTTTCTGCGCAGCGATCTGCGCGCGGCACAGCAGTTGTTCGCGCGTAAGGAAGTGCTGTGGCGGCTGGAGAACGATATTTCCGAGCGTCATATCCGCGCGTTGCGCGAGCGTCGCGACGAAGGGGGTGCGGGCGATGTCTATCTGCGGATACTCCGCGATCTGAAGCGCATTCACTCGCACCTGGCGGCGCTGGCTTATCCCGTGCTCGAACATGCCGGACTGCTTCAGGACCGGCTGATCCGTGACGTGGTGACAGCGCCAGCCCTGCCGTGACCGCCCATCGTACGAAGAAGGAGAACACCTGCCTTGGACCCTGATTCCCGAAGTCGATTAGTCAAAAAGCCAATCCACCAAGACCAAGAATTTGCCGTCGTTCTGACGCCGCCATCGCGCATGCTCCCCATGGGGTGATGCCTGGACGCGGCGGCCGTCGACGGTCTGACCGCGGCCCGGGATGCGCCCGCAGCTCGTTCGAGTTGCACGCTCTCCTTGCCGTTTCCGCGCCGCTTCGACTGCGTAGTCGTCGCCCGCATGAGCCCGCTGCATGAAGGGGAAGCCCGTGCGCTTTCAAACCATCAAAAATCCGCTTCGCCGCTTCGCCGCCATCGTGTTGATCGTTTGGCTGACGGCCTGTTCGCAATCGCCCAAGGAAGCACCGCCGGAGCCGGCGGTCATCGACGATCACGGCCTGCTGCGCATACCCGAGCATTCGCCATTGCGCTCGCGCCTGCAGGTGCAGACGGTCGAGTTGCGTGCGGTGCCGCACACGCTGACTGCGCCGGCGATGGTCGAGGCCGATCCCGCGCGCACGGCCAATATACTGCCGCCGCTGTCGGGCAAGATCGCCGCGCTGAAGGTCGGGCTGGGCGACACCGTGCATCGCGGCCAGCTGCTGGCCGCGATCGCGTCGGGCGACTTTGCGCAGGCGGTCAGCGATGCCGCCAAGGCGCGCGATGCGCTGGACCTGGCGAAGAAAAGCCTCGATCGCGCGCAGGCCGTGCAACAGGCCGGCGGCGCGGCAGTGAAGGATATGCAGGCCGCGCAGAGCGGCTATACCCAGGCGCTGGACGAGGACCGGCGCGCGCGAGCGAGGTTGGCCGCGGTCGGCGGAACCGGGGGTGGCGGCCAGCTTGCCGACGCGCACGGCATCCGCGTGTTTGCACCGATGGACGGCAGCATCACCGCGCTGTCGATTGCGCCGGGCACCTACGTCAACGACGTCACGGCGTCCATGATGACGATCGTCAACCTCGATTCGGTCTGGGTCACGGCGGATGTGGCCGAAGACGATCTGGCCCTGGTGAAACCGGGCGAGTCGGCCGACGTGTCGCTGTCCGCCTATCCGGGCAGCGTGCTGCATGGCCGCGTCGCCACCGTCGGCAGTGTGCTGCAGCCGGACACGCGCCGCGGCATGGTGCGCATCGTCATCGCCAATGCCGACGGCCGCCTGAAACCCAATATGTTCGCCACCGCGACGTTCGCCGCGGCGCAGCCGGCGCAGGTGTTCGTGCCGGAGTCCGCGCTGCTGATGAACAACGACAGCACCACCGTGCTGGTCGAAGTATCGCCGTGGATCTTCCAGCGCCGCACCGTGCAGCTGGGCGATGACGAAGGCACCGGCACGCGCGTGCTGTCCGGCCTGCGCCAGGGCGATCGCGTGGTGGTGAAGGGCGGAGTGCTGCTCAATGATTAATCAGTCCTGGATCGACGCGATCCTGCGCTTTTGTTTTCACCGCCGCGTGCTGTTTCTGGTGGTGACGGTGCTGGTGGCGCTGTTCGGGTATTACTCGTGGACGCAGCTGGCGATCGAGGCCTATCCCGAACTCAGCGACGTCACCGCGCAGGTGACCACGCAGGTACCGGGCCTGGCCGCGGAGGAGATCGAGCAGCAGGTCACCACGCCGCTGGAGCGCGGCCTGGCCAGCACGCCCGGGCTGGTGAATATTCGTTCCAGCAGCACTTTCGGCCTGTCGCTGATCACCATGACCTTCAAGGACGGCGCCGAGGATTACTGGGAGCGCCAGCGCATAACCGAGCGGCTGGCGCAGGTGACCTTGCCGCCGGGCATCACGCCCAGCCTCGATCCGGTCTCGGGACCGGCCGGCGAGATCTATCGCTATACGCTGGAGTCGGACACGAAGAACCTGATGCAGCTGTCCGAGCTGCAGAACTGGACCATCGTGCCGGCGCTGCAGCAGGTGCCGGGCGTGGCCAATGTCGACGTGTTCGGCGGCTTCACCAAGGAGTTTCAGCTGGAGCTCGATCCGGCGCAGCTGCTGCGCTACAAGGTCAGCGTCAACCAGGTCAGCACGGCCATTTCCGCCAATACGTCCAATGCCGGCGGAGGTCGCATCACGCGCGGCGAGCAGTCGTACATCGTGCGCGGCATCGGCATGGTGCATTCGCTGCAGGATCTGGGCGCCATCGTGGTGACGCAGTCGAACGGCGTGCCGGTATTCGTGCGCGACCTGGGCAAGCTGCAGTACGGCCATCAGGTGCGCGAAGGCATCCTGGGCAAGGACAGCAACCCCGATACCATCGAGGGCATCGTCGACCTGCTGAAGTACGAAAACCCCTCGCGCGTGCTCGAAGGCATCCACGCCAAGGTCGCCGAGCTCAACCGGCGGCTGGCTGCGCAGGACGTGCGCATCGTGCCGTATATCGATCGCGACGACCTGGTCAAGGCGACCAAGGAAAAGGTGCTGCACACGGTGATGGAAGGCGTTGGCCTGGTCTGCATCGTGCTGATTCTCTTCCTCGGCAACGTACGCGCCGCGCTGGTGGCGGCGGTGGCGATTCCGATGTCGCTGGTCACCGTGTTCATCCTGATGCACTTCTTGAAGATGCCGGCGAATCTGTTTTCGCTGGGCGCGATCGATTTCGGCGTGATCGTCGACGGCACCATCGTGGTGACCGAAGCGATTCTGCGCCGGCGCGAGGAAAAGCCGGACGAAGCCTTGACCGAGGACGACGTGATGACGGTGACCGCGCACGTCGGCCGTTCGATCTTCTTCGCCACGCTGATCATCATCACCGCCTATGCGCCGCTGCTGGCGTTCGAACACGCCGAGGGCAAGCTGTTCGCGCCGATGGCCTTCACCGTCGGCTTTGCGCTGCTGGCGGCCTTGCTGTGCACGATCACGCTGACGCCGGGCCTGGCGTATATCGCGCTGCGCAAGCCGCGCAAGCTGTTCCACAACAAGCCGCTGGAGCGCCTGCAGCACGGCTACAGCCGCGTGCTCGACAAGCTGCTGAATCATCTGCCGGTGGTTTACGTCATCACTGGCGTGGCGCTGCTGGCGGTGGCGCTGCTCGGCGGTTCGCTGGGCCGCGAGTTTCTGCCGGATCTGGACGAAGGTTCGCTGTGGCTGCAGGTGCAGATGCCCAGCGGCCTGTCGCTGGACAAGGCCAGTGAGATGACCGGCGAGCTGCGTCGCGCGGTGCGCGAGTTTCCCGAAGTGTCCTACATCGTGACCCAGCTCGGCCGCAACGATACCGGCACCGATCCGTGGACGCCCTCGCATGTGGAAGCGGGTGTCGGTCTCACGCCGTACAGCAGCTGGGCCAACGGCGAAAGCAAGGCGCAGTTTCTGCGCAAGTTCAACGCGCGCATGCAGCAGCTTCCCGGCATGAGCATCGGTATCAGCCAGCCGATCGTCGACGGCGAGAACGACATGATCGGCGGCGCGCACAGCCCGCTGGTGATGCGCATCTACGGCGATGACCTGGGCGAGATGCGGCGCATCGGCAACGCCATCGTCGACGTGCTCAAAGGCGTGCGTGGAACGGCCGATGCGTCGATCTTTCAGGAGTCTCCGATTCCGCAGCTGGCGATCGAAGCCGATCGCATGGCAGCGGCGCGCTACGGCATCAACGTCGCTGATATCAGCGGACTGATTCAGACGGCCATCGGCGGCGCGCCCATCACCCAGGTCTACGTCGGCGACCGCACCTACAATGTGACCGCGCGGGTGCCGCAGGCGATTGCCAACAGCGTCGAAGCGATCGGCAACCTGCCGCTGTCGGCGGCGAACGGTGCGCAGATCCCTTTGAAGGAGGTTGCGCATATCAGCTTGAAAACCGGCGAAAGCACGATCTCGCATGAGAAGAACGAGCGCGAGCTGACCATTCGCGTCGACAACCGCGATCGCGCGCTGTCGGAGTACCTGGCCGACGCGCAGAAACAGATCGATCAGAAAGTGCATTTCGACAGGCAGACCTACCGCACCGAGTGGGCCGGCACGTTCGAAAACCAGCAGCGCGCGCAGGCGCGGCTGATCGTGGTGCTCGGTCTGGTAATGGCGATCATGGCCGTGCTGCTGTATGCCGAATTCGGCAAGCTGCGGCAATCGGTTCTGGTGCTGGCGGTAGTGCCGCTGGCCACATTGGGCGGGCTGATTTCGCTGCACTTGCGCGGCGAGACGCTGAACATCGCCACCGCGGTCGGCTTCATCGCGCTGTTCGGTGTGGCGGTGCAGAACGGCATCATCATGATCTCCAATATCAACCGCGTGCGCGCCGAAGGGCTGTCGATCGAGCAGGCCGTCGTGGCCGGCGCCACCGAGCGCTTCCGCCCGGTGCTAATGACCGCGACGGTGGCCAGCGTCGGCATGCTGCCGGCGGCGATGGCCACCGGTATCGGTACCGATGTGCAGCGCGGCCTGGCCTCCGTCGTCGTCGGCGGTCTGCCGATCGCCACCCTGCTGACGCTGTTTATCCTGCCCGCGTTTTACTTTGCGATCGAGTACGCCATCGAACGCCGCGTGGCGCGCAAGTCGCGCGTGGCCGAGGAGTCATGAGCATGCGTATTCCAACGACAACGTGGCGTGCGACGCCGTGCGCGCAAGGAGATCGGGCGATGACCGTTTTCAATCATCGACGGCTGCCGCGCGCCGCAGCGCGTTTAGCCGTTCTGCTGACGCCCCTGTTTGTAGCCGGCTGTATGGTGGGACCGGACTTCAAGCAGCCTCCCGCGCCGCCGGTGGATCGTTACGCCGCGTCCGCGTCCGCCACGACGGCGAACGCTGGTGGTGACGCTCAGCGTTTCGTTACCGATATGCAGCTGCCCGCGCAGTGGTGGATGCTGTTCCACTCGCCCGCGTTGAACCAACTGATTACGCAGGCGCTGGCGTCCAATCCCGGCATGCAGAGCGCACGCGCCGCACTGCGCCAGGCGCAGGAGAACGTGGCGGCGCAGAAGGGTTCGTATTACCCATCGGTCGATGCCGGCATCAACACCACGCGCCAGCGCAATCCGTCTACGTTATCGAGCCCGCTGGAATCCAATGCCAACTACTACACGCTGACCACCGCCCAGGTCAGCGTGTCGTACATGCCGGATATCTTCGGCGGCAACCGGCGTGCGGTGGAGTCCTTGCAGGCGCAGGCCGATGCGCAGCGCTTTCAGTTGGAAGCGACCTATCTCACGCTCACCTCTAACGTGGCGCTGGCCGCCATCCAGGAAGCCGGACTGCGCGCGCAGATCGCGGCCACGCACGACATTGTCGACAGCCAGACAAAGGTGCTGGCGACGGTGCGACGCGAGTTCGCGCTGGGTCAGCTGGCCGAGTCCGATGTGGCCGCGCAAGTGGCGCTGCTGGCGCAGGCCCAGGCGACCCTGCCGCCGCTGGAAAAGCAGCTGGCGCAGCAGCGCGATGCACTAGCCGCGCTGCTCGGCCTCTATTCCAGTGATGATATAGCCGTCCATTTCGATCTGGCCGAGCTGCAGCTGCCGCACGATCTGCCGCTGTCGATTCCCTCGCAGCTGGTGAGGCAACGCCCGGACGTGCGTGCGGCGCAGGCGCAGTGGCATGCGGCCAATGCCCAGGTCGGCGTGGCCATTGCCAACCGCTTTCCTAAGCTGACTCTCAGTGCGGGCGCTGGCAGTTCGCCCACGCGCTTCAACGACCTGTTCAAGGATGCGACGAATTTCTGGAGCCTGGGCGCCGGCGTGGCCCAACCGATCTTCGAGGGCGGCAGCCTGCTGCATCAGGAGCGCGCGGCGAAGGCGGCGAACGAACAGGCCGAGGCGCAGTACCGTACTACGGTCGTGGCGGCCTTTCAGAACGTGGCCGATACGCTGTTCGCCATTCGCTCCGATGCCGATACGCTGGCTGCCGCGCAGACCTCGTCCAGCGCCGCGGCGAAAAGCCTGGCGATCGCACAGCGACAGCTGGCGCTGGGCGATATATCCGAGGTGGCCCTGCTCAACGCCCAGCAAACCGCACAACAGGCGCAGATCGCGGTTGCCAGCGCACAGGCCAGTCGCTATGCCGATACGGTAGCGCTGTTTCAGGCGCTGGGCGGCGGCTGGTGGAATCGTCAGGAACCGATCGGCCGGTAGTGCGACGAACGCGATCGCGGAGCATACGCGCCTGCCCGAAGATGGAGCAGATCAGGCCGACTTGCCGTCGGCCTGCGTGTTGCTGCGTCGCCGATGCCGCCACCACAGCACCAGCAGCAGGACGGCGATGATGCCGACCAGCGCCCACAGGCTGCTCTGTCCGCGGCCCATCCATTTCATCAGCCATTCGTGGTTGTCGGCACCGAAATAGCCCAGATACACCCAGAACGGCACGCTGATCAGCGCGGCCAGCCCATCGATCAGCAGAAAGCGCAAAAACGACACCCGGTGGCTGATGCCGGCGGTGATGTACATCGTGGTGCGCATGCCCGGCAGGAAACGGGCGACGAACAGCATGCGGTTGCCGTAGCGGACAAATTTTTCCTGCACCATCTGGTAACGCTTCGGGGTCAGGATGCGCGCCACGAAGCGCCACTTCAGAATGCTGGACCCGTAGCGGTAGCCGAGCAGGAAGATCGCCGAATCGCCCAGCAGCACGCCGAACATCGCCAGCGCAAACATGCCGTGCACGTTGACGTAGCCCAGCCCGGCGATCACGCCGCCGGCGACCAGGGTGACATCTTCCGGCAGGGGCAGGCCCGCGCCGCAGATCATCAGCGCGATAAAGACCGCAACGTAGCCGTTTTCGGCGAAAATCGTGATCAGTCGTTCAAGCAAATCCATGCGTGCCGGCGCGGCGCCGGTAGTTGATGGCAAAGCGGCATCATCCCACACGTTGCGTGACCGTTGCCCGCGGGGTGACAGGATGCCCCACCACGCATCAGCCACCGCCGAGCATCCGTGCGCGGGCTTGATGTTTCCCCTTGCAGGCTCCAGACATAAACGACACACAACCTGACGGGAGCTTCTCATGGCAAAAATCGCCATCGTTTATTTCAGCGGCTACGGCCACACTGCCAAGCAGGCCGAAGCGGTGCAGAAGGGCGCGGCGGGCGTCGCCGGCGCCGAGGTGACGGTGTTTCGCATCGACGAGCAGGGCGATCTGCCGGAGGGCGCGCTGGAGACGCTAGGCGCGCAGGACGCGATCATTTACGGTAGCCCCACTTATATGGGCGGCCCGGCGTGGCAGTTCAAGAAATTCGCCGACGCCAGCTCCAAGCCCTGGTTCAGCAGCGCGTGGAAGGACAAGATCGCCGCCGGTTTCACCAACTCCGCCTCGGTCAACGGCGACAAGTTTTCCACCATTACCTATTTCTTCACGCTGTCGCAGCAGCACGGCCAGATATGGATCGGCACCGGCCTACTGCCCTCCAACAAAAAGGAAGATGGCCCGAGCAACGTGAACTGGACGGCCGGTTCGGCCGGTGCGCTGGCGATTTCCCCGTCGGACGCGTCGCCGGACGAGGCGCCGCGATCGGGCGACCTGGAAACGGCGCGCCTGCTCGGCGAGCGTGTGGCGAAGTTTGCGGTGAAGCTGAAAGGCTGAGCGTGTTAGAGCGCGAGCTGCCGGCCACCGGCGGCGGCTCGCGTGGTGTCCGCAACGTTTAACTCAGGTCCGAGGTAAACGTCTCGCGGATCGGCAGCAGCGCTCGCAGCTCGTCCTTTTCGGCGTCGCTCAGCGCGCTGCGGCGGCTTTCAAGCTCGCGCTTGCGCGTCAGGCTGGCCTGGTGCTCCAGGCGAGCGATCGCATCGAGAAATTCGCGCGCCTGCCGGTCCGGCTCACCCACCGAAACGGCGGCCATCAGCTTCTGCAGTGCCGGATATTCCTCGCGCTCGGCGAAGTGCTCCACCAGCATGGCGGAGTTGATCCCCGGCCGCGAGCGGGCGATGTCGAGCAGCTCGGCCAGCAGGCCGATACCCGGTTTGTCCTGCGGCAGAAACCGGTAGGGTTTCTCTACCTGATCGGCGATGCCGGGCTGCGTCAGCAGCAGGGCGATGGCGCTGCGCACCAGCGAACGCTGCACTGCGATCGGGCGTTGCACCGCGCGATGGCTGGACGCTTCGGGTTGCACCAGCGCGCGCGCGCCGCTGCGCCGCTCCAGCTCTTGTGCCATCAGATCGCGAAACGCGCCGTCGGGCAGCTTGCCGATCAGCGGACGGGCGCGCTCGGCGAGCCGGGCACGCCCGTCCAGGCTGCCCAGCTCGACGTCGTGCGACAGTTCGTTGAAAAAATAGTCCGACAGCGGCATCGCTTCCTTGATGCGCTTTTCGAAGCCTTCCTTGCCTTCCTTGCGTACCAGCGAATCGGGATCCTCACCATCGGGCAGAAACAGGAAGTACGCCTGGCGTCCGTCGCGCAGCCGCGGCAGCGCCGACTCCAGCGCTTTCCAGGCCGCGGCGCGGCCGGCGCGGTCGCCGTCGAAGCAGAACACCACGTCGGGCGCGGCGCGGAACAGCACTTCGGTATGTTCGGGCGTGGTCGCGGTGCCCAGCGTGGCCACCGCAATCGGCAGCCCGGCCTGATGCAGGGCGATCACGTCCATATAGCCTTCGACCACCACGATGCGCGGCAGGTTGGCATTGGCCTGCTTCACCTGCCACATCGCAAACAGCTCGCGGCCCTTGTGGAACAGCGGCGTCTCGGGCGAGTTGAGGTATTTGGGTGAGGTGCTCTGTTGAGAAGTGCGGGCAGGGATGCCTGCTTCTTGATCTTCGCGCGCAGGAGGCGCGCTGAAAATAATTCTTCCGCCGAAGGCGATCACGCGCCCGCGCCGATCCAGGATCGGAAACATCAGCCGCTCGCGGAAACGATCGTATTTCCGCCCCTGCTCGCTGCTGGCGACCATGCCGGCCTCGTTGAGCAGCTGCAGGCGCCGTTCGCTATTGCCCAGCGACTTGATTACGCCGTCGTAGCCGGCCGGCGCCCAGCCGAGGCGAAAGCGCGCAATGGTTTCGGCGTCCAATCCGCGTTTCTTGCAATAGGCCTGCGCCTCCTTGCTCTTCGGCAGCTCGCTTTGGTACCAGCTGGCGGAGGCGTCGAGCAGGGCGTACAGATCCGTCTTGTCCTCGCGCGGCGCCGCATCGCGACCGCCTTCGCGCGGCACCGTCATGCCCAGGGTTTGCGCCAGTTCCTCGACCGCGTCGGGAAATTCCAGCCGCTCGTAGTCCATCAGAAACTTCAGCGCGCTGCCGTGCGCGCCGCAGCCGAAGCAGTGGAAAAACTGCTTGGCCGGGCTCACGTAAAACGACGGCGAGCGCTCGTTGTGGAAGGGGCAACAGGCAGTCCACTCGCGCCCGGCTTTTTTCAGCGGCACGCGCCGTTCGATCACGTCGACGATGTCGACGCGAGCAAGCAGTTCATCGATAAAGCTGTCGGGAATCAGGCCGCGCATCAGAGCGCCAGTTTAGCGGCTGGCTGGCGGGAAATTTGTTTCGGCAGAGGAGTTCGCACGCCCGAAAAACGAACGGCGCCCGAAGGCGCCGTTCGGCATGCAGCGATTCGGCCGGTCAGAACAGGTGGACGATGCCTACCAGCCCCAGCACGATGACGATGAAGATGATGATGAAAATCGCGAACAGTACCTTGGCTACAGTCGCCGCGGCGCCGGAGATGCCGCCGAAGCCCAACCAGCCGGCGACGAGCGAGATGATGGCGAAAATAATGGCCCACTTCAGCATGGTGTACTCCCTACGATGGTGATGGCCGGAGTGGCCGGACGCGGGCATTCTTGTGGCAGTCACGTGAAGAGAATGCATGGCGCGGCTGGTCGGCCTTTAAAAAGGTCGCGTTCGCAGAATATTGCGCCGTTTTCGCCGCAACATCGGTGTCCGACGCGACAAACTCAGGCCAGCCGTGCCTTGATCTTGCCCGACACCACAGCCATGTCGGCCCGGCCAGCGGCTTTTTCCTTCACCGCGGCCACGACCTTGCCCATGTCGCGGGCGGAGCTGGCGCCGGTATCGGCAATGGCGGCCTCGACCAGAGCGTCGATTTCTGCATCGTTCAACTTGGTCGGCAGGTAGGTTTCGATCACCGCCATCTCGTCGCGCTCGATGATCGCCAGATCTTCGCGACCGGCCGCCTCGAACTGGCTGACCGAGTCGCGCCGCTGCTTGAGCATCTTTTCCAGCGCGGCCAGCACCTGGGCGTCGTCCAGCTCGATGCGTTCATCGACCTCGCGTTGCTTGATCGCCGCCAGCATCAGGCGAATCACGCCCAGACGATGTTTTTCGCCCGCGCGCATGGCGTTTTTCATATCTTCGGTAAGCTGCTGCTTGAGCGTCATGTGTGGAATCTCCGGTGGGTTGGGGAGAACGGACAGCGAAAAGTCGATTCTACGGAAACGACAAAGCCGGCGTTGTCCCTGGGGACAACACCGGCCTGATCGATCCGATGCGCTTGCGGTGGCTGCGACGGCTTCAGTAAGAGCTGGCGCCAACCGCGTTTCCTATGGGCCTGGCGCTGGGCGCCGGCGAATCTGCCGCTGAGGGCAGATCGGGAAACTCAGTACAGGCGGGTCTTGCGAGAAACGTCGCGCGAGAGGCGGCGCAGATGGCGCTTGACGGCGGCAGCGCGCTTGCGCTTGCGCTCCTGGGTCGGCTTCTCATAGAACTCGCGCTTGCGCGTTTCAGCGAGCACGCCGGCCTTTTCGCAGGTACGCTTGAAACGACGCAGTGCGATCTCGAACGGCTCGTTCTCGCGAACTTTTACGTTGGGCATGGAAACTCCGAGTGGTAATCTTCCCGCGGAAACGGGACTGTTGGATAGGGCGAGCCGCAAAGTATACCGCGCATATCGCTCAATTTTCAAAGCCCCCATAAAGCCTGATTTGCGCCAGCCCGATTTGACGGGCTTCGTCCGATGAAACCCGATGTGAGCAAGCCTGATCCGATGGATCCTAATGTGATGAAACCCGTGCTCGGTATCGAGACGTCGTGCGACGAAACCGGCGTGGCCCTGTTGCGCTGGGAGCCCGCCACTCCAGGCCGCGGTCTGCTGGCGCACACGCTTTACAGCCAGATCAAGCTGCACGCCGAGTACGGCGGCGTAGTGCCGGAACTGGCCAGCCGCGACCATGTGCGCAAGCTCGTGCCACTGATTCGCCAGGCGCTGACCGACGCGGGTTTGACCGTGCAGGACCTGGGCGGCGTGGCCTATACCGCCGGCCCGGGTCTGGTCGGGGCGCTGCTGGTCGGTGCGTCGGCGGGCCGGGCACTGGCCTGGGCCCTTGGCGTGCCAGCGATCGGCGTGCATCACATGGAGGGCCATCTGCTGGCGCCGCTGCTGGAGGACGACCCGCCGGAGCCGCCGTTCGTAGCCCTGCTGGTGTCGGGCGGGCACTCGATGCTGGTCGAGGTCAAGGCCATCGGCCAGTACACGATTCTCGGCGACACGCTGGACGATGCTGCTGGCGAAGCCTTCGACAAGACCGCCAAGATGATGGGCCTGCCGTACCCCGGCGGCCCCATGCTGGCGAAGCTGGCCGAAAGCGGGCGTGCGGGCGCATTTCGCTTTTCCCGCCCGATGACCGATCGCCCCGGCCTCGACTTCAGCTTCTCCGGCCTGAAAACCCAGGTACTGCTGGCCTGGCAGCAGTCGGACAAGAGCGATCAGACGCGCGCCGATATCGCGCGAGCGTTCGAGGAGGCCATCGTCGACACGCTCATCATCAAGTGCCGGCGCGCGCTAGAGGCCAGTGGCGCGAAGCGGCTGGTGATCGCCGGCGGCGTCGGCGCCAATCGACGCTTGCGCAGCGAGCTGGCGGCGGCCGGCACGAAGGACGGCTTCAAGGTCTATTTTCCGCGACTGGATTTCTGCACCGACAACGGCGCGATGATCGCGCTGGCCGGTGCGATTCGGCTGGCCAGCGGGCAGTACCAGGATGCTTCGGTACAGGTGTATCCGCGCTGGGATCTGCAGACTCTGCCGGCGGCCTGATCCGCTCCGATGTTTTCTGATGGGAGCACTTTCTTTCTCCTACGAAGGGCGAGCTGCGACAAAAAGCGACGAGCCATAGCCAGCTAGGCTCGATGCAAGGATCGGGCACATCGATGCCTAGGCGCGAATGACCTGGCAGGAGAAGCATCCTCGCTCGGCGTTGTGCAGATGGATGTAATCGACCTGATCGTTGCCGAAGTAACTCTCGAGTCGTTTTGCCACGAGCATGCCCTCGCACACACTGGCAGCAACGATCATGTGTGCCTTGTCATACGCGCGCACCGACATGAGGCGGCCGGTGACGTAACTCGAAACCTCCCCTACCTCCAGCCTGCGCTGTTTCGCGGCACGGCGGACGAAGATGGGCCCTGACGCGCGGTACGGCGACGCGGCCGGTTGGTGAAGGTAGGGGAGAAGCAACAGTTCTTCTCCGACTTTTGCGTCCTCGAGGCTGACACGGCAGGGATAGCCCGGGCTCTCGGCTGCGATGCGACGCTCTGCATGATGTTCCTTCAACGCTTCGTCCGACAGCAGGAAGAGCGACTCAAACGGTTCGTGGTCAATACCGACAAGCTGGAACGACGGTGTCATGGGGAAGTCCTTGATGGAGTTCCGGCATTGTCAGGCAATGCTGAGTGGCGGTCTGGCCGTATTCGGACATGTCATTCGGATGGCATGTCGCGGTGCATCGGGCCACCGTTCGATGGCATTCGCCAGGAGTGTAGGGCAGAAGGTTTGCTGGCATCGATCGCCGCGATGATGCATGAGTGGCCCCACGCCGCGACAGCCGCTTCTACAAAAAATCGACCGGACTCACCACTGCGTGCGTTCCGGCAGAAGTCCTTTGAGTTCGGCTTCCGTGAGATTGCGCCACTGGCCGATTTTCAAATGTGCGAGCTTGACGTTGTCGATACGCACGCGACGCAGCTGCGTCACGCGATAGTCGAACGCGGCGGCCATCAAACGGATTTGCCGGTTCAATCCCTGGGTTAGCACGATGGAGAAGCCGTACTTGGCGATGCGGCGGGTGCGGCAGGGTTTGGTCATCTGGCCGTGGATACGCACGCCCTTGGCCATGCCGCGCAGAAATTCGTCGGTGACGGCCTTGTCCACCGCGACCAGGTATTCCTTCTCGTGGTTGTTTTCGGCGCGCAGAATCTCGTTGACGATGTCGCCGTTGCTGGTCAGCAGGATCAGCCCTTCGGAGTCTTTGTCCAGCCGACCGACCGGAAAAATGCGCTGCGGATGATCGACGAAATCGACGATATTGCTATCGACGCTCTGGTCGGTCGTGCAGGTAATGCCGACCGGTTTGTTCAGCGCAATATAGACGGCTTTCTTGGCACCCGGCGTGGCCGCGAGAATGCGTGCCTTGACGATCTCGCCATCCACGCGCACCTCGTCGCCATCCAGCGCCTTGGCGCCGGTGCTCACGATTTCACCGTTGATGGTGACGCGCCCGGCAACCAATAAATCGTCCGCCTCGCGGCGCGAGCACAGGCCGGCTTCGCTGATGTATTTGTTGACGCGCATTATTGGAGCCAGAGATGAGGGGCGACGGGCGAGGGTGCGAAATGCGAGTTCTACGTTGATTGGTTATCGATGAAAGCTCAACTTCGCAACCCTCGCTACTCGCCTCTCGCCCCTGTTTTCACGACCGCAAACCGATACCGCGCTGAAGCAACTGCAGCGCCACGATCGACAAGGCCACGACAAATGCCAGCATCACGACAAACGCGACCCAGATATTGACGTCGGTGATGCCCAGCACGCCGAAGCGGAACGCGTTGACCATGTACAGGATCGGGTTGATTCGTGAGATGGTCTGCCACGGCTCGCCGAGCATGTTGATCGAATAGAACACGCCGCCCAGATACGTGAGCGGAGTCAGCACGAAGGTAGGCACCAGCGCGATGTCGTCGAACTTCTTGGCGAACACCGCGTTGACGAAGCCGGCCAGCGAAAAAATCGTCGCGCCGAGCAGCACCGAGAGAAAGGTGATGATCGGATGTACGACATGCAGAGAGGTGAAAAACAGCGCGATCAGCAGCACCAGCACGCCGACCACCAGGCCGCGCGTCACTGCGCCGGCGACATAGCCGAGCAGGATCACCCAGTTCGGCATCGGCGAGACCAGCATCTCTTCCACCGATCGGCTGAACTTGGCGCCGAAGAACGAACTGGAGATGTTGCCGTAGCTATTGGTGATGATGCTCATCATGACCAGGCCGGGCACGATGTACTGGATGTAGCTGAAGCCGCCTTCGATGGTGCCGATACGCCCGCCGATGAGTTTGCCGAACACCACGAAGTACAGCGTCATGGTGATCGCCGGCGGAATCAGCGTCTGCGTCCAGATGCGCATGATGCGCACGATTTCGCGACGGACCAGCGTCTGCAGTGCGACGAGATTGGTTGAGGTACTCATGCCGCTTTCTCCGAGCCGTCATTGTCATGGCGACCGTTCTCGACCAGCCGCACGAACAGCTCCTCCAGCCGGTTGGTTTTGTTGCGCATCGAAACGACCGTGATGTGGTTTTCCGACAAGGCGGCGAACAGAGAATTGAGATCCTGCGCACGCGGCATGTCGGCCTCCAGCGTGTGGTCGTCGATGCGGCGCAAGATGATGCCGGGCAGCGTCGGCAGGTCGCCAAGCGTGCCGCTGATATCGAATACGAAGGTTTCGACATCCAGCGTCGCCAGCAGGTTGCGCATGCTGGTGTTTTCGACGATGCGGCCGCCGTCGATGATCGCGATGTTGCGGCACAGCTGCTCGGCTTCCTCCAGATAATGCGTGGTGAGGATCACCGTGGTGCCGGCCGCATTGATGCCGCTGACGAATTGCCACATCGAGCGGCGGATCTCGATGTCGACGCCGGCGGTAGGCTCGTCGAGGATCAGCAGCTTCGGCTCGTTCATCATGGCGCGGGCGATCATCAGGCGTCGCTTCATGCCGCCGGACAGCATGCGCGCCTGGTGCTGCGCCTTGTCCCACAGGCGCAGCTCCTTCAGATATTTTTCGGCGCGCTGGGCGGCGATCTTGCGCGGCACGCCGTAGAAACCGGCCTCGTTCACGCAGATGTCGAACAGTTTCTCGAACTGGTTGAAGTTGATTTCCTGCGGCACCAGGCCGATCAGTTTCATCGCCTCGTTTCGATGCTTATTGACCGAGATGCCGAACACCTTGGCATCGCCGTCGGTGGAATTGACCAGGGACGAGAGAATGCCGATGAGCGTCGATTTGCCGGCGCCGTTGGGGCCGAGCAGGGCAAAAAAGTCGCCGGGTTGCACGGTGAGGTTGATGCCCTTGAGGGCTTCGACGCCGTTGCCATAGGTCTTGCGCAGGTTCTCGACGACGAGTGCGGGTGCTGATGTCATGGGGGATGCCGGGTGAGGGAAAGCCTGGAAAACCATGCGCTGGGCGCGCCCCGAACCCGCGGGTTCGAATGGCGGCAGCGCCAGCGTTTGGTCAGCGGCTCTTAGCCAACTATTATAGCGGGCTTGGCGCGGCCACCCGATCCTCCGGGTGCACGCACCGTTTCCTCAAGACCGTCAGGACTCCCATGGCCGATCATTTCCAGCTCCGTCTCGTCGATAGCCGCATGTTGGCGTCGTCGGTGCGCCACCTCGTTTTCGAGCGGGTTGACGGCCAGCCGCTGGCATTCCAGCCGGGGCAGTTCCTGCAAATCCACTTTCAGTACGACGACGGCACGGCGACCAAGCGCAGCTATTCGGTAGCCACCGTGGGCGATGGCAGCTCGCCCGTGCAGCGCATCGAGATTGCGGTGAGCTACGTCGAGGG
This sequence comes from Rhodanobacter sp. ANJX3, assembly GCF_014200755.1. Taxonomy (GTDB): domain Bacteria; phylum Pseudomonadota; class Gammaproteobacteria; order Xanthomonadales; family Rhodanobacteraceae; genus Rhodanobacter. The sequence goes on along the minus strand of NZ_JACHCM010000004.1, from coordinate 161,368 downwards.
CGGCGCGGCCACCAAGCTTCTGGGGGAGCTGGCGCACGGCGGCATCATCGATGCCAGCGGACCCTACGGGCGCTTCTGCCTGCACGAGGCCGATGTTCACCCGCGTTATCTGCTGCTGGCCACGGGCACCGGCGTCACGCCGTACCGCGCGATGCTGCCGCAAATTGCCGCACTGCTGGAAAAGGGCGATCGCGAAGTCGTGCTGCTGTACGGTGCGCGCTCCGAAGAAGAGCTGCTTTACGGCGACGAGTTCGAAGCTTTCTCGCAGCAGCATCCGGGCTTCGTCTTTCACGGCTGCCTGAGCCGCCAGCCGCGCGCCACTCCGCTCCCGACCGATCGCAGCGGCCACGTGCAGACCGTGCTGGCCGAATTGGCACCCAGCGCCGAGCGTGACATCGCCTACCTCTGCGGCAATCCCAACATGGTCGATGCTGCCTTTATCGTATTGAAGGACTTCGGTCTTCCCGTGCCGCAGATCCGCCGCGAAAAGTACATTTCTTCGCGCTGAGGTCAATCTCTAACAGCCTGTTCATGCCACCGCCGACCGATATGGGCGTGCGCTTTGCGTGAGCAACGGTAACGACTTCGTATCGCACGCCGCTGTGCTGGATCACGTGGCCCTCACGCTGTCATCGCGCGAGCAATACAAAAAGTTGATTTTATTAGCTATTTCACGACGTTATCACGTTCAAACCGTGAGCTGGCCGCCATTATCGTCGAGGTCGAAAGCAGATTCTAACCCTGGCAGGGCAGACCGCCCTGAGCTGTGCTCACAGGGGGAATCTCGATATGACTTCAGTTTTCTCCAAGTTGGCGGCGGGCTTGGTTATGTGCTTCATCTCGCTTTCTTCTACGGTTAGTGCGGAAGAGTCGAAGATCGTTTTTTCAGGGAGCATTGTTGCTCCCACTTGCCCAGTTGCGCTGACGGCAACGACGGCTTCGGCAGCATCGGCCTCGACCTCGCTTGGGCAGCGTTTCGATTGCGATGCCGGAAGCGCACACGCATCGGCAGCGTCCAGGTTTTATGCCAGCACGACCGTTCAAATTTCGGCATCAGAAGCAGATCGAGTGCTCCGGTACTTTGACGAATATGTAAAGAACAGCTCGCCTAACGCCAAAGATCCTGTCGTCGTCACTCAAACCTATGAATAGTTGAGCGGGTGCGTGAAAAGCCTCCGTTTCCGTGATTTTCGAGGGAAGCGGAGCAAAACGGCACCCACGCCACTCTATTTTTCCGCAGGGTTTTCTCAAACGCCGCGCGCCACAGCATATGCGATAGCCGACATAAGGCTGTTTACGTGAGAACGGCGCATTCCTCTCCTTTCTCTGTGAATGCAGACAGGGGAAACGAACCGAGCGATTCCGAATGATGGTTCGGACGGATTATGTGACTCGGCTCACATTTCGCTCATCGGGGTAGGGAGATGGCATCAAGACATCCGTCGTGCTGCCGATGCGCTTCATGCAACCCGCCGTTTCGCGGGGGCTTGAGGACATTCCCATGCATCTTGCACGACGCGTTGTTTCGGCTTTCAGCCTATGTGCCATGGTTGCCTGCGCCCTGATCGCAGAGCCAGCCGCTGCCGACGGCGGCACCATCAGCTTCGTCGGTGCCATTGTCGCTCCAACCTGCAGCATCGCTGCCGGGTCGAGTTCTTTAACGGCAACGGTCAGTGAAGCTTTAGTGAATCAGCCGGTACGCCGAGCATGCAGCGAAACCGGCCACCCGGCCGCCAATACGGCACGCTTCTACGCCGTGAGCGTCGAGCGCTTGTCGAGTTCAGAGTCCGATCGCGTGCTCGCTTATTTCGACAGCTATGTCAAAGCCGGTCGCCCCGACGCTGACGATCCGGTTCTGGTTACGCAGACTTACGAGTGAACACGAAAGCCGGAGGTCGCCGTGTAAGCAGGCCGGCCGCTTCCGGGCGCGTGCACCTACTTGATCGGGGGCTCGGCCCGCCAGTCCGCTATCAATTGCAGAAATAAACCGTCGAACCGTCTGTTCGGCAGACCTTGGCGCTCGTGGCGCCTGCGCTCTGGATGGCACCGTTGGCTTGGTGGCCCGCAGCGGCGGTGGAATCGGTCGTTAGCGGCGCCCGCGTGATCGGCTGCGATGTATTGCCAATAGAAGGAGTTGTGTTTGGCGAGCCTGTCGCCGTATTCGCGGGTACGCCGGTTCGGCTGGTCGCATGGGCCGTTCTTGGATGCGCCACGGATTGCGCCATACCAGGGCTGGCAGATGTCGCGAAAAGACCCAGTGCTAGAACATAGTGAATCATTGGATTTTTCATAGAGGTGTGTCCGGTCACTGATACGACAGGGTGAAAGTGGCGGAGGCGTTGATGCTGCCCGCCGTGACGGTACCGCTGCGGTAGTACTGAGCGTAATAGGGAATACTCAATGCACCGGTCGGCGTGCTGCCGACAACGGTCGTGGCGCCAAACACGACCGGATTGTAATTCTGGTCCAGCAATCGCAAGCCCACCCCGGCGGAGCTGCCGGATGTTTTGGTAAGCACGCCGGTGATGTTCGATGCGGTGCCGGCATAGTCCAGCTCGATGTCGAGCGTGGCACCGCTGGAGCAGGTCAGGGCGATGGCGAACGGCGTCGTTCCAGCGGTAGCTCCGACGCTCGCCATGGCCCCGACGCTTACGGTGGGCAGCGTGACATTGATCGGCGTCGTGTTGACCGAACAAGCCGGATCGATAATGGTTATCGAGGTGGTCAGATTGAACGCTTCGATCTTCAATCCGTTCGCATACAACCAGTACGCCAGCGTGCCCGCCGGTATGACGCTGCCGCTGACAATCGGTCCGATCTTGATCAGGGTCAGAGAGGACGCGACCGAGTTGGTATACGAGCCATTGGCAATCGTGCAGCACGGATAAGGCAGCAAAAGGTTGGTCGAGGTGCTATGTCCAATGCTGTAGCCGATGCCGGCAACGCCTGTCGGATAAATCGTTGCCGTTGTTCCTGGTTGAGCGCCGACGTTGTTGCTGACGCCATAGATGGAGTTGTTGCTGCAAGTCATGGAGTTGGGATTGGCGGGCGCCACCGAGCCCGATTGATAGAGCACGGTGCCCACGGCGGCGCCGTAAGATACGGTTATCGTGGAGCTTGGCGGCGTGAAGTTGACCGCAGCGGGCGCCGAGCCGGCCGTGATGGTGCAGTTGGCTTTCGCCCCGCCGGATACAAGCGCAAGTATGCCAAGCGCCAATAACAAAGCGCTCCCGCGCAGCCATCCCGTGCCGAAAAAGTCTGCAACCCGGTCAAAAAAGCGTTTCATGATCGCCCTGGATATGTCGGTCGTCGCGCTTGAGTCGTGCGAAAGCAAGACGCATGCGCGAGTCATTGGCTGCCACCGGCCATCGCGACAGGAGTGTTGGAGAGGCAGGTGGCTTGAATTTCTTCATAGCGCTGGACATGTTTGCTTGTTGTGGCAGGCAGCCGGTAGTGGAATGAACACGATAGTTTGTTGCCATCGTCGTCCTGCCAGCGTGCGCTGAGCAATCCGCTCTGGTCCACGCCGCGCAGCAGGACCTGGCCGGCCTGGCCGACGACCCCGAGCGACTGGTTCTGTGCGTTGAATACCTCCGCACCGAACGGCAGTGCCTGGCCGTCGGGCAAGCGGGCGCGCACGATGATGGTGCGCCCGCTCTCCGTGCGGAATTTCAGCATTACCACCGCACCGGCATGCGGCGCCACCTGGGCGCTGGTGGCATCCAGCTGTACGTCCAGCGGCAGCCCTTTGGGGTCGATGCCGATAGTGTTGAGATTGTACGGGGTGAGATAAGGCACCAGCGCGTATCCGGCGCTGTCGATACGCACGCCGGAGGCATTGGTCAGCCGTGCACCGTTCGCGTCGGGTGCGAACACCACCGCCACCGTATCGCCGGTCGGCTGACCGAACGTGATGCCGCCGGGATGGGCGACCACGGCACCGGTGACGCTCAGCGACGTCTGCGAATAGCCGCTGCCGCTGCCGTAGCTGCCGTTGAAAATCGCATACGGGCTTCGATATCCGCCGTTGACGCTGCCGGAGTTGCCGGTTTCGCCGCTGCCATGCGTAGCGGTCGCGCCATAGGTGACCTGGTTGTCGGCACCGAGCGAGCCGCTGACCATCGCCTGATCTTGCGAACCGGTCTGGTCGTGACTGGCGTTGAACGACAGCGTGGGCGCATGCGCAGCGTCGCCCAGCGGCACGCTGAAACTCACCAGATACTGGTTGTCGTTGCGGCCAAGCTGATCGCGCGAACGGGTTGCCGAAAGGCTATAGCTCACGCGGTGGAACGTATTGTTGTAGCCGGCCTGGAATTGCGTATTCGTGCCCGGGCTATTCCAGTAATTGGTGGTGGAGGCATTGGCGTAGAACGAACCGCCGTGTGCGCCGAGCTGTTGACTCACGCTGATCGAAAAGGTGCCCCGTTGGCGCTGCAAGCCCGTGCTGCTGAGCAGCGAATTGCCCAGCGCATCGGTGCCAAACAGCGACGCCTGCTGAGCCGGGGTCAGCACGCCGTCGTCGGTTGTCGGAAGCGCTGTCGGAGCCACGTAGTCGAACGGATCGATACCGCGTCGCGCGTCGTCTCGCGTCAGCGCAGCGTCGGTCAGATTCAGATAACCGCTGGTCGAATATCGGTACGCGGCTACCGATAACGAAGTGTTGGTATCGGTAAAGATCTTGCTATAGCTCAGTCGGACACTCTGGCCGGCCTGGGTCGCATAACCGGGAACGTCGGTGCGTGCATGGCTCAGATCGAGCGCCACTGCGCCATAGCGGGTGTTGATCGCGCTGCCGATCAGCACCGAGGCGTAGCCTTGCGAGCCGACGAGGCCGGCATAGCCGGTCAGAAGATTGGTAAACCCGTGCTGGAGCGCTGCCTGCGCCACCGCCGGCTGGTGCTCGATGAATTGATCGCGCAGCTGCCCGATCGCGATATCGAAACGGGTGATGCCGGGACGCAGCAGCTGCACGACCGACGCATACGGGACGGAAAAGCTGCGCGCCCGTCCGTCCGCTTCGGTCACCGTTACATCGAGGCTGCCGCCGTAGCCGGTGGGATACAGGTCGCTGATGGCAAACGGGCCCGGCGCCACCGTCGTCTGGTAGATCAGCACGCCGTTCTGGCGCACGGTCACCTTGGCATTGGTGTCGGCTACGCCGCGTACCACCGGCGCGTAGCCGCGCAGGGAGTCCGGCAGCATGCGATCGTCGGAAGCAATCTGCACGCCGCGCAGGCCGAAGCTGTCGAACACCTGGCCATCGGTATACGAATCGCCCAAGGTGAGCTGCGCGCGCCATGCGGGCAGATCGCGCTGCACATAGGTATCGATGTTCTGCCACTGCCGACGTGCCGGCGCGCTGCCGCTGGCGGATTGCCAGTTGAGCGTCGAATCCTGGCGGAAGTGCCACGGGCCATAATTGAAGCCGGCATTGAGGCCGAGGTAGGCCGAGGTCTGATCCTGTCCCTCGTTGGTGGTGCGATAGCTGTTGAAACTGTAGTTCAACAGCCCGGCCGGCACGCCGGCATCCCAGTTTTCCGGGCTGACGTAGCCGCGTGGGGTCTGTCCGAGGTAGGTCTGCGGAACGCTCACGTCGATGCGCAGTTCGGCCATGTCGAACGTGACGGTGGCATCGGGTATCAGGCTAGCGATATCGACGCATGCGGCGGGATCCTCCAGCTTGGCGACAAGGTCGGCGGAGAGTTTCGGCGGATGCAGGCCGAGCTGATCGAGCAGATGGCGATCGACGCACGCGCTGGCGCTGTCCTGCCCGGCGACGGTCGCGAAACGTACGTTGCTTCGTCCGGACAGTACGGTGTTGAGATAGACGTCCGCGTTGTAGCGGCCCGGCAGCACGGGATTGCCGTGTTCGAAGCGGGACAGGTCGGTCGTGTTTTTGCTCGATCCGGACAGCAGGTTGCGGTCGAAACTGGCGTCGTTGCTGTTCGCGTCGGCCGCGGCATCGGGCGGGGCGCTGGCAACACCGTCGACCGGCATCGCCGCTGCCGGCAACACCCGCCCGGCCAACGCCATCGCGATCGAGGCACGCAGCAGGATATGGCGGCACGCACCGTACCTGCGCCAACGAAGCGCCGAAGGCGGAGCCGGTCGACCCTTCATGGGGCGATCGTGCCGCTGAACGTCGTTGCCGCGCCGTAGTCGTTGACGACAACATAGTTAACCGGCGTACCGGCGGCTGGGGCCTGGCTCAGGCCCTTGATGGTCAGTCGCAGCACACCGAGCGGATCGATCATCCCGGTTTCGCTTGCATACGATTTGCCGCCCACGTTGACCGACAGGTCGGTAATGGTGATGTGGTAAGGAGTCGGGTTGCGCACGTCGAGCACGTAGCCCTGCGCCTGCGGAGCGACCTTCCAGATCAATTGGGCCGGCACTTTTAGCGGGTCGCCTGGCAGGTGATCCGGGCGATAGAAAAGCTTGAGCCGCGAATGGATCGCCAGCTGCAGGGTGTTCTTGTCCTGCGTTTCCATCGAACTGGGTTTCGGTGGAATTTCCAGAACGTTGAGCCAGAACAACGATTCGCGATCCGTCGGTAGGGGCGCCGGCGTGGCGATGATGCGCAGGCTCTGGTCTTTGTGCGCCTCGATGCGAAACAGCGGCGGCGTTATCAGGAAGGGCGCGTCGACTTTTTCTGGCGTGGACTTCGGATCACCGCGATCCACCCATGCCTCGATCAGCGCAGGTCGTGCGCTGTCGTTGCTCAGGCGCAACGTTACCTCGCCGTCTTTCGCGGGAAAAATGACGCGAGTACCGCCGATAATCACGCTGGCCTGCGCGACGTTCGCGCAGAAAAGAAGTGCGAATGCGTACGACAGTACGCCGCAACCCATGCTTTTCATCGAAAGGTTTCCGCAAGAGGTTTGGTGCAAAGCAAACCCAGGCTTTACGGCGAAGCAGCTTCGCCGTAAAGCCTGTCATGCATGCTTACTGATAAACCATGGTGAACTGAACGCTGCTGTTGGCGGCGCCGGCCGTCACGGCCGCAGACGTGGCGTAGTACTGCACGTAGTAGTTCACCGTGCCGGCACCGGACGTCAGGGTGATCTGGTTGGAATTCTGTGCGCCATACGCATTGGCGACATTGATCACGCTATTGGTAGCGTCGTTGTTGAGCAGCTGCAGTTCGACGCCGCTGGCGCCGCCGCTGGCGATCTTCAGATTGCCGTCGGTGCTGGTGGTCAGGCCCGGCTCGAAATACGTGGTGGCCTTGGTCTGACCGGTACATGCGCTCAGCGCGATGCTGAACGGCGTGCGGCCGGCGACGGCACCGACGGATGCCAGCGACGTGTTGGCTACGGTCGGCAGGGTGACAGCGAGGGTAGCGGGAGCTGCGCCGCCGTTGATTTTGCAGGTGGACGCCGTGACAGCGCCGGTGAAGTTGATCGTGCCGTCGACGGCCAGAGCCGCTGCCGGGGCCAGAGCGGCCATGCTGAAAAAGCCGGTGGTCAGGGCGTAGAAGAGAGTCTTGTTCATGGTGCTTCCTTCAAATTGTTGTCGTGATTGGTTGATCGCAACGCGCGTCGATACCCAGGGAGATGTATTCGGACAAGCAAGACCATGCAATGACGTATCGAACGGTCTGAGTTTCATTTTGCAAAATGGGCGCCACTTGGTGCTGGAGCACTAATGGCTATAGATAAATATTTGAAAGATATGGAATTTAAATTTTTCATGCCCGCCTGAGAGGCAAAACCCCTACACATTCCCTGACAAATTATGGCACCGATAATGTGAACTACGTCACTTTTTCTTCACGCGGGTCTCATGTTTTATTTAACGCTCGTGCCCGCCAGTTCTTGCGTACTGCGCGTCGCTGACGACGGCGGTCGGCTTATTCGCACGAGAGTCCGACGCCTTCGCGCGAGCCGGCTTCACGGCAGTCTGGATATCGATAAATCGCGCCGGCCATGGCCGCGCGTTCATGCGGTCGGCGGGTGCGGTCGGGTTGCGGGCAACGGCAAGCTCGGGGACGACCGAAACGGATCAATAGGTCACGCTGACCGTGATCGTGTCGCTGTAGGTGCCGGGGGTAGGCGTCGTCTGCGGCGCCACGCGGCCGTATACGGTGTTGGTTTGCACGGCGCCGTTTCCGGTGCCGGTGACAGTGTCGGTATTGACTGTGTTGCCCCAGCGTATGGTGCGGGCGCTGTCCTGATACAGCTCGTAGATGACCAGGTCGCCGCTGCTGCCGGCCATTTGCCGGGTAGTGCCGCTGGCGTGCTGGCCGTTGTCCAGTCCGATCTGGAACGCGGTGCTGTTGGTGCACTGGGTTTGCACGGTCGTCGTCGCGTCCACGTTGCTGGTCAGCAGGCCGGCCGTCGACCCGAAATTGAGGTTGTTGGTTGCCGTGATAGTGCAGCTCTTGGTGACGACGGCGTTGGCAGTGAAGCTGAAGGCGCTGGCGTTGCCGGTGCCGCAGGTGGCCGGCGTCGTCGTGTAGTTGGAAGCGACAGTGATTTCGGCATCGGTGCCGGCAAACGTGCTGATATAGGTGCCGGCGGTCAGGCCGATTTGCGCGTTGGGCACGCTGGCATACACGGTTGCCGTGCCGCTGGCGGTGCCGGGCAGCAGCACGGTAATGCCGAGAGGTACGACGATCGATGTTTGATACGGCACATTGTTGACGGCCGAAAAAAGCGAGCCCCAGATCTGCGTGCGAGCACTGTCCTGGTACATCTGAAACTGCAGGTTTTGCCCGGTGCCGGCCGACATCAGCCGATTGGTTCCCAGAACGCCGCCGGTGCCGTTACCGATATTGATGCAGAGCGTCGCGTTGGCAGCCAGCAGCAACGAGGGGTTTTTGCAGGTCCAGCCGATCGATGCCGAGGTGGTGGCGCCGTTAACCAGACCGTCGACAGGGCCGAAGTTGATCGTCGGCGCGCTGGTCACGCTGCAGGTGACCGAGGCGGCCTGGGCATGTACGGTGCGCGGCGCTATCAGCGCGCTGCCGATCAGCGCGATCAGCAATACGATCGCGGCAATCAGCCGCGGCTTCATCATCGGAAGGTCTCCGCCAAGCAGCGCAGCGGGCCGATGTGCGGAATCGTCTTGCCCACTTTGCGATAGTCGAAGGCCACATGGCATTCGCCATCCGGGGTAAGCACGTCGAGCACGGTGTGCTTCTGCAGGGTTTCCAGGTAAGCGTGGCCATCGAAGCCGACCAGCGCCGGATCGCCGCTGCGCTGACCGTGTACGCGCACCTGACTGCCGAGCGCAAGCGGCTTGCCGTTCGTGTCGACCAGGGTGAGCACGCCGGCCTGCACCGGCGTGATACCGAACTTGACCAATATGCCTGCGCGATCGGTCGGCGTGGCGATCGTTCTGACCCGATCGATCCGCACGTCTTGCGGAAGCTGCATCGGGTCGATCGACACCTCGTTGTTCTGATACGAATTCAGTGGCTCGACCAGCAGCATGCCGTGGCTGTCGGTGGTGCCGATCGGGTTGTTCTGGAGTTTTACCGGCACGCCGGCTATGCCGTCGGTGGAAACGACGGCGAAGGCATCGTCTATGCGCCGCGAAGCGAACACGTCGCCACCCATCAAGACCAGTGAACCTGTAGCACCGGCATAGCCATAGTTCTGGCCGGCGATCGAACTGACGCCGGCATCGAGCATGCCGTAACGGCCCAGATAATCCACTTCGCCCTGGCCGCCATTCTGATCGCCACCCTGGCGCAGGTCGACACGCCAACCCCAGCCGCCGGCGCTGGGCGCCGATTTGCTGGCGTCCAGGCTCAGGCCCGTGCTGCTGCCGTCGCGCTGCAGACCGGTGCTTACCGTGGTGGTGTCGTCCAGCACGACGTTGAAGCCGGCGAACAGGCTGCGATCGGTTGCATTGTCGAGGTTCTGGTTGGCGCTCAGGCTAAGCGACATCGCATGCCCGATCGACTTGAACCAATACACGGTGGCGTAGCGCGAGGGGTCCTGTTTGGGATAGCGCAAATCCAGGTAGCTCACGCCAAACTCGCCCAGGTGCCGGGTGCTGTAGCCGACCACTGCCTGCGCGCTCACGCTCGGCGGCGGGGCGCCATACAGCGAGGCGACATCGAGGTAGTCGCCGCGAGTGCGCGTTTCATCCACGCTGAAATTGAAGCGATTGTTGCGCCAGCTGTAGCCCGCGCTGTACTGCGAGCCGCTCTGGCCCTGGTGCTCGCTCTGCGCCAGCGAGCCGGAGAGAACGCCGCCGCTGTCGCCCAGCAGCCATACGCCGCCGGCGCCGGCTTCGGTCAGGCCGGCCGTGGCCTCGCCGTGCAGTTCGGCGGTGAAATGATCGCTGACGCCATAGCGCCAGTTGCCGCTGGCGGCGGGGTCGCGACCGTAGTCGAACGACGCCAGTCCGTAGTTTTCGCGCACGTAGCCGATGTCGGTCGACCACTGCGACAGCCCTTGTTGCAGCAGCTGATGCGTGTCGTACAGCGAAAAGTTGAGCGTGGTCGCTCGCCCCAGCGCATCGGTCAGCACGATTTGCGCATTGCCCGCGCCGCTGATGTTGGGAATGGTGTTGAGCTGGAACGGTCCGGTGGGCACCTTGCCGCTGTACTGGCGCAGCCCGTTGACGTAGAGATCGACCTGCGACGGTAGCGTGGCCGAGCCGATAAATGCCGGCAGCGGCGCGGTGATCAGATACGGCTGCAGCGCGAAGTCCGTGCCCAGCTGGATGCCGCCGATGCGGGTCGAGCGCGTCCAGGTTTGCGCGCCGGTGAGGGTGTCGCCGAAACGCAGCGTCAGCAGGCTGTCGGGGAACGAGGTGCTGAACGAGGTATCCAGTCGCACCGTCTTGTCGGTTGAACTGCTGCTGCCTTCGCCACGCGTGGCCTGAGACAGGCTGGTACTGCTGAACACCCCGGCCGGTCCAAACACGCGCAGCTCGGTGAACGCACTCAGGCTGCCGGTGCCGTGCTCGCCCTGGGTGCCGTAGACCTCGTAGTTGAGCAGCGCGCCGGGCGATGCGCTGGGCTTTTTTGCCGAGGCGGTCGGCGTATTCAGCACCGTGGTCGACAGCCGCAGCAGGCGCAGCGGCACGTTGATCTTTACCGTCTGCCCGCTGGCATCGTAGGCGACCATGCTGCCGGGCAGGCTGCTCAGTCGCAGCGGGTCGGACATCCCCGGCGGCAGCGCAAACCCGAGCTGACGCAAGGTGGCCTGGCTTGCCCACAGCTGTCCGTCGCGAAGGCTGAAGTGAGCCAACCCGCTGGATGCGCCGTTGAGTATCACGTCCAGATACAGGTCGTTTCCCGCCTGGCCGTTCGGGTTGCCGCCATCGGCAATCAGTGCGGGGCTGGTGGCGGGCGCTGCGCTATCTGCCGTGTTCGATGCGTGCGCGGCCGGTGCCAGCAATCCCTGCATACATAGCAGCTCAGCGAGGACGATCGGCCAGCGACAGCTTTTGCGTAGCTTTCTCGCCATTGATCGATGCCTCCAGCGTGCCACCGGACGCGAACACGGCCACGGGCGGTTTCAAGACCCAGCGCATGGTGGCGCCGGGAAGCACGTAACCGAGCAGGCCCGGCGTGATTTCGCTGCGCTGGCCGGCGCTGTTGATGAAACTCAAGCTGGCCAGCTGCGCATGGCTGCCGCCGGTGTTGCCAACCTCCAGGACTGCATGGTCGCCGTCACGCTGCAGGGCCCAGTGCAGCGCCGGCGGTGCCGCACTCGAACCGGCCGGCTCCACGAATACCGGCACGCTGTAATGGAGGACGAACTGCAGGCCTTTTTTGCCGTGCATGTCGACCGGCAGTTCGTCGATAGCCACACGAAAGGCGTCCTCGACGGCGCCGGGGCCATTGGGCGGGGCACCGAGGCGTATAACCCGTACCAGCTGCGGCTCGCCGACCGCCAGTTGCAGCATCGGTGGACTGATCACCAGCCCCTGCGATGCGGTCAGCTGGTCGCCGCTGGCATCCTGCGACCAGTGATAAACCCGCACCTGGGCGTGGATCACGCTGTCCCCCGTATTGCTCAGCCAGAGTCCGTCGGCATTTTGCGCCGGCTGCAGACTCAGCGTGACGGGCGCCACCTGCAGACCGCTGGCCGTGGCACCGCTGCTGGCCGCGGCCAGCGCGAGCAGCGCACATCGCCAGTGCAAAGCGCGCGGCATGGCCGATCAATAATTGACGTTGACGGTGACGGTATCGGCGTAGCTGTCCGGGGTGAAGTTGGCACTGGCGGCGGTCGCGTAGACGGTCAGCGATTGCGCCAGGCCCGTGCCGGTGCCTGCCACGCCGTTGCCTACCGCCGTAGACGTCGCGGTATTGCCCCAAATCGTGCCGCCGGCGCCGGCGGTCGAGGTCAGCTGGTAGGGCACTTTGTCGGTGTTGGTCGCTGGCGCGGTGGTAGACACCATGGTGCCGGCGCCGGCCGTGTTGGCATTCGATGGCGCCAGGCCCACGTAATACGGCGTGGTCTTGGAGCAGTTGACGCTGATGGTGTTGCTGCCGGTGGTGTTTACCGCGGTAGCTGCGACCGAGCCCAGGTTGATATTGGATGCCGAGCCCGCGGTGACCGTGCAGGCCTTGGTGATAGTGATCAGTACCTGAAAGGTGGCCGTGGCGGGATTGGCGGCATGCACAGAGGCCATGACACTTGCCAAGACGGTGAACGCGATACCGCGCAAAGTATTCTTCATGAACATGGGATTCCCCCGGTAGCCAAACGATTTGAATGAACGCCTCGAACCAGATACAGGAGGCAATCCCTGTGCCAGCAGTCTTGGTCAACCCTCCCGAAAGGAATGCACAAAAAATGACAAAGGCAGGCTGCACGCGGCTTCGGTTCACATCATTTCAATGGACCTCGAAATCCGTGAGTTGGAAAGCGTGTGCTGCATCACATTCCGCTGCTGGAAGGCGGACCGCCAGATGGGGCATTCCCGCTCGAATATCACCGCCTCGGTGACTCCAGGCGGCGCTCTGTGCCGACAAACGGACAAATGCAACATCGCCCATGGCGGCAAAGGACTGATGTCAAGCAGGCTTGACATACCGGGCCGGCTCGCGCACTCTTTGTGTCAAGTACGCTTGACATGACATTTTCCTCCAACGCTGGGAAAGCGTCTGCCAGCGAGATATCACTCCAGTGAGCAAATCGAAGACTTGCTGGGATTCTCCGAGGATGCCGCCATGCCCCGCTTGAAAGAAAAGCGCTACCAGCAGCGTGTGCTGCTCGCGATGACGGTCTACGTCGCCTTGATGGTGCTGGTCTGGCCGCTGGTGCGTACGGCGAGCAGCGTGCCGCTGCGCTGGGTGCTGGCGCTCGCACCGCTGCCGCCGATGCTTTACGTGATCGCTTTGATGGCGCGGCGCATTCGCGACAGCGACGAGCTGGAGCAGCGCACGCATCTGATCGGCCTGGGCGTGGCGACCGGCGTGGTTGCCACGTTGAGCCTGGTCGGTGGGTTTCTGGCCTCGGCCCGGGTGCTGGCCCTGGATGGCAGCATCCTGATCTGGGTCTTTCCGGTCATGATGATCTGCTACGGCTTCACCCGCTGGGTGGTGGCGCAACGCTATGGCGACGATCTGGCTTGCGACGCGGATGAATCCATCGCGCTGCACTGGCGGGTGACGGCGTTCGCGGCGATGTTCGGTTTTGTGGCGCTGTTTGCCTATCTCAAGCGCGATGCGTTTCACGCTGGAATGGTGGTCGGGATGGCCGCCGCCCTTATCGTCGTCGCGCTCGCCCGGGCTGTCATCCATTGGCGAAAGCGCCGCGCCCGGCACCGCGATGGCCACGCGTGACGCATGAATAATTCGCTACGCGAACTGCGCGGCGAGCAGGGCTGGTCGCAGGCCGATCTGGCCGAACGGCTTGACGTGTCGCGGCAGACGATCAATGCCATCGAAACCGGCAAGTACGATCCCAGCCTGCCGCTGGCGTTCAAGATCGCCAAACTGTTCGACCGTTCGATTGAATCCATTTTTGTTCCGGGTGAGGGGTAGGCGGCATGGCACTGAAAGGACGGTCGCTTTTTCGTATCGGAGTCGTTGTCGTGGTGGCTGGCGTGCTCGCCTGGAATCACTTCCATGCAAAGGACGATTCGCTCGCCAACGAGCCGGTGCCGGCGACATCGCCAAAGAAAGACGAAGCGCCGGCGAAACCGCGCACTTGGCAGCTCGGTTCGGTCACGCTCACCGCATGCGAGCTCGGGCAGCCCAATAGCGGGCTCAGCACCGCGGCATGGTGCGCCGATTTTCCCGTGCCGGAAAATCGCGACGATCCGCACAGCCGGATCATCAAGCTGAAACTGGCGGTGCTGCGCACCAGCGCGCAGGTGCCCAGCCGCGACATGCTGGTGTTTCTCGCTGGCGGTCCGGGGCAGGCGGCAACCGCCGAAGCCGGCACGGTGGCCTCGGTGCTGCAGCCGCTGCGTGCGCATCGCGATGTGCTGCTGATCGATCAGCGCGGCACCGGCGGCTCCAACGCGCTCACCTGCAAGGACTCCGATGAGATCACCGCCAAGGACGACGAAGACAGCGACGACGTCGGCAAAATTCGCAGCGCCGCTGCGGCCTGCCTCAAGCAGATCAGTCCGCGCGCCGACCCGCGCTACTACACCACCACGGTAGCGGCGCAAGATCTGGAGGATGTGCGCAAGGCGCTGGGCTCGCCGGCGTTCGATCTGATCGGCGTGTCCTACGGCACGCGCATGGCGCAGCAGTACCTGATGCATTACCCGGATGCGGTGCGCAGCGTGGTGCTGGACAGCAGCGTGCCCAATACGCTGGCGCTCGGCGAAAGCTTTGCGCAGACGCTGGACGAAGCGTTGAAGCTGCAGTTTGCGCGTTGCACTGCCGAACCGGCCTGCAAGCAACGCTTCGGCGATCCGGACCAGACGCTGTATCAGCTGCGCGATGCGCTGCGCGCCAACCCGCATCCGGTGAGCTTTCGCGATCCGGAAACGTATCGGGCGGTCAAGCGCGTGTTGAACGAAAGCTCGCTGGCCAGCGTGGTGCGCATGTTCGCCTATACGCCACCGACAGCCGCGCTGCTGCCGATGTCGATCGACGCGGCCGCGCATGGCGACGTCGGCCCGCTGTTGGGGCAGGCCAAAATTCTTTCCGGCGATCTGTCGGAGCTGATGGGCAGCGGCATGCAGTACTCGGTCATCTGCAGCGAGGATGCCGACCTGCTGACGCCACGCCCGCAGGACGAGCAAACCATCCTCGGCACCAAGATGGTCGATTCGCTGAAGGCGGTCTGCTCGGTCTGGCCCAAGGGCACGCGACCGGCGAATTTCCACCAGCCGCTGAAGACCGACAAACCCGTGCTGCTGCTGGCCGGCCAGTACGATCCGGTCACGCCACCGCGCTATGCCGAAGAAATCGCCAAGGGTCTGCCCAACGCGCGCGTGCTGGTGCTGAAGGGACAGGCGCACAGCGTCATGGCGGCCGGCTGTGCGCCCAAGCTGATCAAGCAATTCGTCGAGAAGCTCGACCCCAGGTCGCTCGACGCGAGCTGTCTGGACCTGCTGCAGCCCACCCCGATATTCATCGATTTCAACGGTTCAACACCTTGAGGAGCCGCGCCATGAGAGAACACTATGTGCTGGTGAACGCCACGCTGTGGGCCGCAGCGATACTTGCTGCCGCTGTGCTCCAGGCGCCGCATTTCCTCTGCGTGATTCTGCTACCGCTGCTGGCTGTGCTGTCGCAGCGCACGGTCGGACCGCGTGCCTGCCGTAATCGGAGCAAACTCTCGTGATCGAAGTCAGGGATCTGCATAAAGCCTTCGGCGTCGTGAAAGCCGTCGATGGCGTCAGCTTTATGGCGCGCGACGGCGAAATCACCGGCCTGCTCGGGCCCAACGGCGCCGGCAAGACCACGACGCTGCGCATGCTCTATACGCTGATGACGCCGGATCGCGGCCAGGTGCTGGTCGATGGCATCGATGCCGGCGTCGACGCGCTGGCCGTGCGCCGGCAGCTCGGCGTGTTGCCGGACGCGCGCGGGCTCTACAAGCGACTCACCGCGCGCGAGAACATCGATTATTTCGGACGGCTGCACGGCCTGCCGGAAGATATTCTGAAAGCGCGCCGCGAGGCACTGATCCAGTCGCTCGAGATGGGCGATATCGGCGATCGCCGCACGGAAGGCTTTTCGCAGGGCCAACGCGTAAAAACCGCGATCGCCCGAGCGTTGGTGCACGATCCGCGCAACGTGATACTCGACGAACCGACCAACGGTCTGGACGTGATGGCCACGCGCGCGCTGCGCCAGTTTATGCAGCGTCTGAGAGAGGAGGGACGCTGCGTGCTGTTCTCCAGCCACATCATGCAGGAGGTCGCCGCGCTGTGCGACCGCATCGTGGTGATCGCGCACGGCCGCGTGGTGGCCGACGAATCGCCCGATGCGTTGCGCGAGCAGACCGGTGAAGCGAATCTGGAAGATGCCTTCGTCAAGATCATCGGCAGCGAAGAAGGTTTGGCCGCATGAATACGCCACCAAAAATTGCCGTTCGCCGCAGCCGCGCTTTTCTCACCGTCTTTCTTAAAGAGGTTAGAGAAAATTTGCGCGATCGGCGCACCATGATCAGCGCGTTTCTCACCGGTCCACTGCTGGGGCCGATCCTGTTCGTGATGCTGCTCAACGTCTCGCTCGGACGCGAGCTGGACAAGGCAGATAGGCCTTTGCCGGTGCCGGTGATCGGCGCGCAATACGCGCCCAATCTCATCGCTGCGCTTAAGGCGGGCGGCGTGGTGCCGGACGCCGCGCCGGCCGATCCGGAAAAAGCCGTGCGCAAGCAGGACGCCGACGTCGTGCTGCGCATTGCGCCGAACTACGGCAAGGCCTGGCGCGAAGGCCAGCCTGTGCAGGTCGAGATGATTTTCGATTCGTCGCAGCGCGATGCCAACACTTCGGTAGAGCGTGTCAGCCAGCTGGTGGAAAGTTATGCGCGCCAGCAGGGTGCGATGCGGCTGGTCGCGCGCGGGCTTTCCCCCAGCACGGCGTGGCCGCTGGTGGTCGCCAGGCGCGATCAGGCCACGCCGCAGTCGCGGGCGGTGCTGATGTTCGCGATGCTGCCGTACTTTTTCATCATCACGATTTTCATGGGCGGCATGTACCTGGCGATCGACCTCACTGCCGGTGAGCGCGAACGGCAGTCGCTGGAGCCGCTGTTCGCCAACCCGGTGGCACGTTGGAAAATCTTCCTGGGCAAGCTGGCGGCGATCTGCGTGTTTTCGACCGCCAGCCTGCTGATCACGCTGGTGGCGTTTGCGGTGGTGGGTCAATTCATACCGGCGGAAAAGATCGGCATGGAGCTGGATCTCGGCGTGCACTTCGCAGCCTATGTACTGCTGCTGATGCTGCCGATCCTGCTGCTGCTGGCCGCGCTGCAGTCGCTGGTGGCGGCGTTCGCCAAGAGCTATCGCGAGGCACAGACCTACCTGTCACTGCTGATGCTGGTTCCCGCGATCCCGAGCCTGGTGCTGGCCATTTTGCCGATCAAGGCCGAGCCGTGGATGTATGCCGTGCCGTTGCTCGGTCAGAACCTGGGCATCATGCAGCTGCTGCGCGGCGACGGCATGGAGCCGATGCAGGTCGTGTCATGTCTCGCAGGAAGCCTGCTGGCGGCGCTGCTTGCCGTGCTGGTGACCATGCAGCTGTATCGATCGGAGCGTCTGGCGATTTCCACTTGAGGCGCGCAGTAGGCGCGACGCCTATCAATCAACCCGGCGGCTGCGCCAGCTCTTTCGCGCTGAGGTAGCCGTCGTGGTTGCGGTCGAGCCGGTGAAACTGCCTGCGCAGATTGTCCTGGAACTCGCGCAGCGAAATGGGTCTGCCGTGCCCGCCCGGCAGCTCGCTGGACTCCAGAATGCCGTCGCCGTTCGCGTCCATGCGCAGAAAACTGCGGCTCATGTACTCGACGTATTCGGCTTCGCTGATCTTGCCGTCACCGTTGGCATCCATCAGCCGCAGGTAGTCGCGCGGCGTCTGCGGATAGTCTTGCGCCGCGGTTATCGCGCTCGCCGAAAGCAGCGTTGCGAAAAAGAACTGCGCCAGCCGCGATGAGAATGGACGTCCAGACATCGCGGCGGCGGACACTCAGCGCACGCCGCGGTCGATGCCGATAAACTGCAAAAATTCCATGCGCGTGCGCGCGTCCTCGCGGAACGAGCCCAGCATCTGGCTGGTGATCATCGAGACGCCGCGCTTGTGCACGCCGCGCGTGCTCATGCACTCGTGGCTGGCGTCGATGACAACCGCCACACCGGCCGGGTGCAGATTTTCCTGGATGCAGTTGGCGATTTCCGCGGTGAGCTTTTCCTGCACCTGGAAGCGCCGCGCAAACCCGTCGACCACGCGCGCCAGCTTGCTTATGCCGACCACGCGATTGGTCGGCAGATAGCCCACGTGCGCACGGCCGATGATCGGCGCCATGTGATGCTCGCAGTGGCTTTCAAACTCGATATCGCGCAGCACGACCATCTCGTCGTAACCGGCCACTTCCTTGAAGGTGCGGCTCAGATATTCGCCCGGGTCGGAGGTATAGCCGGAAAACCAGTCGCCATAGGCCTTGACCACGCGCTTGGGTGTGTCAAGCAGGCCTTCGCGGGTCGGGTCTTCACCGGCCCAGCGCAGCAGCGTACGCACAGCGTCTTCCGCCTGTTCGCGGGTCACCGGCGCGGATTTGTCGTTATCGCTCATGCGCGATTCCTTTTAATGGGTCACAAAGCGGCCGCTGAGTGTAGCGGGGTGGCGTCACTTTTAGCCTGCCGCGTTGTGCGACCACCCGTCGCAGCCAGCTTTGCCGCTAAGAAACGCCTGCTCGTCGCACCATGTTTACAAACCGTAGCGCTTAATGTCGCAGTCCTTCCATTCGAGTCGTTGGATGATTCCGCAGCAAGCCATGCGGCGCGTACAGGCGCTGCTAGATCGTGGCGGTCGACAGCTACTTGGTATTGTCGGCCTGCCTGGAGCAGGCAAGTCGACCTTAGCGCAGGCGCTGGTCGATGCGCTGGGTGATCAAGCTGCGCTGGCACCGATGGATGGTTTCCACCTCGCCAATGCTGAGCTCGCTCGACTGGGCCGCGCAGCTCGCAAGGGCGCGCCCGACACCTTCGACGCAGCCGGCTACGCGGCGTTGCTGCGGCGGTTAAAGCTAGCGGTGCCCGATGAAATCGTCTACGCGCCCGCGTTTCATCGCGAGATCGAGGAGCCCATCGCCGGTGAGATCGCGCTGCCACCGAACGTGCCGCTAATTGTTACCGAAGGCAACTACCTGTTACTCGATGAGGGCGCATGGAGCCATGCGCGGGCATTCCTCGACGAGGTCTGGTTTGTCGACGTGGATCCCGCGCAGCGCCATCGCCAGCTGCTGGAGCGGCACATGCGCTATGGCCGCAGCCGTGAGGACGCGCTGGCGTGGATCGAACATACCGACGAGCCCAATGCCGTTCGCATCGCGGCCACGGCGTCGCGCGCGGATTTCCATGTCTCACTGCCGCCGTCGAAGGCTTCGGGTGAGTAAGCGATGACACGGCGGCTGACCAAGGCGCTGCCGCCGAAGTTCAGGCTCCAATTTTCCACCGTAGACGCATCGTCTGCGCAGCTGCATTCTGTTCGGGAGTATGTCGATGAATACGCGCCACGATGGCCTGGCGAAGCCGCAAACCAAAAACATGATGGGTCTGGTGATTGGTATCGCCGTGATCGCCGCCCTTGGCGGTCTGCTGTTCGGTTACGACACCGGCATTATCGGCGTCGCGCTGTTGGGCCTCGGGCGGCAGTTTTCGATGGACGACACGACCAAGCAGCTGGTGACCGGCGCGATCATCTTCGGCGCGCTGTTCGGCTGTCTGGGTACCGGTCCGCTTTCCGATCGGCTGGGTCGTCGGCGTATGGTCATCGGCGTGGGCGTGCTGTTCGCCATCGGCTCGATCTGCTCGGCGCTGTCGCCGAGCATCGGGTTTCTGATCGCGTCGCGTTTTCTGCTTGGCCTCAGCGCCGGCAGCTCGACCCAGATCATTCCGGTGTACATCGCCGAAGTCTCGCCGCCGGCGCATCGCGGCAAGATGGTCGTGCTGTTTCAATTCATGGTGGTGTTCGGCATCACCGTGGCCTACGCCACCGGCTTTGCCCTGGGCGATCACTGGCGCTGGATGTTCGGCCTTGGCGTGGTGCCGGCGCTGATCCTGCTCGGTGGCATGTTCTTTTTGCCGGAAAGCCCGCGCTGGCTGCTGGTCAAAAAGCGCGACCAGGAGACGCTGACCACGCTGGAGCGCGTGCGCGGCAATCACGACGAAGCGGTGGCCGAGGTAGCCGAAATTCGCACGGTGGTGCTCGACGAACCCGAAGGGCGCTGGCGCGATCTGGCCAAGCCGTGGATTCGTCCGGCGGTGATTGTCGGCGCCAGCATCTCGATGTTCTCGCAGATCACCGGCAACAACGCGCTGATCTACTACGCGCCGACGATCCTTACCAAGGCCGGCTTCTCGGATAAGGCGGCGGTGCTGGCGACGGGTTTCAGCACCTTGCTGGTGGTGATCATGACGGTGATCGGCAGCGTGCTGGTCGACCGCATCGGTCGGCGCACCTATCTGCTGTGGATGATTCCCGGTTCGATCGTGGCCCTGGTCGTGCTGGGCTATCTGTTCGAAGGCCAGGGGCCGACTACCGATACCAGCCGATTGCTGGTGGTGCTTTGCCTGGGCGCGTATCTGATGCTCAACTGCGGCGGCTTCGGCGTGTGCATCTGGCTGATCAATTCGGAAGTCTATCCGCTGTTCGTTCGCGGCAAGGGCGCGGCGCTTGGCGCTTTCAGCCACTGGTCGTTCGACCTGATCGTGACGCTCACCACGTTGAGCCTGGTCACCTGGCTCGGCGCCACGCACACCTTCTGGCTGTACGCGGCGATCTCGGTTTTTTCGCTGGTGTTCATTTATTACCTGGTGCCGGAGACGATGGGCAAGAGCCTGGAAAAAATCGAGCACGAGCTGCGCGATCGCCAGTTCTATCCGTATCAGAAGAAGGCGGCCAAGGCGGTTTGACCGGCCATCGCGCGCAGGCGTCAGTGGATGGGCTCGTTGAAGCCCAGTCGCGACGCCAGCCGGTCCACCAGCCAGGTGACGAGGAGCGCGGCCATTGCGCCGATCATCACCTCGCCCAGGCGCAGCAGCGCAATCTGCCAGAACGGACCGGTGTGCGGTACCAGCATGATGATGGTGGTCGTCACGCTGCTGATCCGGCCGGCGGCGCCGAGGTTGATCAGCCAGCACAGCAGGGTGCCGAACATCACGGCGATCACATAGAAGAGGTAGTGGTCATCGCCCAGGGCGGCGGCGGTCAGTCCGAGCAGGCCGCCAAAGATGGCGCCGATAAACTGATCGCGCGAGGAATTTTTCACCTCCGCAAAACTGTTCTGCGTGACCGAAATCGCGGTGATCGCCGCCCAGAAACCCTGATCCAGCCCCACCGCGCGCGCCGCGAAATACCCCAGCGTGGCGCCAGCGCCAACGCGCACGGCCTGCATCAGGCCAACGATCAGCCGCTCGCGTGGCGGCAGCGTCTTGCGCAGCCGATCCAGCTCCGTTGCCAGCAGGCCGAGTCGGCGATGATGCCGGTGTATCGAACTGCGCGAATCGCTCACATTTCTTGATCCGCTTCCGTATCGAGATCGTCGGCCACATCGAGCGACGGCGTGCCGAATACCTTGTTCGGATCCTCGATGGCGATGGATTCGACGCCGCGCAACTTGCGCTCGATCGTCTTGGTCTTTTTTCCCGCGTCGCTGATGCTCTTGCTGACGGTATTGAGCTGACGCTCGGCTTTTTCCAGCACCAGACCGAACTTGCCGAACTCGTTTTTCACCACGCCCAGCAGCTTCCATACCTCGCTGCTGCGCTTGGCGATGGCCAGCGTGCGAAAGCCCATCTGCAGGCTGTTGAGCAGGGCGCTGAGCGTGGTGGGGCCGGCCACCATGACGCGATGGTCGCGCTGCAGGCTTTCGAACAAGCCCGGGCGGCGCAGCACTTCGGCATACAGGCCTTCAGTGGGCAGAAACAGCACGGCGAAATCGGTGGTGTGCGGCGCCGCCACGTACTTCGACTTGATGCGTTTGGCCTCATCGCGCACGCGCACTTCCAGCGCGCGTCCGGCCAAAGCCGCGGCCTCGACGTCGGCCGCATCCTGCGCGTCGAGCAGGCGCTGGTAGTCCTCGACCGGAAACTTGGAATCGATCGGCAGGTAGACGTTCTCGCCGTCTTCCTGTCCGGGCATGCGGATGGCGTATTCCACCCGCTCGCTGCTGCCCGGTACCGTAGCGACATTGGTGGCGTACTGTTCGTTGGTCAGCAAATCTTCGAGCAGGCCGCCGAGCTGCACTTCGCCGAGAATGCCGCGACGCTTCACGTTGCCCAACACGCGCTTGAGATCGCCCACGCCGACGGCGAGGGACTGCATTTCGCCCAGGCCGCGCTGCACCGCTTCCAATCGTTCGGAGACCAGTTTGAACGACTGGCCCAGCCGCGTTTCCAGCGTGCTCTGCAGCTTTTCATCGACGGTGGCGCGCATCTGTTCGAGCTTGGCGGCGTTGTCCTGCTGCATCGCGCCGAGCTTGGTTTCCAGCGTGGTGCGCACTTCGGTCATGCGTTTTTCGATGTCGGCGGTCAGTGCGACGAGCCGCTGCTGCTGCTGGTCGCCCAGGCGGTTGAGCGTGAGCGTCGATTCCTCGCGGCTGCGGCGGGCGTCTTCCGTCAGCCGTTGCGCCAGCGACTGCAGGCCGGCGTCGGTGCGTTCGGTGAGTTGGGTCAGGCGCAGGGCGAAGCCGTCGATCCGTTCGGCCTGCTGCTGCGACATCCCGCCGAGCTGTTCGCCAACGTGGCTTCGGAATCGATCGAAACCCTGCTGCAGCTCGTCGCGCCCGGCGCGCTGCTCTTCGCGCAGCGTGCGCTGCAGGCGTTCGCCGTCGTCCTTGAGCGCATCCAGGCGTATATGCAGGCCGGCGTCCTCACGACCGCGGCGCAGTGCGAGAACCTGCAGCACGAGCACGATCAGCACGGCGACGAGGAGAACGATCAGCAGTATTTCAACAGCAGGCATGGCGCATTCCGAAGAAGTCTGAGCGCCAGTTTACGCGCTGGCGACTCATCCGCTGCGACGGCCGCCGGCTTTCAGTCGACGGCGCAGATAGCGCAGGGTCAGCGTTTCGAGCTGACGCGCGTGCTGGCCGGCCGTGGGCGGGATGACGTGCTGCAGGCTGCCGTCCTGCCAGCCCTCGATGATCAGCGGATGGATGTAGGAGGCGCGACACACCGCCGGCGTATTGCCCAGCGTGGCGGCAACCTCCTTGATCGCTGCGGCCAGCGCCGAACGCATCGCGCGATCGCCGCCTTTTTCCGGCAGCGGCGTGCGCGCCAGCACGCCGGCCGCCTGCACCGTGCCGCCCCAGGTGCGGAAATCCTTGGCGGTGAATTCGCCGCCGGTCGTGTGACGCAGATAGTCGTTGACCATCTCCGAATCCACCGGCTGGCGTTTGCCCTGTTCGTCCAGATACTGGAACAGGCGCTGCCCCGGCAGCTGTTGCAAGGTATGGATGATTTTTGCCAGCCGCTTGTCGTCCAGTTCGAGTTCGCGCTGCTGGCCGCTCTTGCCGCGAAAATCAAAGCGCAGCCGGCCGCGATGCAGCTGCACATGGCGCGAGCGCAGCGTGGTCAGGCCGAAACTTTTGTTGTCGCGCGCATAGCGATCGTTGCCGATGCGGATCAGCGTTTCGTCGAGCAGCCGCACGATCAGCGCCAGCACTTTTTCCTCGGGCAGGCCGTGCTGTGCGAGGTCGCTGCGCACGCGTCGGCGCAGCTTCGGCAGCACGTCGCCGAAGGCGAGCACGCGGTCGAACTTGCCGTGGTCGCGCATCTCGCGCCATCGCTCGTGATAGCGGTACTGCTTGCGCGCGCGGGCGTCGCGGCCGGTGGCCTGCAGGTGGCCGTTGGGGTTGGTGCAGATCCAGACATCGACGTAGGCGGGCGGGATGGCCAGCGCGCGAATGCGCGTCAGCACCTCTTCGTCGGTAATGCGCAAACCCTTAGCATCGAGATAACCAAAGCCCTTGCCGCGACGCTTGCGCACGATGCCGGGCTGGTCGTCGCTGACGTAGCGCAGGCCGGCGGCGCGCACTGCGCTGCGCAGAAGGGGGTCGACTTCAAGGGGAACTTTGGGGATGGATGAAGGCTGGCTCATGCCGGCAGTGTCGACATGCGTGGTCAAGCTGGCGTGCACGGGCTATCGACAGCGCAGGCCCCGGCCGATTATCGTCGAGCCAGGAGCGGCGCCGACACCAGCGGTCGGCAACGCTCCGACGTCGCTCGGACGGTTCCGGGCGCTTACGTACAACGAGGCTGTCATGACCGAGCAGGTTGCTCCATCCGTTTCTGTGTCATCCCTTTCCACGGCGCGCCCTGAATCGAGGCGGTTCGAGCGCATCGAACGTCTTCCCCCTTACGTATTCAACATCACCGCCGAGCTGAAGATGGCGGCACGTCGCCGTGGCGAAGACATCGTCGATCTCAGCATGGGCAATCCCGATGGCGCTACGCCGCCGCATATCGTGGAAAAGCTGTGCACGGTGGCGCAGCGGCCGGATACGCACGGCTACTCGACCTCCAAGGGCATACCGCGCCTGCGCCGCGCGATTGCGCGCTGGTACGGCGAGCGCTACGACGTGGAAATCGACCCGGACAGCGAGGCCATCGTCACCATCGGCTCGAAGGAGGGCCTGGCGCATCTGATGCTGGCCACGCTGGACCGCGGCGATACGGTGCTGGTGCCCAATCCCAGTTATCCGATTCACATCTATGGCGCGGTGATTGCCGGCGCGCAGATCCGCTCGATCCCGATGGCGCCGGGCATCGATTTTTTCGCCGAACTCGAACGCGGCATTCGCGAGAGCATCCCCAAGCCGAAGATGATGATTCTCGGCTTTCCGTCGAATCCGACCGCGCAGTGCGTGGAGCTGGATTTCTTCGAACGCGTGGTCGCACTGGCCAAGCAGTACGACGTGCTGGTGGTGCACGATCTGGCCTACGCCGATATCGTCTACGATGGCTGGAAGGCGCCGTCGATCATGCAGGTGCCGGGCGCGAAAGACATCGCGGTGGAATTTTTCACCCTGTCCAAGAGCTACAACATGGCCGGCTGGCGGATCGGCTTCATGGTCGGCAATGCCGAGCTGGTCAACGCGCTGGCGCGGATCAAGAGCTATCACGACTACGGCACGTTTACGCCCCTGCAGGTCGCCGCCATTGCCGCGCTGGAGGGCGACCAGCAGTGCGTGCGCGACATCGCCGCCAACTATCAGCAGCGTCGCGACGTGCTGGTCAAGGGCCTGCATGAGATCGGCTGGATGGTCGAGGTGCCGAAGGCGTCGATGTACGTCTGGGCAAAAATACCCGCGTCGTACGACGGCATGGATTCGCTGTCGTTTGCCAAGAAGCTGCTGGCCGAGGCCAAGGTATCGGTGTCACCGGGCATCGGTTTCGGCGACTACGGCGACGACTACGTGCGCTTCGCCCTGATCGAAAACCAGGACCGCATCCGGCAAGCGCTGCGCGGCATCAAGGCGATGTTTCGGGCCGACGGTTTGTTGCCCGCGGCCGTGCCGAAAGCGAAGGTTTCGCCGCCGCTTTGAAAGCAGCCGCCAGCGAGGCGCGTCTACTTAAAGATGCGTCTCGCTGCCGATCGGATCGTTTGGTCGCGCCGCCTGACGCCGAATGCCGAACCACACGACGACGGCTGCCATGGCGAGCAGTGCGCTGGACAGCCAGGCGGTCCGATGCATGCCGGGCACGATGCGGCCATCACCGCCGGTGACCAGCGCGCCGAACGCCGCCACGCCGATGGCGCCGCCGGCCTGCCGCGCGGCGTTGAGCACGGCCGAGGCGGTGCCGGAAAACGTTTTTTCGACGCTGGCCAGGATCGCCGTGGTCATCGCGGGCACGCCCAGCCCCATGCCGCTGGGGATCAAAAGGAACGGGGCCAGCATCGCCAGGTAGCTGCTGTGTGCATCGAGCCGCGTCAGCAGCGCAAAGCCGGACGCGCCGATCATCGCGCCCAGCAGCATCGGCAGACGGCTGCCGTAGTGGCCGGCCATCCAGCCGCTGATCAGGTTGGCGACGGCGAATGTGGCGGTCAGCGGCAGAAAGGCCAGCCCCGCCTGCGTGGCGGTGTAGCGACACACATGCTGCAGATACAGGCTGATGATGAAGATCAGCCCGTAGTAGGTCAGGTTCACCGAGATGCCGAACATTACCGCCGGGCTGAAGTTGGGCAGGCGGAAAAAACGCAGCGGCAGCATCGGCTGGGCCACGCGCGACTCCACCCGCACGAACAGCAGCGCGCTGACCACGGCCAGCGCCAAGCTGGTCAGCACCAGCGGATGCGTGACGCCGAGCGGTCCGATTTCGATCACCGCCGCGGTAAGGCAGGTGAGCGCGGTGATCGCCAGCAGCTGGCCGCGCAGGTCCAGATGCTGCTGCGGCTTGCGCGGCGTTTCGGCAACGCGCAGGGTGATTGCCATACCGAGCGCGCACAGCGGCAGGTTGACGAAAAAGATGCTGCGCCAGCCCAGCCACCCCAGCAGCAGGCCGCCGACGATCGGACCGGCGGCGATCGATATGCCGGCCGCGGCCGTCCAGAAGCCGATCGCCTTGGCGCGCAGTTTGGCATCGTGCGCGCAGGCGTGATTGATCAGCGCAAGCGACGGCGGTACCAGCAGCGCAGCGCCAATGCCCTGCACCGCGCGCGCGGCGATCAGCTCGGCCGCGGTCTGTGCCGCGCCACACGCGGCCGAGGCCAGCGCGAAACCGGCCAGGCCGATCAGATAGGCGCGCCTAGCGCCCAGCCGGTCGCCCATGACGCCGGCCGACAGCAGCAGCACCGCAAAGACCAGGCTGTACGCATCCACCACCCACTGCAGTCCCGGCACGCTGGCGGTCAGCTCAACACTCAGCCGCGGCAGCGCCACGTTGACGATGGTGACGTCCAGCTGCACTACGGCAAAGCCGAAGCTCGCCGCGACGATGGTCCAGGCGATCGACGTCGGCCTGTCGGTGGCGAGGGTGTTCACAGTGCCGTTTCCAAAAAAGTTCGTGTCGCTGCGCCGTGTTTGCGTCAAGCCGTTGTGCGCGTGCTCAAAGGACCTTGCAGAACACCGCCTTGAGATAACGGCCTTCCGGTACGTCGGTACGGAACGGATGATCGGCGCCGGCGCCGCGCACGTCCAGAATCTGGATCTCACGCCCCGCGTTCAGCGCCACGCGGCGCAGCATCTCCAGAAAATCCGCTTCGCTGACCAGGCCCGTGCACGAGCACGTCAACAGGATACCGCCGGGCGCGATCGCGTCGAGCGCCATGCGGTTCATCGCGAAATATTTTTTCAGCGCCTCGAACACCTTGCTGCGGTCGCGCGTGAGCTTGGCCGGGTCGAGAATCACCGCGTCGAACTGCTCGCCGCGCGCCACGGCCGCGCGCACCCAGTCGAAGATATCAGCCTGGTCGAAATTCACCGTCACGTTGTTGGCCGCGGCGTTGGCGCGGGCGATCTCCAGAATGCCGGCATCCAGATCGACGCCGGTCGCGGTCAGCGCCCCGGCCGCCATCGCATGCACGGCGAAGCCGCCGGCGTTGCAGCACAGATCGAGCACGCGCTTGCCGCGCGCCAGCTCGGCGAAGCGGCGGCGGTTGTCGCGCTGATCGGCGAAGAAGCCGGTCTTGTGGCCGGAGCCCGGCGCCGCGTGAAAACGCAGCTCGTGCTCGTGCACCTGCACGGCCTCGGGCACGTCGCCGCTGCGGCAGTCGAACGACTCTTGCTTCTGCACGTGCGATTCGGCAAACCAGTAAAGCCGCGCGCCGGGGAAGTGCGTCAGCAAGGCCGCGTGGATCGCCTCGCGGAAGCGCCACATGCCGGCGGCGAAATATTCGATCACCAGGATATCGGCATAGCGGTCGACGATCAGCCCCGACAGGCCGTCCCCTTCGCTGTGCACCACGCGCCAGGCGTCGCTGACGTGGTCGATCTGCAGCAGCTCGCGGCGCAGCTGGACGGCACTGTCGATGCGTTTGGCGATCCACTGCGCATCGATCGCCTCGGCTTCGTTGTTGCTCAGCAGGCGCAGCGCGATGCGCGCATGGCCGTTCCAGAAACCGCGGCCGACGAAGCGGCCCTTGGCGTCGTGCACCTCGACCACGGTACCCGGCGGCAGCCGCGCCTCGGGCTTGTACAGCTGGGCAGACCACACCCACGGATGACCGGGATTGCGGTCGGACTTCAGGCGGATGACGGGAAGCGTGGTGGCCGCGGCAGCGGTGGGGGAGGGCGTGGATTCGGCAGGCGAGGGCGTATTCATGCACGCATGATAGCGTGCGGCGTCCCGATCACCGGTTTGGAGCGTGTTCGACGCCGCTTATGGATCGCTGTTGTCGAGCGTTGGTTTGGTGCGGCCATGCGGCAGCGGCTGATCGTCCGGGCTCATGTTGACGAAGACGATCTCGTCGATGGTGAGGATGCTTTTATGCGTCACCATGTTGCGCACTTCGCAGCGCAGTGTGATCGAGGTGCGGCCGAAGCGGGTGGCGTTGATGCCCAGCTCGATCACGTCGCCCTGGCGCGCCGAGCTGACGAAATTGATTTCCGACATGTACTTGGTCACCACGCGGCTGTTGCCGAGCTGACCGATCACGTACACCGCGGCCTCCTCATCGATCCAGCGCAGCAGGCTGCCGCCGAACAAGGTGCCGTTGGGATTGAGGTCTTCAGGCTTTACCCACTTGCGGGTGCGGAAATTCATCGGCAACAGGTCCATCGCGTATCCAGCCAGGTCATCGGTTGACCTCAGCTTAGCGATTTGCCGCGCACGCGTCGCCGCGCTCTGTTTGCCGCATTCAATCGGCCTGAAGCACGGCTAGCTCGTTGCCGTTGGGATCGGCGAAATGAAAGCGGCGCCCGCCGGGAAAGTCGAAGGTGGGTTTGACGATGGTGCCGCCGGCGGCCGTCACCGCCACCAGCGCGGCCTCCAGATCATCCACAGCGATCACCGGTAGCGGCGCGCGCGGCGCCTCCGTCATATCGCCCTGCAGGCCCACATCGACGTCGCCGGTCATGGTGCAGGCGTAGCTCGGTCCGAAATCGGTCAGTGCCCACCCGAACGCGTTCGAGTAGAACTGTTTGGCGGCGTCGATATCGGCGGCGGGCAATTCGATAAAGCTCGGACGGGCCATGGCTGTTTGCCTTGTGTGAAAGGTTCAGCGGAATCGTAGCGCCAACCACGACAGCAGGGCGAGCAAATTGATACCGATGCGCGAGGTGCCGGGGCCGCTGGTGGCCAGCACGAAACCCTGTGTGCCGAAATGCGAATCCAGCAATAAATGCGGCGGCAAGTGCAGGGTCGAAAACACGTTGACGAACGCGCCGCTGGACAGCGCATAGCTGAAGGCCGAGGTCGCGATCAGCGGCACCTGCAGCAGCTGTGCCCAGCGCGAAAAGGCGATGCCGCGTTCGCTGTTGTCCAGCAGCAGCACGCCGGCGATCAGTACGAACGCGAAGACCGCCAGATCGATCAGCGCGAAGATGCTTTCATGGGTCGAGCCCAGCGGCAGCAGTCGGCGCAGCGCGGCCACCACTCCGTAGAATCCGCCCGCGATTTCCAGGATGCCGATCAGGCGGAAAAGAACCAGGCGCATGCGTCACTCCGAAATAAAAAAAACACGTCATTGTAAGTGCTGCCGACACCCGTCTCTCGACTTTGCTGCGCGACGTTTGGAAGCGATTGACGTTTTGGATGGCGATGCTGGCCGGGCGAACGTCATTCGTGCAAAAAAGCATCACGCCAGTTCATCGGCCAGCTCATGCAGGTCGGCAATATGTTGTTCCCACCAACGCGATTCGACCGCGAACGGAAACGCCGCGGGGAACGCCGGGTCGCGCCAGCGCGTGGCGATCCATGCGGCGTAATGCATCTGCCGCATCGCGCGCAGTACGGGAACCAGCATCAGCTCGTCGTCGTTGAAATCGCGGAACTGGCGATAGCCGTCGAGCATGGCCTCCATCTGGCGCGCATCGCTGGCCAGCATCCACAGGTCCTGAACGGTCGGACCCATGCGCGCGTCGTCGAGATCGACGAAGTGTGGGCCGTCGTCCGTCCACAGCACGTTGCCCGGGTGGCAGTCGCCGTGCAGGCGCAGCTGGCGCAGGGGGCCGATCGCCGATTGCCGCTGTTCGATCGCGCCATCGAGCCGCTCGGCGGCTGCACGGTAGTGGTCATGCAGTGACGCCGGCAGCAGCGACGAACCGAGTACCGCCTGCATCGACGGCCGCACCATCGTCGCGCGATCGAGCGTGCCGCGATGCGCAAACGGCTGGCGCGCACCGACAACGTGCATCCGCGCGATCAGTCGACCCAGCCACTGCAGTTGATCGGCTGATTCCAGCGTCGGCGCCCGGCCGCCGCGCCGCGGCGTTAGCGCGTAACGAAACCCTGCGTGCTCCAGCAGGCTGCGATCGCTGAAACTCAGCGGCGCGACCACCGGCAGCTCGGCCGCCGCCAGTTCGAGAGTGAACGCATGTTCCTCGGCGATGGCGGCATTCGTCCAGCGGCCGGGCCGGTAGAATTTGGCGATGACCGGTGAACTGTCCTCGATACCGACCTGCCAGACGCGGTTCTCGTAACTGTTCAGCGCCAACAGGCGGCCGTCGGTCCACAGCCCGCAGGCGCCGACGGCATCGAGCACACAGTCCGGCGTGAGCGTGGCGTAGGGCGCGTCGTGGTTCAAAGCGTGCTCACGATAGGCCGGCTCACTTCGACGCCGCGCCGATCACGCGGGCGGGCACCACGGCCATGGTCAGTCGCGACACGCAAACCAGCGAGCCTTCCTCGTTTTCGATGCGGATCTCCCACACCTGAGTGGTGCGGCCAAGGTGGAAGGGTCGGGCGGTACCGGTGACGATACCGCTGCGCACGCCGCGGATGTGGTTGGCGTTGATGTCGAGGCCCACGGTGAGCTCTTTTTCCGGATCGAGCGTGAGCATCGCCGCGCTGCTGCCCAGCGTTTCGGCCAGCAGCACCGAGGCGCCTCCGTGCAGCAGGCCGAACGGCTGGTGTGTGCGTCGGTCGACCGGCATCGTGCCCTGCAGCCAGTCGTCGCCGACCGCGGTGAAGCGGATGCCGAGTACCTCCATGGCGGTGTTGACGTTCCACGCGTTGATGCGCTCGAGGTCGGTGCTCTGTTTCCAGATCGGAGTGGTAGATGTCGTCATTGTTGATTCCTGCCAGTCGAACCGCCATTGTTGTCCGCTGTCACCGCCGCGACAATGCATCGGGAAAACTCGGGTGTTCACTGCCACCATCAAATCCTCCGGTCGCCAGTTCGCCATCGCGGCCGATGAAACTGTGCTTGAGGCCGCCCAGCGCGCCGGTATTGCGCTGCCGTATTCCTGCCGCTCGGGCGTCTGCGGCAGCTGCAAGGCGACGTTGCTGCAGGGCGAATGCGAATACACGCACAACCCACCGATCGCACTGAGCGCCAGCGACAAGGCTCATCACGCCGTGCTGCTGTGCCAGGCCACCGCAACCAGCGACCTGCTGCTGGACGTGCGCGAAGTGACCTCGGTCGAAGCGATCGCCCGACGCCAGCTCGATGTGGTCGTGGCGGAAAAGTGGCAACTGGCCAGCGACGCGGTCGGCCTGCACCTGCTGCCGGCGCCGGGCGAAATCAAGCTCAACTGGGTGCCCGGCCAGTATCTGGACGTGATCCTGGAGAACGGCAAGCATCGGCCGTTCTCTATCGCCAACGGCCCGCAGGCCGACGGTATGATCGAGCTGCACGTGCGTCGGGCCATCGGTGGCGGTTTCACCTCGTGGGTCTACGAAAGCCTCAAAGTGGGCGACATGCTGCACATCGAGGGGCCGCTAGGCACCTTTGTGCCGCGCGAGGATTCCGAGCGGCCGATGATCTTCATGGCCGGCGGCACCGGCTTTGCGCCGATCAAGGCCATCGTCGAGCACTTCATTGCGCTGGGCACACGGCGGCCGATGCACGTCTATTGGGGTGCGCGCAGCGCGGCGGATATCTACATGCCCGCTCTGGCGGAGCGCTGGACCGAGGCGGCGCCGAACCTGCATTTTCACGCGGTGGTGTCCGACCCCGAACAGGCCGGCGGCATGCGCAGCGGCCTGGTGCACGAAGTGGTGCTGCTTGATCACCCGCAGCTGTCCGGCTACGACGTCTACATGAGCGGACCGCCACCCATGATCGAGGCCGGACACCAGCTGTTTCTGCAGGCCGGCCTGCCCGAGGATCGCCTGTACTACGACTCGTTCGAGTACGCGCCCGACGTGCTGGCGCAGATACTCAACGGCCGCGCCGGGATTCACCATCTTTAGTGCCGGCTTGCCCGCCGCACGCGTTGCAACGGGTTTGACCACAGACGTTCCAGAACGCGCCGTTTATTTCTTGCCCTTGGCCAGCGGCAGCTGCGCCTGCTGCCAGGCGAGCACGCCGCCGCCAAGTGTATAGACCTGGGTGAAGCCGGCCTTGACCAGCTGCTGCGAGGCCTTGATCGAGTTGCCGCGGCCGTCCTTGTCCATCACCACTACCGGCAGCTCGCGTGCCTTGGCCAGATCCTTGTTGGCTGGATCGAACTGGCTCATCAGCACGTGCTTGGCGCCGGGCACGTGCATTTTCTCGAAGTCGACCACAGCCGACAGATCGACCAGCAGCGGGTTCTCGCGGTTGATCAGCAGGGTCAGGCCGGCAGGCGTAAGCACCTTGGTCTTGCTGAAGAGTTCGGTGATCTGCATGACGATCAGCGCCAGCAGCAGGATTGCGAACAGAGCGGAGAGCGCCGCGTGGTTGCCGATAAATTCGGGCAGCTTGTGCAGAAAATCGTTCATCGTGGTTCCACTGCCGCGTGAAGTGCGGCTGTTCGGGTAAACCGGCGATTATACGGGCAGTGCGGGTCAGGCAGGGCGGCGCTGCCAAGCGGCGAACCTGTGGCGGTCACTGCTGCTGCGTGATGTCCGGCAGCCCGCTGGTCAGCCACCAGTGCTTGGTGGTTTCGTCGTAGCGCCAGGTCTGCCGGTCGATGATGCTGCGCTCGGACTGTGTGCTGACGTTGATCAGGTTGATATGCACGATCTGCCGCACTTGGTTTTCACCGTCGGGCACGGGACCGTTGCCAGCGTCGTATCCGCTGACCTGCACCAGCTTGTAGCGCGCCAGGTCGAGCGCAGTGGGCATTTTGTCGGCGCGCGTCTTCGGGTCGAGGAAAATGGTGGCGCTCTGAAAATCGCCCCAGCGCACCGTGCTGGCATAGGCCGTCAGCGTGGTGTTAAGCGTTTCCGTACGGCTCTGCGTGGCGCAACCGGCGACCAGAAGCAAAGCGGCAAGGGCAAGAATGCTCAGTACGCGGCGCATGGCGGGTAGCCTCAGTCGGTATGACAGCGATTTGGCGAAGGGTTGGCTGTTGACTGATCTATTCTGCCTCAAGCCGCTGCCGGCGTCCGGTGTCGTTAAGACGCCTGTGCGCTGCGCCGTTTGGCGACGAAGCGGGCGCATAGCGTCGCCGCCGGCTTACCGTGTTCGCCGGGCACCGAGCAAACCACCTCGATGCGCGCCTTCCCACGCGTATCCAGCGTGCGAAAAAACGTCGCCCAGTCCGCCTGCGCCGAGAGCTTGGCTTCGCTGCGGAAATCGCGCAGCACCGGCGTCAGGTAATGCACGCTGGACTCGCCGACGAACAGGTCGCAGTCCTCGCCGTGCCGGCGTAGGGCCAACTCCACCAGCGCCCAGCCGTTGAGGGTCATGACGCTGACCAGGCTGCCGCCGAACGCGCTGCCCTTGTCGTTGACGTTGGGTGCGAGCGGGGCGAGCAGATCCAGATGGTCCTCATCGCAGTCGCCCAGCCGGATATCCATCGCCAGCGCCATGGGAATTTCATCGCGCATGAACTGCACCAGCTGCTTTGCTTGACGGGCGAGGTTGTGCGTTGGGAGATCGATGGTGCTCACGTGAGGCTCTGTCCATACGGGTGAATACCCGATTGTAGGTAGGTCGTTACACTTACGGCCAATGGCGAGAAGTGGATGCGAGGCGAAGATGCAGCGGCAAACTCCCCCGGATCTGGGCGGCCGCACGGTGGTCATCACACGCCCCGCCGGTACGGCTGCTTCGATGGCGCGCAGGGTGCGTGCCCGCGGCGGCGTGCCGATGCTGCTGCCGGGCCTGTCGCTGCGCGGTGTGTCCGATCAGGCTGTAGCCCGTGCAGCGTTGCAGCATGCCCTTGCCGACGATCTGCTGATTTTCACCAGCCCTGCGGCGGTAGCGTTCGCTGCCGCGCTGTCGCCGCTGCTTTCGTCCGCGACCGTGCTGGCCGTGGGGCAAGGTACCGCAAGCGCGCTGCAAAGGCACGGCATGCATGTCGCATGGGTACCTGCAAGGCAGGATAGCGAAGGCCTGCTCGATCATCCGGCCCTGCGCGAGCCGGCCGGCAAACGGGTTGCGCTGATCGGTGCGCCCGGTGGCCGCGGCTTGCTGGGCGAGCAGCTGGCGACGCGCGGCGCGCAGCTGCGCGAGCTGCACGTGTATCGGCGCGTGGCGCCGCGGCTCGATCGTCGCCACGTCGATGCGCTGCTGCAGCTACCGACCTCGGCGTTGATTCTGTTGTCGAGTGCCGAGGCGCTGAGTCATCTCTGGCGGCTGCTGCCGCCGCTGCCGCTGGCCCGGCTGTTGGCGACCACGGCGGTGGTCAGCAGCGAACGGTTGGCCGCGGCAGCCAGCGCTGCCGGTTTCGGTCGCGTCATGCGTGCCGAGTCGGCGCTCTCGGCCGATCTGCTCGATGCCGCCGCGCGCGTCGGCTGATTCTCGCGCCAGCGCTTCATGGCGCCCTTCACAAGGCCTCGCTACGACCCTGAACGCACGGGCTGGTAGCATGGCTCGTAGATCCACGCAGACAACCCGAGTGAGAACGCCGTGCCCGAGAACATCCGCCCCGATCCAGCCCCAGTCGACCCGATGCCGGCAAAACCGATGCGCCCCGTGCCAGCGAAACATGAGCCGGGTTCGCGCGGCGGTGGCACGCTGGCGCTGGCCGTACTGCTGGCGCTGATCGCCATCGGTGGCACCGGATACGTGGGCTGGCGGCAGTGGCAGCAGGCGCAGGTGAGTACGGTCGATAGCCGCAATCTGGCCACGCTGCAGCAGCGCGTGGCCGCGCTGGAAACCACGCTCAGCGGCGTGAGCGGCGAGCGCACCAGCCTCAATCAACGCCTCAGCGATGCCGATCAGGTCAACCGTTCGCTGCGCGAAGAGCTGCTCGGTCAGGCCGAGCGCACGCGCAATCTCGAAGACGCCGTGGCCAAGCTCGCGCAAAAGAGCCTGTCCGGCCAGGACGCCACCCTGCTGGACGAAACCGAATCGCTGCTGCGCATGGCCGGCGAGCGCTACACGCTGTTCCACGACGCGCAGGGTGCGGTCGCGGCCTACACCCTGGCCGATCAGACTCTGGCCGGCGTCAACGACGCCACGTTTGCCGGCCTGCGTCAAAGCATCACCGTCGAGCGCGATGCGCTGGTCAAGAGCCAGCCCGCCAGCCAGGCCAGCGCGCTGCAGCAGCTGACCGAACTGCGCGGCGACCTCGCCACGCTGCCGCTGAAGACGCTGGACAGCCCGACCAGCAACGATCAATCGCCAACCGTCTGGCAGCGAATCAAGCAGGCGCTGGCCAGCGTGATCAGCGTGCAGCGCTCCAACGGCGCGCCACTCGCTGTCGCCGATGCGCGTTTCGCCCGCGAGCTGGCCTCGCTCGATCTGGCGCAGGCACAAACCGCGCTGCTCGCCTACGATGCCAACGCCTACGCCGCCGCGCTGCAGCGCGTGGACGTGGCGCTGTCGAGCCAGTTCGACGACAGCAATCCCGACGTGCAGCAGGCGCGCGTCACCCTGAAACAGCTCGGTGCGGCGCTGCCGCCCAGCGCGCCCGTGCATCTGGGCGCGGCGCTGACCGAGCTGCGCAATCTGCGCACCTTGCATGCGCTGAAACCGGATGCGACCGGCACGGTGCCGGCGCCGTCGGGCAGCAGCGCAGCCCCGGGCAACGGAGTCAAGCTATGAAGCTGTGGCGCTGGATATTGCTGTTGCTGGTGATCGCCGCGCTGGTTGCGTTCGGCTGGCACTGGGCGGCCGATGATCCGGGCTACGTCTATGTGCAGTGGCATGGCTGGTACGCCGAACGCACCGTGGTCACCGCGATCCTCACGCTGCTGCTGTTCTGGGTCGTGCTCAGCGCACTGTGGTGGCTGATTCGCTGGCCGTTCGGCGCGTTCTCCCGGCGGCATCGGCGGGTGAGCCGTCAGCGCATGAACGATGGGTTGATCGCGCTGGCCGAGGGCCGGCACGGCGACGCCGAGCGCGATCTGAATCGTGCCTCGCGTCTGGACAGCTTGCGCGGCGCCGCTCTGCTGGGTTCGGCCGAGGCCTCCTCGCGTCGGGGCGAATACGCGCGTGCGTTCGAATCGCTCGATCAGGCCGCCCAGTCCGCGCCCAAGGGCGCCCGCGTGCTGCGCGCCCGCGCGCTGCGCCGCGACGGCAAGTTTGCCGAAGCGGTGGCCTTGCTGGCGCCGGAGTCGGACAGCGGCAGCCTCACGCCCGCCGGTTGGCGCGAACTCGCGCTGGCCGCGCTGGCCAGCGGCGATCTGCGCCGCGCGCGCCAGGCGCTGGAGCCGCTGCAGAAAAGCGGTGCCTTCGGCACGCGCGCCTACAACGCGCTGGAATCGAAAATACTCGTTGCCACGCTCAGTGCATCGCCCGATGGCGCCACGCTCAACACGCTGTGGTCGCAGCTGCCCAAGGCGCAGCGCCGCGTACCCGCCATCATCGACGCCTATGCTCGCCGCGCGGCGAGCTTCGGGCTGATCCTGCCGGCGATGGACGAAGTCGAGTCGGCCTTGCGCCGCGAGTGGTCGCCGCTGCTGATCGAAACCTACGGCACGCTCGGCAACCACGACATCGACGCCCGCCTGCGCCGCGCCGAAGGCTGGCTCGACGGTCACCCCAACGACGCCAGCCTGCTGCTCACGCTGGGCCGCATGTGCCTGCGCCTCAAGCTGTGGAGCAAGGCACAAACCTATTTGCAGCGCGTCCTCGCCCTCGCGCCCAGCGCATCGGTGTGGGAGGCCCTCGGCGATTTGCACGCCGGCCAAGGCAACGACGCCCTGGCCAGCCGCTGCTACCGCAACGCGTTGGCCTTCGCCCGCGGCGAGGTTACCGACCCGCTGCCGCTGAATCCCAACAGCAGCGTCGACACGCGTCCGATCACGATCGAAGAGCGCAGCGAGCTTGGGGTACCGCGGTTGCGGGAATAAATGCGAGTCGAGACGGTATGGTTCGAATCGCAAAGCATCTGCTTTCGCGCTGATATCAGGTAGCCGTCTCGATCTCAGTGACAATGCTAGGTCATGCCAGTCCAATCATATGGCCGAAGTGTCTGCGGGAGCCGAGCAAGTCCCAATGGCAGTGCCCTGACGCTGGCACGTTTTCACAAGATCTAGGACACGCTTCACCTTGGGTTTCAGGCTCGGTCCATACAGCACCGTCTTGAAGCCGCCCGGGTAACCCTGCACGCTCCGCGTTTAACTTGCGAATGGTACTGGGGAAGTGGATGAGACGGCGGACTTTTGATCTGCTGGCGGTTGCCGGCATCTTTGCGGCTTATTCGATGACTATCCGGCTGGCCTTGCATCTCGACCTGCGTGGAAGCCTGCTGGGCGGAGCGGCTAATACGGTGCCTGTAGTAATTTTCGGAGCGATAGCGCGCCGCATTATTCTGCGGAAACTTTTCGGGAAGCCCGGCGCGATCCAGCTGGCCGCCCATGTTCTGCTATGCGCCGCATTCGTTTCCCTGTCGTATGGGTTGCTGATCGTTCTTCTGGGCCTGTTCGACGGCGAGGGTCCGACTGGATTTCTGGTGCGACCCTTCTCGATCAGTGGAACCGCTTGGCAGTCGCTTGAGAATGTCACTACCTATGCATTGATAGCGACCTTGTCCTATTTGCAGGGCCAACACGGGGTGCCCGCCACGCCGTACGTCGACGCGATGGTGATCGGGGGAGTAATTAAGGGCACACGGTCATTGCCCGAGACGGATGATCCCAAAGTGATGATGGGCGCAGATCAAGCTGATGCCATTGTGATTGCTCCGTTAACGGTCGTTTCAGGGGAGGATACCGAAGCAAGAGCCGATACGGCATTGTCACGTTACTTTGTCCGAATCGGCGATGAGCTTAGGCCGCTCGATATAGACAACGTCGTGAGCATCGGTGGCGCGGACGACTACGCCGAAGTGAGAACACTGTCCACCAAGCACCTTGTTCGCGTGACGCTTGCTGAATTTGCCAAGTCACTCGATCCGGCGAAGTACGTTCGCGTTCATCGTTCCTGGATCGTGAACGTTCATCGCGTCGTTCGAGCAGAACCCGCCGGCGGAGGACGCCTGCTCTTGCATATGGAAACTGGCCAAACGATTTCGACCAGCCGGGCAGGCGCGAAGTTGCTGCGCGACCGCGTTATTTGACCGTTCGCCGCGCACGAGTGTTCGTTCGCCGATTTCTTCGCCGCATCCTTTCATTTCCCGGGATTATTCCGCGATCTGAGCGTGGCTTGATGTGCACGGTTCTTTTGAGTGGGTTGGGGTGAAAGGATCTTATGAACGTTCTCGCTTCGTCGGCCTTATTGATCATGGGCCTGTTGACTGCGGTCGCCGCAGGCGCACAGAGTGTCTCGGTCGAACAATCTCAAATTCCGAACGTCGCGGCGGAGTTGATCTCGACCTTTGCGGCGGCACGGAGCCCGGCCGACCTGACAAAACGTTTCCGACTTCAGCTTGCTGCCGGACGTTTCATTGATGCGGAGTCGACACTGGATCGCCTTCAGGCCGCTTATCGTTCGAACGAGCCGAGGCTTGTTCCTGCTGTCACGCCGTGGCGGATCTATACCCGATCCAAAGCTTATGAAGCGGCTGGGTTGGGGCGATCCGAGGCGCTGTCTCGCGCGTTTTCAGAGCTGTATGGAGCGCTTCCCGATAGCCAGGCGGCCGACATCCTGCCCTGGTACGGCGAGGGCCTCGATAGGCTCCGCTCGGAGGAGTCAAAGCAGAAAAAAGCTTGCCAGGGAATGGCGCTGGAGCAGTGCCCATCGGCGGCGGACTTCGTAGCGGCCCATGAGGCGCTGATGGCATGGACGTACCTCATGCCAGCGTCGGTGCCGTTGCTCGAAGCGGACGGCAGGCATCGCTATCTGATCGATGACCAAGTTTTGATCCCGACGCCCGATGGCGCAAAAATCGCCGCCATTGTCGTGCGCCCCCGCGTTACGGGTACGACGAAACTAACCGCGCTGTTGAATTTCACGATTTACGCCCGGGACGATTGGAGCATGAGTGACGCGATAATGATGGCTGCCCATGGCTATGCGGGGGTGGTCGCCTATACGCGAGGCAAAGGTCGAAGTCCTCAACCAGTGACCCCTTACGTGCATGACGGTGACGACGCGGCAACTGTGATCGAGTGGCTCGCGCATCGGAACTGGAGCGATGGCCGCGTTGGCATGTTCAGCGGTAGCTACAACGGATTCACTCAATGGTCCGCTGCGAAACATCATCCTCCAGCACTGAAGGCGATCGCTACCAACGCCACCAACGCCCCTGGCATCGACACGCCGATGCAAGGCAATGTGTTTCAGAGCTTTATCTATCCTTGGCCGTTCTACACGACTGATATCAAGACTTTGGATGACAACACCTACGATGACCGGGCTCGCTGGGATACGCTGGAAAAGAAATGGTACGTGAGCGGCAGGCCTTATCGTGATCTCGACAAGATCGACGGCAAGCCCAATCCCATCTTCGATACCTGGTTGCAACACCCGGCCTACGATGCCTATTGGCAACGCCTGATACCCTACGGTCTCGAGTTCGCCAGTATCGATATTCCGGTATTCGTAGAGACGGGTTATTACGACGGCGGCATGGTTGGTGCGCTCTATTACTTTCAGGAGCACCTCAAGTACCGGCCTGCCGCCGACGATCGAATGATCATCGGCCCTTATCACCACATTGCCATGCAGACCGGCGTGCTCGCCAAGGTCGATGGCTATGTGGTCGACAAGGCATCGTTGATTGACCTTCAGGATTTACGCCTTGAGTGGTTTGACCACGTTTTCCGTGGCTTTCCGCTGCCGACGCTCCTGAGCGACCGAGTCAACTTCGAAGTGATGGGTGCCAATACGTGGCGCCATACGTCGACTCTCGCGGACATGGCCGCCAGCCGTGTACGCCTCTATCTCACGGGAAACCGAGAAGCTGACCGGCTGTTGTTTGGGCACGCCCCGGCTAGCCAGGCAATACCTGAACTTGCTGTTGACTTCACTAATCGCAGCGATGTGGATTTTCAACCTCCCACGAGCGCGCCCGACACCCGTAACGCACTGGTGTTCGAAACAAAGCCGTTTAAGAAGTCGTTGGAGATCGACGGTCTGTTTAAAGGACGATTCGAAATCATTGCCAACAAGCGCGACTTTGATCTGTCAGTCAATTTTTATGAGTTGAAATCGGACGGTCGCTATCTCGACTTGGCCTCTTACCTCGGCCGTGTGAGCTTCATGCAAGATCGGACTCGGCGACAATTGCTCGTGCCTGGTCAAGCACACACTCTCAATTTTCAGAGCCAGACTTTGACAGCCCGCATGTTGGCGCCAGGAAGCCGGATCGTAGCCGTAGTCGGCGTCCCCAAAGTCCCTCATATCCAGATCAATTACGGCACAGGTCGTGACGTGGGCACGGAGTCAATGGCGGACGCGGGGACGCCACTACGTATTCACTGGCTCGTTGATAGTTACCTTGAACTTGGTATCCGAGGGACCATCGAGTTTGCGCAGGACCGTTGACTGCCCGACTTGAGCGATAAGCGAGACTGCATGTTTCAGTCTGAGCAAGTAAGCCTACGTGTGCGGGCAGTACAAATGCATGTCTTCGCTAGAATGATCATCGTCGCCAGCCAGGGAAAAGCCAATCGAAGGTGCCTGTGTAACCCCGTGTGGCGAATGGCGCTGCATTAAATATAGAGAGGAGTCAACCGACAACCTCAAGCTATAGCGGCGTCAGATTCGCATACGACGCCACCAGCCACTTGCTGCCGGCGCCTTCGAAATTCACCTGCAGTCGCGCGTGGCCGCCGCTGCCTTCGGCGCTGATCACCACGCCTTCGCCGAAGCTGGGGTGGCTGACGCGCTGGCCGAGTTTCACCGGCAGTTCCTCCTGCAACGACGCGGACGGCTGATTGAAGCGGCCGGCGTAGATGGGGCGGGTGACCTGCACGCGCGGACGCACTTCGTCGACCAGCTCGGCGGGTATTTCGCCGAGGAAGCGGGACGGGCGCGCCAGCATTTCGGTGCCGTGCATGCGGCGCGATTCGGCATGCGTGACGAACAGCTTTTCGCGCGCGCGGGTGATGCCGACGTAGGCGAGCCGGCGCTCTTCTTCGAGTCGACCTTCGTCGTCGACAGAACGCTGGCTGGGGAACAGGCCTTCTTCCATGCCGACCAGAAACACGATGGGAAACTCCAGGCCCTTGGCCGAGTGCAGCGTCATCAGCTGTACGCAGTCGTCCCACTTTTCGCCCTGGTTTTCGCCGGACTCCAGCGTGGCATGTGAAAGGAAGGCGGAGAGTTCGCTGAGCCCCGCGTCGATATCTTCCTGCGTGGGCTCGAAGCGGCTGGCGACGTTGACCAGCTCGTCGAGGTTTTCCACGCGCGCCTCGCCGTTGCCGCGGCTGTCCTTTTCGTAGTGGTCGCGCAGGCCCGTGTGGGTGATGGCGTGGTCGATCTGTTCGGCAAGCGTAAACGCAGCATCGCTATCGAGGCCCGCAAACGCTTTGGCCATCGCATCGATCATGGCCAGAAACGCCTTCACCGCATTCTTGGCGCGGCCGGCGAGTTCGCTGGCGCCGGCCAGTTCGGTCAGCGCGGTTTCCCACATCGAGGTGTTGTCGGTGCGGGCGCGCTTGCGCAGGGCGTCGAGCGTGCGATCGCCGATGCCGCGCGGTGGCGTGTTGACCGCGCGTTCGAACGCCGCGTCGTCGTGCCGGTTGGCGGTAAGGCGCAGATAGGCCAGCGCGTCCTTGACCTCGGCGCGCTCGAAGAAGCGCTGGCCGCCGTAGACGCGGTAGGGAATGTCGCGCTGGATCAGCTGCTCTTCGAAGTTGCGCGACTGCGCGTTGGAGCGATAGAGAATCGCGCAGTCTTTCGCGCTGCCGTGCTCCGCGACGTATTCGCGGATGCGCTCGATCACGAAGCGCGCCTCGTCCTGCTCGTTGTACGCGGCGTAAAGAGCGATGCGTTCCCCGTCGTCGCCTGCGGTCCACAGCTGTTTGCCCAGGCGTCCGCCGTTGCGCGCGATGACGCTGTTGGCGGCCTTGAGGATGTTGGAGGTGGAACGGTAGTTCTGCTCCAGCTTGATCGTGCGGGCGCCGGGAAAATCCTTCAGAAACTGCTGCACGTTTTCGACTTTCGCGCCGCGCCAGCCGTAGATCGCTTGGTCGTCGTCGCCCACGACAAACACCTGGCCAGTGGCTCCTGCGAGTACACGAATCCACGCGTATTGCAGCGTGTTGGTGTCCTGGAATTCGTCGATCAGCAGGTAGCGCCAGCGCTGCTGGTAGTGCTCCAGCACGGCGGGATTTTTCAACCACAGCTCGTGCGCGCGCAGCAGCAGTTCGGCGAAGTCGACCAGCCCGGCGCGGCGGCAGGCGTCTTCATAGGCCTGATAGATCTGCACGAAGGTGCGCGTGACCGGATGGTTGCCGTGTTCGATGCTCTCCGGGCGCTTGCCTTCGTCCTTCCAGTTGTTGATCTGCCAGCTGGCCTGACGCGGCGGAAAGCGCGCGTCGTCCAGGCCGAGGCCGGCGACCACGCGTTTGACCAGGCGCAGCTGATCGTCCGAATCGAGGATCTGAAAGGTTTCGGTGAGCCCCGCTTCGCGCCAGTGCCGACGCAGCAGGCGATGGGCGATGCCGTGGAAGGTGCCCACGGTCAGCCCCTGCGTGCTGCCGGGAATCAAGGCATCCAGCCGCGCA
Organism: Rhodanobacter sp. ANJX3; assembly: GCF_014200755.1. Lineage (GTDB taxonomy): Bacteria > Pseudomonadota > Gammaproteobacteria > Xanthomonadales > Rhodanobacteraceae > Rhodanobacter. The sequence continues at coordinate 118,240 of NZ_JACHCM010000004.1, read as the reverse complement.
CGCATCTCGCCGGCGGCCTTGTTGGTGAACGTGACGGCGAGGATCGCCCATGGCGGCACGCGTTCGACCTGGGTCAGCCAGCCGATGCGGTGGGTGAGCACGCGGGTCTTGCCGGAGCCGGCGCCGGCCAGCACCAGATAGTGGCCGGGTGGGGCGCAGACGGCTTCGCGCTGCGCGTCGTTGAGCGAGTCGATCAGGTAGGAGACATCCATCGATGCCATTGTAGCGGGCGGCGTCTCTCTGGGCTGGCGTGCGGCATGAAAGCCTGCACAAAAGAAAACCGCCGCGGAGGCGGCGGTTTAGGGGAAGGGCGCTGCAGCTTCAGCGCTTTTTGCTGACGAACCCACCGACCACCAGCAGGCCACCGACCACGATGCCGGCGATACCCGCCCATTCGGGCACAGTCTTGGTGTGCGTGGCTTCGATTTTGGCCGGCCCAAGCTGCGCCACGGTATCGGTCTGCTTGTAGCTGCCGTTGCCCATGGTGACGTAGATGCCGGCAACCAGCAGAAGGATACCGACGATGATCAGACCTGCGCGCATGAAACTCTCCCATGTGATTGAGCGGCGAGTATGCCCGATGCCCTTGTGCAGAAAGGGTCCACGGCATTCGCACGAATCGCGGGCAAAAAAAGGCCCCGAAGGCTAGGGGGAACCTTCGGGGCCGGCCGCCACGGTACCCAGGGGAGAGGCTCGTGGCGGGTGGCGGCCCAGGGAGGTAGGCGCGCCGGGGATGCCGTTGCGTGCATCCGATAGATTGGAACGCGCCCTGCGGGGAAAGTTGCAAAAGACCGCTGAAAAAATTCATTGCCGGTTCATCTGCAAAAATAGGCGCCAAAGCTATTGTTCTGTATGGGTTTTTAGTGCCGCCTGCAAAAATGGCGGCCGCCTCTGTTCTCAGTGCGCCTGATCCCAGTTGTCGCCCACGCCCACATCGACCAGCAGCGGCACGGCCAGTGCCGCGGCGCCCGACATCCGCTCGATCACCGCCGCGCGCACCTCGTCCACCGCATCGGCGCGTACCTCGAACACGAGTTCATCGTGCACCTGCATCAGCATGTGGGCGTCGTCGCGGCCTTTCAGCCAACCCGACACCGCGATCATGGCGCGCTTGATGATGTCGGCGGCGCTGCCCTGCATCGGCGCGTTCACTGCAGCGCGCTCGGCGCCCTGGCGCAGGCCCTGATTGCGCGAGGTGAGGTTATCCAGATACAGCCGGCGGCCGTAGATGGTTTCGACGTAGCCATCGCGATGCGCCTGCTCGCGCGTGGCGTCCATATAGGCGCGCACCCCGGGGTAGCGCGAAAAATAGCGCGCCATGTAATCGCTGGCTTCGCCGCGATCGACTGCAAGCTGCTTGGCTAGGCCGAAGGCGCTCATGCCGTACATCAGGCCGAAGTTGATCGCCTTCGCTGCGCGACGCTGGTTGGTCGTAACCTCTTCCGCGGGTACGCCAAAGACTTCCGCGGCGGTGGCACGATGCACGTCGCCGCCGTCGTGGAACGCGCGCAGCAGGCCCTCGTCGCTGGAGAGGTGCGCCATGATGCGCAGTTCGATCTGCGAATAGTCCGCCGCCATCACCATCCAGCCCGGCGGCGCGATAAAGGCCTGGCGGATGCGTCGCCCCTCTTCGGTGCGCACCGGAATGTTCTGCAGATTCGGCTCGGACGACGAGATGCGCCCGGTGGCGACCGATCCCTGGTGGTAGCTGGTATGCACGCGACCGGTGCGCGGGTTGACGATGCCGGACAGCTTGTCGGTGTAGGTGGAGCGCAGCTTGGCCAGGCCGCGGTAGTCGAGCAGCAGGCGCGGCAGTTCGTGCGTGTCGGCGATCGCCTCCAGCGCTTCTTCATTCGTCGACGGCTGGCCGGTCGGCGTTTTCATTTTTGCCTGCAGGCCGAGTTCGTCGAACAGCACGGCCTGCAGCTGCTTGGGCGAATCGAGGTTGAACTCATGGCCGGCGAGCTTGTACGACTGCTGCTGCAGCTCGTGCATGCGCTTGCCCAGCTGCTGGCTCTGCGTTCGCAGTACGTCGCCGTCGATCAGCACGCCGCGGCGCTCCATCTCGGCCAGCACCGGCACCAGCGGGATTTCGATGTCCTGATACACCGCGTGCAGCTTCGGCACGCTTTCGAGCTTCGGCCACAGCGCGTGGTGCAGGCGCAAGGTGATATCGGCATCTTCGGCCGCGTAGCGACAGGCGGTATCGAGATCGACCTGCGAAAACGAAATCTGCTTCGCGCCCTTGCCGGCAACCTGTTCGTACTTGATGGTGTCGACGCCGAGATATTTCTTCGCCAGCGAGTCCATGTCGTGGCGCGTCGCCGTGGCGTTCCACACATAGGACTCGAGCATCGAATCGTGCTTCAGCCCCTGCACCGCGATGCCGTAATGGCTGAGCACGTTGATGTCGTACTTAGCGTGCTGGCCGAGTTTGGGTCTGTCGGCATCTTCGAAGATGGGCTTCAGTGCGGCCAGCACGGTATCGCGCGGCAGCTGGGCCGGTGCGCCGGGGTAATCGTGGCCTAGCGGGATATAGCATGCAGTGCCGACTTCCACCGCCAGGCTGACGCCGACGATTTCGGCGCGCATCGCGTCGATACTGGTGGTTTCGGTATCGAAGGCGATCAGTTCGGCGCCGCGCAGTTTTTCCAGCCACGCGTCTAAGCGGTCGGGCGTGGTGACAAGCTCGTAGGTGCCGGGAGCCGATAGCGATGCATCAATGGCGTCTGTCGTGGCAATCGCCGCGCTTGCAGCAGTTTCCGAAAAGCTGGCTGTTCCCCGTTCCCCACCGGGTCCCCTCGGGGGAGTCCCCGTTCCCCGCTCTTCCAGCGCATCCAAATCCTTCAGCGCCGCCTTGAAACCATAGCGCGTATACAGCTCGCGCAGCTGTGCGGTGTCGGCCTCGCGCTGCGCCAGATCGGTCGGGCCAACGTCCAGCGGCACATCCAGCTTGATCGTCACCAGCTCGCGCGACAGCGGCAGCTGCGGCAGCGCGGCGCGCAGGCTCTCGCCTATCTTGCCGCCGATCTTGTCGGCGTTGACGATCACGCCGTCCAGCGTGTGGTATTCGGCAAGCCACTTCGCCGCGGTTTTCGGACCGCACTTCGGCACGCCCGGCACGTTGTCGACGGTGTCGCCGGTCAGCGCCAGAAAGTCGATGATCTGCTCCGGCCGCACGCCGAATTTTTCCTTCACGCCGTCGATATCGGTGACGGTGTTGCTCATCGTGTTGACCAGGGTGACGTGGGAGCTGACCAGCTGCGCGAGATCCTTGTCACCGGTGGAAATCAGCACCTCGATGCCCAGCGCCTGTGCCTGCGTCGCCAGCGTTCCGATCACATCGTCCGCTTCCACACCCGGCTCGCGCAGAATCGGAAATCCGAGCGCACCCACGATCGCCAGCATCGGCTCGATCTGCGCGCGCAAGTCATCCGGCATCGGCGGGCGATGGGCCTTGTACTGGTCGTAGAGTTCGTCGCGGAAGGTGGGTCCGGCGGCATCGCTGACGAAAGCCAGATAGTCCGGCTTTGCCTTCAGCGTGGCGCGCAGCATGTTGACCACGCCGAACAGCGCGCCGGTTGGCTCGCCGTGGTCGTTGGTCAGCGGCGGCAGCGCATGGAACGCGCGGTAGAGGTAGGACGAACCGTCGATGAGAATGAGTTTGGCCATGCCCCATTCTCGCATGCGGGCATCGCGGCGCTTCACAGTCGATCGGCAAAGGCGCTGCTATTCTCTGACACCCGACCTGAGGTTGCCCCCATGAAATCAGCCGCCGTGCTAGCTGCCGCAAGTTTTTTCTTTGTCTCAGGTCTCGCTGCCAGCAGCGTTTACGCGCAGTCTTCCGCGCCGGCGACCAACGCGCCGCCGCCGCCCGGTATGAACGATCCCGGCGTCAAGCAGCTTCCGCCGCCGCCCAAGGTGCCCGACGCCACGGTGCAGAAATCGGCCGGTGGCCAGAATCTTCCCGCCATGCAGGACACTGGCGCGGCTGGCGACGGCAAGCATATGACCCTTCCCGACGTCAGCACGCATCAGGAAGGCGACAACCAGGTCGAGGAGTACCGCCGCAGCGGCATGCTGTACATGGTGGTGGTGACGCCGAAGAACGGCATTCCGCAGAGTTACACCGTCGACCCGGACGGCACGCGGCACATGCAGCCCGGCCAGGCGCCGGTGCATCCGGCGATGTACAAGGTGCTGGAGTGGGGCAAGAGCAAACCGGCCGAGGCGAGCTCGTCGTCCGACGGCGGCTGATGCGATTCGTTCAAGCCGCAATGACGTTGCGCTGAACTTTGAGGCGCCGCTCAGCGGGCGTCGTCGAGTTCGGGATAATGGCGAAAGATGCCGTTCTCGTTGAACGCGAGGCGCCGCGGCGATGCCAGATAGGCCGCGATGCGCGGCCGCTCCGACACCCGTTCGTTGAGGGCTCTGAGCCTGGGGAGCTTGCGCTGCATTTTTTTCATCGCGCGCGGAAAGGCGTAGTCGAGCCCGCTCATGATCTGGAACAACGAGAGATCGACATACGAATGCGCGGTCAGCGCGTGTCGCCCGTTGCCACGTTCCAGCACGTTCTCGAAGTAGCCGAGAAACTTCGGCAGGCGGTTCTGTCGGAAATCCTCGGCGCGACGCTTGGCTTCATCGCGTTGATCGTCGTAGCAGAGGCTGCTGGCGATCGGATGGTGCGTGTCGTGCACTTCGGTCACCAGATCGGCGATGGTCAGCTGCAGCTGACTCGCATAGTGCTGGGCGCTGGCTGAGGCGGGTACCAGCTTCAACTTAGGACCCAGATGCGAAAGGATGTTCGCCACCTGCGCGATGACCGCGCGGCCATCCTTCAGAAACGGCGGCGCAAAGGGCAGGGCGCCGGACTGCTTTCCCTGCAGAAACGGCATGATCGCCTCATCGCCCTTTTCGCGCGCCACGTCGACGTAGTCGGCGCCCGCGTCTTCCAGCGCCAGGCGCACGAATTCGCCGCGTCCCTGGATGCCGGTCCAGTAATAAAGCTGATAGCGCATGACGATCTCCGTTGAACAGGGTCGAAGCTAGGCGAGAACGGCTCAACGGTGCGTGAGGACTGTCACGCCGACTTGGCATCCTTCAGCGAAGCGCGAGGCGCCTGCGGCAGTTGAGCGGCCATCGCGCGAATCTGCGCCCACACCAGTTCGGCCACGGGCGACAGCGAGCGGTGGCGACGACGAATCAGCGTGATAGCGCGACTGGCGGTCGGCGTCAGCGGCCGCGTCACCAGCTGGTCGGATGCGGGTAGCGACAGCCGCGGGGTGACGCTGACGCCAAGCCCGGATTCGACCATGCGAAACGCCGTATGCGTGTGCCCGGTCTGCTGCACCACGTTGGCCTGCACGCCGTGGGCTGCCAGCTGCTGGTCGATCAGTCGCCGGCTGCCGGACGTATGATCGAGCAGCACCAGGGCTTCGCCGCGCAGCTTTTTCCACGGCACGGCGGTAAGCCTGGCCAGCGGATGCGTGCGATGGCAGACCAGCACGAAGGGATCGCGCAGGATGGTTTCGCAGTCGAAGGTCTCCTTTTCGCCGGGCTCGATGGCGAGGCCGAAATCCACCTCGCCGCCGCGCACGCTGTCCAGCACCATCACTTGTGCCTGATCGTGCAACTGCACGGTGAGCTCGGGATACGCCTGCGCGCAGGCGGCAATGCATTGCGGCATCAAACCGGCCGACAGCGTCGGCACGGCGGCGACGCGCACCTTGCCGTGGCGACGCTCGCTTTCGGAGTGGACATGAGCCAGCACGCCCTCCAGTTCTTCCAGCACCCGCTCCAGCGCCACCTGCAGGTAGCGGCCCGCTTCGGTCGGCACCACTTCGCGTGTGTTGCGATCGAACAGCCGCACGTCCAGCTCGTTTTCCAGATCGGTGATCTGCCGGCTGATCGCAGGCTGGGTCAGGTGCAGGCTCTCGGCCGCGCGCCGGAAGTGCCGCAGCTTGGCGACGGCAAGAAAGGCGCGCAGCTGGCGCAGGCTGATATTCATGCGTAAAGAGTATCAAAAGATCAAATAATACGATTTGATTTATCAATGGCGGCGCGCTGCAATAGCGGCCTGAACTTCTCAGGTCACCCGTGCCATGGCAATCACCCGTTTTCTTCCCGACCGTTTTACCTGCGCGCTGGTGCTCACGGTGCTGATCGCGAGCCTGCTGCCGTGCCAGGGCGAAACCGCCAGCGTCTTCAACCTGCTGACCGACGCGGCGATTGCCCTGCTGTTCTTTCTGCACGGCGCCAAGCTTTCGCGCGAGGCGGTGGTGGCAGGGATGACGCACTGGCGGCTGCACCTGATCGTGCTGGGCAGCACCTTCGTGATGTTTCCGCTGCTCGGGCTGCTGTTGAAGCCGCTGTTGTCGTGGCTGGTGACACCTGACCTCTATCTGGGCGTGTTGTTTCTCTGCACCCTGCCGTCGACGGTGCAGTCGTCGATCGCGTTCACCTCGATCGCGCGCGGCAATATTCCTGCGGCGATCTGCGCCGCATCGGCGTCCAGCCTGTTGGGTATTTTCATCACGCCCTTGCTGGTCGGACTGATGATGGAGTCGCACGGGCAGGGCGGCATGTCGTGGGATGCGATCGGCAAGATCGTGCTGCAGCTGCTGGTGCCCTTCGTCGCCGGCCAGATCGCACAGCGCTGGATCGGTCGGTGGGTCGAGCGCCACCGCGGTCTGCTCAGCTACGTGGACCAGGGTTCGATCCTGCTGGTGGTATACACGGCTTTCAGTGCCGCGGTTTTACAAGGGCTTTGGAAGCAGATGCCGCTGTCTGTGCTGGGTGGCCTGCTGGTGGTGAACGCGGTTCTGCTGGCGTTGGCGCTGACGGTGACGCGCTACGGTTCCCGCGCGCTGGGCTTTGGCACCGGGGACGAGATCACCATCGTGTTCTGCGGCTCGAAGAAGAGCCTGGCCAGCGGCGTGCCGATGGCCAAGGTGCTGTTCGCCGGGCATCCGCTCGGTGCGATCGTGCTGCCGATCATGCTGTTTCATCAGATCCAGCTGATGACGTGCGCCGTGCTGGCGCGAAAATATGCGCAGCGCAAAGCCGGCTCGGCGGCTTCATCGGATGCCGTGCCGAAGGGTGCCGCCGTCGATTGAGTTTGCGCCGGCGCGATGGTCGCCAGCGATGCTCAGTGGCGGAAGTGCCGCATCCCGGTGAACACCATCGCCATGTCGTGCTCGTCGGCAGCGGCGATCACCTCGCTGTCGCGCATCGAACCGCCAGGCTGGATCACCGCGCGGATGCCCGCTTCGGCCGCCGCGTCGATACCGTCGCGGAACGGGAAGAACGCGTCGGAGGCCATCACCGAACCGCGCACTTCGAGCTTCTCGTCGGCCGCCTTGAGGCCGGCAATGCGCGCGCTGTAGATACGGCTCATCTGACCGGCGCCGATGCCGATGGTCTGACGATCGCGCGCGTAAACGATGGCGTTGCTCTTGACGAACTTGGCCACCTTCCACGCGAAGATCAGGTCGTGAATCTCTGCCTCGGTCGGCGCGCGGCGGGTGACGATTTTCAGATCGTCCGCGTCGATCATGCCCAGATCGGCGGTCTGGATCAGCAGGCCCGAGCCGACGCGCTTGGAATGATTGCCCGGATGCGCGTCGATCAATGCGCCGCCCTCGGGCAGCGGAATCACCAGCACGCGCACGTTGGCCTTTTTGCCGAACACTTTCAGCGCGTCTTTCGCATAGCCCGGTGCCAGCACCACCTCGACAAACTGGCGATCGACGATGGCGCGCGCGGTGTCGGCATCCACCTCGCGATTGAACGCGATGATGCCGCCGAAGGCCGAGGTCGGATCGGTCTGGTAAGCGAGATCGTACGCGCGGCCGATGCCATCCAGACTCACCGCGACGCCGCACGGATTGGCGTGCTTGACGATGACGCAGGCCGGCTTGGTAAAGCTGCGCACGCATTCCCATGCCGCGTCGGCGTCGGCGATATTGTTGAACGACAGCTCCTTGCCCTGCACCTGCTGGAAGGTGGCGAGCGTGCCCGGCGCCGGATACAGATCGCGGTAGAACGCCGCCTGCTGGTGCGGGTTCTCACCGTAGCGCAGATCCATCAGCTTCACGAATCGGCTGTTGATCTGGCCCGGGAAAGCGTCGTGTCCCGCGATCGACTGCTGCGCGTCGTCGAGCTGCAGCGCCGACAGATAGTCGCTGATCGCGCCGTCGTAGTTGGCGACGTTGTTGAACGCGGCCACCGCCAGCTTGAATCGCGTCGCGCGCGCGAGGCCGCCGTGCGCTTCGATTTCGGCCAGCGCCTCGGCATACTGATCGGGCGAGGTGAGCACGCCGACGTCGTTCCAGTTTTTCGCGGCGGAGCGCAGCATCGCCGGGCCGCCGATGTCGATGTTTTCGATCGCCTGCTCCAGCGTGCAGTCGGGCTTTGCCACCGTGCTCTCGAACGGATACAGGTTCAGCACCAGCAGATCGATCGGCGCGATGCCCAGTTCGGCCATCACCGCGTCATCGGTGCCGCGGCGACCGAGCAAGCCGCCGTGGACCTTCGGATGCAGGGTCTTGACGCGACCGTCCATGATTTCCGGGAAGCCGGTCACGTCGCTCACGTCGCTCACCGCGACACCGGCTTCGCGCAGCGCTTTGGCGCTGCCGCCGGTCGAGAGCAGCTCAACGCCGGCGGCGACGAGCCGCTGGCCCAGCTCGATCAGGCCGGTCTTGTCCGACACGCTGAGCAGAGCGCGGCGAACGGGAGTGAGAGCTGGAGCTGACATGGCGATTCCCGAGATATGCAGCCGCTTATTATAAGCGAGCGGGGAACGGGGAATGGGGAACGATTAGAAGGGGGGATTTTTGTGCTGGCTGTGCGAGTTCGTCACTTGTAAAGAACTCAAACGCCGCCCTCAAAACGAAAAAGTCCTATTCAAGCAACGCAGACTTGTGTCGTGCGACGCTCTGTCCGTTCCCCGTTTCTTACAGCAACCCGTGTGCGGCCAGCTTCTTGCGCAACGTGGCACGATTGATGCCCAGCGCGCTGGCCGCGCGGCTCTGGTTGCCGTCGTGGAAGGCCAGCACTTCGCGCAGCAGGGGCGTTTCGACTTCGCGCAGGACCATGGCGTGCAGACCTTCGGCGCATTCGGTGTCGCCGATATCGGCCAGATAGCGGCGCACGGTACGGGTCACGCATTCGCTCAGCGCGCTGACGTTATGCGCGTGGCTGTTGCCCTGATGCACGGCGCCGTGCTCGCTATCGCTCTGCGAACCGTTACCCAGTGACGAGGTCTGTTTCGCGGCCTCGATGGCAGGCAGTCTGACGGCATTCACGGATGGAGTCCCTCACGGTACAACGGCTGCATTGGCCGCTGCATTGATTATTGGTTGGTGTCGTTCGCGGCGTGTGTCGAGCATGCTGCTCTTTTGCGCGAGGGACCGAGTCTACCCGTGCCGGCGGAGAAAATTAAGTGCTATTCGAAACCAAATTCGAAAGCGACCGCCTTGTCGCCCGGATCTTCCACCTCGAGCAGCAGCGCGGCACTGGCTCCGGGCGCCAGGCCATGCCGGAGTATCGTGGTGTCGTCCAGATATTCACGCGGCTGCAGTCGGCGCATCGCAATGCGCTGGCCTTGCGCGTCCGACAGTGTGACGGTGAGTACGGGAAAGGGCTGCGCAAAAATCGCATCGTTACGGACGCTGGCGCTGATCATCAGTGCGCCCGATACGCTCGGATGCGCCTGCACGTTGCTGGCCAGCAGACGCAGCTGTTGCGGCGCGGCGACCAGTGGAAGTTCGCAGCCGAGCTGGCTGCACGCTTCGCGCAACCAGCCGCCCACGACAGGATCACGAATCAGCAATTCGCGCTTGGCCCATGCCAGCTGTGCGCCGAGACCCAGCAACAGCAGCAGGCCGGCGACAACCCAAGGCCAGTGTCGCTCGCCTCTAGCGCGCTGCTTGTTTGCGCGACGTTGCGAGCGCCGGGATTCCTTGCCGACTTTCTGGCGAACGAAGCGGGGCGCGAACACCAGCTGGGAAAAGTCTTCCTCCGAAGTCGCCGGTTCGAGCGCAGCATCCTGGTCCGTCACCACGGCATCGATGACCGCGGGCGGCAACGGCTGCGGGCGATAAACCACCAGGTCGATGCGCGGCGGCTGATAGGCCTGGTCGTTGATCGGCAGTTCGCGAAACGGTTCGGGCGGCAGCTGTTCGGTGAGTGTGGCAATGCTGTCGAAGCTGGTGTCGCAATGTCCGCACACCACGTGCCCGTGCGCCTGCGCCAGCGTGTGCGCATCGAGCGAAAACACGGACAGGCATTCAGGGCATTGGGTATACATGCAGGCCGCTTTGAACTCAGTAGCGCGAGTTTAGCAGGCCGGTCCGTGGCAGCCTGTTAGCGTCGTCCATCAAGGCTGCGAAGTGCTGCATTGGAAGCGAATGGAACGCTGCGGTGCGATCGTTCCCCGCACTGCATTCAAGCGCGTCGACGGCCGCTGATGCGCACCCAGTCCTCGCGCGTGTCGAACGTGAGCTCGTCGAACCATTCGGCGTAGCGCTCCAACAACTCGTCCTGCTGGCCGGCGAGGATGCCGGAAATGGCGAACGGCGCGCCCGGTTTCGCGAGCGCAGCAAAGGTCGGCGCCAGCGCGGCCAGCGGGCCAGCGAGAATATTTGCGATGAACACATCGGCCGGCGATGCACATGGATGTGCGAGTGCCGCGGGCGCAGGATGCGCAGGAGCGGCGGCGGCGACAGCGTCTTCCGGAAGGAACACGTCGAGATGATCGGCCACGCCGTTGCGCTGTGCGTTGTCGGCCGAGGCGATAAGCGCCTGCGGATCGTTGTCGATACCTACCGCGCTGGCCGCGCCGAGCTTCAGCGCGGCGATGGCGAGAATGCCCGAACCGCAGCCGTAGTCGATCACGCTCTTGCCAGCGAGCGAGAGACTATCGAGCCATTCGAGACACAGCGCAGTGGTCGGATGCGTGCCGCTGCCGAAGGCGAGACCGGGATCGAGCCGCACGACGACAATATCGTTATCTGCCGGCGGTTCGATATTCCACGGATAAATCCACAGCCGCCGGCCGAAGACCATCGGCTTGAACTGATCCATCCAGGCGCGCTCCCAGTCCTGGTCGGCGACGTCGCGAAACAGGACTTGCGCCGGCTCCAGCCACGACAGCAGCTCGCCCAGCGTTTCGATCAGTCCACGACGATCGGTGCCCGCATCGAACAACGCGTTGAGCGTGATCATCGGCCACAGCGGCAGCTCGCCTACACCGGGTTCGAAGATCGCCTGCTCGTCCGGCGTTTCCGCATCCGCGTCCTGCAGCGTGATCGACAACGCGCCGAGTTCATCCAGCGCTTCTTCCGCGCTGGGCTGTTGTTCGGTGCGTACGACGAGGGAGAGTTCTAGCCAGGGCATGCGGTGTCCGTGGAGGTTGGCGATGGAGTGCGACTGTCGCTTCTTGGGAGGCGACAGTCGCGTGCTGGCAGATCAGTGCTCGGCCGGCTGCTGACCCTTCTGCTCGGCCATGCGCTTTTCCAGGTAATGAATGTTCTGGCCGCCGTGCTGAAAGCCCGCGTCGGCCATGATGCGCTGCTGCAGCGGGATATTGCACTTGACGCCTTCGATCACGGTTTCGGCCAGCGCCAGGCGCATGCGCGCGATCGCGGTTTCGCGGTCGGGGCCGTGCACGATCAGCTTGCCGATCATCGAATCGTAGTTCGGCGGAATCCGGTAGCCGTCGTATAGATGCGTGTCGACGCGCACGCCGGGGCCGCCGGGTGCCTCGAAGCGCTTCACCGTGCCGGGCGACGGCATGAAGGTGTCCGGATCTTCGGCGTTGATGCGGCACTCGATCGCGTGGCCGTGGATCACCACGTCTTCCTGCTTGATCGAGAGCTTTTCACCGCCGGCAATCAGCAGCTGCTCGCGCACCAGATCGATGCCGGTGATCAGCTCGGTCACCGGATGCTCGACCTGGATGCGGGTATTCATTTCGATGAAGTAGAAGTTGCCGTTCTCGAACAGGAACTCGAACGTGCCGGCGCCGCGATAGCCGATGCGCAGGCAGGCGTCGACGCAGACCTTGCCGATCGCCGCGCGCTGCTCCGGCGTGATGCCCGGCGCGGGCGCTTCCTCGACCACTTTCTGGTGGCGGCGCTGCATCGAGCAGTCGCGCTCGCCCAGATGGATCGCGTTGCCCTGGCCGTCGGCCATGACCTGCACCTCGACATGGCGTGGGTTTTCCAGAAATTTTTCCATGTAGACCTGTTCGTTGCCGAACGCGGCCTTGGCTTCGGCCTTGGTCATGGTCACTGCGTTACCCAGGTGCGCCTCGGTGCGGACCACTCGCATGCCTCGACCGCCGCCGCCGCCGGAAGCCTTGATGATGACCGGGTAGCCGATTTCTTTGGCGATGCGCAGGTTTTCGTCCACGTCGTCGCCCAGCGGGCCGCCGGAGCCGGGCACGCAGGGCACGCCGGCGGCTTTCATCGCGCGAATCGCTTCGACCTTGTCGCCCATCAGCCGAATCACGCCGGCCGGCGGGCCGATGAAGACGAAGCCGGATTGCTCGACCTGTTCGGCAAAATCCGCGCGCTCGGATAGAAAGCCGTAGCCGGGGTGGATCGCGCCGGCGTCGGTGATCTCGGCCGCCGCGATGATGCGTGGAATATTGAGATAACTGTCGACGGAGGGACCGGGGCCGATGCAGACCGATTCGTCGGCGAGGCCGACGTGCTTCAGGTTGCGGTCGACGGTGGAGTGCACGGCCACGGTCTTGATGCCGAGGCTGTGGCACGCGCGCAGGATGCGCAGCGCGATTTCTCCGCGGTTGGCGATGACGACTTTTTCAAGCTTGGGCATGGTTTGAAGCCTGTGCGGTAACTTCCGAGCGGCGCGCATCAAGCGCGCGGCTGCCAGGTGGCGGTGCTTGGCGCGGCGCCCACGAGGGCGCCCGTCGCTCAGGCGATCACGAACATCGGTTCGTCAAATTCCACCGGCTGACCGTTTTCGATCAGGATGGCCTTGACGGTGCCGGCCACGTCGGCCTCGATCTGGTTGAACATCTTCATCGCCTCGATGATGCCGAGCGTCTCGCCCGCGGCGACCTGCTGGCCGACCTTGACGAAAGCCGGCGTACCCGGCGTAGCCGAGGCGTAGAACGTACCGACCATCGGCGCCTTGACGATGTGTCCGGCCGGCAGCGCATCCGCTGCTGGCGTTTCGGCGGCAGCCGCCACCGGTACTGCGGCGGGCGCGGCGGCAACCGGCGCGGCGGCGGGTGCTGCCGGTGCCGGAGCGGGCGCGGTGTTTTTCGGCACGCGCGATAGACGAACGACTTCTTCGCCTTCCTTGATTTCAAGCTCGGCGAGATTGGACTCTTCGAGCAGATCGATCAGCTTTTTGATTTTGCGCAAATCCATCGGATCAGCCTTTTGTCGGTCGCGCCATCGAATGGGCGCGTGGGATGGGAAAACTGGCTTAGGGCCTGGGGTCGTACGGTCAATTGAATAGTCGAGGCGTTACTTCGGCGCGTCGGGCGCGCTGGCGGCCGACGCGTGCAACCGGTGGATCGCCGCTTCCAGCGCGAGCCGGTAGCTGTCGCCGCCGAAGCCGCAGATCACGCCCACCGCGATGTCCGACAGGTACGACTGATGCCGAAACGACTCGCGCGCGTGAACGTTGGACAGATGCACTTCGATAAACGGTATCGCCACCGCCATCAGCGCGTCGCGCAGGGCGATGCTGGTGTGGGTGAAGGCGGCGGGATTGAACAGGATCAGCGCCGTGCGATCGTCGCGACCCTGCTGGATGCGGCCGATCAGCTCGTGCTCGGCGTTGGACTGAAACCAGGCCAGCTCATGGCCCGCTTCCTGCGCCTGTTCGGCCAGCTGCTGATTGATATCGGCCAGCGTCTGACGGCCGTAGATCTCCGGCTCGCGCGCGCCCAGCAAGTTGAGGTTGGGTCCGTGCAGGACAAGGATCTTCGCCACGTTGCGCCCAGGGTCGCGCCCGGATATCCGGAGTCTGCGCAGTCTGCCCGCAGACGGGTCTATTGTCCAGTTCGCTGACGATCGGCGATGTTTGGCGGAGAAGCGAAAGTTTCCCGTGCGCCGGCGTATGCCGGTCGGGGTTTCAGGGCTGGCCGTCCGATTTCAGCCAGGCGGCCATCTCGGCGTCGGACAGCGCGCCGGTATGTGTGGCCAACACGCGGCCATCCGGTCCCAACAGCACGCTATAGGGCAGCACGGCGGTGGTATCGCCAAATTGCCGCGTGGTGCTTGGCTCGTTGAGGTCGCCGAGCAGGATCGGATAGTGCGGCGGATGCGCGGCAAGAAACGCGCGCGCCATGGCTGGGTCGTCCATCGCAATGCCGATCACGATGGCGCCTGGAACGGCGGGTGTGCTGCCGCTGAACTTGGCATGCGCGCGATCGAGCGCGGGCATTTCGTCCAGACACGGGCCGCACCAGCTGGCCCAGAAATTCAGCAGCAAGCGGTGACCGCGGTAGTCGCTCAGCGTGTGGGTCTTGCCGTTGAGATCCGGCAGGCTGTCGACCGGCGCGGGCTGGCCGATGATCGACGCCTCCGGCTGGCGCTGGCGATGCTCGATGTAGCCGCCGAAGCCCGCAGCCAGCACGGCCATGCCGAGGATGAACCAGTTCGTTCGCGTCATTTTTTACTGCGCCGCCGCGGTCAGCGCCTGCTCGACCATCGAGGGCGTGAGCACGGTCGACAGCTGGTTGCCCGGTCCGCCGTGTTTCGGGAACACCACATACAGCGGCACGCCGGGCGAGTGGTACTGCTGCAGAAAAGCGCTGATGGTCGGGTTGACGTCGGTCCAGTCGCCTTTCATATAAACCGCACCGGTGCGCTTGAGCAGCGCGCGAAACGCGTCGCTATCCAGCACGGTGTGCTCGTTGGCCTTGCAGGTGACGCACCAGTCGGCGGTCATGTCGACGAATACCGGCGTATCGGAGGCGCGCAGCGAAGCGAGTTTTTCCGGCGTGTAGGCGACCACGCCTTCCTGCGTCGTCGCCGCGGTTGCCGGCGGCACCACATGCGCCAGCAGATACAGCGGCACCAGCGTGGCAATGGCGAGCAGGGCGACAAAGACCTTGCTCAGCGCGCGTCCGTGGCGGCTGCGCTCGAACCACCACAGTGCCATCGCCAGCAGCACCATCGCCACCAGCACCAGGCCGACGGCGTCGGCACCGCGCTGGTGCGCCAGCACCCAGACCAGCCATACGGCGGTGAGGTACATCGGGAAGGCCAGCACCTCTTTCAGCGTTTCCATCCAGCGGCCGGGTCGCGGCAGCAGGCCAGCCAGCGCCGGCACGAAGCCGATCAGCAGAAACGGTAGCGCCAGGCCGATACCCAGCATCAGGAACACCAGCAGTGCGGACAGCATCGGCGCGGCGAACGCATAGGCCAGCGCGCTGCCCATGAACGGCGCGGTGCACGGGCTGGCCACCACCACGGCGAGCACGCCGGTGAAGAAGTCGCCCGCCGGCCCCGAACGCGAGGCCAGCGATGCGCCGGTATTGCCCAGCGAGGCGCCGAACTGCACCACGCCCGACATCGACAGGCCAACGGCCAGCATCACGCAGGCCAGCACACCGACCAGCAGCGGCTGCTGCAGCTGCGAGCCCCAGCCCAGCGCGTGACCGGCCGAACGCAGGGCGAGAATGCTCAGGCCCACCGCAGCAAAACTGCACAGCACGCCGGCGCTGTAATACAACGCATGGCGACGCGCGCTGGTTGCGCTCTCGCCGCTTTCGAGAATGCTCACTGCCTTGATGGACAGCACGGGCAGCACGCAAGGCATCAGGTTCAACACCAGCCCGCCGCCCAGCGCCAGCAACAGCGCGCTCAGCAGGCTGACCTGCACGGCCGTGCCAGCGATGCCGGCAGGCGGCATTTCCGGCGCTACCGCTGCAGCGCTTGGCGAAGCGTCGGCGCTGGCCAGATCGATCGTCAGCGTGCGGTGCATCACCGGATAGCACAGGCCGCCGTCCTGGCAGCCCTGAAAGCTGGCGTCCAGCGTAAGCGACTGTCGCCCGGCGAGGTCGCCGTCGACAGCCACGGGCAACTCGAGCTGATCGAAATACACGGTGACGCTGCCGTACTTTGCATCCTGGTGCATCACGCCGGCGGGCCACGTCGGCTTCAGGGTCAAGCCCGGCGCATCGTGCGGCTGCAGCGTGGTCTGGTCCTTATAAAGGTAGTAGCCCTTGGGCATGGTCCAGCGCAGCAGCAGATGGCCCGGCGAGCTGGCCAGCGCCTCCAGCCGGAACGCCTGCTCCGGCGGCAGAGGTCCGTTGCCGGTCGCGGATGATTTGCCGCCCAAGGCGTGCAGGGCATCGCCGAGTGAGCTGTTGCTTGAGGTCGCTGCTGAGTCGATGGACTTGCCCGCCCCAGCCGGCAGCGGCAGGTCGAGCTGTTCGGTATGCGGCGGGTAGCAGATCTTCGGATCGACCTCGTGGCAGCCCTGGTACTGCACGCTCAGCGCCAGCCGCGTGGTGCCCGCGGCCAAGGTGTACGGCACGGTGGCGTCGATGCTGTGGTGATAGATCTCGACGTCGCCCAAGTATTCGTCGTGATGCTTTTCGCCGTCGGGGAACTGCGGTTCACCCAGCGTGACGCCTGGGCCGGCCTTGAACTTCATGCGGCCACGGTAGAGGTAATAGTCCTGGGCCAGCGTCCAGTGCAGCTTCAGCACGCCCGGCATGGACGCGTCGCTGCTGAGCTTGTAGGCCTCGGTGACCGGCAGCAGGTCGGCCGTGCTTTGCGAAAACACCGGCGCGGCAGCGATGAGCAGGCCCAGACAGAGCAGCGTGTTTATCAGCGCACGAACAGACGTTCGGCCGGCAAGCAACGGTCTCATGACAACTCCAGCAATCGGGGCCTGCGGGGACAGGCGACTCGGCATTATGGCGTATTAGGCGCGCATGCAAGGCTGGCGTTTCCCATCCGCCGACTTGCGCTCCGGGTTCTATGCCGACCAACGACCGTGTGCAACTTTCAGCTAGTAGCACCTTCGGTTGAATCAGGCATTTCGCCAGCGCTTGGCTCGGTTTGGCGGGGGTGGGGCGGAGACTCGCGTTCAGATTCTTAATGTGATCGTTCGATGACGGCACCTTGAAAGTGGCGTCAAGGCGCCCAATCTGCTGTCCAGTCACCGGTTCAAGACGCTTGCACAGGATTTCTGCATCATTAAAATTAGCACTCATCGGTATCGAGTGCTAACAAGTCGCCGATCCGGGTCTTTGAAACCTCGTTCCATTTCACTAGCCAAGTTGGAGTCCACCCATGAGCACACTGCGTCCGTTGCATGATCGCGTCATCGTCAAGCGTCTCGAAGAAGAGCGCGTCTCGGCCGGCGGCATCGTCATCCCCGACAGCGCCACCGAAAAGCCGACCCGCGGCAAGGTCACCGCTGCCGGCACCGGCCTGATCCAGAAAGACGGCAGCGTGCGCCCGATGTCGGTAAAGGTGGGCGACACCGTCCTGTTCGGCAAGTACGCCGGTCAGGAAATCAAGATCGACGGCGAAGATCTGGTCTTCCTGAAGGAAGACGACATCGTGGCTGTGATTGAAGGTTGATTGATGGGGGCCTTTTGACGGGAGAGCGCGAAATCAAAACCCGCGCACCCCAGTCGCCTTTGGCCCCTTTCTGTTGGGCTTTCGCAAGCGACAAACCTTTCCTAATTTAATTTTTTTGAGGCAAAAAAATCATGGCAGCTAAAGAAGTACGTTTCGGCGAAGACGCCCGCGCCCGCATGCTCAAGGGCGTCAATACCCTGGCCAACGCGGTCAAGGTCACCCTCGGTCCCAAGGGCCGCAATGTCGTGCTCGAAAAGAGCTTCGGCGCCCCCACGATCACCAAGGACGGCGTGTCTGTCGCCAAAGAGATCGAGTTGGCTGACAAGTACGAGAACCTCGGCGCGCAGATCGTCAAGGAAGCCGCTTCCAAGACGTCCGACGTCGCCGGTGACGGCACCACCACCGCGACCGTGCTGGCACAGGCGTTCATCCAGGAAGGCCTGAAGGCGGTTGCCGCCGGCATCAACCCGATGGACCTGAAGCGCGGCATCGACAAGGCCGTCATCGCTGCGGTCGGCGAGCTGAAGAAGCTGTCCAACCCGACCGCCGACGACAAGGCGATCGCCCAGGTCGGCACCATCTCGGCCAACTCCGACACCAACATCGGCGACATCATCGCCACCGCGATGAAGAAAGTCGGCAAGGAAGGCGTGATCACTGTCGAAGAAGGTTCGGGTCTCGAGAACGAGCTCGACGTGGTCGAAGGCATGCAGTTCGATCGCGGCTACCTGTCGCCGTACTTCATCAACAACCAGGCGTCGCAGCAGGTTGAGCTGGACGACCCGTACATCCTGATTCACGACAAGAAAGTGTCGAACGTGCGCGAGCTGCTGCCCGTGCTGGAAGCCGTCGCCAAGGCCGGCAAGCCGCTGCTGATCGTGGCCGAGGAAGTCGAAGGCGAGGCCCTGGCCACGCTGGTCGTCAACACCATCCGCGGCATCGTCAAGGTTGCCGCCGTCAAGGCGCCGGGCTTCGGCGATCGTCGCAAGGCGATCCTGGAAGACATCGCGGTGCTGACCAACGGTCAGGTCGTGTCCGAGGAAGTGGGCCTGTCACTGGAAAAGACCACGATCGGCGATCTGGGCCGCGCCAAGCGCATCGTCATCACCAAGGAAAACACCACGATCATCGACGGTGCCGGCGAAGCGGAGAAGATCCAGTCGCGCATCAGCCAGATCAAGGCGCAGATCGAAGAGACCTCGTCCGACTATGACCGCGAGAAGCTGCAGGAGCGCGTGGCCAAGCTGGCCGGCGGTGTTGCCGTAATCAAGGTCGGTGCCGGCACCGAGATCGAAATGAAAGAGAAGAAGGCCCGCGTCGAAGACGCCCTGCACGCCACGCGCGCAGCCGTCGAAGAAGGCGTGGTCCCCGGCGGTGGCGTAGCCCTGATCCGCGCACTGAAGGCTGTCGAAGGCCTGAAGGGCGACAACACCGATCAGGACCTGGGCATTGCGATCACCCGCCGCGCGCTCGAAGCGCCGCTGCGTGCGATCGTGTCGAACGCCGGCGAAGAGCCGTCCGTGATCCTCAACAAGGTCAAGGAAGGCACCGGCAACTTTGGCTACAACGCCGCCACCGGCGAGTTCGGCGACATGGTCGAAATGGGCATCCTGGATCCGACCAAGGTCACCCGCTCGGCTCTGCAGCATGCGGCATCGGTCGCCGGTCTGGCGATCACCACCGAGGCTATCGTTGCCGAAGTACCGAAGAAAGACGACGGCCACAGCCACGGCGGCGGCGCGCCGGGTGGCATGGGCGGCATGGGCGGTATGGACTTCTAAGTCCTGTGCTCTTGCCATCGGAGACGATGGCAAGAGCACACCCCAAGCGGCCATTTATGGCCGCACTGCTCAGCAAAACATCTGCAACAAAAAACCCCGCTTCGGCGGGGTTTTTTGTTAGTGCCGCATGGGCGGCAGCAGGACCTTGGTTGGCTAGTAGATAAGCGGAAATGTCGGTCGAAAAACCTTTTTGCGAAGCTAGAAGCTAATAGAACAAAGCGGCGGGTGCCGACGGTGGCGACGGTCCGGCAGCATCGTCGCGCACGATGCCGCTGGCCTGCGGCGTATCGATTTTCGGGAGCAGGTTGTCGAGCTTGCCGCTCATGCGCAGCTGGTCGACGCTGGACATCGCCTGATCGATGCGC
Source organism: Rhodanobacter sp. ANJX3 (assembly GCF_014200755.1). GTDB lineage: Bacteria > Pseudomonadota > Gammaproteobacteria > Xanthomonadales > Rhodanobacteraceae > Rhodanobacter. Next base: position 98,506 of record NZ_JACHCM010000004.1, on the reverse strand, counting down.
TGTTCGTCGCCGGCTTCGGACGGCGGTGGCGCGCCGGGTGCCTTGGTCAGCGACGCCAGCTGTGGACCGACCAGAGTGGTCAAAGCGAAGTACGGATCGTTATGGATACCGGCCTGCTCCAGCAGCTTGCCCGGTAGCAGCCAGGCGGCAGTGTCGGTGCGGGTCGGTTGGCCATGAAGATTGTGCGGATCGACCATCAGCCATGTACCTGCCTGGCTCAGCATGTCTTGGCCGTCGACAAAGCCGGTGGTGCGGTAGCTGTCGGTCAAGCCGGGCAGATGATCGCCGTAGAACAGTACCAGGCTCGGGCGATTGCGTTTGGCCAGCCACGCGACCAGCCGGCCCAGCTCGGCGTCGGCGTGGCGCATGTGGTAGATGTAATTCTGCAGCTCGCGCTTGTCGATATCGACCAGGCCGTTCGGTACGGGAATAGCGTCGCGTTCATCGGCGTGAGCGGGCTCCACGTCGTAAGGGCCGTGTGCCTCGATGCTGATGGCAAAAATGAACTGCGGCGGCCCGCTGTCCTTCATCTGCGTCATGATCTCGTCGGTCATCGCGCTGTCGGCCATGTACTTGCCGTCGTTCGCCGCGTTGGCGGGAAACGAGGACTGCGACACGAACCGATTGAAACCCAGCGCCTTGAACGCGGTGCTGCGGTTCCAGAAGGTCGGATCGTTGCCGTGCAGCGCGATTGTGTCGTAACCGTGGCCGTTGAGCGTGCGCACCAGACTCGGCACCGATTTCTTATTCATCTGCAGATACGGGAACTGCAGGTTGTCGAAGTAGCGCAGCGACAGGCCGGTTAGCACTTCGAATTCGGTGCGGATCGTACCGCCACCGAACGTCGGCACATGCAGCGGGCCGCTCATGCCATGCTCGGCCAGCCGCTTCAGGTTCGGCGTGAACTGGCTGTTCTCGTAGCCGCGCATGATGGTGGGGTCGAAAAACGATTCGCTCTGGATCACCACGATGTCGGGCATATCGTGCCCGGCTGCCGGCGCCTGCATGTACTGCTTCATCGCTGCCGCCGACTGATCGATCAGCTGACTTGCCGCGACGTGATCGGGCTTCTGTTTGTTGTGGCCGTTCTGCAGTTGAAACATGACCAGTGAGCTGATCATTCCCGAGTGGCCGCTTGTGGACGCGGCCGACCAGGGTTCCATCCAGAGCACGTGGCCGTTATAGATTCGGCCCCATGTCGACGTGCCTATAAGCAGGCTGACCAGCAAAGCCGTCAGCACGCCGCCGGCCAGCAGCCGTTTGCCACCGGTGCGACGGGCGAACAGCGGCGGCTCGAAGCGCCAGATCGCCACCGCTAGCGCGATGGCAACCAGCACGCCCAGATACGGCCATGGGCTGTGCGGCAAATAGCCGAACAGCAGGTGCGCGCCACCGCGGCGCAGCTGACCGACCATGCGGAAGTCGTCGGGCAGGAGCGGCGTGCCGAGGTTGGCCACCTTCAGCGTATTCACGGCGTAGAAGACGCCCTGCACCAGAAAGGCCAGCCCGAACGCCAGCAAAAGCCGGCGGGTCAGCACCAGTAACACGCCAGCCAGCAGCAGCCCGGCCAGAGCGTTGGCCAGGGCAAAGCGCGGTTGCTGCAGCCATTGCGATGGCGCCACTCCCGGTCCACCGTCCAGCAGGCTGGTCAAAAGGACAAAGAGGAGAGCTGCAAAAAGCACGCAGGCGGCGCGCGTGGCAAGCGATCGAGCGGGGCGGACTGGCTGGGAGGCATTCAACGGCATGACAGTCCTGCGCTTGCTGACATGGTTTAGACACGGAAATGTAATCGAGCGCAGATGAACCCAGTGTGGGTGGCGACGTGCCGATGCTGAACGGCATTTGAGCGTGAGCGTGCCTCCTGCGGGGCCGGTTTACCGATAACCGGCATGCCTGGCCCGGTCGTTGACCCGTCGACCCTGTCGCGTGCGGCACAATGCCGGGATGTCAGCTCAAGAATCTCCCGCGCTGCGCGCATTGATCGACGATCGTTACGGCGATCTGCTTGCCCGTTGCCGCAGTGCCGGCCTCCACGTTCAGCATGACGACGAGGACACCGCGCGTATCCGCCATACCCTTCTGGCCAGCGACTTCGCCTTCGACGTGTGGTCGCGCCAGCCGGAACTGCTGTCGCCGTCCGGGCTGGCGCGCTTGTATGACACAAGCGCGGCGAATGCCCGCGTCGACGATTTGAAGCTGCCGGATGACGAGGCAGGCAGTCTCAAAGTGCTGCGCCGCTTTCGTCACGCCGAGGCGCTGCGCCTGGTGTTTCGCGATGTCAATCAGCTCGATGCATTGCCCGAGACGCTGTCGGCGACCAGCGTGCTCTACGAAGTTCTGCTCGGCGTGGCGCTGGCCTGGTCCGAACGGGCGCTAGCCGCGCGCTACGGGCAAGCCCGCGATCATGACGGCGAGCGGCAGCGCATGGTCGTGGTCGGCTTCGGCAAGCTCGGCGGCAGCGAGCTGAATTTTTCCTCCGACATCGATCTGGTGCTGGCCTATCCGCAGGGCGGCCAGAGCGATGGCTCGCGGCCGCTCGACAACAGCGAATACTTCGTGCGGCTCGGGCGCCAGCTGGTGCGCCTGTTGAATGAGCCGACGATGGATGGCATCTGTGCGCGGGTCGATCTGCGTCTGCGCCCGTTCGGCAACGCCGGCCGGCTGGCGCTGTCGTTCGGCGCGATGGAGCAGTACTACCAGAGCGAAGGCCGCGACTGGGAACGCTATGCCTGGATCAAGGCCCGCCCGGTCGCCGGCGATCGCGCGGCCGGCGAACAGCTGGAGGAGCTGCTGCGGCCATTCGTTTATCGCAAATACCTCGACTACACCGCGTTCGCGGGCCTGCGTGAGATGAAGGCGTTAATCGATGCCGAGGTCGTGCGCAAGGATCTGGCCGACAACCTCAAGCTCGGCCCGGGCGGTATCCGCGAGATCGAATTCATTGTGCAGTTAACCCAGCTCATTCGCGGCGGTCGCGAACCCAGCCTGCGCGTGCGCGGCCTGCTTCCTGCGCTGGCCGAGTGCGAAGCGCGCGGGCATATTCATGCGGTGCGGGCGAGCCTGCTGCGCGATGCCTACGTGCTGCTGCGCCGCGTGGAGAATCGCGTGCAGATGCTGCGCGATGCGCAGACGCACGACATTCCCGAAGACGACCTGAGCCGCGAACGCATCGCCCTGAGCCTGGGCTATGCCGACTGGCATGCGCTCGACGCGGCGCTGGCCGAGCATCGCGCCAACACCAGCGAGGAGTTCGCCGCCGTACTGATGCCACAAGGTGGCCGCGCGGCCACGGTGCCGGTGCAGGACATGCTGCTGTGGCAAAAGGCCTGCGACGAATCCCTCGATGCGGCCGCGCTGGAGGCTTCCGGTTTCAGCGGCGGCGTCGAGCTGGCCGATGCGCTGTTGAAACTGCCGCAGGCTGCCGCCGTGCGCGCGATGTCGGTGCGCTCGCGCGAACAGCTCGATCATCTGATGCCGCAGCTGCTCGACGCGGCGCGACTCAGTGCGGCACCGGTACCGTGTCTGTTGCGCCTGTGCCGGCTGATGCAGGCGGTGGCGCGGCGCTCTTCGTATCTGGCGCTGCTGGAAGAGCAGCCCGGCGCGCGCAAGCGCCTGGTGCAGCTGTTCGCCGACAGCGCATTTCTGGCCGAGCGCGTCATCGCGCAGCCGCTGCTGCTGGATGACGTGCTCGATCCGCGCATCGATCAACTGCCGTTCAAGCGCGCCGACATCGTCGCCGAAATCACCCGCGTGCTGGCCACGCTGGACGAGCGCGAGGCCGAGGCCGAGCTCGAGCGGATCAACGAATTCAAGGCCTCGACCGCCTTCCGGCTCGGGCTGGCCTTCAATGACGGTCGCGTCGATGCGGTGGCCACCGCGCGACGGCTGGCCACGTTGGCCGAGTCGGTCGTGATCGCGGTGACCGCACTGTCCGAGCGCGAGCTGATCGTCAAGCACGGTCGGTTGCCGGGCGTGGGCTCGGGCTTTGCCGTGCTTGGCTACGGCAGCATGGGCGGCAAGGAGCTGGGCTTCGCGTCGGATCTCGATCTCGTCTTTGTTTACGACAGCCGTCGTGCGAGCGCGTTGAGCGACGGCGATCGGCCACTCGAAGGCGTGCGCTGGTATCAGCGCCTCGCGCAGCGCGTGCTGAACTGGCTTACTGTGCTGACCCGCGCCGGTCGACTCTACGAAGTCGATGCGCGTCTGCGGCCGGATGGTTCCAAGGGTCTGCTGGTGAGCAGTCTGGACACGTTTGTCGCGTATCAAAAAAGCCGCGCCTGGACCTGGGAGCATCAGGCGCTGCTGCGGGCGCGGCCGGTGGCCGGCGATGCGGCGCTCAACGACGATCTGGCGCAGGTGCGTCGCGACATTCTGTCCGTGCCACGCGATCACGCGACGGTGTTTGCCGAAGTCAGCAGCATGCGTCGGCGTTGGCGCACCGAGCGCGATCGCTCCGATGCGCGCCAGCTCGATTTGAAGCAGGGGCACGGCGCCTTGCTCGATATCGAATTCCTGCTGCAGGGGCTCGTGCTGGCGAACGCATCGCACCACCCAGAGCTGCTGGAAGTCACGGCCAACGCGGCGATGATCGAAGCTTGCCGAAGGGCACGGCTGATCGACGCCAACCAGGCGGCGATACTGACCGTCGCGCATGCCGATCTGCTGCAGCGCTCGCTCACCTGCACGATGGATCTGCGCTCGCGCCTTGCACCGCGCGATGCGGAGCTCAAGCAGGTCTGTGCCGGCGTATGGGACGTCGCCGAGGGGCTGGGTTTTCAGTTCGGCTGAAACGCGTTGGGTGTAGTCAGTCGCTCCGGTCTAGAAACTTGGCGCGCGAGGTCAGGACAGCGCCTGCCGTGCCCGTATGCGGCGACACAGTTCGTCGGCCAGGGCCTCGGTTTCCCGCAGTGGCGGTGCCGAGCTGGCGGCGTCGGAATCGATATCGAGCAGCAGGCCGGCGTCGCGCAGGGCGGCATGAAACCGTTCGATTTTTGCCGGCAGTGGCGCCATGGCAAACGTATGCACCGGGCAGCCTACCGCGCAGGCCTCGCTGAGCATGTTCACCGAGTCGGGCGTCACTACCAGGCGATCGGCCCAGCCGAGCACGCCAGGGTAGGGATTGGGGCCATCGTCGTGCCCGGCCCAGATCAGGCCCGGCACGTCTCGAAACGCCTGGCGGAAGACGTCGATCAGCGCGGTGGGCGTGCGACGTGAGGCCAGCACCAGCAAGCTGCCGCGTTCGCGCCGATGCCGATCGAGCAGGTGGCCGGCCAGACGTTGCGCGTAATCGGCGTCGAACATCATGCCCTGGCGCGGACCGCCGAGCAGGACGCCGACGCGCGGCTGCGGCAGGTCGGCCAGTGCGGGACAGGATTCGCGCCCGTCCGCCAGCCAGCCGTCGTCGACGGTGTTGAGCGAGCCCATCGGCGTCAGCACGTTGGCACCATGCAGCTCGTCGTGCAGCGGCGCGATCACCGTGTCCCAGTGCGCCGGATCGATTCGCGGATCGAGAATCTGCACCGTGTAGCAACGACCGGAAGAAAGCCGACGCAGTTGCCGCGTAAAAAGCGCGGCGGCTCGGCCACAGCCGATCGCCACGTCCGGCCACGGCGGCGCAAACAGACGCTGCTGATCCGCACTCAGTGCCAGAGCGCCGCCGATGGAAAGGCGCGGTGCCAGCCACGACCACGGCGGGCGCGGTTCGAGTATCAGATGGCGCACCGGCAGGCCCAGCCGTTCGGCCACAGCCCATGCCTGGCGCTGGTTGCCGGCGGCATTGTCGGTAATGGCCCAGCACTCACCGCGCAGTTTCAGCATGGTCGGCGGCGCGGCATTGTTTCCCCTGCGAGCACAGTACGTTCCTCAAGCCCATGATCTGTTGGTAACGCCACACCTATACACTGAACGCCTACCGCGCCGTGACGGTGCACTGTGACGATAGAGGATACCGATGAGCCAGACACTTTCCGAGGCCGCCCTCGACCAGCTCTTTCGCGAGGCCCGCACGTTCAATGCGTGGCAGCTCAAAGAGGTCAGCGACGAGCAGCTGCACCAGCTGTATGACCTGACCAAGTTTGCGCCGACCAGCGCCAACGCGTCGCCGATGCGCGTGGTATTCGTGAAGTCGAAAGAGGCCAAGGCCAAGCTGGCACCGTTTCTGTCCGAAGCCAATCGCGCCAAGACGGCGGAAGCCCCGGTCACCGCGATCATCGGCAGCGACCAGGCCTTTTACGAAAAGCTGCCGAAGCTTTTCCCGCATGCCGATGCCCGCAGCTGGTTTGTCGGCAATCAGGCGATGATCGAGGCTACCGCGTTCCGCAATTCCAGCCTGCAGGGTGCGTATCTGTTGCTGGCAGCACGTTCGCTGGGCCTGGATTGTGGGCCGATGTCCGGCTACGACCAGGCGGGCGTCGACGCGGCCTTTTTTGCCGGCACGTCGATCAAGTCCAACTTCTTGATCAACATCGGTTACGGCGACGCCAGCCGCAATATGTTCCCGCGCAGCCCACGGCTCACGTTCGACGAGGCCTGCACGATCGCCTGATGGCGCAGTGCCACTACACCGTTCTGAAATCGTCCTTTCAAGCTCTCACCTTTCCCAGGAGATACCTCATGCGCACTCTTCGTTTTCTCGCCATCGCCGGTTTGCTCGGCGCCGCCGTCTCTTCGGTCCAGGCCGCGCCGGTCACCTACCAGCTCGACCCGGGCCATACGATGGTGCTGTTCACCTGGAATCATTTCGGCTTTTCCAACCCTACCGCCAACCTGCCGCTGGGCAGCGGCACCCTGGTGTACGACGAGAAGCAGCCGTCCAAATCCAGCGTGGAAGTGACGCTGCCGCTGACCAATCTGGATACCCATGTCAGCGCGCTTGATGAGCATCTGAAAAAGCCGGATTTCTTCGACGCCGCCAAATATCCGGACGTGACCTTCAAGAGCACCAAGGTGCAGCCGCTCGGTGGCGACAAGTTCAAGGTGACCGGCGACTTGACCGTGCACGGTGTGACCAAGTCGGTCGTGCTGGATGCCAAGCTCAACAAGGTCGGCGAGCATCCGATGAAGAAGGTGCAGGCGATCGGCTTCGACGCCACCGGTACGCTGAAGCGCTCGGATTTCGGCGTGGCGGCTTATGTGCCCAACGTCAGCGACGAGATCAAGATCCACATCACTACCGAAGGCGCGGTCGCCAAGGCCGACGCGGCCAAGTAAGCCACGCGGTAACGCCAACACGATTGACCCCAGCCCGCGCCGGCAACGGCGCGGGTTTTCCATATCTGGCTATGGCCTATCCGACGTGAGCGCTCAGCCTGCTACCATTCTCCTCTTGTCAGATCGTCCGGAGTTCCTCATGTCGCGCCCCGTTTCTGCCGTGTCGCTGGTGCCGGCCAATGCCGAAAATCGTTACGAAGTGACGCGCGCCGACCTACCGCTGTCCTGCCCGATGCCCGGCATGGAGGTGTGGAATTCGCATCCGAAGGTCTATCTGCCCATCGAGGGCGACGGCGGCGAGTCCGTTTGCGCCTATTGCGGTGCCAAATACGTGCTGCGCGACTGATCGCAGGCGTTACTTCACTGCAGTCAGCGGCACTGTTTTTGCTTTACCCATCGGATGAAAGTCATTAGCCCAGAGCTCGCGCCTAGCGCCATGGCGCCAGCCAGACGGCTTACCGTCGTCCAGCTCATCCCGCGTCTGCATGCCGGCGGTGCGGAGCGTTCGACGCTGGAGATTTCCCGTGCACTGGTGCTGGCGGGCCATCGCTCGGTGGTGATCTCTGCGGGCGGCCGGATGGTCGAGCAGCTGCAGGCCGAGGGCGGCGAACACATCACGCTGGACCTGGCGCGCAAGTCGCTGCGGACGCTGGGACGGCTTGGCCAGCTTCGTCGTCTGCTGCAGCAGATACGACCCGACATCGTGCATGCGCGCTCGCGGCTGCCGGCGTGGCTGGGCTGGTGGGCCATCAAGGGGCTAACCCCGCGGCCACATTTCGTCACCACCGTGCACGGGCTCAATTCGCCCGGTCGCTACAGTGCGATTCTGCTGCGCGGCGAAAAAGTGATTGCGGTGTCGCAGACCCTGCGGGACTACGTGCTGAGCCACTACCGTTGGCTCGAGTCGAGCCGCGTGCGGGTGATTCCGCGCGGCATCGATGCCGCTGCGTTCCCCTACGGCCACCGCCCGGACGACGGGTGGACGAAGGCGTTTTTCACCGAGTACCCGGCGCTGGCTGGTGCGCCGCTGCTGACGCTTCCGGCCCGCGGCACCCGCCTCAAGGGACACCACGATGCGATCGAACTGCTGGCCGATCTCAAGCGTCGCGGTGTCGAAGCGCGCCTGCTGCTGCTGGGCGTCGTGGAGCCGGGTCGTGAGGAGTATCTGGCCGAGCTGCAGGAGCTGATCCGTGTGCGCGGCGTCACCTCGCAAGTAGTGCTGACGCCGTCGCGCAGCGACGTGCGCGATATCTATGCGATATCCACGCTGGTGCTGCAGTTGTCCAACAAGCCTGAATCGTTTGGGCGCACCGTGATCGAGGCGCTGTCGCTGTGTCGGCCGGTGCTCGGTTACGCCCACGGTGGCGTCGGCGAGCTGTTGGCCGAACTGTATCCTGCCGGTCGCGTGCCGCCGGGCGATCGCGAAAAGCTGGTGGATCGTGCGGCCGAACTGCTGCGCGTTGCCCCGCCGATCGCTCCGCTGCAAAGTTATCGACTGGTCGACATGCAGCAGGCCACGCTGGCGTTGTATGCGGAGGTCGCCGGCAGCTGAGTTCGGTCTCCCGAACACCCGCTCGCCTACAATGCGCCATTGTCTTCATCACGGCGGGTTGCATGATTCCCATTCGCTCCACGCTCAAGGCCGCGCTGCGCTCGCCGCTGCTGCCGTTCTGGCTGGTGGTGGCGCTGTTGCCGGTGGGGCGCAGTTCTGAGCTGGGTACGGTACTTTGCCTGCTTGGGGTGATCATGCTCTTTGCCAGGTATCCGCATGCGCTGCGGGAAAATACCGGCGCGCGTCTGCTGCTGTGGCTGCTGGCAGCGTATATCGGCGCGGCGCTGATATCCGCCTTCGGCTCCGTGGTTCCCGGCAAGAGCTGGGGCACGGTGGCGGCAATCCTGCGATACGTTCCTCTGGGCTTGTACGCCTGCTTCGCGATTCGTCGCACCGAAAAGCTGCAGATGCTGTTCGACGGCGTGGCGCTGGTGGTCGCGTTCTGGGCCGCCGATGCCTGGATTCAGGCATTCACCGGTTGGAGTCTGGGCGGCCATGCCGAGGCCGAACGTCTATCCGGCATTTTTGGCGCCGCCAATCTCAAGCTGGGGCCGACGTTGGCCGTGTTGTCGCCTTTCGCGCTCTGGGCCGCGTCCCGACGATGGGGTTTGCCTGGGCTGCTGCTGTCTTTCGGTTTTTTGCTCGGGCCCGTGCTGCTGGCCGGATCGCGCGCGGCGTGGATTTGCTATGCCCTGGTCGCGGTGGCTTTCGTCTGGCGTGAGGCTAGAACGCCGACCCGATTTATCGGGTTCTGCGCGGTCGTTGCCGGCGCGCTTGTGCTGGCAGGAGGTGTCGCGTGGAAAACCTCCGAGCGTTTCCACAGCCGCATGGACCGCACCTTGATTGCGCTGCGTGGAGACCCCCAATCGGTGGATACGGCGCTGAGCGGACGGCTGGATATCTGGCATGCCAGCGCCGAGATGATCGCGGCGCATCCCATCAACGGCGTCGGCGTGCGCGGTTTTCGTTATGCCTATCCGCACTTCGCGCCGGCGACGGACCATTTTGTGATGGACGAGTCGTGCGGCGAAGGCGAAGGCGCCTGTCATCCGCACCAGCTGGTGTTGGAGATACTTTGTGAAACCGGGGCGGTGGGGTTGCTGCTGTGGCTTGCGGGCGCCTGCCTGGCATTTTGCGCCTGGCGAAATGTGGGTCCAGCGGCGCGCGCGCGGGCTTTTCCTGCGACAGTGGCGATCGGCGTGATGCTGTTTCCTCTAAACACACATTTGGCCTTCTATTCGGCGTGGTGGGGCTTGCTGTTTGGCTGGCTGCTTGGACTATGGTGCGCATCGATATCTGTTGAAGTAGCCTCTGATGGAAGCGATGCGGACGGGGCGGTCGGCCATGTCGCGTGAACCGCTGTCGGTGGTCGTGATCACTTTCAACAACGCCGATACGTTGGACGAGTGCCTTCGCCAAGTCGACTGGGCCGACGAAATCGTGGTGCTCGACTCCGGCTCCACCGATGCCACGGCACGCATTGCCGAAGCGCATGGTGCACGCATGGCCGTACATCCCTTCGACGATTACGGCCCGCAGAAGCAGCGCGCTTACGACATGGCCAGTCACGACTGGATACTCAACCTGGATGCCGATGAGATCCTCTCGCCTGGAACCCGAGAGATCATTGAAGAGGCTTTAGTTGCTCCTCGTCATGCGGGCTTTCGCCTGCCGCGCCGCGAGCGCATGTTCTGGACTGTGCAGCACCGCTTGAGCTGGCGCAACGGACACCTGCGGCTTTTCGATCGACGCCGCGGCGGCATGAACGATGTCGAGGTCCATTCTGCCGTCGAGGTACGCGGACCGGTAAAGACCCTGCATCGCGCCGACTTCGTCAACAACGGCGACAGCGACATTGCCACCCGAATAGAAAAGATCAACCGTTACACCACCGGCATGGTCGCGTACAAGCTGCGCAAGCGTCAGCGTTTCACGGGGCTGCGCATGGTGTTCTATCCGCCGGTCTTTTTTCTGCGCCAGTACATCGGCAAGCGTTATTTTCTGAATGGCTGGGCGGGGTTTATCGCCAGCGTTACCGGCGCCTTCTATGCGTTCTTGAAGTACGCCAAGCTGCACGAGGCTAAGCGGCGTGGAAATATCCGGCCCTAGACGTACCGCACCGGACTCGCCGTTTCTACGATGCGATCGAAATGTCTCCCGTTGCGCCAGCGGTCGCCGCTGATTCGGCTGTGCACGGGAGTCAGGTTAAGGGCCGGGATCGGCTCATAGTGAAGCCGTCTGCCCCGCAGAGGCGTCCACGGCTGCAATCCGGCGACTTGTCAGCGTTTTTTCAAACGCTGCAGCGATGACTGACGTGCTGAAGTTTGTGGCAACAAAGGCTTGCGCGGCTTGGCCCATCGTCTCGCGCCGATGGGCGTTGCTCAGCGTGAGGATCGCGTCACGCCAAGCGGGGACGTTTCCCGGTTCAAGGAGCAGCCCCGTCGCGTTTGCCTGTAGGGTTTCCGGTACACCGCCAACGTTGCTTCCCAGTACGGGTATGCCGCAAGCCTGCGCTTCGACTGCCACTCGGCCAAAGGTTTCCGGCCGCTTGGAGGGAAAGGCCAGCATCGAGATGGCGTTGTAGAAGGGGTGTACGTCTTCCATCCAACCGGTGAAATGGTGCCGGTGCGCCGTTTCAGGATGTGCCGCGACGCGCTCGCGCAGGACCGCGGCATCGGGACCGTCGCCGACCCAGAGGCAGTGCAGCCGCGGTTCGTCGCGCATCGCCGCGCCGGCGGCTTCGAGCAGGGTGAAGATGCCTTTGCCGTCGCTCATGCGGCCGAAATAGCCCACGACGATGGCGTCTTCGGGTATGCCGATCTGGCGACGAATGCGCCGGTGCTGTTCGGCGTCGGGCCGGTAGATACCCAGATTGACCGGGTTGTACAGAATCTGCACCAGCTCGGCGGGAACGCCGCTATCGAGGTACGCCTGCCGGGCATAGTGGGACACGGCGAAAAAGCGGTCGGCCAGCCGCGGCAGGAAATAACCGGAAAGGCGACTCATCGCGGGCGTACGGTGACGGAACAGTGCCACCTTCGCGCCGAGCAGTCGACCGCAAAGAACGAGAGGCCAGTATTCCTTGCCGAAATTGCCGACCAGCCAGTCGGGCTTTTGTTCTTTCGCTGCGGCAAAGACCGCGCGATAGCCGCGCACATCGAAGATATTGCGAAACCGCGCATGGTGCAGGCGTACGTTCGATCCGGCCAAGCCGTGCGAAATCAGGCCGTCCGGATAGACCACCGCGCTGACGTCGTGCCCCGCTTCCGCCATGGCCTGCGCCAGCGCCACGAAATGGGTCGCGGCGCCGGTGTGTTCAGGGTTGGTGCCGACAAATAGAAACTTCATCGACGCCGATCCTCGTAGCCGGAAAAGACTTTCATGGCGAACTGCGGCAGCAGATGGTGGCGCGCGATCTGCATGCGCGGCAGGCGCCACAAGTCGTCGCCAGCGACAGCGCGGCCGCGGTGTGTAGTCGTGGCCGTGCGGAAGCCGGCCTCGCGGGTGACCTCGACCACACGCTCGTTTTCATCGCCATACGGGTAGCAGAACTGGGTTACCTCGCTGCCGATGCGATCCTCCAGCTCTTCCTTGCAACCGCGAATTTCGCCGTGCAGCTGCGGCTCGGTGCATTGGGTGAGGCGGGGATGGGTGCGCGTATGCGCGCCGATTTCCATGCCGCCGTCGCGCCATGCACGAAGCTGCTCGGTGGTCATCAGCTGTTTGCGAATACCCAGGCGCTGGTCGTCCCAGCTGTTGTAGCGACCGATCTGTCCGCTGACGACATAGCAGGTCGCGCTGAACCCCCATTTTTGCAGCACCGGCATGGCGGACTGCAGGTTGTCGGCGTAGCCATCATCCAAGGTGATGACCGCGACCCGCCCGCTTTTCTCGCCGCGCAGATAGGGCTCGGCCGCCGTGACGGACAGCCCGATATAGCCAAGCCGGTGCAGCAGCCACATCTGGCGGCCGAATGCGCCGGGGCTCACGTACAGGCTGCGGTAGACCGCAAGGTCGCGCGGCGCCGGCGCGATGTTGTGATACATCAGGATCGGAATCGCCGCTAGATGGGTGTTGGCGGGTGAAGTCATGGACGCAAAGTCTTCCTTGAGCTGCCCGGAATGCGCCGCCGGTCTGGCAGCGCAGCTAATTCAGGCGATGCGCGATTCTCGGGCGGGTTCCTGTCGCGAATCTGTCGCGCCTCAGTACAGCGTTGGCTGCCCTTCAGGTCGACTTTTGAAGCGCTTGTGCACCCACAGATATTGTTCGGGCGACTCGCGCACCATCTGCTCGATGCAGCCGTTCACCCTGGCCGTGTCGATCAGTGCGTCGGTACTGGGGAAGTTTTCCAGCGGCGCGCCCAGGCGAAGTGCGTAGCCTGTTCCATCGGGCAGGCGGCGATGGAAAAACGGAATCACCGCGGCGCCGGACAGCCGCGCCAGATGATGCGTCGCCGTGATGGTGGCGGCCGGCACGCCGAAAAACGGCACGAAGACACTGTCCTTGCTGCGCATGTCCTGATCGGGCGCGTACCAGAGCGTGCCGCCGCTGCGCAGATACTTCACCGTGCCGCGCAGGTCGTCCTTGTCGAACATGGTGGTGGCGTAATCCAGCCGGGCACGCAGTACGGCCCACTCGAACACGGCCGAGTCCATCTTGCGGTACATGCCGGAAATGCGAATGCGCTGCGAAACCAGCCGCGCGCAAAGTTCGAGATGCGAAAAGTGGCCGCCCACCAGCAGCACGCCCTGACCGCGGGCGCGCGCCTGCTCCAGATGCTCCAGACCCTCGATGACGATGGGGATGCTGGCGATCTTCTTTTCGCTGCCCATCCAGCCCAGCGCAAATTCCACCAGCATCAGGCCGATGTCGCGCAGATTGTCGTCGACCAGCCGTCGCCGAGCCGCGGCATCGAGCTCGGGAAAACACAGCGCGATATTGGTTTCGGCGATATGCCGGCGTGCCGACGGCACTCTCATGACCAATCCGCCGAGGCGACGGCCGAGCCAGAGCAACGCGGCGTACGGAAGTCGAGCGATCAGCCAGATCACGGCAACGCCAACCCACGCCGGCCAATGACGTGGTGCGAGCAGCGATCGGATAAAACGGGGGCGTGGCATGCCTGGCATCCGCACCATTGTAACGGGCGCTTTCGGCGGCGGCTCGCACAAATCGCTGTGGCTATACTTGAACGTTGATTTATCGGCTGATCGGCGGATTCTCTTGCTGCGTTTTCTGTACACCATTGCGATGTATCTGGTCACACCATTGCTGGTGTTGCGACTGCTGGCCCGCGGCGTGCGTTCGCGGCCCTATCACCGACGCTGGCCGGAGCGATTCGGCATTTTCGAAGCCCCCGGCTTCAACGGCAGCCTGTGGATTCATGCCGTTTCGGTCGGTGAGGTCAATGCGGCCGAGCCGCTGATCAAGGCGCTGCAACGCGATTATCCGAACGCGCCGCTGGTGATCACCACGGTAACGCCCACGGGCACGGCGCGGGTCCATCAGCTGTTCGGCGACAGCGTGTTCCACGTCTACCTGCCCTACGACCTGCCGTTCTCGGTGAACCGCTTCATGCAGCGCGTGCGGCCGCAACTCGCGCTCATCGTGGAAACCGAAATCTGGCCGAATCTCTATTTTGCCTGCCGCGATCGCGGCATTCCGCTGATGATCGTCAATGCGCGCCTGTCGGAGCGTTCGCTGCGCGGCTACAAACCGCTGCGCAGTCTGGTGCGATCCTCGCTGCGCTGTGTCCGGCAAATCGCCGCGCAGTCGCGCACCGACGCGGCGCGCTATCGATTGCTGGGTGCCGATCCCCGACAGCTCGTGGTCACCGGCAATATAAAGTTCGACATGCCGATCCCCTGCGGTGCCGTCACCGATGGCGCTGCGATGCGCGAGCACTGGGGCGCGCGGCGGCCGGTATGGATGGCGGCCAGCACGCACGAGGGCGAGGAACTGGCTGTGCTGCAGGCGCATCTTCAGGTGCTCAAGCGCTTGCCCGATGCGCTGCTGCTGCTGGCGCCACGTCATCCGGAACGATTCCGCATGGTCGAGCAATCCGTACGCAGCCTGGGTTTCACCACCGCCAGCTACAGCGTCGATGGTCTGCCGCTGCCGATGCATCAGGTCTTCGTGATCGATGCGATGGGTCGGCTGATGCCGTTTTTTGCCGCATCGGAAGTCGCTTTTGTCGGAGGCAGCCTGGTGCCGATCGGCGGACATAACGTGTTGGAACCGGCAGCGCTGTCGATACCGGTGCTGGTGGGACCGCACACGTTCAATTTCGAGGAAATCACCGTCAGTCTGATGCAGCAGGGCGGCGCCGAGCGCGTCGCCAATAGCGAGGCGCTGGGTCCAGACGTGCTGGCGCTGCTGCTGGACCCGGCCAGGCGCGAGCGTATGGGGCAGGCCGCGCAGACGGTTTTTGATCGCGAGCGTGGCGCCGTGCATCGCATCATGCGGATGATCGACAGCCTGCTGCAGGAATAGTCAGGCGTATAAAAAAACGGGCCTTATGGCCCGTTTTTACTTTCCATGCTCAAAGTTTTGAGTGCGGCCGACGCGTTTACTGCAGCAGCACGTTGGCTGCCTGGATATCCTTGTACTCGATCCGTCCGGTCGAGTAGCGCAGGTTGAGCTTGTCCAGCACCAGCTGGTGACGCGCCTGCGAGTACGTGTTCTGGGCCGACGTCAGGGTCTGGATCGCGTTGAGCACGTCGATGATGGTCTGCGTGCCGACATTGAACCCGGCGCGCGTGGCGTCGAGCGCCTTCTGTCCGGATTCCACCGCGGCCTTGCCCGATCGCACCTCCTCGATATCCGCCAGCACCGAACGGTAGTAGTTCAGCGTGGTGCGAACGACCAGACGGCGCTCGGACTCCAGCGAGTCCTTGGCCGCATCGCGCTGGTAGATCGACTGACGCACGCGCGACTGCGTTGCACCGCCGGAAAAGATCGGCACCGACAGCGTCACGCCGATCGTGTTGCCGAAGCGGCCGTTGCCGGTATATGCCGAAGCGCTGCCGTTTTGCAGCCACTCGGTGCTCTTCGCACGGCTGACGGTGGCATTGAGGGTAGGCAGGTGGCCGGCGCGTGCCGCGCTAATATCGTGTTCGTAAGCGGTGACGGTGTACTGCTGGGAAAGAATGCTGGGGTTGTACTTGATCGCATCCTGCACCCACGCGTTCGGATCGGCCGGCACGGGCGGATCGAGCGGCAGATCGTCGCGCAGCTTCTTCAGATCGCCGACCGGCTGCCCGGTGATCTGCGTCAGCGCTTCACGCGCGTCGTTGAGGGTGTTCTGCGCGGTAATGGTCTGGGCCTTGGCCGCCTCGTACGCCGCTTTCGCCTGGTACGCTCCGGTGATCGCGGCGGTGCCGGCCTTGAACTGCGCGTCGGCCTGGTCGTACTGCTTCTTGTAGGCGTCTTCGTTCGCCTTGGCGAAGGTCAGCGCATCCTCGTCGGTGAGAATGGTGAAATACGCCGTGGCAACGCGCACATACAAGTCCTGCTCGGCGGACTGGTAGGTCTGCTCGCTGGCATCGGCGGTGGCATGGGCGGCCCGCAGATCGGCAATCTTGCTGAAATCGAAGATCACCTGATCGATCTGGCCGGACAGGTTGCGCGTGCGCACGTGGCCGGTATCGGAGTTGCCGCCCGTCGTGCTGTTGGACAGCGGGCCGGTACAGGCGTACGTGCCGGTTCCGGCGGCGATGCCGTCGCACAGATAACTGTTGCTGCCGGTGCCCGTGAGGCTGCTGGAGGACGAGCTGCCGCCGCTGGTCTGGGTCAGTCCGTAACTGGCGGAAATCTGCGGCAGCAGCAGCGCACGTGCCTGCGGCACGCCTTCGCGCGTGGAAAGATTGGTCGCGTCGGCCTGCTGCAGCACGGGGTCGTTGGCGCGCGCCTGCCGGTAGGCATCGAGGAGGTCTTCGCTATGGCCGGGCAGCGAAATGGCGGCGAGAGCCAACGCCAGAGAGAGCAGCTTCAAACGCATGGGGTGCCTCGTGGGGGAATCGGTCGGGGGCGAACTTAAAAGACGAAACGCTTCAGCGGTTCGGCGTGAGTGAGATAGGGGAGATCGGTTTCAAAAAGCGTCTCTTCCCGATAGCGTCCGGCGCCTTCGTGGGTCAGCAAGGTGGCATGCTGCACGGGCGACTGGCCACGAACGACCAGCGCGCGCGCATCCGTCTTCAGCCAGCTCAGCCAGCGCGCCGGTATGCTCGACACCGCACCGGTAACCACCAGCGCATCGAATAATTCATCCGGCTGCCAGCCCTCGACGGCTTCGCCAGTGACGAGGGCGACGTTGTGGATGCCGGCCTTTTGCAGATTCTTGGTGGCGTCCATCGTGAAGTCGGCATGGATGTCCACGCTGGTGACGTGGGCCGAGAGGCTGGCCAGGCAGGCGGTAAGAAAGCCCGAGCCGGTGCCGATTTCAAGCACGCGATCGGTCGGCTTGAGATCCAGCGCCTGCAGCACGCGGCCCTCGACCACCGGCTTCATCATGACTTCGCCGTGACCAAGCGGCAGACAAAGGTCGGCAAAGGCGAGCTGACGGTGTGCAGCGGCGACGAAGTCTTCGCGACGAATTTTGCCGATGACGTCCAGTACTCGGCCATCGAGCACTTCCCAAGGGCGCACCTGGTTTTCCACCATGTTCGAGCGCGCTTGATCGAAGTTCATTGCCATTGTTTCGTGTCCCGTGTCGATCAAATAAGGTGGAAAAGAATAATTGCAGCAGCGGGAGCCCGACAACGTAGTGGACGAGGCACGATGACAGACTGCCGGTTGTCGTGCGGCCTTCGAAGTGCCGGAAGTCACCGCAACCGGCTGACTGCCGTCACCTGGCGATCCGCCGATGTCTGCATGCGCCGCGTCTGAACGCTTTGAAACAAGTGTTTGGAAAATAATTGAACCGCTGCGTATAATAAAGCTCGAATCATCATTTGTGAAGGTGCGGGCATGAGTATCAGCGCGCAAATCAGACCTCAGGGGCCAGGCCGCCCGAAGGATATGGAAAAGCGTGCGGCGATTCTCGCGGCAGCCAAGGCATTGTTCGTGCGCAATGCATTCGCCGGAACCAGCATGGATGCGATCGCAGCCGACGCCGGTGTATCCAAACTCACCGTGTACAGCCATTTTGGTGACAAGGACAATCTTTTTCGTGAAGTCATTCGATCACGGGTGCAAGACTGGCTGCCGGAAGAAATCTACGCCTACGATCCGAAGGTCGATATCGGCGAGATCCTGAAAAGGATCTCCAACGCGCATATGCTGATCGACTGTCAGACCGACAGCATCGGTACGTTTCGCGCGATTCTCAGCGATTGCCGTCAAGGCAACCCCCGCTACGGCAAGCTGCTTTGGGAGGAAGGGCCCGCCCGAAACCATCGTTTGATGGAGCGGCTGTTTCAAGATGCGGTCGATGATGGCGTGCTGGATATTCCATGCGTCAAGACGGCGGCCATCCAGTTCATGTCGTTGATCAAGGGCGATCTGCTGCTCCGTCGCCTTTGCGCTTGCGACGAATGCCCGGATACGGCGGCGGCAGAAATCGAAACCATCGCAAAGGCCGGCGTGGCCACCTTCTTGCGTGCCTATCGGGTTCGCTGAATCTGCAAGAACTTGGCACGAGCGCCAGGAAATTCGACGTTATTGGAGCAGCACACGAACAAAGCGTCTATTTGCATGTTCGCTTATTGGCCGAGATGGGCGCCAATTACGTCGTGCGGCGTGCGCGGCGATGTATCCGCAGAAGTTCCAAGTTCCAGGGATTTTCGTGTCCCGCTAACGGCGATACTGCATCATGTGTCACGCAGCGGATGCCATATCTGGCCGAATGCCCTTGTCTGCTGTCGACGTTGGCGGAAGTCTAAGGTCGAAGGCGGCCAATGAAACTCAGCGGTCAGTCCGCAGCCGTACCGACTGCTGCTCGAGCAAACCCTTCGGATTTCTGCCGCGCTACGCCATCGCGCAGCCGCCCTTGCGGCAACGAGAATCGTTCAAGATGGTCTTCACTCGGCCTTACCAAGGACATTTCTAGGCTAGTGGCAATCTAAGGCGGTGCCGGTAAATCACGTTGCGCGGGCCGGCGCCTATTACCCATCTAAGGAGCAAGCCATGGCCAAGGCCAAGCCGTTCGTTACCGACATCGAAAACATCCGCAAGCGCGCGCGCCAAGATATCGAAAAGGGCGCCATGACGGCCGGATACAGCGCCGATCGCGCCACTGTTGTGAAGCTCTTGAACCACGCGCTGGCCACCGAAATCGTGTGCGTGCTTCGTTACAAATATCACTATTACATGGCGTCCGGCATCAATTCGCAGAGCGTAAAGTCCGAGTTTCTGGAGCATGCCAACGAAGAGCAGGGCCACGCGGACCTCATTGCCGAACGCATCACCCAGCTCGATGGCAAGCCCAACCTCTCGCCCGAAGGTCTGTTGACCCGTAGTCACGCCGATTACGTCGAAGGAACCGACTTGGTCGATATGATCAAGGAAAATCTGGTGGCCGAGCGCATCGCCATCGACAGCTACCGCGAGATCATCGACTACATCGGCACCGATGACCCGACCACACGCCGTATGCTGGAAGGCATTCTGGCGATGGAAGAGGAGCACGCCGAAGACATGAATACCCTGCTGGAACAGCTGGGCAAAAAAGGCGAACCGGCCAAGCCTGCGCCCGAAAAGAAGACTTCTAGCAAGCATCACTGATCGCCGCTGCGCTCACGCGCCCAGACGGCGGATGCAGCAACGAACGAGGGACCGCATGCGGTCCCTCGTTCGTTTCCAGGTTAGTGCCTGCCGCGGTTAGCTTACCAACCGGCAAGCACCAGCTTGCCGATCGTCTTGCCGGATTCCAGCCGTCGATGCGCCTCGCGCAGCGTGGCCGCCGAAATAGGAGAGAGCGTTTCGGTACGCGTGCCGTGCAGTTCGCCAGCGTCGATCAGCGCCGCCACGCGATCGAGAATTTTGCCCTGCTCGTTCTGGTCGGCCGTCTTGTAGCGCGAGCGGGTGAACATCAGCTCCCAGTGGATGCCGATGCACTTGGACTTATAGGGATCGCCGATATGCAGCGCGCCGCTGGGTTCCACGATCAGGCCGACATGGCCCTGCGGCGCAAGAATCTCGCCGATGATCTCCCAATAATGATCGGTGTCGGCGAAATTCAACGCCGCGTCCACGTCCGCAAAGCCCAGCGCCTGCAGTTGGGCGGGCAGCGGCTGACGATGATCGATCACATGATGTGCGCCCATGGATCGACACCAGTCGGATGTCTCCGGTCGTGACGCGGTCGCGATAACGACAAAGCCCGCACGCCTAGCCAGCTGGATCGCCAAGGACCCCACGCCGCCGGCCCCCGCGATGATCAGCAGCGATCTGCCCTTGCCGCCGTGCTCGCTGTCGAAAGGCATGCGCTGGAACAGCAGCTCCCAGGCGGTGAGCGAGGTCAGCGGCAGCGCCGCGGCATCCGCCGCCTCCATCGACCTTGGCGCATGTCCGACAATGCGCGCATCCACCAGCTGATACTGCGCATTGCTGCCGGGCCGGGTGATGTCGCCGGCGTAGTAGACGCGATCGCCGACGCTGAAGCCGCTGACCGATTCGCCCATGCTTTCGATCACGCCCGCGGCGTCGTAGCCCAGCACCTTGGGCTGAGTCTCGATCTGTGCTTTGGGCGAGCGCACCTTGGTGTCGACCGGGTTCACCGAAACGGCTTCCACGCGCACCAGCAGATCGTGGCCGCTGGCGGTCGGCTGAGGTAAGTCGACATCGACAAGCGATTCGGGATCGTCGATCGGCAGATAACGTGTAAGGGCGACGGCTTTCATGCGGGCTCCATGAGCGGAAGAGTCCGAAGCATAGCGACCGCAGGGTGAGCATGCGGTCAGATAAAGTGCAAAAAAAGCGGCGCTTCTTGCGAAGCGCCGGCCTGGCGATCAGCAAAGTCGCGCTGCTGCAGCGATCAGTGCTTTTCCTGCTGGTAGCGCTGAATGCCGGCCAGAATTTCGGCCTTGGCCTCGTCGGCGCTGACCCAGCCTTCCACCTTCACCCACTTGCCTTTTTCCAGATCCTTGTAGTGCTCGAAGAAGTGGCCGATGCGCTCCAGCCAATGCCCCGACACGCCGCTCATATCCTTGATATGGGCGTAGCCTGGAAAGACCTTGGCCGTGGGAATCACCACCAGCTTCTCATCGCTACCGGCCTCGTCGGTCATCTTCAGCATGCCGACCGGATGGCAGCGGATCACCGCGCCGGGGATCAGCGGCAGCGGCAGAATGACCAGGGCATCCAGCGGATCGCCGTCGCCGCCCAGCGTGCCCGGCACGTAGCCGTAGTTGCACGGATAGCGCATCGGGGTGGACAGAATGCGGTCGACGAAAATCGCGCCGCTTTCCTTCTCCACTTCGTACTTGACCGGCTCGGCATCCTTGGGGATTTCGATGATGACGTTGATGTCGTTCGGCACGTCGCGGCCGGCGGAGACGAGATGCAGTCCCATGAATTGTCCTTGATGTTTTGAAAAAGTCGACCACTGAGGATACGCGAAACGCTGCTGCAGCGCAGCGGCGCGGGTAACGGGTGGCGACGGTTAGCCTCGTTTATAGGGCCTTTCACGCAGCCATTTGGTGGCGATCCATTTTTCGCCCTTGGTCACCGGCAGGCCGGCATGCAGCGAACTTTGATCGCCGCTGTCGTAGGCAAAGTAGACCGCCGAGCCCCGCCGTGCCGTCACGGTCAGCCCGATTTCCGGAAACGCCGTGCCGCCACCGCCCTCGGGCGTGTTCAGGTACATCACGATGCTGGCGATGCGCTGCCCACCGACCGCCGTAATGGTGCTGAAGCCCGGCTGCTGCGGATCGAACCAGTCGAAGTGCGGCTCGTATTCCTGCCCCGGCAGGTAATGCAGAATCTGCAGGCCTTCACCGTGGCTGACCGGCATGTCCAGCAAGGTGGCCAGACGCTGCTCGATGGTGCTGACCAGCGGCAGTTCGTTGAGGGCGAAAAACATGCCCTCGCTGGTGCGCCGGTTGTCGACCTGGTTTTTGCCGTCGGTATCGACGGTCATGGCGCGCTTCAGGCGCGGCCGCGCCAGCTCGATCAGCTCGGCGCATTCGTCGTCCGAAAGAATGCCGTCGAGAACCCGCAGCGCCGGCTCGTTCACGCTCATCGAAATGTCGACGCGATGGCCGTCGACGGTGACGCTGGGCGCTTCGGGGTGGCGCGTTCGCTTGGCCTGCAGCGCGCTGGCGGCCGGCGTCACGGTGGTCGCGTTGAGCGCTGCCAGTGGAATCTTCAGAACGTCGGCCAGAATGCTGCGGCTCTGGCGCGGGTCGTAACCACTCTGCTTCATCAGCTGCAGTACGTCCGGCACGCTGTGGCCGTCGCGCGTGGTGGACAGAATCCATTCGCGCAGTTCGGGGCGGATCGACGGGCGTGAGTTCATGGCGGCGTGGCTGGGTCGATGACGTTGAGAGCTTACTTTAGCCGCGCCAGCAGGTGAAAGCTGTGAGGGCGGCCCGATGCTGAAAAGCAACGAGCCGGCAAGTGCCGGCTCGTTGAAGTTCCCATCGGGCCGAGTGCTTTATTTCAGCTGATCCCACAGGAAGTCGTACGCCAGCGCATGCATCAGCGCCGCCTGCTTGTTGTCCGCGCCCGCGCCGTGGCCACCTTCGAGATTCTCGTAGAACCAAACTTCGGGGTGACCCATGGCCTGCATCTTCGCCGCCATCTTGCGGGCCTGCACCGGGCCGACGCGGTCGTCGCTGGTGGTGGTGTAGAACAGTACCGGCGGGTAATGGCCGTCCTTCTTCACGTTCTGGTAGGGCGAAAAGGTCTGGATGAAGCTCCAGTCGGCGGTATCGGGGTTGCCGTATTCGGCCATCCATGACGCGCCGGCTGACAGGTGCGTGTAGCGCTTCATGTCGAGCAGCGGCACCTCGCAGGCGATCGCGCCGAACAGCTGCGGATAAATCGTCAGCATGTTGCCCATCAGCAGGCCGCCGTTGCTGCCGCCCTCGGCGCCCAGGTGCTTGGCCGAGGTGACGCCGCGTTTGACCAGATCCTCGGCGACCGCCGCAAAATCTTCGTACGCACGCGGGCGATTGGCCTTCAGCGCCGCCTGATGCCACTGCGGACCGTACTCGCCGCCGCCGCGGATATTGGCCAGCACATACACGCCGCCGCGATCTAGCCACGCGCGGCCGATGCTGCCGCTGTAGTGCGGCGACAGCGACACTTCGAAGCCGCCATAGCCGTACAGCAGGGTGCGGTTGGAGCCATCGAGCTTGATGCCCTTCGGGGCGATTTCGAAGTACGGCACGCGGGTGCCGTCTTTCGAGGTGACGAAATGCTGGGTCACTTCGAACTTCGACGCGTCGAAGAAGGCCGGATCCTGCTTGATCGTCTCGGCTGGCACGCTGCCCAGCACACCCCGCTGCAGCGAGGACGGGGTGAGGAAGCCGGTGACGTCGAGCCAGTATTCGTCGCTGTTGTCGGGGTCGGTATCGGCCACGCTGATCGAGCTGAGCGCCGGTGCGTTTGGCACGGCCTCGCGTTTCCAGTCGGCCGTCGCGTTGGTGTGGTCCGGCGGCGTGAGCACTTCCAGGCGGCTCTTGACGTCATCGAGCACGTCGAGAATCAGGTGATGGCGGGTCCAGGCGTACGACTCCAGCGAGGTATGCGCATCGGGTTTGAACAGCACGGTGAATGCGGGCTTGCCGGCCATGAAGGCGTCGAAGTTCGCCGCCAGCAGCGCGCCGGAGGGATAGGTTTCGCCGCCCACGGTCCAGGCAGAACGCGTCTGCACCAGCAGCCATTCGCGATGGGCGTCGGCGCTGGCGTCGGTCGGTACGTCGACGCGAACGAGCTTGTCGTCCTTGCGCTGGTACAGCTCGCTATGGAAAAAGTCCTTCGCGACCGAGACGAAATCGCGCTCGAAGCCGGGCGTACGATCGTGTACCGCGCCGATCGCCAGATCGGTCGTCTTGCCTTCGTACACGGTCTTGGCCTCGGCGAGGGGCGTGCCGCGTTTCCATTCCTTGACGATGCGCGGATAGCTCGATGCGGTCATCGTGCCGGGGCCGAAATCGGTGCCGACATACAGGGTGTTTTCGTCGATCCAGCTGGCCTCGGTCTTGGCGACCGGCAAGACGAAACCGTCCTTGACGAAAGATTTGCTCGGGATGTCGAACTCGCGCACGGTCACCGCGTCGCCACCGTCGGGCGACAGCGACAGCAGGCAACGCGTGTACGCCGGTTTCAGGCACTGCGAGCCCTTGAACACCCAGCGCTTGTTCTCGTCCTTGTTCAATGCATCGATATCGAGCAGCACCTCCCACTGCGGCGCCGCCTTGCGGTATTCGGCCAGCGTGGTGCGGCGCCAGATGCCGCGCGGGTTGGCCTTGTCGCGCCAGAAGTTGTAGAGGTAGTCGCCCATGCGGCTGACCGCCGGAATGCGCGCGTCTGAATCGAGCACTTCGAGAATGCGGTCGCGGGTTTTGTCGAACTCGGCGTTGTCGATGAACTGCTTGGTGGTCTTGGCGTTTTCCGTCTTGACCCAGTCCATCGCGCGAGCGCCGTGGATGTCTTCCAGCCACAGGAACGGATCTTCGGAGGCCTGAGCGCCGGTGGAGGCGGCAGCGGGGTTATTGCCATCAGCGTGAGTCGTATTCATGCCTAACAGTGTGACGCCGAGAGCCAGCATCAGCCAGACCGATTTCATCGTATGCGCCTCGTGTGCGAAGGGTGAGGGGAAACGGACTGCTGACGCAGGCCGCCAGCGTTCGAGCCTAACGGTAGCGAGCTGGCGTCGCCTGTGACTAAAGTCAGGGTGAGTCGTTGGATGCGCGCGCAGAAAAAATCCCGCCGAAGCGGGATTTCTTTACACGCGTTGATCGCCTTACAGCAGCGGAATCAGCAGCAGAGCCACGATATTGATGATCTTGATGAGCGGGTTCACTGCCGGACCGGCCGTGTCCTTGTACGGATCGCCCACGGTATCGCCAGTCACCGCGGCCTTGTGCGCCTCCGAGCCCTTGCCACCGAAGTGGCCGTCTTCGATGTATTTCTTGGCGTTGTCCCAGGCGCCGCCGCCGGTGGTCATCGAGATCGCCACGAACAGGCCGGTGACGATAGTGCCGATCAGCACGCCGCCGAGCGCCTTCGGCCCCAGCAGCAGGCCGACCACGATCGGCACCGCCACCGGCAGCAGCGACGGCACGATCATTTCGCGGATCGCCGACTTGGTCAGCATGTCGACCGCGCGCGAGTATTCCGGCTTGGCCGTGCCCAGCATGATGCCGGGGATATCGCGGAACTGTCGGCGTACCTCTTCGACCACCGCCCCGGCGGCGCGGCCCACGGCCTCCATCGCCATCGCGCCGAACAGGTAGGGGATCAGGCCGCCGATCAGCAGGCCGATGATCACCATATGGTCGGAAAGGTCGAAGGTCATCGGCACATAGGTCGTGCCGCTAAACGCCGCCTTGGCCTGCGCGGCCACATCAAGGTTGTGCGTGTAGTCGGCAAACAGCACCAGCGCGGCCAGCGCCGCCGAGCCGATCGCGTAGCCCTTGGTGACCGCCTTGGTGGTGTTGCCCACTGCGTCGAGCGGATCGGTGACGCCGCGCACCTCCGGCGGCAGGTCGGCCATTTCGGCAATGCCGCCGGCGTTGTCGGTGATCGGACCGTACGCGTCCAGCGCCACGATCATGCCGGCCATCGACAGCATCGCCGTCGCGGCAATCGCGATACCGTAAAGACCGCCGAGCGCAAACGCACCCCAGATCGCGAAGCACACCGCGATCACCGGCAGCGCGGTCGATTTCATCGACACGCCAAGGCCGGCGATGATGTTGGTGCCGTGCCCGGTGGTCGAGGCCGCCGCAATGTGCTGCACCGGCTTGTACTGCGTGCCGGTGTAGTACTCGGTCACCCACACGATCACGCCGGTCAGCAGCAGGCCGATCAGCGAGCAGCCCCAAAGATTGATCGAGCCGTGGCTGAAGCCGGTCATCAGTTGCGTGGTGATCGGATAGAACGCCGCCGCGGCCAGTACCGCGGAAACGATCACGCCCTTGTACAGTGCGCCCATGATCGAGCCGCCTTCCTTCACCTTGACGAACAGCGTGCCGATGATCGAGGCGATGATGGATACCGCGCCCAGCAAAAGGGGATACAGCACGGCATTCGGGCCGACCTCTTCAGCCATCAGGCCGCCAAGCAGCATGGTCGCTATCACGGTCACCGCGTAGGTTTCGAACAGGTCGGCCGCCATGCCGGCGCAGTCGCCCACGTTGTCACCGACGTTGTCCGCGATTACGGCCGGATTGCGCGGGTCGTCCTCGGGAATGCCTGCTTCGACCTTGCCGACCAGATCGGCACCCACGTCCGCGCCCTTGGTGAAAATGCCGCCGCCCAGACGCGCGAAAATCGAAATCAGCGAACTGCCAAAGGCCAGGCCGACCAGCGCATGCAGCGCCACTTCGCCATGCATGCCCATCTGATTGAGCACGATCCAGTAACCGGCGACGCCCAGCAGGGCCAGACCGACCACCAGCATGCCGGTGATCGCGCCGCCGCGAAACGCTACGTCCATCGCCGGACTGAGCCCGTGACGCGCCGCTTCGGCGGTACGCACGTTGGCGCGCACCGAGACGTTCATGCCGATATAGCCGGCGGCGCCCGAAAGAATCGCGCCGAGCAAAAAGCCCACCGCCGTCGGCCAGTTGAGAAAAAAACCGATCAGTAGCAGCAGCACCACACCGACCATGCCGATGGTGCGGTACTGGCGGTTGAGGTAGGCGCTGGCGCCTTCCTGGATGGCCGCGGCAATCTCCTGCATTCGCCCGTTGCCCGGCGATTGCGCCAGGATCCATTTTGCCGAAACCGCGCCGTAACCAATTGCTATCAACGCACACGCCAGAACGACGATCCACCAGCCATATTGCAGCAGCATCGGAGCCTCCCACGAGTAGTCACCCTAGTGCCGGGTCGTCCATCGGCAAACCCGGAGATAGCCGTCCTGTACGGGCGGTTGGGTCGAGTATAGGCAGACCATGCGATGCATCGTGTTGTGCGGCGCAATGTGCGGGTAGCCGAGCGACGTATCGTCAAAGCACATGCGCAGGCATGCGTCGAAAGATCCGCCGATCGGGCTTGCGCAAGAGTTTTTAGACAGGCCGGCGCAATGAAGTCAAGGCGTAAAGTCCGGCAGCTTCTTCGCCACTGCCGCATTTTTCAATTGCACGTAGCGGGGCAGGCCGTCCTTGCCATACGGGAGCGCGGCTTCGCCCGCGATCAGCGGACTCAGATAACGACGCGCTGCGGCGGTAATGCCGAAACCGTCGCGGGTGATGAAGCTCTTCGGCATTTTCTTTTCGTGGTTGGCCACCTTGCTCAGCGGCGCCGGCTGGATGTTCCAGCGGTAGGGTGCGTCGCTGCTGCGCACGATGACCGGCATCACCGCGTTCATGCCTTTGAGCGCATAGTCCACCGCGGCCTTGCCGACCGCATAGGCCTGCTCGGCA
Source organism: Rhodanobacter sp. ANJX3 (assembly GCF_014200755.1). Classification (GTDB taxonomy): domain Bacteria; phylum Pseudomonadota; class Gammaproteobacteria; order Xanthomonadales; family Rhodanobacteraceae; genus Rhodanobacter. Next base: position 71,206 of record NZ_JACHCM010000004.1, on the reverse strand, counting down.
TCGACCTTCGCCGCCGCGTGGCGGGCGGAGCGCTGCAGGTAATCGGGCAGCGCCCAGTGGTATTTGTAGCCGAGCTTTTCCTTCACCAGCGCGGCCAGTACCGGTGCCACGCCGCCGAGTTGCGCGTGGCCGAACGCGTCGCGGCCGCCCGCCTCGGCGAGGAACTGGCCCGCCGCGTTGCGCACGCCTTCGGAGGCCACCACGGTGCACCAGCCCACCCGTTCGACGGTGGCTTTGACCCGGGCAAGAAACGCTGCCTCGTCGAAGACATTCTCGGGAAACAGGATGATGTGCGGCGCCGCATCGGCGCTGTCCCCGGCGAGCCCCGCGGCGGCGGCGATCCAGCCTGCGTGCCGGCCCATCACCTCGAGAATGAACACCTTGGTCGAGGTTTCGGCCATCGAGGCGACGTCGAGACTGGCCTCGCGGGTGGAGATGGCGATGTATTTGGCGACCGAGCCGAAGCCCGGGCAGCAGTCGGTCACCGCCAGATCGTTGTCCACCGTCTTCGGCACGCCGATGCAGCGGATGTCGACGTTCATCGCCTTGCCGAGCTGGGATATCTTCAGTGCGGTATCGGCCGAATCGTTGCCGCCGTTGTAGAGAAACCAGCGGATATCGTGCGCGCGAAACACCTCGATCAGTCGCTCGTACTCAGCCCGGTTGGTCTCCAGCGACTTCAGCTTGTAGCGGCACGAGCCAAAGGCGCCCCCGGGCGTGTGCCGGAGCGCGGCGATTGCGCTCTTGGATTCTTTCGAAGTATCGATCAGCTCCTCGCGCAGCGCACCCAGAATGCCATTGCGCGCGGCGTACACCTTGACGCCCTTGGCGCGCGCCGCCTCGATCACGCCGGCGGCCGAGGCGTTGATGACCGAAGTCACGCCACCGGATTGGGCGTAAAGAATATTGCCGGTAACGGCAGAAGGGCGGCGGGTCAGGCTCATGGACATCCTCGACAGGCGGGTCAGACGGGAAGCCGATTATGGATCACACGAGCGTACCAAGCGGGAAGGGCAAATCTTTTCGCAACAGGGACTTGGCCCGGCGTGACTGGCGCCTGCGTTTGACGGCACCCGGTGCAAACGCTAATTTGACGCCTCAATCTGAGAATGAAGCGGGCTGCGGCAGTGTGCGGCCGTCCGCCAAACGTGTGGAGCATTATGCGACTGGTCCTACTTGGCGCGCCCGGATCGGGCAAAGGCACGCAGGCGGCGCGCCTGAAGACGGAACTGGGCGTGCCGCACATTTCCACTGGCGACATGCTGCGCGCCGCGGTGGCGCAGGGCACCGCGATGGGACTCAAGGCCAAGGCGGTGATGGATGCCGGTCAGTTGGTGTCCGACGATATTCTGCTGGGCATGCTCGAAGAGCGCCTGGCGCAGGACGATGCCAAATCGGGTTTCATCCTGGATGGCTACCCGCGCAACCTGGCCCAGGCCGACGCGCTCGATCACCTGCTGGCCAAGATCGGTCAACCACTCGATGCCGTGATCCAGCTGGAAGTGCCCAATGTCACCATCATCGGTCGCTGCGAAATCCGCTTCAAGGCCGAAGGCCGTGCCGACGACAACCCGGATACCGTGCGCAAGCGCCTGGCCATTTACGCCGAGCAGACCGCGCCGGTGGCCGACTTCTACGCGCGCCGCGGCAAGCTGCAGGTGGTCGATGGCGTGGGCGAATTGAGCGAAGTCACGGCGCGGGTGCAAAACGCGCTGCGGGACACGTCCGCCACCGCACACGGCTGATACGAAGGGTCGCCGTCAGGCGATCCCGACGTGACCGTCAGCCCCATTTTTTCGGCTTCGTGCCTTGCGCTCGGGCCGTCATTCTTTCCTACGCGATTTATTCCTGGGCCAGCCATGCGTCTGCATATTCTCGGCATCTGCGGCACCTTCATGGGCGGCGTTGCCGCGCTGGCGCGCGAGCTCGGGCTCGAGGTGGAAGGCTCGGATACCAACGTCTACCCGCCGATGAGTACCCAACTGGAAGCCCTCGGCATCGAGCTGATGCAGGGTTACAAGGCTGAGCATTTGCAGCCATCGCCGGGGCACGCGGCGCCCGACATGGTGATCGTCGGCAATGCGATGACACGCGGCAACCCGGCCGTGGAATACATGCTCGACCAACAGCTGCGTTATATCTCCGGCCCGCAGTGGCTGGGCGAAACGCTGCTGGTCGATCGCGAAGTGCTTGCCGTCGCCGGCACGCACGGCAAGACCACCACCACCAGCCTGCTGGCGCATCTGCTGGACAGCGTCGGCTTGGCGCCGGGCTTCCTGATAGGCGGCGTACCGGGCAATTTCGGCGTCTCGGCGCGGCTGGGCAGCGGCCGGCCGTTCGTGATCGAGGCCGACGAATACGACACGGCGTTTTTCGACAAGCGCTCCAAGTTCGTGCACTACCGGCCGCGTATCGCGATTCTCAACAACCTCGAATACGACCACGCCGATATTTTCCCCGACGTGGCGGCGATCCAGCGCCAGTTTCACCATCTGGTGCGCACCGTGCCCGGCAACGGCCGGCTGATCGTCAACGCACACGACGAGCGTCTGGCCGAGGTGTTGGCCATGGGCTGTTGGACGCCGGTGGAAACCTTCGGCATCGGTCGCGGCGACTGGCGAGCGACGTTGATCGAAACGGATGGCTCGGCGTTTACCGTGCATCGCGCCGGCGAGCCGATTGGCGAAGTGCATTGGTCGCTGCTCGGCCATCACAGCGTGATGAATGGGCTGGCCGCGCTCGCCGCTGCCACGGCTGCCGGTGCCGATCCGCGCGCGCTGCTGCCGGCGTTCACCACCTTCGAAAGCGTCAAGCGACGGATGGAGCTGGTCGGCGAGGTCGACGGCGTGCGCGTCTATGACGACTTCGCCCACCACCCGACGGCGATTGCCACGACGCTGGCTGGCCTGCGCGCCAAGGTTGGCGACGCGCGCATCCTGGTGGCGCTGGAGCCGCGCTCCAACTCGATGCGCCAGGGCGCTCACGCTGATGCACTGGCGCCATCGTTGGTCGATGCCGATGCGGTGGTTTTTTTGCATCGCGCGGAACTGGCCTGGGATGCCGGCCAGGTCACGGCGGCACTGAATGGTCGCGGCAGCACGGTGCCTACGGTGGAAGCGTTGATCGACGCGCTGGCCGGGCAGGCCCGATCGGGCGACCAAGTGATTTTCATGTCCAACGGCGGCTTCGAAGCCGCGCCGCGTCGGTTCGTCGAAAAGCTGCGCCAACGCTAACGCTCGTTCACTACCTCGATGTCTCTCCTGCGCCATACCCAACGCCACCCGCGGAGCGTGCGGCGACATGCATCGTGGTTCGTCACGTTGCCTCTGGTTAGACTTATCCCATGGCCGCCCAGTCTCCGCTGATCGAGATGCCCCTGTTTCCGCTGAACACGGTGCTGTTTCCCGGTGGCCAGCTGCAGCTGCGCATTTTCGAGCCGCGCTATCTCGATATGGTGCGCGAATGCACTCGCCATGACTCCGGCTTTGGCGTGTGCCTGATTCTCGAGGGCTATGAGGTCGGTGAACCCAGCACGCCGGCCGCTGTCGGTACGGTGGCGCATATTCAGGATTTCGACCGCGACGATGACGGACTGCTCGGCATCGTCGCCAAGGGCGGTTCGCGCTTCAGGGTTAATCGCAGCCGCGTGCGCAGTGACGGACTATTGCGCGGCGATATCGAGATCTGGGCGGCGGAGCCGGAGGTGCCGGTGCCGGTGGAATTCGCGCTGCTGCAGAGCATTCTCGAGCGGCTGATCGAGACCATGGCACCGCATTGGCGCGATGCCCCGCGCAGCGCCTATGAGGATTCCAGCTGGCTCGGCTACCGGCTGACCGAGCTGTTGCCGCTGGATACGTCCGAGCAGCAGCATATGCTCGAATTGACCGATCCACTGCTGCGACTGGCGGAGCTGCGCGATATTCTGCCGCGATTCCAGAAAGCCTGAGCCTTAGCGCTTAAACTAGGCCGCTCTGCTCGATAGCAGCCTATTTTTACGGAATCCTGTGCATGGGCACTCTCGCCGGCAAAACCCTGTTCATCACCGGCGCGTCGCGCGGCATCGGTCTGGCGATTGCGCTGCGCGCGGCGCGGGACGGCGCGAATATCGTGATCGCGGCCAAGAGTTCGGTGGCCAATCCGAAACTTCCCGGAACGATTCACAGCGCGGCGGCGGCGGTCGAGGAGGCCGGCGGTCGCGCACTGGCGCTCAAAGTGGATATTCGCGAAGAGGATCAGGTGCGTGCCGCGGCCGCACAGGCGGCCGAACATTTTGGCGGCATCGATATCGTGGTCAATAACGCCAGCGCGATCTGGCTGGCCGGCACTGCCGAGACGCCGATGAAGCGTTTCGATCTGATGCAGCAGGTCAATGCACGCGGCACGTTTCTGGTCACGCAGAGTTGCCTGCCGTATCTCAAACAGGCCGACAATCCGCATGTGCTGATGCTGTCGCCGCCGCTCAATCTCGATCCAAAGTGGTTTGCTCAGCATACCGCCTACACGATCGCCAAATATGGCATGAGCCTGTGCGTGCTGGGCATGAGTGCGGAGTTCGCACCGCTCGGCATTGCGGTCAACGCATTGTGGCCACGCACGGTGGTGGCTACGGCGGCGATCGGCATGATCGATGGCGTCAAACCCGAACAGTGCCGTACGCCTGACATCGTGGCGGACGCGGCGCACGCGATCCTCACCCGGCTATCGCGCGACTACACCGGCCATTTCGCGATCGACGACGAAGTGCTGCGCGACGAGGGCGTCACCGATTTCGATCACTATGCGGTGAAGCCGGGCACAGCGCTATTGCCGGATTTTTTCCTGGACTGATTTCTAACTGGCTGATCGAACCAACGATCGATCGGCGTTACCGATGTGGCCGCGTTCGCAGCGAGGCCGGAGCCCACCATGCAAGCACCGAACGACCCCATTCCCGCCGACCACCTACTGCAAGACGTCGCGCCGTCGGATCACGCCGTGCGCGAAAGCGCACACGCTTCCAACACTACGGCGTCTCTGCTCGATCTGGGCAAGCGCTACTGGCTGCCTGTGTACAAGCCGCGCGAGCTGCTGCTCGATCATGGCAAGGGTTCGCGCGTGTGGGACAGCGAAGGCCGCGACTACGTCGACTTCGGTGCCGGCATTGCGGTGAATGCGCTGGGTCATCAGGATCCCGACCTGCTCGACGCGCTCACCACGCAGGCGCACAAGCTCTGGCACAGCAGCAACGTGTTCTACAGCGAGCCGCCGCTGCATCTGGCCGAGGAACTGGTGCGCGCGTCGGGTTTTGCCGAGCGCGTGTTTCTGTGCAACTCCGGCGCCGAGGCGAACGAGGCGGCGATCAAGCTGGTGCGCAAGTGGGCCACGGCGCAGGGGCGGCCGCCGGAGCGGCGGGTCATTCTTACCTTTCAGGGATCGTTCCACGGTCGCACGCTGGCGACGGTCACGGCGACCGCGCAGCCGAAATACCAGGAGGGCTACGAACCGCTGCCGGTCGGCTTCCGCTATCTGCCGTTCAATGATGTTGCCGCGCTGGAGGCCGCGTTCGGCGCAGGCGACATCGCCGCGGTGATGCTGGAGCCGGTGCAGGGCGAGGGCGGCGTTCTGCCGGCGGCACCGGGTTTTCTGAAGCGTGCGCGCGAGCTGTGCGACCAGCACGATGCGCTGCTGGTGCTGGACGAAATTCAATGCGGCATGGGCCGCACCGGCACGCTGTTCGCGCATGTGCAGGACGGCGTGGTGCCGGATATCGTGACGCTCGCCAAGGCGCTCGGCTGCGGCTTCCCGATCGGCGCCATGCTGGCCGGGGCCAAGGTCGCGCAGATCATGCAATACGGTGCGCATGGCACCACGTTCGGTGGCAACCCGATGGCGGCGGCCGTGGCGCGCGTGGCCTTGCGCAAGCTGTCCTCACCGCCGGTGCTGGAGAACGTGCACCGACAGGCCGCTGCATTGCGCGCAGGGTTGAAGGCGATCAACGACGAGTTGGCGCTGTTCGCCGAAGTGCGCGGACGCGGCCTGATGATCGGCGCCGTGCTGGCCGATGCCTACAAGGGCAGGGCGGGCGACATTCTGGATCACGCGGCGGCGCACGGTTTGCTCGTGCTGCAGGCTGGGCCCGACGTGCTGCGCTTTGTGCCGCCGCTGATCATTTCCGATGCCGATCTGGCGGAAGGGCTCAAGCGTCTGCATGCCGCTCTGCGCGATTTCGTATCCCACTGACAAACACTCTTCTGGAGCCGTCGATGAAATATCTTCACAGCATGGTGCGCGTGCGCGACCTCGATGCGTCCCTACGCTTTTACTGCGAGGGTCTGGGTCTGAAGGAGGTTCGCCGCAGGGACGTTCCCGAAGGCAAGTTCACCCTGGTCTTTCTCGCGGCGCCAGATAGTCCGGAAGCCGAGATCGAACTGACCCATAACTGGGGTTCCGAGGAAGACTACGGTTCCGCGCGCAACTTCGGCCATCTTGCCTTTCAGGTCGACGACATCTATGCCACCTGCGAGCGGCTGCAGGCCATGGGCTATACGATCAACCGGCCGCCGCGCGATGGGCATATGGCGTTCGTCCGCTCGCCGGACCTGGTTTCGGTAGAGCTGCTTCAGCATGGAAAACTGGCTCCGCAGGAGCCATGGGCATCGATGGCGAATACCGGCGTCTGGTAACCCGTCACGAATGGCGTGCAACCGCGGCACGAGTCGGGTCGTGCCGCGAGTTGGCATCAGCCTCGTGCGTCGCGCATGGATGCGCGCGCAGCGTCCAACGTATCGGCAATGTCCTGCTCGCCGTGCGCGCTGGAGATGAAGCCCGCTTCAAACGCCGACGGCGCCAGATACACACCGCGTTTCAGCATGCCGTGGAAGAAGCGGTTGAACAGCCCACTGTCGGCGGCGGTGGCCTGCGCATAGCTGGTTACTTTCTCGGCGGTGAAGAACAGGCCGAACATGCCGCCGACGCCATTCGTACTGAAGGGAATGCCCTCCTCGTCGGCTACGCGCTGCAGTCCATCGGTGAGTAGCTTCGTCTTTGCCGAAAGCGCGTCATGGAAGCCGGGCGCCTGGATCTGTTCGAGCACCGCCAGACCTGCGGCCATCGCGACCGGATTCCCGCTGAGTGTGCCGGCCTGATAGATCGGGCCTGCGGGAGCGATTCGTTCCATCAGGTCGCGTCGGCCACCGTACGCACCGACCGGCATGCCGCCGCCGATGATTTTGCCGAAACAGGTGAGGTCGGGCGTCACGCCGTAATGCGCCTGTGCGCCACCGAGCGCCACGCGGAAGCCGGTCATCACTTCATCAAAAATCAGCAGTACGCCGTGCCGCGTGCACAGTTCGCGCAGTGCCGCTAAATAGCCGTCCAAAGGCAGGATGCAGTTCATGTTGCCAGCGACGGGCTCGATGATCAGCCCGGCGATTTCGTCGCCGCATTCGGCGAACAGTGTCTTGGCCGCTTCGATATCGTTGTACGGCAAGGTCAGGGTGAGATCGGCATTGGCTTTCGGTACGCCGGGCGAGGTCGGTACGCCGAACGTGAGTGCGCCCGAACCGGCCTTCACCAGAAAGCTGTCGCCGTGGCCGTGATAGCAGCCCTCGAACTTTACGATCTTGCTGCGCCCGGTGGCGCCGCGCGCCAGCCGGATGGCCGACATCGTCGCTTCGGTGCCGGAGTTGACCATGCGCACCATCTCGAGCGATGGAATGAGCCGCGTGATCGTCTCGGCCATGGTCACTTCGGCTGGGCAGGGCGTACCGAACGAGAGGCCGTTCTTCACCGCACGTTCTACCGCGTCGCGCACGGCGGGATGGTTGTGGCCGAGAATCATCGGGCCCCACGAACCGATATAGTCGATATAGCGCGTGCCCTCGACGTCCCACAGATAAGCGCCATCGGCGCGCGCGGTGAAAAATGGCTCACCGCCGACCGACTTGAATGCGCGTACCGGCGAATTGACGCCGCCAGGCATCAGGCCCTGTGCGCGCTGAAAAAGTTCTTGATTGGTTGTCATGCAGGCGTTCCGTGATCGCGATCGATGGAGTACAGGTCAGTAAAGCGTTGCGCGGCAGCGCGAACGTCGGCAGCACCGAAGATGGCCGATACCGCGGCAATGAAATTCGCGCCGGCATCGACGAGCAATCTGCCATTGTCCGGCGTGATGCCGCCAATCGCTACCCGCGGCAGGCCCAGCGCAGCGGTTTTTCTCAGCAGATCGATGGGTGCGTGCCCGGCCAGTGGTTTGGTCGGCGATTTGAAAAACGCGCCGAAGGATACGTAACTGGCTCCGGCCGCTGCCGCCGCGTTTGCGCGCTCCAGCGATGCTAGGCAGGACACGCCAATGATCGCGTCGGCGCCCAGTTCATGCCGCGCGGAGCCTGGATCGGCATTGTCAGGCCCCAGATGCACGCCGTCGGCGGCAACGTCTTTGGCCAGCGCCACATCGGCGTCGATGATGAACAATGCGCCGTGCCGATGGCAAAGCCGCTTCAAGTCAGCGGCCTCGGCGCGGCGCCGAAGGTGATCGTCAGTGTCGTCGCGGTATTGCACGACGCGCCCGCCGCCGGCCAGCGCCTGGGCGACAACGTCAAGCAAATCAGGCCGGGGCCCGTCGGTAACGGCGTACAGGCCGCGACCGGGCAACAGTGCTATCGATTTCAAATCAGCATCCTAAGTGTAAGCAAACCCACTTCCGTCAATCCCGGCGATACATTGTCACGTACGCTTTCGTAATGCCGGACGAGTTGCGAGAATGCACTATTACCTCGTCAACAAAGAAGCCAGACCCATGAGCCAGAGTTCCTCCGAAGCAGCAAACCGCAAGTGGATGTGCGTAGTGTGCGGCTACATTTACGACGAGAGCATCGGTGTGCCCGATGAAGGCATTCCGGCCGGCACGCGCTGGGAAGACGTACCCGAAACCTGGACCTGCCCGGATTGCGGCACGACCAAGGACGATTTCGAGATGATCGAAATCGTCTGACGCGAATTCGTGCCCCGGAATGGCCCGAATTCGCCACGCTATCGGCACGATCATCTGTTGTGATGCCTCTGCGCACTGTCGCGCGTTGCATCACACAGGCGGCTAACCATGCAGCAATTCATTCCTTTCGACGATGATTGGGACGCGCTGGCGAAATTGCGCCCCGAAGATCTGGTGCCTTATCGCGTGGGCATGCTGAGAGATGTCAGGGTTGCTGCGGCAGCGGTTTTCCCGACGGCCGGCCATACGTCAACATGCGAGCGTGTGATGACAGAAGTGTCCTCAAGCAATGGCTGAAAGCGAAATTTGTATGTGCATTGGGTTATTTCTACGAATCAGCTAACCCGGTTGTAGTTGAAGTGCTGCCGCAAGGGCGGCGCGAGTGCCGTTCTGACTTGTTTCTGTAAAAATATGCACACGCCCTCTTCACAGATTTGCCTCGCGGCGCTATAGTTCGTCCCCCTTCGACGAAACGCCTTCGTCAAAGGGTTGCGGCACCAGCGACGATGAAAAAAAATTCAACGCCACTGTTGACGGCCACAAAAAACGATATAGAATGGGCGGCTCACCTAGGACGAAACGTCTTAGACGCAACACGAGAAATCGGTTGCAAGTGGTTGATCTTTGACAGTGTGCGCAGGTGAATTGTGTGGACGTCTTGCGATGGAGGGTTACGACCTGTCCAAGAAATGCAAGCGTCCAATGAAAGAAAAAGTCAGTAATGAGTTTTGATTTTGTTGGGACTAACGCTTCAGAAAGATAGATTGTCTTCGGACAGTCGAAAACTTAAGTGAAGAGTTTGATCCTGGCTCAGATTGAACGCTGGCGGCATGCCTAACACATGCAAGTCGAACGGCAGCACAGCAGAGCTTGCTCTGTGGGTGGCGAGTGGCGGACGGGTGAGTAATGCATCGGGATCTACCTCAACGTGGGGGATAACGTAGGGAAACTTACGCTAATACCGCATACGTCCTACGGGAGAAAGCAGGGGACCTTCGGGCCTTGCGCGGTGAGACGAACCGATGTTCGATTAGCTAGTTGGTGAGGTAATGGCTCACCAAGGCGACGATCGATAGCTGGTCTGAGAGGATGATCAGCCACACTGGAACTGAGACACGGTCCAGACTCCTACGGGAGGCAGCAGTGGGGAATATTGGACAATGGGCGCAAGCCTGATCCAGCAATGCCGCGTGTGTGAAGAAGGCCTTCGGGTTGTAAAGCACTTTTATCAGGAACGAAATACCACGGGTTAATACCCTATGGGGCTGACGGTACCTGAGGAATAAGCACCGGCTAACTTCGTGCCAGCAGCCGCGGTAATACGAAGGGTGCAAGCGTTAATCGGAATTACTGGGCGTAAAGGGTGCGTAGGCGGTTAGTTAAGTCTGTCGTGAAATCCCCGGGCTCAACCTGGGAATGGCGATGGATACTGGCTGGCTAGAGTGTGTCAGAGGATGGTGGAATTTCCGGTGTAGCGGTGAAATGCGTAGAGATCGGAAGGAACATCAGTGGCGAAGGCGGCCATCTGGGACAACACTGACGCTGAAGCACGAAAGCGTGGGGAGCAAACAGGATTAGATACCCTGGTAGTCCACGCCCTAAACGATGCGAACTGGATGTTGGTCTCAACTCGGAGATCAGTGTCGAAGCTAACGCGTTAAGTTCGCCGCCTGGGGAGTACGGTCGCAAGACTGAAACTCAAAGGAATTGACGGGGGCCCGCACAAGCGGTGGAGTATGTGGTTTAATTCGATGCAACGCGAAGAACCTTACCTGGCCTTGACATGTCTGGAATCCTGCAGAGATGCGGGAGTGCCTTCGGGAATCAGAACACAGGTGCTGCATGGCTGTCGTCAGCTCGTGTCGTGAGATGTTGGGTTAAGTCCCGCAACGAGCGCAACCCTTGTCCTTAGTTGCCAGCACGTAATGGTGGGAACTCTAAGGAGACTGCCGGTGACAAACCGGAGGAAGGTGGGGATGACGTCAAGTCATCATGGCCCTTACGGCCAGGGCTACACACGTACTACAATGGTCGGTACAGAGGGTTGCGATACCGCGAGGTGGAGCCAATCCCAGAAAGCCGATCCCAGTCCGGATCGAAGTCTGCAACTCGACTTCGTGAAGTCGGAATCGCTAGTAATCGCGGATCAGCTATGCCGCGGTGAATACGTTCCCGGGCCTTGTACACACCGCCCGTCACACCATGGGAGTGAGTTGCTCCAGAAGCCGTTAGTCTAACCGCAAGGGGGACGACGACCACGGAGTGGTTCATGACTGGGGTGAAGTCGTAACAAGGTAGCCGTATCGGAAGGTGCGGCTGGATCACCTCCTTTCAAGAAATGACGGTCGCGAGCTCTCTCGCGCAAGACGTCCACACAAGGCACCTGTATTTTACGAAGTTGTTCCAGGTCGCCTGGTCTAGGTTCTGGGGTTCAGTCATCACTGGGTCTGTAGCTCAGGTGGTTAGAGCGCACCCCTGATAAGGGTGAGGCCGGTGGTTCGAGTCCACCCAGACCCACCATATTCCAAGGGTTCCTTGGGGCCTTAGCTCAGCTGGGAGAGCACCTGCTTTGCAAGCAGGGGGTCATCGGTTCGATCCCGATAGGCTCCACCATGGAATGACCGGTTCGTAAAATATAAGCACACCTCAAGATTTTGAAGTCATCCGGCGTTGAGGCCGGCGTGACGTTCTTTGAAAAACTGTAAACGAGTGACAAGCGTCTTGGTTCGAAACCGAACCGAGATAAGTGTTAAGGCAACGAAACGAAGTAACTTGGCTGCACCTGATGAGGGTGCATGCCCCGAGGCGACTTGGGGTTATATGGTCAAGCGACTAAGCGTATACGGTGGATGCCTTGGCAGTCAGAGGCGATGAAGGACGTGGCAGCCTGCGAAAAGTGTCGGGGAGCTGGCAACAAGCTTTGATCCGGCAATGTCCGAATGGGGAAACCCACTGCGCAAGCAGTACTGCATAGTGAATACATAGCTATGCAGGGCGAACCCGGGGAACTGAAATATCTAAGTACCCGGAGGAAAAGAAATCAACCGAGATTCCCTGAGTAGCGACGAGCGAACGGGGACTAGCCCAAAAGCACATTATGTTTTAGTCAAACGGTTTGGAAAAGCCGGCCATAGATGGTGATAGCCCAGTCGACGAAAAGACATTTTGTGTGAAATTGAGTAAGGCGGGGCACGTGAAACCTTGTCTGAACATGGGGGGACCATCCTCCAAGGCTAAATACTACTGACTGACCGATAGCGAACTAGTACCGTGAGGGAAAGGCGAAAAGAACCCCGGAGAGGGGAGTGAAATAGACCCTGAAACCGTATACGTACAAGCAGTGGAAGCCCGCAAGGGTGACTGCGTACCTTTTGTATAATGGGTCAGCGACTTACTGTCTGTGGCAAGCTTAACCGTATAGGGGAGGCGAAGAGAAATCGAGTCTGAATAGGGCGCATAGTCTCAGGCAGTAGACCCGAAACCGAGTGATCTATCCTTGGCCAGGTTGAAGGTGCGGTAACACGCACTGGAGGACCGAACCCACATCTGTTGCAATAGATGGGGATGAGCTGAGGATAGGAGTGAAAGGCTAAACAAACTCGGAGATAGCTGGTTCTCCTCGAAAGCTATTTAGGTAGCGCCTCGTGCGAATACTGTTGGGGGTAGAGCACTGTTATGGCTAGGGGGTCATCGCGACTTACCAAACCATGGCAAACTCCGAATACCAACACGTACTACACGGGAGACACACGGCGGGTGCTAACGTCCGTCGTGAAAAGGGAAACAACCCAGACCCGCAGCTAAGGTCCCAAAGTCATGGCTAAGTGGAAAACGATGTGGAAAGGCATAGACAGCCAGGAGGTTGGCTTAGAAGCAGCCATCCTTTAAAGAAAGCGTAATAGCTCACTGGTCGAGTCGGTCTGCGCGGAAGATTTAACGGGGCTAAGCCATGCACCGAAGCTCGGGGTGTGCACATTTATGTGTACGCGGTAGAGGAGCGTTCTGTAAGCCTGTGAAGGTGGATTGTAAAGTCTGCTGGAGGTATCAGAAGTGCGAATGCTGACATGAGTAACGATAATGGGGGTGAAAAGCCCCCACGCCGAAAGCCCAAGGTTTCCTCGCGCAACGTTCATCGGCGCAGGGTGAGTCGGCCCCTAAGGCGAGGCAGAAATGCGTAGTCGATGGGAAGCAGGTTAATATTCCTGCACTTTTCTATAGTGCGATGTGGGGACGGAGAAGGTTAGGTCTACCGGGCGTTGGTTGTCCCGGGGAAAGGCGGTAGGCATGGGTCTTAGGCAAATCCGGGACCCTTTATGCCGAGCACCGAGACGAGCCCTATTGGGCGAAGTGACTGACACCACGCTTCCAGGAAAAGCCACTAAGCTTCAGCTATAGAAGAACCGTACCGCAAACCGACACTGGTAGGCAGGGTGAGAATCCCAAGGCGCTTGAGAGAACTCGGGTGAAGGAACTAGGCAAAATGGCACCGTAACTTCGGGAGAAGGTGCGCCCTTTAGCGTGGTCACATGCGTGACTGAGCGTTGAAGGGTCGCAGTAACCTGGCCGCTGCGACTGTTTATCAAAAACACAGCACTCTGCAAACACGAAAGTGGACGTATAGGGTGTGACGCCTGCCCGGTGCTGGAAGGTTAATTGATGGGGTCAGCCGCAAGGCGAAGCTCTTGATCGAAGCCCCAGTAAACGGCGGCCGTAACTATAACGGTCCTAAGGTAGCGAAATTCCTTGTCGGGTAAGTTCCGACCTGCACGAATGGCGTAACGACAGCGGCGCTGTCTCCACCCGAGACTCAGTGAAATTGAATTCGCTGTGAAGATGCAGCGTTCCCGCGGCAAGACGGAAAGACCCCGTGAACCTTTACTATAGCTTTACACTGAACGTTGAGTTCTTCTGTGTAGGATAGGTGGGAGGCTTTGAAGCGCAGACGCCAGTTTGCGTGGAGCCAACCTTGAAATACCACCCTGAAGTGCTTGACGTTCTAACCTAGGCCCGTAATCCGGGTCAGGGACCGTGTATGGTGGGTAGTTTGACTGGGGCGGTCTCCTCCCAAAGAGTAACGGAGGAGCACGAAGGTACGCTCAGCGCGGTCGGACATCGCGCACTGTGTGCAATGGCATAAGCGTGCTTGACTGCGAGATCGACGGATCAAGCAGGTACGAAAGTAGGTCATAGTGATCCGGTGGTTCTGTATGGAAGGGCCATCGCTCAACGGATAAAAGGTACTCCGGGGATAACAGGCTGATACCGCCCAAGAGTTCATATCGACGGCGGTGTTTGGCACCTCGATGTCGGCTCATCACATCCTGGGGCTGTAGCCGGTCCCAAGGGTATGGCTGTTCGCCATTTAAAGTGGTACGCGAGCTGGGTTCAGAACGTCGTGAGACAGTTCGGTCCCTATCTGTCGTGGGCGTTGGAGATTTGAGGGGGGCTGCTCCTAGTACGAGAGGACCGGAGTGGACGTTCCGCTGGTGTTCGGGTTGTCATGCCAATGGCATTGCCCGGTAGCTATGAACGGAAGTGATAACCGCTGAAAGCATCTAAGCGGGAAGCACGCCCCAAGATGAGATCTCCCGAGAGCTTGACTCTCCTTAAGGCACCATCAAGACTAGGTGGTTGATAGGTCAGGTGTGGAAGTGCAGCAATGCATGGAGCTAACTGATACTAATGAGCCGTGAGGCTTGGCCATATAACCCCAAGTGGCTTTAGTTCGTGTGCTTTCCCTGCACGAGAAAGCGGCCATACCATGGCCGCACTCTTCAGAAGAGCATGCCTTGAAGCTTGTCCCGTCCGATTTCACCTCGACGCTTGTCACTCGTTTACACCTCTATTTGACGCGAGTCCTTTTCGCGAAGAGCCAAGCCCGCCATCCGTGGCGGACTCTTCAAAAGGGCTCGACCCAGATTGAAGCCGGCGCGTCATGCGCTGCTTCAACCCCTTCCCTGGCGGCCATAGCGGCGTGGTACCACCTGATCCCATCCCGAACTCAGAAGTGAAACGCGCATGCGCCGATGGTAGTGTGGCTTTGCCATGCAAGAGTAGGTCACCGCCAGGGGCCTTATACTGATCAACCCTCACCGGACACGGTGGGGGTTTTTCTTTTTAGCGATGTCGGCGCGCGCAGCGCCCGGGCCTGTAACCGCTCTACGCCAGCGCCCTTATACCCAAACCCTCGCCGGTGACGGTGGGGGGTTTTGCTTGGGCGACTCCTCGGTACTCGCACAGTCCAAACGGCAACGGCATGCACGGCGCCGAATACCTCGGACCGACCGGACCGCCTTGATCGAATGCGTTTGTGATACTGGAAAAGCAGTATCGCCCGCCGCGACGCACGGCGCCGGCGCGCACCCGCTGCACATATGCTTGCTTGTAGCTAATCATGTTCACGCCGTTGAGCGAGATACCGCACACTCGATTCGGTATTTCGCAAGAGTGCTCGGGCGCTGCCAAAATCAAGTCGGCATCAGCGCAAGTTGCGCAGAATTTTACTTCGCCGTGAGCAGTGCTTTGCTGTAGATCCACGACCAGAAAAGGGCGGTAAGAGATGCCGCAATCGGCTCGTGCGACCGGCTGGAGGGTCTCGATGGAATGACACGGCTCACCTCAGCAGTCATCATATCGGTAACGTTCGCAGGTGCTTCCGATAACAATGGATCCCCGACTTAATCGCCGCCAGGAAGAACTGATTGCACTCGTGCAGCGTGAGAGCTTTGTAGCAGTCGAGCAGGCGGCGTCGCATTTCAATGTCACTCAGCAGACTATCCGGCGGGACTTGGGCATACTTTGCGATGCCGGTTTGCTGCGGCGCTATCATGGCGGCGTAAGCCTGCCATCGAGCGTGGAAAATCTTGCATATACCGCGCGCCAGGGGCTGCTGCAGGCGGAAAAGCAGCGTATCGCCAGCCTGCTAGCCAAACATATTCCCGACGATGCATCGCTGTTCATCAATCTTGGGACGACCAACGAAGACGTGGCGCGCGCATTGCAGTCGCATAAAAATCTTCGCATCATCACCAACAATCTCAACGTTGCCATCATGTTGAGCAACAATCCGTCGTTCGAAGTGATAGCCGCCGGCGGTGTGGTGCGGGGGCGCGATCACGGCGTTACGGGCGAAGCGACGATCGAGTTGATCCGTCAATTCAAAGTGGATTTCGGTATCGTCGGTATTTCGGGCATCGATCTGGACGGCACGCTGCTCGATTTCGATTTTCAGGAAGTGCGCGTGGCGCAAGCCATTATCGAACATTCGCGACAGGTCTATTTGGCCGCCGATCACAGCAAGATTGGGCGCAACGCCATGGTTCGCCTGGGACCGATCTCCCGAGTCGACGCCTGGTTTACCGATAGAGCCCCGCCGGCGCCGTTGATAGCCGTCTTGGAACGATCCGAAACGCAGCTGCATATCGCCAGCTAGATCCGTCATCGGATAGCCGATTCGTTAAGTCCTACTGTAGCGAAGCTCTTCGTCGCTTCGCTGCATCGCAGCGTGCATAGTTCGCAATTGTTCGAATATGATCGTTATTGATGATTTAACGCGGAATAGGTTTTCCTTATTTTGCGAAAATAGTAAGTCAGCTTTCGCTTTTCGTAATTCCGGTGCCTCATCGATTGATCGCGCTGACCGCCTGGGGCGCCTCCGGTACGTGAGCCCCGTTCTTGGAGTGCCATATGTTGAAGCAGGTCGATGTACTGGTGATTGGCGGCGGCATCAACGGCGTCGGTATTGCCCGTGACGCCGTTGGCCGAGGCCTTTCGGTGGTTCTGTGCGAGCGCGATGACCTCGCCTCGCATACTTCCAGTGCCAGCACCAAATTGATTCACGGTGGGCTGCGCTATTTGGAGCAGTTCGAGTTCGCTCTGGTCGGCAAGGCGTTGGCCGAACGCGAAGTGCTGCTGAAGGCGGCGCCGCACATCATCTGGCCGCTGCGCTTTGTTCTGCCGCATCAGCCGCATTTGCGTCCCGCCTGGATGATTCGTATCGGGCTGTTTCTATACGATCACCTCGGCCGTGGTCGGCGTACTTTGCCCGGGTCACGCCGCATTCGTTTCAGCAAGCATGTGGTCGGCGGCCCTTTGCGCGATGAATTTCATGTGGGCTTCGTTTATTCCGATGCATGGGTGCAGGACGCTCGTCTGGTCGTGCTCAACGCGATGGACGCCGCACAGCGCGGTGCCGAAATAAACACTCATACCCGTTGCATCAGCGCTAAGCGTGATGGTGAATACTGGATCGCCGAACTCGAATCCGAGGCCGGTGCTCGCCGCACAGTGCGTGCACGTGCGCTCGTCAATGCGGCCGGTCCTTGGGCAGCGAGTTTTCTCGACGATATCGCCAAGGTCAAACACAATCACGCGCTTCGCCTGATCAAGGGCAGCCACATCGTAGTGCCCAAGCTGTTCGACCATCGCTATGCCTATATTTTCCAGCAGCCCGATCGCCGCATCGTTTTCGCCATTCCGTACGAGCGCGATTTCACGCTGATCGGCACTACCGATATCGAGTACAAGACCGATCCTTCGCATCCGACCATCGACAAAGAAGAGACGGCCTATCTGTGCGAGGCCACCAATCGCTACTTCAAGCGCAACCTGACTCCGGCCGATGTGGTGTGGAGCTACAGCGGCGTGCGCCCGCTGCTGGAAGACAAGAGCGGCAACGCCTCGGAAGTGACGCGCGACTATCACATCGAACTGGATGGCAGCGCCGGCCCCCCACTGTTGAATGTCTTCGGCGGCAAGCTCACCACCTATCGCAAGCTATCCGAAGAAGCGCTCGATTTGCTCGGCGCAGCCTTGGGCAACGCCAAGCCCGCCTGGACCGCCGATGCACGCCCATTGCCTGGCGGTGGCGAGTCCGACATCGATGCATTGTTCGACGACGTTCGGGCTAGTCGCCCATGGTTGCCCGAAACCATGGCTTGGCGACTGGTGCACAACTACGGTACGCGAACGCGTGATTTGCTCGGCGATGCCAACGGACTGGATGCGCTCGGCGAACACTTCGGTGCCGACCTTTATCAGATCGAAGTCGATTACCTCGTGCGGCACGAGTGGGCCACACAGGCAGAGGACATTCTCTGGCGACGAAGCAAGCTTGGCCTGCGCGTTGGTCCGGATGATGTGGCGCGATTGACAGCGTATCTGACCAAAATTCCCGCCCGATAAAACAAGCGATAAAACGCGAAGTTTGCCGGGCGAATGTAGGCGGCGCGCCAGTCGCGTCAGCAACCATGCAGCATGAAAATCAAAGGGTGAAGACAGATGCGCAAACTCACGGGCGAATTGATTTCAGAAGCAGTAGCCATGTTCATCATCATCGCCTTCGGCGATTCGGTGGCGGCGATGTACACGCTTTACACTCCCAGCCCTTACCAAAACGCCTACTGGGGCGTGTGCATATCCTGGGGTATGGCCGTAACGCTGGCGATCTACGTCACCGGCTCGGTGTCGGGTACGCACGCCAATCCCGCGGTCACGCTGGCGCTCGCCCTATTCCGCGATTTCGAATGGAAGAAAGTAGTGCCGTATTGGTTGGCGCAGATCGTCGGTGCGTTCGCCGGTGCGGCGATCGTGTATCTCTTGTTCGGGCCGGTGATCGATCATTTCAACGCTGCCCAAAATCTGACGCGTGAAGCCGGCGGTGCTGCCGGCGTGTTCTTCACGCATCCAGGCCTGGCGGTTACACCGATGCATGCGCTGCTGGATCAGATCATCCTCACTGCCTTCCTGTTGTTCGGTATCTTCGCGATCACCGAGCAGTACAACGAGATGGCGCCGATGGCCAATTCCGGCGCCGTGATGATCGGCATTCTGGTGGCCATCATTGGCTCGTGCATGGGCTATCTGGAAGCGTGGGCGCTGAATCCGGCGCGTGATTTCGGCCCGCGCCTGTTCGCCTACTTCGCGGGCTGGAACACTGCCGCGTTCCCATCACCCGACAACTATTGGTGGGTGCCAATCGTCGGACCGCTGATCGGCGGCGTGATCGGCGGCGGCGCGTATCAATGTCTGATTCGTCCTTTTCTCCCCGCGCGCGTGCGTGCCGCCGAAGCAGAGCGTGCCGCTCTGGCCGCATCCGGTGGCGCCGTTCGGAAATAGATTTTCGCGACTATCTCCGGCCCTCTCGCCCATCCCTTGGCGAGACGGCTCGGTGACGCTCTTCAACATTCTGACCATGTGAGGCGAATTCCATGAGCAAGCAATACATCCTGGCGATCGACCAGGGCACGACCAGTTCGCGTTCGATGCTTTTCGATCATGACGGCCAGGTCGTCGGCACCGCACAGCGCGAGTTCACTCAGATCTTTCCGCAGCCGGGCTGGGTCGAGCACAACCCGCGGGAAATTCTGACCAGCGTGCTGGTGACCTTGACCGAAGTGATCAACAACGCCCAGGTCAGCGCCGAGTCCATTGTCGGCATCGGCATCACCAATCAGCGCGAAACCGCTGTGGTGTGGGACAAAGCCACGGGCCAGCCGATCTACAACGCGATCGTGTGGCAATCGCGGCAGACGCGCGAAATCTGCGATCAGCTTCAGGCCGATGGCTACGAAGACATGGTCCGCGAAAAAACCGGCTTACTGATCGATGCCTATTTCTCAGGCACCAAGGTGAAGTGGATTCTCGATAAGGTCGAAGGCGCGCGGGAAAAAGCCGAGAAGGGCGAGCTGCTGTTCGGCACCATCGACACTTGGCTGATCTGGAACCTTACCGGCGGCAAGGCGCACGTTACCGATTACACCAACGCCTCGCGTACGCTGATGTTCAACATCCACACGAAGCAGTGGGACGACGAGCTGCTGAAGATGCTCGATGTGCCGCGCTCGATGATGCCCGAAGTGCGCTCGTCCAGCGAGGTGTACGGCACAACGCTGCCGCAGTATCTGCTCGGTCGCGAGGTGCCGATTGCCGGCGTCGCCGGCGATCAGCAGGCCGCGCTTTTTGGACAGGCCTGCTTCGAGCCGGGCATGGCCAAGAACACCTACGGCACCGGTTGCTTCATGCTGATGAACACCGGCGAGAAGGCGGTGGCGTCCAAGAACGGTTTGCTCACGACCATCGCCTGGGGTATCGACGGCAAGGTCGAATATGCGCTGGAAGGCAGCGTCTTCGTCGCCGGCTCGGTGGTGCAGTGGCTACGTGATGGTTTGCGCATGCTCGGTAAAGCCGCCGACTCGCAGTCCTACGCCGAGCGGGCGAAAGATAACGATGGTGTGTACTTTGTGCCGGCGTTCGTCGGTCTGGGTGCACCGTACTGGCGCAGCGACGTGCGTGGCGCCGTGTTCGGCCTGTCGCGCGGTACGACCAAGGAGCAGTTCATTCGCGCGGCGCTGGAGTCGATGGCCTATCAGACGCGCGACGTGCTGGCCGCGATGGAAACCGATTCCGGCATTCCGCTGAAAGAGCTGCGCGCCGACGGCGGTGCGATATCGAACGATTTCATGGCGCAGTTTCAGGCGGATATTCTCAACATCCCGGTACTGCGTCCGGAAGTGCAGGAAACCACGGCGCAAGGCGCGGCGTACCTCGCGGGCCTGGCCACCGGCTTCTGGTCCAGCCGCGAAGAGATTGCCAAGATCTGGAAAGTGGACCGGCGTTTCGAGCCGGCCATGCAGGAAGATCATCGCGAAAAACTCTACGCCGGCTGGAAGCAGGCGGTCGAGGCGACGATGGGCTTCAAGGTCAAAGCGTAAGGTGAATTGAAGCGCGTCAGCCTCTAAAATAATGCGGTAGAAAAAAGATGGGCGGCGTATCACTACGCCGCCCATCTTTTTATTGATCGCGCTACACGAAGAGATCAGGCGAACGCATAACCGAACTGATCGGCAAACTCCGCGGCGAATTCGTCGTAGGTAAAGCGCTGATTCTGCGTGCCGGGATGCTCTACTTTCAGCGCGCCCATCAGCGATGCGATGCGGCCGGTGGTCGGCCAGTCCAGGCCGCGCATGATGCCGAAGATCAGCCCGGCGCGATACGCGTCGCCGCAGCCGGTCGGATCGACGATCTTGTGCTCGCGCGCCGGCGGAATCTGGTGCGACTCGCCGCCGACATGAATCACCGAACCGCGCGGCCCATGCGTCACGATGTAGGCGGTGACATGCGACGCGATCTCAGCGGCGCTCCAGCCGGTGCGCGTCTGCAGCAACTGGGATTCGTAATCGTTGACGATGACGTAGGTCGCCTTCTCGATCATCGCGCGAAATTCGTCGCCGTTGAACAGCGGCATCGCCTGACCCGGATCGAAGATGAAAGGCACGCCACGCGCCGCGAATTCGTCCACGTGCTGCAGCATGGCGTCGCGCCCATCGGGAGCCACGATACCGAAGTCGATATCCTCGATGTCGCGGACGTGGTTTTCCTGCGCGCTGGACATGGCGCCGGGATGGAAAGCCGTGATCTGGTTGTTGTCCAGATCGGTGGTGATGAAGCATTGCGGCGTGAACTGGTCCTCGAACACGCGAACGCCGGCCAGATTGATGCCGTGTTGCTCCATGTGCTCGCGGTATGGAGCAAAGTCCTGACCGACCGCCGCCACCGGCAGCGGATCGCCGCCGAGCAGTTTCAGGTTGTAGGCGATATTGCCGGCACAGCCGCCGAATTCCCGACGCATGCGCGGCACCAGAAACGACACATTCAGGATGTGCACCTGATCGGGCAGGATGTGGTTCTTGAACTGGTCCTGGAACACCATGATGGTGTCGTAGGCCAGCGATCCGCAGATAACAGCAGACATGATGTGCGGGTGCCCCTCGGATGGGTCGAACGCTTGGAAACGACGCCGCAGCGGCGGACGACGGGAACCGGGCCATCAGGCGCCGGCCAAAGTTCGAATCGTACCGGCATCTGCTTCCGATGGCGACACTTGAAGAGTGACAAAAACTCATTTCGAGGCACAGGAATCGCGCTTATCGCCGTGTTGTACAAGGATTTCTTAACGTTAATGTTCTTGCGCATGGGGGACGCGCTAACTAGACTGGCGAGCTTACTTTTTAGCCAAGCCGACCTACGGCGGACCCATGTTCAAGAAGTTTCGCGGGATCTTTTCCAACGACATCTCCATCGATCTCGGCACGGCCAACACGCTCATTTATGTGCGCGGTCAGGGCATCGTGTTGAACGAACCTTCGGTGGTGGCGATTCGTCAGGACCGCGGCCCGGGCGGTCCCCGCACCATTGCGGCGGTTGGTACCGAGGCCAAGCGCATGCTCGGCCGCACGCCAGGCAATATCGCCACGGTGCGTCCGATGAAGGACGGCGTCATCGCCGACTTCACCATGACCGAAGCGATGCTGCAGCACTTCATCAAGCAGGTGCACAAGTCGCGTTTGCTGCGTCCCAGCCCGCGCGTGCTGGTGTGCGTGCCCTGCGGCTCGACCCAGGTCGAGCGCCGCGCGATCAAGGAATCGGCCGAGGGCGCCGGTGCGCGCGACGTGTTTTTGATCGAAGAGCCGATGGCTGCGGCGATCGGTGCCGGCATTCCGGTGCACGAGGCGCGCGGCGCCATGGTGCTGGATATCGGTGGCGGTACCTCCGAAGTGGCGGTGATCTCGCTCAACGGCATCGTCTACTCGCAGTCGGTGCGCGTGGGCGGCGATCGCTTCGACGAGTCCATCATCAATTACGTGCGGCGCAATCACGGCACGCTGATCGGCGAGTCGACCGCCGAGCGTATCAAGATGGAAATCGGCTGCGCGTTTCCGCAGGCCGACGTCAAGGAGATCCAGATATCCGGCCGCAACCTCGCCGAGGGCGTGCCGCGGATGTTCACGATCAACTCCAACGAGATCCTGGAAGCGCTGCACGAGCCGCTGGCCGGCATCGTGGCCGCAGTGAAGTCGGCGCTGGAGCAGACCCCGCCCGAGCTCTGCTCCGACGTGGCCGAGCGTGGCATCGTGCTGACCGGTGGTGGCGCCCTGCTGCGCGATCTGGATCGCTTGATCTCCGAAGAAACCGGTCTGCATGTGCAGGTGGCGGACGATCCGCTGACCTGTGTGGCGCGTGGTGGCGGCAAGGCGCTGGAGCTGATCGATCAGCACGGCAGCGATTTCTTCGCACCCGAATAAGACGCGGTAGTCAGAGGCGGCCATGGCGCGCGCGCGCGACGAATCCTCGCCTCTGTTCGCTGGCAATGCGGCCGGCACGCTGCGCCTGATTTTCTATCTTGCGCTGACCATGGTGCTGATGGTGCTCGATCATCGCAACAGCTGGCTGTGGCGCATCCGTTACACCGCCTCCGCGGTCATCGAGCCGGTTTACCGGCTGGCCGGGCTGCCGGCGGTGGGCATCCGCACCGCCAGCGTGGCCTTCGCCGATCGCCAGCGGCTGACCGAGCAGAACCAGCGCCTGCGCGAAGACCTGCTGCTGGCCAATGCCAAATTGAATCGAATGAGCGCCGTCGCCGTGCAGAACGAGCGTCTCAAGCAGCTGCTCGATACCCAGCACAGCCTCGAGCTGAACGTGCAGCTGGCGCACGTCATCGGTGTGGACATGGGCGCGTACCGCTATCAGATCACCTTGAACCTGGGCGCCCGCGACGGCGTCAAGCCCGGTCAGCCGGTGATCGACGCGCATGGCGTGATGGGGCAGATCAAGGAAGTGTTGCCGACCACCTCGGTGGTCATGCTGATCACCGATCCGTCTCACGCCATTCCCGTCACGATCGAGCGCTCCGGCCTGCGCACGGTCGCCTACGGGTCGGCGGACGGCGGCCAGCTCAGCTTGCCGAACATCCCGCTGGCGGCCGACGTGCGCGTCGGCGATCACCTGCTCACATCCGGTCTCGGTGGCCGGTTTCCGCCCGGTTTTCCGGTCGGCGAGGTGCGCTCGGTGGCGCCATCGCCCACGGGCATGTTCCAGATGGCGCAGGCGGATCCGGCGGCGGATATCGACCGCAGCGAGGACGTGCTGCTGCTGCACGATCAGGCCGAGCCGGACGGTCCGCCCGCACCGGCCACGCCCATGGGGCCGCCCGCCGATCTTGCGCCACCCGTTCAGGCGGCTCCCGCCCCGGCGGCATCCAGCCAGTCGAGCGCCTTCGTCAAAAAGTCGGCCACGCCTGCGCCGGCCGACAGCAGCGGAGCGCCGCCGTGAGCCGGCAGCAGCGGCTGAGCCGCTGGTGGTTCCTCGGCACGCTCGCGCTCGCGCTGCTGCTGATGCTGGTGCCGCTGCCCAGCGTGCTGGAGCCGTTCAAGCCGTATTGGCCCGCGCTGATTCTGCTGTACTGGTGCCTGGAGTCGGAGGACCGCGTCACCCTGGGCATGGCCTTTGCGCTCGGCCTGGTCGCGGATCTGCTCAACGGTGTGGTGCTGGGCGAGCAGGCGATGCGCCTGTGCGCGTTGGTGTTCATCGCGCTGCGCTTTCGCTCGCGCCTGCGCTTTTTCCCGATGTGGCAGCAGACGTTGGCCGTGCTGGCCCTGTTGTTGAACGACCGCATCCTGCTGCTGGTGGTGCGCGTGCTGTCCGGCGCGTCGCTGCCGCCGGCGGACTGGTGGATTTCACCGTTCGTGGGCGCGCTGCTGTGGCCGTTCCTGTTTCTGCTGCTCGACGATCTGCGCGCACGCCTGCGGATTCAGTGAGATGCGCTGCGATCTGGCCGCCACCGTGATGCCGCGCCGATGAAGCTCAGGCGATCGTTCAAGGACACCCGTGGGGAAAGCGCGCTGTTCCAGCGCCGTGCGGTGGCGGGGTTTTTGCTGATTCTGTTGAGCTTTGGCCTGCTGGTGGCGCGCTTCCACTTTTTGCAGGTCACCCATCACGACGAATTCGCCCTGCGCTCGACCAACAACAGCGTCAAGCCGCGCGCGATTCCCCCCGCGCGAGGGCTGATCTACGACCGCAATGGCGTGCTGCTTGCCGACAACGTGCCCGCATTCCGGCTTGAGGTGATTCCGGAAAAAGTGCCGAACATGCAAGCCATGCTCAGTGAGCTGGGCACCGTGGTACCGCTGGGTCAGGACGATATCGATGCCTTCAAGAAGCAGCTCGCGCAGAGTCGGCGCTTCGACAGCGTGCCGCTGAAGCTGCATCTGACCGAAGACGAAATCGACCGGTTCGCAGTCAACCGCTGGCGCTTCCCCAGTGTCGCCGTGGTGCCGTATCTGACGCGGCATTATCCGCTGGGTCCGCTGTTCGCGCACGTGATCGGCTACGTCAGTCGCATCGATGCCGATGACATGGATCGGCTCGATGCGGACGACTACAAGGGCACCAGTCACGTCGGCCGCACGGGGCTGGAGCGCTATTACGAAGACGTGCTGCACGGCAAGCCCGGTTACGAGTTGGTCGAAGTGAACGCCGACGGCCAGACTCAGCGGGTGCTGAAAACCATCCCCCCGACGCCCGGCCAGAACCTGTATCTCAGCATCGACGTGCGCATGCAGAAGGCCGCCGTCGCTGCTTTTGAAGGCCGACCCGGTGCCGCCGTGGCGATCGATCCCCGCAACGGTCAGGTGCTGGCGATGGTCAGCGTGCCGAGCTTCGATCCCAACCTGTTCGTCAACGGCATCGGGCAGGCCGACTACAACGCGCTGACTTATGCGCCGGATAAACCGCTGTTCGACCGCGCATTGAAGGGCGCCTATCCGCCGGGTTCCACCGTGAAGCCGTTCCTGGCCCTGGGCGGTCTCGAATACGGCGTGCGTCGCCCGCAGGATACCGTGCTGTCGACCGGCGAATTCTGTCTGCCTGGACAGAAGCGCTGCTATCGCGATGACGATCGCGGCGGCAACGGTACGGTCAACATGGTGCGTGCGATCGAGCTGTCGACCAACACGTATTTCTACAAACTCGCGCTGGACCTCGGCATCGACCGGCTCAGCGCATGGATGAGCCAGTTCAGTTTTGGCAGCAAGACCGGCATCGACCTGACAGGGGAGGGTGAGGGCGTGCTGCCGTCACGCGAATGGAAGGCCAAACACATCAGCAAGCAGGGCTGGTTTCCCGGTGAGACGGTGATTACTGGCATTGGCCAGGGCTACTGGGCCGTGACGCCGCTGCAGCTCGGCCATGCCGTGGCTACCCTGGCTGGGCACGGCACGCCCTATCTGCCGCGGCTGGTCATGGCCACACGCGCCAGCGGTGAAGCGCGGCCACAAATGCTGCCCAATCCGCCCAGCGGTCCTTCGCTGATTCAGAAGCCGTCGGACTGGAACGTGATCAACGAAGGCATGCGCGCAGTGATTACAGGTGGCACCGGCAAGGGCATCAACGACGGTTTTCCGTTCCTGATCGCCGGTAAGAGCGGTACCGCCGAGCGCTTCTCGCGCACCTCGGATGCATACGACACCAACAAGAGTACCGCCCATCTGGCCGCACGCCATCGCGCTTGGTTCGAGGCCTACACGCCGGCGGATGATCCCAAGATTGCCGCCGCCGCCTTGCTGGAGGCCGGCGCCTGGGGTGCCAAGGATGCCGGCCCGATCGTGCGCAAGATTTTCGATAGCTGGGCGGCGACGCAGGTCAATCCGACCCCCTCCGACACGCCGCTGCCGTACGAGTCGCTGCCTGCGCCGGCCGGCAGCGTGCCGGTGGAGGATCAGCCCGTGGAAGATCGTTCAGTAGAAGCGCAACCGGCGGAAAGCTCCAGCAGCGGAGACGGCCCATGATCGACACGATGGCGATACGCATGCAGCGATTTCTTCGCCGCATTCTCACCCGGCCGCGCATCGATCTGCCGCTGGCGGCGGCGCTGTTTCTTCTGGCCGGCGTGGGCCTGGTCACACTGTACAGCGCCAGCGACAGCAGCATGGCGATGGTCGGCGGGCAGGCGGCGCGCTTTGTGCTCGGCGCCGCGCTGCTGCTGCTGATCTCGCGTATACCGCCGTCCATGCTGCGCAACTGGACGCCGTGGCTGTACTTGGCCAGCACCGCGTTTCTGGTGGTGGTGGCGGTGCTCGGCGAAGGCCGCGGTGCCAACCGCTGGCTCAACCTGGGTGTGATGCGCTTTCAGCCGTCCGAACTGCTGAAGCTGACGATGCCGATGATGGTCGCGTGGTATCTGCATCCGCGCCAGCTGCCGCCGAGCTGGAAAGACAGCGCGGTGGTCGGCCTGCTGATTGCGATTCCGGTGGCGTTGATCGCCAAGCAGCCCGATCTGGGCACTGCGCTGCTGGTGGCGGCCGCCGGTGCGTTCGCGCTGTTTTTGTCGGGCATGGCGTGGTGGCGCATCGGCCTGATCGTGGCCGCGGTCGGCGGCATGATTCCGGTGGCCTGGCATTTTCTGCATCAGTACCAGCGCGATCGCGTGCTGACCCTGCTCAATCCCGAATCCGATCCGCTGGGCAACGGCTGGCACATCATCCAGTCGCAGATCGCGGTGGGCTCCGGCGGCATGTTCGGCAAGGGTTTCCAGCAGAGCACCCAGTCGCGGCTGGATTTTCTGCCCGAGCACACGACGGACTTTATTTTTGCGGTGTTCTCCGAGGAGTTCGGGCTGGTCGGCGTGATCGCGCTGATCGTGCTGTACGCCTTCATCATCGGCCGCTGCCTGTGGATCGCGATGGAAGCGCGCGATACCTATTCGCGGCTGCTGGCCGGTGCGCTGGGTATGAGCTTTTTCGTCTACGTTTTCGTCAACGGCGGCATGGTGGCCGGCATGCTGCCGGTGGTCGGCGTACCGATGCCGATGATCAGCTACGGCGGCACGTCGGCCGTGTCGCTACTGGTGGGCTTCGGCGTGCTGATGTCGATCCACGCCAATCGCAAGATGCATGAGTGAATGCACGCGTAGCTACGGCTTTCAGTGCGCCGGACACTGCGCGGACGCGTGTTAGGCTTTCCACGATGTTGCTTCAACACCAAAGAGTTTTCGCATGATTGCCACGCTTGCGCCGCGTTTCATCTCGTTCCCGATGCGAATCGCCGCTGCGCTGACGCTGCTGGGCATCACTGCATTGTCGCCTGCGCTGGCCGAAACGCATCCTGGACAAGATGCGCTCGTTCGTGAAGTCTCGCGCGACACGGGCAAGAACCCGCAGGCGCTCAATGCGCTGCTCGACGGTGCGCAGCGCAAGCAAAGTATTCTCGATGCGATGGGCCGCCCGGCCGAGGCCAAGCCGTGGAGCGAATACCGGCCGATCTTTCTGACCGACCAGCGCATCGACGACGGCATCGCGTTCTACCGCGAGCACCGTGCGCTGGTCGAGCAGATCGGCCGCCAGTACGGCGTGGCGCCGCAATACATCGTCGCGATCGTTGGCGTGGAAACGTTCTACGGCCGCATTACCGGCAAGTACAAGGTGCTCGATGCGCTGGTCACGCTAGGCCTGTATTACCCGCCGCGCGCGCCGTTTTTTCGCGGCGAGCTGAAGACGCTGCTGGAGCTGCCGGACAGCCATCTGGCCGGTCCGATCGACACGCTCACGGGCTCTTATGCCGCCGCTCAGGGCTGGGGCCAGTTCATGCCCTCGAGCATTCGCGATTACGCGGTGGATGAGGACGGCGACGGCCGCATCGACCTGAAGAATTCGCTGCCCGATATTCTTGCCAGCGTGGCCAATTATTTCGCCAAGCACGGCTGGGTCAGCGGCGGCGAGGTCGCCATGCGCGCCCAGCCGGATGCCGCGCCCAAGCCGATCACGGTCAAGGATGCCCAACCGCAGTGGCCGCTGGAACAGCTCGAAGCGTGGGGCTATGCGCCGCTGCAGCCGCTCAATCCGGGGCAGCCGGTCAGCCTGCAGACGCTGCAGGGCGACAATGGCACGGAGTACTGGTTTACTTTCCCGAATTTCTACGTGATCACGCGCTACAACCGCAGCCCGCTCTACGCGATGGCAGTCGATCAGCTGGCCAAGGCGATCGCCGCCGGTGTGCAGGCGGACGCGGCACAATGACCGAAAGGGGCGTGGCTCCGGCACGGCGTGCAGCGACAGCGCTGTTGGCCACGATTCTGCTGATGCCGCTGCTGCTGACCGGCTGCAGCGGATCGAAGGCCCGGCCAAGCCGCAGTGCGCCGCGCAGCGTCGGCGCTGGTTCGCCGTCATCGTCGACCTCTTCTACGGGCTATGCCTACGGCAGCGCCGACAGTCAACGCGGCAGCGGCAGCACCTTCACCGACGACACCAGCAAATCGCAAAGCAGCCGCTACCGCGACAATGCCGACAGCATCCCCGACGGGCCGCCGCCGGACATCAGCAAGCTGGTCGAGCCGGTGCCCAAGGTCGAGCCGCTGGCACTGTATGGCAACAAGTCGCCTTATTCGGTGCTTGGCCGCACCTACACCGTGCTGCCCTCGGCGCGCGGCTACGTGGAGCGCGGCATCGCCTCGTTCTACGGCAGCAAATTCCACGGCTACAAGACCTCGAGCCTGGAAAACTACGACATGTACAGCTTCACCGCGGCCAGCAAGACGCTGCCGCTGCCGAGCTACGCGCGCGTCACCAATCTGGCGAACGGCAAGAGCGTGATTGTGCGAGTGAATGATCGCGGCCCGTTTCACGAGGATCGGGTGATCGATCTTTCCTATGTGGCGGCGGTGAAAATCGGTGTCTGGCCCAAGGGCACCGGGCTGGTCGAGGTGCGCGGCATCGATCCGGGCGAACCACTGCGCGACCTGCCACCGCCGCCGCCCGCGGCGCCTCCCGGCAAGCTGCCGGGCATCTATCTGCAGGTCGGTGCGTTTTCCGATCCGACCAATGCCGAGCAGGTGGCGCAGCGACTGCGCGCGGCCAATTTTGCTCCGGTGCAGGTAATGGATGCTGAAATCAACGGCCACACGGTGCATCGTGTGCGGCTCGGGCCGCTGCCGGACGTGGACAGCTCCGATCAGGTCAGCGACCGGATCACCCATATGGGTCTGCCGCGGCCGCGTGTCGCGGTAGACTGAGCGAATATTTTCAACCCCTTTTAGCTTGCAATGCGTGCCGACGCCCGCGTGGCCTCGCCATCCAAAGACTGGACAACCTACAACGATGAATTTTCTGCGCCGCACCCTGGTTTCTTTTGCTGCCCTGACTTTGCTGATCGGCGTCGCCGTGGCGCAGACGCCGCCGCGTCCGTCGCCGGTGCCGCGCCCGGTGGTGCCCGAAGCGCCGGTGCCGCCGCCGCCGGATGTGGATGGCAAGAGCTGGGTGCTGATGGATTACGCCACCGGCCAGATTCTCGCCTCGAAAGAGCCCGATCTGCGGGTAGAGCCGGCCTCGATCACCAAGATCATGACCGACTACGTGGTCTCGGCCGAAGTGGCCAACGGCAAGGTACACATGACCGACCCGGTGACCATCAGCGAGCGCGCCTGGCGCGGCGGCGGTGCCGGCACCGACGGTTCCACCAGTTTCCTCAAGCTCAACAGCCAGGTGCCGCTGAAGGACCTGCTGTACGGCCTGATCATCCAGTCCGGCAACGACGCCGCCATCGCGCTGGCCGAGCACACCGCCGGGTCCGAAGATGCGTTTGCCGGCCTGATGAACGCGTACGCCAAGCAGCTGGGCATGGTCAACTCGAACTTCGAGAACGCCTCCGGCTACCCGATCGCCAACCACTACACCACGGCGCACGACATCGCGATTCTGTCGCGCGCGCTGATCCACGACTTCCCGGACGACTACGCCATTTCGGCGATCAAGCAGTTCGAGTGGAACGGCATCAAGCAAGGCAATCGCAACACGCTGCTGTGGCGCGATCCGAGCGTGGACGGCATCAAGACCGGCCACACCGCGGCCGCCGGTTTCTGCCTCGCCGCGTCGGCCAAGCAGGGCGATTCGCGCATGATCGCCATCGTGATGGGCGCCAGCAGCGAAAAGGCGCGTGCCGACTCGGCGATGGCCCTGCTCAGCTACGGCTTCCGCTTCTACGAAACGCACAAGCTTTACGACGCCAGCAAGCCGCTGGCCACGCCCAAGCTCTGGAAGGGCGAGCAGAACCAGCTGCCGATCGGCGTGGCCGAAGACGTACAGGTCACCGTCAAGCGCGGCGATTACGACAAGCTCAAGGCGACGATGGACATTCCCTCCACCCTGATCGCGCCGTTCAAGAAAGGCCAGCAGGTCGGTACGCTGCGCGTTACGCTGGCCGATCAGCCGGTGCAGACGATCCCGCTGATCGCCCTCAACGACGCGCCGCAGTGCGGCTTTTTCGGTCGCCTGTGGGACAGCATCCTGCTCTGGTTCCACAGCAGCAAGACCACCAGTGAACCCGCCCCAGGTAGCAAGTGATGGAACCGATCGACTTCAGCAAGGCCAAGCAGGAAGGCAAGGGCTTCCAGTTTCCCGGGGAGTTCGAGATCACCGCGGTAGGCAAGGCCAGCGCCAACTTGCCCACCCACGTGCCGCAGCTGCTCGAGCGCGCCGGCCTGCACGTGTTCCACGAAACCGTGCGGCACCGGCAGTCCGGCGAAGGCAACTTCGTTTCCGTCACCGTCAGCATCCGCTGCGAAAGCCGCGAGCAATACGAGGCGGCCCACACGGCGCTGCGCGAGAATCCGGATATTCGGTACTCGATGTAGCTGGGGATCCGGGAGCGTTAAAAGCCGTTGCCACACCGCTCCCGATTTTGTCTTGTTCAATGAAAAGCGCGTTTTCTTCGAGCAAGGCGCCTTGATTCGCAGCTTTTGTCCCTGATCTTTGCGACTCTGCTTGCCCCTCGCCCCTCGCCCCTCGCCCCTCGCCCCTCGCCCCTCGAACAAGGCCCCCCATGTCGTTGCCGCTGAAAGTTCGTCGTCTTGGTCGCCAGCCATATGAGCCGGTGTGGCGGGCGATGAGTGCGTTCACCGACAAACGCGTGGCCGACACCGTCGACGAGCTGTGGGTGCTGGAACACGACCCGGTGTTCACCCTGGGCCAGGCCGGCAAGATGGAGCACGTGCTGGTGCCGGGCGATATTCCGGTCGTGCCGGTCGATCGCGGCGGCCAGGTCACCTATCACGGCCCCGGGCAAATCGTCGCGTATCCGCTGATCGACCTGCGCCGCGTCGGCGTGAGCGTGCGCGAGCTGGTCAACAAGATCGAGCAGTCGATCATCGACACCTTGGCCCACTGGAATATCACGGCCGCGCGGCTTGATGGTGCTCCGGGCGTCTACGTGGGCCCGGCCAAAATCGCCGCGCTGGGTCTGCGCGTCCGCCGCGGCTGCAGCTTCCACGGCCTGGCGCTGGACGTGAACATGGATCTGGAGCCGTTTCAGCGCATCAACCCCTGCGGCTACAAGGGTTTGGAAGTGACGCAGATGGTAGACTGGGGGGGTCCAACGCGTCTGGCGGACGTCGAAGAGGTGCTGATCGGTGAATTCTGCCGCCAGTTCGGTTTCGATGCCGAGCCGGCCGCTCCTGTCTTACCTGAACTCCCCGCCCGCGTGGCGGTCTAGGTACCGCCGATGAGCGACACGTCCACTACACCTATTCGCAGCATTCCGATCAGCGTCGTCGCTGGCGCTCCCGAGAAAAAGCTGGGCAACGACAAGATCGCGCTGAACCGCGCGGGCTTCGACACGGCCGTGCCGACGCTGCGCAAGCCGAGCTGGATTCGCGTGCGCCTGCCGCAGGGCAACGCCGTGCAGCAGCTGAAGGCGCGCCTGCGCGAAAATTCGCTGGTCACCGTGTGCGAAGAGGCCTCGTGCCCGAACATCCACGAGTGCTTCAGCAAGGGCACCGCGACTTTCATGATCCTCGGTGAAGTCTGCACGCGGCGCTGCTCGTTCTGCGACGTGGCGCATGGCCGCCCGGTCGCGCCCGATCCGCTGGAGCCAGCGCGCCTGGCCGACACCATCGCCGATATGCGCCTGCGTTACGTGGTGATCACCTCGGTCGATCGCGACGACCTGCGCGATGGCGGTGCCGAGCACTTCGCCAGCTGCATCCGCGCGGTGCGTCACGCCAGCCCGAACATCAAGATCGAAATCCTCACGCCCGACTTCCGCGGCAAGGGCCGCATGGAGCGCGCGCTGGAAGTGCTGAAGGATTTCCCGCCGGACGTGTTCAACCACAACCTGGAAACCGTGCCGCACCTGTATCGCGAAGTGCGTCCGGGCGCCGACTACCAGTGGTCGCTGGACCTGCTCAAGCGCTTCAAGGCGCAGCATCCGGATGTGCCGACCAAGTCCGGCATCATGCTCGGCCTGGGCGAGACCTGGGATCAGGTCATCGAAACCATGGGTGATTTACGCGCCCATGACGTCGAAATGATCACGATCGGCCAATATCTGCAGCCCACGCCGCACCACCATCCGGTGGTGCGCTATTGGACTCCCGAGGAATTCGAGGCTTTGCGCGAAGCCGGTGAGGCGATGGGCTTCCACCACGTCGCGTCCGGTCCGCTGGTACGTTCGTCCTATCACGCCGATCTGCAGGCCCATGCAGCCGGTGTCACCGAGTCAGCCTGAGAGAATTCATGAAATTTCGTCCCCTGCTGGTCCTGCTGCTCGCGTTCACCGTTACCTGCGTCGCCGCCCAATCCGCGGCCGACATGGGTGCCGGCACGCAGAACCGCAAAGCGTCCGTCTGGCCGCTCAAGGCCACCACCGATGAAGCCCAGGCAGCGCAGCTCTCCGCGCGCTTCCTGACCCGCTTTCATTACGACGCCAAGCCGCTCGACGATGCCATGTCGGCGCGCATCTACGACGCCTACTTCAAGCTGCTCGACAGCGAAAAGGTCTTCTTCACCCAGGCCGACATGGACAAGTTCGCGCCGATGCGGACCAAGTTCGACGATGCGATCTGGAACCAGGACCTGTCGGCGCCGTTCGAGGTGTTCAACGATTACCTGCAGAGCGCGGTCAAGCAGATGGCCTACGCGCGCAGCCTGCTCAAGCAGGGTTTCGATTTCAACACCAACGACAGCTACACCTTCGATCGCAAAAACGCGGCTTGGCCGAAGGATCAGACCGAGCTGGACAACATCTGGCGCATGCGCACGATGAACGACTGGCTGCGCCTGAAGCTGGCCGGAAAGAACGACGACGACATCCGCAAGACGCTGGACAAGCGCTACTCGGGCTATATCGATCGGGTCAAGCAGCTCGACGCGGAGGACGCGTTCCAGACCTTCATGACGGCGTACGCCCACTCGACCGATCCGCACACCGACTACCTCAGCCCGCGCGATGCCGAGAACTTCGACATCACCATGCGGCTGTCGCTGGAAGGCATCGGCGCGGTGCTGCAGGCGCGCGACGACTACACCGAAATCCATGAGCTGGTGCCCGGCGGCCCCGCCGCCAAGTCCGGCAAGATCAAGGTCGGCGATCGCATTGTGGCGATCGGCGAAGGCGCGACCGGCCCGGTCACCGAGGTGATCGGCTGGCGCCTGGACGACGTGGTCAACCGCATCCGCGGCAAGAAAGACACGACCGTGCGCATCGAGATCCTGCCGGCCGACGCCGGCCTCGATGGCAAGCCCGAAACGATCACCCTGGTGCGCAAGAAAGTCAGCATCGAGGAATCGGCGGCCAAGAAGAAAGTCATCGACATCACCGACGGTGGGGTTACCCGCAAGATCGGCGTGATCGACCTGCCGGCGTTCTATTCCGACTTCGGTGCACGCAGCGAAGGCGACAAGGATTTCAAGAGCGCCACCCGCGACGTCACCAAGCTGCTGAACGAGTTGAAGGCCGAAGGCGTCGAAGGCGTGGTCGTCGATCTGCGCAACGACGGCGGCGGTTCGCTGGCCGAAGCCGATTCGCTGACCGGCCTGTTTATCGACAAGGGTCCGGTGGTGCAGGTGCGCGATGCCAAGGGCCAGGTCGAAGTGCAGGGCGACGAAGATCCCGGCATGGTCTGGAAGGGTCCGCTGGCCGTGCTGGTCAATCGCGGCTCGGCCTCCGCGTCGGAGATCTTTGCGGCAGCGATCCAGGATTACCACCGCGGCCTGATCATCGGCGAGCCGACCTTCGGCAAGGGCACCGTGCAGAACCTGGTGGACCTCGATCACTTCAGCCAGAACCCGGATGGCAAGCCGCAGTACGGCGAGCTGAAGATGACGATTGCCGAGTTCTTCCGCATCAACGGCGGTTCGACCCAGCTCAAGGGCGTCACGCCGGACATCCAGTTCCCGAAGAACGGCGACGAAAAAGACTACGGCGAGTCGACCTACGACAACGCGCTGAAGTGGACGCAAATCTCGCCGGCCGGCTATCAGCCCGTTGCCAACCTGCAGGCCTATCTGCCGCAGCTGCAGCAGATGCACGACGCGCGTGCGGCGAAGTCGCCGGCGTGGCAGCTGATGCTGGACGAGCTGGCGCAGTACAAGATGATGCGGGCCAAGACCTCGGTATCGATCAACTTCGCCACCCGCGAAGCCGAACGCAAGCAGCAGGATGCCGTACAGGCCGCCTTCCGCGTCCGGCACAAGGCCATCGATGGCACGGACGCGGCGCAGAGCGACGACGACAACTCGCTGGACGACGGCCTCGACGCGAACGAGCGCAGCCTCAAGAGCGAGCTGAAGGAAGAGAAGGACGCCAAGAAAGCCAAGGACGTCGAGCTCAACGAAACCGCGCACATCGTGTCGGACGCGGTGGGCCTGATCAAGGCCGATCCGAAACTGGCCGCGCAGGTGCTGCCTTACGGCGGCAAGGGCACGGACTCGGTGCTGTCCACGTCGGTGCCGGCGCCGACTGCCACCTCGGCCAGCCCGGCGGCGCCCGCCTCGACGCCGGCGCCAACGAAGCACTGAGCGAGCCGTCTTCGCGTCCGGCGAATCTCGGACAACGAGCACCGCCAACAAAAAGCCCGGCATTTGCCGGGCTTTTTGTTGGCGGTGCGGCCAGCGTTTACGTCGATGGCTTGTGCTTCGCCTTCTGCTGCTTCATCCACTCCTGATACGCCTCGATATGCGGCATCTCGCGCAGCAGTTTGGAATGCGGGTCGACGATCAGCAGGCTGTCGGCCGGCACGGCCAGATGTCCGGCGCCGTGCGCGTCCATCGGCACGGTCTGGAATGTTTCGCCGACCTGGACTTCGACCGGCATGGGAAAATCCTCGTTGTGCTCGGTGACCCAGCGCAGATCGAGCATATTGCCATGGCGATCGACCTCCAGCCGCGGCAGCGCCGCGTCGTAGAGATAGACCTTGAAGAACCAGCTTAGGTCGCGGCCGGTGACCTTGTTGACGATGTCGATATAGTCCTTGGTGCTGGCATAGCGCGGGCTGAAGTTGCCGGGTTTCGGATCGGTACGCCCGTACACCAGCAGGCGGATGCTGGCGAAAAAATCGCGGTCGCCGATCAGCTGGCGCAGCGAGTGCAGCATCAGCGAACCCTTGAAGTAGATGTCGTTGCCGGGCCCGTGCGCGTCGTCATAGACCTGGTCCTCGGTCTGGCTGTGGCCGGCCACGATCGGGTACGTGTTCTTCAGCGCCTGGCGCTCGGTCTGCAGCATGGCGAAGTACGGCATGTCGCCGTAGAGGTAGTGGCCGTACAGCGGCTGCATGTAAGTGCCGAAACCCTCGTGCAGCCACATGTCGTCCCAGTCGGCGTTGGTTACCTGGTTGCCGAACCACTCGTGCGAAAACTCGTGCTGCAGCAGCCAGTCGAAGCCGTAGCCGTCCTTCGCAAAGCCGTTGCCGTAGGCGTTGATGGTCTGATGCTCCATGCCCAGATGCGGCGTTTCCACCACGCCCATTTTTTCATCGCCGAAGGGGTAGGGTCCGATCTGCTGCTCGAAGAAATCCAGCATGTGCGGAAATTCCTCGAACAGCGTCTGTGCCTGCTTTTCCTGGCCGGGCAGATACCAGAACTGCATCGCAATGGTGTTGCCGTAGCGGCTGGCGTAATTGGCCTGCAGCAGCTTGAACGGGCCGACGTTTATCGAGATGGCATAGGTGTTGGGATGCTTGGCGCGCCAGTGATAGGTGTGCTTGTCGCCCTCGTCGGTGATGCCGATCAGCCTGCCGTTGCCGGGCGCAGCCAGATCCTTCGACACGGTGATGTAGGTATCCACCAGATCGGGTTCGCCTTCGGTCTGATCGATGCACGGCCAGAACAGGTCGCAGCCTTCGCCTTCCACCGCGCTGGCCACCCACGGCTTGCCGTCGGGCGTGTGACTCCACACGAAGCCGCCGTCCCACGGCGCCTTCTTCGCCACGTGCGGTTTACCGCCATAGGCAATCGCCACGTGCACGCGGCCGCCGGCAGCAACGGTGGCCGGCAGGTGGATGCGCAACCGCCCGTCCGGATTGCTCCAGTCGGCTGCAGCGACCGCGCGGCCGTCCAGCGTGATGCGGCTGATCGGCAGATTGCGGTCCAGATCCAGCAGCAGCGTGTCGATGTTCGACTTCGCGGTGAACGTCAGTACGGCATTCGCATCGATGCTCTGCTGCGCCGGGTTCACCGTAAAGTGCAGCTGCGCGTGATCGAAGTTCACGCGCGACTGCTCGACCGGCATGATGCCGCCGGAGCTCAGGGTTTGCGGCGTCAATGCCGGCGCTGGCGTCGGTTTGGCAGGCGGCAGGCTGCTGCAGCCTGCCAGCCCCAGCAGTAGACCGAAGGCCAGCGGTGTCAGGCGATGCGCCATGGTGGTTTTCTCCGTCAGGTCGAAACGGCAGCATGCAAGATCGAAACGCTTTGGGAAAACGCCGGAAGTCATGCCACATGTCTGTGCCGATATCTCCGAAAGCGGAGGCGACGCGCTAATCGTCGTAGCCGAGTTTTTCCATCATCGGTCGCAGCATGGGCAGCACGGGCGCGAAAGCCTCCCGGTAGGCGTGCCAGCGGTCGACTGCCTTGCGGTGGATGCCCTGGGTTACCTGCGCGTAGCTCGGCGTGCTGATGTAGCGCTTGGCGCGCGCGTGCTCGGCGAAGCGCGCCATCGACGACGCGTCGACGACGTCGAGAAACCGACCCAGCCGCGCGACGTGATCGTCGAACTGGCTGACCACGGATTCGTAGCGCCATTCCAGCACGCGCGGCGAGAACGTCTCGACGTGCCGGTGCCACTGCTCGAACGCCTGCACGTAGCCGTGTGCCAGTCGCTGCAGCGACGAGCACAGCAGCATAAAAGCCGGTGAGCGGAACGGCTGCATGCTGCAGCTCAGCAGCACATCGCACGGGTGGCGCAGGCAGAGAATGATGCGCGCCTCGGGAAACAGCCGCATGATCATCGGCAGGCACAGCATGTTCAGCGGATTCTTGTCGACCAGCCGACGCGTGCCGAGATCGGGCAACACGTCGGCGACCATGCGGAAATACGCCGCGCGCAGATGGTCCGCGTCCGTCTGGTCAAGACGGGCCAGATCCTCCGGATAGCGCTGGCCGACCAGCGCCATACCTTCGGTCAGCTCGTGAATAAACGCGCGCTCGTCCATCGAACGAAAGTCCGCATGCGCGTCGATCATCTGCTCCAGCAGCGTAGTGCCCGAACGCGGAAAGCCGACCACGAAAATCGGGCTGCGTTCGGCGGGCGGCGCGGCCAGCGGCGTCCATGCCTCGTACGTGGCGCGGCTGACAACGTGGCCGCTCATCGCCAGCGGCTGGCTGTCCGGCGCCAGCAGTTCCGGTACGACGTCGCGCGCGATGCTCAGCTGCGCGGCGTGTGCCGCAGACGCCGCCGCCCATGATTCGCGCGACATGCCGAGCTTGTCGTACGCCGCGGCCAGGCCGAAGTTCGCCGCGGCCACGCTTTCGTCGTCGACGCGAAGCGCAGCGATGCGCCGATAAAAATCGGCGGCCTCGGCGTAGTCGTCCGCGCGCAAGGCCAATGCAGCGTGCGCCGCCCAGCCTTCCGCGCGCGTGCGCGCATCGTCGGGCGGCAAGGCATCGAGTGTGGCCAGCGGCAACTGCTGCAGTTCGCGCAGCGCGACGGGCATCTGATTGCTGCGTTCGAGCAGCGCGATCCGTCGCGCGACAATACGCAGCCGCATCGCATGACCGTCGAGTCCGTCCGGCAGCTGCGCGCGTGCCAGTGCGTCGAACGCGGCCGGCAGATCGCCCTGCACCGACAGCATCGCCGCCAGCATCAGAGCCTGTTCGGCCGGCTGCGCCGGCCAGTGCGCCGCTCCGGCCAGCATCGCTTCCTGGCCCGTGTTGTCGCCGCACACGTAGCACGCGTGCGCGGCCTGCAGTCGGGCTTCGATAAACGCCGGCGCCAGCGCCACCGCATCCATCAGGCTCTGGCGTGCGAACGGCCAGCGTCGCTGCTGGGTGTAGAGCAGGCCGAGGTTGTAGCGCACGTCGGCATCGTCCGGCGCCAGCGATTGTGCCGTCAGAAAAGCCTGTTCGGCCGCGTCCAGATCGCCGCGCTGCCGGCGGACCACCGCCAGATTGTTCCAGTACGCCGACACGGCAGGGTGCTGCTGCGATAGCCGGCTAAACGTCTCGATGGCCTCATCCATACGGCCCGTCGCCTGCTGTGCGGAACCCAGCAGCAGTGCGATGAATTCGCCGGTCGAATCGCCCGCCGCGGCCTGTTCGCCGAGCGCGACGACCTGCGCCATCTCGCCGGCGTTGTAGGCCGCGGCCATGCGTGCGGCCAGTTCATCGCTTGGGTTGGACATGCGTGCTCGATCGATGGCTCTCGTGGGCCCATTATGCAGAGGGCCGCGATGGTCTTCGCGGCCCTCTGCAAGTCAGGATGGAAAGTCAGGCCCGAGCCTGCGGTCCGATAAACGGCATCCGCATCAGAACTTGACCGTAGCGCGCGCCCAGTAATAGCGGCCGAGCGTGTCGTAGGTCGCGGTGTCGACGTTGTAGTTGGCGCCGTTCTGATAGACCAGCGGGGGAATCTTGTCGAACAGGTTGTCCACGCCCACGTCGAACTTGGTGTGGATCGACGGTATCTCGTAACCGAGCTGCAGCGACTGGTAGATGATCGAGGCGAGTGGCGCATCGGCGCCGGTCACCGCGTCCGCGTTCCGGTTGGTCGCCTTGCCGATATAGCGCGCCTGCCACTGCGCGCTCCAGTCGCCCTTCGCCCAGTTGGCCGTCAGCGTGCCGCGCCAGTGCGAAATATTGCCGAACTGCAGCGTGTAGGTTCCGGCGTAGTTGACCGTCTGCGCGCCCGGCTGCCCCGGCGTGGCGTTGTTGTTGTAAGTGGACACGTAGGTGGTGTTGAGGCCGAGCTTGAAGTTGCCGGGGTTGTAGCTGCCCAGATCGAAGTGCGGGACTTTGTAGTTCAGCGTGAAGTCGATGCCGCTGGTGCTGAGGTTGCCCAGGTTGACCACCGGCGTGCTGATGTAGAGCACCTGGCCCGGCTGCTGGCTGGTGTTGTCGTAGCGATGGATGTACGAGCAGTACGGGCTGCTCGCGTTGTCGAAGCACGAGTTCACCACCGTCTGCGCAGTAATCGCGGTGAGCAGGTTGCTCAGGTAGATATGCCAGAAGTCGACGCTGGTCGACAGGCCCGGTGCCCAGCTGGGATCGTAGACCAGGCCGAAGTCGATCGACTTGCCCTGCTCGGGTTTCAGCGAGGAGCCGATCGCCGCCGCGCCGGAGGAGTACGACGTCACCTGCGCATTCGAGTTGCCGGCCCACTGCACCGGCACGTTCTGACAGGCCGATGGATGCGACGCCAGCTCGGTCGCATTGAGATGCACGCAGGGATCGTTCAACACCGGACCGCCGATGGTCTGGCCGTCGTACAGTTCGTCCAGGTTGGGCGCACGGAACACCTGCGAAATCGTGCCGCGCAACAGCAGGTCGGGGATCGGCTTGTACTCGATCGCGATCTTCTTGTTGGTGGTGGTGCCGGTGGTGCTGTAGTCGGACGAGCGGATGCCCAGATCGAGGTTCAACGAGTACGCCCACGGCTGCTGCGAGAGCAGCGGAATCAGCGATTCGGCGTACAGCTCCTTCACGTTGAAGCTGCCGCGGCCTGGCGAACCGCAGGCCTCGGCCAGCACCTGGCAGGTGCCGGTGGCCGGGTCGAGCACGGCGTCGCTGGTCACCGTGTAGTTCAGCGATTGCTGGCGATACAGCGCGCCGGCCGATAGCTGCATGGTGCCGGCGGGCAGATCCCACAGGTCGCCGCTGGTGTCGAACTGCGCCTGCTTCAGCGTACTGACGTAGGTGTAGGTCGGCGAATCCACGCCGGACTTCAACGCTGCCGTCACCGTGGGATCGTCCTGCTGAAAAATGTTCACGCCGTTGTTGATGGCCGTCTGGAAGTCCGCCACATTGACCTCGTTGACGTCGACCTGCTGACGGTTGACGTGGCCGTAGTCGAGCGTGGCGTCCCAGGTCCAGCTGCTGCCGCCGAAGGCACCGCGCAGGCCGGTGTTGATCTGTTCGTTATCGGTGGTGAAGGTGTGCACGCGTGCGCCCAGGCCGGTGAGTCGCGTGTTGAAACCGTAGCCGCTGGTGGCCGGGTCGCCGATGGTGCCGGAGCTGAAGGTCACGCCGAACGGATTGATCGGATTGCTCGCCAGCACATACCAGCCGTCGCCCACGCCGGTCGGCGCCGGTGCATCCTGGCCGCTGGAGTGGGTGTGGTTGTAGAACGCGTTGACGAAACCGGTGAGGTTGTCGGTGAACTTGTAGCTGCCCAGCACGAAGGCGTCGGTGCGCTCCTGTGCCGTGGAAATTTCATTGAAGGCGTTGTAATTGTAC
This sequence comes from Rhodanobacter sp. ANJX3, assembly GCF_014200755.1. Classification (GTDB taxonomy): domain Bacteria; phylum Pseudomonadota; class Gammaproteobacteria; order Xanthomonadales; family Rhodanobacteraceae; genus Rhodanobacter. The sequence goes on along the minus strand of NZ_JACHCM010000004.1, from coordinate 29,752 downwards.
GAATCGGGGGCGCCGCGGTAACAACGGTAGTCGCCTGCGCTCGAGCCGTTGCCCTGATCGCGCGTGACCAGGGCGGTGCCGGAGGAATTGATCGCACAGCCGTAGCCGTTGGCCGCAATGACCGACGCCGGCAGTTGGATCTTGCCGGTCGGCACGCTGCTGGAGCCGGCGGCCGACACGGCGCCGCTGGACAGATACAGCTGCTGCGCCGAGAACCCGCGTCGGGTGGTGAGCACGGCGTCGTACTTGTTGTAGTCGATGCCGCCGGAGAGCGAGTAGTTGTCGCCGGTCAGGCCGCCGGTGAGGTTGAAACCGTGCCGCTGGCCGTCGCCGTGGCTGGAAATGCCATCGTTGACGCTGACCTCGGCGCCCTTGTAGTCCTTGCGCAGAATAAAGTTGACCACGCCGCCGATCGCATCGGAGCCGTAGACGGTCGACGCGCCCTCGGCCAGCACATCGACGCGCTCGATCATGCTCTGCGGGATCATGTTGAGATCCTGGTTGGCCATGCGCTGGCCGTCGATCAATACCAGCGTGCGGTTCACCCCGAGGCCGCGCAGCGACACGCGCGCCGCGCCGTCGCCGCCTTCCAGCGTGGGGCTGGCGCCGCCGCCGCCGTTGCTGTTGTTCTGGGTGTTGGTGGCGTTGCCCGAAATGCTCGGCAGCTGCTGCAGCACGTCGCCCAGGGTGAGCTTGCCGGAGGCCGCGATATTGGTCCGATCGATCGTCACCACCGGGCTGGCGGTTTCGCTATCGACGCGGCGAATCAGCGAGCCGGTCACCGACACCGCCTGCAGGTTTTTCGCCTTGTCCTTGGATGCCGCCTCGGGCGGCGTCTGGCTGCTGCTGGTCGACGTAGCGGTGCTGGCGGCGGCATCCTGCGCATTGACCGCACCGGCCACCGAGAAAACACCCACGGTCAAAGCCAGACGCACTGCCATGGACAGATGATTCAAGTCGTTCTTCATGTGTTTTCCCCTTTGAAGTAGAGCGCTGCGTCGCTACCTCCCGATCCTCAGCGCTTGATGCGAAAAAGCATCCGTTTACCCAGCGCAGACACCCCCGTGCCTGCTACTGCCGTTGTTGCCCAGCCATTCGTGTGGGCTCCCTGCGCCCCCTGCGAAAACGGCGTCGGCCGTCGCTGCCCGATAGGGAGCCTCGCCAGCTCAGCGTCGCAAGACCTTGCCTACGCCCCGACTGTTACAGAAAGATGATCGTAAGAAAAGACCATCCGCCAAATTAATTTTGCGTCGCAGCATCCGTGGACCAAAAAAGAAACGCTGTATGACTAATAGGCTTGACCCGATAGGTGCGGAAAATTGCCGCGAAGCGACAATGTGGGTCGGCGCGATCGGCGCCGGGGCGGCGGTCTAAAAACGCATGATATTGCAGGCGTCAGCCGCCACAAAAAACGGCGCCGAAAGGCGCCGTTCTGTTATTGCATCAAGGTTCGTTTAGCGGGGATAGCGTTGTTGCAATACCTCGAACACGGCGCGCAGCCCCATCGCCTCGCCGCCGCGCGGACGACCCGGGCGGTCCGCGTCGTTCCACGCGTAGGTATCCAGATGCATCCAGGGAATGGCGCTGGGTACGAAGCGCTCCAGATACAGCGCGGCGGTAATCGCGCCGGCATGTCGCGACGGCGCGGAGTTGACCAGATCGGCCACGTGCGAATCGAGCAGCTTGCGGTACGGCGCCCACAGCGGCATCGGCCACACCGGATCGTTCACTGCGCGGCTGGCTTTCACCATGTCGGCCGACAGTGCGTCGTCGTTGGCAAACAGCGCCGGCAGATCGGGGCCCAGCGCGACGCGCGCGGCACCCGTGAGCGTGGCGAAATTCAGCATCAGGTCGGGCTTCTGTTCCGCACCGTAGGTGAGTGCGTCGCACAGCACGAGCCGGCCTTCGGCATCGGTATTGTCGATCTCCACGGTGATGCCGGAGCGCGTGGTAATCACGTCGCCCGGGCGAATCGCGTTGCCGGATACCGCATTCTCCACCGCCGACACCAGCAGGGTCAGACGCACCGGCAGTTTCGCCTGCATGATCAGGCCGGCCAGCGCGATCGCGTGCGCGGCGCCGCCCATGTCTTTTTTCATCCAGCGCATGCCGTCGCCGGTCTTGATGTTCAGCCCGCCAGTGTCGAAACACACGCCCTTGCCGACCACCACGATTTTCGGATGCGATGCCTTGCCCCACGACAGTTCGATCAGCCTTGGCTCGCGATAGCTGGCGCGACCGGCCGCGTGCAGGGTGGGGAAGTTGGCCTTCAGCAGCTCGTCGCCGACCCACTCGCGCACGCTGGCCTTGTGCGTCTTGCCGAGCTGCTTGATCGCCGCGGCGAGATGCGGCGGGCCCATGTCCTCGGTCGGCGTGTTGACCAGGTCGCGCACCAGCGCGGTGGCATCGATCAGCGGCTGCAGTTTTTTCAGATCGTCCGCCGCCACCGCGAGCGTCGCCGGCGCGCGTTTGGCCTGGCGATAGCGGGTGAACTGATAAGCGCCGAAGGCCCAGCCCAGCGCCGCCTGCCGCGGATCGGCCAGCACGCTTTCGTCGGCCAGGTGATAGGTTGCTTCAGGCAGGGTGACCGGCAGTCCGCTCAGCGCGTCGAAGGAATCGCCGGCCGACACGCCGGCCAGTACGCGCACCAGCTTGCCGCTGGCGTCGTTGATCAAGGCGAACGTGCCGGGGGCGGCGATGAATCCGCTGTCGTCCAGCGCGCGGCGCTGCGGCGTGGTCAGGCGTTTGCGCACGGCGGCCAGATGTGTCGCGTCGACGGTTTCAAGGGCGATGCTGTGGCGTGCGCTGGCGTTGCGTTCGATCAGGGCTGGCATGCGATTTCCTCTGTCTCTCGTGGGAGCGGACCGCGCCGTTTCCACCTCAGTCCACCGCCCATCATGCCCGCTTTGCGCCGCGCTGACTATGCGGTGGGATGGCGTGTTTCCAGCCAGTGCGCCAGCGCCGTCATGTCAGGCAAATCCAGGTCGGGTGCGTCGCCCAGATTCGCTGGCCACGGCAGGCGATGGCGATTGATCCAGGCGATGCGCATGCCGGCCTCGCGTGCGCCGACCACGTCGAGCTGCGCGTCGTCGCCGATGTGCAGAATGTTTTCCGGCGCCACGCCCAACAGCTCGGCGGCGGCGAGAAAAATGCGCGCATCGGGTTTGGCGGCACCGGTGTTGCGCGCGCTGACGTGGTGGTCGAAATGCTTATGGATGCCGACGCGTTCCAGGTCGGCATTGCCGTTGGTCAGGCTGGCGATCGGCCAGCGCGCGTTGAGTCGCGCGAGCGCCGCCAGGCTGTCCGGATAAAGTTCCACGCTGTTGCGCGCGGCGAAATAGATTTCCCACAGCGTGTCGACCGGTGCGCTGGCGATACCGCAGCTGGCGAACGCGTGTTCCAGCGTGAGCTGACGCTGTGTGCTGAAATCGTGCGCCAGGTCGGGTCGATCGACCGCGACCTTGGCCCGCAGCTCGCGCATCGCCGGTACCGGCCATGCGCGAGCGACGTCGGGGTGATGCTGCTGCAGCCACGCGTCGACGGCGTGGTCGGCGCGCTCCAGTGCGGGCAGCACCGGCCACAGCGTGTCGTCGAGATCCAGCGTGAGGGCGAGTATCCGCACGTTGCTGGATTCAGGGCGATGCCATCAGGCGCGAGACGATCAGCGGCTGCCGACGCGCAGCGTCTGGCCGAGCTTGACGTTGTTGTCTTTCAGATGATTCCAGTCGCGCAGCTGCGCCACTTCGACCGAATGCTTCCTGGCGATCGAGAACAGCGTGTCGCCCTTGGCCACGGTATAGGTCTTGCCGGTTTCGCCCGCGCTCTTCGTGCTCTTGGCCTGCGCCACGCTTTCTTTCTTCGCACTGCTCTTGGCCGGTGCGGCTTCGTCGGCGGTCTTGGTGGCGTGCTTTTCGGCCTTCGATTTCTTCGATGCCAGCACCGAACCCTTGACGTGCGCAAAACTGGTGACGGCCACCGCGGCGACGCTGCCCTTGACGCCGGTGATCTGGCTCTTGTCGCTGGCGGCGGCAACTTCCTTGCCCTTGCCGGCAACGAGCGTTCCCGCAACGGCCGAGGCCACGGCTACGCGCGAGGCTTCGCTGGCGGCCGGCGTCGAGCTCGGCACGGTAACCGGCGCAATGTGGCTGGCGTGACCGCCGGTCTCGGCGAGAATCGCGCTGCGGCGGCTCACGTCCACCGCGGCGAGTGCGGACCCATCGCTGAAGGGCACCACGCCGTGGCGACGCATCGCGGCCTTGGCCGCATCGGTCGAAAGAAAGTCGATGAACGCGGTGACGTCGGCGGCTTTCGGATTGCGTGGGTTGGTCACCAGGTACAGCGGAGTGAACAGCACGTAGCTGCCGTTGCCCACGGTGGATGCCGTCGGCGCGATGCCGTTGATCGGAATCATCTTCAGCTTGGGGTTCGATGCCGCATCGGCCATCGTCGCTACGCCGAGGCCGTTCGGGTTCAGGCCCACGCCTTCTTCCAGCTTGTGCGTGTTGACGTACAGGCGCGGCGCGGCCACCGGCTGGTTGCCGCGACCGAACAGCAGCGTGCGCAGGCTGTATTCCACGCCGTCGCCGGGGCTGGCCACCGCGTACAGATCGATCGGCGCGTTGCTGCCGCCCACGTCGCTCCAGTTGGTGATCTTGCCGAAGTAGATATCGTGCAGCTGCTTCAGCGTGAGGCTGTGCACCGGGTTGGCCGGGTTGGTCACCATCACCAGCGCGTCCCAGGCGACCGGGGTAAAGACCAGGTCGGTGTTCTGCGAGCTGCCGTCGCTGGGGCGCGCGCTGCCGGCGAGATCCGCCGTGCCGGTCGCCACCGCATCGATGCCCGAGGCCGTATTGAACGGCTGCAGCTCGATCGTGCCGTGGCCGGCTTTCTCCCATGCCTGCGCCACTTCATCGACCACGCCCTGCGCCGTGGCGACGTCGCCGCGCCAGATCAGGCTCGGGCCTTTCGCGGCGGCGGCTTTGGCATGCGACTTCGTATGCGTGGTCTTGGCGGCAAAGGCGGAGGTGGCTAGGCAGGCCCCGATCAGGGTGACCGACAGCAGGCGGGCAAGACGAAATGACATGTGGTGGACAACCCCGATAGATAAGTGGCGAGAGTATGGCGCCTTGCCGGCGCGTATAGGTGTACAGCTGACAGGGTATTTCATCGGCCTGAACGCTAAACATCAAGCGCTTTCATGAGTTTATGTTCAGATAAGGCATCCAGCACCCGTTCGATAGGTGAAGAGCCCGGCGCGACGCGCGCGATCGTCGATGCGGTACGGCCGTGTGTCGGCGGTACCGCATCGGGCCGATCGTCTTAATCGATGACCACATAGCGATTGCTGCCGTCGGCGTGCGCTACGATCAGCACCAGCTGGCGCAGCCGCACCTTCGCCAGCCCGCGCAGCACGCTCACGCTGGGAATGCGCTGATTGCCGATACCGACCACGATATCGTCGGTGGTCAATCCGGCGCGCGCGGCGCGGCTGCCTGGCTGCACCGCGGCCACTGCGGCGCCGAACATGCCTTGCTCGCGCTGACTGTCGGTGAGGTCGCTGAAGCTGACGCCGGCCAGCCGCGCATCGAGCTGGCCGCCTTCGACGCTGCTGAGTTTTTCGGCGCGCAGCGTGGCGGTGACGACGCTGCTCTGGCCGTCGCGCACTACGCCGAGCCGCACGCTGCTGCCCAGCGGCAGCAGGCCTTCGGTATTGCGCAGCTCTTCCACGCTGCGCAGCGGCTTGCCGTCGAGCGTGGTCAGCACGTCGCCCGGCTGCAGACCGGCCTGCTCGGCGGCCGAGCCGGCGCTGACGCCGGTCACCACCACGCCGTTGGTGTCCTTGAGCGAAAGCAGCTTGGCGATGCGCGGCGTGATCGCCTGCGTCTGCAGGCCGAGGTTGCCGCGCTCCACCTTGCCGTGCGCCAGCAACTGCGCCATCACCTCGCTGGTGATCGCCGTGGGCACCGCAAAGCCGATGCCGACGTTGCCGCCCGACGGCGAAAAAATCATCGTGTTGATGCCGACCAGCTCGCCGCGCAGGTTTACCAGTGCGCCGCCGGAGTTGCCCGGGTTGATCGAGGCGTCGGTCTGGATGAAATTCTGAAAGCCCGAGCCGCCCGAACTGCTGCTGCCCAGGCCCGAGCGGCCCAGTGCCGAGACGATGCCCGAGGTCACCGTCTGCCCCAGGCCGAACGGGTTGCCCACCGCCACCACATAGTCGCCCACGCGCAGCTGGTTGGAATCGGCCAGCGGCAGCGCCTGCAGATGGTCGGCCGGAATCTGCACCACCGCCACGTCGGTATCCGGATCGGTGCCGACGCGCCTGCCCTTGAACGTGCGTCCGTCCTGCAGCGTCACGCTGATGTCGTCGGCGCCGCCGACGACATGGTTGTTGGTCAGCACGTAACCCTTGGCCGCATCCACGATCACGCCCGAGCCCAGGCTCTGCTCCACGCGCTCGTCAGAGCCGCCGGGCAGACCGAACAGCTGGCGCACCACCGGGTCGTCGAAATACGGGCTCTGCACGCGCACGCGCTTTTTGGTGGAGATGTTCACCACCGCCGGTGTCACCCGCTGCAGCATCGGCGCCAGCGAAGGCATCGCCTGGCCGTCGACTGCCGGCGGCATCGCGGCGCGCGCGGCGGCGGGTACGCCGCCCAGGGCAGCGGCGGCAAATGTCGCGGTCAGCAGAAACAGAAAGCGGGACGGGCGCAGCGACATGGTTCCTCCTCAAAGTAGCGTGGCAGGGCAGCGATAAAAATCAGCGAAAACGTGAAACACCGCGCGGAGCGCAGCCCAGCTTCGACCTGCGCTGGCGGCGGCGGTTCCTTGCGGCGACGGAGTTGTGAAATTACGTGCACAAAGACTTTACATCGACCGGCGTCGGGGGTAACTTCACTCGACGATGGCGACCACAACATCTTGTGTTCCGCCTCCAAGGTTAAAACAAGTTGTGGTGTCGAACGTCAAACGGTTTGGGGGAGTCGTTGTCGTGGAACGCTAGCGTCGGGCGGGTTGCAGTGCAATCCTTCCGACGCTGCCGCCGTCGTAGAACCGCAGCCATACGCTGTGGCTGGCGCCCGGATATTCGCCGCCGCAGCACGACAAATCATTCGAATAAAAGTCACCGCGCCGCCAAGGCCATGACCGGAGTAAGCAAGCCGATGAGCACAGTGCGTGCCCCAGCCACAAACCCATCCAGCGGCCGCGATGCCGTGGAGATTCCGCTGCAGCCAGCCTCGCTGGACATCTGGGACAAAAAGTATCGCCTCAAGGCCAAGTCCGGCGAGCCGGTCGATGGCACCATCGACGAGACCTACCAGCGCGTCGCCCGCGCGCTGTCCGACGTCGAGGTCAGCGACGAGCTGCGCGGCCTCTGGTACGAAAAATTTTTGTGGGCCCTGCGCCGCGGAGCGATTCCCGCCGGCCGCATCACCTCCAACGCCGGCGCGCTCGCGCACAAGCCGGCCACCAGCACGATCAACTGCACCGTCTCGGGCACCATCCGCGATTCGATGGACGACATCCTGGAGAAGGTCCACGAAGCCGGCCTCACGCTGAAGGCCGGCTGCGGCATCGGCTATGAATTCTCCACGCTGCGTCCGCGCGGTGCGTATGTGTCGGGCGCCGGTGCATACACCAGCGGCCCGCTGTCGTTCATGGATATCTACGACAAGATGTGTTTCACCGTGTCCTCCGCCGGCGGCCGTCGCGGCGCGCAGATGGGCACGTTCGACATCAGCCATCCGGACGCGAAAGAGTTCATCCGCGCCAAGCGCGAGGACGGCCGCCTGCGCCAGTTCAACCTGTCGCTGCTGATCACCGACGGCTTCATGGACGCGGTAGAAAAAGACCAGGACTGGCCGCTGGTCTATCCGGTCCACGTCAAGGAAAAGAACGAGATCGATCTCGACGACCCGAGCAAGGTCGTCTGGCGCGAGTGGCCCACGCACGAAAACTACATCGATCGCGAAGACGGCCTGGTCGCCTGCAAGATTTACAGCACCATGCGCGCGCGGCACCTGTGGGACATGATCATGGTGTCCACCTACGACTTCGCCGAGCCGGGTTTCATCCTGATCGACAAGGTCAACGAGATGAACAACAACTGGTGGTGCGAGCACATCCGCGCGACCAATCCTTGCGTCACGGCCGACACGCGACTAGCCACCCAGTTCGGCATGGTGCCGATCGGCGAGCTTTATGCCAATCGCGCGCCGCTTGAAGTGTCGGTCGATCGCCGTTCGCTGGAACTCGAAGGCCGCGGCGTTGAGACGCGACCGGCCAAACCCGCCTTCATGACGGCACCGCGCGCGCCGGTATATCGCGTGGTGACGGAAGACGGCTACGAAATCAAGGCCACCGAGTGGCACGATTTCTACACCGAGCGCGGCAAGATCAAGCTGCGCGAACTCGCCGTTGGCGATCGTTTGCTGGTGCAATCCGGCAAGGGTCAGTTCGGCAATCAGGGTAGTGAAGATCTCGGTTTGTTATTGGGCCTGATTGCCGGAGACGGCCACTTCACCAATCGCGGCAAAGATCAGCAGGCCGCCATCATCAGCCTGTGGGGTGAGGAGCGTGCGCTGGCCGACCGAGTCGCGACTGTCATCAACGGCTTGATTGCGCACACCGCACAGGGCGATCTGCGCCAGTACAAGGTGTCGCCAGTGGCGGTTCCCGAGCGCAACCAGGTCTTTATCCGTTCCGTGCTGCTGGCACGGCAGCTTGAGCATTACGGTTTCAGCGCAGCCACCAAGCTGCGTGTGCCGGAAGTGATTTGGCGTGGCAGCGAGCAGTGCGTCAAAACCTATCTGCGCGCCCTGTTCCAGTGCGATGGCACGGTCAATGTGTCCGGCGCCAGCTTGAGCTGCTCGGTGCGCTTGGCGTCCAGCCAGCCCGATCTGCTCAAGGACGTGCAGATGCTGCTGGCCAACCTCGGCGTGTTCTGTCGCATCAAGAAGCGTCGTGCCGCGGGAATGCGCAAGCTGCCCGATGGTCATGGTGGTCTGCGCAATTACGAATGCGCCGCCGACCACGAGCTGATCATCGACGGCGAATCGCGCGAGCACTTCATGGATGAAGTAGGCTTTTTGTTACCTACCAAGAATCAGCGCTACCTCGATTGGCGCGAAGGCAAGGCACTGCTCAAGACGCAGCGGTTTACTTCGCGCATTGCCAGCATCGAGTTCGTCGGTGAAGAAGCCGTCTATGACACCACTCAGCCCGACCATAACGCAGTCATCTTCAATGGTCTGGTCACCGGGCAGTGTGGTGAGCAACCGTTACCGCCGTACGGCTCGTGCCTGCTCGGCTCGATCAACCTCACCACCTTCGTGCGCGATCCGTTCGGCCCCAAGGCGCGCTTCGACTGGGACGAGTATCGCGAGGTGGTGAAGGTGTTCACCCGCATGCTCGACAACGTGGTCGAGATCAACGGCCTGCCGCTGCCGCAGCAGCGCAACGAAATCGAATCCAAGCGCCGCCACGGCATGGGTTTCCTCGGCCTGGGCTCCACGCTGACCATGCTCAAGCATCGCTACGGCACCGCCGAAGCGGTTGCCTTCACCGAAGACGTTTCACGCGAAATGGCCGTGGCCGGCTGGGAAGTCGCGCTGGAACTCGCCAAGGAAAAAGGCCCCGCGCCGATCCTCGCCAGGGACTTCACCGTCACCGGCGAGATGCTGCGCAAGCGCCCCGAGATGGCCGCCGACGGCTACAAGGTCGGCGACAGCATCCCCGGCCGCGTGCTGCACGCCAGGTACAGCCGCTACATGCAGCGCATTGCAGAAGTGGCGCCGCACCTGGTCGCCGAGCTGGCCGACACCGGCGCGCGCTTCACCCACCACAGCTCCATCGCGCCCACCGGCACCATCTCGCTGTCGCTGGCCAACAACGCCAGCAACGGCATCGAGCCGAGCTTTGCGCACCACTACTCGCGCAACGTGATCCGCGAAGGCAAAAAGTCGAAAGAGAAGGTCGAGGTGTACAGCTACGAGCTGCTCGCCTATCGCGCGCTCATCAACGCCGACGCGCTGCCGTTCACCGACGAGCCGGCCAACAAGCTGCCCGAGTACTTCGTTGCCGCCGACGACATCAGCCCGAAAGAGCACGTCGACATCCAGGCCGCGTCGCAAAAGTGGATCGACTCGTCGATCTCCAAAACCGCCAACGTGCCCACCGATTATCCCTACGAAGATTTCAAGGACATCTATTTCTACGCCTATAAACAAGGCCTGAAAGGATGCACCACCTTCCGCTTCAATCCCGCCGCTTTCCAGGGCGTGCTGGTCAAGGAAGCCGATCTGGAAAACACCCTCTACCGCTTCGAGTTGGAAGACGGTAGCGTTGTCGAACTGAAAGGCAACGAGCAAGTGGAGTACGACGGCGAAATGCATTCCGCCGCCAACCTCTTCGATGCCTTGAAGGAAGGTTATTACGGCAAGTTCTGACACATCGCACGCGTCCTGCGTGCGATAAATCAACGTCGTTTATCGGAGGGGAACCCACCATGTCCATCGACACCGAAGTAGAAACCAACACAGTCACACCGCCCGTCACGGAAGCACCGGTTGTCGTCGAGATGCCAGCACCGGCGCCCGCACCCGAGCCCACACCGGCTCCGGCGGTCGCTGTCGAAAAGCCGAAAGCCAAAAAGGCGCCGGCCAAGAAAGCGGCCAAGGCCGCCGTGAAAGAAGCCGCGCCTGCAAAGCCTGCGGCCAAGAAAGCCGCCCCGCAAAAGGCGGCTGCCAAAAAGGTTGCGCCGAAGAAAGCCGCTGCCAAAAAAGCGGTAAAGAAAGTCGCCAAGAAGGCTGCGGCCAAAAAAGTCGCCACCAAGAAAGCGGTGAAGAAGGCCGTAAAGAAAGTGGCCAAGAAAGTCGCAGTGAAAAAGGTCGCCAAGAAAGCCGCGGCCAAAAAGGCCCCGGCGAAAAAATCCGCCGCGAAAAAGTCGTCGGTCAAGAAAACCCTCGCCAAGGTCGTCAAGAAAGTCACGGCCGCGGAAAAGAAAGCAGCCAAGGCGGTCAAGAAGTTCGCCGCCAAGGTCGTAAAGAAGGTCAGCAGCAAAAAGTCGGCTCCCACCAAGAAAGGTGTAAATAAAAAAGCCGCGTCCAAAAAGGTGGCCGTCAAGAAAGCCGCCAGCACCAAGAAAGGTGCAAGCACCAAAAAAGGTGCCAGTAAGAAAGCCGTCGCCAAGACGGTGAAAAGGTCCACTGCCAGCAAGAAAGTGGCCGTCAAGGCAGCTCCGAAAAAGTCCGCTGCCAAGAAAGCTGCTGCAAAAAAGAAGTAAGCCGTACCGCGTCCGGTCCGGCCACGCGCCGGGCCGGGTGCTTTTTTATCCAGCCACACCCTCCGCGCCATCGCGCTGCGTGAGCCAGCGACACCGCCAGGCAGCTTTCATTCGCTGCCCGCAAGCACCATATCTACCTCTATAACGCCCCAACACAGAAGAACATCATGGCGACCAAAATCGACAAAAAGATCACCGGCTACAACGTGGTCAAACCCGAAGACAAGGTTGCCGCAGTTGCTGCACCGGCTACGGCCAAAGAGCCGCCGATGGCCGAAGTGATCCAGATGCACGAAAGCGTGGAGCGCCCCGACACGCTGGTCGGCTCCACCTTCAAGATCAAGTCGCCGCTGTTCGAGCACGCGCTCTACGTCACCATCAACGACATCGTGCTCAACGCCGGCACGCCGCACGAGCAGCGCCGCCCGTTCGAGATCTTCATCAACTCGAAAAACATGGACCATTTCCAGTGGATCGTGGCGCTCACCCGCATCATGTCCGCCGTGTTCCGCAAGGGCGGCGACGTCACCTTCCTGGTCGAGGAGATGAAGGCCGTCTTCGACCCGCGCGGCGGCTACTTCAAGTCCGGCGGCGTCTACATGCCCAGCATCGTCGCCGAGATCGGCTCGGTGGTGGAGCAGCACATGAAAAACATCGGCATGATCCACGACCCCGAGATGGACGAATCCACCCGCCAGCTCATCGCCGACAAGCGCGCCGCCTACGAGGCCGCCACCGCAAAAAAAAACTCTGAGGTAACTGCAGCGCCGGTCGCGGCAGCGCCAGCCAGCGACAGCAAACCCAAGCTCAACGCTGCCGGCTTCCCTCCGGGTGCCACGCTCTGCGCCAAGTGCAATACGCAGGCGCTGGTGCTGATGGACGGGTGTCAGACGTGTTTGAATTGTGGGTATTCGAAGTGCGGTTAAGTAAATGACTGGCGTAATGGTGGGCGTTGTTGTGGGGATACCCAAAAGGCGCTAGTCGGGGGGGGGGCATAACTAGTTGGGGGTCCATAAGTCGCTAGCGCTTACTTCATAAAGTGCTACTGGATATACCGAGCACCTAGAGGGCCCAAGCGGGCCCTTTTTCATTGAACAGCCACCTTCGACAACCTGTAGTCGGTTCGGTGATGCTATTTGTGCTGTGTAGCGCAACACACTACATTTTCCGTGTCGGCTTTTCAAGGAGGCAGCCATGGCACCCCAAGATGACGCAGCCCATCCCGGAAGCCGGATTCGGGCCGAGGTAATTCCGCGTGGCATGTCGGTTACTAAGGCAGCCAAGCTCATGGGGGTGGGGCGCCCGGCGCTTTCAAACCTCCTCAACGGCAATGCCTCCCTCTCACCAGAGATGGCCTCGCGCCTGGAGAAAGCTTTCCAAGTGCCTAGGGCCGATTTGATGGAAATGCAGACGCGCTTTGACGCGGCCCAAGCACGAAGTCGCACCGCTCCCGCCAATATTGCAGCGTACGTGCCTCCCTTCCTGCAGATCAAAGCCAACGACATTGAGGCCTGGGCAACAAACAACCTCCAGGCACGCGCTCGATTGGCCGTGCTACTTCGGACACTGGTGCATTCCACCGGAAGGGGCCTTACGAAGGTCGATTTTCCGGGCAATGACGATTCCCAGCGAAAAGGCTGTGATGGTCAGGTGGAAGCAAATGAAGGTAGCCCGTGGGTTCCAAGCGGACGGTCTGCGTGGGAATTCGGAACTGACGAAAACGCGAAACGCAAGGCAGACCACGATTTCGACAAGAGTGTCGGTGGGATGGATGCAGGCGAGCGCGCCGAGATGACCTTCGTGTTCGTTTCTCCACGTCGCTGGACGGCAAAGGATGCGTGGAGCAAGGAAAAGAAGCAGCTTGGCCATTGGAAAGACGTTCTGGTTTACGACGCCAGTGATCTGGAGCAGTGGCTCGAACAGTCCCTGCAAGGTCAAGCTTGGTTTGCCAACGAAACTAATCGTCCGTCGCGCGATGTCCGTACGCTCGACAATTGCTGGGCCGATTGGGCGAATGTGTCATCGCCACCTTTGTCCGGAATGCTGTTCAAGTCCGCGATCGAGGCGAGCAATCGAACAATCAGGTCGCGACTCTCCAAGCCAAGCGACGGTCTGATTTTGCTGGCGGCAGACTCGCACGAAGAGGCTACAGCCTTCCTTGCGCAGCTGCTGACTGGCGACGAGGAGCTTCAAGCCTTTCGCGATCGTGTCTTGGTTTTTGACAAGCCGGGAGTTTTTCCTGGTTTGGCTGCTTCCGCGCAAGGGTTTATTGCGGTTACTCACTCGCGTGATGTGGAGCGAGAGTTCGCCCCCTATGCCAAGAACCTGCACACGATCGCGATCTACCCCCGTAATGCAGCCCCGGGAAAGCCTGATGTGGTTCTCGAACCTGCAAGCCACGAAGTTTTCGAAGCTGCATTGGAAGCGATGGGCAAGCAGCGCGACGAAATCGGTAGGCTTTCATCCGATTCAGGTCGTTCGCTGACGGTGCTGCGACGTCAGCTTTCAACGGTGCCTGCCATTAAAGTGCCGCAATGGGCAGGCGATCTTCCATTGGCAAGGAAGCTGGTTCCCTTCCTGTTCGTCGGTGCGTGGGATAGCACCAATGAAGCGGATAGGAGCGCCCTGTCTCTTGTTGCTGGTGGTAAGAGCTACGTGGAACTAGAAAAAGATTGTCAGGGTCTGATCTTGCTGGACGATGCGCCGACTTGGTCAATCGGTACGTTTCGCGGCGTTGTGTCCAAGCTTGACCTTCTGCACGCGATTGCCGGTGTCGTAACCCAAGACGACCTACATGCCTTTTTCCAAGTGGCGCGGCAAGTTTTGGGGGAAGACGATCCTTCACTTGACCTCGAAGAGAGCGAGCGTTGGGCGGCTTCTATACACGGGAAAACACGCCAGTTCTCCAGCGCCTTCCGTGAAGGCATCTCGGAGACGCTGGTCTTGCTCGCAGTGCAAGGCCCCCAACTCTTCAAGGCTCGACTTGGGGTGGATACTGAGTTGGAAGCGGTAAGGGTGGTGCGCGAGCTACTCCCTGACCCGCTGACGACTCGCGCCCTCGAAGCGAATGATCGCGACTTGCCCCTTTACGCAGAAGCGGCGCCCGAGGAATTCCTAGAGATCATCGAACGCGATCTCCGAACCTACTCACCGGCATCGCTGGGGTTGATGAGGCCAGTAAGTGGGGACTTCTTCAGCAGCCCAGTCCGCACCGGATTGCTGTGGGCCTTGGAAGGGCTGGCATGGAATCCGGATCTACTGCCGCGAACTGCCTTGGTGCTTGCACTGCTCGCTAGTGTCGAAATCAGCGACAACTGGATCAATAAGCCGATCAATTCGTTGCAGTCGATCTTTCGTGCATGGATGCCACAAACCGCGGCCGACCACAAGACTCGTGTCAACGTGGTGAAGATGCTGGCGCAGAAATTTCCTCGCATTGGCTGGGAGATCTGTATGGGCCAGTTAGTGCATCACGGATCCGGGCACTACAGCCACAAACCTCGATGGCGCCCAGATGGTTATGGATTTGGAGAGCCGTTTCCGACGTGGGGCCCTGTCCACGCTTTTCAGCGCGACATGGTGGAACTCGCACTTTCGCGGGCGGAGCACTCGCTTGAGACACTTTCTGATCTGGTGGAGCGTATGCAGCTCTTGTCGCCTGAGCACCAAGTCAGGGTGTGGGACTTGGTTGTTGTTTGGGGAGTCGGCTCAGCGAGTGACTCAGACAAAGCCTTATTGCGCGAAAAAATTCGCACGTCTGCGTTATCAAGACGCGCAGCTTTGCAAGAAAAGAGGAAAGGGGGCGACAAGGCGCTGGTGACCGCAGCTAAGGCAGCGTTCCAGGCGCTCGAGCCCACAGGGATCGTCAACAAGCATCTGTGGCTGTTCAAGGATCACTGGGTCGATGAATCTGCCGATGAATTAGAAGATGTCGAAAAGATCGACTATCAGGAGCGCGAGAAGAGGCTTCGCGCTCTGCGCATCAGCGCGCTGCGAGAGGTTTATGGGTCTGTGGGGGCTACGGGGTTGCTGGAGCTGGCGAGTCGCGGCCGTGCGTCGTGGGTTGTCGGAGTGCTGGCTCCCGAAGCGATAGGGATGGAGAGTGACCTGAAATCGCTCCTGACGGCAGCATTTGATGCAGTGGTGCAAGGTGTGTCGGAGATAACATCGTATGCCAACGTAATTGAAGGGGCGCTGCATGCAATTGCGGACGATGCGAGACGCCAGGCTGTGATTGAGGCTGTTTCTGCCACCCGCTCAGAATTTGAAAGGGCACGGTTGTTGATGCTAGCGCCATTTGTAAGAAGCACATGGAAGCTAGTTGACGGCCTCGGAAAGGAAGCTGCGAGTAAGTATTGGGAAGAGGTCAGGCCGAACTTTAAGCGGGGAGAGGCAGACGAAGAGCAAGAGGGAGTGATGAGGCTGATCAACGCTCGTCGTCCGCGTGCAGGGTTTTACAGTGTCAAGTACGACCTGGAGATTCTCGATGTGGAGTTGCTCTTTAGCCTGATGTCGGCGATCGCCAAAGATGGAAACGATAAGGCGGGTGAGTACCAGCTCGACACATACCATATTGCAGAGGCCTTTAAACGCCTTGATTCAAGCGGGCGATTTACCATCGACAAGATGGCGTCCTTGGAGTTCGCCTACATGGAAGGCCTCAGAGAACTTGGAGGTGGGGGTGGTGGCTATGGCATTCCCAATCTAGAGCGGCATATCGATGCCAATCCGGAAATGTACGTGCATGCTCTTGTTTGGGCTTACCCGCGAAGAGACAAGCAAACTGACCCTGAGCCGTTCCGAATCGCGCCCGATCGAGTAATAGAGATGGCGAAACGCGGCCATCATCTGTTGGAGGCAATCCGTCGTATCCCTGGCCATGATGATCTAGGCAACTTAGACGCATCCCGGCTTTCAAGGTGGATCGCGACGGTTCGAAAAATGGCAGCTGAACTCGATCGGACGGAAATTGCCGATGTATCGATTGGCAAGCTCTTGGCACACGCTCCAGCCGGAGAGGACGGGGTGTGGCCTTGCAAGCCTGTCCGCGATGTCATGGAAGAACTGCAACTTGAGGACATGATGCATGGCGCACATACGGGCTTGTACAACTTGCGGGGTGTCCACTGGCGGGGTGAAGGTGGTGACCAGGAACGGGGCTTGGCGGAGAAGTACCGGGGTTGGGCCAAGGCGTTGCAGATCTCACATCCGTTTGTATCCTCAAAGTTGCTCATGGGCATTGTCAGAACTTACGAGCGAGAAGCCAGTGACGAAGACACCGAGTCGACTCTGCGTAGGCGCCTGCGCTGAGGTCAGATTTTCGCTGGCGATGTATTTGTTATCTGCAGAAACGCGATAGATAGGTGTCACAAGTTATCTCAAGCGCTGCCGAGAGCAGTTCGTTTAATCCGTTAGGTATCTCGGCAGCGGCATCGTGTGGACGATCGCATGGGGGTTCAATGAGGCACGCCACACTGAAAGGTTGTATAGGCAACTTTTCCGAAGTTAACGTTTGCTCTGCGATAGAACTCACTGAAGCCTCTGCGCATATATCAAGCCACGCTTATGGTATGTCGACAACATAACCCAGCTGCACCGCTTAACCTTGGAGGTTCCCCTTGAGCTTTTTGAAGTCACTCTCGATTGCCGGGTACCGCGGTTTCAACGAGCTCTGGAGAAACAAGGGTCAGAATAGACTTTCCGCCTCGTGAAAAGGTATCAGGAACAAGCTAGAAGAAGACTTTGAGAAGCGGTCGTGATATCTCTTTTATAAACTTGAATATGCTCCAGGCTAAAACGCATCGCTTTGACGTTCGGGGGTTCCATGTTCGGATGGTTTCGCAAGGAAGCGCTGCTCGATGCCGAGTTGACGGCATGGCAGTTTGACTGCTTCGACTGGTTGGTGCGGCATACGGGTGGACTGGAAGCTTTGCGTTCGCGCAGGCTCATTCTGCCGACGCGGGAGTTCTTTCCCCAGCGAGGAAGGCACGACGCGGCTTTTGCCGAAGCGGTCTTCGAGCAGGTCAAGGCGCATGCGGGCATGGCCGACTGGCCGTGCGCGTTACAGCTGCAGGAGGGCGATCCTGACCCGAGGGTCTCTACGTATGCGTTCGTGCAGGGTGCACCGCAGTCACCCGCGGGGACGTATCGCGCATTGGGCGACGAGGGTGCGTTGATCACTTACCATCCGGACCAGTTGGCCGACCCGGTCGCGCTAGTGGCGACCTTCGCTCACGAGTTGGCGCACTACCGCACGGCACGTTTTCCGGAGCCGCCGCCGGGCGGTTGGGACGTGTGGGAAATCGCCACCGACCTCGCGGCCGTCTATCTGGGCTTCGGCGTATTTCTTGCCAATACGCGCTTCCATTTCAGTCACTTCTCCGATGGCCGCACCAGCGGCTGGCGTTGGCGCCAGCAAGGCTATGTCTCCGAGCCGGAAGTGCTGCATATGCAGGCCATCGTTTCCATTGCGATGGGCGCGCCCCAGGAGCAGACGCTGGCGCATCTCAAGCCGGCACTCAAGGGCATCTTCAAGAGAGTGTGGAAAGAAGCAGCGTTCGCTTCGCAAGAGCGGCAGCCTCCGGGTACCCTTGCGGTTAAGGACAACCTGGCAGAGGCGGATAAAGTGTCAGGGACAAATTGAGTGCGTCACTGACTGAGTCGAGTTTTTCCTGATATCTTTTTTGAAGCGTCAGGCAGCAAGGAAACTTCGGTATGACGGCTCCCTTTTCCGGCGGGTGCGCCTGTGGGGCGATTCGTTACGTGTGTTCACGTGCGCCCATCGCCATGCTCAATTGCCACTGTCTGGATTGTCAGCGTGCCAGCGGTGCGCCGTTCGCGTCGGGTTTTATCGTGGCGGCCGCGGATATGGAGATCACCGGCACGCCGAAAACGTATTCGGTGCGCGCGGGCAGCGGCGCGCTCGCGACGCGCAGCTTCTGCCCTGAGTGCGGCTCGCCGTTGTTCACGCGCGGCGATGCCAACCCGGGATTCCAGTCTGTGCGCTTTGCTAGCCTGGATGACGCGTCGGCGTTTCAGCCGATGCTGGACATCTGGACGGCCAGTGCACAGCCGTGGGTTTGCCTGAGTCAGGCCATTCCGCACTATCCTCGCGTTCCCTGATGTCGGTCGCTGGCAGTTACCGCATGGTGATTCGCGCGGGGTGGACATTGCCTTGCACAGCTATTTCGGCATCAAGCCATCTCAGGAGCTCGGCATGGGTTCGGTCTTCGAGAAGCTAAACCTTAAAGACCACGGGGAGATCGTGGTGGTCAACGCGCCGGCGTCTTTCGGGCCGAGCTGGCCGCGCTTAACGGTGTTGCCGTGCTGCGCGATCTTCAGAAGGTAGAGGCCGTTTCTTTTGCGCTCGTGTTCGCCAAGCGGCAGAGCGAGGTCGACGCTATTTCCCCGGCCCTTGCCGACAAACTCAAGGGTGACGCGTTGCTGTGGTTCGCCTATCCGAAGGGCACGTCCAAAAAGTACACGTGCGATTTCAACCGGGATACGGTGTGGCGCGTCATTCGTCGTTTGGGATTCGATACGGTTCGCGCGTTGGCCATCGATGACGATTGGTCGGCGCTGCGTTTCAGGCGCGTCGAGTTCATCAAGTCGGCAGCGACATCGAAGTAATATCCGATCCGGAAGTGGGGGCAGAGTTGGGGTTTCCTTACGTTTTCACGCGAACCCACCGAGCGGGTCCATGCGCGATGGTGAGGGATGTCCTGGCTGTTCCATCAGGTGATTCGATGGAACAGTGGCCATCGTCGCGGCATGCCTTTCGTCCCCAATGTATGACCGAGTATCGAGCCCGTACTTATGATTCTTGATTCTCTCGGACCGCGTATCTGCGTGATGGGGCCGTCGAACAGCGGCAAGTCGACTTTGGCGGCCGCCATCGGGCGGGCGCGCGGGCTGACACCCATCCACCTGGACCAGCTTTACCATTTCCCGCAAACGAATTGGCAGCCTCGGCCGCCCGAAGAGTTCATCGCCCGGCACGATGAGGCGATTGTGGGCGCGAGCTGGGTCATGGAGGGCAACTATTCTCGCTGCCTGCCGCAGCGGCTGGCACGGGCAACCGGATTCATCCTGCTGGACGCCGCAACCGCAACCAGCCTTTTACGCTACCTCCGCCGATCGTGGTTCGAGCGCGATCGGCCCGGCGATCTCGAGGGGAGCCGGAACAGCGTCCGATGGGCGATGATCCGCCATATCGCGATCGTTACCCGAGAGAACCGCCGGCGCTACAAAGAACTATTCGACCGTATCAGCTTGCCGAAGATCAGGCTGGCAACGACGCGCGAACTCGAGCGTTTCTATCGGTCCGAACGGCTCGGCCGCTAACCGCCTTACGCACTCGCGGCAGCGCGCACGCAAAAATCAGGCAATTGCTTTGACGAGCTTGATGGCGTGCTCCGGACACGCCTTGACGCACAGGCCGCACGCGCGGCATTGATCCGCGTTGGGCGTGTAGGCGACTCTTCCGCCGTGAACGCGATTTTTAAGCTTCGATAAAAATCCCAGCTTGGCGTAGTCGGCGGGTTCGATGCTGCGAATGGCGAACACGTCGTAAGGGCATACCTCCACGCAAGGCCCTTTGGCTTCGCAGCGAGAAAAATCGACGACGGGGATAAATTTGCCCGAAGGCTGTTTGCAGACTTCATCGTGCATATCGCATCTCCAGCGGAAGGCGGCCACGAGTAGCTCGCCCGAAATTCGCCATGGTGAGTGTTGGCTCTGCCGCTCGATCCGCGATGGTTCGCCAGGCGTTCTTTATCCAGACCAGCGTTGCCTTCGGCGAGCCTGCCAGCTGGCGAGTCAGACGACGATAACGCGTGTGCTTTTCCGCCACACCATTGCGATTATCCGAATGGCGACCCCGCCGCCGGCATCAAGACCGTCGATTCGACACCCAGGATGTCGGCGACATCGAAGCCGCGCGCGTCGTTCGCCGCCTCCGGGCTTTGTATGTAGCGCTGCGCGACCTCGCCAGGATCGTCGCCCTCTGCGTAGGAAACCAGCACGAAGGCTCGGGGCGTGACATCGGCCTTGGCCGTCCATACGCCGTGAGCCTCGACGCCGAACGAGGGAAAATTGTGAAGGTGGCGGGGAAAGACGGTCCCGACGTAAAAATCGAGCGCCTCTTTCGTGCGCATCGTGTAGACCCGAAGTTCAAAGGTTCGCATGATGGATTCCTGTGGCGGATAGAAGAGGGCGAGGGTGCCGTCGGCAACCACGGGTACGTGCAGGTCGCGGCAGGCATCGCGTGTGCGACAGCGGACGAACCGATACGGCGCCGATAAAACTGATCTGCCGGCCCGATCGTCACGACGCTGCGCGGCACTGGACGTCCGACAACGATGCGCTTCGCTACCGTCCCGGCATCGCCTCGCTGCGGACGTATAGAGTTACGGCTGGCGAGGCGGCTGCACGGCGCCCATCTGAATGAAGACGTCGAGGGTGTTGAGCTCGTCCCAATGCTCGACAAAACGGCCGTTCTCGACCCGCCAGATATCGATCGAGCGCATGACGAAGGGGTTGCCCGTGGCGGGGTAGCCGAGGAGGTTTCCGGTATGCGTGCCCTCGTACCGGTAACGGCCGACGACGCGCGAGCCATCCGCCGACGCGAAGACGTCTTCCGCCGTGACTTTGAGGTCGGGCACGCCCGCGATGATGGCTCCCAACACTTTCTTCGAACCCTCCAGTCCCGGTTCGGCGAAGGCGTTGTGGTTTACGTAGTCGGGTGCCTTGATCTCGTCGAGGCGCGACAGATCGTGGCTGGTCATGATGTCGGCAAAGAGATGTCCGAGCTTGACCAGATCCGTTGTCATTGCGTTTGTCATTGTTTTGGTCCTTTTCAGTTGTCAGTGAGGGGATGAGTTTTTTACTTCGCGCCGAAGATCAGGCATGCGCCGGTGGCGACGATGACCAAGCCTGTAAAGCCATGCATGCCCAGAGCTAAGCCTTTGCTTCCGCCCGATCGAAGCACGGTCACCATGTCGCCAAAGGCGATGAGGCTCGCCACCAGCATGAATTCGCCGAGCAGCCGCGGCGATCCATTCGTCATGAGCAGCACGACAAAAAGTCCGGCAGCGATATCCCGCGTGCCCTTGACGGACAGCCACGCGGTCAGCCCGGTCGACGGCGGTGGCGAATGGGCGATGCCGAACTCTGCCGACGCGGCGGCAGGGCTCCACCAAAAGCGCGATCCGAGAAAAAGAATGCCGGCCGCGATGAGGCCGCAGAGCACGTACCCGATATGTAGCATTGGAATCTCCTGTCAGTTGCAGAAATACTAGCACTGACAGAAAACATGTCAACACTAATCTAGCGTTGACAATTATTCTTCTGCCGATAGGCTGGGCGAATGACCATCGCCGAACGCAGAAAAAACCAGCGCATGGAGCGCTACGAACTCATTCTGGCGGCAGCGCGCCAATTGGCCGAAGCCGAAGGGTGGGACGCCGTGACCACACGGCGGCTTGCCGCGCTGATCGACTACAGCCAGCCGGTTCTCTACAGCCACTTCAAAGGCAAGGCCGACATCATGGCCGCCGTGGCGACGAAAGGGTTCGAGGAGCTCGCGGCGCGCTTGCAGAAGGAAACGGCGAAAAAGAAAGGCAAGCCGGATGTCCTGCGCAATGTGTGTGCCGCCTACCTCGATTTCGCTCGCTCCAACGCGGTCGTTTACGAGGCCATGTTCGTCTTGCCGACCCAGATCCAATTCGCCAGCGAGCACACGCCGCCCGCTCTGCGTGCGTCCTTTGCCGAGCTGGTCGCTGCGCTGGGGCCCGATCGACAGCAGCCGGTATTTTTAGCCGAAGTGCTTTGGAGCGCGCTGCACGGCCTGGTCGTTTTTGCAAAATCCGAGCGCATCCCGGCGGCCGGCGCAGAGGCTCGACTCGACATTCTCGTGCAAAAATTCCGTCGCGATTAGCGTGGGTCGCACCGTTGTGCGGCCATGCCCGGCAGGGTTTCGATAATCGATGCCCTCAAGATCTGCCGAGCGTGGCATGCCATGTTTCGGGGATGGCCGGACACGCTGTGAATTTGCAGCCGCCCCAGGCACCGGTCAATATAGGCGGCTACCGATCTTCAAGAGCCGCAGTCGATGGACATGATTGGCGTTGTATACATGAGCCGCTCGGCCCGGCCGATGCAGCCGGCCGATCTCGACCGGCTGCTGATGGACGCGCGCACTCACAATGCGGAGAAAGACGTGACTGGCGTGCTGCTGTATGGCGACAGCCAGTTTTTCCAATACTTCGAAGGCCACCCGGCCGATGTGGAAGACGTTTACGAGCGCATCCGCCGTTCCACCCTTCACCACGAGCTGGTCGAACTGGAGCGCCGTCGGGTGCCGCAACGGTTCTTCCGCAAGTGGTTCATGGGTTTTCGAGACGCGCCCGCCAGCGTCATCCAGAAGCTGAGCCAGGAGCAGTGGAAGCGTGAGATGCCGTGGGCCCAGGATCACTCGGCCGCCTCCCCGGGGATGCAACAGCTTATGGCGTTTCTCGACTCCGCCTCGACCGACGAGGCGTAAAGCGAAAGCGGTCAGGCGCCTTGGCACTCGCCTTGCCGCCGTATCGGCGTCAATGGTTTCTGTCGGTTGGAGTGTTCGGCGCCTGCGTGGTCATTCCTCTTCCGCTCGCCGTGGTTACAAGGCAACTCGAGTAGGCATAAATCGCCAGCCATCATGAAGACCTATCCCCTACGCAGAGAGGAGGGTTCTTTTCGTGGTTTCGAGATTGCGAGCACGTGGCTTACGCTTGGTCCACTCGTGCGGCTTCTGCGCGCAACGCCGGGAGTTGCCGATGTGTCGCCAATGGTTCAACGACGACCGTGTCGTGTTCGAGTTTCATGGAAAGCGCGCCGTCGTCAATGAGTCGTGGGGCGAATGAGCTGTGGGGTGACAACCGCCGCTACTGGTGGGTCTTCAAACCTGGATTCATCGTCAGAACTCGATACCGGCCCCTGCATGACGCTTTCAGAAGATATCGTGGTTTTCTTGTCGTCACTCTTTGGCTGGTGCAGCATGATGATTGACCAAGCGAAAAGTCGCCGAGTCGGCTTCACTCGATGAGCGGCGAACCGACAGCGAAAGTGGTGTTTCGTGTCCCAGACCATGAGGGAGCAGCCAACGTCGAGACGCTTTGGGCAACGCCGATCGGCAACGACCATTACAAACTGGACAACTCCCCGTTCTACGCCTACGGCCTCTCCTGGCAGGACACGGTATGGGCGCCGTTCGACGCACGCGAAGGCATGGCGACGTTCCAATCCGTGGTGACGCGGTCTGGCCATCGAACCATCCGCATCATCGTCGATCCGCCGGTTTCCTACGGCAACGCTTCAGAGCTGTTGCTGCAACGTCTCGTCGCAATGGGATGCAGCTACGAGGGCGCCACTGGCGGCTACATATCGGTCGACATTCCGCCTTCCGTAGATCTGCAGTATGTCCATGCGTACCTCATCGACGTGGATGCGCAATGGGAGCAAGCCGATCCACCGTACGAATCACGTTTCCCGCGTGAGGCGTGACCACTTCTTCAAAGCCGACGGCTTGGCCGCCGCTCCATTCGCGCGTTGTCACTCAATGGCCACTTCGTCCAAGATTATTCTTCACTCACTGCACGGCTATCGCTCGGAACTCGATGCGATCGTGGCGCAATGGATCCAAGAGCGGGTCAGTTATGTCGGGGTGGTCGGCATCGATGCCTCGAGGATCGAGGACATCATTGATGAGCTGTGCATCGGGGACGGATCGAAACCCTATGCCATGCTCACGGCATCCCACGGCTCAGACGAGACGCTTCAAGACGCTATCCTTCTTGCAGAGCAACTTTCACGTGAGCTCGCCGGCGATGTACGTGTCGTTGAGTTCTGATATTTCGTTCAAAGCGGACGGCTTGGCCGCCGCTCCATTTCCGCGATAGAGCGCCCATCATGCAACTCATCTTTACCAAGGGATCGGGAAAACACGACACGATGGACGTGATCCGGGATGGCGCTGTCGTCGAAAGCATGGCTTGCCCCAAGCAAGGCATCGTTCCGCATGACATGGTCCACTACGCGGTTGAGCACACATTGCACAAGCGGGGCTTTGTCGGTCGCGTGCTCGATGGTGAGGCGGCCTCGTTCCAGATGCAGGCCGATGCCGAGAGCGATGGGGTGGAGCGTCTGGTCGAAGTATTTCAGGCGGACGGCTGGTCGGGGTGGAGCAGCTCCCCGACCGACATGCTCGACTTGTATCGGGTCACTTGCCGCGCTCGCCAATGCGCGCCTTTGGCCTTGGACGCGGATGACGTCGATGCTGTGCGCCAGCGAATCCTGGCGCTGACGGAGCAGTGGCAATCCCTTGCGGTCGGCCAGTCGCTGGCTTTAGCTGTCGAGCATAGTCAGCCTGCGTCATAGCAAGTCTTTGGTCACTCAGGCGGACGACTTCAGCTGAAAGGCAACCTGTCCCTCATGACCGCCGACATGGAGGGTTTTGCCGCGATCTCGAGGCTGTGCGGAAACGACGCCGGCATCGCCGAAGGCTATGAAACCTACTGCGTGCCGCACACCCCGATGAGGATGCTAACGCGTGGCAGCACATGGCAGAGCGCTGGCCCGAAGACACCCGTTACGTGTCTCTCTGCACAGGCTATTCACCGTAGCGAGCCTAGCGTGGAAGGTACTTGCCGGAGGAACGACCGATGGAGATTTTCGACATTCCCTTCAATCCGGATGCCGCGCATGGTTGGACTGTGCCCATTCCGCGAGACGGAGAAAAGCGGTTCGTGTCGCGCACAGATGCCCTCGCTTTCGCTCAAATGCTCGCTAAAGACGAATCCATAAGCCAACGCACAAACAACTATCTCTGCGTTGAAGGTGGCGATAAGCACTGGCGGCTGTTTACGGCCGATTTGATGCCGGTCGGCTGATCAGTACCTTTATCGCTCGTTGACGGGGCGCTGCGACGGAGTTTGCCGGGTCCAAGTTTCTTGCTCCCCAATAAGCGGGTCCGCTCGAATGCACGTTTTCGGCGGCTGGAAAGTGCACCCCACGCCTTGCCGCCGTCCCTGATGGGATGCGCACGCTTTGGCGAATGACACACGCCATCGATGCGCGTCCATCGCCTTGAACTTATCGCCGCGTAGGTTGCACACGGCGTCGATCGGTCGGTAACGAAGACGAAAAGGCCAAGGCGACGCGCGCCGGGTCTTCTGGTTCGGTCTCTTCGGTTTTGCCATGTCAGCCGGCGAGAAGAATGAAGTGAGCCTATGCAATTGTTTCTCGGCGCATTCACCGCCCGAAAGCCAACGTAAGGACACATTCGGGAGACCCTCCAATGATCCAGCTCAATCCGCCCCTGCCCATGAACACACCCAAAGGCGAGGGTTTTGCACACGTGATGCTGGACTACGGCCCGGAATCCGACCTTTACTGGGTGGTGCTGATCACCGAAACGGGCGAGATCTGGACGTTCGCCAACCGTTACGTGCGAGCCGGGAAAAACATCACGCTGGGTCGAACCCATCCGACCCAGCCCACGGCCCCGGCGGCATTGGCGCCCGGGGAACGCGTGCCAATGCGACCGCGTGCCATCGAGACGCTCGAGCCGGTCTAGTCGTCACCCGCCATGGAACAACGGCTGGCGAAATCGGCTATAGGGCTGAGCTACAGCGGTTGGGGCTTGGCGGGTTCGTGACGTTCATGGCGTACTGATTCGGGCGTTGTGCGCTGTTTGTGAGGCGGTTGTGCCGTCCGCTGGACAAGGGTCTGCCGCCGCGGCCACGCCGTTGGCGGCTGTCGGCCTGTTCGCGTTGGGGCTGGGCATACGCGACTGTTTGCCTGATTCTCGCGCCACGACGCCGCGTGGCTTTCGCAGGTAATCCGCACGGCGCTGCATGTGCCGTGCCGGTATCGCCAGAGGCCGCTTTGACATGGCTCGCATCGCGGCCGATCAAAATCGAGGCCGATCAAAGGGGACGAAGTGCCATCCTGGGTTAAGCCAGCCTCCATCGACGCCGAAATGGGGCCATGCTCCGCCTTGCCGAAAAATAATCGATTTACATTCGGATGTCGTGTCGATTAGCCCCTGCGTCGTTCGACGTATCAACAGTGAGCCCGTTCGAAAGCGAGCGACAGCCAGTCCATGCCGCTATCCATCTGAGTTCACCGTTGTAAACAAATGGCCAACGCCTAGAGCGCCCCTATCACGAACAACCACAGGAGATTTCCCCATGCGATTCATGGTTATCGTCAAAGCAACCGCCGAGTCCGAAAAAGAAGGCGCACTTCCCGATCCGCAGCTCATGGCCGACATGAGCAAGTTCAACGAAGAGCTGATCAAGGCCGGCGTCGTGCTGGCCATGGATGGACTCCAACCCAGCTGCAAAGGGGCGCGCGTCAAATTTTCCGGCAAATCGCGGACCGTCGTCGACGGCCCGTTCGCGGAGACCAAGGAGCTCGTCGCCGGCTTCTGGATCTGGCAGCTGAAGTCTCTGGCGGAGGCTATCGAGTGGGTCAAGCGCTGCCCCAACCCTCACTACGGGGACTCGGAAATCGAGATCCGCCAAATCTTCGAGATGGAAGATTTCGCTCCGCTGCTTTCCGAAGAAGAGATTCAGTACAAAGTAGGTCGTCGCGCCGAGCTGCCGGATCAGACATCGAACACGTAGCTGCTATTGCACGCCCTGTTGAAAGCTGATGTGATCGGTAGCCGTGGCTGCTACCGATCACCACCGCATTGTCGAAGCCGTCTGGCGCATCGAGTCCGCCCGAGTCATCGCGGGCCTGACTCGCTTTACCCGCGACGTCGGTCTGGCCGAAGACCTGGCGCAGGAGGCGCTTCTCGCCGCCCTCGTACAGTGGCCGCAATCCGGCGTCCCCGACAATCCCGGCGCTTGGCTCACCGCCACCGCCAAACGCCGCGCCATCGATCTCTTCCGCCATAACGCCGTCGCCAGATGCAAGCACGAAGCGCTTGCGCGCGAACTCGACGTGCTCGAGCAAACCTCGCCCGATCTCGACGGCGCGCTCGACAACACCATCGGCGACGATCTCCTGCGCCTCGTCTTCATCGCCTGTCATCCCGTGCTGCCCGCCGAGTCGCGTGCAGCACTCACACTGCGTCTCCTTGGCGGTCTCACCACCGAGGAAATCGCGCGTGCCTTCCTGACACCCGAACCCACCATCGCTCAGCGCATCGTGCGCGCCAAGCGCACCCTCGCCGACAAGCACATCCCGTTCGAGTTGCCCCACGGCCCGGAGCTCGCTACCCGACTTTCCTCCGTGCTCGAAGTCATCTACCTGATCTTCAACGAGGGCTACTCGGCCACCAGCGGCGACGACCTCATGCGCCCCTCGCTCTGCGAGGACGCGCTTCGCCTCGGTCGCATCCTCGCTGAACTCATGCCCGCCGAATCCGAAGTCCACGGACTAGTTGCCCTGATGGAGATCCAGGCCTCGCGGACGCGCGCCCGCGTCACGGCGACCGGCGAGGCGGTGCTGCTGCTGGAGCAAAACCGCAGCCAGTGGGATCAGTTGCTCATCCGTCGGGGACTGACAGCCATCCAGCGCGCTCGCCGAATCGACGCCAACCGCGGCACCTATCTGCTTCAAGCCGAGATAGCCGCCTGCCACGCCCGCGCGCACACGCCAGCGGAAACCGACTGGCGTCGCATTGTCGTCCTCTACACCGAGCTCGCTCAGGTCCATCCCTCTCCCGTCATCGAACTCAATCGTGCCGTCGCCGTTTCCATGGCCGACGGCCCCGAGGCGGGCCTCGCGCTCGTCGATGCCTTGGCAGGCGAGCCCGCACTGGCGCGCTACCATCTTTTGCCCAGCGTCCGCGCCGACCTGCTCTATAAATTAGGCCGCCGCTCCGAAGCCCGCGTCGAGTTTGAACGCGCCGCCGCCCTTACCCGCAACACACGCGAAAGCAGCCTTCTGCTCGCCCGCGCCGCATCCTGCGAGAGGGAGCCAACCGACCCTCAGGAAAAATAGCCAACCGTTCATTCCTCCTGCCTCCCGGCCGTTTTCGTCGCAACGATGCCATTGCTGTCCCTCTCGGGGAGCGCTTTGCGGCATGCAATGGCTGCTTGCAACCGGCTGTCGCTGGCCGATGGCCCCGCGCTGGACGGGATGCCGACGTGCTGATCTTGATCGGTGGCTTCTACTGATCGAATATCTCGGTGTGCGCCATGTGCCGGAGGAGATCGCTGCGGGTCACTGCAGAGATATGGAACATAGCTAGCGGAGCGGATCAGCTAGCTAACCTGGTCGCGGCACTAACAAGAAGGCGTGTGGGGCGTCATGTTTCGGTGGATTAGAGTCTCTGGGTCGGTTCGGCGCACGAACCATGGTCCGCAACGATAAGCCGATAAAACCCTGTGCCGGGATCTTCGATTCGGACGAGGGGCGGCGGCATCGAATAAATGTTGTTGACAACGACCTGCCTGGCGGGAGCAAAATTGGGCGATGACTCATTGCGGCAGCAGCGAGTCGTCCAAAGGGGATCAAAGGGAATCGTAATGATAGGGACGTTGTCATTGGGGCACGTAACTCGACAGGCCGAATTTGCCCTGCTGCGTTGCTTCGACAGCGGCGACCGATCTGGGCGCCCATGCGAAATACCGTTTGTTCTTAACTTGCCGTTGGCCGGGGAATTGTTCGTGGCCGAAGGATCAGTTCGCCTTTAATTACGCCGCCGCGTGACCACGCAGCGCTTTTTTATGCTCAAAGCTACGGATGGAAGGGACCCCGTGTTTAAACCTCGCTTCAAAGCAATCTTGATAACAGTTTGCGTTTTCATTGGCGTGTCGCAAATAGCGATAGCTCAAGTGGATGGCCCGCACCGTTCCGAGCAAATTAATGGGGCGGACGTTTTTGAAAACGACCCAACGACGCAAGTGACTGCGCATGCCCTCCCGCCTCAACCCTTTGACGCAGCATCCCATTACGGGCAGGGTTTTTCGCTGACGCCATCAAGTTCCGGCAGCGTACCCTGGGGCCTCGGTAACGGTGCTCACCTGTTTTCCTTCAATAATCCCGCCTCTTCCACCGACCCCAGCAAAGACAAGAGCGGTGGTCCTTGTAGCGGAAATTATCAGGGACAGCCCATTGACGTAAGCAAAGGCACCAAACTCGAGACATATCCCCTCTTTTCATTGCCTGGTGAGATGGGGTTGAAATACGAGCTTTATTATCATAATCGGGGGATCAATCTTTGGTCGGACGATTCCTACTATTCACTGGACACGGCCTGCGCCTATGACCCCAATTACAACGGCGGTCCTTGCCCAGGCGTCAAGTTTTATCGTGCCGATGGCTCGACCATCCTTTTCAATGGGACGGCAGGCAAGGGCCCGTTTACCGAAAGCGGCGGCGGTAATCTGGCGACGCTAACCTACAACAGCGCCTCGGCTACCTACACACTGCAGGACGAGGATGCTACCACCAAGGTTTTTAGCAGCAACGGCG